>NZ_JAQPCN010000001.1 GCF_028464225.1 Zeaxanthinibacter sp. PT1
GGAGGTGCCTCTCAAGATGTGGATCTAGTTTCTCTTTTAGGTACTGATGATCAAAACGCCGATGAAGTACCTTACGATCCAACCATATCAGGGCTTACTGCAACAGATACGCAGGCGGCTATTGATGAGATCGTTACTAATGGGGTTTCGGGTCACACAGGTATTGAAGGCTCTATTTTTTTTGCAGACAATGTTTCGGGTAATCCAACTGAAGATAACTCCAATTTTTTCTGGGATGATAATTTAGACCGGTTGGGAATAGGCTTAAACACGCCTTCAGCATCCCTTCATGTTGGTGGTGAAACTAGATCGACAAAATATACAGCCCTGGGTGGTAGTGCAGGTTTACCTAGCTACAGTTTCTCAGATGATACCGATTCTGACACTGGAATGTTTCTACCAGTTATGAATCAAATTGGCTTTACAACAGGAGGTAGCGAGAAAGTTAGAATTAATTCAGTAGGTGATGTCGGTGTTGGGACAATAGATCCCAGTTCGACATTAGATGTCGATGGATCAGTAGCAGCTGGTGCACGAACAGCAAGTGGCACTATTAATATAGGGAAATCTGATTTCACAATTTTGATAACCGCTAATAACACTACTCTAAATCTGCCTGATCCTTTATTTGTGCCTGGAAGAATTTATATTATCAAAAACCCAGATGCTACATTTACCAATGTTACTATCGATACCTATAAAAATAATACAAATACAGATACCACAACAATCAATGCAGGTAGCACAGTCTGGCTACAAGCAATTGGAGGTGAATGGCACCAAATAAATAATTAAGTGAAATATTGTATTTTAAATGTTATTCTATTGCTGGGTTGTTTCTCGATATCAGCCCAAACCGCCCTCTACAACAGCGGTAACATCCGCATTCACGAAGGGGGCATCATCGGTTTCCATACCGACCTGATCAACGACGGCAGTTTTGACGAGAACCGAGGATTGGCGGGCTTTTACGGCACTACGCCCCTCACCCTCTCCGGGGCCTTTATGCCCTTCTTTTTCGATACGGAATGGGCTAATGATTCGGGCGTAGACCTGGAGACCCCCGTAAGCGTTATCAATAATGCGAATTTCATTACAGGCGATGTGCGCACCCCCAGGAATATGCGCGATATCTTCCTGAATTTTATGCAGGATGGCTTTTATAACGGGGAGACCGATTTTACCAAAGTAGATGGCTATGCGGCCGTCACCGGCCAGGCCAGTTTTATATTCCCGGTAGGTACCTCTCAGCAGCTGCGGCCACTGACGCTTAACTCGGACAGCCCCAACACCCTGGCCCGTTGTGCCTATTTTGCCGAAAATCCCAACAACCCCTCTACCTTCCCTCCTTTTAATACCGAGATCCGCGCCCAGACCATCAGCGGGATCAGCCAGGTGGAATTCTGGCGATTGGAAGGTACTGTGCCATCGACCATCACCCTCAGCTGGAATCCCTCCAGCGGGATCGCGGCCCTGGCCCCGGAACTGGAAATGCTCACCATCATGGGCTGGAGCAAACAGGCCAGGCGATGGGTTTCCCTGGGTCATACCGTGGTTTCTGGAGACCTGGAGAACGGTTTTATTTCCTCGGCGAGTTTTGTACCGGACGAGTACGAGATCATTACTTTTGGCAGCCTGGCCGAACCCTCAGATATTTTGGCATTACCCAATTATATCCTGACCCCGAACAATGACGGTATAAACGATTTTCTACAGATCGACGAGCTGGAACAGAGCCCGGATAACAGTCTTTCTCTCTTTGACCGGAATGGATTATTGGTTTTTAAAGCGGCGCCTTACCTGAACAATTTCAACGGCTTTTCTAACGTGGATAACCTGGTTATCAACAGGGAACAAGGATTACCGGAGGGCATCTATTATTACGTCCTGGAAATGTTTGACCTGGGCCTGCAATACCAGGGATTCCTATACCTTGAGAGGTAGGCGATTACTTACATCCGCATATCGGTAAACCGCAGCTTTTTGGGGTGATTTGAACTACTCTGTTAAATTCACCACAAGATAGACGCGCTTCACAACAATTTCTTCAGCTTCCCTTGCTGTTGGCCTATTTTCACGAGGTAAACCCGGATTTTATCCAATAGCTGACCAATGAGATTATTTTACTTACTTCTTATCCTCCTTTTCCTGGGGCTGAACTCGGCGCTTGCACAGGTGAAGATAGGGGATGATATCAGTACCATACACCCGGCTTCGCTACTTGAGCTGGAGAGCAGTACCAAAACCCTGGTGCTGTCCAGGGTCACCGATGTCCAGATGCAGCGTATCAAACCCCTGCAGGGGGCTTTGGTGTTTAACACCGATACTAAAGACATTTACTACTACAGCGGCACCCAATGGACACGTTTCAGTACTTCCGGCGGGAATGGCGGCTCCCCTAATTTTACATTTACCGACAACGGGGACGGTACTTTTACCATCCATTACACCGACGGCAAATCCTTTACTTCCCCGGACCTTACCGGACCCCAGGGGGAACAAGGGCCCATGGGACCCGAAGGTCCGCAAGGACCGCAGGGTCCACAAGGAGAAAAAGGAGACCAGGGTGATGTAGGAGCTACAGGACCGCAAGGACCGCAGGGTCCACAAGGAGATACAGGGCCGCAGGGTGATATTGGACCCGAAGGACCTCAAGGGCCAGCAGGACCTCAAGGTGATGTTGGACCAGCAGGACCCGCAGGAGTTGACGGCGCTGATGGTGCTCAAGGACCAGCTGGGCCAGAAGGGCCACAGGGAGAGCAAGGTCCGCAAGGAATACAGGGTGAAACTGGACCCGAAGGACCACAGGGACCCATGGGACCCGAAGGTCCGCAAGGACCGCAGGGTCCGCAAGGACCGCAGGGTCCGCAAGGTGATGTCGGACCAGCAGGTCCGCAGGGACCAAAAGGTGACCCGGGAGCAGACGGTGCCGATGGCGCACAAGGACCACAGGGAGAAATCGGACCACAAGGGCCACAAGGAGAAACCGGACCGACAGGTCCACAGGGACCAAAAGGCGATACCGGGGCTGTTGGACCAGAAGGACCACAGGGACCAGCAGGATCTGACGGTAACGATGGTGCTCAAGGACCAGTAGGCCCACAGGGACCAAAAGGTGATCCGGGAATAGACGGTGCTACAGGACCAGCCGGACCGCAGGGAGAGCAAGGTCCGCAAGGAATACAGGGTGAAACTGGACCCATGGGACCCGAAGGTCCGCAAGGACCGCAGGGTCTGCAAGGAGAAAAAGGTGAGCAAGGTGATGTAGGTCCGACAGGAGCTACAGGACCGCAAGGACCAAAAGGTGACCCGGGAGCAGACGGTGCCGATGGTGCACAAGGACCACAGGGTGAACAAGGTCCAGAAGGTCCACAGGGACCCATGGGACCCGAAGGTCCGCAAGGACCGCAGGGAGAAAAGGGTGATACTGGTGCTACAGGACCCGAAGGGCCACAAGGAGAAAAGGGTGATCAAGGAATTCAGGGTGAAGTCGGACCCCAGGGACCAATCGGTCTTACAGGACCCCAGGGTGAAAAAGGAGACAAAGGCGACCAAGGAGACCAAGGTATACAGGGAATCCAGGGAGAAAAAGGAGACAAAGGCGACCAGGGTGATCAAGGTATTCAGGGTGAAGTCGGGCCTCAAGGACCAATCGGTGATACAGGACCACAAGGTGAACAAGGACCACGAGGTGAAAAAGGAGATACCGGGGTCCAAGGACCGCAAGGAGAACAAGGAATCCAGGGAGAAAAAGGTGACAAAGGTGAAACAGGGCCTCAAGGACCAATCGGTCTCACAGGACCCCAGGGTGAACAAGGTATTCAAGGTGAAACCGGACCGCAAGGGCCAAAAGGAGATACCGGGGCGACTGGTGCAACAGGACCGCAAGGACCCACGGGACCCGAAGGTCCACAAGGACCGCAGGGTCCACAAGGAGACACAGGACCGCAGGGAGACACAGGACCGCAGGGACCAAAAGGTGACCCGGGAGCTGACGGTAACGATGGTGCTCAAGGACCAGCAGGACCCCAAGGTCCACAAGGAGACCAGGGCCCACAGGGTGAAACCGGGCCGCAGGGTGATATTGGACCAGAAGGACCACAGGGACCCACGGGACCCGAAGGTCCACAAGGACCGCAGGGTCTGCAGGGAGAAAAGGGTGATACCGGTGCTACAGGACCCGAAGGGCCACAAGGACCCATGGGACCTGAAGGTCCGCAAGGACCGCAGGGGTTACCAGGTGCTGACGGAGCTCAAGGACCGGCAGGACCGCAGGGACCAAAAGGTGATCCGGGAATAGACGGTGCTACAGGACCAGCCGGACCGCAAGGTCCTCAAGGAGAAAAAGGTGACCAGGGTGACGTAGGTCCAACCGGAGCTACAGGACCTGATGGACCACAGGGAGAGCAAGGTCCGCAAGGAATACAGGGTCCACAAGGAGAAAAAGGAGACCAGGGTGATGTAGGTCCGACAGGAGCTACAGGACCGCAGGGACCAAAAGGTGACCCGGGAGCAGACGGTACCGATGGCGCACAAGGACCAGCTGGACCGCAGGGGCCACAAGGTGAAGTTGGACCAGCAGGTCCGCAGGGACCAAAAGGTGACCCAGGAGCAGACGGTAACGATGGTGCTCAAGGACCAGTTGGACCAGAAGGCCCACAGGGAGAGCAAGGTCCGCAAGGAATACAGGGTCCACAAGGTGATGTTGGACCAGCAGGTCCGCAGGGACCAAAAGGTGACCCGGGAGCAGACGGTGCTGATGGTGCTCAAGGACCACAGGGTGAACAAGGACCCGAAGGACCGCAGGGATCAAAAGGTGACCCAGGAGCAGACGGTGCCGATGGCGCACAAGGACCACAGGGTGAACAAGGACCAGTTGGACCACAAGGAGAAACAGGACCACAGGGACCCATGGGACCCGAAGGTCCGCAAGGACCGCAGGGTCCGCAAGGTGATGTCGGACCAGCAGGACCCGCAGGAGCTGACGGCGCTGATGGCGCTGATGGCGCACAAGGACCAGCTGGACCGCAGGGGCCACAAGGTGAAGTTGGACCAGCAGGTCCGCAGGGACCAAAAGGTGACCCGGGAGCAGACGGTAACGATGGTGCTCAAGGACCAGTTGGACCAGAAGGCCCACAGGGAGAGCAAGGTCCGCAAGGAATACAGGGTCCACAAGGTGATGTTGGACCAGCAGGTCCGCAGGGACCAAAAGGTGACCCGGGAGCAGACGGTGCCGATGGCGCACAAGGACCACAGGGTGAACAAGGACCCGAAGGACCGCAAGGACCCACGGGACCCGAAGGTCCGCAAGGACCGCAGGGTCCGCAGGGACAAAAGGGTGATACCGGAGCTACAGGACCCGAAGGGCCACAAGGACCGCAGGGTCCAGCAGGTGCGGACGGTAACGATGGTGCTCAAGGACCAGTTGGACCAGAAGGCCCACAGGGACCCATGGGACCCGAAGGTCCGCAAGGTCCGGAAGGACCGCAGGGTCCTAAAGGTGATACCGGGGCCGTTGGACCACAGGGTCCGGCCGGGCCACAAGGCCCTGCGGGGGCAGACGGCATACAGGATAACCTGGCAACAGCCAACCTGGTACAGAATCCTGAAAACCGCACCTACAATATGAATGGCCAAAAGCTGGGAATGACCAACGGGATGATGGGGGTAGGAACGGTCAACCCTACCTCTACCCTGCATACTACAGGTTCCTTTGCCACTCCTATTCGCAGTATAAGTGGTCCGACAGCATTAACGGTGAATGACCATACCCTTATTCTGACCGGGACAACCGAATACATCATTACCCTACCTGTCGCCAGTACCTGTATGGGAAGAATCTATATCCTTAAAAATATTGGTGATAAAGATATTTTTACCAATACGCCCTATCTGGATGACAAGGGAAATATTGCGAACAAGATTGATAAAGACAAAATATTCTGGCTGCAAAGCGACGGCACCAACTGGCACCTGATTAACAAACCATAATGAAAACAGTAATTTTTTCATTACTATTTTATCTACCCCTTATCCTGTTGGGGCAGACCAAGGTGCGCAACAGCGGGAACCTGAAAGTTTTCGATGGCGGGAAGCTGGGACTGCATACAGACCTGGTCAACGATGTATCTTTTGACCAGAATAACGGGCTGGTGGGCCTATACGGCGAACAATCGCTGCAGATCACCGGGGCCACGGCTCCTGTATTCTACGACCTCGAGATCGCAAATACCCATGGCATCTTGCTAGACCTGCCTGTGGGGGTGCGGAATAACGCCAACTTCATCGAGGGGGATTTTATCGCTTCACGGAAACACACCCTGGTATACGTCAATTTCCTTCGATCCTCTTTTTACGTGGGCGAATCCGATTTTTCTAAAGTCTCCGGCTATGCCTACGCCAATAATACCAAGTCGTTTACCTTCCCGGTTGGAGATGATTATCGTTTACGGATTTTAAGCATCGATGCAGATACAGAAGCTGAGTTACTCAAATGCGCTTATTTTTTCGAAGATCCCAACGCCTCCAAAACCCTGGACCTCAGCTTTAACACCTCTAAAAAACTGAACACCCACCTGGAAATCAGCGATAAGGAATTCTGGCGCCTGGAAGCGGAAAGCCCCATGAGGGTCACCCTCAGCTGGGACACCAAAAGCAACATAGGCAGGCTTGCCGAGTACGTGACAGATCTAAAAGTGGTTGGTTGGAATAAGCAGCAACAAAAATGGGAAGACCTTGGCAACACCTATGTCAATGGCGGCTTGGAATACGGATCGGTCCGCTCCCGGCCAATTATACCTGATGATTACGAAGTACTCACTTTAGGGGGTAATTCTGAAATCCTGAATACCTATGATACTGTAGAACTGGATAACTATTACCTGACCCCTAATGCCGATGGTAAAAATGACCGCCTGAAGATTGAGGGAGTAGAAAATGCACCTAACAATCACATACAGATCTTTGACCGTTACGGGGTGATGGTGTATTCGAGGGATAATTACCGGGACGAATTTGAGGGGTTCTCTAACCGGGAACAGGTGGTACAACGCAATAAAGGTTTAGAGCCCGGTATTTATTTCTACATTATCACCCTGCACGATCTTCGAATGAAAAAACAGGGGTATATGTATCTCAACCGTTAATAAGCCGGACTGTATTAATTACTTAAGCAGTCTTATAAATACTTTGTAAATTTGATCGGTTAGTACTTTGTACTAACCTATTTAATGATCACACTTCTTACTTAACCCTGACCTATGCATCGCAGATCGTTCCTCAAGAAAAGTAGTATTACCGGCCTGGCCATCGGTTTTATACCCGCCTCCCTCTTCTCCCAACAAATAGATTTCAGCGTGGAGGAACTTATGGGTAAAGCCGATATCGAACTTTACGGGGATGGTTTCCAGGCCCAGAAGGAAACTTGTGATGCCTTTATGGCTATGAAGGCTGCCGCCTACCAGGATGGGATAGATCTGAAAGTAGTATCCGGATACCGCAGTTTTGACAGGCAGGAAGCCATCTTTGAGCGAAAATACCAGCAATACACGGATGAAGGTATGGAGCCATTAGAAGCCATAGACCGGATCATAGAATACTCGACAATTCCGGGGACAAGCAGGCATCACTGGGGCACGGACCTCGATATCATAGACGGCTACCCCAAGGCTGAAGGGGATGTGCTGGTCCCGGAGAAATTTGGTCCCGGCGGACCTTATGAATTGATGAAAAAGTGGATGGATGAGAATGCTGAAAAATTCGGTTTCTACCTGGTTTACACGGACCAGCCTAAAAGACGGGGCTTTAAATACGAACCCTGGCACTATACATATGCCCCGGTATCCATACCCATGCTGACCGCTTTCCGCAAAAAAAATATCCTGTCACTCTTGGAAAAAGAGAACTTTTTGGGCAGTGAACATTTTACTACAGGGTTCATAAAAAATTATATACAGGACAATATTCTGGACATCAATCCTAAATTGCTTTAAGCTTTTTACTTACTTTGTAATAGTGCTTAAAATGTGAAAGTTATGCGATTTGGCAAATGGCAAATCCGGATTTTTATAGGGCTGGCCATCGTGGCTTTTGCCTTCATTCAACGATGTAATAACAAGGAAGAGAATCCTTATACCGGTCGCGTTCAGAACATCAACATGACCGCAGAACAGGAGATCGCCATTGGGCTGCAGAGTGCTCCGGAAGTTGCACAAATGCATGGCGGACTCTACCCGGACGAACAACTACAGGCGCAAGTAGACCGCGTAGGCCAGTCCCTGGTCAGGAACAGTATCGCCCGGGAAACTCCTTACCAGTATGAATTTCACCTCCTGGCCGATGAACAAACCATCAATGCATTTGCGTTACCCGGGGGACAGATCTTTATCACCTATGCACTTTTTTCCAAATTAAATGAAGCCCAGCTAGCAGGTGTGCTTGGGCACGAGATCGGCCATGTCATCGGGAGGCATTCCGCAGAGCGAATCGCGGAAAGCAACTTCTGGAAGACCGTTTCTATGGGCGCCAGTGTTGGTGCCGATGCCGGCAGTATTGTCAATGAAATTGGACAAAACACCTTATTGAAGAACGGTCGTGGAGATGAGCTGGAAAGTGACGAACTGGGGGTGCTTCTTATGCTGCAAACCGGGTATGAGCCCGAAGAGATGATCCACGTTATGCAGATACTGAAAGATGCCGCCGGACCTAACCGCGCTCCTGAATTCCAGAGTACCCATCCCGATCCGGAGAACCGCATAGAGCGTATCAGGGATGCCATTGAGCGCTTCAGGGAAGAGCGTCCGGGCACTTCATCGTAAATACCTGGCAATTGGTCGTGTAGTTACAATATTCCCCCCTTAGAAAATAGGTTATGGAACATATTTGGCTATCTTTGAGTAGTCTCCAAATCTATTAATCGCCTCAAATTTAACCCTTATAGCTTTTCATTAACTCGAAAAAAGACTATATGGGAACACTATTACACTTTAAAGACCTGTATTTTCAGGCATTTGAAAATTGTAAGCCGGAAATTATAGTGGTCTTGTTAAAAGGCTATTCCCTATTCTGTGCTCTAATGCTCACCATGGCTGTGTACGCTTTCTTATACAGGGCGTTCACCGGCTTTGAATTCTGACATTTACTCTTTTACTTGAACACTATATCAGTAAGTGTTGTGATATAATAACCCTGCAGCGAATCCTGCGGGGTTCTTATGTTCATAAGCCTCCTTTTACTCCCTCATTTATTTAAAATACCGCATCTTTTACATCCTTATTTTAGTAATCTTTCAATGATATACCGCGCTATGTCAAAAAGATGGCAGCAATCATGGTATTAGCTCTTAATACCCTTATTTTTGACAGCCTTAAGCACAAAGACATGAATAATAAAGTTATACTGATGATCCTCGATGGATGGGGAATTTCACCTGATCCGAAAGTATCGGCCGTGGCTAATGCCAATACGCCCTTTATCGATTCCCTCTACCGGGATTATCCCAATTCTGAATTACTTACCGATGGAATGAATGTTGGCCTCCCTGAAGGTCAAATGGGTAACAGCGAAGTGGGGCACATGAACCTGGGGGCCGGAAGGATCGTATACCAGGACCTGGCCAAGATTAACCTGGCCGTTGCGGAGAATACCTTAAAAGATGAAAAAGTGCTTAAAGATGCTTTCCTGTATGCCAAGGAAAACAATAAGAAAGTGCATTTCCTCGGCCTGTTGAGCGACGGGGGTGTTCACAGTCATACCAAACACCTGGAAGGACTGATCAATGCAGCGGATAGTTACGGTGTCCCCCAGGCCTATGTTCACGCCTTTACGGACGGGAGAGATGTGGATCCCAAGAGCGGAAAAAAATTCCTGAGCGAGCTCGAGAATTTCTGTAAGACTAAAAATACGAGCATTGCCTCGGTGATCGGGCGATATTATGCCATGGACCGGGATGATCGTTGGGAGCGTATCAAAATGGCCTACGACCTGCTGGTAGAAGGCAAGGGCGAACCGTCGCGGAATATTGCAACGACAATGCAGCACAGCTATGACGAAGGGATTACCGATGAGTTCATCAAACCTATTGTCATGACCGATGAAAATGACCAGGCCCTGGCCACCATAGAAAATGGCGATGTGGTCATCTTCTTTAATTTCCGTACAGATCGCGGGCGTGAACTTACAAAAGTACTTTCCCAGCAGGATATGCACGAGTATAACATGCACAAGCTGGATCTCTATTACGTAACCATGACCAACTACGATGAGTCCTTCCAAGGCGTCAAAGTAGTCTATGATAAAGACAATATTGAGAAAACCCTGGGCGAAGTCATTTCTGCTGCGGGCAAACAACAGATCCGTATCGCGGAAACAGAAAAATACCCCCACGTGACATTCTTTTTTAACGGTGGGCGAGAAGAACCTTTCCCGGGAGAAAAACGCCTCCTCTGCCCTTCTCCCAAAGTGGCCACCTATGATCTGAAACCGGAGATGAGTGCGTACGAGATCAGGGATGCTATAATCCCTGAATTAGAGAAAGGGGAAGCATCATTTGTATGCCTGAATTTTGCCAACCCGGATATGGTTGGGCATACCGGGGTTATGAAGGCAGCCATTAAGGCCTGTGAAGTGGTTGATGAATGTGCACGGGATGTGATCCTGGCCGGACTTAAAAACGGGTATTCTTCACTGGTGATCGCTGATCACGGTAATTGCGACACCATGATTAACCCGGATGGCAGCCCCAATACGGCACATACGACCAACCCGGTTCCCCTGATCCTGGTAGACCCGGACCGTCAGTTTATTGAGAACGGGGTCCTCGGGGACATCGCTCCGACTATCCTGAAAATGATAGGTATTCCCAAACCAGAACTTATGGATCGCGAACCTCTGGTTTAACAAAACTGTGAGGTTCTCTTAAGACTGCTTTAAACCGGCTATTTCACCAATTATATTACCTTTGCAACTTATGGTAAAAATTAAGACAGCCGAAGAAATAGAACTGATCCGCGAGAGCGCATTGGTCGTATCCAAAACCCTGGGGATGATCGCTTCCGAGATCAAACCGGGAGTATCTCCCTTGTACCTCGACGGACTTGCGGAAACCTTTATCAGGGACCATGGCGCAGAGCCCGGGTTCCTGGGAATGTACGATTTTCCCAATACCCTGAATATGAGCCCTAACGCACAGGTGGTGCACGGCATCCCGAACGACACCCCCCTGGAGGATGGCGATATCATATCTGTGGACTGCGGTGCTTTAAAAAATGGCTACTACGGTGACCATGCCTATACTTTCGAGGTAGGTGATGTTGCACCGGAAACCAAAAAGTTATTAGCGGTTACCAAGGAATCCCTCTACGTTGGGATCAGGGAATTTAAACTCGGGAACCGCGTCGGTGATGTCGGTTTCGCCATTCAGCAGTTCTGTGAAAGCCATGGCTATGGCGTTGTCCGCGAATTGGTAGGACACGGTTTAGGCACCGAACTTCATGAAAGCCCGGAAATGCCCAACTACGGCAAAAGAGGTCGGGGAAAAAAATTCGCTGACGGAATGGTAGTGGCAATAGAACCCATGATCAATATGGGAACAAGACGTATCCGTCAACTGAAAGACGGATGGACCATTCTGACTGCAGACGGGAAACCCAGCGCCCATTTTGAGCATAATATCGCCCTGGTAGACGGCAAGCCGCAGCTGTTATCCACCTTTAAATATATTTACGATGCTCTTGGCATTGAAAGCGACGAGGAGAAAGAGTTCAGGCAGGATAAACAAACGGTTTAACCTACAGGAGACCCGTGAAGAAGATCTTCCGAATTTTCCTGAATGCCGTTCCCAGGCCCTGGCTCATTAAACTGAGTTATGTCATTAAACCGGTCCTGGCCGTTTGGCTCAGGGGATCGCGTTATATGGACCCTATAGACGGGAAACGATTTCGTTCATTTTTACCCTATGGCTATGAACAGCCCAGGGAAAATGTACTCTCCCCTTCTACCCTTTCCCTGGAAAGACACCGGCTGTTATGGCTGTTCCTGAAACAACACACCAATTTTTTCCAGGCACCGCTCAAAGTATTACACTTTGCCCCGGAACAGGCCTTTTATAAAAGATTCCGCCAACTAGAGAACCTAGAGTACACTACCACGGACCTCAATTCTCCCCTGGCAGATGTAAAAGCCGACATCTGTGAGCTGCCATTTGAGTCTGAGTCTTTTGATGTCATTTTCTGTAACCATGTACTGGAGCATATCCCTGATGATAAGAAAGCATTAGCAGAATTGTACCGGGTGATGAAAAAAGGCGGCTGGGGAGTGTTCCAGGTGCCTCAAGACCTTGAGCGGGAAAGTACTTTTGCAGATCCAACGATCACTGATAAGGCTGAACGAGCCAGGATCTTCGGTCAATACGATCACGTGCGAATTTATGGGAAGGATTATTTTGACCTCCTCAGGCAGGCGGGGTTCAGCGTCAGCGAAATAAAACTGGGGGAGAAATTAAGCCCGGAAAAAATTGACTACTACCGGCTTGCCCAGGGTGAGATCATTCCTTTTGTAGAAAAATTATAGTTCCACCACCATCTTTCGAAATCCGGGCGTAAGGTATTCCCGGGTATCCCCTTTCTCATCCAGGTAGATGATATAAGCCTCCAGGCCTTGCTGCTCTTCCAACAGCTTCTTAGACCGATCAAGTTCCATTGCCATAAGCGCCGTAGCATAGGCATCGGCCTCGGCGCAACTGTGAGCAATTACAGTTGCTGCTAGAACATTAGAATCCCGGCCATAGCCACTTAAAGGATCAATAGTATGTACATACTTCTTACCACTTACAGAATCTACCCTGAATTTGCGGTAATTCCCGGATGAGGCCAAGGCTCTGTCTGTAAGACGGACTGCCTTTTTCAGGGCTCTCTCCCCCGTGACCTGAGGATCGTCGATCCCTACTACCCATGCCTTCTTCTTTATCAGGTTCTGACCTCCTGCTACGATTTCACCCCCCACTTCGACCAGGTAATCTGAAATCCCTTTTTGCTCTAACATCAGCGCAAGCCTGTCAATGGCATACCCCTTGGCAATTGCATTAAAATCAAAATAGATCTGTGGATAGGTTTTCCGGATGGTATTACCCGATTCCAGGGATACTTTATTGAAACCGACATATTGTAATAGGCTATCTACCTCCGTACTATCCAATTCCATGGCCTGCCCGGGACCAAATCCCCATGCATTGACCAGGATTCCCACCGTGGGGTCAAAAGAGCCCCCTGTTGCCTCATACACCTCTTTAGACAACTTAAAAACATCCTTAAACATATGATCAACGACTACAGCACTGTCGCCATTGTTAATCCTGGAGATATCAGAGTCTTTCTGGTAGGTAGACATGGACCGGTTGATCACAGCGAATACAGAGTCGATCTCCTGCTGGTAATTTCTTTTTTCCTTGGCGATGTAGGTGATATTATAAGAGGTGCCTAGCGCTGCCCCGGAATTGTAATTAAGCTCCCATTCCGATTCCCCTGTGCAGGATAGCAATAGGAAACATCCTAGAAATATTAGTAGTTTATCCATATCAGATCTCTTTCAGCCCGTGGTAATCCACGATATAGGATTCGTTCAGGTAAACCGGCAATTCGCGGTTCTCGGCGTTAGATAACCCGACGCCCGCATAATAGGTCTTAGCCTCAAATTTATCGGCGTGATCCTTTACTTTATTCATCAGCTTCTCGTCATACACGTTCGGATCTAAGGGATAGGGCACGTGCCGGACGACGATAAAATGCAATATTTTATTCTTCAGGCAGACGAACTGTGGATTGCGTTTAGGTTTGCTGTTCACCCCCATAAATTCGAATCCTTCCTCTTCCAATTGCCGCCCAACGATATTCATGGCCAGGTTATGTAATTCTTGTTCTGAAAGTTCCTGCATAGTAATGGCTTATAAAAAAACCGGTATGGAAGACATACCGGTTTTTTATTTTCTAAATTGTCAATATCCGGATTGTGCAACCCGTAGTCTCCAGGTGAATTATCCCCCGAAGTCGTCAAATCGGATATGCTCATCGGGTATCCCGAAGTCTTCTCCCATTTTCTGCACAGCCTTGTTCATCAGTGGCGGTCCACAGAAGTACAACTCAATATCCTCCGGTGATTCGTGCTTGGATAGGTAGTTATCGATCACGCAATTGTGAATGAATCCTACGAATCCGTCGCCGGGGGCATCCAGGTCCTCTTTTACTTTCCAGTTATCCTCCGGAAGTGGTTCGGACAAGGCCATATAGAATTTAAAGTTAGGGAAATCATTTTCTAACTGTCGGAAGTGATCGATATAGAACAGCTCTCGTTTAGAACGACCTCCATACCAGTAAGTCACCTTCCTGTTTGTTTTTAGGGTTTTGAACAAATGGTACAGGTGTGATCGCATTGGGGCCATTCCGGCTCCACCACCTACATACAACATCTCTGATTCGGACTCATTGATGAAGAATTCACCATAAGGTCCGGAGATGGTTACCTTGTTCCCCGGTTTCTGGGCAAAGATGTAAGAAGAGGCGATACCCGGGTTAACACTCATCCAACCATTTTTAGAGCGGTCCCATGGTGGGGTGGCGATACGAACGTTAAGCATGATTTCTCGCCCTTCTGCAGGGTAAGAAGCCATGGAATAGGCTCGTTCCACAATTTCGGTATTCTTCATGGTCAACGGCCACAAATTGAACTTATCCCACTCAGCCTGGAATTTATCCGGGGTCTCATGTTCCTCCGGGTGGGCCGTGATATCTATATCCTCGTACTTGATCTCGCACGGAGGTATCTCTATCTGTATATACCCACCGGCCTTATAGTTCATGTCTTCCGGTATCTCTACCACGAATTCTTTGATGAAGGAGGCTACATTATAGTTCCGAACAACGGTGGCTTCCCACTTCTTGATCCCGAATACTTCTTCCGGTATGGTGATCTCCATATCCTGCTTCACCTTAACCTGGCAAGCGAGACGAGCACCTTGATTAAGTTCTTTTTTGGAGAAGTGAGGGGTTTCTGTAGGCAGTGCCTCTCCCCCTCCTTCAAGTACGTGGCACTCGCACTGTATGCAAGTTCCACCTCCACCACAGGCAGAAGGAAGAAATATCTTCTTATCACCCAGGGTAGATAGCAGGGAACTTCCTGATCCTACTTCAATCTTCTTTTCCCCGTTAATGGTAATGGTCACAGGACCGGATGGGGATAATTTTTCTTTGGTGAACAACAACAGGCTGACCAGGATCAACAGCAATACCATGAAAGCGATGACAGTGATCAGGATTGTTCCGAGGGTACTCGTAGCTAAAATCATTCTTATTTGTTTATAGCCTGGTTAAACGAAACGGCATTCTCTTCTAACTCTTCTTCTTTAGCCGGTTCTTTCTTTTCTTCTTCTTTGGCAACTTTTGCATCGGTGACGTTGTCTTCACTACCTCCTCCGGTCAGCATTCCTCCGAAACTCATAAACCCGATAGCCATCAGGCCTGTGATTATAAATGTGATTCCCAATCCACGAAGTGGTGGTGGCACATTGGAATACCTGATCTTTTCACGGATAGCTGCAATGGCAAGGATGGCGAGGAACCAACCGATCCCGGATGCCAGGCCGTAGTTAAAGGCTAATCCCAGTGTTGCAATTTCCCTGGACTGCATAAACAGTGATCCTCCTAAAATTGCGCAGTTTACTGCGATAAGAGGTAAGAAGATCCCTAGGGAGTTATACAGTGCAGGAGAAAATTTTTCTACCACGATCTCTACCAATTGTACCATGGTGGCAATGGTAGCGATAAACAGGATAAAGGAGAGGAAACTCAAGTTGTAGTCCGCGTATTCCGGTCCTAGCCAGGCCAATGCCCCGTCCTGTAATAAATACTGATCCAGCAGCCAGTTAAGGGGTACGGTCACCGCCAAAACGAAGATCACCGCAGCACCAAGACCTACAGCCGTGGTTACTTTTTTAGATACCGCCAGGTAGGAACACATTCCTAGGAAGGTGGCGAATACCATATTATCAATGAATATGGATTTAAAAAACAGCTCTATATGCTCTAACATAATTTTCTTTTTAAGCGCTTATTAGTTTTCCTCGATCAAAGCCCTGTTACGTGAACGCTGAACCCAGATGATAATACCAACTACGATCAGAGCCATTGGTGACAACAACATAAACCCGTTGTTCTCATAACCGATGGAGTACAATCCCGTTTTAGCAATTGGATCTCCAAGTACCGGTATTCCCAGTAACGTACCGGACCCTAACAATTCACGGAAGAATCCAACGATGATCAGGATAACTCCATAACCTGCTGCGTTACCGACTCCATCAAGGAAAGACCTATACGGACCATTACCCAGGGCAAAAGCCTCAAATCGTCCCATAATAATACAGTTGGTAATAATAAGACCCACAAAAACCGATAGGGTTTTACTGAGCTCGTAGGCAAATGCTTTTAACACTTGGTCCACGATAATTACCAGCGAAGCAACAACGATCAATTGAACAATGATCCGGATTTTGGATGGAATCACATTCCTCATAAGTGCTATCACGACGTTTCCTAGCCCCATTACGAATAAAACGGAGATAGCCATCACAATAGATGCTTTTAATTCGGCTGTGATCGCCAGTGCAGAACAAATCCCCAGTACCTGTATGGTAATCGGGTTATTGTCTGCCAGGGGATCCAGGATAAGACTGGTATCTTTTTTAGATAGTAAGGCCATGTTATTCTGTGGTTCTTATGGTTTCTAAATAGCTTTTATACATTCTCACGGTCTGGGAAATCATATTGGAAACACCGTCACCGGTAATGGTAGCACCCGCCAGGGCATCTACTTCGTTATCCTCTTTATCTTCGTTAAGAGGATCATTGTTCCCTTTTGCTACCCTGATACCTTCGTATCGTGTCCCGTTCAGGATGGTTTCACCATCAAAGTCGTCCATGAAGTAACGTTCTTTGATATTGGCTCCCAGTCCGGGTGTCTCTCCCTTATGGTCAAAATACACCCCTTGTACGATCATGTTCTCATCCAAAGAGATGAATCCCCAGATCGCATCCCAAAGACCTTTCCCGTACATAGGAATAATATAGAACGTTTTACCGTCCTTCTCCCCTACCATCAAGGGTAACTTTGGAGTGTTCCCCTTACTGGCCAGGGCCAATTGCTTCTTCAGGTCGATTAGGTATGCATTCTCATCTTCGCTAATCTTATCACCCTCTATCACCAATTGCTGCTTGATGTATTTAGAGAATTCCTCTTCCACCCGGTCTGTAGGGATAAAATTAACACCACTATCCGGTGTATTTTCATTGACACCCATGGCATACAGGATGTTCTGCTGCTTTTCAAAACGTTCGTTCTCCTGTATTCGCGGTTTAAGGGATGAGGCAAGGAAGGCAAGGATAGCTCCTACCACGATCACCATAATACCTGCAAAAATTACAGTGTAGACATTATTATCTTTATTGACTGCCATAATTAAACTGTTTCAACTTGTAGTTTAGCGCCTTCTCCTTCAGTAGTTTTAGGATGTACGGTCGCGTTCTTGAATCGCTTAAGACGCCTGTTCACATTACCCCTGACCACGTAATGATCAATGGTAGGTGCAAATACGTTCATCAATAGAATTGCAAGGAATACTCCTTCCGGGTAGGCCGGGTTAAATACCCTGATCATTACCGAGATAAACCCTATAAAGAATCCATAGAACCATTTACCACGGTTAGTCTGGGCACCGGTGACAGGATCTGTAGCCATATAGACGATACCAAATGCGAGTCCGCCGACAATGAGGTGTTTCCAGAAATCGAAGCTCATCAGCCCGTAAAATTTACTGGATTCCCCTATCCATCCTGCATCGACCACCCCGTTAAAGATAAGTCCCATGACCAGTGACCCGATCACTGCGCTTACCATGATTCTCCAGCTGGCTATCTTGGAAAAGATAAGGAACAGGCCTCCTAACAAGATCAGGAAGGCAGAGGTTTCTCCCACGGAACCGGGGATAAAACCGAAGAACATATCAGAGACAGAGTATTCAAATTCTGATGCTTTATTCTGCGCGAGGTAACCCAGTATGGTCTCTCCGGAAATAGCGTCAGGACCTCCTGCTCTTTCTACGGCTCCTTGTACCCACACCTTGTCACCACTCATCCATGTAGGATAAGCGAAAAACAGGAAGGCACGAATAGTAAGGGCGGGGTTCAGGATATTCATTCCTGTTCCTCCGAACACCTCTTTCCCGATAACTACACCAAAGGCTACGGCAACAGCCAGCATCCATAACGGAGTATCAATAGGAACGATCAAGGGGACTAACATACCCGTTACCAGGTATCCTTCTTCCACTTCGTGTCCTTTGATCACCGCGAAGATGAACTCGATCAGCAGACCAACACCATAGGAAACGATTACCAGGGGAAGCACGTGTACGATCCCGATCCAGAAATTATCCCAGGTCAGGAAGTTCTCAAAGAGGGAAAGCTCCCGGCTGATGCCGTTTGCAGCGTCAATAGCTGCGTAATGCTGGTAACCTGCATTAAACATTGAAAAGAGCAATACAGGGATCAAAGCCATGATCACCGTATTCATAGTCCGCTTCAGGTCATCCGCGGCGCGGACGTGAGATCCCGAATGGGTGGTTTCGTTAGGGGCAAACAAGAAAGTATGGAATGCATTAAAGGCGGGAGCCATTTTTTTATCCCTGTAGCGATGCTTCAGGATATGCAGCCTTTTCTTGAATGTAAGTCTTTTATCTCTCATCTTTTATCCTATTTCTTTATATAACAAATCCAATCCTTCACGGATGATCTTCTGGTGGGGTTGCTTGGAGATACAAATGAACTCGGTTAAGGAAAAATCTTCCGGAACCACTTCATATAGTCCTAACTGCTCCATTTCATCCAGGTCCTGAACCATACATGCTTTAAGCAACTGAAGCGGGTAGATATCCATTGGGAATACCTCCTCGTACAAACCTGTCACTACGAAAGCCCTGTGCTCCCCGTTGGTGTTGGTCGTTAATTCGTATTTCTTTTTGGGCTGCAACCAGGAAAAGGTCAGTGCCCGGGTTGAAGAGATTTTATCGAAAACAGGTTTGTTCCACCCGAAAAATTCGTAGTCGTCCCCTTCCGGTATCACGGATACCGTATTGTTGTAAAAACCAAGATGTCCATCCGGTCTTGACTTACGTCCGGTGAGAACATCGCCATTAATCACCCTGATATCATCTTCCTTAACTCCACTTGCATACAAGAATGTCGAGATTTCTGCCCCGATCTTAGTGGTGTAGTATTTTGGAGTCTTTACTGAAGAGCCTACCAAAGCAATCGTCCGTTCCGGGTTAAATTTCCCGCTAAGCAAAGTTTCCCCAATGATGATAAGGTCCTGGGCGGATAGTGTCCAAACTATTTCCCCCTTATTAATAGGATCGATTTTATTGATCTGGGTTCCCACCAATCCTGCAGGGTGCGGACCGGAAACTTTGTGCAGGGTTATGCCCTGTAGTCCGGCAAGAGGAGAGTCTGAAGACTTCCCTACAGAAACATGGACTTTTCCGGGAGTCAGTTTACCCAGGGCCGTGATGGCTGCCTGCATTTCTTTTTCCTTCCCTTTTAGCACGTAATCCAATTCGGCTGCAAGGGGAGCAGTTACATAACCGGATATAAAGATGGCCTTGGGCCTGGATTCCGGATCAGCGATAATATCGTAAGGTCGCTGCTTGATGAATGGCCAGCAACCAGATTTAAGTAAGAACTCGCGTATCGCTTCTTCTGAAGCTTTCTCAGGGCTCAGAGGCGTATGCTCTACCGATGCCTGGGTTTTATCTGCGAGGATCTTGAGGTTGAGAATTCGCCTTCTCGCACCTCTTTCAATTTCGATCAGTTCTCCGCTAACCGGAGAAACGAATAACATCTCTTCGTTATTCTTGCTGTAAAACAATGGCTCACCTGCCTTAACCTCAGCACCTTGCTTAACCATCATCTTGGGGGTCATCCCGTGAAAGTCAGCTAGGTTGATGTTGTAAACATTACTGGAAACGGCTTTGGTAGTGGTCTGTTCTGCAGCACCGACAAGGTTTATATTTAATCCTTTTTTAATCCGGATGTCTTTGGACATAGAGTGTAGACCTTAGGTTATCAAAAATTCGCCACAAAAATAGCATTAAAAGGAAAGTTTTCATAATTATTGTCTATAAAATTGGGCATTGAACGGATACGGAGAAGCACGGCAAGCTTTTTGTTTACCTTTGCCGGAAAATATGTCCATAAATGCGCCCGAACCTTAAACAACTATTCTTCCTATTGCTTTGTGCGCCAGTATTTGCACAGGTGCAGTACGAGGTAAACCCTCCATCCCACATTTTATCTGTACGTTTTACCGGGCCCACTGAAGACCAATTCCCGATTATCCAATTGGGCGAAGGTGTTTACCTGGAGTTTGATGATCTTACAGCTAGTGAGCAGGATTATTACTATAAGATCGTTCACTGTGATTATGACTGGACTCCCTCCACCCTGTTAAAGTCGCAGTACCTGGATGGGGTAGACAACCAAAGGATCATCGACTATGCCAATAGCTATAACACCCTTCAGCCTTACTCCAACTACCGGCTCACCATCCCCAACCAGAATGTCCGCCTTAGAGTCAGCGGTAATTATGTACTGGAGGTCTACAACACAGATAATGAATTGCAATTTTCCCGCAGGTTCCTGGTCTACCAGGACCTGGTTAAAGTGAGCGCAACCGTTAAACGGAGCAGGGATTTTGAATTTCTCAACGAGAAACAAGTAGTGCAATTTAGCATACTCGCAGGGGATTTTGACTGGATTAACCCAAAACAGGAAGTCAAGGTGGCCATTTTGCAGAATTATTTCTGGCCCACCGCTATACAGGGGATAGAACCACAGTACATCCTGGGGAATGAACTGGTCTACAAATACAATGAAGAAACCAGCTTTTACGGAGGGAACGAGTATTTATATTTTGACACCAAGGATCTCCGGGCCCCGAGTGCCCAGATCTCTAAGGTAACCGTCGGCGACCTGTACAACCACATACTCTTTACAGATCGCTATCGTTTTGACGAACCTTACACATACTTCCCGGATATTAATGGGGATTTCCTTGTCCGGACCATACAAGGTACAGAAGGCTCAAGGGAAGCCGAATACACCGAAGTGCATTTTAGTCTTCCTTATTCCCAAATGCTGGGAATGGACGAAGTATATGTCTTTGGCAAGTTCAACAATTATGCCCTGGAAGAGGAGAACAGGCTGAAATTCAACGAGGAGACGGGGAACATGGAAACGGTCATCCTGATGAAACAAGGATTCTACAACTACAAATACGTTATCCAGGATAAGAAGGGCAATATTGATCTCAACGCGATCTCCGGTAATTTCCATTTCACAGAGAACAATTACCTTATATTAGTGTATTACAGGCGGTTTGGAGATCTTTACGACAGCCTTATCGGCATTGGAAATGCCAATTCGAGGAATATCAGCAATTGAACCAAGTTCCCGGTAGTATATAATTTTGAACATGACAACCAACCATTGGCATGAAAGACCTGCCCAAACCCGATAAACGAGAGCGATACCCCTTGAAATACAGGGGGACCAAATGCCTTAATTGCGGGCACCCATTGGATATCAGCGACCGTTACTGCCCACAGTGCTCCCAGGCTAATAACAACAAGAAACGAACTTTAGTCAATTATATAGAGGAATTCTTCAACACTGTAGTTGCCTATGACTCCCGGCTGCTCAGAACGCTATCAGCCATGTTGCTGCATCCCGGGAAAATTACCAGGGAATACCTGGAGGGTAAACGCATGACGTACACCAATCCCTTCCGCTTCCTCTTAAGCCTCAGCATAATATATTTTTTACTGCTTAGCATGGGCAGCAATCTGGACACCCTGGACGCGAAAGGAAATAATGACACTCCCAATCAAAACGCCACCAATACTCCTCTAGTGGGAGACGCAGTTAAAGCGTCGTCAAAAGACTCGGTCATAACCTGGCAAAACCCACAAGGTTTTGTACTGTTTTCGGATAAAAAAGATTCGATGATCGCATCGTCTCCTGCTTTGCATTATGAACAGCTTGCCACCGATGAATTCTGGGAGCGCATTTTTAAAAAAACCGAGTTTTATCTTTCCCTTATTCGGTATCACGATTTAAAGCATTATGATGAGATAGGTCGCATAATCAATATCCCGGAGTCAGGAGAAGACAAAAGCAGCTTTGCTATTGCCAGGAGCATTAACAGGGTGAAAAATTCCCCGGGAAGTTTCCTCAACGCTATTTTAGGACGGCTGCCATTCGCTACTTTTTTCTTCCTGCCGGTCTTCGCTATATTCATTCGGATGGTATATATCAATAAAAGCTATACATACACCGATAATCTGATCTTCAGCTTCCATAATCAGTCACTTATGTTTATCTTGCTCACTATTAGTTTTTTGGCGGATAAGATTTTTAGTATTTCCACTGCCGGGTTTGCTTTGCTCATATTTACTTTGTACCTGTACAAAGCCATGAGGACTTTCTACGGTGATGGAAGACTTAAAACAATATTAAAATTTCTACTGCTAAATACGATTTTTATAATTTTGTCAGGCATTGGGGCTCTTGCCCTGCTTCTGGGAAGCGCCTTCACTTATTAGAGACACGTCATGATTACACAGGTAACCAAAGGGATTAAGATTTCCGTGACCACGAGTTTTGAGGGTACTTTCTTCAAAAACTACAAGATGCACTTTGCCTTTGGCTATACCATTACCATTGAGAACCAAAGCAAAGATTCTGTACAACTGACCTCGAGGCACTGGAAGATATACGATGCCCTGAACGATTTTGAGATCCTTGACGGGGAGGGTGTTATCGGGAAAAAACCGGTGATCAAACCCGGTGAATCCCATACCTATAGTTCGGGTTGTCTTTTGGCCTCTCCTATCGGGGCGATGAAGGGACATTACAATATGGTGAACTTCAGTTCTACCGAGAAATTCAGGGTATATGTCCCCACCTTTAAATTCAGCGCACCTTTTGCCCTGAACTAACCCCCCATTTATAACGTTATAGTTTTCTATTCCCTACATGATTTAATACCTTTGCTGGAATTTTAATCAAAAATAACAGCAATTATGGGTAAAGGATTTTTTAATGTCCCGGTAGCAGTAAATGAACCTGTTAGGACATATGAGCCCGGGAGTTCCGAAAGGGAATCCGTGCTTCAGCAATATAAGGAGTATTACAATAGCCAGGTAGAGGTTCCTCTCTACATTGGAGGCAAAGAAATAAAAACGGGGAATACCGCAGATATGGCACCCCCACATGACCATAAACACGTGGTCGGTAAATATCATAAAGCAGAAAAGAAACACGTAGAATCTGCTATTTCTGAAGCCTTGAAAGCCAGGGAATCATGGGCAGCACTTAGCTGGGAACAGCGCGCTTCAATTTTCCTGAAAGCAGCCGCATTGATTTCTGGTCCTTACCGCGACAAGCTGAATGCTTCTACCATGATCGCTCAATCAAAAAACATCTACCAGGCAGAAATAGACGCCGCCTGCGAATTGATCGATTTCTTAACTTTTAACGTGGAGTATATGGCTGAGATCTACAGCCAGCAACCGGAATCCTCTGAAGGAGTATGGAACCGCGTGGAATACCGTCCTTTAGAAGGATTCGTCTACGCCGTAACTCCATTCAACTTTACAGCCATTGCAGGTAACCTTCCAACCAGTGCAGCACTCATGGGGAACGTAGTCGTTTGGAAACCCAGTGACCACCAGATCTTTTCCGCCAAAGTAGTGATGGACGTCTTTAAGGAAGCCGGAGTTCCTGACGGGGTGATCAACGTAGTGTATGGTGAACCGGAAATGATAACCGATACCGTCCTGGCCAGCCCGGATTTTACAGGTATTCACTTTACTGGATCCACCACAGTATTTAAAGATATCTGGAGAAAGATCGGCAACAATATAGACCGTTATAAGACCTATCCAAGGATCGTTGGTGAGACCGGCGGTAAGGATTACATTATTGCGCACCCAACAGCAGATGCTCAACAGGTGGCCACTGCAATTACAAGGGGCGCTTTCGAATTCCAGGGACAGAAATGCAGCGCAGCCTCCAGGGTTTACCTGCCAAAGTCGACCGCACAAGATATCCTTGACCGGGTAAAAAAGGATGTAGAATCCTTTAAACCTGCAGGTTCACCTGAAGATATGGGTAACTTTATTACAGCGGTTATACACGAAGGAGCATTTGACAAACTTGCATCGTATATAGATCAGGCAAAGAAAGACGATAATGCAGAAGTAGTTATAGGAGGTAGTTACGATAAGTCTAAAGGTTATTTTATAGATCCAACGGTCATCGTCACCACGGATCCTAAATATACCACCATGGAAACTGAACTCTTCGGACCCGTGGTCACCGTATATGTTTACGAGGACAAGGACTGGAGCAAAACCCTGAAGCTTGTTGATGAAACATCAATCTACGGACTGACAGGTGCGGTAATTTCCGCAGATCGTTATTCGATCGCTGAGGCTACCAAAGTACTGGAGAACAGTGCCGGGAATTTCTACATCAATGACAAGCCAACAGGGGCAGTTGTCGGGCAACAACCCTTTGGAGGGGCACGTGCTTCAGGTACTAATGACAAGGCCGGTTCTGCACAGAACCTGCTGCGTTGGGTATCTCCGAGACTCATCAAAGAAACCTTTGTTACGCCTGTGGATTACCGCTACCCTTTCTTAGGCGAATAATCACACCGGGAACAGGTCTCTGAGCTGTAATATATCAAAGCCTTATTATCATTTGGATAATAAGGCTTTGTTTTTCAGCGTTATAAACTTAAAGATTTTGTAACTTTAAATGAAAGCAACCAGAATCTGAACCTTAATAGAGATCTTATGGACAGCAAAACGACCAAAAAAATCTATTCCCGGGGGTTGGTATTTCTGTACTCTCGTTATCGCCAGTGGTTAAGTAAATACGCTGCTCGTTGCAGGAGCACCTATTACCAGATGCTAGCATTGTAACATTCAGGGCTTATACTTCATTGGCAGGTAGACCACTTTCTTAGTGTCAAAAAATGGCTCATCAAAGTACTGGTCTAGGTTGTATATTTGTGCCGTTTTATACGGTTTCAATTCTTCGGATAAGTCCCCGCCTTTTAAATACAGTATCCCATTTTTCAGTTCGTGAACAGATTGTTTCGCTATACGGCCACGAACCCAGTTCACGAAAGTAGGCATAGCAGCTACTGCCCTGCTCACGATAAAATCGAACTGTGTATCCAGCTCTTCTACCCTGCAATGCCGGGTCTGCACATTCTTAAGACCTAAGCCCTGAACCACCTCGTCCACAACCTTGATCTTCTTACCTATGGCATCGACCAAGGTAAACTGTGTTTCCGGAAAGGCGATAGCCAAAGGGATACCGGGAAATCCGCCTCCGGTACCTACATCCAGTACTTTAGCTCCCGGTTTAAATGAAATAAGCTTGGCAATACCGAGGGAATGAAGCACATGCCTCAGGTAGAGCTCGTCAATATCTTTCCTGGATACTACGTTGATCTTCAGGTTCCAATCCTGGTATAGTGCTTCCAGTTCCCTGAATTGTTGTTGCTGTGTTTCGTTAAATTGTTCAAAATATTTAAAGACTATATCCGCCTGCATGCTTACCTTTGTGTTTTTGGCAAAAGTACGACAATCGATAAGAGATATTAAAAGTTTGTATTTTGCGTTTTATTATAAAGACCCCAAGATCTTTTAACAATACAGAATATGAAAACTTCACCTGTAAGGTTCTCCCGTAACGATTCCGCACAATTTTTCAGAACATTAAACAGAAGGGTTAACGCCTATTTCAAAGAAAATAAAATCAAAAAGACCGGGAACTGGCAACTGCACCTGAAGACCGCGGTCATGTTCGGGCTTTTCCTGGCCCCGTATTTCCTGATGCTTACCCTTAACCTCCCAACCTGGGCCAATCTACTACTCACAATCACCATGGGAGTAGGAATGGCAGGGGTTGGAATGAACGTCATGCACGACGGGAACCACGGGTCATATTCCAGTAAGAAATGGCTGAACAAATTAATGGGGAGCAGTATCTATATCCTGGCAGGGAACGTTTACAACTGGCAGGTACAACACAATGTGTTGCACCACACTTATACGAACATCCACGAGCATGATGAGGACCTTGAAGCCGGACGCATATTGCGATTCTCCAAACATGCCCCCTGGCATCGTTTTCATAAATTTCAGCATTACTATTCTATCTTCCTCTATGGCCTGCTGACCTTTAACTGGGCCATCACTACAGATTTTATGCAGATGTACCGTTACACCAAAAGAAAACTGGCTTACGGTAAATTCCCAAACCCATTTTTAAACTGGAGTGTTCTTGTGGTCACCAAACTGATCTATATCACCATCTGGATTGTTCTCCCGATGTTGCTGATGGAAATCGCGTGGTGGAAAGTACTGATAGGATTCTTCCTGATGCACTATGTCGCGGGTGTAATCCTCAGTGTGGTCTTTCAACTGGCACACGTAGTTGACGAAGCCGAAACACCCTTACCCGAACAAGATGGCTCTATGAAGAACACCTGGGCTATCCACCAGTTATTCACCACGGTGAACTTTGGAACCAAGAACAGGATAGTGAATTGGTTTACGGGCGGCCTGAATCACCAGGTAGAGCACCATATCTTCCCAAACATTAGCCATATTCATTACACAAAAATCGCTGAAATTGTGAAAGAAACGGCGAACGAGTTTAATTTACCCTATAACGAATACAAAACTACCAGAAAAGCCATAATTTCGCACTTCAAGCATTTAAAAGAATTGGGTAAAAGGCCTGCATTACTGCACACCTAAAGTTAACACAGCATGAAGAACGCGCTTTCCGAAAGAATTAATAACATGGCAACCTCGGCCACCCTGGCTATGGCTGCAAAAGCGAGAGAATTAAGAAACCAAGGAAAAGACATCATCGGGCTCAGCCTGGGTGAACCGGATTTCAACATTCCCGATTTTATTAAGGAAGCTGCAAAACAGGCCGTAGACGATAACTACAGCAGCTACTCCCCAGTGGATGGCTATGGAGACTTGAAACAGGCCATTTCCAACAAATTTAAGCGCGATAATAACCTGGATTATGACCTCTCGCAGATCGTAGTCTCTACCGGGGCAAAGCAATCCCTGGCCAATGTGGCCATGGTGATGTTAAACCAAGGAGACGAGGTGATTCTTCCCGCTCCTTACTGGGTGAGCTACAGCGACATTGTAAAGCTTGCAGAAGGAGTACCGGTAGAGGTTCCTACCAGTATTGAAAATGATTTTAAGATGACGCCCTACCAACTGGAAGCGGCCATCACTCCAAAGACCAAGATGATCTGGTTTAGTTCTCCTTGTAACCCCAGTGGTTCGGTTTACAGCCAGGAAGAACTACAAGGACTTGCAGAGGTACTCAGGAAACACCCTGGTATCTATGTGGTCTCTGATGAGATCTATGAACATATTAATTTCAGGGGAGGTCATGTAAGCATAGCCGGGATAGAAGGCATGTACGATCGTACTATTACCGTTAATGGTGTCTCCAAGGCATTTGCTATGACCGGCTGGAGG
Source organism: Zeaxanthinibacter sp. PT1 (assembly GCF_028464225.1). Taxonomy (GTDB): domain Bacteria; phylum Bacteroidota; class Bacteroidia; order Flavobacteriales; family Flavobacteriaceae; genus Zeaxanthinibacter. The sequence continues at coordinate 27,689 of NZ_JAQPCN010000001.1, forward strand.
ATCGGGTACATCGGTGCACCGGACTGGATCGCAAAGGCCTGTACCAAGTTCCAGGGTCAGATCACCAGCGGGGCAAACGCGATTGCTCAGCGCGCCACCATAGCAGCCCTCGAAGCTCCTGTGAGCAAGATCCAGTTCATGATAGACGAGTTCCACCAGCGCAGGGACCTTATACTCTCCTTACTTGGGGAGATAGAAGGGTTTGCCCTCAACGTGCCTGAAGGAGCTTTTTATGTATTCCCAAACATTTCTGCCTTCTTCGGAAAAACGTTAAAAGGCCAGAAGATTGAGAATGCATCGGATTTTGCGCTTTACCTCTTAGAGCATGCAAACGTGGCTACCGTGACAGGGGAAGCTTTCGGAAACCCGAATTGCATCCGTATTTCCTATGCCGCTTCTACCGATGAGATCAGGGAAGCTGTAGCCAGGATTAAAGCTGTCCTATAACAACCATTTAAGTTTATCGGGGTATCATTAGGTCCTCTTCCAGAAGTAAGGAGTGAAGAGGATAAGTACCGTGAAAAGTTCCAGCCTACCGGCCAGCATCAGGAACCCACACCACCATTTCCCTAAGACAGGCAGGCTGTTGAAATTACTCAGCGGGTTCAGGGTTCCAAAGGCAGGACCTACATTCCCCAGGGAGGAAACAGCACCACCGATGGCCGTTACGAAGTCTAATCCCAATAAGCCCAGGACCAGGGCTCCCAGGATAAATAACATCATATACAAGGCGAAAAAGGCCACGATGTTGTATACAATTTGTTCGGAAACCGACTTCTCGTTATACCGTACAGGGATGATAGCATTGGGATGCAGGGTCCTTTTAAATTCGAGCAAGCCATTTTTCAGGATCATAATATGACGCATTATCTTGATCCCCCCGGCGGTTGATCCGGCAGACCCTCCTGAGAACATCAGCACAAAGAACAAAATGGTTAAGAAGGGTGTCCATGCCGTAAAGTCTGCGGTTACGAAACCGGTTGTTGTCACGACGGCGACCACCTGGAATAAGGCGTGCCTGAAGGCACTTTCCATCTCGCCGAAAAGCATAGGGTGGTAATCCGTCACCGCCATATTGGCTTTATAGTGTATTACTATTGCCGTAAGCACGGTGACCAGCCCAATAAATACCATGTAGGCTTTAAATTCTTCATCCTTCAGCACCTTTTGCACTTTACCTTTAAACGCGAAATAACTCAATACAAAGTTACTCCCCGCTAAAATCATAAAAAATATAATGATGTATTGTATCAGGGGCTGGTCATTCCAGTAAGCGATACTGGCGTTCTTGGTGGAGAATCCCCCGGTAGACAAGGTAGCCAGCGAATGGTTGATGGCATCAAAAAATGTCATCCCCGCAGCCTTGAGCAGTATGGTCTCTGCTACGGTATACCCAAAATAGATCAGCCAGAGACGCTTTGCGGTGTCGGTAATCCTTGGATGTAATTTATCTCCACTGGGGCCCGGAGCTTCGGCTGCAAAGAGCTGCATCCCTCCTATCCCGAGTAAGGGCAGTATGGCTATGGCCAGTACAATGATCCCCATCCCTCCTATCCAATGGGTAAGACTACGCCAGAAGAGGATACCCTCCGGCAGGCTTTCAATATCGTCCAGTATAGAAGCCCCGGTAGTTGTATACCCCGAAATGGTTTCAAAAAATGCATTAGTTACTGAGGGGATAGCCCCGGAAAACAAATAAGGCAGTACCCCGGAAGCCGACATGATCAACCACCCAAAGGTGACAATAATATAACCCTCTTTGCGGTTCACCTCTTTTTTATGACCCCGTGTGTAAAACATCCCAACCACTCCTACAAGTACGGTCACTATGGCTGCCAGGGTAATATCTAAAGTTACTCCGTCCTCATAGATACCGCTGACCAGGGCTGCCAACAACATAAAGGAACCGTTGCAGAGCAACAGCAATCCCATGAGGTGAATAATGATCCGAAGGTTCAGGTGCATATTAGAGAAAAAGCTTTTCTATTTTAGGGATTGCCCTGGGAAGGCAACATACAACCACCCTGTCACCCGGGGTGATCCTGAAATTACCGAGGGCGATAATTCCCACCCCGTCGCGGATCACGCCGCCTATGATGGCCGACCGGGGAAAATCGAGTTCTTTGATAATATTCCCGGCTACTTCGGATTTAGGTTTCACTATAAATTCCAGTATTTCCGCATTCAGGTTATTCAATCTGGTCAGTGCAACGACCTCACCTTTACGGATATGGCGGAAAATATGATTTGCCGCCAATAATTTTTTATTGATCAGTGTATCAACACCAATGCTCTGGGAAAGCTGGAAGTAATCCATATTTTCGACCAGGGCGATAGTTTTCTTAATATTCCTGGACTTTGCCACCAGGCAAGACATAATATTGGTCTCAGAATTACCGGTAACCGCGATAAATGCATCCATGGAATCAAGGCTCTCCTCATCCAGCAATTCTACATTTCGGCAATCCCCGTTAATGACTAGGGCATTGGGAAGGGAATCGGCAATTTCAAAAGCTTTTTCCTTACTCTTTTCGATCAGCTTAACATTAAACCTGTTACCGCAAAGATCGCGGGCTGTATTCAGTCCAACTTTACTTCCCCCAAGGATCATCACGTTGCGGATCTCTTCTTTCTTTTTCCCCAAGAGTTTATAGAGTTCATCGACCCCTTTTTTATCTGTAATGAAATAGACCTGGTCCTCCTCGTTAAACACCGTATCCCCCCTGGGTATCAGTGTATATTGTGTACCTCTCCGCTGCATAGCGATAGGCATAAAGTGAAGTTCCGGGAATATCTCCGCAGCCTCTTTAACCATCTTGCCCACGAAAGGGGCTGTTTTGGGCAGGGATACCCCCAGCATAATGAGTGCTCCTTCTTCAAACTCGTAAGTATCGTTAAAGGCAGACTGATTCAGCAATAACTGTATCTCCGTAGCCGCCAGTTCTTCAGGCGAAATCAGCTCGTCGATTCCCAGCTGCTGGAATTTTATCAAATCCTTATGCTCAACGAATTCTGTATTAGAGATCCTCGCGATTGTTCTTTTACACCCCAATTGTTTGGCCAGCATACAAAGGGTGAGATTCGTTGTTTCGGATGCCGTAACCCCGATCACTAAATCCGAACGGTCTACCTGTGCTTCCTGCAATACCGATACCGATGTGGCATCGCCTTTTAGCACCCTGATGTCCAGGTGGCTGTCTGCATAGGCAAGGCTTTCTTTACGGGTGTCTATCAGGGTAATGTCCTGGGATTCATATGAGAGAAGTTTTGCCAAATGAAATCCTACTTCACCAGCACCTGCGATAATAATCTTCATTTACGAAATACATTGATTTTCATAAGCAGTATTCTTCTTCCGGAGGGAATGATATTGCGGTCGCGGAAATGCCCCACGCTGCCACTGCAGAAAGTTTGGGACAAAATTACATAAATTTCTTTTGGATGAATCCAAATTACAGGCCCAAATTCCGATTTCCAAGCTGTACGGTAAAGTTTGCCACAGAGAAGTATGCATTGTAGTATCTTTGCCAAAATCAAAGGTTTAAATGGCAAAAAAAATAACGCCTTATAAGGAATCTGAATTAGGAAAAAAGGCCCAGGTACGACAGATGTTTGACACCATCTCTGAACGCTATGACGGACTTAACCGGGTGATCTCTTTTGGGATCGATGTAAAATGGAGAAAAAAGGTCGTTAAACTTGTGACTGCAGCTAAACCGGAGACCATATTGGACATTGCCACCGGTACCGGGGACCTTGCCATACAAATGGCCGCCACGGGGGCTAAGCGCATTGTGGGGCTCGATATTTCACCCGGGATGCTTGAAGTCGGTAAAAAAAAGGTCAGCTCCAAGGACTTGGATGAAACGGTAGAAATGGTTGTAGGTGATAGTGAGGACCTGCCTTTTGAAGACCATAGCTTTGATGCCATTACCGTTGCCTTTGGCGTTAGGAATTTTGAGGACCTGGAGCAGGGTCTCTCAGAGATCTACCGGGTACTAAAACCGGGAGGTACTTTCGTGGTACTGGAAACCTCTGTTCCCACAAAGTCGCCTTATCTACAAGGGTACAGGGCCTATACCCGATACCTATTACCGGCCATGGGCAAGTTACTATCCAGGGATCGCGATGCTTATACCTACCTGTCAGAATCGGCTGCAGCATTTCCTCACGGGCAGGCCTTCAACAATATTTTAGAGAAAATAGGGTTTATAGGGGTGGAGAACAAGCCACAAACCTTTGGAGTGGCATCTATATATGTAGCTATCAAGTAGGTATGAAAAAACTTCTGTATTCCTTCATAGCATTACTGTGTTGCCATTCACTGCATTCCCAGTTTAATGAAAAGCCCATCCTAAACCTGCAGAACGAAGATAAAAAGCTTCTTAACTGGGGCTATTACCTTGGGTTCAACCAGTATGATTTCAAATTTGAGTATAAAAATGATCTTCCGAATATTCTGGTCGATAAATCCGCAGGTTTTAATGTAGGCCTTATCGGGGAACTCAGGCTGAATGAATTCACGGATGTCCGTTTTGAACCGGGATTGTTCTATACACAGCGAACCTTGGGATTCCCGGGCTTTGAAGAAGAAAGGGACGCCATCAGGATCGTAAAATCGACCTATATCAATTTCCCCTTGTTATTAAAGCTAAGCACCCGCAGGCTAGGCAACTGGAAACCATTTATTATAGGTGGTGGGTACGCTTCCCTGAACCTTGGAAGCAATGAAGACAGTCTTGATGACAACAGCAGCGGCACCTTCAGAATGAAGAAGAATGTCTATGGTTATGAAATGGGATTTGGCATTGATTTCTACACGGAATACTTTAAATTCTCCCCTTCTATCCGGGGGGTTTTTGCACTCACCGACGAACTTGTACGGGATGAAGACCCAAACAGTCCATGGACCGGGAATATCGATGCCTTAAAGACAAGAGGGATCTTTGTGAACTTCACCTTTGAATAGCACTACTAAATCAGGGTCTTTTCAGCTCATAGAGCAGGATGGCCGTAGCCGTGGCAACATTCAGACTCTCCGCGCCACTACCCGGGGCTGAAGGAATGCTGATCTTATCTGTGAGAAAACGGGCTACGTTTTCGGATATACCGTGTGCTTCATTTCCCATCACCAGAATCCCGTTAGCATTAAACTCACTCGAATAAACAGGGGTTGCCGCCATATAACTTCCATATACCGGACAGTTGGCTGCAGCCAGATATTCGGACAGGTCGGTATAACTGATGTTCACCCTGGCAATGGATCCCATGGTAGCCTGCAGCACTTTGGGATTATAACAGTCTACCGTCTCCCGGGAGCATACCAAGTTTCTGATCCCGAACCAATCACAGAGCCTGATTATGGTACCCAGGTTACCCGGGTCCTGCACATCATCCAGAACAATATTCCAACCCTCATAACCCGGCGAATCTTCCCCGTGCATGTAAAAGACTGCGAGGCCTTTATTGGGACTCCTAAGGCTGCTCATCCGCTTAAGATCTGATGCCGAGATCAATGTGATTTCTTCCTGGGTACCCGAGAAAATACCTTCTTCGGTAGCATAGACAGAGTGCACCCTGAGCCCGGAATCCAGCAAGTCCTGTACCATCTTAACACCTTCGGCTACAAAGAGCCCGTGCTGCATCCGGTTCTTTTTTAGCTGCAGGCTTTTGATAAATTTTATTTCACTTTTCGCAACCATTCAAATAATGTATTTTTGGTCCATATGAGCACCCCTCGGAGTATGAAAATGCGCTTTGCAAAAATAGGTTTATTATTGCTTTGCATGGCAATATCGGCCTGCAATACACTGAGAAGGGTAGATGAGGATGAATTACTACTTACCCGTAATACGATCTATGCGGATGACGAGAAAGTGGTGGACGCCGACATCAGGAGCCTGATCGTTCAGGAACCTAACAGCGCCCTTTTAGGCTACCCGCTTCGTCTCAACCTGTATAACCTTGCCAAAAAAAACCCGGATTCTTCCTACCAGGCCTGGCTGAGTGCCAAGCCCAGGAGGGCGGAAAGACTGGCATCTCTCCTTTCTGAAAAACAGGTTGCGCGTTTAGGAGAATCCTTCTTTGTTAAAGGTTACAGTGAATGGCTGAAGAATATCGGGGAAGCACCGGTCATCATCGACACCGCGAAATCGAGGAAGACCCTCCTTCGCCTCAGTTCTTATTACGACAGCAAAGGCTATTTTAACAATACAACCACCTTTGAGATAGACAGCACTAAAAGGAAGCAAAGAGCAGAAGTGGCCTATAGAATTGAATTGGGCCCGGGGTATTTTATTGATTCATTGGCTCATGATATAGAATCTGCAGCTATTGATTCTATCTACAACATCAATAAGAAGGAATCATTTCTCAGGGAAGGTCAGCAATTTAACCTCAGCAATTTTAACCTGGAAAGGGAGCGCTTAACCACCCTTTTCCGGAACACGGGTATCTATAATTTCCAGGAAAGTTCTATCACTTTTGACATCAGGCGAGACACTTCGCAGGTTGAGACCGATACGGATATGGAAGTCACCATGAATATTGAGAACCTGAGGCAACGCGGTGATACCTCCAATACTAATGCCGTATACAAGGTACACCGGTTAGAAAAAGTAAACATCTATGCTGATTATGGGCCTAATATGGTTGGAACAGAGCTGCAGTCCGTAGATTACGATAATTACACTATCTATTACCAGGACAAACTCAGGTATAAACCCAAGGCTCTTACAGACGCAGTATTCCTGGCCAAGGACAGCGTTTACCGGGAAATTGACCAGTTGCGGACCTACAGGCAGATTTCTAACCTGAACACCTTTAAGTATCCCAACATTGAATTGGTAGAAGACAGTACGGCGACAAAGCTGACTACCAACATCTATCTTTCTCCCCGTCCTAAATATTCCCTGGGAGTCGACTTTGATATTACGCATTCCAACATACAGCGACTTGGTGTAGGATTCAGTACCAGCCTGATTTCCAGGAATATTTTCGGAGGGGCAGAAACTCTGAGCCTGTCTGCAAGAGGGACCTTTGGACTGCTGAGCGATGAATCCCTTCCAGAAGATTACTTTTCCGAATGGGGTGGAGATATCAACCTGCTATTTCCCAGGATATGGTTTCCCATTTTCGATACCAAGAAGATCATTCCCTACTACATGCTTCCACAGACCAGGATCTCTGCCGGTAGCAGTTTCCAAAAAAATATAGGTCTGGACAAACAGACATTTAATACAATTTTCGGTTACAACTGGACGCCCTCCAATTTCAGGAAGCATGCCCTGGAACTCCTGAACATACAGTTTGTCCGGAATGTTAACCCGGATCGATTTTTTAATGTGTACACAAGTACCTATAACAGGCTGGACGATATAGCAGACGATTACCAGGACGATCCGGCCCTGAGCGAGTTCTTTGAAGAGACGGCAACACCGGGTGATCCGAGGCTAATCATCCCCAGTGGTACCAGGGGATTCATACAGGCTGTTGCATCCGGGCAGGTAGATGCAAGCAGGAACCAGCAATTAGAAGTTAACCGGATTGAAGAACGCCGAGAGCGACTGACAGAGAACAACCTCATCTTTACCAGTAACTACAGCTACACCCGGAATAACCGGGCTGGGATCACGGATAATAATTTTTACCAGCTACGGCTGAAATTTGAAAGTGCCGGGAACCTGCTGTCCGGTATCGCCAATTTTATTCCATTTGATAAAAACGACGCCGGCAACCAATTAGTTTTCGGAGTTCCATATTCACAGTACCTTAAAACCGAGGTGGATTATATTAAACATTGGGAACTGGCCGGGGAAGATGTGCTGGCCTTCAGAACCTTTGTCGGGCTGGCTGTACCCTATGGCAACTCGAACAGCATCCCATTTGTGCGCAGTTACTTTGCAGGCGGGTCTAATGACAACAGGGCCTGGAACCCATATTCTCTTGGGCCGGGAAGGACACAGACGCTTAACGAATTCAACGAAGCCAACTTTAAGATCGCGATGAACCTGGAGTACCGCTTTCCCATTGTGGGCAATATTAAAGGTGCATTTTTCGCCGATGCGGGAAACATCTGGAATCTTTGGGATAACGTAGATGACCCGGCCGCTACTTTTAATGGGCTGGAGTCCCTGGAAGATACAGCGCTGGGTACTGGATTCGGCCTGCGATATGACTTTACCTATTTCGTGTTCCGACTGGACTATGGCTTTAAGACCTATAACCCTGCCCTGGAACCGAGTAGCCGCTGGTTCAGCCAGTATAATTTTGCCAATGGGGAACTTCAAATAGGGATTAACTATCCTTTTTAAACCTAATTATTTTATTACTTTTGCCCCAATCAGGACTTATTAACTACTAGATAAACTACTATGTCTCATTCCATAAAACCAGGAGTTGCCACCGGTGACGAAGTACAGGAGATTTTCCGATATGCCAAAGAAAAGAACTTTGCATTGCCCGCAGTAAATGTGATCGGATCAGATACCATCAATGCCGTGATGGAGACTGCCGCGAGCCTCAATGCTCCGGTAATCATTCAATTCTCTAACGGGGGTGCCCAGTTTAATGCCGGTAAAGGCTTGTCTAACGACGGGCAGCAGGCAGCTATCTTAGGAGCTGTAGCAGGTGCTAAACACATCCACCAGTTAGCTGAGGCTTATGGCGCAACGGTTATCCTGCATACGGATCACTGTGCGAAGAAGTTGCTTCCCTGGATAGACGGACTGTTAGACGCCAGCGAAAAGCATTTTAAGGAAACAGGAAAATCCTTGTTCAGTTCCCATATGATCGACCTCTCCGAGGAGCCCCTAGAAGAAAACATCGCTATCTGTAAGGAGTACCTGGCCAGGATGAGTAAGATGAACATGACGTTAGAGATAGAGCTGGGTATCACAGGAGGTGAAGAAGACGGGGTAGATAATACCGATGTTGACGATTCCAAATTATACACACAGCCTGAGGAAGTAGCTTACGCCTACGAAGAGCTTTCAAAGGTCAGTCCGCGTTTTACTATCGCAGCCGCCTTTGGAAACGTTCACGGGGTATACAAACCCGGTAATGTAAAACTCACTCCTAAAATCCTCAAGAATTCCCAGGAGTATATTACAGAGAAATATAATGTAGCGCACAATCATATCGACTTCGTATTCCACGGCGGGTCCGGTTCTACTGTAGAGGAGATCAGGGAAGCTATCGGTTACGGTGTGATCAAGATGAATATAGACACCGATCTTCAGTACGCCTTCCTCGCAGGGGTAAGGGATTATGTGCAGAAGAACAGCGAATACCTGCAAAGCCAGATCGGGAACCCTGACGGAGAAGATTCACCGAACAAGAAATACTATGACCCAAGGGTTTGGCTCAGGGAAGGTGAGAAGTCTTTTAGTGACCGATTAAAAAAGGCCTTTGAAGACCTGAATAACATTAATACCTTATAAGGTTCCTAAAACCCTAAACAAAACAGCTTATGACAGCTTGGTTCAAACGCAAGGAAAAAGGAATTCAAACTGCTACGGAGCAGAAAAAAGATACCAAAAAAGGATTATGGTATAAATCGCCTACTGGAAAAATCGTTGAATCCGAAGAACTGGCAAAGAATTTCTATGTCAGCCCGGAAGATGATTACCACGTCCGAATTGGAAGTAAGGAATATTTCCAGATCATCTTTGACGATAATAAATTCAAAGAACTGGATGAAAAACTGACCTCAAAAGATCCGTTAAAATTCGTCGATACGAAATCCTATTCGGACCGCCTGGAATCCGCACAGAAGAAAACGGGACTTAATGATGCGGTTCGTACCGCGGTAGGGAAATCCCAGGGAAAAGACCTGGTGGTAGCCTGTATGGACTTCAGTTTTATCGGGGGCTCCATGGGAAGCGTGGTAGGTGAAAAGATCGCAAGGGCCATCGACCATTCCATCAAAAAGAAGATCCCGTTTCTAATGATCTCAAAATCCGGTGGAGCAAGGATGATGGAAGCGGCATTATCGCTGATGCAGTTAGCCAAGACCTCTGCAAAGCTCGCACAGCTGGCAGAAGCAAAAATACCTTATATCTCCCTTTGTACCGATCCCACTACCGGGGGTACCACGGCTTCTTACGCCATGCTTGGAGATATCAATATTTCGGAACCGGGAGCACTTATCGGCTTCGCAGGCCCAAGGGTAGTTAAGGAAGCGACCGGTAAAGAATTACCTGAAGGATTCCAGACAGCAGAATTTGTCCTGGAACACGGTTTCCTGGATTTTATCTGCCACAGGAGGGACCTGAAGAAAAAGGTAAATCTCTATATCGATCTTATCGAGAACAACCCTGTTCGCAAATAATAAGAAGGCCCTGTTAAAACAGGGCCTTCTTTTTTCCAGGAATTAATTAGCGATTAAACCTCCTCAGAAAGATCTCTTCTGTTTCCCCGTTCGGGTATGTCAGGATTCCTTTGGCATCACATTCGCCCGATCCAAAATCCAGCGACGCGGTCTGGTCATTACGTGAGATCTCCAGGACACCACTGACCAGGAAACGACAGGAAAGCTCCCTTCTCAGAGGCGTAATCACCTCTTTTTGGAAAGTATTCCCCTGTGGACCGGTAAAGGTTCGCAGCCCGGTGATCAGGAAAACATTGTCTCCCCAGAATCCACTGCCATAACCTTCTATCCATTCCCGGGTGCGCTGTCCTTCAAAGGACGCTGTCGCACCATCGGGCCAGGTAGCACTAAAACCGGCTTCGGCATCAGACTGGGGATTCCCGTTTTCGTTAGCACGCATACGCACTATGGAAGCGCTCCCGGTGATTGCGACCCCGTTAAAGGTAAAATCCTCCAAAGACAGGGCGAGTGTTTTGGTCGCCATGTCCATGTCCTTGGCATAACTGAGATAGATAATACCACTCAGGAAATTACCATTGGGCAATTCACAGCCATCTCCGAAATCAATGGTCTTGGTCTTGGTGTTAGCCGTGATCACCGTAGTGATGGTAACACATTCCGGAAGGAAACCAGAATTGAAGCTTCCTTTTGAACTGGATTCGATCTCATCGGTGGCATAAACTTCTTCACCAATGTTGAGCACTTCTTCCGAGATCATTTCAGATTCGTCAGAAATTTGTAATTCGGCCACTTCAAATTGCTCTTCCGCAATTTCGGCAGAGGCTTCTTTGCTACAGGACTGCAAGGCCACGATTGCCAGCAGGGCTATTCCTGTAATGTTCAAGGTTTTGAGACTTCTTTTCATTGTAACAATTTTTTAACATTTCAATAGTAGGACCTCGGGAAAAGAAAAAGGTTTAATTTTGCTCCTCAAAAATCGACGAGTGGCACGTCTATTCTAAAATTATTACTATCTTTGCCGTTCGATTGAAAATCAATCAGATACATAAAAATCATTTAAAACAATATTGGAATGTATTTAACTCAAGAAGTTAAGGCTGAGCTTTTTAAGAAGCACGGCGGGTCAGAGACCAACACAGGTTCTACAGAAGGGCAGATCGCTCTTTTCACGTACCGCATCAACCACCTTACTGAGCATTTAAAAAGGAACCACAAGGATTTCAACACAGAAAGATCCCTGGTACGCCTCGTAGGTAAGCGTCGTTCACTACTCGATTACCTGAAGAAAAAAGATATTGAGAAATATCGTGAACTCATCAAGGAATTGAATATCCGTAAATAACTAAGAAAGGGGAAGGCATACTTCCCCTTTTTTGTATTTTTATATTTCAAAGTCCCGGCGACGGGCAATTACAAAAAGCTTACTCCTGGTTTTTCATTGGTCAACACAACAACACAACCCTGGCCGTCCGGTAAGGCGGCAGACCATGTTTAACAAGACCCGGCATTTAGCCCCGGGTACTAATTCAATTTTATGATTCCAAAAACATTTAAAGAGGTCATAGACCTTGGTGACGGTAGAGAAATCTCTATTGAAACCGGTAAACTCGCCAAGCAGGCACACGGTTCTGTTGTAGTGCGTTCCGGTAACTGTATGCTTCTGTGTACCGTAGTTTCTAACTACAAGCAGAGCGATGTGGATTTCTTACCACTAACTGTAGATTACCGTGAAAAATTTGCCGCATCCGGGCGTTACCCCGGAGGTTTCTTCAAGCGTGAGGCACGTCCGAGCGATGGTGAAATTTTAACCATGCGCCTTGTAGACAGGGTACTTAGACCATTATTCCCTAAGGATTACCACGCAGAAACCCAGGTGATGATACAACTGATGTCTCATGATGATGACGTTATGCCTGATGCTATGGCCGGACTGGCTGCTTCTGCTGCCATCCAATTGTCTGACTTCCCATTTGAATGCGCTATCTCTGAGGTACGTGTCGGACGGGTTGACGGAGAATTCATCATCAACCCTACCCGTGCACAGCTCGAAGAGTCTGACTTGGATATGGTGATCGGAGCTTCTGAAGATTCCGTGATGATGGTTGAAGGAGAGATGAAAGAGATCTCTGAGGAAGAAATGGCCGATGCCATTAAATTTGCCCACGAAGCCATTAAAAAACAAGTTGCGGCCCAACACAGGTTGGCTGACGCTTTCGGAAGGAAAGAAGTCCGAGAGTACGAAACCGCACGCGAAGACGAGGAGCTTGAAAAGAAGATCCACGATATGGCTTATGATAAAGTGTATGCAGTGGCAAAAGCCGGATCTGCAAAACACGAAAGAAGCGCCGCGTTTTCTGAAATAAAAGAAGACATCGTAAACAGTTTTTCAGAAGAAGAACAGGAAGAGTACAACGGCCTGATCAGCAAGTATTATGCGAAAGCAGAAAAAGCTGCCATCCGTGATCTTACCCTGAATGAAGGAGTAAGGCTGGACGGTCGTAAGACCGACGAAATCAGACCGATCTGGTGCGAGGTTGATTACTTACCATCTACCCATGGTTCGTCTATTTTCACCAGGGGTGAAACCCAGGCACTTGCCACGGTAACCCTAGGAACTTCCAGGGAAGCCAACCAGATAGATATGCCATCTTTTGAAGGAGAAGAAACATTCTACCTTCACTACAACTTCCCTCCTTTCTCTACCGGGGAAGCTCGCCCGATCAGGGGAACTTCCAGGCGCGAGATAGGACACGGAAACCTGGCGCAAAGAGCACTGAAAGGAATGATCCCGGCAGATTGCCCTTACACCGTTAGGATAGTTTCCGAGATCCTTGAAAGTAACGGTTCTTCGTCTATGGCAACAGTATGTGCCGGAACAATGGCCTTAATGGATGCCGGGGTACAGATCAAGAAGCCCGTTTCAGGTATCGCTATGGGACTCATTACAGACACTGAAAGCGGGAAATATGCCGTTCTTTCGGATATCCTTGGAGACGAGGATCACTTAGGAGATATGGACTTTAAGGTTACCGGTACTGCCGATGGTATCACTGCTTGCCAGATGGATATCAAGGTTAAGGGACTTTCTTACGAGATCCTGGTCAATGCACTTAAGCAAGCCAGGGGTGGTAGGTTGCACATTCTTGACAAGTTGAACGAGACCATCGCTCAGCCTAATGATTCTGTAAAAGCCCACGCTCCGAAAATGGTAACTACTACGATCGCTAATGAATACATCGGTGCCCTTATCGGACCCGGAGGTAAGGTGATACAGGAATTACAGAAAGCTACCAAGACTACTATCGTTATCAACGAGGACCCTGTGACTGAAGAAGGAATTGTAGAAATTCTTGGAACAGACCAGGCCGGTATCGATGCCGTTCTTGCGAAGATCGACTCTATCACCTTTAAGCCACAGGTTGGAAGTGTGTACGAAGTTAAAGTGATCAAGATGCTCGACTTTGGAGCTGTCGTAGAATACAAAGAAGCCCCGGGTAACGAGGTATTGCTTCACGTATCAGAACTTGCATGGGAACGCACAGAAAATGTCAGCGATGTTGTCAACATGGGTGACGAATTTGATGTGAAGTATATGGGTACTGACCCCAGGACCCGCAAGGAGAAGGTTTCGAGGAAAGCCCTGCTTCCAAAACCGGAAGGCTATAAGGAGCGTCCACCAAGGAGTGACCGTGACCGTGGAGGAGATCGCAATAAACGACCTCATTCTAAGCAAAGAAGGGATTAATCTTATTCCCAGACACTTATAGTAAAAGCCCCTGTTCCAGGGGCTTTTTTTATGATCTAAGCGATTTATTCAAATTTTTCAATTCCATCTTGTAACATTTGGTAGTTTTCTACGTATAAGTATATGCAGCCTATGCATACTGCAATTTAATTTGAAAGGAAAAAGCTAGATGAGACAATTAAAAATCACCAAACAGGTAACCAACAGGGAAACCGCGTCATTGGACAAGTACTTACAGGAAATCGGTAAAGTGGATCTGATCACTGCCGATGAAGAAGTAGAGCTGGCACAACGGATTAAAGCCGGGGACCAGATCGCTCTTGAAAAATTGACCAAGGCTAACCTGAGGTTCGTGGTGTCCGTTGCTAAACAGTACCAGAACCAGGGACTTACCCTGCCTGATTTGATCAATGAAGGTAACCTCGGACTGATCAAAGCCGCACAGCGCTTTGATGAAACCCGTGGATTTAAATTCATCTCTTACGCAGTATGGTGGATTCGCCAGTCCATATTGCAAGCTCTTGCAGAGCAATCCCGAATTGTCCGTCTTCCACTGAACAAGATCGGATCTATCAACAAGATCAATAAGACCTTTGCATTCCTGGAGCAGGCTCATGAACGGATTCCGTCCGCGGAAGAGATCGCGAAAGAACTGGACATGACTGTAGAAGATGTAAAACAGTCTCTGAAGAACTCCGGCCGCCACGTATCCATGGATGCCCCGCTTATCGATGGTGAGGATTCTAACCTTTACGATGTTCTCCGTAGTGGAGAATCTCCTAACCCGGATAAAGAATTATTACACGAGTCGCTACGAACCGAAATTGAAAGAGCACTGGAAACACTGACGCCAAGGGAGGCCGATGTGATCCGCTTGTATTTCGGTCTTGCAGGACAACACTCCATGACCTTAGAGGAAATCGGTGAGACTTTTGATCTTACCAGGGAGCGTGTAAGACAGATCAAGGAAAAAGCAATCAGGAGGTTAAAGCACACTTCCAGGAGTAAAATCCTGAAGACCTACCTGGGCTAAGAAAATACTATTGCGATTATAAGCTATTCACCCGTTGTGATTTTGGTATAATAATTGTAATTTGTAACCACAACAACAGTATATCATGACTGTTCGTTTTTTGATTGATGAATGAACTCCGGCTGATTACCGGAGTTTTTCATTTTATATAGGTCAATTGAGGCCTATTACCCATATTAATGGTGAGTCCGGGGAAATACATCATTTCCTTACCTTTGTAACTATCTTTATCCGTAAAACGCCCATGAAGCATTTAAAAATTGCCCCTTCCCTACTCGCAGCAGATTTTGGCAACTTAGAACGCGATGTAAAACTGGTAGAAAACAGTGTGGCAGACTGGCATCATCTCGATATTATGGACGGCTTGTTCGTACCTAATATTTCTTATGGCATGCCTATCGTAAAGACTATTGCATCCCATGCCAGCAAACCCCTGGATGTACACTTGATGATCGTGGATCCCGATCGCTATATCAGTGAGTTTGCAAAACTCGGGGCTTATATGCTTACTGTTCATGAAGAGGCATGTACACACCTTCACAGAACAGTGCAGGCCATTAAAAAAGAAGGGATGAAAGCAGGGGTCGCCCTGAACCCGCATACCCCGGTAAGTTCATTGGAAGATATTATACAGGATCTTGACCTGGTCCTGATTATGAGCGTTAATCCCGGGTTTGGCGGTCAATCGTTCATAGAGAATACCTATGAAAAAATACGTAAGCTGAAAGAACTTATTTCGGCTAAGGGATGCGAAACCCTGATAGAAGTAGACGGTGGCGTAGGACTACAGAATGCTGGTAAACTGAAAGCTGCCGGGGCAGATGTGCTGGTAGCAGGAAGTGCAGTCTTCGGGAGTCCTGATCCCGCTGCCACTATCCAGGAATTAAAAGACAGTTAGTATTGATGGAAGCATATGATGTATTGATCGTTGGCGGGGGGCCCATTGGGATCGCCTGTGGACTAGAGGCAAAGAAAAATGGATTGAAGTATCTCATTGTTGAAAAGGGTCCTATTGTGAATTCCCTGTTCAACTACCCCATCAATATGCAGTTCTTTTCATCATCCGAAAAACTGGAGATTGCAGAGATCCCTTTTATCAGTAAAGAGGCGAAACCAAAACGAAATGAAGCCCTGGAATATTACCGGCGGATTGTAACTTCTAACCAGTTGAACATTCATTTATTTGAACGAATTCAAGGGGTTGAGAAGAATGATGATTACTTTATTATTACCTCTGAGAAGACACGCTACCAGGCAAAGAATGTCATCGTTGCCACCGGTTTCTATGATTTGCCCAATAAAATTAATGTACCGGGGGAAGACCTTCCTAAGGTATCTCATTATTACAAGGATCCCCATTTCTATGCCAGCCAGAAGCTAGCGGTCATTGGAGCCAGTAATTCGGCTATAGACGCCGCCCTGGAATGTTGGCGCAAAGGTGCGGAGGTTTCCTTGATCATCCGAGGCCCCGAAGTGGGACAGCGCGTTAAGTATTGGGTGAGACCGGACATCATTAACCGGATTGAAGAAGGTAGTATCCAGGCCTATTACAATTCGGTTGTCAAGGAAATAAGGCAGAACGAAATTGTCGTAGAAACCCCTGAAGGGGAAACCGTATTAGAAAATGATTTTGTATTGGCCTTAACAGGCTATAAGCCAAATTTCAATTTCCTTCAAAAGATAGGGATTAAACTGTCTGACGACGAGAAGAAGCTACCGGTTTACAACCAGGAAACCATGGAAACCAATGTGCCAGGGCTTTACCTGGCCGGGGTTATTTGCGGGGGTATGGAGACCCACAAGTGGTTTATTGAAAACTCCAGGATTCATGCTGATATGATCATCGCATCAATACTTGAGAAACAAAAAAATAAAGTGACTTCCTGAATTTGATTTCCATTCCTGACAGATCAGATCATGGGCCAGGTTTCGTATCTTAGGTTAATTACCATTCTTATATGATCCAGACAGATACAACATCTACACCAACTGCACAAACCATCCATCCCTTTGCCCTGCTTTTTCAAAAGCAGCAGGAGCAGATGCTTATCACCGGTAAGAGTACTGCTCGGGAGCGTATAGAAAAACTGAACCGACTTTTAAAAGCGGTGCGCGAAACCTATCGTCCTCAGATACAGGAAGCCCTGTTCAAAGATTTTAAGAAACCGTATACGGAAACAGATCTCACCGAGATCTACCCTGTTGTGCAGGAAATTAAGCACTGCAGGAAGCACCTTCACCAATGGATGAGGAAACAGCGCGTGGACACTCCACTTACGCTGTTCGGAACCTCTTCCTGGTTCCGCTACGAGTCTAAGGGAGTATGCCTGATCCTATCCCCCTGGAACTTCCCCCTGAATCTTACTTTCGCTCCTTTGGTTTCGGCCATAGCCGCAGGAAATACGGTAATTCTTAAACCTTCAGAAATGACCCCCCATATTGCGGGGGTGATGCAGCAGATCGTGGAAGAGCTGTTCCGGGAAGAAGAAATTGCCATGGTACAAGGCGATGCTGAATCCGCAAGGGAATTATTAAAGCTCCCATTTAACCACATTTTCTTTACCGGCTCCCCGGGAATCGGGAAGAAGGTCATGGCTGCGGCAGCAGAACATCTCAGTTCTGTTACTTTGGAATTAGGAGGGAAATCTCCTGTGATCGTGGATCAGAGTGCTAACCTGAAAGCTGCCGCCAAAAGGATAGCCTGGGGTAAATTCATCAATGCCGGGCAGATCTGTGTCAGCCCGGATTACCTGTTGATTGAAGAGACTGTAAAGACCGAATTCTTTCAGCTGCTGGAGCGAGAGGTGACCCAATTCTTCTCTGCTGACCCTAAGAATTCGGCATCATATAGCAGAATTGTGAATCAACGCCACTTTCAGCGATTAAAGAAACACCTGGATGACGCCCACCAGCATAGTGCTGTTACCCATTTGGGCGGAAAACACGATGCAGACGACCATTATATCAGTCCCACGGTCATCGAAGGATTGCCGGATAATGCAAGCCTGATGCAGGAAGAGATCTTTGGGCCGGTACTCCCGGTGAAAACCTATACAGACCTGCAAGAGGCGATCACTTATGTCAACAGCAAGGAAAGACCTTTGGCTCTCTATATCTACAGCAACAAAAAAAAGCATATTAAGAGGATTCTGGATGAGACCAGGGCAGGCAGTAGTTGCATTAATTCCAATGTGCTGCAGTACGCCAACACTAACCTGCCTTTTGGCGGGGTAAATAACAGCGGGATCGGCAAATCTAACGGCATCTACGGTTTTCGGGAATTCTCCAACCAGCGGGCGGTACTAAAGCAGTATAACCGGGGTATCATTCAGTTACTCTTCCCTCCTTATACATCCTGGAAACAGAGGATTGCCGAGATTACACTTAGGTGGTTTTGAAGTAACCGTATTCCCGACTTATAACACAGCAAAGGTCAATCTTATGTTTCTATGTGCCTTTGTAACTCTCGCCTTACGGATGGTACGCTCAGTGGTTGGCGGTTGGCAAAAAATCATTCCGGTATAGACTATTAATGCAATTAACAATCTACCTATGTCCCTATGTACCTGTGTCCCTGTGTAACCCCCGCCCGTACCGGACGGCACGTTCGGGCGGGCTGTAACCCTGTAATAAATGAAACTGCAAGCTTCCTGCAGTGAATACACCTAACTTAAGCACGGGGCGGGGTTAAGAACCCCGGGTAAATATTGCATCTACAATGCAAGCTTTATGCAGTGAAGAATCTTATCTTATCTCCGGGGCGGGATCAGTGATCCCCGGCTCACTTACTTCCTAAATTGCTCTTAGGATACCTCTGTATTTCTTCCCCCCACATGTATCATACGAAATGTTACTGCCCGGACTGCGTCCATCAAGGCGGGCGGGTAGGTAGTTCACAGAAACATTTTTCCATAATAGCCTATAACTGTAATCATCAATCTGCTCTTGTCCCTATGTCCCTGTATACCTGTGTCCCTGTGTTACCCTGTAATAAATGAAACTGCAAGCTTCCTGCAGTGAATACACCTAACTTAAGCACGGGGCGGGGTTAAGAACCCCGGTTAAATATTGCATCTACAATGCAAGCTTTATGCAGTGAAGAATCTTATCTTATCTCCGGGGCGGGATCAGTGATCCCCGGCTCACTTACTTCCAATACTACTCTTAGGATACCTCTGTATTTCTTAACCCCACATGTATCATACGAAATGTTACTGCCCGGACTGCGTCCATCAAGGCGGGCGGGTAGGTAGTTCATAGAAAAATATTTCCATAATAGCCTATAACTATAATCATCAATCTGCTCTTGTCCCTATGTCCCTATGTCCCTGTGTAACGCTGTAACCCCCTAAAAAAAGTGAATTAATTATTTAACCCGGCCCTTTCTATAGAGCTCGAGTACGGATTAACTCCGTTGATCCTCACCGCGCTCCCCTTTGCTAATCGAAAAGTCCCACGGCTATGCCGTATGCTTTTTTTATACCCGAGGCTCACTAAAACCGTTGGTTTTGTTCGCAAATGAATACATTTCTTATATGGAGGATTAACTCCGTTGATCCTCACCGCGCTCCCTTTTGCAAATCGAAAAGTCCCACGGCTATGCCGTATGCTTTTTTTATACCCAAGGCTCACTAAAACCGTTGGTTTTGTTCGCAAGTGAATACATTTCTTATATGGAGGATTAACTCCGTTGATCCTAACCGCGCTCCCCTTTGCAAATCGAAAAGTCCCACGGCTATGCCGTATGCTTTTTTTATACCCAAGGCTCACTAAAACCGTTGGTTTTGTTCGCCTAAGGGTATAAAAAAAGTCCACAACTCTCGTTGTGGACTTTTGGTTTGTAGTGACCGCGGGAGGATTCGAACCCCCAACCCTCAGAGCCGAAATCTGATATTCTATCCAGTTGAACTACGCGGCCTCCTGTATTATAAGGAAGTATTTAAGCAATGCCCCCTTTTCCTTAGGGAGCGCAATTTACATAAAAACTGCTATCCGGCATCAAAAAATTTCTTCCATTTTCCCGCCGGTTACCCATAGGTATTATTGCAATTTAGCCTTCACTATCGTGGAAATGGTTTTGCCATCCGCCTTCCCGGCCAATTCCTTGGACACCATGCCCATTACTTTACCCATATCCTTCATTCCCTCCGCATTCGTATCAGCTATCGTACGCTCTACGACGGCTTCGATCTCTGCTTCCGAAAGCTGCTCGGGTAAATAAGATTCTATGATCTTCGCTTGGGCCATCTCGGGTTCTGCCAGGTCTGCCCTGCCCTGTTCCTTGTATATCGCTGCACTGTCTTTGCGCTGCTTGACCAATCGTTGTACGATCTTGATCTCTTCTTCTTCTGTCAGCTCGTTACCGGCCGATTTTTCTGTTTTTGCCAATAAGAGAGCGGCCTTGATCGCACGTAAGGATTCCAGTCGTACCGCATCCTTAGATTTCATCGCGGTTTTCATCTCGGTCAGCAATTTTTCCTGTAAAGCCATATCCACCAATTTTAGGGCTACGAAGATAAAAAATAAACCCGGATAAGTATTACTCTCCGGGTTTATCAGCACTGGGGGAAACGTTTGGGCAAATTAGTCCACGTTGTCGTGCAGGAATGAGTTATTTGAACGGATTTGCATTTCATCATTGCTGTCTTCACCAAGTGAAGTCCTGGAGATTTTTCCTTCCTTATTATGGGCAGAAAGGTCTACTCCCTGACGTTTATACGCAGGCTCCTTCTCTATTTCATCAATATTATTTACGTTATTCTGGAACTTGTAATTGAAGTCCTTCAGCTTTTTCCTGCGCTCGGCAGCACGTTCCTTCAGTAATGCCTCTATAGGGCTGTTCATCGGGTCTGGTTCTTCAGTATCCGCTACGGTTTGCTTGGATTCCTCCTGGCGGACTGTCTTTTTCTCGAACACCAACTCACTGTCTTTCAGCTTAGGCTCAAACTTCTCGGCCTTTGATTTTGCACCGGTAAGTTTTTTCTCCAGGTCCATATAATCATCCAGACTATACCTGGTCTCTCCATCTTTGTTATATTCTAAAACGGGTACCACCTCTATATGATCCTCTACATCCATATCCCTGACCTCATCGTCCAAGCTAAAAGTGATGGTGTGTTCTTTTTCTTCTTCCTGTACCGGTTCCTCCTTCTTTAAAGGCATATCAAAACTAAAAGCGATCTGGTCTCTATCCGATCTCTTTGAAGAGACAACCTCCGGGTCCACTACTTCTATAGACTCCAGGGATTCCTTAGAATCGATTATAATAAAGTCCTCTTCCTTCACCCCCGTAGCAACCACTTCGTCATAGAAAACATTAAAATTCCTGATGTAATTGGTCGTAGGGATCAGGTCCATCTCCTCTTCCTTCTTTGCCTTAGGCTGTTGCTTCTGAGCGGGTTTCTGAACGATCTCTTCATCTTCCAGTACATGAACTACCGGCTCCTGGCTCAGGTTACGGGTTGCTTTTTGTTCATCCTCCAGCGTATGGATGATCTTTTTGGATTCGGTATTGACGATCTCATCCTGCTGGTCTATATTAAAACCCGTAGCGATGACGGTTACGGCAATAGCCTCTCCTAAGTTTTCATCTTCCCCAACACCCATGATGATATTGGCTCCATGACCTGCCTCGATCTGGATGTGATCATTGATCTCACCGATCTCATCGATAGTAATCTCCTGGGCCCCTGAAACGATCAGCAACAATACGTTCTTGGCTCCCGTGATCTTATTATCATTAAGCAATGGAGAATCCAGTGCTTTCATTATAGCCTCGTTGGCCCTGTTTGATCCTGAAGAAACTGAAGACCCCATAATTGCCGTACCGCTATTGGATAAAACGGTCTTTGCATCCCTGAGGTCAATATTCTGGGTGTAGTGGTGGGTAATTACTTCTGCAATCCCCCTGGCTGCGGTGGCAAGCACTTCATCTGCCTTAGAGAAACCTGCTTTAAAGCCCAGGTTGCCGTAAACTTCCCTTAATTTATTGTTATTGATCACGATCAGGGAATCCACATTGGCACGTAATTTTTCGATCCCTATCTGTGCTTGTTTGCATCGGCTCTTACCTTCAAACTGGAAAGGCATGGTAACGATCCCCACCGTTAAGACGTCCATCTCCATGGCGAGTTTAGCAATAACAGGTGCAGCTCCTGTACCGGTTCCTCCACCCATCCCGGCAGTGATGAAGATCATCTTGGTCGTAGTATCCAGCATCTGCTTGATCTCTTCCATACTCTCCAAGGCTGCCTGTTCGCCGACTTCCGGGTTTGCGCCCGCTCCTAATCCCTCAGTCAGGGAAACCCCCAGCTGAATTTTGTTGGGCACCGAGCTGTTCTGTAATGCCTGAGCATCGGTATTACATATTACAAAATCCACACCGTTTATCCCGGCCTGGAACATGTGGTTGATGGCGTTACTTCCGCCTCCACCTACTCCGATCACTTTAATTACGTTGCTTTGATTCTTGGGCAAATCAAAGGCGATGTTGTCAAATTCGGTGTTGCTGCTCATGATCAATAATTTTGAGGTTTTTATGTGCTTCTGTGTATTCTGATTATTCTGCGTTATCTAAAAAATCTTTCAATTTCTCAGACCAACGGTCAAAGACCGACTTCCTTTCTCTGCGAACTCCGGTCTGTGTACCTTCCTCCATGGTGGTTTCCAGTACTAATTCTGTATCAATCTCTTGTTGGGTATCTTCTGCATCATGTTTCATGCGACCCTGGTTCCTGACGGCATTCATCAATAATCCAACCGCTGTAGCGTAGAGCGGACTTGCGATCTCTTCATCAGAATCCCCCGCCAGGTGCTCGTTAGGGTATCCAATCCGTGTATCCATCCCGGTGATATACTCTACCAGTTGCTTCAGATGCTTTAACTGGCTGCCTCCCCCGGTGAGGACAATACCCGCAATTAATTTTTTCTTTTGTTCTTCGTGCCCGTAATTCTTGATCTCTACGTATACCTGCTCTATGATCTCCACTACCCTTGCGTGAATGATCTTTGAGAGGTTTTTCAGGGTGATCTCCTTGGGCTCCCTGCCCCTAAGACCGGGAATGCTCACGATCTCGTTATCCTTGTTCTCGCCCGGCCAGGCAGAACCAAACTTGATCTTCAGCAATTCGGCCTGCTTCTCAATGATAGAGCAGCCTTCCTTGATATCCTCGGTGATCACATTTCCACCAAAAGGAATTACCGCGGTATGCCTGATAATTCCATCTTTGAAGATGGCAAGGTCTGTTGTACCTCCCCCTATATCGATCAATGCTACACCTGCTTCTTTCTCTTCCTGGCTTAGAACAGCATCGGAAGATGCAAGGGGCTCCAGGGTAATATTCCCTAAATCAAGTCCTGCACTTTTAATACAACGCCCTACATTCTTGATGGAAGACACCTGGCCAACCACAACGTGGAAATTTGCTTCCAGCCTGCCTCCGTACATCCCCATGGGTTGTTTAATTTCGCCCTGTCCGTCAATACGATATTCTTGCGGCAGTACATGGATAATCTCCTCACCGGGTAACATTACCAGTTTGTAAACCTGGTTACAAAGTTTATCCAGGTCATCTTCGTTGATTACTTCTTCAGAGTTGGCCCTGGTGATGTAATCACTGTGCTGTAAGCTTCGGATGTGTTGTCCGGCTATTCCAACGACTACAGAACCTATCTTTAAACCGGAATTTGCTTCGGCCTGCTCCACAGCCTGCTGGATAGATTGTATCGTCTGGGTGATATTGTTAACCACCCCACGATGAACCCCCAGGCTTTTAGACCTGCCGATCCCAACCACTTCAATCTTGCCGTACTCATTTTCTTTTCCAATGATGGCGACGATCTTGGTGGTCCCTATATCGAGTCCGACTGAATAATTCCCTTGTTCCATATGTTCTATATTTTGGTGCACACTACTTGATTGTTAAACTCCAGGCTTACGATATCGTATTCCTTTAATGTCCGGTCTTTGGCAGCCTTCGCATAAAAGGCCTTGAAATTGTTAAACTTCTTCTGAAGGTCTTCTATCCCCCCCAGGTTTACCACGAAATTCTCTACGCGGAATTTTAGCTGGTAATTTCCTTCTTCCAGGATATGGATACCTATGACGTTCTTCCTAAGAAAGTCGTCCGTGTTAATATATTTCAGGATTACATAGGCATCCTCTAATGCTTTGCCTGTGATCTTCCCTGTTATAATTGGTACGCGGGCTGAATGGTTGCTCGATAAAGGCATACGTTTCCCCTCCTCATCTAGGTAATATTTGGGGTATCCCTCTATGCGACCTATGGGTTGCCTTTGTTCGATCTTGGTTGTGAGTTCGCCGTTTACAGTAAGAAATACCTGGGCGTCTTTCACCATTTCGTTGGTTTCAATAACCTCCTCAATAGTATTCAAAGCTATATTTTCTTTAGGGACGTTTGAGAGCCTGCCGTATTTTTGTATTAACAATTTATTAACCGTTTCCTCGGTTACGTATAAATTATCACTGCCGACAAAGGATATCCGGATTCCCTGCACATTACGGTCAGCACTCCTTTTCGAAGAAAAAGCGTAAAGCCCTATGACGCAGATCATTAATCCGGCAAGTTTGAGATAATTCAGTTTAGCCTTCATGTTCCAGTTCTTTTTGTATTTGTGCAACTTCCAGTCCAATATCCCCGGCCCCCATAGTGATCAAAACTTCGGGGCGCCTTCTTTTTATTTCTTCAATTAATCCTTCCTTTTTTACTAATTCTTTTTCATCCAAATCCAGCTGCTCTAATAACCAGGAAGAGGTGATGCCCTGTATAGGTAATTCACGTGCCGGATAAATATCCAGCAGCAGCAGGCAGTCAAATTGAGAGAGGCTGCGTGCAAAACCCTCCGCAAAGTCCCTTGTCCGTGAAAATAAGTGCGGCTGGAAGACTACCACAGTTCGCTTACCCGGATGCATTTCTGTCACCGCCTGGTAAACTGCATCGATCTCCCCGGGATGATGCGCATAATCATCGATAAAAATCAGGTCCTCCCGCCGGATCCTGTAAGAAAATCTTCTAGACACACCTTTGAAAGAAGACAGTGCTTTACCTAGCTTTTCCCCTGAGGTATTCGCCTGCGAAGCCATAGCAAAGGCTACAAGGGCATTGAGCAGGTTGTGTCTCCCGGGTAAAGCAAAAGAGAGTCCGGTAAAAACAGACTCCGGACCGTGTATGTCAAAGTGATATTTTCCACCGGATACCTTCAGGTTCTGTATGCTGTAATCAGCATCTTCTTCTATCCCGTAAGTGATCCCATCAATCGCCAGCCCTTTCCTCACAAATAGCTTACCTCCCGGTTTCAGCCTCCCGGCAAAATCATGGAAAGATTGCACTAATTGTTCGCCATCTCCATATATATCCAGGTGATCCGCTTCCATAGAAGTGATACAAGCAATGTCTGGAGTTAATCGCAAGAAGGAACGATCGTACTCATCGGCTTCTACAACGGAATATTCAGTTCCTTCCAGTATGAAATTGCTATGAAAATCTTCAGAAATCCCACCTAGGAAAGCCATTAACGGAACGCCGGACTCTTTCAGTAAATGAGCAAGGATAGTAGATGTGGTTGTCTTTCCATGAGTTCCGGCTACAGCAAAACAAAATGATTCTTTAGTGACTGCACCAAGAACCTCGGAACGTTTCTTTACCTTAAAATTCCTGGCGTTGAAATACGCCAGTTCCTTGTGGTCTTTAGGTACGGCAGGAGTGTACACCACCAATGTTGTGGCAGCATCCCTGAACCTTCCCTTTATCTCGGATACATCATCTGTATAATGGATGATCATCCCCATTTCCTCTAACTCCCTCGTCAGTGGTGAAGATGTCTTATCATAACCGCCTACCTCTTTCCCGATGAAATGGAAATACCGGGCCAGGGCAGACATTCCTATGCCCCCAATCCCGATAAAATAAACGTTATGTATTTCCTTTATATTCATGATGCGGTTGGTAGTAACTTTTCTATTTCATCTACAATCCTGCGCGTTGCATCCGGCAATGCCATCGTCCTGATATTCTCTCCCAGCCTTCTACGCCCTTCCGGAGTGTTCATCAGCTTCCTGAAAACTGTTTCAAAGCTGGCATCCAACTCATCCTCCTTCAGCATAATTGCTGCATTTTTATCCACCATGGCCCGGGCATTCTTGGTCTGGTGATCTTCAGCCACATGGGGAGAAGGAATTAAGATCACCGGTTTACCTACCAAGGCTAATTCTGATACTGCACCGGCACCTGCCCGTGAAATGATCGTATCTGCCATGGCATAAGCCAGGTCCATCCGGTTCAGGAAATCATAGACCCGAATGGTCTCCGTTTCCATTCCTTTGTAACTTTCATAGTACCCCTTTCCACATTGCCAAACCAGCTGTATTCCCATTTCCTCAATTAACGAAAGCTTATCAGCGATTAACTCATTGATCCTTCGTGATCCAAGGCTTCCACCTAATACCACCAAGGTGTTTTTTTGAACATCCAGCTTAAAATATGCAGCAGCCTCTTCCTTGGAGTCCAGTGCCTGGATCAGGGATTCACGCACCGGGTTACCCGTCTTTACCACTTTCTCTGCGGGGAAGAATTTCTCCATCCCATCATAGGCAACGCAGATCTTTGCCGCCCTTTTCGCCAATAGCTTATTGGTGATACCGGCATAAGAATTCTGTTCCTGTAACACACAGGGTATCCCCTTCTTGGAAGCCACCTGCAACACAGGTCCACTGGCAAATCCCCCTGTGCCTATAGCCACATGCGGTTTAAACTCGGATACTATCTTACTTGCCTTTAACAAACTCTGCATCAACTTAAAGGGAAACATTAAATTTTTCAGGCTGAGTTTCCTTTGCAGCCCTGTGATCCACAATCCTTTTATCTCGTACCCCGCCTGTGGTACTTTTTCCATTTCCATCCTCCCTTTTGCCCCGACAAAAAGAAAACTGGCATCAGGGTATCGCTTCTTCAGCTCATTGGCAATTGCGATAGCCGGGTAAATATGCCCTCCTGTTCCCCCTCCGGATAATATGAATCTATAATTGTCCACTCAATATCTCTAAAGGGTTGGTCTCATCGTTTTCTACGGGCTCTTCCGACTTTTTCTCCCGCTTGATACTGGCACTCAGAATTATGCCAATGGCCAGGCAGGTCATCCAGATAGAGGTACCTCCACTACTGATCAGGGGAAGGGTCTGACCGGTTACAGGGAACAGCTCTACCGCTACAGCCATGTTAATTAAAGCCTGGAACACTATAGGAATTCCTACACCCACTACTAATAATTTTCCAAAAATACTTTCATGTGCATTGGCCACTACGACGATCCTGAACAATAAAAGCATATAGAAGAACAGCAATGCCAATCCTCCCAACAGTCCGTATTCTTCGATGATGATCGCATAGATGAAATCCGAGGAACTCTGGGGCAGGAAATTTTTCATCACACTTTTCCCGGCTCCATTACCCATAATTCCCCCGGTGGCAATAGCGATCTTAGCTTTTTCTATCTGGTAATCGGATTCGGTATCCGCAGGATCCCAGAAACTCTCTATCCTGCTGACCCAGGTATCAATACGGTTGGGAATAAGGTCCGGTACTGCTTTGGCCAGGAGGATGAACATGAACAGCATGGCAATTCCTGCACCCACCATACCCAATAGGTATTTTATAGGGTAACCTCCCAGGAAACACAACACCATTACCATGAAAAATATAATGGCTGCCGTAGAGAAGTTGGCAGGCAGTATCAGCATAATCACAAGGAAAACCGGAACCCAAAGCGGTAAAAGACTTTCCTTAAATGTGACTGTCTTATCCTTCATCTTGGTGAGGTATCGCGCTACATAGATCATTAACACCACTGCTGCAAGGTTAGAGGTCTGGAAAGATATACCGACGAATGGAAGTCGGATCCAACGACTAGCATTGGCACCGTCAATGGTGGTTCCCTGGGCAAGAGTATATACTAATAGCACTAAGACTACGGGCATCGCAATGATGGACAACCCTTTAAAGAAATGTGTCGGTATTTTATGAACAGCGAAAATGATCCCAAAACCCAGGAATAAAAGCATGGCATGCTTTAGTAGGTACCCGATCGTAGTCCCTGTCCCGACAACATATACCAGGTTACTACTGGCACTGTAAACAGGCAGGAACGAAAAAAGGGCGAGCAAGGCCACCACGGCCCAAATCACCTTATCCCCTTTTATGTTCTGGAACAATCCACTCATGGTTTTACAAATTCTTTACAGCTTCCTTAAATTGGTTCCCCCTGTCCTCGTAATTATTGAACAGGTCAAAACTCGCACAAGCAGGTGACAGCAAAACGGTGTCCCCGCGTTCAGATATCTTATAGGCCACCTTTACAGCTTCCTGCATAGCAACCGTCTCTACCACTAAGTCTACAGCATTGCCGAAGGTCTCAACAATCTTAGAATTGTCTACGCCCAGGCAAATAATTGCCTTTACCTTTTCACGTACCAGGGGCATAAGGGATTTGTAGTCGTTGCCCTTATCAATTCCCCCAACAATCCAGATCGTAGGCCCGCTCATACTATCCAGGGCGTAATATGTTGCATTGACATTGGTCGCCTTGGAGTCATTGATGTACTGTACATGGTGAATTTTCAGCACCTTCTCCAGGCGATGCGGGGCTCCCTGGAAATTCTGAATACTCTGGCGAATGGTCTCCTTCCGGATACTGACCAGTTTAGCCACCGTAGCTGCCGCCATGGTATTCTTTAAGTTATGCTTGCCTTCCAGGGCCAATGCTTCGTTTTTCATATCAATAGTGTTTTCATTTGTCTTAATCCGTATGTTCTCTTTCTCCAGCCAGGCACCCTGTTGCAACTTCTTTTCAATGGAAAAGGGCAGCATTTGCGGCCGTACCGGGTGATCTTTTAACCAGGATACCGTTACTTCGTCATCGGCATCATAGATGAAAAAATCCTCTTCTCGTTGATTTTCAGCGATCCGGAATTTAGAGGCGATATAATTCTCAAACTTATATTCGTACCGGTCCAGGTGGTCTTCAGAGATATTGGTGATTATCGCTATGTGCGGCTTAAAATCCCTTATCCCGTCTAACTGGAAGCTGCTGATCTCCAGTACATAATATTCATACTGTTCTTCTGCGACCATCTTTGCAAAACTATCCCCGATATTCCCGGCCATCCCAACATTTAATCCTGCCTCTTTCAGGATATGGTAGGTCAGCATGGTCGTAGTGGTTTTCCCATTACTCCCGGTGATTCCAATGATAGTGGCGTCGGTATACTTGGCTGCGAACTCGATTTCAGATATTACCGGGGTCCCTTGTTCGAGTAATGCTTTTACCAGGGCTACCTTATCAGGAATACCCGGGCTTTTCATTACCAGGTCTGCCTGTAAGATTCTCGCTTCAGTATGTCCTTCTTCTTCCCAATCAACTCCAAGATGTATAAGAACGTCTTTATATTTTTTTGCTATCCGGCCTTTGTCCGATACAAAGACCTCGTACCCTTTCTGTTTGCCCAATATGGCGGTACCAATTCCACTCTCGCCCCCACCAAGTACGACCAGCTTTTTCATTATCGGACTTTTAGGGTCACGATGGTTACGATTGCCAGGAGGATCCCGATAATCCAGAACCTGGTCACGATCTTACTCTCGTGGTAACCCTTCTTCTGGTAGTGGTGATGCAGGGGTGACATAAGGAAAATTCTTCTCCCTTCACCGTATTTCTGCTTGGTATACTTGAAATAACTCACCTGTATCATCACCGAGAGCGACTCGGCAAAAAAGATCCCGCATAAAAGTGGGATCAGTAATTCTTTCCTTACGATCAGCGCAATTACCGCTATAACCCCACCAATGGTAAGACTACCGGTATCCCCCATAAACACCTGTGCTGGGAAGGCATTGTACCATAAGAAACCAACTAAGGCTCCTACGAAGGCCGCAATAAATACCACCAGTTCACCTGCCCTGGGGATAAAGAAGATATCCAGGTAGTCCGAGAATATGATGTTACCGGAAACCCAGGCAAAAATGCCAAGGGTAAGTACAATGATAGCAGAGGTCCCTGCTGCCAGCCCATCGATGCCGTCTGTCAGGTTGGCGCCATTAGAAACAGCGGTCACGATAAAAATGACAATGGGAATAAACAGCAACCAGGCGTAATCCTTGGCTCCTTCACCCATCCAGCCCAGCATGGCACTATAGTCCAGTTCGTTATCTTTAAAGAAAGGCACATTGGTTTTGATCGATTTGATCTCCTTTCCCTCTACCTGCTCTACGGTGAACCGCTCCGTGATCATGCTGCTGTTATTTTCCTTCATAGTCACCTCCGGGTGAAAGTAGAGCGTCGCCCCTACCATGAGACCCAGCATTACCTGCCCCATCACTTTAAATCGTCCTTTGAGTCCCTGCTTGTTCTTCTTAAAGATCTTGATGTAATCGTCGATAAAACCGATAGCCCCCATCCAAAGGGTGGTCACGATCAGCAGCAGGATGTATACATTGTCCAGTTTGGTAAAAAGTAATACGGGAACAAGGGTAGACATGATGATGATAAGTCCCCCCATGGTAGGGGTTCCTGCCTTCTGCTCCTGCCCTTCAAGTCCCAGGTCCCTGACAGTCTCACCGATCTGTTTTCGCTGCAGGAATAAAATGATCCGTTTGCCATAGACCGTAGCCAGGACCAGGGATAACAAAACAGACATAGCCGCCCGGAAAGAGAGGAACTGGAATAAGGTTGCTCCCGGGAACTGGTATTGTTTTTCTAAGTATTCGAACAGATAATACAGCATCTTGTCAGTTATCTAGTATGTCCGGACTCCTTGGAGTACCGGGCTGGTTTTATTTTTGTAATTCGGTCAGCATATCCCTGACTTTCTTAAAATCATCGAAATCTACCCGCTTACCCTTGGTTTCCTGGTAGGTTTCGTGGCCTTTCCCGGCAATCAGGATAATGTCCTGTTCACTGGCCATTTTACAAGCCGTTTTAATGGCTTGTTCCCGGCTCTCAATAGCAAGGACCTTCCTTGTATTCTGTGGCTCTACGCCCGCTTCCATGTCTTCTATGATCTTAGATGGATCTTCTGACCGGGGATTGTCAGAGGTAAAGATGACCTGCGTACTTAATTCAGTAGCGATATGACCCATAACCGGACGCTTCGACTTGTCACGATCACCACCGCACCCCACTACGGTAATGACGTTTTCATTTCCAGTCCTCAATGCATTGATAGTTATCAATACATTTTTAAGTGCATCCGGTGTATGGGCATAATCAACTATCGCTGTAATTTTCTTGTCGGATATAAAATACTGGAACCTTCCGTCTACAGTTTCCAGTTCACTGATCAATCTCAAGATCTCAAGGGTTTCCAGCCCCAGCAACTCTGCCGCTGCATAGATGGCCAATACATTATAGGCATTAAAATGACCGATTAACCTGGTCCAGAATTCGTTCTCCCCTATCTTCAATAATTGGCCACTGAATTGATTTTCCAGGATCTGCGCCCTGAAATCAGCATAGGTCTTTAAAGCGTAGGTGAATTTCCTCGCCTTCGTATTCTGCAACATGACATATCCGTTCTTATCATCTATGTTTGATAAGGCAAAGGCCGTTTTAGGTAAATTGTCAAAAAGTAATTTCTTGGTATCCCGGTAGGCCGCGAATGTCTCGTGGTAATCCAGGTGATCATGAGACAAATTGGTGAAGATGGCACCCTCAAAATAGAGCCCTTCTGTTCTCTTCTGTGCGATCCCGTGGGAACTAACCTCCATAAAACAGAATTCCACCCCTTCTTCACTCATCAGCGCCAGGTGCTTATTGATCACCATTGCATCAGGTGTAGTATGCCGGGTGGCGTATTCTTTGTCACCTACCATTATTTTTATGGTAGAAATCAGGCCGACTTTATAACCGGCCTTTCTGAAGAGTTGGTAGAGAAGACTGCTGACGGTGGTTTTACCATTGGTTCCCGTTACCCCAACTAATTTCAGGTTGCGGGAAGGGTTGCCATAGTAATTTGCCGCCATTACCGCCAGGGCAGATTGGGCATTGTCTACCTGTATATATGTCACCTCGTTGACCAGTTCCTCGGGGATTTCCTCGCAAACCACAGTATTTGCGCCCGACTTGACAGCCGAATCAATGTACTGATGTCCGTCGGTCTGTGTACCACGGGTAGCCACGAACACATCATCCATACCTACGTCCCTACTGTCAAAACAAATGGTGTTCACCATTTTAGCCGTAGAACCGGTCACTGCCGCGAGGCGTACACCATATAGTATGTCCTTTAATGACTTCATGAAAGTTCTAACACAATTTTTTTAACATTTTTCAGATCGGTCCCCTTATTGACCGATTGTCTTCTCACCTTTCCATTTCCTCTTACTTCTACTTCAAGTCCGAGGTTCTCCAAAATAGAAATAGCATCCATCCCGCTCATCCCCTTTACATCAGGAACATGACTGTACTGCTTCTGTACCTGGGCATAATATTGCTCGTATTCCTTCTCCAGTTCTTCACTATTGGGCTGCAGTGATTCTACTTCATCCACCATAGGATTATTGGCATAAATCTTCTGGGCAACGGATTTAAACACAGGCCCCGAAACATCGGCCCCGTAGTACCCCACGCTTTTATCGGGTTCATGAATGACCACTATACAGGAGTATTTCGGGTTTTCAACAGGGAAAAATCCGGCGAATGTGGAGATATATTTTAGCTTGTCCGGGTCCTTAGAAACATAATTTTTCTGAGCCGTCCCTGTTTTTCCGGCCATGGAGAACTGCGGGGAATACAAGCCATGACCCGTACCGTGTTTTTCGGATACTACGTTACTCAGCAGCTGCTTAACCTTGGCAGCCGTTTCCGGGGAACAGATCGCAGGGTTCAGTACCTCTTTTTCAAACACCTCTATAGGTTGGTCCCACTCCCGTACTTCTTTGATCAATCTTGGCCTAAGCAGCTCCCCGCCATTGGCAATAGCATTGTAGAAGGCCAGGGTCTGCAATGGAGTAAGTGAGACCTCGTAACCATGAGACATCCAGGCCAGGGAGATCCCTGACCACCCCTTATCGCCAGGCATACGAATCACCGGTTCACCCTCACCCTTTATGGGGAGTCCCAGCTTCTCGTGCAAGCCCATACTGCGCAAGCGCTTAACATAAGCTTCAGGATTATCTTTGTAGCCGTAGTGTACCATTTTGGCAAAGGCCGTATTGGAAGACACTTCAAATGCCTTCCCCATGCTGATCTTGCCATAGCCCCCATGCTTGGAATCTCTTACTGTACGATCAAAGATCCTCCACCGACCCTTCTCGGTATCAATCACGGTGCTTGTATCAACCACCCCATCTTCCAGGGCCGCTACAAGCGACATTAATTTAAAAGTTGACCCGGGTTCGTGAGATTCGCCAATAGCGTAATTCAATCGCTCGTAATAGTTACCGTCAGTGGTACGCCCAAGGTTAGAAATTGCTTTGATCTCGCCTGTTTCGGTCTCCATCACAATGACAGAACCGTGTTCTGCCTTATATTTTTCTAATTGGAACAGCAAGGCATGATGAGCGATATCCTGTATGTTAATATCGATAGTAGACACTACATCATAACCGTCTTTAGGCTCCACCAGGTTATCAAATCCGATGGGTTTCCACTGTCCTTTAGCGATCTTCTGCTTCATTCTTTTCCCCTCAACTCCCCTGAGGTATTGTCCAAAAGCACCTTCAAGTCCCACCCTGGTAGCATAACCATTCTCATCAAACCTTTCATATCCCACGCTCCGCTCGGCGATCTTCCCTAATGGGTGTTCGCGAACGGTCTTCTGCTCTACGATCACACCCCCTTTATAAGGCCCCATGTTAAATAGCGGGAATTCCCGAAGCTCCATATACTCCGAATAATCCAGGTTCCGGGCTATGAGCGCATAACGATTCTTGTTGATCTTAGCCTTTCGGAGTTGCTGCTCGTAATGCGCAGAAGGCTTACCCAGGAGACCGGACAGTGCTTTTGAAAGTGGTTTTACCTGTTCCTCAAAATCTGCATCCTTGACAGTGACCGCATCAAAACGAATGGTATAACGGGATACAGAGGTAGCCAGCAAACTACCATCATCGGAATAAAGATTACCACGGTTAGGCGCAATAGTGAACATCTTCTCCGTCCTCTGCATGGCAAGATCGCGGTATTTATCACCGTCTACCATCTGTATGGTAACCAGTTTAAATACCACGGCGAAGGCAAACAGGAAAAGACTTCCCGCCACCAGGTATAAACGATTTAATATGTTCTTCTCCGTAACGGCCATCTAGCTTTTTTTAGCTTTTACCTTGATCTTTTTAGGTGGATTCTCCGAAGGCAGTAATCCATCATCTTTAACGGTTTCGCGTATAGTCGATTCCAATTTCAGTTTCTGTACATCAGAGCGCATGTCTACGAATTGGCTCCTCAACTCTTTAACCTCCTCGTTCAGGGCGGCTACTTTATGCACCTTTCGGTCTGCACTGTGAGCACTGGCGATCATCACCGTGGCCAGGAAAGAAGTGAAAATGATAAAGGTCCAGTTCTTGGGCGCGTCACTGCTGATCAGGAATTTCCCTCTTAGAATATCTACGATCCCCTTTTTCATGCTTGGCTATTCTTTACTGTTAAATGTTATGCAGCGGGCTTCCTTATATATTAAGGTATACCCGTTGCCCAGGCTGACTATATTTTTTCAGCGATCCGGAGTTTAGCACTCCTTGCGCGACTATTCTTCTTAATCTCTTCGGCGGTGGGCACAATTAATCCTCCCACCTTTTTCATAGGAACGCTGATGTTCCCGTAAAAATCCTTTTCTGCCTCTCCTTCAAATTTCCCGGTTCGGATAAATCGTTTCACCAGCCTGTCTTCCAGGGAATGGTAACTGATCACCGACAACCTTCCACGATCTACCAGTAGCTCCGGGCATTGAAGCAAAAACTCGCGGATCACTGCAATTTCCTGGTTTACCTCTATCCGGATGGCCTGGTAAACCTGCGCCAGTATTTTATGTTCCTTATGCGCCGGCAAGAATCGTTTTAAAACTTCCTTCAAAGCTGCCGTGGTCTTAATCGGCCCATTTTCCCTTGCTGTAACAATCGCCTTTGCCATCGCCCCGGCATTACGCAATTCACCGTATTGGAAAAGCACATCCCTGAGATCACTTTCATCGTATTCATTGATCACTTCATAAGCAGACAAGGAGCTACGCTTGCTCATTCTCATATCCAGGTCTGCATCAAAACGGGTAGAAAATCCGCGTTCCGGGATATCGAACTGGTGAGACGAGACTCCAAAATCTGCCAGGATCCCATTCACCTGCCGCACTCCGTAAAATTTCAGGAACTGCCTTATGTGCCTGAAATTCTCATTGATCAGGGTAAAACGCTCATCATCTATCTTATTCTGCAGCGCATCTTCATCCTGGTCAAAGGCATAAAGCCGACCCTCAGGCCCCAACCTTTTTAATATTTCACGGGAATGCCCACCGCCTCCAAACGTGACATCCACATAGACGCCAGCAGGAACGATATCCAGGCCGTCTACAGACGCCTCTAGCAAAACCGGATTATGATAATTCATCTCCATCGTCACCCATTACTTCTTCGGCCAGGTCCGCAAAATCCTCTGCAGTCTCCTCAATGACCTTTTCATAACTATCTTTGTCCCAAATCTCGATGATATTGATCGCCGAACTCAGAACAACCTCTTTTTCTATCCCCGCAATAGACACCAGGTTCTTCGGGATCAATAATCTCCCGGTGGCATCAATTTCTACCGGTTTAACCCCGGCAGAAAACCTGCGGATGAAATCATTGTTCTTTTTCTTGAACCGGTTCTTCTTGTTCATTTTCTGCATGAGCTTCTGCCACTCTTCCATCGGGTAGAGCTCCAGACATGGATGAAAAACGGATCTTTTGATGACAAACCCCTGGTTGATCAGTGGGGCCAATTGATTTTTAAGGGTGACAGGAATCATGACACGCCCCTTAGCATCGGCTTTACACTCATATGTCCCTATAAATCCTATCACTGAAATGGTTGGTTTACTCTTTATTAACTCAAAAATATAAAAATTATTACCACAATTTACCACTTATTACCACTTTGTTGATAAATTTATCCCTCGCGCGAAGCTCCCTTCGTGAAAATCCACCTGAGAAAGTAGGTGGAGAACTCTGAAAATTTTTGTTATTTTAAGGCGAGCGCAATCCAAAAGATTGCTGATGAGAATAATCCGTGGGAATTCGCATTACGTGGAATTACCTATATTTGCCAACTGACGCCAAGCTGACCTGCATGAAAGACAATTTTATTACCGATGGAAAATACAGGTATATAGAAGTAGGGGAAGGTACCCCTATAATTATATTACACGGGCTCATGGGAGGATTGAGCAATTTTCACGGCGTCACAGACTTCTTTCCCGATAAAGGCTATAAGATCCTGATTCCCGAACTCCCCATTTACGAGATGCCGGTATTGAAGACAAACGTTAAGAACTTCGCCAAATTCCTTGAAGGATTCCTGGAGTATAAGAAGTTGAAGGATGTCATCCTACTGGGTAATTCCCTGGGCGGTCACATAGGTTTACTGCATACCAAGCTATACCCCGAGATGGTCCGCGCATTGGTCATTACCGGAAGTTCCGGCCTATATGAAAGCGCAATGGGAGACGGTTACCCAAGGCGGGGCGATTACGATTTCATCAAAAAGAAGGCAGAGATGGTCTTCTACGATCCGGAAGTAGCCACCAAAGAGATCGTAGACGAGGTTTTTGCGACGGTGAACGATAGGAATAAGATCATCAGGACCCTGGCTATTGCCAAAAGCGCCATTCGACACAACATGGCTAAGGACCTGCCCAAAATGAAAACCCCTACCTGTATTATCTGGGGAGAGAACGACTCTGTAACACCTCCCAATGTCGCGACAGAATTTCACGAACTATTACCCGATTCGGACCTGTTCTGGATAGAAAAATGCGGGCATGCCCCCATGATGGAACACCCTGAAAAATTCAACGAACTGCTATACAGCTGGTTGAAGAAACGGAATATCTAAACTCCACATATGAAGATTAAGTCGGCCGACTTTGTAATGAGCAATTCCAACGTGCTCAAATGTCCTAATGAACCCCTGCCGGAATATGCCTTTATCGGGCGTTCCAACGTGGGGAAGTCGTCCCTTATCAATATGCTTACCGAGCGAAAATCACTGGCAAAAACATCAGGAAGACCCGGGAAAACACAATTGATCAATCACTTTAAGATCAACAACAACTGGTTCCTTGTCGATTTACCCGGCTATGGTTACGCAAGGGTTTCCAAGAAATCAAAAAGTACCTTTCAGAAATATATCACGGATTATTTCAGGAAACGAAAACAACTGGTTAATGCCTTTGTACTGGTCGATATACGCCACGAACCACAACCGATAGACACAGAATTTATGACATGGCTTGGCCTTGAAGGCATTCCTTTCTCCATCATTTTTACCAAGGCCGATAAACTAAAGCCCAATGAAAAGGAAACCAAAGTAGCCGCCTACCTCGATCACCTACTAAAAGAAGCCTGGGCTGAAGCTCCGGTCTATTTCGTCACTTCCTCGTCCAGCTACGAGGGCCGGGATGAACTGCTACAGTACATAGACGACATTAACAAAGCGTTTTACGAGCAGACTTCTAAATGATACCCTGTTTTCTTATCTGCCCATAAGCAGATTTGATTATTCGCCATTCCAAACCACGCACGATTTCTGTAATTTTAGAGTACTGAACAGGGTTCTATAGCACCAAAGACAGCTTAGCGCCCTTGCAGAGATTCTAAAAACAATTTAAATGAATACCGTTCTACACAAAGCAGACAGCCGCGGGCACGCTGACCACGGCTGGCTTAATAGTCATCATACTTTTAGTTTTGCCAACTATTATAACTCGGATCGGATGAATTTCGGGGTTCTCAGGGTACTCAATGACGATGAGGTTGCCCCCGGGATGGGATTCGGCACCCACCCGCACAAAAATATGGAGATCATATCTATCCCACTGGAAGGAGACCTGGAACACCAAGACAGTATGGGAAATACAAAAGTGATCCGCTCCGGGGATATACAAGTGATGAGCGCCGGAACCGGCGTACGCCACAGCGAATACAACCGGAATAAGGATAAGGCAGTTAAGTTCTTGCAAATATGGGTGCTTCCTAAAGTTCAGGATGTGGAACCCAGGTATGACCAGATCTCACTCCCGGAAGACGAGTTAAAAAACAACTTCTACCAGGTCTTATCCCCTAATCCTGATGATGGCGGAGTGTGGATTCACCAGGACGCTTGGTTCTACCTGGGACATTTTGATAAGGGTAAACAAGCCCGGTACGAGATAAACAAACAGGGGAATGGCGTCTATATATTTGTACTGGAAGGCAGCTGCAAGCTTGGAAAGACCTCACTCTCCCGGCGCGACGGCCTGGGTATCCGGGACACGGAAAGCGTGGATATTAATTTTGAGGAAGATACCAAGCTACTCCTTATGGAAGTGCCCATGCAAGCCTAGGCTTACTTCTTCAATTCCAATTTCTCGGCAAAGTAATCACAGAAGTCCTTCATAGTCGCGGTCATTTTCTCGTCCTGGGTGGCTTTCATAAAAGTATCAGATAAGGAGACCAGGGTCTGGTGGAAGAACACCTTCATCTCGTCTACAGGCATATCCTTGGTCCAAAGATCTATTTTAAGGGACTCCTGGTTCTTGCTATCCCACACAGACAACAACATTGCTTTAGCCTCTTCATTAGTTATACCTCCATCTTCAGCAGA
Source organism: Zeaxanthinibacter sp. PT1 (assembly GCF_028464225.1). Classification (GTDB taxonomy): domain Bacteria; phylum Bacteroidota; class Bacteroidia; order Flavobacteriales; family Flavobacteriaceae; genus Zeaxanthinibacter. Next base: position 66,632 of record NZ_JAQPCN010000001.1, read on the forward strand.
CCAGGTTAGGGTTTCCGGAACCCTGTTCTCATCCAGCCCCACTTTTAATGTGATTTCAGAGGTGTGTAACTTTCCCATGTTTTATTTTTTTGGTTTGTATTTTGATTCTCTAAATATCTGTTCTCCGGGGAGCGCTAACATAGCCCTGAGATCCAGTTCCTGTTTTTCCATAAAGGCCCGCACGATCTGCCAGCCCACGTACCTTCCAAGGCGACCAGGGGATTCATTATCCAATTCCAGGCGGAACTTGGAGAAGGGTGCCGGATCCAGGAAACGCGGCCCTAGCTTTGGCTCCGTACTGTACAGAAGCTCCCGTTCTATAAAATACCTCCAGATCTGCTCCTCGTTTGCCCTGGCCCACGCCAATTCTTCCGTACTGTACCCGATCTTCACCTCATCGGACTCCAGGGGAAGCAATACATCCTTCAGATATAATTCTTTTCCGTAATAGATCATCCTGGACAGGAAAGACCTGTTCCGGGGCCGTGGTACCACGCGTTTGGCGAAGGCCCCCGCTACATCACTGACCAGGTATTTCTTATCGAGACCTTTGGCGATGTACTGATCAATACCGCTATAAAAACGATGCTCTGCCCCCAGGTAATTATCCAGCCCTATCAATAAAAGACTATCCGCCAGGATGACCCGGTTAGAATAATCTACGTCAGAAGTGACCGTTATTACCTCCGGCACCTCATATTCGGGGAAATAATAGTGTGCATGCTTAAAAAACAATTCGAGTTCGTCCTCCTGGGCAGAAAAGTCATGGAATTCCAGCTCCACCTCAGTAAGCAATTCGCGCTGCAGCGTATCTTTCATTTTAGCCACCCAGACCGAATCGGTGTATTGAGCGGGGAAGAGGTATGGGTAATCAGACTTTAGCTGTGGCAGTTGATCAGGACCGGCAGAAGCAAACTCCTGGTCAAAGCGATGTACTACCAATGTAAGAGGCAGCTCCTGCACTTCTTCTTTCACTTGTTTCTTTTCGCTCTTACAACTATGTATAATTATCATTAAAGCAAGAAGTGGAAATAAGGCTCTGTACATCTAAAGTATTCTATATTAAGTTTTAATATTCAGCCTCCAGGCTTTATTTTTACGAGGGTAAAGTTAATTGTTTTCACTGTAATACCTATCTGAATGCAAACCAAAAAAGTTGCTGAACACATTACGGGCTGGCTTAAATCTTATGCTGAGCAGGCCGGAATGCAAGGATTTGTCATAGGGGTTTCCGGCGGTATAGATTCTGCGGTCACCTCAACGCTTTGTGCGCGCACCGGCTTAGACCTCTTATGCGTAGAAATGCCCATCCACCAGGGAGAGAACCAGGTGACCCGGGCAGATGACCATATCAATTGGCTGCAGAGGCATTTTCCAAATGTTCGGCGACTAAAAGTAGAGCTCACCCCGGTCTTTGACAACCTGATCGATGCACTGCCAGATGTAGAGAATGAAGAAGAGCGTTTTATGTCATTGGCCAATACCCGGGCACGACTGAGAATGACCACCTTATATTATTTTGCCGCCCTGGAAAAATACCTGGTCGCCGGAACCGGTAACAAAGTGGAGGATTTTGGCATCGGGTTCTTTACCAAATATGGTGATGGAGGGGTAGACCTCAGTCCTATTGCTGACCTGCTTAAAACCGAAGTATACGCCCTTGGGGAAGAACTTGGAATTATAGAATCTATCATGACAGCGGCACCTACTGACGGACTCTGGGGAGACGACAGAACCGATGAAGACCAGATCGGGGCAAGCTACCCGGAACTGGAATGGGCCATGAGAATGAAGGGCGAAGGGAAAAATTCATCGGATTTTTCGGGCAGGGAAAAGGAAGTTTTTCTTATATTTAACAGGTTTCATTCGGCTAACAGGCATAAGATGGTTCCCATCCCTATTTGTAAGATTCCGGATGAGCTAAAATGACCGCTCACCTAAGAATCAAGTGTTTAAAACGAATAAACCACCTGAAATTGGAGGGGTTTGGGAAAAAAAATACAATTTTACTGAAGAAACTAGGGAATTTAACGCCAAATCGTGTATTTCTAAATATAAATAGACGAGAAGTTAAATTTTGCAAACACACCAAACATGATCAACGTATTAGTTGCTGACAATCATCCAATTGTACGTATGGGGATCAGGCAAATTTTAGGCGCTGCCTCCGACATCAGGGTTATCGATGACGCTGCCACAACCACCGAACTTTTTGAAAAATTAGATGAACTGTCCCCCGACGTCGTTATCCTTGAAATGGATATTCCTGAAATTAATGGTATTGCCACACTTCGTAAAATGAAACAGGATCACCCGGACGTGAAAGTCCTGATCTACAGTGGCCAGTCTGAAGATGTCTACGCTTTAAGCACCATCAGGGCAGGGGCCTATGGCTACCTCTCTAAAACAGCAGAACTGGAATATCTCACCAAAGCGGTAAGAAGGGTAAGTTCCGGGAGCATGTTCATCACGAACGAGCTGGCTCAGAGGCTTGCATTTGATGAAGGGACGCAGAAGCCAAGGAGGTTCTTCAGGAAACTATCTACCCGGGAAGTGGAAGTCCTTAAACTCCTTGCAAGCGGCAAGCGGAACAAGGAAGTCGCACAGGGACTGAACCTCAATGAAAAAACCGTGAGTACCTACAAGGCGCGCTTAATGAAGAAGCTGAATGTAGATAATATGGTAGACCTGCTGCAACAGGCAAAGGCATTAGAACTATACTAAACCAAACATACCAAAACAGGAAACCCGGTCAATGACCGGGTTTTTTATTTTCCGGGCAGGCCTTCAGGCGATCACCCGGTTCAATTTCTTGTTCAATAACTTCGTAAGTTGCAGATAATTGATGATCTCTTCCAGGATCTCGCGGTGATCCTGCTCTACAGCTTCCGTATTTTTCTGTAATGCCGCTATTCTTTTTTTGATCAGGTAACAGCGCAGGGTAAGAATGGTTTCACTCACCAATTGTGCCACTCCACTATCCTTTTCTTTGGGGTAGATATCTTTCCGTTCCCAATCGTGAAGGGTGTATTTCTCTTCTTCCATCAATATGGACGAAATCTCCGCACTGAGCTCCTGGTCTAATGAATTCAGGAAAACCTGCAGGGAAAAATCGTCGTTCTCGTTCATTTCGGCAATTATCCTGGTATAGATTTTTTTGAACTGCTCATGCGCGAGTTCTATTTCATCGTCCTGCAAGTCCAGGTAAATTTTCTCAAACACCCTGGCTTTGAATTGCTCCGGTTCTAGTACCAGTTCGCCTTCATCATTTTCTTTCAGTACAAGATCTTCAAACTCCTGCTGTTGCTTTCCGTATAACAGCAGTACTTCAATGATCTTTCGTTCCAGCTCGTATTGCACATCCACTTTGGCTGCCGGGGGATCATCCCTGACCACCTCGAAGGATTTCTGCTCTTCCTTGGTCTTTTTGGCAGCATCCATCCCCTGTTTTTTACCCATCTGGGCCAGGGTATTGAACAACACCGCCTCAGATATGTTCATCATAGCAGCGCATTCCTGTATATAGATCTCGCGCTGTATGCGGTCCGGGATCCTGGAAATACTCTGCACGATCTCCCTCACCGTGTCTGCCCTTTTAATGGGATCATTTGCTGCTTCTTTAGCCAGCAGCGAGGTCTTGAATTGTATAAAATCCTTAGCTTCAGATTTCAGGTACTGCTGCAGTTCATCTTCTGTATGCCTGCGTGCAAAACTATCCGGATCTTCCCCATCCGGGAAGGTGACCACCTTTACGTTCATCCCTTGCTCCAGGATCAGGTCTATTCCCCTCAGTGAAGCCCTCTGCCCTGCTGCATCCCCATCAAAAAGTACGGTTATATTCCTGGTAAGCCTGTTCACCAATCGTATCTGCTCCGGGGTCAGTGCAGTTCCGCTGGAGGAAACCACGTTCTCTATCCCGCTCTGGTACATCTGTATCACATCGGTATACCCTTCTACCAGGTAGCAATTATCTTCTTTGGCTATGGCCTGTTTAGCAAAATTGATCCCGTACAGCACTTTGCTCTTGTGATAGATATCGCTCTCGGGAGAATTCAGGTATTTAGCGGCTTTCTTATCATTCCCCAGGATCCGGCCCCCGAACCCGAGCACACGTCCGCTCATGGAATGAATGGGAAACATCACCCTGCCCTTAAACCGGTCATAGGTCTTCTTTTCACCCGATCCGCCATCCTTCACAATAGTAAGGCCTGTCTTTTCCAGGTACTCAAGTTTATAGCCATCACCCAATGCCTCCTTGGTAAAAGCCTCCCACTGGTCCGGGCTGTAGCCCAGTCCGAACTTCCTGATAGTATCCTCTGTAAACCCCCGTTCTTTAAAATAACTAAGCCCGATGGCCTTACCTGTTTCGGTCTTCCACAGCACTTTTTCAAAATACTGCTGGGCATAGGTGGTAACCAGGAACATACTTTCCCTCTCGTCTGCTTGTTCCTTTTGTTCGTCGGTCTGCTCGGTTTCCTCAATCTCTATCCCGTATTTATTAGCGAGGTAACGGATAGCCTCCGGGTAAGTAAAATGCTCGTGCTCCATCAGGAAAGCCACCACGTTTCCTCCCTTACCGCTACTAAAATCTTTCCAGATCTGTTTTACCGGGGAGACCATGAAACTCGGGGTACGCTCATCGGTAAAGGGGCTTAACCCCTTGTAATTGGATCCTGATTTCTTAAGGTTGACAAAATCACCAATCACCTCCTCGACCCGGGCGGTTTCATATACATTATCAATGGTGGTTTTAGAAATCAAAATTCGAATTTTAAGGCTTTGGTAAAAATATGAAAACTGCCTTTAAAGCCAGCTTTCCTGTGAACGAATAATATTCTGCCGACTAAGTATTAAATTTGTGCTGATCGCTTAATTAAGTAGGTTTATGATCTTATTCTTCGGAATGCGTCCCGGTAAAAGTGAAACCACGCACCTTCATGGCACCCCATGCCCGCATTGCGGCAACGCGGGAACCCTTGAATTATATTGTACTCCGCACTATTTTCACCTCTTCTGGATCAAGATCTTCCCGGTCTATACCAGCAGGGTGATAGAATGTACGCATTGCAAGCGGGGTTATTTTAAGGAGGATTTTACCGAAGAGATGCGAAGGGCGATCCCCTGAATGCTCTACCTTTATTTCTTCCGGTCTACCACGTAATTCACCATAAGTTCCAAAGCAGATTTATAGGGGGATGCCGGGTATTGAGCCAGCAATTCCAAGGCTTCTTCCTTAAAGCGATACATTTTCTTTTCAGCATAGGCCAGCCCACCGTTCGCTTTTACGAATGCGATCACTTCCTTGACCCTTTTCTTATCCTTATTGTGGTTTTTAACCGAATTGATCAGCCACTTCCTTTGCTGGTCATCACAAGTATTGAGTACATAGATCAGGGGCAGGGTCATTTTCTGTTCCTTGATATCTATGCCGGTTGGTTTCCCAATCTTTTCCTCCCCGTAATCAAAAAGGTCATCTTTGATCTGGAATGCCATCCCGCAGAGCTCACCGAATTTTCGAAATGTCTCTACGTGTTCCGTTCCCGGCTGAACCGAACAGGCTCCCAGGCTGCAGCAGGCTGCGATCAGGGTAGCTGTCTTCTGCCGTATGATCTCGTAATAGATCTCTTCCGTGATATCCAGCCTCCGTGCTTTTTCTATCTGCAGCAATTCGCCTTCACTGATCTCCCGGATGGCCACCGAGATAATCTTCAGAAGGTCAAAATCATCGTGATCCACAGAAAGCAACATTCCTTTAGAAAGCAGGTAATCCCCGACCAATACAGCGATCTTGTTCTTCCAGAGGGCATTGATAGAAAAGAAACCCCTGCGTTTATTAGAATCGTCCACCACATCATCATGCACCAGTGATGCCGTATGGATCAGTTCTATGACCGAGGCTCCCCTGTAGGTACGCTCATTGACATTCCCATTATTGACCAGTTTGGCGGTAAGAAAAACGAACATGGGCCGCATCTGTTTGCCCTTGCGATTCACGATGTAATAGGTGATCCGGTTTAGCAGGGCAACTTTAGAAGACATGGAATCATAGAACTTCTTTTCAAAAAGTTCCATTTCCTGGTTTACCGGCTCTTTGATTTGTGCTACGACGTTCAAAAGACTTGATTTATGAACTCAAAAGTAGGTAAAAATAAAAAGGTTCCGGCCATAGCAGAAGTGCTTAGGATTTATTGGCCAATTGGCCGCATGCTGCATCGATATCCTTTCCCCGGGAACGCCTGACGGTGACAGTAATACCATTGCGTTCCAGCGTATGCACATAACGATCTATGGCGGCATTGGATGCCTGCCTGAAATCCTCACCGTCTTCTATCGGGTTGTATTCGATCAGGTTCACCTTAGAAGGTGCAAACTTGCAGAATGCCACCAGGGCATCTGCATCTTCCTGCCGGTCGTTGATACCTTCCCAGACGACATATTCGTAAGTGATCCTGCTCTTGGTCTTAGTGTACCAGTACTCCAGCGACTCCCTCAGGTCGGCTAATGGGAAAGTCGAATTAAAGGGCATAATACTGGTACGGATACTGTCTATGGCAGAATGGAGTGAAACCGCCAGCTTAAACTTCACCTCTTCATCAGCCAGTTTCTTGATCATCTTTGGCACCCCCGAGGTAGAAACGGTAATTCGCTTGGGAGACATGCCAAGACCTTCGGGAGAAGTAATCTTATCTATGGCCTTCAGAACATTGTTGTAGTTCATCAGGGGCTCTCCCATGCCCATAAAGACGATATTGCTGAGTGGGCGATCAAAATACAACCGGCTTTCATTATCGATAGCCACTACCTGGTCATAGATCTCGTCCGGGTTCAGGTTCCGCATCCGCTTCAGCTTGGCCGTTGCACAGAACCTGCAGTCCAGGCTACAACCCACCTGGCTGGAAACACATGCGGTGGTCCTGCTGCTTGTAGGAATAAGCACTGATTCTACAACCAAGTCATCATGCAGCCGGATAGCATTTTTAATAGTCCCGTCATTGCTCCGCTGCATCTTGTCTACCTTGATGTGGTTGATGACAAAATTTGCCGACAACATCTCTCGCGTTTCCTTGGAGATATTAGTCATCGCCTCGAAAGAATGTGCAGATTTCTGCCAAAGCCACTCGTAAACCTGGTCTCCCCTGTAAGCATGGTCTCCCTGCTCCTTAAAGAAGGTCCTTAACTGATCCCTTGTCAGCGCCCGTATGTCTTTCTTTACATGTGTATCCACTTCATTGGCTTTTATAGACCAGGGAAGGCCTGTTCAGGGGGTAATCCCCCAATTGTCCTTAATCGATGATCAGCATAGCATCCCCGTAGGAATAGAATCGGTACCCTTCCAGTATCGCCTCTTTATACGCCCGTTTCATCAGGTCGTGCCCCATAAAGGCAGATACCATCATTAACAAGGTAGATTTAGGCAAATGGAAGTTAGTTACCATAGCGTTGGCAATACTGAATTCATAAGGAGGGAATATAAACTTGTTAGTCCATCCTTCGAAAGTGTTCAGCATATGTTCCGAAGAAACTGCACTTTCCAGGCCTCTCATGGCTGTTGTTCCTACTGCACAGATTCGGCGTTTCTGATTTTTGGCATTATTGACGATCTCCGTAGCTTTCTCATCGATCACCAGTTCCTCGCTATCCATTTTGTGCTTAGACAGGTCTTCTACCTCAACTGGGTTAAAGGTACCCAACCCGACATGAAGGGTCAGTTCTGCAAAATCTATCCCCTTGATCTCAAGACGTTTTAAGAGGTGCTTTGAGAAATGTAGGCCGGCAGTAGGTGCCGCTACGGCTCCTTCGTATTTAGCGTATATGGTCTGGTAACGACTCTCGTCTTCCGGTTCTACTTCTCGCTTAATGTACTTAGGCAGCGGTGTTTCACCAAGTTCCCTCAGCTTCCTCCTGAAATCGGTATACGATCCGTCATAGAGGAAACGCAGGGTTCTACCTCTTGAAGTCGTATTGTCGATCACCTCGGCCACAAGGCTTTCGTCTTCCCCGAAGTACAGTTTGTTACCAATACGGATCTTCCTTGCAGGGTCTACCAGCACATCCCATAATCTTTGCTCTTCGTTCAGTTCACGCAATAGGAATACCTCGATCCGCGCTCCTGTCTTTTCCTTATTTCCATATAACCTGGCAGGAAACACCTTGGTGTTGTTCAGCACCATTACATCACCCTCGTCAAAATAATCGATCAGGTCTTTGAACATCTTGTGCTCAATTTTCCCGCTTTTTCGATGCACTACCATCAGTTTGGATTCATCCCTGTTCTCTGATGGATATTCCGCCAGTAATTCTTTAGGCAACTCGAAGTTAAAATGTGATAATTTCATAGATGTTTTCTGAAATAGGGTTATGGAAACTATTCAAATGGCAAAATGCGCCCGACCCCGTGAACTGATTTAATCCCCGGAGTGGAGGCCGACATGCTGAAGCCTTAAAATTTCCTATACAATTTTTGATATTGATTACAGCGGCTGCAAATATACGACCCGGGAACAGGGGTTGTCAAGTAAATAGCCATTTAAATCTGAATCATAACTCCCGGAGACCGAATCCTAATGCCTGCAAATCACTCCAGTAATCCGGGTACGACTTCTCTACCACTCCCGCCTCTGCAATCCGGATCCTGGTCTTTAAGGCCAATGGAGCAAAGGCCATAGCCATACGATGGTCGTTATAGGTGGCAATACTGACGTCTTCCTGGATCCCGGTTGCAGGTTTTAGCGTCAGGCTATCCTCGGTCACTTCTACATCTGCTCCTAGTTTCCCGAGTTCATTCTGCAGGGCTAGCAGCCTGTCGGTTTCTTTGATTTTCAGTGTATGCAAGCCCGTCAGCCTGCAGCCCACTCCCAGGCCAAAACAGCTCACGGCTATAGTCTGGGCGATATCCGGGGCATTGGCCAGGTCGTATTCCAGGAAGTCGGGTGTTTTGTGCTCTGTCTTCATTAAACGGATAGAATGTCCTTCAAAGCGGGTCTCCACTCCAAAATCCTTATAGATCTCCCTCAGGACACTGTCGCCCTGCAAGCTCTTCTCCTGGTAAGAAGAAAGGACCAGTGTGCTACCGGGTGCTGCCAAGGCAGCAATGCTGTAGAAATAAGAAGCAGAGCTCCAATCGGATTCTACCACTAGTTTTTTGGGGGTGATCTTATCCAATGCGCCGATGGTGATTAAGGATCCCTCAAAGCTATTAGGGATTCCCAACTGCTTTAAGAGCGAAAGGGTCATCCGGATATAGGGAACAGAGGTGATCTTGCCTTCCAGCTCTAATTCCAGCCCATGCTCTAAGGAAGGAGCGATCAGCAAAAGTGCAGAAATATACTGGCTGCTGATATTGGCCGGTAAACTGGTTGCCTTTTCCTGCAACTTCTTTCCTTTAATGCGCAAAGGCGGATATCCTTCCTGTTCCGCGTAGCTGATCTCTGCCCCTAAGGAACGCAGTGCATCCACCAGGACTTTTATCGGTCTTTCGGTCATCCGTTGGGACCCGGTAAGTAAAACTTCCTTCCCCGGCTGCGAAGCAAAATAAGCCGTCAGGAAACGCATGGCGGTCCCGGCGTGATGGATATCTACCGTTCCGAATTCCTGGAGCAGGCCTTCCTGCATCACCTGGGTATCAGCAGAATTGGAGAGGTTTGCGATCTGCAGCCCCGGAAATAAAGCACGTAGCAGCAGCAGCCGATTAGATTCACTTTTAGAACCGGTAATATTTACCTGGGCTTTGAGGAGGGAGCTTGAGGGTCCGGTCAGGGCTATATTCAAAACGTGGTATTTAAAATTATAATGCGGTTACAACAAACTGATAAAGCCACTTCTCGGATTGGAAAGTGGCGAATCGAATTTACTATTTAAGTTTTTCGTTATTCTGGTGGCGATCGTGGTCGCGCTTGGTTTTCAGGTCCAGTTTTTTATCAAAGGCCTGCTGCAGGTCTATCCCGGTCTGGTTGGCCAGGCAAAGCACTACGAAGAGTACATCGGCCAGTTCTTCACCCAGGTCTTTCTCCTTATCAGAGGGTTTTTCACTCTGTTCGCCATAACGTCGGGCAATGATCCTGGCCACCTCCCCTACCTCTTCGGTAAGCTGGGCCATATTGGTAAGTTCGTTAAAATAACGAACGCCGTGTTCCTGAATCCATTTATCTACCGCTAGTTGAGCGCCTTGAATATTCATTATTCTTTATTTTTTGTATCTATAATTATCGTAACCGGACCATCGTTGAGTAGTTCAACTTTCATATCCGCGCCGAAGCTTCCCGTACCCACTTTTTTGCCGAGATCAACTTCTAGCTGCCGTACAAATTGCTCGTACATAGGTACAGCTTTATCCGGCTTAGCCGCTTTGATGTAAGAGGGCCGGTTGCCTTTTTTTGTCGATGCGTGTAAGGTAAACTGGCTGACGACAATAGCATCACCCCCCTCGTCCAGCAAGGAATTGTTCATTACCCCTTCCTCATCATTAAAGATCCTGAGGTTGGCAATTTTCCGCGAGAGCCAGCTGATGTCCTCGGCATTATCCTGGTCTTCTACCCCTAGCAGGATCAACAAACCTTTCCCGATAGCTGAGACCTGCTCGCCTTCTATGGTCACCCCGGCATGTGAAACGCGCTGCACTACTGCCCTCATACCCCTTGGTAATTATCCTGCCGGTGAGTGTCCTCTTCCCCGGTGACCATGGCCACGTAACTCTTGTAGCGGCTCCAGGCCAGCTCGTCATTTTCAAGAGCATCTTTTACAGCGCACTGTGGTTCATCCAGGTGAAGGCAATTATTAAACTTGCAGTGTTCCTTTAATTCGAAAAATTCCGGGAAGTAATCCCCAATTTCTTCCCGCTCCATATCCACCAGTCCAAAACCTTTGATTCCGGGTGTATCGATGATACGGATATCGTCTTCCAGGTCAAACATCTCCGCAAATGTAGTGGTGTGTTGCCCCTGCATGTGCTGGGCTGATATTTTAGCCGTTTTAAGCGACAGGTCCGGAGCGATATAATTGATCAGTGTGGATTTCCCAACCCCTGAATGCCCTGCGAACATACTGGTCTTCCCCTTCATCATCTCGCGTACCTTATCCACATTTTTGCCTGTCTTCGCCGAAATGCCGATACAGGTATAGCCGATATCCCGGTAGAGAGCCGCCAGGTATTTGATCTCACCCAATTCTTCTGCTTCGTAGACATCAACTTTATTAAAGAGGAGAACAGCGGGAACATCATAGGCTTCCGAGGTGGCCAGGAAACGATCTATAAAATTGGTATAGGTCTTGGGGTTATTCAGGGTAACGATCAGGAATACCTGGTCCAGGTTGGCCGCGATAATATGGGTCTGCTTGGACAGGTTCACGGACTTGCGGATGATGTAATTCTTACGCTCTGCAATCTCTGTGATCACCCCAAATGTTTCATCCCCGGCATCCTCAAGGATAAAGCTGACTTCGTCTCCGACGGCTACGGGATTGGTACTCTTTATCCCCTGTAGCCGGAACTTTCCTTTGATTCGGCAATCATAGGTTTCTCCCTCTTTGGTTTTGACGGAGTACCAACTGCCGGTCGACTTGTAAACGGTCCCTTTCATGTCCCTTTTATTTCTCTGCAAAGAAACAATTTTAGCATTAAACTAAGATGTATATTTGACTGTAAATAAGCCAATTCACTTATAATTAAACAAGGAAATGAAAAAATTAATGTTATTCAGTTGCCTTTTCTTGTTGGCAGGGCTGGAAGCCATGGCCCAACAGTATAAGGTCATTACCAGTGTAGAATCTATCGTACCTAACGGGCTGGGCCGGTCACGGATCATCAATGCCCAGGAAGAGAAAGACTACAAAGAGTTTACCAGCGTACAAACCGAAGAAGACAACAGCCGGAACAAATCTGACCGCGACGAGATCCGGGTGCGGAACTTTGAAGAAACCAAGTTGCTGAACTTCTTCAATATCGGTGGCATCCGTTTCCAGAACATCGCTGCCAATGATGCTATGCTGAGCTCCATGATCAACAGCATGGTTGCTGATGGATGGGAGCTGGCCTTCGTGAGCAGTGCCGTGGAAAGCGACGCGGGTAAAGATGATGGGCAGGGAATATTCATCACCCGCTACATCTTTAAAAAGTAATCCAAATGGATCCCCTTCCCCGGCATTTTACCCCGGGGAAGAATAGGGTCCGGTAACTTAAGTGCGTACAGACATTTCCTTATTTCTGTACCACCTCTGCTTTGGCAGCGTTTACGATCTTCTCCTGGTGGTTAATCGATTCCTGGTGAATCGCCTTGAACATTTTCAGCACAAATTCCTCGCTCAGTCCTTTGCTTTCCCCTTCCAGGATCATTTTACCCAAGATAGCATTCCACCGGTTGGTCTGCAGTACAGCGACATTTCGTTGTTTCTTCAGTTCCCCGATCTGGTCCGCAACCTTCATCCGTTTCCCCAGGGTTTCGATCAGCTGGTTGTCCAGGATATCGATCTGTGCACGGCAATTACTCAGGCTGTTTTTGTATTCAGTTTCTTCATCGGTCTCTTTACGGATACGCAGGTCTTTCATGATCTGTACCAGTTTCTGTGGCGTTACTTGTTGTGCAGCATCGCTCCAGGCATTGTCCGGATCGTGATGGGTCTCTATCATAAGCCCGTCAAAATTAAGATCGAGCGCCGTCTGGGAAACGTCAAAGATCATGTCCCTTTTTCCCGTAATATGAGACGGGTCGTTGATCAGGGGCAGGTCCGGGAAGCGTGTCTGCAACTCAATTGCCAGCTGCCACTCCGGGATGTTCCGGTACTTGGTCTTCTCGTAAGTAGAAAAGCCCCTGTGGATCACTCCCAGCTTTTTGATCCCCGCTTTGTGCAGTCTTTCAACGGCACCCAACCAAAGAGAGAGGTCCGGGTTAACCGGGTTCTTCACCAAGACGATCTTATCTGTGCCTTCTAAGGCATCGGCGATCTCCTGTATGATGAACGGACTAACCGTAGAACGGGCACCGATCCAAAGCAGGTCTACATCGTGCTCCAGTGCAAGGTCTACATGAGTCCTGTTGGCCACCTCGGTCGCGGTCTTTAAGCCGGTCTCTTCCTTTACCTTCTTCAGCCACTTAAGTCCAATGGCGCCTACCCCTTCAAAATTCCCGGGGCGTGTACGCGGTTTCCAGATACCTGCGCGGTAATAATTAACATCGGTATCCTTGAGTTCATGAGCAATGCGCAATACCTGCTCTTCCGTTTCCGCGCTGCATGGCCCTGCGATCACAAGGGGATGTGGCAATGCCATATCATCTAACCACGTTCTTAACTCTTTTGAATTTTCCACTACATCTGATTTTAAATTGTAATTCCGTTTTTATATACATCTCCTACAGGAGCATTCTCATTATTTGGCATTATTGACGGGGATGCCATCCAGGATCTCCCTGATCTTATTCGTGTTATCCATTTCCCGGTATATCCCTTCAAAGTCGTCTGCCAGCATCTGGGCTTTAAACCCCTCGAGGTTGGCAATATATTCGTTGAGGATCTCCAGGACATACTCCTTGTTCTGCCGGAATATCGGTGTCCACATGGCCGGGGAGCTCTTTGCGAGTCGCACTGTACTCTCAAATCCACTACCGGCCATATCAAAAATATCACGCTCATTCTTCTCTTTTTCTATGACCGTTTTTCCCAGCATAAACGAACTGATGTGCGATAAATGGGAGACATATGCGATATGCTTATCATGGGCGTCCGGGTTCATATACCTGATCCGCATCCCCAGGTCCCTGAACAGGTCCAGAGCGCGTTCCTGCAGCTTAAAAGCTGTCTTCTCTACCTCGCAGATAATATTGGTTTTCCCTTGGTAAAGACCGGAGATCGCTGCTGATGGCCCGCTGAATTCCGTTCCTGCTATGGGATGGCATGCCAGGAAATTTCTCCTGTTCGGATGATCTTCCACCGCGCTGCAGACCAGGTTTTTTGTCGACCCCGCATCCAGCACCAGGGTCTGGTCCCCGATAGCGTCGAGGATGGCCGGCAATTCCCGGACCAGGGCATCCACAGGGATACTGACCAGTACAAGGTCGGCCATTTTAAGGTCAGCATAAGTGGCCACCTCATCGATCAGTTCCATGGATAAGGCCTGCTGCAGGTGATCGGGGTCTGCGTCTATCCCAAAGATACGACAGCCGGGTCTTATCTCCCTGATATCCCTGGCATAAGAACCTCCGATTAATCCTATTCCGATGATAAATATATTCATGCTTTCTTTTTCTCTAAATTCTTTCAATTGCCTCTTTGATCTTTTCCTCCGGAACACATAAAGAAAAACGTATATACCCTTCTCCGCAGCTTCCGAATATGGTTCCCGGTGCGATAAACAAATGTTTTTCGAGCAATATCCTGTCAATATAATCCTCAGAACTTCCTGCACCCTCAGGTAAGCGCGCCCAGATGAACATTCCCACGGCATCCGGATCATAACTACAGCCCAGCTTATCGGCCAGTTGACATAACAAGCGTCTCCTTTTCTGATAGATGGCATCCAAATGTTCAAACCAACTCTTTCCGCTATCCAGGGCAGCTATAGCCCCTTTCTGGATCCCGTAGAACATCCCGGAATCCATATTGCTCTTCACCTTGAGAATCGCATTGATATGCTTCTCGTTCCCCAGGACCATTCCTACTCTCCAACCTGCCATATTAAAGGTCTTGCTCAAAGAGTTCAGTTCCAGTGATATCTCTTTTGCCCCACTGATCGATAACAGGCTCAGGGGATTTTTACCCAGTACAAAGCTGTAGGGATTATCGTTCACCAGTAAGATCCGGTTCCTTTTGGCAAACGCCACCAACTCTTCAAATTGCTCCCTGCTCGCCATTGCACCTGTGGGCATATGCGGGTAAGAGATCCACATGAGTTTCACCTTTTGCAGGTCTTGGTTTTCCAAGGCCTGTAGATCCGGGAACCATCCGCCGGATTCGGTCAGCTCATAGGTTCGGGCAACGGCTCCTACCAACCTGGTCACGGAACTATAGGTGGGGTAACCGGGATTAGGGATTAGTACCTCATCGCCTGTGTTGAGAAAGGCCAGGCTGATGTGCATAATGCCTTCTTTGGATCCCATCAGTGGCAGGATCTCGTTAGCCGGATTTACCTCCACACCAAATTTCTCTTCATAGAATCGCGCAACGGCTTCCCGTAACTCCGGCAGCCCCTGGTAGCTCTGGTACTGGTGTGCCCCCGGCTCTGTCATTGCAGTGGTGAGCGTTTGCAACACTTTTGCAGACGGTGCCAGGTCAGGACTGCCAATCCCCATATTGATGATGGGCTTCCCTTCACTGATCAATTCCCTGACCTCTCTCAGCTTCCTGGAGAAGTAGTATTCCTCTACGGTATGTAGGCGATCTGCCGTACTAATCATGGTTTTGCATTTTTATATTCTCCCAGCACCCTGAAATCCTCGGACATTATGGCTAATAAAGATTTGGCTTTGACAAAATGTTTGTACTCCTGGAAAGTCACATCCACGAAAAAGGCATACTTCCATGGCGATTCTATTACAGGAAGCGATTGTATTTTAGTCAGGTTCAGGCTGCAATCGCTCATCACGTTCAGTACGGTGGCAAGACTGCCTCTTTTGTGATCCGTTATAAACCTCAGGGAAGCCTTATTGATCTCTTCCTCCGGCCACTCCTTATTTTTTGTCTTTACGATAATAAAGCGAGTGGCATTATTCTTTATGGTCTGTATCTCGTCCTCTATAATAGAGAGTCCATACAATTCTGCAGCCATCTTGGGAGCTATAGCCGCTATTCCCTTTAACTGCCCCTGCTGAATACGCCTGGCCGTTTCTGCGGTATCCACATCTTCTACCAGTTTTAAATGCGGTTGCCCACCGAGAAAGTCCATACATTGTAATAGGGCCATAGGGTGAGAATGCACTTCCCTGATCTCATCCAAACGCTGACCGCTAAGCCCCATCAGGTGATGATGAATGTTCAGATAATGCTCCCCGATGATATGCAACTGGTGCCTGTACACCAGGTTATAATTGGGAAGTATAGAGCCGGCAATCGAATTCTCAATTGCCATTACGGCCTGGTCCGCGCTGCCATTAAGCAGGCTGCCTACCAGGGAATCAAAAGACATACATTCTACCAGCTCTATATCGCTGTCAAAATACTGCCGGGCCACCTGGTGGTGGTTAGATCCTTTTATTCCCTGTATCGCGATTCGTTTTTCCACTTGCCTTTCATGTTTACTTTAATAACTCCAAGCTGTTATCCTCCCTGCCTGGAGTTATGGTAAAAAAAAAGCCCCGATGTTTATCGGGACTTAATCATATAGTGTTTTACCATATACTAGAACAGTCCCGTACCTCTTTGGTAAAAGAAGTAAAAATAGAAACGGTTCCAGAAATACGTGCGTGTCATATTCGTTGTAATCTCAGACTAAGGTACTTATTAAATTTACATGACCATCTTTTGCTTTATTTTTTTTTGAAATTAAGTTTCAGCATTACAATTATTGCACATTCTTTTATAGAAGTACGGTGTTATTGAGAATAATGGAATAAGAATGCAATTTTAAAAAGAGACTTCCGGCATCTCGCTTTTGTCTATTTTTGCTGAAAACAGGTATATATGTCACTATCGGTACACCAACTAGAAAAATCTTATGGATCCCAGAAAGCCCTGGATGCTGTGAGTTTCGAAATTGCAAAAGGAGAGATAGTTGGCTTCCTGGGACCCAATGGTGCAGGAAAATCGACCCTGATGAAGATCCTGACTACCTACCTGCAAGCCGACAGCGGAACGGCTTCCGTCAACCAGCACGATGTTCGCGCTGACCAAAGAGCTGTGCAGCGATCTATCGGGTATTTGCCCGAAAACAACCCGTTGTACCCGGAGATGTTTGTTCGTGAATACCTGCAATTCAATGCTGAAGTATACGGAGCTTCCAAAGAAAGGATACAAGTTGTCCTGGAGCAAACCGGGCTTCTTCCCGAAGCACATAAAAAAATAAGCCAGCTCTCTAAGGGCTATAAGCAAAGGGTTGGACTGGCAGCTGCTTTACTGCACGACCCGGAGGTATTGCTGCTTGATGAACCCACGACAGGACTGGACCCCAACCAACTGCAGGAGATCCGTAAACTGATCAGGGATATCGGGAAGGAAAAGACCATATTGTTATCCACACATATCATGAAGGAGGTAGAAGCGGTTTGTGACCGTGTCCTGGTCCTGAACAAAGGGAAATTGGTAGCTGATAAAAAACTGGCCGACCTAAGGGATAAGGAAGAACAGATCATAGAAGTTGAATTTGATTACCGGGTAGAGGAAGTACTGCTGCAAAAGCTACCTCATGCCAAGGAAGTGAGGAATACGGGTGGTTTTGTATACGAGATCGTTTTCCGTACCCAGGAAGACATGCGCCCGGCGGTTTTTGACTTTGCCCATGACAATCGGCTGAAGACCCTGCAGCTAAGCAGGAAGAATAAGAACCTGGAGAGCTTATTCACCGAATTGACACAGGTTTAAATCATACCTCATCCATGGTGTTGAGAACGGTTTCCTGGCCATCGAACTCAAAACTGACCCGGCTTTTGAAAGATCGTGCGGCCACCTCGGTGGGGTACCAGTTCTTACCCGTCTCCACGATAATCAACAGGCCCGACTCTTCCCCTGCCGCACAGAAATTTTTAAATGGCCGTTGTTTGCTGAACAAGGGAATCCCGGAAGTCTTATGAATGTCTTTATATAAGCGGGCAACATCCGTGGTCACCAAGCCAATCTCGCTGAGATACAACAGGCTGTCGCCGTTAAAAGGCTTATCCGAATGGGTAGGTTGCTCAAATCTTGCAATACATTCCAGGATATTGCCATTGTTATCATAGAAGTAAAAAGAACGCGCATCCCAGCTTGTAAATTCAGCGAAGGGAGCCCCGGGCTGCACCGGGATCACTTCGGCTCTTTTACTGATCCAGCTGAAAGCTTCTTCTGCCTGGTTATGGGGGATCTCAAAAGCAAAATGGTAGACCGGGTCCTGTTTTGGTGTCATCTCAAATTGTAGAAGGGTTTTTCCTACACGGAATTTTACCGTTTCATCTTTCCTTTCCAAAACTGCCAGCCCTAAACGGTCCCGGTAAAATTCAAGGGTACCATCCAGATCGTTTGTCGTCAGCTGTACTGTTTTCAGCTTCATCTGCTCTTAGTTTATGCCGGCCGGCCTTCCACGTATTCCCTGAGTCTCCCCTGTATAAAATGTTCCCAGCCTGCTTTGCAGCTTTCCCTGGAGAATTCTGGGATCTCCTGGGGAAAGGTCTCTATCCCCCAGTTCAGGACACGGATCAGGGTGCCTTCTTCTTTTTCTTCCAATTCAAAGCTTACCAAACCTTCCCCGGGGTAATCCGGGTAATCCCATGAATATGTAATTCGCTCTCCCGGCACAACTTCGGTCACTTCCCACTGGTGCCTGAACACCCTTCCCCCGGATTCCACGTCAAAAGCTGTAGAGAAGCCTTTTTCCGGTCTAAACTCCCGGATCTGCTCAAAGTACCACTGCACCATTTCTTCCCGATCGGTTATGGCAGACCATATTTTATCTTTAGGTGCCTCCAGGGTTTGACTCACGACAATAGGTTTCATTTGCTCAAAAGGATTTGATTAAAAATACAAAAGATATGGCTAGGCCATGGGATTTAAATCCCTGAAGATTGCGTTTATCCCTTCCTCTAATTGTGCTTCCACCCCGGGGTTGGTACAATTGATCAGGATGACAAGAACTACCCCTTCTTCCGGGTATATCCTGAATAGGCTGTAAGCGCCCACGCTATTCCCGGTATGCCCGTAGAATGCCCTGCCCTCCTTGTCCCGGCTTACCTCCCAACCCAGGCCGTAATGGGTGGGTTTGCCTTTTACAGACATACTACTAAGGAATTCAGATTGAAGGGCCGTATCCGAGAGAGAACCTGAGCGATACGCTTCCCCCAGCAGGGCTATATCGGCTGCAGTGCTCAGGTAACCTCCCCCGGCCAGTTTATAGCGGTTATCCACGGGCACCGCTTTTCTGAAACCGGTAAAATTACGGGTATAAAATGTCGCTGCTGATTGCGGTAGGTGGCCCGGGATCTCGGGGATGGTGTTCTGCATTCCCAGCGGATCCAGGACCCGTGCTTTTACATAGTCACTGAAAGGCATCCCGCTTACCACCTCCATCACCCGGGAAAGCAATGCCCAATCAAAACTGTTGTACTGGTATCCTTTTCCCGGTTCAAAGATCAAAGGATCATCTTTAAAAACAGCTAAGCCCTGCTCGATATTGTTTGGCTTATTCAGGGCATATTCTTTCCCCTTATACGCTCTGATCCCGGCGGTATGGGATGCGAGCTGCCGGATAGTAAAATCATATTGTTTTTCTGGATAGTAAGGCAGGTAGTCATAGAGCGAATTATCCAACCCTATTTTACCTTCGCTGACCAATTGCATCAATGCCGTAGCTGCGATGGGTTTTGAGATACTCGCCACCCTGAAAACGGTCTGCGCGGGATCAACCGGGGTCTCGGTCGCTATATCGGCCAGGCCAAATCCTTTTTCAAGCACCTCTTTCCCGTTCACCTGGACCTTTAATGCCAGTCCGGGCACCTTAGCGTTCTTAACCAGTCCATCAAATAGGGCTGCTGTCTTCATCCGTTTCCAATTGTCGTTATACCCCGGCTTAATTCTATTTAAAAAGCTTGTGTTCACTAATCCATATAGATCAGTTTACCGGTAAAAAGCTGTTCCACATCAACGGTTCCCGGCCGGTTGTAAACCAGTACGTTCCCGGTCCCACGTAAAGTCCCGGATAAAGTATCCACCGGGAAAACCAGGATGTCGTTACTACCGCGATGGTTAATCTTCACCTCGGAGGTGATCAGTTCACTGGCTTCTACCCTGGAATCTCCTGCGGCAATGGTGACACTGAAAATATTGGCCTCCCCCTGCAGGGAAAAGAATGCAATTCCATTGGCGACGATTGCGAGATTACCCACGTCCAGTTCCAGCTCAAATGAGCCATCGGTAGTCTCCGCCTCAGGATCGTTAAAACTCTCCGATAAGAGGGTCAGGGATTCATAAGGCAGTACCCCGTAACTCTGAACAGGGAAGCCGGTACTGCTCCTGATCCTCTTAAGATCCGGGGCAGTAACCGTAAATACCGTGGTACCATAAGATCTGAAATAGTTACAATCGTTCCCGTCTCGCAGTTCCAATACTCCATCCACGACCTCGGCACTCACTTCCTGCCTCAGGTTACTCCCGGTCTGCAGTTCTACTTTATATTCCGGGCCGTGACGGACCACAAGACGGATATTTTCAAAAACCGTGATCTCCTCAAACACTCCAACAGCTATCTCTTCAGTGACCAGGTCTCCCCTGGCCTGGAAACAATCCGGGGCGTTTTCCCCATCACAACCCAGTAGGGTTAAAAAGAAGAACATGAGCGGCAAATGACCGGCTGCTTTACGTGCTATGTGGTTTAGTCTCCTCATATCTTAATTCCAAAGCCCAGTTCTACAGCTTCTGCTTTGGCGGCATGTGATTTTAAACTAAGGGTTGCATAATAACGATCTCCAAAATATCGCTTTAATCCTACCCGGTTGTACACCCTGCCTTCAAAATCGAATGGATAATAGACATAATATCCCAACTGGGTGATGATACTCATCCGGTTGATATAGAGTTCATGCCCGGCAAAGATACCTACCCTTTTGTAATCCGTATCCGGGTCTACTGCTAGTTCAGGAAAGGAAACCGACTGGAAACGAATCAGTTTTTTAAGAAAGTTAGAGAAGAACAGGTCTGTTCCCAAATGAACTGCACTGAATCGCCCCAATCTTTTTTCTGCCGATGCTGTAAAAATATAGAAGGGAAATTGCCCGGACCCGATAACATCACTTTCGTTTATCCCTGTACTAAACCCCAGGTTATACGCCATACTGCGGTCTAGCTCCCCGGGGGGAGTGACTTTGAACTCCCTTACCCCCTCGTGGTCCATGTCGTAGACCAGCCCGGCATTAAAAGCGAAGGTATTGGTAGAGGTATTAGGCGCTTTTACATTGGCATTGGAATAATGCACCAGCGACAAACCGGCCTTCACCCCCAGGGGACCGACCAGGCCTTTTTTCTGGTAATTGAGCATTAAGTATGTAGAACTCATAAAGGCAGTCCCGTATGCATTGTTCCTGAAATTATCCTCCCTATCATAGGGACTGGTGTTGTAGGCTATCCCCTGCCCTACCCGGAACTGCAGTGCTCTGTTCAGCAAATAAAAGTTATAATGCGCATACAGCCCATAATTTTCCCCCAGCACTGTATTCTGCATATCCTGGTAGATAAAAGAATACCCAATATCCGGATAATTAAACGCACTTTCCCAGGCTTCATCTCCAAAAGTTTCCCGGTTAAGGGCCAGGATCAGACCGGAAGGATGAGAGGTGATAAGGTGACTGATATCCGTGTTATGAAGTAAAATAGATCCATAGAACAGGTCTGCCCCGAGGGTATAACTAACTGGTGCCTCGTTCTGCTGCGCAGTTAACAGCAAACATTGGCAGAGTAAAGCAAGGAGGAAGCGGTTTTTCATGAGGCATAAAAGTAGGAAAAACAGGGGATTCGCTGCGCATAGGATTTAAATAGAAAAGGCGTTTAAAACACGGCTTCTGCTATCGCTTTGATATTGTCCGATTTACCCATGGAATAATAATGCAAAACGGGTACCCCGGCCTCTTTTAATTCGAGCGACTGGGCAATGGCCCATTCGATCCCCACTTGCCGGACCTGTTTGTTATTCTTACAGGCTTCTACGGCATCGACCAGGTCCTGGGGCAGGTCTATTCGGAAAACCTGGGGTAACAGTTGCAGGTGGCGTTTTACGGCAACCGGCTTTATCCCCGGGATGATAGGCACTGTGATCCCTTCCTCCCTGGCGGCCCGGACAAATTCGAAATACTTTTTATTATCAAAGAACATCTGGGTGACCACGTAATGTGCACCTTCGTCTACCTTTTGCTTTAATCGTCTCAAGTCTGTTTTAAGCGAAGGGGCCTCCATATGTTTTTCAGGGTAGCCTGCAACCCCAATGCAGAAGTCGGCGCAATGGTCTCGCTCTACCACTTCGTGCAAGTACTCCCCGCAATTGAGCTTTTGTATCTGCTGTACCAACTCGGAGGCATAGGCGTGCCCTCCCCTGGTAGGTTCAAAGTACTTTTCCTCCTTCATCGCGTCTCCCCGTAATGCCATAACGTTTTGTATGCCCAGGTAGTGGCAATCAATCAGGAGGTATTCGGTCTCTTCCTTGGTGAAGCCGCCACACAACACATGGGGAATGGTATCCACATTGTATTTGTGTTTTATGGAAGCACAGATCCCAACGGTACCCGGGCGCATCCGGGTCAGTTTTTTATCCAGCAGCCCGTCCCTGTCTATATAGACATACTCCTCCCGGGAGGTGGTCACATCTATAAAGGGTGGGTTAAATTCCATTAACGGATCTATATTATCATAAAGCTCCTGTATGTTGTGCCCCTTTACAGGGGGAATGATTTCAAAGGAGAAGAGGGTTTCTCCATTAGACTTTTCTATGTGATCCGTAACTTTCATCTTGGAATTGCTTGCTGATTGTATTTATTGATCTGTTTCTTCGGCCAGGTTGGGAGCCAGCCATTTTTTTGCCTCTTCCAGCTCCATTCCTTTCCTGCCGGCATAATCGGCTACTTGTTGTTCCGTGATCTTACCGACTCCGAAATAGCGGGATTCCGGGTGGGCGAAGTAATACCCGCTTACACTGGCAGCCGGCCACATGGCCAGGCTTTCTGTCAGCCTTACCCCGATTCGCTCTTCCACCTGCAGTAACTTCCAGATGGTTTTCTTCTCAAGGTGATCAGGGCAGGCCGGGTAGCCGGGAGCAGGTCTAATACCCCGGTATTCCTCTGCGATGAGGGCATTATTATCCAGTTGTTCAGCTGCGCTGTATCCCCAGTATTTTTTACGGACCTCCTTGTGCAGGTATTCTGCAAAAGCCTCTGCTAAGCGGTCTGCAAGGGCCTTTACCATGATGGCATTGTAATCGTCCAGCTCCTTTTCAAATTTTTCTGCCAGTTCCTGGGTGCCAAAACCCGTGCTGACACAGAAACAACCTATATGATCCTGTATCCCGCTGCTCTTTGGAGCGATAAAATCCGCCAGGGCAAAGTTGGGTACCCCGGCCCTTTTTTTCAACTGTTGTCTCAGGGTATGGAAAGTCAGGGTGTTACTTCCTACCACTTTCCTTATGTGCTCGGGCACTTCCAGCTCTATATCGTCATCATGTATGGTGTTTGCCGGGAAGATTCCCCAGACCGCCCTTGCCTTGAGCAGTTTTTCTTTTACAATCTTCTTCATTATATGCTGGGCATCCTCAAAGAGTTCACGGGCCTGTGGCCCCACGACCTCATCTTCCAGTATCTGCGGGTATTTACCATGTAGGTCCCAGCTCCTGAAAAAGGGGGTCCAGTCTATATATTCCAGTAAGGGCTCCAATTCCTGTTCTTCCAAAACATGTATACCAGGAAGCTTAGGGCTAAACAGGCTATTTTTGTTCCAGTCTATGCGAAACCTGTTTTCCCTTGCATCCCGGATATCCAGGTATTCTTTCCGTTTGCCGCGCTTCAGGAATTTTTCCCTGAAACTTTCGTAATCCAGTTTAAGTTCAGATTTATAGCTGGCCGAGTGTTCTTTCTGTAGCAGGTCGCCGACGACGGTAACCGCTCTTGAAGCATCGTTCACATGCACAACGGCAGAGCTGTACTGGGGGTCAATCTTCACCGCGGTATGCGCTTTGCTGGTGGTAGCACCACCGATCAGCAAGGGCACCGTAAAGCCCTGCCTTTCCATTTCCTTGGCCAGGAA
This sequence comes from Zeaxanthinibacter sp. PT1, assembly GCF_028464225.1. Taxonomy (GTDB): domain Bacteria; phylum Bacteroidota; class Bacteroidia; order Flavobacteriales; family Flavobacteriaceae; genus Zeaxanthinibacter. The sequence goes on from NZ_JAQPCN010000001.1 coordinate 90,521, forward strand.
CACCATCTCGTCCAGGGAAGGTGTGATCAGGCCGCTCAGCCCAATCACGTCTACCGCTTCTTCTTTGGCCTTCCGAATGATCTTCTCCGGGGGTACCATGACCCCAAGGTCTACGATCTCGTAATTGTTACAGGCCAGCACTACGCTGACAATATTCTTTCCAATATCGTGTACGTCGCCCTTCACCGTAGCCATCAATATCTTACCATTATTTCCTTTTCCCTGTTCTGCTTCAGGTAAGGATTTCTTTTCTTCTTCTATATAGGGAAGCAGATAGGCAACAGCTTTTTTCATCACCCTGGCCGACTTTACCACCTGAGGCAAAAACATCTTTCCGCTGCCAAAGAGGTCCCCGACCACATTCATACCGGTCATCAAATGCCCTTCTATCACCTCAATGGGGCGGTCCGCATCCTGCCTGGCCTCCTCCACATCGGCCTCTATATACTGGTCTATTCCTTTTACCAGGGCCCTGGTAATACGCGACTGAAGAGGTTCTTCCCTCCAGCTGAGATCGGCTTTGTTCTCCCTTGCTTTTCCTACAACAGTTTCTGCAAAATCCAGTAGTCGCTCTGTCGCATCATCCCGTCGATTCAGGATCACGTCTTCTACCCTCTCCAAGAGATCCTTCGGTATATCGTCATAGACCTCTAACATGGTCGGGTTAACGATCCCAATATTCATCCCGGCCTGTATGGCATGGTAGAGGAAAACTGAGTGCATGGCTTCACGGACAGGGTTGTTACCCCTGAAACTGAAAGAAACATTACTGACCCCACCACTGACACTGCAATAGGGCAGGTTCTTGCGTACCCAGGCCGTCGCCTCGATAAAATCAAGGGCGTTCCTTTTGTGCTCTTCCATCCCGGTAGCCACGGGGAAAACATTCAGGTCAAAAATGATATCCTCCGGGGGAAACATCGCCTTCCCTGTCAGTAGGTCGTAGGAGCGCTTGGCTATTTCTATCCGCCTGTCATAATTATCGGCCTGCCCCACCTCGTCAAAAGCCATTACGATTACCGCAGCACCATAACGCCTTATAAGCTTGGCCTGCCGCAAAAATTCCTCTTCTCCTTCTTTCAGGCTGATCGAGTTAACAACGCATTTCCCCTGTACCACCTGCAGCCCTGCTTCAATGATTTCCCATTTAGAACTGTCTATCATAATGGGGACCCGTGCAATATCAGGCTCGGCAACCACCAGGTTCAGGAAGCGCACCATAGCTTCTTTACCATCGATCAGGCCATCATCCATATTAATATCGATGATCTGTGCTCCCCCTTCTACCTGCTCCCGGGCTATCTCCAGGGCCTCCTCAAACTTATCCTCTTTGATAAGCCGCAGGAATTTCCGGGATCCGGCCACGTTGGTTCTTTCCCCTACATTGACGAAATTGCTTTCCGGGGTGACCACCAGGGGCTCCAGCCCGGACAATTTTAAATAGCGGGTAGCTTTTGCCGTTTTAATGCTTGTCTGTATTCCGTTTTCCATTACTGCTGAATCACTTTAGCAGACACCGGGCTAAAGGGTCTTGGTTCGTATTGAGCGGTTAGTTCTGCAATTGCCCTGATGTGTTCCGGGGTTGTTCCGCAACAGCCGCCGACAATATTGACCAGGTTCTTTTCCAGGTATTCCGCAATCTGATCTGCCATCTGCCTGGCCGACTGATCGTATTCGCCAAATGCGTTGGGCAGACCTGCATTAGGGTGCGCAGAGATGGCAGCATCGGTCTTGGCAGAAAGAACCTCCAGGTGTGGAACCAGCTGGCTGGCCCCGAGGGCGCAATTAAAGCCGATAGACAGAATTGGTATATGCGACACCGAGATCAGGAAAGCCTCGGCAGTCTGGCCTGACAAGGTGCGGCCAGAGGCATCCGTAATGGTACCACTGATCATGATAGGAGCATCAGAACCTTTTTCTTCTTTTACTTCCTCTATAGCAAACAAGGCAGCTTTAGCATTCAGGGTATCAAAAACAGTCTCGACGAGGAGCAGGTCCACACCACCATCCAACAGTGCTTCTACCTGTTCGCGGTAGGCTATTTTTAGCTCGTCAAAAGAAACAGCCCTAAACCCGGGATCGTTCACATCGGGAGACATACTGGCTGTTTTGTTGGTTGGTCCTATACTGCCGGCGACAAATCGCGGCTTGTCCGGATTTTTCTCAGTGAATTCGTCCGCCACTTCCCTGGCGATACGGGCCGATTCGTAGTTGAGTTCGCGCACCAAGGATTCCATCCCGTAATCAGCCATGGCTATACTGGTGCCGGAAAAGGTATTGGTTTCCACGATATCGGCCCCGGCCTCAAAATATTTACGATGGATATCAGCTATGGCCTTGGGCTGGGTAAGGGAGAGCAGATCGTTGTTTCCCTGCAGATCGCTCGGCCAATCCTTAAAGCGCTCTCCCCGGAAGTCTTTCTCTTGAAATTTATAGCGTTGCAACATGGTACCCATGGCACCATCCAGTACCAGGATACGCTTTTTTAAAATGTCTTCAATCCTACTCATGCAGCTAATTATTAAATTTTTGCCAGCGAAGGATATATCAAGATAGGGATAGGAAGGGACGGATGTCCTTTCTTTTTGTTATCTATTCCCGTATGTACGGGATAGAATGTAGCACCTTCTTTAAAGATAAAGGGTTGCTAAGGTTTCATCGGGTCTATTCCCTCCGCCTTTCTTGATAACCTTTCAATGTGGTAATGAACTGATACAAAGAAACAGTACGGCCATTTTAAAAGCAAGGATTTGACCGTTTATTTTAAACCGGCCACAGGCAGGCTGCAGCCGTTATTATAATTCTGTTTGTTGTACAATCAGGCAAGTATACTCTGAACCACTTCTTTCTTGGCTTCTTTCACCGATCCGTCAAAACCGGTTACTCCACCAACAGTAGTATATTTCATTACATACCTTTTACCGGGGTTGATTCGCTGGTAGGCACTCTGACACATGACAGCTGCTTCGTGGAAGCCGGAGAGAATCAATTTGAGTTTACCGGGATAGGTGTTTACATCACCGATGGCATAGACCCCGGGAATATTGGTCTGGTAGTCGTATGAATTATTCACCTTAATGGCGTTCTTTTCAATTTCCAGACCCCAATCCCCAATAGGTCCCAATTTTGGTGAGAGTCCGAATAAGGGGATAAAATGATCCGTTTCTACATAGGATTCACCTTTGGTCTTATCGTTGTGCTCTACGACAACGGCCTCCAAGTGCTCATCCCCGTACAACTTCTTCACTTCGGCCTCGGTAAATAGTTTGATCTTGCCTTCTTTGGCCAGGGCGGCCGCTTTTTCCACGGAATCCAAAGCCCCTCGGAATTCGTTCCTTCGGTGTACCAGGGAGACTTCAGCTGCTATATCGGCCAGGAAGATAGACCAGTCCAGGGCCGAATCTCCGCCCCCGGCGATGACCACCTTTTTATCCCGGTAAACTTCCGGATCTTTCACCATGTACGCAACACCCCTATCTTCAAAATCATCTATGTTTTGTATCGGGGGTTTACGAGGTTCGAACGATCCCAGTCCGCCTGCAATAACCACCACCGGCGCATGGTGGGCGGTGCCCTTGTTGGTGGTCACCACGAAAGTACCATCTTCCAGGGTTTCCAGGTTCTGTGCCCTTTCACCCAGGGTAAAGCCGGGGCTGAATGGCTTTATCTGTTCCATCAGCCGGTCTACCAAATCACCTGCAAGGATCTCCGGGTAAGCCGGGATGTCATAGATGGGTTTTTTAGGATAGATCTCGGAACACTGCCCGCCCGGTTGGGGAAGGGCATCGATGAGATGCGTTTTCAGTTTAAGCAGCCCGGCTTCGAATACCGTGAATAAACCGGTGGGGCCCGCACCAATGATGATGATATCTGTCTTGATCATAACGTATTTCTATGCTTAAATATTCAATTCTCTTTATCCCGGAATACTTCTTCCCCGACCAGGCTCCGGGTTACTTTGTTCATTTCATTTACTTTATACTCAAAGTCGCCCTTCAGCTTCTTCCGGTAAGCATTGAGGTTAAGAACCATCTGGTCTATATTATCCGGGATCACCTCCTCGAAGAATTGCCTCAGTCTTTTGGCCGTGGTCGGGGAAGTGCCATTGGTAGAGATGGCCACTTTTACATTTCCCTTGGTCACGATTCCCCCCATATAGAAATCGCAGTACGGGGGATTATCCGCAACGTTCACCAGTTTATCACGCTCCCTGCATTCCCGGTATACCCTGATGTTGACCTCGGGCTGATCCGTGGTCGCGATAACCATATGCTTACCCTGCAGGTAATGCGTATGATAGACATCCTCTATTAGCTCAACATTAAAGGATTGAGCCAGGTCCCTGGTGGCCTCCCTGAAAAATGGGGCAACCATGGTAACTACGGCATCCGGACTGGATTTAGTCAGGAAATGAAGTTTTTCTTCAGCCACGTTGCCCCCACCTACAATGAGAATCTTCAGGTTCCTTGTCTTTAAGAAGACAGGATATAAATTATTTCGCTCTTTCATGTTTGTACCTCTTGATATAATCCCGACTGCAGTGCTAACAGCCCGGCCCGGTGATTCACTACTTCTCCTAAGACGATAATGGCCGGGTTGGCCAGTTGCTGTTCTGCAACCACTTGTTCAATACTATTCACTGTCCCTATGCCAACATTCTCGTTGGGCATGGTACCATTCTGAATAATGGCAACCGGAAGATCGCCCTTTCCCTCCTGCCGGAACAGCTCACATATTTCGCCCAGTTTGGACATCCCCATCAGGATGACTACGGTGGCCGATGATTTGGCTGCCAGGGCAACATCGGCGGAGATCTGGTGAGACCTGGTAGTTCCGGTAATCACCCAGAAACTCTCCGAAGCACCTCTTTTAGTAACAGGGATATGTTGTGATGCGGGTACCGCCAGGCAGGAAGAGATACCCGGCACCATGTCCACGGCCACCCCCTTTGCAGCGGCATATTCCATTTCTTCGGCTCCCCGCCCAAACACAAAAGGGTCTCCGCCTTTAAGACGAACCACGTGCCCCTGCAAAGCTGCCCGGTTTACGATCAGTTCATTGATCTGCTCCTGCTGGTAGGCATAACAGCCCTTGCGTTTTCCCACAAAAATATGCTCTGCACCCGGGGCATAGGCCAGTAATGCCGTGTCTACCAGGGCATCGTACAGGACCACTTCTGCAGACTGCAGGGCTTTTATCGCTTTTAAGGTGATCAGCTCCGCATCCCCTGGCCCTGCGCCAACTACGGTGAGCCTGGGCTCGGGCTTAGGAAATCTTATCTTATATGGAGAATCATTGTTCTTTTTCATGATTTTATACTTCAGATAGTTCGACCTGCCGGTAGGCCTTGGCCTTTTCTATAAATACAATGGCTTGCTGTAGGTAGTCGGCAGCAAATTCCCGACCCGGGCTGACTTTATTGATCTGTAACACCAACTGCTCAAATGAACCGGGCAGTTGCAATTTCCCCGTTACTATGAAATAGGTGTCAAAATCCCTGATGATAGAAGCGTGGGTATTGGTTTTGGTATTCTCCGCGGTGAGCAGCGCTTTTGCTGCATTGACCATAGCAGAATAGCTGTGAAAAATAGAGGCGGCCCACTTCTCACTTTCTAATGCCTCCGTGGCATTGCCTAGTTTTTCTTCACTTTCAAAAAGGAGGGTGGCGACCAGGTCTATGACCACTCCCGCACATTCCCCAACGCCTATGGCTTTTTCGTAACGCTGTTCATTCCCCCAGTCAATAAAATCATCGGCTACCAGGTTATCCGTATCTGCCAGAGGTTTCAGGAAATCGTAGAAATACAGCTGCCCTTTTTGGGTGTAATAATCATCGTAACTCGCCCCATTCCCATGAGCTTCGTAGTCGTCCAGGATTAGTCTTAATGCCTCCGGTCCTCTCTTACTGGGCACTTTGATCACCTTATCTGCGAACCTGCCCTGGCCGTTCCCCAGGTTACCCCCTCCCAGCAGTACCTGCAGAGCAGGTGCCACCAATTTTTCCGGGGTCCTGATAGACATGCCCTGGAAACCAATATGGGCCATATTATGCTGCCCGCAGGCATTCATGCAACCGCTGATCTTGATTACTACATCGGGATTAGCTACATACTGTGGGTATTCTGACTGTATAACTCGCTCTAACTCGGTCGCAATACCCGTGCTGCTGGCGATCCCCAGGTTACAGGTATCTGTTCCCGGGCAGGCCGTAATATCCAGGGCCTTGTTGTAACCTATTTCAGTAAATCCAAGTTTACTGAATTCGTTGTAAAAGAAGGGAAGTGCATCCTCAGCGACATAGGGCACAAGAATGTTCTGGCGGAGAGAAAGACGAATTTCTCCCCCGGCGTATTGTTCTACCAGTTCTGCCAACTGCCTGGCCTTATCCGTATAGAAGTCGCCCAGCATCACTTTGATCCCAATGGCCACATAGCCCGACTGTTTCTGGGGAACAATATTGGTTTTCTTCCATAAAAGAAAGGCCTCCCTATCGCTAACCTCAACATCAGGTATGCTGGCGCCCGAAACTTTCAGTTCAGGGTATGCGGCCGCATTTATAGGATACCGCTGGTGTGTAATTGCCAACTGTTCTTCTTCCAAAAGAGTTTTAAAGCCATCGAGGCCCAGGTCTTTTATCAGGAATTTCATGCGTGCCTTGGCCCTGCTCTTACGTTCCCCGTAGCGATCAAAGACGCGAATTACACCTTCCATCAAGGGGATTATCCTGTCTGCTGCCAAGAATTCATACAGGGTATCCGCATGCCGGGGTTGGGACCCCAGACCTCCCCCCAGCATCACCTTAAAGCCGGGTGTGCCATTCTTTTCCTTGGCGATAAAACCAAGATCGTGCATATAAGACAGCCCGGTATCCTTATCCGATGCGGAGAAGGACACTTTGAATTTCCTGCCCATTTCCTGGCCGATAGGATTTCTTAAGAAATATTCAAAAACGGCCTGGGCATAAGGGGATACATCAAAGGGTTCTTCCGGATCTATCCCGGCGGTCTCACTGGCAGTGACGTTGCGAACTGTATTCCCACAGGCCTCGCGCAACGTCACTTGGTCCCTTTCCAGTTCTGCCCAAAGTTCAGGGGTTCTTTCCAGTTCCACGTAATGGATCTGGATATCCTGGCGGGTAGTGATATGCAACCGACCGGTAGAATACTCATCGGCCACATCGGCAATACGCTTTAACTGCTGGGCGCTTACTTTTCCATAAGGAAGTTTAATTCGTACCATCTGCACCCCGGGCTGTCTTTGGCCGTATACACCACGGGCTAGCCTCAGGCTCCTGAATTTTTCTTCATCTGTATTGCCTTCCTTAAACTCGCGGATCTTACGGTCCAGTTCCAGGATATCCTTTTCAACTACGGGATTCTCTATTTCTGTTCTAAAACTTCGCATTATAGTCTATTTTACCTATAAATTTAATAGGTTATTAGGCGATAAAAGCTTCGACCCAAGGGACTGTCCTCTTATCTAATATATCAGAATTTCATTTTATAGCGATAGTGCTCTTCAGCTGTGCAGGCCACATTCCCGGTTGGCCAGGACTTTGGTCGGATCAAAATAGGTGTGTTCATTGGGCAAACCTCTTTCACTAAGATAGGCATCAAGCTGGGCATCGCTACAGTGGTAAAACGGGCTTACTTTTAATACTCCCTGTTTATCCAGGCTGAGAATATCAAGGGAATCCCGCAGTGCGGTCTGGCCCTTTCTCAGGTTGGTGAACCATACATCCGGTTGGTGCTCCGCCATAGCACGGCGGAAGGGTTCCAGCTTCACTTGTTCTGTAAAGATGGAGTGCCTGGGATCTTCGATCTGCGGTATTCCCATGACCACATCCCTGTGTGCCGTTGATTGCCTGGGCACGTACAATTTAATATTAAGATCCAAGCTGCCGATCAATTCTTCGGCATGCCTGTAGGTCTGTGGAGTATTATAGCCGGTATCACACCATATCACGGGGATGTCCTTCTGCACCTGGGTAACCGCGTAGAGTATCGCTACCTCGTAGGGACGGAAATTAGTGGTCACCACGGGAGTCTTCCCGTAAGAAATTGCCCAGGAGATGATTTCCTCCGGGGGGATTCCTTTAAACTGTGCATTCAGGCTCTTTAATTGTTGATCAGAAAATCTCATTGCTCTCTCAATTTAAATTAGGGGCTTATCTCCCCCACTTGATCCGGTTCCATATACGTTCGTGTGCAAAATAGAGGGCCATTTTGGTGACCAGTTCTACCATACCGATGGAGAACGCAACACTCAAGGTACCGGTTATCACCCAGGATATAATAATGGTGTCTATAGTGCCGACAATCCTCCAGCTGATAGATTTAACAATACTGCGTTTCGGATGTTCAGAAGTCCTGTCTCTCCGGTAGCTGCTGCTCACCTTCTGCCTGCTTTGAATCAATTGCTCTGCGATCAAAATATTATTATTTTAATTACCCTATAGATTTAATAGGATAAACAAAAATAGTATTAAATTCATATGTCGGCCCCTTTCAGTCCCTGAAATTGAGGATTACCCTACAGTTTTAGTAGATTAATAACAGAAGGCGGAATAGATTATCAATTTTGCAATAAACTATGAATGTGGAGTGGAAAAGTTAAGTGATATCATCTCCTCAGGTAAGAATATCAGCCAGGGTATTATTGCGGTATACCTCCAGGGCACTGTCACGCACCATCAGCATCAGTTTATGAACAGAACATTCATTTTCGTCTGGGCAATCATCGCATTTTTCGTAAAAGTTAAGACTGACACATGGTACCATGGCAATGGGGCCTTCCAGCACCCGGATCACTGTGGTCATCGGAATTTCTGATGGATCTTTGATCAGGTAGTATCCCCCACCCTTTCCTTTCTTGGAACCGAGGAAACCTGTTTTCCGAAGACTGAGCAAAATACTCTCTAAAAACTTTTGGGAAATGTTCTCGTGCTGTGCGATCTCGGCGATCTGAACAGGTTCTTTATTAGCTTGGGAAGCAAGGTATGTCAGGGCTTTCAGCCCGTATTTAGTCTTTTTGGAAAGCATAGTACGAAGATAGAAAAAAATCTTGCTCTAGTACTACACCTCCCATTGAGAGCTATTCTATTATAGCCTATTCTTTTCCCAGGGCCTGGGCTACATCCGCGATGATATCGTCTATGTGTTCCAAACCGACAGAAACTCGTACCAGCCCATCCGTGATGCCGGTCTCCTGCCGTTCTTCCGCGGATAATTTACTATGGGTAGTAGATGCCGGGTGGGTGACAATACTACGGGTATCCCCGAGGTTTGCCGATAGGGATAACAGCCGGATAGCATCAAAAAACTTTCTTCCGGCCTGCAGCCCTCCTTTAACTTCGAAAGCAACTACACAGCCCCCCGCTTTCATTTGTTTCTTCGCCAGTTTATATTGTGGGTGTGAGGGTAAGAATGGATATTTCACCTTTTTTATTTTCGGGTGTTTCTCCAGGAACTTTGCCAGGGCCAGGGCATTCTCGCAATGCCGATCTACCCGCACGGCAAGGGTCTCCAGGCTCCTGGAAAGAATCCACGCATTAAAAGGTGACAGGGCCGGGCCCGTGATCCTTGCAAAACGATAGATCTTATCCACCAATTGGTGGCTACCTACGGTGATCCCTGCCAATACCCGGCCTTGCCCATCCATGAGCTTGGTCCCGGAATGAATGACCAGGTCTGCCCCGAATTTAAGCGGTTGCTGCAGGTAGGGACTCGCAAAGCAGTTATCTACTACCAGTAAGATACCGTGCTTTTTAGCCAATCCCCCTAGGGCCTGAAGATCCAGGATATCTACCCCGGGATTCGTCGGTGACTCGGCGTAGATCATTTTGGTCTCCGGTCGTATCAGGGCTTCAATTTCTTCAGTAGTGGCTGTTATATTAAAATAATCATGGCTGATCTTCCACTTGGGTAAAAACTGTGTCAGCAGGCTGTGTGTTGATCCAAAAATATTCCTGGAAGACACCAGGTGGTCTCCACTTTCGAGCAGAGCAGCGAAAGTATTAAATACGGCTGCCATGCCCGAGGCAAAAGCGAATCCGTCTTCGGCACCCTCCATCTTGCAGACCCGTTCTATGAATTCCGAACTATTGGGATTGGAATACCTGGAATAGATATTCCGGTCTTTCTCCTCGGCAAAGGAAGCCCTCATGTCCTCTGCATCCTCGAAGACAAAGCTAGAGGTGAGGTACATGGGGCTGGAATGCTCCAGGAATGAAGATCGTTCCATCTGTGTTCGTATCGCATTGGTCTCAAATTCTCTGTTTTTCATAATCGGTATTTTATCCTACTGTAATTTATCCTTTCTCGGCGATCCTCAGGATGTCGCCAAATACTCCCCTGGCAGTCACCGCGGCCCCTGCCCCTGCGCCCTGAATAACCAGTGGGTGTTCTCCGTAAGACTCGGTATAGATCTCGATAATAGAATCGGATCCTTTCACCTGCCCAAGGGCACTTTCCTGGGGTACGGAAACCAACTTTACATCCAGTTTGCCTTTCTCCTGCCGAAGGTCACCATGCAGTTCCCCGACGTAGCGGAGTACATGTCCTTCTCGTTGTCCCTGTTTAATTTTGTTATAATGCTCATCCAATTCACCGTCTTTTGATAGGAACTCTTGCACATCACCTTTCCGTAATGTTTCCGGGATCAGATTCTCAATACTGATGTCCGTGAACTCGTTATGCAAGTCCAACTCGCGCGCCAGGATCAGAAGCTTGCGGCCCACATCGTTCCCCGACAGATCTTCACGGGGGTCCGGTTCTGTAAGTCCACGCTCCATGGCATCTTTTAGCACCCTTGAAAAGGAAGTACCACTTTGAGAAAAATTATTAAAAATATAGCTGAGCGAGCCGGAGAATACTCCCTTGATCCGGGTGATATTCTCTCCGGACAAGTGTAATAATTTAATGGTATCGATCAGCGGCAGCCCTGCCCCTACGTTGGTCTCGTACAGGTATTGTTTCTGGTGCTTAATCAGTTCTTCACGCAGTAACTGGTAATAATCAAAACCAAGGGTATTGGCGATCTTATTGGAAGAAACCAGGTCATAGCCGTCTTCTACCAGTTCAAAATAGTGAGCGACAAAATCCTCGCTGGCTGTATTATCCACCGCGATCAGGTTCTCCAGGTGGTGGTTACGCGCGTACTGCTTAATGGCATCCACGCTGTAGGGTATTCCCTTTTTATCTATAGTCTTGCGCCAGTCTTTTCCCAATCCCTCCTTAGCCAGTATTAATTTCCGGGAGTTGGCCAGGGCAAAAACATTCAGGCTGATCCCCTTTCGTTTTTCGATCTTCTCCCGGGAATCGAGGATCTGGTCCAGCAGGGTACCCCCAACATTACCGTGTCCGAAAATTGCCAGGTTCACTTTCTTGGCGATCCCGAAGATCTGGCCGTGCATCACGTTCAGCGCTTTGTGCAGGTCTTTTTTCTTTAGGACCAGGCTGACATTCTTTCCTGTTACCGTATTGTTGAACAACAAGGGAACTACCTGGTTCTTGATAAGGGCATTGTAGGGCTTATGAAAAGTGCTGAGATCCTGGCCGATAATAGAGATCACGGAAACATCGTCCGTAATAGTAATAGTATTGACATCGCGAGACTGGAAGGCATCTTCAAACTCGGTTTCCAGGGCTTCCTTAGCTCGCCTGGCTTCTGTTGCCGCAACAACCAGGCCTATCCCCCGTTCAGAAGATCCCTGCGAGATGATCCCTACATTAATATTACTCTGACCCAGCGCTTTAAATATCCGGGCGTCAACACCTACCTTGCCCAGCAAGCCTCGTCCTTCCAGGTTGATGAGGGCTTCATGCTCTATTACGGAAAGCGACTTGATCCCTTCCGGGCCTTCCTTGGCACTGATCAGTGTTCCCTCGCCGTCGGTATTAAAAGTGTTCAAAATCCGCAGGGGAATGTTCTTTTCCAGGAGGGGAATAATGGTCTTGGCATGAAGGACGGTAGTTCCAAAATTGGCCATTTCATTGGCCTCGCTATAGGATAGGTTCCTAATGATCCTGGCTTCAGGGACCAGGTCCGGGTTGGCAGTATAAATCCCATCTACGTGGGTGAAATTCTGCAACTCCTCCGCATCGAGGAAATTAGCCAGCAACGAAGCAGAATAATTACTCCCGTTCCTGCCCAGGGTCGTGGTTTCCCCATCTTTATTCGCAGCTATAAACCCGGTGATGACCGGTAGGGCACCGGGTTCAAGCCCGGCAAATTCGCGCAGGACCTGCTCTTTGGAGACCAATTCATTCACCTGGGCGTTACCAAAGTTAGCATCGGTGCGAATCAGTTTCCTGGAATCGAGAAATACAGCTTTCACTCCTTTCCCTATCAGTAATTTAGTGAGTAGTCGGGCCGATATAAGTTCACCGAAAGCCAGTACATGGTCCCGGGTCTTAGCGCTGTAATCCCCCAGGAGGGCGACACCCTCCAGTAATTGGTACAAGGCCCGGAATTCGCCCGACAGCTTCACATTGCTATAGGAATGCTGCTGGTAGCGCTCAAATTCCTCGAAATCTCTTCTAAAATCCTTACTGGCTGCCGCCATCTGCAACATGTGTTGCAGCTGGTCCGTGGCCTTTTCACGGGCCGAGAGGACAATCGCTAGCTTTTCCCCGGCCTTTACCTTAGTTTCAACAATCCTGAGCACGTTACCAATTCCTTCGCCATTGGCCAGGGAGACGCCACCAAATTTCAGCACCTTGTAGCGCTGAAGACTTGCAGCATCCTCAAAAATAGGTTTCAGCAACTGCTGAATCTGTTCGTATTCGATCAGGAAAGCGTCGTGCCCGTGAAGGGATTGAATCTCCCCATAGGTTACATTACTGTTAGCCTGTGCCAATTGTTTAAAGGTTTCTTTGTTTTCTTTGGCAGTAAAGAACAGGTCTGAATCAACCCCGATAATGTGAATGTTGGTATCACTATCCTGCAACCTTGTAAAAGCATCCTCCCCATCCCTGGTTATATCTATGGTCTTCAGGAGTTGGTTGGTGAGTTTATATGCAGACAACTGGAAGCGTTCCTGCAGTTTCTTACCGTGATGCATCAGCCAGCTTTCCACGTTAAACTGTTGTAAGGCTTCATTGGTACTCCGTTGAAAACGTTCCTTAAAAGATTCCGGGGTCCGGTAACACAACATAGCGTGCATACGAGCGTCGTGTACAGGTTGCTTTGAATTGACCAGGAATTGTTCCTGTATCTGGCAGTTGGCGATAAGCCAGTCTGTAGATTTCCAGTCAGAGGCCACAGGGATCAGGTGCTCTGTCAGCTCCGGGTTCAGGGCAGCCATTTCCCAGGCGATCCCGCCACCCAGAGATCCCCCGATCAGAGCAAACAACTTCCGTATACCCAGTTCTTCCAGGCCTGCCAGGAAGATCCTGGCGATATCCCCGGCCACAAAATCCTTATAGTTATCAATGATAAAACCATCGTAACCATTACCGGGAATGTTAAAGGCCAGTACGGTGTATTTCTCGGTATTGATACACTTTCCCGGCCCGATCAGCACTGACCACCAACCCTCATCCCCGGTGACGTTAGAATTACCGGTCAGGGCGTGGTTAACCAGAACGACAGGAGCGGTATGCAGTTCGCAACCAAATAACTGGTAAGACAGCGAAATATCCTGCGTACTCCCGCTATAGGTAGTAAAGGATGGTATTGTTAAGTGATGTAACATATCTTTCTCTCTTTTTAACTGAACATCAAACTACAATCGCGTGTATAGTACAAATGCCAGCTTCCCTGTTCACAAGAGCAGGTGAAATAATACGTTATAAAGAAAGATATGGAGCGGAGGTAAATCCCTTCATCGTTATCTATTCCCGTTCCCCGGGATAGAATGTAGCACCTTCTCTGCCATGGGGGCAAAGGGTTGCTAAGGTTTCAAAGGGTCTATTCCCTCCACCTTTCTTGATAACAGATCAGTAAATTATTGAACTTAGTTAATACAAATATAGGTACGAAGCCGGATAATCCTAGTGTTTTTCCAAAACTTCAAGACCAAAGGCTTCACGGATCGGTTCTACCATATCCAGTTTTTCCCAGGTAAATAATTCCACGTCCATCTCTACCCTCCCGTTGTAAGGCGACTCAAATATTTTATGAACCACCCGGGGTTCTTTCCCCATATGGCCGTAAGCAGCAGTCTCCAGGTAGATAGGGTTTCGGAGTTTTAATCGCTCTTCAATCGCAAAAGGACGCATATCAAACAATTGTGATACCTCCTTGGCGATTTCCCCATCGGTAAGGTCTATATGCGAAGTGCCATAAGTATTTACAAAGATAGAGGTAGGTTCTACCACCCCGATCGCGTAGCTCACCTGTACCAGCACCTCGTCTGCCACCCCGGCAGCGACCAGGTTTTTGGCAATATGCCTGGCGGCATAGGCTGCACTCCGGTCTACTTTACTAGGGTCTTTTCCACTAAAGGCACCCCCACCATGTGCTCCCCGACCCCCGTAGGTGTCGACGATGATCTTACGGCCGGTCAGGCCGCTATCGCCATGAGGTCCGCCGATAACGAATTTCCCCGTAGGGTTAATATGGTATTTGATCTGATCGTCAAAAAGTGCTTGTACGTCAGGGGCCAGTAAGGCTTTAACCCTGGGGATAAGAATCTCCAGGAGGTCGTTCTTGATGGTCTGCAGCATGCGTTCGCTGTCCTTGTCAAAATCATCATGTTGGGTAGAGATGACGATGGTATCTATCCGCTGTGGGATATGATCATCTGAATATTCCAGGGTTACCTGTGCTTTGGCATCAGGACGAAGGTAGTTGACCTGGTCTCCTTCTCTCCTCAGGGCTGCCAGTTCGCTCAGGATCTTATGCGAAATATCCAGGGCCAAGGGCATGTAGTTGTCGGTTTCCTTAATGGCATAGCCAAACATCATCCCCTGGTCACCGGCACCTTGTTCTTCTTTTTTCCCACGATCCACACCCTGGTTAATGTCTTGCGACTGCTCGTGGATGAGCGAGATGACTCCGCAGGAATCCCCGCTGAACTGGTATTCTCCCTTGGTATACCCGATCTGGTTGATCACCTCCCGGGTAATAGCCTGCAGATCCACATAAGTATGGCTCTTTACTTCACCGGCCAGGATCACCTGCCCCGTGGTGACCAGGGTTTCACAAGCAACCTTGCTCTCCGGGTCAAAGGCCAGGAAATTATCTAAAAGGGCGTCACTGATCTGATCTGCGATCTTATCGGGATGTCCTTCACTAACAGATTCTGAGGTAAATAGATATGCCATACGTCGATGCTATAGTTTTGTATTGAAACAGATTTGACGTAAAAGTGTAAAGAAGTTTACTCGCGTGAAGGAAACTGCTTTAGCATTTTATCCTGCCTCTTTACAACAAGCCTGGTACCAGACATTGCTTTGCGCGGGCAGGGAGGTTGCAATCAGTCAAATCCGTCCTCTCAATTCGCAGTCACAAAAGTACGTATTTGACCGTGAAATAAAAATTTTGATCCTTAGATTTTCATACGCGCATTTCCGCGACTATTTTTTCGGGAACCCCGGATACTTTGTATATTGTGTCCCTTTATCAGAACAACGCATAACCCTTAATCGTTACATGGCCATGCATATTGCAGTTGCAGGAAATATAGGCTCCGGGAAGACCACACTGACCAGGTTATTATCTAAACATTATAACTGGGACGCCCAGTTTGAAGACGTGGTGGACAACCCATACCTGGATGATTTTTATACCAGTATGGCACGGTGGAGTTTTAACTTGCAGATCTACTTCCTGAACAGCCGCTACCGGCAGATCCTGAAAATCCGGGAAAGCGGTAAAAGTGTGATTCAGGACAGGACCATTTACGAGGATGCGCACATCTTTGCTCCCAACCTGCACGCTATGGGCCTGATGACCAACAGGGACTTTAATAATTACACCAGCTTATTTGAACTGATGGAAACCTTTGTTCAGCCACCAGACCTGCTGATCTATCTAAGGAGTTCTATCCCCAACCTGGTGAACCAGATCCACAAAAGAGGCCGGGATTACGAAAACAGTATTTCTATTGATTACCTAAGCAGGCTTAACGAGCGGTACGAAGCATGGATACAGAGCTACGCCAAAGGCAAGCTGCTCATTATGGATGTGGATAACCTGAATTTCGTGGATGAACCGGAAGATCTCGGGTTCGTGATCAATAAGATCGACGCAGAGATCCACGGACTTTTCTAATGGTCGGGATCTGCGATAAACCCTTTTTCATAAGCGTGTGCAAATAATTGCTTACTGTCTTCTGCCAGTAATACGGGCACGGTCTCGTACGATTTAAACAGCCCTTTAACCCTGAGCATTCGCTTACGGTGCTTTACACTCCTGAGGTAAATAGCGAGTATCCTGTCCGGGTAGGCCTCGGCGATCTCAATATAAATATCTGCGTCATGCTCCCCGCTGTCCCCAATGAGAATAAAATTAAGTTCTGGATAAGTTTCCAGGATATTAAGGATTTCCCGTTGTTTCTGTGGCTTCTCTACGACTTTTTTGCGGTTCAGGAAACTCTTAAAACTCCTCAATAATATAGGGCCTTTGGGAAAATTGTGCTCCTTAAGGAACAATTCCAGGTAGCGGTAGAGGTTCCAGGGACTATGACTTACATAAAATATAGGGTTAGATCCCTCCCCGGTCTTACCCCTGTGTAAGAGGTGATAAAATTTTGCAGCGCCGTCTAATGGGGTACGCTTTTCCGGTCTTTTAAAAACGGTGTTGAAGATCACCTGCCACTTCAATGACGAAACCACCCCGGTGTGCAGTATGGTGTCATCAATATCACTGATCACACCGAATTCTGCTGTCGCAGGCGGTATAAGTATCTCTCCAGGGAAGCGGTTTTCCCTGATCCGGTTTGCATCTACCTGTGAAATATCATAGGAAACCTCGTAGGGCAGCCATCCTTCTTCATTGGTCAATTCTTCCAGGTCCTCTAACTGTTCATCAGCCAGGTAGTAGCCATCTGCATCTGTCTTGGCTTTTATCACCTTGCCATTCGGCAAATGAATATCTATAGGACTGTCTCCTACCTCATCCGTTTCAAATCGCTTCCATGTATTGATCAGCAGTTTCCAGAAACCTTTATTGGACAGGTCTATATTCTCATCTTCCAGGGCACGACCCTTAGCGTAGAAATGACGGTTGGTCCCATAAGTCTGGAATGCGATTATCTGTAGCGGGTCTTGCTTTTTCTTAAATATCATATTTAAAAGAAGTGCCAGGATTCGGGCCAGAGCCACATGATCAACAGACCTGCGGCGATAGATATACCAAAGGTAATAGAAATCCACTTTATGAGCTCCCTGCTCCCGAGAACGGCTGCCATTATTCCTTTGAACAATAGGTTAGAAAGCGATGCGAGGAGGATGAGGCGCCAGCCCGATTCTACTTCCAGGCTCCCTTTTTTCATCAGCTGGGACAACGACAGCGTAATGGCATCCACATCTGTAAGTCCACTGATGATCGAGACTACATACAAGGCATTATTACCAAATTCTTCTTTAACGAAGGCCACTGCCAGCAGGATAAGGGCATAGAGCAGGCCAAAAACCAATGCGCTTTTAAATTGAGCGGGGTTAGAGGGTTCTGGCATTTCATCCTGTTCTGTTTCCTTGTTGATCAGGTAAAACATCCCGATACAAAGCCCGGTCATAATAACAAATTCGGCCAGGATAGGTGTCATGAGTCCCCCTAATTTTTCCGGGACAACCACGCTCACCTCGACCAAAACCCTGACTAGGGCAATCGCAGATGCCGCTGTAATAATGAAGGCAGCTACCTTGCCCACATCCGGAGCCTCTTTGGTCTTCCTGGAATAGCTAACCGTCGTGGCCGTACTGCTGATAAGACCACCGAGTACGCCATTAGAAATGACCCCTACTTTCTTCCCTGCAAACTTATAGATGAAATAACCGACCACACTGATGCCCACGATGAGCACCACCATCAGCCAGATATTATAGGGATTTAATACATCAAAAGGACCGTAGGTCTGGTTAGGCAAAATAGGCAAGACTACCAGGGAGATCCCCGCAAAAGTCATGATTGCACTGAGCTCCTTATCCTTAAGCCGCTCTATGAGTCCGTGTAAGCGTTCTTTCACGTACAGCAGGATAGCCATCCCACCTCCCATCAGTACCCCGATGGTTTGGTCTCCCATGACCAGGTAGGCGCCTATAGCATACATAAGCAGGGCAGCCACTTCCGTAGTCTGCCCTATACTGGCTTCGGCGATCTTCTTCAGCTTGATCACATTACCCATCACGAGGAAGGCGGTAATCGCCAAACCGAAGAATGGGATCAGGTAAGGATTTTCCAGGTTCCGAGACATAAACCCTGCGATGGTACCCAAAATGGCGATCAGGGTAAAGGTCCGCACTCCGGCGATCCGGTCGTCCTCGGATTGCCGTTGCAGGCCATTGAGCATCCCAAGGCCAAAGGAGATGCCCAGTATGATGAGATCGTCATAGTTCAACATGGGAAAAAAGATACAGCTTATAAAAAAACCCGCAAGCTGTCTTGCGGGTTTTTTTGACTGAAACGATACTAAACGTATTTAGCTTTTCTTTGAAGTCTTTACAACTTCGGTATACGCTACCGCTGTTTTCACAGCTGTTTTTTCCTGTATGGCCACTTCAGCGATTTCCGTTTCCTCGGTCACCTCTGTTTCCAAGGCATCTTCATAACGGATGGCCTGCTCGTCTGCAGCATCGGCAGCATCGGCCGGCGCAATTTCATAAACAGCAGGGGCAGCCTCTACCGTAGCCACATCACCACCTGCAGCGATACTCGGCGCGATGACCAGGGCCACTACAGACATTAATTTTAAAAGGATGTTCAGGGAAGGACCAGAAGTATCCTTGAAAGGATCTCCAACGGTATCCCCAACAACAGCCGCTTTATGAGCATCTGTACCTTTACGGCCGTCTGCTTCTATCATCTTTTTAGCATTATCCCAGGCACCCCCGGCATTAGACTGGAAGATGGCCATAAGTACACCGGCAGAAGTTACACCTGCCAACAGGCCTCCCAGCATTTCAGCGCTTCCCAGGAATCCAACCGCTACAGGTACAGCGATGGCCAAGATGCCCGGCAGTACCATTTCACGGATCGATGCATTGGTGGAAATTGCCACACACTTCTGGTATTCGGCAACACCATCTGCCTCGTGGAAGATCCTTTGTTCTTCCGGGGTAGCTTTAGAGATATCTGAATCGTACTTTCGCATCAGTTCCAGTGCAGCCTTAAGCTCGGGAATATCCCTGAACTGCCGACGTACTTCGTTGATCATGGCCATTGCGGCACGACCTACAGCATTCATGGATAATGCAGAGAATACAAATGGCAGCATGGCTCCGACCAACAGCCCGGCCATAATATCAGGGCGTGATACGTCTATAGAAGTAACACCTGCCACCTTCATAAACGCTGCAAATAGCGCCAGTGCGGTTAATGCTGCAGAAGCGATCGCAAATCCTTTCCCGATAGCCGCAGTGGTGTTTCCAACAGCATCCAGCTTATCGGTACGTTCCCTTACTTCTTTTGGTAGTTCGGCCATTTCAGCAATACCCCCGGCATTGTCCGAGATAGGTCCGTAAGCATCTACAGCCAACTGTATCCCGGTATTAGCCAGCATCCCTACTGCAGCAATTGCGATACCATAAAGTCCGGCAAAGTGGTGAGACACCAGGATGGCAGCAGCGATCAGGATGATAGGCACTGCGGTAGACATCATTCCAACCCCCAGGCCGGCTATAATATTGGTCGCGGCGCCGGTCTCTGATTGTGCTACAATATTGTTGACCGGCTTTTTCCCGGTTCCTGTATAATATTCAGTAATCTTCCCTACTCCTAAGCCGGCAACCAAACCGGCGATCGTAGCCCAGAAAACTCCCATGGCACCAAAAGGCAGACCTTCTACAGTTTCGGGGATCATCGCCTGTATAATGAAATAAGAAGCGGCCACCATTAAACCAGCAGATCCGAATTCCCCTATATTCAATGCGGTTTGTGGATTTCCTCCCTCTTTAACTCTGACAAAGAAAGTACCGATAATAGACATTACGATCCCAAAAGCGGCCAGCACTAAAGGCAGATAAACTGCTCCCAGTCCGCCAAAATCCGGTGTAAAAATATAGGCTCCCAGTACCATGGTACCGATGATAGACCCCACATAAGACTCGAACAGGTCAGCCCCCATCCCGGCAACATCACCAACGTTATCTCCTACGTTATCAGCGATGGTAGCGGGGTTGAGGGGGTGATCCTCAGGGATCCCAGCTTCAACTTTACCAACTAGGTCGGCTCCAACATCGGCCGCCTTCGTATAGATACCTCCACCTACACGGGCAAAAAGTGCAATAGAAGAAGCACCCAGAGAGAAACCGGAAAGAACATTCAGTACCAGGGGTACATTCTCTGCGCCTTCCCAGATATTCTGGTAGATCATAAACAATCCACTCAGTCCAAGTACACCCAGGCCTACTACCCCGAGACCCATAACAGATCCCCCGGCGAAGGCAACTTCCAGGGCCTTCCCAAGGGAAGTCCTGGCGGCCTGTGTAGTTCTTACGTTGGCTTTGGTAGCCACTTTCATCCCGATAAACCCGGCCAGTGCAGAGCAGATCGCTCCGACGATGAAAGATACGGCAACCATACCGTGAGACCCGCTCTCCGCTTCTCCTTTAAAGTAGAGGAGTACAGCTACGGCAAGTACAAATATTGATAGTATTTTGTATTCGGCTTTTAAGAAAGACATTGCCCCGTCGGCAATGTTTTTGGCAATTCTTGACATTTTCGCATCGCCCTCGTCCTGTTTGGAGACCCACGCATTTTTAACAATAACAAATAGCAAGCCCAGGATCCCGAAGGCAGGCAAAAAATTCACAAAACTTTCCATGTTGATTAGTTATTTTTTGGTTTTAATGTGGGCTAATGTAGTAAAACCGATTAGAATATAAAACATTAAATTTCCGGCCACAAAGCTGCAAATGCCTTGCACAGTGATAGCTGCGAGTTCGACTTTTAGGCGGGAAAGCAGATCAGAAACTGAAGCCGAAGGTGCCGGTAATGGCAAAGGGACGGGCATTAGGCTGGTCGAGGTAATTGCCTCGGAAGTTGAAATCGATGCGGAAGATTCGGAAGATATTTCCCACCCCAAAGGAGTATTCCCAATACACTGCTTCATCCGGTGCCATCAGGGGGATATTGGCCGGGCTGCTGAGGGTTTTATTGGCCTCAGACAAATCGCCCCAGACCCCCCGGAGACCGACAATCTCGCGGAGGTTGGCCTTCCTCAGGAAAGGGATCCTGGAGAATAACCGCCCGTTAAAATTATGTTCCAGGTGCAGGGACGCATAGGTGTCGGTCACAAACTCGTAAAAATCCAGGTTAGGGAAGGTATTGTACAGGGTAAAAAATGTCTGGTTCCCCGGGATAATATTGAGCAAGCCCAAGGGTACTTCTCCAAAGGTTTTCCCAACTTCTACTGTAGACATCAACCTACCGATACCGCCCAGCTGCCAGGGTTGGGAATATGAAAACTGCAGCTTGCTGTAGTTAAAGTCACTTTCCAGGAAACCCTCCAGTCCCTGGGTATAATTTAAGAGCAGGGTGCTGTAGGTATCGTTGATATCCCGTCGCTCTACCCCGTACCCTATCGTTCTTTTCCCGGGGGTATAGATGAGAGTGGTAGTGATATCAAACTGCTTTATATCAGATGCAATGCCACCCGGTGCATCCGGGTCCAGGTACTCCAGGCTGAAGGCATCGGGCAGAGCAGACTCTAATGTCCTGAAAGACCCCCCAAAACGCATCCGGAAGTTGAGCAATGGCTCCAGTTCCAGGTTGAGGGTAGTGAGGTTAATACTGGTCAGCCGGTTGTTAGCGCCCACGGTAAATACCGAAGAAGAAGCCACGCTGCGGCCTAGAACATCATTAGTCGCGGTCAGACTGAGTCCCAGCTGTTCCACATCCCTTCGGTTGCCTCCTGAAATAATGAGGCGGGTTTCACGGTCGAGCAGAAATTTGGCTGAGAATCCATGTTTAACCTTGTGATCCATGAGGCCATATGCCAGGTATCCTTCCAACCTCCAGGGATCGTTCTGCCCAAAATAGGTACGTGCCCCTGCCCTGACGCGGATGCCCTCGGCATCATTATAACCGAAGGTACTGTACAAGTCCCCAATATCCACATTCCACTTGTCGATCTCCACATAACCAGATCCCAGTATACTGACAATGTCATAATAGGTTCTGAAACGGGGTACCGTTTTCAGGGTGTCGAGCAATTCGTAGATTCCCTTTTCATCCTTATTGAGCGATTCCAGCCTGTTATTAGCCCAGAATACACTGTCTCTTTCAAAGATGAGGGGGTTGTAAGGGTCGGTCTTACGGGCATAGAATTCGTTGGGCTTGGTCTCGTTAAAAACGTAGTTGTCATAAACCGTGGTCCGTTTGCCATATACGCCTCTCGACTTCTCTTTTTTACTCAGGCTGAAGTCGCTCAGCATATAATCCCTTTCCAGCAGGAAAACAGAATCATTCAATACTTCAAAATCCTGTTCTATGTAAATCTCCTTGACCCAGTTAATATTGGCACTCTTAGTCACTTCAAGGTTAATCTTCTTGATAGCAAAGGTGGTATCGTTCACCCAGAAATCGCCCTTAAAAGTAAGCTCGTTCTTCCGCCTTGGGTAGTATACAATATTGTAACACCATTTATCGCCTATATAAGCGCTGTCTGCGAGCACGTAATTATAGGTGTCTATCCCGGTTTTGGAGAGTGGGCTGGTAAAGCTCTTATCAAAGAACTTGAGATAATTGTTATAGATGTCGTAATCCGAATACAGGTCTTCTACAAAGGCGGTGATCGCCTGGTTGTTACTGAAGCCGGAATTCTTGCTCCCCAGTAAATCCTCCTTCTCCTGATTAAGTTCGTTATCCCCGTACACCCTGGAAAAGGTTTCGTTGAGGAAGAGTGGCAGGTAGGTCTTCCCGGTGATACGGGAAGTATCCAGGTCCTGGAAAACAAATTCCATCCCTTTGAACAACTTACTCTTGATCACGGAGCTGTCAATGGTATTCAGGTCAAACTCCAGTTTCTCATATTTATCATAGCGGTACTGGTCAAACATGCGGAGCCCGTTGATCCGTTTCTTGGCCCAGATCTTTTTCAGGATGTCAATGGCGGGATTGTTTTTCTTTGACTGCTTCCCTACATAAACCACCACTTCGTCTAATTGCTCCCCACCTTCTTCGAGAATGATTTCCAGGTCGTAATTTGCTCCTTTCTGCAGGGGAATCTCCCGGGTAGCATAGCCGATAAAGGATACCTGCAGCGAATCGTAATCCGAATCCGATTCTAAATAAAACCGGCCATCATCGTTGGTGATGGTCCCTTCCCGGGAACCGGAAAAGAGGACGTTGGCAAAGGCCACGGCCGCACCTCCCTCATCCTTTACGATACCCGCCACCTTGGTCTGGGCAAAGGCAGAGACCGAGCTTAGCAACAGCAGGAAACAGAATAGCGATTTTTTCATAATTATGGGGGACGGAATAGCTGGTCCTCCCGGGAAGGATCAAAAGTAAAGCATAGCTGCGGGTTGATGGCTAAAACTTTCCAAAAAAAAAGCCCCGTTCACCCTAGGTCAACGAAGCTTTAGATTCCTTACAGCGGATGGCTGTTATTTATACATTACCTTTTTAACCGCAGCGATCACATCTTTGTAGTTAGGCAACCATTCTTCCAGTAAAACCGGTGAATACGGCGCCGGTGTATCGGCTGTATTGATCTTTATGATAGGCGCATCCAGGAAGTCGAATGCCTTGGATTGCACCTGGTAAGTAATCTCGGTGGCGACGTTCCCAAAAGGCCAGGCCTCTTCAAGTATTACTAACCTGTTTGTTTTCTTCACTGAGTTCAGAATGGCATCGTGGTCCATCGGCCTAACCGTACGAAGGTCGATAATCTCGCATTTCACTCCTTCTTTTTCCAGTTCATCAGCGGCTTTATGCGCCTCCTTGATGATTTTCCCGAAAGAAACGATGGTCACATCGCTACCTTCGCGAACAACGTCAGCCACACCTATCGGAATAGTGTATTCATCCTCCGGCACTTCGCCTTTATCACCATACATCTGCTCTGATTCCATAAAAATAACGGGATCGTCATCACGGATCGCAGCTTTTAAAAGACCTTTTGCGTCTTTGGGATTAGAAGGTACCACAACTTTAAGTCCAGGGCAGTTGGCATACCAGCTTTCAAAAGCCTGTGAATGCGTTGCCGCTAATTGACCTGCTGAAGCCGTTGGACCCCTGAAGACGATAGGGCAGTTAAACTGTCCCCCGGACATCTGGCGGATCTTTGCCGCATTATTGATAATCTGGTCTATCCCTACCAGGGCAAAGTTAAAGGTCATGAATTCTATGATAGGCCTGTTCCCGATCATGGCAGACCCCACACCGATCCCGGCAAAACCGAGCTCAGAGATAGGGGTATCGATCACCCTTTCCGGTCCAAATTCATCTAACATCCCTTTAGAAGCCTTGTAAGCACCGTTATATTCGGCTACTTCCTCTCCCATAAGGTAGATGGATTCATCTTTTCTCATTTCTTCCGACATCGCCTCGGCTATGGCTTCTCTAAACTGTAATGTTTTCATCTTTCTGTGCGGACGCTTTAAAAATGTTGTTTCTTAAGAATGCGAACAAAAATAGAAAAATATCTCCCAAATACGCCGAGGAAGCCACTAAAAAAAAGAAGTTAATTTACTATGCACGCATAGTAAATTTCAAAATTATTGGCTATCTTAGCGGCCATACATAAAAAACTATCGTACATGAAAATTCTGGTTTGCATCAGCAACGTACCCGATACAACTTCCAAGATCAATTTTACGGAAGGCGACACCAAATTTGATACTTCCGGCATACAGTTCGTTATTAACCCCAACGATGAATTTGGCCTTACCCGTGCCATGTGGTTTAAAGAAAAGCAAGGCGCTACCGTGCATGTGGCCAGCGTAGGCGAAGCCAGTACAGAGCCGACCATCAGGAAAGCCCTGGCTATCGGTGCTGATGAGGCGATCCGGGTTGACGCCGCACCTACTGATGGGTTCTTTGTAGCCCGGCAGTTGGCGGATATCGTAAAAAAAGGAGAATATGACCTGGTGATCGCAGGACGTGAGTCTATTGATTACAACGGCGGAATGGTGCCCGGGATCATGGCTGCCCTGCTCGACATGAATTTCGTGAACACCTGCATTAACCTGGAAGTAGATGGCAACAACGCCACGGCTGTCCGGGAGATAGACGGGGGTAAAGAAAAGGTAAGCACCAGCCTGCCACTGATCATCGGGGGGCAAAAAGGCCTGGTTGAGGAAAGTGACCTGAGGATCCCGAACATGAGAGGTATAATGATGGCCCGGCAGAAAAAGCTGAACGTGGTTGATCCTGTAGATGCCACAGCAGCCACCGAGGAAGTCCGTTTTGAGAAACCTGCTCCCAAGGGAGAAGTAAAACTGGTAGACGCGGACAATGTCGGCGAACTGGTAGAACTGCTGCACAACGAAGCCAAAGTAATCTAAAAATATACCGGGCCTATAGGGGCCGGCTTAAAACACTACAATACATTATGTCTATACTGGTCTATACCGAATCTGAACAAGGTAAATTCAAGAAACACGCTCTCGAGGCTGCTTCCTACGCTTATGCCGTAGCACAGCAACTGGGCACTACCGTCACCGCTATTTCTTTTAATAACGAAGAGAATGATGTACTGGGGACCTACGGGGTCAGCAAGGTACTAAAGGTGAGCGATGATAATTTAAAGACGTTTAACGCCAAGGCTTACGCCCAGGCTGTATCCCAGGCTGCTTCTAAAGAAGATTCCAGGGTCATTGTCCTGAGTTCAAGCACGGATTCTAAGTACATGGCAGGTCTGTTGGCGGGAATGCTGAAAGCCAGCTATGCCCCTAACGTGGTCGCTACACCGGAAAGCACTGACCCAATCGTAGTCAAGAGAACCGCATTCAGTAACAAGGGATTTGCCCTTACCAAACTAGAGGCAGACACAAGCATTATCGGCGTTTCTAATAACGCCTTCGGACTTAAGGAGAACCCTACCGATGCTACTGTAGAGGTATTTAACCCTGAATTAAAAGATGGCGCCTTTGGTGTTAAGTCTGTAGAAGTAGATAAAGTGGTCGGGAAAGCCACTATTGCTGATGCCGAGATCGTCGTATCTGCGGGACGAGGAATGAAAGGACCGGAAAACTGGGGAATGATCGAAGAATTGGCCGATGTACTGGGGGCTGCCACGGCCTGTTCCAAGCCGGTTTCTGACCTGGGATGGAGACCACACGGTGAGCACGTTGGACAGACCGGGAAGCCGGTTGCCAGCAACCTCTATATTGCCATAGGAATTTCCGGGGCTATCCAGCACCTGGCCGGGGTCAGTGCTTCTAAAACCAAAGTAGTGATCAATAATGATCCCGAAGCTCCTTTCTTTAAGGCTGCGGACTACGGTATCGTCGGAGATGCCTTTGAAGTAGTACCTAAACTCATCGAAAAATTAAAGGAATTTAAAGCACAAAACGCTTAATTTTTGTTAATTTGTGCCCCTTAAGGGACTGCAAACTTCCGGGCTTCCCGGAAGTTTGACGCAGCCCCAATGTTGTATTGATGGATATGAGTTTAGTAAGGTTAAAAATAAAGGGGATCTCCTACAGCCAGACACAGAACGGGGCATATGCCCTAATCCTGAATGAAGTGGAGGGTGATCGAAAGCTGCCAATTGTCATTGGTGCGTTTGAAGCACAGTCTATCGCGATTGCGTTGGAGAAGGAGATCAAACCTCCCCGCCCCCTTACCCACGACCTATTTAAGAATTTTGCAGATCGTTTTGATATCGTGGTAAAGCAGGTCATCATCCATAAGCTTGTTGACGGGGTGTTTTACAGCAGCATCATCTGTGAAAGGGATAAGATCGAAGAGATCATCGATGCGCGGACCAGCGACGCCATCGCCCTGGCATTGCGATTCAACGCTCCCATTTTTACTTATAAGACCATCCTGGATAAAGCAGGTATTTTCCTGAAATTTTCTTCCAAGGATAAAGAAAAGGAAGAAGGAGACGACAGTATTGTCGTAGATGAAATCCTGCAGGAAGGGGAAACGGTCGAAATTGATTCGGCCTCCTCAGCCCCATATAAAGAAATGTCCCTGGAAGAATTACACCGGGAACTGGATAAGGCCGTAGCCGGGGAAGACTACGAAAAAGCGGCCAAACTTCGCGACGAAATTTCCAAACGCAAGCGATAATTAGCACCTACTCTATGAATCCAAGGGCCTGGCTTACACTGTTATTCTTTGTCTTTTTGTTACCCATCTGCGCCCAGGACACCTTGGTGCAGGATGCACTCCCACAAGCCACGGACAGTATTACTGTCTTGCAGGATGAAGGCACCAAGATCTCTGCCGCCGTACCCAACCAGGGCTTTACCGTGGAGTCCCTCGGTCGTGGAATGTTAGGTATGCTGGCTCTTATCGGCCTGGCGTTTATTTTCAGTGCCAACCGAAGGGCGGTCAACTGGAAGACCGTCGGGATAGGACTGGGAATACAGTTATTACTGGCTATAGGTGTATTAAAAGTCTATTACGTTCAATTACTGTTCAGCAGTATAGGGCAGTTCTTTGTCAATATACTGGATTACACCCTGGTGGGAAGTGAATTCCTGCTCGGGAACCTGCTGGATGTGGATAACCCCAGTATAGGGTACATTTTTGCCTTCCAGATCCTGCCTACCATCATCTTCTTCTCTGCGCTGACCTCGGTCTTATTTTACCTCGGTGTGGTACAGAAAATTGTTAAGGCCCTGGCATGGATGCTCACCAAATCACTGGGCATCAGCGGAGCTGAGAGCCTTTCTGTTGCCGGGAACATTTTCCTTGGACAGACAGAATCACCACTGCTGATCAAGGCTTACCTGGAAAAAATGAACAAGTCAGAGATCATGCTGGTCATGATCGGGGGAATGGCCACCGTAGCCGGGGGTGTGCTCGCGGCATATATTGGTTTCCTTGGAGGTACCGACGAAAACCTGCGGCTGGAATTTGCTCGCCACCTGTTAGCGGCATCCGTAATGGCAGCACCCGGTGCTATTATTGTTTCCAAAATCCTATACCCACAGACCGAACCCATAGATACAGACATACACGTATCCGATGAAAAAATAGGCTCCAACTTCCTGGATGCCATAGCCAACGGAACTACCGAGGGACTTAAACTGGCTGTAAACGTCGGTGCAATGCTCTTAGTTTTTGTTGCCTTTATAGCCATGATCAACGGCATACTGGGCTGGGTTGGAGATGTAACCGCACTGAATGGCTGGATTGCCAGCAACTCCTCCTTTGAACAGCTTTCCCTGGAGGCCATCCTCGGGGTGATCTTTTCACCGCTGATGTGGCTGATCGGGGTACATACCGAAGATATTATGCTGATGGGGCAACTGTTGGGAATCAAATTAGCCGCGAGCGAATTTATCGGCTACATCCAATTGGCCTCTTTAAAAGACGTGAGCTCGGGGACCCATTTTACCTACAGCAAATCGATCATTATGGCTACGTATATGCTTTGCGGCTTTGCCAATTTTGCTTCTATAGGGATACAGATCGGGGGGATAGGTTCCCTGGCCCCGGGTAAAAGGAAGTTGCTGTCCGAATTCGGAATGCGTGCCGTATTGGGCGGTACCCTGGCATCACTTCTATCCGCAACTATCGCAGGGATGATACTTGGATAAGCCACTATACTGGCTACCTCTTACTCGTTAATAATTATTGATAACTAGCCCCGGCTATTTATCCCAAAAGGCTTTGCTATTCCTTATTTTTAGCCCCGTTAGCCCGGCTTCCTATGCCGGCAAACCTGAACATCACTAATACCCGTTATCCTATGAAAGCATACCACGACCTACTGAAGCACGTACTGGAACATGGAAGTTTTAAACAAGACCGGACGGGTACGGGCACCCTCAGCGTCTTTGGATACCAGATGCGGTTTAAGCTCGATGAGGGCTTTCCCATGGTGACCACCAAGAAACTCCACCTGAAGTCGATCATCCACGAATTACTTTGGTTCCTGAAAGGAGATACCAATATCAGCTACCTGCAGGAGAACGGGGTGCGCATCTGGAACGAATGGGCCGATGAGAACGGGGACCTTGGCCCGGTATATGGCGCCCAATGGCGCAACTGGAACGGGGACGGAATAGACCAGATCAAAAACCTGGTCCATACGCTGAAGACTAACCCGGACAGCAGGCGGATGATGGTATCGGCCTGGAATCCCGGGGTGTTGCCGGATACCTCCGTATCCTTTGCAGAAAACGTGGCTGACGGTAAGGCCGCCCTCCCGCCCTGCCATGCTTTTTTCCAGGTATATGTCTCTGATGGCCGGTTATCCTGCCAGCTCTACCAGCGCAGTGCTGATATTTTCCTGGGCGTTCCTTTCAATATCGCCTCTTACGCTTTGCTTACGTTGATGCTGGCCCAGGTCTGCGACCTGGAACCGGGGGATTTTATCCATACATTCGGGGATGCCCATATTTACAGCAATCACCTGGAACAGATCAAATTACAACTGAGCAGGGATCCACGCCCATTACCTAAAATGGTGTTGAACCCGGAGGTCAAGGATATTTTCAATTTTAAATTTGAGGACTTCAGCCTGCAGGATTACGACCCACACCCGGCCATCAAAGGGAAGGTTGCCGTTTAGCGTTCAACTATGAATTTATAGAGCGCCAAGTGAACATCAGAAAATTCTTAACTTTAAGAAGATTCAGAAGTTATGCTTGCAACCGACACCTTATTAAGCTTTTTCCAAGAAACCCGGAAGCATTCCGAAGCGCTTTGTGCTCCCCTGGAGACCGAAGATTACGTGGTGCAACCCATAGAGGATGTCTCGCCTCCTAAGTGGCACCTGGGACATACCACCTGGTTTTTTGAAGAATTCATTCTTAAGAAATTCGCCCAAGGCTACACCGAATTTGACCCTGATTTTTCTTTTGTTTTCAACTCCTATTACGAGAGTATGGGGAAAAGGGTGGTCCGCGCCAACCGCGGCAATTTAAGTCGCCCTTCCGTAAAGAAGATCTATGCATACCGGGAACATGTGACCCGGGCCATCAGCGAACTCTTGGAACAGGAGACATTCCAGCCGGAACTTAACGGACTGATGGAGATCGGCATCCACCACGAAAAGCAGCACCAGGAATTACTGTTGACGGATATTAAATACATCCTGGGTAATAACCCCCTTCTGCCCGCCTATGCCACCTTCCCGATGGAAAACGAGGCTGAGACCCACCAACAGGACTGGATAGCCATAGATGAAGGAATTTACGAGATAGGGCACCAGGGAGATGACTTCTGTTATGACAACGAACTCGGCCGGCACAAGGTGTACCTTCACTCTTATGAGATCTCTAATAAATTAGTGACCAACGGGGAGTACCTGGAATTTATGGCTGCCGGCGGCTATAAAGACTTCAGTCAATGGCATGCCGAAGGATGGGACTGGGTGAATACAGAACAAGTGAATTGCCCCCAGTACTGGCACCGGGTAGACGGGCAATGGCATTCCTACACTATGGAAGGCTTAAAACGGGTTAAGCCAGATGCTCCTCTGACCCACATCTCCTATTATGAGGCCTTTGCCTTTGCACAGTGGAAAGGCTGCAGGCTGCCGACGGAGTTTGAATGGGAAGCCGGACAGCAGTATTTTCCATGGGGCAAGCGCTGGGAATGGACAGAAAGCGCCTACCTCCCTTACCCGGGTTATAAAAAGGCCGAAGGAGCACTGGGTGAGTATAACGGAAAATTCATGGTTAGCCAAAAGGTGCTTCGGGGTGCATCCGTGGCGACCCCTGAGCAACACAGCAGGCATACCTATCGGAATTTCTTCCACCCAAAATTGCGGTGGCAGTATACGGGGCTACGGCTTGCGCGATAACATTATAGAGAACAGAATGCAACAACATACCATATCTAAACTGAAGACGGCATTTGAAAAAGATGTCTATAAAGGGCTGACGGATTACCCTAAGCACATCTCCTCCAAATATTTTTACGATAAGGCAGGGGACCAATTATTCCAGGATATCATGGAAATGCCGGAATATTACCTGACCCGATGTGAATTCCGCTTGCTGGAGACCAACGCCCAGGATATCTGCCGACAATTCTCACAGCAAGGGAAACCCTTTAACCTTATAGAGCTGGGAGCGGGAGACGGGAAGAAAACAAAAATATTACTGAAAGAATTACTGCAACAGCAGGCTGATTTCCAATACCTACCCATCGATATCAGCGGCAACGTACTGGGGCAATTGCAGACCTCTGTCAGGAACGAATTACCAGCCGTGGATATACAGCCCATGGAAGGGACCTATTTTGAGGTACTGGAAAAACTGCAAGAAGTAAAGAACCGGAAGGTGATCCTTTTCCTAGGCTCCAATATCGGGAACCTGCTTCATTCCAGGGCCATCGAGTTTTTAAAAGGGATCAGGAGGCTGATAGGGCCGGAAGACCTGTTATTTATCGGCTTTGACCAGAAGAAGGATCCACAGACCATACTGGATGCCTACAACGACCCCACCGGGATCACGGAAGCTTTTAACAAGAACATCCTGGTTCGTATGAACCGGGAATTAGACGGTAATTTTAACCCAGACAATTTTAAGCATTGGGAGGCCTATGACCCGGAAACGGGAACAGCCAGGAGTTTCCTGGTCTCAAAAATTAAGCAATCCGTCTATCTGGAAAAAATAGACCTGCGTATCACTTTTGACGCCTGGGAAAGCATACATACAGAGATCTCCCAGAAATACGATCACCGTACGGTTGAATGGCTGGCCGACGAAGCGGGTTTGGCAACCGGGCAGGTGTTCGAGGATCCCGAGGGTTGCTATAAAAATTATATTTTCAGGAAGAAATAGGGCACAAAAAAACGGGGAAATTACCCCGTTTACTTTTTGTTTCTCAGTAGTTGAACTATAGTTCCAGGACCCCGTTTTCTGTACCCGCGAAATCGTTCCATTGGTAACGGTCTGCCTCTCCATCATTCACATAAGCACCGTCTACCAGGTACTTAAATTCATAGGTGTTGTCTTTAGGAAGATCAAAGGTTCCTTTAAACTTGCCGTTCTTCAATTTCTTCAATGCACTCCCCTTAGGGTTCCAGTTATTGAAATCTCCAACTACTGCCACTTTAGAAGCGTCTTCCGCGGGCAGGGTAAATGTCACTTTACAAACCGGTTTTGTCTTAAGGTATTGTTTTGTAATAGCCATGATATATATTATTTATTGATATAGGTTGTTTTCAAATTGCAGAGCAAATGAAGACATAAAACTCTTAATACACAATTGGTTAACAGAGAATTATCAATTTAATAAATTTTGATGAGCAATGAAAATGCCTTCTCAAAATTTGAGCAGGTATTTCAGGATTTGACAATTATTTATCGTAGCGATCAATAAGGTCTGCTATGTTTTCTATATCCTGTTTATTATTATAAGCATGAAAGGCCAGACGAATGCCGCCACCCCGTTGTGAACACATCACGTCATTGGCAAGCAGGAACTCGTACAGCCCAGCATCCCCGTTAATATTGAAAATAGTGCTGTGCCGGGAACGCGATAACAACTGCTGCGATAGCAGTCCGCGTGCTCCGAATACCTCTTTTGCCATCAGGGACAGTTCATTGTTGTGAGCCTCTATGGATGGCATGCCCAACTGCAGTAAAAATTGCAATGAGAAGTTAAGGCTTCCAAAACAGAGACTATCCAGGTGTCCTGGTTCAAATTGCCTTGAAAATGGGATTTCATCCTTCCTGTCCAGGTTGGCTCCGGAAGCGTTAAAACCGGTTACTTTAGGATGGATACCCTGGCTGATCTTTTCATTCAACAGTAGGAAACCATTCCCGGTGCCCCCGAGCATCCATTTATAGCCACTTGCCCCCAGTACATCGATACCGCTGCTGCTGAAATCCAAACTAAAGGCCCCACAGAATTGGGTGCCGTCGGCAATGATCAGCAGCTCCGGGTATTTTTTCTTTAAGCTGCTGATAAAATCCATATCGATCATCAGTCCGTCCAGCCATTGCACCAGGCTCAGAGCCAGGATATCGGTCTTCTCTTCAGCGAGCAATGCCTTGATCCGGTCTTCCAGGTCTGCTGCCCGTTTAACGTAAGTAATTGCAAATCCGCGTTTCTCAAAAGGCCAGTTTACGGATGGATAATCATCCTCGATGAGCAAAACCCGATTTTTATTATCTATCCCTTCGAGCAAAAAGTTGAGCCCGATAGAGAAATTAGGAAGCAGGGCCACCCAGTGCGGGTCACAATTAAAGAATTTCGCTATGGTCTGCCGGGTCTCGGAGATGATGGAAAGGCTATCGATCTTCATCCGTCCACCCCCAACCAAATAATCCAGGTCATGATCCTGCCGCCACTCCTGTAAGCCTTCAGACATCAGCCCAAAGGCCGCGGTGTTTGCATAGATATATTGTTGCAGTACGGGAAAGTGCTTTCGTATCATGTATAAGGGAAATTAGGGCGCAAGGCTGAGTTGGATTATCTTTATCTTTGCTATTAAATATAGGGATAAGCATGTTCAACAAAAATAAAAAGGAAGCAGAAATAGCGCAGGAACAGCACGAGCAGCTGGAGTACGCCCAACACCGGGTGCGACAGAAGAAACGTCTATACCGGCATTTTGTGTTATTCCTTGTGGGCAGTGTTTTCCTGGTGCTGATCAATAAAATCCTGAAGTACGGGGAAGCATATGATTGGTTTATCTGGGCCATCACCTTCTGGGCCTTCCTTTTTATCGTGCACCTGGTCAATGTCTTTGTTACGAATAAATTCATGGGCCGCGATTGGGAAAGAAAGCAGCGGGAGACCCTTGTCCGGAAACAGCGGGAGAAGCTGGCACGTATGCAGAAAGAAATAGAGACCGATTTCCCGGAATCACAAGTAAATAAAAGAATAGAATAGTGGGTGTATATACAATGATCGCCGCCGTTGCGGATAATAACGCCATAGGGAAGGATAACGAGCTGCTCTGGAGGCTACCGGACGACTTTAAACGATTTAAGGAGCTCACTACGGGCCATAAGATCATTATGGGCAGGAAAACCTTTGAGAGCTTTCCCAAGCCCCTGCCTAACCGTTTCCACATAGTGATCACCAGGGATAAGGAGTATCGAATAGACCATGCGGATTGCAAGGTGGTACACTCCCTGGAGGAAGCTCTTGAACTCACTTCCTCAGAGCCGCTGACCTATATTATCGGGGGTGGGGAAATCTACAAGATGGGTATGCCCTATGCAGACTGCCTGGAGATTACCAGGGTACACGGGGAATTTGACGGGGACGTTTATTTTCCTGAAATAGATCCCGGCGCATGGACCCTGGAGACCGAAGTTTTTCACCCGGCCGACGAAAGACATGCTTATCCTTTTACGTACAGAACCTTTACCCGGAAAAGGGACTGATGGCTAGAAGTCGCGGTATTCTATAATCATCTCTCCCCGGACTTCCTTTAATATGGAGCGCAGCACCTCTACCCCTGCGTTGATATAAAATTCCGGCTTCCCCACTTGCCCTGCAGCTGCAAGCATTTCATTTTTCTGCAGGATATTCCGGGTCTGCCGTGCAACCGCTTCCCCACAATCAATGATCTGCACATCCCGGGGCAATAATTCTTTAAGTACGGGGAGCAGGTAAGGATAGTGGGTACATCCCAATACCAGGTAATCGATACGGGCCGCAATCATGGGAGCCAGGTATTCTTGCAATAATTCACGGGTCTCCGCAGAATTTTCCTTCCCGGCCTCTATCAAGGGTACCAGGCCCCGGCCTTCCTGTTCCAGGATGGTAATACCGTTGGCGTGTATTTTAGATGTGTTGTGAAACAAGGCACTGCTCAGGGTACCTTTAGTAGCCAGGACTCCGACCGTTTTACTACTGGATTGCAATGCTGCCGGTTTAATAGCCGGCTCTATCCCTATAAAAGGCAGCTCATAAGTAGCCCGTAAATGATCAATAGCGTTGGTGGTAGCCGTATTACAAGCCACTACGATGAGTTTACAATCCAGGTTAAGCAGGTACTCGGTATTCTTGATACTGAGGGCCAGGATCTCATCCGGGCTGCGCTCCCCATAAGGAGCGTTCTTACTGTCTGCAAGGTAGATGGTATGTTCCGAAGGGAGTAATGCGTGGATCTCCTTCCAAATGGAAGTCCCTCCTATGCCGGAGTCAAATATTCCTATGGGCCTGTTATCCATATAATGCTTATGTACCCTGTAAAAATAAAAAAACCGCCATGATTGGCGGTTTTTATTTTATGGGATCAGGGTTCTTAGAAGCCCAATTCTTTCTTTACATCAGGAAGAAGGTTCTTTCCTTTGGCAACGATCACTCCAAGTCCCGGACTGGCATCGATGACATAGTCATACCCTTGTGCTGCTGCAACCCTTTCAATAGCTGCTTTGGCTTTCTTAGAGATAGGCTCAAAAAGCTCGGCCTGTTTCTTTTGTAATTCTTGCTGAGCTGCTTGCTGAGCTTCACCGATATTCTTTTCAAATCCTTGAAGTTCCTGGGCTCTCTTCTGGTTTTCCTCTTCAGATTTAGCTGCGGCTTCGTTCTGGTACTGGGTGAATTTATTCTTCAACTCCGTCATGGAAGATTCGATATCTGCCCTGTACGTTTCCTGCAGCTTCTTAAGCTCTCCTTGTGCTGCCTTCATTTCCGGCATAGCTGACAACAGTTCGTTGACGTTGATATGCGCAACCTTACTTTGGGCATTTACAAAACCTGTAGCGGCTACAAAAAACAATAGAACTGCTGCTACTTTCATTACGTGTTTCATGATTTCTAGTTTACTATTTGAGTGTTAATTTTAAGATTTTCAGTTTGGGTCTTTCGTTGTTGTACTATCAGTTTCCACCTTATTCCTTTCGGCTTCCCGTGCTTTGATCCTGGCTTCCCGTTCTTCCAGTAATTTTTTCCTTCGCTCTTCGTAGGCCTTTTTGCGTTCCTCGCGGATCCGCTGTTGTTCGGCCCTCCTGTCTTCTACGGTCTTGGCCCTGGCTTCTGCGGCCTGTTCCGCGCGGTCCTGCCTTTCCTGCAGTGCCTCGCTTACTTCTTCCTCTTCATCCTCGGCCTCGAGGTCTGCGATCCGCTTAGGATCTATTTTCTTTTCCTTAGGCTTGCTCACCTTCCTGGTTCTGGCAATTCCCCGCAGCACCAAGTCACTGATATCGTGCCTTTTTTCGGAGTACAACATTACAACATCCGCAGATTTATCAAAAATAAAATCATACTTTTTATTGGCTCCGATCTGCTGTACTTCGTTGAATACCTGGTCCTGTATCGGCTGTATCAACATCCGTTTCTGAAGCACCAGGTCTCCCTGTGGTCCAAAGCGGTCTTGTTGGTAATCCAGTAACTCCTTTTCCAGGATCTGTATCTCTTCTTCCCGTTCTGTGATCAATTCGTCCGTCAACAGCACTTTCTCTGCCATCAGGTCTTTCTTCATCTGCTCCACAACGTTGCGTTGCTCCTCGATCTCCAGTTTCCATTTCTGGACCTTCTTGGCCAGTTGTTCATTGGCTTCGCGATACTCTTCTACGTTCTCAAGGATATACTCCATGTCTACGTAGCCGATACGAACACCCCTCTGTGCCATTGCGTAGAAGGAGAGAAAAATCAGCAGGTATGTCAGAAGAACTTTTTGTTTCATTTCTGAATTCTTTTAGTACATAGAAAATATCGTGCCAAAAATAGTATTTATTTATAAATGAGCCTGTTAAGGTTTTTCGCCCCGGCGATACAAAGGATCAGAATTGCTGTCCTATGATAAAGTGCGTCTGCCAACCACTAGGACCTGATCCCGTGGACTGTGGCCTAAGGTCTTCATCAAACCCGTACCCGAAATCGATCCCCAATAATCCAAAGGCTGGCATAAATATCCTTAAGCCTACCCCGGCCGATCTTTTAATCAGGAACGGATTAAACTCCTGAAAATTGTTGAACGAATTTCCGGCCTCTGTAAATACCAGTCCGTAAATAGATGCTGACGGCTTTAATGTAAGTGGGTAACGCAGTTCCAGGGAGTACTTGTTGTACACTATCCCTCCTTCTTGTTGCCCGGTCAGGGGATCTACAGGGGTAAGGGAATTGTTTTCATATCCCCTTAGCTGAATCGTCTCACGCCCGTCCAGGGTAAAGTTACGTCCAAGACCATCTCCCCCGAGGAAGAAACGCTCAAATGGCACTTTACCAACATCACTGTTGTAGTTCCCCAGGAAACCGAATTCTACATTGGTCCGCAATACCAGTTTATCTACCAGCCTGGTGTACCAATCCCCGCTGAACTTTACCTTGTAGTATTCCAGCCAGTTAAATCGCTCCTGGTCTACGCTCTCAAGTTCGTTTCTTTCTGCTTCGGTAAGGGTTAGTCCTTGCTGCTGTCTTTCTAACTGTAATGCACTGAGTTCTTCACTGCGATCTTTGAGTGCGCCAAAATCCTTGTCACTGAAAAGGGAATATGGCGGTGTGAATTTCGCCGTGATCTCGAAATTAGATCCCGTGATCGGGTAGATACGCCCCGGCCCGGCAGAACTCCTGGAGATCCCAAAAGTATAGGCCAGTGAGTTAGACTTCCCGTTCCCGAAGTTAAACAGACCGGAACGGTAATTCTGGAAATCGTATAACTGGTAGCCCACCGAGTGGGATACTGTAAAGAAATCATCAGGCCATTGTACTCGTTTTGCAAGCCCTAAGGAGATCCCGGAAATAGAGAACTGCTGATCCTTGTTCACTTCTATACGTCCACTGTTGCTGTACGAGGCAAGGAATTGCTGCGTACGGGAAAGTGACATATTAAAGCGGACCGGTTTCTTTCCTCCCAACCATGGCTCAGAGAAATTAAGACTGTATACCCGGAAGGTACGGCTGGCCTGCAGGCGCAGGGCAAAAGTCTGCCCGTCTCCCATGGGTACCGGCTTATACGATTCCCCATTGAATAAATTCTGTATAGAAAAGTTGCTGAATGAAAGCCCGAGGGTACCGATGAATCCTCCTCCACCGTATCCTCCCTGCAGCTCGATCTGGCTGGAGCCCGATTCTACTAAGCTATAAGCCAGGTCTACGGTCCCGGAATTGGGGTCGGCGTTCTGGATATCCGGCTTGATCTGTTCTGCATCAAAGAAACCGAGTTGCCCCAATTCCCGTACAGAACGGATAATATTGTCTTTACTGTATTTCTGGCCGGGACGGGTTCTCAGTTCCCGGAAGATCACATGGTCATTGGTCTTATCGTTTCCGGTCACGGTGACGTGGTTCAGGAAAGTCTCTTTTCCTTCGATGATCCGGATCTCAAAGTCGATGGTATCATTAGCCGCAGAAACCTCAACCGGGTTGATCTGTGAGAAGAGGTACCCATTGTTCTGGTAGAGGTTGGTCAGGTCTTCCCCATCCGGCTTAGAGTCATCGGCAATACGTTTGCGAAGCAGCACCCCGTTATAGGTTGCTCCTTTTTTGATTCCAAGTACCTGGCTGAGTTGGCGGTCCGTATACACGGTATTCCCGACAAAGTCGATTTCCCCGAAATAATACTTATCACCCTCCTCTACATTGATCTTTACATCGATCAGGTTATCATTCACTTTGATGATGGTATCTGAAAGCACCCGGGCATCCCGGTAGCCGTTCTCGGCGTATTTATCGATCAGGGAAGTAAGGTCTTCCTCAAAATCGGCCCCGATGTATTTTGATTTCTTCCAGAAACGACCAAATTGTTTTTCCTTGGTATTCTTAAGCGACTTCCTTAGGCGCTTATCGGATAACTCTTCGTTTCCTTCAATTATTATGTCGCGGATCTTTACCTTCTCACCTTTGTCTACACTGATGAGCATGCGTTCCGTATTGGTATCTACCGTATCTTTAGCAGTGATGATATTTACCTTGGTGTTCAGGTAGCCCTGTTTACGGTACTTATTCTGCAGGTAATTCTTGGTATTCGCTATAAGGCTCTTGGTGATCTTCTTACCTTTCTTTAAGTCGGTATCGTCAATGATCTCATCGGTTTTACGCTGTTTGACACCATTGATGGTCACAGCGGAAAGTGTAGGGCGCTCCTCGATCTGCAGTTCCAGGAATACCTGGTCTCCCTGTACATCAGTGATGTAGAAAGCAATGTCAGAGAACAGTTCTAACCCCCATAATTTTTTGATCACTTCACTGATCTTATCCCCCGGAAGGGTTATAGGTTCCCCCACCCTCAAGCCGGTATAGGTTTTCACGGTCTGCTCGTTATAGCTCTGCAGCCCGGTCACCTCAAGGCCACCAAGGATATATTTCTTACCGTCCTCATAGGAAGTCTCCTGGGCGTATGTGAAGGTCGTAATTAAGAGGAGTAAAAGGGTAATGAAGTTTTCAAGAGATATGTACTTAGTCATACCGCTAGATGAGTTGTTCGCTTGTTTTTCCAAATCTTCGTTCTCTGTTCTGGTAATTTATAATTGCCGCTACCAAATGTTGCTCATCAAAATCGGGCCAAAATACATCAATAAAATATAACTCGGCATAGGCAATCTGCCACAGTAAAAAATTGCTGATCCGGTGCTCTCCACTGGTGCGAATAAGCAGGTCTACGTCTGGTAAATTGTGCGTGTAAAGATGAGTATTTATAATTGTTTCATCAATGTTTTCGGGCGAAATTATATTATTTTTAACTTTGGTACTAATTTGCTGAACCGCCTGTTTAATCTCTTCCCGGGCACCATAGCTCAGGGCAAGGGTGAGGGTCATGGCGCTGTTCCCGGAGGTCTTTTCAATCACCTCCTGCAGTTCCTTCCTCGCTTTACCTGGAAGGGCATCCATGTTCCCGATGGCATTCAGCTTTATGTTATTCTTATGCAGCGTTTTAAGTTCTTTCCTCAGCGAAGACACCAGTAGTTTCATCAGGGTATCCACTTCTATTTTAGGACGGTTCCAGTTCTCGGTGGAGAAGGCATAAAGCGTAAGGTAATCTATCCCGATCTGGGCACAATTCTCAACGGTTCTCCGTACGGCCTTAACCCCGTTCTCATGCCCAAAAATGCGCATCTTTCCCTGTTGTTTTGCCCATCGGCCATTGCCATCCATTATGATAGCCAAATGCCTGGGTAAACGTTCTCCGGAGATGTCTTCGATTTTATTCATGCCTATTTGCTACTCAAAACAGTCCATACAGGGTTTCCTGCCAAAGGTATAAGTTACAGTAATTCCAGAAAAGACGTACCAATCGTCACTAAATATATTACCAAACCTAAACTGCTCAAAATTAGATCCTTCGGGATTACTCCCGTCCAGGTTATCGGTAAACGTATACCTGGCCCCTATCTCTGCCCCGACGATGATAAATTGGTTCAGCCTGCTCTTGGCACCAACGGTCATGGGGATAGAAAAGGCCCCATCTTTCTGGTTGATGTCCCGGAATTGCCCGGTATCAAAATAATGGTAACCATAGCGAAAATACGTCAGCCCGGTATACAGGTATGGCGTAAATGCAGGCCCCAGTTTATGGAGATTGTACTCCACAAAATTAAACTCGAGCCCCGCCGAAGCTTCCAATACATTATTGTCAACTACGTATCCTCGCTGTTGACGGGCAAACTGGTCAGACTTGGCGTCATCCATGGTGAATGAACCATAGATAAGACTAGCCCTCCAGGCGTATCGTTTGCTCTTATTCCACTTAAAGATCCCGCCAAAGGCAGGGCCGTTAGGTAAAATAAAATTAGTTCTGCCCACTTCTCCTATGGCATTGGCCCCGCCACCAAACAGCCCAACCTCGTAGGTCTGTGCGCTTGCGGCAGTCATTACCATCATCAAAAAGAGAACAATGAGCTTCTTCATCAATCGTCAAAAGGGTGCAAATATAATATTTTCAGGCAAGGGTGCAACCCGCATTCCGGCCCTGCTTCCTGTTTGCTAAACAGCAATAAGCTCTAATTATTGTTTTGAAAAGCACCTAATTACGGCGATCCTGGCCCCAAAGCAGCTTGTTACGGAGTGTCTTCAGGAAGCTCTCAGAAGTATATTCAATCATACGCACCGTAAAATCGGCCCTTTTGATGGTAATCTCCCTGCCATTCTCAATGGTAGCGATACGGGAATCCAGGGAAAGTAGGTGCTGATCCTCCCTTCCGGAGACCTTTAGCCTGATCACGGTATGGTCTGCGATCACCAGCGGCCTGGCATTAAGGTTGTGTGGAGCAATGGGCGTTATAACCAGGGATTTTGCCCAGGGTGTGATCACC
Organism: Zeaxanthinibacter sp. PT1; assembly: GCF_028464225.1. Taxonomy (GTDB): domain Bacteria; phylum Bacteroidota; class Bacteroidia; order Flavobacteriales; family Flavobacteriaceae; genus Zeaxanthinibacter. The sequence goes on from NZ_JAQPCN010000001.1 coordinate 131,920, forward strand.
GGGCCACCGCAGCTGAGCGAATAGCCTGTAGACCCGGTAGGCGTGGCCACGATAAGTCCGTCTGCCCAGTAGGAAGTCAGGTATTCATCATTCAGGTAGGTCTCCACCGTTATCATAGAGGTGGTATCCTTCCTGCTTACAGTAATCTCGTTCAATGCAAAGTTAAAACCGTCAAATTCCGGAATCTCTTTATCGGAGATCACTTCTACCAGGCTTCGTTCCTCAATAGTAAAGGCCCCGGCCACGAATTCCTGCACCACCTTGCGCACATCTTCTTTCTTAAAGGTAGAGAGGAATCCCAGTCGCCCGGTATTGACCCCGACAATAGGTATTCCAAGGTCCCGGACATAGGTTATGGCCCGCAGGATGGTCCCGTCCCCTCCAAAACTCACGAACATATCAAAGTCGCTTTCCAGCCCTTCGGAGGCGTTATAGGTCTTTAATGGCGGCAGCTTATCTCCCTCTTTAAGGAGTTCGTAGAATTCTTCTTCTATACAGACTTCTGCATGGTGCTGTCGCAGCTCGTCCAGTATTTCCTGTACGTATAATAAGGTGTTATTTTGGTCGGACTGGCCGTATATGGCAATTTTCATGGGAAATCAGACATTTAGGTATTTATCCAGGTAGTCCGATCTTTTTTTCAGGTCTTCCAGGAACTGGTCGTCCATATTGCCAAAAAGTATATTGTAGTTGTACCGGCGGAAAGATTGCAGCACTTCGTTCATGCTCCCGGAACTGATCTTGATCGTGGTCTGCACGATGTCATTCTGGTAATCGGAAATGAAAGCGCCGATCAGTTTCGCGTTATTACTCTCTACGATCTGGGCGATCTGGCTGAAGGAATGATCCTTAGCTCCCGTAGCGACCACCAATAGCCCGCCGGGCTCATTAAAGAATGGGGTCTCTACCAGGAAATCGAGTACTTCCGACAGGTCGTAATATCCTATTACGGCGGCCTGTTCATCCAGTACCGGTAAGAGGTTGGCCTGGTTATCGGCAAAACATTTGAGGATATCTAACCAGGAGGCATCCTGGGGCACATGAAAAGTTTCCAGGCTGTTCCGGTGATCGGCCAATTGTCCTTTTTCTTCTATGGTCCGGAAATCCTCTTCGGACATGACACCGAGGAACTTACGGTCTTCCACAACCGCAACATGAGAAAAACCTGAACCTCGGAAAAACCTCAGCACATCCTGCAAGGGAGCACTGATGTCAAAAACATCGAGGTTATCGGAGATGTGTTCTTGTATCTTCATCACGTTCTGTTCTATTGCAAAATAACAATTTTAAAGGTCAAAAGGTGTGCCTTATTTGTATTTTTGTGCAACGAATCGCTTAAGTGTAAGGAAATGACGAAATTAAGTGTAAACATTAACAAAATTGCCACTTTGCGCAATGCAAGGGGTGGGAATGTACCGGATGTAATACAGGCGGCTAAGGACCTGGAGCGCTTCGGAGCACAGGGGATCACCATACACCCCCGTCCTGATGAACGCCACATCAGGTACCAGGATGCCCGTGATCTTAAACCGGTGGTCCGGACAGAACTGAATATAGAGGGGAACCCCATAGATAAATTTACCATGCTGGTCCTGGAAGTGGTGCCGGCCCAGGTGACCCTGGTCCCGGACGGCCCGGATGCCATCACCTCCAATGCCGGCTGGGATACGGTAAAGCACAGGGATTACCTGAAAGAAGTGATCGCTACTTTTAAAGCAAAAGGCATCCGCACCTCTATCTTTGTCGATCCCGTTCCGGAAATGGTTGCGGGTGCTGCGGAGACCGGGACAGACCGTATAGAACTTTACACAGAATCTTATGCCGTAGGTTATGCCAATGGTGACAAGGATGCCGTACTTCCCTTTGCGGAAGCTGCGCGGATTGCCCATGAACATGGCTTAGGCATTAATGCCGGGCACGATCTCAGCCTGGACAACCTGGCCTATTTTAAACAAAATGTTCCCCACCTGCTCGAGGTCTCCATCGGGCATGCCCTGATCAGCGAGGCCTTATACCTGGGATTAGAGAAAGTGGTGCAAATGTACTTAGACCGACTTAAATGAAACAACTTTTACACTCCCAAATACTTGGCGAAGGCACACCATTATTGATACTGCATGGCTTCCTGGGCATGTCTGACAACTGGAGAACCCTGGGTAATAAATATTCCAGGAAAGGGATGCAGGTACACCTGATCGATCAGCGGAACCACGGGAAAAGCTTCTGGTCCGATACTTTTAATTACGAGGTCATGGCAGACGACCTTGAGTATTACATGGAACATTATAACATACAGGACGCCATAGTGATGGGGCATTCTATGGGAGGTAAGACCGTTATGCAATTTGCCTGTACCCGGCCGGGGAAAGTGCGTAAACTGATCGTAGCCGACATCTCCCCTAAATTCTACCCCCCGCACCACCAGGAGATCCTGGGTGCACTGAAAAGCCTGCCCCTGGATGAGTTTGAGTCGCGCACCGATGCGGATGAATTCCTATCTCGGCGGATCAAGGACTGGGGCACCCGGCAATTCTTACTCAAAAATCTGAGTTGGGAAGAAGATGGCACCTTAGGGTTTAAATGCAACCTGAAAGTGCTGGATGAAAAGTATGAAGAGATCGGGGAAGCCATAGCCACCGGTTACAGTTATGACGGCCCTACCCTGTTCTTAAGGGGAGACCGCTCTGAATACATCTCCCCGGCGGATACGGATGAAATACAGAAACATTTTCCAAAAGCTACCGTAACTACTATAGCTAATGCGGGGCATTGGCTGCATGCAGAAAACCCCAAACAGTACTTTGATGTGAGTATGAATTTTATCGGGGAGGGTCAGTAAATCCCCGCACCAAAAGATGGATCGCAGCGGTTTTTTAGCTACTTTTAGTTATTAAAACCAACAACTATGAAACTCATTTTACGACTATTATTAAACGCCCTGGCCGTTGTAATCCTGGCCCACATTTTACCGGGTGTAGGGGTGGAATCTTTCTGGACAGCCATCTGGGTAGCCATCGTCCTGAGCCTGCTTAACCTTATTGTTAAGCCAATACTGGTGGTCCTTACTCTTCCGGTAACCATACTCACCCTGGGATTATTTTTACTGATCATTAATGCCCTGATCATCCTTTTGGCCGATTACCTGGTTCCCGGGTTCGCCGTAAACGGCATCTGGTGGGCCTTGTTATTCAGTCTTTTATTATCCCTGCTGCAATCCATACTGCACGGTCTTTTAAAGGAGGATTAAAAACAGCTGTAGTTATTTCAATCTCACGTACTTAAAACTTGCTGTGCTCTTTAAAAAATACTATTTTTGCATCCCGTTTTACAGATCACCACATGATTAATCTGGCAAAAAGGGCCCCGAAAGGGTTGAATTGACAAGAACCGGCTGCCCATCGCAGCGGGGAACCTAATGAAAGAGGATCTCAGATAAATTAAAAGAATAGATGAACATTACGAAAGAGCAGATAGACGAGTTAAATGCCATTGTGAAAGTCGCTATCACCAAAGAAGATTACCAGGATCGTGTTGAAACCATCCTGAAAGATTATCGCAAATCGGCGAATATCCCCGGCTTCCGCAAAGGACAGGTTCCTATGGGATTGATCAAGAAACAATACGGGAAGGCTGTTTTGGTAGACGAAGTCAACAAGCTTCTACAGGACAACCTGAACAAGTACCTGACCGAAGAAAAACTGGACGTACTTGGCAACCCCCTTCCTAAGCAACAGGATAATTTTAACTGGGACAGTGAAGAATTTGCTTTCGAATTTGAGCTGGGCCTTGCCCCTGAATTCGAGGTGGAATTAAAAACAAAGAAACCGGTTACCCAGTACAAGATCGTCGCAGACAAGAAGATGATCGATGAGCAAGTAGACCGTATCCGTAAGCAGTACGGGAAACTGGTCAGCAAAGAAGAAGTAGGGAAAGAAGATGAAGTTCGCGGTACTTTCAAGAATGAAGAGGCCGAGATAGACAATAACGCTACCCTTGAGTTGAAAAAGATCAGCGACAAGAAAGCGATCACGGCACTGACCGGCAAGAAAGTCGGAGATACTGTCACCCTTAACACCAAAGGTCTTTTTAAAGAAGATTACCTTCTGGCCGCTGCCTTGGGAATGCCTAATGAGCAGGTAGAGAAGCTGGATGTCAAAGTTGAATTCACTATTGAAGAGATCAACGAAAGACAGCCTGCAGAACTGAACCAGGAATTGTTTGATAAACTATTCGGCGAAGGGAAGGTCAGCAGCGAAAAAGAACTGGAAGCGCGTATCAAGGAAGATTCTGAGAAGCAATTTGAACAACAGGCAGACCAGAAACTCCTGAACGATGTAACGGAGAGGCTGATCGAAACTACGGAGTTTGATCTACCGGCCGAGTTCCTGAAAAAATGGATACAGACTACCGGGGAGAAAGAGCTTAGCATTGAGCAGGCCCAGGAAGAATACGAAAAATCTGAAAAAGGCCTTCGTTACCAACTGATCGAAGGAAAGATCCTTAAAGATCACGGGATTGAATTGCAGTTCGAAGAACTTAAAGATTTCACCAAAGGATTCATCAAGGAGCAGATGGCACAGTACGGACAGATTAACCCTGAAGAGGAAGAACTGGACCGTATCGCGGCCAGGGTACTTTCTAACCAGGATGAGGCTAAACGCCTTTCTGAGCAGTTGATGAGCGAGAAGTTACTTAACCTGTACAAGGAGAAAGCTAACCTGAAGATCAAAGAGGTCAATTACGAAGATTTCGTAAAAGAAGTATACGGTTAATCTATAGCGATACCACAGGAACTGCCGCACTTATAACAAGTTGCGGCAGTCTTGCTTATAGCTGTCTCAATTTTAGGCAGGCCGGCTAGTAATAACGCTAAATTCCCTATCTTTACAAGGCCGGAAGCACCATTTCTGGCACCTTTTTTTTTTGATTAAAGACAGACAATACACTATGGATTTCACTAAAGAATTTAAAGATTTCGCCATCAAGGACCAGGGAATCAACAGCATGTACTATGACAAAGTGATCAGCAGCATGTACCCTGTTAATATGACGCCCAACATTATAGAGGAGAGGCAGCTGAACGCCATTGCGATGGACGTTTTCTCCCGATTGATGATGGACAGGATCATTTTCCTGGGAACAGGGATCAATGACCAGGTTGCGAATATCGTACAAGCACAATTGCTGTTTTTGGCCAGTGCAGATTCTTCTAAGGACATCCAGATCTATATCAATTCCCCGGGAGGAAGTGTATACGCCGGCTTGGGTATTTACGATACCATGCAGTTCATTAAGCCCGATGTGGCTACCATCTGTACCGGGATGGCCGCCTCTATGGCAGCCGTACTTTTATGTGCAGGGGAAAAAGGAAAACGCAGTGGCTTAAAACACTCCAGGGTGATGATCCACCAGCCGATGTCCGGAGCCCAGGGGCAGGCTAGTGATATAGAAATCGCAGCTAAGGAAGTGTTAAAGATCAAAGATGAATTATATCATATCATCGCTAAGCACACCGGGCAGAAGTTTGACAAGGTTTACGAAGACAGTGACCGGGATTACTGGATGGGTGCTAAAGAAGCCCTGGACTACGGGATGATCGATGAAATCCTGGAAAGAGAAAAGAGCTAGAATAAAACACATAAGATCCTGGTTTACAGGAGTTAAATTGAAGAGGAAATGAACCAAAATGGAGAATATCCCGTTATGGTTCTGAAAGTGAGCAGAAATTATGGCTAAGGAAAATTTAGAATGTTCCTTTTGCGGTAGGAAAAAACCGGAAACAAACTTACTCATTGCAGGTCTGGATGCACACATCTGTGACCGATGCATAGAGCAGGCACACGGAATCGTGGCCGAAGAATCCAAGCAGTCCAAGACAGATGACCTGTCTTCGGAACTGGTACTGAAGAAGCCTAAGGAGATCAATGAATTCCTAGACAGCTTTGTGATCGGGCAGGAACGCACCAAGAAGGTGCTATCCGTGGCCGTATACAATCATTACAAGCGACTACTGCAGCCAAGTTCTAAGGAAGACGAGGTAGAGATTCAGAAGAGTAATATAGTCATGGTGGGGCATACCGGTACCGGGAAAACACTTATGGCGAAGACAATCGCCAAGATGCTGAATGTTCCCCTGGCCATTGTAGATGCTACCGTACTGACCGAAGCCGGGTACGTGGGAGAAGATGTTGAGAGCATACTAACCCGACTATTACAGGCCGCGGATTACAACCTGGAAAAGGCAGAAAGGGGTATTGTTTTTATCGACGAGATCGATAAGATTGCACGTAAGAGCGACAACCCATCTATTACCCGTGACGTATCCGGGGAAGGCGTGCAGCAAGGTCTTTTGAAATTACTGGAAGGCACCACGGTTAATGTGCCACCTAAAGGAGGACGGAAGCACCCGGACCAGAAATTCATCGAGGTAAATACAGAGAATATTCTCTTTATTGCCGGGGGTGCTTTTGACGGGATAGAGCGCATCATCACTAAGCGACTCAACATGCAGGCCATTGGATATAGCGCCGCTAAGAAAGGCGAAGAACTGGACGAAGGGAATGTATTGCAGTATATCACTCCAAAGGACCTGAAGGAATTTGGGCTGATCCCGGAGATCATTGGTCGACTGCCGGTCCTTACCCATATGAACCCACTGGATGAGAAAACCCTGAGGGCGATCCTGACCGAACCCAAGAATGCCATCATTAAACAGTACCAGAAATTGTTTGACATGGATGGGATCAAGTTCACCATTACGGACCAGGCCCTGGATTACATCGTAGAGAAGGCGATAGAATACAAGTTGGGAGCAAGAGGATTGCGCTCCCTGTGTGAAGCCGTCTTTACCGATGCCATGTTTGAGCTACCCAGCAGCGACGAGACCACATTCCACGTGACCAAACCGTACGCCGAGAAAAAACTGACGCACGATACGGTCAAGCAGTTAAAAGCTGTTTCTTAGAGTTTTTGGTATTGCCTGTTGAGCAATGAATCCAACAAATCCTTACAGATCTTCTGAATGATCTTTTCATCAGAGTACAACTGGTGCCCAAAACCGGGGATCACCTCTGTGGGTACCGCAAGCCTTGCGATCCATTCATCCGAAGGGCGCAGGTAGTGATCATTAGCCCCGTACACTAATTTAACCGGGCAATCCGGCATAGCCGTTTGCTCACTGAGATTCAACGGTGATACCGCGGTCAGGGATTTCATCGGTAAACCCATCCTGCCGGCTTTCCACGCAATGTTTCCACCGGCGCAGAAGGTGAGGTAATGCGAAGGCACATCCTCTTTTTTGAGCAAATGAGCAACTGCCGTATCAATACCGCCTTCATGGAAGGCCGCTTCAATATTTTCAAGGGTTTTAATAGGAACATCTATGTTGGCCAGCTGCTGGCTATCATAGTATACAATGTCATAATACTGTTGTAGATACCCGAGGTAGGAAGTGATCCACAGTCCGCTTTTCGATCCGAGCATGTCGGATAAAATTACAAGTCTTTCTGCCATAATGTTTTAAAATTTGGAACTTTGGGGGTCAAGTTAGGACCACAATTTAGGACAAATGTGTTCCTTCGGGATATTTATTGGTTCATCTGAAGCAATTCATCGACATATACCCGATCGTTAGATAAGCGGGGTATTTTATGTTGCCCACCCAATTTGCCCTTAGATTTCAGCCAATCGTAGAAGAGATTAGGCCTGGCAATGTGAATCTTAGGCCGGTTCAGGGTCATATTGTTATAGCGCTTGGCCTCGTAATCAGAGTTGAGTGATTTCAGGGCATTATCGAGTACTTCGGTGAAATATTCGATCTCCTCCGGTGGCTTGCGGAATTCGATCAGCCACTCATGGGCACCCTTCTCCTTCCCCGCCATAAAAATAGGGGCCACGGTATAATCAGCGATCTCTGCCCCGGTTTTCTGGCAGATGGTTTTCAGGGCTTCTTCGGTGTTTTCTATGATCAGTTCTTCCCCGAATACATTGATGTGGTGTTTGGTCCTCCCGGTAATTTTGATACGGTAAGGATCGGTAGAAGTGAACCTTACGGTATCCCCGATCTTGTAGCGCCACAGCCCGGCATTAGTTGTGATCAGGATAGCGTAATTCTTATCCACCTCCACTTCCCAAAGAGGAAGCGTATGTTGCTGCAGGCTGCCATAGGTATCCATCGGGATAAACTCATAGAATATCCCATAGTCTAACATCAGCAGCAGGTCGTCCGCATCGTTCCTGTCCTGTATGGCAAAGAATCCTTCGGAGGCATTGTAGATCTCGTAATAACGGAATTTCTTCCTGGGCAGGAGTTTATCATACTGGTCGCGATAAGGTCTGAAGCTGACCCCCCCATGGAAATAAACCTCCAGGTTTTCCCAGACCTCGAAAAGGTGTTTGTTGCCAGTCTCCTCTAACACCCTGTTTAAAAGCACCAGCATCCAGGAAGGAACCCCGGCCAGGCTGGTGACGTTTTCCTGTATACTTTCTTTTATGATGGCCTGCATTTTGGTCTCCCATTCACCCATCAGGGATACCTTGCTGCTGGGGGTACTGCTCAGTTCTGCCCAGAAGGGCATATTATCAATCAGGATGGCACTGAGGTCACCGAAAAAGGTGCCGTTGTCTTCGTAGAGCTCTTTACTCCCTCCTAACCTGAGGCTTTTACCGGTAAATAACTGGGAGTTCTCGTTATTATTAAGGTACAAACAGAGCAGGTCTTTGCCCGATTTGTAATGACAGTCTTCCAGGGCTTCCGTGCTTACCGGGATAAATTTGCTTTTTGCATTGGTGGTACCGCTGCTCTTGGCAAACCATTTAATTCCCGTAGGCCAGAAGATATTGTGTTCCCCTCGCCTGCTGCGCTCTATCATGGGCTCCGCCTCCTCGTAGGACAGTATGGGCAGCCGTTCTGAAAATTGGCGGTAGTTGGCAATACTGTCAAAACCGTATTTCCTACCCACCTCCGTATCCCTGGCATAATCCAGCAACTGCTGCAGCACCTCTTGCTGTACCTCTGCCGGGTACTTTAGAAAAAGTTCTATCTGGTGATAGCGCTTTTTTAAAAGCCAAGACGCAATGGAATTGAACAAAGGGATGGTCATTTTTTTCGGTATTTTTGCAGCTGTCGGTGCGGTATAAAAGTAGTATTTTCCGTCCGATTTAAACAATAAATCACCTATGCAATACGAAGGGGTCTTACGCAAGATGCAGACAGAAATCGGGAACCCGATCCAGTATTTCCTGGTTTTTGAGGATAATTTCATCCATATGAATCAATTGTTGGATAAGGAAGTTGAGATCAGTTTTATTAAATACCAATGCCTGAATTGCGGGGAAGACCGCCCCATCTACCGGCAGGGGTGCTGCCGGTACTGCTTCTTTGAGATTCCCTCTGCCGGGGACTGGATCATGAAACCGGAACTGAGCACGGCCCACCTGGACCAGGAAGACCGCGACCTGGAATACGAAAAGAAGGTGCAATTACAGCCCCACGTGGTTTACCTAGCCAACTCCAGTAATGTAAAAGTCGGTGTTACCCGGAAAAGCCAGGTCCCTACCCGCTGGATAGACCAGGGGGCCCACGAAGCCATCATTATGGTAGAGGTGCCCAACCGCTACCTGGCCGGGATCACCGAAGTGGCGCTGAAAGATTACGTCTCGGACAAGACCAACTGGAGACGGATGCTCACCAATACCCTGGAAGACCTGGACCTTACCGAATGGCGACAAAGGCTGAAGGAGTATATCCCGGAGGAAGTTGCAGAGTACTATATGAGTGATGCAGAAGAACTGGAATTGCACTTCCCGGTATTGCAGTACCCAAGCAAAGTAAAATCCCTGAATCTAAATAAGAGCCCACAATACAAGGGCGTACTAAAAGGAATCAAAGGGCAATACCTGTTGTTCGAGGATAATACCGTCTTTAATATCCGTGGAAGTGAAGGTTATTTTGTTGGCCTCAATGTTCAATAATCCTATGTATGACTGAAGAACAATCTCGCTCAAAAAAAAGTAAGATCCCGTTTTATGCATCACTCGGGATCATCATTTCCCTATTTGCTCTTTATTTCCTGGTGCCTTCTGTACAGGATTTCCTGAACCATAGCTGGGAAGTTCTTACCAGTGAAGACGAGGCCAGGATCAAAGAATGGATTTCCGGATTCGGATTCCTGGGGCCTATCGTTCTGGTCCTGGCGATGATCCTGCAAATGTTCCTCATCATTATCCCCACCATCCTGTTAATGGTTGTTTCTGTACTGGCCTATGGGCCGATATGGGGAAGCCTGATCATCTTTGTAGCTGTAGGCTGTGCATCGAGTGTAGGCTACGCCATCGGGCGTTTCCTGGGGGAAGGCAAGGTGGGAAAATTGATCGGCGGGAAGACCGAGCACAAGATCAGTCAATTCATTGAAGATTATGGATTCTGGGCCGTAGTCGTGACCCGGCTGAACCCATTCCTGTCTAATGATGCTATCAGTTTCGTCGCCGGTATACTCCGGATGGGATACTGGAGGTTTATGGGGGCTACCCTGTTAGGGATCGCCCCACTTACCATTTACCTGGCTATCATAGGCCAGAGCACTGAGACCCTTAAAACGGGTCTACTCTGGGCTTCCCTGGTCAGTCTTGTGGGCTTCGCGGCTTATGTATGGTGGGATAAGAAGCGAGATAAAGATCAGGGCTGAACCGAGTCTTTCCTTATATTCGCCGTATCCTTTTTCTTCTTGTTCAGTATGCCGCCGAGAATATCCCTGGCCGCATTTTTGACCGGGTCTTTTTTAACCCCAGTGGTATCTCTTTTTACACTGTCCTGACTTTTCTTACCTAGTACACTACCCAGCACACCTTTTACTGTTTGAGCTGTGGAATCTTTCTTCGTGGCTGTACTGTCTTTCTTCCCACCGATCATTCCACCGATCAGGTCTTTTGCTTTATCCGTACCCTTACCGATCAGTTTCTGTTTTTCGATCTCCACCAAGCGGGCGGTGAGTTGTTTTACTCCACCCGCCAGGTCCGTGGAAACCTGGGGATTTGCATAAGTTCCTTTCATGGTAGCCACCACGGGGATGGTGAGATCCTTTAACTGCTGGTCATCTATCCTGGCGATCAGGTTATTTACTTCTTTGCCCAGGTATTTAGCCGGCACTTGGATGGTGGCATTGTATTCCAGCTGCTTATCAAATGTGTGTTCCCCGGCCACCTGTATAGCGATGTCTTTGTAATTCACGGTGAATGGTTTTACCCGTACCAGCCCGTTCTCAAAACTAAGCGCGGTCTTCAGGTCGCGGAGGTTCAGGCTATCCAGGTTAAGGAAGTTGAGCTTACCATCCAGCAGGGCCAATAACTTCTCTTTTTCGGGGTCTATGCTAGTCTGCAGTAATTCGGCCAGCGCATTCCCGGTAAGAGTGGCCAGGTCCGGGGTCATTTCCTCGGTCAGCAGGCCGTTGAGATTAAGCGTTGAATTCAGTCTGCCCTGCAGTGCATTGGCCACCGGAGCCAGGGCACGCAGCAGTTCTACCTGCTTAAAGGTCTCGGCAATGCTGAAATCTGCTATTCCCAGTTGCATATCAAAGACAGGGCGAGCTTCCTTGGTAGAAACGTTCCCGCTCAGATTTAATCGTCCTCCCAGTACAGAAGAGGTCAGCCCGGAGAGGGTAGCCTTCTGGTCGCGAATGGCCAGCTCCCCGCTCAGGTTCTTCAGGTTCAGGTTATCGTAGATCACCGTATTGGCCCTGGCCTGCAGGCTGACATCCAGGAAGGATGGAATTTTCAGGGCAGCGGTCTTCGTCTTCTCCCCTTCCCCACCCGAGGTCGTGGTTTCTGCAGTCATAAAATCGCCCAGGTCAAAGGTATCGGAGTTCAGGGTGAACTGCCCCCGTATTGGCTGATCATTGAACATGAAACCGAGCAGGTTGCGGAGGGAGCCCTGGACAGCAAAGTCGGTATTCCCGGTCTTCCCTTCCATTTTTTTCAGGCTGACCACCGTGGGGGTGAAATTCATTTCCATACTACTGATGGCCACAGGGTTCTTCAGCTCGGCGGAGCTGTACTCAAAATTGCGCAGGCTGGCGGTACCACTTGTTTTGGTGTTCTGGTACTGTTTGTTCTCGATGGAAGCCATATCAAAAGCGGTACTTACATCGGCCCGCAGCAGTCCTTTCAGGTCTTTGGCCGCAGGGAGGGGATATGCCTTGCTGATGTTGGCCAGGTTCATATTGGCGTCTATATCAGCAGTTACCCTGGTATTCCCCAGCAACTCGGTGATGTTAGAGGTCATGGTGAAATAGTCCTGCCCTATCCGGAACGAGGCTTTCTTTATATCCACGAAGGTATCTTCCGATATTCCGCTCGTATTCTTCACGGCTGCATCGATCACGATATCGCTGACGCCCATGGGCAGATCGGGGTATTTAAAGGAGGCGTTATCGGAATTGATCTGGATATTAAATTGGGGAATATAAGTGTCATCTACCTTACCGGCGATGGTACCCTCTACCATGAAATCCCCGGAGGTGGTCACCTGGTCCAGGTTCTTGGCATATTCTTCGGGCATCACGCCGAGGAAATTCTTGAAATCGGAAGAAGGCGTTTTAAACTTAAGGTCTACTTGCTGGTATTCCTCAAATAGCTGTACGTAGCCTTCGAAGACCAGGGGTAGCTGGTTCAGCAAGGCCTGGTTCTCAAGGAAGGTATATTTATCATTCTCCAGGTCTATCCCTATAAGCGCTTCTAACTGCAGCTTGCTGCGGTCCAGGTAATTCACACTATCCATCTCAAAAGAGAGCAGGGCGTTGGTGTTCGTCTGCAATTCAGATTCGGTCAGGGAGAGGTCCCCGTTCCCATTATGCGAGATCTCATCGAGCAGCATTCGGATGCCCGTGGCCCGGTCCAGGTACGAAACCGTCGCATTTTCTATGGTATATCCCTGAAGCTCAAAGGTAAAATCGGCCGTAGGTTCATCACTTTCTACGGTGATGTCGTAATTGGCGTTTTCATTCTCATCTACCACGATATTAAGGAGTGCCCCGTCTACAGTCAGGCTTCGGACGGAATAGGCTTCCCCGGCACCTTTAAACAGTTCGCCCAGCCCCATTTTTAAAGAGGCTTCCGAGGCATAGAACAAGGTGTCACCTTTAAAGGGTTCGGTAGTATTTACAATGCGCATCCCTTTCATACTTAGTTCGGCATTGGGAAAACTACTGATCAGGCTCAGGTCTGCATCGTCAAAATTAAAATCGGCTTCAATACTGCTGTTTACGTTATTACGCACCAGGGTTCCTATCTTGCTTTCCAGGAAAATAGGAATGGCGACTAGTATAGCGATGATCACCAAGAGGGTGATCCCAACAATTTTCAGAATCTTTTTCTTCATAGTATTTTACAATTGGGGCGAACCCTGTATCAGAGCTCCAGGTCTATCTCCTGCTCCGGAGTAAGCTTAAATCTTTTGCGGAAAATATATACAAAAATATAAAGGAAGGGGGTATCAATAAATGCAATTAATACCTTGAAAGCAAAACCGCTAAGGACCAGTCCGTAGAACAGTTCCCAGGGCAGCACCCCGAAGACGCACAGCAGGCCAACCACCAGGAAGGTATCAATAAACTGGGAGGTAAAGGTAGAGAAGTTGTTCCGCAACCAGAGGTAACGTCCACGGGTGAGTCTCTTCCAGAAATGGTAAATGGCAATGTCTACGTACTGGGCGCAGAGGTAGGCCAGCATAGAGGCGAGTACGGCGATGGGAGACAGGGCAAACACACTCTGGAAAACCTCATCGTTGACCGGCGAGTTTTCAATGGCCGGAACCTGTTCTGCCAGCAGGATGATCCCCATGGAAAAGATAGAAGCAAAGATTCCCGCTGTGACTACCTGGTTGGCTTTCTTCCTTCCGTATATCTCGGAAATCAGGTCCGTGATCAGGAAGGTAATTGGATAAGGTAAGATCCCTACCGAAAGTTCAAATAAAGGTGCATCAAAAAAGGTCAACTCCCCGAAGGGATACCAGTAAAAGAATTTCTGGAAGATCAGGTTAGAGACCACCAGGGAGGTGATAAAAAGTGCTCCCAGGTATAAATAAATCCGGAAGGCCAGCTTTTTGTCCTTAGCATTCATGCTTACTTGATGTTAAGCGAATAGGGAAGTCTTGCCTGCACCCCTTTGGTACGGCCGGCCCTGCGAACTTCCTGCAGTATGCCGTAGAGCTCTTCCCCTATTTCTGCCTTAAGGGCAGCCTCTGTAATGCGGCTCTCAGCACCGCCCAGGTCTTCCATGAGGCGGGCAAAACCCGACTTAAATTTGGGATATTTCTTTACACTGAATTCGGTTAGCTCTGCCAATTCCGCGGCGCGGTTGATCGCCATATCCAGGCCTCCAAGGGCATCTACAAGCCCTAGGCGTTCTGCATCCACCCCACTCCAAACACGGCCCTGTGCCAGGCTGTCTACCTGGGCCATGCTCATGTTCCTGCCGGCAGCTACCCGGCTTAAGAACGTTTGATATACCTCTTCAATGCTCTCTTGTACAACCTCGCGAAAATCGTCGGTCATGGGTTCAAAAAGGGAGTACTCCACCGAATTCTTATTTGTTCCTACCTGTTCTGCATTTATTCCGATATCTTCGGCCAGTTCGCTAATATTGGGAACCGTTCCGAAGACCCCGATAGATCCAGTGATCGTTGTCGGCTCCGCGAAGATCTCATCGGCACCTGCTGCGATATAATAGCCCCCTGATGCCGCGACATTTCCCATGGAAACCACCACAGGTTTTACAGCCTTGGTGAGCTCTACCTCGCGCCAGATGATATCCGAGACCAAGGCACTACCCCCGGGCGAATTCACCCGTAGTACCACAGCTTTAATATCATCGTCTTCCCGGGCTTTGACCAAGGCTTCTGTCATGATCTCCTGCCCGATGATATCCGGGCCACCCTCACCGTAGAATATTTCGCCCTGGGCAAAAATTACGGCGACCTCATCTTCACCTTTATAGATCTTCTTTTTCTTGGCGTCTTCCATATAGTCGGCCATGGAAACGTAATTTTGATCATCGTCTATATCTGTCCCGGTCTCCCCTTTAAGCATGGCCTCGTATTCATCATAGTAGCGAGTACCATCGATCATGCCGTTGGCGATGGCATATTCTGGCATCCGTGCCCCCAGGGTGTCTGCGATGGTGTTCAGGGCAGTGACATCCAGCTGCCTGGACCGGGCGATATCATCGACCATTTCTGACCAAAGCGAGCCCAGCAGCTCCTCTAATTGCTGGCGATTAGATTCGCTCATATTATCGGACATAAAAGGTTCAACCGCGCTTTTATATTTTCCATGGCGGATCACTTCGATCTTCACCCCTGATTTTTCCTGCAGGCTTTTTAAGTAGAGTACCTCGGCAGAGAGCCCGCGAAAATCCATCATCCCCACGGGGTTCAGGAAAACGCTGTCGGCCACACTGGCCAGGTAGTAATCGGGCTGCATATAAAAATCCCCGTAGGCATAGACGAATTTACCGCTCTCCTTAAAATCTTCCAGGGCATCACGCATAGCTTTGATCTGGGAGAGCCCGGCCATCAGCATATTGCTCCGGATACTGATTCCTTTAATTTTATCATCATCAGCGGCCACCTGTATGGCATGGATGATTTCATCCAGCCCCATATTCTGTTCAAATAGCCCGGCGAAGGGATCGGCGGCATCATTGCCGGTATAGTCACTGATAGGGTATTCCAGGTTGAGTTCCAGGACCGAATCTTTTTTAACGGTTACGGCATCCTCTGCGCTCGCAAGGGAGACCAGGATCAGGAACATGACAAAAATAATTCCGAGGGCCATTAGGGTCCCTAAAATGGACGCCAGGAGATTACGTAGAAAATTCATAGCAGATGGCTAAAGGTTTGCAAACAAATATAACCAATCCGAATAGTACAGGATTCTTTTCTTATCAAATTTGCCATTTGAACTATAAGCAGGGCTGATAAGGCAAGCTCACCACCCGTTGCCACTGGCTTTGAGCACGGCTGATGAAAGGCTATCAGAAGTTATCAACGGCCATGGGATTATGCCCTGCAATTTTTTAGATTTGCATCCTTATGACTCCTAAATCTACTCTCTACCTTGCTATTGGCAGCAATGAAGGCCAAACGCTACACAACCTACAGCAGGCGGTCTTTGCATTGCGAAAGAAGCTGGGGGATATCACGGGAGTTTCCAAGGTGTACCGCAGTGCCGCCTGGGGCTTTGACGGACCCGATTTCCTGAATGCCTGTGTAAAGGTTGAGACAGAGCAGTCAGCTGCCGAAGTAATGAGGAGCATACTAAAAATTGAAAAGCAGCTGGGCCGGCAACGGAAACAGGAGGAGGGCTACGAGTCCAGGGTCATAGATATAGACCTGCTATACTACGATTACGAAGTGATAGAAGAGGAAGGACTAACGGTCCCCCACCCCAAATTACAGGAGCGCAAGTTTGTACTGAGGCCATTATCGGACATTGCCCCTCAATTTTACCATCCCATATTCAATAAAGATACCCGGAATTTATTGCAGGAGTGCAAGGATACTGTCATCCCGGAAAAAACAGAGCACAAATTGTACTGGAGCCGGGCTCAGTTATTTTCCCAGGTCGATTTTCTAGCCATAGAGGGGAACATAGGTGCGGGGAAAACCACCCTGGCCAAGAAGATCTCCGAAGATTACAACGCCAAGCTGGTCTTAGAGCGCTTTGCGGATAACCCTTTCCTTCCCAAATTCTATGAAGACCCGGCCCGCTATGCCTTCCCGCTGGAAATGTCTTTTTTAGCAGAGCGCTACCAGCAATTTGTAGACGACACCACGCAGTTTGACCTGTTTAAGAATTTTATGGTCAGTGATTACGACATCTTTAAATCGCTCATTTTTGCCAAGGTAACTTTGCAGGAAGAGGAGTTTAACCTTTACCGGAAGATGTTCAATTTTATGTACAAGGAAGTGAAGAAACCTGGGCTATATGTTTACCTGTACCAAAAGACAGACCGTTTACTGGACAACATCAAAAAAAGGGGCAGGGATTACGAGCAGCAGATACAGCCGGACTACCTGGACAAGATTCAGCGCGGATATATGGACTTTTTGAGGAGCAACCCCCAACTGAACAGTTTGATCCTGGATGTAAGTGATTTGGATTTTGTGAGCAACCGGGATGATTACGACTATTTATTAGACCAGATCCAGGCCCACCTGACTAAGATCTAGGGCTTTAATTAACAGTGGATATTTGGAATTAAGCCGCAGTTTGTTTTTCTTGCATACCTGCTAAGCAACTAACTGGCTCAAATTTATACCGACGCCCCGGCCCCACAGCCGGGGTTTTTTATTGGAGTTTGGACCAAAGGTCCCAGACCACCACCCCAGCGCTGACCGAGATATTGAGGGAGTGTTTGGTCCCGAATTGCGGGATCTCCAGCACGCCATTACAGAGGTCGACCACTTCCTGGGACACCCCTTTAACCTCGTTCCCTAATACCAGGGCGTATTTTTTGCCGGGCTGCACCCGGAAGTCGTTCAGGAAAGTGGCATTTTCTGCCTGTTCCACGGCCATGCAATGATAATCCTCTTTCAGTTCGCGGATAAGGTCTGTAGTGTTTTCCCGGTATTCCCAGGCTACGCTTTCGGTAGCCCCGAGGGCGGTTTTATGGATGTCTTTATGGGGAGGTTGGGCGGTGATCCCGCAGAGGTATACTTTTTCTATAAGGAAGGCATCGGCGGTTCTGAAGACGGAGCCAATGTTGTTGAGGCTCCGGATATTGTCCAGGATGAGCACCAGGGGTGTCTTCTCGGCCTCCCTGAATTCTTCAGGATCCAATCGTTGCAATTCGCTATTCTTTAATTTTCGCATACTAAGTATTACCGTAATTATTTAATTTTTCTGCCACCCTTCTGTTTAGCTTTTGATTCTGCTAGAGGGTCCGCAGAGCTTATTATTATCGAATTCTTATAGGAGGGGGGGGGTACTTAACCCCACCCCGTGATCAAGTTAACTGTCTTCACTGCATAAAACTTGCAGGGGTTAATTTAGTTACAAGGTTACAGAGGTACAAGGTGACAGGTTTAAAATTGGTTTATGGCCGGAAGATTTTAATATCTACATGCCGTAAACCCACCCTAGCCTGGCAGCTTATTCGGGCAGACTACCAACCCGCCCAGGCCTCTGGCCTATTCGGGCAAGCTGCAAACCCAACCTAGCTCTGCGGCACGTTCGGTAAGGGCGAGCTGCCTCCAAGCCGGGGTTCTTAACCCCGCCCCGTGATCAAGTTAAGCGTTCTCCCTGCATAAAACTTGCAGGGGTTAATTTAGTTACAAGGTTACAGAGGTACAAGGTGACAGGTTTAAAATTGGTTTATGGCCGGAAGATTTTAATATCTACATGCCGTAAACCCACCCTAGCATGGCAGCTTATTAGGGCAGGCTGCATGCTGCCTACCCTCCCGAACGTGCAGTTCGGTACCTGCCCGGACTGAGTCCATTCAGGCGGGCGGGCGGGCTGTCTCCATGCCGGGGTTCTTAACCCCGCCCCGTGATCAAGTTAAGCGTTCTCCCTGCATAAAACATGCAGTAGATAAAAAGCAGGCTGCTTTCGAAAATACTACCTCTGAAGTTATCCGAAAATATCAACAAAGGTTCGGCAACCAGAGGGAAAATAGTAATTTCGTCAAGGCACAAAAATAATCTAAACCCATCGTTTTGGCTAATTCCGGAAAAACAAAGAAGGTCACTCCCTTAATGCAGCAATACGGTACGATAAAACGCAAGTACCCCGATGCGCTGCTACTCTTCCGCGTAGGAGACTTTTACGAGACTTTCGGGGAAGATGCCGTGAAGGCCGCACGTATCCTGGGCATTGTGCTCACCCACCGGAACAACGGGGGCGACCAGACCGAACTGGCAGGCTTTCCACACCATTCGCTGAACACCTACCTCCCGAAACTGGTTAAGGCCGGGGAAAGGGTAGCCATCTGCGACCAACTGGAAGACCCGAAGCAGACCAAGACTATCGTAAAGCGGGGCGTTACCGAACTGGTGACCCCGGGGGTAGCCCTGAATGACGATATCCTTACAGCCAAAAGCAACAACTTTCTCTGCGCCGTACATTTTGGCCGTAAAACCTACGGCATTGCTTTCCTCGACATATCTACCGGGGAATACCTCTGTTCCGAAGGTAATGCAGAGCAGATCGATAAATTACTGCAGAATTTCAGTCCGACCGAGGTACTGATCTCCAAGGCCAATAAGAAAGAATTTGCACAGCAGTTCGGAAGCGAACACCACACTTTTTTCTGTGAAGACTGGATCTTCCAGGAAGATTACGCCAATGAAACCCTGACCGGGCATTTTAAGACCACTACCTTAAAAGGATTCGGCGTGGCCCAGTTGGCCCACGGGATCATCGCGGCCGGGGCGATCCTGCATTACCTGTCCGAGACCCAGCACCGGCAGTTACAACACATCAGCAGTATTAAGCGCATCGCGGAAGAAGAATACATATGGATGGATAAGTTCACCATCCGCAACCTGGAATTGTACCACAGTCCGCATGCCCAGGCCATCACCTTGTTTGACGTGATCGATAAGACCATTTCGCCTATGGGTGGGCGCTTATTAAAAAGATGGCTGGCCCTGCCCCTGAAAAACCTGGAAAAGATTAAAGCACGGCACGAGGTGGTCGCTGCCTTGAAGGAGGATATGTCCTGCCTGGACCAGACCCGGCTGCAGTTGAAGAAGATCGGGGACCTGGAGCGGCTGATCTCCAAGCTGGCCACCGGGAAGATCAGTCCCCGCGAGGTGGTCTATTTAAAAAATTCCCTGGAGGCCCTTGTGCCTATCAAAGCAAGGTTGGCACAGCACAGTCACCAGGCCCTGCAACAACTGGCCGGGCAGCTGGAAGATTGTGAACCCTTACGCAGCAAGATCAAGGAGGTCCTCTTCGAGGATGCCCCTACCCAGGTACAGAAAGGCGGGGTGATCGCCACCGGCTTCTCCGAAGAACTGGACGAATTGCGGAACCTGGCATTCCGCGGGAAGGACCTCTTAGACGAAATGCTGAAGCGGGAGACGGAACGCACCGGGATCACATCCCTGAAGATCGCATCAAACAATGTTTTTGGCTATTACATAGAAGTACGGAATACGCATAAGGACAAAGTGCCGGAAGAGTGGACGAGGAAACAGACCCTGGTCAACGCCGAGCGTTATATCACCGAGGAACTGAAGGAATACGAGGCCAAGATCCTGGGCGCTGAAGAACGTATACTGGACCTGGAGCAGCAGCTGTTTGTTCAATTGCTGGCATGGATGCAGGCCTATATAGAACCGGTACAGCAGAATGCGAGGTCCATAGCCCGGCTGGACTGCCTCTGTGGTTTTGCCCAGCTGGCAGTGGAGAACAACTACACTCAGCCGGAACTGAACGAAGGCACGGAACTGAAGATCAGCAACGGTCGCCACCCGGTGATCGAAAAACAATTACCCCCGGGAGAAGCCTATGTGCCCAACAATGTTCTCCTGGATCGGGAGCAGCAGCAGATCATCATGATCACGGGACCTAACATGAGTGGTAAGTCGGCCATACTGCGACAGACCGCCCTGATCGTACTCATGGCGCAGATGGGGAGTTTTGTGCCTGCGGAGGCAGCGGAGATCGGTTACGTGGACAAGCTGTTCACCCGGGTGGGTGCCAGCGACAATATCTCTATGGGAGAATCCACTTTCATGGTAGAGATGAACGAGACGGCCAGTATCCTGAACAACATCTCTGACCGCAGCCTGGTATTGCTGGACGAGATCGGGCGGGGTACCAGTACCTATGACGGAATCTCTATTGCCTGGGCTATCACGGAGTATCTGCACGAGCACCCAGCCAGGCCCAAAACGCTCTTTGCCACTCACTACCACGAACTGAACGAGATGAGCGCAACGTTTGAGCGCATAGCCAACTACAATGTGGCGGTAAAGGAACTGAAGGACACGGTGTTGTTTATGCGGAAACTTCAGGAAGGCGGTAGCGCCCACAGTTTTGGTATACATGTGGCCAGGATGGCGGGGATGCCACAGCAGGTGATCCACAAGGCCGGTCGCATTCTGAAGAAACTGGAGAAGGACCACAGCAGCGAGGCCTTATCTGAAGGATTGAGAGAAGCAAATGACGAATTACAGTTAAGTTTCTTTAACCTGGATGATCCCTTACTGGAGCAGATCAAGGAAGAAATCCTGAGAACAGACATCGATACGCTGACCCCGGTGGAGGCTTTGATGAAGCTGAACGAGATCAAGCGGATGCTGGTACGCAAGAAGCAGGCTAATTCCTAGTATTTTTAGGAAGTAAATACGGGGAAACCAGGGGCTTGCAGAAAATCGCAGAAAAGTTCTTTACTTTTTACAGAATTGTATTAAATTTGCGTCCGCATCCGGTAAGGATGCCGCGTTCTTACATACCATGCGAAAATAGCTTCCCGTAGGTACGGGAGTAGAGCGCCAAGAAGTTCAGTACTTCACTCGCTCGCTATTTTCCGCAAAACTGCGAAAATAGCTCAGTTGGTAGAGCGCCACCTTGCCAAGGTGGAGGTCGCGGGTTCGAATCCCGTTTTTCGCTCGATCGGAAAAACGCTGCTTGCCAGCGTTTTTTTGTTCAGGCTCGAGTGGTGGAATTGGTAGACACGTTGGACTTAAAATCCAATGACCATTGCGGTCGTGCGGGTTCAAGTCCCGCCTCGAGTACACATAGAAGAAAAAGCCGCAGCGAAAGTTGTGGCTTTTTTAGTTTCCTAAACCACGCCAAGCTCGCTTGAGCGTGGGATAGGGAATGGAAAAAGCAACCCACCGGGTTGGCTTTTCCTTCTTCAAGATGACGTTTACGGGACTCATCCCGCACTTGCGGGATAATTCCCGCCTCCTTCACAGCCGGGCAGGCCCTCTCACTCAATTTCAAACTTTACAATCAAACCTCAATCTTATTAATCGAGCAAAAAAACTTTGAGCGAGGGAACGGGAACGAAGAAAGCAGCACGCAGTGCTGGCTTTTCCTTATTCACCATTTTGCCGTCTTTTTAGGCCGGGAAGGCGGGCGGCACAAACCGACTGTACCGCAAGAGGTAATTCCCGTCTCCTACGGAGCCGGGCAGGCCCGCCACATCATCACTTCATGCTCCCTGTCTAAAAAGAAAATTAAAAGGGTAAAGCGGCAGGAGTGCCGGCTCTGGATACGAGTGGCTATCTCAATGTTGGTTCTATGGAAAATTTGTAGCCATAAGTCATCGGACGAATGGTATATTCATCATGTACCATACTACCCCATGAATTATCGCCTCCTACACCCATTTGTAGCAAGTCAATATTCCATTGAACAGTTTCCCATAACTTAATATCCGCACCATGTCTTTTAGTAACCGGAACCAATCCTGAAGCGGATACTCCAGCCTGTTCACTATTAATATCTATTTCTTTCATCCCAAATGGCCAGACACTGGAATTCAGGAATACATTCCCCTGCAATAACAAGTTCATTGTCTTTGAACTCAAATACATCCACCGAACCTCCGTCTTATTTCCTGTTTCCTGGGGGCGCATATATCTATGGAACTGATCTTCTACCTTCCCTTTGAAGATTCCAGTCTTAAGTCCGGTTTTCCTGTCCCAATAACTTTCACCAGGACCTTTTCCGTACCACGAGACCTCTTTGAAATCTCCGGGCAAAGTCATATACATTCCCAATCTCGGAATCAAAGGGAGGGGTTCATGGTTGGGTTTAAAAAGATAATTGATTTCTAACCTGC
Organism: Zeaxanthinibacter sp. PT1; assembly: GCF_028464225.1. Taxonomy (GTDB): domain Bacteria; phylum Bacteroidota; class Bacteroidia; order Flavobacteriales; family Flavobacteriaceae; genus Zeaxanthinibacter. The sequence goes on from NZ_JAQPCN010000001.1 coordinate 154,717, forward strand.
CCGTGGGGTATATTTTATAATTCACCGTCACTTCGGCCTCATTGTTCGGGAGTGTATATGCAACCCTAAATTCGATCCCTGTATTTGAAACTGAAGGCTCTGCTATTAATCTAGCCGAATAATTATAACTGGCTTCCTGCCATATTTTCGCCCAATGATGCATATTATTTCCCAAATCATTATCGGTGGGGGGTCTCCAAAAATTAGGACGGATGGGTTGGCCTGTAATTTTCTTTCCCATAAAGGTCCAGTTGATTATTTCACCACTTCTAGCATCAATTTCCAGTTTGACTGTCTTATTGGCCAAAACCAAGGTTTTCCCGGACTGCTTTAGAGCCATCTTTGAGCCTACTACGGCAGGTGGTGAACCAAGCGCACCTTTCTGAAGCACGAATTGGTCCCATGCCACTTCATACCCCGCCGGCATCAGGCTCGTCTTCAGTTTTTGAACCAGACTTAGCTCTAATATATATTCATTCCCTAAATCATAGATGGAAGGGAAATTAGCTATAGTTATTATCCTCGACTGACGTGGATCTATATTTAAGACATTTTCAGATTCCCGAAATATTTCTGCCCCATTCTTCAGAACTGTAATATTAAGCTGCTTATCTGACAAATCAGCGAAATAATTTTTATTATCTACTTCAATGATTCCACCACCCAACCTGAGGCATGTGCAGGAGCTGTTGGGGCACTCCAAACCGGAAACCACCATGATCTATACCCATGTAGCCCGGAGAGACCTGTTGAACATCCGCAGTCCATTGGACGATGCAGTGTTAAAACTGCTGAAGGACGATAAAAATCCACCCCACCTCTCATTATCCGGCGATCTGTAGCAATTATTTTCTATTTTAGTCCGCATATAACCAGTTGGGCAGCATTTTTTTGAAGATCAGAACTACAATTGATAGATCGAAAAAATTACATTAAACTATATTGAAAGCTTTCTTTTGATTTAATAATCTGACCAAATTTATTCCATTCTTGAACTGATAAATCACTAATAGAATTTTTAGCTATTTCAAAAGAAGATTTTTCATAAGCCTTACCAAAATCAATTCTCATAAGTGTGTCCTTATTTATTGACCTTTTACTATCAGAAAAAATTATTGACTTTAGAAATTTTTGGACAATTTCTGAGTTAACCAAAAAATGAGCAATTTGAGCATCTATCAAATTTGAAAATCCAATAAAATAACAAGTATCATCTAACATAACTGGCTTTGAATTATGTGGCCTTACCAAAGTAAAATGAGTCGATTTATATAATCCAGATATTCCAACTTTAAACGGTGCAAAGGAGTATTCTCCAATCCCAAAAATCGAAAACTCTGGTTTGTTTTTATAAATAGATGATTTACGTTTTGTAAAATATTTTTTGTTAGATGATAGATATCGATAAGTAAGAGGATAATTAGTCTTTATGTATGCAGTCTCCTGACCAATCTTCCTTTGGGTAATTATGGTTTGTTTCCTATATTCATTTGCTTCCTCCTGTTTAAGATCGGAACTTTTGAGTAAGCCGTATACTAAATTTTCCTCTAAATTGACTTTTTCCTTTAGCCCATTTAAATAATGCCCATTAACCTGTTTCAACTCCATTACTTTTGAACAATCGTGTTTAACACCCGATCTCCAGGTAAAAATAGACCTTCCATCAATAGAACTAGAAGCATCATAATCTTTAATAGAGTATACAAATTTATCTTTATACCAACCGAATTCAGTGATAGATTGAGAAGTATAAAAATCTTTTTCTTCACAAACTAACTCTGGTTTATGATTTAATTCGCTAATAAAAAGTGAAGCACTCACCGAGACATTAAATTCTTTTTTAGAATCAATTTTTAAACTTTCAGAATTTCCGATAAAGTATTTATTTAATCTTTGATCCTGAAGAATATTCTTTATCACAGAATTTTTAATCAAAAATGCAAATATTCCCGTATGTCTATGAAAACATCTAAGCATATGTATAGATATATACTCTCCTATATCAAAGTTCCCTTTGCCTGTAATTGCATCTAATCCTCTATATTTTTTAAAGTTTGATTTAGTAGGAAGATTTATTGAATCAATTGAACCTAATTCAGAATTCGTAACCCAAGGAGGATTTCCAATAATTAAAGTTTTTAAATCCTTTGATGACTTTGCTAATTCTTCATAATCAAATTCAAAAGCATTCGCGTGAAAAATGTCGATATCAGGTTTTACTTTACTTCCATTCCTTAAAAAGAAATCTAGAATTCCAAATTTGGTTTCCCAGACATACGGCTTATAAATTTCAACACCTACAACCTTCTTCAAATTCTCAATTTTACCAAGAGCCGCAATAATAAAGTTGCCTTTACCACAGGTCGGCTCTAATACGAATTCTATGTCACTAAATTTGGAATATGAGTAATCAACAGCTTGATCCGCTAAAGCTAAATTAGTTTGAAAATCACCAAACTCACGCCTATCTATCTGTAGAAATTTATCATCATACTCATCCAATATTCTACTCAATTGAGAAGCTTCTTCTTGGTTATTAAAGAAATTATTTATTCCACATTGATTTTTAAGTAAATCATTTACCGATAAATAATCACTTAAAGAATTGATATTTTTTCTAAAAAATTCTAATACCCGTACATTAATAGGTATATCAAAATGATTGTCATTTTCGCTCTCCATACATCCTATATATTGATTCTAACAAACCTTAATTTTAATCTCCCTTATAAATTATTAGGGCTATTCTAAATATAATACTTCTGTTCCTTAGAAGACTGTCTATTTTAAAAATCTTTTATCATATCACGAATTTTTTTCATCTTATTAAACTCCTTGTCCATATAACATTCATAAGCAATCTTCAAGCCCCGAAGAAACTCCTTTTTTGTTTGGTTTTCATTTACTTCTAATTTCTTATTCATTTGAATAACACCCCAACCTTGCGATTCAATTGTTAAGCAATTCCAGCTTATGTGTTCTACTGGAATTAATCCAGATTCTTTAATTACCACTATTTCATTATCAACTTTCTTATAATCCACAAAAATGAAAAATAATTTATGACCTTCCTTTTCAAGCCATTTAATAAGCTTTTTAGCAGAGATAATATTAGGAGAGTAGTTCTTCTTATCAACGTTATTACTTTTAACATTGACAGGTGATTTTTCATCATTTTTTAACAAGAAATCACCGATAGCTTTTCTTGTTCCATTGGAAATTGAGCCATATTTTTCGGCCATTTTCACTTCAATTTGACGGTATGCATCCATATTAAAATTCTTACAAAATTGTTAAAATCGGCATGAAAGTACTATATTGTTTTAAGAATAAAAAAGAGAGTTTTTTCCTATAGGAATTTTATATTTTTAAATATGGGAGGTGGTAAAAAACGCAGCCCAACATCGGTTCATCGCAAATAACGGGTATTGTAGAAAAAGTTTAATTTTAGAAACCAGGAAAGAAAATGGCTAAGCCGACAAGTCCGCATCCCTACTCCCGCAACTTGCGATAACCGTAACCGTTACCTACAATTGCGCTTAAAGGAGAAATCAATAAGCGTTCTTGGAAGAATAAAACACTTTCCTCTCACTATCATTAACCTTTGGAAAAATATTGGAAGATCCGTACGGGAAACTATTAATTGGGGCTTTCCTTGAGGTGGTCGGGTGATTGCCGGGTGGCTTGGGTCACGCAACATTAGGTAACAACGGCTATACTTCAGCGGCACATCCTGCTTTCCGAAAATTTCCTACATTTATTTCAAACTAAACCTGGACCTGACTATTCTGGTCGGCGTCGCGCCTTGCCAACGTTAATTTCGCCAGGAAAACCCTGGCGACCCAACGCTCGCGCAACGCCGTGAATACCGCCGAAAGCATAGCCTGGGCCGTTGTGCGTCATTTACTTGAAAAAGCTTTATGAGAAACATTGAATCGATCTCCAAATGGATAGAAGAATATTCTGCTGATATTGTTGGTAATATTTCCCGCGAAAGTATAGATGTCTACAACTTTATAAAATCTGAGTACGAAACTTCGAATGTTACAACTAATCACCTATTCCAGTTTGTTTTTCGAAGTTTCTACCGCATGGATAATGCTGGACTAACTCCAGATTTTAAAACGGAATATTTTATTCTTCTCGAAGAGAATAGGAAAGTCGATCGTTTCGACTTTGACAAAGTACTAAGAAGGTTATATACTTTCCCAAATAGAAAAGGTCAAAATACATTACAGTTTTCGTTTGCTACAAAAATGTTCAATACGATAGATCATTCGATGCCTATCTATGACAGCGAAGTTTGTAAAATGTTTTCATTATCCAGGCCTTATCAAAGAGAGTTCGATGTCAAATTGGATAAATATTTAGATCAACTTGATGTAATAAGCAAGGGGTATGAAGAAATTAGGAAATTTAACCTACTCCCTAATGCAATGGGTATGTTTGATAATTACTTTAAAGACCATGCTCTTACAGAATGGAAAAAATTGGACTTCATATTTTGGTCAGCGGGAAAACTTCAAACTGTGCTCAGTAAAACAGGAGATAATGGTTATCATACTCTAGAAGAATTAGATAAACTTGATGCCAAGAGTAAACGAACGCACAACAACGGCTATGCCCAATAGCTGCCTACAATACTCTATCGAAATATTTCTCTATATTAAAAACCTGAACCCGGAAAGCGCCAAGTACTCCCATGCCGCTACTGCGCATACCCGAAACCGTTGTATGCCATATAGACGAACGAACAACAGATGTCCGAACTAAAAAAACATATTATTCAGACCTTTGGATTTTCTGAGGATGAATTTCAACAGGTAAAGGACTTCTTTAAACCCAAAGTAATTTTAGAAGGAGACTATTTCTTGAAAGAAGGTCAATACGTGAAACTAATGGGTTTTGTGGAAAAGGGAATACTTCGAGAGTTCTTATTCGTCAATGACAAAGAAGTAACAAAGTGGTTTTCTACCAGCGGGTATTTTGCTGTTGATTTATCAGGTTTCTTATTTGAACAGAAATCAAAAGTAACCTATCAAGCAATGACGGATGCTGAACTTTTGACGATTTCGAAGGAAGATTACGACAAAATTTCCACAAGAGTAAAAAGGTGGGATAAGTTAGAAAAGATGTTTTTAGCCAAGTGTTTTATTGTATTGGAAAACAGAGTAGTTTCTCATTTGGCACTTAATGCTGAAGAGAGATACGATCAATTATTCGCCTTCAATCCAACTCTTTTTAATGAAGTGCCGCTTAACCAGATAGCTTCAATGCTTGGAATGACAGCCGAAACGTTGAGCAGAATACGAAAGAAACAAACTAAAATGACTTCTTGATTTATGTCAAACCGACTGAAAGAATTAGAACTCAACTTTGCGTTAACAAAATGCAATAAAAATTAAGCAGAGTTTAATTCTAATTTTTTTGACGGCAATGACCAATAACGTTAAAGCACAAAATCAATCGCAAATGACAATTAATCAAGAAGCACCAGTAGTACAAAAAAACGAAATCACAATTAATGCCGCACCAGAAAAAGTATGGCAAGTTTTGACCAAAATTGAAAACTGGGACGAATGGAATGAAAGAATAAAAAAGCCAAAATTACAAGGCAATTTACAAGTTGGAAGTATTTTTACTTGGAAAACCAATGGAAGTAAAATACATTCAAAAATACATTCCATAACTCCCAGTAAAAATTTTGGTTGGGAAGGAAAAACTTTTGGTGCAAGTGCAATTCATAATTGGTATTTATCACCTACTGAAAATGGCACAAAGGTCAGAGTGGAAGAAAGTATGGAGGGTTGGGTTATCAACTTGATGAAGAAGAAAATGAACCAGATATTAAGAGGTGATATGTGTTTTTGGCTAGAACAATTGAAACAAGAAAGTGAAAAATAAATACGGCATACAACAATGGGTATAAAACATAGGGCGGACAGTGCTATCCGCAAGTTTTGGGTTTTTAGCAAACTTAGTCTCGGTGGACAAATATGCAGCTCCGAAATGCCCTACGTTTCATACCCGAACCGTTGGCAATCATTTGAATGAACACGAAAACCATCATATCAACCATTTTATTTCTAACTTACTTTTCAGCCTCCGGACAATTCAGAAAACAAAACATTGAAACAGACTCCTCCGAAATTCAAATAATCAGGAATTCAGTTTATCATGTTTACGAAGAGGCTTATAAGAATAAAGACTCTGTTTGGTTTAGCGTACATTTTATTAAGGATACTACAAGACTGAATACTGAAGGATGGAAAACCAAAGAGAATAAATATCTTGGTGTATGGCGGGAGTACAATTTTGAAGGACAACTACTTTACACTCGAGACTATGACAATGCATCGTGTATTATAAATAAAGATTTGTACCCATATCACCACCTGGTTGAGAAAATGAAATCGAAGGCTGACAGCTTAATTATTTCAACATACAGCCAAGAGTTTTTTGAAAATTTTGTCCGGTTCAACTTCAACTGTTCCGCTTATGACGAGGAAGGATATGTTGGCAGTTGGACCAAACCATTAAAAAGAAGACCTACAGAATTCTTATTTAGATATAGCGTAAAAATTGGAGAAACTGATTGGTTTCCTGAAATGATAGGAATAACACTTGACTCTCTTGGCAAGTATGTCCCAAATTCAGATGACCGGTGGAATAGATATGGATTTGAAGAAGTAAAGGGAAACAAAAGAACTTTCAACATTGATAGAGATGATGCATGCAAAATTGCAACTAAGCATGGACTTGTACTCTCAGATACAACTGAAATTTCGGAATTCTTAACATGGGAAAACTTTCAAAATCAAACATTCTATAACGGACGTTTTAGGTACTACATTACAGAATTGACCGGCAAGACAGAGTACAATAAAGGGGATGTACGAAAGGGAATTATTTATCGTTTCAACGTCTACTCTTTCAATCCCTGGACAGGAGAATTCATTGAAATGAAGAAAATGAAATCAAGAAAAGAATGGGGCAAACATAGCGGACATATCACAGGACTAATTCCAGACAACTAAAAAATAAAAAACGTTTGCCAACACCGGCTATAAGCCATAGCTTTCCTCCTGCACTCAAGAATATTTACTCTATATTTAAAGCATTAATAACCTGGTGAGCATCTTGCAAGAGCCAGTTGTTTGGAGAAGATGATGGTATGGTGAAATCCGAAGATAACTCACAGTATAATCGCTAGGGCTAGACGCCTGGTAAATTCCAAACAATTGTCTTAAAATCGCAACGGATGCATAGCCGTACACGTTGTGTGTAATGGCGCAAGACAACTCAAATAATATAATTATGAAGATTAAAACTTTACTTTTATTGATTATTTTTTCCTTACTAATTAACTTTAGCATAAAGGCTCAAAATAAAGATTCAATAGCTGTTATGAAGTCCGCAACCGATTTTGTGACAGCCTTTAATAATTTTAATTGGACAACTTTTCGAGCATCATTCACTGATGACGCGACTATTTTTTATCCATTTTGGGATCAAGCGAGCAGAATAGAAGGTAGACAAGAACTTGATACTGTTTGGTTGACAATTTTTCCGGAATTTGTAGACACAAAAAACACTAGAAAATTACATATAAATCCGAAGGATTTAAAAATCCAACTCTACGGACAGACTGCAATTGTTACATTTCATCTTGGAGACGGAGTAAATAGATTATCCAGAAGGACTTTAGTAATGATAAAGGAAGAGAACCATTGGAAAATTGCTCATCTTCACGCTTCATCAATAAGTAAAAATAAAAATTAAAGAATCTGTGAAACCACTACACACAACAATGGCTATAAGTAATTGCTTGTTCTAGCCTACTTCTTCCCGCACATGCGGGACTCGCGGATTTTTAGTCTGGTGTGTACCTGCCTGCGGCAGGCAGGCTTGCAAAGTTAAGTGTTCTGCCTTTCTCTCGCTTCGCTCGTCGGAGGCACTACGCAACTACTCATAGCCAAGACCGTTATGGAATATTATAATGCCTTTATGTTTAAAAAAGTAATTTTTACATTTTTAATTACTGGTGCTGTATTCGCTGGACTCATGTCTCTTTTTGAATATCATGAAGTAGGTACTTTTTCTTTGATAAAATTCATTTTATGGTTTATCGGTTCTGGACTAGCTCTATCTTTAATTAATTATCGAAGTATTCGGAGGAATGATAAATCTGCTTAAGACAATAACATTCCATAACAGCGCCTATACCCCATTGCTCTCCTCAACCCCGTCAAGAATATTTACTCTATATTTAAAGCATTAATAACCTGGTGAGCATCTTGCGAGAGCCAGTTGTTTGGGAAAATTAATGGGATGGTGAAGTCCGAAGATAACTCACTGTATGATCGCTTGGGCTGGACGCCTGGTAGTTTCCAAACAACTGTCTTTAAAACCGCAACGGATGCATAGCCGTACACGTTGTAGCACATTATGGACAGCTCTCTCATAAATATTATTGGTCTTGCATTTGATATTGCTGGGGTAGTACTGTTGTTTTTCTACGAGCCTCCAAAAGAAACTCATTCTCTATTACTTGAACCTGCCCCCTCACAGGCCAAACGAGATAAAATGAAAAAAATCAAAAGAATTGGTTCAAGAACCGGTCTGTCTCTCATTCTAGTCGGTTTTACTCTTCAAATAATTGCGCAATTTATGCAGGAGTGATCTCACAACTTTCTAACGTGCTACAACAACGGCTCATCCGCTATAGCTCTCCTCCTGCCTTAATTGAAATTAAATTCTATATTTAGAATCTGGACTAGGTTATCGCTAGCTGCAGATCCTGCCGCTACAGCGTATAGCCGTAACCGTTGTAAACAATTTTAGTGGAACTAATAGAGTACATACTTAAGCTTTCAATCGGAGGTGTTACAATCGGTCTGATAGTAGTTTATCTAGGTAAATTAATTCTAAACAAGAGTTCCGAAATACTTTTGGAGAATCACAAAAGTAAATTAGAGCTTACACGTATAGAACATCAAATTCGATTTTCAAGTCTACATTCTGAAAGAGGTGAGATAATTAAATTGATCTATCAGGACCTCTATGAATTGGAACAAAAACTTGTGACAATGACAAGTTTGTTCCAAGGACGAGAATGGGCAGAAGACAAAACCAGAGATGAAGCGGCTATTAATAAATACCATGAGACCTTTAACAGGTTGGAACAAAATCGAATATATTTTTCTGAAGACCTTTGCAATCAAATTTCTTCCGCGCTGGATTACTACAAACAAATAATAGAGCAAATGCTTAAGGCGAAAAATAAATCTAAATATGAACGGGATGGATCAGGATTTAGGTTTCCTGAAGGTCAAGGATCTTTAGAAATGTGGATAGATGCCGAGAAAAAAGCTGAAACCGAAATAAGAAAATTGAGATTGAATTTGGCAGAGCAATTTCGAGATTTAATTGGTGTCTAAAACTGTTTACAATAACGGGTTATACGCAATAGCTAGCCCTCGCCCTCCTATCGCATTTTTCCTCTATATTTAAATCCTGAACCTGGTTAGGCGCGGTGCACCAAATCCGCTACTGCGCATACCCGTACACGTTGTACGCAAGCTGAGCTAAAGCATCTCACCTCTTGCCGGATAGCCTGACTGTACAATATAATCAACAGCTTTAATAAAAGACGGCAAATAGGGTCTTCCCCAAGGATTACTGTTTATTGCTGAATAATAAACTTTATTATTATTGTCAATTAGAAATAATCCTGGTTCACTAAATTTACTTGGTTCGCCATCTTTTACTCCTACACTCATGTACAATGCCCATTTTCTTGCAGTTTCTTCGGGCAATTCGTAGCCTAAGGTAAGATTTGGCAGTTCCCATTTTTGTCGTGAAAGCCTTGCCCGTTGTTCAGAGTCCATACTTACGGCTACAACATTTACGCCTCTTTGCTCAAATTCGGGTAGCAATTCCTGTAATTGTTGTAAATACTTTTTACACAATGGACAATGTAACCCTCGATAAAAAACAACCAAAGTAAAGTTTTCTGGATTTTGGTCTGCCAAATTCCATTGATTTCCATCAAATGATTGAAACTGTAAATCTGGCGCTGTATGTTTTGGTGTTGGCCTATTCATAATAAATACTTTAAAAGTATGCTTTCAAATGATTTTCAAAACGAATAAAATCATTCTCTATTTCTGGATTTTTCATTACATCATATGCCATAAATGTTGGTAATGATTCAAAACCAAACCACTTAAAATTAAGATGCATTGGTTTTAGCAAATCATCTTCACTCAATCCATTAAAAAAAGGTTCCTCTGGATTATTAAAAGCTTCTTTTGGTGCATTAGCCGTTACTGACATCATATACTTTCCGTTTAACTTTCCACCTAAACCGTAATTCTTCTTCGGTGCTTCTTTACTTCTGCCATCACCATCAGACATTTCGCCCATCATACCCATCGAAAATACTTCATCAATATATTTTTTAAACGACCAACTTACACCCATCCAGTTCAAAGGAGTTTGAAAAAAGACCACATCTGCCCATTTGAATTTTTCAATTTCTTCATTGACATCATAATTGTCTTCCATTGTAGTTTTCTTGATATTGTAACCGTTGCCCTTAAAGTGACTTTCCGCTTTTTCAGTTAAACTTGCGTTTAATTTTCCTTCAGAAAATGGATATTTCTGATGACCGTTGATTATAAAAATATTGTTCATTTTAAATTTTTAATTACATTTGTTTCGCAAAGAAACCAATATTAGTTTAAAAAAGAAACTATTATGTTTTCATTTGAACAAATAGTGGTAACCATAAAGTAACTAATGGCAAGAAAATTTATAGACAATCCAAATGCTTGTTCCTTGGTGCATACGATGAACATAATTGGTAATAAATGGAAACCCATAATTCTCTATCTACTATCTAATGGTTCTATGCGCTTTGGAATGTTAAATGCGCTTATTCCTACAATCTCAAAAAAGGTGCTGACTAATCAACTGAAAGAATTAGAAAACGATGGATTACTTTTAAGACAGTCCTTTGCAGAAATTCCACCAAGAGTTGAATATTCATTGACTGAAAAAGCAATTGGGCTTTTGCCTGTTTTAAGAATGTTAAGTGATTGGGCAAATGAAGCTTATCCAGAAATGGAATTTGAACAATGTAGAATAATAGAGAATGGAAAAAAGCCAGCGTACAACAATGTATAACCGCAATTACGGCGGATTCGACTACCCTTCGACTTCGCTCAGGGTAAACTGAATCCACTCGGAATTACTAAAGTCTGTGTCAAACAGAAAATTAACGCCTATTAACCCGTAACTGACGGTTATACCAGACCGTTAGACACAATTAATACAACCTAAACTAAATAATAATATGAAGAATCAATCAGAGAACAACAACAGAAGAAATTTCTTGAAAAGTTCTGCACTTTTAACTTGCGGATTAGTTTCTATTCCATTTGTTGGAATTGCAAATGAATTACCTAGACAAACTGAAGATAGTCTGTATATTATTGGGCCAATGGATGGATATGACCCACAAGTTGGCACGCTACTTTCCACTATGAACATGATGAGAGCTTGGGTTATAAACAGTGTGAAAGATTTAACAGTTGAGCAACTTGACTTTCAAATCGATGAACAATCAAATTCTATTGGAGCGATGTTATTACATTTAGCTGCAACGGAGAAGTATTATCAACTACATACTTTTGACGGTCTTGAATGGGGAACATGGAGTGAGGATATTAAGGCTGAATGGGATATTCCCTCAGGGCTTGGGAAGCCTGGAAGAAAACAAATAATTGGAAATGAAATTGGCTACTACCTTGAAAAACTTAAAGATGTAAGAGAGTATACAAAAAAGGAATTTGCTAAAAGAGGAGATAAGTGGCTTATGGAAATTGATCAGGATTGGCCATGGGGTCCCACCAATAATTACTGTAAATGGTTTCATGTTTGCGAGCATGAGTCTAATCATCGAGGGCAAATGAAGTTTATTGCAAAAAGATTGCCATCCTGAAAGCAAAAGTGTCTAACAACGTGTATAATTCATTGCTAGTACTCGCCTACTTACGAAAATCCTCACTTCGACAAGCTCAGTGACCGCGCGGATTTTCTATTTGGTCTGTATTTGCTAAATTAGTTGCTGAAACACGCAACGAAATCATACACAAACACGTTACCTACAATTGCGCTTAAAGGAGAAATCAATAAGCGTTCTTGGAAGAATGAAACACTTCCCTCTCATTAGCATTAACCTTTGAAAAAATATTGGAAGATCCGTACGGGAAACTATTACTTGGGGTTTTCCTTGTTGTGGTCGGGTGATTGCTGGTGATTAGGGTCGCGCAACATTAGGTAACAACGGCTATACTTCAGCGGCACATCCTCCTTTCCGAAAATTTCCTACATTTATTCCAAACTAAACCTGGACCTGACTATTCTGGTCGGCGTCGCGCCTTGCCATCGTTAATTTCGCCAGGAAAACCCTGGCGACCCAACGCTCGCGCAACGCCGTGAATACCGCCGAAAGCATAGCCTGGGCCGTTACCTACAATTGCGCTTAAAGGAGAAATCAATAAGCGTTCTTGGAAGAAAGAAACACTTTCCTCTTACCAGCATTAACCTTTGAAAAAATATTGGAAGATCCGTACGGGAAACTATTAATTGGGCTTTCCTTGCGGTGGTCGGGTGATTTCCGGGTGACTTGGGTCGCGCAACATTAGGTAACAACGGCTATACTTCCGCGGCACATCCTCCTTTCTGAAAATTTCCTACATTTATTCCAAACTAAACCTGGACCTGACTATTCTGGTCGGCGTCGCGCCTTGCCAACGTTAATTTCGCCAGGAAAACCCTGGCGACCCAACGCTCGCGCAACGCCGTGAATACCGCCGAAAGCATAGCCTGGGCCGTTAGCGATAATCAATAAAGCATATGAACTCAAGCCAGTGGATTATCCTTCTTTTCGGAGTATTGTATTTTGGTTTTATTCTGTTCACACGGAAAAAAGGAAATTTTGAGGAGTTCTCAGTAGCCAGTAGAAGCTTAGGATTCTTTCTGATTTTTTCGTCAATATGTGCTTCATTCATAGGCCCTGGTTGGACGATGGGTTTAGTAAGGGAGGGTTTTTCTAAAGGGATGTTTATGGCTTACCTAATTCCCTTGTGTGGTATAGGCCTGTTGATAGTTGGAGCTTTTCTGGTTCCGCGCATTCGGGATAAGTTCGAAGATATCTATTCAATAGGGGATCTGGTTGGCGGTAAAAAAAGTCACAATCATAAAATTGTTCAGTTCATTACAGGAGTTTTTTCGCTCCTATTTTTTGGTGCCTTAACTGTGGCCATGAGCTATGCTGGTGGTGAGTTGATTAGTAATGTTTTTGGTTTTTCTAAAATCTGGTCTATCGTCATTATAACGACCATCGTAATTCTATATTCTTATTTTGGGGGTATTAGAGCTACCATTCAAACTGATTCAATTCAATTTGTTCACTTCATTATCCTGATCCCGATTTTGGCTTTTTTAGTACTTTCTGATGAGAAATTTTATTGGGAAGATTACATTGAAATAGCTTCTGTTGAAACGTCAGAAGAGTTCAGTAAACAGCCCACAATTGCTATTTTCGGAATCTCATTGTTATGGCTTTTTAGCGCAACAGGTCTGGATGCTGGTGGACTTGGTAGATTTCTTGCATCGAAAAATAATAAAGTAGCTCGAAATGCCACTATTGCATCAGGGATATTTTTGGCCATTTGGATGGTGTCCATGATTTTTATTGGCAGTATTGGATATTACCTGTACCCGGAGCTGGGCAATAGCGATCAAGTGTTACTTTATATTGCTTCACAGCATTTTCCGGGAATACTTTATGGGATTTTCATTATTGCAATGATCGGTGTAGTTATGTCAAGTCAGGATACTGTGTTAAATGCAGGAAGTATTTTGTTTAGTGAAGACCTCATGGGGTCATTTCAAACGATGACAGAAAAGAGGAAGTTAATATCAGCCAAGCTTTACACTATCTTCATGGGAGTAGTTTGTATGATATTGGCAAGTTATATGTCTTCAATCCTTCAGGTTATTATGATTGTAACGGAATATTATATTCCGGTGATGGTACCAGTAATCACTTTCTCAATCCTCAAGAAGAAGTGTTACTGGCAATCGGCCGTAACTTCTATGTTAATGGGTCTTATATCATTCATAGTTTGGCAAAAGTTTTTCAGTTCCATTATACCTGAGTTATTTGCGGCACTCACCTTAAGTACTCTTTCTTATTTGATATGTGACTATATAATAATGAAGAAAATCGCTAACAATGGATATACAAAATAGGCGAAATAGTAGTAAAATCAAAGGTTTTGGCTGTGTCAAACTTTGTGCTTAATCGAAAGTTTTGGGCTTTGTAATCGCCTACTTTTCATATACTAAACGTTGTGCTTCATTATCAAAAACCGCTAACCAATGAATAAATTCTTTAGAAAAATTAGGCGAAAACTACTCTCTGAAAACAAATTCAGTAAATATCTGATTTATGCATTCGGAGAGATTATTCTTGTGGTAATTGGAATTTTGATTGCATTAAGCATTAATAACTGGAATGAAGATAGAAAAGCTAAAACCTATGAAAAACAAGTTTATACACAAATTTATAAAGATATAAAGGCAGATAGTTTAAACCTTTCTCTTTCCATTAACTTTTACAAACAAAAGGACACTTTAATAAATCGAATTCTTTACGATAGTGTGCCTTCAATAGCGTACGACACCATAAATAATATAAATCAATTCACATTCCCATACGGTATCCGTCTTATTACGAGTCATATATATATAACGACAACTAAAAAAGGGTATCAGCTTTTTAAAACATTTAATACTATGGATATAGAATCTGATTCACTCTCTTTTTCTATAGAAGACTACTATACGATAGCGATCAAAAACGAAAATTATGAAAAGGTTCAAAACGCTACCCGAAAGAACATTACAGAATTTCAACAAAAAGATTGGTTTCTAGATTTGGCAGTAAATCATAAATTAAATCTTGACTATTTAGATTATATTAATAATAGTCGAGACTTTAAAATTCGAGTTTTTGAATATCAACTTTTTGCTATAAAAAACCACAATCGAGATTTGATACAACAACAAGAACTTGCTGAGATAATTAAAGAAAGGATTAAAGATAGGCTAGAAAAATAACGAAAGCACAACACCGTGTATAATTAATTGCTTGGTTCTAGCCTACTTTGGAAATTCCGCAGGAATTTCCAACTTGGTGTGTTCTTGTAAAGTTAAATGCTAAACCACGCAACTACTCATAGCCGAGACCGTTACCTACAATTGCGCTTAAAAGGAGAAATCAATAAGCGTTCTTGAAAGAATGAAACACTTCCCTCTTACTAGCATTAACCTTTGAAAAAATATTGGAAGATCCGTACGGGAAACTATTACTTGGGGTTTTCCATGTTGTGGTCGGGTGATTTCCGGTGGGCTTGGGTCGCGCAACATTAGGTAACAACGGCTATACTTCAGCGGCACATCCTCCTTTCCGAAAATTTCCTACATTTATTCCAAACTAAACCTGGACCTGACTATTCTGGTCGGCGTCGCGCCTTGCCATCGTTAATTTCGCCAGGAAAACCCTGTCGACCCAACGCTCGCGCAACGCCGTGAATACAGCCGAAAGCATAGCCTGGGCCGTTGTGCTTCATTATGACCAACCACTAACCAATGATAAAATTCTTTAGAAAAATTAGACAAAAAAATCTGACCGAAAATAAACTCGGGAAATATCTGACTTATGCAATCGGAGAAATAGTTCTTGTCGTAATTGGAATTTTAATTGCTCTATCAATTAATAATTGGAACGAAAATAGAAAAAACTCTATTGAGGAAAAAGCCATTTTACAAAACTTAATAGAAAATTTAAATTTATCGAAAATTCAATCTGAGCAACTAATATCTGAAGAGAATCAACTAAAGCAGAACCTGATTCAAATTCTTGGAGTTAATTCCAATGATACTAGAGTAAACACTAAAATAATTAGTGACTCGATTTTCAAAAATGCCGTTTGGGATTTACAAAGCGATATGCCAACTTTTAACGCGTACAATAATTTGAAAAGCACTAATAAATTGAGTTTAATTAAGAATAAAAATATTAATGAGAAATTTACGGAATTAGAGTTTCGCCAAAACAAACTCAATGACATTCTCGAAGACAGATTGAGCGTGCATCAAATTCGTATAGATGATATACTAGAAAAGGAAATCAATTTCATCCCATTAGTAAAATCTAACATACCAACTATTAATATTGAAAATGAATCGATAAATAATTATTTGCAAGTACTTGAAATTAAAAGAATAAGAAATCTTCTAGGTATGAAATTGTCATTTACCCAAGATGTGATTGATTTTCGAAAAAACCTCGATACAGAAATTAAAGATTTAATAATTTTAATAGAAAAGGAATTAAACGAAAAGAAATAACGAAAGCACAACAACGTATAACACAAATAGCGCTACGAGTTAATTAACGAAAATAAGTTTCCTGCAAAATGCGTAAATTGTTTCCGAAAAACAATGATAAAACACGCTACTTGCGTTATACAAACTCGTTAGGTGCAATTAATTTTGACTCCCTTGAACAATCTTCAAGATAAATTATCTCAAATTAATTATGCGATTGCCACGCATCCTGGTAAGGCGAATGAACGATTAGCTAGTTAAGCAGATAAGATAGTTATACTACCCTCATCTGAGATACCCCAACAGTTCGAGCATAGGTTTCAAGAAATGGTGAACAAATTAGAGAAAACACTGAATGAATTACCAGGACTTTTAATCCCCTTGAGAGTAAAGGGTATTTATAATCCAACAGCCGTCCGATATATTATATTACTTATCGAGATCGAAGATTACCTCGCCAGCACTAATTGAATCATCATTGTAACTGCACCTAACAGCGGCTATACCCCCCGCCCGAACGTGCCGTCCGGTACCTGCCCGGACTGGTCCATTCAGGCGGGCGGGCGGGCATTGCTACCCTCCTGCCCCATTAAGAATATTTACTCTATATTTAAAGCATTAATAACCTGTTAAGCATTCTCGGCTTAGCCAGTTGTTTGGGAAAGATGAAGGTATGGTGAAGTCCGAAGATAACTCACTGTATGATCGCTAGGGCTAGACGCTTGGTAGTTTCCAAACAACTGTCTTTAAAACCGTAACTGACGGTTATACGAGACCGTTAGTCTCAATAAACCATATATACCATATCATTATATTCATGTAAAAATTTCAAAATGAAATTACCAACCTTAGTCTTAGTCTTTTTAATGTTCCTTTCAAGTATGGTATCTGCACAAGATGAAATAACTATAGATGATTACAATCGAGCAGTTGGATTCATTTATAATAATTACAACAAAAAAGTATTCAACTTAAATATCGAACCAAATTGGTTTCCAGATAGTACTGGAGTGTGGTTCGTTAACCAATCACTTGATAACAAAAAGTATCTCAAAATAACATTTCCAAATCATGTTCAGTCCGTCCTATTTGATCATCTAAAACTTTCACAAGTATTGTCAGATTCGCTTGGTGTGGATGTTAAAGAAAATGATCTTCCGATAAGTAAAGTGGAGTATAAGAGCCCTTCAGAATTAGTAATTACGGCTAAGAACAAAACTTATGTTTTAAATACTGAGACATATTCCCTTAGCCCCAAAAAAGAAGATATCAAAACAAAAGAGAATGAGAAACCCTCTCCAAACAATAAATGGATTGCTTACTCAAAAGATTATAACCTCTATATTAAATCGACCGAAACGGAAGAAATCAAACAACTAAGTACCAAAGGGAAAAAGGAATATGAATATGCTACGTGGTACGGCTGGGACGATATTATTGAAGGAGAAAATGGTGATCGACCTGATCATTTTGATGTTGACTGGTCTGAAAATGGTGAATGGATTTCAGCCAATATTTGTGATTTGAGATCTGCACAAAAGATGTATCTATTAGACCATAGTGTGGACACACTGTACAGACCCAAATTATTGTCATACTACCGTGGATCACCAGGAGATACTTCGATGGTATATGTTGAACCAGTATTTTTTAACATTAATTCTGGAAAGGAAATTAAGGTGGGCTTGCCTAGAAGTACGCACATTAATAGTGTTGGTGTAACATGGTCAAAAACACCTGGAAAAGTTTTTCTCGAAAGAATGTCTCGTGGATATCAAAATATCCAACTTTATACATTTGACCTTAATACTGAGAGTATTGAAACCTTATACTCCGAAACTAGTAAAACCAATATTGACAACTTTACTAGCGAGCTTGCCGAAAAAAGCAATCTCATGTTTTTTTTATCAGAGAAAAGTGGTTGGCGACAACTGTATAGTTTGGATTTAAAGACCAAAAAAGAAAAATCAATAACCAATGGTGCATTTTATATAAATAGCATTGAGAGGATTGATGAAGAAAACCAAAAGATTTTCTTTATGGCTTCAGGTAAAGAGGAGGCCCGTAATCCATATTATGAGCATCTATATAGCATATCATTTAACGGAAAAAATTTAAAGCTCCTAACGACTGAAGACCGGCATCACAAAATCAGTTTTTCTCCAAATGGCGATTACTTTATTGATAATTTTTCAACAGTCAATATCCCAACAACGACTGTACTGAGAAAGGCTACTACGGGTGAAATACTAATGAACCTGGGGCATGCTGATGTTACCCTTTTGAAGGACTGGGGTCCCCCAGAAATATTCACTGCGATAGCACATGACGGTAAAACCACCATTTATGGTGCAATTTGGAAACCAACTAATTTTGATTCAAGTAAGAGCTATCCTGTAATTGAATATAGTTATACTGGTCCACATACTCAATTATTCCCGAAAGAGTTTTCACAAGCACTTTGGTTACAATCATATGCTGAATTGGGGTTTGCAGCGATAGTTGTAGATGGGCTTGGCTCCTCTGGCAGATCAAAACAATTTCATAATTACTCATACAAAAACCTGGGAGGTAATTTAGAAGACCATGTCATTGCCATAAAACAGTTGGGTAAACAATATAGTTGGATTGATACTACTCGTGTTGGAATTTTTGGCCATTCTGCTGGTGGCTATGATGCTGGGCATGCTGTTTTGAAGTACCCAAATTTTTATAAGGTTGCAGTTGCTAGTTCGGCTGATCATGACCATAGAATGGAAAAAGCCTGGTGGCCAGAAATGTATATGGGTTGGCCTGTTGACTCTGCATATCATCTGCAATCAAACATTACCATGGCTGGCAATTTGAAGGGTAAATTACTAATCACTCATGGAGGAATTGATGAAAATGTGAATCCCTCTGCTACTTTCAAACTTGCCGAAGCACTCATAAAGGCTGACAAACGATTTGATATGCTCATTATACCTAGTCAACGGCATATCTATCAAGGAGACCACTCCAAATATTTCAGAAAAATAAAATGGAACTATTTTGTGGAACATCTTCGAGGAGTTGAGCCTATTTGGGATTTTAAGTGGGATGAAATTGAAGATTGACTGAGACTAACACTGTATAAAATGCATTAAAACGCATCTTATACCACCCGTTGTACTTCATTATTTTAACGAGCCAATCAGTTAAAAATCATGTATTTAAAGAAACCAATCTCTTATGATAAATTTCTTTAGGAAGATTCGTCAACAGTTACTTGATGAGAATAGATTTAAAAAATATTTAATCTATGCCATTGGAGAAATTGTACTTGTTGTAATGGGAATATTGATTGCACTTCAAATAAACAATTGGAATCAAAATAGACTTAATGCAATACATGAAACAAAAATTTTAAAACATCTTAAAAAGGAGTTAGCGAGAAATAATGAACTAAATGAAGCTTTAGTCATTAATAGGTTAGACAAGAAAATAGAAAGCCTAAAGTTAGCAAAGAAATTTTGTGAAAATGAAATGATAATACAGGATACACTAGCGTTTTTAAATACCGTTTCCTACGGTGGTGTATTTTCAGGAGGCCATACTTTTGGGGAGAGGAATTCCTACGATGAACTTATAAATACTGGAAACATACAGCTAATCAACAATGATTCAATTAAAAATTCTATTGCAAATTATTATGGTTATTTAAATGCAGTCAAGGAACGGGCAAAGGTGCATTCAAGTCGTTTTTCAAACTATACCTCAGAATTACGACCATTTGACACAGAAAATCCGAATTATATATCCAAATTTGACCAAATTGAAATGTTACAATCATTTAATTCTCTAGAATTTAGAAAATTGGTCGATCTTGAACTTTCATATACCTATAAAGTAAGAGATTATATTAAGAATGTTAGAACTCAAGGTATTCAGACAATAAATCTTATAGATAAAAAACTGAATAAAGAACTGTAAAATAACGAAAGCACAACAACGTGTATAGCTCATTGCCGCTTAATTCCTAATCGCAATATATTGCAATTGGCTATCTTTCGTTTACGGTAGAAACAAAACTCATTTTCCGCAACCTGCGATACATCAAAATGTAATGCTTCATTCCCCATAGCTATCAGGATTAACCAATGATAAAATTTTTTAGAAAAATTAGACAGCAGCTACTCTCTGAAAATAAATTCAGTAAGTATCTGATTTATGCTATTGGAGAAATTGTGCTTGTAGTAATAGGTATACTGATTGCATTAGGAATAAATAATTGGAAAGAAAATCAAGAAGAAATTAAGCAACAGAATTTAATCTTTGAAAACTTAAGTTTAGAATTAAATAACAATCTAAAGAATCTTAATTCAGCAATTAAATTCTCTGAAACCTATATTTACTCATCTGATTCTCTCTTACGATCGATGAATAATCTAGCATCTAACAAATTTAAGGGCGAAAAGTTAGATAGCTTATTGTCAAAATTTGGGTTTTCTCAATGGAAAAGAACTAATCTAAATATTAAATCTCTCGAAAATTCCGGTAGATTAAATACGGTTCAAAATAGTGAACTAAAGAGGTTAATTTATGATTGGCTAAGCTTGATTGAAGACCTGGAATCACTTGAAAAAAGAAGTAATCATGCCTTTCAATATTACGTTGACTTCATAAAAAAAAACGGTTCTTGGAGAGAAATAGATAAATATATGATAGACAGAGTTCAAGGGTCGCAACTTCTTCAGTCTAATGACCATTTATTATTAAGTTCTGAATTTGAGAATTGCGTGAATGACCTGAACATATTCGAGACTCATAAGTACAATAGGTATTTACAGATCAGGGTAACATTAAACAAATTGATAGAATATACCGAATAAGTAGACAATTGCACTGCCTAAACTTAATTCCCTCATATTCCCTGATGAAGGTAATTTAGTGGATACATTGGGTCAGGAATACTTCTTGCTGAACGACCAGGAAAATGCCATTAAAAGTTTTGAAAAAGCGTTGGAACTTAAACCCTCAACGAATTGTCACTGGTGTGATAATTCATATAATCATCTAAAGAATTAATTAGAAAGCTATTGCTAACACCGGGCAGTATCCAATAGCCAGCCCCCCCTATCGCTTTTTCCCCTATATTTAATTCCTGAACCTGTTTAGACGCAGTGCACCTGAATCGCAACTTCGCCTGCCGGCAGGCGAGCATACCCGCACACGTTTTGCTTCATTAAGACCAAACATTAACCAAATGATAAAATTCTTTAGAAAAATTAGACAAAGCCTACTCTCTGAAAATAAATTCAGCAAGTATTTGGGTTATGCCGTTGGAGAGATTTTATTGGTCGTAATCGGAATTCTACTTGCACTACAAATCAACAATTGGAACGAAAACAAAAAAATTGAAAAACTGGAGCTGAACCTTTTAAAAGAAATGCAAGAAAATTTGAGGTCGGACATACAGGACATAAAAACCAATATTGGTTATCACGAAAGAGGTATTCAATCTGCAAACATTATTTTACAGTCTTTTGAAAAAAACTTACCATATAATGATAGTTTGAACAAACATTATGGAAAAGTTCCTATGATACCGAGATTCTTGATAACCAAAAACGCATACAACAGTATGAATAATGCAGGTATGAGAATTATTCAAAATGACTCTTTACGGAATGCTATAACCTATCACTATGAAAGTGCCTTTTCTTTCTTAATGGATTGGAACAACGCAGAATGGAATACACAAATGCAAGACCATAGAGAACTATACAGAAAACACTTTAAAACATTTAATTTTTGGGGAGATTTAGTTCCTGCAGATTATGATAAACTTCGTAAAGATCAAGAATACATTAACTATTTAAACAATAGAATTGGTTGGTTAACACCGATTATTGGAATGTACAAAAGGAATGGAATTAAACGAACAGAAAAATTAATTGAAGTGATTGATAAAGAATTAGAAAATAGGGAATAATAAATAACGAAAGCACAATAATGGCCATAAGTAATTGCTCGTTCTCGTCTACTTCTTACCGTACATGCGGGACTAGCGGATTTTTAATCTGGTGTGTACCTGCCTGCGGCAGGCAGGCTTGCAAAGTTAAGTGTTCTGCCTTCCTCCCGCTTCGCTCGTCGGAGGCACTACGCAACTACTCATAGCCGAGACCGTTGGCAACAGGTAGAAAACCAATGTATTGTAAATAGTAACCTTATGAAAAGAAGAAAATTTATATGGGCAACCGCTTTGGCTACACCAGTCCTTACTTTAAATGCCAGAAATTTAAATTGTAACCTTAAAAAAAAACCAAGAACCTTTTATTGTTAAGGCAGGAGAAGGACGCAAAGAAGGCTTCGAATTATCCACTGGTCTTTTGAAAATTTCTGGACAAGACACACTTGGACAATTCTGTATGTTTGAATCAAAAAATAATGAAGGGCCAATGCCTGGCCCACCGCTTTATGTGCACAAATATCAGGATGAAGTATTCCAAATTATTGAGGGTGAATTTATCTTTCAAGTGGGTGAGGAAAGAATAATTGCTAATGCTGGTGATATTGTCTTTGGACCTCGGAATGTTCCTCATACATTTTATCAAAGAAGTAAAATAGGCCATATGATATTTTCATGTAACCCTGCTGGGAAAATGGAAATTATAGTCAAGGCTATAAATGAATTAATGCCTGACCAGCCGGACAAGTTTGCAGAGGTCTGTGCACTAAATGACGTTCCTTTTGTTGGGCCTCCAATGTCAGGCGAATAAATTAACCTATAGCCAACAAAGTATATAAGCCATACCCTTCGAGGTACGGCACATATACAAGACGTTAGCCCTATCAAGAATATTTTCTCTATATTTAAAGTATTGATAACCTGTTGTTTGGCAAAGATGATGGTATGGTGAAGTCCGAAGATAACTCACTGTATGATCGCTAGGGTTAGACGCCTGGATTGGATTCAAAAAATTGTCTAAAAACCCTGTCTTCGGCAGGCTGCCTTGCCTACCGTAGGTAGGCGGTCGGGATGCATTACCATACCCGTTATGCAGTATTAACCAACCCAAAGAATATGAGAAAATCACAAAAATTATTAATCTGCATTGTTATTACATTAATAATGTTCCCAGCTAACAACTTATTAGGGCAGAATTCTTACAAATTGAGAGATAATGAAACAATTGGTCCAGAAAAAGGCTCACTTATTATTACTGGCGACGGTATCTATGGAATTTTTAAAGATAAATTCATGGAACTAATTGGTGGAGCAGACGCACCAGTTATTGTAATTCCTACAGCCGGTTCTTCTGATGTTCTTTCTGATGAATTTTTAGAAAATTATAAACAAAGATTCATTAAATCCGGTTTAACTAATGTTACGGTTTTACATACCAGAGACCCAGAGGAAGCCAATACAGATGAATTTATTGAACCTATTAAAAATGCTGTAGGTGTAATATTCAGCGGCGGAAGACAATGGCGACATGCGGACTCTTACTTAAACACAAAGACGCATGATGAATTAATTAAGCTCTTAAGTCGAGGTGGAGTTATCGCAGGAGGATCTGCTGGTGCTACTATTCAAGGTTCTTATTTAGCTAGAGGAGATTCAAAAGGAAATACAAAAATGATGGGAGACCATGAAGTTGGATTGAGTTTTATAAAGAATGTAGCCATTGATCAGCACCTTTTAAAAAGAAACAGACAGTTTGATATGTTTGAAATTCTAGATAACAGACCTGAATTACTAGGGATAGGAATAGATGAAGGTACTGGAATAATTGTTCAAGGTGATACATTTAAAGTTATAGGAAAAAGTTATGTTGTCATGTATGATGGCACTCGATGGTCAGAAGAAAGAGATACCATCTATAAATTACCAAAAGGCAGTAGGGAGTTTTACACCTTAAAATCTGGCGACGAATATAATTTAAAAACAAGGTCTGTAATTACATATAGAAATAGAGAGTATGTAAATCTTACAGAGAAAGACTTAAAAATTTACTGTGGCGTATATAAATTAATTGGAACCGATGTAAAATCTGAATTATTTGTTAATGATGATACTTTATTCAGTAAAGCGAATGGTCAAACTTTCCCTCTCCTTCCAGAATCAGAAACTCGATTTTACATATCGCAAACTGATGTTTATTTAGATTTTATATTTGATTCAAATGACAAGGTATTAAAAGTAAAAGTTCCAATTCAAAATCAAACTTGGGAGAAATTGAATTAAAATATGCGTAACAAGTTATATAAAAAATAGACGAAACAGCAATGAAATCAAGGCTTTTGGCTCCCATCAAACTATGTGCTTTATTGAAAGTTTAGTACTTCGAAATCGCCTGCTTTTCATATACTACCCGTTGTGCTTCATTAAAACCAATGATTAAGTTTTTTAGAAAAATTAGACAAAATTTACTCTCTGAAAATAAATTCAGTAAGTATCTGATTTATGCTATTGGAGAAATCATACTTGTGGTAATTGGAATATTGATTGCGATTCAGATTAATAACTGGAATGAACAATCAAAAACACAAAAGTCAGCCGACATACAACTTAAGCAACTAAGCCAAAACATCTCAGATGATCTTATTCAGCTAGATACACTGAACGAAGTCATCAAAACTAATGTTATAAAAAGTCAGATGTTATCTGATCAGTTTCAACAAATAATACCTTTTGATTCATTAACAACAGGTTATATCACTGCAAATTTATTTGAACAAAACTTTTATGCTAATAGCACCGCGTATGACAAACTAAATAAGACAGGAGAGTTTTCTATTTTACCAAAAGATTTACAAATGGACATCACTGCGTATTATAACTTATTGCATAGAATCAAAGAACGTGAAGAAATCACCAACACATTCATAAAAAAAGAAATAGAACCTTATTATTTCAATTACTACAGTAAATACCACAGAAAAGGAAGTAATAAACATCCTTTATTAGAAGAATATTACCAAAACGACAAAAGAGAAGCTATACCTTTGGATATCAGAGCCATAATGAATGATGATAAATTGGCAACAATAAATTTTGCCAGATTATATCAAATAAAAATTCAACAAGAATTTTATAAGGAAGCATTACAACATGGCACAAAATTAAAGGTATCTATTGATAAACATTTAAATAGAAGATAAAATAACGAAAGCACAATTGTGCCAATACCCCCGCCCAAACGTGCCCCGGCAGAATATTCTGCCGGGCCTGCCTACCGAAGTTAGGCCTGCCTTCCGCAGGCAGGCTTGTCTACCGAAGGTTGGCGGGCGGGCATTGCTCTCCTCCTACCCTATCAAGAATATTTTCTCTATATTTAATGTCTAAACCTGCTTCGGTACGGCGCAACAGATCCCCCTATGCGCCTGTGTAGCTTGGCTCCGGCAGCTACGCCTACAAGCAGATTTCCCCGAAACCGTTATCAAAATTTATAATTTTTAAAATTCAATTCAGTATCACATCAGCTCCTCCGATTGAATTTTTATTTGGGGAAGAAACAGAACGATATATGCTGAACATCTGAAGGAGTCATTTAAATAACCAGAGTGATGGATAAGTATAAAAATTTACATTTATGGATGATAATTCCCATGCTTATTATGCAATTGGGGATATTTATGAATTATTGGGGTGATTTTTCGAACAAAGCATGGTCCGTACATGTCCATTACTGGACGGGATCTTTATGGTATATATACTTAATTATTCAACCTTATTTAGCCACTCACGGTTATTTGGTAAAACATAGAACTAATGGAATAATTGGAATGTTATTGGCCGGAGGGGTAGTGTTTACTGCCCTGAGCATGAACCATAGGAATATTGTACTTGCCGAAACCGTTGCTCAATTTCCGGAACGATTTGGACCATTTAAGCCTTGGTTCTTCTATGGTGTTATAGCAATTGAAACTGTAATGATGACAGCTTTCCTCTTTGCAGTAATACAAAGTATATTACATAGGAAAAGACTTGAAGATCACGCCTGGTGGATGATTTCCACAGTTTTCATAATTATATGGCCCGCACTAAGCAGGGGTGTATTAATTGCTTGGTACGGACCTGGTGGATTTATAGATGAACCTACCGCCATGCCTCCTTTTCATGCTACCAGTGTTTTCATAATTATTTTTATAATTCTTGCCTCCTGGAAGTATAAAAAAATTAGGCATCCGGCGACCATTCTTGCATTGGGCGTAAACGTGTTTAACTTTCTTTTAGAGCCCATAGGTAGATCAGAAACCTTCAGGTCAATAATTGACCTTGTGATAAAAGGGTGATAGACTGAATTTCACCTATGCCTACAAAAGGTATCAGCAATTAATTGGCTTCCTGATGATGGACATTCCCGGTATTGAATATGGCAATCCTAGCAACAGCAATGAACCATAGCTACTCCCGCCAACTTAGGCTAACAAAGACCGTTATATCTAATTGATATATAATTCAATTGTTTCTTCAAATCTTGAATAATTTCCTGAAAAATTCCCCTATTCACCAACTTTTAAAAGAATTGGTATCGAATGAGACATTCCATTATTCTGTACGAACACTGTAGTCCTTAAGCCATGGCACAGCATATCCAGATGCTTTGCAACCTTGTATTCATCACCTTCATAGCCCTTCGGCAACCCCAAGAAAACCATATCTGATTCCCCGCTTTTTTCATAAAGCACATCTCTAAAATTGCCATCATGTACAATTACGTGAACCGAAGCTTCAATCCTTGCTAATGGGAGTAATTTCTTTATGCCTTTGCTCAATTTGGTTTTATGTTCTTTAGTTCTTACCACTGATAAAATCCGAATCCCGGCGTCTTCCCACTGCGGGTTTAATTTTATCAGGTAGGCGCACATCAACATAAGATCGCCATTATTCTGCTGTCCCCGCCACCATATATCTATTACCTTTCCTCGTTCTGTAATCCCCGACCTGGAATTTAAAAGAATGATATTCTTATCTTTTTTTCGTAGTGCTTCGATGGCCCTGAGTTCCTTGATCTGGCCTTCGGTGTCATGAGACCAGTCAAATAATATGGTATTTGTCCGTAACCCTCCCAATCCGTGTCCCTTAGCTATTTCAACAAAACCTTCATGGAAATCGGTTACAGAGTGAACTTCAATAAATGCCTGGAATCCCTGGTGCGCAATTTTCTTTCTGATTTCAGTTTCGATAGTCCTTCTTTTGTCATCCGGCACGAATTCTTCCGTACATATTAAATGCGCCAAAGTAAGTATCCCATGGTGCTGTCCCAGTAACTCAGCTAGTTTAATTAGGCTAAGATGCTTGTCTACATTTTTAACGAAAACTAACATTAATGGTCTCCAGTTGCGGCTATAAACACTTCTGTTCTTAAGCTGTAGTAATGCATACCTGGCAACCTTTATCCAGAATCCAACAGACACATCCCCCCACTGCTGTTCCAGGGATCTGGAGCGTAGCCAGATATAAAGCCCTGCCACAATGAGCAAAGCCAACAAACAGGCCCAGGGATTGATCAAAAACATGACTCCAATAGCACCGGCAGCACCCAGGATAGATATGTACCATGGAACTCTGATTTTTGGCCTGTACGAGGGCTCTGCAACAATCACCTCCAATGCCGCACTAAAATTAATGATCACGTATAGGGTTAAGAACAATATAGACACCAATTGGGCAAGGGTGTTAAGCGACCCCAGGGATACTGCCAGTAAAGCGATTGCTCCACTAATCCAGGTTGCCCTGGTGGGCTGCCCGGTATTGGATAGCTTTGAAAGAAATTTAGGTGCAAGACCATCCATGGAAAGTGCCTGCAGTACACGCGGGCCACCCAGGATGCTTCCGAAAGTTGAAGATAAGATGGCACCCCACACGGCCGGGATCACTATTATTCCTCCAAACAATGCCACCGATGTCCAGGTCTTCAGTCCAAATTCTTCATCCGTAAGCTGCTCTATAGTCAGAAGACCGGTTATGGCAAACAGTACGGGTATTAACAGATAAATCAAAGCACCGGTCAATACAGCACCCAAGGTACCCCTGGGAATGGATTTCCTGGGTTTTTTCAGATCTCCGCTCATGCCAATGCCTGCCGTAAAACCGGTAACTGCCGGAAAGAAAACTGCAAAAACATACCAAAAACCTCCATCGCCTGTTGTGGCATAAGTTGCATTCATTAATGGGGCATGGGTTTCATGCGATAAAACTCCGACTGCCAGGGCCACTATGGATAGACCTACTAATATCATAATGGGAAGTTGGGCTTTAAGGGTGATAGCTGCACTTTTACCGGAAAGTAAGGCCACTGAAATGATAAATACGGCGGTAAGGCCCTGCAAGCCAAAGGAAGGGATGCCTCCCCAATCCGCAGGCCAGAAGATCAGAATGGCCTCGGCTAATCCATAGGAATAAAAGGTTACACTCAATATCCTGCAAAAATAAAGTGGAATGCCAATGGCGCCACCGGTTTCCATCCCCAGGCTTCGGGATACCAAAAAATACTCTCCCCCGACCCCTACCTGGCTATTCGTGGCTATTGCAGAAGCACTGAGTCCGGTTATAAAGGTGATAGAGCTGGCTAAAATTACAATTACCATGGTCCAGCCCAGGCCTACATTGCCTACCACCCATCCAAACCGGAGGTACATGATAAGACCAAGAATGGTTAATACACTCGGAGTATATACCCCCAAAAAGGTTCCAAATTTTCGGGGAGTATGTACGGTGTTTTCAGACATAATGAAATGTACAAAAAAAGCAAATAACTAATAGTCAGTCTGTTAAGCTCGATAATAGTGGCGAAGCAATATCATACCGATTAATAAAGAAGAGGTTATAAGCCAGGTTTTCTGTGCATGATTGCTCATCCCTAAGGTAAACCATGGAGAATAATCAGCGATCAGGGACCATTAGGCAGTGAAGTAAATCTCGTCGAATTTATGCTTCATTTCTGTATTTCCAAGCATTACCAGTTCGGAGTCCGCTGGAAGAACGGTATCTGCAGATAACAGGGTGAGGACCTGTGATTTCTCTTTTATGGCGATGACCGAAAGTCCCGTCTTGGCACCAATTGCAGATGCTGCCAGCGACTTACCTCCTAATAAAGAGGGTGTAGGAACAATAAATAGCGAGATACCTTCGCCAAGTACCGTAAGTTCATGTCCTTTTAAGATCGATAAAACTGCTTCAGAACCCAATGTTGCATAACTCAACACAAAATTTGCACCCGCCCTGTGTATGATATCTAAGTTTCGAGCTTCGGAGATACGGCTCACTATTTTTACCTCCTTATTCAATTGACGACAATAGGAAGTTAAATAGATATTCATGGTGTCGTCGTTGGTAGAAAGTAATATTGAAGGAGCTTCCAGGATTCCCGCTTTATTTAGGAGATCGTAATCCGATGCCCTCCCGGTAAATACTTCATTGCAGATACGATTCACCTTGGAATTCGATATCTCGGGATCCTTTTCTATCAAATTAACCAAAATACCATTCTTATATAAAGATTCGGCCGCAGCTAATCCTACCTTTCCCCCTCCTATCAACAGGACCGGGTTTGGGTTTACATCGTATTCAATAAAGATCTCGTCAATGCTACGGAGCTGATCCTCATTACCTATGATGACCAAAACACTATCGTTGGTGAGTTTTTCTACACCGCTTATGGGTTTCATCCTTCCCCTATCCCAAATAGCCACAATACTGACTCCGAATTTCTGCCTCAAGCCGGTTTCCCGGATAGTTTTAGACACCAGGGGTGTATTGTGAACAGGTAGTTCTGCAATTAACAGATCTTCATACTGACCTATGGGTTGCGATTTAGCATACTGTGCATTCACCCTGTTAGCCAATTGTTCACCCAGCCAGCGTTTTACCGGCAGTACATGATTGGCCCCACTTAATTCCTGGACATCCACAGATTCGTCATCATTCGCAATCGCAACTATAATAATGGTTGGGGCGATCTGCCGAATGGCAAGAATGATCTTGGTATTTACAATATCATCCCTGTTCACCAGAACAAGTTTTGCTTCCCTGATATTGGCCCGTTCAAATGTTTCCTGGTCATCCAATCGACCATGTATCACCGGGATGCCATCATCGTGAAATTTAAGTGCCTTTACCAATTCATTTTCTATCAAATAAAAAGTTGTCTTATCCTGTTTTAAACGCTCCATAAGATCGATGGCAATGGCTTCGTAAGAACAAATAATTATATGATTCTTGGTTGCTGTGGGAACTTCTCTTGGCACCCTGTTTTTATCTTGTGATTCCAGCAAGGGAACATAAAAATGCCTTAAGAAGGCAAATGGTAATACGATCAGTAACGAAAAAATTCCTGTAAGCAATACGATGATACTGAAGAGCCTGCCAATATCCGAAGCAAAGGTGATGTCGCCGAACCCAAGGGTGCTCATTACAGTAAGTGTCCAGTAGAAACCGGTAACCCAGGAATGTTCCTGGCCTTCAATATTAAGCATTATGATATGGAAGAGGATGGAATAGATTATGATGATAATCCCCAGAAACAGCAAATACCTGAGCAGGATCTTAGAGTTCCTTCTTAAATTCCTGTCCTTCAAAAAAAATGCTAATTGACTTCCGACAAATTTCATAATCCATATGTATTAAATGGGGTCTCCAATTTGCCTGATCAGGAGCTTTTGATCCATACAATATCCGCTACCAATAAAAGCTGCCTCTCCCGGGGCTTGACATCAATAGTCAACATTTAATATACAACTAAATATATAATAAGCTGGCCAGCAACAAGTTGATCGTAAATTCTATCGCATTCAAATGAGTTATTATTTTTTTGCAGGATTTGCGCCTCATGCAGCTTTTATAAAAGGAATATTAGAAATAATTGACAATAAATCTGCAGAACCTGGAAATACCCTCCGCCCGAACTGATTCGTGAAAGCAGGCTTCCCTCCTATCCCTTCAGGAATTATTACGTTATATTCAAAGAACAAATTAAGCGTCGAGCACTTGGCGAAAGCCCGTTGTTTTCAAATATCCTGGCATTTCGTTTTTTGAACAAGAATCCCTTGCTGACGCCTCCTTGTCAGCTTTTCGGTGGAAGGATCATGTAAATCACCACCCTTGGGAAGCAACAAGGAAGTATGATTATAAAAATAGCTCCCCTGCTAAATTCTATCGATCATTATTCTTACTGCCAAAACATCTACAATTTATGCCGGATTTTCCGATGTTTGTAATTCATATACTTCTAACCATTTTACACCAACCATGACCTTAAAATCGAAGATCACAGCTATATTATATGCTACCTCACTGCTTGTACTGGCCATAGGCTGTAAGCAGGAAGATCAGCCGGAGAGACCCAGGGAACATTGGGTTTTTCGCTCAGTACTGGACACTCAACCCCGTATCCTTACGGCAGCATTGCACGAGGACCTTTGGGTGGCTTATAGTACACAGGATGGTTTGCTGCATAAAGCCTGGGATGGCGATGTCAACTTCTCCGGCGCCGTGTACGATGAAATGCACGGGCCACAGCCTACTACCACCGGGATACAGTTCTACGAGAATACCCGGGACCGATGGATCCTTAGAAACGAGCAGGAAGCCGTGCAACCAGTCATCCGGTATAAGGGACATCAGTTCAAAAATGGACGGCTGTACCTAAGTACCCTGCTCATCACTCCAGCCCAGGATAGCATACAGGTAATGGAAAGTCCGGAATTTGTAAAAAAGGACGGAAAGGCTGCCCTGGAACGTCGTTTTGAGGTTAGTAATGATACAGATTATCAACTATTTCTTGCCAGCGATGCCTTTGAGCATGATGCCATACATCTTGAAGACAGCGAATTGACGGACACTCCTTCAGCGATGATGGAAGCTCCTGAAAAACAAATAGCGATCCGGGAGAACACCACCCTGACCTTCACCATGGATCACGCAAAAGCCACGCCGATTGCAAACGACGGCAACAGCGATGTTAAAAGCTCCGCCAATGCGGCTAAGAGCCTGGTTGAGGCCAGTGATTGCAGGGCCTGCCACAATGAACTGGTAAAAACAGTCGGACCCTCCTACATGGCCATAGCCAAAAGGTATCACGATAACGAGGAGAACAAGAAACTCCTGGCAGATAAGATCATCCATGGGGGTAAAGGATCCTGGGGAGAGGCAATGATGACCCCACACGAGCAATTTTCAGAAGAACAGGCCTACCAGATTGCAGAATATATTTTAAATATTGACGATACTCTTGAAACGGCTGTCTCCAAGTACACTTTGGGTCATGAGTCCGTGAAATTTTTAAGGCCGTCCACGGGCAATACCGGAAAAGGTTTTTTGGCCAAAATATATTCCAACCCGGATGAGCAGGACATTCTGACGTTCAGGGATGCGGAACAAGCCGACCTCAGCCGGATCGCCCCTGCTATTCACACCAATGAAAAAGCAGATTTTGAAGTTGCTTCTGATCACTTCGCTATTGTTTACGACGGATTGCTGAATATTGAAAAGGCCGGCAGTTATGCATTCCGACTTATCAGCGACGATGGCTCTTACCTGTTTATAGACGGGAAGCAGGTCATCGACAATAGCGGCAGCCATGGCAGCCGGATCAAGGACGGGGAAGTACATCTGAATGAAGGTAAGCACCCCATACAGGTCGTGTACGGCCAGGGTGAGGGAGGTGCCATGATTTCTCTACAAGTATTCGATACCGAAAAAGAAGCCTATTCGCTGCTGGATGAAACTATGATCTCCCATGAAAATAATGCTGTTCCAACCAATGAAAAATCCCCGGAGCGACTGGCATCCATGGAATCGGCACCGTCTCCAAGCCTGAAAGGGGTGCATCCGTCCTTTGATCTGCACCAGGCCCGACC
This sequence comes from Zeaxanthinibacter sp. PT1, assembly GCF_028464225.1. Classification (GTDB taxonomy): domain Bacteria; phylum Bacteroidota; class Bacteroidia; order Flavobacteriales; family Flavobacteriaceae; genus Zeaxanthinibacter. The sequence continues at coordinate 188,011 of NZ_JAQPCN010000001.1, forward strand.
AGATGATTTTAAGCCCAAAGTAGGTGGTATCGATTTCCTGGAAGACGGCACCATGGTGGTCTGCACCTGGGATCCGGATGGGGCGGTGTACGCCATTAGAAATTGGCAAAGCCAGGACCCTTCTTCCATCAAAGTGAAGAAGATCGCCTATGGCCTTGCAGAACCTTTAGGTCTGAAAGTGGTAGACGGGGACATCTACGTATTGCAGAAGCAGGAATTGACCCAACTTCTGGACCATGACCAGGACGGCATTATCGATGAATACAGAACGGTAAGTAACCAATGGAAGGTTTCGGGAAATTTCCATGAATTCGCTTTTGGACTCGTGTATAAAGACAAGGCGTTTTACGCCACGCTTGCCACCGCCATACAACCCGGTGGTGCCAGTGCCAGCCCCCAGATCCCCGACCGCGGGAAAGCGATCCGCATAGACCCCAAAACCGGGGATGTGCAATTTGTAGCCAGCGGGCTGCGCACCCCCAACGGCATTGGCCTGGGCTTAGAGGAACAGATCTTCATTTCAGATAACCAGGGTGACTGGTTGCCGGCCAGTAAGGTGGTACACCTGCAACAAGATGCCTTCTATGGCTCCCGCTCCGTAGATCCGGAAGCCAGCCTGGAAAAAACGGAACAATTACCGGTGGTCTGGATGCCCCAGGACGAGATCGGCAATTCTCCCAGTACCCCTATCGGAATAGACCTTGGACCCTACAAGGATCAGTTACTGGTAGGAGAAGTGACGAACGGGGGTATTAAGAGGATTTACGTAGAAGAGGTGAATGGCCAGTTACAGGGTGCATTATTCCGTTTCACCCAGGGGATGGAAGCCGGGGTGAACCGTCTCCAATGGGCACCGGATGGCTCTCTTATGGCAGGAGGAGTTGGTTCCTCGGGGAACTGGAACCATTACGGTACTTACTGGTATGGATTGCAGCGGCTGGTATATAATGAAAAAAGCACTTTCGAGATCCTCTCTGTCAGTGCCCGGGCCGGAGGTTTCCGTATTGAACTGACCGAGCCTTTGGCAAAGGGAACTGAGATAACAACAGGAGACCTGCATATGGAACAATGGAGGTATGAACCCACCGCGGACTACGGTGGTCCCAAGCTGGACCATGAAACCCTTAAAGCCGCCAATGTGGTCCTGGGAGATGATCACAAAACCCTGGAAGTTAGCTTACCGGAGATGAAGGCAGGACATGTGGTCTATTTCAAATTATCGGACCGATTTAAGAACGGGGAGGGCCAGCCACTCTGGAACCGCGAAAGCTGGTACACGCTTAACCATATTCCCAGGTAGAAATCGTGGACGTTGGCGATAAACTCGAAAAATGACGAGCATATATATCACAATAATTGTTTTAATATCCTGGACCATAATTTACCTGCTTGAAAAAAGGAATATTTTTAAAGCATGGGTAGAACCGACAAGAAAGCGATTAAAAGAATTCGTTAAAGGTTCTTCCTTGATGGTTTTCTTATGCGTTATTACACAGTGAATAGCAGGCTATAACACTATACACAAACTGTCAGCGGCATCCTTTAATTCCTGCTAAGGGCGTTATACCTTATTTTTTCATCAGAAGATCAACCTTTGCCCTGTTTGTTTTCTTCCACCACGCGTACCCATAATAGTATAAGGTGGCTACTATAAAGAAAATACCAATGGCCACATACTCAGTGAAGGGTACATAAGAAAGAATCCATACCAGTACAATCAAAGAAAGAATAGGAACTAATAGTCCACCGGGCACTATGAACATTGGCGGATTTGCCAAATTGGGCTTCAGCCTACGCTTAAACATGGCCAATACTACGCCAAGATATATGATAAGAACGGCAGAACTGGCCAGGATGGCCAGGGTTTTGAAGCCACCACTTATAGACATTATAAACAATAAACTACAGAATAAAATTATGGATATATAGGGCGACTTATATTTTGGGTGGACCCTGCTCAGCATCTTTGGCAGTAATCCATTTTCCGAGGCTACAAAGGGTAACCTGGAGGTAACCAGGATATCCCCGCCTACTACTGCGTACATTGAAATTACCCCAGCTGCAATTAAAATGATCCCTCCCACAGGACCCACGAGGCGTATAGCAACCTCGGCAAGCGGGGCTTCCTGGAACAGGGCCAGTTCTGTCCCTAAGACTCCTGTAGCCACAAATTGTATTAACAGGTAAATGACCAGTATCCCTGCAATGCCAATGAAAATACCCCTGGGAATTGTTTTCCCGGGATTTTTCATTTCTCCACTGATATTCAAGGCCGATTCTGATCCTTGAAATGCAAAAAAGAGTAATAAGCAAGCAGCTCCAAAAGTTGTGAGATCCGGGAGGGCGGTGATCATCAGGTTTTCAGCCTGCAGGCTGAATATACCAATTACCACAAGCAGGACCAGGGGAGTAAGTTTAAGGATAGTCAATATGATTACCATCCTGATACCCGACTTCAACCCAAGTATATTTACCAGGGCAAATACTGCGATAACTGCAAAAATAAATAAGGATCGAAACCAAAACTCGTAAAATGACGGGAACCATAGACCGAGCATATTGGACATTACATTGATCACAGCCGCATCGGAAAGAATTCCATAACCTAGCCATAACAAAGTATTGGATAAGAATCCGGCCAAAGGACCAAAAGCGTCCTTGATCATGGTGTAAGCTCCCCCACTGCTCGTTTTGGTGCTACCCATTTCTGCAAAACACAACATGATCAATCCTATTAAAAGGGAACAAAATAGATAGGCAAGAAAACCCATGGCCCCCAAATAACCTGCTACATAAGCAGGCAGGATAAAGATCCCTGTCCCGATGGTCAAATTCATGGCGTTGATGGCGAGTGATCCGGCTCCCAATTGTCGTTTTAATCCAGAATTTTCTTTTGCAGCCATCTGTAAGATTAGCTATAATATTTGGATATCAGGCTATTACACTTTAAATACTGTTGCAGGAAAAACTAAAATGTAGCCACATAAAAAGGATTTCGCTTATATTGTCCACAACAATCGCTACTCCTTGTAGGTCTTTTTTGAAGAAAATTCCCATTCGGTAAAAAATAGATACATTTACTTCTCCATTTAAATCTCCAAATGAAATTAGCAGTACTGGCCCTGATTTGGGCATTCCTGATTATTCCGTCAAGTACATTTTCTCAACAATCTAACCAGGCATTTTTCGATCAAGTTCGGGTAGAAAAACAAATCGACTCACTGTATGAAAAATATGAAAACGAACCTGGAGTTTCTATCGGAATTGTACACGGAGATTCATTGGTTTTTCAAAAACAATATGGCCTGGCTAACCTGGAGCACAACATCCCGATTACCCATAACACCTCTTTCCATGTAGCTTCGGTATCAAAACAGTTTACCGCCTTTGCTATATTATTACTGGAGCATGAGGGTAAATTATCATTGGATGATAATGTACAGAAATATCTCCCTGAAATGAAGATTGAGAATCCCGGATTAACCCTTCGTACTCTCCTGCTTCACACAAGCGGTCTAAGAGACCAGTGGAATCTATTGAGGCTTGCCGGGTGGCGTTTAGACGATAATATTACCAATGAGCAAGTGCTACAGTTAATATACAATCAACGGGCTTTAAACTTTAGCCCAGGTGCGGAATTCATGTACAGCAATTCCGGTTATACCTTATTGGCAGAAATTGTAGCAAGGGTTTCAGGAATGTCTTTTGCAAAATTCACGGAAAAAAGAATTTTTTCGCCACTACAGATGCATAATAGCGCTTTCATTGATGCATATGGCTTAGTTATACCGAACAGCGCCAATTCTTACTATCAAAAAGAGGGCACCTATTACGAAGATCTGTTTAACAATATCAGTGTAGGGGCTACAAACCTGTCTACCACGGTCGAAGATCTAAGTAAATGGGTAATTAACTTTAGTAAGCCAACAGTTGGACACTCAACCATTTTTCAAAAAATGAATACCATGGGTAAACTAAAAAATGGTGAAAACACCGGGTATGGCTTGGGACAGTTTATCGATACTTATAAAGGAATTAAGAGAATATCACATAGTGGTGTAGATGCGAGTTACCAGGCCTTTGTAGGCAGGTTTCCGAATGAGAACAGCAGTATCCTAATTCTTTCCAATAACTCGGCCATTAATGGTGGGCGGATGGTACAGCAGCTTACCGAAATCACCTTAAAGGATCATTTCCAAATAAAGGAGACAGCTGCAACTAATCATGTTCAGCGTAAAACCCCTTTAGCGCTAAGTACCTCCAGACTTGAGAAATTTGAAGGATATTACTGGAATCAAAAAGACAGGTATTCCAGGCATATCAAAGTGGTGAATGACTCGCTCTACTATCTCAGGAAAGATGGTAGTAAAACAGCTTTACAAGCCGTTGGCGAAAATGAATTTGAAATGCTTATCGACGAATACATTTCTATCACTTTCAATGCACATGAAATGATTTTAATGTTTGATGATGGCTATAGTATAGCGTTTCAAAAATATGAGCCGGCTGACTATAATGCCACCAGCTTATCCGGGTTTACCGGAAGATATTATTCAGAAGAATTGGATACCTATTATTCCTTTTTCACGGATGAGGATCAACTGGTAGCTAAACATCCACGACTGGGAAATTTTAGATTAAAGGCCATTATGCAGGATTATTTTATAGGGAACAAAGGCTCTTTCAGAGCTATCAATTTTGAGCGTAATGAGACCGGAGCTATTACTGGATTTAAAGTGTCCAGTAGTAGAGCGAAAAACATATCCTTTAAAAGGATGTAAGCCATAGAAGCTAGAGCGGCTATACCCTTATGCAACGGGCTGGTATCCCCAGCTGCCAGAAGCCTGTCTGACTATTGAACAATAAAAAAATGGATAATCCTTTTCCAACATTACGAACTGACCGGTTCCTAATGCGTGAAATAATAGCTTCAGATATTGAAAACATTTTTACAGGGCTTTCAAACCCCGAGGTTACCAGGTATTATGGAATCAGTTTTGATAATATAGAAGCCACGAAAGAACAAATGATCTGGTTTGCGGATAAGAAATAACTCTGGTGGGCGATTTGCTCTCCTGACCAGCAAACGTTTTACGGCGCAGGAGGCCTGAATGACATTGACCTAATAGCAAAGAAAGCGGAAATCGGGCTTTGGCTGCTCCCGGAATTCTGGGGAAAGGGAATTATGAAAGAGGCATTTCCATTGATCTCTGATTACGGGTTTAAGCAACTGAAACTAAACCGCATTGAAGGATTTGTAGAAACTGAAAATACTAACTGTAAGAAAGCATTGTCTAAACTCGATTTTCAACTTGAAAAAACATTAAAAAACTGCGAGATGAAAAATGGAGAACTGATCAGTGTTGATGTTTATGTTATAATGGTTTAAGTGTAAATTCCGAGACATTTATAATCAGCTATACCCCCACTATGTACCACTAGAGAAGACTTGGTCTGGCTTTTCTGCGGCAGGCCGTCTGCCAATCGGTACGGATCACAACCGCTAACTCGCTCTGTTAGAGAATAATTACTATATTTATTAAAGTTTAATCGCAGTACGGCCTAACTTTACCTCCCCCCTTTATTATGCCTGGTTAGCCGAACCATATGGGCTCACATGGCAGCAAATTTGCAGCTGTTTCGCAAAAGATCTATGACATTAATCACCCAATGGAAACACTTAATATTAATGCTAAACCTGCAAGAGGATAAGGATTAGATATTCATCTATAAGTCTTGTTTAAGTCAGCATATAGAACCAATCAAACTCTAAAATTATGCAAACGATTGTCAGTTTTAAAAGATCCTTCCTGTTAGTATCTCTTTTTCTAATTCCTCTGTTAAGCTGTAAAGATGATAAGAAGGCTGGGCAGGATCAGGAAAAGACTACTACTCAAATCAATAATGTTGAAAACTCCATTGAAGTGGTAACCAATGAAATGGATTTTCAAATACCGGCTCGACTAAAATCTGGGTGGACAACTTTCAAGTACAATAATAAATCTTCCGAAACTCATTTCTTCATTTTCGAAAAAATGCCGGATGGGATAACTATCGACAATTACAACAATGAATTGGTCCCTCCTATTAAAGCAGCATTTACCCATTTATTAAATGCTGAGATTGAAAAGGCTATGAGAGAATTTGAAAAGGTTCCAGCCTGGTGGAATGAAGTAGACATGGGTGGCGGTGTAGGTTTAATCTCTCCAAAAAGTATAGCAGAAACTACAATTTACATGCATCCGGGCACCTATGTCATGGAATGCTATGTCAGGATGCCAAATGGTATGCCTCATGCATTTTACGGAATGTTAAAAGAAGTTGTGGTGAGTGAAGAAAAAAATAGTAATAAGGAGCCCGATTATGATTACAGAGTAAATATTTCCGGTGTGAAAGGAATTATATTCCAGGACTCTGTTAAAGCAGGTGATTATCGCTTAGCTGTTCATTTTAAGGATCAAACGCGATACGAATCACTTCTAGGCCATGATGTGAATCTAGTGAAACTTGACGCTATGTCTAAATTGGATACCCTGGCGAACTGGTTGAACACAACTAATATCAAGGCTTTTAGAACTCCAATTCCGGAAGGCTTGACATTTTTAGGTGGTGTGGAAGATCTGGAAGCGGGTGAAACAGGGTATTTTAAAACTCAGCTTACAAAAGGCACCTATGTTTTAATCTCGGAAATTCCCAATGCTCTTGAACGAAAAATGTATAAGACTTTTAAGGTTTATTAAGCAATAGTTACCACATGGACAATCTCCCAAGCCCAGACGTACCATTCCTAGTATGCCCGTATTGAATATTACCAATGTAAAGCCTTGCTCCTCATCTGGGATATTTTGTTAGCCAAAACTCCCCCATATACATAAAAAGACTGCTCTTCAGGGTAAAAGCCCTGTTCGATGCACTTCATTTGACCAAAATAGTGCTGATTATTAAATATAAAAAGTATAAACATGGCGAAGAACTTAATTTTAAAATCGACTATTAGTGGAATGGTTATCGCAGCCATTTTGATGATTTCCTGTAATAAGCAGAAACATTCCGATGCACCTATCGTTACAGACACTCGTAAAAGCGAGAATAGGGCACCTGTTTACACTCCTTCCAATCAAGCACTATTTGATACCATCACTAAACTTGACAGCATTTTCTGGCTGGCATGGAATGAAGGAGATTTAAAAATAATTGAAGAGCTGACCAGTGATGATCATGAATTTTATCACGACAGTGGCGGGGCCTTCATCATGTCCAAAGAAGAGCATATGAAAGATTGGGAAAGTTTTTTTAAAAACCGAAGACCTCAGCGTGGGTCTACCTATAAAGGATATACAGAGGTATATGAAATACCTGATTTTGGGGCGTTACAAGTAGGATACCAGCAATTTTTTGATAAAAAGTATCCGGAGGGTTCCCCACCGAGCAGGCTTGTTACATTATGGGAAGCAACTAAGGAAGGATGGAAACAAAAGTATGTTATCAGCACCCATGCAGATGAATAAAATATTCAATCGTTGCCCGGGATTCGTGATATGTGAAACAAGTTGATAGCAGGAAGATCAATGTTTTTTTGCCAATGGATTCGGGTTAACAGGAGTAAAATAGATAAAATGCTGACCGATTCAGCGGATTGGTACCATTCGAACAAAGTAGTATATAAATGGAAGAATCGAAGAGAATATTAATGAATATAAGCTGTCCCTAATCGGGAATTCATTAACTTTAGTTGAGTTAATTATTTATTTTCCAGTTAATTATATACAGAATTCATTAATGATTATAATTGGCGAGAACACCGAAAACAGCCTGGCATAACCAACACTGACCGATCATGAAATCAACTGACAAAATTCTGCTTGTAGCACTCTGTATAATCACCCTGTTCAGCGTTCCGCTTTCCTCCCAAACCATTGATGACCAAAAACTTTTGTATAAGACAGGGAACCCTGCAGATTGGCCTGCAGAGCAGGACGCCGTAGTCTCTGCCCCCAATAATCATAAAATCTTACTGGAAAATGACAAGGTAAGGGTACTGGAGGTGACGCTTGCACCAAACGAGCTGGAAGCCGTACATCATCACCGCTGGCCAAGCGTGCTCTATATCATGGAGGCCGGAGATTTTATAGACCGTGATGCCGAGGGTAATGTGATCATGGATTCCCGGGAGATACCGGAACCCCTGGTCTTCCCGATGACCATGTACAAAGAGCCCGAAGCACCACATTCCGTGGAAAATTTAAGTGATACAAAACCAATACGACTGATCCGGGTAGAAATGAAGGAGTAGCTCGCTATAACTTATCCCGACTTGCATTATAGACAGGTTACCGGGGGATGGTCCTCACCTAGGATTCTTTCTCACTGTATTTTTTCAAAATGGCGTCCACACAATTTATGCCGTCGATGGCCGCAGACATAATGCCGCCCGCATAGCCGGCGCCTTCTCCGCAGGGGTACAGCCCCTGAACCTCCGGGTGGGACAAGCTAGTGGTATCACGGGGAATAAGGACAGTAGAAGACGTCCTTGATTCAGGAGCATGGATTACTGCTTCGTTGGTGCAATACCCCTTCATCTTCTTTCCAAAGGCGATAAAGGCCTTCTTAAGTCTTTTTGTGAGCATTGGAGGCAGGACCGTATTCAGGTCCACACTCACGATCCCCGGATGATAAGAGGTTTTGGGAAAGTCTGCAGATACCCGCTCTTCAATAAAATCTATCATCCGCTGTGCCGGCACGCGTTGCGATCGACCTGCAGCCTCCCAACAGGCCTTTTCCACGGCCTTCTGGAAATTAAGGCAAACAAAAGGATCATCTGCAGTGTAATTCGGAAGATCTCTGGGCTCCACGCTGACCACGATCCCGGAATTGGAATAGGGGTTATTCCGCTTGCTGGGACTCCAGCCGTTGGTCACCACCTCCCCTTCTGCCGTGGCACAGGGTGCAATTACTCCGCCGGGGCACATACAAAAAGAATAGACTCCCATCCCGTCAACCTGTTCTACTAAACTGTAAGAAGCAGGTGGCAGGTAGGGGTTTTGGTCATCACCATGGTACTGGATCTTATCGATCAGTTGCTGCTGGTGTTCTATGCGCACTCCTATCGCGAAGGCTTTAGCCTGGATCTCTATGTTCTTTGCGTGCAAAAGATAGTAGATATCCCTGGCAGAATGGCCGGTGGCCAAAACCACATCATCAAAGGCTAACCAGGAATCATCATTGATCCGGATGGCCTTTATCTGCCCATTTTCTACCCTGATATCGGTGAGCTTAGAGTCAAAATGCACCTCTCCCCCGGCATCCAGGATAGCCTCCCGCATGGCACCGATGATCTTTGGAAGTTTGTTGGTGCCAATATGCGGATGGGTATCGACCAGGATATTGGCATCTGCGCCAAAATGCACCAGCCACTCCATAGCCTTGGCCACGTTGCCTCTTTTTTTAGAGCGGGTATACAATTTCCCGTCAGAATATGTGCCTGCCCCACCCTCGCCAAAGCAATAATTGGATTCGGGGTTAACGGTCTGCTCCTTGCTGATCATCGCCAGATCCCTTCTCCGCGAACGAACATCTTTCCCTCTTTCAAAAATGATGGGTTTAATACCTCCTTCCAGGGCGCGTAAGGCCGCATACATTCCGGCCGGGCCCATCCCAATGATCGCTATTTGCCGGGCATCAGCAACTGCCTTGGGTATAAAGGAAGCGATTTCTCTCCGCTCCTCATCACCCTGCCAGATCTCGACCTGCAGGTTGATAAGTACGGGTGCCCTCCTGGCATCTATGGATCTTTTCCGGATTCTCCATTCGCGGACCCTGCTATCCGGAATTTTTAATTTCCTGAGCGCTATCTCAAGCAGTTTGGCTTCATCTTCTTGTTCTTCCGGTAATACAGAAATTTGCACTAGTGTACTCATCGGTGTAAAAGTAAACAAGAAGCGGGGATCGCGCACATCCCATCATAAAATTAAACAGTTTGATCAGCCGAGCTATACCCGGGAGGGGTACAAAAAATAACGAACCAAACATCGGTGAGACCCAATAGCGGGTATTATTGAAAAAGTGTAATTTAGAAAAAAGGTTAAGCGGACAAATCTTCGCCCTTTCTCCCACTTAACCATAACTGTTATGATCAGTAAATAAAAAGATGATAAGGATAACACTCAGGCTAGTATTAGTATTTTTTATGTCAATTTCGATAGATTCCTACGCTCAACAAAAAAGGGCAAGAGATTATGGTATTGAAATTGGTGTTCTTAAAACCGGTCAGAATAATGCCATTACAGATATTGAAGGTGTACGAGTTGGACATACTACACTAATAATTGGCGATAGTATCAGAACAGGTGTTACCGCTATATTACCGCATCCGGGAAATATATTTGATTTTAAAGTTCCTGCGGCAGTTTATATCGGTAATGGTTATGGAAAATTAGCAGGATATAGTCAAGTTAAAGAATTAGGGAATATTGAAACTCCAGTCATCCTTACCAATACATTGAGTGTACCCGTAGCCTCTGATGCCTTAATAACATATACCTTAAACCAGAATGAAAATGTATACTCTGTAAATCCTATTGTTGGAGAAACAAATGACGGTTGGTTAAATGAAATCAGGGGAAGGCACGTTACACAGGAAGATGTGCTGAAGGCTATACAGAATGCCAAAGAAGGCCCGGTTGAGGAAGGTAACGTTGGTGCAGGGACAGGAACAATTTGTTTTGGATATAAAGGTGGGATTGGAACAGCTTCGCGAGTCCTTCCAAAAGCGGACGGGGGATATACCATTGGCATTCTTGTTCAGACTAATTTTGGAGGAGTCTTCGAAATTAATGGTGTTCCTATCGATAAAGAATTAAACCCCTCTAAGCATAAAGGACTATATGATGTAGATGGTTCTTGCATGATGGTTGTTATTACAGATGCTCCACTCAATTCAAGGAATCTAGAAAGACTGGCCAAAAGAGCAATGATGGGATTAGCAAAAACAGGAGGTATTGCATCTAATGGAAGCGGAGATTATGTAATTGCTTTGTCAGCCGCTAAAGAAAATTTGATTCCGAATTCGGGCGATTCAATGTTTAACACGAAAAAGGAGTTGAGAAATGATGCTATGTCTCCTTTATTTTTAGCAACGATAGAAGCAACAGAAGAGGCTATTTTGAATTCATTGTTTGCCGCGGAAACCATGGTAGGAAGAGATGGCCATGAAATAAAATCACTACCCATTGATGAAATTATTCGAACAATGAAGAAATACAATAAAATTGTTACCGATCATTAAATAATTTCATTGAACATGGAGTTTAAGCAGGAAGTTAACGCCAATTCATAATTCGGAAAATATATGGAAACTTATATATGGATGTACATTATTGTTGGTCTGTTTGGCCTTTTCCTGCCATGGCTTAAGCGATTTGAACAGATACAGATCCTGAATGTGCCCATAGTTGCTATCCTTCTCGGGATGCTTATTTTTTCACTTCCTATCAACCTGCCGGATCCCGATCCTATAAAATACGAGAAAGAGATATTGAAGCTCACAGAAATCGCTGTGATCATCAGTTTAATGGGTGCAGGCTTAAAGATCAATCGCGATTTTTCCTTCAGCGCTTACCGGGTTCCTTTGCTCTTGGTCCTGGTCACCATGATAGGGTGTATTGCTGCAACGGCCATGCTGGGGTGGTGGTTTGGGTTAGTGCCTGCTTCGGCACTGTTACTTGGAGCCGTATTCGCCCCTACAGACCCTGTGCTGGCCAGCGATGTGCAGGTAGAAGTAGAAGAAGACGCAGATGAGGAACACCCCGTGCAATTTAATCTCACCAGTGAAGCCGGTCTTAATGACGGTATGGCGTTCCCCTTTACCTGGTGTGCCATCTGGGTGGCCATGTACGGTTTTAATTATGACGATTGGTTGAGTACATGGCTGTTAAAAGATTTGGTCTACCGCATCCTGGGCGGACTCCTATTCGGTTATGGATTCGGGAGGATGATTGCCTGGCTTCTGTTTATCTTACCCGATAAACTCAACATTGCCCCCAAACGCCTGGGGTTTGTGGCTGTATCGGCTACCTTTTTAATATATGGGGTTTCCGAAGCTGCAGAGGTCTATGGGTTTATATCCGTGTTTGTCGCAGCGCTTACCATCCGCCATCACGAGAAACAAAATACTTTTAATAACGAAATGCACGATGTGGTGGAGCAGGTCGAACAATTTATGATCACCATAATCTTGTTATTACTTGGTGGTTACATTGCTCATCATTGGTTCCAGGCCCTGACCTTTCCAATAATTGGCCTATGCCTGGTCTTTATCTTTATCATCCGCCCTTTCTTTGGAATTTTTCCGACGCTATCAACCGATATGCCCTGGAAACATAGATGGGCCGTAGCCTTTCTCGGGATTAAGGGAATAGGATCATTCTTTTACCTGGCCTTTGCCCTTCATGAAACTACCTTCCCCCAGGAAGACCTGCTCTGGAACACCGTGGCTTTCCTGGTACTGATATCCGCTGTTGTACACCGGATTGTAGGCTTCTATGTAAAGCGGAAAATTTTGTGATCCCCACATTTAATTATGCTCAGAAACCATGATCAGGGAATAATTGGCTTGGTGAATAATTCCTATATTTAATAGAACTATGATTCAGACTGACCGGTACTGTCCGGCCAGACTACCCGCATGAACAGATAGATGCCATCACCTTATGAAAGCTCTTGTTCTTAATCAGGAAACCTATAGTCTTAGCGTAAAGGATGTGGATCTTCCCCTACTCTCGCCTACACAAGTACGGATTAAGATAAAAGCTGCATCTATTAATCACCATGAGCTGTGGACCCTGCAGGAAAAAAACCTGAAGAGTAATTCGGATATCATCCTGGGATCTGACGGGTCAGGAGTTATCGAAAAGGTGGGTTCATCTGTAAAAAACCTCAAAACCGGTGACGAAGTTGTGATTAATCCTTCGATCAACTGGGGTGCTGATAATAAGGTGCATGGACAGAATTACGAGATACTGGGTTTCCCCAGCCAGGGGACTTTTGCTGAATATATCTGTATTGACCATACGTATGTAGGACTTAAACCCGGGCACCTTTCTTTTGAAGAATCAGCTGCCTTACCCCTGGCAGGATTAACGGGATACCGGGCACTGTTCAGCAGGGGACAATTTGAAAGTAATAACAAGGTCCTAATTACGGGTATTGGCGGCGGAGTTGCCCTATTTGCTTTAAAATTTGCCGTCGCCTCCGGTGCTGATGTCTATATTACCTCCGGGGATGCCACTAAAATATCTAAAGCGATCCATCTGGGAGCCAAAGGTGGAGTAATCTACAGGGATAAAAACTGGAGTTCGGAATTGAGAGAAATGGCCGGAGGTTTCGATGTCATTGTGGATGGGGCTGCCGGGAGAGATTTTGCCCGCTTAACGGAATTAGCTAATCCAGGTGGACGAATTGCATTATTCGGCAGAACAGCAGGACAGATAACCGATCTAAACCCAAAGACAATTTTCTGGAAACAACTTTCGATTCACGGTACTACAATGGGAAATAAGGACGAATTTGAGAGCATGCTTAAATTGGTCACAACAGAGAAAATAAAGCCGGTAATAGACTCGGTTTATCCAGCCAAAGACATCAATTTGGCATTTAAAAAAATGGAATCAGCAGATCAATTCGGTAAAATCATTATGAATATGAAGCAATTCTGAAGTTTTACTAAATTTATATCATAGGGACAGCTGGCGAAGCTATTGAAATAGTTGCCGGCCTAGTGCCCGAAGTTCTCCACCCGTGCGACCCAGAGCCCGTATATCATTGTTGAAAATATCGATGAGCATTATAACAGGGCTGTTGCAGCAGGGGCAAGCATAGTATTGGATATTAAAGACGAAGACTACGGCGGTCGCGGATACAGTTGCCAGGATCCGGAAGGATACCTGTGGAATTTTGGTTCCTACAATCCATGGACGTAATAAAAAACAGCATTCATTAACCCAAGCATACAACCGCATTTTTCTAAAGTAAAAACATGATTACCGGCACTAAACAGCAACCCCATTTATATACCATTTCGAAAATTTGTATTCAGCTTCTCTTTATAATGATGTTGACGGTTTCCTGTAAAGATCAGAAAATGGATTATGTCTGTCCTCCTTGCGAGATGCAGTGTGACAGCCTATCCTTCTCAGAAGCCGGGACCTGTCCCCATTGCAACATGGCGCTTGTATTAAAAAGCAGTCTGACCGCAGATGTGGAATTAACACTGAATGAAATAAACATCCGGATCGGTTCTGGGGTATTCCTGATAGAAGGTGGAGTTGGGAACAAGGATAAAGGCATAAAGATATTTTACCATAAGCCTAAAAATTTTAATAAGGATTCTAAATTCCTGCTCGTCATCCCGGGAGCCGGGAGAAATGCAGACAGTTACAGGGACGCCTGGATAGAGGAATCAGAGAAATACAGTGTGCTTATTCTATCCCCCATGTACCCAGAGAAGGCTTATGGTTTTGAAGACTATCATCTTGCCGGTCTACTTATAAATGCAGACATTCAGAAGAGCATTGAATACGTGGAAGATACCAATATTGCACAACTGGACGAAGAGCAATTCAGTTTTGATGTCAATACCAACTCCGGTGAATGGATCTTTAATGACTTTGACAGGATATTTGAACTGGTTTCAAAGGAATTAGGTTCGGAACAAACCTCTTACGACATATGGGGTCATTCTGCAGGAGGTCATATCCTGCACAGGTTTGGATTATTTCATTCGAAATCAAAGGCTAATATCATTATACCTGCCAATGCCAGTTTTTACACCTTGCCCAGTTTTGAAACCCCTCTCCCCTTCGGAATAAAAGATACACCTCTCAGCAGTGATTCTTTAAAAATGGCGTTTAAAAAGAAGGTAGTAATCTTCCTGGGAGAAATGGATAACGAGAATGAGACCGGGGGTACTTTTCTGCGTTCGGAAACAGCTGACCAACAAGGATTGCACCGGCTGTCCAGGGGAAAATACTTTTTTAAGACTGCTGAGGAAAAAGCAAAGGAACTGGGTTATGAATTTAACTGGAAACTCGTTATTGTTCCCGATGTAGGTCATGACCATGAAATGATGGGCAATGCAGCAGGAGCATACTTGTATTCAAAGAATTAAAGTTGCAGAACAAGGAGTATGGCCCGTACCACTATTAAACTCAAATAAATTTTCTATCTCTTTCTTTAAGCAGGCCAGGATTCGACTTTGCCTACCAGGATTGAAAAATTAAATACACTCTAACAAGCTTACAGATATCCACCCCAAATTACCCATGCGGGATAAATGTATAACCAGGGATTCTAATATACGGCGATTAGGATTTAACCGATCGGGGAGACGGACTATGACGGTTACCTGATGTTGGAAAGGAGCAGATAGAGATCCATTTCTTCGAATTTAAGAATCTGAATCCAAAGGAGAATTACGGGGTGCTGAACAAAATAGAACACTGAATAACTTCCAATACCCTCTTGCCGGTTGCTTTCATAAGTCATTCCGTTTAGCTGTGGCACTGATAAAATAATCACGGATCCTTAAAATAATTCCAGGCATAAAACGATTCTTATTTAATAAAAAGATCACTTATGTCCAGGATATTCGTATTTCTTATTCTCACCATAGTATTCAGTTGCAAACCCCTGTCAACGACCCCCGGAGCCGATGGTACTTATGTCCGCTATTTCCCTAATGGTAAGAAAAGCGGCGAACTTCTGCTTTACAAAGATTCCGATTCCACCGCCCTGGTTTATATGAGCCTGCAGCGGGGAGCACCCAGTTACAATTCCGGTGGCCTCTTTGAAAGAATTTTATGGGATAGCGAGGGAGGTTGGCTGGAGATCCGGGACGATTACATGGATTGCCGGTTGCAATTCCGACTTAAGGGAAACACCATCGATGTCAGCGTTGCGAACCATGAATGTGGCTTCGGTTACGGAGTAAGTGCCGAAGGTACGTTTGTCCGTGTAAGCTCTGAAAGACCTGAATATTTTGAAAACAGGGAAGGTAGCAGGATCTATTTCTCCGAATACGGCTCAGGAATGAATGACTAATATTAAATCCATTCAAATACAATTGGCACCTCACCTATTGTTAATGCCTGGTTAAAGCTTTAAAACCATTATTCTTCCTTATGAAAATTTACTCTATATTTAATTCCATATTTTGAACACCCCTATTGGCTGACTGATGGCATTGGGGGAGTTAATCTTATCATACCGGCCAAGGAAAGCCGGTTAATAATAACTGTGGATGAAAATTAGAATAATGTTTTCGGCAATCATGTTGTGTGCTGCTGCTTCGCTAATGGCCCAAGGCAACATCGAGAAACTAAAAGAAGTAATTGTCATTAATGATCAACTGGTGACCATGGCAGAAGTTGAAGCCCTGGCAAAAGATGGTCAGTTAAAAGGCATGCATAAAGGAGTCACCCAGGAGCAAAGGGATGCGTTATACCAGCTGCACGGAGATAAGATCGGGGATAAAGAATTCATTACCGTAATTGAGCTGAGAAATGAGGTAGAGATGGCAGAGCAGCAGCGGATATCTCGGAAAAGTCACAAGATCAAAAAAGATACTGAAGGAGAATTCTTCTTAGTCCGGGGAGATAAAGCAATAAATTTTAAAGCTAAGATGATCGATGGTACGGAGTTCAAACTTACAGATCATAGAGGGAAAGTGGTCTTATTGAATTTCTGGGCGACATGGTGTGGGCCCTGCCTGAAAGAATTTATTGCAATGCCGGATAAGATACTCGGCCCTAATGCCGGTGAGGATTTTGTATTTATCCCTATCGCTATAGGCCAGAAAGAAAAGACAGTTGCCGATAAAATGGCAAGCATGAAAAAATACGGGGTTGATTTCAATGTCGGTTTTGATACCCATTCTGAGATATGGAATCAATATGCTGCCGGCTCTATCCCCAAGAACTTCCTGATCGACAAAAACGGGGTAATCCGTTACATATCCGGAGGATTTTCGGAAGAATCACTGGATAAAATTGCTGTAGCAATACAGGAATTACTGGCAGAATAATACGCTAAGAGTGCTCAGTAGAACTGATACTCCCCATGCATCTGCCCTGAACAAAGAGTAAATCCACGAAATATCATAGATAGGAAACGCCGGACAACTACACTTATCTGACTGGAAATACGTAACTTAAAGTGAATTTCAGCATCAAACAGCAAAGGTGGTTATGAAGAATTTCCCGTTTGCACAAGCAGCTTATTTTAAGTTCTAAATTCTAACTATGAAGCATTATATAGACGGATTTGTCCTGCCCATACCCAGGGAACACCTTGAGGAATACCAGGGTGTGGCTGAAAAAGTCGCAACAATCTGGAAAGAACACGGTGCCCTGGCCTACTTTGAATATGTGGGGGAAGACCTGGATATTGAAGGATTGCCCACCTTCCCGGAGCTGTTAAAAGCAAAAGCAGATGAGGCTGTAATATTCGGATGGACCGTATTCCAATCTCGTGAAGATCGCGACAAGATCAATAAACTCGTAGTGGAAGACCCTAGGATGACCGAGCTGGTAGCCCCACTTACACAGGGTGAAAGAAAGATCTTTGATGCCGGGCGAATGGTCTTCGGAGGATTCCAGCCCTTGGTATAATTTCCAGCAGTCACATAAGGCTGTTGCATTCTTCAATCCTCCCCTGCTGAAAGTTTTCATAATTTCCAGTGCACTGATATCTGCCTAAAGGGCTACATCTATATTATGGTATATTTTCTCTATATTTATTCCCAATGCTGATTCTGTGATGATATAGTCACAGCGTTGTATACCGATCACCTATAATTAAAAAGTCACCCATGAGAAGCTTATGTATGCTAATTTCCCTCATAGGACTTGTGTCTTGCTCCAGTAAATCTAATGTGATCCGACCTGCTCATCTACCGGAAATACCGACTGCCCAGCTAAATCAGCGTGGAATTGCGGCGATCAATCCTGAATACAAAAGAAATTATTTCACTCTCCTGCCCTATCTGTTCTATAACAGGGATGGATCTTTCAATGAATTACAGGGTGATTTTTACAATCTCAAATACGGCGCATCCTCTAATGTAAATATCATGCCCGGGTATTGGAAGGATTATGGTTCATATAAGAACGTGTTAGTTGTGCTGATCGCTTTAAGCAATTCTTCAACTCAACCAATTAATAATGTCCCTATCAAAGTAGTTTCCAGTAAAAACGGGGCTTTTAAAAAAGGAAAATTAGGATACAGTGCCCATAACAAGTCGCAGCAAAGGATACTTTTTATCAGAGAACTTAATTTAATGAACCAGTATGATATTCTGGAAAAGGTAAATGATGACGTCATAACTGTAAGTATCGGAGAAGTGGATTACGAGTTTCTGAACCCTGAGCTACAGTTGTGATAATTATTCTGCCTTTATCCACATTTCCCTTAAAAAGACCTATTTCCTAGCTATCCCATCCGGCCAATAAAAAACCTTATATTTATCTATATACGGAACTTAGCTGCTGATTTACAACAAATTACTTCTCGGCAAGAGAAGGCATTCACAATATTAAAGACAACATATATGGTTTTGCTCGTCAGGTTATTCGGAATTGTCATGCTCCTTGCCGGTTTATCATTGCTCATCGATCCGGATTTTATTATTGACTGGATATCCAATCAAAAGGAAAACACATGGCTTTATAGTATGGCGATAGTAATTCGGGTAGTCTTCGGTATCCTTTTTTTAATCGTGGCGAAACAGTCCAGGTCCCCGCTCATATTTAAAATTTTTGGTTTCATTTTCATCCTGGCAGCCATCTTCCTGCTTTTCGCAGGCCAGGACAATTTTCAACATTTTATTTCCTCACTGATCCCCGAGATTCAACCCTATGGCCGGGTCAGCGGCTTACTCGCTATGATCTTTGGAGGATTCCTGCTCTATGCATTTCCGGGCAACAAAGCGTTTAAAAAGTTTTAGATTTGCACTTGGGAAATACGGTGAGCGCTATACCGTAGCACTTACTGCCTGGATTAAGAAACAGCATAGTACACCTATGAATGATCAGAATTTAGTACGCATCAATAAATATTTCAGTGAAGTTGGTTATTGTTCCCGGCGAGAGGCGGATAAGCTGATCGCAAAGGGACAGGTGACCATCAATGGGCTACCTGCTGAAATGGGGAGTAAGGTAGCCCCCGGGGACGAGATCCGCTTAAACGGGAAGCTTATTACCGGCAAAGAGACCAAGCAGGTCTACCTCGCTTTTAATAAACCCCGTGGCATTGTGTGTACCACGGATACCCGCAGGGAGAAAAATAATATCATTGATTATATTAATTACCCTGAACGTATTTTCCCTATCGGGAGGCTGGATAAAGACAGCCAGGGATTGATCCTTTTAACCAGCGACGGGGATATTGTAAATAAGATTCTCCGGGCCAGGAATAACCACGAAAAGGAGTACCTGGTCACAGTAAAGCACCCTATCACCAAATCCTTTATTCATAAAATGGGAAACGGGGTACCGATCCTGGGAACCGTTACCAAGAAGTGCGTTGTGGAACAACTGGATCGCTTTCGCTTCCGGATCATCCTGACCCAGGGGCTGAACCGGCAGATCCGGCGTATGTGCGAACATTTGGGTAATAAAGTGGTTGAATTAGAGCGTTACCGTATCATGAATATCAACCTGGATGTGCCCATGGGAAAATGGCGGCATTTAAGCAAGGGGGAACTCAGGGAGATTCAGGGACTTTTGGCCGATTCCTCCAAAACCTACGATGATTCTCAATAGTAAACTTGCTTACTAAACTGAATTTAATAGGGACCCATGTCCTGCAATCCCCACCAAATTCTGTAAATTCACTTGGTAATTAAGAATCCTAACCTGCAGTAACAGCTGCTTTTTTGGAATTGGTGATGCTGATCACACCGGCTCCTTTGTCTTTTGAATAATAGGTGACACCATGAAGCACACGTCTATAATTTTAATTCTCACTCTCCTGGCACTTTCCTGTAACGAGGAAGTAAAAGTGACCTCCAACGACCCGGTCAATTTGGAAAAGCGGACCGCACATTCCATACCCGGCGATTCCCTGAAAAACGGTTCCAGTTATCTTTCTGTCTATTCGCAGATCTACAGCCAGACCGAACACCGTACCCATGACCTTACCGCCACCGTGAGTATGAGGAACATCAACAAAACCGATACCATATACGTAGAAAAGGCCGAGTACTTTGATACCCATGGCAACCTCATCCGCACCTATTTTGACAAAACCATTTTTATTCTACCCCTGGAAACAGTAGAAATTGTCATAGAAGAAAGAGACCAGGAAGGGGGCACCGGTGCCAACTTCCTATTTGACTGGACAGTACCAGCCGGGGTACACGAGCCCTATTTTGAAGGGGTGATGATCTCTACCTCCGGCTCACAGGGACTGTCATTTACTACTAAAGGAATTAGTATAGAATAATATGGTAACAGAGGTCCTGACCAAAATCTTCTTCCTTATCGCTGTGATCGACCCGCTGGGATCCGTCCCGGTATTCCTGGAGGCCACCAAGCAGCTGGACATGAAGCACAAACGAAAGGTCGCGATTCGGGCTTCTTTGGTCGCTTTCCTCATCCTCTTATTTTTTATCGTCGTAGGCCAGATCATCATGGAAGGTATGGACGTCACCCTGGATGCCTTCCAGATCTCCGGGGGGGTCATCCTCTTCCTTTTTGCACTCACCATGATCTTTGGCGAAGGGAAACCCGAATCAGAAAAACACCTCATCCACGATTATAAGCACATTACCATTTTCCCAGTGGCCATACCCTCTATCGCATCTCCCGGTGCTATTATGGCCGTAGTACTATTGACAGACAATAAACTGTATTCCATTGAACAGCAGGCTATAACTACCGGCCTGGTCCTGGTCGTGGTGGCCCTGACCATGTCTATACTGCTTGCCGCAAGCGTGGTGCAAAAACGGATCGGTGAGTACGGGATCACCGTGATCAGTAAAGTCATGGGACTTATCCTCGCCGCATATGCCGTACAGAGTATATTAAGCGGCCTTAAAGACTTTTTCGTGGTATTGAATTAGTGTAACTATTACTTCATGCTACAGGATTTTAAGATTCTATCAGCGGTCTTAAAATTATATTTCTGCTCATGACCAACCCCGGCCAGGTGTAACCATCCCATATCAATACAGTCTTTTTAGTATAACCAATGAAACCAACTGTTTTGAAAAAAGCCCTGTTCTTCGTTCTGATTACTTTCCTGGCCTCTACCTACAGCTATGCCACCAGGTCTATCATTGCCGTGGACCGTAATACCGGTGAAATAGGAATCGCCGGCGCTTCCTGTACTTTTGATGTTTCCGGCATAGCCTCCATCGTTCCGGGGAAAGGTGCCATAGTAGTACAGGCAGCCAGTAACTATTTTGCCAGGATGAAAGGAGCGGAACTCATGAATGTCGGAACTACCCAACAAGAGATCTTGAATGCCATGATGGACGAGAAATTTCACCCGGAGAATCAGCAATATGGTATTATCCAATTAAGCTCTGAGCTGCGGCCGATAGTCTATTCCGGTTCAGGGATTAGGGGTTGGCATGGAGAAAAGGTGGATATGGATTTCGCCGTAATGGGCAATATTCTACCCGGGAAAAAGGTAGTTGAAAAAGCCTTCGAAGCTTTTTATACTCATGGGGACAAGTCCCTGGCAGAACGACTCATGCTCGCTTTAAGCGCCGGGGAGCAAGCCGGCGGTGATAAGAGATGTGGTACACAGTAGGCCCGCTCCGCTTTCCTGATGATCTACGGACCGGGGGACGGGGCTATCCATAAACTGGCCGTGCAGGGGATTGCCAAGGGAGGTAAACCTGCCGTCAGCTTATTGGCAGAACAATTTGATGCCTGCTACCGGCAGCAGGATGATAATTAATGCATTCTAGGCCGTAACAATTTATCTACTTCTATCAACTGTTTTTAGAAGGGAGCCATTCAGAATCCAAGCAAAATAATCTCGGTTCACGAATAATGGGTTACGACAGCGGTATTTGTCCGTATAGATATATTTTTTGCTCAAAAGGCCTCAACTCAACTTATTAGTAATTATATGATTAACTTCAGAATAGTTGAAGAAATCATGGAGAAGGCCTCCCCAAAATTAAATCTGTGGCACAGGAATGGAAGTAATTTTTATCGGTAGTACACTCCTCATTTTATTGGTTACCGTATTACCCTTATCGCGACACCCGCATTGGATTATCAGGAGTATGGATTTTCCGCGGCTGCAGATCACATGTCTTGCCGTGGTCTTGTTGTTCTTCCTGTTCTTTTTCGCGGAGTTACACAAAACAACCTTCTGGATTTTGATAGCGGTAACCGCAATCTGCCTCATCTGGCAATTATGGTGGATTTTACCATACACGCCCTTATGGCCAAAGGAAGTGTTAGATGATGAGGTCGGAGTACCCGAAACCAATATCAGTTTTATTACCTCCAATGTACTTACCACAAACAAAAATTCAGGTGCACTTATAAAACTGGTTGAAAAATACAAGCCGGATATATTGGTGACACTCGAATCAGACCAATGGTGGGAGGAGCAACTTGAGGTACTCGAGGAAGCCATGCCGCACAGTGTTAAATGTCCCCTGGACAATCTCTATGGAATGCATGTCTACTCCAGGCTACCCTTGCATGACGCAAAAATCTCATTTTTGGTAGAAGATGATATCCCGTCGGTGCATGCCTGTGCCGAACTACGTAATGGCCAAAAAGTACAATTACACCTTCTGCATCCCGCGCCTCCGAGCCCTACGGAAAATGAAGAATCTGCCGAACGTGATGCCGAATTGATTATGGTGGCTAAAATGGTGTCAACCTGTGATCAACCGGTGATCGTAACCGGTGATCTGAATGATGTCGCCTGGTCTTCTACCACGCGACTGTTCAGGAAGATCAGCGGGTTGCTGGATCCCCGGGTCGGACGCGGACTGTTCAATACCTTTCATGCCCATTACCGATTATTGCGATGGCCCCTAGATCATATTTTTCACAGTAATCATTTTACACTCAGACAGATTGAGCGCCTGCCATCTATAGATTCTGACCATTTTCCACTTTATACGGCTCTGAGTTTCAGTCCTGCACAAGGGGAACAGCAGCAAGGTCTTGAAGATGACACCGAGGACCATGAAAGAGCAGAAGAATTAATGGAAGAGCAAGGTGTATCTGAAGAGGATGTGCCACAGTCCAAATAATAGTAACTTATGATACTATTAGCGGCTTAAGTAGAAGGTATAATTTTGGAAAAATTGACATCCCGCTTTAGTAGCGGAATTGTCACATTTAAAACTAAATATATGAATGCTGATAAAATCAGGAAAATATCGAATTACGTTATAATTGTTTTAAGTATCCTCTTAATTCTGACCAGCCTGGCGTCCCTGGTACACGACATCCCCAGGTGGTATTTAAAGATCCTGGACTTTCCAAGGTTACACCAGTTTCTGCTGGGCATTTTTCTGCTATTGGCTTTCGCATTAATCAATAAAAAATGGAAGCTGCCGTCCCTCATCTTAACGGCCGGTTTGCTTTCCGCCATCTTTATCCATTTCAGTTTTATCTCGCCATACCTGCTGGGCGACAAAGTAGTTCCGGATGCGAATGGGTCTGAAATAAATTCTGAGTCGACCGTAGGAATCCTGATCGCAAATGTGCTGATTACCAATAAGAAATCGGGAAAATTCAAAGAGGTCATACGAAATAATAACCCTGATATGGTGCTCGCCATGGAGGTTGACAAGTGGTGGGTAGAAGAACTAAAATATCTAAAACAGGATTATCCTTATACCATGGAACACCCTTTCGATAATGCTTATGGGATGTCTCTATATTCCAAATTTCCGATATCGGATAGTGAAACCAGGTTTTTGAATCATTCTAAAGTCCCTTCTTTCCACCTCAAGGTCACCCTACCCTCAGGCAATAAATTCAACTTCCATGGTGTTCATCCGGTGGCGCCATTTCCCAGTGACAAGTATCCCGAGAATATAGGAGAGCAAGGAGAAGAACAGGAAAAAGAGGTAGAACTGTTAAGAGTTGGAGAAATGGTTTCTGAAAATGAGCTTCCCAGTATAGTAGCAGGGGACTTTAACGATGTGGCATGGTCCAATACCTCCAGGATGTTCGGGCAAAATGGAAATCTCAAAGACGTGAGGATAGGCCGTGGCCTATTAAACACTTTCAGTGCTGAATCCTGGTTCATGCGCTGGCCGCTGGATCATTTTTTCGTTACAGGCCCTGTAGAAGTGCTCAGCTTTAAACGCCTGCCGGGAATACATTCGGATCATTTCCCGTTATATGCAGAGTTTCACATAGAATGAAACCGGCCAGCTCCAATCATGTTTCAGGCGCGCATCACGAGCTTTCCATGAAAAATACATCCAAGTTTGGCTTGTCCTTAGTAGTTTTGGACCCTGATCAGGTTTTACTTGTACAATGACTCAAAAAGGAAAGCTAAAAGAAGTCGCAGCGGTATTCTTCAAATTGGGTTGCATCGCGTTCGGTGGGCCGGCCGCCCATGTGGCCATGATGGAAGAAGAGATTGTGAACAAACGCAAATGGATGGGTCGTCAGCATTTCCTGGACCTGATGGGGGCCACTAACCTCATCCCCGGGCCGAACTCGACCGAAATGACCATGCATTGCGGGCACGAACGTGCAGGGGTACCCGGGCTGTTCGTAGCCGGAGCCTGTTTTATCTTCCCCGCCGTTGTGATCACCGGGGTCTTTGCCTATTTATATGCAGAGTTCGGGCAATTACCCGCAGTGGAACCTTTTATTTTCGGGATAAAGCCCGCAGTACTGGCCATTATCGCCGCGGCCATCCTGAAGCTGGGCAAGAAGGCACTAAAGGGATGGGAATTAGGGATCCTGGGACTAATGGTTTTAGCAGCCAGTCTCTTAGGGATGAACGAGATCTTAGCTTTATTGGGTGCCGGAGTGATAGGCGCATTCTATTTCTATATAAGAAAGCAACCTTTAGCTAAGCTGAAATCTCTTTTTCCCTTCCTCCTCCTGCAAACCCCTGCCGCTGTAATGGCAAACATAACTTCCTTAAAAGTATTCTGGACCTTTTTAAAAGTAGGAGCGGTCTTGTACGGAAGCGGCTATGTGTTATTCGCCTACCTGGATGCGGAAATGGTGACCAAAGGGTGGCTTAGCAGGCAGCAGCTTATAGATGCGGTTGCGGTAGGACAGTTTACCCCCGGTCCTGTTTTGTCTACGGCGACATTCGTCGGCTACCAGCTAACCGGGTTCTGGGGTGCTGTAGCCGCTACCTTAGGAATCTTCCTCCCTTCCTTTTTATTCGTACTTATCTTGAATCCGCTCGTCCCCAAAATGCGGCAATCCAAGTTATTAGGATATTTCCTGGACAGCGTGAACATCGCTGCGGTGGCCGTGATGCTGGCCGTGCTTTTTGTGATGGGCAGGGATACGCTGACCGACTGGAGGGCAATCGTCATTGCGGTGATTAGCTTTATACTCACCTTCGGTTTAAAAAAAGTGAATGCCATGTGGACGGTGATCGGCGGTGCTGTCCTCGGCTACCTGCTTTATCTCCTCTAGGTTTAAAAACAGGGGTGTCGGGGAGCTCCATACCTCTTGATATACACGAATATAGAATCTGCTTTTCGAAAATTTTAAAAGAAAACTTTTGCGCACCAACGTAATTCATCGTAATATTGCAATGAAGCAATAGAAGGAATCATGGGACTGGCCAAAACTGAAATATTTACCGAGCAGCAGAACGAGATCGCGCTGATCGCCAAAGTCTTCGGGCACCCGGCAAGGGTAGCCATACTGCAGCACCTGTTTAAAATAAACTCATGCGTCTGTGGTGACCTCGTTAATGTCATTGGCCTGGCACAACCTACCATTTCCCAGCACCTGAAAGAATTGAAATTATTGGGGCTGATAAAAGGTAACGTGGAAGGCACCAGTGTCTGTTATTGTATCGATACTGAAGCGTGGACAGACATGAAAGGCATCATGATCAAGTTCCTGGACCAGGATCTCCCGGACACCGAATGTTGTTAAAAAATTTGATTCAATATATCGCATAATCGGAATAAACAAATAGACATGAGACTTTCTGAAATAAAAGACAAACTGACCCAATTGGAGCAGATCGCTTTCCAATTACCCAACGGGGAATTAGTACCCAGCCACTTTCATGTGACCGAAGTAGGAAAGGTCACTAAACACTTTATCGACTGTGGCGGGACAGTTCGAAATGAAGAAGTGGTCAATTTCCAACTCTGGAACGCTGACGACTACGACCACCGTTTGCACCCTGAAAAATTATTGCACATTATAGAGCTCTCTGAAAAGACTTTGGGTATCGGGGACCTGGATATTGAAGTTGAATACCAGGGAGATACTATCGGGAAGTTCGGGCTCGACTTTGACGGGACCAATTTCCTGCTGACCAGCAAGCAGACAGACTGCCTGGCCAAGGATCAATGTGGTATCCCTGAAAAAAAATTAGAATTCGTCCCCGTAAATAAGAATGAAGAACCCTGCTGCTCCCCTGACGGGAACTGTTGTTAAATAGAGTCGTAATTATTCACTATGCTCACTACTAAACCTAATATCTACCCGGGAATTTCAGCAGAGATTTCCGGGTTGAATCCCAAAAGTATTCCGGCGGAAAGGAAAGAGAGCCTGCAGCCCCTTATTGATTTTATCCAGGCTAAAGCAAAAGCCAGGCAGGAGATCCGGCTCAATTTTATCTGCACCCATAATTCGCGAAGGAGTCACCTATCCCAGGTATGGGCCCAGGCCATGGCTTACCATTTCGGCATAGCGAATGTACAATGTTACTCGGCCGGCACAGAAAGTACGGCCCTGTTCCCTATGGCGGCAGAGACTCTAAAGGATTCGGGCTTTGAAATCCAGGTCCTGGCAGAAACCAACAACCCGGTATACAGCATAAAATATGCTGACCCGGAGCACCCGGTGATCGGGTTTTCTAAAACCCTTGATCACGATTTTAACCCAAAGTCGGGCTTTGCCGCTATCATGACCTGTTCCCAGGCCGATGCAGGCTGCCCTTTTATCGCAGGTGCTGAAGTTCGAATCCCGATCACCTACGAGGATCCCAAAGCTTTTGACAACACCCCCCAACAGGCGGAAAAATACAGGGAGCGAAGCCTGCAGATCGCCACCGAAATGTTTTACGTATTCTCCCAGATCAAAGCTTGAGCATGGCATCAAAAAAACTGAGTTTTTTAGACCGGAATCTCACCTTGTGGATCTTCGTGGGAATGGCTGTGGGTGTAGGAATTGGGTATTTTTTCCCTTCCTTCCCGGAAGTCATAAACGCTTTCAACAGAGGCACCACCAATATTCCCATCGCAATAGGGTTAATTCTGATGATGTACCCTCCCCTGGCCAAAGTCAATTATTCTCTCCTGCCCAAGGTATTTAAGAACGTAAAGATTTTATCTATTTCCCTGGTGTTGAACTGGATCATTGGGCCCGTGCTCATGTTTATTTTAGCCATCACCTTCCTGCGTGATTACCCCGAGTATATGGTAGGTTTAATATTAATAGGACTTGCACGTTGTATTGCCATGGTGCTGGTCTGGAATGACCTGGCCGAGGGCAGTAGCGAATACGGAGCCGGGCTGGTGGCTTTAAACAGCATCTTCCAGGTCTTTGCCTATAGTTTTTATGCCTGGATCTTTATCACGGTGCTTCCCCCCTATTTTGGTTTTGATGGGGCCATTGTGGATATTTCCATAGCCACCATTGCGGAGAGTGTTGCCATCTACCTGGGGATTCCCTTCCTGATGGGGATCTTAAGCAGGCTGGTGTTGGTAAAACTCAAAGGCGAAGCCTGGTACACGGAAAAATTCATCCCGGCAATCTCCCCGCTTACCCTGGTGGCCTTATTGTTTACCATCGTGGTAATGTTCTCCTTAAAAGGAGAATTGATCGTAGAGATCCCTATGGATGTTCTGGTAATAGCAGTTCCCTTACTGATCTATTTTACCCTCATGTTCATCATAGGTTTTTTCTTTACCCGGGCCATGGGTGCAGAATATGACAAGACTGCTTCTGTAGCCTTTACCGCGGCTGGAAACAATTTTGAACTGGCAATCGCCGTGGCCATAGCCGTATTCGGACTAAATTCTGGTCAAGCGTTTGCAGGGGTGATCGGACCGCTGGTCGAAGTACCTGCACTCATCCTCTTAGTCCGGGTATCCTTCTGGCTCAGGGAGAAGTATTATACTCCCGCAAGGAATTGACAGCAGAGAACTTAATGTACCGGGTTATGTCATCCACAAAGTTTTACATCATTAAAATTCGAGCAGCTAGGAGAAAGTTTTAAAATAAATTGGAGAAACCTGTATCCTTTTCAGGTTTTCCCGGTCTACCTATTGAATCTAAAACTTATCAGCTATGAATACCTGCGTATGTACCCAATGTAATTGCTCAAAGTGTAATTGTAAGAATTGTGCAACAGCTAATTGTCCATGCACCAATTGTGACTGTACAAAATGTGCTTGCTGTAATTAATTCTATTATGCTCTCTTTTGTTAACTTAGGGATATGAGCACGGAAGAAATGGCACTAGAATACCGGGACAGGATATACTTTTTCCTGCTGAAGCAGCTGGGTGACCCTGATATGGCCAAGGATATCCTACAGGAAACTTTTTTAAAAGCGCAGCAGAAGATCGGGCAATTAAGGGAAGTTGAAAAGCTGGAATCCTGGTTATTCCAGGTGGCCCGGAACACCATGAAGGACCATCTTGCTCATGAAGCACGGCTGATCCCAGGGCCTGTACACGATACCCAGGACACCTCGGGCAGAGAGCCCGAAGCTTGTTGCTTTGACCGTTTCATCGAGGAACTTCCACCGGATTACAGGCAGAGTATCGAACTTGTTTATATAGAGGGTAAAAAACAGCAGGAAGCTTCCCAAGCCCTGGGAATCAGCCTGCCCAATATGAAGGCAAGGATCCGACGGGCGAAAGTGATGCTGAAAGATAAGTTCGCTGAATGTTGCGGGTACGACCTCAATGAGAATGGCAAGCTCGTCGGGGAAGTGAACTGCCCAAAATGTAATACCGCTGACTGAAATTTCTTCATGCGAATATTGGAGCCCTGGGACTGTCATATTTTGTCTTTACCGAAAGAAATGAGTGTTATGAAAAGTCAGCTGTAACAATTTCCATTTTTACTCATCTTTAGGCTATAACCTGCTAATGATGAGACCACTGTTTATAGTTGCATTGTTGATGCTTAATTCCTGCGCTGAAAGTCCCGCTAATGCCAGGCAGCAAAGTTCATCCACTGACATCCACTTAGAAAAAATAGAAATGAACCTGCCTCCCGTGCACTACCTGGAAGGTCAAGCGCAAATGCAGACCATTCCACAGGCTATGGGCAGATACCAGGTAGCCGGAGTAAGTATGGCTTTCGTCAACAAGGGTAAACTGCAGTGGACTAAATCCTATGGCTATGCCAGCCTGGAAGATTCCACTTTGATCAGCCCGGCAACCGTATTTGCCGGTGGATCCCTGAGCAAACCCATCACTGCAATAGCGGCGTTGTCCATGGTTGAAGGAGGTTTAATGCCTCTTGATGAGAATGTCAACACCATATTAAAGGATTACCAATTGCCTGAGAATAGCTATACCGTAAAGGAGAAAATAACTTTAAGACGCTTAATAACGCATAAGGCGGGAATAAAGAACGAATTGTGGGCCTCCTACTTTCCAAATGAAGCTGTCCCCTCCTTAACGGCCATGTTATCCGGTACTCCCCCATCAATGAACCAACCGGTAGAAGTGATTGCTGTTCCGGGATCTCGAGAGCAGTATTCCAATCCCGGGTATTCTGTCATTCAGAAAATCCTAGAAGACGTGTCCGGCCAATCTTTTGATGATATTATCCAAGAAAGGATCTTTTCAGCAGCGGGAATGTCCAGCAGCACAATGCAGCAGCCCATCCCGGAATCATTGGCACAAAAGAGGGCTACCGGGTATGACAAGGATGGATTGCCCTACCCTTATAAATTATTTCCCTTCAAAGCGGCCGGTGGTATCTGGACCACTCCTGAGGATATGGCAAAATTCATGATCGCGATCATGGATGATTATCATAAGGATTCTCGCAAGTTGCTATCCCGAAAAATGGCCAAAACCGTCTTTGACAGCTCCACCGGGAGACTTGGTTTCACCAAAGAAATTAAGGATGATCAAATCTTATTTGATCACTGGGGCAGCAATGCCGGCTTTAGTTGCTACATGGTAGGTCACCTGGATAAAGAACAAGGGGTAGTGATCATGACCAACAGCGATCGAGGTTTTGATTTGTTAGCAGCTATTGCACGGTCTGTAGCGATGGAATACCAATGGGGTTTCCTGGAGCCTGAAATCTATAATCCCATTGAAATTCAGGCCGGAGTATTGAAGGATTACACAGGGACTTTTAGCGACAAGAAGCCGGGTGGAATGCATATGGAATTCCAGATGAGGAATTCAGCACTATATATTTCAACAGCTTCACAGGACCACAAGTTGATTCCCGTAACTAATTCCAAATTTATTTCGGCAGAGGATAATCATGCTTACGAATTCATCAGGGATGAAAACAATGTTATTAAATGGGTGCGAATTACAGAGGAGAACGGTTATAATTTTGACCTGCTTAAAGAAACGGACTGACTTAAGTCGTCTAGTGACCCACTTGCCATCACCAAGTGTCTATACTCAAATTAAATGGAACACGAATTCTATAAATCCGAACAATCCGACTAGAAAATACTTGCTACCTTAAATCCTATATAATAATATATGGGAAAAAGGAGCTCGGTCTATATCTGGCAATTCACGGCCTTGCAATTCAGTAAGAAGATCTGGATTGAAGGCTCCCTTATCTATGGAAACCAGGGAGAGCGGAAAGTCCACACTACCTGGATGGGTCATTTTATCGAAGTATTACTTTCTTATTTCCGTAAACCTGCCGCCCGGGAAGAGCTTAAGATCAGGACGGGCACGGAAGAGACCACTTTGCAGACCGATAG
Source organism: Zeaxanthinibacter sp. PT1 (assembly GCF_028464225.1). Taxonomy (GTDB): domain Bacteria; phylum Bacteroidota; class Bacteroidia; order Flavobacteriales; family Flavobacteriaceae; genus Zeaxanthinibacter. Next base: position 219,138 of record NZ_JAQPCN010000001.1, read on the forward strand.
GAAGGGAGGTTTTTCCTGCCTTCTAAATCACTTTGAAATGGATGAGCTTCAAATCTCCCACCATGGAGAACACCTGGAACTTCCGGGAGGCTATCCCGCTTATTTTCCTCAAAACGGTGCTGCCCTGGAAGTGGTTTCAGACCTGGATGATACCGTCTTGCATTCGTACACCACCTCCGTCCTGAAAAGGATGTATAGTATATTATTTGTACTTCCACGGAAAAGGAAAGCTGTGGCCTACACCTACCAGCTGATGGAGTGGTTTAAACGGCAGGATATACGGGTGACCTATTTGTCCAAAAGTGAATCTAACCTATATGAATTGATCTATGCTTTTATCAACACCCAGGAGCTTCCCCAGGGAGCCTTGTTACTAAGTCCCTATCTAAAACTACATCAGCTACCAAAACCTAAAAAAGGAAAGGATTATAAGTACAACCACTTACACACCCTGCTCACCGAGCAGCCGACCAAAAAGTTTATCCTGGTCGGGGACGATACACAGCGCGATATGGAAGTGTATACCGCAATCATCAGAGAACATCCTGATCGGATCATAAAAGTATTTATCAGGCAAAGCAGCATGGGAAGGAATAAAAAACAGGAGCAGCTTTGGGAAGAGTTACAGGACACCGGTGTAGCGGCCACCTATTTTGCTGATGGTGATGAAACCCGGGCAGCTATAGATTCATTAACCTCTTTATTTATGCGATCAACAGTATGAAAATCCTACTTGTACTCAACCCCGTTTCGGGCAATTCGGAGAAACAGGAATTGCTGGGGGCCATAAAAAAGGAAGCCCTACTGAGCAACGTATTGCTCGATATTTACAGGACGGCCGGGCAGAATGATGATGAAAAGATTGAAGGTCTTATTTCTGATAATTCCTATGATCTCCTCCTTGCATTTGGAGGTGACGGTACCGTGAATCGAGTGGCCCTGCATGCGAGAAAGCATGGTTTAACTTTCGGGATTATTCCCGGAGGTACTTCCAATGGACTGGCTAAGGACCTGGGAATTCCTTCAGATCCCCTTCAGGCTTTTCAACAGGCCATTGAGCAGAAACATAAAGTCTGGCTGGATATGATCCTCGTCAACGAAGAGCATGAACTACTGCATCTTGGGGATATCGGGGCCAATGCCAATTTAGTGGCTCGGATGGAGCACTCCAAAAAAGACAAGTTGCATAACGCAGCAAATTTTGTTCAGGAATTCATGAAAGGTCGTAGTTTTAAGTATACCTTGGAAACCGACAGGGGAAGTTTAACAGGAAGCGCAGAAATGGTTTCATTCTGCAATGCCCGGAAATACGGCACCGGGATTCCCCTGACCAAGGATGCAGCACCCAATGATGGAAAATTTGAAGTGGTTATCTTTGATAAGATTGACATCTCCACCTTGTTCAAATCAGCCCTTGCAGCCATTGAGGATTCTTTTTTTAATGATGAGGACCGGCAGATTATCAGTACCACCCGTGCTGTCATCAATTTGACCGAACCTCAGCAATGGCAAATGGATGGGGAATTAATGCCACCCACCCAACAAATCCGCTTAAAGATACTCCCGCAACAGCTACGCATCATTTGTGGGGTTGAATGTCCGTACAGAGATATTGACCGGGAAAAGGACAAGGAAGAAGTATAGGGAATAGTGTAATGTGAACTCCCCTATATACCCTGTGATTTCTCTAGCTTAGTTCTTGTTTCCAGTGTGCTCTAAAAAATTTATGACAGAATATTCCTATCTTTAAGGAAGCCGGCTCGTTTGCCGGCGACCAACCGGATGATTATGAGCAAGTGGGAAGACCGACTGGAAATCTATGACAACTTAGTCGATAAATGTCCCAGGTTTGAGCGCAAGGGTAAGACTATGCCATATACTTCAGCCAATGGACACATGTTCTCCCAGCTGAACAAAGCTGGGGATCTAGGGATTCGATTCTCCAAAGACGTCCAGGAAAAATATATCAAAGAATTTAATTCTGCCCTCTTCCGATCCTATAATTCGATCATGCACGGCTATGTACTGATACCAGAAGATATGCTTACCGACGATAAAAGGATAGTGGAACTTTTAAGCGAAAGTTATGACTACGTAATGAGCCTTGACCCTAAATGACTTATAAGGATAGAAATTCAATAGAAATCGATTCCGCAACAATTATAGAACTGTTAAAAATAGAGGGTAGTAATATTTAGTAGACTATGATCACGGAATTATCATCAAAAGCCAAGAAAATTTGTGTCGAGGTTAGTCAGGGGGACACCCGACTGGGAGATCTTCGGAAGATTGCTAAAGAGATCAAGAAAGACCATGAACTTGCGATGGAACTCTGGAGTACCGGTGATTTTATGCCCCGCCAACTGGCAATACTTATCCTGGATAAAAAATTGCTTACACAAGAACTTATCGATAGACTGACTGCCGATATGGAAGAACACAGCGAGAAGGAACGCACCCACCTGGCCGATTGGCTGATGGCTAACCAACTGAGTAAAGGCAAGAAGACCATTGCCCTGATGGAATCCTGGGAAAAAAGCCCATCCGTATTACAGCGAAGGCTATATTGGTATTACCAGGCCCGCCAACGGTGGACAGGGCAGACTCCACCTCCCAACACCGCCTACCTCCTGACAACTATAGAGGAGAAACTGCAGAACGAAGCTCCCGAAGTACAATGGGCTATGAATTTCACGGCTGCCTGGATCGGTATCTTTGATCATTCGTACCGGGAACGTTGTATCGCTCTAGGGGAGAAATTGGGACTTTATCGCGAAGAGAAAGCGCCAAAGGGATGCACGCCAAACTACCTGCCCGAATTTATACGGATAGAGGTTGATAAACGAAAATGACACCAGAAGAGGACAGGTGCTAGAGATGATGCCAGGAAGAAATTGTGCATATGCCGGGGTGCTAGGTAAGAATATCCAATCCCCCGGTGCAAAATGATAGGCTTTTTTTTCTTTTAAGAAAGACAACACCTGCGAACAGGTGTTGTTCCTCAATAGCATAAATCAATAAATCATAATGGTTTTCTTCCACTGATGATATTATATAGGATGGCAATCACAGCGATCACGAGCAACAGGTGTATCAGGCTGTTAGTTCCCAATCCCGGAACGATTCCCAAAAAGCCCAATAACCAGAAGACAATGGCTATCACGGCCACCAACCATAAAATATTTCTCATAATTGTATCTTTAACAAGTTGTTACATAAAGGTACGCAATAAACAGAATCAAATCTTTGAAGTTTTGACTGTATAAAACACCTGGCAGATAGATTAAGTTATTTTTCTATGAACCCCCTTCACGTACATACAGATCCTGCCGTAAATGCGGTATTCAGCAATTATCCCGATAAGATCCGGGTGCAACTCCTGGCACTTCGCGATTTGGTTATTGAGACTGCAAAGGAGACTGAAGGAATAGAAGAATTAATCGAAACTTTAAAATGGGGAGAGCCCAGTTATATCGCCAAAGGAGGCAGTACCCTACGCATGGACTGGAAACCCAAAAAACCGGATCAGTACGCCCTTTATTTTAAGTGCACCAGCAGGCTTGTAGAAACGTTCAGGAAGGTCTTCGGAAACCGGCTGACCTATGAAAAGAACAGGGTCATAGTGCTGCATCTGGATGAAGATTTACCCGTGAAGGAATTAAAACAATGTATCAGGGCCACTTTGATCTACCACGGGGTTAAGCAACTTCCCGATCTCGGGATAGATTATTAATACCCTGGTTTGAGAACATTCCTAATCCGCACCATTTAAATACAGAAAATTTACTATATTTAGAAGAGTTGATACATTTCTGCAGTCTAATCTTGGCTGCTTTCATAAAACATCACACTTGATCAAATTCATGTTTTGCATTTTCACATTGCTTGCTATTAACAGTGTCAACGGCCAGGTTTCTCTTGATCTGACTAATGATCAAGAACTTTCCACTACCTTTTCTGATTCTGAGTTAAAGGGTATTGCCTCCATAATACAGTATGTAGATCAAAAGGTACTTTCAGATACCGGTGAAATGGATATTGAAAAGGCTTATCATTCATACTTTGAAAAGATTGCAACAAGTAAGGAGTATATAGTTCCCTTTAAGGAAGAAAACAAATACCAATTTTTGGAAAGCCTGGATCCTGCCGTTTTTAATAGTTTTTGGAATTTCACCTATGAGCATGCCGGGATTAGTTATAAAGACTCCATGTATAGGGATGTTAAGAACTTTAAGATGCTCGACTTAAAACCGGAGAGTAGATACATAAAATATCTTCAAAAGTTAGGTAAGACGGACCCATATTTCAAATCGCTGCATTATGAACTATATATGGCTGGCGACCTTTCTCATGATTATTCTGAATGGTTTCCCAGGAGCCATGAGCACTTTGATTTTAATCTTCCTAAAAATCGCTTATGGGCTACAGTCTACCTGCTAAGACGGGAAGAAAATATTTTAAAGAAGTTTGAACAGTATCTGAGAAATCAATAACAAGAAAATACTTGCACTGAATTGTATAAGTATTATGAATCTTCTAAGCTAATCCCCTCTCATTTTCAGAATACAGATGAAGTATTATATCTTTCTTTTCTCAGTCTTATTTACCGGTATTTTAGCTTGGGGTCAAAACACTACAATTTCCGAATTTGACCTTTACGGTTGCTGGGTCTTGGAAAATGATGATAATGGTAAAATTCCCGAGAGGCATATCTATAAACACTGCAATGGTGTTGAACAGGACAATACCGTTCATCTTTCAGATTTTTCGCTGCTTGCTTTCAAAATGTCTGAATTTAAAGTAATGAGTGACGACCCCATGAACTGTTTTGGATTGATGTATGATTTAATAGAGGGTAGTTGGTCTTTTGACAATAAATCCGGAATAATTAAAATATATTATCCCGAAGATTACCAGGCAGCATTTTTTGAAAGGTTTAAAGAAGCTCACCCTGAAGTAGAAATTCCTGTGCCAATGCTATTTAAGAAATTTAGAATAATTCAACTGGACCAGAATCGACTAGAGCTGCAATTATTAAAACGGGGGTAAGAAAATATTATTCCTTTATCTTAAAACGCCCCATTTGACGGTCCTTATCTAAATGGCAGCACTCATAAAACTTGAAGCATTTTTCATTTTAAATTACCTTTACAACTTCAAAAGGATCCTTGGAAAAATACCCAGTTACAACCCCAGGCTATTAGATTTTGTAAACTCTCAGCAACTAATATTATACTATGATTCACCTTATTCTAGGGAATACAGGTTCCGGTAAAACCACTTATTCCAATCAATTAAGGTCAGAAACCAAAGGGATCATTTTTTCGATCGACCAGTGGAATAAAACTCTTTTCCTCCCGGACAAGAAAGCTACAGATGGACTGGAATGGTTCCTCGAATGTATTGACAGGTCCGAGAAAATCATCATGCAGCTTGTAGAACAACTGCAGGAATCTGGGACAGATGCCATTCTTGACCTTGGTTTATCGAAATTTGAGCACAGGGAAAAGTTCAGGAAGTTTGCTTGGGAGAGAAGTTTCGAAATTAAATTACATTTCCTAGATGTTCCTAAAGCAACCCGCCTGGAACGAGTATTGCAGCGCAACCGCGAAAAAGGTAGTTCGTTCGAATTTGAAGTGAGCAGGAAAGACTTTGAATTTATGGAGAGCTGGTTTGAAAAACCTACAGAAGAGGAACTGCAAAACGCCATCGTAATCCGGGAATAGGACAATCTGAGTAACTGATGAGAACAAAATTTTTCAGATATAAATCGTAGAAGAATGCCAAGAACAGAATACCGCATATATGTCGTTGAACTCTCCAAGCGTGTATTTACCGAGAACGCAAAATTCCGAGCGGCCAACCCACAGTTTAACGGGGTGTTGGAATGCCTGTATGTGGGCATGAGCAGTAAGACTCCAAAAGAGCGTTTTGAGCAGCACAAAAGCGGCCACCGGAATAAAAAAGGGCATAAAATATCCGCTAACATCGTCGAGAAATACGGCTTATACCTCAGGGGCAGTCTTTACAACCACATTGCCCCTATGAGCAGTCGGGATGAGGCACTAAAAATGGAAGAAACCCTGGCACTGGAACTGCGGCGAAAGCGGTATGCGGTGTGGTATAATTAAACATAGAGCACATCAAAAAAGCCCCGGGTATTGACCGGGGCTTCCTGGAACCGATAATTAACTGCCGAAATACTTTTAGGACACAGCCACATTTCTGAAGCCGTATTCCAGCGTCCAATATACCGGATGAAACGGTGCTAACGGTTCTTCTAATTTCTTTAATTCATTTTCAGGACCATGGATCTCCAACCTGGTGAGGTCTGCTATTTTCAATGCTTCCTCCAGGATGGGGCCAACGTTCTGTAAATGCGCTAGTACTCCTTCTGCATTATCGTAGGCTTCCCTGCAGTACACTTCATCATCGTGGAAAGTAAAGCTGTAGTAAAGGCAATGGTCTTCCTTTTTTGTTTGGTCTACAAAACGCTCACAAAGCTTTTTAAAGGAGTTCAGTTTCCCGGGATGAACTTTAAAATAGGGCTGGATGCTGCAACAATCATCTACTGTATTCATGATTATATAAATTATAGGATTAATATCCGTTAACCAGGGCATTGGGGAATGCTTATTTAAGCAAATAGTCACGGTAAAGAAATTTAATTAGGACGAATGTGTGGAAAAATTGTCCGAACCTTTGCATTAACTTACCCGCTGCAAAAATTGGACTTCCTGATAGACCAGAAGTAATGGAGCTTGGCAACAAAAAAACCGGGCAAAATGCCCGGTCTGTTGAATTATGGTAAAGCAGTATTCGTTACGGCATCAGCACAGTGTCTACGCTGTGGATATAGCCATTAGAAGCCTCGATATCTGTCGCGATCAGGTTCACGGCATTTCCTTTATTATCATAGAGCACTACCTTATCGCCTTCCATTTTAAAGGTGATCCTGCTTCCCTGTAGGGTTTCGGCCGTAAAAGTTCCGTCATTGTTTTTTAAAGCTTGTACTACATCGGATGCAGTATATAATCCCGGAACTACGTGGTAGGTAAGTACAGAGGTCAGCGTTTCTTTATTTTCCGGCTTTAACAGGTCGGCCAGGGCACCATCCGGTAACTGGTCAAAAGCAGCATTGGTTGGAGCAAATACTGTGAATTCTCCTTCGCCATTTAAGGCATCCACCAGGTCTGCGGTCTGCAGGGCGGTTACCAAGGTAGAGAAGTCTGCGTTGTCTACAGCGACCCCGACTATAGTCGGAGTTTCTTCTTCCATTTCTTCACCGTAAGACTCCACCGTTTCCATTTTTTCGGCTTCCATGTTGTCTTTTTTTTCTTTCTTTTCGCCGCATGCTACAAAAAGTAGGGCTATGAGGCTCCATAAACTGATATTCTTAATCATGGCACTTTGTTTTTAATTAATTGATTTTGGTAAACTTACAAGCTTAATTCCTAGTATCTTCCCAATTAATGTTTAAAGTTTTTTATATAATGTTAAACATTATTAAAATATCGAGATAATTGACCTAAAAGGATTCTATCGCTAATTGAACTAAAATTTAGCTAGCTTTATACCCTCCCCAAGACTAATTCAGTATTGATGAAGAAACGTATCCGGCAAATCCTGCTGCTGACCATTCTTGGTACAACCCTGTTGTTGTTGCTGTGTACGTCGGTGATTGAAATTGCTACGATTGGGAAAACTTATACGGCGACCGCTTCTATACCCCATAACCGGGTAGGCCTTTTACTGGGTACTACGCGGTACCAGGCTCCTAACAAGGTGAATCCATTTTACGCCAATAGGATCCAGGCCGCCATTGCCCTGTACCAAGCCGGGAAGATCGACTTCTTATTGGTTAGCGGGGATAATGCTACGCTTTATTACAACGAGCCGAACACCATCAAAAAAGACCTGATCTCAGGGGGCATACCCGCCGAGAAGATTTTTTTAGATTTCGCCGGTTTCAGAACACTGGATTCTATGGTACGGGCCAAGTATGTCTTCGGATTAGACGAAGTCACTGTTATCTCCCAGGAATTCCATAATGAGAGGGCCATATTCCTGGCTAAGGTGAAAGGCCTGGATGCCATAGGCTATAATGCAGAAGGTATTTCAGGTATGGGTGGGTTACAGGTATATGCCCGCGAATATCTCGCCAGGGTCAAGGTCTTTATCGACCTGGCACTGAATACCCAACCGAGATTCTACGGCAAGCGCATTGTGATTGAATAAGTATGCGGAATACCTTCCATGGATCAGTTGATGAACCGGTATTACTCAATCCGAAGGTCTTCTAGCAGAGTGAATCAAAAAAAGGGGGCATGCCCCCCACCCCATCTTCAAGATAAAGGCTTTCACTGCAAGGAAAAAGCAGGCAAACTAAAGTTTAAAAATTCGCCTGCAATGCAAGCTTATTGCACAGCACCATATTAACTTAATACCGGGGAGGGGCTGAGCACCCCGATACACAATCCAAACCTACTATGTCCCTATGTCCCTATGTAACTCAGTAACGCTGTAACCTTGTAACCTTGTAACCCTGTAACCTTGTAACTAAATTAACCCCTGCATGTTTCCTGCAGTGAATTCATATAATTTGAAACCGGGGCGGGGTTAAGAACCCCGGTGATCTATCCAGACCTACTATGTCCCTATGTCCCTATGTAACTCAGTAACGCTGTAACCCTGTAACCCTGTAACCTTGTAACCTTGTAACCTTGTAACCCTGTAACCTTGTAACTAAATTAACTCCTGCATGTTTCCTGCAGTGAATTCATATAATTTGAAACCGGGGCGGGGTTAAGAACCCCGGAGCTCAACCTAGATCTACACTGTACCTGTATCACTAAGAACCATTGTAACCATCTAACTCCTTAACACTGTCCCTATGTACCTATGTCCCTATGTCCCTATGTCCCTATGTCCCTATGTCCCTATGTCCCTATGTAACAAACACCAACCCTAAAATTATCTCCAAAAAATACCATACATTTAATCCCCTAACCGACCACTATGCCTAACCTTAAAACGCTGATCAAGAACCTGGGGCCGGGTCTTTTGTTCGCCAGTATGGCCATCGGCACCTCGCACCTGGTGCTGTCTACCAAAGCCGGAGCCCAATACGGCTGGATCATGGTGATCCCTATTATCCTGGCTAATATCCTGAAATACCCCTTCTTCGAATTCGGTATCCGGTACACCATCGCCGCCGATAAAACGCTCATTGAAGGTTATCTCGGCAGAGGGAAGGCATACCTCTATATCTACGCGTTTATCCACTTGGTGACCACATTTACCATCCTGGCCGCCCTCTATGTTGTCACAGCCGGACTCTTTATCAATCTTTTTGATACGCCCGGAATATCTGTAAGCATGGTAGCCCTGGGGCTATTTGTCTTTATCAGTATTTTACTGATCATAGGCCGCTATAAGTTCCTGGAACTGTCCCTGAAATTCGTAGTCTCTATCTTATTTATCGCCCTACTCGTCACTACGGTACTCGTGATCTTTAAAGGGCAGGTAGACCCCGTGGAAGGATTTAAAAGACCAGAACTTTTTAACGAAGTGGGAATTCTCTTTTTGATCGGCCTGGTAGGATGGATGCCCACAGCCGTGGAAGCCAGTAGCTGGATCAGCCTCTGGACCGTAGAGAAATACAAGATCACCAATCGAAAGCTCAGCCTGTCAGAAGCCTTACAGGAATTTAATTCGGGCTACCTGATGACCGCCTTACTGGCCGTCTTCTTCCTGCTAATCGGGTGGATGACCCTCTATGGCACAAATACCGAGCTCAGCGGGAACGCGGTTACCTTTGCAGACCAGGTAGTACAGCTTTTCACAACCCATATCGGCCAATGGGCGTATATCTTCATCGCAGTATCTGCCTTTGCTACCATGTTCAGTACCTGCATGACAGCCCACGATGCTATTGCCCGGGTAAGCCTGGATATTCTAGGGTTCCTGCGCCCTAAAAAAAAACCTCTTGTAGCACGAAGGCACTTTGGCTGGGCCGTGATCATCCTGGCCGGGGTAAATTACCTGGTACTGACGGCATTCAGCGCCAACATGGGGAACCTGGTGGCCCTGGCGACCTTTATATCGTTCGTGATGGCACCGGTAGTCGGGTATATGAACCTGAAAAATGTCCTGAGCAATGATGTACCGGCAGAGATGAGACCTTCCCGGCCCTTGCAATGGCTTACCTGGACAGGGATGATCTTCCTTGCCTTCTTTTCGTTATACTACTGCTGGATGATCTTCTTCTGATCCCTACAGGGCTTCATCAATAATCTCCTGCACTACCTCGGGATTTAATAGGGTGCTGATGTCTCCCAGGTTAGCGGTATCATTCCCGGCGATCTTTCTCAGGATTCGCCTCATAATCTTCCCGCTCCTGGTTTTAGGCAAGCCCGGCACAAACTGTATCTTATCCAGCTTAGCAATAGGTCCGATCTGTTCTGTGATCTGTTGATTGATCTCGTTCCGGAGGTTATCCCGGTCCCTCCCGGTGCCGGTTTCTTTGAGGATCACAAATCCGTAGAGTGCATTCCCCTTAATATCATGAGGGAAGCCTACTATAGCCGATTCGGCTACTGCCGGGTGTTCGTTGATCGAATCCTCTATGGGTGCCGTACCCAGGTTGTGCCCGGAGACAATGATGACATCATCTACCCGCCCGGTGATACGGTAATAGCCAACCGCGTCCCTGAGGGCTCCGTCTCCCGTAAAATAATATCCCTTATAGGCAGAAAAATAGGTGTCCCGGTAGCGGTCATGATCGCCCCAGATAGTGCGAGCCATCCCCGGCCACGGAAATTTAATGCAAAGGCGCCCATCGACGAGGTTGCCATTTACTTCATTTCCCTCCTCATCCATCAGTGCGGGTTGTACCCCGATAAAGGGCAAGGTGGCGTAGGTTGGCGTAGTGGGAGTCACATAAGGAATAGGTGAGATCATAATTCCGCCTGTCTCGGTCTGCCACCAGGTATCCACGATAGGGCTCTTGCCCTTACCGATATTATTGTTATACCAGTGCCAGGCTTCTTCGTTGATGGGTTCACCTACTGTCCCCAGTACTTTCAACGAAGATAGGTCGTACTTTTCCACGTACTCCAGGCTTTCCTTGGCCAGGGCCCGGATCGCGGTAGGTGCCGTATAGAATTGGGTTACCTTATGCTTCTCTACTACCTCCCAGAACCTGCCGTGATCAGGATAGGTTGGCACTCCTTCAAACATAACGGTGGTTGCCCCATTCACCAAGGGTCCGTAGACGATATACGAATGGCCGGTGATCCACCCGATATCTGCGGTACACCAATACACATCAGCTTCCCGGTACTGGAATATATTTTTGAAGGTATAAGCAGTGAAAACCATATAGCCTGCCGTAGTGTGGACCATCCCTTTAGGTCTCCCTGTAGAACCGGATGTATACAAAATGAAAAGTGGGTCTTCGGCATCCATCACCTCGGCCGTGATATCGGCATAAGCCTTATCCATAAGGGGAGCCAGCCAGTGGTCCCTTCCGTCTTTCATGTCAACTTCATTCCCGGTCCGTTTTACCACCAACATGGTTTTCACGCCCGGGCAGTCCTCCATGGCCTGGTCTACGATCGCTTTCAGGTCTATGGTCTTCGCTCCCCGGAAAGATCCATCGGAAGTGATCACAACCCTACAATCGCTATCATTGATCCGGGTGGCCAGGGCATTGGCAGAGAACCCGGCAAATACCACCGAGTGTATGGCCCCGATACGGGCACAGGCCAGGACAGATATAGCCAGTTCCGGGATCATGGGCAGGTAGATACAGACCCTGTCCCCTTTCTTGACCCCCTTATCCTTGAGCACATTGGCCATTTTGCATACTTGTTCATGAAGCTCCCTGTAGGTGATGTGCTGTGCTTCTTCCTTTGGATCGTTGGGCTCAAACAAAATGGCTGTCTTATCTCCCCTGGTGGGCAGGTGACGGTCAAGGCAGTTTTCGGTGATATTTAGTTTAGCGCCTTCAAACCATTTTACATCGGGCTTGTTGAAATCCCAGGACAAAACATTATCCCATTTTTTTCTCCAGACAAAATGTTCTTCAGCGATCTCCTCCCAGAAAGCCTCAGGGTCCCTGACCGATTTGCGGTAGACCTGGAAATATTCCTCCAGGTGTTTAATATGATAATTACTCATGTATTTTTGGTTGATGGCCCGGATTCTCAGCAACCGGGCCGTGTATTAATTAATGTTCTACAGCCTTTTCTGCCCCGGAAGGAATCCGGATCAGTTCTACCATGTCCTGTATCTCAGGAGGTGGTGCCTTGGTAAAGGAAGCGACCGTGATAGCCACACTAAAGTTAAGCAACATGGCCACAGTTCCAAAACCTTCCGGGGAAATCCCAAGCCACCAGTCTTCAACTCCTCCGCCGCCGAAGAAATCGAATTTAAACTTGAGCATATAGCCCAGCATAGCTAATATTCCAACCACCATCCCGGCAATTGCGCCTTCTTTATTCATACGTTTATAAAAGATCCCTAAGATTATAGCCGGAAAGAATGAAGCTGCAGCGAGCCCGAAAGCCAGGGCCACTGTGGCCGCGACAAAATCCGGTGGATTAATGCCAAAATAACCGGCAACGCAAACGGCTACTACTGCAGATAAACGTGCAGCGATAAGTTCGCCCTTGTCCGAAATATTAGGTTTGATCTGTTTCTTGATAAGGTCGTGCGAGATAGAGGTAGATATCACCAATAACAAGCCGGCTGCGGTTGATAAAGCCGCCGCAAGACCCCCGGCTGCAACTAAGGCGATCACCCAGTTGGGAAGGTTGGCAATCTCCGGGTTGGCCAGTACCATGATATCTGCATCAACGGTCAGTTCATTGGCATCCTTATCGGCAAGGTATTGAATAGTCCCGTCCCGGTTCTTGTCATCAAATACGATCAAGCCCGTGCTTTCCCATTTGGAGAACCATGCAGGCATCTCGGTATAGGGCTGGTCACTCACGGTTTCTATCAGGTTGGTCCTGGCAAATACCGCGATGGCTGGTGCCGTGGTGTAGAGGATCGCGATAAATAACAAGGCATAGCCGGCTGACTTCCGGGCATCGCGGACCCGGGGCACCGTGAAGAAGCGCACGATTACGTGTGGAAGTCCTGCCGTCCCCACCATCAGGGCTGCGGTGATAAAGAAAATATCGATCATGGGCCGTGATCCTTCGGTATAGGCATTAAAACCCAATTCCTTGGATAATCCATCCAGCTTATCGAGTAAAGAGACTTGCTCCCCTAACACATCAGACCCCATACCTATTTGAGGAATAGGATTACCCGTCATTTGTATGGATATGAATATTGCAGGTACCATAAAGGCAAAGATGAGTACGCAATACTGCGCCACCTGGGTATAAGTGATTCCTTTCATTCCCCCAAGTACCGCGTAAAACAGGACGATCACCATCCCGATCAGTACCCCGGTATTGATGGGAACTTCCAGGAACCTTGAAAATACCAGTCCAACCCCGCGCATCTGCCCTGCTACGTAGGTAAAGGATACCAGGAGTGCGCAGATAACGGCAACAGTGCGAGCAACATTGGAGTAATACCGATCCCCAATAAAATCCGGAACTGTAAATTTTCCGAACTTACGCAGGTAAGGTGCCAGTAATAGGGCCAGTAGTACGTAACCCCCGGTCCAGCCCATGAGATAGACCGATCCGTCATAACCATTAAAAGAAAGCAGCCCTGCCATTCCCAGGAAGGATGCGGCAGACATCCAGTCTGCTGCCGTGGCCAGCCCATTGGCGATCGGGGGCACACCCCCGGAAGCTACATAAAAGTCAGTGGTAGAATTAGCCCTGCTCCAAATCGCTATCCCGATATAAAGGGCAAAAGTGAGACCTACGATCAGGTAGGTCCAGGTCTGTACGTCCATGAAGTATTGGTTTGGATTTGGTTGAGTTTGATTATTTTTCCCGGTAGCCGTATTTCTGATCCAGTTTGTTCATCAGTCTTACATATATGAATATCAGGATGACAAAAACATAGATAGATCCCTGTTGGGCAAACCAGAATCCTAGCTTAAATCCTCCAATGGAGATGGCATCCAAAGTATCCTTTAATAGGATTCCGAATCCATAGGACACCAGGAACCATATGCTTAATAGGACGAGGAGGTATTTCAGGTTGGTTTTCCAATACCCCTTGTGATCAGGTATTTTATCCATTAGTCGGCTATTTTATCTAAATATAGACAATATTGAAAAATGCGGATAAAAGCTACTCAAAAAGTTGAGGTATTGAACCCCACATAAACAGGGCCTTTAACACGAAATTTGCATTTAGGGTTTAATTTTTAAACCTTTGTAAAAATCTGTGTACTATGAAGTTGATCAAAATTGTAAGAAGCACGAAAGAAGAAACCCGGTTTACTCCCAAGATGGGATTACTGCAGACACGGGTAACCTACATCAGGAAATCATTCGCAGGGATACCCCTGAAAACCCTTCACAAATACAGGAATACCTACTACGGTAAAATAAAGGACTGTAAGGCCTGTGAACTAACGGCCTAGAGCTCCTCGTAATTCTCAATTACAAACAGGTATCTTTCATTCTGCTTGTGTAGCATTTCCAGGCAGAACACCCCGTCTTTACATTGATTTGTTAATTGCGATTCGCCATAACCGGTCGCGGAGAGTATACTGCCACGATCTACTCCATTCGCGATCAAGTAGTCCTTGATCGCATCGGCCCGTGCTTGCGACAACCTCTGGTTAGTAGATCTTCCTCCCCGGCTATCGGTATGTACAGCAATGCTGAATTTGATTCCTGGGAACCTGGACATGGCGTCGACCACCTTGTCCAATTCGGTCTGTATTTCCGGAGTCAGGTCTGTACGACCACTGGAGAAAAAGAATTTCCTGAGTTTGAATAAAGTCTTATCATCAGAACGTTCTACAAGGTCATCCAGGGCAACTATTCCCATATTATACCCTATCCCCTGTATTTCTTCCATTTCAGCCGCATCATAGGTTGCCGAGAAAACTGAAAACTTTTCCTTAGTAGCTTGTACGGTCAGTTGCTCCTGCCATGGGATCTCAAATCGGAATGATCCATCGTTGGCTGTACTGAGTTCCGTGAGCACATTACCTTCACCGTCAAGCACCCTGACCTGTGCCCCGGGCACCTCATCGTTATCTGCAATATTCATCACTGTTCCCCGAAGCGCAAATGTTTTAAGTCCGGGTTTCTTGTCGGCTGTAAAGCCATAGAGATCGTCGTTACCGTCTCCGCCCTGCCTGTTGGATGCAAAATAACCCAGTACGCCCCCACTATCCTGGCTACGGATCACCAGGCCAAAATCGTCTACTTCGGTATTGATCCCTGAACCTAAATTAACCGGGATGCTAAAAGTACCGTCTTGTTGTATATCCGACTTGTAGATGTCCATCCCGCCCAGGCCGTAGAAGATGTCGGAAGAATAGAAGAGGCTTCCATCATAGATATACGGAGCGATCTCATTCCCCGGCGTATTGATCCGAGGCCCAAGGTTTATAGGGGCAGACATAATCAACCCGTTGTTGGTATACACAAAATAAATATCGGTTCCTCCCAGGCTGTCATCAAAGTTAGCCGCGAAGTACAGCTTCCCGGATTCAGCATCGTAGAAAGGATAATAAAAAGAGATGTTGAGATCCTTCAGCAGGTAATTGGATGTCCTGTCATCGGAAGCCATGGTAATGGCCAGGGTGTTCTTCCCACTTGGACTGAATTTCAGCTTCCCTTTTTCCACATTGGAACTGATATAGAAGATCTTGTCCAACTCCTTGGAATAAAAAGGTGTGGCCTCGTGGAATTTCGCCTCCGGGATACCGAAGAATGGATTTGGATTAGCCAAGTTACCATCGGGTCCTATACGCGCTACCCAGATATCGAGGAACGATTCCCCGGAAGGGCCGTAAATCGGTTTGGATTCTAAAGCCCTGGCCGTGGTAAAGAGCAACCTGTCTTTGTAGAAGGTTGGTGAAAAATCGGATTGATTGCTGTTCCCATTGGCATGGAAAACTTTATAACCGGGATTGCCGGCATCTTGATCATCCAGTAATACCAGGTTAAAGTCGGCATTCTCTATCAATTCTTTAGGCAGGGTATGTTTTTTGGTATCCAGGAATGCTTTAACTCGTTCTTTACCCGATGCCTTTGCCATAGCCTGTAGCATATTGTTGAACTGGTGATCAGACATGGTGCTATCTTTCTTAAACACCTGCAGGTAAGCTTCGGAGGCCTTGTCATAGTTCCCCACCTTCAGGTAGGATTGCGCCAGGTTCTGCTGTTGCTTTACAGTCAGCGGGCTTCTCCGTTGTTCTTCCAGGTATTCTGATATCGCATCCTGGTAGGCGTATTCAAAGAACAGTATATCTGCCTTAGATCGTTCTTCCTGCCCATGAGTGATGACAGCCCCGCAGAGGAAAAATAATACTGCTAATAATCTTATGTCTGCTCGCATGCTCATATTAAAAGAACCTTGGTGAATCTATTTGCTTTGGTTTTCCTTTTTCGCCTTTCATTCGCTCTTTCTTGCTCTTAGCAAAATCCCTGCCGAGGAAGAATTTAACGATTATCTCGTGAGATCCCTGGCTGTATTCCCCTAAACTGTTGGTGGTATAGTCATAAGAATACCCGATAAAGGCATTTGGTGACACCTGGAAACCTGCCAGTCCGCTTACCGCACTACCCACCCGGTAGGAGGCTCCTGCCGTAAAAGTCTCGTTGATCAGGAAATTGGTCGATAGGTTAAAGGTAACCGGTGAACCGCTGAGATAGTTCGCGAGGACGGCGGGTTTAAATTTCAGGCTTTCGGATAGGTCAAATACATATCCCCCGATGAAATTGAATTGTAATTTATCATCCACGATGGTCGCAACCTCCTCGTTATAAATATCGTCTGTCAGGAAATTGGGAACAGACACTCCCAAATAGCCATCTTCCCCATACATAAAGAGTCCCGCCCCTACCGTAGGGTAGAATTTACTGATGGTCTCCTGGTCCAGTATAGGTTCCCCGGGATTCTCAAAAGTTCCCTTTGAGAAGTCGACGTTCAGGAAAGATCCTCCCACGTCCATCCCGAAAGATAGTTTTACATAATCCGAAAGGTTCACCTGGTAGGAGTAAGCTACGTCTACGAAAGTCTGTGTTGATGGTCCGATCTGGTCGTTGATCACGTTAAAACCCAGTCCCATGGTCTCGTTGTTAAAGGGGTGGTTGATCCCGAACCTGATGGTCCTGGGAGCTCCTTCAATATCGACCCATTGCGCCCGGTAAAGGGCAGCAATATCGGTAGTTTCCACAGAGCCGACATAAGCCGGGTTAAAACTCCCGATATTATACATGTACTGAGTATACTGTGGCTCTTTCTGCGCATTACCAAGGTGTATAGCACCGAAGAACAGCAGGGCCATTAACCAAACTCCGGTTTTTCCGGACATCCGAATATGTTGTGTCATTAATATGCTCATCTTATCAGCTGTATCCAGCCTTTCCTGACTTCTGAACCATCGCCCAGGTCCAGGATATAAAAATAGGTTCCTTCGGCTACGTCAACGTTATTCCGCCTGCCATCCCAGATAGCGCTGTCTGTCATTTCACGGGCTTCGAAAACTTTATTCCCGTATCGATCAAAAATGACGAGGGAATTACCGGGGAACTGTTCAATATTATTGATTCTTAAAATATCATTGGTTCCATCTCCGTTGGGCGAGAATTGGTTGAATATAAAACCGGGCTCATCGCTAGACCTTTCACTAACTACAACACGAACAGAAGCCGAGTTATTTACAATATTCCCATCCACGGGGTTAGAGCTCAGTATAGTTGCTGTATTGGTGAAATCCCCAATCCTCGGCACCAATACCGTAAATGCAAGGCTTGCTTCTTCCCCAGCTGCTAATGACGGGATATTCCAAATACCCGTAAGCGGATCATAGCTTCCATTGGTAGCAAATATGATATTCTGGAAAATAAAGCCTCCTTCCTCTGTAATAATGTCTTCAACACGGATACTGTTAACCACCGTTTCATCAGAAGATTCATTAGTCACAGAAATTCTGAACAATATCTCTTCTCCTACCAATGGCCTGGAAGGTATTACTTCTTTCCTCAGAACCAGGTCTACCCCTTCTACAGGGTCCGGGTTCACTGTCACTGTAGCCGAATTGTTAGCGTCGTTATCATCAACCGGACTGGAAGACAAGAGTTCTGCTGTATTGGTGAATACACCTTCACTACGAACCGTTGCGGTCACTGCCAGGGTAGCCGTACCCATTCCCTCTAATTGATCGATCTCCCAACTACCTGTTTCAACATCATAAGTACCTACAGAGGTATCCGCGGAAATAAATTCGAACCCGGATTCCAGCAGGTCGCCCACCACGATATCAGATGCTGCGCGCATGTCTGTATTGTTCAGGGTAATGGTGAAAACCACTTCTTCCCCGAAAGAAGCTCCAGGGTTATCTACTTCTTTCTGCACTTCCAGGTCTATAGGCTGAGACTGGCAGACTTCGTTGTCGGCATTGGGGACACACGGATCGCTGTTGGCAGGATCCAATTGATCCGTAACGCCGTCGTTATCAGCATCCGTAAGTAATGATTCCAAAGCGTCTATGATGCCGTCGCCATCCTCGTCTGAAGGGTTGTCCAGGTCTGATCCAACCTCGATATTGTCATTAATGAGATCACCGTCTGTATCGATATTATTGGGATCGGTACCCAGGGTGGCTTCCTGTCCATCGAGCAGTCCGTCCCCGTCCGAATCCACATCACAACTGTTTACCGTGATGGTCAGGTCTACCGATTCGTTTACACAGGGTTGCTGTGCTCCTGTAGTGGTATAAGTGAAAATATAGGTGCCTGAAGGGCGATTATTGAAATTAACCGTATTTCCGGATTCGATAGTCAACACCCCGGATGGATCCTGGCTGATACTCCATTCCCCGGCATCGTTCCCGGTAATAAAATTATCCAGGTCCCTTAGACTTGGACCATTCTCCGGCACATTACAGGCCCCGGTATCATTGGTAGTACCGGCGCTGACCGGTGGTACCACGGTTACCGTAACCCCTTCTCTTTCGGAGGTACAGTTGTTAGCTGTAGCTTCTACAAAATAAGTGGTGGTCACCGTTACATTAGGCGTAAAAGTAGCGAAATTACCCAGCACCTGTGTGCTGCTTGCGGTGGCATACCAACGGTAACTGGGGTTCTCCGGGCTGTCCGGGATATCCCCGGTAACGGTTAGAGTCGCCTGTCCGGGACCACAGAGTTCATCTCCCGTAGTCCCAGTAATTACCGGGGTGGTATTTACGGTCAGGGTGACCTCAAGGGTTGGACTCGCACAATCGTTGGTAGCGTCATAAAAGAAGCCGTAATAGGTTCCCGGTGCAGGATTATCAACCTGTGCCTGGGTGAGGTGGTTAGCCACGATCAGCGGATCGGGGTTTGCACTCCATGTAAGGGTTGTTCCTGCAGGAGGCGTGCTGTTGGTATAATCATTCAATCCCTGGGTGATCACATCACAGAATTCGTCTGCCACATCGGTATCCCGTACCGGTGCCGTGTTCCCTGCATCACAAGGTGGGGTACAATCGATCACCGTAATGGTAAGAGTCACCGAATCCTCCGTACATGGTGCCTGGGCATTATCCGTAGTATAAGTAAATACATAATTTCCCAAGGGCTGCCCGGCAAAATCGACATTATTATTACCTGGGATAGAGACATTTCCTCCGGATGGCTGACTGGTAACTGCCCAGTTGCCGGAATCCTCCCCGGTGATCTGGTCGTCCAGGTCAATTTCGCTCACCCCGGGTCCGATCCCGCAGGCACTCGCGCTCTGGGTGGTACCTGCTTCGGGGCTGGTGTTTACTATAAGATCTACTCTTAATGTATTTCCATAGCAATTATTTTCATCATCATAAAAAAATCCGTAATAACTGCCTGCGCTTGTTACAACACTATTTGCTAGATGATTACTGCCATCATTAGCAGGAGTAGAACTCGTGCTCCAACGTAGTTCCGAATTCGCAGGAGGGGAATTGGATACATAGGCATCTAAATCTTGGCTGAATGAATCACAGAATTCATCTGGAATACTATTATTTCTTATAGGTGTGGCGGTACGACAGCTGTCATCATTGTTTATGGTTCCGGTAGCGGTATCAGTATCAATCACATCGGGATTTGAACTGCTTAGTGTAACAGTGAAGGTCTCATTGGGTTCAATTATTCCATCTTCGAAGGTGGCTACAGCAAATGATCTAGTTTCTCCTTGTCCACCAGAAAAATTTATTGGCGCTGGCGGAATATTACGATAATCAGCAGGCAATCCGGCACCTCCAATGGCCGTACCATTTTGAAATCCGATATTTACCGTAAACCCTCCTGTTACCGCAGCGCTTGAGGTAATTGTAAAATTTATTCCGATACCTTCCTCAGCGGAGCTGTTTCCTATGGTTAAAGTCGTAGTATCATTATCATCTTCATTGATCACGGCAACATCTGCGACCTCACCTGCAGTTAATGCATCGTAGGAACTTATACTAGATGTAACCTCACCTGTTTCAATGGTATAACTAACGTCTCCATCCACAATATTATCATTGACACCGCTAACAGTTACGTCAACCCCAGTATAATTACTCCCATTTAATGTGACGCTAGGGGGCACCGTACCCTCACTTGTATCACTGCTTCCTAATGCTATAGTTACGTTACCTTCAGGCTGACTTATCAAGCTAATCACGAAAGTTGCTGTACCCCCTGCTTCGGATGTGTTACCACTAATAGGCCCAACATTGACACCTGCAGGTTCGTTATCCGTGTTGATAATTCCCGTTACATTATCAACATTGGTTCCATTTAAGACATTGTAATTACCATCGTCAGAAATTACGTTTCCAGTATTGATATCATACGACTGATTTCCATCTGCAAGTGAATCATCTACACCGGTAACCATAACGGTTACTCCCGTATCCCATTGCCCAACCGGAATAAGGACGCTCGGCGGCACGGATCCTTCACCAGTATCAGAACTTGTAAGGTTTAATGTAACATCATCAGTGGGTTCCGAAGTAAGGGTGACCGTAAATGTGGCAGTCCCACCCCCTTCGCTGGTATTCCCGCTTATTGCAGACACATTCACCCCTGCGGTATCATTGTCGGCAATATCTATGTCGGCATTGCCACTTCCGGAAATGGTATATGATGCATCCGGATCAATAATCCAGGTGACTGTTTCTTCGTTTCCCTCATCGATAAAATCATCAATCGGGGTTAGGGTTACATCAGTACTCCCACTTCCTAAAAAATTAAGGTTAACAATTACGGAGGGTGGTAAACTATTAAAATCAACCCCGTCGGTTGCCTTATCGATATCAGGATCTACGGACAAAAAAACTTCTAAGGTCCCGTCTGAGGGTCCCCCCGAAACTGTAATTCGATAAGTTCCAGTTGTCGGTCCTGCTTCTGAGGCTTGGGTGTCTGGTGCTGATATAGAAACTGTCTGCCCAAAGGCAAAAGCACTAAATAAAAAGAGGCATCCCAGGAGGAACTTCTTAAATGATGGTATTTTCATAGCTCAATTTTGAATTTTTTAATAAAATTCAGTGCGAGGCTTGGTTTTTAATGTGTAAAAGGATACCAATATTATGAAAAATTCCCACAAAGCTGACATTCATAGGATTAAATAAAGGTATATCGGGTGAACTGCTGCTTTGCAGTTTACCCCTATTCTACCGCGGCCGCAGCGGTCTCAGCACTACGATCTATCTTCTTGACCAGTCCCTGTAAAACATTGCCGGGGCCTACTTCTGTAAAATGGGTGGCCCCATCTGCGATCATCTGCTGCACACTCTGTGTCCATTTGACCGGTGCAGTCAATTGCGCGATCAGGTTTTTACGGATCTCTGCAGGATCTGTTACCGCCGTTGTCGTTACGTTCTGGTAGATCGGGCAACTCGGTGTATTCACCTCCGTCTCCTTAATGGCCGCAGCCAGCTCTTCACGGGCCGGCTCCATCAGTGGAGAATGAAACGCCCCTCCTACCGGTAATACCAGCGCTCTTCGTGCACCGGCTTCTTTCAGTTTTTCACAGGCTTCTTCAATTGCCGGTACTTCGCCGGAAATCACCAACTGCCCGGGGCAGTTATAATTAGCAGGCACGACAATTCCACTAATCTCTTTACATATCTTTTCCACTACATCATCTTCCAAACCTAATACGGCTGCCATTGTGCTGGGCTGCATCTCGCAGGCTTTCTGCATCGCCAGGGCTCGTTTAGATACCAGGCTTAGACCGGATTCAAAACTCAGTGCGCCATTAGCTACTAAAGCAGAAAATTCTCCTAAAGAGTGTCCTGCTACCATGTCAGGCTTAAACGAATCACTAAGAACCCGGCTTAAGATCACAGAATGCAGGAAAATAGCAGGCTGGGTGACCTTGGTCTCCTTCAACTGCTCTGCAGTTCCTTCAAACATAATGTCGGTAATAGAGAATCCCAGAATCTCATTCGCTTTTTCAAACAACTCCTGGGCTTGTGGATATTTTTCGTATAGATCTAGGCCCATCCCGGTAAATTGGGCGCCTTGTCCGGGGAATATGTATGCTTTCATCAATTCGGTTTTAGTGGGGCTAAAATAGGGATTATTTTGCGCTTTCCCGGCCATCCCGGAGGATTTAGCCTCCCTCAGGATCAATCGCTTTAAACCCTAATAGCCACTGCTCCCTTAAGATACGAACTTAATCATGTCTCAGAAGTACAGCTTGCTATATCGGTTCTTTTGTTGATGTGAAAAAGCGTGGAGTCTATTCCTCCTTGAACCAACCGGAATACATCACGTAAGCATTGGCGATACGGTCTATCTCACCGGTACGGAGTTCCGGGCTTACCTCTTTGATCTTACGTGCAGGAACCCCGGCAAATATGGAACCTTCTGTCACGTGGGTCCCCGGGGGTACTACTGCACCCGCGGCTATGATGCTGTGACTTTCCACGATACAGTCGTCCATGACAATACTCCCCATACCGATAAGCACATTGTCCTTGATGGTACATCCATGAACAATGGCATTGTGGCCGATAGATACGTTGTTCCCGATATTCGTGGGTGATTTCTGGTAAGTGGCATGTATCACGGCACCGTCCTGGACATTGACCTTATCGCCCATCCTGATATAATGCACATCACCCCGGATCACGGCATTGAACCAGACGCTGCACTTATCGCCCATGGTTACCTCCCCTACAATGGTGGCATTTTCGGCTATATAACAATCTTCTCCTATCTGTGGGTTTATTCCCCTGACCGCTTTTATCATGGCTGCAATTTTATGAGGAACAAAAATACAGCAATTAGCGAAGCCTTGCTAAAGGCAGGCCCTTTTCAATTGAAATTTGAAAATGAATGGGATTTAATAGTTTGCGGCCGGGCAATAGCAGTTGTAGCGATTCTCGCGTTCCGGGCCAAAGTCGAACCCAAGGGTGATCTGGTGAAACCCACCATTGTCAAAGCGGATATCCCCGCTCTGGTAAGAATAGTTATAAGAGACCAGGAAACGATTAACGGTTACCCCGATGATGGGGGTAAAGAGTTGCAAACGCTGTTCCCCCAGCTGCCCGTTCGACTGGTATTGTGCTCCGTCAAAACTACGGCGATAGGAAAGTCCGCCCCAAACCGTCCCAAAATCCACATCCTTGTACACCTTGGCATTAAAATCCACGGTCTCTTCTTCGGTGAATTCGGTCATCTGGAATAGCACAGAAGGCTCTACCCTCCATTCTCCTTTCCCAAAAACGTGCCCGACAGAAACCAGCCATCGTCTCAGGTTGTCAAACTCGATCGCTGTATAGAGGTCGCGCCCGGTACCCAACAGGTTGAGAATAGCCCCATGTGCGTAAAAATCCATATAACTGTAAGACATCCCGAGATCCACGTTAAAATACCCAACACTATTATTTCCGCCGCTGATAACCGGGTCCGGGATCACAGAACGGAATTCACTTTCATCCAGGCTGCTCTGCAGGAATCCTGCACTAAGACCAAAAGATAGTTGATTCAGTATACGTATATCGCCTCCAAATCTTAGATGGTGTGCATAGGTAAGTTTCATCCCGGTCTGGGAATGGTAACCATTGGCATCATTAAACAGCATAGCCCCAATCCCACTATTGCTTTCCCCTATCCGGGTATGTGCATTTAGTGTCTGGAGACTGGGCGCCTCATCTACATTGAACCATTGTTTCCGGGCCGTTAACCGCACCTTCCCCCCACGGCCAATACCGGCCATTGATGGGTAAACCAGGTAATAATTATCCGATAAATAATCAAAATATACAGGCAGACCTTCCTGGGATAGCACGGACGATGAATACAACAGGCAGCCGGCGAGAAAGACAAGGAATTTTTTCATTCAGGAAGGACAAATATTTGCTGGTTGGGTCCAATATAAACTATAACGGCCTAAAGGCTGTATTATTATATGTGCTCAAAGTGTAAAAATGATTGTATTTTTGCACAAAATGAGGACTATGAAAGAGCATGTGATCACGGTGGTTCCGACAAATAACCCTGCGATTCTGAAATTCGAGACTAACCAGTTTATCGTCAAGGAGGCCGGGTATGAATATCATAATATTGACGAAGCCAAGGATTCTCCTTTGGCCCAGCAATTATTCTACCTGCCTTTTATCAAAACCGTATACATTTCCGGGAATTTTATCGCCCTGGAGCGATATGATATTGTACAATGGGACGATGTAAAGGACGAGGTGGCACAACAGTTGGTAGACTACCTGAATAGCGGTGCGCCCGTGGTTAAAGAAGCTGCGGAAAGCAAACAGACCCCGGTGACCATCTATGCCGAAGTGACCCCTAACCCGGCGGTTATGAAATTCGTCGCCAATAAAAAACTGGTTCCTTTCACCGTTGAATTCAAGAACATCGATGAGGCCCAGGATTCACCTTTGGCACAGAAGCTGTTTCACATCCCTTATGTCAAAGAAGTTTTCATGGACGAGAACTATGTTTCGGTGACCAAATACGAGATGGCCGACTGGAACGAAAAAACCATGGAAATACGCGAATTTATCCGTGAATATATCTCCGCCGGGAATGAAATTCTCAGTGAGGATGCAGTTCAGAAAAAGAACGAGGAAAAGGCCGGGACAGCATTTGGCGATTCAGAACTGGACGACACCAGCCAACAGATCATACAGATCCTGGAAGAGTACGTAAAACCGGCTGTGGCCAGTGATGGAGGAAACATCCTTTTCCAATCCTATGAAAAAGAAAGTCGCACTGTCAATGTTATACTTCAAGGAGCTTGCAGCGGCTGCCCCTCCTCTACTTTTACCCTTAAGAACGGGATTGAGAACATGCTGAAGAATATGCTCGGTGAGCAGGTTCGCGAAGTGGTTGCCATTAATGGATGAAACGATACTGTGCTGTTGTAATTGCATCTTTAATTTCATACCTTAAAGATGAATTTTAAAAACAACACTTATTATGGCAGTATTAAAAGTAATAGAAGTTATGGCAAACTCATCCAAAGGATGGGAAGACGCCGCAAATAATGCAGTATCACACGCATCTAAGTCGGTTAACAATATCAAATCGGTTTATATCAACGAACAGAGTGCTACCGTCAATAATGGAAAAATTGATAACTACCGGGTGAATGTAAAGATCACCTTCGAGGTCAATTAATACGAACAAACAACTCATATAAAGCGCCCAGCAGGGCGCTTTTTTTATGCCCCTGATAGATGTAACTTTGATAAGAAGGAGAACCTGAGAAAAGAATAGTAATCATGGATCATAAATATACCAATGCATTAGCGGGGGAAGATAGTCCCTACCTGCAACAACATGCGCACAACCCGGTCAATTGGGTACCATGGGATAATAAGCTACAGCAAAGAGCCGAGGAAGAAGGTAAATTACTGCTTGTCAGCATAGGTTACGCTGCCTGCCACTGGTGTCATGTCATGGAAGAACAGTGCTTTGAAGACGAAGAGGTGGCCGGAGTGATGAACCAATATTTTATTCCCGTAAAAGTAGACCGGGAAGAAAGACCGGATATAGACCAAATCTATATGGACGCCCTGCAGATGATGACAGGTAGCGGTGGCTGGCCACTCAACGTGGTTGCACTCCCTGACGGCAGACCTTTCTGGGGTGCCACCTTTGTTAAAAAAGAAGACTGGATTCAGGTACTGGATCAACTGGCCACGCTTTACCGTAAAGATCCGGAGAAAATCCGGGAATATGCAGACAAGCTTTCACGGGGTTTAAAAGAGATCAACCTGGTCTCTCGCAACAAGAACGAAGAATTATTATCCGGGGAAGACCTGGACGAGATCATGGCCCGTTGGAAAAAGGGACTGGACATGGAAATGGGAGGCAACAAGAGGGCGCCAAAATTCATGATGCCGGTTAACCTGAACTTCCAGTTGCATTACGCCCATATATCCGGGGACGAGCAGCTGCAGAACTATGTTCACAACACCCTGACCAAAATGGCTTATGGCGGGCTCTACGATCAGCTTGGAGGGGGATTCTCAAGGTATTCCGTCGATATGAAATGGCACGTACCCCACTTTGAAAAGATGCTTTATGATAACGGGCAGTTGATCAGTTTGTATGCCAAGGCTTACGCCCAGAAGAAAGATCCACTCTACAGGGAAATTGTAGAACAAACCGTGGAGTTCGTACAGCGAGAGCTGATGAATCCACAGGGTGGCTTTTATGCATCCCTGGATGCCGATAGTATAGATCGTAATGGTAAGCTGACCGAAGGTGCCTTTTATACCTGGAACCAACAGGAATTGAAAGAGCAGCTGGGGGCCGACTTTGATCTCTTCGCTGATTATTACAATATCAACGATTACGGCCTTTGGGAAGACGGGAACTATGTTCTTATCAGGAACAGCAGTAAGACGACCATTGTGGAACGTTGGAATATCACGGAAACCGAATTAGAACAAAAGTTGCAGCACTGGAAGGATAAACTTCTCCCCTTGCGTGAAACCAGGCCCCGTCCCAGGCTGGACCATAAACTGATCACTTCCTGGAACGCACTGATGTTGAATGGACTGCTCGACGCCTACCGCTACCTGGGTAACCCTGCTTTCCTGGACCTCGCTCTTAAGAATTTCAGTTTTATAAAAACTCATCTACTACTTCCCGATCACTCTTTAAAACACACTGCATCTGAAAGGGGTCCGGGAATCCCGGGTTACCTGGAGGACTATGCAACACTGGCTGAAGCCCTGATCAGTTTTTACGAGGTGACTTTTGATGAAGGATACCTATCCATGTCCCGGAATCTAATAGACCGGGCCATAACACATTTCCAGGATGAAGACAGCGGGATGTTCTTCTTCACCTCGGACGAGGAAGAAGCATTGATCCGGAGAACCATAGAGGTCACAGATAACGTGATACCGGCTTCTAATTCCATAATGGCTCATAACCTTTTCCGGATGTCCCGCTTCTATCCATCAACTGAGTACGAAACCCTTGCCAGGACCATGCTGCTGAATGTCCACCCACAATTTGAGAACTACGCTCCCAACCATGCCAATTGGATGCAGTTACTGCTATTTTTCAGGGAACCTTATTTTGAGATTGCTATTGCGGGGACAGCTTACAGGGAAAAGGCAGCAACACTGAGACAGGAATTTATTCCCAACTGTATTCTTGCCGGCAGTGATGAACAGAGCGGGCTACCCCTACTCAAAGGACGATTTACTGAAGGAAAAACCCTGATCTATGTCTGCAGGAACAACTCCTGCCAACTTCCGGTGGCTACAGCTGCCGAGGCATTGAAGCAAATCAATACAATAACCTAATTTTAACATTAGTTTAGCCCATTCTATTTGACATTGATGCTCATTTTAACATATTTTATCGGCTTAAAAATTATACATGATAAACCTTACAGAATACGAAGAACACGTAGATAACGCCATTAATTTTATGTGGGAGGTCCTCCCCGATGTTCTCATGGCCATTATTCTCCTGGTTGTAGGACTATGGGTCGTAAAAATGATCAACAGGCTGGTTGGCAAATTTTTCGATAAAAAAGATTACGATCCTGCGCTGGAGTCGTTTCTCCAAAGCTTTATTAAGATCGCCCTGAAGATAATTTTGTTTGTCCTGGTGATTTCCCAGCTGGGCGTTCAATCCTCCTCCCTGGTTGCCATTATTGGTGCGGCCGGTTTAGCGGTTGGACTGGCATTGCAGGGATCGCTTTCTAATTTTGCAGGGGGTGTCCTCATACTCATCTTTAAACCCTTTAAAGTAGGCGACTGGATTTCTGCCCAGGGTGCAGAGGGAACCGTAAAGGAAATCAATATATTCTATACCAAGCTCAACACCTTTGGCAACCAACTGGCTATAATTCCCAACGGGCAATTGTCCAATGATAATGTAATAAATTACAGCGCCGAGCCTATCCGTCGAGATAAGGTTACTGCAGGTATTGGTTACGGTTCTGATATTAAAAAAGCAAGGGAGATCTTATTGCAGATCTGTAAGGACCAAGGAAATATTCTACAAGACCCCGCCCCCATGGTGGTAGTGGGAGAACTGGCAGACAGTTCCGTAAACCTCAGCCTGAGGTACTGGGCTAAACTGGAAGATTTCTGGGATGCGCACTGGTATGTGATGGAAGAGATGAAGTACCGCTTTGATGAAGCCGGTATCGAGATCCCTTTCCCGCAACGCGATGTTCATATGATCAAAGAATCCTGATTACATCCCGATAAGTGTAAAGTTAAACCCCGGCAGCAATAAAGTGACCGGGGTTTTATTTTACTTGGATTTGGATTTTTTTCCCTGGAGTATAAAGTCTTTCAGGTAGTAAGGTTCAAAATAAGCCAGGTCTTCAAACAGGCCTTTTTCGTAGCGCTCATAGGAGAGTCCGGTCATCTCGCGGGCAGACGGTACTAATGAATCGCGATATTCAAAATTAGCATCATTAAAAAGCTCCTTGCATTTCTGCGCCCCGCTGCCGGGCAGGTAAACCTTTCCTTTGTTCACATATTCCGTGTATGAATTTTCATTGAGAACTTCGGCCTTTGTCTCCCGGATCTCTACGTAATTATGATCAAGGACCTTAGAATAGACTTCCATTCTCCGTGCGTCCAGCATAGGGATGATAAGACCGGATTCTACACGGACCTGCCTTGCCAGGCTATCCAGGGTTGCGATCGCCAGCAGGGGAATATCCAGGGCGAAACAGAGTCCTTTTGCGGCAGAAACACCGATACGCAAACCGGTATAAGACCCGGGGCCTTTACTTACGGCCACAGCATCCAGGTCAGACAATTTCTTACCGGCCGTCTTTATCACTTCTTCTATAAAATAGTGCAGTTGTTCTGCATGGGAGTATCCTGCACTGTTCTCTTCTTTGAGAGAAAGCAAGTTCCCGTCTTCCGCCAGGCTTACCGAGCAATTGGTAGTGGCAGTCTCTAAATTCAGTATCAGCGCCATAATGGCTGCAAAGATACACTAGTTTAGGACAATCGGAAGCCCAAAATAAAAGTCGAGCACCTTGATCCTGAAGATATAATCATACTTGGTCCTGATTACTTCGGCTTCTGCATTATCCAGGCGGGATTGTGCCTGGCTGAAATCAAAGGCATTCATCAGTCCAACTTCGAATCGATCCCTGGAATACTCCAGCGCCAATTTACGGGCCTCCAGTGTCTTCTGCGCAGCTTCATAAGCTTTTGCAGCATTCTCCACATCCACATAAGCCTGGTTCACATTGGATTCCAGGTCTAGTTTATCTTGTTCCAGCTGCAGTTTTGCACGCTGCACATCGATCTGCGATCGCTTGATATTGTTGCGGGTGGCAAAACCGTTGAATATGGGAATATTCAGTTGTGCACCATAGGAGACCCCGTCATTTAACCATAATTGATCCTTAAACCCGATTTTCTCCCCGGTGAATGGATCCCTGGTCTGGTCAGAGTACCTGGTGTTGTAGTTAAAGAATGCTCCAAGAGTGGGATACAACGCCCCCCTGGCGATCTGCAGGTCCTGTTCGGCCAGGTCTACCCGCGACTCGGAGAATTTAATGTCATTCCTGAAAGTCATCGCCTTATCAAAGATGGTTTTTGGACTATTGGTTAGTACTTCTGCCGGTGGCACGTTAAAATCCTCTTCGGCAATATCAAAATTCTGGTAATCAGTAATCTGCAGTAATTGTGCCAGGTTAATCCTGGAGATTAATACCTGGTTCCGTGCATTGACGATCTGCTGTTCCAGGCCTGCTATAGTAGCCTGTATTTCAACCAGGTCGCCAAGAGGGTTTACCCCGGAATCTACCAGTTCCTGTGTCCTTTTTAAATCCTGTTCAGTCACCGCGTACTGCGCCCGGATCACTTTAAGGGTCTCTTTATTAGAAAGTACCTGCAGGTAAGCAAATGCCACATTAAGCCGTATATCGTCCACGAGATCTTTTAGGCGGTACTGACTGGCAATGATATTCAGTTTGGCCCTGTTAATCCGGTACAGGTTCCTCATCCCATCAAAGATGGTTACCGAAGAAGTGACATTATTGGAAGCCGAGAATATGGTCCCGGTTACCAGGTTATTCGTGGTGGGATCCAGGATAAGACCGGTACTGGCCGTGGTGCTGAGCTGGGCATTGAGGCTGGGCATCAGGTTACCGTAAGCGTCGCTCTTATCGATCTGGGCATTCATCAGGTCCAGTTCAAATTGTTCTATGCTCAGGTTATTCTCTATGGCATAGGTTACACATTCTTCCAGTGTCCATCGTTTCATCTGCCCGCTGCTGACTACCGCGTTCAGCAAAAACACCAGGAGTAACCATACACTATTGTTGTATACTGTTTTCATAGGTACTTGTTTCTGCGATCGATTAATCAATTGAGTTCTCCTCTTCATCTTCATCCCCTATTTTAATAGGTTCTGTCTTATTCCATATTTTCACCTCGTCAGATTCCGTGATCCCGGAAAGCACTTCAACGTTTACCCCGTCAGAAATCCCTATCTCTATATCCCTGCGTTCAAATTCCTGGTCGCCTACAGCAACCTCGACGTATGGATCATCGGTCTTTTTGTCAAACTGCAACAGGGCTTCAGGAATCACCAGTACACTATCTCTTTTTTCCAGTACTAATGAAGCATTGGCACTATAGCCTGCCCTGATCAGGAAATCGTCTTCAATATTTACATCTCCCTCAATTTTGAACTGTACCGCACCGGCTTCTTCAATTCCTTTAGGAGCGATAAAACGGAGCTTGGCATCAAATTTCTTATCCTCGATGGCACCCAGGCTGATCTCTAACGGCATACCTAGTTCCAGTTTCCCTACTTCTCCTTCATCTACTTGTCCTTCAAAGATCATCTTACCGAGGTCTGCAATAGTGGCTATAGTGGTACCATCGTTGAAGTTGTTACTCTGTATCACCTGGTCACCTTCCTCGACCGGGATCTCCAGGATAGTACCGTCCACGGTGGCCCGGATATTGGTATTTGCGCTGGATGAACCCCCGGCCGATCCTCTTCTGATGATCTGGTAATCCGCCTTGGCGTTTTCCAGCTCCTGTACAGCCTGATCATATTGAAGTTTCAGGTTGTTAAAAGCCTGACTAGAGATCACCCCTTTGTCAAAGAGTTTCTTGTTACGGTCAAATTCGATCTTGGAATTCGCCAGTGCGATCTCGGCATTCCGCACTCTTCCCTGGGCCTGGTTCAGTGCCTGTTCATTGGGAACTACCTTTATGGTAGCGATCAGGTCACCTGCTTTTACTTCGGCGCCTTCTTTCATGTAGATCTTCTCAAGAATCCCTGATATCTGCGGCTTGATCTCCACCTCGTCTTCCGGGATCACCTTTCCTGTCGCTACGGTCTTCTGTTCTATATCTGCAATAAAAGGGGATTTTGTTTCATAGGTGATGGCCGATTTACTGTTGGTCTGCACAAACCACGCGGCTGCCCATAAGGCTCCTAATATCAAAATACCCAGGAGTACGTATTTCATGATTTTTTTCATCTCAGTTGGTTTCTAATCGTTATTTCTATTAATTATTATTCTTCTCTTAATGCGTCTATCGGTTTGATGCTTACCGCCCGCTGTGCCGGGATGAGCCCGATAAGGGTCCCCAGTATCACCATTATAGCAAGAGCGGCTAAGACCAATGGTATAGGCACCGTAGGATTGTTATAGGGGAAATCGATATCCTGGGTGGCGTTATTTATGCCGGCCAGTACTAAAGCCCCTAGTATGATCCCTATGACCCCGGATAAGAGGGTCAACACCACAGATTCCATGATGATCTGGTTACGCACCTCTCGTGGTGTGGCCCCTAGGGCTCTTCTTACTCCCAACTCTTTGGTTCTTTCCTTTACGGAGATCAGCAGTATATTCCCAATCCCGATCACCCCGGCCAGGATGGTTGCGATCCCCACGATAAGTGAGAGGAAGGTGATCCCCTTGGAAAAACCAATGATCTTGTTAAAGATCTCCCCCAGGTTAAACGATCCAAAAGCCCTTTCATCTTCCGGGTGTACTTTGTGAATATTCTTTAGTACGGCTTTTACATCTTTTTCCACCTGTATCACATCGGCATCGTTATAGGCTGCAATTGAAAACCACATCACATCGTCACCGGTATTATACAGTTTACGGTAAGTGGTGAAAGGGATAAATATGTCACCATCGCCTTCAAAGCCGCCACCCGGCACAAACTTATGAACGCCTACCACCTGGAAGTATACCTTATCAATCCGGATATACCCTCCTATGGGATCTTCATCTTTGTCAAAAAGTTCTTTCTGGGTACGCTCGCCAATAACACATACCTTACGGGCCTGTTCTATATCCTCGTCATTGAGGAACCGGCCATTGTCATATATTTTCTTAGTGGAGATCTTCGTGAAATCGGGGAAGTCGCCATAGACCGTGTAGTTGCCGGTTGTTCCGCCACGACTGATATTGGCCTGAGGGGTACCAAAGAACCCACGTACATTCCTGGGGGCAATGGTCTCGATTTCGGGAATACGGTTTTTAAGCACCTGCACATCCCCTAACTTTAATTGTATAGGGCGGCCGGTTTTAAAACCTGCATATGGCATACTGGTATTTTGGGCCCAGGCAAACATACTGTTGATGGCCACGGTCTCAAATGCCTCTTCAAACCCATTATCCATACCTTTTGCAGCACCGGAAAGGGCGATATATATAAAGATCCCCCAGGTAACCCCAATCACGGTAATAATGGTTCGCACCTTGTTCTTACGGATAGAGCCGTAGATTTCCTGCCAGGTATTTCGGTCAAATAAGAACTTCATATTATTCGTCTCTAAGGGCTACAATAGGTTTGATCTTTGCTGCACGGTTTGCGGGTACATAGCCGGCAATGGCTCCAAAAATGATCAGGGCTATCGTGGCAAATATGGCGGTGCCTGTATTGATATAAGGATCAGTGATGAAATAATCTTCCAGGGTATCGCCGAGTGAACTTAATAAGGCAACTCCTAATAACATTCCGGTAAATCCTGAAATTGTGGTTATAAACACGGATTCCAATAAAATTGTGCTAATGACATTCCCGGGGGTAGCACCCAGGGCTTTACGGATTCCCAGCTCCTTGGTTCGTTCCTTGACCACGAATACCATGATATTACTGATCCCTATGATCCCGGCGATAATGGTACCAAAGGCCACGAATGCCACGATAAGCTGCAGCACACCCGCAAATTGCTGGTTTTGCTGCAATGCATCGGCCATATTCCGGATGAAAATGCCGTTCTCATCGTCCGGGGCTATATATTTCTTCTCTTTAATAAAACGCTCAAGGCTCCTCTCAAACGCCATGGCTCCCGTATAACCGATCTCCGGCTTAAAACCTACTATGAACTGGTCTATTTTATCATTGTTCATTTCCAGTAACTGCCGCGTGGTATACGGAAGGTAGATCATCCGCTCTTCGTTGTCCCCCCCGTCATCCTGGAAGACCCCTATCACTTTGAACATACTGCCTCCTATATCGATGAATTTCCCGAGGGCTTCCTCATCGTCAAAAAGATCCTGCTCCACTAGCCGACCTATGACTGCATACTTAGTCTTATCTGCGATATCCAGGGTGTTCAGGTAACGCCCTTTCATCATGATGGTCTTTTCGGCAAACTGGTGAGATTCACCAACCGCGCGAGTGGTATAATTATTAGATTCCGACTTGTAACGTACCAGTGATCCCCTGGTGATCCTGGGCGTAATGTACTCCAGCACCATGGGGAAATTCTTTTCAATATCCGCCAAATCGCTGTTGTCAAACTCGATTTGCCTGTCAGATTTATACCCTTTATAAGGTTCCGATGTACGGCCGGGGAAAAAGAAAAATACGTTGGTGGCGTCGTCCTGGAAGAATTCGTCAAATGTATTGATCAGCCCGTTACCAAAACCGAAGAGGGAAACAAAAATGAAGATACCCAGGGCTACGGTAAAGCCCGAGAGGAAGGTCCGCAGCTTGTTCTTGCGGATGGTTTCAAAGATCTCTTTCCAGTTATCCCTACTGAACATAATCCGCAGCTCTTACTTGTTTCACTTTCTTATCCTCTACGATCACCCCGTCCTTTAGGTGGATGATCCGTTTACACATATGTGCGATATCTTCTTCATGGGTGACCACCAGGATGGTATTCCCTGCATCGTTAATCTTCTGTATCAGGTCCATGACCTCGTAAGAAGTGGTGCTGTCCAGGGCGCCGGTAGGTTCATCTGCCAGTAATAACTTGGGTTCTGCAGCCATGGCCCGTGCGATAGCAACCCGCTGTTTCTGTCCCCCTGAAAGTTCATTGGGCAGGTGAGTCGCCCATGGCTTAAGACCTACCTGCTCAAGGTATTTCAAGGCTTTCTCATTGCGCTCTTTACGCCCCATGCCCTGGTAATACAAGGGCAGGGAAACATTCTCCATGGCGTTCTTGTAATTGATCAGGTTAAAAGACTGGAATACAAAGCCCAGGAATTTATTGCGGTATTTAGCGGCCTTGGTTTCGTTCAGGTTTTTAATAGGGATCCCGTCCAGGACGTACTCCCCGGAATCGGCTTCATCCAGCATGCCCAGGATGTTCAGCAGGGTGGATTTTCCGGAACCCGATGATCCCATGATGGCCACGAGTTCGCCATCCTCGGCTTTAAAATTGATTCCTTTAAGAACATGAAGGGAATTGCTTCCCATTTTATAGGACTTGTGGAGGTCTTTTATTTCGATCATTGGTCTGCGCTGTTTGCTCCGGATCTGCTGTCGTCTGAAATGGCAGGAAGTACACCAAAAGGCTTCGGGTGCCCCGGATTTGACAATAAGACTAAAGAAGACCGAAAAAGTTACAGGATATTACGATTTTTTTTAATCCGCTATCCTGATCAACATCAGCCCGGTAAAAAATTCCTCGAAACAAGCAATGGGAATAATGAGACCTGCTCAGGCTCTCATCTTCCTGTATATGAAGTAAAATAATCCACCTACGAGGATATACGGGATAGCCATAAGGTAAACGATGCCGTTATTGATGCCCTCGGCAACTTCGGTATTATCGCCGCTTTCCAATACTGCCCGGCACATGGCACATTGGGCAGAGACCTGGTCCGGGACCAAAAGAAACAACAATAAAATACCGCCCACTAATGGCTTAATCCAATGGTGACTTGCACTTATCTTTCTAATCTCGTACATCTTAAAATACATAATAGGGCGATATCATTAAATAAACAATAACTCCGCTAACAGCTACGTAGAACCAGATTGGAAAAGTGATCCGTGCCAGTTTGCGATGCGATTCATAATTCCCGAGGTAAGCCCTGGCATAAGTTTTCAGGACTAAGGGGATGATGGCTATAGACAGTATAATATGGGTAATTAGGATAAAATAATAAAAATATCGCACAACTCCTTCTCCCCCGTAGTCGGTGGATTCTGATGTCATATGGTAGGCCACGTACATTACCAGGAATAACACAGAAAGGGCAATACAGCTATTCATCAGGTTCTGGTGCATCTTCCGATTGCCGCTTTTTATAGCCCATAGCGCCAGGAGCAGGAGCACCGCAGTGATACCGTTAGTCGTAGCATAGATGGGTGGCAGGAACCACAATGGTTCTGCTCCGGGAATCTTGACACCAAACAAGATAGCTACCACAAGGGGCACCAAAATGGAGACGATAGTGATCCACCTGTTTAATCTTTTCTCTCTTAGCGCAACCTGGTCCATCTTATTCTTCTAAAAGTTTCTGTATATCTTCCTGCAGCATGGTGATCTGTTCCGTCTCCCCATGGTCATTGGTCTGCTGCTCCGGGGTAATAGCTCCCCGGTAATAGATAATGGGGTTTCCGAATTTATCTTTCCGCGACCTGATATACCCTTCTTTATCGATCAGGGCAAATAATCCTGAATGTTCAAAACCGCCGGGCACATCTGCCGCCTCTGCCGCAAATATATTAAAGCCCTCGTTGGCTAGCTTATAGATATCTTCCCGGTCACCGGTCAGCAGGTGCCAGTCCATATCCGTAATACCGTACTGTTCTGCATAAGCTTTCAACACTGAGGGGGTGTCGTATTCGGGGTTAATAGTAAATGATGCAACACCAAATTCGTCATATTCCCGGAATTGGTCCTGCAGCGAAACCAGGTTTCGGTTCATAATAGGGCAGATCGATGGGCAGGAGGTAAAAAAGAACTCCGCTATATACACCTTTCCCTTGTAATCTTCGTTGGTAATCAATAGACTGTCCTGGTTTCGGAACGCAAAAGGAGGCACCTTCCTCCGTTCGCCATTGCGCATTACATAGGCCAGTACATCCGGATCATTCTCTTTACTCATCCGGTCGTTTTCTACAATATCACTCCCTTTAATTCGGTCTACAATACGCGGAATAAAGATGATCCCAAAAACAAGGACCACCAGGGAGACCCATATGTATGTATAATTCTTCTTCTGCATCACTTCTGCCTGTCGGCATTATTTTTCTTGAGGGCAAGACGGTATTCGGCTAGTATAACCTTGACATCATCCTCCATTTTATTATTCAACTCTGCAACGGAAATAGCGTTAAAGCCGTATTTTACTCCTTCATCTTCATCATCTGTCCGCCCCCTCAGTTTCCTGTCCTTGTCTATGATAAAGACATAGGGTGTACCCAACTTCTCATCGAGCTGTAGGTTGGTCTCCAGGGAATTAAAAATACGGTTGATTTCCGCTTCATCCCCGTAAACGAAATTCCATTTACTGATATCCACCAAGGCGCCGAGATCCTTTTTCAATTCTTCTACTTTCTCCTCGGATCCTTCTGGAACCAACATTACCATCTGGAAATCGACGAATTCGTAAAAGGGCTTGTATATTTTCTGGTTCAGGTTAAACGCATTCCCCTTCTTGTATTCCAGGTCTGATCCCAGGAATCCGAGAATTGTGATCTTGTCCCGAAAAGTAGTCCCCGGGTCAAGTGCGCTTACGTCCTCGATATTTTCAGTAAGAACCGGTAATCGTCCAAAACGATTTACTCCGGAGGCAAAAAAGAGATACGCGACCAGCGGGAAGATGAATAAAACAACTAAGACGATCGTCTTTTTCATATGCACTGCAAAAATAAAAAAGACGGTTGTGAAACCGTCTTTTGATACTGTTAATAAAGTCTTAGAAATTCCACTTTACAAAGCCGTCCTTATACACGGTATAAATATAATCCGCCTCAAAGAGAAGGATAAAGATCAGGTAACAGACCAGGAAAATAGGAGTCCATACGATCGCTCTCCTCAGTGAGCTTTTCTCGTCCCTGAGGTGCATAAAATCCCATGCGATATAATAGGCTTTAACCAGGGTCAAGATAATAAAGATCCAGTTAAGCAACTTCATCCCAATAAAATACTTATGCGTCAGGATATAAGGCTTGGTAATACCTAATATCACCTCCACAGCAGTCACCAGGGTTAAGAAGATGAGCACGCCCCAGATCTTCTGGGTGTTCGACTTAAACTTCAGACGACCTCTGAAAATAGCAAGTTTGTGTTCGTGTGCCATGACAATTATTATATGTTTTATTTCCCGAAAACCGGGGAACGATTATACCAAATAGAAAAATGTAAATACAAATACCCATACAAGGTCTACAAAGTGCCAGTAAAGACCAACCTTCTCTACCATCTCGTAATGTCCCCTGCGCTCATAGGTACCCAGGATCACGTTAAAGAAAATAATGATGTTGATCACTACACCGGAGAAAACGTGGAATCCGTGGAAGCCGGTGATAAAAAAGAAGAAGTCTGCAAACAACCTGCTACCATATTCGTTACGAACCAGGTTAGCCCCTTCTACAACGATCCGTGCATCCTTTATCTTTTCCAGCGACTCTTCCCTGGTCAGCAGTGTTTTTTCCTGCTCATCGGTCAGCAACTCTGTCCTGATAAGGATGTTGGAATTACTTTTAAAACCCTCAACAACTTCATTCAGGGAGTAAGAAGGAAGAGAACTCTCGTCCCCGTAATACCAAACTCCGTTCTGTTCCAGGTGTTCCTGTCGAACATCGGGAATACTGGCGGCAAAATCGCCCAACGCAGCACGCTCGCCGGTATCGGCATTGACAAATTGCAGGATACGACCACCCTTGGTCTCCAGTGCACCGTAATCTCCCTTAATAAATGTTGCCCATTCCCATGCCTGTGATCCAACGAAGATCGCTCCCCCGATAATGGTCAGGAACATATACAGTACCACCTTGGATTTCTTCATATGGTGCCCGGCATCAACGGCCAGTACCATAGTTACAGAAGACATGATCAGGATGAATGTCATAAAAGCCACGTAATACATAGGATAGTTCCCATGGAAAAATGGTACGTGGGTAAAAACCTCATCGGCTATAGGCCAGGTCTCGATAAATTTAAATCTGGAAAAACCGTATGCCGCAAGGAAGCCCGAAAATGTCAGGGCATCGGACACGATAAAGAACCACATCATCATTTTACCGTAACTGGCACCGAGGGGCTTGTTGCCGCCTCCCCATACATTTTCTTCCGCAGCCGGAGTAACCGAAGTATCCATAAAGTCTTTTTAAGAATATATTGGCAAATTTACATTTTTTTCCAGCAAACAAAAGTCCAAATCCCTAGGAAAACGAACTTTTGTCGCTTTTGTCAATTAAAGAAATAGAAAAATAAAATCAGGTACAGCCAAAGCAGGCCCAAAAAGTGCCAGAAGGTGATCCCTAACTCCATCCCTAATAAGTTTCCATTGGCGTATTTACCATTCACCTGGCTGTACATTACTACCCCCAGTGAAATGAGCCCTGCCACTACGTGAACGATATGCACCATGGCAATCAGGAAAATATAAGACATGGTGATACTACTGGTTGGACCGGTGAAATAATACCCCTGGGCCACCATTTGTGAAAAGCCGACAAACTGCAGTGCAATAAACAACAGCCCCAGAGCTAAGGTAGCAATCAACCATCTGGTACTCGCACCCTTTGCTTCCCTGGCCTGGCTTCGCTTAGCGAAATGATAAGTGAAGCTACTGATCAGGATAATAACCGTACTGATAAAGAAGGCCGAGGGCAGTGTCAGGTCCTGCAGCCAATCTTCCCTGCTGCTACTAACGATGTAGGCACTCGTCCAACCGGCAAAACCCATGATAAGGCTGACCATCCCGAACCACAACATCATTTTCTTTGCACGGGCATTCTTCTCTTGTGCGGTTCCTTGTGTTAAATCCATGTCCATAAAAATTTATCGATGACATATACCACCTGCATCAGGGTGATGTAACTCACACTGGCGAGCATCAGCTGCCGTGCAGAAGTATTGTCTCTTTTATTGTATAATCTGAAGGCAAAAAACAACATCACCAATCCCATCAGGAAAACGATGATTCCGGCGGTCACTGACAAATGCAATTTACCGGTGAATCCGAAAACCGGGATTATAGAAATCAGGATCATCCAGAAGGTGTAAAATATGATCTGGAAGGCTGTTCCCCTGTCCTTTTTAGCTGTTGGTAACATTTTAAATCCACCCCTTTTGTAATCATCATGAAGCATCCAACCCAGGGCCCAGAAATGTGGGAACTGCCAGAAGAACTGTATCATGAAAAGGGTGCCGGGCTCTATACCAAATTCGTCCGTAGCCGCAACCCACCCCAGCATAAATGGGATAGCACCCGGGATTGCCCCCACGAAAACCGAAAGCGGCGTAACCGTTTTAAGAGGTGTATACACACTGGTGTAAAGAAAGATAGAGATAGCGCCGAACATGGCGGTTTTAGGATTTAAAGTGTATAAGGCCACCAATCCCAGTACAGTCATGAACATCCCCAGGAATAATGCTGTATTTACACTCATTCTTCCAGCGGGGATCGGCCGGTTCTTGGTGCGCTTCATCAGGGCATCAAGATCTCTTTCAATGACCTGGTTAAAAGCATTAGAGGCACCAACGAGGCAATAGCCACCAAAAGCGAGGAGCAGCAATGCCAGGCCGGATATCTCGGTTGCGGCTAGCAGGTATCCCGCAATAGAGGAGAAAACCACGCTGATCGCCAACCTGGCCTTAGTGATTTCCTTAAAGTCGGCCAATGTCATCAACCAGGTTATATTTTTTGCCGCACCGATCGCAGTCTTCATGCGTTAATTTTGAGTGTGCAAAGATAACACCCAATTGATTTGTTTGCAATCTTAAGCAGTTGTTTATCGCTTCTTTATACAATGCGTTGAGGCTATACTAAGTACACTATAGTAATCAGTTGAGGAAATACCATAAAAAAACCCCGGCACTGCTGCCGGGGTCCTGGTATTATAAAGATAATTCTTATTGTAATTTAAATGTGATCGGGATACTGAAAGGAACCCTTACCGGGCGACCCCTTTGTTTTCCGGGAGTCATTTTAGGTAATTTTTCGATGATCCTCAGCGCTTCTGCCTCCAGGTTCTTGTCCGGTCCTCGGTAACGAATGTTCCCAATACTACCGTCTGTCTGGATCGTGAACATCACGTTTACCCTACCTTGAATTCCCATTTCCTGGGCGATTTCAGGGTAACGGAAGTTACGACGGATATGATCCTGCATTTTTTCGTTAAAACATGCTCTTTTATCTTTTGCACCCTCACATCCCGGGAAAACAGGCACATCCTCGATCACTGCGAAGGGTACATCTATATCTTCATCCATCTCATCCACTTCTACGTCTTCCACCTCGATAACTTCTTCTTCTTGGCTGGTTTCCGTAGACTCGATCACTGTTTCCTCTACCTCCTCTTCATCTTCAACAACCTCGATAACTTCGGGTGCAGCAGGTGGTGGTGGTGGTGGAGGTGTCTTGATCTGTTCGGTCATCGGTACTTCCTCATCAAGTTGATCTTCGACATTAAGAGATATATCGTAATTCTGAACTTCATCATACGTTTTCCACTCAAGTGCCACGTAGACCAATGCCATCACGAGCGCAAGCCCTAATACGAAGTAAAGGCTGCTATTTCTTCTCAAGTCAGCTTTTGGATTCTTTTTGGGTTCCATACATTTTGGTTTAGTGTTCGCTAATTTAACTATTTTATTACTAATCCTGCAATTAAATTTTCCACTTTAACTGCCGGTTTCCGGAAAAAAGAAGCTTTAAGAAAGCTGTACCGGTAAGCGCCCCGATGGCATTGGCAATTCCATCCGCCAATTCCCCACTGCGCCAGGTCGTGTAGGTACTTTGTAATACCTCAATAATTATACCAAACAGCAGTGAGAAAAGAAAAGAAACTAGTAAGGCTTTAGAGAAACTCAATGTACCCCTGCTGCGCTCACGGAGCGCAAATCCGAGCGCGATAGCGGCCACGGAATAGAATACAAAATGAACCAGCTTGTCCATAAACGGAATGCTTATCTCATCGTCTACTGATGAAAAAGAAAAAAAGCTGAGCAGTGTTATCATCACCATCCAGCTTATAAATGCTATAGTATATTTGTAAGTGTTAAGCACCTACCAACTCCTTGTAATCATCAGCAGACATCAAACCGTCTACTTCACTGCTATCGCTCATTTTCACTTTGATCATCCACCCTTCTCCGTAAGGATCAGAATTTACTTTCTCCGGCTCGTCCTCCAGTGATTCATTAAATTCTACGATAGTCCCGCTTAAAGGCAGGAAAAGGTCAGAAACAGTCTTCACCGCCTCAACGGTTCCAAAAACTTCCTCCTGATCCAGGGTCTCATCAAGGGTCTCCACTTCTACGTATACGATATCACCCAACTCTCCCTGGGCAAAATCAGTAATACCTACGGTGGCCACATCGCCCTCGATACGGATCCATTCGTGGTCCTTGGTATACTTAAGTTCTGACGGTATATTCATTTTACTTTGTTTTGCTTAGGTGGCAAATGTAATTGTTTCTTCTAAAGTTTTCAAAAATGCACAAAGGAAATACGCGCTAAGATTCAGCACGTCATCATCCACCTGCAATACCTCATGTGGTTGCCTAGTTTCCGAAATTATAGCGGAGTGTGAAACCGGTATTGATCGTGGTCTGCGGGAATGCAGTGGATACGGCAAATTGTGAAAAGGAATGATCGTAAAAGAACAACGCATTCAGGTTTTTACTCAGGGCGTAATCTGCAGTAAACTTCACGGATAATAAATTCTGCCCGGAGGTGATCTGGTTATTGTCTATATCCAGGCTACGGATAATTGTGATATTGTCTCTCAGAGTTACATCCGCTTTAAGGTTAAGATCCCCCTTAAGTCGTTGTTTTTCACCACCGATATTGGTGACAAATTGCACATCCTTAAACCTGTACCCCAGCCCCACCGTGTATTCCTTTCCATTGATCTCCGTCATCAGCTGGTTATCAAAACTCAGGGAAAGCGCACGGTCTGTACGAACTTCCGCCAGCACGCTCAACGAACTTTTAGTTTCAAAATCAACGCGCATCAGAGGGTTAAACTGGTCGGTCAGGACCACGTTATTGATCAGCAACTCAGGTTGAAGATCACCGGTGTCTGCGTCAAATTGGTTATTCTGCCGCTCCAGGTTAGTCTGGAAGGAGTTAATACTGTAGGCTGCCCTGTAGCCATGGCTTAAAGAAAAACGGGTGAATTTCTTACGGAACCATTGGTTACGCATTAAACCGGTATACTTTATGTTCCAGTTCGGGATAGGAATATCCCTGAAGGCATCCAGGTTAACCCGGTCTACATCCTGCCCGGTATAGGCCGCAAAGAATGCAGGTAACAATACTTCCTGGCTGGATTTTCCATACCTCAGCGGGAACCCATCTTCATCCAGTCCTTCATCCGTACCACTGCGGTCAGAAAGCAAGCGGTTTGCAATGGTGATTCGGTTTTCTTTAAAGGTCTCAAAGTTTATGGATTCTGTCTCATCACTGGTATTAAAAAAAGTACTGATCATTACCGTAGAGATGCTGAAATTCCCGTTGGTATTCGGCGTTTGTACGATGTATTCACCGTCCTCAATGTCAAAATTCTCCCTGAGGCTTTCAGAATACTGCCGGTCTGCAGACAGGTCTATGGTGAGATCCTGCATAGGCTGGGCCGTAGCCGTAAGGTTCAGCTGGGTGTTTTTCTGGCGGATGAACTGTTCGTTATACCCATCAAAATCGGTCAGCCATCCATTTCGTGCTGCCTGGAACCTCACATCGGCCTGGCTTCCAAAAACAAAGCCCAGGCTTGGCTTGGTGGTACCGATAAAACCTATAGATGGCAGGTAACCGGGAAGTACTTGCCCATTGTTCTCACTGTAATTTGCATTAAATCGCTTGATCATGGTGACCACGTCTATCAGGGCATTTCCGAAGCCGGAGCTCTTCTTGTTACTATCCTGCTGACCTGCTGCCGGCCTCCCCGCTTTGTCTCGCCTTGCAGGGGCTCTGCCGGACACGGCTTTACTTCCCTTCTTCTTTAAACCAATCTTATCGTAGAAGCGCTGCATACTTAATGAAGCCGTCAGGTTGTGGGTATTGGCATTCTGTACGGTGTTGACATCGTTACCGACCACTTCGCGGATAGCGTCCCCTCCGCGCTGCCATTCAAAATTACTGGTATAGGTGTATTGTGCATTGATAAAGTCGAGTATCGGTATTTTACTGAGCGGTAATTCATAGTTGAGCTGCAGCTGTTGGTTGTGCCGGTTGGGGTCCCCTACATCAAAGAACCCATCCCATAGGGTGAGGGTCGGATCAATGATGGGCTCCGGAGCATCAGGGTCCTCGAAATAATTTCTAACAATACGGTTATTGGAAGCGGTCAGGTTGAGTCTGAGCGACTTTGTCAGGCTATAGTTTACCGCATACTGCCAGTTAAACTGGTAGTTACGCTGTTGCAACAAAGGTAGTTCCAGCCGATCCACTCCGGGCTCTAACACGTCACGGAACCTTTGCTGGTTCAGCTGCCGGTCTATATTGGATTGTAATGCAATGCTGGCCGGAAGCACGTTAAAATTAAGTTCTTTTAACCACTGCCAGTATTTAC
Organism: Zeaxanthinibacter sp. PT1; assembly: GCF_028464225.1. GTDB lineage: Bacteria > Bacteroidota > Bacteroidia > Flavobacteriales > Flavobacteriaceae > Zeaxanthinibacter. Next base: position 263,680 of record NZ_JAQPCN010000001.1, read on the forward strand.
CGGTTAAGAGAGAATCCTTCTTAGCAAATGGGGCTACTTCGGCAGGCTTAAAATTATGATTGTACACAAAACCGGTGGCCACATCCTGGTCTCTCAAGCTCTCGATCTCAAAATCGCGGTGATCGGTTTCATTATAGGAATAGTTAAAGGTAAAGTTCTCTACGTCGTAGAAATTAGCTTCTGCTTCATCTCCCCTGTTTTTCCTGACCCCTATAAAATTGATACTGGTTCTCTTGGTATAATCCTCGGCCTGTTCCCTGATCTCATCAGCTACCTCTGCCGTAGGCGCAGCCGCGATCCTGTCCTCCAATTTCAGGTCGTCGTAAACCGGGTCAAATTCCGGGGTGATCAATTGCTCAGAAATACCGTAATTGAAAGGGATCTGAAGGTTCCATTGTGGTGGCAATAGCTGTCCCAGCTCTACATTGGTCACTACGTCATAAGCCACCGCATCTTCCCTGGACCGTTCATTCGGCATCTGGTCAATAGCCCCGAAACCCGAAGTGCTTTTACTTCCTGTAGCCGATACATTGGCAAAATCGGCTAGGTTTGCATCCATGGCAGCCACAGCTGCCCATCCCCCGTTATTATCGAGACCGGCCAGGCGTAATTCATTAAACCAAACCTCTCCCCTAGCAGGGACATTATCAATATTCTTAACTCCAACCATCATACTCCTCAGGCTACCGAGGGATGGATTACCACGTATTCCGATACGGACACGTCCTTCGGTTCTGGGCGCATCTTCTGCCACAGGAATCACTTCCCCGTCTACCACTTCGTAAAAATTGATTTCGGTAAGGCTCTGATTCGCTATCCCAAGGGATTTCACCTTGTTCAGGTCGGACAAGGAGACTTCGAGTTCGTTGACCGAAGGCCAAATTTCCGAGGCGGTACTGGCTCCGAATGAAGTAAATTGCAGCGGCAATTCCAGCTGGTAAAAGTTTTCAGAGAAATCGGTTCCAATCCTCAGGAAGCCGACCAGGGGAGTTTCCCCGTCTGCATAATCGGTATCCACGATCTCCTCGGCATGCATGAACATTTTTATGCGTTCGTACTGCCTGATATCGATATTTACGTTTTTAAATACACCCCGTGAATCCTGGGACTCCAGGTTTTCAACCACGAAAGAAAGCGACTGCTCGTTCTGGCGGATGATTGTATTGTTATTGTTTAATTGCTCACGCAGCACTCCAGGAGGCAATACATAAGGGATTGGGATCCTCGAATTATTCTCCTCGATGTTGACGGTATTCACATCTACCACGGTGCCATCATCTGCCGGGTTATCTCCCCCCGTCTCAAGTGTCTTAGTATAATTCCTCCAGTCGCCACGCACCAGGTCCAGGGTAGCAAATCGCAATACTACATCACTGCTAAAACCGGTCATATACATCCTCATAAAACTGATGGAGCGGAAGTCAGATATTCCTCCTACGGCATCCGTGAAGTCGCTAAGCGGGATCTTGTATTGGATCCATCGGCGGTTCAGACGGTCCCCGTTAGGAAGATCCGGAGTGGTACCTTCCTTGATATCCGTCACGTATTTATCATCAATGGTGGTATTCGGTTTTATCTGTATACGGTATTCGTAGTAACTGTTGATGGTATTCATCGTCAGATCCCTGTCTACATCCTCTACATCCGGAAGCGTAGTTGACCCACGGTTGGTATTGGTCACGGTTACCGGTGAGTTTCCCTGGGGGTTATTAAAATCCCTGTATCGCTCCAGGATACCCCCTTCCCTGTTCAGGTAATAGGTGTAGTTATCCAGGGCGGGATCATCGGCCGGCCCGTTGTACCCCTGGGCTGCCTCATCAATATCGAGAAGTCCGTCATAGCCTATATCCTGCAGGCTCCTGTTGGTTTCATCGGCATCAAAAGCGTATACCAATGATTGGGTAGCGGGCACTTTACCCCAGACCGTTGGCGTAGTAAGGTCGTTACTATCTACCCCAGGTAAACCGTTTTCATACTGCTTACGACCATCGGCAAGAATATCTTCAGAGATATTCCCCAAGTTGATCACCAATTCACCCGGGCTGGTCGCTGCGCCATCCACGTAAGGATCCATTACCCAGAACTGCACAAATTCAACATTGCTCTGCTCAAAGTTGGTACTGCTGAGAGAACGCATGATTCCCGCCCATTTCTGATCCGGGGTCTCGGCTTCAAAATTATCATTGGCGTTATACGGACCTTTAACTCCCGGGAGGTAAGCCAGGTCCAGGGTGTTCTGCACCGTCGTCTGCCCCTGGGCGATATCTACCTGTGGAAATACTTCGTCTATAAAAACTCTACGTGTCTGGTTGGTAGAAATATCATTATCGGTGATTGATGCCGGTCTTTGGTTGGTATAAAAAATGGGATCTATCGTATACCAGGCCAACTTGGCACGTTCATACCCGGTCTCTAAACCGGTTTCGCCCTCATCCAGGAATTCCAGGGGGGTACTCGCCAGGGTCCACCCCAGGGAGGACCTGATATCGATCAGGGCCTGCGCTCCCTCAAAGTCGTCCAGGTAGGTGGTGGTCTCCCCCATAAAATCGGCATTCTTGGGAGAGTTTGGTTTCAGGAAGGCCACCTCTCCCCGGAGGGATAAATTAGAAGGCACATCGGTATCGATGTTTGGAAGCATGTTCACCAGGCGTGTGAGAAAGGGAATTTCCGTGGAGAAGTTCCCATTAAATCCAAAAATGGTATTGTTAACCGGCTCTACCCCGAAATTAGATTTCTGCGTCAGCGGCCGCTCGTTCAGGTTCAGCATAGTAGCACCCAGGACAAAATTCTCGTTTACCTGGTGCTCTACATTCACCCCGGTAAAGCGGCGTGTCTGCTGCCCGAAGACGGCATTGTTTTCTACCGAAATATTGATCGGTGTATTTGAAGCTTCCAGGCTTGGATCCAGGATCTGCACTGTGCCCGCCTGGTAGTTAACGGTATAATCTATCCCTTCCTGTAATTGTCTTCCGCCGGCAGTGACCCGGACCGAGCCCTGGGGAACGTTAAAGGCACCGATCGGGATGCCGTTTACCCCCTCCGACTTATAGCGTCCTTTAAGACGGAAGCGATTCTTTTCAGCATCTTCCAGGGAAGCCGCCTTGGTCTGGGCGTACATATCCCGGAAGACATATTTTCTTTGGTTTTCATTATAACCCTGGTCGTCCTGCACGTCGTAGTCACCCCCTCCTAAGAGCTCAAAGAGGTATTCCCCGAAAGGCTCCACGGTGGTAAAGATGATCTGGCCACCACGGGTATCCACGGTGATCCCAGGCACAAAATCAAAAAATCCATCCCCCCTGGGCTGTACATCATTGTAGACATTCAGCCTGTCCAGGTTAAATACGTCCAGTAGTATGCGATCTTCCAGCGGCACGGGATTATCGGGCCATCCCACATCGGGGTTCACAGGCGTGATATAGTTTCTCGGCGTAGGATCAGAATACAGTATATTCAGTTTAAAATCCTCCTGGCTCAACTGGAAAGCCCCGGTAGAATAGATATTCTTCATCATCAGATCCCAGATAGGATCGTTTACATTGGTAATATTACTTTTCAGCAATTTCACCACCAGGGTATTGTTATTGATCTGTTGTTCCGCGGCCGGGTTTACCGTGGTGGCATCTACTCCCCCATTGGCAAACTCACCTACCTGGAAAACCTGTCCATCCAGTGTATATTGAAAAGCGACCCCCAATACCTCATCATTGCTCAGTCTCTGGTTCAGGGAAATATATCCCAGCTGGGTATTTAACTGGTAATCACGGCCTTCTTCAAGCTTCCGGGCATTTTCAAGGATGGCGTAATCAAAGCCCTGGTTTACACTATAGCCCGTATTAATGTCAAACCCGCTATCAACGGTTGCGATATCCCGGATATTCTGGTTAAGTACTCCTTCCGCAGTACCGAGCAAGGCCGGGTCGTAATCGTTGGCATTGTTCCTCGGGGGCGGGTTGGTTCCACTCACGTTGAAGAATCCTGCAGGCTCACCGTTGGTCTGCCCTATCCGGGTACGTTCTTTTACTCCCTCGCCCAGGTCCTGTATGGCGACAATGTTCCGGACGTTCTGGGTTTGCTGGCTCCTGTTGGTCACCCAAACTTCCAGCCGGGTGATCTGTACCTGGCTGCGGATGTAAGGATAGTTGGCCAGGGCCTCGTTATATTGATTCCGGAAATACTGGGCCAGGAAAAAGTGCTTGTCCTCGTCGTAATCGAGAGCGGTTAGTTCAAAATCATTCAGGGTACCGCCTCCCTGCGCCACTACAGTGTTGTTCTGAGACCGCTGTTCAGAGACTACGGCAGTAACCGTGGTCTTTCCAAACTGCAGCTGTGTCTTTACCCCGAAAAGACTCTGGGCACCTGTGATCAAAGAACTGTTCAGGGGCATATTCACATTTCCGATCTCTATTTTCCGGATGATATCGTCTTCCGTAGGGGTAAAATCAAGCTTTACCAGGTTCTGGAAGTCAAAAGTAGCTTCGGTATCATAATTGGCAGTCACCTGTAAACGCTCCCCCACTTTCCCGAGCATACTCAGGCTGATCCGTTGGTCAAAGTCGAACGAAAGGTTAGTCCTGTTCCTGGGAGATAATGCAGGGTTGTCATTTTTTTGCCAGATCACGCCAAGGTCCATGGCTACGGAACCCTGGGGAATCACTTCAATTGTATTGCCTCCAAAAACCGATTCAAAGAAATTATTATTGACATAGAAGTTGGGCAGGAGGTTCTTACGGGCTTCCTCACTACCGGCTTTACGACCGGAAAAGGCATCTATCTTCTCCTTGAAGTAAGATTTCATATTTTCCTGCTCTACCAATTCCAGGTATTGTTCCGGGGTCAGTATCACAGGATAACTAATATCGTATTCTCCTACTTGCTGTGTGTATATATAACGATCCAGCTGGGGGTCATAAGTGTAGCGGGTAACAATACTTTCCGGGTCCTGGAGTTCAATCCGCCCGATAGAAAAGCCTGTCTCGGTAGAGTCGGTTTCCACTTCGGTATCCTGGGCATAGGCACCAGCCAGTGCCGCCAATAATAGTACCCAAAGATGGAGAAGCTTAAATGAAGAAGATTTAAGAATAGACGTTGCCCCTGTTTTCAAACTTGTTACAAATTTTTGAGCGCCAGTTTAATTATGTCCTCAACGCTGCGTGTCGGGTCATCGATCATCGCCTTGTCCACGGCCTTTTCGGCCTGTTTCCGCACGAATCCAAGTACCTCTAAAGCTGATAACGCTTCTTCTTTATTTGTATTGTTCGATGGGGCTGAAACTTCCCCGATATCCTGTATTTTCAGAACTTTGTCCTTTAAGTCAAGGATAGCCCGCTGAGCGGTTTTAGCACCTATCCCCTTGACAGACTGTATGGTAGCCACGTCACCATTTGCGATAGCATCCCTAACCTGTTGTGGCGTTAATGATGATAACATGGTCCTTGCAATACTGGCCCCAATTCCGGAAACCGATAATAAGAGGCGAAAAATCTCCCGTTCTGAAGGTTCCGCAAAACCAAAGAGGGTATGTGAATCTTCCTTTACCTGCAGGTGGGTAAAGAGCATCAGCTGTTCTTCATCCCTGACCAGGGAAAAAGTGTTCAGGGAGATATTGACAAAATAGCCAATCCCCGCGCATTCTATGACAACATGGGTGGGATGCTTCTCGACGAGCTTCCCTTTTAGATGGGTAATCATGGTTGGTTCAATGTTTGGGTGACGGCATGCATCAATGCCGGGTTTTAAATTTTTACGGTCCCTTGCTTGGCTTTCCTGCGTTTCTCCCGCTCCTGGGCATCGATCACCGCAACGGCGGTCATGTTGACCATTTCGTTCACATTGGCTCCTAACTGCAGCAGGTGTACAGATTTCCTCAACCCCAGCATGATAGGCCCGATAGAATCTGCCTTATTCAGTTCCTTGAGTAATTTGTAGGTGATATTCGCCGCTTCCAGGTTGGGAAAAATGAGGGTATTCACCTTTTTACCGGCTAATTTTGAAAAGGGAAACTGACTTTGGTGCAGTTCCTTATTCAGGGCAAAATCGGTTTGTATTTCCCCGTCTACCACCATTTCCGGGTATTTCTCGTGGAGAATCTGCACAGCTTTCGCCACCTTGGTAGCATGTGGGTGATTGGAAGAACCGAAGTTCGCATAAGACAACAGGGCCATTACGGGGTCAAAACCAAAGGCACTGGCCAGGTTGGCTGTCATCACCGCGATTTCGGCGATCTCTTCTGCTGTTGGGTCTATATTGATAGAGGTATCAGCCAGGAATATTGGCCCCCTCTTGGTATTCATTATGTGTACCGTAGCCGCGTTGCGCACGTTGGTAGAGCGCCCGATGACCTCGAAAATTGGTTTTACAGCACTGGGGAAAGCCCTGGTCTGACCGGAGATCATTCCGTCTGCATCGCCTTCAAGCACCATCATGGCCCCAAAATAATTGCGTTCGCGCATCTTGGATTTCGCATTGTGAATGGTAGACCCTTTTCGCTGGCGGTTTTCCCAGTACTGGTTAGCGTACTGCATTCTTTTGTCCTTAGCCTCCGGTGCATTGGGATCGATAACGGGTATGTCTGCATCAAACTCCAGTTCTTCCATCAGTTCTTTGATCACATCCACTTTCCCGAGTAATATAGGATGAGCTATCCCCTCCTCGTAAGCGATCTGGGCGGCTTTAAGAACATCCAGGGTATCCGCCTCGGCATAAACAATCTTCTTAGGATCTGTTTTGGCCCTGTTCATCAGCATTCGCATCACCTTATTATCGTCACCGGAACGCTGCATCAGGGTTTCGCGGTACCCATCCCAATCTTCGATCGGAGCCTTTGCTACCCCGCTTTCCATTGCGGCCTTAGCTACTGCCGGTGGAATTTCTACAATAAGCCTGGGATCAAATGGCTTGGGAATGATGTAATCTCGTCCAAAGGTCAGCCGGGTTTCCCCGTAGGCGATATTCACCTGTTCCGGAACCGGCTCCTTCGCCAGTTCTGCCAAAGCTTTTACCGCCGCCATTTTCATTTCCTCGTTGATCTTGGTAGCCCTGACATCCAGTGCTCCCCTGAAAATAAAGGGAAATCCAAGTACATTATTTACTTGGTTGGGATGGTCAGATCGCCCGGTAGCCATGATCACATCTTCCCTGGTCCTGCAGGCGAGGTCATATTTGATCTCCGGGTTTGGATTGGCCATGGCAAATACGATGGGCCGCTTAGCCATAGACTTCAACATAGCCGGGCTCAGAATATCTGCCACAGAGAGCCCAATAAAAACATCCGCATCCTTTACTGCCTGTTCCAGGGTGTCTATTTTCCGTGCCGTGGCAAATTCCAGCTTCTCCCCGCTTATACCTTCGCGATCTTTGCGGATAACCCCTTTACTGTCTAGCATGACCATGTTCTCTCCTTTGGCTCCAAGTGCTTTGTATAACCTTGAACAGGAAATGGCTGCAGCACCTGCACCGGAGATCACGATCTTCACCTTGTCTAATTTCTTCTTGGCAATCTCAACAGCGTTCAACAGTGCAGCCGCGGAAATGATGGCTGTCCCGTGCTGATCATCGTGCATTACCGGGATATCGAGCTCATCTTTTAAACGTCGCTCAATCTCAAAGGCTTCGGGGGCCTTAATATCCTCCAGGTTGATTCCGCCAAATGTGGGCGCAATCATTTTTACGGTCTCTATGAATTTTTCAACATCCTTGGTGTCTACTTCTATATCCATCCCATCAATATCCGCGAAGATTTTAAAGAGCAGACATTTCCCTTCCATAACAGGTTTAGAGGCCAAAGGTCCGATATCTCCCAGGCCGAGGACCGCTGTTCCGTTGCTGATCACCGCCACCAGGTTACCCTTGGAAGTATAGCGGTAAGCATTTTCCTTATTTTTCTCTATTTCAAGGCAAGGCTCTGCTACTCCGGGAGAGTATGCCAGCGCCAGGTCTCGCTGGGTTGAATAAGGTTTGGTAGGAACTATTTTAATCTTACCGGGCTGCGGTTTTGCGTGGTATATAAGGGCTTCTCGCCTTTTCTTTTCTGCACTCATAAAAATGGGCTTTGAATGACAAATTTAGTAGTATTTCTTTGGAATAAGTCCTAAGCAGCTGAAACAAATATGCAGACACCTAAATACCGTTGCCGGCTGCTATAAGAATCGCGCACAAAGGGGCCTATCCTTGAGGAGTGGATTCTTAGCTGCAAAAATCAAGTCCTTATTCATGTTCAGTATTATCCTCTTCAATAGTTAACCTGGGCGGAGGTGTCGGCGGCACTACTCTTAACCTCATGGCCAGGACCGCCGCGATCAAAAAGAAGGCTCCCCCGAACAGGATGGCGTTTATCGCGTTGTTACCAAGAAAATTTTTGATAATAAATCCAAAAGAAAGCGTCTGTATCAACATTGGTATAACGATCATCATATTCACTATACCCATGTATACACCCCGGCGCTCTTCGGGGATCACCTTAGACACCATGGCATACGGGATTCCCATCATGGCCGCCCAACCGATTCCGAAAAGGATCATTGGAATCAACAAAGCGATCCTGTCGTTAATAAATGGCATACTGAGCAGGGCAAGTCCGGTGAGGAATAAACTGAGTACGTAAACTATTTTAGAGCTGTACTTCCTGGCGATCGGCACTAATGCAAGAGCCACCAGCATAGTCACCATATTATAAGTCCCGTTCATCAGCCCGGTCTGGGCCAATGCCTGTTCTGACATTAACTGCACATTCTGGGCAAAGGTCATATCCTCGGTGCCAATCACTTCCCCGGACCTGCAGGCTTCCATAATGGTCTCAAACCTGGAGGTATCGCTATTGCTGATCCCGAATAAACTAGACCTCAACATGGGGGTAATGAATTGCCAGTACACGAACAAGGCATACCATTGGAAGAAATATACGGCAGCGAGTTTCCACATCAGTTTAGGCATACTGCCTATAGCATGGGCTATCTCCACGATAGGCTCAAAAGCGCGTTTCATGAAAGAATCGTTCTGCTTCCGCTCCCTGATATAAGCTAACTCCTTGTCGGTTGGAGGGATCTCGGGGGTCTTCCAAACAGACCAGAGGATGGTCGTAACCGAGGCTATCGCCCCTAAAAAGAAGGAGTAATACACCCATTTAGGAATAGCAGTCACTACCTCTGTCCCCGTGCTGCATAATTCTCCTGCGACTGCCGGGACACTGAACCAGTCCTGGAAGAGGAAGAGTGAAAAGTTGGCCAGCGTGATCCCGGCACCGACAAAGAGACTCTGCATCTGGTATCCGTAAGTCAGCTGTTTGTCCGGCAATTTATCCCCTACAAATGCCCTGTACGGTTCCATCGCGGTATTGTTTGCCGCATCGAGGATCCAGAGCAATCCTACCGCGAACCACAATTCAGGACTGAAAGGAAATGCTACAAGACACAAACTGGCAAGGATAGCACCAATCAGGAAGAAAGGTTTCCTGCGTCCGTACTTCGGTGACCAGGTCTTGTCAGAGATAGCTCCAATAATTGGCTGAATCAACAGGCCTGTTACAGGGCCTGCGAGGTTCAGCAGTGGTAATTCTTCATGATGAGCACCCAGGAAGGAAAAAATGGGATTCACCGCGGTCTGTTGTAATCCGAAACTGAACTGGATTCCGAAAAATCCGACATTCATATTCCATATCTGCCAAAAACTTAACTCGGGCTTCCTGATCTTCATGTGGTAATGAGATAGTGTATTAGTTGGTATTCGATTGGTTTACAGATGATTGATCAACGCACAGTCGAGAGAGATTCAACCCCTAGATCACAAACAAGTGTGGAATATAGTTATTAATGAGCTTTCCTAACAAATTCTTAACATATTAATCTGTGCCATGAATAAGAGCATTATCCTAATGCTTAGGATTTTAAGAATTTTATGTTTCGCTTAAGGCCCGAAAATTTGGTCCGCTTCACCGCAGATTTCCGAAACACCTCCCGGAAGACATCTTCAGTAATCTCTTCCCAGTCCTTTTTACTCATCTGCAGCAGTTCCGGGTGCGGGTCAAAGGCAGGTTCGTGATGCGGTTTAGAAAAACGGTTCCAGGGACAGACGTCCTGGCAGGTATCACAACCAAAAGCCCAATCCTCAAACTGCCCCTTTACCTCAGTGGGAATTTCATTTTTCAGTTCTATGGTGAAATACGAAATACACTTACTGCCATCCACAACGTAGGGCGCCACGATGGCCTGGGTAGGACAGGCATCGATACAGGCGGTACAGCTACCACAATGATCGGTTACCGGGGCATCGGCTGGCAGCTCCAGGTCTGTGATTAATTCCGCAATAAAATAATAAGATCCCACCTGCCGGGTTAGGAGATTAGAATGCTTCCCCATCCAGCCGAGACCACTGCGCGCCGCCCAGGCTTTATCCATAACCGGGGCAGAATCCACGAAGGCCCTGCCGTTAACTTCTCCTATATGATCGGTTATAAATTCTTGCAGCTGCCGAAGTTTGGATTTTATGACATGGTGGTAGTCCTGTCCGTAAGCGTACTTAGAAATTTTATAGGTCCCGTCTTCTTGCTGTTCTTCCGGGTAGTAATTCAATAAGAGCGATATGACAGATTTAGCTCCATCCACCAGCTTAGTTGGGTCCAGGCGTTTGTCAAAATGGTTTTCCATGTATTGCATCTCCCCATGCATCCCCTGCCGAAGCCATTGTTCGAGGCGGGGTGCTTCTTCCTCCAAAAAACCGGCCTTGGAAACGCCACAGGACAAAAAACCGAGGCGCTTGGCTTCGGTTTTGATCATTTCTTTATAGGTGTTTTGCTGCCGCATCTGCTCTTGGGAAGTATAAAGTGAAGGTACAAATCTAAAAAAGAAATGCCGCAGTGCGTTTATTTATAGTTACCAAGATTAAAAAGGTCTTGGATAACCTAAATCTTGTTCAGCAACCTTGAGCTGGAAATCAAAATCGTATGCCGGGGAAAGAGGCCCCGGCATAACGTAAAATAGAATTAATAGCTCAGTATATCAAGGTACCGCAGGTACCGCCGGATTGTGAGCGGCAAAAATACCATTACTATTTTCCAAGGCAATCCAGACATGTAAGGTCCACATTCCTATTGCGGGATTAAAGTACCACTCATCCTCGGTACCGGTGAAGCCTTCTGGAGGAGGCGGAGGACTTGAAGGATCATCAACAGTTACCAGGTATTCAACGGCTACAAATGTCATTCCTCCCTCGTCATTCGGGACATACAACAGGACTTCCGGTTTTTCTAATTCAAAAATTTCATCTATAAGCCCAACTTTTCCATAGTGATGGCCCATATGAGGCACATAACCGGAAAGGTCCGTGTCATAACCCTGTGCAAGGGCTACTTTGAAATTATGAAACCGTCGCATTTTTTTGGTGAGACGGATTACTTCTGCTTCCCATGGTTCCAGTTCCGCTTTCACAGCGTGGGTTTCAAAAGTAAAATCCTCTTGGGTGGTCAATTCATCGGGAGTACAAGACGACAGGAACAAGGAAATTAAAAACACTCCCAGTAATCCGCCAACCCCTGCGAATTTGATCGACCTTAACACTCGATACTTTTTTTGCTCATCTTTCATAATAAAACAATTTAGGTTAAACAATAATCTCCTTTATAACACAATGAAAGAGATAAAGTTTCCAAAAAATGTTGAAGGGGGGATGGGAATCTGAATTGCATTTATGGCATTTAGTAAACCACTATATCCACAATCCTACAATGACATAAAGTTAGCTAGGTAACATATCATTTAGGTGCTTCAATAAACCCACATCTAATTCCAGGGATATTTATCCCAACCATTAATCAGACAGGAGAAACTTTGTAAATACAATTAAAAAATATGGGAACTGTAAACTATGCATATGACCAAAAGGCGGTCATCTAATCAAAGCTAAGATATTATTCTCAAACACTTGATGATGAAATTGTTAATATTATATTGATGGTGAAAAGACGCGCCCTTAGCTTCGGTTCAGCCATTTTTTTCAAAGTATTTTGTGGCTGCATTTGGTCCTGTGTAGTATAAGGCCTAGGTACAAATATTTACTGTTTCACAGCCAAATACCCTATGCCATGTACAATTTTCAACTTCTAAGACGTGTTCCATCTCTAGTAAAAGCTTCAGCTCGGTCTTTTAATCACGGAATAGCTGCAGTGTACACCCCCTGTTCCGGAGCCCGGGGAACAAGGTCCGGGATGCGTGTCGCAGGTCTTTGGCGCCTTAAATTGTAGCTCAATGAGTACAATAGCAAAACCGGGTGCCAGGCCGGTTATCCTGATATCCCCTGCAGAACGCAGTAAAAATGCCCCGTCCTCTGCTGATCTTTTTACAAAATCATGAAGTAGCTCGCACCAGTTCTTATTTCCCATTTGTCCCATGTGGTCATGGCCTAGCATTTCAGATTCCGCTTGCAACTCTGCTTCCCCGGTGGGGAGATCAGATATAAAACGTTGAATTGCGAATAAAAGCAATACCATCAGTACTACTGTGAAAAAGAAGGGCACCCACCTCATGTCTTTAATTTTAAATGGACAGGGGAACAGTCAATTTTATAACTATAGCTGCCAAAAGACAGAAACTAAAGGGATCAAAGAAATGTTACAACTATGGGAACTCTGGCAAAGACAAAGCGGATGCTTTGTTGAGGAATTACTACAATGTACGATTTTATTCGCAACTAATTGATATCGTGGCCATTATTTACTATTGAAAAAAAACCGGGGCCTGAACCCCGGTTTATTCTTTCTCTTCCAATGATCTCCTCTCATTCCTTAGGGCGAATATTCTGGTTCACCCTGAAAAGGTTTTGTGGATCGTATTTGGTCTTGATCTTTACAAGTCGATCATAATTCTTTCGATAGGATGCCTTGACCCGTTCCTGTCCTTCGTCCATCATAAAGTTAGAATATGCTCCTCCCATTGAATGCGGATGCAGTGCATTATAGTAATCCTTACACCACTGGGTAATCTTTTCTGCATTGGCCGGATCAGGGTCTACTCCCACAATAACCCCTGCATACTTAGCATCCCGGTAAGACCAGGGTGTTGCGTCTTTGGGAACCCGGGCAGCGGCACCGGTCAGGGGATATAAATGCATCTGGGATAAAGGTGTCGGGATCCTGGACCCGTACTTGCGGTGCGCGGCCCTGGCATCCGGGCTTAGCTGATCAAAGAAATCAGCTCTCCAATACCATTGCAGTCCAGGGGGCATCATCCCATCAAATAAAGTCTGTATAGCCGGGTAAGGCATAGGCCCAACGTGCTCAAATAGCGGATCCATGCTACGGACTTCCTCGAATAACTTATTGAATTTTTGTTCGTCCTCCCCTGCATAGCACCAGACAATACCACAGAATTGTTTATTATGCAGATGGTCCGGGAATGGCGGCCCGGGGATGATCATGGTAGCGGCAAATCCATTTAGCTCGTCCGGCGCATTATGAATAAATCCGTGGTACCACTCCAGGATCTCCTCGGTTTTTTCAATGGGCCAGAGGGTAGGTCCGCCTATGACATTCTCGAGTGGGTGTGCTTTAAAAGTAAAAGAGGTGACGATGCCAAAATTACCGCCCCCACCACGGATAGCCCAGAATAGGTCCGGGTTCTCATCTTCATTCACGGTGACGTAAGAACCATCGGCCAGGACCATATCGGCCTCTAGTAAGTTATCGATGGTTAGGCCATATTTCCGGGTCAGGTGCCCTATCCCGCCACCTAAGGTAAGCCCGCCTACGCCGGTTGAAGAAATAATGCCGGCCGGGACGGCCAACCCAAAAGCATGGGTAGCATGATCTACTTCTCCCCAGACGTTACCCCCACCTACGCGGACCGTCCTTTCTACGGGGTCTACCAATACATGCTTCATCAAAGACAGGTCTATCACCAGTCCCCCATCACAAAGCCCAAGGCCACCACCATTATGACCGCCGCCTCGCACAGCGATGAGTATATCGTGTTCCCTGCCGTAATTCACCGCACTGATCACATCAGCCACGTCCACGCATTTGGCGATCATGGCCGGCTTCTTGTCGATCATCGCGTTGTACACTTTCCTGCTTTCATGGTAATCTTTATGCCCGGGTTCTATCAGTTCTCCGCGGAGCATTTCCTTTAAATCCTGTAAAACGGTTTCCATAGTATGTAGAATTAATTGTTTGCATGCGCATTGACAGCTGTATTCGGTAAAGGAGGAACAATACAGTAAATCTGCAGAAATCGCCCGGCAGATCCAGGCTTTGGGGAACCATTGAGATGTGTTTATCTCCCAGAAGAAATCCTGTCGTAGGTCACGGCAGCCAGGGATGTAAACAAATTAAGGATGCGGATTTTAAAGGTAAGTAAAATTATCCATAACCCACTCTAAAAGAGATTGTTAAAATAAAATAAAAATGCATTTTACCACTTATTAACGCCGGGTAAACTCGAGTAATACCGCTCCGGGTTTCATGGAGATCAGCGGGTTTAATTCCAGGGTTTGCTGAGGGGTAGAAATATGGTAATCCTTCAGCAGCATACTCAGCACAATCACCATTTCGTACATGGCAAAATTATTGCCTACACACATACGGGGGCCCGCACCAAAGGGGTAGTAATAAGCCGAGTAATTTAACTTTTGTTCAGGATCAAACCGTTCCGGAATAAATTCCCCGGGTCGGTCCCAGAATTCTTTGCTGCGGTGCAACTCATATATGGACATCAGTAATAAGGTATTTGGCTGGAGACGGACTCCTTCTACCTCATCTTGTTCATTGGCTACCCTGTCAATAACATAGACCGGGGGATATAGTCTCAGGGCCTCTTCGATACATTGCTTGGTATACGGTAATTTCCCGAGCAGTTCCAAAGAATCATTATCCTTCCAATCTATCACTTTAACTTCCCGGTATAACTTTTCCTGTTTCGCCGGGTTGGATGCCAGCAGGAAAAGGACGAAACTCAGGGCATTTGCCGTAGTCTCGTGCCCGGCAGTAAACAGGATAAGAACCTCATCTATCAGCTGCTCCCTGCTCATCGCACTACCATCTTCATACCTGGCCTGCAAGAGCATATCGAGCAAGTCGTCTCTCTCCTCACCGCTTTCAATGCGTTCTTCAATGATACCGTTCAGGATATCGCGTCCCTGTTCTGCCAGGTCCAGGTGCTTACCGATCTTCCCACTAAGACGAAAATACCATTTTAAGTAGGGCTGTCGCATTTCACGGATCAGCATCTGCTGGTTGCGCTCGGTGATCTCCTGCAGGCGATTCATCCGCTTTCGGATATCGTCCCGGCTGAACAAGGATTGCGCTACTACCTGGAAGGCCAGGTCGCCCATGAGGGGAAATATGTCCTTGACTTCACCGGTTTCTATCCGATCCAGTTCCTTTCGGATCACTTCTATCATGGTACCTAATAGAAGATGTAGTTTCTTTTTGTGGAAAGCCGGCTGTATCATCCGCCGGTGTGCTCTCCAGTGTTCTCCTTCTGCAGTCAGTATCCCCTTTCCAATGTAGCGGGCCAAATCCACGGTCTGCAGTTCGGATTTCCTGTAATTCTTATGATTCTGTTGTAAGGCGTGGCGGATGATATTGGCATTGCGGGTAAAGATGACATTCCTGCCTAAGCTTACCTCAACCTTAAAGATATCGCCCAGTTTTTCAAAATGTTTCCTGTGAAATGGGAGAGGGTTCTTCAGAATCTGTTTCCGATTCCTGAACACTTCGTATTTGGATACTGTTGGTAGTTTCTTGCTCACTTAAAACAGGCCAGGTTGATTCCCCCCTTTTATTCTTCCAAGATGGGTATAAGCCAATTCTGTAACTTCCCGTCCCCGTGGAGTTCGCATGATAAACCCCTGCTGTATAAGAAAGGGTTCGTATACTTCTTCTATGGTCTCTGCACTTTCAGAAACAGCAGTCGCCAGGGTGGTGATCCCAACCGGGCCGCCTTTAAATTTATCGATAATAGTGGCCAGGATCTTATTATCCATTTCATCCAGGCCATAGGTGTCTACATTCAGGGCCTTTAGACCAAACCTGGCAATGGTCATATCTATTTTACCGCTGCCTTTGATCTGTGCAAAATCGCGTACCCGGCGCAACAGGGCATTACATATCCTGGGTGTACCCCTGCTGCGGCCGGCAATCTCTATGGCGGCCTCCTGGGTAATTGGCACTTTTAGAATTTCGGCACTCCTTTCCACGATAGTGGATAAAAGCTCGGTGTTGTAGTATTCCAGTCGACTCGCAATCCCGAATCGTGCCCGCATGGGCGCTGTAAGCAAACCAGACCTCGTAGTGGCCCCGACCAGGGTAAAAGGGTGAAGGTTGATCTGTACGGACCTGGCATTGGGCCCGGTCTCTATCATGATATCGATCTTAAAATCCTCCATGGCTGAATAGAGGTATTCTTCTACGATAGGGCTAAGGCGGTGGATCTCGTCTATGAACAGTACATCTCTTTCTTCCAGGTTGGTCAGCAGACCTGCCAGGTCCCCGGGTTTGTCCAGTACCGGACCCGAAGTGATCTTGATGCCTACCCCTAGCTCGTTAGCCAGGATATTGGCCAGGGTGGTTTTACCCAGGCCGGGAGGGCCGTGAAACAGGGTGTGGTCCAGGGCTTCGCCCCGGAGATTCGCCGCCTGCACAAATACTTTCAGGTTTTCCAGGACCTGTGCCTGTCCTGTAAAATCGTCAAAGGAAGCCGGCCTGAGGGCTCTTTCAATATCGAGGTCTTCTTGGGAAAAGTTCTCCGCGCTTGGGTCCAGGTGCTCGTTCATATGCTTACAAAGATAGGGGAAAATGAACAGTAACAGCTTCATCAAAATCTATATGCCTCCAGTATAAAATCAAAGACCTTTTTGTCTATCTGATGTTGCTTTCCACTCATTCCTAAACCTTTACACCATCTTTTTGGTTCTGACCAATGTGAATTTTTGTTAATTTTAGACTAAAACGGAAGAATATTTAACATATTTGCAGAAGTGTATCGATTATCGCATAAAATAACAGCTTTAACTTTGACCTTGGTGGTCATGCTTTCTACGGTTTCATTTACCGTAGATATGCATTTTTGTGGCGATAACCTGGTAAGCCTTTCGCTGTTGAAGGAAGCTAAAAGCTGTGGCATGGAAATGCAACAACACGCATCTTCCTGCGAAGAAATGGTTGCTTCCAAATCTTGTTGTACAGATAAAGAATTCGTCAAGGAGGGGCAAAAAGACCTGAAAAAATCCTATGCCCAGTACGCCGCTGACAAATTCACGGCATTCTTTCCCCACTACTCTGCTTACCTTCAGGTTATCATAACGAATGACAATAAACCTTTACGATTAGAAGATTATTCTCCTCCCCTCCTCAGTGTAGACCTTAAAACGCTATACGAGACTTACCTCATCTGATATTTATACAGTTACAAGCCGTCGACTCCGCTAGTTAGACAATAACGTGTACCTTTTGGTTAACTGTTTAAATTATATACAATGCTGGATAGAAGCATTAAATTCCTGATCGAAAATAAATTAGTCGCCTTTCTCCTCTTACTCCTTTTTGTAGGCTGGGGTATTGTAAACGCACCCTTCAACTGGAACACCGGTATCCTTCCTTCAGACCCAGTTGCTGTAGACGCTATCCCGGATATCGGTGAGAACCAGCAGATCGTTTTCACGAAATGGGAAGGGCGTTCACCACAGGACATTGAAGACCAGATTACCTACCCGCTTACTACCTCACTTTTGGGAATCCCCGGTGTTAAAACCATTCGGAGCTCCTCCATGTTCGGGTTCTCCAGCATTTATATAATTTTTGAGGAGGATGTGGAATTCTACTGGTCACGAAGCCGGATCCTGGAGAAGCTCAATTCCCTTCCGTCCGGTTTATTACCCGAAGGGGTTAACCCTGCACTTGGACCAGATGCAACCGGATTAGGGCAAATTTATTGGTATACCCTTGAAGGGCGAGATGAAGCGGGTAATGTAACCGGGGGCTGGGACCTGCATGAATTGAGGAGTGTACAGGATTATTACATTAAATATGCCCTGTCGTCGGCCAGTGGTGTCTCTGAAGTGGCTTCCATTGGTGGATATGTACAGGAATACCAGGTTGATGTTGACCCGGAATTACTCCGGCAATACAACATACAGCTGGCTGAGGTGGTCAAAGCCGTCCGGCAATCCAACCGGGATATCGGGGCCCAGACCCTGGAGATAAACAAGGCTGAATACCTGGTTCGCGGACTTGGGTACGTTAAGTCGGTTGATGACATAGCCAATACCGTTGTGGCATCAGAGGACTTCACCTCTATCAGGATAAAAGATATTGCCCGGGTTCATTTAGGACCCTCTGTTAGGAGAGGGATATTAGACAAGGAAGGCGCAGAAGTGGTTGGTGGTGTAGTGGTAGCCCGCTATGGGGCAAACCCACTGGAAGTGATCAATAATGTCAAAGACGAAATTTCCAAGCTATCGTCCGGGATGCCATCTAAAGTACTGGAAGACGGGCGAACATCGCAATTGACCATCGTACCCTTTTATGATCGGACCGAATTGATCAAAGAAACTCTGGGTACCCTGAACGAAGCCCTTACTATGGAGATCCTGATCACTGTACTGGTGATCGTAATCATGGTATTCAACCTCAGGGCATCGCTGCTTATTTCCGGATTATTACCGGTTGCCGTATTAATGGTGTTTATCAGCATGAAATATTTTGGTGTTGACGCTAATATTGTAGCACTTTCAGGGATTGCAATTGCTATCGGCACCATGGTCGATGTGGGGGTCATCCTCGTGGAAAATATTATCCGGCATTTGGAAGAGGATGAGGGCAAGCTACCGATAAACAACATTGTCTATAATGCCTCCGCCGAAGTCTCCGGGGCTATAGTCACCGCGGTACTCACCACCATAATCAGTTTTATCCCTGTATTTACTATGATAGGAGCGGAAGGAAAATTATTCCGTCCCCTGGCTTTTACCAAGACGATGGCCCTTACGGCCTCGATTATCATTGCCTTGTTCCTTTTACCCCCATTCGCAGCATTTATTTTTAAGAAGAGGAAGATCCGTCTTTACCCAAGACTTATTCTGAACATTTTTTTAATCGTATTGGGGTTAGCCGCAGTCATAACGGGATATTATATCGGACTTACCTTGGTCGCTTACGGACTGCTGACTGCTTTATATATTGTTCACGACCTGGATAATTTTAATTTCAAGCTAAACCCGATATTTTTAAAACGAAAGAATGCGCTTAATGTATTACTGACCATAGTAACTATCGTCTTTTTGTTGGCAAACTACTGGCGTCCCCTTGGTTTTGACCGTTCCGTGGCCATCAACCTTTTGTTCGTTTGTCTGATCTGTGCGCTTATCCTGGGATCTCTTTGGGCGCTGCGGTATTACTATACCCCCATTCTCAAATGGGCGCTGGATCACAAATTGGCCTTCATCATGATCCCCATCACTATTGTGACTTTGGGGACCATTATCATGTTTAATACGGGCAAAGAATTTATGCCCTCTTTGAACGAGGGGTCCTTTTTACTGATGCCCACCTCCATGCCCCACTCAGGTGTTGAGGAAAACAAGCGGGTTGTTCAGCAATTGGATATGGCTGTTGCTGCGATACCTGAAGTTTCCACGGTAGTGGGGAAAGCCGGGCGGACCGAATCTGCCCTGGACCCTGCGCCCTTATCGATGTATGAGAATATCATTCAGTATTACCCGGAATACCAGCGCAATGAACATGGAGAACGTCAACGATATAAGGTTAATGACGATGGATACTTTGTGCTAGCCAACGGGAAACTGGTGGCCAATCCGAATTCCCCGCTAGAAAATGAAGGGGATCAATCAGAAGAAATACTGGTGGACCCATGGAGTTTTAACAGGTCAGCCCTGGTGCCTGACAAAGACGGGGAATACTTCCGGAACTGGCGTCCGGATATAGGATCTCCGGATGAAATCTGGGATGAAATCGTCACTGCTACCCGGCTACCTGGTGTTACATCTGCCCCTAAACTTCAGCCTATTGAAACAAGGCTGGTGATGTTACAGACCGGGATGCGGGCCCCCATGGGGATTAAAGTAAAAGGCCAGGACCTGGAGCAGATCGAAGCCTTTGGCCTGGAACTGGAAAGTTTACTCAAAGAGGCAGAGGACGTAAAAGACCAGGCCGTTTTTGCAGACCGTATCGTGGGAAAACCCTATTTGCTCATCGATATACAAAGGGAGCAGTTAGCGCGTTACGGGGTTACCGTAGATGACGTACAACAGGTGCTGAGTATTGCCATTGGAGGTATGCCGCTGACACAGACCGTGGAAGGCCGTGAAAGGTATTCAGTCCGGGTGCGCTACCCCAGGGAGCTCCGGGATAGCCCGGAAGACCTGAAAAAGATCTATGTGCCGGTCAAGGACGGCAGCCCCATACCCTTGGGGGACCTGGTGGAAATCCGTTATGAGAGAGGTCCAATGGTCATCAAGAGCGAAGACACTTTCCTGGTGGGTTATGTGCTTTTTGATAAAATGGACGGCTATGCAGAGGTAGATGTGGTAGAGAATGCACAGGCTTTGATTCAAGCTAAAATAAGCAGTGGAGAATTAGTAGTTCCTAAAGGAATCAACTATGCCTTTACAGGAACTTACGAGAACCAGCTGAGGGCAGAAAAAACCCTGTCGATAGTTGTCCCATTATCCCTGCTGATCATCTTCCTGATACTGTATTTCCAATTCCGTTCCGTAAGCACCTCGCTTATGGTCTTCAGCGGGATAGCCGTAGCCTTTGCCGGAGGTTTTATTATGATCTGGTTATACGGGCAGGATTGGTTCCTGAATTTCAGCCTGCTGGGAGAGAATATGCGCGATCTGTTCAATATGCATACTATAAACCTCAGTGTGGCTGTATGGGTTGGATTTATCGCCTTGTTCGGGATCGCCACTGATGACGGGGTGATCATGGCTACTTACCTTACCCAGTCCTTTAACAGGAACGAACCGGGAACCCGGGAGGAGATTCGTGCTGCTGCCCTGGAAGCGGGAAACAAAAGGATAAGGGCCTGCCTGATGACCACGGCAACCACTGTACTTGCCTTACTACCTATTCTTACCTCGACGGGCAGGGGTAGTGATATTATGATCCCAATGGCCATCCCCAGTTTTGGTGGGATGATTATAGACGTCACTTCTTATTTTATCGTCCCGGTGTTGTACAGCTGGCACAAGGAAACAAAATTAAAATTTCGCAAGTCATGAGAAATCCGTTACTAACATTCCTGCTTATCCTGGTCTGCTTTAATGTAAAGGCACAGGACTTACAGACGTATATCGGGATCGCAGTCGCGGAAAACCCGGGTTTAAAGGCCTATGAAACCCGATATAAAATTGCCCAAGAAAAAGTGGAAGAAGCAAATTGGATTCCGAATACAGAATTAAGCACCAGTTATTTTATGAGTGAACCGGAGACCAGGACGGGCCCTCAGCGTGCCAGGTTCGCTGCACGCCAAATGTTCCCTTGGTTTGGAACCATAAACTCCAGGGAAAAGTATGCCACCGTGTTATCGGAAGCGGAGTATACAGATTACCAGGTAGAGAGACGAGAACTGATCCTGAAAGTTGCCCGTTCATTTTACCAGTTGCAGGCTTTAAAGGCACAAGATGCTATCCTGCAGGAAAATATCGATCTGCTGGAAACCTATGAGCGGCTCGCTATTACTTCGGTTGAAGTGGGAAGCGCATCAGCGGCCGATGTACTTCGGCTTCAGATCCGCCAAAACGAATTGCGACAGGAGTCACGAACCATACAGCAGGAAATCCTGGCCGAGACTGCTGGTTTTGACGCGCTTCTGAATCGCAAAGGAGAAACCACTTATAATTTTCCCGATTCTCTTGGTATTCCGTCACATGACCCGGAAATAAGTAACGAAGGCCTGCTATTGAATCCTGAGCTCGTACGTTTTGACAAATTATATAAGTCCGTGATCCGGGCGGAAGCTTTAAATCGAAAAGAGGCCGCACCCATGTTTGGGTTTGGTGTTGACTACATCCCAGTGGCTAACCGGACGGATATGAGCGTCCCTGAGAATGGGAAAGACATTTTAATGCCGATGGTAAGCTTATCTATCCCCATTTTTAATAAGCAGTTCCGCTCCAGGACCGTTCAGAACGAAATGCGGCAAACAGAGTTGGAGTTGCAGCGACAGGAACGACTGAACCAATTACAGTCTGCCCTGGCCAGGGCAATCCACGAAAGAAATGCCGCCAGGGTCACCCATGGCCTCCTGGAAGAAAACCTGCACCAGGTGAGGCAGGTAGAAGATATCCTGTTAAAAAATTACGAAACAGGAACAATAGATTTTAACGAAATCCTCGATATTCAGGAAATGCATCTGCGATTTCAGAACAAACTGACAGAAGCAGTCAGAACTTATTACGAGAAGAGTGCAATTATTAATTATTTAACCCAATAAATACTATAACAATGAGAAGAACTATTGCAACTACAGCTTTCCTTTTAACCCTGGCCCTGATCGGCTGTAAGGACGACAAAAAACAACAGGAAGTTGAGTTGAACAGCCCTGAGGAAGTGAAGAAAGAAGAAAAAATGACAGCAGATATAGCCGATCAGGAGTTTGCAGATGGCATGACCGGGAAGGTCTGGCACAATTACCTGGAAACAAAGATGGCATTAACCCAGGACGACGCTAAAGCAGCATCTACGGCGGCAGGCAATATGGCAGAGGGATTTGGTGAGGCCAAACCCGAATTAAAAACCCTCGCAGAACGTTTAGAAACCGCTGAAAACATAGAAGAGCAGATAAAGGTTTTTTCTGAGATCACTGAAAAAGCAGGCCCACTGTTTGCAGAGGCCTTATCTGGCGGTACCATTTATAAACAATACTGCCCTATGGCATTCAACAATAAAGGAGCCTACTGGTATTCTGATGTTCCGGAAATAAGGAACCCTTATTTCGGCAGCAAAATGCTGAAATGCGGAAAAGTAGAAGAAACGATCAAACCAAAGCAATAATATACTTAACCAACCAAACTATTTTTAACAGATGGTAAAACGAAAGACAGCAATCCGCATCCGAAAGACACACAGGTATCTAGGGATATTCCTCGGGATACAATTCCTGATGTGGACGATCAGCGGTATGTATTTCAGCTGGACAGATATTGATGAGATACACGGGGATCATTTCCGGAGAGAAGAGCCCCTGCCACGTAACTTTTCCGATCTAATGGCTGCACCCAATATGCCCCAGCTTGATACGATCAGCAGTTTAAGACTTTTAAGTGTAGCCGGCATCCCCCATTTCTGGATCAATCAATCTGAACTGTACAATGCCAGGACAGGTGAAAAGCGCAATGGGATAACCGCACAGGAGGCTTTAGTTATAGCAGACAGGTTTATGTCCCCGGAACTTGAGGTCGCAGAAATAACCCGGATCGAGGAAGTGGATGCTCACCACGAGTACAGGGGAAGACCACTACCTGCCTACGAGATATCCTATAATTCGGATAACAACCTGAAAGCCTATGTGGCCATCGCCAATGGAGAATTCCAGACGGTGCGCTACCGGGACTGGAGGTGGTTCGATTTCCTGTGGATGACCCATACCATGGATTACCAGGGAAGGGACAATTTTAATACCATTATCCTGAGAGCTTTCTCCCTGCTGGGATTAATAACCGTATTCAGTGGATTCCTTTTATGGTACACCAGTTCACCAACCATGCGTAAATGGAAGAAAAAAGTGTTAACCTAAAAATCACTAGTAAAAATGAATACAGAAGATAAAAACAAGAACTCCAAAAAGCCATATGCTAAGTTCGGCTTGATGATGGCTGTGTCCTTTGTAATCATGTACGCCGTTATGTTTCTCAACGCCGATGTATTTGATCATGTGATGCTCAGTAATACCAGGACCTATATGACAATACTGATGATAGCTCCCATGGCAATTTCCATGATGTTATTCATGTGGGGAATGTACAAGGACAAGAAACTGAATTACATTATCCTGGGTGGCTCAGCTTTACTCTTTATCGCTACTTTATACGGGCTGCGTCAACAGGTATTCATCTCCGATGTGCAGTGGATGAAGGCGATGATTCCACATCATTCTTCGGCTATTATGGTTAGCCAGAAAGCTGACCTTAAGGACCCCGAAGCACGGAAACTGGCTAAGGAGATCATTGAAGCCCAGGAACGGGAAATCGCCCAGATGAAAAAAATGATCTATCGTTTGGAAAACAGTGACGAATAATAAAAGTATGACCGATAGGTTCGCTTTTCAATATCTAAATAATGAATAAAAAAGTAATTGTCATAATTCTGACCCTCGCAGCAGGTTTATTCTTAGGCTACCTGATCTTCGGAACTGCTGCCTCCACCGAGAAAAACGGTGAAGCAGCAGACACCCATGAACACGACAGCACGAATGAGGATGGTATGTGGACCTGTTCTATGCACCCCCAGATCCAAAGTCCTGAACCGGGAGATTGTCCTATTTGCGGCATGGATCTCATCCCAGCCGATTCCGGGGATGCAACTGCAGGAGCACTGGAATTCCGAATGACTGATAACGCTATGGCCCTTGCCAATATCAGGACTAGCCAGATTGGTAGCGGGGCCGATACAGGTGAGAATACGGTCCGACTTTCAGGAAAGATCAGGAAGAACGAGGAAGCCAATGCAATTCAAGCCAGTTATTTTGACGGCCGCATTGAAAAATTGAATATCAATTACACCGGACAGGAAGTCAGGAAAGGACAGTTGCTCGCCACCATCTATTCACCGGGACTGGTTGCCGCACAACAGGAACTGCTCACTTCGAAGAACCTGAAAGGCACTCAGCCAGGACTCTATAATGCTGTCAGAAATAAGCTCAAAAACTGGAAACTGACTGAGAAGCAGATCAACGAGATAGAAAACAGTGGTAAGATACGGGAAGAATTCCCGATCTACGCAACGGTCAATGGTACTGTTACGGAAATTATGGCTGCCGAAGGTGATTTCATCAAACAAGGCGAACCCATTGTCAAGGTCAGTAACCTCGATACCGTCTGGGCCTCCTTTGATGTGTATGAAAATCAGATTGGCCAGTTCAGTAAAGGGCAAAGTATTCGCATTACGCCAAGGGCTTACCCGGAGCATGAGCTTGAGGGACGCATCTCGTTTATAGATCCCGTAATGGATAATAGATCCCGAACGCTGAGTATCCGGGCTACCTTACCTAATAGAGATGGCTTACTAAAACCCGGAATGTTCTTAACTGGCCGAGTTGAAACGGACCCTGCTACGGGGACCACACAACAATTACAAGTACCCGCCAGTGCTGTGATGTGGACCGGGGAACGATCCGTGGTGTATGTACAGACAGAAGCAGGGCAACCCGTATTTGAAATGCGCGAGGTAAGACTGGGCAGCAGGATTGGGGATCAGTACATGGTCACCGAGGGCCTTAAACCCGGAGAGTATGTTGTAACCAACGGTACCTTTACCGTGGATGCCGCAGCTCAATTGCAATCTAAGAGTAGTATGATGAATCCGCCCCAGCTCAGCGAGGGACATGCCACCATGTACGACATGGATATGGAAGTTTCTGATTCCTTCGCCAAATTTTTCACAAAGGCTTTACCGCAATATTTACGCCTTCAGGAGGCATTGGTAGCGGGGAATACGGAGGCTGGAAGTGAATCTGCCAGGCAGACCCTGAAAGCTTTGAATGAAGGGAAGTCCTCGCTACACGGCATGGCCCGGGATCACCTGCAGAAAAGCATACGAATGCTGGAGGCCATTGCCGGAAATGAAATCCTTGACAACCAACGGGAACATTTCGTAATACTTAACGAAAACCTGATTGCGCTCGCAAAAAACACCAACAATCTTCCTGAAGAGCTATATATCGTACAGTGTCCTATGGCAAATAATAACCAAGGTGCGCTATGGCTCAGTAAGGATAAACAGGTCAGGAACCCTTATTATGGGGATGCCATGCTCAGCTGCGGTAGTGTCATAGATTCCTTAGGACAGGAGTAATCATTAGCCTCAGAAAGCATACCCGGACAGATCTCCCAGTCCGGGGCTTTCACCGGGATAAAGAATTCCGTCCTTCAACCGGAACAATCCTTTAAAAGGATCCCCGATGATATCCATATGTCCATCCAGGTCTGCGTATTCAACGTTTGCCCTGCTGAGCGCAAAATGTAAACCCGCGGCTATCCCAAGACTGCACTCGTCTATACAACCTACCATGGCTTCGAGGCCCGCAGATTTAGCGACAGAATTAATATGCAGTGCTTCCATGATCCCTCCAACCTTCATGATCTTGATGTTCACCATGTCTACCCGTTCATTCTGAGCCAGGCGGAATGCATCGGCCAGGGTTTTGATACTCTCATCGGCCATCACGGGCAGGGTCACATGCTGGGTTACTTCGCCCAGGCTTTCTTCCCCTCCAACTCTGGTCGGTTGTTCAAAGATCTCAATGCCTACCGTGGCAGTCTGTCTTACAAACGAAATGGCCTCCGCCACCGAATAACCCTGGTTGCCGTCAAACCGCAATAAGACATCGGGGAAAACTTCTCTTAACCTGGTCATTTTCTCCACATCCTCTTCCAGGGACTTCCCGCCTTTTACTTTTAGGACAAAAAAACCTGCCTTTACCCATTCACGGGCATGGGCTATGGTATCCGCTACCGGCAAGATCCCGATCGTTACACTGGTCGGAATACTGCTTTTATACCCCCCTAAAAACTTATATAATGGAACCCCTGCTTTCTTAGATACCAGGTCAAATAAGGCAATATCCACCATGGCCAGTGTTGAGGATTTACCGGGCAGCATCCTTTTTAATTCTTCAATAATAAGGGCATAGGTAAAAGGATCCTTCTGTTTCAGGTAAGGACTGATGATCTCTTTTATAGCCTGGGTCACCTCCTCATTAGTCTCCCCGGTAACAAAACCGTCCGGACAGGCACAGCCATAGCCGGCAAGGCCGGTATCGGTCTCCAGTTTCAGGATGAAATTCGTGGCACTGCTTACGGTTTCATAAGCAATGGTATACGGCTCTGACAATTTAAGGTCCAGCCGTTGATAGGTCACTTTGGTGATCTTCATAGGCCTAGTACCTTTTCTGGTATAGATCTTCTAACGGGGTGCTCTTGATTGATTCCACGAATTTTACCATGTTCCTGATCATCAGCTGCCACATTATCTCTCCCTTTTCTGCCGTAGCTTTGGTAGCATCACCCATGACCCCGCTTTGGGAAAGTTTATGGGTATGGGCATACCAACTGACGCCCTGCTCATTGTCGTAGTCGAGAAATTTACTACCGAATTCAAGGGTCTGGTTTACGGCCTTAGACATGTCGACCATATCCGGTCTTACAGCCAGGGTTGTACTGGTCTCAATTTCACCGGCATGTATATCGTTTGGTGTATCTATTAGCCTGTACAGGTCCACATCACTGGTTTCCCCTGTATCCACACACACGAAAATTTTTGCATCCCGGTTGATCATCTGGGCTGCGTAGGATAAAGTCGGGGCATTATCCCCGTGCCCGTTCAGGATGATGATTTTCTTGATCCCGTTCTTGGCAAGCCCCATCCCGATATCATACACGAACCTTGAAAGCGCATCGTTGGTGACACTCAGGGTTCCTTTAAAGTCTTCGTGGTGGTACGATACCCCGAAAGGAATAGTAGGCAGCACCAGGGGTTTTGGGTCCTGGCAGGCTTCCGCAACCTTGTATGCCATGTACTTGGCATCAAAGTAATCAATATCTACCGGCAGGTGAGGTCCGTGCTGTTCTATTGCACCACAGGGCAGGATAACCGTGTCCGTGGTTTTCAGGTAATCTTCTATTTCGGGCCAGGATTTGTGCTCCCACAAAAAGCTGGCTTTTTCATTAATGGGTGTCATGTTCTTTGTTTAAAAAATAGGGAACCTCAAAAGGCTCATTTTCAAGAGCGAAGGTATGCCATTTCCGCTCCCGTAGTTGCACTGCACCCCCGGAATATTTACCGAGAATATCAAATAGTGGCCGGCGAACATATTCAGGGAGATCCCGCAGGTTACTGCGCTCATTATCAAAGCGCAACTTAACGATCTCGCTGTATTCTTTTGCCAATCTGGTGGTGTGTTCATTGGCCGGGATAAGCTCCTTATCAAGCAGCAGGTGGTATAGGTGTGCGGCATCGCTGCCGATCTGTTTCACACTCCTGCTGGCCAGTGCCTGTAATCCACGTTCTACCTGTTCTTCAGTATACCCACAGCGCCCAGGGTCTTCATCCAGGGCCTTCAGCATTCCAACAATCCGACGGCATTTTTCACAATTCCCACAAGGCAGCATGGTCCCCAGGTGTTCATGGGCTGCATGACAGGAGACCTGCCTGCGCTGTAACTCAGGGTAGCGTTTCACCAGGATCTTCAGGATGAGCAGCTCTGACAAGCTTCTCAGGATGGAAAATTGGTGTATATCCCATTGCTTTTTCTTGTAATACCGGGTAAGGGCATTATCAAAATACTTGCTCTGGTCATACAGGCCATGGTAATGGGTAATACCGTCGTGGTTTCCTTTGACCGTAGTGTCGTACTCGTTCCCGATAAGGATATTGCCGATGTTGCGTTTCCGGACCACGGGTAGTACCCCGAAGAGGAAGACTGCTACGGTCCATAAGCGGATAGGGTAAATATCGGCGCGGATATTCTGGAAATTTTCCTTGATAAACGGCATCTGCCGAACCAT
Source organism: Zeaxanthinibacter sp. PT1 (assembly GCF_028464225.1). GTDB lineage: Bacteria > Bacteroidota > Bacteroidia > Flavobacteriales > Flavobacteriaceae > Zeaxanthinibacter. The sequence continues at coordinate 292,411 of NZ_JAQPCN010000001.1, forward strand.
CCAGTTGAAAATCCGGTCGCTGTTACACCATGGTTTCACGGTATTGGGTTCTATCTCCTTGAAATATTTATGTGCATTAACAGCAGTGTACCAGTGGCGACCTGATTCGTTGATGTATACCGGGTGGGCTTCCCCTAGCTCCTTTACAATCCCGTAGGTAAGAAGACTGTCTTTCCCCCCGCTGCTCAGGATAGCATATTGATTCTTATCGGTACTGTAATTTCTCTTTTCAGGTTTCATCTCCCGGAAAACGGTATTGTCAAAGATGATCTCAGCTGCCGTATAGCGTTCCATCTTTTCGGGCCGGATCTGGTCAAAAGGCGTTTTTAGGAATTCGTTCCTGGCAAAGAACTTATTCACCAGGATCTCGCGCGAAGTGTTCTCCATCATATCCCTCAGGAACCTTTTATCGGTCTCATCAAATAAGCCGTCAAAGACGATCTTCTCGAAGAACAAGCCGTAATTCAGAGCCACCTGTGCCACCATCATCGAGGCCAGGTTAACATCTTCCGGGGCTTTGGGATCAAAATACCGGCTTTCGTAAGAATAAATAAGTTCATTACTCTGTGACGAACCATCCTTTTGTACCACCGTATAGGTCGCTTTTACCCGCTTAGGCTCTACCATTATCTGATGAACTTTCAGGGTATCGAGAACCAAGAGAGAGCGAATATTGCTCATGGGAGGTAATTTTTCAGCAATTCTACAAGTTCCCCTGCACCATACTCAAGGACATCATAGGCCGGGATACCGGTCTCTTTAGTGATCGCCTCACAGGCCGGGCGGATCTCATCTTTTTCCATCATCTCATGGTTGACGGTTATGGCTATCACCTTTTTCCCGGAGATCACTTCTATTGCGTTGATCTGTTCTTCCAGGGAGTGTAACTTATAGCCGGGGAAGCCGTCGTACTCTTCTCTTTTAGGTGCGTGCTGAAGGATCACGTAATCCGGCCTCCCCGCCGCGAGAATCTCGAATCCCCCGGGATAGGCCGGGTTCATTAGGCTGCCCTGCCCTTCGATAACCACGACATCCGGTTTTTCATTTTCCCAGGCACTTACCACGGCATGTTCAATCTCCCCGGAGACAAAATCGTTGATACAACTATCCATCACCATACTGTATTTGGCTCCCTGCATCCAGGCTGTTTGCCCTGTACCTATCATCTCTGCCTTAAGCCCGGCATCCCGGAAAGCATGTACCAGTATCCAGGAAGTAGTTCTTTTTCCCAGGGCAGAATCTGTCCCCAGTACCGCCAGCTTCAGGCAATCCACTTTTTCTATGTCCCCGGTAAAGAAATGAAGCTGGTCCCGGTCCGGAGTCTTGCGCACATCCCTGATCCGAAGGCCTTTCTCTGCTGCCAGGGCTGTCAGCTCAGTATCATTAGTCAGGAAATCGTGCAGCCCGCTGTCCACATTCCAACCTAATTCCAAGGCTTTTTTAATGGTTGCCTTCGCCACCTTGGGTAGCCGCCCACCATCAGGTGCCAGGCCTATGACCAAACTTTGAGGGAGGTTTTCGGTGCCCAGTTTTTCCACAGCCTCTCCCAGGTCTTTAAATACAGGGATGCCATTGGGCCTGCCATCCAGTATCTCTCCGGCATCACCACCGGCGTACTTTTCATCCAGAACCCCTACCACCTCGTACCGCTCTGTAAAGCGGACCAGGCCATGTGCAGTCTTGCCATTGGGAGTATTAAAGGCGCCCTCGCAGTACACCAGGGCTTTTCCATCTATCGTTCTTTTCATGCTATTAGTGTTTTGCCGTCAGTACTGCAACATACCTGTCGGGTTCAAAATTCTGTGTCTCATTCATTTCAAGCAGAGCGATCAAGCCTGCAGTAGATGCGGGCAATATCCGCATCCCTTCTTTTTTCAGGAGAAAAGTACTCATCTCCTTCATTTTCCTATCACTGATATTAAATGCATCACCGCCAGACTGCCGGATTGCATACAGGGCTTCCTCCCCATCAAAACTATGCCAGTTCACCAGGGGCTCATTGTACTTCGTTTCCCGGATAGCCTCCGGGTTCAGGTCTTTACAATAATCCAGCCCGGAACGGAAGGAAGAAACAATAGGGTTTTTCCTAGTTGAAGATGCAGCTATCATTTTTGGGATGCGGGAAGTTTTTCCTCGTTTATAGAGGCTTACAAAACCACGGTATATCCCGGCCAGCAGTGTCCCGTTAGAGACGGGGCAGGCACAGAATTTTGGGGCATCACCCAGATCTTCCACCAGTTCAAAAGCCATTTGAGAGTATGCCGTGATCTGCAGTGGTGTATTCACCCCACCCGGGTTAGCATCATACCATTGGTGCTGTTGGGCAAGAATAGTGCTCTCTCGCACCACATCCTCATAGCTGCCCTTCATCTGTACAATATCCGCCCCAAGGGCTTCCATTTCCTCGAATCTTTCGGTATTGTAGGAATCCGGGATATAAATTCGGCAACCCAGGCCTGCCAGGTTTGCGGCGAGAGCTACGGCCACCCCGTAATTACCACAGGTAGCCAGGGAAACGGTATCAAACTCGCGCCTCAGTGCATCATATACCTGTGCAAAGGCAATGCGGTCTTTCTGTGTCCCGGTAGGATTATCTCCTTCGTATTTAATATATAATTGCCGGATATTGAACTCCCTCTCCAGGTTCTTTGCGCGGTTAAGCCCGGTATCTCCAACTTCCAGGTTGATGATATCCTCGTAACATTCCAATCGATCAATGAGGCTTTTACTGTCATCCCTGACAAAGGCACTCAGTTTTTTAGCTTCCGCAGAAACCTTATTCTCCGCTGTTTTAACACCGTCTTTTAAATTCATATAATCATGGTAATTCCCAAGATGAAATTACCTTTTTTCTTTATGTTGAAGTTATAATTTTTGAGCGCGACAAGACAAATTTATTGACCCCTCATCCGGACCTGTTCAGTTGCCGCGCTTGGACAGCACGGAAGAATCCCTGAAGGCGCTAATAGAAATAACCGGGGATCCATATAAATATGTCTTGGATGAGCCACTGGAATCCAGTTCAAATTCACTACTCGCATTGATCTCCGCCGCAGGAGACCCGGACAATACCGCCCTGACCAGCCCGGCTTCCATTTTCTCCGCATCGAGGTCTGCATTATCACGGAGGTTAGCCCGCATGATTCCCGTTCGCCCTTCCAGTTTTGCTTTTGCATTCTCTGCCATATCCATGGCGATAGCTTCACCAGTTGTATATAATTTAAGATCGGCCTTATCCTTGGCATATACCTGGAGCGAATCCGAATCCACGTTAAACTCCCCGGAACTGTTTCCTTTCTGATTGATCTGTACAAAGGAGGCCCTGGCATCTAATTTCATCTTGGCAGAACCTTTTAGTTGTATCTCCACGGTATTAGAGACGATCACATCCTTTGCCGTAATATATCCATCATCTGCACTGATACTATTCAGTTCATTGAATTGCACAATAATCTCCAGTTTCTTTTTAGCCCTAACCTTGTAGAAGGAACTCACCACCAGGGTACTGTCCTCTACCCTGAATTTGAATATATCTATGAGGTTGTCATCTGCCCTGATAATAAAACCCGGTTCTGATGCCTTTTCCAGGGTGATTTCAATATCATCGGATAAGACCAGGGCATTAAAGGATGCCAGGCTTTCACGCACCTCTACCACTTCCCTGCTCCCCTTGATCTTTGGTTTTCGCTGGGCATAAGTGGATGCAACGGAAAATAATATAAGGATTAAAAGAAACTTCTTCACACTAACTGGTTTTAAGCCCCCGGAACAGCCGGGAACTACCCTCTAATATATCATAATTATGCGATATACGTATGTGATAGTACGGATTGTCGTTTTCATTTCAATTCTCTTATATTAGCTCATCTTGTTATTGTTATCCGGTCAATATTGAGCCTAAACAACCCTGAATCATGATTAAATATTTGTACGCCTTCCTATTCCTGATGGGCCTCTCCCATGCAGAAGCCCAATCCTTGTCGACACAAGAACTATTAGACAACGCAATAGCTTACCACGATCCTGACGGGAAGTGGGATACCCTACAGCAGAAACTATTTATAACGATGACTTACCCGGACGACAGGAAGAGGCTAAGCGAGGTTACAATTGATCTGCCAAAGGAATATTTCAGCCTAAGGTCTGAGAATGGAGATGATGTCAGCCAATATACCCTGGTAAAAGGCGAATGCAGCCTGATGCTTAACGGCAGTACGGATATCTCCGAAGAAGAGAAGAAAACACATCGCTTAAATTGTGAGCGTGCAGAGAGTATGAAGAACTATTACCAGTATTTATACGGTCTGCCTATGAAGCTAAAAGATAAAGGCACACAACTAAGCCCCACAGTGGCCACTAAAGAATTTAAAGGCAAGGAATATAAGGTCTTAAAGGTCACCTATGATGAAGCGGTTGGGAAGGACACCTGGTATTTTTATTTTGACCCTGAAACCTATGCCATGGAGGTTTACCAGTTTTTCCATGATGAATCCAAAAATGATGGGGAATATATTCTCCTGAGCGAAATAGAAAATGTGGGGACGATAAAGATGCCCAAGGTCAGGAAATGGTACTACAACAAAAATGACAAGCATTTAGGCACGGATACGCTGACCAAATCAGAACCGCTGCAATAGTCATTAAAAGCAGCGAGCGGTGTTTGAACCAGGTACAATAAAAAAGCCCATCCTTGACAGGTGGGCTTTTGTATTTATTAGGAGTGCATCAATGCTGCAGCTCTTCTTCGTTCTCCTGAAGCGGGATATGTTGTGGCACATAATCCTGCCCGGGGATGATATAGTCGCCGTTATCCCAGGTCTTACTGTAATCGTAAGCCCAACGGTGTACATGTGGAATTTCGCCTTCCCAGTTCCCGTGAAAATGCTTTACAGGAGCTGTCCATTCCAGTGTGTTCGATTTCCATGGATTCTGCTCTGCAGGTCTTCCGTAGAAAATACTGTGGACAAAGTTATAAGCGAAAACCAACTGTGCTGCACCAGCAATCAGGGCGAACACGGTCATCAGTATCTGTACATCCGTCAGTTCATCGAACATCGGGAAAGCAGTATTTTCGTAATAACGTCTTGGCACCCCGGCCATCCCTACAAAGTGCATAGGGAAGAATACTCCGTAAGCACACACAGCTGTTACCCAGAAGTGAACGTAACCCAGGTTCTTGTTCATCATCTTTCCGAACATTTTAGGGAACCAATGGTACACCCCTGCAAATAATCCGTAGAGAGCAGAGATTCCCATTACCAGGTGGAAGTGAGCAACCACGAAGTAAGTATCATGTACGTTAATATCCAGTGTACTATCCCCAAGGATAATCCCTGTTAGTCCCCCTGTAATAAAGGTAGATACCAATCCTATAGAGAACAGCATAGCAGGGTTTAACTGCAGATTACCTTTCCATAGGGTAGTGATATAATTAAATGCTTTTACCGCAGATGGGATTGCGATCAGCAGGGTTGTAAAGGTAAATACCGATCCCAGGAATGGGTTCATCCCGGAGATGAACATATGGTGACCCCATACGATGGTCGATAAGAACGCAATAGCAAGGATAGAAGCAACCATGGCCCTGTAACCGAAAATAGGTTTACGCGCGTTGGTCGACATCACCTCGGAAGTGATTCCCAGTGCAGGAAGTAATACGATATATACTTCGGGGTGACCTAAGAACCAGAACAAGTGTTCAAATAAGACCGGAGAACCCCCCTGGTAATGCAATACTTCTCCTTGTATAAAGATATCCGACAGGAAGAAAGATGTACCAAAACTACGGTCCATGATCAGTAACAACGCAGCAGACAACAGTACGGGGAAAGAGATCACACCGATGATGGCCGTTACGAAGAATGCCCAGATGGTCAAAGGCAAACGCGTCATAGACATTCCCTTTGTTCTCAGGTTGATTACGGTTACGATATAATTCAATGAACCCATCAATGAAGAGGCAATAAAGATCGCCATGGAAACTAACCAAAGGGTCATCCCAAGTCCGGAACCGGGTTGAGCCATAGGTAATGCACTTAATGGCGGGTAGATCGTCCATCCGGCCGCTGCAGGTCCTGCTTCAATAAAGATAGAAGAAACCATGATGACACTGGAGATGAAGAACAACCAATACGATATCATGTTCAGGAATCCTGAAGCCATATCCCGTGCACCGATCTGAAGCGGAATAAGCAGGTTACTGAAAGTACCACTTAAACCTGCTGTCAATACAAAGAATACCATGATGGTACCGTGTATGGTGACCAGAGCCAGGTAAATATCAGCATCCATAACGCCATCCGGAGCCCAGTCTCCCAGGAACCATTCAAATAATAAAAAGGATTCTCCGGGAAAAGCAAGTTGCATCCGGAACAGTAAAGACATCCCGATACCGATGAATCCCATGATCAGTCCTGTAATCAGGTACTGCTTGGCAATCATCTTGTGATCCTGGCTAAAGATATACTTCGTGATGAAGGTCTCTTTATGATGATGCCCGTGATCATGTGCATGATCTTCAGTATGCTCTTGAACTATTGCTGACATAATCAGATAATTTGTATAATTTATTATTCTCTTTTAAATAGCCTTTTTTAATTCATGGAAGCCATAGTCTGGCCGAAGGTTTGTTGCTCCTGCAACCAAGCCTCGTACTCCTCCTGGCTTTCCACGATGATCCTCATCTGCATGTTGTAGTGTGATTTTCCACAAATTTTGTTACAGAGAAGAATGTAATTGAACTCCCATGGGTCTGAATTGGGTTCTCCCATAGCCGCACGCTCTGCCCGGATCTTATTGGTCCGCTTTACTTTTTCGATGACTTCGGGGTTCTGCCTCATCTCTTCAGTAGTAATCGTCGGGGTAAAAGAGAACTCGGTGATCATCCCGGGAACACAGTTCATCTGCGCCCTGAAATGGGGCATATACGCAGAGTGCAGTACATCCTGGGAGCGAAACCTGAAATTCACTTTCCTTCCAACGGGCAGGTGTAGTTCCTTGGTGATGATATCATCACTTGCATAAGGGTCAGACTCGTCAAGTCCCAATACGTTTGCCTTATCGATATCGATCATCCGAACGTTAGCCATACCCAGCTCATTATCTTCACCACCATAACGGGCGGTCCAGTTAAACTGCTGTGCGTAAAGCTCTACGATAAGGGGATCGTCCTCGTCATTCACATCCATGATATTGGTCCAGGTGTATAATCCCCAGAGGATCAGTCCTGCCAATACCACTACCGGGATAATGGTCCAGATAAATTCTAATTTGTCGTTATCGGCATAGAACAAAGCCTTCTTTCCTTTTTCACCTCGGTATTTGTAGCCGAAGTAATGTAAAAGTGCCTGTGTTATGGTCTGTACGATAAAGATGATTACAAAAGATATATACATCAATGAATCGTACTCACCTCCATGCTCAGAGGCAGCTTCCGGCAATAGAAATTTGCCGTATTTCGCAAAACTGAAAATAGTGATCCCGTAGATGAAGATCAGGAAGGCGAACAGCAGGTAGCCGTTGTACTTATTGTCTTTATCGTTGGCAACCTGTGAATTATCGGCCTTGATCTGTGACAATTCGAAAATCTTGGTCATTTGCCAGATTGCAATTGCCACTAAAACTAATACCGCAATGGTCAATACTATAGTCATCCTATGAACTGATATTAAACTTTATTAATAGTGAAAATGCCTACTCTCTTCGATAAACGGATTCCGTTTAGGCTGCAATGGCACGGTGGCCATGGCCCTGAAAATCCAGAAGGTAAACAATCCCATAAAAAACAATATTGAACTAATTTCCGGGATTCCAATATACCATTGGTCACCTACGGTAGCCGGCATGATCATATTGAATACATCCAGGTAGTGCCCTGCCAGGATAATGATACCCGCCATTACCACGAACCAGTTTACTCGTTTGTAATCGCTGTTCATCAGCACCAGTATCGGGAATAAAAAGTTCATTACGATCATCCCGAAGAAGGGCAATTTATAATCATCGATTCTGGTTACAAAATAGGTCACCTCTTCAGGTATATCCGCGTACCAGATCAACATGAATTGTGCAAACCAAAGGTAGGTCCAGAAAATACTGATCCCGAACATGAATTTTGCAAGGTCGTGCAAGTGGCTGTCATTAACATCGGGGAGGTATCCACGAGATTTCAGGTAGATCACAACCATAGCGATCACTGTAATCCCGGATACGAACATACTTGCGAACACGTACCATCCAAAAAGTGTACTGAACCAGTGTGGATCAACACTCATGATCCAATCCCAGGACATTATAGATTCAGTAACCAGGTAAAATACCAGGAAGGCCGCAGACCACTTGAAGTTTTTGACAAAATTAGTGTTGTCATTAGCTTCATCCTGGGCTAAAGATAATTTCCGTGAATACTCGCGATAGAAAATCCATCCGCCCAAAAATATCGCGGCTCGGATCAGGAAGAAAGTAGGGTTAAGATATCCCTGTTTTCCTTGTAATAATTCATCATGTGCCACCACTTCCGGATCCATCCATACAAAGATATGGTTCAAATGAAGTACAGACAAGAGCAGTATCACAAAAACGATGATCCCGCCGGGCACCAGGTAAGCCGTGATTCCCTCCATTACCCGGAAGAGCAATGGCGACCAGCCTGCCTGTGCGGCACGTTGTATCGCATAAAAGGCTAATACCCCTAAAGCGATAAAGAAAAAGAACAATGCGGCTACGTAAAGTGCAGACCAAGGCCTGTTCTGTAATTGGTGTAAGAGGTGTTCATCATGAGACATCTCGTGCTCCTGTTCGTGAGCTAATGCGTTGCCGTGATCTACCTCGGCACCCATACCTACTGTTGGATGTGCCTTCCCGGCATCATCCATATGGACCTCTCCCTCTGTCTGTCCAGGAACTGCGTGGCCATCTCCGTGATCGCTACCATGACCCTCACCATGTGAGGCCACCATAGCCTTGGCTTCCTCAACCGTTGCAGGTGCTGATATAAAGCCGACAGCTATACCTATCAAACCTACGGCCATCAGGATGAAAGAACCAATTTTTAATCTGTTTGAAAACGTGTACATATCTTAATTCCTGGTCTTATTTGGTTAAGTCTTCTTTCAGTTGCATCACATACTCAGATACCATCCAACGCTCCTCGTGGTTTAACTGGCCTGCGTAAGACCCCATCGAGTTCAGCCCGTAATAAATTACGTGGTATACCCCCCCAACCTGAATGTCACGTGCTGGGTCTGCATAGCTAGGCACACCGAGTATCTTTTCCCTTTTGACCAAGGTACCTTGCCCTTCACCTTTATCCCCGTGGCAAATTGCACAGTAGATGGTGTACAGCTGCATTCCTTTGGCCATATTTTCTTCGTAGCTCAACGAGTCTAAGGGGCTGCTTGCTGCTTTAGACAGCTCTTTCCCTTCAGGAGTATTCTCAAATTCGTAAGGCATCCAGCCTCTCATAATAGTATGTTCCGCTGGTTGCAAAGCTTCCTGTTCATCAGGAAGGAAACCCACCTTGTCATAGGTCTCGTAGCCTACAGATTCATACATATCAGGCATATACTGGTAGTTAGGCTCAGCGTTTTCCTGACAACTGCTGATACTAACAATCAATCCTAAGAGGCAACCTATTTTGATAATATTATTCATATTTCCAAGACTACTTTTCAATACTATTTATTTCTACTGCACCGGTATCTACTAAAAGATCGTACAGTTCCTGTTCGTTTCCATGAAGTTCTATTTCCATCAGGAAATGATCATCGGTTGTCCTTACATCAGGGTTCTCTGCTTCTTTGAACGGCCACAATTTACTTCTCATGTAAAATGTGATCACCATAAGGTGAGCCGCAAAGAAAACAGTCATTTCAAACATGATCGGTACAAAAGCCGGCATGTTCTCCAGGTAACTGAAACTCGGTTTACCACCGATATCCTGTGGCCAATCCTCGATCATGATAAAATTCATCATCAGGATAGCGACGGTCAGCCCCACACATCCATAAAGGAATGCGGTGATGGCCAGCCTGGTCGGCGCCAGACCCATGGCTTTGTCCAGCCCGTGAACGGGGAATGGAGTATAGACCTCCTCTATATGATGTTTAGCGGCGCGCACCCGTTTAACCGCATGCATCAGCACATCATCATCGTTATAAAATGCTTGTATCACCTTAGATGCCATAATCTAGCTTTTGTTGTTTAACCTAACGGCCTGACCGGCCCAATCGTCCCGTTGTGCCCTTCCTGGGAAGGAACCGGTAATCTCATCAAGTAGCCTGTATTCCTTTTCCGTCATTCGGCTTACCTGGTCATATGTATAGATTCCCAGTTGATTCAGGGTTTCCTCCATCTGAGGTCCTATCCCCTTAATTTTCTTCAGGTCATCCTTACTTTCCTTACTGGCATCAAAAGTACCAAGTGCATTAAGTAAAGCTTCTTTTTCGGCCATAGGTGCCTTTTCCACTACTGTCTTTTCAACCACAACTTTCTGAGGTCCTACTTTCATCTTAGTCACTTCGTAAAGTGGCTTACCGGCATCACGTAAAAGCTTATATCGCTCTCCGGATGATTTCAGTATGGACTTCACCTCTGCCTGGGCAATCACCGGGAAGGTTCTTGCATATAACAGGAAGAGTACAAAGAAGAAGCCGATGGTACCGATAAAGATCCCAATATCGACAAACGTCGGTGAGAACATAGTCCATGAAGACGGCAGGTAATCACGGTGTAATGATGTGACGATAATTACAAATCGCTCAAACCACATCCCAACGTTTACCACGATAGATATAATAAAGGATACGATAATACTGGTCCTGATCTTTTTAAACCACATTACCTGGGGAGAGACCACGTTACAGGTCATCATCAGAAGGTAAGACCACCAGTAAGGTCCGGTCGCCCTGTTAAGGAAAGCGTACTGCTCGTACTCCACTCCGGAATACCAGGCCACGAAAAGTTCGGTAATATAAGCACAGCCCACGATAGAACCGGTGATCATGATCACGATATTCATCAACTCGATGTGCTGTACCGTAATATAGGCCTCCATATTACACACCTTCCTCATAATGATCAGAAGCGTGTTTACCATGGCAAAGCCGGAGAAAATAGCTCCTGCAACGAAGTAGGGAGGGAAGATGGTGGTGTGCCATCCCGGAATTACCGATGTCGCAAAGTCAAAGGATACGATGGTGTGTACAGATAGTACCAAGGGAGTTGCCAGACCGGCAAGAACCAGGGATACTTCTTCAAAACGCTGCCAGTCCTTGGCACGTCCACTCCATCCAAAACTCACAAGACTATAGATCTTCTTCTGGAAAGGCTTGACAGCCCTGTCACGGATCATCGCAAAGTCAGGTAAAAGTCCGGTCCACCAGAATACGAGGGACACGGATAAATAAGTAGAGATCGCAAATACGTCCCACAGCAGGGGCGAATTAAAGTTTACCCACAACGAACCAAATTGGTTAGGAATCGGGAGTACCCAGTATGCCAACCAAGGACGCCCCATGTGGATGATCGGGAACAGACCCGCCTGGATCACAGAGAAGATGGTCATCGCCTCTGCAGAACGGTTGATCGCCATTCTCCATTTCTGGCGGAACAGCAACAGTACCGCGGAGATCAGTGTCCCTGCGTGACCGATACCTACCCACCAAACGAAGTTGGTGATATCCCAGGCCCAGCCCACTGTTTTATTCAACCCCCAGGTTCCGATCCCGGTAGAGATAGTGTAAATGATACAGCCTACTCCCCATAAAAATGCCACCAGGGCTATGGAAAAAACTATCCACCAGTGCTTATTGGCTTTACCCTCTATAGGTTTAGCAATATCAACGGACACATCGTGATAGCCTTTATCTCCAAGAACTAAGGGTTTACGTATTGGTGCTTCGTAATGCGACGCCATAAAATTCTATTATTGTTACGTTCTTCTTTTATTAAGCCTTTTCAGTATTACGCACTTTTACGTGGTAGAATACATTGGGTTTGGTTCCTACGCTCTCAAGCAGGTGATACATACGGTCATTATCTTTCAATTCTGCCACCTGGCTGCTCTCATCATTGATGTCTCCAAAGACAATCGCTCCGTTGTTACAGGCATTAGAACAAGCGGTCTGGAATTCACCGTCTTTCACGGTTCTTCCTTCCCTCTTGGCATCCAGGATCACTTTTTGAGTCATCTGGATACACATTGAACATTTTTCCATCACCCCCCTGGAACGAACAGTTACATCCGGGTTGATCACCATCTTACCAAGATCATTGTTCATGTGGTAATCAAACTCGTCGTTGTTGTTGTAGAGGAACCAGTTAAATCGTCGCACTTTGTAAGGGCAGTTGTTCGCACAGTAACGCGTACCCACGCAACGGTTGTATGCCATATGGTTCTGTCCCTGGCGACTGTGAGAAGTTGCCGCTACCGGGCAAACGGTTTCACATGGAGCATGGTTACAGTGCTGGCACATTACAGGCTGGAAAGCGACCTGCGGGTTCACCGCCGGATCTTCCATTTCCTCGAATCCTACTTTAGAACCGATGGCTCCGGACAGGTTATCTTTTTTCTCGTTGTCATCCTCGAAAGTATCTTCGGAAGAATAGTAACGGTCTATTCTCAACCAGTGCATATCCCTGGAGCGTCTGACTTCCTGCTTTCCTACAACAGGAACGTTGTTCTCCGCGTGGCAAGCGATTACACATGCACCACAACCGGTACAGGCATTCAGGTCTATAGACATGTTAAAATGGTGCCCGATAGATCGGTCAAAACCTTCCCAAAGGTCTACTGTGGTTGCAGGAACCTCCTGATGGTTAAGGGATACTTGCGGAACATGGTTCCACTCCGCATGATCCTTGGTATTAAAAATCTCCAAGGTGGTTTCCTTGATGATATCGCCCCTACCCATAAGGGTTTTATGCAACTGAACACATGCAAATTCGTGCATTCCGGGAGCTCTGGTGATAGTAGCTTCCTGTATATTAGAGAAGTTCTGGTAAAGCGGGTAAGCATTTACCCCGATCTGCATATCTTCACGAATACCGGTTTTTTTACCGTAGCCGAAAGAGAGCCCCACAGTTCCCGGAGCTTGCCCTGGCTGTATGATTACCGGAACATTCTTTACAGTAACCCCGTTTACCGCTACATTTGCATAGCTTCCATCAAGTCCGCCATTGGCAACATGCTCATTCTCAAAGCCCATTTTCTCCGCATCAGCTTTAGAAATGGTCAGGTAGTTATCCCAGGACACCCGAGTGATAGGGTCAGGGAATTCTTGTAGCCATGGGTTATTTGCCTGCTGTCCGTCACCCATTCCAACCTTGGTATACAATACCAATTCCATATCGGATGTCGGCGTGGAAGACAGGGCGCGCAAGGCAGAAGCAATAGGCACCACCGTAGTAGGCATTTCTTCCTCTGCAGTTGTTGTCTCCGGCGCTTCAGCCTCAGTAGTGGTTACAGACCCTGACGAGACAAAAGCTCCGTCATGTAAAGCCTGGTTCCAGTCCGACCCATTGAGAATACTCTCACTCCAGGTCGTTTTCACGTAATCGTAATAGGATACATCGTTCCCCATCCACTTTAAGAGCGCGGATTGGAATTGCCTTGTATCAAATAATTCTTTTATGGTTGGCTGCATCAGGCTGTAATGCCCTTTTTTCAACTGCACATCTCCCCATGATTCCAGGTAGTGATTAGATGCTCCGGTGAATTTAGACACAGCAGTAGTATCATTCCATGTATTTGAAAAGGCGACAGAAACATCAACTTTCTCAAGTCCTGTAAGGAATTCAGCCGCATTGGGAAGCGAGTAAACCGGGTTTACTCCGTCCATCAGCAGGGCTCCTACCCTACCGGCATTCATATCTTCGATCAATTGATTCACCTCGGCGATATTTCCTTGGCGAATATAACGTGGAGTTGAAGGATTGAAAGCCTTGCTCCCCAGCATTTCATTGATCTCCAGTGCTACCGCCTGCGCATTGACATCGTCAATACCGGTAACGACGACTGCACCACTTCTGTTCTTAGAAATCTCTGCTGCGATCTGATCCAGGGCGCGCTCGGCAGCCTCCGGCAGTTCACCGCCCACGGTAGTTCCATTCAGTTTACCGTAAAGTTTAGCCAAGGCAATTTTCTGCTGGCTTGGCTTCAGCATGATTCGTTTATCAGCATTAGCACCGGTAAGAGACATATTAGCCTCTATCTGTACATGCCTGGACATTTTACCATTTTTAGGAACACGCCCTTTAGAATAGCCGGAATCAAAATTACCTCCATGCCAGTCTGCCAGGAAATCAGCACCGATCCCTACGATGTAATCTGCTTTTTCAAAATCATAATCGGCCAGGGCCCGCTCACCGTAACGCGCTTCAAAAGCTGTCAATGCTGCATCTTCCGAGATAGTATCGTAGGTGACATGACTTACGTTAGGATATTTAGCCTGGAATTCAGAAATAAGTCGGTCTGTAGACGGGCTCGCATAAGTCTGCGTAAGCATTACCACTTTCTTACCTGAATTCTGTGTAGCGTTAAGTGTAGCTTTTACCGTAGCATCCAGCGTATCCCAGTCTATCTGTTCTTCACCAGCCATTGGGCCTTGCAACCTGTTACTGTCATATAAAGACAGGACAGAGGCCTGCACCCTTGCATTGGCACCGGAATTGGATTTTGCATCCCTGTTGTTCTCTACCTTGATCGGGCGACCCTCCCGAGTCTTGATCAGGATACTGGCGAAATCAAAGCCATTCGCTATAGTAGTAGCGTAGTAATTCGCCACACCGGGGATGATCTGCTCCGGCTGCACCACGTAAGGGATAGAATAGTTCACCGGACCTTCACAAGCTGCCAGCGATGCCGCCGCAGTACTGAAGCCGACGTACTTAAGGAAATCCCTTCGGTTAGTCGTAGTAGCCGCCAAGCCTTCCTTGTCGCCAAGGAATTGGTCTACCGGCACTTCCTCCGGAAATTCGTTTTGTCTTAGCTGCTCAACAATGGAATTGTTCGGATTTAACTCCGCTTCACTCTTCCAATATTTCTTGTTTGATGCCATATGCTATTGATGAAATTAGCTGCTGCTTTTATAATTAATAGTGACACTTCCCACATTCAAGACCACCTAATTGGGCCGCAGTGAGCTGATCAACTCCATATTTTTTTGAAAGTTCCTCGTGGATCTTCTCGTAATATTCATTTCCTTCAACCTTCACATTGGTTTCCCTGTGACAGTTGATACACCATCCCATAGTCAGGGGAGAATACTGGTACATGATCTCCATTTCCTCTACAGGACCATGGCATGTCTGACATTCGATCCCCGCAACAGAAACATGCTGAGAGTGGTTAAAGTAAGCGAAATCCGGAAGGTTGTGAATACGAACCCACTCTACAGGCTGAGTTTCACCGGTGTACCGCTGGTTGGTCTCATCCCAACCTACAGCCTTGTACAATTTCTTGATTTCCTTAGTATAGAATTCGTTGGTGTACCCATTTGCCAGGTCCTCCGGACTAGGACCCTCAGGGTTCCCTTTGTATTCGTAAATGGATTTGTGACAGTTCATACACACATTCAGAGAAGGGATGCCCGAATGTTTAGAGACTCGCGCAGAAGAGTGACAGTACTTACACTCAATCTTATTATCACCGGCATGGATCTTATGCGAGTAATGGATTGGCTGTATCGGGGCATACCCCTGGTCTACACCAACCTGCATCATCCAGCCATATGCGTAGTACGCACCTACCAACATCAAGAAGATTACACTGACCAGTACCAGGAATTGGTTCTGAGCGAAAGCTTTCCAGATCGGCGTACGCTTTTCTACTTTTTCTTTTTCAATTACCACGCCGCTTGCCTCAGCAATACGTTTCAGGGTGCTGTTCACCAGGAACAACATTACCACGAGGATTCCGAATACCAGGACAAGAGCCCCCAGAATTAATTCGTTAGAGATTCCCGACCCCCCTGCAGCGGTCGCTTCTCCACCGGCGGCGGTTGCAGTAGTCTGCGGTGGCGCCGGAGGCGGTGCAGACGTATAAGCCAGGATGTCATCGATATCTTCGTTAGACAGGGTTGGAAAAGCGGTCATTGCCGCCTGGTTGTATTCGTTATAGATCTCGTTGGCATAGGCATCTCCGGAAGCAATCATCCCCGGGCTATTCTTGATCCAGGCATAGAGCCAATCCTTACCCAGACCTTCTTCTTCAGCCAACCTGCTCTCCACGTTAGCAAGAGCGGGACCGGTCATCTTACGGTTTAGTGCGTGGCAGGCTGCACAGTTCTGGTTAAACAACTGTTTTCCTTTTGCAGCATCCCCGGCGCTTTCGTCCGACTCCTCGGCGACAGCTTCAGTCTCAGCGGCAGCCGGTTCAGCAGCATCCTGAGCACTAAGAGATGGTGAAAATAGTAATGTTACGAAGAGGCTGATGCCTAATACAGTAGCGATTTGATGGCGGTTTAGAACCTTTTTCATGTGTTGCTTTTCAATATTTTCAACGGTCATACGAAGCCCGGCAAAGGTGAACTGTTATAAGATATAATTCTTGACTAACACTCCAGATTTACCTGTTTCATACATAAAATAGTACTATCGAAATCTTGGCACGATTATTCCTAATGTATTAGGACGGATGGGGAATTCACGGCCATTTAAATTGACAGCAAAAATACGACATAGACTTTATTTTGGAAATGTTAAGGTATTTATAATTCTCAATTTATAATTATTCTAAATAAGCCTTGAAAGCGCCATATACTAAGCAATAATTTACCTTTGTATCATCTAAATTTGAATTATGAAAACAGTATTATTAACCGCCCTGCTCCTCTGTAACTCAGGGATTTTACTAGCCCAGCAGGGGACGGTAAAAGTAGTCCAGGACAGCGAGCTGTCCCAATTACTCAACCTGTATAAGAAGGCCAATGAGAGCGAAGATTTCTATACCATACAAATAGGTTTTGGCTCATATGACAAGGCTGAAAAGCTGAAATCGGATGCAGAAGTGGATTTTCCCGGCTGGTATACCAAGATCATTTTTGACTCTCCAACCTACCGGGTTCACGTGGGTAAATTCAATACGAAATTAGAAGGCGAACGCAATTTTACCGAAGTGCGAAAAAAATATCCCGAGTCGCTCTTACTTTCTCCTAAGAAATAAATTATACCAAGGCAGCGAAAGCGAAATTTCCCTTTCAGTCATAAAAAAAGGGCCATCGCATGATGGCCCTTTTTTATTTATATAATTGATCTTAAAGCTTCTTCTTAACGGCAACCTCCTGGAATGCTTCCACAATATCGTTTTCCTGGATGTCGTTGTAGTTCTTGATCTGCAGACCACAATCGTAGCCTTTAGATACTTCCTTAACATCGTCCTTGAATCGCTTCAGGGAGGTCAGTGTACCGGTATAAATGACAACACCGTCACGGATCAGCCTGATGTTGGACGAACGGTAAATCTTACCACTGGTCACCATACATCCTGCAATAGTACCCACCTTAGAGATCTTGAAGGTTTCACGGATCTCGGCAGTACCGGTGATCTCTTCCTTCATCTCCGGAGACAGCATACCTTCCATCGCATCTTTCAGGTCGTTGATGGCATCGTATATAATAGAGTACATCCTGATGTCTATCTCTTCCTTATCAGCAATATCACGGGCATTACCCATCGGTCTTACGTTAAACCCTATCACCACAGCGTCTGATGCCGAAGCAAGCAGTACGTCAGATTCCGTGATCGCACCAACACCTTTGTGAATGATGTTCACCTGAATCTCATCTGTAGACAGTTTCTGGAAGGAATCGGTCAGTGCTTCAACAGAACCATCCACATCACCTTTCAGGATAATGTTAAGCTCTTTAAAGTCGCCCAGTGCAATTCGCCTTCCGATCTCATCCAATGTGATATGACGTTGTGTTCTGACGGATTGTTCACGCTGTAGCTGGGCTCTCTTAGCCGCAATCTGCTTCGCTTCTTTCTCATCTTCCATAACGTTGAACTTGTCACCCGCCTGTGGCGCACCATCCAGCCCGAGGATAGAGATAGGAGTAGATGGCCCGGCCTTCTTCACGGAATTTCCGCGTTCGTCCTGCATAGCCTTGATCTTACCACTGCAAGTTCCGGCAAGGACGTAATCCCCGATAGAAAGTGTTCCGGCCTGAACCAGGATGGTAGACACGTAACCACGCCCT
This sequence comes from Zeaxanthinibacter sp. PT1, assembly GCF_028464225.1. GTDB lineage: Bacteria > Bacteroidota > Bacteroidia > Flavobacteriales > Flavobacteriaceae > Zeaxanthinibacter. The sequence goes on from NZ_JAQPCN010000001.1 coordinate 310,606, forward strand.
TTGTCCAGGAATGCCTCCACTACTGTACCACTGGCCAGCCTGTCCGGGTTGGCTTTCAGGTCCAGCATTTCAGCCTCAAGTAAGACTTTCTCCAATAATTCTTTAACGCCGGTCCCCATCTTAGCAGAGATATCGTGCGATTGTATCTTTCCACCCCAGTCCTCTACGAGGAGGTTCATCTGGGCAAGTCCTTCCTTGATCTTGTCAGGATTAGCTGCCGGGCGGTCAATTTTGTTTATAGCGAAGATCATCGGCACACCCGCTGCCTGCGCGTGACTGATAGCCTCCTTGGTCTGTGGCATGATGTCGTCATCCGCAGCGATCACTACGATCGCGATATCGGTAACCTGTGCACCACGAGCACGCATGGCGGTAAATGCCTCGTGACCGGGAGTATCCAGGAAGGTAATCTTATTTCCGTTCTCCAGGCTTACACCATAGGCCCCGATGTGCTGGGTGATTCCCCCGCTCTCGCCGGCGATCACATTTTCTTTACGCACATAATCCAGTAAAGAAGTTTTACCGTGGTCTACGTGACCCATAACCGTAACGATCGGAGCTCTTGGCTTCAGGTCTTCAGGATTATCTACAACTTCTTCAAAAGACTCTTCAAGTTCTGCAGTGACGAATTCTACTTCGTACCCGAACTCGTCGGCTACGATAGACAGTGTTTCCGCATCAAGTCGCTGGTTCATGGTTACCATGATTCCCAATGACATACAGGCTGAGATGATATCCGTGGTAGACACGTTCATCATGGTAGCAACTTCTCCTACGGTAACAAACTCGGTTACCTTCAGAGTTTTGCTTTCCAATTCTTGCTGCTCCAGGTCGCGCTCTGTCTGCTGGCGGTGCTGGTCTCGTTTGTCCCTACGGTACTTAGCCCCTTTACCACGCTTGGATTTACCTTGCAGTTTCTCCAGGGTTTCCCGTACTTGCTTTTGTACTTCCTCCTCGGTAGGCTCTACCTTAGGAGCAGAAGAGAATCGCTGTCCACGCTTCGCCCCTGGTTTACCTCTTCCGGCACCGGGTGCATTGCTGCTGACAATTCTTCTTCGTCTTTTCTTTTTATCTCCGGAATCGCTTCCTTTAGCTTCTTCCTTCTTCTTCTTTGGTTTCTTAAACTGCGAGAGGTCGATCTTATCCTTGATGTTAGGTCCGGATAATTTCTGGTAGTTGGTTTTAATGGTATCAGAGTCGGCCGATTTTTCAGCAACTTCTTCCTTCTTAGCAGGCTCTTCTTTGGCAGCAGCAGGCTTTTCTTCTGCCTTAGGCGCTTCCTCCTTCTTTTCCTCTACCTTCTCCTCAACTTTAGGAGCTTCTACCGCTTCCGGCTTCTTCTCTTCAACAGCTTTTTCTTCAACCTTGGGAGCTTCCTCTACTTTCGGGGCTTCCTCGGCTTTAGGAGCTTCTTCAGCCTTAGGAGCCTCCTCTTTCTCTTTCGGAGCTTCTTTCTTCCCGAGATTATCCAGGTCTATTTTCCCAACGGTTTTGGGACCTGAAAGTTCGGCTTTGGCGGATACCACCTCTTTTTCGGCGGCGCGCTTCTCCCTCGCAAGTCGTTTTTCCTCTTGCTCCTGTTCCATCTGAAGCCTCAGGGCTTCCTTCTCCTTACGCTTTTCTTCACCAACCTCCTTAGATGCAACTTTCTTGCTCATATCGGTCTGGAACTCATCTAGGAGAACCTGATATACATCATTGGAGATCTTAGTGGTAGGGCGTGCTTCGACCTGGTGTCCTTTAGACGCCAAATAATCGACTGCCCTATCCAGTGATATGTTAAGTTCTCGCAAGACTTTATTCAGCCTTATTGTTGCATTTCCTGCCATATAATCTATTTACCTCTCTTTAAATACGCTGCTAATATAGAGCTTAATCTTCAAATTCCTCTTTCAGGATACGCATCACATCTGAAATAGTCTCCTCTTCCAGATCCGTCCTTTTTACGAGGTCTTCGATGTCCTGCTCCAGGACACTACGCGCTGTATCCAGCCCGATTTTCTTAAATTCTTCTATTACCCAGCTATCGATCTCATCGGAGAATTCGGTCAATTCCACATCCTCTTCAACACCTTCACGGAAGACGTCGATCTCGTAACCGGTCAACTGGCCTGCCAGTCGTATATTATGACCTCCCCTACCAATAGCCTTGGACACTTCCTCCGGCCTCAGGTAAACCTGGGCAGTCATTTTTTCGTCGTTCAATTTGACGGTAGACACTCGTGCCGGGCTTAAAGCCCTGGTCACCATCAACTGTGGATTACTCGTCCAGTTGATAACGTCTATATTCTCATTTCCAAGTTCACGGACAATTCCGTGGATACGGGAACCTTTCATTCCCACGCATGCTCCAACGGGGTCTATCCTGTCATCATAAGAATCTACAGCCACTTTGGCCTTCTCTCCCGGGATCCTCACGGCTTTTTTAATGGTGATCAAACCGTCAAAAACTTCAGGGATCTCCTGGTGGAATAATTGCTCCAGGAACAATGGAGAAGTCCTGGACATGATGATCATAGGCTTATTGCCTTTCAGCTCCACGCTTTCAATGATTCCCCTTACATTATCCCCTTTCCTGAAGAAATCCGAAGGGATCTGCTTATCCTTAGGTAAGATGATCTCGTTTCCTTCATCATCTAAAAGGATGATCGCCTTGTGGCGGATATGGTGTACTTCTGCCGTATAAATCTCTCCTTCAAGATCTTTAAACTGCTTGTAGATCGTCGTGTTATCGTGTTCGTGGATCTTAGAAATCAGGTTCTGGCGCAATGCCAGGATGGCCCTACGTCCAAGATCGATCAGCTTCACTTCTTCGGAAACATCTTCACCAACCTCAAAATCTGGTTCAATCTTACGGGCATCGGTCAGGGATATCTGCTCGTTAGGCTCCTCTACTTCACCGTCCTCTACCACTACGCGATTTCTCCAGATCTCCAAATCCCCTTTGTCCGGGTTGATGATAATATCAAAGTTATCGTCCGAGCCAAATTTCTTCTTCAACGCATTTCTGAATACATCTTCCAAAATTGCCATCAGCGTTACCCTGTCTATGAATTTATCATCCTTAAATTCGGAGAAAGATTCGATCAACGCAATATTTTCCATTTTGATCTACAATTAAAATATTAACTTAACTTTTGCTTCTTCGATATCTGAAAAAGGAACCTCCTGTTTCTTTTCTACCGTTACTTTTCCTTTACCCACGGGCTTTGGCTCCCTGGCTTTCCACTCCAGGGTGATGGCCTCTTCCGAAACAGCGGTAAGCGTTCCTTCTATAGCATCCCCCGCGGTTTTAACCTGCAGTTTGCGCCCGATATTTTTGGGGTATTGCCTTTGATGAACCAGCGGGGCCGTGGCTCCGGCCGATGTCACTTCTAAGGCAAAATCCTGCTCTTCCCTGTCCAGGGAAAACTCGATCGCCCTACTCACCATCATACAGTCTTCCAGGTTGATCCCTTCATCCCCGTCCAGCACGATCCTGATCTGGTTATCCGTTCCCACGTACATATCGATAAGGAAGATGGAAGGATTTTCTTCCAGCACCTTATCCAGCAATGTGGTCACTTTTTCTTTCAACATAGTCCTAATTCTTCAATGCTGTCCCCGGGCTACTGTAGTCCGGGTCGTCCCCGGCTGTCCGCCAGCGATGCCCCGGGACAATGATTAAATACCCTTAATAAAAGAGGGGACAAATTGTCCCCTCATGAATACTTTGATATCCTTTCAGTGCCGCAAATATACAAATTAATTTTGATTCCAACTCCGTAGTTTTCTCTGCCTGAACACCATCATCATAAAGGGCTTGTAAATTTACAAAGAATAGGATGATCTGCATATCTGCATGTGCCTCAAAATTGTATGAGCAGCACACTTTTATCACCAAAAAAAATCCCGGACCAAAACTGGACCGGGATTCGTGAAGGTTCTCTGTTGGCCTACTAGGACTCGAACCTAGAACGACTGGACCAAAACCAGCTGTGTTGCCAATTACACCATAGGCCAGAAATACCTAAGCGGGTGCAAATTTAAAACAATCTTTGTTATGCGCAAATTAATTTAAATACAATCACACAAAAATTTCATGACCCACTCCTAAAGGATTGATAAAAAGGACTGCCCATATTTATTTAAATTAGTAAATTCGCCCCCATCGGTAAACTTCGAATTGCATGTTTTCAAAGAACTTCGAAAAATGGGACACCATCCTGGGATGGGTCGTTTTCTTTTTAGCACTTATCACTTACGGTATCACGGTAGAACCCACGGGAAGTTTCTGGGATGCAGGTGAGTATATTGCCACATCGGCCAAATTGCAGGTAGGACACCCGCCAGGGGCCCCGCTGTTACAGATGATCGGCGCTTTCTTTGCCATGTTTGCCCCCAATGCCAACGAAGTGGCGCGAATGGTGAACTACGTCTCCAGCGTTTCCAGTGCATTCACCATCTTATTCATGTTCTGGACCATCACCAACCTTTGCCGAAAACTCATTATAAAGGAAGGAGAACTCACCAATAATAAGGCCATGGCCGTGTTGGGAAGTGGCTTGGTCGGATCTCTTGCCTTTACTTTTTCAGATAGCTTCTGGTTCAACGCTGTAGAAACCGAGGTGTACGCGATGGCCAGTTTTATCATGGCCTTGCTCCTCTGGATGGGTCTTAAATGGGTGGATAACCTGGATGATGCCAGGGGAAACCGCTGGCTGATCCTGATCTCCTTCGTCGTCGGGCTCACTTTCGGAATTCAGTTTATGGGATTCCTGGTCATTCCAACTATAGGTTTACTCTACTATTTTAAAAAATATCCAACGGTCACCGCCAAGAATTTCCTGGTTGCCAATGTACTCGTAGTGGTTATCCTGATGCTGGTCTATAAATTTTCCCTCACCTACGTTCTGAAACTATTTGGTTGGGGAGAGGTATTCTTTATCAACAGTATTGGCCTACCCTTTAATTCGGGCACCATCATTATAGGTTTACTGTTTGCCGCTGCTTTTTATTTTGGCCTGCGCTATACCAGGAAGAACAACTACCTTTTTGCCAACACCCTTGTACTTTGCGCACTGTTCATTTTCCTGGGGTTTTCCTCCTGGTTAATGCTCCCTATTCGCGCTAATGCCAACGTTCTTATCAATGAGAATAACCCGGCAGATGCACGGGCACTGCTGGCCTACTACAACCGGGAACAGTACCCCGGGGTAGACAGCCCGGTCTACGGCACTTACTATTCCAATGCCTTTGCCCCTCCCGGGGAAGACAAGGATGAAAAGCCGAAGTACGAAAAAGACGAAGCCCTCGGTAAATATGTGATCACGAACAACTATAAAGGGGCGCTGCAGGGACCTAACGAGGATCATGTGGGGGTGCTGCCCAGGCTGTGGAGTGAGCAGCATGCGGAAAACTATATGAAATATTTTGGCGCACTGGACTTCCGTATGACTACCTCTAACGAGGAACTTCGCAGGGCTGTAAACCAGTTGAAAGCGGGCTATGCCAACGGTGAGATCGACGAGGAACAGTATATCGGGTTCCTGAGGCAGTTCAATGAATATATAGAGGTAGAACCTCCATCGGTCTGGGATAATATCGAATACATGTTCCAGTTCCAATTTGGCTATATGTACTGGAGGTACTTTATGTGGAACTTTGTCGGGAAGTCTGATGACCTGCAGGGCCGGTACAACGGCAACGGGGAGTGGCTCAGCGGGATTAATTTTATCGACAGTATCAGGCTGGGAAGCCAGGATAACCTGCCACAGGATGTGCGGGATAATAAGGGAAGGAACACCTATTTCTTCCTTCCGCTTATCCTCGGACTGATCGGACTTGTGTTCCAGGTCAGCAGGAATCCCAAGCAGTTCTGGGCCCTGTTCATCTTCTTCCTCTTTACAGGGCTGGCCATACAGTTTTACACCAATCCTTATATCTTTCAGCCCAGGGAAAGGGATTATTCCCTTGTAGGTTCATTTTACGTATTTGCCCTATGGATAGGCCTGGGAGTTTACGGTTTGTTTGACGAGTTCAGGAAGCGACTGAACCCCAAGATCCTGGCTCCGGCTATCACCCTGGTTTGCCTGCTGGCGGTTCCTACCGTAATGGCCTACCAGAACTGGGACGATCATGACCGCTCTAATCGCTATACCGCCGAGGCCAGTGCAAAAGCATACCTGTCTTCCTGCCAGGAAGATGCGGGAGCCATGATATTTACCATTGGCGACAATGATACCTTCCCGCTCTGGTACGTCCAGGAGATAGAAGGTTTCAGGACCGATGTCCGCGTTATCTGTACCAGTTTATTCGCTACAGACTGGTACGTGGACCAGATGAAACGAAAGGCTTACGAGAGTGACCCTATTCCATCCCAGTTAACCCATGATCTCTATCGTTACGGGAACAGGGATGTCATCTATTACCAGGGCATTACTGAGAATCGATGGGATGTAAAAGATTTCATCAACTGGGTGGGAAGCGACAAACCACAGACCAAATTCCGGTATATACTGGAGAAACAGGGAGCAGACCTCAGCGCTTATTCTGAAAACACCCTGAACCTGGTCTACTACCCCACAAATAAGATCCGTATCCCGGTGAATAAAGAGAATGTCCTTAAAAGCGGACTGGTCAAAGCCGAGGATGCAGACCTTATCGTCGATTATATCGATATAGACCTGCCGCAGGCATTGCCTAAGAACCGTATCATGATGCTCGATATCCTGGCAAATAACGACTGGAAGCGACCACTGTATTTCTCCGGCGGGAGCTTTGACAAGGCAGAATATATCTGGATGAAGGATTACCTGCAACTGGATGGACTTGCCTACAAATTGGTGCCGATCAAGACCCAGAACAGGAGTCCTTTTGAGATGGGCCGCATAGATTCGGAACTGATGTATGACATAGTTACCAACTGGGATTGGGGGAACATGGGTAGTGATAAGATCTACCACGATCCCCAGACCAGGACCCAGGGACTATCTTTCCGCAGTAACCTGGCACGACTTATGGAGCAACTTATCGACGAGAACAAGATAGATAAGGCAAAAGATATTATTGAACTGGCCATGACCAATATGCCGGTGAAATATTACGGGTTCTATACCTTCGTTGAACCTTTTGTGGACGGATACTATAAGGTCGGGGAAGCGAGAAAGGCAAGAGAGCTATTCACCCAACTGAAAAACATCTACCAGGACAAATTGGATTATTACGCATCACTGCCTCTGGATGAACAATATGACCAGATTGAAGAGATCATTTCAGATATGGAAGGTTATCGTCGGAATATTGACATACTGATCGCCAATGATGACCGGGCGTTGGTTGAAAAAGAGACGATGATCTTCAATGAACAGATAGACCAATTCAGTCATTTTTACAAGGAAGACCTTCTTGAAGAAGCTGATGTTCCTGCAGACCTGGACCCTGAAGAGATCGTAGATTCGATGCCCGTTCAGGACACCACCGCAAGGGATAACACCGAAGCGGTCACTACCCCGGACACCACCTTGACAAGAGAAATCATCGATTAAATAAAAAGTCCCCGGTTGGGGACTTTTTTTATACGTGTTGTTTTCCTGAAAGCTAGATATATTCGTTCAGGATTCCTATGAGGGTGTTTGCATCCTGCTCTCCACTCTGCCGCCATACCATTTCCCCGTTTTTATAGATCATAAGGGTTGGTAAGCCTTTTATTCTCAGGGCCTGTGACAGCTCTTTATTTTTATCAACATCTATCTTGATCACTTTCCCTTTATCGCCCAGGGCTGCGGCCACATCGCGCAATACGGGATGCATGGAGGTAGACTGTTCGTTCCACTCGGCATAGAAATCCAGCAAGACTGGTATGTTCAGATCTATTAGTTCACCGAATTTAGACATATGCGGATCTTTAGGTTATTAACCAAATGTAGTAAAAATTAACAAAAACAAGATCTCAGCCCATATTTTGTTAAAACCTCCGCAAGCAGGCCTTAGGCTACCCCTTTCTTCTTCAGGGTGATCACGGTGATCTCTGGCCATATCCCTACCCTGCCGGGATACCCCAGGAAACCAAAGCCACGGTTTACGTTGATGAACTGCCCCAGCTCCTCGTAAATCCCGGCCCAGTACTTATATCGCCACTTCACAGGACTCCATTTTACAAGACCCGGGATCTCTATTCCAAACTGCATACCATGGGTATGCCCACTCAGTGTCAGATGGTAATGCAGCTCGTCCTTGATCACTATATCTTCCCAGTGTGACGGATCGTGACTGAGCAATATCTTGAAATCATCCTTGCCCACTCTACTGGCTGCCTTTTCCAGGTCCCCGGCTTTTTTAAAACCTCCTCTACCCCAGTTTTCCACACCGATAAGAGCCAGCCGGTCGTTCCCTTTTTGCAGGTATCGACTTTCATTAAGAAGCAAATCAAAGCCCATATCCCGCTGCAATTTTTTCAGCGATTCCAGGTTTTCGCTTTTCTCTTCTTCAGTATCCCAGTCCACATAATCACCATAATCATGATTCCCGAGAACCGAGTACTTTCCATCCTTGGCTGAAAGGCCCGAAAAAAGATCGGCCCATGGATACATCTCTTCGGCCTTGTTGTTCACCATGTCCCCGGTAAAGAAGATAACATCACTTTGCTGCTGGTTAATCAGGTTCACCGCGTATTCTATCTTTTTACGATTATCAAAACTACCGCTATGGATGTCTGATATCTGGGTAATCTGGTAGCCATCAAAGGCATCGGGCAGATCATCGTACTCCAGGTTGTATTTCAAGACCTTAAAGTTGTACTTACCCCTGTACATCCCGTACAACAAAGCACTGAATGGGAGCGCTGCAATTCCCAATGCCACCAGGCTCAGGAAACGCCTGCGGGAAGGCAGGCTGAATTCTTTAGAATCACCGGACAATTTATAATAGGCCCCACTTAACAAGCGGATCAGGTCTTCAGATGCCAGGAAAAGTATAGTGATCAGTTTAAAGGCTAACATTGCCATCAGGAAGCCAAAAGCGTAACTTTTGGGTTTGCTCAGGACTCGACCATCGGCCTCAGCTAAGGTGAATTGGTAAATGAAATTTCCCAATACCAGGAGGGAAATCGCAATAAACACGTAATAAACCCAAGGGTAGCGGGTTGCCGTTTTAAGCGCCTGTAATGCATAAAAGCTGAGGACAGCATAAACGACAACAAAAATAATCCATCTAAGCATAGGGGTGTTTTCTGCAAATATATTTCTTTAACAAGGGTTTAGCAGGTCCATTAACAATTTATTTAACGCTATGAACCACAGTCGAAATGATCTCGGGATCACTTTCTAATATATAGGCATCCCCAATCATAGAGGGAGAGATCATACTCACCGGGGGTGAGCTATTTAAACGCTTTTGCTGCCTTACCCCGGATAGATGCAATGCCTGGAAGCCCAGCGATTTTAATTGTCGAGCCTCCTCGTCCCGTACGCCCCCGCCGGGCATGACCATGACTCCGGGAAGCCTGTTTTTTAACTGCTGTAACAATTCTATCCCGTCCATCGCTTTGCTTTTTTGCCCCGAGCTCAATAAGCAATCAACTCCCATAGTATCGAGTGCTTCGGCAGCTGCCATAGGATCTGGCACCCAATCAAAAGCCCGGTGAAAAGTAAAAGACATTCCCTCTGCGTACTGAATGAGCCTGGCTGTACGCAGCCGGTCTACAGAGCCGTCTTTTAAAAGTATACCGGAGACGATACCCGCCACACCCAATGTTTTACAAACCTCTATATCGGCGAGCATGGCCTCGTACTCCAGTGCTGAGTATGTAAAATCCCCGGAACGGGGCCTGATCAATACATGAACAGGAATTTTAAGTGCTTCTACAGCGGTCTTTATAAAACCATAAGACGGAGTTATCCCGCCTACTCCAAGCTCAGAACAGAGTTCAACCCTATCTGCCCCGGAGTGTTCGGCATTCAGGGCAGAACGGAGAGAATTGGCACAAACTTCTACGATCATATTACCTATATTTAGAGACTAATGTAAACATCAACCACCAATGCAAAGAAGAAAATTCCTTAAAAATTCTACCCTGGGAACCGCAGGGATCCTGAGTGCTCCACTTATAGCATCACAAGCGTCGCCAAACCCGGCTTCGCACTCCTTAACACAGCAGGAAACCACGCCCGTTGTCCTGGCTACATGGGATGTGGCAAATGCCACTTCCCGTGCCTGGGAAGTTCTGCAGGAAGGCGCATCTTCCCTCGACGCTGTTGAACAAGGAGTTATGATCGAAGAAGCCGATGAAAGCAACCAGACTGTCGGCAAGGGTGGAAGACCGGACCGGGACGGGCAGGTCACCCTGGATGCCTGCATCATGGACCAGGATGGGAACTGCGGATCCGTAGTATACCTTAGGAATATTGTACACGCAGTTTCCGTGGCCCGCAAAGTAATGGAAGAAACCCCACATGTTATGCTGGCAGGAGACGGGGCGGAAAAATTCGCCTATGAACACGGATTCCCTAAAGAAGACCTGCTTACCCAACAATCCAGGAATGAATGGGAAGAATGGAAGAAAACTTCACAGTACAAACCAATCATCAATATTGAAAACCACGACACCATCGGGATGCTCGCCATTGACCGGCAAGGAAATATTTCAGGAGCCTGTACCACCAGCGGGATGGCCTATAAAGTTGCCGGCCGAATCGGCGACTCCCCCATTATCGGGGCCGGTTTATTCGTCGATAACGAGGTGGGCGGGGCTACAGCCACCGGTGTGGGCGAAGAAGTGGTGAGGACCGTAGGCAGCTTCCTGATCGTTGAACTGATGCGACAGGGAAAAAGCCCTCAGGAAGCCTGTGAAATAGCTGTGAAACGCATCGTAGAGAAGAACCCTGATTACGAGGAATTCCAGGTCGGTTTTATCGCGCTCAACAAGAAAGGGGAAACCGGTGGGTACTGTATACAACCGGGCTTTAGCTACCGCACCTATTCCGGCGAAGGGCACCTCCTTACTCCTGCTGCAAGCTATATTACCAAATGATTCCTTCTCCGTAGCGGCAGAAGTTCGTAAATTTGAACTCTTTCTAGCAAACTTACAATGGCAGACCAAAAACGACTCTTTTTACTCGATGCATACGCATTGATTTTCCGCGGCTACTACGCCCTGATCAAAAACCCAAGGATCAATTCCAAAGGCATGGATACCTCGGCTATTATGGGATTCATGAATTCCCTCTTTGATGTCATAAAACGGGAAAAGCCGGATCACCTTGCCGTGTGTTTTGATAAGGATGGGAGTGCAGAGCGAACCGAATTATTTCCTGAATACAAAGCTAACCGCGATGAGACCCCGGATGCCATCCGGATTGCTGTGCCTTATATACAGAAAATTCTTAAGGCTATGCATATTCCTTGTGTGGAGGTATCGGGCCTGGAAGCAGACGATATCATAGGAACCCTGGCTAAGCAGGCAGAAAAAGAAGGCTACAAAGTTTTTATGGTGACCCCTGACAAAGATTTTGGTCAGCTGGTATCTGAAAACATATTCATGTACCGCCCTGCCAGGATGGGGAACGGTATCGAGATCTGGGGCATCCCGGAAGTTCAGAAACGCTTTGGAGTAGAAAGGCCGGAGCAGGTGATCGACTACCTGGGGATGATGGGAGATGCCAGTGATAATATACCAGGACTTCCCGGGGTTGGCGATAAGACCGCGAAAAAATTTATCACCCAATTCGGATCCATGGAAGAGCTATTGGAAAATACAGATCAGCTGAAAGGCAAGATGAAAGAGCGGGTGGAAGAGAATGCCGAACTGGGACGCTTATCTAAACAATTAGCCACCATCTGCATCACTTGCGACGTTACTTTTGACGCCACAGATTACGAACTTTCCATGCCTGATAGCGAGAAGGTGCAGGAGTTGTTCGAAGAACTGGAGTTCCGTAGACTGAAAGACCAATTCTTAAAGATTTTCAGCGGTGAAGCAGAAGATAAGCAGGCACAGGTAAGCAGTACCCCAACCGCCAAAGAACAGGCCAGGGAAGCAGGGAGCGGTCAATTTTCCCTCTTTGGAGGAGAGGGTGAATCTCCAGCTACCTTGAAAGAAATTTCGGGCCGGAAGACCCTGAAAGATGTACCTCACTCCTACCAGAGCGTGGCCCCCGGAATGGCTATGAAGCTCTTTCTTCAGAACCTGTTGAAGCAGCAAAGCGTTTGTTTTGACACTGAGACCACTTCCCTGAATCCCCTGGAGGCAGAACTGGTGGGTATTGCCTTTTGCTGGGAGGCAGGCAAAGGATTCTATGTACCCTTACCGGAGGACCAAGAACAGACCGGGGCCATCCTGGAAGAACTCAGGCCATTTTTCGAGTCTGATCTCATTGAAAAGATAGGACAGAACCTAAAATACGACATTAAAGTCCTGGACCGTTACGGGATGGATGTCAAGGGTCCGCTTTTTGACACTATGCTGGCACACTACCTCATCAACCCGGACATGAGGCACAATATGGATGTACTGGCCGAAACCTACCTGAATTATACCCCGGTCCCGATTTCTGACCTGATCGGTAAAAAAGGAAAGAACCAGTTGAGTATGAGGGATGTTCCGCTGGATGCCCAGACAGAATACGCTGTAGAGGATGCCGATGTCACCTTCCAATTAGCTCAGTTCTTCCGTCCCGAGCTAAAAGAGGCCAATACAGAAGAACTTTTTCAGAAAATAGAAGTACCGCTGCTGAGGGTTCTTGCAGATATGGAGCTCGAGGGTATCAGGCTGGATAAAGATTTCCTGAATTCCCTGACCGAGGAACTGAATTCCGATATCGAAAAACTGGAAAAACAGATCTATAAAGAAGCCGGTACCGAATTCAATATTTCGTCTCCCAAGCAGTTGGGTGAAATCCTCTTTGACCAGATGAAGCTGGTAGCTAAACCAAAGAAAACCAGGACCGGCCAATATTCCACTGCAGAGGATGTACTTTCCATCCTGGCCAAAGACCACCAGATCATCAGGGATGTATTGGAGTACAGGGGGCTTAGCAAACTTAAAAGCACTTATGTAGAAGCCCTGCCCGAACAGGTGCAGCAAAGTACCGGAAGGGTTCATACGGATTATATGCAAACAGTTGCAGCGACGGGTCGGCTCAGCAGTAACAACCCTAACCTGCAGAACATCCCCATCCGTACAGAACGCGGAAGGCAGGTACGAAAAGCATTCGTCCCCAGGAACGAAGATTATATTTTACTCGCGGCAGATTACTCCCAGATAGAACTCCGGGTGATTGCTTCTTTAAGTGAAGAATCTAACATGATCGAGGCCTTTAAAAAAGGAGAGGACATTCACGCAGCAACGGCTGCCCGGGTATTTGATGTCCCCCTGGAGGAGGTCACCCGTGAACAACGGGGCAACGCTAAAACCGTCAATTTCGGTATTATATACGGGGTTTCTGCTTTTGGATTGAGCAACCAGACCGACTTGTCCAGGACAGAGGCCAAGGAGTTGATAGACACCTATTACAAAACCTATCCTAAATTACGGAATTACATCAGCGAGCAGATCGACTTTGCCCGGGAGCATGGATATGTGCAGACCGTACTGGGCAGGCGCCGATACCTTAAAGATATCAACGGGAGTAATGCCGTTGTGAGGGGCGCAGCAGAACGAAATGCCGTGAATGCCCCTATCCAAGGGAGTGCAGCTGATATCATCAAGGTGGCGATGATCAATATTCACAAAAAACTGGAAACCGGGGATTATAAGACCAAGATGCTGCTGCAGGTGCATGATGAATTAGTCTTTGATGTCTATAAACCCGAATTGGAGCGCGTAAGCGAAATGATAAGGTCAGAGATGGAATCGGCATTCAGCCTGGATGTACCATTAGTGGTTGATATAGGAACGGGGGAAAACTGGCTGGAGGCTCACTAGTCTCCTTTATAGCCAGATGATCATAGAAAAAGCGTACAGCCCTAACGGGTGTACGCTTTTTCATTTGTTGTTGCTTACAAAATAAAGCGGTAAGTGGCCTTGATCAGGAAGGTGTTATCCGGTTTCTGCCCCAGGATCTGGCTATCCAGGTTAGAACCCAGTGATCCCATGGGGTCACCAAAACCGGTGACTCCTTGCGACCACACAAAGAACAGCTCGGAGCCGGGGATATATTCCCATCGTAGGACGAGGTTAGACCGGAACTGCACAAAGGCAAAATCGGGATCGGAGAAAGAGTAATCGGTCTGTCCATCAAGATCCTCATCTACCAAGTAACTACCAGATTCATTTTTAGAAATCTGTGTATCGGTATACAAATTGACGCGCTCAAATAAGTCTTCTGCCACAGGGTTTACCACCCGGTTAAAATTGCGATACTGCCCCCTGGATATAAAAGGCTCCCCATAGAATTGTATACTCAGGTTGGGATTTATACTGTAATTGAAACGTAATGATGTACTGAAGGTTTTCTGGTCAATCTCCCCTAATACATAGCGTGGCTGCCCATTGAAATCTGATGTGGTGACATACTGTGTTTTGTTGGGGTTGTAATTCATAGCGGTAGACATGGAGATATTGAAGGCCGAAAAAGGCTGGTAGCCAAATCTCAGTACATATCTCCTGAACTTAAAATTATCCTGGGTGGCATCACTGTGTACATATCCCATGGTAAAATTAAATTTCTTGCTCTGATCCGACCCAAAGAACAGGAAGCCAAAATTTTCTTCATTGAACCTGTACCTGGGGCCACCCCTGAGCATAGTGTTACTATAAATACGTGGTTTATGCGCACCCCCTATCTCGGTCCACCAGTTGTTGGCCCAACTGATATTCCCGTTCATTTCGTACTGTATACGGTTGTAGTTGCCATCAAAATCATAGGTAGTGTATTGTTCCATCCCCACACGAATCTGACGGTACCAATCTGTTGGTTTTAAGAACAGGCGGTTTACTTCGGCATACTGTATAATCTCATCTGCCTGCCTGAGGAAACCCACATCATTGAGTTCCAGTTCCGGTGACCTCCAGATAAAACCTCCCTGGTAACGCCAGTTACCTCCCCCTGCTTTCCCGGCTTCCAGTTTTCCACCGGTTCCGGATAGCGAAGTACGGTCCGGGTCTACTGAAACATGACCCGCATCACTACGCTGGAATAAATGTGTAATGCTGCGCTGGGTGTTCTCTATTGCCTCCGGGGATCCATTCACCTGGCTCAATACCATATTACCTTCAACATAGTACTGCCTGTCTTTCCAGTTATGCCGAAAATCTATTCCTCCCGTATATGCCGATTCGTGAAGAAAGTCCAGTTCCTCTGTGAGATTACGATTTGTGGCCGTAAACATTCCGCCTATATAAGTATTACGGTTGTTAAAGTCTTTCTGGACCCTTCCCACAATGTAATTCGTCAATGGCTCTACGATCTCTTTCCGCTCTTCACCATCCGTCTCAATAACACGGGCATACATGTTAGCAGTTACACTTTCTAACAAACCAACGGACCATCCATCCTTGGTCTTCCCGGAAAATTTGGCTGCCCCGAGAATGGTAGTATTATTAGGAGCATCGACAAATTCCCCTTCCCCAGAATTGACAAAGCCCTGCGGACTGCGCCCAAGGCGCCTGCTGTAGAATAGGTTATCATTCCCGTTAGCAAATTCAAAATCGAATATATTCTTGTTCTCCACGAAGAACGGACGACGCTCCTGGAAAAAGATCTGGAACCCATCCAGGGCAATCGCCCCCGGATCTGCATCCACCTGACCAAAATCCGGATTCACCGTAAGATCCAGGGTGAGGTCGTTGGTGATACCGATCTTTGCATCCAGACCTACATTAAATGGATAGTCGCTACCATCGCGGAAAGGGTTGCCTTCTTCTGCCGGGTAAGATTCGTACTGGCTAACGGCGAAAGGTTGAATTTCCAGCTGCTTTTGAGGCGCTATATCCTTCAGCCCGCGAAGTAATCCGAATTCACTGGTAAATCCGGCCACATCCCTAGGGATTCGTTGCCAGACGGATCGTTCATTTCCTCGAAAAAGGGTACGGAAAACCTGTAATCCCCACACCTGCTCATTAGCCCTGCCAAATTTCAGCTGGCTGAAAGGAATCTTCATCTCTACCGTATATCCATTTTCATCCACCTGGGCATCTGTATACCAGATCGGGTTCCAGCTATCGTCCCAGTTTCTGCCATTATCAGACATAAACTCCTCTCCTTTAACTCCGGCAGCCGTGGTAGTAAATGAAAATGCTGTTCGCTTATCGTGATAGCTGTCGATCATTACCGTGACCCTATCTCCTTCAAAAGAATCCCGGCGCGATAATCGTCTTTCTATTTTGTCGGGCATGGAGTCATAGCAACGAATAGCGACATAGAGGTACTTATCGTCATAGATCATTTTAAAATCTGTGGGTTGGCCGGGCGGGGTATTCTCTGCAGGTTGCCACTCCACGAAATTTCCATCCCAGTCCGCAAGTTCCCAGACCGGGTCATTCAGGTGCCCGTCTATCTCAGGGGCACTATGATCGATGATCTTGGCTGCATTATAGGTGCGTTGTATCACCTCTTCACTGTCTGGCTGGTACTGCGACCAGCACAAAGAGGTTAGTAAAAGGAAACATCCGACGGTCCATCCGGAAAGGTTCATAACTGGTTAGTTTGTGATTGATGTATTGGAAAGACGCGCAAACTACGGAGACGTTACAGCAATTCCCTTTTTTTTAAAGGATTTTTAACATACTTTTGCAGATGGCCGGGAAATTACCCTCTCCCGTATTCCGGCTTTCACTTTTGTGGAAATAATTGATAAAAAAATAGGGAAACAACGGTTTGTAATTCAACTTAATAGTTGTACATTTGCAGCCCGCTAAACGGGATTGAAGTGTTTAATTTTTAAAAATATAGGTAGTGGATACATTAAGCTACAAGACAGTTTCGGCCAATAAAGCCACAGTAGACAAGCAATGGTTGTTGGTGGATGCCGAAGGACAGACGCTAGGAAGGTTAGCTTCCAAAGTGGCTAAGTTACTCAGGGGAAAACACAAGCCTAATTTCACCCCTCACGTGGATTGTGGTGACAATGTTATCGTGATCAACGCTGAGAAAATACAAATGACTGGGAACAAGTGGACCGAGAAGGTTTACCTGCGTTATACTGGATATCCAGGTGGGCAGCGTTCTGAAACAGCTCAGGAGTTATTAGAAAAGAAGCCTGAAGCGGTTATCGAAAGATCCGTTAAAGGAATGCTTCCTAAGAACAAATTAGGTGCGGAACTTTTCAGGAACCTGAAGGTGTACGCCGGTGACAGACACCAGCAAGAAGCTCAAAAACCAACTGCAATTAATCTAAACGACCTTAAATAATGGACGTGATTCATAAAATCGGAAGAAGAAAGACAGCCGTTGCCCGTGTATACCTTTCTGAAGGTAAAGGTAACATCACTATCAACAAAAAGGATCTTGCGGAATATTTTCCTACTGCTACCCTGCAGTACAAAGTTACTCAGCCTTTTGCCTTAACCGGTACTGATGATACTTTTGACGTAAGGGTAAATGTATTCGGAGGTGGTATTACAGGACAGGCAGAAGCTGTAAGACTTGCCCTTTCTCGTGCACTTTGCGAATTAGACGCAGAGCACAGGGGAGTTCTGAAGCCAGAAGGTCTTTTAACCCGTGACCCGAGAATGGTAGAGCGTAAGAAATTCGGACAGAAGAAAGCTCGTAAGAAATTCCAGTTCTCTAAACGTTAAGAATCAACTTCGCCGGTTTACCGGCGAATTCTTATTTTATATTAATAACCCAAGTTCATTGAAAGTCTACTCCTGGAAAACCGGGAGAGACCTCAAGGCATCCTGATCAGTACATATCCAGCTCCTACCGGAGTTAAAATGCCCTTCAGGATACCCTTAGTTTAGCATCTAAATGCTCAAGGCGTCCCCCGGGATACCACTTGGGCATTGCTAATTCAACGGAACGTAAACTAAGTACATTAAAATGGCTAAAAAAGCTGAAGTAAAAGATTTACTAGAAGCAGGTGTGCATTTCGGCCACCTGACCCGCAAATGGAATCCAAACATGGCTCCTTACATCTACATGGAGCGCAACGGGATTCACGTTATCAACCTTTACAAGACTGTAGCAAAGCTGGACGAGGCTAATGAGGCCCTCAGGAAGATCGCTGCTTCTGGCAGAAAGATCCTTTTTGTCGCTACCAAGAAACAAGCTAAGGACATCGTTGCCGATAAGGTAGCAGAAGTGAACATGCCGTACATCACTGAAAGGTGGCCCGGTGGAATGCTGACTAACTTCGTTACTATCCGTAAGGCAGTAAAGAAGATGGCTTCTATTGACCGCATGAAAAAAGACGGGACTTTTAACACCCTTTCTAAGAAAGAGCGTCTACAGGTAGACCGTCTGCGTGCTAAACTGGAAAAGAACTTAGGATCTATCGCAGATATGACCCGTTTGCCAGGAGCATTGTTCATCGTAGATACTATGCGTGAGCACATTGCTGTTAAGGAAGCTCAGAAATTGAACATCCCGATCTTCGCAATGGTAGATACCAACTCTGACCCACGAGCAATTGATTACGTTATTCCGGCAAACGATGATGCTTCCAAGTCTATCGAAGTGATCATGAGCGAAGTTACCAAAGCAGTAGCAGAGGGACTTGCCGAGAGAAAATCTGATAAGCAGGGAGATAACGAAGGAGATGATAACGAGCAAACAAAAGCCGCTACTCCTAAGAAAAAGAAAGTAGTTACTGAAGCTCCTGCAGTTGCCAAGACTGACAAGGAACCGGAAGCTGCCAAGAGAACTAAGACTATCGAAGAAGCCCCTGTAGTTGAGGAGAAAGCTAAAAAAGAAAAGAAGGAAGCTGCTAAAGCCGACGATCTTACCAAGATTGAAGGTATCGGACCAAAAGCTGCAGAAGCTCTTGTTAATGCCGGGATCAGTAGCTACGCTAAATTAGCAGAGTCCAACGCAGATTCTGTAAAGGAGATCCTTACCGAAGCCAGTTCTAACCTTGCCCACCTTGATCCAGGATCCTGGGCTAAGCAAGCTAAAATGGCTGCAGATGGTCAGTGGGACGAGCTTAAAGAATGGCAAGACCAAGCCAAAGGTGGCGTTGAGTAAATCATAGACTAGACTATATTTTTTATATAACAGGGGTTACTAAAAACCTCCACTAAAAGAACAACAGATGATGGTAAAAGTTACCGCTTCAGAAGTTAATAAATTGAGGAAAACTACCGGTGCAGGCATGATGGATTGCAAGAATGCATTGGTAGAAGCAGAAGGTGATTTTGATAAAGCGATTGAGATCCTTCGTAAGAAAGGACAGAAAGTTGCTGCCAAGAGAGCAGATCGCGAATCTTCAGAAGGTGCAGCTATTGCTAAGGTAAATGGTGAGAACACTAAGGGGATTATTATCTCCCTGAACTGTGAAACAGATTTCGTTGCCAAGAATGATTCTTTCGTTACATTGGCTAACGATCTTGCTGATCTTGCTTTATCCTATGACAACAAAGAGGCATTCCTGGAAGCAGATTTCAATGGGATGACTGTTCAGGATAAACTGACAGAGCAGACCGGCGTAATTGGTGAAAAGATCGAGATTGGAAGTTTCAGGACTCTTGAAGCTCCATTCGTAGGATCTTATATCCATGCAGGGAATAAGATTGCTACATTGGTCGGACTTTCGGCTGATGTTGATGGTGCCGCCGATGCTGCCAAGGATGTCGCAATGCAAGCTGCTGCAATGAACCCGGTTGCCCTTGATCAAGATGGCGTAGACCAGGAGACTATTGCCAAAGAAATTGAGATCGCTAAAGATCAGTTAAGGCAAGAAGGAAAACCAGAAGAAATGCTCGATAAGATTGCCCAAGGTAAATTGGGACGTTTCTTCAAGGACAACACCCTGGTAAACCAGGATTTCATCAAGGACAACAAAATGAGCGTTGCTCAGTACGTGAAGTCTGTAAATGCAGATCTTAAAGTTACCGGATTTGAAAGGGTTGCCCTGGGATAATCTTCCTGTAAGGAACTATACACAAGGCCATTAATCCAACGATTAATGGCCTTTTTTAATTCAGGTCATCGTCTTCCAGGCTAAACAGTTCATTCACCGTTTTTCCGAAAACCCCGGACAAACGCAGTGCTAACACCGTGGAGGGACCATACTTACCCAATTCTATGGCATTAATGGTCTGCCTGCTCACCCCTACCCTTACCGCCAGGTCGGCCTGCGTCATTTTTAAGCGCGCACGTTCCACTTTAAGACTATTCTGCATAGGAGAGTGATTTTTTCAACAGGCGGAGATCCCAGTGGAATTTAAGTATGAATAACCATAACACGGTAAACATATTAAATAGCATGACCCAGAAAAAACCAAAATCATAGACAAAGATAAAGCCCAGTATCAGGATTATGTAATTGCCATAGGTAGCCCATACCAAGGCTTCTAAACGGATCTTCTGTATCAATTCATCCTCCTGCTGCTCTTTAGAAAAGGCCACCAACAGTCCCCCTATGATAACCAGGAGACCACAAATCTCGTTCAGCAAGTTGTTATCGAGGTATCCCCGCACAAAACCCTCCCCGCTGTAATCCGTTATAAACGGACCATACATCTCCACATCAAAGAGCGCAGGCTCCCAATCATTGAGGACGGTAAACAATCCTAACAAGGCGGCAGGGATCAATATCATCCAGCCGACTTTCTTCCAACGCGATTCAAATAAATACCTGGTTTTCATTACTTTACTTTTTATAAATGTAAAGTATATTTTACATTTAGTCAAGTATTTTTTACATAATCGGATGAGAGCATAAAAAAAACAGCCCGGAAATGGCTGCCTTTTTATTTGGTGGTCAAAACGAATCAGTTCTTCATCCAGGCTTCACGAAGTGCCAGTTCTTCGGCGCTGGCATCTTCAGCTGCCACTATTTTTTCTGATTTTACCATGGGTGTACCGGCAAGTCCCTTCAACTCTATTTGCTCTCCATCGCGCGTAATGGTCATGCTTATTTCCTTATCGGCATTCCATCCAAAGCTTTCCCCGATGATAGGTCTTATACTTTCTAAGGACACTGGGGTTCCGTTTATTTCTTCGATCACATCACCTCCCTGCAGCCCTAGATTGTTCATAAAACTATTCAGGGTGATGCCCTTCCTAACAAAGATGGCATCATCGTTCTTCTGGTCCACATCTATATAAGGGATCTGTCCCTGCAGAAAATAACCACTTTCTTCCTGGACGGTAACCAAAGACAACCCTACTTTAGATAAGAATTCTTCATAATTAATAGGAGTATCGCCGATAACGTAAGTATTGAAAAACTCCCCTATTTCCGGGTAGGTCATTTCAACGATCTCCTCGATGAGTGTATCATCCTTGAAAGGGGTATTATTCCCATAGTTATCGGAAAGCGTCTTCATAAGCCAAAGCACACCTTTTTCTCCCCCGCTGAGTTCTCTTAGCAGTATGTCCAGGGACATATTGATCAAAGCCCCTTTCTCGTAAACATTGGCGTAATTTTCTTTATAGGGAGACTCCAGGATGTTCTCACTCATAACTGTAAAGGACATCGCATCGTCATACGAGCGTGAATTACCAATCTTATCCACCAGTCGCTGGTAAAACTCCTCTTCCTGTATCAAGCCCTGGTTAATCTGGAAGAGATTGGCAAAATATTCGGTGGTACCTTCATACATCCACAGGTGCTTTGACATTACCGGAGCATTGAAATCAAAAAACTGAATTTCCTCAGAATGCACATTCAGCGGGGTTACGATATGAAAGAATTCGTGCGAAACAACATCGACCATGGCTTGTTCAAGGTTCTCTTTCGGCATTTGTTCCGGGAGTACAACCACGGTAGAAGTATGATGTTCAAGGGCACCGAAACCACTGGGATCTGTAGGCCCCATGGGCGATAGATGCAATAGTATATTGTATTCCTCTGTCCCGTCTATAGGTCCTAAAAATGCCTTTTGGGCACCCATCATTTCTTTCATGCGCTCCTCAAGGGATACCGCGTCATAAGTGCCATTAGGGGAATACACCGCAAGGTTCACCGTAATTCCCTGAACCTGGAAACTGATATTATTAGGCTTGGCATACATGATGGGATTGTCTATAACTTCGAAATAGCGTGCTGCCAGGAAAGTATCTTGTCCTCCCGTGCTTTCCGTATTTTTACGCTTTAGCGAGGTGGTCGCTACCAGTCCTGACGAAACTGTTATATCCACTTGATACGGAACTTCCTTAAACCCGTCAAAATATCCCACGAAGCCGTGTAAGTTCAACATGTAGGTATTTCCTTTATCGATGTTGGTCCCTGCCGGAGAAAATACCGCGTTCTCTGTTTCTGATTCCGTATCGTAGGTATCGTTCACCCAGTATACCACTTTATCCAGGTCTTTTGCCCCACTGATCTTCCAGCTGTTCTCGTCTGCCTGGATCACAGGCATTTCATTTCCCTTGTAATCAATAGCTTTTAAAGCTTCTACATATTGCCCATAATCGTCAACACTATAGGTGCCGGGGACGGTCTTAGGAATATAAAAGGTTACATTGTCTGCCGAGAAAGCGCCCGGATCCACGGTCACACTCACTTTGTCATTTTCAATATTCACCAGGTCCAATGTTGCTACTATCGGAGATGATGATGCACTGCTCAAAGATTTAGATGCTCCGCAACCGCTTATTATAAGGCAGGACAGGAGCAGGTAATATATAGATAGTCTTTTCATCTGATTATAGGATTAATAGCACAAGATTATTAAATAATTTCGGCTTGCCAGCTTTCCTTCGAAATAAATTTCGTTTAAACCCTATCAATTTCAGAGGTCATGACCATAAATTATTTTACTATTTTTGTGCGGATCTAAATACCAAAATTCACATGCCTTACAAAAGAATACTCTTAAAACTCAGTGGCGAAGCTTTAATGGGTGAAAAACAATACGGCATAGACCCCAAAAGACTCGGGGAATATGCAGATGAGATTAAAGCAGTTGTTGAGAAAGGGGTAGAAGTAGCCATAGTCATTGGCGGAGGCAACATTTTCCGTGGACTGGCAGGGGCAAGTTATGGAATGGACCGGGTCCAGGGAGATCATATGGGGATGCTGGCAACCGTGATCAACGGATTAGCGTTGCAGGCAGCATTGGAGGACAAGGGAATGCAGACCCGTTTACAATCGGCCATAAAGATCAACGAAGTTGCGGAGCCTTTTATTCGCAGGAGAGCGATTCGTCACTTAGAAAAAGGGCGTGTTGTCATCTTCGGGGGAGGAACAGGGAACCCATACTTCACCACGGATTCTGCCGCTGTGTTGAGAGCGATAGAAATAGAAGCCGATGTCATCCTGAAAGGTACCCGAGTAGACGGGATTTATACCAGCGACCCGGAAAAAGACAAGACAGCCACTAAGTTTGACACCCTGTCTTTTAATGAGGTGCTGAAAAAGGGGCTCAAGGTAATGGATACCACGGCATTTACCTTAAGCCAGGAAAACGAATTACCGATCGTGGTTTTTGACATGAATAAGAAAGGAAACCTGATGAAGATCGTTTCCGGTGAAAATATCGGTACTGTAGTCAACCTTTAACCCATACGATTAACCCTGCTTGAAAACAGTGAGGAGTATTCCTATATTTGTCAGTATAACGAGAATCGACCAAGAATAAAATCAATCGCCATTACCATTAATAATACGATATGAACGAGGATGTAAAATTTATATTGGATAGTGCAGAAGAGAGTATGCAGGGAGCTATCGCACATTTATTAAAGGAATTTGTTAAGATCAGGGCCGGAAAAGCCAGTCCGTCCATGTTATCCTCGGTGATGGTCGAGTATTACGGCAACATGACACCTCTTTCCCAGGTCTCTAACATCAATACGCCTGATGGACGAACTATATCGGTACAACCTTGGGAGAAGAACCTGCTGCAGGAAATTGAAAAAAGCATCATGAACGCCAACCTGGGCTTTAACCCGATGAATAATGGCGATCTTATTATCATAAATGTACCCCCACTGACCGAAGAGCGCAGGGTACAACTGGTTAAACAGGCCAAGGCGGAAGCTGAAGATGCAAAGGTTAGTATCCGGAACGCCAGGCAAGATGCCAATAAGGAACTGCGCGACCTGGATATCTCTGAAGATCTTCTTAAAAATGCCGAAGCAGATGTACAGGAACTGACAGATACTTACAGTAAAAAGGTAGAATCCACCCTTGCGACCAAAGAGGCAGAGATCATGAAGGTCTGATCCACCGCACCTGGATCACTGCTCTAAGCTATACCATTCTATATCCTTTAAAACCTGCCTGCGACCCTTAGTACTAACCGGGTATTCGCGGGTAAGGTATTGTATGACCACTTCCTGGTCATCACCAAGGTCCCATAAGTTCTGGGTCTCCTGCATCCAGTGAATTGTCGATTCCCATCCGGCTGCATCCATACGGTTCTGGATGACGAGTTTCGCAGAATGACAGGGAGTACAATGCCGGATTACCGCATCCATGCCTTCTCCTGCCTTTAAACCGGTTCGAAGGTGGATCCCGTCCTCTATTCTTTCAGGATCAGTTGCGATTTCAGTGCTTACCGTGGATTCGGTTTCTTCAGGGGTCTCCATCATGAGATAAGTGACTATACCCAATAAGGCTGTGATCACTATAGCGCTAAGGAGCATTATACTGCTGTATGGCCTGGTATTTCTTTTCTTAAATTGTTGGTTTTTCATCTATGCGACTTTAACGGCAATACGATGGCAGGCATTATTGAGATACCCTTTGGGGTTCCATCCCGGCAATACCATAGGTTGTGAAATTCCCCTGCTATCGGTCGCCCGTGCCCATATTTCAAAATATCCTTTCCCCGGGAAATCAACGATGGCTTTAAACTGCTGCCAGCCGAGGCGATTAAGCGGCTTATCCAGGGTACAGTCCTGCCATGTGGCGCCAAAATCGATGGAGTAAGATACCTTATCTACTTCCAGTTCACCTGCCCATGCATGCCCCTTAATCCGCAAATTTTTCCCTGCTTCCAGGATGGCCCCTGAACGTGGATTGGTGATTAATGATTTAATCGGCATGGATTCTATGATGCACATGTCCTCGGCAGACACTTCAGTGCCCGGAGCTACCGGCCGGCAAGGTACCCGGTATGATGGAGATTCCATTTTGGGCCCATCGTGCACCTTGTTCCGGACACTGATCCCCTTGAGCCATTTCCCCGAAACGGATGCAGGCCATCCCCCGGCAACCAGTCGCAGAGGAAAACCATGGATTATAGGAATGGGTTTCCCGTTCATTTCAAATGCCAGCAGGGTTTCTTGCTGTAAGGCTTTGGCGATGGGAATTCCCCTGGAAATAACTTCCTTCCGCGGGTCCCCACTGAGGTGAATATCTGCGGCGTGATACCCGATATAAACAGCATCTTCCTTGAGCCCCACTTCCCTGAGTACATCCCTCAGCCGAACCCCTGTCCATTTTGCGCAGCTGACCGCTCCAACCGTCCATTGGTTTCCTTTAGCTGGTGGGTCAAATTCGCTCCGCCCATTACCCCCGCATTCCAGGGTGAGGTGATACGTATGATGTGTAAATTGCTCCTTTAGCTCTTCCAGCGTAAAGCTCCTGGCTTGCCTGACCGATTCGCCATTGATAAGAAGGCTCCAGCTACCAGCATCTAGTTCCCCGGGAACCTTACCGTTATTCCGGACGAACATAAATTGCTCCGGGGTGACATGATCATCCAGGAGGTGTGCCTTAGCCTCGATATTGATCGGTCGGTCATTCAACAAGACCATATCCCGGTCTTTATGGTATAAGGAAAAGAGGTCGGGATCCTGTTCAATGATCAGCTGATAGCCCGAAGGGATTTCAGCTCCGTAAAATACCTCTGCCCCGATGGCAGCACTCAGGGCCGCCAGGGTTGTTCTAGATAGAAAGCCACGTCTGTTCATAGGTTGTCATCGGAAGTAGTTCCTAAATTACATAAAAAATCACAGGAGGCGATCTCAATAAGGAGTTAGGATCCACAGCTAATATAAAGACATGTATTAGGAACAGAACGCTGCGTTTTCTACCTTTGCCGCTGAAAATTAACAGCGCATCGCAATCACCGGGTTCCTCACCCGATCAAGCGCAGTACCGGGAAGTTAACGGATCATCCGCATCCTTGAAGACGCTTGCGATGCAACGTAAAACCAAATATGGGAGCAAAGCTTACGCAAGGCATATGGGCCAAAATTGCCAGGATCATCCTGAGGAATCGCATCCTGATCCTTCTGGCCATTGCCGCTGCTACGGTTTTTATGGGGTTCCAATGGCAACACATGCGTTTTTCCAATTCGGAAGCCAACTTACTGCCCGATGATCATCCCATTAATTTGGAATACCAGCAATTTGTAAAACGATTCGGAGAGGAAGGGAATGCCATTGTACTTGCGGTACGTGATTCTGCCCTCTTTGAGCCTGCCAACTTCAGGATGTGGAACACCATGAGCAAGCAGCTCGACGCTTTCCCTGAAGTCGATTTCGTGATCTCTACAGACAACCTGCAACAATTGGTGCGGGACCAGGAGAAAAATGAATTTGTACTGAAACCATTCCTGGAGCGCCCCCCGGAATCCAGGAAGGAAGTAGACAGTCTTGCGAACCAGTTATTCAATAACCTGCCATTTTATGACAACCTTCTATTTAACAAGGACAGCAGGACCATCCGGACCGTGGTATACATGGACAAGGATATTATTAACACCTCTGTTCGAAAGGACTTCGTCTTAAAAGATCTCACCAACCTTGTCAATGATTTTGAAGCAGAGACAGGGCTAAATGTACGTGTCTCCGGTATGCCTTACATCCGGACTATGAGCTCACAGAGCATTATAGACGAAATTGGAAAGTTCATCTTTGCCGCCCTGGCAGTGACCTCTCTCATTTTCTTCTTCTTTTTCAGGAGTATCCGGGCCACGGTGATCTCTATAGTAGTGGTCATCATCGGGGTAATGTGGGCTTTTGGTACCCTTGGATTATTACAGTACGAGATCACGGTACTTACGGCACTGATACCTCCGCTGATCATCGTAATAGGTATCCCCAACTGCATCTTCCTGATCAATAAATATCAGCAGGAAGTGAAAAAACACGGCAACCAGGCATTATCCCTGCAACGGGTAATCTCTAAGATTGGAAATGCTACCCTGATGACCAATGTCACCACTGCTTCGGGATTTGCCACCTTTATCATCACCGATAGCACGCTGTTGAAGGAATTCGGAATCGTGGCATCGATCAACATCCTCTGCATTTTCATCCTGTCACTCCTGATCATCCCGATTATCTACAGTTTCATGTCCCTGCCTAAGACCAAGCACCTGAAACATCTTAACAAAAAATGGATAGACACTTTTGTCAATTGGATGGAGCGCATTGTACGCGAAAGAAGGATCGCCGTCTACCTGGTGTCTATAGCCGCACTGGTGGTGAGCATCATCGGGATCTATCAAATCAATATATCCGGGAGTCCAATAGAAGATATGCCTAAAAAGGCTGAATTCTTTAAAGATATCCGATTCTTTGAAGCCGAGTTCGACGGGATCATGCCCCTTGAGATCGTGGTCAATACCCAGCGAGAAAAAGGCGTAATGAAACCGGCTACACTTAAACGGATGGAGCGGTTGAGTGAGGTGATCCGTGAAACTCCCGAGCTCTCAGAGCCGGTTTCCATGGTGAACCTAGTCAAATATTCCAAGCAGGCATTTTACAACGGTATTCCTAAATATTACCAATTACCAACTTCCCAGGAGAATACCTTTATCATGGATGTGGCCAAGAACTCGCGTGGCAATGGGAACCTGCTCTCTACTTTTGTAGACAGCACCGGGCAATACGCCAGGATAACCACCTACATACAGGATGTGAAAACAGACCGTATGGAAGCTATTGAGCAGGAGTTGGTAGAGAATATAGAGAAGATCTTCCCCGAAGATCGATACGAAGTGAGTTTAACAGGGAAGGCCCTGTTATTTCTCAAAGGCACCAAATACCTGGTAAAAAACCTGATCATGTCCCTGGCCCTGGCTATCGTGCTTATCTCCTTGTTTATCGCCTACTTGTTCCGCTCTTTCCGGATGGTGGTCATATCCCTGGTCCCCAACCTACTCCCGCTGGTAATCACGGCAGGGGTCATGGGTTATGTTGGCGTCCCTATTAAACCTTCTACCATACTGGTTTTCAGCGTGGCATTCGGAATTTCTGTTGATGATACCATTCATTTCCTGGCCAAGTACCGGCAGGAGCTCATAGCCAACCGCTGGCGTATACAGAAATCCGTTTACGCGGCACTAAGAGAAACCGGGGTGAGTATGTTTTATACCTCCATAGTGCTGTTCTTCGGCTTTTCGGTATTTATCATTTCCAGCTTTGGCGGCACGGTAGCTTTAGGAGCACTGGTTTCGGCAACCTTGTTATTCGCTATGCTTGCCAACCTTATCCTGCTTCCTTCCCTCCTGCTTTCCCTGGAGCGCAGCATTGCCAACAAAGAAGTACTTAAAAAACCGCAGATAGACATCCTTCCCAAGGAAGAGATCAATAAGAGGCCCAAACAGAAATGATCTCTGGTATTAAGGTCAGAATTCTACGGTAAACATCTCCCATAATTTTAGCAATCGATTATCTTTGCCTTTCATATTTAGAAGCGAATACCCATGAACGAATTTAGTGTTAAGCAGTTACTCACCCAGCAACCATTATCGCAACCCGTAACCGTGAAAGGTTGGGTACGTACTTTCAGAAGTAACCGCTTTATCGCCCTTAATGACGGCTCTACTATAGACAACATCCAATGCGTGGTAGATTTCGAGAAACTCGATGAATCCCTACTTAGAAAAATCAACACCGGGGCAGCCTTGGAAATTTCAGGGACCTTGGTAGAAAGCCAGGGCCGGGGACAGAGTGTGGAGATTCAGGCTGAGCAGCTTATTGTACATGGCACTGCAGATCCTGAAACCTACCCTATACAGCCCAAAAAGCATTCGCTCGAATTCCTCAGGGAAAAAGCGCATTTACGGGTAAGAACAAGTACTTTTTCTGCAGTGATGAGGGTTAGATCGGCCTTATCTTTCGCTATTCACGAGTACTTCCAGAAAAATGGCTTCTATTACATGCACGCCCCGATTATCACCGGATCCGATGCGGAAGGTGCGGGTGAAATGTTCAGGGTTTCTACCCTGGACCCGATCAATCCACCCAAGGATGAAGAGGGAAAGGTCAATTACAAGGAAGATTTCTTCGGGAAAGAAACCAACCTCACCGTATCAGGGCAGCTCGAAGCTGAAGCATATGCCATGGGGCTTGGAAAAGTCTATACCTTTGGACCAACCTTCAGAGCAGAGAATTCTAACACCTCCAGGCACCTGGCCGAATTCTGGATGATAGAACCCGAAATGGCATTCTATGACCTTGATGATAACATGGACCTGGCCGAAGATTTCATCAAATACGTATTGCGCTATATCCTGGAGAACTGCCAGCAGGACTTGCAATTCCTCGAGAAACGCTTACTTGATGAAGAAAAGACGAAACCACAGAATGAGCGCAGTGATATGCCGCTACTGGAAAAACTCCGTTTTATCGTAGATAATAACTTTGTTCGTGTAAGTTATACGGAAGCCATAGATATCCTGAAGAACAGTACCCCGAATAAAAAGAAAAAATTCCAATATCCTATAGAAGAATGGGGCGCGGATCTGCAGAGCGAGCACGAGCGTTACCTGGTTGAGAAGCATTTTAAATGCCCGGTCATTTTGTTTGATTACCCCGCCAAGATCAAAGCGTTCTATATGAGGCTTAACGAAGATGGGAAGACTGTAAGGGCGATGGACATCCTATTCCCGGGTATTGGTGAGATCGTTGGAGGATCGCAGCGTGAAGAGCGCCTGGATGTACTTAGGTCCAAAATTGAAGCATTAGGTATTGATGAAGAGGAACTCTGGTGGTATATGGATCTGAGGAAATTTGGAACTGCAGTTCACAGTGGTTTTGGACTAGGTTTTGAACGTCTTGTACTCTTTGCTACAGGGATGGGTAATATTCGTGATGTAATCCCGTTTCCAAGAACCCCACAGAATGCCGAATTCTGATATGAATTCTTTAAATTTATAACAGTCGCATCAAGGTAGCATCCTATGTTAAAACAACACTTACAGTTCAAATTATCCCAGAAGCTATCGCCGCAGCAGATACAGTTGATGAAACTGATACAGCTGCCTACACAAGCTTTTGAACAGCGCCTGAAACAGGAGCTGGAGGAAAATCCTGCGCTGGAAAGTGGCAAAGAGGAAAGCAGTAGCCTTGAAGACGATTTTGGCGATAATTACGAGGAAGATATGGACCACGAGACCGTGGCCACCGACGACATCAATATAGACGAATACCTGAGCGATGACGAGGTTCCTGATTACCGTACCAAGGCAAATAACTACAGTAGTGACGATGAAGAGAAAAACGTGCCATACGCGGCAGGAATTTCCTTCAACCAGTACCTGATCAACCAGCTGAACACCGTTTATCTCAGCGACGAGGAGTGGGCCATTGCCGAATTCCTGGTGGGTAGTGTGGACGAAAGTGGCTATATAAGACGCCCGCTGGCAGATATCATGGATGATCTCGCATTTACCCAGAACATCTACGTCGAGGAGGAAACCATAAAAAAGGTACTGTCCATCGTGCAGGAACTCGATCCCCCGGGCGTAGGAGCACGCTCCCTGGATGAATGCCTGGTTATACAGTTACAACGTAAAGAACCCACACCGGCCATCGAACTTGCTGTTGATATACTAGAAAAGAGTTTTGAACACTTCACCAAGAAGCATTACAAGCAGCTTATCCAGAAACACGATATCACTGAAGAAGAGCTACGTGATGCCATCAGTGAAATTGAGAAGCTTAACCCTAAGCCGGGTGGAAGTTATTCCGGCAACAATCGGATTGTAGAGCACGTGGTTCCTGACTTCTCCATTCGTATCGTTGATGGGGAGCTTGAACTCACCCTCAACGGGCGGAATGCACCGGAACTACATGTTTCCCGGGAATACAGCAATATGCTGGCAGGTTATAAAAGTGCCAAGGACAAGTCCAAGAGCCAGAAAGATGCAGTTATGTTCATCAAGCAGAAACTGGATGCGGCGAAATGGTTTATCGATGCTATCCGCCAACGACAACAGACCTTGTTTATCACCATGAACGCCATCATGCAGTACCAAAAGGAATACTTCCTGACGGGCGATGAACGTACCCTGAGACCGATGATACTGAAAGATATCGCCGATGCTATAGACATGGATGTATCTACGGTATCACGGGTGGCGAACAGCAAATATGTTGATACCCCCTACGGCACTAAGCTCATCAAGGAATATTTTTCAGAATCTATGAAGAATGTGCAGGGGGAGGATGTTTCCACCAAAGAGATCAAGAAGATCCTGGAAACCGTGATCGGGGAAGAAGACAAGAAGAAACCCCTGACCGATGACAAACTGGCCAAAATACTGAAGGAAAAAGGATATCCTATAGCCCGAAGAACGGTGGCTAAATACCGGGAGCAATCGGGATTACCCGTCGCCCGACTCAGAAAGGAGATCTGATGCGGTCGCTATCCATCTTCCTGTCCTACCTCTTTCACCCATTGTTAATCCCGATGGCCGGATCCTTAAGTTACTTCCTGGTCACACCCAAATACAGCCCTTTAGAAGAACAAGGAGGCAACCTCCTGCCCATCTTTATACTAACGGTAATTATCCCGCTGATATCCTATGCAATCCTGCGCAACCTGGGCCTGGCCTCATCGGTGTTCCTGGCACCGGCTAAAGAGCGTTTGTACCCTCTTATCATTAGTCTAGGGTTATTGCTGATCGTCCTGTTCCGGGTGATTCCCAATAATTATACGGCGGAATTATACTACTATTTCGTAGGTCTGATTGCCGCTACTGCGGCCTGCCTGCTTGCATTATTATTGAAAGTGCGATGCAGCCTGCATATGATGGGCCTGGGAAGCCTGCTGATGTATCTCATTGCCCTGAGCATCCATTTTGAGATTAATATTACGATCGCGATAAGCGCCTGCACTCTTATTTGCGGCCTTGCTGCCACGGCTCGTATCTACCTCAAAGCACACAACCGCGCAGAGATCGTGATCGGGTTCATCATCGGTTTTCTCTCCCAACTGATGACCATCAAGTACTGGTTATAAAATATAGAAGATAAGGCCTATCCTTAATGGTGTCATTCCTATCTCCTCCCCGTTAACACTGGCTTTCCCAGGTTCAAAGAGCGTATTCAGAGCGTAATACGCATGGATATTAAAGGTGTTGTAGCCCAGGTTAACCATCAGGCCGTAACGAAAATTATCCGTGTCCGTATTGTAGAACGAATCCTTAAAGTCTTTAGTGACAATCTTGGACCGGCTTCCCACGACGTACCCCAGTTTAATGCCACCGTAGAATCGCCAGAATTTATAATCGACAGGGTCAGAGTTTCGTAAACGGAGTTCTAGGGGAAGTTCGATGAGGTGGGTTTCAATTTTGTTCCGTTTATAGGAGAAATTATCAGGGATCACTTCGTAATTAAAATCCTCAGCATTTTCGGTAGCCCTGAGATTGGAGTAATAGGAATTAACGGCATATCCAAGCCCTATACCAATTGCAACATTCCGCTTGAGATTTAACGGAATATCCTTAATGAAACCACCCTGCAATCCATAGGACAGGTTACGTTGCTTTACCCCTTCGGGCTTATTTAATAAGATATTATATGCGAGCCCTACATAGAACTGGTCTTCCAGGTAATCCGGATCGGGAATCAAACTATCCTGTGCAGGCGGAACAGGGGGCACTGTCTGTGCGCATAATGTGAAGGTGCAACAAAATACAAGCAGCAGGAAAAAGTCTTTCATATCGCCTTAAAAATAATCATTACTTCCGTTCATGCACAAAATAAAAGCGCTTCAAATAATAATTTGAAGCGCTTAATACATTTACCCTTTAGGTAATATTACTATTCAATATTACTGAAGGCATCCCCTTCAAAAGTCGTATAATTAACTTTGAGGGCATTTACTTTACGAAGTTCCTGCTTGATATCAGAGATAAGACCCATGTTGGCATCGCTATCCACTTTAAGAGCAGTAGTCAACACGTTTTGCAATTCCTGGGGCTTCTTAGCCCTCTCTTGCAATATGAAATCTCCAACCTCGGAAACATCAGCAAATTTATCGTTCAATTGGATCTTTGGTTCCGTCCCGTATGTTTTCTGGAATTCCTTGGTAGGTTTTCCGACATAGATATACAGAACACGATCCTTCTTTTCGAGCTTCTTGGTCTCGGTTGCATTAGGCAGGGTGTTTTCTACCATAATGGAACTATCCTTCATCGTTGTTACCGTCATAAAAAAGAACAGTAACATGAACACGATGTCGGGTAACGAGGCCGTATTTACCCCAGGGGTATCAGCGCTTTTTTTCTTATTAAATTTTGCCATAATAGTCCGGTTCTCGTTAGTTAGTTGCAGTTTCTGCTTCAGATAATTTCTGCGGGAACAAGTCCTGGACGCGTTGCACCTTGTCTTTTAGTTCTTCCCTTACCTCTTCAGGAGTCTCAGGATTAAGGTATTCGGCTTCCATATCCGTAAAGTCTCTACCGAATAATCGTTGAGCCTCACGGTTTCTTAACTCGTTATACGCCCCTACCAGTTCGTTTTGAACGGTAATATAAGTGGCATACTTTGTTTCCCTGTCATTCTTCAACGAGATAATGGCTTTGGTCGGGTTATCCGAAGAATCCGGATTCCTCTTTCCTTTACAATAGCTGCAGTATTCAGGGGATCCTGAAGGCGCGCCTCCATTGTCAAGGAAAGCCATGGCTTTTTCCCTGAGATTTCTCAGGTCTGTAAGCTCTTCCTCTACAAGTAACTGGCCATTCTTGTTGATGTTTACAGTAAATATGTTTTTCTGCTTAATAACCACGTTCTCGTCTGGCGGCTCAATAGGCGGTAACATTCGATCCAGTCCTGAATCCGTTTCAATAGTGGTTGTCACTAGGAAAAAGATCAGTAGTAAGAATGCGATGTCTGCCATGGAACCTGCGTTAACTTCCGGTGGTGCTCCTCTTCTAGGCATAATAGTTCTTTTAAGGTTATTTTGTCATTTTCCGTACTCCACCCCATAACATGGCGCCAACGGCGATTATGGTCAGGAGGAAGAAGACATTGAGACCCATTCCGATCAACTTCACGGTTGATTCGTCAGTAGCTACGCCTCTTCTTGCCATTTCATCGATGTTCACATCAGTTCCACTAGAGATCCCGTAAGCGATCCCGACCACCACCAGGAAGCCAACCACTACGATAAGTGTACGCTTCAGGCTTTGGGGGTTAGAGAACAATGCGACCAGTGAAAAGACCAAGCTGAATAAAATAGCGATAGCTAATAACAGGTACGTAATAATGAACATGAAGTTCATTGCCCCGCTGTCCACGGCCTCAGAAGCTGGTACATCTGAGCTTGGAAGCTGGAACCATAGTACGGCACCTATCACTCCCAATACAACCAATATAATTTTAACAATCTTGTGCATAATGCTTTTGGTTTAGGAGTGTTACTTATTTTTTGTGGTCTACCAACATATCGATCAATACGATTGATGAATCTTCCATATCGTTAACGATACTGTCAATCTTAGCGATGATATAGTTGTAGAAAATTTGTAGGATAATTGCTGTAATAAGACCGAAAACCGTGGTCAATAATGCAACCTGGATGTCACCTGCAATCAGGGAAGCACTAAGGTTACCAACTGCACTAATTTTCTGGAAGGCCTGGATCATACCAATTACTGTACCCATGAACCCAAGCATAGGAGCAACAGCGATAAATAGAGACAACCAAGAAACGTTTTTCTCTAATTGACCCATTTGAACTCCTCCGTAAGCAACAACAGCCTTTTCAGCAGACTCGATGCTTTCTCCGGCGCGATCTAATCCTTGGTAATAGATAGAAGCAACAGGACCTTTGGTGTTACGACATACTTCTTTAGCAGCCTCGATCCCACCAGAAGCAAGAGCATCCTCTACTTTTTGCTTAAGCTTAGTAGTGTTAGTGCTAGCCATGTTTAAATAAATGATTCTTTCAATAGCGACCGCAAGACCTAAGATCAAACACAGTAATACGATTCCCATGAAGCCAGCACCTCCTTGGATGAACTGCTCTTTTAAAACTTGGGTAAATCCTTTTTCTGCTTCAACGGCTGCCTCATCCTGCAACATCACTGTAGCTGTAGCCACGGTTGAAGAAAGACTCGACACTATTGCGTTCGCTTTCGCGCTTACTGTATTTGTACTAAGGACAAATAGCCCAGCCATGGCCAGGATGGAGAATAATTTTTTCATTTTGTTCAAACTTAAAATTAGTTAGTTAATAGGTTAAAGATAAAAAAAAAATACAATTAAAAAATTAATTCTTTTTCAGCGCAACAGGCGGTTTTAAGGTATTTCCGAGCTATTCACTGAATAATAACCGGCTGTTTAGACCAGCCGGTTATTAGCAGAGAGGAAGGGATTCGAACCCTCGATGCACTTTTGGTGCATACACACTTTCCAGGCGTGCGCCTTCGACCACTCGGCCACCTCTCTAAGGGTACTAAATTAAGGGGTTCAATAAACGAAAAATTTATTATTCCACGAAATTTGCCAGGTTAATTTTTAGCTCATTTCGCCTCTCAGAGATGTTTCGAATATGGTTTTAAAGGACTTAGCTGAAACCTTATTTCCCAAGAGGTACATTAATTTGGTGATCGCAGCCTCCGTAGTAATGTCTGCACCGCTAATTATTTGGATTTCCCGGAGGGCCTCGCTGGTCTCATATTGCCCCATTAAGACACTTCCCCCGGAACACTGGGTGACATTCACCACTTTTACACCCCTTTCAATGGCTTCTTTAAGCGCGTTGACAAACCAGGATTGGGTAGGAGCATTACCCGCACCGTATGTTTCCAATACGAGGCCCTTGAGCCCAGGGATATTTAACACGCTCGTCAACACCTCCCTATTAAGACCCGGGAAGAGTTTCAGGATAGCTACATTGGTATCGAGATCCTTGTGCACTAAAAGGCCTTTTCTCCTGGAACCCCTATAGAGGGCATCGTAATTTACCTTCAGGTGCACCCCTGATTCTGCCAGTGGCGGATAATTTAAAGAAGCGAAGGCTTCAAAATGTTCTGCATTGATCTTGGTGGTCCTGTTGCCCCTGTATAATTTGTATTCAAAATAAAGGCACACCTCCTGTATTACGGGACGCCCTCTTTCCTGCAGGGATGCCACCTGAATTGCAGTAATTAAATTCTCTTTAGCATCCGTACGAAGGTCTCCTATCGGCAGTTGTGATCCGGTTAGTACAACAGGCTTTTTCAGGTGCTCCAGCATATAGCTTAAGGCAGAGGCGGTATAACTCATGGTGTCGCTACCATGCAGCACCACGAAGCCCTCGTACTTCTCGTAGTGTTCCTCGATCAGGCCAGCGATCTTTACCCAATGACCCGGGTCCATATTAGAGGAATCCAGGGGTTCCTTAAAAGAGACACTGTCTATAGTACAATCTAGCTGGCCAAGTTCGGGGATCTTTTTTTCCAGCTTGTTAAAATTAAAAGCCTTCAGTGCCCCTGTATCGTAATCCTTGATCATACCTATAGTACCCCCGGTATAGATCAATAATATTTTTGTCGGACTATTTACCATAACCATATATTATATGCCAAAAACCTCTTTGGAATTAGCCGTGGTGATCCTGGCTACTTCTTCCTCGCTTATACCGTATACTTCAGCAACTTTCTCAAGCACATTGAGCAGGTAGGCACTTTCGTTTCTCTTTCCACGGTAGGGCACCGTGGCAAGGTAAGGGGAATCTGTTTCCAGGACAATATGCTGCAGGTCTACTTGATCCAGGAAGGTATCTATTTTACCATTTTTAAAGGTCACAACCCCACCTATCCCCAATTTCATATTAAAACCGATCGCACGTAGGGCCTGTTCATGAGTACCCGTAAAGCAATGAAAAATGCCCGAAAGCCCATCGGTCCCTTCTTCGTCTAACACTTCGAAGATCTCGTCAAATGCTTCCCTGCAATGAATAACTATGGGTAAAGCATAATCCTTAGCCGTTTGAATCTGCCTGGCAAAAGCCTGCTTTTGCTGTTCGATAAAACTTTTATCCCAGTACAGGTCTATCCCTGTTTCCCCGATCGCATACACCTTATGTTCTGCAACTACTCGCTGCACCTGCAGTAACTCTTTTTCAAAATCCTCATTAACATGCGTCGGGTGCAAACCTGCCATCAGGAAAATATGTTCCGGGTATTGCTGTTGCAATTGTAGCATCCCGGGGACATATGATGAATCGATCGCAGGAAGAAAAAATCGACTTACCCCTGCTTTCATCGCTCGTTCAATTACCTGCCTCCTGTCTTCATCAAAAGCTTCGCTATATAAATGGGTATGGGTATCGGTTAAAATCATGGAACAAAAATAGGACTATCTTTGACATTAAAAGAAGCTCTTATGCCCAGTCTTAAAAAGTTTTTAAAATCTAAAAAATATTTGCAGGTACCAATGAAGCTCACCTCCACCAATCACCTGGAGGTGAAGGCAGAGATCAATGGGAACCCCGGCAGGTTCATCTTAGATACGGGAGCCTCTAGCACCTGCGTGGGTATTGAGCAGGCAGAGCGATTTGAGCTAGTTTCAGAACACTCGGACATCATGGCCGCAGGAGCTGGTGCCTCTGACCTGGCGACCAGGATATCTGAAAAAAACAGCATCTGTTTAGGAAAATGGAAGGATAGAAAAGCGCAGATTGTAATACTGGATCTTATGCATGTGAACCAGGCTCTGTTGCTGCATGAAGCTGAGGAAGTAGACGGCATCATCGGGGCCGATTTGCTGGAAACCGGCCGAGCGGTGATCGACTACCATAAAAAGATCCTGTACCTTAGGAAAAAGTAACTTTGAGATGCTTTCGGCTTGAAAATCAGACCTTTCGTCGAACTTTTTCTATATTTCATCAAAACATCATCGGTCTTTTTTAAATTCACTACAAGCCTCCACAACCAAACCACAACCGATGAAATTACTAAGACCGATACTGAGCGGTCTGTTGGTATTTACCGCAATCAGCTGTCAGATAGACTCTGACCTCCAGACTCTTAGTCCTTCCGATGAATTAGCCGGGCAGATCCGGCAACAGTTTGGAGCCATAAATACTTTGAGAATGCCGGATAGCGACGACTTCGGCAGGATCCCGGCTGATCCCAATAATCCTTTGAGCGCTGAAAAAGTGCGCCTGGGCCAATTCTTATTTCACGAAACGGGAATAGCGCAAAACCCAAAGCAAGAGATCGGAAGAGGGACATATTCCTGTGCAAGCTGTCATAACGCAGGGGCGGCGATGCAAAGCGGAAGGTTGCAAGGTATCGCAGAAGGAGGTGAAGGTTTCGGGATCAGCGGAGAAGCAAGAAGGATGTCCTCAGCTTACGACGCGACCAATGTAGATGTGCAGCCTATACGCGTACCTTCTGTATTAAATTCGGCCTACCAGGAAGTAGTTCTGTGGAATGGTCAATTCGGCTCCTTCGGCCCTAACAGCGATACCCAAAGCCAGTGGACCGCCGGCACGGTTAAGGAAACCAATCATTTAGGATTCCAGGGCCTGGAAATACAAGCCATAGCCGGGCTTGGCATGCACCGCATGTTGATTAATGACACCCTGATAAAAGAAAGTCCATACCAGGCTCTTTTTGATGAGGCTTTCCCCGAAGTTGATCCCGGCCAGAGATACAGTAGTTTTACGGGTGGACTGGCCATTGCTGCCTATGTGAGAACACTACTTGCCAACCGCTCCCCATTCCAGCAGTGGCTGAAGGGTACTGATGAGGCGATGACGGAAGAAGAGATAAGAGGCGGCATATTATTTTTCGGTAAAGCAAGATGTTATCAATGTCACAGTGGCCCCGGTCTTAATGGCATGGGATTCCACGCCCTGGGTATGAAAGATCTGGATAATGGCGCAATGATCGGAAGTGTAGATGAAGCAACACGGAAAGGAAGGGGTGGCTTTACCGGCCGACCCGGAGATGATTATGCTTTCAAGACCCCGACACTTTACAACCTGAAAGATGTAAACCATTTAGGGCACGGCGGAAGTTTCAGCAGCATCCGGGAAGTGATCTCTTATAAGAATAACGCTACCCCTGAGAACGAACAGGTCCCGGGAGATTACATCTCTGCCGACTTTAAACCGCTTAATCTCTCTGAACAGGAAATCGACCAACTGGAACAATTTATTTCTGAAGCATTGTACGACCCAGACATCCAGCGCTACATTCCTGTCAGCACTCCGTTTAACAGCTGCTTCCCGAATGCAGATCCACAATCCAGGATAGACCTGGGATGTGATTGACGAATCATCTTAATGGGAAGCAGAACAACTTTTTACCTTATAGACCGTTCCTGTATATCTAAATAAATATTGCTATTCCACCTACCTTTTATTCACTTTTTTAAATTTGCCAGGTTTTCCTGAGAACTACCGGTAATCCTATTTGCATATGTCACATCTTAAATCTGTATATTTCCTCTTTACCTGTTGTATCGCTTTTCTATTCATCAGCTGTGGCCCGGATGAGGAAATCTCCAATCTTGATCCCCATTTTAGCCTGGATGTTCAGTTAGAATATTTGTACGGTGACAGTCGGGCCCTGATCATCCCCGACAGTGAAGACCTTTCCTCTATCCCTTTTGACCCAAAGAACCAATTGACAGAAGAAAAAGTATTGCTCGGCAAATTCCTGTTCCATGAAACCGGACTGGCTGTAGTTCCTAAAACTGAAGCCGGCAGGGGAACATATTCCTGTGCCACTTGTCATCATACAGCTGCAGGATTCCAGAGTGGGATCTTACAGGGTCTGGGTGAAGGCGGATCCGGATTTGGCATGATGGGAGAAGGCCGGCTCCTGGGAGAAGGCTATGACAAAACCAATACCGATATGCAACCCATCAAATCACCAACTATCGTGAATACCGCCTACCAGGAAGTAATGCTCTGGAACGGGCAATTCGGAGCTTTGGGCATAAATAAAGGAACAGAAAACCAATGGAGCGCAGGGACCCCCAAAGAAACTAACCATCTCGGGTTTTCCGGTTTGGAAATCCAGGCCATTGCAGGTCTCGGAGTTCACAGGATGGACTGCCAGCCAGAAATGATCACCCAAAGCAATTATAAGACCTATTTTGATCAAGCTTTTCCCAATGTACCACAGCATGAGCGATATACCAAGATCAATGCAGGTTTGGCAATTGCAGCTTATGAGCGCACTGTTCTGAGCAATGAAGCCCCTTTCCAGTTTTGGTTGAAGGGTGACCGGGGAGCTATGACAGATGAACAAACCGAGGGAGCGCTTCTATTTTTCGGCAAAGCCCGGTGTTATGAATGTCATGACGGTCCCGGACTCAATGGAATGGGATTTCACGCCCTTGGCATGAAAGACCTGGATCACACCAGCATTCTCGGGGAAGTAGATGAAAACACCAGGAAAGGTCGTGGTGGTTTTACCGCGAGGCAGGAAGATGATTACAAGTTCAAGACCCCTACACTGTACAATCTTAAGTCTGCGAGTCACCTAGGTCATGGCGGAAGCTTTTCCACGATCAGGGAGGTCATTGAATATAAGAACAATGGCGTGCCCGAAAACCATGAGGTACCGGTTTCTAAAATTTCATCAAAGTTTAGACCTCTGGGTTTGAGCACTATAGAAATTGATCAGCTCGAAGCGTTTGTAAAGGAAGCTCTATTTGACCCCAACCTTCAGCGCTACACTCCGGAATCTACCCCTATGAACAGCTGCTTCCCGAATGCAGATCCGCAATCCAGGATAGACCTGGGATGTGATTAACAAGAAATTACCGAGTATTCCCTAAAAAAAAAGCTACCGTTTTCGCGGTAGCTTTTTACTTCTGGTCACATATATTTTTATAGTTCCAGCGCTTTTTTCACGTTACCATCCATCAATAATTCTGTCGGGTCTTCCAGGGCCTCCTTAATGGCTACCAGGAATCCTACAGATTCTTTCCCATCGATGATTCTGTGATCATATGACAATGCTACGTACATAATCGGAGCAATGGCAATTGCACCATCGCGGACGATTGGTCGCTCTACGATATTGTGCATCCCCAGGATTCCGCTTTGAGGTGGATTGATAATAGGAGTTGACAGCATTGAACCAAATACTCCACCGTTAGAAATTGTAAAAGTTCCACCGGTCATCTCATCTACTGTAATCTGCCCATCCCTTGCTCTTATAGCCAGGCGTTTAACTTCGGCCTCAATTCCGCGGAAACTAAGGTTTTCGGCATTCCTGATAATAGGAACCATAAGGCCCTTAGGCCCTGATACTGCAATACTGATATCACAGAAATCATAAGTTATCATCTCTTTGCCGTCTATCATAGAGTTCACGGCGGGGTACATCTGCAATGCGCGTATTACCGCCTTGGTAAAGAATGACATAAAGCCGAGACCAACCCCGTGTTTTTCCTTGAATTGCTCTTTATACTCGTTCCTCAATTCGAAGATAGCAGACATATCTACTTCGTTAAAGGTGGTAAGCATTGCGGTCTCGTTCTTCGCAGAAACAAGACGTTCCGCAACCTTCCTTCTGAGCATAGAGAGTTTAGTGCGCGACTCACCACGGCTTCCACCGCTTGGAGAACCCATAGATGGAACAGCCTGTTCAGCATCTTCCTTGGTGACACGACCATCTCTGCCTGTACCTTTTACCGATGAAGCGGCAAGTCCTTTTTCTTCCAGGATCTTACGTGCAGCCGGAGAAGCCACCCCAGACGCATAGGTTTCCTTGGTATCGGCAGGTTGAGGAGCTTTTGCATCCTTGTCGGTTCCTGCTTCTTTCTGCTGTTTAGCCAGGTCTTTTTCCGCATCACTACCCGATCCTTCATCGCCTCCTGATGCGGTATCCGCACCTTTACTGGCGCCTTCAGGTTTGTCGGCACTGGTATCGATAAGACAGACTACTTCCCCTACTCCAACAGCATCCCCTACCTCAGCTTTAAGGGTAATAACACCACTCTCCTCGGCAGGTAATTCTAGTGTAGCTTTATCAGAATCAACTTCTGCGATGGCCTGGTCCTTCTCTACATAATCCCCGTCTTTCACCAACCATTCCGCTATTTCTACTTCGGTAATAGATTCCCCGGGTGAGGGGACCTTCATTTCTAATATCATGCTGTGTTAATTTGTTGTACTGGTTCTTGATATGTTAGACCGCAAATTGTCCTTGCTCTTGTCAAATACGTAATCTATAACTTGTTGATGCCGCATTTTTGATCGAACAGCGCTTCCCGCGGCAGGTGAAGCGTACATTCTCCTGGAGGCAACCCTCAGCTTATGGGCATCTTCAAAATGCATCATCATATGACTCCATGCACCCATATTTCTCGGTTCTTCCTGTGCCCAAACCAGGTCATCTGCATTAGTGTATTTTTCCATGATCTTCTTCATCTGTTCTGTTGGAAGCGGGAACAGTTGCTCAATTCTAACCAAAGCCACATCTTCTCTCCCGTGTTCCTCGCGAGCTGCCAGGAGATCATAATAGAATTTCCCGGTACAAAACACAAGCGATTTTACCTTAGAAACATCAGCTGAGGAATCGTCTATGACTTCCTGGAACTGACCATCGACAAGTTCTTCTACCGTGGACACGGCTTTTGGATGACGCAACAAACTTTTGGGTGTGAATATGATCAACGGTTTCCGGTAATTCACCATCATTTGCCTCCTCAGTAAATGAAAGAGGTTAGCCGGTGTGGTACAATCGGCAACGAACATGTTATCCCTGGCACATAGCTGGAGATAACGCTCCATACGGGCCGAAGAATGTTCTGCTCCCTGTCCTTCATACCCGTGGGGCAGGAACATGACAAGGCCGTTCTGTAATTTCCATTTGTCCTCTGCGGCAGATATGTACTGATCTATCATGATCTGGGCCCCGTTACTGAAGTCACCAAACTGGGCTTCCCAAATGGTCAGGGTGTTAGGGCTGGCCATGGCATAACCATAGTCAAAACCGACAACTCCGTATTCCGATAAGAGGGAATTGTAAATCTGGAACTTGCCCTGGTCCTCAGAAATATGGTTGAGCAGCATTACTTCCTCTTCACTCTCCTCTACTTTCATAACTGCGTGGCGGTGAGAGAAGGTTCCCCTTTCCACATCCTGTCCGGACATGCGAACTCCATAGCCTGAATCCAGAAGCGTTCCATAGGCTAGTAATTCACCCATAGCCCAGTCTAAAGAATTCTTTTCGAAATACATATTCTTCCGGTCCTTGACCAGTTTCTCTACTTTCCTCAGGAATTTTTTCCCTTTAGGAAGTTCGGTGATGGTCTTGGCAATTTTGTCCAGTTGCTTCCTGTCACAGCTGGTATCTACCTTTTCCATCATTTCCCATTCGCGTACATCATCAAATCCGCTCCATTCGTCAGCCATGAATGGAGTGATCTCTGTTTTATCTATTTTCCTGGAATCCTCCAGGTCTTCTTCGAGACTGGCTTTATACTCCTGTTCCAGCTTAGCGACATACCCATCGTCTATGACACCTTCTTCTATCAGCTTTTTAGCATATATATCCCTCGGGTTTTCATGCTGAGCGATGGCTTTATAAAGTTTTGGCTGGGTAAACCTGGGTTCATCCCCTTCATTGTGGCCGTACTTCCGGTACCCTAGTAGATCCAGGAAAATATCGCGTTTAAATCGCATACGGTATTCCAGTGCAAAGATCGCTGCATGTACCACAGCTTCTGCATCATCCGCATTTATGTGTAATACAGGGCTTAGG
Source organism: Zeaxanthinibacter sp. PT1 (assembly GCF_028464225.1). GTDB lineage: Bacteria > Bacteroidota > Bacteroidia > Flavobacteriales > Flavobacteriaceae > Zeaxanthinibacter. The sequence continues at coordinate 354,540 of NZ_JAQPCN010000001.1, forward strand.
GTAACCTTAGCCACATCCGTACAATATGTAGAAGTACGAGCATCGAGGTAATTTGTTGTAAATCCGATCTGGTTATTTACAACAATATGTATAGTTCCGTTTGTTTTATAACCGTCCAGGTTTGCCATCTGCACTACCTCGTATACAATCCCCTGACCGGCAATGGCGGCATCCCCATGTACTACGATCGGCAGTACTTTTGAAAAATCATCCGGGTAGTGTACATCCTGCTTTGCCCTGGTAATCCCTTCTACCACTGCACCTACAGTTTCCAGGTGGGAAGGATTAGGCGCAATATTCATATTGATCTGGCTACCGGAATCCGTTTCGCGCAGGGAGGTCCATCCAAGGTGGTATTTTACATCGCCGTCAAAAATTTCCTGTTCGTAATCTTTTCCATCAAATTCGCTAAAAATATCTTTAGCAGATTTTCCGAAAATATTGGTCAGCACATTGAGTCGTCCCCGGTGTGCCATCCCCATGACAAACTGCTTTACCCCCATCCCGGCCGCATGCTCTACGATAGCGTCCAGTGCAGGTATCAATGATTCATTCCCCTCTAAAGAGAAACGTTTCTGACCCACATATTTAGTGTGAAGAAAGGCTTCAAAAGAAACGGCCTCATTCAATTTTTTCAGGATCTGCTTTTTCTTTTCAGGAGTAAACCTTGGGTGGTTGTCATTGACGTTCAACTGCTCCTGAATCCATTTTACTCGTTCGGGGTTCCGGATATACATATACTCTACCCCGATAGCATCACAGTAGATATTCTGTAGATGCCCTACAATTTCTTTGAGGGTGTTCTTCCCGATACCGATAATTTCGCCTGCACTGAACTCCGTATCGAGATCTGCTTGTGAAAGACCAAAGTTATCTAAATCAAGTGTAGGTGAATATTTACGTCGCTCCCGAACGGGATTGGTCCTGGTGAACAGGTGCCCCCTACTCCGGTATCCATCGATCAAACGAATTACCTGGAATTCTTTTTGCAGTGATTCCGGCATAGCAACCTCCTGGCCGTTCCCTAAAACGGCGGTTCCAGAGGCAGTATCTATACCTACTTCGTCCAATGCACTTTCCATACCAAAATCGAATCCCTGGAAGAAAGCACGCCAACTTGGCTCTACACTATCCGGATTCACTAAGTATTTATCGTATAAATCTGCAAAGAAGGAAGTATGTGCAGTATTTAAAAAAGAATATTTATCCATGAAAGCTGTCGCTGATGTTTCTAAACTGAATATTAGATCAAAAATACAACATTTAATACATTCCGAAATATGTGTCTAACTGAATCTTAACAAAATCAAGAGGGATTGATATTTTTCGCTTAGAATTACCGGTAAAAAAGGGTTGTGCGAATAAAAAACACCGGAGATCAGTCGCTCATTTGCGATCGCAGCCACACTTTTTGCCATTCTCGTTTTAAAACCAGGTAGGTGACCTCACGGGATACCTCTACAGCGTCTGATGCCCTGATCTCTTTTACCGCTTTTTCCGGTACGTCGATAACATATAACAAATTCAGGTAATCAGCGAATTTCTCCAATAGCAGCACGTAGATCTTTTCATGAATTGCCGTGGCCAAGGCGGCAGCATCCTGGTCCTCACTCAACGGTAATGAAACATTAGCCCGTTCAAAATCTTTCCGCAACTGGGCCACGGTCTTACCATAGAGACTATGCGAAGCTGCATTCTTGAGCAATGCGATGGAACGGCTATTAGGTTCACTCATGGTTCAGGCAGCGTAATCCGGGTTTAATTTTTAATTATCTCCCCATCTTTCATCACGAAAGTGACTTCTTTCAGAAGCTCAACATCCTGGAGTGGGTTCCCGTCAACCGCGATAATATCGGCTAAGAAATCTTTTTTCAGCTGCCCTAAGGACTGTTCCATTCCAAGGAGCATTGCATTGGTTAGCGTGGCTGATTGTATCGCCTTAATTACCGGCATCCCCGCCTCTGTCATATAAACGAATTCCCGGGCATTCTCTCCGTGGGGAAATACTCCTGCATCGGTACCAAAAGCAATCGGTACTCCAAGCTCGTAAGCTTTTTTAAAGGTATCCTGGATCATGGGTCCGATTTCCGATGCCTTTTTTGCGATAACCGCAGGGAAATACCCCTCTTTTTTAGCATTCTCTGTCACTTCTTTCCCGGCCGTAATGGTGGGAACCAGGTAAGCGTCATACTCCTTCATCAATCGCATGGTTTCTTCACTCATCAGCGTACCATGCTCAATGGTTTTCACCCCTCCTTTTACTGCCCTCTGCATACCGTCATCGCCATGGGCATGTGCGGCAACATGGTAACCGTAATCTGCAGCGGTTTCGGTGATCGCCTTTATTTCCTCTAAAGTGAATTGTGGATTCTGCCCGTTTTTTGCAACACTCAAAACCCCTCCGGTAGCGGTAATCTTTATAAGGTCTGCACCATTCTTGTAACGCTGCCTGACCGCCTTACGGGCATCGTCAACGCTATTGACAACTCCCTCTTTTGGCCCCGGGTCACCCACCAGGTCTTCACGATACCCATTAGTAGGATCTGCATGTCCCCCGGTTGTACCTATTGCTTTCCCTGCGGTAAAAACCCTTGGGCCTTTTATCTTTCTATTTGCTATGGCATCGCGTATGGCAATATTGACCCCGCTGCCGCCCAGGTCGCGCACCGTTGTAAAGCCGGCCATCAGGGTTCTTTGAGCAAAGCCTACAGCGTTAAATGCAATATCTGCTTCATTAAGCGTGTATGCCTGTAGGTAGGCCTTGGGGTTACTTTCACTTTCTATATGCACATGCATATCAATAAATCCCGGCATCACAGTTTTAGATCTTAGGTCGATAATCTTATCCGATGCTGTTCCCCCTACATAACCATCTTTGATATCACTTATCTTATTCCCGTTCACCACGATGGTTTTTTCGGGCAGCAGTTTACCGGTTTTGGTATCGAGTATTGATCCGCATTGCAAATATGTAGTTTGTGCACTCAGCGCGAATGTGGATAACAACAATAGTAAAAGTATCAGGTTCTTCATTGGTATGATCTTAAAATTATCCTCTTATTTTTTGTTCCCATTTCCAGGCCGAAGCCATTGCATCATCCAGGGATGAACTGGCTTTCCAGCCAAGCACTTTGTTCGCCTTAGCCGTATCAGCATAAGCTTTTGTGATGTCGCCCGGCCGCCGGTCTACCACCTTGTAATTGAGTTTCTCCCCCGAAACCCGCTCAAAACTTCCGATAACCTCGAGGACAGAACTACCGGTACCGGTACCTACATTAAATACCTCGTAATTGGTGTTGTTCTTCGCGTCGAGCAGTCTCTGCAATGCAAGGACGTGAGCCTTGGCGAGGTCTACAACATGAATATAATCACGGATACAAGTGCCGTCTTCCGTAGGATAATCGTCTCCGAAGACCGACAACTGCTCCCGCAGGCCAATTCCGGTCTGAGTAATAAACGGCACAAGGTTCTGCGGCACTCCCATAGGAAGCTCCCCGATTTCTGCTGACGGATGTGCCCCAATGGGGTTAAAATAACGAAGTGAAATAGCATTCAAATGGTCGTATACCTTACAGCTGTCCCGAATGATTTCTTCGCCGATCTGCTTCGTATTACCATAAGGGGATTCAGCGGGTTTTACAGGAGCATCTTCGGTTATCGGCATCTGATCTGCCTGCCCATAAACCGTACATGATGAACTGAATATAAAATTAGCCTTATCCTTAGCAGAGAGCTGTTGCAAAAGGTAAACCAGGGTACCCAGATTATTCTCATAATACAATAGCGGATTCTCCACACTTTCACCAACGGCCTTGGAAGCCGCAAAATGAATTACCCCGGAAATATCTCCTCGTTTACTGAAAAATTCCTGCACTGCGCTTTTATCACGAAGATCCATCTTCACAAACTCGGGTGTTTTTCCCGAAATAGCACTTATTCCCCGGAGCACATCTTCACTGGAATTAGAACAATTATCGATGATGACCACCTCGAAACCGGCTTGCTGTAACTCAACGACGGTATGAGAGCCAATAAACCCAAGACCACCGGTAACTAGTATTTTCATATTATTCATTGATAAATCGGATCACCGTATTAGTAATAAAATCAATTTGCTCCCGGTCCAGTTCGGTATGCATTGGGAGGGAGATCACTTCTTTTACCAATTGGTTGGTCACCGGGAAATCGGCTTCATTATACCGGGGATCCGCATAGGCCTTTTGTAAGTGCAGGGGAATAGGGTAGTAAATCCCGAAAGGTATGCCGGCCTGGCTTAAATGAGCCGCCAGGGCGTCTCTCTTGCCATTGGTAACCCGCAAAGTATATTGGTGAAAAACATGGCAGTCGCAGGTATCACAAATACCTTCACACCTGTTCACCGTTTTTGGAGTGATAAGGTGTTCCTGCTCTTTAAAAGCCTGGGAGTACAGACGGGCCGCCTGTCGGCGACTTTCGCAATAGGCATCCAAACGAGGGAGTTTGGCCCTCAGCACAGCGGCCTGTATCGTATCTAATCGGGAATTTACTCCAATAACGTCATGATGGTAACGCTCGTACATGCCGTGGTTCACAATACCCCTGATAGTATGGGCCAGGGAGTCGTCATCTGTAAAAATTGCGCCACCGTCTCCATAGCATCCCAAATTCTTAGACGGAAAAAATGAAGTGGTTCCCACATGACCCATTGTACCTGCCTTCTTCTTACTTCCATCACGGAAGGTATGGTTGGCACCAATTGCCTGGGCATTGTCTTCGATCACATAGAGATTGTGTTTTTCCGCTATGGCAAGGATCTCATCCATGTTTGCACATTGCCCGAACAAATGCACGGGAACGATGGCCTTGGTTTTTGGCGTAATTGCCGACTCTATAGCTTTAGGATTGATGTTAAAGGTATCGGGCTCTACATCGACCAGTACGGGTGTTAACTGCAGTAGTGCAATAACCTCGACCGTTGCTGCAAAGGTAAAATCTGCAGTAATCACCTCGTCTCCCGGTTTTAAATCGAGTCCCATCATCGCGATCTGCAAAGCGTCAGTCCCGTTTGCACATGGAATAACATGTTTTACGCCCAGGTAGGACTCCAGGTCGGCCTGGAATTCGTGAACATCCGGGCCATTGATAAAAGCAGCATTTTCCAAGATACTGCTAATAGACTCGTCTACCTGTTCCTTGATCCCCTGGTATTGCCCCGTAAGATCAACCATCTGTATTTTCTTCATCATCTGATATTGAGGAAACAATATTACGAAATTAGACAGGGTCGGACAACGAATTCGGCTAAAGAAGCTATTTTAGCGGGAAACTTTAACCACGTGTTTTTCCTATACAATTTAGCCAGTCATATCACCTATTTTCTTTTGCGAATTTTGGCCATCTTTCATCCAAAGATCAAGCTGTTCGTCAAAGGACGGAACACAACCTTTAAGACGCTCAGGGACTCAATCAAGGAAGAGGACAAGGTGATCTGGATGCATACAGCATCGCTGGGAGAATACGAGCAAGGCTTACCGATCCTGAAGGAGGTACGTAAAAAATATCCACAGCATAAGATCCTACTCACATTTTTCTCTCCGTCCGGATATGAGATCAAGAAAGATACAGCAGAAGCGGACATTACTGTTTACCTGCCCGGTGATACCCGGGGAAATGTAAAAGAGTTCCTACGGATTGCCCACCCTTCGGCAGTGATCTTCGTGAAATACGAGATATGGCCTAATTTCCTGGATGCCCTGGGTAAGAGTCAAACACCAACCCTGCTCGTTTCTGCCATCTTTAACAGGAAGCAAGTTTTTTTTAAGTGGTATGGAAAATTCATGAAAGAGTCACTGGAGAATTTCACCCACATATTTGTTCAAGATCAAAACTCCAGAAAGCTGCTCGGGCAGATCGGCATAGTCCCGGTGAGTGTTAGCGGAGATACGCGATTTGACAGGGTCAACGAAATCCTGGAAAGGGACAACAGGCTTAGTTTTATGGAAAAATTTAAAGACGGGCAGCTCTGCGTTGTAGCGGGAAGTACCTGGCCAGAAGATGAATCGATAATCACCGGCCATATTAACAGAAGCTCAGGCCATGAGAAATACGTCATCGCCCCACATAAAATGAATCCCAAAAGCTTAGAAAAACTTTCTGCCTCTATTGACAAAAAAACAATTCTGTACTCGGAATTGAATTCAAAAAACATTGGAGACCATCAGGTCCTTATCCTGGACACCATAGGCCTACTGACCAAGGTTTACAGTTACGCAGATATAGCTTATGTAGGCGGAGGCTTTGCCACCGGCCTTCACAACACCCTGGAACCTGCTGTTTTTGGAGTCCCTGTAATCATTGGACCTCAGTATGATTCATTTAAGGAAGCAAATGAATTGGTGGAATTGAAGGGGATTAATGTGGTCAGGGACCAGGAAGAGTTTTCGCAGACCCTGGAATCTTTACTTTCAAAACCTGAATACAGGAAGGAACAAGGTCTTATCAACGAACGATACATTCATTCTAACAAAGGAGCAACAACAATGATTATGGACTATTTCGTTGAGCTCGTTTAATGAGATTCCCTATTACTAATTCCTACGAGCCATCACATAACCCAACTGTAAAAAGCAGGAGCAATCGTATTTTTTTGTAGATTTATAGGAATGGCAAATTTAGAAACCCCTGAACTCCATGGTCATGGGCAGTGGAAATCCTGATCCGTTTACCAGGAAAATTTAGACAATTCTTTCGCCGTTCGGTTTAGGTACATGCAAGTTCCCTCATGTGGTTAGCAACGTTAACGACACAAAATTATTGCCAGCAACCCCGGTGGGTCGTAGATAAAATTAAACATTTGGTCGATTAAAATTACGCGTGGAATTAAATCTATGGTATTATGCGTAAATTAAATGAAATCTTAGGTGTTATGGAGGAGAATTTGGACATGGGAACTCGGGTCCTGAACGGTTTTTTGAGTATCATGGTCGTGATACTGGTATTTATACTACTTTCCGTGGTGGTCGGCCTGATTGCGGCTGCACTTGGCTTCTTCTAGCCCATACGTGAACAAGTAACAACCCAAGCGTCGCTCAGACCAACTTCACTCAGACCCCTTCAACAGGCAAGTATATCCTGAAGGTAGCTCCTTTGCCGGGTTCACTCTCCGCTGTTATTCCTCCATTGTGATTCTGAACAATTTTCTTAACAATTGCCAGCCCTATCCCGGTACCCTCAAACTGATTACGGCCGTGCAATCTTTGAAATACCTGGAAAATGCGTTCGCCGTACTTGCCTTCAAAACCGATCCCATTATCCGAAATCGTAATTTGACAGTACATTTTCTTAGGATCCAACAGTATCTCGGTGATGTTCTTACCGGCAACTTTCTCACTGGAAATATGAATCTCCGGGTCCACGTCTGGTTTCGAAAATTTGATGGAGTTCTCCAACAGGTTGATCAGCAATTGGTGAACCTGAAAAGGAATCATTTTAATCTCGCAGAGTTCCCCGGTGACAATACTGGCATTAGCCTCCTGGAGTTTATCAGAAAGGTCTTCTTTGACTTCTTCCAAAACATCAGCGATAGGCATCATCCGGAAGTCGCCCTGGCTGGTAGAAGTTTTGGAAAAGGCCAACAGATCCTCTATAAGGGTTCGCATCCGTGTAGCTGCAATTATAATCCTGGAAAAATCCTGTTCGTCCCTATCCGTGAACTTAGCACCAGATCGCTCTTTGATACGCGACGTGAACACTTGGATCTTCCTTAGTGGCTCCTGGAGATCATGGCTGGATATGTAAGCGAAAGACTGTAATTCTTCGTTGGTTTGCTCCAGCTCCCGGATGGAATCCCTTAATTGTAGATTAGTTTTATTCAGCAATTCGGTTCTTTCGTAGACCTGTTTCTCCAACTCTTTGGAAAACTCCTCCAGCTTTTTCCGGGAATGTACTTTATCGGTAACATCGTTTACAGTAACCATTATCCCAGAAACGGTTCCGTCCAGCTCCCGGAGTGGTGCGTAATCGTAATCCAGATAAAATTCCCTGGTACCATCGTTTCCTTCTATCCTCGCATGCGATTCTTTTACGGTGAGCGTTTCACCTTTTGCGATAATCTTATTGAGAAGCTCAGGATACTTCTGATCTACAAGCCCGGGAAATATATCCAGCAATTTCTTGCCAATTACCTCTTCCTTATCTTTACGCCAGATTATATCGATCATGATATCATTGGCCATCTCGATGACAAATTCCGGTCCTCGGAGTATGGTCATAGGGATAGGTGATTGGATTACCAGATTCCTGAATTGCTTGGCACTTTCCTTCAATTTATTACTCAGCAGGACCGATTCCGTGACCTCTGTAGCCACACACATTACCCCGGTGACCAGGTCATCCTCATCCTTGACGGGGTAAAAAATAAAATTGAAGTAACGAGTTTCCTTTTTGCCGCGTTTCTCTATGGCAATTGGAAAATTGGTCCCCCTGCTTGATTTGCCCGTCAACAGGACTTCATTAAGCATAGGCATCAAGGTTGCCTGTGTATCGGGCAGGATATCGAAAAATGGCACCCCCAGTACCTGCCGTTCTTCCTTTTTCACAATGGCTAAGGCGGTAGTGTTGGCAAGTTCGACCAGGAAGTCCTCCCCTTTAAAAATTGCAATCCCCACGGGTGCCTGTTTCACTAGGTTCCTGAATTTCCTTTCCTGCTCCACGATCCGGTCCAGAGCGAGTTCTAACTGAGCCTCCCTAGCCCTTTGTTCTTCGATATTTGTGCTAACGGTGCCGTAACCAAGAATTTCCCCGTTGTGCGGATCCTTCACAACGACCATGTTCCATTTTAACCAAAATGGTTTTTTACTTGCTTCGTCGAAAAATCGAATCTCAGTACTGAAAAATCCTTTATCAGGGAGATTTGCCAATAAGTGTTCGGCCTTGGTGCGATCTTTCTCGTATACGAAATCGATTAATTTCCGCTGGTTGATATTTTCCCAGCCCAACATATTGACAGCTGCTGCATTTGCGAACTGTAATTGCTGATCCGGATCGGCCAGAGCAATGAACTGGTTACTGGAGTCTATGAGGGAGATCAGCTTATGCCGCTCCTTATCAATATTATGTTGTGCCGTAATATCCTGAACAATACCATTAAATCGGTAAGGCTGCCCGTCTTCGTTAAACCACGCACGACCCAATGCTCTTAAGGTCCGAATATCACCTTCTTCGGCCTTGCGTATCCTGTAAACCACATCATAGTTTCCATCGGATGAATTAGCCAGGGTATCCTCCACAGCCTGTCGAACCTGCTCGCGATCTTCTTCAATAATTTTTTCAAATATATCTTCCAGGTCTTCATTAGGTCCCGGGGGCAATCCAAACCACTGCTGTGCTTTTTTATTGGTTGTAAAAGTTCCTTTCTGCGGATCCAAATCCCAGGCCCCCATGTGAGCAGCTTCAAGAGCGTTACTGAGTTGCTCCTCGCTTTGTTCTAGTTTTTTCAGGTACTGCACCTTTGAAGTGGTTTCAGCCAATGCCACAAAGACCCCTTCTACTAATCCGGAGACTCCAAAAGCAGGGCTATAACTGAAAGTCCAGTATGCGTCGTCAATTTTCCCATTACGGTAAATGGGTATAAGCTGGTCCTCACTCCATGTGGACTCTCCTTTATTATAAACTTTGTCAAGCAGGGGTTTGATAGTTGGCCAGATCTCGGGCCAGGCAACTACCGCAGGCTCCCCCAAAATGTAAGGATGCTTTCCTTCCTTTCCCAAACTAGGTCGATAAGCATCATTATAAAAGCAGATCCATTCGTCGCCCCAGAAGAGAAACATGGGAAACCTGGAATTGAGGAGGGTATTGAGAAGAACCCGGAGTGATGACGGCCATTGAGAAGGATTTCCAACAGAGGTCTCGGACCAATCCTTATTGCGTATGATGTCTCCCATTTCGCCCCCACCCTTTAGAAAGTGGGTCGACTGGTCTTTTTTGAGAAATTTCATAAGAAAGTATTCCTATTTGATGACAAAGTCAGCCTCTTGTGCTGTCTTTTCACCCTCTTCCATCACGGATTCAATACTGCGTTGTAACACCATTTTTAACTGATGAAAATAAGCAGGCTTCTGAATATAATAATTAGCCCCTCTTTTACGCAGGGTCTTCACCTTGTCCAAATCTAAAGACGTACTGTATATAATGATAGGAATACGCTTAAGATCCGGTTCATTCCGGATATCCCTAAGGCACTCTTCTCCATTCATCAGAGGCATATTCAGATCTAGAAAAATAATGTCCGGCAAGGGTTCATCTGATATCAAATAGGCCATAAGGTCTACCCCGTTATCAAACGTAGTTACCGTTGCGGTGATGGAAGTTTCTTCCAGCGCTTCGGTAAATAATAGACGATCATCATCGTCGTCGTCCGCCAGAACAATATGAAGAGGTTTGTTGTTCATGAAATAAAGATACTTATTCTAGTAAAAAATACAGGTCAAATTTAAGCTGAAAAGCTAACAATAAGATTCATGGACTTCACGGAGAACTAAATTGTATCCGAAAGAAGTTCCATGACCTGTCAGAATCCCAGCTAACACCAATCACCGGGAGAGCAGCGTAAATATTAAGCATATTATCCTGCTGGTTTATCCTTGAGGGATTGAATCAGAAAGCAATGTAGCTCAAGGAATACTTGGGTTTTGTTTCAAAAAAATTAATTACTGACTCGGAAAATTCGTGTCGTGCAGCCAAACCACTTTCTTTTCCCTGTATTCCTCATATTTTGCCAAATATTTCACCAATTTTGATAATTCTCTTAAATTTATTTTTGGAACTTTCATACCTTGCGGTGTAAGCAGAATGTTATGATGAAAATTTCGATTGATTACGATCTGAAATTTCTTCTGGATAAAGTTTTAGATCCCTTGTTCAAAAAATACGGGCTGGCATACGAATTTCATTCCCTGGCTGAGATAGGCATAAAAGGCAGCCCTTCTCCCCAGGTGATGATCGATCTCCAGGCGGATTTGTCTGCCCTGGGTATAACTATCATCAACGACCATAAACACGGACTGGTTCAAAAGATCAAAAAGGCCATAACCACTTACCTCGTTGATGGCGAAGCCGTTAAAGATGTAAAACTATCCACTTACCTGGCGGATACCTGTAATTATTCCTACGCTCACTTATCGAGCACTTTCTCAGAAGTAACGTATTCCTCGATCGAGAATTTCGTTATCCTGAAAAAGATAGAGGTCGCTAAAAAACACCTCAATACCGGAAATTATACTTTAACCGAGATCGCACACAAACTTGGCTATAGCAGTGTAGCCCATCTCTCTAACCAGTTTAAGAATACGACTGGACTATCCCCTACGTTATACAGGGAGATAATTCGTCAGAAGAAAGAGAGTGATCAATTAAGAAAGCGAGAATATACCCAAATTGACAATGAAAATTGACCTATTGACTGTTGCCCTGGCTGACGATGATGAAGACGACAGATTATTGTTCGAGGATGCAATAAACGAGCTGAAGATCAAGACGAAACTCCTGCTGTTCAAAAACGGGCTGGAGTTAATGAATTACCTGAAAAAACCGGACGTGGAATTACCCCAGGTACTATTCCTGGATCTGAATATGCCGGTAATGGACGGTATGCGCTGCCTGGATGAAATCCGCCGTGACTCCCGTTTAAAGAACCTCTCCGTCGCTATCTACTCTACCTCTTCCTCGGAAAAGGATATAGTAGAGACCTATGTGCGGGGCGCTAACATCTATCTCACCAAACCATCAGATTTTAAGAAGTTGCAAAATGCGATCCAGAAGATCCTGAGTATTAACTGGCAGTTCCATTCTTCCAACCTTGATAAGGATAATTTTATCCTGAGGATCTGAGTCCGCAGCTATTATTATATCGCTTAGGAGCGTCCAGCCCGGTGAAATAGATATGCCGAGAGAAAGAAGAGAAGTGAAAAGAAAGCGCTGACCACAAATACCCCGAACACTCCAGGTGACCAGGAGATAAGGGGTGGCGGCCAGACCATCAGGGCCACTACAGGGGTCAGCAGCTGCACTATTCCCATGGCTATCATGGTCCTGGACATCCCACGAGAATTTAAGCGCGTATAAAGGGATCCCAATAATCCTGTAACAAATACAGCACCGTATAAAAGATTTGCATCCTGCCCCTCGTCTCCTATAATACCTACGGCGGCATTTACCCAGAAAAGTAAGAAAAGGCCCAGGAGGCCAACTACAAATGCAGCCCTATAATAAGGTGTAGCAGATCTGGCGATAACTTCGTATAATAACCCAAGTATTGACAAGGCAGATCCCATCAGTATAAAATCTGTCAAATCCCATTGCACCTCTTTTGAATACATGCCAGCAACAGCAGGAATCATTAATAGCACGAAAATGATGGTAGCCCAGAGTACAATGCGATGAGTAATTAGTTTCATTCTTTATATGTTTCTGATACCAGAATAATGACTTCCATTGTGCTTACCACTTCCAATATCGGTAAGTCACTACACATCAGCCACTTGTTAAATTTATTAAATTTTAAGCTTCTTCAACTAATTCTTCACATTCCTATATACTAACAATCCAGGATATCACACAATGTTCGACAAGCAATTTCCACAAATATTGATGCTCAAAATTACCCCTATCAAGGGGTCCTCCGTGATGGGATTAAGAATTCATTTTCCGGGAACTTTATAACGCACTTTGGACATCAATTTATCGATATCTCCCTAATTCACTGAATATTACATCTGCTGGTACTATTTAAAAAATTGCCCCAATAAAGCAACAAATTGACGTAAATACGGTAATACTGTAAGTTCTTCCAGTAATTGTGTAATGCATTTACGTCTTGTTTACAGGACCTTTACATTATTGAATCAGGAGGTAGATCCAAGCCCAATTCCATCCGAGTAATCAGACCGAATTCAGTCCTTTTCTCCACCTGTTTCAGACGAAGATTCACAACAATTTAGTGTATCACAAAAAACCCATGTAAAATGAATAATGTAGCTATATCTAATCCAATGTCAAGTATCTTCAGTTTCTTCGAGGAGAACATGAATGGTACTCTTAACACCGAAGCCGGTGAATATAATTTAACTTTTAATAACGAATTAGGAAAAGGAAAACTTAAAGGTATTAAGCTTAACGGCCCAATATCTTTTATCGAGTTCGACGTAACCTTTAACCAGGATTTCGAGATCAGTACTGAGCCTAAAGATGCGCAATCCCTGTTCTTGGGATATTGCAGCCAGGGAAGTCTTCGTTTCGGATTTGAAGGCGCTAAAACCTCTGGAGTCGTTGAGACCTACCAGACAGCTATTTTGAATAGCGAAGAGGATAAAAGCCTGATGTTGAAATTCAACAAGCAGACAGAAACCAAGATCTCCCTGATCATGGTCGATAAAGTAGTTCCTCCAATGTACAGTTATCAAGGTGAAAGCCTGAGCAATAAACTGGTTCAGCTTTTCAAAGGTTCTGAAGAAGGAAAGGATTTCCTGTATATCGGCTCCTATAATATCCGTATTGCAGAGCAGATCGAAAGACTGAATAATATTGAAGCAGAAGGAGTTGTCAGAAAAGTAATGACTGAAGGAATACTTCATGTTATCCTGGCTATGGAGCTTCAGCAACACGCCAGCGATGAGCACCAGAGAGAACATCCAATGGGGTCGCTGACCACAAGGGAAATGAAATTGGTAAAGAAGATATCGGATTCTATCAAGAAAAGCCCAGAATACCCTTATTCAATTTCCAGCCTTTGCCAGGAAAATGCTTTATCTCCTGCAAAACTTCAGGAAGGATTTAAATTACTGCACGGTACAACCGTGGGTGATTACATCAAGAACCTGAGGGTAGAGAAAGCTGAAGAATTGATCAGAACCACTGATCTGAATATCTCTGAAGTAGTATACTCTGTGGGACTAAGCAGCCGCAGTTACTTTTCTAAAATTTTCAAGAAAAGATATAAGTGTAGCCCAAAAAATTATCAGAGCCACCAGGTACCGGTATTTGCTACCGCCTGATAGAAAAATAACATTCTGCACTCGCTCAAGGAAAGGCCTGACCAATGTAAATTGGTTAGGCTTTTTTAATGTTAGATACCTCGAATACATCCCACGCCTAAATCCCCCCTTCTTTTCCTGAGGCTCAGAACTTATCCCCGCCGCCCCTTTTGGTAGTAGCCCGGGAAGCCACTGCTATGATCAAATTCATGAATTTGATCATCCTTTAAGGGCGATTAGCTTCTTATTCACAATGATTCCGATAACTTGGTTCCGGCTGCGGTTCAATATACCGCCCCAATATTCGGGGGACCTCCTCGATAAAACAAACCAATACATAACCATAAACCGGATTTTTATGAAGCTTTCGCACCTTAAATTCCTTATGCTGACAAGCCTGATTCTTATTGCAGGGACTGTCAGTGCACAGTCCATCTCCGGTACTGTCTCCGATGCAACAGGACCCCTTCCCGGGGCAAACGTCATTGAGAAGGGTACTACAAACGGCACACAAACCGATTTTGATGGTAATTACCAGTTAAACCTCAATAACCCCGATGCGGTAATCATCTTCAGCTATATCGGGTACAAACAAAAAGAAGAAGCGGTTAACGGCCGATCAGTGATCAACATTACCCTGGAGGAGGATGCAAGCCAGCTTGATGAAGTGGTGGTTACCGGGTACGGCACCCAGTCTAAAAGGGATGTAACCGGTTCTGTTGCCATTGTGGATTCTGAAGATCTCCTCGCAGTTCCTGCCACGACCTTTGCCCAGCAACTGCAAGGAAGGGCGGCAGGTATTGGAATTGTGAACGACGCAACACCAGGGGGTGAGGCCACTGTAAGGATTCGTGGATTTGGTACCATAGGTAATAATAACCCACTTTATATTATTGATGGCGTGCCATCTGAATCTCAATCCAACCTTAACCCGAATGATATTGAATCGCTACAGGTTCTTAAAGATGCATCTGCTGCTTCGATCTATGGATCAAGGGCTGCGAATGGAGTTATTATCATCACCACCAAGAAAGGTAAAATGGGGAAACCCACGATCAGCTACAATACCTTTTACGGGCTACAATCCCCTGCAGAGGATATAGATGTACTTAATGCCGAAGAGCTGGGTACCTACTTATACCTGGCCGATCTATACGCCGGTAAAACGCCAAGTCACGGGCAATACACCTTTGGACCTAATGGAGAAGTTACCGTACCCGACTATGTATTCCCAAGTGGAGCCATGGAGGGGGACCCGGGAACCGACCCTAGTTTATATGCATTGGAACCTGGAAATATCTACGCCATCACCCGTGCTGCCGATACGTACTGGTGGGATGAAGTGACCAGGTCTGCTCCTATAGTAAGTCACCAGGTTTCAGCCTCGGGGGCTACAGAGAGCGCACGCTATGCCTTTAACCTCGGGTACTTCTCTCAGGATGCCATCACGAAGTTCGTCAGCTATGACCGAGTTTCATTACGGGCGAATACTGAATTCCAGGCCTTGGAGAATCGCCTGACTGTCGGAGAGAATTTTACGGTTTCTTTTGATAACCGAAAAGGAGGCTTTGGTAATAACCAGGAACAAAATGCTGTATCCGGTTCTTACAAGCACCATCCACTACTACCGGTCTATGACATCGCCGGAAATTTTGCAGGTAGCCGGGGGGCGAACCTGGGAAATAATTTTAACCCTTTTGCAGTACTGTCCAGGGCACAGGATAACCGTCGTTACAGACTACGTACTTTTGGAAATGTATTTGCTTCATACGATATAATTCCCGAGCTCCAGGTAAAAACGAGCTTTGGTATTGATGCCAATATACAGCGTGAAAGGCAACTTGGGAGACCTCAGCCCGAATATGTTGAAGGTAACTTCATCAACAGCTCTACCGCCAGGGAGGCTTACGAATACCAGTGGGTTTGGAACAGTGTATTGAGCTATAGTAAGACGTTTAAAGAGCTCCATAAATTCGATGCCTATGTCGGGGTTGAAGCTATTCAGCAATTTGGTGAGGTTTTCGGGGCAAGCCGGCAGCGGTTCGCTTTTGAAACCACCGATATCCTGAGCTACCTGGACCTGGGAGACGCCACAACAGCCTCTAACTACGGTAGCGTGTTTAAGGATTATACGTTGTTTTCAGAATTCGGTAAACTAAACTACAGCTACGACAACAGGTACCTTGCTCAATTTATTCTAAGGAACGACGCTTCTTCACGTTTTCTTTCGGCCTCTCAGAACGCTATCTTCCCAGCTTTTAGTTTAGGATGGAGGATCTCTGATGAGTCCTTTTTCCAAGAAGCCCTTCCTTTTATAGACAATGCCATGTTACGATATGGCTGGGGTAAAACAGGAAACCAAGCCATCGGTGATTATAATGCTTACACCACCTATCGCTCCAATATTTTTAATGCAGGATACCCTATAGACGGGTCCGCAGGCTCACCGACAATTGGATTTGATGTTCAGAGTTTCGGAAACCCGGACGCACAATGGGAAACCACCACTTCTAACAATATCGGTCTAGATTTAGCCATGTTTGACAATAAGGTAAACTTTGCATTAGACCTGTGGAACAGGGTGACCACAGATATGTTATTCAGGGTACCGATTACCTTCTCTGCGGGTGACGCAGCTGCCCCTTCATTCAACGTCGGGCAAATGACCAACAAGGGAATCGACCTAAACCTTACATTCTCTGATTCTAAAGGAGATTTCGGGTATAGCATCAACGGAAACCTTTCGGCTTATAAGAATACAGTTGATAGATTGGATGAAAGTGCAGATACAAGATTCTTCGGGTATTCTTCCCGGGTTCCGGCACTAACGGTTTCACAAGCCGGTTCACCAATTTCATCATTCTACGGATTTAAGACTGTTGGAATCTTTCAGTCACAGGCCGAGGCTGATGCCTGGCCTACCTATGGGTCTTACAATGCACCGGGGAAATTCAAAGTTGCGGATATCAACGGAGATGGTGTAATCGACGATGCTGACAGAACTATTATCGGAAGCCCTCACCCGGATTTCACTTATGGAATCAGTCTTGACCTCAACTATAAGAACCTGAGTTTAAATATCTTCGGTAATGGATCTGAAGGCAATGACATTTACAATTATGTACGTTATTTCGCCGATTTCAACACCTTCCAGGGTAACCGATCCAGCAGGGCACTTTACGACGCGTGGCAGCCGAGTAATCCTTCTGCTCCTCAGAGCGAATGGGTAGCCGCCAATCCTAACGCCTCAGCGCCAATCATGGATGCCAATGACCAGGTAAGTAGCCGCCCATCCTCATACTTTATTGAAGACGGGAGTTACTTCAGGATCAAGAATGTACAGTTGACTTACAATTTCACCGAGGAAATTTTATCTAAATTAGGGCTTGCAACCGCACAGTTGTATGTACAGGGTCAGAACCTGCACACCTTTACAAAATACAGCGGACTCAACCCGGAAATCCAGGCTGGTACAGAGAGTGACCCCACACTTGGTTTCGACGGAGGATATATGCCCGTAGCGAGGACAATCACCCTGGGCTTTAATGTATCCTTCAAATAATTAAAAAAAACGCATCAGATACTTGATATTATGAAAAGAATCAAAACAATAATTTCGGTTTTTGCCTCCCTCGGATTCCTAGCCCTGGGATGTAACGATGAGTTCCTGACAAGGGAACCACAGGGCCAGTTCAGTACCAACAGTCTTAACAGCGAGGATGGGATTGAGGGAATACTTATAGGAGCCTATAAAATGTTGAACGGCCTGGGATTAGACGGACAGGCTCCCTGGAACAATGATGTACAGAATTGGGTCTTCGGGGGAATACCTTCTGACGATGCCCTGAAAGGCACGGATGCCGGGGATCAACCGGAACAATCGTTTATAGAAGCGTACGACTTCCAGTCCTTTAACGGGCATATTACCAACAAATGGAGAGGGCTTTATAAAGGAATCGCGCGAACTAACGATGTCATTACCTCATTGGAAAATGCCGAGTCTATCAGTGAGGACAGGAAGATACAGATCAATGCCGAGGCGCGTTTCTTAAGAGGTTTCTTTCATTTTGAGGCCAGGAAGATGTGGAGAATGCCTCCTTATATCGGGGACGATGTCTACGATATAAATGATGTGGAAAGCACTAAAGTTCCCAATGATCGTGAGATCTGGCCACTGATCGAAGCAGATTTCGCTGCTGCGGCAGATGTTTTACCGGATAGCCAAACAGACCTGGGAAGACCAAGCAGGTGGGCAGCTTTGGCTTTCCTTGCAAAAGCAAAAATGTACCAGGGATGGACTTCAGATGGGGCTGCCAATATCAGCAAGCTGCAAGAAGCTAAGGTTATCCTGGATGAGATTGTCAATTCAGGCCAATTCATGCTTGTCGATGATTTTGAAGAGAATTTCCTGGTTGCAACCAGGAACAATGCAGAATCCATCTTTGAAATCCAGTACGCCATAAGCAGCTCCAACGACCAGGCATCTAACCAGGGTATAGGCCTTGCACATCCTTATACCGATCCTTGGGGATGCTGCGGTTTCTACCAGGTATCACAAAACTTAGTTAATGCTTATAAAACGGAGAATGGTCTGCCACAGTTAGATAATTTTGACAATAATGATGTGACCTGGGAAACAGAGTACACCGGAACCTTGGACCCGAGACTTGACCATACTGTAGGAAGACCCGGAATTCTATATAAGGGATTCAAAATATACCAAACTGATTTTGTCCGGGATCTATCGTACGCAGGACCGTATTTCTCTAAAAAACACGTAGCTGAACCCGAAGCATTTGGAGTCGGAGGCTGGGGGAACCTCTCGGCCAACAATTACAGGATTATGCGTTACGACATGATTTTGCTTTGGCTTGCGGAAGCAGAAGTTGAACTCGGAAACCTGGAGCGTGCCAGGGAATTGGTCAACATGATCAGGAGTCGCGCCGCTAACCCTGTAGGCTTTGTCCCCAAAGCCACGCAAGGAGCTGACAGGAACGATTATACCATAGTTGAGGGAGAAGCAGCTGCCAATTATGACATCGCTACTTATGATACTCCATGGACAGACCAGGATATGGCAAGAAAAGCAGTTCGTTTTGAAAGCCGACTGGAGTTCGCTATGGAAGGACACCGCTTTTTTGACCTGCAGCGATGGGGAGTGGCCGCAGAAGTATTGAATGCTTACCTCGACAGTGAAGCGGAGCATCGCACCTACCTGGAAGGCAAAAGCTTTACACCAAATAAGAACGAATATTACCCAATACCAATTGAAGCTATTGACCGTTCTTACCTGAATGGAGAACCAACTTTAACTCAGGATCCGGCCTATTAATAAATAGGTAGACGATAAACTTTGAAATAATAAAGGGGGGCAAATAGTCCCAAAATTACAGATAAAGCCATAGGGAGTTAAAATCTCCTTCATGGCTTTATTTTTTATAGGGTGTTATCTTATATTTGAGGAGCAAACCAGCACCTCAATTACAGCAACCAACCCATTTAATGACCTTCTTATGAGAAAATTAAGCCTGTTTTCTTTTCTTATCATTTTTATTTGTTCCTGTGAAGAAGAACCTGAGACCTTATTTAAGCTCAGATCAGCAGAAGAGACGGGGATCACATTTAACAACCAGATTGTTGAGACCGACAGCGCGAATATCCTTACCGAAGAATATATTTTTAACGGGGGAGGTGTAGGTGTTGGCGATTTTAATGCTGATGGGTTACCCGACTTGTTCTTTTCGGGCAACCAGGTCCCCAACCAATTGTATCTGAACCAGGGCGAGTTTAAATTCCGGAATGTCTCAAGAGAAGCTGGGATAATGGCCGAAGATCGATGGAATACAGGGGTGACCGTGACCGATATCAACACGGATGGCCTTCCGGATATATATGTTTGTTCTGCCCGGGAAGAAGGAAAGGAAAAAAGGGCTAACCTTCTTTTTATCAACCAGGGGACCAACGATAAGGGAATTCCCGTATTCAAAGAATCTGCGGCTGAATACGGCGTTGATGATTCCAGCAACAGTATGGGGGCCGCATTTTTTGATTATGACAAGGATGGTCACCAGGATCTCTATGTCCTGAACAATGAACAGGTGCATGTACTCCCCACCAATTACCGGACAAAAATTACCGATGGAACGGCAATCAGCAATGACCGCTTATTTCACAATAACGGAGATGGAACCTTTACCGATGTCACCCAGGAAGCGGGGATCACCATCGAGGGATTTGGATTAGGAATTGCCATTGCAGATCTCAATTACGATGGATGGCCTGATATTTATATCACCAACGACTATCTTACCAATGACCTGCTCTATATCAACAATGGAGACGGAACATTCAGGAACGATATCAAAGATCGGATCAGGCACCAAAGTAAGTTTTCCATGGGCTCTGATATTGCCGACTATGACAATGACGGTCTTTTAGATATCATCACCCTGGACATGCTGGGTGAGACAAACAGCCGTATGAAAACCACTATCGGTAATAACCCTTATATCACAACAATTATGAACCGGAAGTGGGGCTATGAAGAACAATACAGCCGAAATATGCTTCATAAGGGAAATGCAGCTGAGCTGCCATTCAGCGAAATAGGATTGATGGCCGGTGTTGCGAAGACAGACTGGAGCTGGTCTCCACTATTTATGGATGTTGATAATGACGGTTACAGGGACCTCCTGATTACAAATGGGTTTCCCAGGGACATTACGGATAAGGATTTTGGAGATTTTCGTGTTGGGGTAAGCCGTTTCCTGAGCCCTAAAGATATTCTTGACTCCATCCCAATCGTTAAGATCCCGAATTACGCTTACAGGAATAAGGGTGATTGGACATTTGAGGACAGTGGGAATGACTGGGGCCTGAACATCCCATCTTTCTCCAACGGAGCTGTGTTTGCCGACCTGGACCTTGATGGGGACCTGGATTATGTAGTGAACAACATCAACGACCCTGCATTCGTATTTGAAAATCGGCTTGACCAACGAGCTGATGCTGCCAATTACCTGAATGTACGCCTCAAGGGACCCAAGAGCAATCCGATGGGAATAGGCGCTAAATTACGTCTAAAGGCCAGTGAAGATCTAATACAGTACCACGAACAACAGGTGACCAGGGGATATATGTCTTCTGTAGAGGACCTGATCCATTTTGGTACCGGTGCATATAAGCAATTAGAGCAATTGGAAATCTGGTGGCCAGACGGGAGACACCAAGATTTAGGTAGTCTGAAAGCGAACCAGACCTTAGTGATTTCTTACGCGGATGCTACTGCAACAGAACAAAAAACAGGGCCTAAACCGTTCCGGGATTCTCAGCCGATACTCACTAAGGTACCCAGGGATCAAGGATTGGCCTTTAAGCATCAGGAACAGGATATGATCGATTTCAATATTCAAAGAATCCTTCCACATAAACTGACCCAGAACGGACCCGATATGACGGCGGGGGATATGAACGGCGATGGCCTGGAGGATTTTATCATCGGTGGATCTAACGGTCATTCCCCTACCCTGTTTTTCCAACAAGCAGATGGATCATTTATACAAGAACCACTATTTACCGATAAAGAAGACCTGGAATACGAAATAGAAAGCATGGCTTTGTTTGACCTTGATAATGACCAGGACCTGGATCTTTACCTTGTGTCCGGAAGCAATGAATTTGAGAGGGAAAGTAAACATTACTCGGACCGACTTTTTATCAATGACGGTAGGGGCAATTTCAGTTCAGCCGAACACCTAATGCCTGTAATTAATGCCAGCGGATCTGTAGTTACCACTGCGGATTTTGACGGGGATGGATATACTGATCTCTTTGTGGGTGGACGCACGCCCATAGGCAGATATCCCTTGCCGGAAAAAAGTTTCCTCTTACGCAATAACAAGGGCCAGTTAGAAGATGTTACCGCTGCCAAAGCCCCCGGTCTTTCTAACATTGGTATGGTCACCGATGCGGTTTGGGCCGATATTGATGGGGATCAGCGAAACGACCTAATTCTCGTGGGTGAATTCATGGGCGTTACCATATTCAGGAATGAAGAAAATACGCTGACTCAATTAAAGGGCACAGGGCTGGAGGAACAGAAAGGGTGGTGGCAATCCATAGCCTCTGCCGATATGGATAATGATGGCGATATAGATCTTATTGTCGGGAATTTAGGTTCCAATAATTTTTACCAGGCCAGTGAGGACCGGCCGGTTTCTGTGCTGGCCAAAGATTTTGACAATAATGGCAGTGTAGATCCGGTAATGTTCGCATATTTTAAAAACGACGAAGGGGAATACGAATCTTTCCCGGTTCATTTCTGGGGAGACCTTTACGGACAAAGCCCATTATTCCGTAGTAAATTCGATTTTTTTAAGGACTATGCGAAAGCTACCCAGGATAATCTTTTCAAAGACCGAGAATTAGAAGGAGCAGTTCATCTCAAAGCAAATACGGATAAGAGCATCTATATAGAAAATAAAGGCGATGGCACCTTTAAAATAAGACCGCTACCCACAGAAGCACAATTAGCCCCCCTAACAGACCTGCTGATCGAAGACCTGGATGAGGACGGGCATAAAGACTTAATGTTAATTGGAAATGACTACGGGAACGAACCTTTTATAGGGAAATACGATGCCTTTAATGGTTTATTGCTGAAGGGAGACGGCAAAGGAAACTTTTCCGCCGTACCGACACCTGAAAGCGGATTTGAAGTCACCGGTGATGCCAAATCACTCATTCGTATAGAGGGTGCGGATAAGAGCTTTAAATACCTGGCCAGCCAAAACAGGGACAGCCTCCTGATATTTACCAGGAGGACTGCCGTGCTCAACTAGTATAAGTAGTGTATAAATTCATGAATTTTATAGCGGTTTAAAGGGTTTGTATATGGTAGAATCACTGATTCGGTTAACTTAGGATCAGATTCCTAGACCAGATTGCAGGCTTACCATTACGAATAGATAAACGGAAATCTCCGAAGATATAGAGTGGTCCAGTTCCCCCGGGCCTGTTAATTCTGAAAACAGAGTTAGTTGATTTTAGATTGTTGAGTTGGAGCAGCGTTCTTTGTTAAGGCGCTGCTTTTTTCATTTAAAAAAGATCACTCAGATTCTACCTTAGCTTGGTTGAGTTCTTTTATAAAATAAGACGGGAGTATACCCTGTCTTTTCTTAAAAGCCGAATTAAAGGTGTTGAGGGTATTAAAGCCTACAGTTGTGGCGATATAACACAATTTACTATTGCGCAGGTCCTCATCCTCTATGAGTTTAGGAATAAGGAAATCTATCCTAAGGCAGTTTAAATAGTTATTAAAATTACACCCTTTCTCCTGGTTGATGACCTGGGAAAGGTATTTAGGGTTGGTCTTGAGTGATTCTGCAAGGGAATGCAAGTTGCAGCAGGGGTCCAGGAAGAAATTTTCACATTCCAAATTCTCAAGTTTGGCCAGGATGATGGCCTTAACATCATCATCCATCGTTTGGCAGTTACTGCCAGCTTCCTTCTTGTCTTCCACTAAGACCGAATTTATTTCCCATGTCCGTAATTTTTCTTTTAACTCTGACTGTACTTTGGCCAGCTCTAACGCCTTATTATAAAGTAACTTGTTCTTGGACCTGACTTTGAAGTATGAATATACGGAGAGTCCACTTATCGTTAATACGAGCATAAGCAAGGTAAACAGGGTATTGAAATTAGCCTGCTGTTTTTCATTCTCCAGTTCCAGTATTCTTTTTCGCTGGCTGATTTCTTTAACGTTTCTCTTTGTTTCAAGTATAACGATCTTTTGTTCCTGCTCATTAGTAAAAATCGAATCCCTGATGGTCTCAAATAACGCCTTGTACTCTGATGATTTTCCAGGCTGATCTGTTTGTTGGTATAACTGGCTTAGGATTTCGCTATTATCCTTGACCACATCAAAAGCATTAATCTGCTCTGCCGCTTCAAGACTTTCCTCGTAAGACTTAATAGCATTAACAGTATCATTTTGTTTTAATAAAAGCTGTCCTTGAAGAATGAGTGCCCTTGGGATCCGAAAGCGGTATTGCTTTTCGTAATTCTTCTCCAAAGCCCGCGATAAATAGGCCTGAGCCTTGTCAAGATTACCTGACATAAGGTAAATGTCGGCCATGTTCATATGCACCGCACTCTCAATGTAATCCCCTGGAGGCGGCATTTTTACTTCTAATTTTTCATAAAATGCATAAGCTTTTAAAGCCGACTGAACATCACTAAGCTTAGATTTCATTCGAGCTATCTCGTCGATCTTGGGAAAGAAATACTGGGTTTGTCCTAACCTGATTATGAAGGGAATGCCTTTTAGGCAATAGGACAATGCCTTTTCATAATTCTCGGTACGCAGGTAATAATGTGATAAGGCCGCATATGCCCTCATATAAAGATGATCCGTATGATGAGTTTCTGCTATATCCAGGAGCTCTAACCCTGTCTGAAGTGCTTTATCATAATGTCCTTTCTCGCTATATATATCCGTTATAAGGGTGAGAACATCCCCTTGCTCTTCCAAAAAATTGTTCTTCCCTGCAGTGGACAGTACTTCGGATGCCAGCGTAAAAGACCTGTCAAAATCACCTCGAATAAACAATAGGTATGCCTCCTGGTATTTAGATTGTAATATGCCTTTTTTAAAACCGAGTTCAGAGGATAAGATCAAGGCTCTTTCTGAAAAGGTTTTAGCCGCATGGATATCCTTGTACATGTGGGCTTTACTCAGATCTAACAACAGCTGTACTTTTTCCCGTCCTTCCACATGGCGCAAAAGGGACTCACGCTCAGTAATGGAGATTCGCTCTCCGGAATGCTGATCAGCAAATTCCTCCATTTTATTGAAGAAAAAAGAAACAGAATCATTTTGTACATCCTGGGCACATAGTATGGAGATAGCACCCATGAACAGGAAGAAGGTAAACCTCGTGGACCAGGTATACATAGGTTGGCGTTGATTAGAAGAGTTGAGTAATAGTTGAGACCCCTAAAAGTATCTAAAATCGTTAAACAAAACTTATTAAATTATCACCCTTCCCTCTATTATTTTACCAATTTAACGAAATGGCATTTCCACAATTAACTATATCTCATGATTTTAAGATATTTATGCACGTGGCAATGATAAACTCCTGCGCCTTGTTTAACTAACCGGATTTCTTTACATATTTTGTGAGGATAACAATCTGCTGCCCGTTAACTTTACCTTCAATGCATTCGGCATTGTCGTGAACCAATGAAATATTTCGGACCGCGGTACCGCGCTTGGCAGTAAAACCAGCTCCCTTAACGTTCAGATCTTTGATCAGCACCACCTGATCTCCCTGAGATAACAGAGCCCCATTGGTATCCAAATGTTCAAGGGCTTGCTCATCTTTAAGCTCATCCCAATTCCTGGCCCATTGTTCTGTTCCCGGTTCCATATAAAACATCTGGAGGAGATCTAGTGCCCATGCCTGCTCTTTTAAACGGTTCAGCATCCTCCATGCTACTACTTTCACTGCATCAACCTCGCTCCACATGCTCTCGGATAAGCCTCTCCAGTGATCGGCTTGCATCTTATCTCTATCTTCAATTTGCTCAAAACAATTAGTACAACAAATTATAAAGTTTTCTGAATGTTCTTCCGATTTTGGCGGAACCAGGTATTGCTGTAGTTGTTCTGCGGACTTACATAGCTCGCATTGCGCTCCACTTCGCTGCTCCAGTTCTTTTTTTACACTCATGGTATAGTATTATGGGTAGATTGGCAAAAGTATTAAAAGGCACCATCAATTTCGATTATTCCCAACTAAAAGGATTTAATTCCAGGGTTTAGATAGTGACAGGCAGCCACAAAAAAACCGAGATATTTAATCCCGGTCTTTTGAAGAAAATACGAATCCTGATATGTTTAATATCGTTCTCCTCTTAGCGCTTTCTCTATAGGGGTGTTACCTTGCAGGATCTCAAAAGTTTCCCCTTTCCTTACATTATCTTCCAATACCGTAACGAGAGCTTTCGCTACATCTGCCCTTGGTATTTTTCCTTTTTCGGCAAGTTTTGTTTCCAGTTTTATCTGACCCGAGGCATCGTCATTAGTAAGAGCTCCGGGACGCACAATGGTATAAGGTAATTCACTACCCCTCAAATACTCATCCGCGTTGCGCTTAGCTTCCAGATAGTCTTTTAATTTCACGTGCCGGGCTGGTTCGTCAGCTCCCATTGAACTGAGCATCACGAATTTTTTTATGCCTTCTTTTTTACCGGCTTCAGTTAATTTCTTGGCACCTTCCTGGTCTACCTCAACCACCTTTTCCCCTCCGGATCCAGCGGCAAATATGATCTTATCCACACCTTGTACCGCATGGCTTACTTCTTGCTCAAGATCTGCCAAAACGACCTGGATATTATTCTTTTCAAAATCTTTTTTCTGTTCTTCTTTACGCACCATAGCAATAGGCTGGTAATTAGCTGAATCTTTAAGAAGATTCACGACAATATTACCGGTTGTTCCTGTTGCACCGGCAACCAATATTTTCTGTTTTTCCTTACTCATGTTTTAGCCAATATTTTTTGGGGCAAGCTCCGGTAGTGGAATAATAGTTCTGCATCCCGGAAAAAGCCTCTGTTGAATTAATTATACTTAAGATATCATAAGCGGGGGAAGAAGTTGATGGAGAAGCGTAAAATATGGATGCAGAAGCAAGTTTGGCTACGGTGTTTTCTGATTGGATTACAGTACTTGGGATACACTACATAATTAGGAGTTGTAGTAGTAATCATACCTGTCCCCGGCTTTGAATGGGAAAAGGAAGCAGGTGGCTGCCTGGTCAAATGCTAAAGTATTGATCTGTAACGAATAACCGCAGAGACTGAATGTAGAAATGATTCTTCGCAAAAAGAGGGGGCTCAAAACCCCACCCCGGTTTTAAGTTAAAGTCTTTCACTGCAGGAAGCTTGCAGTCTGTAAAGGGACATAGGTACATAGGTACAAAGAGACAAAGTTACAAGGTTACTAGGATACAGAGGGTCAAAAGGGAATAGGCGATGCTAGTTCTGAGTTAATACTACAAAAATCTCTTTTGCCAACTGGGGCCTCTTAACCCCACCCCGAGCTTAAGATAATTGTTTACACTGCAGGAAGCTTGCAGTCTGTAAAGGGACATAGGTACAGAGGGACAAAGGTACATAGGTACATAGGGACAACCCGCCCGAACGTGCCGTTCGGTACGGGCGGGAGGGACAATCCATCTCATATACGAGCTGTTAAGGAAAATACTGCATACTTCTAACTTAGAACTGCTGACTTTTCACCCGGGGGGCACTTACCCCCTCCCCGGTTGTAAGTTATCCCTTTAGACTGCAGTAAACATGCAGTTTACTTTAATATAATTGACGGTGCGTGATTTTTGGTATGTGCGTTGCAGTTGCTTACTCACCACCTTATTTTTAGGCATAAAAAAAAGCCCTCTTGTTAAAGAGAGCTTCTGAAGTACAGGTGAGAGGAATCCCCGTATCGCGAAGCTCACGGGACAGGCCCTGCCTATCGGCAGGCGAGTTCTCGTCCTCTCTTGACCTAAAACCATTTCGTATATGTCCATAAAAAAAGCCCTCCTGTTAAAGAGAGCTTTTGAAGTACAGGTGAGAGGACTCGAACCTCCACGGATTGCTCCACTAATACCTGAAACTAGCGCGTCTACCAATTCCGCCACACCTGCAAATCCGCTGCAAATTTAATCATTTTTTAAAATATCCCATCTTTTTATGCAAAAGGATTTCTATCTGGAGTAACCACAACTACATTGACGAGTTTTCCCAAAATACCTCTTTACCGCACATGAGAATGAAAAACCTTCCATAGGAATATTGATTCAACGCCTGATGCATCTCTCTGCCAAAATCAGAGCATATCATAGGATCAATAACCGTTCTCCCGATTTCCGTAATAGCAAACGTAAAAAATGTCCTTCTGCTTATAAGGGCTTTTCACGTTATACAGGCGGAGAAACTTCCCTTGTCTACGCTCGGGATAAACTTCTCGTCCCTCCTAACTCCTTCGGTTCAGGACATAAAAAAAGCCCTTCCACTAAGAAGAGCTTTTTACGTTGTACAGGCGGAGAGACTCGAACTCTCACACCTTTCGGCACTAGATCCTAAGTCTAGCGTGTCTACCAATTCCACCACGCCTGCATAAACTATTTCAATGTTGCGATGCTTAATCTTATTATGTATCCCCGATACACGCTAGACTTCTAGCGTGCCCACCCGACTGAACGCCGTTCGGGCGGGTCTACCAATTCCACCACGCCTGCAACAAATCCCCCCAGACTTGCTAAGGGAGTGCAAATATATAGTAATTTTTGAATTTAAAAATACTTCCTCTTTAAAATTCCAATGTTCTTTTCTATTTTTAAAAGATAAACAATTAAAAACCTATGCAAGACCCGTCAGGCTATATCCAGGAACACAAAGAACGTTTTATAAATGAATTAATCAATTTATTAAAAATACCCTCCGTAAGTGCCGATTCTGCACATTCCCAAGATGTAATCAATGCCGCTGAAGCCATTGCCGTCGCCCTTTCCGAAGCCGGTTGTGACGAGGTAGAGGTCTGTGAAACTTCGGGATACCCTATTGTCTACGGTGAAAAAATTATAGGCCAGGACCTTCCTACAGTCCTCGTTTACGGTCATTATGATGTGCAACCACCAGACCCCCTGGATCTTTGGGACACTCCTCCCTTTGAACCTGTGATCAAAGAAACTGAACTGCACCCGGAAGGTGCTATTTTTGCGCGGGGGGCCTGTGATGACAAAGGGCAAATGTACATGCATGTGAAAGCCCTGGAATACATGGTAAGGAATAACAACCTCCCGTGCAATGTTAAATTCATGATCGAAGGGGAAGAAGAAGTAGGCAGTCCCAGTTTGGTCACCTTCGTGAGGGAGAATCGTGAGAAATTGCGAAATGATATTATCCTGATCTCAGACACCGGCATGATCGCACCAGATGTCCCGTCAATCACAACTGGTCTTCGCGGACTCTCCTATGTCGAAGTAGCTGTGACCGGTCCTAACAGGGATCTGCACTCAGGACTCTATGGCGGAGCCGTGGCCAATCCTATCAATATCCTGGCTAAAATGATCGCTTCGCTCCATGATGAGAATAACCATATTACCATCCCCGGCTTCTATGATAAGGTCCATGAACTGTCTGCAGAAGAAAGACGTGCCATGGCCGAAGCTCCATTCAGTTTGGAAGCCTATAAGAATCACCTGGATATTAAAGACGTCTATGGAGAGAAAGGGTTTACCACTAACGAAAGAAACTCTATTCGCCCTACTTTGGATGTAAATGGGATCTGGGGAGGCTATATAGGGGAAGGTGCAAAAACCGTTATTGCCAGTAAGGCTTTTGCAAAAATTTCCATGCGCCTGGTGCCAGACCAGGAGTGGCAAGAGATCACAGAACTTTTTACAAAACACTTCACAAGTATTGCCCCGGAAGGGGTTAAGGTAGAGGTAACACCTCATCACGGGGGACAGGCTTATGTTACCCCTATCGATCATATAGGTTACCGGGCGGCGAGCGAAGCCTATAAAACTACGTTTGGAAAAACACCGATCCCACAACGCAGTGGAGGGAGCATACCCATTGTTTCGCTGTTTGAACAAGAACTCGATAGCAAAACCATACTAATGGGGTTTGGCTTAGACAGCGATGCTATACACTCTCCGAACGAACACTATGGGATAAAGAATTACCTGAAAGGCATAGAAACCATCCCGCATTTCTATTCGTCCTTTACCAGGATGTCTGAAGCTGAATAAACTGCTTTCTTCCGTCGATATAAAAAGCCGCTGTTGCGGCTTTTTTTGTTTTCACGTAATATCCCAAATAATTTATGACCAGATCCAGACCCTCTAAAACACTAAGGATCAGTAAAATTTAAAGGGTATCACATACCAAAACGCAGAATTCACAGTTGTACCCGTATACATCATCATCAATCAAAAAACACCATATCATGATTCAAAAGTTCTTTATTCTCTGCTCCGGGGCAGATACCCATATCCTAGAAACTTGTTCAGAGGGCGAAAAAAATAAGTACGCCGGAATCGGGGCTACCGTATTCTTTACAGCCCTTATGGCCTTTATTGCCGCCAGCTATGCTCTTTATACCGTATTTGACAATGTATATTCTGCTATTTTTTTCGGCTTCCTTTGGGGACTGCTGATTTTTAACCTGGATCGTTTTATTGTCTCTACGCTGAAAAAACGGGATCATTTCGGGAAGGAATTACTACAGGCTAGCCCTCGTATTGTGCTAGCTATAATCATTGCGGTTGTCATTTCTAAACCCTTGGAGATGAAGATTTTTGAAAAGGAAATCAACCAGGTTCTACTGGAGCAAAAGAATTCGCTCACCTTAGCCAATAAAGACCAGATCGCTTTACAATATCAACCAGCTATTGAAGAACTCAATACTCAAATTGCCGCTTTAAAAAATGAGGTAGTGGAGAAAGAACGCAGCACGAATGCCTTATACGACACATATATTGCTGAAGCCGAAGGGCGGCAGGGTACACAACTCATAGGAAAAGGCCCGGTATATAAGGAAAAACGTGAAAAACACGATGCATCCCTTGCTGATCTACAAGCCTTGAGGAATACCAATACCGATAAAATTGCTGCGGCTGAAGCCGAAATAGACAGGCTGAATACAACATACCAGCTTGCTGTAACCAATTCACAACCCATTATTGATGGCTTTGACGGGTTAATGGCAAGGATCAATGCTTTATCCGAATTACCCTGGTTCCCGTCATTCTTTATATTCCTGTTATTCCTGGCCATAGAAACCTCTCCTATCCTGGTTAAGCTGTTAGCTCCAAAAGGACCTTACGACCTGAAAATTGAAGAGGAAGAATCTATTGTTGCGACATGGGTAGCCCAGAAAGTCAATGAGCGCAAACACATCCTGGCCACGGACACTGCACTGAATCATAAGATCTATTCAGAGATTGCTGAGGAGGAGGCAATATTTGCTTATAAAAAGCAAAAAGCAGAGGAGTTAATGCGCCTGCAAGCAGACAGTTTTCACAAATTACAAGTCAAGAATTTATAAACCGAAGAGCTCGTCTTTTTGTTTCCTTGTGAGCTTGTTTACCACAAGATCATAGGAATGATCAATTAGTTCTTCTAATAATTGCGTTGGGAGTTGATCCAGGTAAAGGGTGTTCCAATGCCGTTTATCCAAGTAGGCCAAGGCCGGGATAATACCAGCGTGCCGATCGCGAAGATCAATAGCCCTTTCGGGATCGCATTTCATGTTCACTTGCGGTGGGGAACGCTCCAAAGGTGTAAAGACAAATATCTTCCCCATTACTTTGAACACCAGGGTATGTTCATCAAAAGGAAGCTCTTCTGTAACTCCTTTTTTACAGATGCAGTACTCCCTGAAACTTTCTATATTCACCTTTACTTGATATTAATTATTGAACGGCCCCCTGGGCATCATATACGACAACCTTTTCCCATAAGGAGGACGCATCCTCAATGAATTTGAGGTGTGCTACCTCCGTTTGGTAACCTTCCTGGGCTTCGGCCGATTCAAAAGTGAGGGTTAGCTGGTAGGTAAATGAATCATCTACCACATCCCTTGTCGCCTTTGGTGCCACCCCTACAAAATTGGTCTTGGCAAATTTTGAATCCCTGAGTAAAGTAGCCAATGCAATCTCAAAATCTGCACGATCCGCACTACTGTCCGGATTCTTCAACCAGAAAAAGACGGTATGTACAAAGGAAGGGTCAAAATTGCGGGAGGCATCCATCTCCTGCGCAAATCCTTTGAAAGCAAAAAACAGGAGTAATATTGTAATTGATAGTTTTTTCATTTTAGTCGGTTTTATTTTTTAATTGTTTCTTGTTAAACTCCAATGCACTGTAGTCTAAAGTCCAACCAATGGTCTCTACAATCTTCTCAATAAGCAGAACGGCTTCCAGGGCCTCTTTATTGGCTGTTTCCATCAGTCCGCTTTCCGGGATCTTTTCCAGTATGTGCTTACGGGCCTCTTTGTTAAGCGAGGTAAGATCATCGGGGGTGAACGCATTAAATATGCCGTTCCTGATATCATAAAATTCCAGTTCCGGCTCAATGGTCAGCACTTCCGGTGCGGGGAAATTTTCTAAAATTATTTTTTTTCGCTCGTTATCGGCATGCATGAATAATTTTTTAAGGTCATAGCCGATCTGGGCCTTTGCTTTGATGACGATAAGGGCACGTTTCTTACTGCTGATCATACTCATAAAACGGGACCTGGTATTTTCATACCTATAAATTTCGGCAAAATCACCTTCCACCGTGATCAGCTTGCAGACGCTCCTTATTTTTTCAAGGATCACCGTACTCTGGTGCTGGGTCAATTCCCGTCGACTTCGTCTCCTGATATAGGAGAAGATCCAGTACATCAGGATCGCGCCTAGGGCAAGCCCCAGAAAGATTTCCAGTACATCATTCATCCTTCAGTATTTTATATAAGACCGGGCGGCTCGGAGCTGCATCGTTTTCAAAAGCAGCGGTCTGCAACTCCAGCAAATACGTCCCGTCCAATACCTTATTGGGGACATATATAAATTCAGTTATTGTTGCATCCACGCGTTTCTTCCCTTCCATGTTCCAGAATGCCCGGTGGGAAACCAGGGCACCGTCATCTTTTTCTTTATCGATAGACGGAAGGTCGATTAATAAATGCTGAACATTGCGCTCAACCAGATAACGTGTGGCATCTTCGAGGAGGTAAGGTGGATTTTTGTGCGAATAGTGCCTGGTCTTTTTTTGTCCTGTATTGGGTAAAGTACGGATCACCACAGCAGTACAGTCGCGATCTTTTAAAGCGTACTCCAATTGAACCCTTGAAATACAACGATCTTCACCGTGTCCTTCCGGAGCAATGGTAATAACCTCGGCCAGGCAAAAGAATTTTTTTAAATGTTTATTGATAGGATAGGATTCAGCGGTAATATGCCCCACTGTTTCCGTATGGGTTCCATGAGCATGGGGATTAAAATAAATATCATTAAAATTGATTGATGCTCCTTCACTGACACTCGCGACAAATTCACCTTCCTTATAAGGGGTTATCTTGGGTGGATCGGCATACCAGGCATTCACATTTTTTCCTGTTCCCCGAATCGGGATAGACAGATCTAAAGGCGCATTCAGGTTTACCTTAAATTCTCTTTTATTTAGTTTTATACTGGCTATCATTTGGTTTTTCATTCTTTACAGTAGGTGTTTTTCAGGAATTGTCTTTCAAGTTAATCATAAACAGGTCTGCTGCAATTCCGTCGGTTAAAAATTTTCCTTTAGAAGTCACGTGCAGGGTATTATCGGTCTGCTTCACCAATTCTAATCGTATCAGTTTCTCTGCCTGTTCTATAAGATAATCCTTGTATAAGGATCCATATTCTGTAGCAACCTTCTCAATCGACACCCCCCAGATAGTTCTCAGGCCGGTCATTACGTATTCATTATACCGGTCCCGTTTGCTAAGCTCTTCTATCGAAATGGGCAATTCCCCCTCTTGAATTGCTTTGATGTACTTGGTATTATTACGGATATTCCATCCCCTGCTTTGCCCGTCATAGGAATGTGCAGAAGGGCCTATACCCAGGTAGTGTTTCCCCAGCCAGTAGGCCGAATTGTTCTCTGAGAAATATCCGGGCATAGCAAAATTAGACAGTTCGTAATGTACAAAGCCTCTATGTTCTAAATAACCAACCATATGTTTAAAATGCCTTTCCGCAGCTTCATCATTAACCGGGGGAACCTGGCCTTTCTCAATCATGTGCTTAAGCGCGGTACGCGGTTCAACGGTCAGGGCATAACTGGAAATATGAGGGATATTGAAAGAGGTGGCAGTTTGCAGGTTGCGCTCCCAACGCTCCATATCCATTCCGGGAATACCGTAAATGAGATCCAAAGAAATATTGTCAAAATAGTCGGAAGCCAGTTCCAGGCATCTTTTTGCCTCTTCGGCATTATGCGCCCTGTTCATCAGCTTCAGGTCTTCCTCAAAAAAAGACTGTACACCAATACTGAGACGGTTAATATGTGAGTGTGCCAGGTCTTTTACCTTAGCTGAGGACAGGTCATCCGGGTTAGCTTCCAGGGTTATTTCGGGTTCGGCAGAAACGGGGAAGTGTTTATGCACCGTATTTATGATACGGTCCAAATCCTCAATTCCCAGTAGGGAGGGTGTTCCCCCACCAAAATAGATAGTTTTTATTTCCTTGTTTCCCAGTTCATCTTTACGCAACAACAACTCCTTCTGTAGCGCTCCAACCATACTTTCCAAGTGCTTGGTATTAGTACTGAAATGAAAATCGCAGTAGTGACAAGCTTGCTTGCAAAAAGGGATGTGGATGTAGATTCCGCTCATTCTATACAGGGACAAAGGTACAACCCGCCCGTACCGAACGGCACGTTCGGGCGGGAGGGACATAGGTACAAGGGGACAAAGTTACCTTGCTGAGTACAAAGGTAAGGATTACGGCACTTACCTTCTTCTCGATTGGTTGTCAGTACTTACTTTCTGAAATAAATAATGTTCTGACCCTTTTTTCTTCAGAAGCCTTCGGTATATAAAGCAATCGATACCGTGAGGCCGGGGTTCTTAACCCCGCCCCGGTCTTAAGTTATTCGAGGCTACTGCAGAATACAAGCAGTTTAGTATTAAATAAACAGACTTTGGGTTTACCCTAATATAAAAGGCCTGATCACGACTTGCTGTCCAGAATTTACTGCTTTATGTTTATAAAATAAAAATAGGGTGCACTGCCTACTTCTTAACCCTTTTTTCATTCTGCTTTACGAAAGCATCCCAGCCGGAATAGCCTTTTCCCGTATCAATTTTACCCTCGTTATAGAAATGGCACACCGCTGCAGCAAGGCCATCTGTACTGTCCAGGTTTTTAGGCAACTCTTTCAGACCCAGGGTGCTTTGCAGCATTTTAGCCACTTGCTCCTTGCTGGCATTCCCGTTTCCGGTAATGGCCATTTTTATCTTCTTTGGTAAATACTCGGTGATCGGGATTTGTCGTGATAGCCCGGCAGCCATTGCTACACCCTGGGCACGACCAAGTTTCAGCATGGACTGCACATTCTTACCAAAGAAAGGGGCTTCAATAGCGATCTCATCGGGGTGGTAAGTGTCAATGAGCTCAATGGTACGTTCAAAGATCAATTTAAGCTTGGTGTAGGGGTCCGAATATTTCTGCAGCAATAATTCGTTCATCTGCACAAACTCCATTTTCTTTCCCTGGATACGAATAATCCCGAAACCCATGATGGTAGTTCCCGGATCTATCCCTAATATGATCTTTTCAGTACTCAATGTTTGGTATTTAAGATGATGGGGACCCGGAATTTCGCACTGACAGGTATTCCTCTTTTCAGAGCCGGTTCAAGTTTAGGCAGACTTTTAAGGCTTTCAATGATGACCCCGTTAAATTCCGGAATCTGGTTGCGGATTGCAGCATTCTCTTCCATATCAAGAACACTGATGGCACCGGTCTTATCTACCAGGAAATCCACATAGAGGGTATCGGCAACATCATTGGCCAGTTCAAATTCGAACTCGCTTAATATCTCGGAGAAATGTTTTAGCAGGGTACGTTCAAAACAGGCGCGCTGTACGGCTTTGGGCACGGTTTCGTCGCAATCGAGAAAGAGTGGGTACTGGTCCACATCGTTCCAGTTGATACTCTCTAATTCTGCAGCTACCATTTTTTGGGTTTGCACCTCCGGGGATTCAAACCAGGCACAGGAAGAAAGCAGCCCACAAAAAATAATGATCCCCAACTTGCGCATTCCGGTTGTTTTACCGGGGAAAATTACGACTTTTTAAAGAACCACCTATAATGCTTCGCAAGGATTCCAATTTGCAGGTACTAGCATAACATGATCTTTAATTCTTTTCATCCATTTCCTTAAGATGTAAAATCCTGCCTATATTAGAGCCAAGACGAATTAGCATTACAATGGATATACTATTCCTGATCTTAGGATTCATATTAATACTCGGTGGAATTGTCGGAAGCTTTCTACCCGTGCTCCCCGGCCCGCCACTGGGATGGGTGGGATTGCTGATCTTATCCCTGACCGAAGCCATTCCTACAGACTGGTGGTTTTTGACCATTACCGGCCTGGTAGCCCTGGCCGTTTTCGTGGTAGACTATGCTATCCCTGTTATGGGAACAAAGAAATTCGGCGGGAGTCGTGCCGGTATGATAGGGACGACTATTGGCCTGGTTATTGCCATCGTATTCCCCGTACTCGGGATCTTCGGGATCGTCATATGGCCGTTTATCGGAGCCTTGGTCGGAGAGCTACTGAACAGGGCCGATCAAAAAACTGCTTTAAAAGCGGCATTCGGATCCTTTCTCGGTTTTCTCACCGGGACCTTCCTGAAGTTTTTGGTCAGTGTAATTTTTCTGGGATTGTTTATCTCCAAAGCCTGGGAATATCGTGAGGCTCTATTCCCATATTTTTTCAGCTAGTTACAGCCATTGTACTTTCCCGGCGATTGGATTCCGGCTCCCTTTCTCCAGCTCTTCGTCATAATACCCCATATAGAAGAACCCAAGGCATTCTTCTCCTTGCTCCATCGGCAAGAATTCATCCATATACCGGATCAGCCCGGGAGAGCTCCAATAGCACCCTATTCCCATTTCGGTACAAGCCAGCCACATGTTCTGCACGGCCATCGCGGTTGCCGCAACCTCTTCCCAAACGGGAAGGCTTTCTGCAGGATCGCGCTGCATACAGATGGCGATCACTGCCGCAGCCTTTTGAGGGTTTTCTAGTAGTTTCCGGGTTTTTATCTTCTTCGGGCGGTCTTCAGTCGCAGTGTATTTGTTCGAGAGGAATACGCCTAACTTTTCAAGACTGTCCCCTGTCATCACTTTGAACCTCCAGGGTTCTGTCTTTCTATGAGTAGGAGCCCAGTTCGCCGTTTCCAAAATCTTTTCTATTGTTTCTTTGGCGATGGGTTTACCATTATACTGGTCCGGGAATACCGATCTCCTGTTCCTGATCAAATCAAATATCATACACATTTTTTTCGGTTATAAAAATACTACATCCCACTTACATTCTCTGGCCATAATAACTTTAAGCATTGGTCCAGAGCCTGGTTCCGGTTATCCTCTTTCCAGATAACAGAGAGTACCGCTCTCTGAGGTATGCTTTTCAGTTCTATGAATTTTACACCCATGTTAAACCCGTGCTGCAGGGAAGTAGGTACAATAGAGATTCCAAGTCCATTCTCTACCAGTTTAAAAATGGTCTGTGCGTGCACCGATTTATGGGATACCCTGGGACTGAATCCTTGCTGTTCACAGATACTCATCACCGTGTCGTAATACAATGGGCTGTAATCCTGTGCAAAAAGAATAAAATTCTCTTCAGCGAACTGTCCAATATCACGGAATGTTTCCACAGCACACCAATGATCTTCCGGGAGCACCAATGAAAACGTATCCTCGAATACGGGTTTCAATTTTAATCCCTCCGGCACCCTGGCCAGGCGGACAAAGCCAATGTCTAACCGGTCTTTTAAAATTGCACTTAACTGGGCATTATTAGACAATTCCTCCAGGCTGGTCCTGATATTTGGATACTGCTGCTGTAGCTCTACCAGCAAATCAGGGATCACCTGCTGCATGGCAGATCCTAAGAAACCGATCCGTACTTCTCCTAACTGCCCCTCCCCGATCAATTTCAACTGACGAGTGGTGACCTCAATATGGTTGAGCAGAAATTCCACCTCTTCTTTCAGGTACTCCCCTGCCCTGGTCAGGCTCACCTTTTTTTTATTCCTGTCAAATAAAGGGGTCCCGACCAAATCCTCCAACTGGCCGATCTGTCTGCTAAGCCCGGGCTGTGAGATAAATAATTTTTCTGCAGCCTTCCTGAAATGCAACTCCTCGGCCACCATCAGGAAATAACGCAGGTGTCGCAGTTCAATATGATTACTTGTAGTTATCAACTGTTGACTATTTTGATATTGGTAATTATCAAACATAATCAATAATTTTAAGCCAACAAATCATTGAAACATGGCGGAATTACAACAAGGCTTTAATTATGGTGAACACCACCTGAGTGCCGGTCTCGCACTATCATTGGCACGCGGGCATATCAGCGGAAAACTAACACCCCAAACCCGTAAAAAAGTCAGGGAAAGTGCTCAGATCGTGGCACGGATCGTCGATAAGGGTGAGCCGGTCTACGGGATTAATACCGGCTTTGGCCCTCTCTGCACCACGCGCATTTCTAAGGAGGAGACCAGGATACTACAGACCAACATTCTAAAAAGCCACAGTGTTGGTGTGGGAAAACCAATTGAAAAGGAGATTGCCAAACTGATGCTGGTATTAAAGCTCCATTCCCTGGCCAAAGGCTATTCCGGGATTGCAGAAGAAACCCTGGACCGCATACTATGGCACTTAGAAAATGATGTAACCCCTATAGTGCCCGAACAAGGCTCTGTAGGTGCTTCCGGGGACCTGGCGCCGCTATCGCATCTCTTCCTGCCCTTGATCGGGCTTGGGAAGGTATGGTATAAGAATGAAGTCCTTACAACCGAGCAGTTATTCAAAAAGAAGGGGATAAAAGCCCTGGAACTCGGTCCAAAAGAGGGCCTGGCATTGATTAATGGCACCCAATTCATTGCCGCCCATGCCGTAAAGGTTATTGCCAGGATGCAACGATGTCTCTCACAGGCGGATATCATAGGTGCAATGATGGTCGAGGGATTGCAAGGTTCCATAAAACCATTTTATACAGAATTGCATCAATTGCGCCCGTTTAAAGGAAATATACACGTGGCGCACCGGATCACTTCGCTGCTTAAGGATTCCGAGATCATGGAAGACCACATAGATTGTGACCGGGTGCAGGATCCCTATTCACTTCGTTGTATGCCACAGGTGCACGGCGCATCAAGGGCAGCCTGGCTTCACCTAAAAGAATTATTGGAAACCGAGCTGAATTCGGTTACCGACAACCCCATAATCATCGATGACGAGCTGACCATTAGTGGGGGCAACTTTCACGGTCAACCCCTGGCGATGGCCTTGGATTATGCCTGTCTTGCAGCCTCTGAAATCGGGAATATTTCGGATCGGCGTACTTACCTCGCCCTGGAGGGAAACAGTCCCGGCGTACCTAAGTTACTGATGAAGGAGACCGGTATCAATTCGGGCTACATGATCTTACAATACACCACGGCAGCGCTTGCCAGCGAAAATAAAGGTTTATGCTTTCCCTCAAGTGCTGACAGTATTCCTACCTCCCTGGGGCAGGAAGATCACGTAAGTATGGGGTCTATCAGTGGGCGCAAGGCGCTGCAGGTTATTGAGAACGTAGAGAAAATCCTGGCTATAGAATTATTGACTGCGGCACAGGCGTTCGAATTCCGAAAACCTCTTAAATCGGGAAAACTATTGGACGAGGTTCACCGGGCCCTGCGCAAAAAAGTTCCATTTGCAGAAAAGGACAGGGTCTTTTCCGAAGATATTGAGAAAGGCATTCAGATGATACGGGAGGGCAGCCTGCTGCAGTTAGTCCGCAATGCTGCCGAGAAAGAAAATTTATCAATAGAGTCCCCTTATTCGGCTGAATTTGAGGTATTTTAACAGCAGTAATTCCTGCTGCCGAATTTATAAACAGAAATTATCCAATGAAATTAATAGGTCCGTTCAGGCAAATAATTACCATGGCAAACCTCCCACTTAAAGGAGCTTT
The DNA here is from genome assembly GCF_028464225.1 of Zeaxanthinibacter sp. PT1. Classification (GTDB taxonomy): domain Bacteria; phylum Bacteroidota; class Bacteroidia; order Flavobacteriales; family Flavobacteriaceae; genus Zeaxanthinibacter. Next base: position 394,350 of record NZ_JAQPCN010000001.1, read on the forward strand.
GCAAGATGAGCAATTAAATATTATTGAAAATGGCGGGATCATTGTTGACGAAGGCATTATTCAACGCATAGGTTCTTATCAGTCCCTTCAACAAGAGGCTGAGGAAGAAGGTTTTCAAATACAAGCCTTAACTGGGGATCACGTTTGTATTCCCGGGTTGATAGATTCTCATACACATATCTGCTTTGGCGGAAGCAGGGCAAGGGATTACGCCTACCGTAATGCCGGGAAAACCTACCTGGAAATCGCGAAGGCCGGAGGGGGTATATGGGATACCGTTATGCAGACCCGTGCTTCCAGTGAAGATTCGCTGGTCTCCCTTATAAAAGAAAGGGCGGAGATCCTCCTGTCAAACGGGGTTACTACCATAGAGGTAAAAAGCGGCTATGGATTAACGGCGAATGAGGAATTGAAAATGCTGAGAGCCATTAAAAGAGCTTCCGCGGATCTTCACCCCGATCTTATACCTACTTGCCTCGCAGCCCACATGCTGCCGCGAGATTATGATAAAGGAGCAGAAAGCTACCTCGATGAAATGTCTGAACATTTATTTCCTGTAATCAAAGAAGAGGGGCTAGCATCCCGGGTGGATGCCTTTGTGGAGGAAAGCGCCTTTAGCCCGGAGCAGATAAAGCCATATTTTGAAAAGGCCAGGAATTTAGGCTTCGCCATTACCGTCCATGCTGACCAATTCTCAGTGGGTGGCAGCCAGGTAGCCATTGATTGTGGAGCAGTAAGCGCAGACCACCTGGAGGCAAGTACCGAAGACGAAATAAGGAAACTCGCTGCCAGCGATGTGATTGCAACGGCCTTACCCGGAGCGACAATCGGGCTCGGATGCGGATTTACTCCTGCCAGGAAATTGCTGGATTCAGGAGCTGCGCTGGCCATTGCCAGCGACTGGAACCCCGGCTCTGCACCAATGGGCGACCTACTGACCCAGGCTGCTATCCTGGGAACTTTTGAAAAACTGACCAATGCAGAGGTCCTGGCCGGAATTACCTTCAGAGCAGCCGCAGCCCTGCAGCTCAACGACAGGGGTATAATCGGTACGGGTAAAAAAGCCGACTTTGTCGCTTACCCTACTGCCAATTACCAGGAGATCTTATACCGGCAGGGAAGTCTGACTCCTTCAATGGTATGGACAGACGGAGAGCTTTCTTTTGATTCAAAAGACAAATAAGCATGGCAGAAACTTCAACATCGCAATTCCGACAACTGATCCAACAGGGGATCCCTGAACAACTTCCTCCGGCCCGGTATCCGGACCCTGCTGTTCCTCACGCACCTCTCCGCAAGGACATTCTTTCTAAAAGTGAAAAAATACTGGCCATACGCAATGCTCTCAGGTACTTCCCAGAGGAATGGCACCGGGAGCTGGCTCCGGAATTCGCACAAGAGCTCAATACCTATGGCCGAATTTATATGTACCGGTTTATGCCTGAGTACCCCATGTTCGCCAGGCCCATTAAGGACTACCCGGCGAAAACTTCACAGGCGGCGGCCATAATGCTTATGATACAGAACAACCTGGACCCTAATGTGGCCCAGCACCCCCAGGAATTGATCACCTACGGTGGGAACGGAGCAGTGTTCCAGAATTGGGCACAGTATTTACTCACCATGAAATACCTCTCCGAGATGACGGAGGAACAGACCCTACACATTTACTCCGGGCACCCCATGGGATTATTTCCATCTTCTAAAGATGCTCCCCGGGTGGTGGTAACCAACGGGATGATGATCCCAAATTATTCCGAACCCGACCATTGGGAACGATATAATGCCCTTGGGGTGACCCAATACGGCCAAATGACCGCCGGGTCTTATATGTATATCGGACCGCAAGGCATTGTACACGGAACCACCATCACCGTGATGAATGCCTTCAGGAAAGTACTTCAGTCTAATGAGACGTCTGCCGGCAAGGTATTCCTTACTTCCGGCTTGGGTGGAATGAGCGGTGCGCAGCCTAAAGCCGGAAATATCGCCGGATGTATAACGGTCTGTGCCGAGGTGAATCCTGCAGCTGCTCATAAAAGGCATGAACAGGGCTGGGTGGATGAATTGGTTACCGACCTGGATAATCTCGTTAAACGCACCAGGCAGGCCATCAGTGGTAATGAAGTAGTTTCCCTCGCCTTTATCGGTAATATCGTAGAAGTATGGGAACGCTTTGATGAAGAAGACATTTTTGTTCACCTGGGATCTGACCAGACCTCCCTTCACAATCCATGGGCGGGAGGATATTACCCCGCCGGACTCACTTTTGAAGCCTCTAATACCATGATGAGAGAGGAGCCGGAAAAGTTTCGAAAAAAAGTACAAGAATCCTTGCGCAGGCAAGTAGATGCCATCAACAGGCATGCCGAAAAAGGCACCTATTTCTTTGATTATGGTAATGCCTTTCTCCTGGAAGCATCCCGGGCGGGTGCATCCATTATGGATGAGAACGGTTCTGAGTTTAAATATCCCTCTTACGTTCAGGACATCCTTGGTCCCATGTGCTTTGATTTCGGTTTTGGCCCTTTCCGATGGGTCTGTACTTCGGGTAAACCCGAAGACCTTAAACGATCAGACGAGATAGCGCTCCATGTCATGCGCAGCATTCAAAAAGAAGCCCCGGAAGAAATCAGTCAGCAGATGCAAGATAATATTCGCTGGATAGAAGAAGCCGAGAATAATAAATTAGTGGTGGGTTCACAGGCCCGAATCCTTTATGCCGATGCAGAAGGTCGCGCAGCCATCGCCCAGGCTTTTAATGAAGCTGTTCGCAGCGGGGAGATCAGCGCTGCAGTAGTTCTCGGTCGGGATCATCACGATGTAAGCGGAACCGACTCCCCTTATCGCGAGACCAGCAATATCTACGACGGAAGTAAGTTTACAGCAGATATGGCTATACATAACGTTATTGGGGATAGTTTCCGGGGGGCAACCTGGGTCTCTATCCATAATGGTGGTGGTGTTGGTTGGGGAGAGGTGATCAATGGAGGATTCGGAATGGTTCTCGATGGTTCTGAGGAAGCTTCACGGCGCCTGAAGAGCATGTTATTTTACGACGTAAATAATGGAATTGCACGGAGAAGCTGGGCGCGTAACAAGGGTGCCTTATTTGCGATAAAAAGAGAAATGGACCGCAGCCCGGAACTGACTGTTACTGTACCCAACTTAGTTGATGATGATATTTTGAATAAACTGTTTTAATCTTATAAGACCCATGGCGAATTACACATTGGCCAAGACTGAGCTCTGGCAGGGACGCGAGTCCGAAGAACAACTTTACCTTCATGAAAAGGTGAAATTTGTAGATCTTGAGTCACCGGAGCTTCAATTGCCGGAAAAAACCGTTGCAATTCTCGGTTATGCCTGTGATGTCGGGGTCTCCCGTAACAAGGGAAGGACAGGCGCCGTGGATGGGCCTGATGCTTTTAGACGCCAATTTTCCAAACTCCCGAACCATTTACATTACCATACCGGTTTAGTAGATGCGGGCAATATAGAGTGCCGGGATAATAAGCTGGAGGAAACCCAGGAGTTACTCGCGGAGAAAATCACATCACTATTGAGAAAAAGGGTGTTTCCCATAGTGATCGGTGGTGGGCATGACATGGCGTACGGTCATTTTAAAGGTCTGTTGGGATATACGGGAACTAGACGCACCATTGGCATCATCAACCTGGATGCACACCTGGACCTGCGTTCCAATGAGAATGGAAATCATTCCGGGAGTCCTTTTTACCAGATCGGAATGGAAAGCAAGGAGCAGAATTTCCCATTTAAATATATGTGTATGGGTGTGAGGAGTGATTCTAACGATCGTTCCCTTTTTAAAACTGCAACTTCTTTAAGAGTGGAGATCATTCCGAGAGAAGTCTTTTCCATTCACAGGAGGGAGGTGGTGATCAGCCAGTTACAAAAATTTATCAATACGACGGAAAACCTCTACCTGACCATAGACCTGGATGGGTTCTCTTCTGCTTTTGCCCCCGGGGTGAGTGCAGCTTCTCCCGTAGGTTTTTCTCATGATATAGTCATGGAGGTTCTGAAGACGATTATAAGTTCAGGCAAATTACTCAGTATGGACATTGCCGAACTCAATCCTGCTTTTGATATAGACCAGCAGACCGCCAAACTGGCGGCCACACTGGTACATAGAACAATTCATAGCTTACCCTTAAGGTAACCAGGACTTATAGTAAGCGCCATTATCAATATCAAGAGCGGCCTGGGTAACCTGTAACGGTTTAAACGTATCGATCATAACCGCTAGTTCCTCAGTACCTTTTTTACCGATACTGGCCTCATAGGTTCCGGGGTGCGGACCATGGGGTATTCCTGCGGGGTGCAAGGATATATACCCTTTATCTATTCCCTTCCTGCTCATAAAGTCCCCATCCACGTAATAAAGGACCTCATCAGAATCTATATTAGAGTGGTTGTAAGGTGCGGGAATGGATTCCGGGTGATAATCATATAACCTGGGCACAAACGAACATACCACGAAGGCACTGGTTTCAAAAGTCTGGTGTACTGGTGGCGGTTGGTGCACCCTCCCGGTTATGGGTTCAAAATCATGTATAGAAAAAGCGTATGGGAAATTGTACCCATCCCAGCCCACAACGTCAAACGGGTGTGTCGCATACACCAGCTCATGTAATTCTCCTTGCTTTTTGATCTTCATCACAAAGTCACCCTTTTCATCATGTGCTTTCAGGTTTCTCGGCAATTTAAAATCGCGCTCACAAAACGGGGAGTGTTCCAGGTGCTGACCAAACCAGTTGCGGTAGCGCTTGGGTGTATATATTGGATGGTAGGATTCTGTCACCAGCAGCCGGTTAATCTCCGTATCAAACTCGATCTGGTAGATCATACCCCTGGGAATCAGGATATAATCGCCATACTCAAATGGAATTTCACCCAAAAGTGTTTTAAGTGTTCCGGTCCCTTCGTGAATGAACAGTAATTCGTCCGCATCCGCATTCTTGTAAAAATAATCTGTCATGGATTTACGCGGGGCAGCCAGGCCAATATGCACGTCCGAGTTAAAGAGTACCGTAGTTCTGCTTTCCAGGAAATCATCCTTGGGTTTTACCTGGTACCCCTTTAATAATCTTGATTTTATATTGTGCTCTACAGCAGCTTTAGGCCTCACATCCTTGCTCTCCCGGACTTCTTTTACCTGTGTTGGCCTGTGAAGATGGTATAATAAGGAAGACATCCCATCAAAGCCGATGGTTCCGAAGAGCTGCTCGTAATGCAGGCTGCCGTCCGGTTTTTTAAATTGGGTGTGCCTTTTATGAGGGATCTTTCCCAGTTTATGATAAAGTGGCATAGTTTAAAGTTTACAGTTCTGTTTACCTGCACTTGTATCCTCCTGTACGCAACCTATTTCGGTTAACAGGTGCAGGGGCTTAAAATTACGATAATTATGAATCTAAATGAAATCGATCAAAATGGATAGTAGCCCGTAGCTTATAGAGAAGGATTAGTTTGAAATGCATCAATTTTTGCGGCATTCGCACAAGGGATACTGATTTACGAAGCGTAATTTATGCAAGGATAAAAATGATTTGAACATGGAAAAGAATAAAGAAAATAAAAACCCTGGTTACAATCCCGAAGTGACCAAGGAAGACCTGCAAGCCCTTGGAAAAAAGGGACTAAGTATGGATGCCCGGGACGACCGCAAATTACAGCAGCGTGAAAAGCAGGTAGACTTTACAGGGAAAGACCTGGACGTCCCCAAAGGCAAACAAAACATCCTGGATAATAACAGCAAGGTTAAAGATGAAGAAAACAAGTTCTACAGCCAGGGAGGAGAACGAAAGAATAACCTTGAAGAAAGAAAAGACAGTTAAACCTAAAACCTTCGTATTATGTCAGATGATAATGAGAACTTAATAGAACAAAAGAAAAAGCAGAGCCTGGAAGAGCGGGCCATAGACGAATCGGCAACACATGGAAAAGAAATAAATCACCAGGTGAAGGATAAAAAGAACCATCACCAACCACGTGACACAGCATAACACATCTACTTGTGCTACGCCATCAAAGAATGGGAGGTCTTAAAAGAAAAAAAGCCTCCCATTTTTTTTGGAAAGCCTTTCATTGGTCCGAGCCGGTTTCCCGGTCACATTCCATGCACCTTAATTAAGATGCACAACACAACACGGCAAATATAGGAAAGCTTTTTTATTTCTCCGACTTAAGCATCAACTTTCCCCTTTCCGGTTATAGGTCCGAACGATCAATCGTGCTGCTTTATCATAGTTGATATAGTTATAAACCCAATTAAAAAAGACCACTACCTTGTTCCTGAAACCTACCAGGGCCATCAGGTGCACGAACATCCATATCAACCAGGCAAAAGTTCCTGAAAAACTACCTCGACTTGGCAGATCTACCACCGCTTTATTCCTGCCGATAGTAGCCATGGTTCCCTTATCAAAATAGCTGAAAGGCTCCATTTCCTTCCCTCCTAGTAAGCGTTCAAAATTAGAGGCCAGGTGTTTTCCTTGCTGAATGGCTGGTTGCGCTACCTGTGGATGTCCCTCAGGGAAATCCTCAGTCTCCATATAGGCTATATCCCCAATAGCAAAGATCTCCTCAAATCCTTTTACCTGGTTAAAGCGGTTTACTTTAAACCGGTTAAATCGCTCTAACAATGCCTCTTCAGGCAGGCCCGGTATTTTAGCGCCGGTGACTCCTGCTGTCCAGATGAAATTCCTGCTGCTGAATTCATCTCCCTGGTTCGTTTTTAATACCGTGCCGTCATAGCTCTCTACCATGGTATTCAGGTGAACAGTCACCCCCATATTTTCTAAAAATTCCTGTGATTTTCTTGAGGATCTTGGTCGCATCGGTGGCAGGATACGATCGGTGCCTTCAAAAAGATGGATCTCCATTTCAGCCACGTTAAGATGTGGGTAATCTCGCGGGAAAACATTCTTTTTGAGCTCTGCAAATGCCCCGGCTAATTCCACACCCGTTGGGCCGGCGCCGATAATACAAAAATTCAATAAGGATAGTCGCTCCTGCCGGTCTGTAGAATCGTCGGCTTTTTCGAAATTCTGTAACATATAGCTACGGATATTTAAAGCCTGGGGGACACTTTTCATGGGCATGGAATACTCCTTAAAACTCTCGTTCCCAAAATAGTTGGTCCTGGTACCTGTGGCCATCACCAGGTAATCATAACTGACTTCTCCTTTATTGGTCACTACTGTTTTCTTCTCCGGTTCTATCCGTTCAACCTCAGCCCACCTGAAATGAAAGTCTTTTAGTTTCTTGAGGATTTTTCGGATAGGATAAGCAATTGAGTCCGGTTCCAGTCCCCCGGTAGACACCTGGTATAATAAGGGTTGAAAGGTGTGATAGTTATTCCGGTCGATCATTACGATCTGTACTTTCTGTCCTTTCAGGGATTTCGCGAGGTTAATACCGGCAAAGCCACCACCAATAATTACGATTCTTTTAAGTTCTGACGCTGGAATGTTCATGGGGTACTTTTTACATAAAAATACTTAAAGTAATATGAACTAGATGTATTTACAGCTACTATATCCACTAGACAAAATTCCAGAATTCCGGATAAAAAGAATTCGCGGGGTTGTTCATCTGTTCAAGTTGTGCATTGGTCGTAATCTCAAGGGGTACAGGAAGATAAACGCTATTTTTACTGCTGCTACCTAAACACCCACGCATGAATAACCTACGATTGATAATAACCACTGCACTGGCTCTAACCTTTTTACTGTCTTCGTGTACAAAGGAGTCGCCACTACTGCAGGAAAAAGAATATGAAGTCCTGGAGGCGAAGACCTCTGGTTCTAAAGTAAAAAATAATAATGGTCAGCAGTCACAGCCAAAGATCCTCTCGTGGGTAAAAAGCATGCAGCATCCCAATGGACTGTTAGAAAGTGCAGAATATACAGATTACGTGTCTCTTTATGACAATTCCCTGGCTGCTATTCTGTTCATTAACACCGGTAATGTGAACCGAGCTGAGTACATATTTGATTATTTCAATGAACGCCTTGAGACCGAGTTTAAAGTAGGGAGTGGGGGTTTCTATCAATCTAGGGGAGTTTCCGGTCTTCGCTCTGAACGTAGATGGATGGGAGATAATGCCTGGTTATTAATCGCATTGAATTACTACGAAAAACAGACAGGAAATAGTACATATAACGCCATGCAACAGGCACTTGAAGATTGGCTAAGACAATCACAGGACGCTGATGGCGGAATCCGTGGGGGATACAATGATGACGGAACTCCAATACATAAGGTAACGGAAGGAATCCTGATGGCATACCATGCGGTAAAAGGGTATGACGACTTCCACAAGGGCATCCTTAACTTCCTTAAAGAGGAACGTTGGGACTCAGATACCCAGGACCTGGTGACCGGTTCTGATGACGACCGCTATAATTTCGCGATGGATCTTCACCCCTTGGGTTTCCTGGTCTTAGAAGACTTTCCTGAAGCTTCTTTGGCTAATCTGGATCGTTATTATAACACCCAGGAAAGCACCATGACAGGTACCATGATATCCGGTTATTGCTTTGATACAGACCGGGATGTGGTTTGGATTGAAGGGACGGCGCAAGCTGCAGTAGCTTACAATATGGCCGGGAGTCGTGGAAAACAAAAACAGATCCTGTCCGAGATTGAAAATAATTTGATATCAGGCAGTTATTTGCCGGGAACTCAGGGATTGCCTTATAGTGTAAACCCGGGCACGACATTCGGAGCCGCCTACCTCTGGGAACATGCGGATTTATCTCCGGCACTTTCGTCAACGATATGGTTTCTCTTTGCCGAACTGGACATTAATCCCTTCGGTTCTGACAACAAAGATCTGCCCAGCTCGGACAAATTCTGGAATGCTTCTATTTAGAGGGTATTTTAAAAGTCACTACAGGGATATTGGAATGATTCGCAATATCTTCTCCTATACTGCCCATGAAGAAATGGGATAAACCCTTTCGTCCGTGTGTAGAGATCCCGATGATGTCCGCATTGTAATCTTCGGCAAAATTGAGCACACCCTGCTCTACCGAATAGTCCTGGTATATTTCGACAGATTCCCCAGAAACGGCTTCCGATTGAAACTCAGAAATCTTTTGGTATATCTCACGGGAACTGAGGAAATCGTCCCCCGGGGTGTTCACAAATAGCGGTTTTACATCCATGTTTAGCAGCTTAGCAAAGTCTTTTGCTCGCTTAAAGGCAGGCACGGATTCCATTTCAAAATCACTGGCAAAGATCATGGTCTTCGGCTGAAAATCTTCAATCTTCTTTTTGATCACCAATACCGGAACCGTGGAGTGACGTACTACTTTTTCTGCATTAGACCCTATAAAAAGTTCCTCCAAACCGTCTGACCCGTGCGACCCCATAACCACAAGGGAAGCATTGTGTTTTTCGGCAACCTCGTTTACTTCACTGAATACCTTAAAATGTTTAATGACAGGGGTAATCTTGACCCCTTTTAAAAATGGTTTATCGAGGAATTCTGAAAGTCTCTTTTCTGCAAGTTTCAACAGGAATACGGTATGCTCCTGGTAATACCCTTCCGTAGAAGAAATAATGGCCTGGTTGAGTTCTAACATATGCAAGACCAGTATTTCTGAATCGTGTTTCCTGGCTAAAGAAGCAGCAACTTGCAGGGCATTCTCACTTTGTTCGGAAAAATCTAATGGGACTATTATAGTTTTCATATTGTCGATTTTATTACACAAATTTAGTTTTTAGTCATATCCCCGAACATGACCATAATCATCAGATCCGGTTGTAGGAGTCATTCATCCAGGGATAAGGCTTCCTTTTCATCCATAATCCCCTGGTAAAGTCAGGGAAGTCCTGTGGCGCACCGTTATTCTCAATAGACACCTCCGAAAGCGGGGTTACGGCACTCCAACTGGCCGCGTCGTAAACATCTATAGGAGGCGCTATCCCGGCTTTGGCAGATTCGACAAAAGCCTGGAGCACAAAGAAATCCATCCCACCATGGCCTGCTCCTTCTGCATATTCACCGTATTTTTTCCATAAGGGGTGATCGTATTCTGCTAACCATTCCGAGGCGTTCTCCCACTGATGGGCAGGAGATTTATCTTCAATATATATACGATTGCCATCAACCTCCCAGATGCCATTGGCCCCCTGCACCCTGAATCCAAGGGAGTACGGCCTTGGCAGGTTACAATCATGGGTAACGATTATGGTTTCACCATTGGTGGTTTCTATGGTAGAGGTGATCACATCGCCTTGCCTGAACTTCACCTTGGCATTGGGATGTTGCTCTCCCCCGTGCTTTACCACGTAATTATGCAGCCCAATTCCCTTAGTGGCTGTCGAAGTTATAGAGCGTAAACGGTTTCCCCTGTTAATATTGGCCATGACCGCGATAGGCCCCAGGCCGTGGGTAGGATACACGTCTGCATTCCGCTTAACGGAATGCCAGGTTCGCCATCGGGCTTCGGAGATCGCTTTCTCGCCAAATTCCACTCCCCCGCCATAGGGTTGTTTCCCATCGTTGAACTTTACATGCCTCAGGTCGTGTTGGTATCCACATCTAAAATGTACCAGTTCCCCGAATACATCTTGCCGAACCATATTTAATACCGCCATGATATCCCTGCGGTAGTTTACATTCTCCAGTAACATCAGGTGAGTCCCGCTTTTCTCATGAGCTTCTACCAGGTCCCAGCATTCTTCCAGGGTATTGGCTGCAGAAACCTCCAACCCTGTATATTTGCCCGCTTCCATGGTATCTACAGCCATTCGGGTGTGCCATAACCAGGGCGTGGAAATGATCACGGCATCTACCTCCTCCAGGTTGAGGAGCTCCCTGTAATGATACTCGCTCTCACTAAATATTTTTGGCGAATCAGAGCCTTTTTTAAACATCTCTTTCGCTATTTCTATACGGGTCGGATCTATGTCACATAGAGCGGTTACTAAGACATCCTCACGGGCAAGTAGATTTTTTAAGTGATTGGTACCACGGAGTCCCAGGCCGATAAGGCCTACTTTAAGAATTTCTTTTTTGGGAGGGGTCGCTGCATGCAGCATTCCCGGGAGAACATAGATCCCTGCTCCCATCAAGGTGCCATTCCTGACAAATTTTCTTCTGCTTATCATTACGGATCAGATAAATAATTCAGTTTATTAAATTATGAAAATCTCCTGCACAGCAACAGCTATCCTCAATAAAATCCTATTTTTGCAAGCATTAAACACACATTATGACACTTCTATTAATGGCCGCGGGACGCGGTAGCCGATACGGTAAATTAAAACAGTTTGACGGATTTGGTCCTAAGGAAGAATTCCTGATGGAATTCAGTATATACGACGCTTTAGAAAACGGTTTTGAGCACATCGTAGTAATTACTCAGAAAGACAATGTGAACTACCTGAATGAATACCTGAGCTCTCGCCTGCCCAGTGACATTAAATTAGATGTGATCCCCCAGGAATTATCGGATCTTCCGGAAGGAAGCAGTTATTCCGGTGAACGTCCTAAGCCTTGGGGAACTGCCCATGCAGTTTGGTCTGCCAGGAATGTCATCGACAATCCATTCGCAGTAATCAATGCCGATGACTATTATGGTAAACAAGCATTTGAGAATGCGGCGAGATTCATCAGGGATGGTGCCGGGAAGGACAATTATGGCCTGGTAGCTTATACCCTTAGTGATACCTTATCTCCTTTCGGAACTGTTTCCAGGGGCGTATGCCAAACCAAAGGACATATGCTCGAGTCTGTACAGGAACGAACCAAACTACAGCAAGAAGGAGCTGTCGTAAAGGACCATGAGAGTGGAAAGGAATTTACCGGGGAAGAAATGGTCAGCATGAATTTCTGGATCTGCCATCCATCTATATTCAGTCATATCGAATCCGATTTCCGGGAGTTTCTTAAAGACGAAAAAAATATCCAGGGTAGTGAGGTTTACTTACCCTTTGTAATACAGGAAATGCTGCAGGCCGGTGAGGTCTCTGTAGAAGTCATCCCTTCGCAGAGCCAGTGGTTCGGGGTTACATATTCTGAGGACAAAGAATCTGCGGTCAGTCTTTTGCAGGATATGACAGCTACGGGAGGTTACCGATCTCCTTTATGGAATATGGAACAATAGTAATGGACAAGCCGGGCATCCAGGAAATATTTTCAAAGTTTTCAGGTTGCCCGGCTATTTCTGTAAAACCAGTCAACCAGGGCCTTATAAATGCCACTTTCCTGGTTACAGACCAGGATAATAAACAATTCATTCTTCAGCAGGTCAACCGTGAAGTGTTTCCTGAACCCCTGCAGCTAATGCAGAACATTGCAAGGACACTTCCCCTCCTTTCAGACCCGGATTACCATGCCCTGAAACTTTATCGCACCCTTGGGGATGAGCTACTCTACCAGGATCGCCATAAGAATTATTGGCGCCTTTTTTCTTACGTACCCGGTAGCGAGGCTTACGATCTGCCCCCGGAATTAAAAGTTGCTGAAAAGGCAGGCTGGTTAGTCGGTAAGTTTCACTGTTTATTGCAACATGCAGATCCCTCTCAATACCATGTGGTTATTCCGGACTTCCACAGTCTTCAACACCGGTACAGGCAATTTGAAGAGGCCCTGTTACAGGGCAAGGAGGAACGGCTGTCAAAGGTTAAACCCTTGCTTGGCTTCATCACTCATACTGCGGCCATCCTCCAGGAGTATATGTCTGATGAGTTACCAGTGCGGTTATGCCACAACGACACCAAGCTGAATAATATGTTGTTTAGTAGCGATGACAAGAAACCCCTATGCCTCATAGACCTGGACACCCTGATGCCGGGATTCCTTCGTTATGATCTTGGTGATGCACTTCGGACAGTAGTCAACACTGCTGCTGAAGATGAACAGGCGCTTGAAAACATCAGCTTTTCAAAAGAACATTTCACCGCTTTTATTGAAGGTTTAGGACAGCATCCCGTTTTTATGACCGAAGAAGAGAAAAAAGAGATTGCGAATAGCGTTGCCTATATGCCGTTTCTACACGGGTTACGGGCATTGACCGATTACCTAATGGGCGATGTATACTACAAGGTGAAATCTCCGGAACAGAATTTAGACCGGTCCCTGTCCCTATTCCGGTTTGCGGAACTGGCCCTGGCGGAAAGATTATTTATGCAAGGGGTGGTACAGCGAATACTCAGATAAAAATGGTATCACTCTTGGGATAAATAGGCTTTCAGCCCCAGGTATACCCCGTTGCTCCAGCCAAATCCATCCTGTACGGGGTATTCTCCTCCACCGGCTTCAAGAGTCATATCCTCCACATTGTATTTTTCTACGAACTTACCCGTATTAGCATATACTTTTTCATTGAGTGCCACCCAGCGTTCAGCAATAGTCCGGGCAAGATCATCATGGCCATAACGCTCCAGGCCCATAACGGTCATCCATTGTAAGGGAGCCCATCCATTTGGAGCATCCCATTGTTGACCACTGTGGTTAAGGCTGGTCACCACTCCGCCTGCTTTGAGGAAATTCTGACGAATGTAATTAGCTATCTTATCCGCCTGCTCTTGTGTAGCCATGCCCACAAATAATGGATAAACGGTTGCAAGGGAACTAACCGAAGTCGGTTTTTTATCTACCCAGTTGTAGTCTAAAAAGATGCCTTTTTCTTCGTTCCAGAAAACTTCGTTCAGGAATTTTTTCCTGTCCTCCATCCGGTTTTCCAACAGCTGGACGAAAGCGGTATCTTCCGGGAAGGATCGTACTAAAACAGTTTCCATTCCATACATCAACGCATTCAGATCAACCGGTATGATATCTGTAGTTTCTATAGTAGCCATGTTCTTAGCATCGGCAAACCAACGAGTGCTGTAATCCCAGCCGGATTCGGCCCCCGATCGCAGATCCCTGTACATCTTTTCACCCCCTCCTGCTTGTTCTACCAATTCGTAATCTTCACGATAAGACTCTTGCCTTGGGATATGGCTGGCGTCGTAATACCTGTTCATTATCCCATGTTCTGTATTAACACAGTGTAGTATAGGTTTGGAATCTTCACTACACCCTTCCATCCAGAAATTGTATTCTTCACGTAAGGCGTCTCGGTATGTTTCGTAGACCTCATCACCCTTGTGAGCAGCATATAGATTGATCATAAAGGCAAAAAATGGTGGCTGCGAACGGCTGACGTAGTAAGTCCTGTTCCCATTAGGGATGTGCCCTATAGTCTCTACGAGGTAAGCAAAATTATCGAGCATGGACCCGACCAGGTCCAGTTTTCCACTCTCCGCCAGGCCTAGCATGGTAAAGTAGCTGTCCCAGTAATACACTTCACGAAATCGGCCTCCCGGTACAATATAGGGCTCCGGTAGGGGTAACAGTGTACTTCCCTTTTCATCCTTGTCGGCCTTTCGCTCTAAAACAGGCCATAGTGCTTCTACATGTTCGCTGGCAGTTCTGTCCGGATCCGACTTAAAGTCTGTGCTTATCAAGGGTGGAGTCTCAAAATGTTCCAGGATAAATGCCTCGAGGTCAAATCCGGGATCATCTTTTTGCTCCTTGTAGCGTGAAACAATTTCATCATAAGGATATTTTGCGGTGCAATCCACGAAAGTCTTGCCGTCCTCGAACACCTGCTGTAGCTGGACCTCCGCAAAAAGATCTCCTAAAAGCTCATCCGGCGTTTTAATTTCCGGTTGCTCCGCAACCTCTGTAAGTACATTTTGGACTGCGTGGTCAACCTTCTTATCGGTCTCGGTTTTGCACTGGACAAATACTAGAAGTAAGAAGAATAGGTATAGGGATCTCATAGGACATTTCCGTAATGGTTATTCCCTACAAAGTACAGTATTTTTTGACAATGTAATTAGTTAAAAGCGGGGATCCCGGTAATATCTGCCCCGGTAATCAGCAAATGAATATCATGCGTCCCTTCGTAGGTGATTACACTTTCCAGGTTCATCATATGACGCATAATACTGTATTCACCGGTAATTCCCATCCCACCGAGAACTTGCCTGGCCTCACGAGCGATCTTGATCGCCATTTCTACATTGTTCCGTTTGGCCATGGAGATCTGGGCGGTCGTGGCCTTGCCTTCATTTTTCAGTTGTCCCAAACGGAAGGCCAGTAATTGCGCCTTGGTGATCTCAGTGATCATTTCGGCCAGCTTCTTCTGTTGTAATTGTGTGGCAGCAATAGGCTTTCCAAATTGCACTCTTTCTTTGGCATATCGCAGTGCGGTATCATAACAATCCATAGCTGCACCGATAGCACCCCACGCAATACCGTATCGAGCAGAGTCCAGGCACCCAAGCGGTGCACCTAAACCGTTCTTGCCGGGAAGCAGGTTATCCTTGGGCACTTTTACGTTATCAAAGATGAGTTCGCCGGTGGCCGAGGCTCTTAATGACCATTTATTATGTGTTTCCGGAGTACTGAACCCTTCCATACCCCGTTCTACGATAAGCCCGTGAATACGTCCTTCTTCGTTTTTTGCCCAGACTACGGCTATATCTGCAAACGGTGAATTGGAGATCCAGAGCTTGGCTCCGTTAAGGAGGTAATGATCTCCCTTATCCTTAAAATTAGTGACCATCCCACTGGGGTTAGAACCGTGATCGGGCTCAGTAAGTCCAAAGCATCCGACGAGGTCCCCAGTGGCTAGTTTAGGGAGAAACTTCTTCTTTTGTTCCTCTGTACCGTAGGTGAATATGGGGTACATTACCAGGGAGGATTGTACGGAGGCTGTAGAACGGATCCCACTATCTCCCCTTTCAATCTCCTGCATGATCAGCCCGTAACTGATCTGGTCTAATCCTGCCCCTCCATATTCCTGTGGAATATAAGGCCCAAAAGCTCCGATCTCGGCCAGACCTCCCAATAATTCTTTCGGAAATTCAGCTTTTTGCGCATATTCTTCAATAATGGGAGAAACACTTCGTTTCACCCATTGCCGGGTTGCATCCCTGACCAGCTTATGCTCTTCGCTAAGAAGGTCGTCCAGGTTAAAATAATCGGGAGATTCAAAAAGATCGGGCTTCATGTTCCTTGGTTTTTCTCAAAGGTAGCTAAAGAAATATCACATATACAACCCCGCTTGTTAGATTTTAGTATTGAGTTTAGCTTCGCAGGTATTGTGACAGAAGGAGGTGAAAATGATGTACGCCTTTCTCCTTTGTAGGGGAGAACCGGCCATGAGAGTACAAGCCGGATTGAATACCTTTCTGAACACTTTCCACAACGGCTTCGTCCTCCATTTCTACCGTGTCAAGACCAGATCCTGCACCCTGATCTAGTTTGCTCTCATCATAGACATAAGTTCTGAAACTCACTTTACTCTGATCTTCGGAAACAGGCTTGACCACATTTACAGAAAGACCCCAGGGATAAAAGTTAAACATGAGGTTAGGGAACACCCAGAAATAATATGCAGCCACCTTCTTCCCGTGATCCACATGGTCTATGGGTATGTCGAACACCAGCTCTTCATCAGATGAAGCATAGCCAACCTGCAGGGAAATATGATCAAACAATAGGGTATCATAGCTACCGTACTCCAGTACGGAGTCTAATGCCTTATGGACGAAAGGAATATGGAACCCTTCCAGGTAATTATCACAGTACAAAGCCCAGTGTGCGTTTATCACGTAATCACTGGAACGCTCTTTTTTAAGATGAAAATTCTTGATCCCCATATGACCGATACGTTCTTCCATGACCAGCAGTATTTCGCGTAAATCAAAAGCAGGGTCAAGGGATGTAAAGAGATGGGGACCCCAATGGTAGAGATGCAGCTTGGTCAGGTGATCACACTCTGAAGGAAAGGATTTCGCCTGTTCAAATTCGGGCATATACTCAAAAGTACCATCCAGTGCAAATCTTCGGCCGTGGTAGCCGCACACCAGTTTCCTGCTTTTACATGCTTTGTCTATCAGCAGGTTGCCCCTATGGGTGCAGACATTGCTCAGGCAATAGACCTCACCGGTAGCATCTTTGGTGAGTATCAAGGGTTCCGGGAGAAACCCATCCAAAAGGAAAAAGGGATATACCCTGTGTGGGACGGGAACAAGAGATTCATCTCCTATCCACTGCCAGGACCTCCTGAGTATTTTATTCTTAAGCGCTTTAAACACTTTCGGGTCGCGGTAAAAAGAAGCCGGCAGCGTCTTTGCTTTTGTAATATCCGGATCGATATAATAATCGTACAGCATAACCGATTGTTTTTGTACTTTAGGAGAACAACCCACTCAAATGTAACCAATTAATCCCGATTTTTCCGGGGTGATGTAAATGGCTGAAACATCGGAAGAAAAGAAAATGGGATTATGGATGAGCACCTCGCTCGTCGTTGGAAATATGGTAGGAGCGGGTATATTTTTAATGCCCGCTGCGCTTGCTACTTATGGAGGGATCAGCATCCTTGGATGGATCGCTTCGGCTTTTGGTGCCCTTGTCCTGGCCAAGATCTTCAGTAAACTCAGCACACTGATCAGTGACAAAAGTGGTGGGCCCTATGCCTACACTCATATAGCCTTTGGCGATTTCATGGGGTTTATGATGGCATGGGGTTACTGGATTTCTATCTGGGTGAGCAATGCAGCTATCGCCATCGCTTTTGTCAGTGCACTGACCGTTCTTTTCCCCATCCTTGGTGAAAATTCATTACTGGCAGTACTTACCGGGTTAAGTGCAATCTGGTTCCTTACCTGGATCAATACTAAGGGCGCAAGATCCTCGGGTACCATGCAACTGGTCACCACCATCCTGAAAATTGTACCGATCACTGTGGTCATCATTGGTGGATTTTTTTTCTTTGATATCGCTAATTTCAGTCCTTTTAATCCCAGTGAAGAAAGTGGTTTTGGCGCCTTTGTCATCACAGCCAGCATGACGCTTTATGCCTACCTGGGAATTGAAAGTGCAACAGTGTCATCTGGGACTATCCGTAATCCGGAGGTCACCATTCCGAAGGCAACAATGCTGGGTACTGTTATCACCACCCTTTTATATGTTTTCAGTACAGTGGTGATCATGGGGATGATCTCACTGGATAAATTGGAAACTTCCCCTGCACCTTTTGCTGATGCCATGGGGATCATGACCGGGGAATGGGGAAGGCAAGTGGTAGCCGCCGGAGCTGCCATCAGCGCCTTTGGCGCCCTTAATGGATGGATCTTACTGGTTGGGCAGGTCCCCCTGGCTGCAGCACAGGACCGGCTTTTCCCACCGGTATTCGGTAAAACCAATAGCAGCCAGACCCCCTTCCTGGGCGTATTAATTGGAAGTGTACTTACTTCATTAGTGATGTTGATGAATTTCACGGAAGGCTTGGTAGACCAGTTTAAATTCCTGATCCTGCTCACTACAGTCTGTATGCTGGTTCCTTATCTTTTTACCACAGGGGCATTCGTAGTCATTATGATGAAGCGTAAAGTACCCAAAGCACCGTGGTGGCCGATTATAAGTTTAGCCGGCATTGGGTTTATATACTCCCTGTGGAGTATCTATGGTACAGGAGAAAAATCCGTTTTCTGGGGGTTCCTGCTGCTGATGAGCGGCGTTCCTCTCTATGTCTGGTTAAAATGGAAGAGCATTAAAAAATAACTCACATTTTAAGGTAGAAATCAGCGGTTAAGTCGCGATAGGCATCGGTATATACATGTCGTTCTACTTCAATGACTAATTCCTCGGAATGGACAACTTCTTTTAAACGGCTTAGCGAGATCAGGCTCCGGATTATGGGACGGTCCGCCCTTCCTTTTACCCGGCAAATTCTTAGCGGCCATAAACCCAAATCTGCAGCCAGGGAGAGAAAATGTTCTTCGCTCTGATAGGGAATTACAAAAGAACTCTGTCCTGTACCGGATAATAATCGGGAACAACTTTCTAACAGTTCTTCAAAGGACAAGGAACCCGTTTGCCTGGCCTTCATCCTGGCTTCTCCTTTTGTCTTGTCCCCTGTTCCGTGACCACTATGCGGTTCAAAAAATGGTGGGTTACAGACGATCAGGTCGTAAGTCTCCTCCATCTGGTCTACAAATTCGTCCAATCCGGCATGGTAGCAGAACAATCTGTCGCCCCATGGGGATGCTTCAAAATTTTCCACACATTCCTCGTAGGCGTCACCATCTAATTCTATGGCATCGATCAGTTCCGCATCAGAGCGTTGAGCCAGCATTAGTGCGACCAGGCCAGTCCCGGCTCCTATATCGAGGATACTCCGGGGATTATGGTCTAACGAGGCCCACGCTCCTAAAAGCACCCCATCGGTCCCCACCTTCATAGCCGAACGCTGCTGTCTTACACTAAAACTTTTAAAGTGGAAAGGTTTATCCATAGGCGGTCAAAGGTCTTATTTCTCCCGGAATTATAAAAACTCAAAGCGTTCAAGTTTTGACGGATTAACGTTTAACAAAATATTATAAAAACCGAGATAGAAATTCTCCGTAAGTACCCCTAACTTATAGGGACTAAACAAAAATTACCGCTATGAAAGAACAAATCAACATTTTAAGCAAGCTAGGACTAGCCCTGTGCTTTTTATTCGTGCTTGCTTGTAACAACGATGATGGGAACGACCCGTTTGAAGAGACAGATCCTGTAAACCTGGAATCGACTACTTATGACCTCGGGTCCGTAAGTAATCCGGATATTACTGGAACAGCGACGTTCACAAAGAACGAAGACAACACCGTGACCATAGACCTGGCCTTACAGAATACCCCTGACGGTGGGCAGCATCCTGCACATATTCACTTTAACACTGCTGCAGAAGGAGGGGATATTGCCGTGACCCTGGGAACTGTTGACGGTGGCAGCGGGGAAAGCAGCGTAACCATTTCTGCCCTTGATGATGGAACCGCTATTTCCTATGATCAATTACTGGAGTTTGACGGATACATCAATGTGCACCTTAGTGCAGATGAGCTGGGAACCTTGGTGGCCCAGGGAGATATCGGGCAAAACGACCTCACAGGAAACAGCAAGACCTATGAACTGGACAGTAAAGATGTTCCAGATATTTCGGGAACGGCAACCTTTTCAGAACGTATAAACGGGGAAGCCCTGGCAGTTATCGAACTACAGAACACACCTGACAATGGAGAGCACCCAGGGCATATTCACGCCAATACTGCTGCAGAAGGAGGAGCCATACTATTCACCTTTAACCCGGTTGACGGGAATACAGGGGTTAGTGCAACCAATGTTGCCGCATTAGACAGCGGGGTAGAATTTGGCTATGCGGAAGTGCTCGATGTTGATGGGTATATCAACATCCACTTAAGCGCCCAGCAACTTGGGATCCTGGTAGCACAGGGAGACATCGGACAGAACGAATTAACCGGTCAGAGTACAACCTATGACTTAGAAAGTGTTGATGTGCCTGATATTTCAGGTTCTGCCACTTTCTCTCAAAGAGTGAATGGCGAGACCTTAGCGATCATCGAACTGGAGAATACTCCTGATGGAGGATTGCATCCGGGACATATACATGAAAACACGGCTGCTGAAGGCGGAGATATCGCCTTTACTTTCAACCCCGTAAATGGCGACACGGGAATAAGTGTTACGAATATTGCTGCGCTTGACAATGGGACTGCAATCACCTATAGCGCCTTGTTGGAATATGACGGGTATATTAATATCCATCTAAGTGCTGAAGAACTGGGAACATTAGTCGCCCAGGGGGACATAGGGCAGAATGATTTAACAGGAACCACCGTGGTCTATACTTTAGACAGTGTGGATGTCCCTGATATTTCCGGCACCGCTACCTTCTCGGAGCGGATTAATGGCGAAGCATTGGCCGTCATAGTACTTATGAATACCCCGGCAGGTGGAAGTCACCCAGGGCATATTCATATGAATTCCGCAGCAGAAGGCGGAGATATTGCTTTTACCTTTGTTCCTGTGGATGGGGATACCGGGATCAGCCAAAGTAATGTTGCTGCCCTTGACGACGGAACTGCCTTTGGGTATGCTGATGTGCTGACCTATGACGGTTATATCAATATCCACCTAAGTGCCGAGGACCTTGGCACCTTGGTTGCCCAAGGGAATATAGGAAGCAATGTCGGGCATAACGGTGATGGCGTGGTAAACTTTGACGTCACCAATTCCGGTGTAACCGATTATACTTTTAATGGAGGCGGACTGACAGATGCCTTAGATCCGGAGCTGACCCTTACCCGCGGAGCCACCTATACTTTCACGGTGAATGCTTCCGGCCATCCCTTCTTTATTAAGTCAGTACAAGGGAACACCAATGCCAATGCGTATAATGATGGGGTGACCAACAACGGGGAAGAAAATGGAACAGTGACATTTACGGTTCCGATGAACGCACCAGATATATTATACTACAACTGCCAGATCCACTCTGCAATGACCGGAGTGATCAATATAGTTGACTAAGACATGACTAAATAAAAGTAAAAACCCCGGTGTAGACCGGGGTTTTTTAATTCTTAGCAATTAATTATCGAGATAAAGTGCGACCAGGCCATCAGGTGTGCGGACATGGATCTCTTTCTTCTCCCGATCTATACGGGTAATGATCTCGTCACTGACGGGAATCAGCAGTTCTTTGCCTTTATGTTCGGCAACGAACAAGGCTTGAGCAGCCGAATCATTTACTCCTTTAATGGTACCTACGGGACCTAATTCTTCATCCACCAAACTAAAACCAACAACCTCGTGGTAATAGAATTTCTTGCCGGATAATTTTGGAAGCATGGTAAGTGGTAAGTACAATTCGGCCCCAAGGATGGCATTGGCACCCGCTTCGTCATCAATCTCTTCGAACCGGATTCGCAGCAAACTGGATTTCTGTAACAGGGATTTTTCAATAAAAAATGGAACCAGGCTATCTCCCATTGAGATAAACACTGATTCCATTTCTTCGTAAATTTCAGGCTCGTCAGTATCTAGTTTAACTAGAACTTCTCCCCTGAAACTATGTTTTGAAACTACTCTGCCCAGATAGAAACATTCTTCCTTACTAAGCATCGCAATCCTTATTCTTCTTCAGATGAAGCTTTAGTTTCTTCTGCAGCAGGAACATCTTCTGATTGCTCTACCTTGGCCTCTGGCTTAGGAGATTCTTCAACAGCTTCTGTTTCTTCAGTTGCGTCTACTGCTTCTTCAGCCTCAGGAGTTTCAGCTTCTGCAGCAGCCTGTGCTCTTTTCTCGTTCACTTCTTTTTCAGCCTCAAGCGCCTTAGCCCTAGCTTCAGCTTTCGCTTTCTCTAATTCTTCTTCACGCTGGCTAACAGATTTACCTTTCTCTTCTAACCAAGCATTGTATTTCTCTTCTACCTGCTCTTCAGTAAGAGCTCCTTTACGAAGACCTCCCATTAGGTGGTGCTTCAGTAAAACTCCTTTGTAAGAGAGAATCCTCTTCGCTGTTTCTGAAGGCTGTGCTCCATTATCCAACCAACGAACCGCGTCATCAACATTGACGTCTATAGTAGCAGGATTAGTGTTTGGATTGTAGATTCCTAATTTCTCAAGAAATTTACCATCTCTTTTTGCACGCGCATCGGCGGCTACGATCCAATAAAAAGGTTTTCCTTTTTTACCGTGTCTTTGTAATCTGATTCTAACTGGCATATCACATTAATTTGTAGGGTGCCCGACCCAGGGTTATTAATTCTTTCATTCCGCTTTTGAAGGCTACGGTCTGCCAAGTTCTTTAAGCACAGAGTTCCATGCATTTAAGAGGGTGCAAATATAAGTTTTAAAATTAAAGTGTACCTCATGAAATTGAAAGAAATTAGCCAGAGAATTAATTTCGTTTTAACAATTGGCGGAATAAGCTGTTAAATCTATGTAAAACCCCCGTATTTACTTGTGTTTCCGTCATTATCTTTTATCTTATATACAGTGACTGTTGAGAAACAACAGCTAGAATAGAAAGATAAAAATGAAGATAGATAGTATGAAGTATTCAGAAAAGATTACAAACAAATTAAACGACTTATTAGAGAAAACATATGACGCTAAAAAGGGATACGCCTTGGCAGCAGACAAAATTGATACACCAACCGTGCACCGTTTTCTGTATGACAAAGTGAGCCAGAGAGCAAATTTTGCACAGGAATTAGAAAACGAAATGCGAGAACACGGTGAGGTGAAAGAAGGCAGCAGCAGTTTTAAAGGCGATATGCACAGAACCTGGATGAACATTACTTCCAGCTTGTCCGGTGATGACACCGAACGCATACTGGAAGAAGTAGAACGTGGAGAAAAGGCTAGTTTAGAAGAATACAACGACATTCTTTCTGACGAAGAATACAGCTTACAGCCTTCAACCAGGAACCTGCTCACCAAGCAGCGTAACGCCATACAAAGCGCCTTGAATACCGCCAAGGTATATGAAGAAATGGTATCCTAGTCATAAGATACACGACCAATTGATTAAAAATCCGGGAGTTATATTCCCGGATTTTTTATTAGTTGATAACTACTGACAATTCACTTTCTTCAACTTAGGGCAATTATGTAATTTTATAGCCTGCATTACACCCTCTAAGCTTGTATTCATGTACCTGATTTTTGATACCGAAACCACGGGATTACCCAAACGGTGGGACGCCCCTTTCCACGACACTGATAACTGGCCCCGCTGTGTACAGATTGCCTGGCAATTACACGACAATATGGGCCGCCTGGTGGAACACCAGGATTTCCTGATTCGCCCTGACGGTTTTGATATTCCTTATGACGCGGAGAAAATTCACGGCATATCGACCGATCTCGCCAGGGAACAAGGTATACCCCTCGGTGAAGCCCTTGATAAATTTAATGCCGCCCTTGCCAAGGCAAAATTTATAGTGGGTCAGAATGTAGGGTTTGATGTGAACATCATGGGGGCGGAATTCCACAGGGAGGCCATTGAAAACCCTTTGCAAGAACTTCCCGTTCTTGACACCTGTACGGAGGCAACTGCAGAATTATGCCAGATTCCCGGGGGACGTGGCGGAAAATTTAAACTCCCCACCCTAACAGAACTCCACCAGCACTTGTTTGGAGAACCGTTTTCTGAGGCTCACAATGCAACGGCCGATGTTGAAGCAACAACCCGCTGTTTCCTCGAACTCCTGCGCCGAAGACAATATTCGTTACAAACACTGCAGCAAGCCCCGGGTTACTACGAACAATACGAAGAAGTTAACCCCACCGAGATCCCTAAGATCGGGCTGAGACATGTCAACCTGAAAAAGGCTTCCAAAAAAATCGCGGACAAGCTGGGAACCCACGAAGGGCCAAGTATTTCTAAAGAAGAGATACGGGAAAACCTGGAACACCTGGAAGAGGCTCCTTTTGTTCACCTGCACAACCACTCCCAGTTCTCCGTTCTGCAATCCACCATTAAGATCAAGGACCTCGTACAGACAGCCGGGGAAATGGGCATGCCTGCCGTAGCGATTACGGATCACGCGAATATGATGGGAGCTTTCCATTTTGTTCGTGAAGTAAAAGCGTACAATAAAAACGTACAGGAACAAGCCGCAGGAGAAGGAGAAGAAACGACTTCAAAAGAACTTGTGCCTATTATCGGGTGCGAATTCTTTGTCTGCGAAGATCACACCAACAAAAATGTCAAAGACATAGGCTACCAGGTGGTCTTTCTTGCCAAGAATAAAAAAGGATACCACAACCTGGCCAAAATGTCCTCCCTGGCATATACTGACGGGTTCTATTACGTGCCACGGATAGATCGAAAAATTGTGGAGCAATACAAGGACGACATCATCGTCCTTACCGGGAATATTTATGGAGAAGTTCCATCCAAAATTCTGAACGTAGGTGAGAACCAGGCCGAGGAAGCTTTGCTTTGGTGGAAATCCGTTTTTGGAGAAGACCTTTACGTAGAGGTCATGCGTCACGGGCAGGAGGATGAAGACCGCGCTAACCAGGTGCTGATCAGTATGGCCAAGAAGCATAACGTGCCCCTGGTTGCGACCAACAATACGTATTACATGCAGAAGGAGGATGCCGAGGCGCATGATATCCTCCTGTGTGTGAAAGATGGCGAAAAGCAGTCTACTCCAATAGGCAGAGGACGTGGCTACCGCTACGGCCTTCCCAACCAGGAGTACTACTTTAAATCTCCCGAGGAGATGAAAACGTTATTCAAGGATCTGCCGGAGTCTATCCTCAACATCGCAGACCTCGTTGAGAAGATTGAACCCTATGACCTGGCCAGGGATGTGTTACTCCCGGCATTTGAGATCCCCGAAGAATTTAAAGTAGCAGAAGACGAAGAAGACGGGGGTAAGCGAGGAGAGAACGCCTACCTGCGCCACATCACCTTTGAAGGCGCTAAGAAAAGGTATGGCGAGATCACGCCAGAGATAGAAGAGCGGCTGAACTTTGAATTGCAGACCATTGAAAACTCCGGTTACCCGGGATATTTCCTTATTGTAGAGGATTTCATCCGGGAAGCCAGGAATATGGACGTATCTGTAGGACCCGGAAGAGGATCCGCTGCAGGATCGGTGGTCGCATACTGCCTCAAGATCACCAATATAGACCCTATAAAGTACGACCTGCTTTTTGAGCGGTTCCTGAACCCCGACAGGGTATCCATGCCCGATATTGATATCGACTTTGATGATGAGGGAAGAAGCAGGGTTATGGATTACGTTATTGAAAAATACGGAGCTAACCAGGTAGCGCAGATCATTACCTATGGAACCATGGCTGCCAAATCATCTATCAGGGATACTGCCAGGGTACTGGACCTGCCACTAAGTGACGCGGACCGGATCTCGAAGCTGATACCGGCTATGTCTAAGCTTGGAAAGATTTTTGGCATCCCGGAATCCGATCTGAAGAAGAAGTTCCGTTCTGACGATATGGAAAAAGTAAATCATCTTCTTAATATCTCTGAAGGTGACGACCTGGAAGCCCAGACGGTAAACATGGCCAGGATCCTGGAAGGTTCGGTAAGGAATACGGGGATACATGCTTGTGGAGTGATCATTACCCCGGACGACATCACTAAATTTGTACCGGTTTCCACTGCTAAGGATTCCGATCTCTACGTAACTCAATTTGACAACTCGGTTGTAGAAAGTGCCGGCCTGTTAAAAATGGATTTCCTGGGCCTTAAAACTTTGACCCTGATCAAGGACACGGTAAAGATCGTAAAGGCCAAGCACGGTATTTCCCTGGTGCCGGATGATTTCCCGCTGGACGATACAAAAACCTACGAACTCTTCCAGAGGGGAGAAACCGTTGGTGTATTCCAGTATGAATCGCCCGGGATGCAGAAGCACATGAAGGACCTTAAGCCTACGGTGTTTGATGACCTGATAGCCATGAACGCCTTGTACCGGCCGGGACCTATGGAATACATCCCAAGTTTTATTGCTCGGAAGCACGGGAGGGAAGAGATCAGTTATGACCTACCGGAAATGGAAGAATACCTGCAAGAGACCTACGGGATAACCGTGTACCAGGAGCAGGTGATGTTATTATCGCAGAAACTTGCCGGATTTTCAAAAGGTGAAGCGGATGTTCTGCGGAAAGCTATGGGTAAGAAGATCTTTGCCCTGCTTGAAAAACTAAAGCCCAAATTCCTGGATGGAGGGGAAGAGAGAGGACACCCGAGGAATGTCCTTGAAAAGATATGGAAAGACTGGGAAGCCTTTGCGTCTTATGCCTTTAATAAAAGTCACTCTACCTGTTATGCTTATATCGCCTACCAGACAGCTTACCTGAAAGCCCACTACCCGGCAGAATACATGGCTGCAGTGCTTTCTAATAACATGAATGATATTAAGCAGGTGACCTTTTTCATGGAAGAATGCCGCCGAATGGGATTAGAGGTATTAGGACCGGATGTGAACGAATCCTATTACAAGTTCGCGGTAAATAACCAGAATGCCATCCGCTTTGGGATGGGCGCCATTAAGGGCGTGGGCAGGTCTGCCGTAGAAACTATCGTAGCAGAGCGAAAAGAAAACGGGCATTTCCTATCTGTTTTTGATCTGTCCAAGCGAATCGATCTCAGGGCAGCCAACAAGAAGGCGTTTGAAAACCTGGCCTTAGCCGGGGGCTTCGATTCTTTCGGAGACACCCACAGGGCCCAGTATTTCCACGCGGAAGGAGATGGGATCACTTTCCTTGAAAAAGTGATCAAGTACGGCGCCAGGGCCCAGGAAAGTGCAAATTCGTCCCAGGTGAGCCTTTTTGGCAGTGCCAGTGAAGTACAGATTCCCGAACCCGAAGTACCCCCTTGTGAACCTTGGGGAACCATGGAAAAGTTACGAAAGGAAAAAGAGGTAGTGGGGATCTATATCTCCGGGCATCCATTAGATGACTTTAAGATAGAGGTTAAAACCTTCTGTAATGCTGACCTCTCTTGCTTCCAAAACCTACCGGAATACGTGAATCGTGAATTATCATTTGCAGGTGTAATTACTGATGTACAGCACAGGGTTTCCAAGAATGGCAAAGGATGGGGCTTATTTACCGTGGAAGACTATAACGAATCTTTCGAATTCAGGATATTTGGCGAAGAATACCTGAAGTTCCGCCATTTCCTGATGATCAATTCATTCATCTACATCAAGGCCTATGTTCGTGAAGGTTGGACCAACCGGGATACAGGTATGAAAGGCGACCCAAGATTACAGTTCAACAGTTTTATGTTGTTGCAGGACGTCATGGAAAACTTCGCCAAAAAACTAACCATCAACCTGGACATCAACAGGCTGGAGGAGAGTCGCATTCATAAACTGAAGGACATCCTGGTATCTTTCCAGGGGAACCACCCACTTAACTTCTCTATCTATGAGATGGAGGAATCCATAAAAGTGAACCTCTCCAGCCGGAAGCAGAAGATCGGGATAAGCAGTGAATTACTGCAATTACTGGAGGAACAGGAAGTGCATTTTAAACTGAATTGATTAGCAGGGAAGCTCAAATCGCACAGATCCTAATTAACAGCTAAAGCCCTCTCATTAACAATGTCTTAATAGCATAGGAAGAATTGATGGTTATATAGGTAAAATGTATTTGTTTGGAGTAAGAAAAAGCCCGAATATTTGACTAAATTTGCATAATTCGAAAAACTAGATAAAATGGCTTTAGAAATAACAGACGCTACTTTTGACGAGGTAGTATTGAAAAGTGATAAACCCGTAGTTGTAGATTTCTGGGCGGCTTGGTGCGGTCCTTGTAGGATGGTAGGCCCCATCATTGATGAGGTCAGCGAAGAATACAAAGACAAAGCGGTAGTCGGCAAAGTAGACGTCGATGCCAACCAGGAGTTCGCAGCCAAGTATGGCGTGCGTAACATCCCCACAGTTTTAGTCTTCAAAGACGGTGAAATCGTGAACAGACAAGTAGGTGTATCCCCTAAGAAGGTTTACACGGACGCTATTGACGCGGTTCTATAGAACTACGAAATAGCATTTAATATAGGAATCCGGCCGATTGGCCGGATTTTTTTATGCTCGCTCACCCGATGTAAATAACACCCATAAGTTCTTTATATTCGTGCTATGGACCTTTCTAAGGAATTACATAAGGCGGCTTTATTCCCCAACCTTGAACTTTTGGCGAAGCAGATCGTTGAGGGATATATCAGCGGCATCCATAAAAGTCCTTTTCATGGGTTCTCTGCGGAGTTTGCAGAACACGCCATCTACAATACTGGCGAAAGCACAAAACACATCGACTGGAAGCTCTTTGCGCGTACAGATAAGCTTTATACCAAAAAGTACGAGGAAGAAACCAACCTCAGGTGTCATATGATTCTGGACAATTCGGCCTCCATGTATTACCCGGAAATGGAACAGCCTGCGTTAGAGAACTTGAACAAGATGGGGTTTGCGGTACTTGCCATAGCCGCTTTGATGGAACTTTTGAAGAAACAAAGGGATGCTGTGGGTTTGAGCATATTCTCCGATAACTACCATTACTACGCCCCGGACAAAGGAAGTGAACGGCACCGCCAGATGTTACTGAATAAGTTAGGCGAAATGGTCAATACCCCTCAACCTGGTAAAGAAACTGAAATCTATACCTACTTACACCAGATCGCTGAGAAAATTAAAAGGCGTAGCCTGGTATTTTTATTTACAGATATGTGGCAAACCGGGGAGGATGACGAGAAGCTATTTGAAGCACTCCGCCATTTAAAGTACAACAAGCACGAAGTGGTAGTATTCCACTTGCTGGACAGGGACACAGAAGTAGGGTTTAATTTTGGGAGTGGACCTAAGCGATTTCTCGACGTGGAGACGGGTGATTATATCGACCTGTATTCGGATAATGTTAAAGAGGCCTATGAGCGCAAGGTGAATGAATTTTTTCAGCATATAAAATTGCAATGTGCCCGATACCGGATTAAATATGTAGAAATTGATGTAGGGGAATCATTTGCCAAGGTCCTGAATACCTTTATGATAGAAAGGCAGCAATTCGGGTGATAAAATCTTTTTGTGGTTTTTGAATAAAATTGTTTGTCAAATTGAAATAGCAATGTATATTTGCACACGCTAAACGCCACGGTCTGGTAGTTCAGTTGGTTAGA
The DNA here is from genome assembly GCF_028464225.1 of Zeaxanthinibacter sp. PT1. Classification (GTDB taxonomy): domain Bacteria; phylum Bacteroidota; class Bacteroidia; order Flavobacteriales; family Flavobacteriaceae; genus Zeaxanthinibacter. Next base: position 423,901 of record NZ_JAQPCN010000001.1, read on the forward strand.
ATACCTGCCTGTCACGCAGGGGGTCGCGGGTTCGAGTCCCGTCCAGACCGCAAGAAGCAAAGCCCTTTACACGCAGTGTAAGGGGCTTTTTTCGTTCAGAGCGTTAAAAGCTTGCTTTTATAAGCGAAGGAACGGAAAAAGCCCAACCCAACGCAGTTGGGAAAGGGCTTTGCTCTTGCAGGGCCACCCCCCCAGGGCCGATTTCCGAGCCTGCGAGGAAATGAATCCCGTCATGGTTCGAAGCCTGCCAGGGGCCCATCCTACCGGCACGGGCAGGTAAATTCGAGGTTCGAGGTTCGAAACACGTTATATAAATTTAAACCTCAACGCAGTTGGGAAAGGGCGTGCTAATTGCAGGGCCACCCCATTGGGCCGATTTCCGAGCCTGCGAGGAAATCAATCCCGGGATGGTTCGAAGCCTGCCAAGGGCAGGTAAATTCGATGTTCGAGGTCCGAAACACTTTATAATTTAAACCTCAACGCAGTCGAGCAAAGGGCTTTGCTCTTCCAGGGCCACCCCATTGGGCCCACAGTGGAGCGAAGCGATCACTGTAATCCCGTCCCATAAAAATATAAGCCACTCCCAACGCAGTTGGGAAAAGACTTTGCCTTGCAGGGCCACCCCCAGTGCCGATTTCCGAGCCCGCAAGAAAATTAATCCTGAATGCCCTGATCAATTTAAATGCAGCGGGAAGCATGGGGGGAGCCCCCCGCCCCAATCGCAAGATAGTCGTCCCCACTGCAGGAAACAAGCAGCTAAAAATTGTACCTCAGTGCAAGTTTATTGCAGGGGGAAAAGCGAACTTAAAGGTGGGTGGGGGGGGCGGGTTAAGCCACCCCAGGAATCCATTGGTAGTATATGCTCAAATCACCACTTACAGGACTAATGGTTTCAGGTCCTATATGGGTCCCGAAAGATTGTCTTTAATAGGAATACGTTGGAATTATCGTAAATTCATAAAAGCTAAAACCTAACTTAGAATGAAAATCCCACGATTCATTTATTTCCTTACAGTTTGCGTGATAATGGCCTGCAATCAGGGTACAGAACAAAAGAAAGATGTCACCATAAACAGTGATGAAAATCCAACCCCTACAGTAGTCACTGCTGATATCGAAGCGGGTATTAAAGCCAATATTGCCAGGAAAGTTGAGGAAGACGGGGGGTACTTTCTATTACCGACAGACGAGAAGATCCTGAAGCTGGAGCTTGTTCGTGTACATACCGAATACCTTTCTAATCTGGGTCCTAACCGGCATTTTGCCTGTGTAGACCTGGCCGATGTAAGCGGTGACGTTTACGATGTTGATTTTTTCCTCGAAGGAGAGCCGGGGAGCATGAAAGTTACGGAAACCACCCTCCATAAACTCAATGGCAAACCCATGTATACCTGGAAACAACGCGAGGACAAGACCTGGTACAGGGTGCCCTTAGAAAACGCCTCTTCCGATTTACTTGGCGTAATCGAAGGCGAAGATAGTTTCCGGTTTAATTACGAACTTACACTTCCTGAAATCAAGGCACCTGCCAAACTGTGGCTTCCAGTACCACAAAGCGATCGTTTCCAGGACGTGAAATTGGTATCGCTAACAACCCCAGTTGCTCATCAAATGCTCGAAGAGAGCACCCATGGAAATACCATATTATACATGGAATTCGCACCGATACACAGCGGAAAGAAAATAGAAGTGAATTACGATGTTAAAAGACTGGAGAAACAGCCCTATCTGGAAGATGAATCTCCAACGCGCTATCTGAACGCAAGTGCTCTGATGCCTGTGGGCGACCGCTTCCAGATCCTGGCAGATTCTATCATCGGGGATAAACGCAACGGTGGAACGATTATGCAGGCAAGGGCATTATACGACTACGTTATTGATAATATGCGCTACATTAAAGCCGGAAAATACGGAACCGGAGATGCGGTTTACGCCTGCGATGCCCTCACCGGTAATTGCACGGAATTCCATTCGCTCTTTATTTCCCTGGCCAGGTCAGCGGGAATCCCGTCCCGATTTGCAGTAGGAGCCTCCATTCCCTCAGATCGGGATGAAGGAGGTATTGATGGATATCATTGCTGGGCCGAATTTTACGCGGAGGAAAAGTGGTGGCCAGTCGATATCAGCGAAGCCAATAAATACACTGCGCTTGCCACCTATTACTTTGGCAGGCATCCGGCAAATCGCATAGAATTCAGCCGAGGGCGCGATCTACAGGTTGACCCTGGTCCCCAATCGGGTAGCATCAATTTCCTGGCATACCCGGTTATGGAAATCGGCAATACGCCCGCTTTCCCTGAGACCTTTTTCTCATTCAGCAGGAATGCCGGAACTGGAGATGTAATCAAATGATTAACCTTATCCCTGGACGGAATCTTTAGTTGGATGCTCCTCTCCTTTAGGATGCTCGTCCCCCTCCTTAGAAGGGTGCTCCTCCCCTTTCGGGTGTTCGTCTTTAGCAGGGTGCTCTTCGCCAGTGGGATGTTCTTCCTCAGTAACAGCAGCTTCTTCAGTAGTCTGCTCCTCCCCATCTTGCTTCTTTTGATCCCTGCAGGAACTTAAAGAACCAACAGTGATGAATCCCAGTAGAAGTAAGAATGTGGTAATGGACTTAAGGTTTTTTAGTCGGTTCATTTTGTATATGTTTAGTTGGTTAGTAATGAATCAGTCCGAGTTAATAGTCGTTGCATCTAATAAATATAATGAATTTTGAACCAAATGCATTGGCTCACTTAAGGACAGAATAACTTTTATAATCAATTTTAAGATAGTGAAGTTTCGCGCTGTAGTCAGCGATGGGAATCCGGAAAAGCAGCTTAAATATCCAGAAATTAATCAATCTAATCGATCAACTATACTTAGAGCGTTCCTATTGTCTGTCCAAAATCCGGGGTATCCACCCCGCCCCGATTTCAAGATACTACCACCCACTGCAGGAAAAAAGCAGCTAAAAAAATGCACTTCAGTGCAAGTTTATTGCAGCGGGGAAATCGAACTTAAAAGCGGGGCGGGATCAAACATCCCCCGCGTTAAATTTGCGATTAAATATTCGACCTATTAATGATAAAGTCGAAGCATAAACCAAAAGTCTTCTACGAACGAAATATGCATTAAAGTGATTATCCTGCAGGGATACTCCCATGCTCCTGAGTAGGCGAGGCCATCACCACAATATTCTATCAGAAAACTATAATATTCCGGTAGCCCTGAGAATCCCAATTATTCCAACCCCGATCCAGAAGATATTCAAAATAGTATAAGCCCTGTCCTTTTTGAGGACTGCGGTCCATGACAGGATGAGAGCATCCAGGGTATTTAATGACCATACAAACAAAAATGGACTTTGGTCACCCATCCAGCTCACCAGGGAAAAGCTGAAAATTCGCATCAGAACACCAACCAGCTCAATGACACGGACATATCGCAAAACAAAATTATTAATCAAGTTCATCCATCATTGTTTTCATAATATAATAAATGAGTTCATATCTAATTATTAATCTAGATTCAAAGTGGTAAATATTGCTGCGGTTCATCTAGTCCTCAACATTTTTAAAACTTGGAACAGGAACGGAAGCATTGTAAGGACGACTAAGCCCAGGAATATGAGTCCGTAATTTTCTTTAACCCATGGAATTTCCCCGGTGAAAAATCCTGTAAGGCAGAAAATACTGACCCAGAGGACACCCCCGACGAACGTCTGCCGACGGAAAACACCATAGTTCATTTGCACGACTCCCGCAACAAAAGGAACATAGGTCCGAACAATGGGAAAAAATCTTGATATTATAACCGCCTTTTGCCCATGGTCCTTCATAAAAATCTCCGTTTTTGAATAGGCCCTCCGGATTGTCTTGTAATCCCTTTCTAATATCCAACGCCCGAAAGAGCGCCCAAGGTGGTAATTAAACAGGTAGCCCAGGATCGCTGCAAGTGATAGTAATGGAATAACGATATAAATATTCAGAGGTGAAACTGTGGCTACAACCCCGATTGAAAACAAGAGACCGTCTCCTGGCAGGAAGGGGCATAGAATGATTCCCGATTCTGAAAAAATAATAGCGAAAAGGATTAAATAGGTCAAAACGAGGTTTGCGGTAACCTGTTCAATCAGGTATTCATCTGTATTACCGATCAAATCGATCAAATCCATAACTCACGTATTTTTGGTAAAATATTATTCTTAATATTTACTCATCTAATATAACAGGCAAGAGGAATAAAATACTCAACCTTTATATCATTCAATTCTGAAATTCACTGTCACTATTTTTTGTTGCCTGCAAGTTTTATGCAGTGAATCACTTTAACTTGATACCGGGGTGGGGTTAAGCACCCCCCTTTCCTATCTACTTGAATTTTAAAAAACAATTATTGAACATCTCGAGCGCATTACCAATACAGCCCGGTGGATTAGGTGAACCTTGGTCAAATCTTAACTGTATCTTTTCCCCGGATTCATAGGGTGCGTTATGGCTAATAAATATTACCGTGGAACTTTGATGCCAAATCATTCACTACTCTGGTCTTAGGTTCAGATCACCGAATAAATAAGCAGCAGGTTTAATCCAATAAAAAGAGTTGCCGGCACATGGTAATCAAGGTCATACTGGCGTACTATTTTTTTTAAAACAGCTTTTTTTATGAATACCGGGAATCCTGTCTTAGGTTTCCTGCCCATAGGATATGAGCTCGATGGAAGCGCTTTTAAAGAAAATTGTCTGGTCATCATTCACTAAATAAGGTGTTATAGGAGTACATCAAGGTTACGCTTCGCAGGATGTTGACCGATCAACGAATCCAGAAATTGTAGTGTACCAGCTGTACCATTTCTATATACGTATAGCTTGCAATTTTAGATAAATAAAATCGATATTTATTTTTCGAGTGAAATAAGGAGCTAGTATTGATATTGGCGCATTTATTCTTTAATTCACCGGCAAGTGAAGATCGATAAACTGGTTGATCTGCTCCTGTATATCTTCCAGGTCATCAGTGCTCCAATCATCGCCGTGGCCGCCTTGGTAAACTGTCAAATTGTGCTCAATACCAAAATCTGTCAGTACTTCATCCAACACAATCCCGTTAGACAAGGGAACCAAGGGATCTTCATCACCATAAAATAAGGCGACCGGGCTACTTGAGCTCCTGACATTATAAACAGGGCTGACCGCTTCAGCATAATTGGTGCCTTGGGGATACTGAGATTCATCTACGAAAACGGACAGCGCCAAATTAAAATTCGGGTCCTCTGTATAGAAAGGATCTGTAAAATCTGTAGGCCCTACTATATCCACAACAAATTTTACCTGATCTTCAGTGTCGTAAACAAAATCATACATCAGAGACAAATGAGCACCGGCACTGGTTCCGATCATACCAAATTGCGGCAAAATCTGGTATTCGCTCTTCGCCTCTATAATTTGATTTATTACGCGTCCAATATCCTGAAATTGATTCGGAAATGCCGGAACAAAGGAAGGTCCTATCTCTGCCAAAACATAGTTCATATTGACAATAGCATGATCCGGATGATGTTCCTTGATAAGCTCGATGAATGGTGTCATACTTTCCTTATCTCCTTCAATCCACCCTCCTCCGTGCACCAGAATGATCACCTTGGTCTTTTCAGCGTTTCGATTAAAAGGCAGGTAGATATCGTATTTCTGCAGGGGATGTGACCCGTAGCTGATATTCATTAAAGTTGCTTTCTCTAAAGGAGGTCGCTCCGGTGAATCGGATCTATCCTTCTCTATTCCCCCAATTTCCTCAAAAGAGGAATTACATGAGAAGAAAACTAGACTAAGAATTGTGGTGCAGAATACCGCCAGCTTCCGGTAAGACATAGCATATAGATTTACAGAGAGGTTATTATTAATATAATAATTAAAGATATTCAATCTTTCAACAGTCTCTAAGACAAGTCGATTAAACTGGAGAATTTAACCATTAACAGTAAATAATCGACACAAAGTTCTTGAAATACGCTACATCGAAATCAATCCATTTACGGCTATCATAAACTACTGTTTCGCTATTATATCCATCCGATTTTTGACCAATAGCACCTTTTTGAATAACTGAATTACAGTATTTTTATACAACAGAGCTTTCCCCTACCTAAAAAGGTCCGATTTATATGCCTTCCAAAAGAAAAAATTTTGATGAATTATGGGAGACCATACTGGAAAATCCTGAAAAAGCCATTTCGGAATTTAACCTGGTCTATGTCTACCAGGATCAATTACCCATTGTTAGAAAGCGACTTTCCAAAGATTTTAAGTACCTCATAAATGGACGACCTTTAAAACTGAAAGACCATCTTGAACGGATAGAAAAACTTGTAATTCCTCCAGCATGGCAAGAGGTAAGAATATCAGATCTAGCCAATGGTCACTTGCAAGCCGTAGGCAAAGACAACAAGAAAAGAAAACAATATAAATACCATGAACTCTGGTCAAAGATCAGGAACCAGACCAAGTTTTACAAAATGGCTTCTTTTGGTGCTTCATTACCAAAAATACGTAAACATGTAGATGAGGATCTGGACCAGGAAAACTGGACAAAAACCAAGGTTCTGGCCTTGGTGATCCGGCTTATGGAAGAGACTCATATAAGGATAGGAAGTGAACAATATGCACGTAAAAATAAAACATACGGATTATCTACGCTTAGAGACCGCCATGTGAAAACCTATAAAAATGGTTTAAAATTCGAGTTTACCGGTAAGCGAGGTAAAAAGCATAAGATTACCCTGAGGAATAAGAAATTAATCCGGCTTGTTAATCAATGCGAGGAAATACCGGGATGGGAACTATTCCAGTATTTTGATGTAGACGGAAATAAACACGCTATAGAAAGCGAGCAGGTAAATGATTATATTCAAGATATCAGCGGGGAATCCTATACAGCAAAAGATTTCAGGACCTGGGCGGCTACCATCGTTTTCTTTGAAAGCTTAAAATCATGCGACTATCCGGAGAAAGAGGATGCTAAGCAGAGGAAGATTCTAAAAGCCTATGACGATGCAGCCAGGGAACTTGGTAATACAAGGAATGTCTGCAGGAAATATTATATTCACCCTGCCATTCCATCCAGTTATAATACAGGTGAACTGTTACCCTATTTTAAATTAGCTGACCAGGATACCCAGTCTCAGGATTATTTCACTTCTTCAGAAAAAGCGGTTTTGAAGTTAGTTAGAAATTACCGGCCTGATTTTACGACGAAGTCCTGATTATTTTATTCTACTTCTCACTTCTCTTCGAGACACAAGCATGAAGACCCAATCATTTTACTGAATTTCTGGTAATTTAATATGATGATGCGTTCATTCTGGCTCTGCTAAAATCATCATAGATCTTAACACAAAAAAACCCCTTAGTCTCCTAAGGGGTCAGTTTTTCAGGGATAATGGTCTATTCTACGTTAGACCCAATGTTGCCCTGTACCAGAATTGTTTCCATCTTAGTGTCACTTAAATGAACTTTTACATGACCGTTAAAGCGCAACAGGTCCTCGTAAGTCAGTCTAATGCCAGTTGCTAATTTAGATACCTCTGTTGTACTGGACTGGCAGGAACAGTCTATGGACTTCAGGGTTACCGCTACCTCACCTCCCTTGGCTTCATCATTATAATAAATAAAGGCCGGGTGCACATCTGTGGATGAGTTGTTCAGAGCAACCAACACACTGGTGGTCCCGTCTTTCTTCTCTGTAAAGGTTACGGTACCGGAAACCTTACTGCTACCTACTGGACGTAAAGTATATTCTTTGGATCGAAATACCTCTACAGGTTCATCATCTTTTTGACAAGAACTAAATACAGCAAATACAATAAGTGCTAATACAAGAGTATAGTGTTTCATATTTTAAATGCGAAATTGAATTTTTAATTCGCGCAGTAAATGTCCATGAAAAAACGATGCGATCTTATTCATAATATGTTAAATATTATAGCGAGACGCTGATTAACACACCTATGAATCCATATAGTAATATTTTGGCTGATCATCGGTAAATCATGGTTGTTTTCCATGAGTAATTGCTTAGTTTAAACTTACCCTTATTTATAAATCATTCCCCAATTGTTAAAACTGGCTATAAAGAGGTGGATTAATCTTCCCTTAACCATTAAAATCTTGATTTCTCCTTGCAGCTCTTACTACAAGACCATTATTTTGGATTAACCGCCTAGTAATGGGTCAACTATTGTATAAATTTTCAAAATTTAATCGTATTTTACAGCTACCGTTTCCGATAATTCCATATCTGTTGCTAACCGGATTAAAATTCAGATTGAGATTTTGGTATTTTTATGACTAATGGTTTATTCGGACAAAACCAAACGAACTACTAAATAATTAAGGCTAAATGGTAAGGCAACCTCTATTTATTGGCCTGACCGATGATGATCCGGACGACCGAGAAATTTTCGAGGACGCCCTGGCCCAGATACGACCTCAATCAGAGCTAATCACTTTTCAGCATGGTGGGGAATTGCTGGATTATTTAAAAGACCCACCGGAAATATTACCCGATATTATGTTCCTGGATCTTAATATGCCGGCCATCAGCGGAAAACAATGTCTGAAGGAGATCAGGTCCAGAGAAGAATTCGATAAAATGATTATTGCGATCTACAGTACTTCTACGGCCCAGGATCATATTTCTGAGACATTTGAGATGGGTGCAAACCTTTACATCAACAAACCCAACAGTTTTCACCACCTCATCAAAATCCTTGAAAGGATCCTTGTCACTGATTGGCAGCAGCATGCGGAAGAGGTAAACCGGCAAAATTTTGTATTCAAAGTATAGAGTTTTCTATAGCAGGGATCACTTTAAGGCATAAAAAAACCCCGCAAGCTCTGCGAGGTTTCTTATTTTTTTAGATGGACTTAGTTAACGTTTGACCCAATATTTCCCTGGGCAATAATGTTTTCCATGTCAGTTGCACTCTGGTGCACTTTTAGATGCCCGTTGAAATTAACGAGTTCCTGATAGGTAATCCGTACTCCGTTGTCTAATTTAGATACTTCTGTAGTAGCAGACTGGCAATCACAATCGATAGTGTTCAGCGTGATAGCAACCTCTCCTCCTTTAGCTTCATCGTTGTAATAGATGAATACTGGATGTGGAGTCCTGTCAGCCAGTTTGCTGATTTCAACAAATGCACTCGCTGTACCATCGGATTTTTCCGTAAAAGTAACACTACCGGTTACTCCATCCGGGCCTATGGCTCTTAAAGTATATTCTTCTGATTGTGCTGGATCTTTATCCGCTGCAGAGTCATCTTTGCTGCACCCGGCAAAAACCAAAAGTAACAGCATCAGTAAATAAGGGGCTTTGGTAATTTTCATAATCAAGTTTATTTATTAGCAATTCTCGTTTCAAAAATACGTCAAAAACGATAGTAACCTACAGATCAGGCGTGTATTCACGTATATAATCGATGAACCGCTTCAAAATTACCTCTATACATAATTAACAATGTTCGTTATCGCTAAAAAGAATGCTCTGCAAGCCGAATTTAATATGCACTTCACCGCCAAAAACCCATAGATAACTACTAATCAGCACACTACAATAGAGCTTAATCTTGATTTTTAGTACGCAGGGGCAACAATCGGCTGGCTGTTTTCATTTCCGCGTAGCGAGGATCCTGTATGTAATCCTGTTTCAGCATTTTCACTACCTCTATGCTTAAAAACCCAAATTCACTGACCACTTTTCCATAAATACGGTAAATACCCCTCCCACGAAAATAGAATTTGGCGGCTACGGGAGGAAAAAGCACCACGTCAAAGACGGCTCCTTCCCTGTCCACTAAGGTTGCAAAGAACATTTTTTGACCCTTATGGGTGCGGGTATTCTTCACAGCCACCAGGTAACCGTATATATCGATATGGCGATCCAGGTATTGGGGGAGATCCCGGGTGGTATGTTCATTTTTAGGCATATCCTTCAGAAGTGAAAAAGGACTGCACAGGCAGAAGCCCAGCAATTCTAACTGGGTAAAGGCTAACTCCGGTGCAGTGGTGTGTAAATCAGGTATACGGAAATCCCGCTGCCTTGGCGGGAACAACTTAGGGTGTTCCGGCAAAGGACCTTTAGAAAGGAATAGATGGGCCTGCCACAAGAGTTCGTGCTGGTTCTTAGCTGTAAACCGGAAGGCTTCAATCCGGATCAAGATGCTTAGCTGCTCTACAGATATCGGCACCCTGTCCAGGAAATCTTCAAGAGAACCAAAAGGCCCCTCCTCTGAACGGGCTGCCAGGATCCGGGTCATCACACGAGATTCCAGGTCCTTCAGGTAGATAAAGCCCAGGTAAATATCGGTTCCGTAAATGCAGACCCCTGCCCTGCTCTTATTGATACAGGGACCGTGTACGGTAGCCCCTAACATCTTAGCCTCGTGAACATAGAACTCCGGCCTGTAAAAACCTCCCCCGTTATTGAGCACTGCCACCATATACTCCAATGGGTAATACGCTCGTAAAAAAAGACTTTGATAACTCTCCACGGCATAGGAAGCAGAATGCCCTTTGGCAAAGGCGTAACCGGCAAAACTGGCGACCTGCTTCCATATCTCCTGGATCAACGCTTCATCATATCCTTTCTTACGGCAATTTTCAAGGAACTTATCCTGCACTTTTTGGAACTCTTCACGTGAACGGAATTTACCGCTCATCCCCCTTCGCAATACATCAGACTCACCAAGGCTCAGTCCCGCAAAATAATGCGCCACTTTTATTACATCTTCCTGGTAGACCATCACCCCGTAGGTCTCCGGCATAATCTGCAACATCACCGGGTGGGCCTCTTTCTGTGCCCGCTCTTTATCCCTGTGCCGCAGTATGTATTCGCGCATCATCCCGCTTTTAGCAACACCCGGACGAATGATGGAGCTTGCCGCTACCAAACCCAGGTAGGTGTCCACTTCCAGCTTTTTCAACAACATTCGCATAGCAGGCGATTCTACATAAAAACATCCCATACACTGGGCTGTTTTTATAAGCTTATTGATAACCGGGTCCTGCTTAAAGCTTTTAATATCGTGTATGTCTACCTCCAGCGCCGTTTCCGGTTGATTCTCCCGGGCGATCTCCAGGGCCTCCTTAATCTTGGCTAGCCCCCTCTGGGCAAGTATATCAAATTTATAGAGCCCCACATCTTCTGCGATCACCATATCAAATTGAGTAGTGGGAAATCCTTTAGGAGGCAAATGGGTAGCAGAAAAATAGTGCAATGGTTTTTCACTGATCAGGATTCCGCCCGCATGGATGCTCAGATAATTGGGCATATCCATGATAAGGGAACCGTACTTTAGCACTAGCTGCGACATCTCATCCAGCTGTGCAACATTAAAACGCCCCTCACTGAGGAGATCGATCTCTGCTTTGGGCAAGCCGAACACCTTCCCCAGCTCCCGTATGATTCCCTTTTGTTTAAAGGTTACATAGGTTCCCAGCAGGGCCACATGCCTGAAACGGTTAAATATATACCGGGTCATTTCCTCTCGATCACGCCAGGAAAAATCGATATCAAAATCAGGAGGATTTACCCGGTACAAATTGATAAAGCGTTCAAAATAGAGGTCGAGTTCTATGGGATCCACATCCGTGATCCGCAACAGATAGGCGACGATGCTGTTGGCACCACTCCCCCGCCCTACATAGAAGAAATTCCGTTTCCTGGCATAGCTTATAATATCCCAGTTGATCAGGAAATACGAGACAAACCCCTTTTCCCGTATCAGTGCCATCTCTTTTTCCAAGCGGGCTCTTACCACCTTGTCGGCTTCCGGGTAACGGTACGGCAGGCCTTCCTCGCAGAGTCTTTCCAACAGGGCTTCATCCGCTTCGCGCGATTCCAGGTAAGTCTGCTGGTTCTGAGGTTGCCTGTCCTCGGAAAAATCAAAATGGATACTGCACGACCGCATTAAGCGGTCGGTGTTTTCAAGGATATGAGGAAATTCAGAGAAAGCTGCGGCAAGGTTAGCAATGGGAAACATCTTTTCATTCTCATCCGCCACCTCGTCCCCGGGAAGCTTACTGAGCAAAACGTTATTGTCTATAGCCCTGAGGAGACGGTGCGCGTTAAAATCTCGTTTGTTACGAAAAGTGACGGGTTGTAAAACCACCAGTTTGTCTTTCTCTTCCCTGAGCCGGGAAAACGGCAGTCGCCTCAGGTCGTTTACCGAAATCCCGATAAATTCATTTTCCCGGAATTCGTACTGCTCATTTAACACCACTTTTTCAAATGGGTAAACTACGTAGGCATCAGGAAAAACAGGTGCCCTGCATGGGATAGGTTTACTTGCATGCAGTTGTGCCGATAAAAAATCATTTAACTGTCGGTATCCTTCATTATTTCTTGCAATCCCTACAAAACAAGGATCTACCCCGTTCCTGAAATCGATCCCCAGTAAAGGGCGTATATCAAACTCCTTCGCTTTCCTGATAAAATTGAGTCCGGCCGAGGTGTTATTGATATCGGTCAATACCATTTGAGTTACCTGGTTCTCCTCCGCCAGCCGCAACAGGTCCAGTTCGGAAAAGGTTCCGTAGCGCAGGCTGTAGTATGTATGGCAGTTCAGGTACATAACATGCTTATTGTTTTCGGTGTGCCAGCACAACGGGTGGCTGCCCGTTAAAAGGATTCTGCATTCTCCCGATGGTTTTTGCTCCCATACCGGCGGCTCGTAATACGCTTTTATCACCAAAACGTTCACGGATCCTGTCCATGGCTGCGTAAAGGTTCAGCGCCTCTTCCGTATCCTCGAACAGGTTGATCTGGTAATTTCCCGGAACCAGGTTACTGAAACGGATCCCCACCAGCCTCACCAATAAACGCCTGTTGTAAAGGTTATTGAACAACTCCAGTATCCTGGGGATAAGGATATGATCTGCACTGGTGTAAGGAATCCTGAGTTGCTTGGAGTAAGTATTAAAGTCCGAATAACGGATCTTAACCGAAATACAAGCGGTGAGTTTCTCCCCCCTTCGCAACTGGAAAGCCAGGTTCTCTGTCATTGCTACCAGTATTCCCTTAAGGCGGACGACATCAATGGTATCTTTGTCAAAGGTACGCTCGGTGGAAATCGATTTCCTTTCGTGGAAAGGGATTACAGGACTATGATCTACCCCGTTGGCCCTTTTCCATATCAGCTCCCCGTTAGCACCCAGCACCCGCTGCATAATATCCATCGGCATCTCTTGTATGGTCTTCACCTGCCGGATCCCGAGGTTTCTCAAGGTCTGGTAGGTTTTATCACCTACCATGGGAATCTTCTTGATCGAGAGAGGAGCCAGGAAAGGTTTTTCATATCCCAGGTCTATTTTCAGCTGGTTATTGGGTTTAGCTTCGTTCGTCGCAACCTTAGATACCACTTTATTGACCGAGAGACCAAAAGAAATAGGCAGGCCTGTTTCACGGGTGATGGTTTTACGGAGTTCCGAAGCATATTGGTAACATCCAAAAAATCGGTCCATCCCGGAGAGATCTGCATAAAATTCATCTATGCTCGACTTTTCAAAAAGCGGGACTTTTTCCCGGATGATGTCCGTCACTAATTCTGAATGCTTGGTATAAGTGCCTGCATTACCCCTGATGACTACCGCCTCAGGACAAAGTTCCCGCGCCATTTTCATCGGCATCCCGGAGTGTACTCCAAAACCTCGGGTCTCGTAACTGCAGGCAGCGACTACTCCCCGATCACTGGTGCCCCCTACCAGCAAGGGCTTATTGCGTAATTCGCTGTGAAGCAACCGCTCTACGGATACAAAAAAGGTATCGAGGTCCAGATGTAAAATTGTCTTTTGCATAACCAAAGAAATGGGAGAGCTAAATTATGGAATATTTCCAATTTTATGGATTATTTCCATGTTAAAGTTATGCCGTGGGGAATTGACCTGCAGCTACAAAAAAGAAGGCCCCCGGATTTGTTCCGGGGGCCTTCAAACTACGCTAAACAAAATATTACATTCCTGGAAGTACCACGGCATCTACAACGTGGATGACTCCGTTTGATTGGTTCACATCGGCAATCGTCACTTTTGCAGTGTTACCGTTTGCGTCTTTAAGCACTACATTCTCACCTTTTAACATAGCACTGATTTTTCCACCATTCACCGTGGTGAACTCAGCTTTGCCCATTCCTTTCTTTATAGCAGCGACGATATCTGCTGCACTGAATTTCCCTGCCAGTACATGGTAGGTAAGCACTCCCTGCAGTTTTGCTTTATTCTCTGCCTCTAATAAAGTAGCCACGGTACCTTCCGGCAGTTTATCAAAAGCATTATTGGTAGGAGCAAAGACCGTGAAAGGTCCGGGGCCTTGTAAAGTTTCCACCAAATCCGCTGCCTTTACGGCTGCAACGAGGGTTGTATGGTCTTTGGAATTAACGGCATTAGAAACGATATCCTTGCTCGGATACATTGCGGCACCACCGACCATTTTGGTCATTTCTTCTTTCATGTCCATGCTGTTGCTCATGTTATCCTGTTGAGCAGACAGGGTACTACCGATCATAAATAGAGCGAGAACAGTAGTTTTGTTTAAAATGTTGATGAGTTTCATAATGATAGAATTGTTTTATTGTTACACCCACACTTACGGAAAGTGATAGGGTGAGGTTTTATAAAAACAACTCTTAGGATTAATTTAACATTATGACCCCTGGCATCAATCAAAAGCGAAACCCGTACTGACTCTGAATACAAAAGCGTATACCGCAACCAGGTACATGATAAAACTGAACCAAGCGAAGAATTTGAAATAATGGGTCAATAAAAAATGCCCCAGGTCTCTGAATCCCTCGATATAGATCTCCTTGATAAGTAACATCGTTTTCATAATTATAGGTTTTAAGGCTATAACAACAAAGGCGGTTCCAGAACCTACTGTAAGTGAGGTTTATTTGTTTAAGCGTACAGAAAAACGGGTAAGTGGTAAAAGGAGTATGGAAATCTTTAGATATAGAATGCCGGTAACCAATAGTAGTTTTAAGCACTATTTCTCCCAGACCATTCAGAAGTGTTCTAGCGAAATAAGATGACCAGGATCACAGCAGCAATATAGCCGATGATGGCCAGGAAGCTTACAAATTCGATACTCATGGAATTGCTGAGCTGGGATATAAATTGGAAGATAGTTGTTTTCATTTTTCGTGGGGGTTCTCAATCCTACTGGAACAAAGCTGGTTATACTTCTCAAGATATACTAAGTTTATCGGTAAACGGCATCTAAAAACAGGATGAAATGCGCAATCAGTCGATCTGTTGCTTATTTTTACCGCTTCAATTGCCAAAATGGGGAAAAACGATCCATACGCAGCCCTGCGTTTCAGGGAGTTCAATATTTTTCTGGGAGTTAGGTTTGCCATGGTCTTTGCCTGGACCATGCAGTTTGTTGTTATTGAATGGGAAGTTTACAGCCTTACCAAAAATCCATTGTCACTCGGTATCATAGGCCTTGTAGAAGTGATTCCCGCGGTTTCCCTTGCCCTGGTAGCCGGTCATGTGGTAGACCAGAAAGAAAAAAAGGGATTGTTGCAAAAATGCATCCTGGGCTTTTCAGTGATCAGCCTGGGACTGTTCCTGTTAACCTGGCCTAAGATCACCGAAGGACTGTCCCAGGATCTTGTACTGTACGCCATTTATTTCCTGGTCTTCCTGGGTGGAATTGTCCGTGCCTTCCTGGGGCCAACCATATTTGCTTTATTCTCCCTGCTCATCCCAAAGAAATTTTATCCCAACGCGGCCACCTGGAGCAGTTCTGTATGGCAGATGGGCGCCGTAATAGGTCCTGCTGTAGCCGGTTTTTCTATCAGTTTAATCGGTGTACACTGGTCTATGTGCCTGATCGCGGTGTGTTCGGTTATTGCCTTTCTCCTGTTGGTCCAAATTCCTAAAAAACCCATTCTCAATCCTAAGATTGGGGAACCCATGCGCAAGAGCCTTCGGGAGGGAATCAAATTTGTATGGAATACCAAAATTATTTTAGGGGCTATTACCCTGGATATGATCGCGGTACTGTTTGGTGGAGCCGTGGCCTTGTTACCCATCTTTGCCCAGGATATCCTTAAGGTTGGTGCAGAAGGTTTTGGTATACTCAGGGCTGCCCCGGCCGTGGGAGCTTTCCTGATCATGTTTACCTCGGCCTATTTCCCCCTGGACAGAAAAGCCGGTATTAAGCTGCTGGTAGCGATATTCGGATTTGGTATGAGCATTATTGTTTTTGGGCTCTCCACATGGTTCTGGCTATCCGTATTTGCGCTCTTTATGAGCGGGGCGACCGATGGGATATCGATGATTATCAGGCAGACCATTCTACAACTTAAAACCCCGGATCATATGCGCGGACGCGTGGCTTCTGTCAACTCGATGTTCGTGGGCTCCTCTAACGAGCTCGGCGCCTTTGAAAGCGGGCTTACTGCAAAACTGATGGGGACAGTCACCGCAGTGGTCTTCGGGGGTTGTATGACCGTCGCGACGGTAATCACTACCGGCTTTGCATTCCCTACATTCCGCAAGCTGGACCTTAGGGATGATATGGAGAAAAATTCACAATCCTAAAAATTCCTGGTTTTTTAATATCACGAGGAATACTGCTTCTTTTATTGCTTTAAACCCATTTGAACGTTAATAAATAAATTGCCCGGTCTTCAAGCGAGAGGCAGTTCTCGTTATCTTCTTATGGATTCGGACCTTAGGTTCTCTATACCCTTGAAAGATATTTTGAATCCGGGTAAAAAATAAATAACCCGGATAATGATATCCGGGTTTGTATTCCATATTTTTCAGATTCTTAATCGTCTAATAGATCGATTACCTCCCGCATTTTATTACGGATAGCCTGGGCAAGCTCATTGTTTCCATCTTCATCGCTGGGGGAAATTTCTATAGTCCCGTCATTATTCCCATCCTGGGCCTGGGAAAGATCAATTCCTGCCGCGTCAAAAAATAAGGCGGAAAGATTAAAGTCGATTAACAGGTTCGTTGTAGCATCATTAATGGTCACATCCATCGTAGGATCTTCAAAATCAACTTCAATTTCATCCATAAAGTCATTCCAGTAAATAAATGGGATGTCATTAATGGTACCTTTTATAAGAACAGACTTTTCAAATAATTCACTTGAGCTGTCTGTACTCTTATTAATTTTAAATTCCATTTCTTCATAACGTCCATTGGGCACAGTTACATTAAGAAAAGATATTTGCCCTGCCATTAAATCTAAAGCAAATGGTCCCTCCAGTTCAATTTCATCTTCAGAATCGAAGAAACCGTCATCATCCCACTCTTCATCTTCAACACCTTCCATGTCTGGTTCTTCTACATCTATTTCTAATTCAAACTCAACAAGATTGATAAGGAAATTAGTGATGACCAAGCCGGAATTGGATTGTTTTAACGTGGAAGAGGATTTGTTTGAAGCAGGGTCATTAATAGTTGATTTAGCACTTACGGCCATTTTGCCTTCGCCGTTTCCGGTTTCTTCTTTAGAACATGAAATGAACAGCAGGGTTGAAAGCAACGCAAGACTAAGAGTTTTGTAATTGTTTTTTAATGATAACATTTAGTTTGGGGGATTAATTAATATTAGTTTTATTGAGAAGTAACAACTGTAGTTCAAATTACCCTACTTTTTATTCTTCCTTTTCTTTAACGACCTTAAAATGGATAAAGTATTTATTAGCCTGATAATCTGCATATAAAGACATTTCTGCTCTCCTTTTTACCCATTGCATTATTGACTATGAAAGAAGCTTTTAATATAAATTTTACCGTTAAAAACTCTGGCTGGAATAAGGTAGTGTTCACCTTGGTATTACTTATTATATCGATTTGCTCTTGTACGAATAAAATAGCTCTAAAACCGGTTACCATACAAGAATTTGCATCCTTCGTTGATGAGACCGGGTATATCACGGACGCTGAAAAATACGGGTGGTCCGTGGTACAGACCAGTGTATTCGGGTATAAAGTAGTGGAAGGGGCTAACTGGCGTATGCCCGACGGAAGACACCCGGCTTCCCCCGAGCTCCCCGTAACACAGGTAAGTTACAATGATGCCATGGCCTATTGTGAATGGGCCGGGGTACGTTTACCGACCTACGAGGAATACTGGGCTGCAGTGCAAGAGGATGAAAGGACAATTGTCTCCAACCAGGTACGGCCGATTTCCCCTGTAGACGAAGTAAATATCGTTGGCAATGTATGGGATATCACAAAGACCATTAAAAAGGAGCAGGTAAGGCTGGCAGGCGGCTCCATATTTTGCTCAGAAAATACCTGCCATGGAACCCAACCGGAAAGGGAATTCTTTGTGGATAGAGAGACGGGTAACATTCATATAGGATTTAGTGTGTTCGCGACCAGGGCATTGCCCTAGCCTATTCTGATTCTGAGCTAGTTCGCATACGCCAGAGATTTTTCTCGAAGAGGGTGATTTACAGGGAATCCAACCTTATTCAGCGTTGCTATCCACCTAGGATCACTATATACTGACCTGAAACCAGGATTGTTCATTATGGCTGTAAGTGATGGCTCCTTTATTCTTACGGCATGATCTAACCATTTGAAAACTAAATCAGGCTCCTCTCTTAAAGCATAAATTTCCGCAATATTAGGGGACCCGAAATCAGGATAAGAATTAATCAATTCTGTAAGAATTTCATTCGATTCTTTCTTTTTACCAAGGGCGAATAATACGGGTGCCTGGGCATAAAGCCGCCAAAAATCGTCTGGCTCTTTATTAGCCTCTTCCAGAGCTTGCTCCAATTCCCCCTTATGCAGGAATACCATGCTTAAGGAATGATGGCTAATTGCAGCATTCGGATTATATAATATGTATTTCTTAAGGGCTTCTTCTGCTTTATCGAGATCCATATTAATTAAATATAGGGATCCAAGACTATTATAAATATCAATATTCAATGGGTCAGTTTCAAGGGCCTTCTTTACATTCTGAATGGCCGTCTCGAACAACCCTAGATCTACATAAGTATACGAGGATTTACTTAATACTATAGGGTCATTGGGCTGTACTTCAATAGCTTTTCCCAAGTAGTCCTGAGCTTTCTCAAAATCCCAGTCCATCATGGCCATAAATGCGAGCTTCACATATACCCTTCCATTCTTAGGATCCAATTCCAAAGCTTTAGAATATGACTGATCGGCTAATGCTTTTTTCTGATCAATAGCAGATAAATGGCCGGTAAAAGTCATGATTTCCATCAAATAGGTATTTCCCAATAGCAGCCAAGCCGGAGCATACTCACTATCTATATCCAGAGATTTTCTGACAACTTCTTGGGATTTTAAGATCGCTGCTTTAGTATGCTGACGGTACAAATCCATAGCACTCAGGTAAAGAATATAAGCATCGCTTTTAGCTTGCGGAGCCTTTGGGTCTCCCAATAAATTTAACTGCAGCCGCTTGGTCACAAGCTTAGCAATATCATCCTGTATTTTAAATATGTCGTCCATTTTTCGGTCAAATGTTTCAGACCAGACATGGGCACCGGTTCTAGTATCCACCAATTGAGCAGTAATTCGCACCTGGTCCCCGGCTTTCCGCACACTACCCTCCAGAATATAAGCAACCTTCAGCTCTTCACCAATAGCCTCTATAGTTTTATCACTGTCTTTAAAAGAGAAAGAAGAAGTGCGGCTGATCACTCTTAATTCGGGTATTTGTGCCAGGAGGTTTAAAAGCTCTTCGCTTATTCCGTCTGAAAAGTATTCCTGGTCCCTTTTAGGGCTCAAATCTGCAAAGGCCAGTACTGCGATTGATTTATCAATTCCGGTTTCAACTACACTATGGTGAAGTGCATCGGAAGCTGCATTCACGGGCTGGGCCCTGAACAGGTCGAACAACAAAAGACTTGCAACGAGTACCAGCCCCCCTATAATGATCTTATCTAAGCGGTTGCTGGTGTGACTTGTAATGGATTTTCCAGGAGCAATATTGGAGGTTTTCTTAATACCATCCGGGGTGATCTCGTAAACCCATGAAAATATTAGCCAGACCGGAAATCCTATACCTAAGCAAATTATGATGGATTTCAGTATGTAGGAAGGTGCTTCAAACGTGGCTAGCAGGATAGAGAGTACCTGGACAATGATCCATGAAAAGACCAGGTAAGCCAATGCGGCTTTAAAAACATTCCTGCGCTTTAGTTCCGATAGGTAATTTTTCAAATCCATGCCTAACTAATTTAAGAGAATTTTTTATCAATTGCCTGATAATGAGTTAGAAAAATTACTATAATCGAATTGCGATTACCCAACAAGTCTTTTAATTCCTCACCCATATACTTTATGGAAGTATCACAATTTTTTAATTCCTCCCCTGCATAAATCCTTCGATCAATTGTTAAATATAATTTAATGTTTAATTTTTTCTATAATCTATTAAACATAATGTGTAATTTAGTCCTCATACCGGATACGGGATTTATTATCACAAGGGAAATCAATTGCTATGAAAAATCCTTGCCCGTATCCGTTTCATCAAAATCTTCCCCCGTTTTAATCACTTGCTGATGTCCTTAAATATTTTTGAAAAACCGTTGCAACCCTGTTGCACTGATCCCATGACCGGGTATTTCAGGGATGGGTATTGCAGAACGATGGCAGGAGACACCGGGACTCATGTAGTTTGTGCTAAAATGACAGAGGAGTTTTTAGACTTCACTGCGAAACGCGGGAATGACCTCAGGATTTCGATTCCCCAGTGGAAGTTCCCGGGCCTGAAGGCCGGTGATCGCTGGTGCGTATGTATCAGTAGGTGGCTGGAAGCAGAAGAAGCCGGACTTGCCCCTCCTGTTTTCCCTGAATCAACACATATGAAAGCCCTTGAATACACCACCTTGGGAAAGTTGATGGAAAACGTAATCAGGGAATAGTCTAAAAAACTGCATAAAAAACCCTATCCACTTGTCATGAATAGGGTTGTTGTACCTCGGGTGGGAATGCATTGTGATGCTTCCCTTCGATGTCGTCTTGAAAACCATAAAAGCAAACACTTCGCTTTACTCCAAAAAGAAAGCGAGCTTTCTTTTAAGAAGCTCGCTTGTATTTCCACTCTTTTGTGGTTTATTCGTACCTCGGGTGGGAATCGAACCCACACTCCTTGCAGAACCGGATTTTGAATCCGGCGCGTCTACCAGTTCCGCCACCGAGGCAATTGGGACTGCAAAACTATAAAAAAATTTATTTGCCATCCTAAAATTCGACACCTATTTCCTTTAGCAACACAAATAAATTCCTAAATTTGCACCTCCTTTAATAAAAGGACTTCTAAGGAAGTAAAACTCAAGACCTTAAGTATGCCGTATCAAGTACCGGAACCTAAGATTTTTGGATGTACCCAGAGCACCGTCCTGGCAGAGAAAATCGCTGCCGCTTACGGGGCCGAGTTGGGCAATGTAATCTTCTCGCGCTACAGTGACGGAGAATTTCAGCCCTCTTTCGAGGAATCTATTCGCGGTACCCGGATCTTCATTATTGGTTCTACCAACCCGAGCTCGGAAAACCTGATGGAGATGCTTTTAATGATCGATGCCGCCAAGCGCGCTTCGGCCAGGCATATTACAGCAGTTATGCCCTATTTTGGTTGGGCACGGCAAGACAGGAAAGACAAACCCAGGGTTCCTATCGCAGCGAAGTTAGTTGCGAAAATGCTTGAATCTGCCGGGGCTACCAGGATCATTACCATGGACCTGCATGCAGACCAGATACAAGGCTTCTTTGAAAAACCGGTAGATCATCTCTATGCTTCCACCTTGTTTTTACCATACCTGGAATCCTTAAACCTGGATAACCTCACTATCGCATCCCCGGACATGGGTGGTTCTAAAAGAGCCTATGCCTATTCCAAAGCGCTGGAAAGCGACGTAGTTATTTGTTACAAGCAGCGCGCGAAAGCCAACGTGATTTCCCATATGGAATTGATCGGTGATGTACGCGATAAGAATGTAGTCCTGGTTGACGATATGGTAGATACTGCGGGAACACTGACGAAAGCGGCAGACCTGATGATAGAACGTGGTGCAAAAAGCGTGCGAGCTATCACAACTCATGCCCTGCTCTCCGGCAATGCCTATGAGCGGATTGAAAAATCACAATTGGCGGAATTGATCGTTACAGATTCAATTCCCCTGAAACAACAGAGCGAAAAGATAAAAGTACTTAGTTGTGCAGATCTTTTTGCCGATGTGATGCACCGTGTGCATCACAATACCTCCATCGCATCTAAATTCCTAATGTAGGTACGAGGAGACAAATACGTATTTTAACTATTATATATACATAATGAAATCAATTTTAATCAAAGGATCAGAAAGAGAAAGCGTGGGCAAGAAGGCAACGAAGGCCCTACGTAATGCTGGAAAGGTTCCTTGCGTGGTATACGGAGGGGATAAACCAATACACTTTGCAGCAGATGAAATCGCATTTAAAGATTTAGTGTACACCCCTAACGCCCACACTGTTGAGGTTGATTTAGATGGTGGCGGTAAGATCAATGCCGTTATGCAAGATATTCAGTTCCACCCGGTAACTGACCAGATCTTACATATCGATTTCTACCAACTATTCGATGACAAAGAAGTTACCATGAGAATTCCTGTAAGATTACTAGGAAATGCTCCCGGTGTTCGTAACGGTGGACGTCTACTGTTCAGAAAGCGTAAACTTTCTATCAGGGCGCTACCTAAGGATCTTCCCGATTTCTTCAACGTGGATATCTCCAAGTTGAAAATCGGTGAGTACATCACCGTAGACTCATTGAAACAGGACAACTTTACCATCCTGCACCCGGATTCTACCTTGGTAGTCCAAGTTAAGACCGCAAGAGCAGCGATCGTAGTGGATGACGAAGAGGACGAAGAAGGACTTGAAGGTGAAGAAACCACTGCAGAAGGTGAAGAAACTGCCGAAGCCGCAGCTGGAGAAGCCGCAGCAGAAGGACAGGAGTAAGCCACTGCTCACAATTTTAAAAGCATCCTGGACAGACCATAATTAATGTGTCTGCTTTCAGGATGCTTTTTTATTTTTGCACCTATTAAGACCACTCAATGCGTTCAATTCTTAATTGGCTTTTCAGACATAAAAAGTCGGAAATAGAAAGTACACCACCCATGAAAAAATATCTCTTTGCCGGACTTGGCAATATAGGGGAAGAATACGCCCTTACCAGACACAACATTGGATTCCAGATCATTGACGCACTCGCAAATCAACAAGGTTTCAGCCTGGAAACGGCAAAACTGGGTGAAGTAGGAAGCTTTAAACTTAAAGGACGTACTATTATCGCCCTGAAACCATCTACCTATATGAATCGCAGTGGAAAAGCTGTAAAATACTGGATGGACAAGGAAAACATCCCACTAGAAAACGTTTTGGTCATCACCGATGACCTCAACCTTCCTTTCGGTACCCTTAGATTAAAAACCAAAGGCAGTGATGGCGGTCATAACGGCCTAAAAGACATACAGCAGCTACTGCAGACGACCACCTACAACCGGCTTCGTTTCGGAGTGGGGTCCGATTTTCAAAAAGGACAGCAGGTAGACTATGTCCTGGGAACCTGGAGTGAAGAAGAGGCTAAGGCATTACCCGAACGTATAGACCGCTGTGTGGAACTAGTACAATCATTTGTCAAAGCCGGTGTAAAAAACACCATGAACGAATATAACAACACCTGAATTAAAGGGATTTAAATCCGAATACTCCTGATTCCGAGCGGTTTCCTTCCCGGTCTATGGTGACCACCTTCCAGTAATACACCGTATCAGCTGCGACCGAAACCTTATAACTGGAGGTAGAAGGCCCTAAGGATGCCTCTAAAGTTTCAGGCGGATCGGTATCCGAAAAATAAATCTCGTACAAGGATATGTCGTTGTCCACATCGGCTCCATCCCACTGTAAGGTCACTTCATTATTGATATCACGCACCACAGAAGCTCCTGATTTTGGACTGATTACCGCAGCAGGGAAAGGCGCATAGTTGGTCTGGGATCCTGCATTATAGAATTTCCAGGTGGCACTTGTCGCACTTTCATCAGTCTGGGTATTCCTTGAAATAATAACCCAGGAATAGGGCGTGCCCTTTAATATGGGTAGTTTGGCAGACAGTTGTTCCGTTCGCAACGATTGCCCCACATTGGTCAACAAATTAACCACTCTTAATTCGTAGTCCTTAGTGTTCGCCCCGGCTGCCCAGCGAAACTCTACCTCACTGGTAAGATCAGATAATACTCTCCCTTCCGTACATTCACTATTCTCTAATGGGAACAATAGCGTAGCCGCTTTTGGGGGTTTTGGATCGTCCTTGCCGCAAGCAAAGAGGATAATTGCCAAAAAGAGCATTACCATCTTTTTCATCGCTTTACAATTTTAAATGTTCTGGATCCAGACTGGTCTTCTACCCTGACCAGGTATATCCCGGCAGGCCAACCTGTCAGATCTACTTTCACCTCTCCATCCAGAACCGGGTAAAAGGCTTGTTTAAGAAGGCTACCGCCGGCATCAAAAATGGAGAGCTGTTGCCTCTGCTGTGTTCGGCCTATATAGATTGCCGTCTCGTTAATGAATGGGTTAGGATAGACCAGGTCCGGCCCGGGAACAAATATTTCTTCCTCGTAAATGCCCTGGCACGCCTTATTGGTACTAACCCTTATAAGATTATTCCCTTTCTTAAGTTCAACACTATATTGATCGCCTGTCACTTGGGTCAGCAGTCCGTTCAATTCTATATTATACAATTCGGCTCCGCCCAGCGTTAAATTTAAACGACTGGCATCTGCATTCAGTTGGGAGAAAACAGACAGTGGAGGTGGTTCATCCACCACGACCTCAAAACAGTACGTTTCGTATTCAATTGGGCCATCCGTAGCCTGGATACAAATCTCGTAAGTACCTGAGGACAGTGAGCCCAGCTCATAGTTCGTCATAAAGGATGCACTTTCATTAAGTCCGTTGCCCACCACGGTAACCTGGTAGTCCAGTACCGCTTCTGCCGTGATAAATACCCTGCCGTCATTACTGTTGATACAACTTTCACTATCGACAGAAATTCTGAAGTTTTCCTGTGGTAAACGATAAACGGCACAGCCGTCCGTATCTACTTCCACACCAGGCGGGGTGCCGAGGCAAAGATCGTCTCCATCGTCAAAGATACCGTCTCCATCTGCATCAGGTCTAAAATCTCCTTCTACGCACATATCCAGTGTAAAAGAATTCAATGCACCGCCATCAGCAGGAGCACTGTCAAAAACCGTAAGTTTCCAGGTTCCCACGATAGACTCCCCCTTAAACGAAGAAAGTGAACCCAGTGGTTTCACCCTACCGCTGATTGCAGGGTTATTGCCGCATACCAGGGTTTCCCCATCGTCGTCAAAGACAGCATCCATATTCCTTAATTCACCGCATGTATTAGAAACGAGAACTACGGTGGTTCCTCCCGGTGATTCCAGGCTGACGATCAGATCCCCAAGGAAAGTATGATCAATGTCCAGGGAGACGTCAACATCAGAAACCGGGAGATCTTCAAAGAAGGTAATGGTCGATGTTACGGTAGGCGTACCTGAAGATGAAATGCTCAGGGGCAGGCCAGTAGCCGATTTGCTTTTACAGGATATTGATATGGTAGAAAAACTAAAGGCTGGACCAAAGTTGCCTTCACCACACGAGTTTTTACCTTTAACTCTCCAATAATATGTTTCAGAGGGAATTAAATTCTGCGGCAAGTAGCGCGGAAATATAACCTCTGCCGATTCAACAATCGTAGAAAAACCTGCATCAGTGGCAATCTGTAGCTCGTAACTCGAATTTCCCGGGTCTGCAACCCATTCCAAAGGTACCTGTACGCTTGTTCCGGTGGCACCATCCAATGGTGAATTGAGCGTAATATCGGCGTAGGTATCATTGAGTACCCGGAGCTCCAAGTCTACGCTCCTATTAAGGCTGGCCGATGTACCCGTCACTGTAAAAGGATATGTCCCCGTATTCACCCCGGCTACATTTGTAATATTCAGGGTAACTGCTGTGCTATCCGCTGTTGCGCTTAGTGGCGTAAATACCGCGTTTAATTCCGGAGGAAGTCCACTGGCTGAAAAGCTAACTTCTTCATTGAAGCCGCCAAAATTGAAATAATCAAAAGGGATCTGAAGATCGTCAGGCAGACAAACCTCGTAGGCAAGAGAATCAAATGATAACACGAACTGGGATTCTATTATGTTAAAATCTGCGGCGTTGATAGCAAAGAATATATTGTCATCTGCCTTGACCATGAACCTGCCCTGGCTCGTACTAAGCCCGGGAAGCAGCACTTCGTGATTGCCGTCGTTGGGGACCGCATCTGCAAGCTGGTAAGGATAAGTAAGTCCGCCGTCTAATGATAAGAAAATATCAACAGATTGTGCGTTGACCATCCCCGTATTAGTTCCTGCCACATCCCAGTTAATGGTCTGAACGGATCCGGCCAGGTAAGACTGCTCACTCGCCTGGGTAAGTACGGCAAACGGGCCTGCATCACTGCTCACAGAAATGTTTACGAGATCTGATGCCACTTGGCCTCCCCCCTCGGCATTATCCCGGACCGTCAGGGCAAAATTCAATTCCCTTTCTATACTGGAGACGGTTTCCCAGGCCGAGTTAATCCCCGGGTTTGTCTGTGTAAGGTTCCCCTGCACCACTTCGGTAAGTCGGGGAAAATACCGTGAAGGTTCCGTGGATGGGGGCCGGGATCGAAAATTGGCTCCTCCGGGATTCGTAGGACCAAAGGTGATCGCGGTAACCACACCATTATCGATCTGCTCCCAGGCGTAGGTCAGCACATCGTTCATATCCGGATCCGAGGCGTTTCCTGTCAGTACAAAAGCAGTAGATTTCGGGATCACGAAATCACCGCTCGAAGTAATAACGGGAGGATTATTCGCCAGTGAAGTCAGTACTCCACAGCTCACAGTTTTCAGGTAATTTGTGATCTGAAGGATGCTGTAATAATGAAAATAATCATCGCCATTTCCCTGGACGTTGTTCCCTGCCACGATCCCGGCATAGCCCATGATGGTAGTTCCACTTCCGGGTTCGGCCTGCACTAGCGTGCCTTCAGATTCGAAAGACCAGGTATGGTTTGCGCCAAATTGGTGTCCCAGTTCGTGAGACACGAAATCCAAATCAAATACCGGGCCTTCAGGCATCAATGCCGAAGAATACGCACTTCCTTTCTGATTATCCTTGCACACGGAACCAATAAAACCTGCATTCCCGGAATCATTGTCCCTGTGAAACAGATGCCCGACGTCATAGTCTCCTTCACCTATTAGGTTGCTCAGGGTATTTTGGACTTCAATGTTGAGATTGGATCCATAGGGATCTTTTTCAGGATCATTATAAATCACAAGGTCAGTATCAGCAACCAGTTCGAGGTGCACCGCCAGATCGGTTTCAAAAACTTCGTTTACTGTCGTCAGGGTAGCATTGATCGCCGCAAGCGCATCCTCTATGGTTCCCCCGTGATATTGGGTGTATTCTCCTGTTGCGGAAACAGCGATCCTGAAAGTTCGTAACTGTCCATCATCGACGAGCTTAAAAGCATTCCCTTGTTGTTTGCTGAATTCATCCGTTGTAAAACATAGAAAATCCTGTTCCTGCCCCGCCATATCATCCCGATTATAAACCAGGTATTTATCTGCCGAACCCCGGACCTTTTCCAGGAAAACGTATTTATTAGTATCCGTGTCTATGATCATCCCCTGCATCCCCTTGTGAGAGAAACTGAACCTTATCCTTTCATGATCATTATCCATGTTCTGACCAATAAAAGACCGAATCTCCGGGTACTTTGCCGCGAGGGAAGGTGCCAATACCGAGTTCTCTCTTACCCTGAACCGTGCAAGTTCTCCTTGTGCTGTAGGGATATGGAGAATAAGGCTACTGTTTTTAGCGGTATTCAGCTGCTGCAGTTCATTGCGGAATTCTGATTCAGACAAGCTGAAAAGCTTCGTGCTATCCCCTTTAAACTTCTGTTGTGCTGATGGAAGTGCTTCCATGCCTCCCTCTGCCTGTTTCCAATAACCCTGCTGCGCAGACCCGTAAAAGGAAAGAAATAGTATGGTTATTGATAAAACAAGCCGTAATTTTGTGTTCATCAAGGGAATTTTGAGAGTTTAAAAGTAAGTCTTTTTTATTTTTTCTTAGGTGGTTACAGTCCAAAGCATTTCTAAATACGATAAAGCGCACGCGACCGCCATTACAATTGGCACTTTCGACGGGGTGCATATCGGCCACCGAAGAATCCTTGAAAGACTGATTAACTCGGCAAAAGCCCAGCAACTCAGGTCTACCGTTCTCACCTTTTTTCCTCACCCGAGGATGGTTTTACAAAAAGATGCCGAAATACAACTGTTAAATACCCTGGATGAAAAGATCCAGATCATGGAAAGCATAGGTCTTGATTACCTCATTATCCATCCGTTCACTAAAACCTTTTCCCGTTTATCAGCCACAGCATTTGTACGCGATATCCTGGTTAACGACCTGAGGGCGAAAAAGGTCATTATTGGGTATGATCACCGGTTTGGAAGAAACAGGACAGCAAACATCAACGACCTGATCGCTTTTGGAAATGCACTGGATTTTGAAGTAGAAGAAATCTCGGCACAAGAAATTGACGAAGTATCGGTAAGTTCGACCAAGATTCGAAAAGCCTTGTCTGAGGGAGATATTAAGACGGCAAACGCCTTTCTGGGGTACGAATATATGCTTACCGGGATTGTAAAAAAAGGCAAGGGACTCGGCCGGGAATTGGAATTCCCAACCGCTAACCTGCATATCCCGGAAACTTACAAATTGATTCCTAAAAACGGGGTCTATGTAGTGAAGGGGACTATTGGGGAAAGGACGATTTTTGGAATGATGAATATTGGGTTCAATCCTACGGTAGATGGCACTTCTAAAAGTATCGAGATCCATTTTTTCGATTTTAACGAAGACCTCTATGAAAAGCGGCTACAGGTCGTCATCCTGGACAGGATCAGGGACGAACACAAATTTAAGTCCCTCGCAGAGCTCAAGAAACAACTGGCTGAGGATAAGAAAACTTCCCTCGCCATAATTTCTGCATAAAATGCTGAACAGGCTCTTGTTTCAGAAAATTGACAATAGCCCCCTGATCATCTTCAGGATCTTTTTCGGCATACTCATTAGCGTAGAATGCTACGGCGCTATCCTGACGGGCTGGGTCCGCCGGACCCTGGTTGAACCTGAATTTACTTTTTCATTTATAGGTTTTGAATGGCTGCAACCCTTACCGGGCAACGGTATGTACATCTATTTTTTTGTGATGGGCACCTTAGGCCTTCTTATTACCCTCGGATATCGTTACCGTTGGAGTATGATTGCCTTTACTATCATGTGGACCGGGGTCTACCTGATGCAGAAATCGTCTTATAATAATCATTACTACCTGCTGATCCTCATTTCATTCCTGATGTGCTTTTTCCCGGCCAGCAGAAGTCACTCCTTTGATGCCCGACGAAACCCGGAAATCGAAACGGATTCCATGTATGCCTATGTAAAATGGATCTTTGTGTTTCAGCTGTTGATCGTTTATACCTACGCGGCCTTGGCCAAGTGTTACGCCGACTGGCTGGACCATAGTTTTATCGAGATCCTGATGCGTTCTAAAAAATCATACCCGGTCATAGGCGAAAGCCTACAGCATCCATTCGTTATACAATCCATCCGGATTTTCGGGATTGCATTTGACCTCCTGATCATCCCGGCACTCCTTTGGCGAAAGACACGGGTATTTGCATTTATATGCGCCATCTTTTTTCACCTCTTTAACTCTATAGTCTTCCAGATCGGGATATTCCCTTACCTGGCTCTTGCCTTTACCGTATTTTTCTTTGATGCCGAAACCATCCGCAAGCTGTTCTTCCCAGGAAAAGTGGCATATTCCCTTAAAGATATACGTATTCCGAATAGAAGTTCATGGATGCTGATCGGTGGTATCGTTTATTTTACGATTCAGGTATTGCTGCCGCTCAGGCACCACTTTTTTAAAGACAATGTGCTCTGGACCGAAGAAGGTCATAGGTTGAGTTGGCGGATGATGCTCCGTAGCAGGAGTGGTAATATAAGTTTCAAAGTGGTCAATAAACGCAGCGGGGAGTCTACAACCATTTCGGTGGAGGATTATGTCACCAGGAAGCAAAAGAGGATGCTCGCCACTCACCCTGATTTTATCTGGCAATTTGCACAAAGACTTAAAAAAGAATACGCTGCCAAAGGTGAAGATGTAGCGGTATATGCAAATGCCCTGGTCAGTGTCAATGGAAGGCCGATGCGCAGGCTGATAGACCCAAATACAGACCTTGCAGCTGAAAAATGGTCTCACCTGCAGCACCACGATTGGATTTTACCTTCCAAACTACATTATAATAGGGTTAAAAACAGCAATTAATCTACAATCGGCATGGAGATCGGCTAACGAAGAGCTGTTCTAGCTATTTGATACTGTTTAAGATTGAATTCTACGGGAATTAAAGCTAAATTTGCCGTCAAAATCAGGAAAGATGTTACAATTACAGGTCATACGTGAAGACCAGGGCGACTTAGTAAAAGCTTTTAAAAAAAGAAACCTGGATGCCGCTCCGCTACTGGAGAACGTAAAGAAACTTGATGAAGAACGCAGGAGTCTCCAAACCAGGTTAGATGCTGTACTAGCGGAGTCTAACAGTCTTTCCAAATCTATCGGGGAACTCTTTAAGAAGGGCGAGGTAGAAAAGGCCAATGCTATGAAAGCCAGGACTTCCGAACTTAAAGAGGAGTCAAAATCCCTGAATGAAAGCCTGGGTCAGGCTGCATCCGATTTAGAGGCTGCCCTTTACCTGATTCCCAATGTTCCTCATGAAAGTGTGCCCGCAGGTACATCAGATACAGATAACGAAGAGATTTTCAGGGAGGGAGACATTCCTGTCCTTGGCGAACATGCACTCCCCCACTGGGAACTTGCTAAAAAATACGACCTGATCGATTTTGAGTGGGGCGTTAAGATCACCGGTTCCGGGTTTCCGGTGTACAAGGGGAAATGCGCCCGCTTGCAACGCGCCCTGATCGCGTATTTCCTGGATAAGAATACGGAAGCGGGGTATACAGAATTACAGGTGCCTCACCTGGTAAACGAAGCCTCCGGGTTCGGGACCGGACAATTGCCCGATAAGGAGGGACAGATGTACGAACTGGCCTCAGATCCTCTTTTCCTGATACCGACTGCAGAGGTTCCTGTTACCAACCTGATGCGCGACACCATATTGGACAATAGTGATTTCCCTGTCCGCTATACTGCCTACACCCCTTGTTTTAGACGTGAGGCCGGAAGTTACGGGGCACATGTCAGGGGGTTGAACCGACTTCATCAATTTGATAAAGTAGAGATTGTACGTGTTGAACACCCCGATAAGTCTTACGAGGCCTTGGACGGTATGGTAGAACATGTAAAAACAATTCTCAGGGAACTGCAACTGCCGTTTCGTATACTTAGATTGTGTGGGGGCGACCTGGGATTCACCTCGGCACTTACCTATGATTTTGAAGTGTTTTCTACAGCGCAGGATCGCTGGCTGGAGATCAGCTCGGTATCAAACTTTGAGACTTACCAGGCCAATCGCTTAAAACTGCGTTTCAGGGATGAAGACAAAAAGACAAGACTGGCTCACACCTTAAATGGTAGTGCGCTGGCCCTGCCGCGGGTATTGGCAGGCATCATGGAAAATTACCAGACCGAAGAAGGAATCCGTGTTCCCGAAGTTCTTATTCCTTATACTGGTTTTGATATGATCAATTAAATTTGTCGGCTGCATTCTGCCCGGCCTTTTTATTGTCCTTAACAAACACTTGCTCCAATCTGTGTATCTTTGGAAAAAAGAGCTTTTGCGATTTATTCTCCTACTCATTACCCTATTGCTGATCCAAGTGAGCACTGCCCAGGATGACTTCCTGGCCAAGCAGTATTTCAATGAGGGGAAATTTGAGAAGGCATTGGTATTCTACAAAAAACTGGTAGAGAAGAACTCGCGCCGTACGGATTACGCCGAGGGACTTATTGCCACATACCAGCAATTAGAACGTTACGAAGAAGCAGAAAATTTCTTGTTAGAACTGATCAGAAAA
Source organism: Zeaxanthinibacter sp. PT1 (assembly GCF_028464225.1). GTDB lineage: Bacteria > Bacteroidota > Bacteroidia > Flavobacteriales > Flavobacteriaceae > Zeaxanthinibacter. The sequence goes on from NZ_JAQPCN010000001.1 coordinate 456,096, forward strand.
GGCCCTCCATACCCCACCATGTATATCGATCTCGGCTATAATTACCTGCTGCAGGAAGATCAGGAACAAGCCCAATTATATTTTGACAGAGCACTGGGAACGATTGAGAACAATCCAAACTACGGCTACGGGGTTGGACTCCGATTTCAACGCTATACCATGCTGGATAATGCCTTAAAGGCCTATAGCAGGGCTATGGAATTAAACCCCCAGTTAGATTATAAATTCCAGATGGCGCGCATATATGGAGAGCAGGGCAATATAGAAGAGATGTTTGGGGCCTACCTCGACATTGTCGCCAAAGGCAGGGCAGCTAAGACTAATGTACTCAGGAATGTGGAAGATTTTATCAATTCTGACGGGGACAACCAAAATAACCAGATCCTGAAAAAGTTATTATTGAAAAGAGCCCAGCAAGAACCGGATATTCTTTGGAACGAACTCCTGAGTTGGCTGTTTGTACAACAACAGCAATTTAAAAGTGCATTCAGCCAGGAAAAAGCCATCTATAAAAGAGCGGAAGGCGGAACCTTGGAACGCTTGGAAGGATTGGGGAGACTGGCCCTGGAGAAAGGAGCCACCGAAGAGGCAGGCGAAATATTCGAATATATTGAAAAGAACAGCAATGACCCGGTAGAGGTCCTCAATGCCAGGTTATTTCTTATAGAGATCGCATTAGAAAATGCAGACCCTAAAGAACTGAATACCATAGAGGCTCAATTTGAGTCACTGCAATCTGTCTACGGATACCAAGGACACACACTGCAATTACAGGTTGCCTATTCCAACTTCCTTGCCTTCAGGAGAGATAAGCCCCAGCAGGCCATTACCATGTTAAAAAATTGTCTTGAAATTCCCATGGCAAAATATGCCCAGGCATATGTAAAAATGGCTCTTGCAGACATATTGGTTTTTGACCGCAGGTTTAACGAGGCCCTCATCCAGTATTCCCAGGTTCAGAAAGGACTTAAGAATGACGTATTGGGACAGGAAGCCCGTTTTAAAGTGGCCCAGACCAGCTTCTATAAAGGGGATTTTGAATGGGCCCTGACACAACTTGAAGTATTGCGTGGATCTACCTCACAATTGATCGCGAATGATGCCATGCAATTAAGTTTATTGATCTCTGATAATTCCCTGGAAGATTCTACCCAGACGGCGCTTAAAAAATATGCACGTGCAGATCTGCTGGCTTACCAGAACAAAGATCCGGAAGCTATTAAGGTCCTGGACGAGATTCTTACCGACCATAAGGGCGAAAGCATAGAAGACGAAGCCCTTTTTAAACAGGCTGAACTCCTGGAGAAGGCCCAATCCTATGACGCGGCCCGTTTTAATTATGAAAAAATAATCGAATTCTATGGGATGGACATCCTGGCTGATGATGCCATATTTGCGTTGGCCGAACTCTACCGAACGCATTTTGAAAAACCGGAAGTAGCGATGTCACTTTATGAAAAGATCATCTACAACCACCAGGACAGTTACCATTTCCCCGAAGCCCGGAAGAAATTCCGTATGTTGCGGGGAGATCCCGTCAATTAACCTTAACTCTATACTATGTATATCTATAACGTAACTGTGAATGTAGCGGAAGACGCTCACCAAAATTGGCTGCAATGGATGCAGGAAACACATATCCCCGATGTCCTTGCAACCGGTAAATTTACCAATGCCAGGATGTGTCGCGTTTTGGTGAGCGAAGAAACCGGGGGGTTTACTTATGCTATACAATACACCACCAAGGATAAAGCCACCCTTCAGCAATATTACCTGGAAGATGCAGAGAGATTACGCATGGATGTAAACCGGCTTTACGGAGAAAAAGTTGTGGCCTTCAGAACAGAATTGGAAATTATCAGTGATCACCAACATTGAACAAGACCCACTACATCTTCAGTTACGGCACCTTAACCGACAAAGAAATTCAACAGGCACTTTTTAAACGGAAACTTAAGGAAATCCCGGACCAGCTGACAGGATTTCGTATCGCTGAAAGAAAAATGTATGGGCAATACCTGGTCGTCGAAAGAACCGGCGACCTGAAGGACTCTATATCGGGTTCTGCCCTGGTGCTTAAGGAGGAAGAACTGCCGATAGCCGATGCTTACGAAGGTGAGTCCTACAAAAGGATATTGGTAAAACTCAAATCAGGAATTAACGCGTGGGTCTATGTGGAAACCGGGACTCAATAATACTTAATCTCATGGCGGCAAAGGGCAAGAATAAAAAATCACCTAAGCGGTTCAAAACGTATAAGAATAAAGAACCGCAAAGTCCGGTTAAAGCCAAGAAATACCTTGGTCAGCACTTTCTCAAAGACGAAGAGATCGCAGGCAAAATAGCCCACACCCTGGAATTGGAGGGCTACAACAATGTTCTTGAAATCGGGCCCGGTACCGGGGTGATGACCAAGTACCTTTTAGATAGAGATGTTGCATTGGTGGCCATGGATATTGATGAAGAGTCTATTGTATACCTGAACCACAGTTTTCCCCTGGAACATCCAAATTTACTTGCAGGAGGAAAAGATTTCAGGGTAATACAAGCTGATTTCCTTAATTATGATCTGTCCCAATTATTCGGTCAAGAACCCTTTGGGATCACTGGCAATTTTCCTTACAACATTTCTACACAGATCGTATTTAAACTCCTGGAATGGAGGGATCAGGTTCCTGAATTTTCCGGCATGTTCCAAAAGGAAGTAGCCGAGCGCATCTGTGAAAAAGAAGGCAGTAAGACCTATGGGATCCTATCCGTTCTTGTACAGGCCTTTTACGAAGCCAGCTACCTGTTCACTGTACATCCGGAGGTTTTTGACCCTCCACCAAAAATACAATCGGGAGTCTTACGACTTGTTCGCAAGGATAACGAGGCACTGGATTGTGACGAGAAGTTATTCTTCAGGGTGGTAAAAACCGCTTTTAACCAAAGAAGAAAGACCCTGAGGAATAGTTTAAAAGTTTTTGAGCTTTCCGATAATCTCAAAGAAGATATTATCTTTGATCGGCGCCCTGAACAACTGTCAGTAGCAGAATTCATTGCGCTTACCAATAAGATCGCGAATGACACCCTTTAAACTCACAGACGAACTGGTCCTTGAGATCCAGCTACTGATAGACAATCAAAAGGACTCAGAACTTTTGTCGTTGCTGGAGGAGGTGCATTATGCAGATGTTGCAGAGATCATCAACGAACTCAATCCCGAGGAAGCCACCTACCTGATTAAATTACTGGACAGTGACCAGACTTCGGATGTGCTTACCGAACTGGACGAAGATGTCAGGGAACGGATCCTGAACAAACTTTCGGCCAAGGAGATCGCAGGCGAGCTTGAAGAATTGGACACGGATGATGCGGCAGACATTGTTGCCGAACTCCCCAACGAGATTATACAGGAAGTCATCTCAGAGATCGAGGACAGGGAACACGCCAAAGACATCGTGGACCTGTTACGCTACGATGTGAATTCTGCCGGAGGGCTCATGGCGAAGGAGCTGGTAAAAGTGAACGAGAACTGGAACGTATTAACCTGTGTCAAAGAAATGCGGGCACAGGCAGAAAATGTCACCCGGGTCCATTCCATTTACGTAGTGGATGATGACGACAAGTTAAAAGGAAGGCTATCACTTAAAGACCTTCTTACCACGGCCACCACTACCCACATCAAAGATGTCTATATCCCGAAGGTTGATTCGGTGAATGTGAATGAAAAGCCTGAGGATATTGCCAAGATCATGTCTAAATATGATTTGGAGGCTATTCCGGTGGTAGACGAAATAGGGCGCCTGGTAGGCAGGATTACCATTGATGACATTGTTGATGTCATCAAAGAAGAAGCAGATAAAGATTACCAGATGGCTGCGGGTATCTCCCAGGGGGTCGAGGCAGATGACAGTATATGGGAACTCACCAGGGCACGTCTGCCTTGGTTATTTCTTGGGCTGCTGGGCGGGGTCTGTGCTGCGGCTATCATGGGCGGTTTTGAAGAACTGATCAATCAGCATGCTTTACTCTTCTTTTTCACCCCTCTGATTGCCGCCATGGCAGGGAATGTAGGGGTGCAATCCAGCGCTATAATCGTTCAGGGTTTGGCCAATGACGATCTTAAAGGCAGTATCAGCCAGCGACTGATCAAGGAAATGCTCCTTGCCGCTCTTAATGGCGCCGTACTCGCCATAGTACTCTTGTTTTTTACCTGGATCTGGCAAGGAAGTTTTATTACCTCCCTGGCGATTTCCGTTTCCTTGATCGCAGTGATCATCGTTGCAGGTATTATAGGCACTTTCACTCCCTTGTTTCTTCACAAAAGAGGGATAGATCCAGCCATTGCCACCGGCCCGTTTATCACTACCAGTAACGATATTTTTGGGATTCTGATCTATTTCACCATCGCCAAATTGCTATTAGGCATTTAGCCAAAAAGAAAACTCTTATTTTAGAGGCTCTATCCGTCCAGGATGTAAAAACCAATTGCTATTATGAAAGTAAAGGTGGCTGTGATACAGGATGCACCAGTATTCTTTGATAAGGAAAAAACGCTGCAGAAAATTGAATCCCTGGCCGGTGAACAAGCCGATAAGGGTTGCCAGCTATTGTTATTCCCGGAATCTTTCATCCCCGGGTATCCCAGGGGTTTTACCTTTGGAGCATCCATCGGCAGCCGTAGCCCGGAAGGTAGGAAACTGTATGCAGAATACCTGGATAACAGCATAGACCTGGATAAAGACCGGGACAGGCTGGAAAAGATTGCTGCTAAGCATAAGGTTTACCTGGTTATAGGTGTTACGGAACGTGATAAGAACGGAAGGAGCCTCTTCTGTTCCATGCTCTATATATCACCCCATGCCGGTCTACTGGGAGTTCACCGCAAAATTAAACCCACGGGTACGGAAAGGGTGGTATGGAGCGAAGCTGGAGGTGAAAGCCTGGTTTCGTTTGACACCAAAATAGGTAAACTGGGTGGTCTTATCTGTTGGGAGAATTACATGCCGCTAGCCAGGATGGCTATGTACCAACAGGGAGTTGAAATCTACCTGGCCCCCACAGCAGATGCCAGGGAATCCTGGGTGACCAGCATGCAGCATATAGCCCTGGAGGGTCGTTGCTTTGTAATGGGTTGCAACCAATATTTTAACCGGCAGATGTATCCCGAGAAATATCGAGATTTACTCCCGGAAACGCCCGAGGAAATCTGCCCGGGGGGCAGCGTGATCATATCACCCACCGGTCATATCATAGCGGGTCCCCTCTGGAATAAAGCCGGGGTGCTGATCGCAGAATTGAACCTGGACGAGATCAAGGAAGTGAGTTTGGATTTTGACGTCACCGGGCATTATGCACGGAAAGATATATTTAACTATAGCGTGGAAGGACAACCAGCAATGATAAAAGAACCGGATGAAAGCAATTAACCTATCCGAGAAATTCCAAAAATTTAATGCCCAATGGCATCCACACCAGGTCGCGGTCGTTGATGGTATGCAGGTGTTATTAGCCCGATTACAAGGGGAGTTCGTGTGGCATGTACATGAAGAGGAAGATGAACTCTTCCAGGTGATCAAAGGAACCCTTTATATACAATTCAGGGACCGGACAGCCGTAGTAAGGGAAGGAGAGCTTATCGTAGTGCCTAAAGGCGTTGAACATTGCCCAATGACAAAAAACAATGAAGAGGTACAGGTCCTTCTCTTTGAAAAGCTAGGCATTGCCCATACCGGGCAAATTAAGAATGAACGCACTGTCTCTGATTACCCCAAAATCTGATTCTTATGAAAATACTTCACCTGGATACTAATCATCCATTAATGATTGCAGAGTTTGCCAAGATGGGCTATGAAAATCACGAAGATTATACCGGCAACAAAGAAGAAATTGAATCAAAAATAGATCAGTATGACGGCCTCATCATTCGGAGTCGGTTTACTATAGACCGAAACTTCCTGGATAAAGCGAATCGCCTGAAATTTATCGGGAGAGTTGGCGCCGGGCTGGAAAACATTGATACGGAATACGCAAAGTCTAAAGGGATATTCCTGGCTGCCGCACCTGAAGGAAACAGGAATGCCGTAGGAGAACACAGCCTTGGGATGTTGCTTTCACTCTTCAATAAACTGAATAAAGCCGACCGGGAAGTACGAAATGGCAGCTGGGACCGGGAAGGTAATCGAGGGTTAGAACTGGACGGGAAATGTGTGGGGATCATTGGATATGGCAATATGGGCAAAGCCTTTGCGAGGAAATTGAGAGGCTTTGAGGTTGAGGTTATCTGTTACGATATAAAACAGGGCGTAGGTGATGAAAATGCCAGGCAGGTCAGTCTGGACGAGTTGCGTCGCAAGGCAGAAGTAGTCAGTCTGCATGTACCCCAGACACCGGAGACAGTAGGTATGGTCAATGCTGATTTCATCCGCGGCTTCAGGCATCCCATTTGGATCATTAATACGGCAAGAGGTAAATGCATCGTTACTCAGGACCTGATCACGGCGATTGAAAACGGACGGGTGTTGGGTGCAGGCCTGGACGTCCTGGAATACGAAAAAGCCTCTTTTGAAAAATTATTCCAGGACGGTGAAATGCCCGAGGCATTTCGTTACCTGGTGGCTTCAGAAAAAGTACTCCTCACCCCCCATGTAGCCGGATGGACCGTTGAAAGCAAGGAAAAACTTGCCCAGACCATAGTAGATAAGGTGCAACAGCATTTCGCTTCCTGATCTCACGCTACAGCACATGAATTACAGTTTTCCCAGACGCATACCTTTGATGAAAATTTGGTATCTTGGTTAAGCACCCCCTGTTCTATTTTGAACAGGCAACCAACACCAAATAACCAATGAAGATAAAATCAATAATCATCAGGTACGGTATGTATGGCTTAATCACGGGCATCGTGCTATTCCTGCTAGTCCTGGGACTGGGATCCGGCCTGAGTTTCGGCGCCCAGGAAATGGTTGGTTATTCGGTGATCCTGATATCACTGGCATTCATTTACCCCGGCGTAAAGAAATACAGGGATGAGAAACTGGGAGGCTATATTGGCTACCGAAAAGCCACCCTGGTAGGCCTGTTGATCGCGACCTTCAGTGGTATAGGAATCGCCGTTGCCGATTTTATCTATCTCACACTGATCAATCCCGACTTTTTCACTGAATATTCATCCAACATAAGAGCCCAGGGCTATAAAGGGGAAATTCCTGATTATGGCAGTGGTTTTATGGCAGCAATTATGTTCCTGACAGTTATGGCAGCAGGGATCATCGTCGCGGTAGGCTCTGCAATACTGTTGCGAAAAAAAAGACCCAGATGACTTCAGACGCCAAAACACCGGAAGAGTATATCTCTGAAGTTCCTAAAGAAAGAAAACCGTATATGCATAAGCTACGGGAGACAATCTTACAGAATTTACCTGAAGGATTCAGGGAAGAGATGAGTTACGGAATGATCGGGTATGTTGTACCCCATGAGCTATACCCCCCGGGCTACCATGTTAATCCACAATTGCCATTACCGTTCCTTAGTATTGCATCCCAGAAGAACAATCTCGCTCTTTATCATATGGGTATCAACGCCAATCCCGAATTACATGACTGGTGGGTAGCAGAATATAAAAACAGGGTGTCTTCCAAACTGGATATGGGCAAAAGTTGTATCCGTTTTAAAAAACCGGAACTGATCCCGTTTGAACTTATCGGTGAATTGTGCTCCAAGGTGAGTGTAGAGGACTGGATATCTACTTATGAAAACAAAATAAAGAACAACAGGAAAAAATGAAAAACAGAGTTACTGGACTAGGGGGATTCTTTTTTAAATCAAAGGACCCGGATAAGATAAAATCATGGTATAAAGAACACCTGGGACTACCCGTAGATAATTATGGCTGCTCTTTCTGGTGGAAAGATAAAGAGGGTAATGACTGCATGACACAATGGAGTCCTATGGACCAAGAAACTGAATATTTCAAACCCAGCGAAAAACAATTCATGATGAATTTCAGGGTTGAGAACCTGGTAGAATTATTAGAGGTGCTCAGGAAGGAAGGAGTAACAGTGGTCGGGGAAATTGAAGAATACGACTATGGGAAATTTGGATGGGTACTGGATCCGGAAGGCAATAAAGTGGAGTTGTGGGAACCCGTTGACAAAGCCTTTCTCTAATCGAATTTTTTCCTACATTTAATTCATTATTAACCAACTAAACATAACCACCATGTCTGAAGATAACGAAGATAAAGCCAAAAAAGCAGCAGAGGAAGCTAAAGCAAGAGCAGAAGAAGCCGCCAAGGACACAAAAGAATCAGCTGAAAATTTCAAAGAAGAAGCAAAGAAAACTGCTAACGAATTTACCGAAGGATTTAAAAGTGCCACTGGGGACAACAAGAAGATTGTAGCCGGTATCCTGGCTATAATCCTGGGTGGGTTCGGTATTCATAAATTTATCCTCGGCTACCAGAAAGAAGGAATCATTCTATTGGTGATCACCCTGATCGGGATCGTACTCTCTTGCGTGGTGGTCGGGGCCTTTATCTGCATGGCCACAGGATTAGTGGGGCTGATCGAAGGTATCATTTACCTGACCAAATCTGATGAAGAGTTTTACAACACATACCAGGTAGGAAGAAAACCCTGGTTCTGATCATACGGCCGGGAAAATAATTCTCCCGGCTTTTTTTGAAATATTTATTATCGTAATATTGCAATATATAAATACAACATGGGTATTTCCAAAACACAGATCTTTTCATCTCCACAGAACCGGCTGGCCAGTCAGTTTAAAGCACTTGCCCACCCGGCCAGGATTGCCATACTGCAATACCTCAGTAAGCAGCAGGCATGCATCTGCAATGATATTGTGGAGGAGATCGGCCTGGCACAACCAACCATCTCGCAACATCTTAAAGAATTAAAGCAGGTGGGACTGATACAGGGAACTGTGGAAGGAAAGAAAATCTGTTATTGTATAGACCTGCAAGCCTGGAAGGAATTGCAACGCGAATTTCACGCATTTTTTGAAACCGGCGGGTCCTCCTGCTGTTAATGAATTAACGTTATGAATACTAAAGAGTTCTTAGATTTATTATCCAAACACCAGGATAAAAGCCTGCTATTTGAATACTCCCCGGGCCGATTGGTCGGTGCTAATTACCACATCACGGAGGTTAAAAATATTACTGTAGACTCTGTGGATTGTGGTACGGGAACGGATCGCTGGAATGAAACGGTGATCCAGCTCTGGGAGAGCCCGTCAGAGATCGGGAAAACCGATTATCTTACGGTATACAAGGCCAACGGAATCCTGAAGAAGGTAGACCGTTTACGGAAAATGGACCGTGAAGCTGCCGTGAAATTTGAATATGGCAACCAGAATTTCCATACGGCACAGCTCTTTGTCAATTCATTTACGGTCCAAGGTACAGAATTGCGCATTCACCTAAGCGTAACCCAGACAGATTGTAAGGCTAAAGAAAGTTGTGGTATACCGGTAGAGACAGTTACTACCGAGGATAATAGTTGTGCCCCCGGCAGTGGTTGTTGTTAAAGAGAGGAATTATGAATATCCGTTCTATGACCCCTGGAGATTGGCAGCATGTAGCCGAGATATACCGCCAAGGTATCGCTACCGGTGTTGCTACCTTTGAAACGGTTGTTCCAGAATATGATGATTGGGACAGCAAGCACCTTACTGAATGCCGGGTCGTAGCCGAGGATCAGGGCAAGATAATGGGATGGGCGGCCTTATCCCCCGTCTCCAGCAGGTGTGTTTACGAAGGAGTAGCCGAAGTCAGCGTTTATGTAGGGGAAGCTGCACGCGGAAAAGGAATTGGTCGTCTGCTGTTGGCCCTATTAATCCGGGAGAGCGAATCCTGCGGTCTTTGGACCCTTCAATCGGGAATATTTCCGCAGAATACTGCCAGTATTCGCGTGCATGAAGCACTCGGTTTTCGCCTGATCGGGAAGAGAGAAAGAGTAGCTAAACTTAACGGAAACTGGTTTGACAACCTGCTCTTTGAAAAAAGAAGTCAAACAGTGGGTATAGAGTAGCCCTCGGTATGAGGCATCAATTCGCACTGCTAGGCCGTGCCCGGGTTCTCTTGCAGCTTACGCTCCAGTTCTGCCTGGAATTCCTCCATCACAGGTTTCACTGTACTTTCCGGCAGATCGGCAATCTTGATATACATAAGCCCGTCTACCGCGTTATTAAATAAAGGATCCACGTTGAAAGCAACCACTTTGGCGTTCTGCTTGATATATTTTTTGATCAGTACAGGTAACCTCAGCGCACTGGGTTCTATTTCTTCAATGATGCGATCAAACTTATTGAGGTCTGCTTCGGTCTCGTCAAAGACAAATTCTTTATCCGCGTCTTTCAGCTTAACCTTGAATTCCTTTTTGGGCCTTACGTACTGAGCCACATAGGGGTCCCAATAGTTCGATTTCATGAACTCTATCATCAGTGACTTGGAAAAGTTGGAGAACTGGTTGCTGATAGAGACTCCCCCGATCAGGTATTTATGATTGGGATATCGCAAAGTGGTGTGAACAATTCCTTTCCACAAAAGAAATAAAGGCATAGGCTTTTGCTGGTATTCTTTCACGATATAAGCCCTTCCCATTTCGATGGATTGGGACATCATTTTATAGAGTTCCGGTTCAAAGCGAAATAGGTCCTGCAGGTAGAACCCATCTATTCCGTATTTTTCAAAGATCTCTTCCCCCAGTCCCATCCGGTATGCCCCTACTATCTCCTGTGCATCGGCATCCCACAGGAAAAGGTGGTAATAAAATGAATCAAATCGATCCAGGTCTACCGCGTTATTGGTCCCCTCTCCTATAGCCCTGAAAGTTACTTCGCGCTGCCTTCCGATCTCCTGGACGATAAAAGGCATATCCTTCTCCTGTGCAAAGAAAACTTCGTAATTCTTACTTTGCAGTAAGCGACAGTCTTTTTCACGTAATTTTTCGATCTCTCCGAGAATCACTTCTTTTCGAATGGCCGCTGCAATCTTCCTCGGTGGCTTTGGTATTTTAAGCGTAGTGGGCACTTTATCTATCAGGCGTTCCTTCTCGTAAGCATTAGAGAGGATATAGGTCTTTCTTCTCAGGAGTTCTGTGAATTCCTCCAGGTTTTCCTGTTCCTGCTGAACTTTGATCGATATCGGATGGCCGATGCGCACCTTGATGGAGCGGTTGCGTTGGGAGGTCAGTTCTGATGGAAGTTTGGCGGTGCGGAAAACGTCATCAATCTTAGACAGGTAATAAAACAGGCGGCTGTTCCGGGCATGGAAATATATAGGCACTACCGGCACCTCGGCCTTACGGATCAGCTTAAGGGCCGATTCTTCCCAGGGCCTGTCCACGATCAGTTTACCATCCCTGTATGTAGACACTTCTCCTGCCGGGAAGATCCCTAGGGGATGCCCGTCCCTTAAGTGGGTTAAAGCACTCTTGAACCCTGCCACACTGCTTTTAGCTTCCTTATGATTCTCAAAAGGATTAACCGGCATGATATAAGGAGCCAATGGCTCTACGCGGTGAAGCAAAAAATTGGCGATGATCTTGTAATCCTCACGATTCTGCAACATTAATTTCAGGAGCAGCACACCATCTATCCCTCCGAGCGGATGGTTGCTTATGGTTATAAATGCACCGTCTTTGGGTAACCTTTTAAAGTCTTCCTCCGGGACTTCGAACTTAATTTGGTAGTGCTCAAGGATAGCATCCAGGAATTCCTGCCCCTGTAAATGCTTGTGCTTGTCGTAAAAGCTATTGATAGTAGCGATCTTGGTGACCTTCATCAATATCCAGCCCATTAAGGTTCCGATGAACCCATAACGATCCAGGTTGATGGTTTTGGCTACTTCTTTTGCTGAGACTAAACCCATTGATTGCTGTTGCTGTTTCACCAGTAAATATAGGAAAATCACTATAAGGGCTTTCCTAAGTCTGCCACTAATTAAGAATAGTTAGCTATTTGACCACTAATTGGATAGTTTCCCTTCCACGCTGCTCTAAGAGCACTTCTTTCCCATTCTGCAGCGAACTGATGGCTTCAGCATCAAAATGCCTTATGGTATAAAGCGATACCGCTTCATGGCAAGTGATCTTGAATTTTCCCTGCAGCTGTTCCAGGAGTTCCGGAAGACGCCCAAATTTGTTATCGACACAGACCGAAAAGCTGATCGCGGAGTTCTGTATCAGGTCTACCTTCATTTTGTGATCATGTAGCAATTTAAAGAGATCCCCAATACTATCTTCCACGATAAAGGAAAAATCCAGGGAAGATAATCGCATAAGAACCTGGTCTTTTTTCACGATAAAACAAGGGACTTCGGGTTCAATGCCTTCACCTTTCCCTACCATGGTTCCCGGATCTGTAGGATTCAGAAACGATTTTACATGCAGCGGGATTTCCTTACGCTGTAAGGGTTGTAGTGTTTTAGGGTGAATCACAGAAGCTCCGTAAAACGCCAATTCTATGGCCTCCCGGTAAGAGATCCGGTTTAATAAACTGGCCTTTTCAAAATACCTTGGATCTGCATTCAGTACCCCCGGAACATCCTTCCATATGGTGACCGAGGTGGCATTAAGGCAGAAAGCGAGTATGGCCGCAGTATAGTCCGATCCTTCCCTTCCCAGGGTGGTCGTAAAATTATTATCATCACTGCCCAGGAAGCCTTGGGTAATATACAGCTTCCCTTTCTCTATACGATCATTGACCCTTTGTTGGGTTTTGTCCCACTGAACATTGACGTCCCTGTAATTAGAATCGGTCTTTATGTAATCACGCACATCGATCCAGGAATTGGTTATGCCCGATTCGTTCAGAAAGGCACTGACGATGGTAGAGGATATCAATTCTCCGTATCCCACGACCTGGTCATATACAAAATTGTACTTGGGCGATTTATTCCACATTAAAAAACCCTGTATCTCATCAAACAGCGCTTTTACCTCCTTGTAGATCCTATGGTTCATCGTCGGGAAAAGATCGTTGATGATCTCCTGGTGATAATTATGAACCTCAGCCAGTTCGGCCGCAACAGAATCCTTATCCTGGAAATAGGCATCGACTACCCTTTCCATGGCATTGGTTGTTTTCCCCATAGCGGAAATCACCAGGAAAATATTCTCATGCCCGGTAGTTTCCAAGACCTTCAGTAGGTTGCGAACACCATTGGCGTCTTTTACTGACGCACCACCAAATTTAAAAACCCTCATATTCTGTCAATGTAATTTTTAATCCCTTCTTCATCCAACTGTACCACGTCCCAATCGCGCATTACCCGAGCCCCTTTACTTTCATAAAAATCAATTGCCGGATCATTCCAATCCAGGACTTCCCAGCTAATTCGTTTTACGCCCATGGAATGCCCGTAGTTGACAACTGCATTCAGGAGAGCCGTTCCGGCACCACCACCTCGTTCTGCTTCCGTAATAATCAGGTCCTCCAGGTGCAACACCTCCCCTTTCCAGGTCGAATACCGGGGATAGACCAAAGCCATTCCAATAATATCAGACCCTCTTTCGGCTACAAAACAGTGAAATTTTGGATGATTCCCAAAACCATCCTCCTGCATCTGCGCTACACTGACCTCCACGGCCTCCGGTTCTTTCTCATATTCAGCCAGTTCCTGCACAAGGCCGAGGATAGCAGGAATGTCTGATCGATTTGCTTCGCGTATAGTGTACTTCATAATTGTTACAAACATAACACAAAGTTATATTCTGAAAAAAACTTAATCCGACGAAAACGATATAGTTTCACAAAATACCCGATATTTGTGCCCAAAATAAACAAGCCTGCATGGAAAAGAAGAACAAAACTCTTGGTGAATTTATTATTGAACACCAGGCACAGTTCCAGTACTCTTCCGGAGAACTCTCCAAACTTATTAACGCCATACGACTGGCAGCAAAGGTCGTCAACCACGAAGTAAATAAAGCCGGACTTATAGATATCCTGGGTGCTGTGGGCGATACCAATGTCCAGGGAGAAGAACAGCAAAAGCTTGATGTGATGGCGAACAATAAGTTTATCCAGACCCTGAAAAACCGTGAGATCGTCTGCGGGATTGCCTCTGAAGAAGAAGATGATTTTATTCAGGTGAATAGCAACAACCAGCAGAACCAGAATAAGTATGTGGTCCTGATTGACCCACTTGATGGTTCTTCGAACATCGATGTGAATGTATCCGTAGGAACCATATTTTCTATCTATCGACGTGTTACCCCAATCGGCAGCCCGGTAACAATGGAGGATTTCCTGCAGCCCGGCGTTAACCAGGTCGCTGCCGGCTATATTATTTACGGGACCTCTACCATGTTGGTCTATACTACGGGTTATGGTGTGAATGGCTTTACACTGAACCCGGCTATAGGAACTTTCTACCTATCACACCCGGATATGAAATACCCGGAGACGGGAAATATATATTCTATAAACGAAGGGAATTATTCCCATTTCCCTCAAGGGGTTAAGGATTACATCAAATATTGCCAGAAGGAAGAGGGCGATCGCCCTTACACTTCGCGCTACATAGGATCCCTGGTATCCGATTTCCACAGGAACATGATCAAAGGAGGAATTTATATGTACCCCAAAAGCAGTGTAGCCTCTAACGGCAAACTGCGATTGCTGTACGAGTGCAACCCAATGGCCTACCTGGCCGAACAGGCAGGGGGTAAAGCCAGTGATGGTTATAAAAGGATACTGGAAATTCAGCCCAAAGAATTACATGAAAGAGTACCTTTTTTCTGTGGAAGCAGGAAAATGGTAGAGAAAGCCGAAGAATTCATGGCAGCTCACACCTGATTACCCTGTAAAATTTAAAGGACTAAGCCTTAGTGGTTCATAAATCTGATCTCCTGAGTAAAGGTATCCAGGTCTACCCCGGCCTGCACCAGTTTTAGTGCCTTATCAACTACATAACCTACATTAGCGGGTGTAAAACCAAGTCCTACACCAAGGCGTTTCAGCATGCCGGTCTGTTTATCTCCCAAATTGTGATCTGCATAAACCATCCTGGCCAAATCATAGAGTCTTTCCAATCGCTCATCATAGCTGTTGGGTGGGTTTATGGGATGGGAAGCGTAATCTTCAAGAATTTTATTGTACTCATCCTCAGAGATATGAAGATTCGCAGCAAGCCGGTCGAGAAACATCTTTTCCTCCCCGGATATAATTCCATCACTCATGGCAACTCTAACGATCGCGGCAAAATGATCCTGGTTACGTTTTCTGAAACCACTGTCAAACAAATCTAAAAAACCCATATGTACCGTGTTTTAACGAGGTAAATATAATTTTTTTACCAGTCTTGCCGGCCAATTTCATTGAATAAATTAGTCAACGGTAAACCGTCAAGAATTTCTTAGCGTGCACATTTGCCTGCTTCAGTTTAAAGAGATGTAACACACACCCCGTTTGCGGCATATCCCTGGAATAGAGAATTATTGCTTATTTTCATGATGCTATGAAAAACCCTCTTTTAGAATTTACAGATACCGGGATTTATTGCTCCCGGGCCGATATATATCTGGATCCATGGAAACCGGTGAAGCGTGCAATCATCACCCATGGACATGCAGATCACAGCAGGTATGGACATGGGGCGTATATCACCCATCATAAAAATGTCCCCATCATCCGCCATCGACTCGGAGATATTTCCGTGACCGGTGTGGAATGGGGAGAGTCCTTTTCCCGGAACGGGGTACAATTCAGCCTGCACCCTGCAGGTCACATCATAGGTTCATCACAGGTCAGGGTTACTTACAAGGATGAAATATGGGTTTTTTCGGGCGATTATAAGACCGAGGATGATGGCCTGTCAACTCCATACGAGAATATTCCCTGCCATACCTTTATTACCGAATGCACCTTTGGACTACCTGCTTTTAAATGGCTTCCCCAGGAGGAAGTTTTTAAAGATATTAACCATTGGTGGTCACAGAATAAGTCTGAAGGTAAAACATCCATACTATTCGGATACAGCCTCGGGAAAGCACAACGATTACTGAAACACCTGGATACCGGTCTGGGCACCATTTATACCCATGGCGCCATTGAGAATATGAATGAAGTGATCCGTGAGATAACCCACCTCCCCCCTACGAAACGTATTACCCGGGATACCACGAAACAAGAACTTTCCGGCAACCTGGTGTTAGCTCCACCTAGCGCACATGGCAGTCCCTGGATCCGGAAAATGGTACCCTATGTAACCGCCACGGCAAGTGGATGGATGGCCTTCCGCGGAGCCAGGAGACGCAGGGCTGTAGACCGGGGATTTGTACTCAGCGACCATTGTGATTGGCAGGGCTTATTAAGTAGCATAAATGCCAGTGGAGCCGAAAAGGTGATCTGTACACACGGTTACTCCGAGATCTTTTCACGGTACTTGAGTGAACAGGGATTTGACGCGAGGACGGCCGAGACACAGTATGAAGGAGAACTGGCAGAAATGGGAAACAGCAGTACAGAAGAAGACAAGGAAACCCTCGCAGCAGGCGATCAAAATTGATTGCATTTATATTAACAGCTATTACCGGATGAAAGAATTTGCCGCACTTATTAAAGCATTGGACAGCACTAATAAAACCACACTCAAAGTAAGTGCACTGGCAGAATATTTCAATGCGGCGACAGATCCGGATAAGGTATGGGCCATCGCAATTCTTTCGCATAGGCGGCCTCCAAGGCCTGTTAATACCACTTTACTCCGGGAGTGGGCTTCAGAATTAGCGGATATCCCGTTGTGGCTCTTCGAAGAAAGTTATCATATCGTAGGTGATCTTGCAGAGACCATTGCCTTGGTAGCACCTCCCGGCAAAGACACTGTGGATAAACCCCTGCATGAATACCTCCGGGACATGATCTGGCTGAAAGCACGTACGGAAGAAGAAAAAAAAGAATACCTGCTTACTCACTGGACCCAGATGGACTACTACCAGCGTTTTGTGTTTACCAAACTCATAACCGGTGGTTTCAGAATTGGTGTCAGTCAGAAATTAATGACACGGGCACTGTCCCAATCAACCGGCATAGAGGAAGATCTGCTGGCCTATAAATTAATGGGCAACTGGGATCCAGCAGAGATCAGTTTCCGGGAATTGATCCTGGAAGAAAAAGAAGGGGACCGCTTATCAAGACCATATCCTTTTTACCTGGCCTACGCATTGGAAGATGAAATTTCTACGTTGGGAGATATACAGGAATGGTCTGCTGAATATAAGTGGGACGGAATCCGATCACAAGTCATCATCAGGGAGGAGCAATTATTTACCTGGACCAGGGGTGAGGAATTGGTGACCGACCGCTACCCTGAATTTGAACAATTCATAGGTCTCATTCCGGATGGGACGGTATTTGACGGGGAAATACTGGCCTATGATAATGGGGAAATCGGCGATTTTAACCTTTTACAGACCAGGATAGGAAGGAAAAACATTACCGCTGCCTTATTGAAAAAAGTGCCGGTAATCCTCAAAGTATATGACTTGCTGGAATGGCGGGGAGAGGATATCCGGAGATTACCTTTCTCTGAAAGGCGGAATCTTATGGAGAATCTATTGAAGAGCCCGGAAATTGTCGAGGCCAGGGAAAACGGATTGCCCTTACAATTATCAGAAACACTGCCTCTGGATTCCTGGGAAGCTGTTGCAGAAGCCAGGAAGCATTCTCGTGAGATGAAAAGTGAAGGCCTGATGCTAAAACACAAGCATTCGCCTTACCTCGTAGGCCGTAAAAAAGGAGACTGGTGGAAATGGAAGGTAGACCCATTAACTGTTGATGCAGTACTCACCTATGCTATGCGAGGCCACGGCAGGCGCAGCAATCTTTTTACCGACTATACGTTTGCCCTCTGGGACGAGAATGAGGAAGGCGAACGCGAACTGGTAACTTTCGCCAAAGCTTATTCCGGTCTGACCGACGCTGAATTCCGCAAGGTGGATGCCTGGATCAAGAGAAATACCTTAGAGCGTTTTGGACCCGTGCGCAGTGTGACCCCTCATCACGTATTCGAGATCGCATTTGAAGGTATCGCCAGGTCATCACGGCATAAAAGCGGCGTTGCCACGCGTTTCCCACGGATCTTCAGGTGGCGAAAAGATAAAAAGATAGAAGAGGCTAATACGCTGGATGATCTTAAAAACCTTATTCCCTGATGGCTACTAAAAGTACAGACCGGGATAAGGCCTTGTACGCTCTTGCGGAAAACTGGTTCCGGCAACAGCAGTGGAAACCATTCCCGTTCCAGACCAAAGCGTGGAAAACTTTTTTAGAGGGAAAGCACGGTTTACTAAACGCCCCTACTGGTAGTGGTAAGACCTACGCCCTGTGGTTTCCAATCGTATTACAATACCTGAAAGACAATCCCGATTATAAAAATAAACATCCAAAAGGCCTGAAGGCCATATGGATCACACCCCTCCGCGCTCTTTCCCTGGAGATCAAACAATCTGCGGAGCGTGTGATCAGGGACCTGGGTACGCCGCTCACTGTAGGCATCCGTAGTGGAGATACGTCAACTAAGGAGAGGGCGCAGCAAAAACGAAATATGCCCGACTTGCTCATCACCACTCCTGAAAGCCTGCAATTGTTGCTGGCTTCCAAGGGTTACGATAAGCAATTCCGAAATTGTTCAGCCATAGTGGTGGATGAATGGCACGAACTCTTAGGAACTAAAAGAGGGGTGCAGATGGAATTGGGCTTGTCTCGCTTAAAAACGGTAGCACCACAACTTCGAATATGGGGAATCTCTGCAACCATTGGAAACCTGGAGCAGGCCCGCGAAGTATTACTGGGACCGGCTTCAAAAGCCTTGGAGAATTCGGTCCTTATCCGTGCCAGCATCCCCAAGAAAATCAAAGTACAGAGTATCATTCCCGATAAGATGGACAACTTTCCCTGGCGTGGTCACCTGGGTTTGCATCTTATGGAAGACGTAGTTCCCATTATTGAGCGTAGCCGAACCACGCTACTGTTCACCAACACCAGGGGACAGTGCGAGATCTGGTACCAGCGGCTGTTGGAAAAGCACCCGGAACTGGCAGGCCTGATGGCCATGCACCACGGAAGTATCGGTAAGGAAACCCGTATCTGGGTAGAAGAAGCTATCAGGGACGAACGCCTGAAGGCCGTGGTCTGTACCTCCAGCCTGGATCTCGGTGTAGATTTTGCCCCGGTAGAAACCGTAGTACAAATAGGCGGTCCCAAAGGAGTTGCTCGTTTTATGCAAAGGGCGGGAAGAAGCGGGCACAGACCGGGAGAAGAAAGTGTAATTTATTTTTTGCCTACCCATGCCCTTGAACTGGTCGAAGCTTCAGCCTTGAAAAAAGCTGTGGAAACCCAAACGGTAGAGGATCGACTTCCGTTCCTCTATAGCTATGATGTGCTACTCCAATACCTGACCACCCTGGCTGTATCTGACGGCTTTGTACCGGGGGAGATTTTCCACGAGGTAAGAGGGACATTCTGCTTCCAGGACTTGCCTGAAGAACAGTGGCAATGGCTTTTAAACTTCCTGGTGATGGGGAGCCAGAGCTTAAAATCATATGACGAATACAAGAAAGTAGAAGTTGAAGACGGAATTTTCAAGGTCACCAACCGGGGGGTTGCCATGCGTCACCGATTGCAGATAGGCACCATTGTCAGTGATGCCCAGATATCCGTTAAATACCAGAAGGGAGGGTATATTGGTACCATAGAAGAATCCTTTATCTCTAAGCTGAAGCCGGGGGATGTATTTACATTTGCGGGCAGGACACTGGAATTTTTAAGGGTAAAGGAAATGCAGGCGATGGTGCGAAATTCCAGGTCAAAATCAACCAAAACCCCTAGCTGGATGGGAGGGAGATTAACTCTAACCTCGCAGATGTCCGAGTTGCTCCGGGAAGCGTTGTATACGGCCGGAGAGCCTGTTGACCAACAGACGGAAGAAATCCGGGCCCTGGAATCCCTATTCAAGCGACAACGGAAAGAAAGTATTGTCCCCAAACCGAGCGAATTCCTGATAGAAACCTTTAAAACCAGGGACGGGTATCATCATCTCTTCTATCCTTTTGAAGGGCGGTTTGTCCATGAGGCTATGGGCAGTCTACTGAGCTACCGGATCAGCCTCTTAAACCCTATAACATTTTCATTGGCTTTTAACGACTATGGTTTTGAATTACTTTCGGATCAACCCATAGACATGCAGCAAGTGTTAGATAATGATCTTTTCACTATAGAATACATGCACGAGGACCTGCAGAACAGCCTGAACTCCACAGAAATGGCAAGGCGGAAATTCCGGGATATTGCTGTGATCAGCGGGATGGTATTCACCGGTTACCCCAACAAAGGGATTAAAATGAAACACCTGCAAAGCAATTCGCAGTTATTATTTGATGTCTTCCGGGATTATGAACCGGAGAACCTTTTATTTCAACAGGCTTTCCGGGAGACATTTGAACACCAGTTAGAAGAAGGACGGCTAAGGATGGCCCTGGAACGGATCGCTGAGCAGGAAGTGGTCTGGAAAGACTGTAAACAACCCACTCCCCTCTCCTTCCCTATTATCACTGACGGTCTACGTGAAAAATTATCCAGCGAGAAACTAGCCGACCGTATTCAGCGCATGATCGCGAAACTACAGAAATGACTCCGGCAGAATTCGCGAACATTTTTGGTTGCAGGGTTCCCCTTACTACCATAATTTTGCCACATGACCCGCTCACTGCCCATCCAGCAATCCAATTTTGAACTACACCCCAGCGGTGCGCTATATTGGGTAGACCAATCAATGCTACTTATCAGTGATGTACACCTGGGAAAAGTATCCCATTTTCGGAAATATGGCGCGGCGGTTCCGCAGAATGCTATCGCGGCCAATTTCCGCTTACTCGATGCTACAGTCCAGGATTTCCACCCTGAGAAAATATGTTTCCTGGGAGACCTTTTCCATTCCTACCTCAATGGGGAATGGGAGCTTTTCAGCGAATGGGTATCCAAGGTGAAATCAGAGATCATACTGATTGCGGGAAATCACGATATCATCTCTCCTTTAAAATATGAAGGCTTGGGGATAAAAGTGGTTCCCGAACTCGTCATCGGCCAATTTTTACTGACCCACCACCCTGAAGAGCGGGAGGGTCTCTTTAATTTTGCCGGACATATTCACCCTGCCGTTAAGATCAGGGGTCAGGGGAGACAATCCATGAGATTACCCTGCTTCTTTAAAAGTCCCCGGCAGATGATCCTGCCCGCTTTTGGCACCTTTACAGGAATGCATACGCTGGAACAGAAAAATGAGGACGAGGTATTCGCCATTGCAGAGGATCAAGTCATAAAATTATGATATAGCGCTTTGGAACCCCTTGTTTAGCAGTTATATTTGCACAAATTTTCTCCGTTGACCCAGTCCAGTATCAAGGAATTATACTACAAGTCCCCCGAGCTCGGGTTACTCAAGGATGCCATAAGCCTGCCGGTACACCCTATACGGATAAAAGGGTTAACCGGGTCTTCCCTATCGTTCCTCAGCGCAGCACTTTACAAAGAGAGTGATTTACCCTTTTTGTTCATCTTTAATGACAAGGAGGAAGCTGCTTACCACCTCAATGACCTGGAACTGATGGTGGGCAAGAACGAGGTATTATTCTACCCGGGCAGCTATAGGCGCCCATACCAGATAGAAGAAACAGACAATGCCAACGTACTGCTCAGGGCAGAGGTTCTGAACAGGATCAATTCCCGTAAAAAGCCGGCCATCATTGTATCTTACCCGGACGCCTTGTTTGAAAAAGTGGTCACCAGGAAGGAACTGGACAAGAACACCCTGAAAATAAAGCTGGGAGACCAGCTATCACTGGATTTCCTGAACGAGGTGCTTTTTGAATACCACTTTCAAAGGGTGGACTTTGTATCCGGACCGGGTGAATTCTCCGTAAGGGGAGGAATTGTTGATGTCTTCTCATTTTCACATGACGAGCCCTACCGCATAGAATTCTTCGGGGATGAAGTAGATAGCATCCGCACCTTTGACGTCGCCACTCAACTCTCTACAGAACCGGCGAAGAAGATCACCATCATTCCTAACGTTGAGCACAAACAACTGACAGAATCACGGGTTAGTTTCCTGAAATATATATCGGCCAAGACCGTGATTATGATTCAAAGGCCACAGGCGGTATTTGAGCGAATAGATGATTTCTACAAAAAGGCAGAGGCATCTTATAAGGAACAGGACGGAGAAGTACGCCGGCTTTCCCCTTCAGAATTATTCCTGAATTCAGATCTACTGAAGAAGGAACTAAGGGAATTTAAGCATATACAGTTTGGCGATGCCACCCCAGGGGAAACCAAAAGCATGAAGGCCGAATGGGAAGAGCTTGGACAATCGATGACCGAGGTGGAATTCCGCACCAAACCTCAACCCTCATTCAATAAGAAATTTGATCTGCTGATCGCCAACCTGAATGAGAATGAGGAGAAAGGCTATCGCAATTATATATGCTGCGCTTCGGAACAACAAGCCAAGCGACTCCACGATATTTTCGAAGAAGTAGACGGTCGGGTGCATTACCAGACCCTCGTTTTCCCGATTTACCAAGGCTTTGTTGATGAGGACTTGCAAGTGGCCTGCTATACCGATCACCAGATTTTTGAACGTTACCATAAATTCCACCTGAAGAATGGGTACGCTAAGAAACAGGCCATTACGCTGCAGGAATTAAATAAACTGGAGATAGGAGATTACGTGACCCACATTGATCACGGGATAGGGGTGTTTGGCGGCCTGCAGAAAATACAAGTGGAAGGTAAAATGCAGGAGGCCATCAAACTGCAGTACAGCGACCGTGATATCCTCTATGTAAGCATACATTCCCTCCACAAAATATCTAAATATAACGGCAAGGACGGAACCAGTCCGAAGATCTATAAATTAGGATCGGCGGCATGGAAGAACCTGAAACAGAAGACCAAATCCCGGGTTAAAAAAATCGCTTTTGACCTCATACAGGTCTATGCCAAGCGACGATTGGAAAAAGGTTTTCAATACCACCCGGACAGTTACCTGCAGCACGAGTTAGAGGCTTCCTTTATCTATGAGGACACCCCGGATCAAAGTAAAGCCACGGAGGACATCAAGAGCGACATGGAGAGCCAGCGTCCCATGGACAGGCTGGTGTGTGGAGATGTAGGTTTCGGCAAGACAGAAGTAGCCATCCGTGCAGCCTTTAAGGCAGTAGATAACGGTAAACAAGTTGCCGTCTTAGTTCCAACGACCATCCTGGCATTCCAGCATCACCGGACTTTTTCGGAACGTCTTAAGGAGATGCCGGTAACCGTGGATTACCTTAACCGTTTCCGGACCGCCAAAGAGAAGAAAGATGTTTTGGAGCGCCTCACCGAAGGAAAGGTGGATATTATCATAGGTACGCATCAACTGGTTAACAAACAGGTGAAATTCAAAGATCTTGGACTGTTGATCGTGGATGAAGAACAGAAATTTGGGGTATCTGTCAAGGACAAATTAAAATCGATCAAGGAGAACGTAGATGTACTGACCCTTACCGCTACACCAATTCCCCGTACTTTGCAATTCAGTTTGATGGCTGCCAGGGATTTGTCGGTAATCAACACCCCTCCCCCTAACCGTTACCCCATAGAAAGCCAGGTTATCGGCTTTAGTGAAGAAACTATCAGGGATGCTATCAGTTACGAGATCGAAAGAGGCGGACAGGTTTATTTTATCCACAACCGGATAGAAAACATTAAAGAGGTTGCCGGAATGATACAACGGTTGGTGCCCCACGCCAAGGTTGGTGTCGGCCACGGGCAGATGGAGGGCAAGAAGCTGGAGACCCTGATGCTGGCATTCATGAATGGCGAATTTGATGTTCTTGTGTCCACTACAATTGTGGAAAGTGGTCTTGATGTCACCAATGCGAATACCATTTTCATCAATAATGCCAATAATTTTGGTCTGAGCGACCTGCACCAGATGAGAGGACGTGTCGGGCGGAGTAATAAAAAGGCGTTCTGCTACTTTATTACTCCACCTTACGAGGCTATGACAGCCGAAGCCAGGAAACGTATACAGGCATTGGAGCAGTTCACGGAACTGGGTAGTGGATTCAATATCGCCATGAAGGATCTGGAAATCCGTGGTGCGGGTGACATCCTGGGAGGAGAACAGAGCGGTTTTATCAATGATATCGGTTTTGAAACCTACCAGAAGATCCTCGCCGAGGCAATAGACGAGCTTAAGGAAAATGAATTCAAGGACCTTTATGAAGAAATGGAAGGCCCTAAGCGAGATTATGTCAAAGATGTACAGATCGATACGGATTTTGAACTGTTATTCCCAGACGATTATGTGAATAGCACTACAGAACGCCTTAACCTGTATACCCAACTAAACAACATCGAGGATGAATCAGCACTGTCTGAATATGAACAACAACTGGTAGATCGCTTTGGTGAAATACCTTCCCAGGTTGAAGACCTGTTGAATTCTGTCAGGATTAAATGGATCGCTAAGGAAATCGGCCTTGAAAAGGTAGTGATGAAAAAAGGCAAGCTGATCGGCTATTTTATCTCGGACCAACAATCCGGTTTTTACCAATCTGACCGATTCACAAGGGTATTACAATTTGTACAATCACATCCCCAGCAGTGCAAGATCAAAGAAAAAGATACCCGTAAGGGCCTTAGGCTTTTACTTGTTTTTGAAAAAGTGTCTACCATCTCCAAAGCACTCCAGGCCATCAGGCCATTGGAGGCCAGCGCCATGGCAAGTACCGCAGGTTAAAGCATTTTAAGATCCTTGATGGTCTTGAACGCCACATCTACCTGGTCATCATTCACCAGGATGGTAAATTCATTGGTGGTAGAGATCACTTCGTATAAAACAATTCCCTCCCAGGCAAGCCTCTGGAAAATGAAGTAATAGATCCCGGGCACCTGGGTGTTCTCTGCAGGAAGCTTTACGGTTATGGATGAGAGATTTTCGGACTTCTGGGTACATTTCTCATTCTTGAACAATTGCTCCACGGTATCATCAAGCGTATTGCTAACCACGATATTTAATTCGTTAACCCCTCTCGAGGAGGTATAGAAGACATCTTTATTCTTGTTTACCGTCTCTAACAATTCCGTTTGATTTTCAAGGATACTGTCTGAAACCAGGAAAGTAAAATCTGTCAAGGAAGATCGTACGGTAATCTCCCCAATTTCTTTGAGCACTTTTATGATCCGGTGGGTAGCCCGGAATTCCATATCTCCTGAAAGCCGTTTCAGGGCCATTACGATAGCACCATTCCTAACCTCCTTTCCCAATTCCTCCTCGATCTCGGGTTTTACGATTCGCGATAGGGAAGTCAGGTTAATAATTCCCTGGGCCAGGGCACTCTGGAGAAATGGTTTTTTCTTGATATACTGCTCAACAACAGAGGATATTGTTTTCATAGGTTTGCCGGTAAAAGAGCAAAAATAACATTATGTTACAAATAAAACAAACTTTTAAAAATGATAGAAGGCATCCTGCAGGTGTTGCATTTCTGTTTTATCAGCTCTTTCCAGGTAGGTAATAATATCAAATCGGGTTTCCAGGTCTAATTGGTGCTCCTGTATATAATGATCAGCGGCCATGACCAATAATTTAATTTTTTTAGGAGTAACGCTTTTAACCAGGTCATCAAAATAGTCAGAACTTCGATATTTGACCTCCACTATGGCGAGCACCTCGGCCTTTCTTGCGATGATATCAATTTCTGCCTTGCGGTAATAATAATTGGTGGCCAGGATGGTATACCCCTTATCTTTAAGATATTGTACCGCCATAGCTTCTGCCCGGCTTCCTATTTCCCTGTTTTTCATGTTCAGAATTGTTGAAATGATAAAAATGGCGGTAGTTCATCGAAAAAATCAGCATTTAGTCGACCTAATTTATACTAAGATGCTACTTTCATTCGCTCTATACCATAAGATACGCATATTGCTGTAAAAACTCAATACTCAACGCATTTAAGAATTCACCCCATCCTAAACACATGAAGGTTCTTAAAGCCAGAGATTCTATGGAGTATTTTATTAATTGTAATACTGCAACCTTAGCTCTTTACACAACACCCCTGGATGCGACCCGGGCGGCCCACTTGTACAGGAGACTGGGTTTCAGTGCCTCAAAACAAACAATAGACCAGGCCACGGGGCAGAATGCTGCCGTCCTGGTAGACAACCTGGTCACTGAAGCCCTGGCCATGCCCCCACTGGCGGCACCTCCATGGGCTAACTGGAACCGTGACAATTATCCTGCAGACGATGATGCTGCCGGGCAATTGGTGCGATCTCAGCGGCAAGAATGGGCCGTGAGCTATACCGGCGCATTGTTAAATAACAACCTAAGGGACCGTCTTAGTTTTTTCTGGAGCAACCATTTTGTTACCGAACTGGATATCTACGAATGTAATTCTTTCCTCTACGGTTATATCAACTGCCTTCAGCGGAATGCCATCGGCAATTTTAAAACCTTTGTCAGCGAGATCGGTCTTACCGATGCCATGCTGTACTACCTGGACGGGGTATACAACAACGGAAACAACCCCAACGAGAATTATGCCCGGGAACTCTACGAACTCTTTACATTAGGTGAAGGAAATGGGTATACGGAGCAGGATATCATCGAAACTGCCCGTGCCCTGACCGGCTATGTGGAACGGGGCGAGGTTGGATGCTCTGCGGTCACCTTTAACCCTGCGCGCTTTGATGGTGGCAGCAAAACAATCCTGGGCAGAACCGGGAATTGGGGGTATGATGATGTCATTGATATTCTCTTCGAGGAAAGGTCACAGCAAATTGCCGACTTCATCTGTAAGAAATTGTACGAATTTTTTGTACACCCGGACAGTGACGACGACGCAGGGAACGCACAACTTATTATCTCCGGGATGGCTTCAACCTTCCTGTCCAATAATTTTGAAATCGCCCCCGTACTCTCAGAGCTTTTTAAAAGTCAGCACTTCTTTGATGAAGAAGCGCTCGGGGTAATTATAAAAAGTCCTTTTGACATTTACCTCAACTTGCTGAACGAAACCGGTTTTTCTTATGATGACAATGTTTTGATCAATGTTGTTGACGCCAGCGGTCTTTTAGGACAGACCCTGTTTGATCCTCGGGATGTTGCCGGTTGGCAGCGAGACCGCAGTTGGATCAACACCAATTTCATGATCGGAAGGTGGCTTACGGTAGAAGTATTCCTGCAGGCTGCTTTCCAGGCCAACCCAGAACAGTTCAGGGCCTATGCGGTAGCAGCGGTAGGT
This sequence comes from Zeaxanthinibacter sp. PT1, assembly GCF_028464225.1. GTDB lineage: Bacteria > Bacteroidota > Bacteroidia > Flavobacteriales > Flavobacteriaceae > Zeaxanthinibacter. The sequence goes on from NZ_JAQPCN010000001.1 coordinate 483,401, forward strand.
AATTCCAACAGCAACACCAGTAATCCGCAAATAGTGGTACAGGCCATTGTAGATCACCTACTCCCTAAAGGACTACTGACAACTCAGGATTTTGAGAATGCCCTTTCCGTTTTTAAGATCGAAGATGTTCCGGAAAATTACTACGGTTCAGACTATATACCTGGCGGACTCGGTTTATGGATGCTATCCATAAGTCCTGAAGTTCCTCAGCAGGTTTTTCTTCTCCTGATGCATATCTCCAGACAACCCGAATTTCAACTTAAATAAGCCTACCATGTGTAATCATCCCAAAAACAACAAAGAGGCACACGATGCAGAACATAAGAAATGGAGCAGGCGCTCTTTTTTACAGGCTTTAGGTATTGCCGGGTCCGGATCTATGATGTTGGGTAGCAACCTGCTTTCCGCATCTGCCCCATCCCCACTGACTTCTGCAATTGCCAATGCCGAATCTGATAACATACTGATACTCATCCGCCTCTCCGGCGGGAATGATGGTCTGAGTACAGTGATCCCGATACAGCAATACGATTTATACGCCAATGCCAGGCCCAATATCTATATCCCCGAAAGCAAGGTACTTAAACTGACTGACGATTTTGGGATCCCCACCTATATGAATTCCCTGGAGTCCATGTGGGGCAACGGCCAATTCAAGGCAGTACATGGGGTTGGATATGAGAATCAAAGCCTTTCCCACTTTACAGGATCAGACATCTATGCCAATACAGACCTGACCACCACGGGATTCAGCGGGCTGGATACCGGATGGATGGGTCGCTATTTCGAGAACCTGTACCCGGATTACCTAATCAATCCTCCTGCATCCCCTGCGGCGATACAGATAGGCAATTTTGGCAGCCTGATCTTTGAAGGGGAAGAGACTAATTACGCCTTTGTTACCTCGAATATTGATCAACTGGAACAGATCGCTGAAACAGGGGTGCAATACAGCCTGGACCCTTCATTGTTCAACGATTGCATGTACGGGGACCAGCTCAAATTCCTAAGAGGTGTTGCCAATACTACCTATGAATACTCGGGTCTTATACACGAGGCTTACGAACGTGGTCAGAACCAGGTACAATACCAGGATAATGGTTTTGCGAGGCAACTGGCATTGCTGGCAAGGCTGATCAAAGGAAACCTGGGCACTAAGGTATATATGATCTCTATGGGCGGTTTTGATACTCATGGAAATCAACCCTTGGCCCATGAACGCCTGATGTCTAACCTCTCTATAGCAGTTCATAATTTCTACGAAGACCTGGCTTTTACCCAACAGGATGAAAAGGTGCTTAGCATGACCTTCTCCGAATTTGGCCGACGTATCTATGAAAATGGTTCTAACGGTACGGATCACGGAAAGGCAGCCCCTACACTCTTTTTTGGGTCGGGCTTGCAGGGCAGTGCCTTTGTGGGTGAGCACCCCAGCCTGGATGCACCCAATAGCAGGGGAAATCTGGAGTACACCATGGATTTCAGGGACCTTTACGCCACTGTTTTGGCTGAATGGCTCTGCGTTCCCATCCCACTGGTAGAGCAGCACCTGCTCGATCATCCTTATGCCCCCGTGAACTTAGGCTTTAATTGCAGCGGTGTCCAATTCCCGGATATTGCCTATGACGATGATCCGCCTACGCCACCAAGCAGGGACGAGCCTACGGAAGAGGCGGCCAGCCCGGAGATGCTGGATGCTATTGTTCACAAGCCTTTTTATCCAAATTCTGCCTCACCGAGAATCTATGTAGAAATGCCCTTTAGTGCACACGTCGATATACAGTTGTATAATATTCTCGGTCAGAACGTCGGGACCATATACAACGAGTTCATGTTTGAGGGAACAGCAGAGATCGATATCCGGGCACGCATGCCCATGGGCCTGTCTACAGGGAAATATATTTACAGGATACAAGTACAGGACCGGAAAATGTCCAAGTCGGTCCTGATCTCCTAAACCCTTCCTACTTAACATTACATGCCCCTGTGCTCCGCAAAGGTTTCCCCCAGAACCGCAGCGGGCATGGGGGTTTTTAAATTCATCCTTAAGCTTGGTTCAAGGCCTGAAAAATTGGTTATTTTTGTGCCTTAATCGAAAATAGATGTCCCAGGAAGCAAAAACTCCAAAAAGATATACCATTACAGCAGCATTACCGTATACCAATGGTCCGATACATATAGGGCATTTGGCCGGGGTGTATGTACCCGCTGATATTTACAGCCGGTACCTGCGTTTAAAAGGTCGCGATGTAGCCTTTGTCTGCGGAAGCGACGAACACGGTGTAGCCATCCCCATGAAAGCCAAAAAGGAAGGTGTTAGTCCACAGCAGCTTATCGATAAGTACCATGGGATCATTGCTAAATCCTTTGAAGATTTCGGTATCTCTTTTGATAATTATTCCAGGACTTCTGCAGAGGTGCACCACGAGACCGCCTCAGAATTCTTTAATAAACTCTACAAGGAAGGTGATTTCATTGAAGAGACTACGGAACAGCTCTATGACGAACAGGCGGGGCAATTCCTAGCCGATCGATTTGTTACCGGTACCTGTCCTAAGTGCGGGAACGAAGAAGCCTATGGAGATCAATGTGAACGATGCGGATCTTCACTGAATGCCACGGACCTGATTAACCCAAAATCGACTCTCAGTGGTGGCGTTCCTACTTTGAAAAAGACCAGGCACTGGTTTCTACCCTTAGACCAGTACGAATCATTCCTGAAAGAATGGATACTGGAATCGCATAAGCACGACTGGAAGCCCAATGTGTATGGCCAATGTAAATCATGGATTGACGAAGGATTAAAACCAAGAGCGGTTACCAGGGACCTGGACTGGGGAATCCCGGTTCCTGTAGAAGGTGCAGAAGGAAAAGTTTTATATGTCTGGTTTGATGCCCCCATTGGTTACATCTCTGCAACCAAGGAATGGGCTGCACGGGAAGGGAAAAACTGGGAGACCTACTGGAAGGATGAAGACTCCAAGCTTGTACATTTTATTGGTAAAGACAATATCGTATTTCACTGTATCATCTTCCCTGCCATGCTTAAGGCACACGGGTCATATATTCTACCGGATAACGTGCCCGCCAACGAGTTCCTGAACCTGGAAGGTCAGAAATTATCGACCAGTAAGAACTGGGCGGTCTGGCTGCATGAATACCTGGAGGAATTCCCGGATATGCAAGATGTACTTCGGTATACCCTTACCGTAAATGCTCCTGAGACAAAGGATAACGATTTTACCTGGAAAGATTTCCAGGCGAGGAATAACAATGAGTTGGTCGCCATTTTCGGGAACTTCATCAACCGGGTATTGGTACTCAGCCAGAAATATTACCAGGGAGTTGTTCCCAAGCCGGGTACGCTGAGCGAAACAGATAAAGAAGTATTACAAACCCTGAATACCTTCCCGGTGACCTTGACCGATTCCCTGGAACGTTATCGCTTCAGGGAAGCTTGCCAGGAGTTGATGAATATGGCCCGAAGCGGGAACAAATACCTGGCCGATCAAGCCCCTTGGACAGTAATTAAAGAGGATGCAGAGCGCGTAAAAACCATCATGTACGTAGCCCTGCAGGTAGCAGCCGGGTTGGCAGTTCTCTCTGAGCCATTCTTGCCTTTTACAGCGACTGCATTAAGAAGAATGCTGAATTTTGATAGCCGAGACCCCGGTTCCAATCTATGGGTGGCAGATGCTTCTCCTAAGGAATTGCTCCCTCCCGGCCACCAACTGGGTAGCCCTGAATTGCTTTTCAGAAAGATCGAGGACAAGGAGATACAGGAACAAGTAGATAAACTGGAAACGACCAGGAAAAAGAACGAAACCGAAGAAACAGAAGTGATACCAGAAAAAGACACCATTCAGTTTGAAGACTTCTCAGCACTGGATCTCCGCGTAGGAACCATCCTGGAAGCTGAGAAAATGCCTAAAACAAAAAAGTTACTTGTACTGAAAGTAGATACCGGTATAGACACCAGGACAATTGTTTCCGGAATTTCGGAGAGTTTTGCCCCTGAAGACATCATCGGGAAACAAGTGACTGTTTTGGTTAACCTTGCCGCTAGAAAATTACGGGGTGTTGAGAGCCAGGGAATGATCCTGATGACAGAAAATCAAGAAGGCAAGTTGGTGTTTGTCTCGCCGTCGGAAGCCGGAGTAGGTAACGGGACAACCATAAACTAATGGCGAAAATGGCAAAAATATCCTGGCTACTGATCTTCTTCATGGCCTTTTCATCACTTGGCCTCGCACAGGAGGACACGACCGATGTCAGGGACACGCGCTGGAAGATGCTGACTTATGATGTCGGCAATGTATTCAGGAGTATCGGGTATGCTTATTCCAGGCCCCTGCATTGGGAGAAGAAGCAACTGCTCACCATGGGAGGCATCACCGCCGGAACGGGCCTTATATACCTTGTAGACGATGAAACCTCTCGCTTTGTAAGCAACCAAAGGGAAAGCATCCCCAGGCTCGTCAGGGATTACGGGGAATTATATGGCAGCCCGGAGAACAACTACCTGCTAACCTCCGGGGTATACCTTGCGGGTTTAATTGCCAAGGACGATAAACTGAGGAGAACAGGTGTATTGCTTATCGCTTCCGCCAGTGCAGCCGGGGTATTACAGCAGGTCGCGAAATCGCTCGTAGGGCGTGCAAGGCCAATCAGTGGCTTAGGTAAAGACACCTTTGACCCCTTTAACAGCTCTCGGAATTTTCACTCCTTCCCTTCTGGCCATACCATCCTGGCATTCACCAACGCTTATGCCATTGCAAAGCAATTCAAAAGTCCTTGGGTTAAGGCGGGATTTTATGCCATTGGCCTGGTTCCCGGTGCAAGTCGACTCTGGGATCAGCAACACTGGTTAAGCGACATCGCCTTCGGGGTAGCACTAAGTATTGTGACGGTCGAGTCTATAGATCGATACCTCGACAAACGATATGATAAGAAATATAATGAGCAGGATAAGGAGCTGAGTTGGGACCTGCAGTTCGGTCCAGGGAATGTAGGGGTGATTATTACATTCTGACCGGATGATTAAAATAAAACCAAAGAAGCTCAAGAAAAAATGCTGCGAAAAGTACAAGAAATCGGAAAAGAAGAGATGTAAGCGCTGTCCGTGTTTTGATCTCACATAAAAAAATCGCCTCTTCGGGCGATTTTGTTTTTTGTTAAAGTCCGATCCGGACACTGGGTGTCCCTATCCGGATGCCCGTATTAACCCTGGTTCTAGATGGCCTGTCGTAAGAGCGGTAGTACCCATGGTAATAAAAGGTGGCATGGCTGTAGTAATGGGAACCGTGATGGCAGTGATGATCACAGTATGCGTAATGCTCTTTATAAGCATCCCGTTTACCTTTCATATAGGCGCGATGTGCTTTACGGTCCCGTGCTTTTAATTCCTTTTCATACGCTTCCTGGTCTTCCCAGAAATCGGCCTCGTCAGCCTCTTCTTTGGTAGTAAGGTTCTGCTCGTAAAGTGCATCTTCCCTTCCTCGTTCTTCGTAATACGATATACGATCCTCTTCTGTTTGTTCCTGTGCCATGATCGGGGCCTGGTATCCTATTAGAAGAAGTGCGAGCGGCAGAAGATTTTTTAAATTGATGATCTTATTCATGTTCTTAATTTTTTTAGATTCTGATGTATTAAGAACAATCATAAGGCCTAAAACCCTACTGTAATTTTTTATCTAAAATGTAAGTGCTTGGTAATTAAAGTAGTGAAGCGATCTAATATGGCTTAGCGGCGTTCGTGTCCAGTGGCTACTGCCGGGGTCTTTCCTTTTCCGCTAACTGCGTCGGCAAGGTTCTCCCCTCCTTCGCTGTACTGTATATAAAAATCAGACTGTATATTGTAGATCCTGCCGTGTTCACAGGCATCTGTACACTGGGTTTGCTGGTAATCATATGCCAGTCTTTTACCAGTCATATATACGTGGTAACTTATTGGGTTTTCTGCCTTAAGATCATTTTCGAAATTGCGCTGATCTACCCAGAAATCCCTCTCATCCTCCTCGTGCTTCCAATTCAGTTGGTGTTCCAGCGCTGCATCTGCAGCTGCGCGTTCCCGGTAGAATTCCTCTGTAGGAGCTTCGTCAGGAGTTGCCTGCGCATCCATGTTAGCCGGTGCAACCATAAACACAATAAATAGCAACCAGGCTCCGAGGTGAAGGGATTGGAATTTATTGGTCATATGGGATACGCGGTAATTCATGATGGCAAAAGATGTCTATATAAGTTACAAAAAATCAGTGATTTATACTTGCAAATCAGGCTAAATGTCACTGTTGCCTGTTAAATTACACCATCGTACAAGAATCTGTAATTTGAACTGTTTTTCCGGGAATTGAACGATCATCCTGTTGGAGATAGGCCTTCCGGAAGAAGCGGGGGATTTCTCCTGACCTGCACTACAAAAATACGGGGACAGTCATCAAAAAGTGTGCTATATAAAATAGCTTCTTGGCCCATACCCCCGTAGCGACATCAGATTGCGTTAAAATACTGTTAAGCCCTATAATCATTAGCTTCAGAGGCTAATCATCCACTGATAATTTTGTTGTTTTATCAAATAAAAAGAGGACTCCCAAGGGAACCCTCTTTTGAGATGCAAATTATGCTTTCCCGAGCATTAACAGTTCACTGCATCGCACTTCGGTGACATACCTTTTGACTCCTTCCTTGGTTTCGTAAGTGCGGTGCATCAGCTTACCTTGTACAGCAACTTCACTCCCCTTATGAAGGTAATTTTCCACTATTTCTGCGGTCTTTCCCCAGGCCAACACCTGGTGCCATTGTGTATCCGTCACCTTCTCTCCTTTCCCATTCTTGTAAGACTCATTCGTGGCTACTGAAAATTTAGCCAGTTTACTTCCATTTTCCAGGGCTACGATCTCAGGATCCTGCCCCAGGTTACCAATCAATACTACCTTGTTTCTCAATGCGTTCATCATCTCATTTTTATTAAATTAAACTTCAGCTGTTTCCGCCAGGACCTTCCCGACAATGCAAACCTAAGGCGATGATTTCCCTGCATTTGCATAAGACACATTTACTTACGTCTGTATACGTTTAGAAATAATTGAAAATGTTTAACGCCTGCTATAATAGGCTACTACTCAATATCCTTATATTTTACCCGGGTTTAATTTTTAACTTTGAGCTCAATTAATTTTTGCTAATGAAACAGGAGCTGATCGCTGAAAAACACTTTGCCGGTGAAAATTTCCGGGAAGCAAGACTGCCCAAGGCAGAATATGAGCTATGTACCTTTGATAATTGTGATTTCTCTTCGGGCTACCTGGACAATGCCCGTTTCCTGGAATGTACCTTTATCGATTGTGACCTTAGCAATGCTAACCTCAGCTATTCCCAATTCCAGGAAGCTAATTTTGTACGCTGTAAGATGATGGGGTTGCAGTTCCAGGATTCCGACCCCTTCCTGCTAAGGATTTCTTTTGAAGACTGTGCCCTACGTATGTCCTCGTTCTACGGCCTAAACCTGAAAGGATGGATTTTTAATCGTTGTAAACTAATAGGCGCTGATTTCACAGAAGCAGATCTTAGCTCGGTAAAATTTGACCAATGCAACCTGGATAAAGCTCTTTTTGAGCAGACCGTATTACATCACACCAATTTTGAGACTGCGATCAATTACAGGCTGGATCCCGCACGCAACAAGCTAAAAAAAACGAAATTTTCTCGTGATGGACTTCCCGGCCTACTGCATGTTTATGACATTGTAGTCGTTTAAATTAGTCCTATGACAGGACGAAAATGCAAAGAGTGTTCTACTGCAATCGCCGGCAGGGCCGACAAGAAATTCTGTTCCGATTACTGCCGAAATGCCTATCATAATCAACTAAACAAGGACTCTAATAACTTGTTGAGGAATATCAATAACCGCTTGAGGAAAAATTACCGGATACTCGAGAGTTTCTCCCTTAGGGACGGAAAGACCAGGACCACAAAAAATCGGCTCTTGGACAAGGGTTTTGATTTTGAATATATCACTAACCTTTACACTACAAAAAAAGGTGCAATCTATTACTTTGTTTACGATCTTGGTTATTTACCACTGGACAATGACTTTTTCATGATTGTTAAAAGGGAATAAGCGCTTATGAAGCCTAGATAAAATAAAACCCGGCACTAGGGCCGGGTTATGTTTAAAACTGAGTCTGTACTATTTCCAATTGTGAGAATTTAATTTTAATGCAGCAATCACTATATCTTTCCTGCTTATTTGCCCTACGAGCAATCCTTCACGCATCACGGGCAATCTACGCCTGTTGTTTTTGTGAAATACCCCCGCAGCATCAAATATGCTGATATCGTGTTCAATGGTCTCTACATTCTCAGTCATAAATCGCTCCACGTTCTTATCCAGGATCGGTTGATTAAAATACCGGCTTTCGGATATCTGCTTCATACAATCGGCTTCAGAAATGATCCCAACAAGGAAGCCATTATCATCGAGAACAGGCCCCCCGGAAATATGATGTTTTGCAAAGAGCTCCATAACCTCCAAAATAGATTGATCCGGCCTGAAGGTAACCAGTTTTGTAGTCATATAGTCAGCTACCAATATGGGGGCGTCATATTCTTTTTTCGCTTCTGCCTTGGCTCTACGGCCCTGAAAACTTTTGATTCCCATAGTTGTTTGTTTGAAATTCAGTTAATTTTAAATATAGACAAATTCTGCGGATAATTTAAATAAAGTCGCCAAACAGCTAAAGACTATCATAATTTTATACATTTATCGAATAATTTGACAAGGATGAAGCGATATATCCCATTGCTCAGTCTCCTCCTGCTTTTACTGGCTTTCCTTACCGTGTTCAGCACCCGTATGCCTTCGGACAACTATGGAAATCAGGCTGGGGAGACCGGGTTTTCCACGGAACGAGCATTGAAGCACGTCAAGGCCATGAGCACAGCACCCCATGCCGTAGGCTTCCCTGCGCATAAGGAAGTCCGTAACTACCTTGAACAGCAATTACAATCCCTTGGGCTGCAACCCGTATTACAACAGGGCTACACCGCGGGTGACTGGGGGAATTTAAGCAGGGCCACTAATATTATCGCAAGACTCAATGGATCCGGAAACGGGAAGGCCCTTTTGCTACTATCTCATTATGACAGCAACCCTCACTCTTCTTTAGGTGCCAGCGATGCTGCAAGTGGCGTGGCTGCAATCCTGGAGAGCATGAGGGCGTTTCTGGCCTCAGGGACCACCCCTGTAAACGATATCATTGTTCTCTTTACAGACGCCGAAGAACTTGGACTCAACGGTGCCGATTTATTTGTCAACCAACACCCATGGGCTAAAGATGTTGGCCTCGTACTTAATTTTGAGGCCAGGGGTAGCGGGGGGCCATCCTATATGTTCTTGGAAACCAATGGAGGTAACCAGGCCCTGATACAGGAATTTATGAAAGCCGAGGTCGAGTTCCCTGCTGCGAATTCACTGGCTTACAGTGTTTATAAATTATTGCCCAATGATACGGACCTGACTGTCTTCAGGGAAGATGGGAATATACAGGGCTTTAATTTTGCTTTTATAGACGATCATTATGATTATCATACAGCACTGGATCGCTATGATCGCCTGGACCCTTCTTCGCTTGCACACCATGGAAGTTATCTTTTCCCCTTGCTTCATCATATGAGCCAGGTCGATCTCTCCACCCTAAATGAGGATTCGGATATGGTGTACGTGAATATTCTATTCTTTGGGTTGATCACTTATCCCTATTCATGGATCTGGCCTATGTACTTCCTTGCTGTGTTAACCTACATTTTATTGCTCTCTTTTGGACGGAAAAAACAGCTGCTCTCCTGGAGAGCCATGGCAAAAGGATTTACACCGGCTTTACTGAGCCTCCTGGTTAACCTGCTTATCGGCTATTTCAGTTGGACGGTCATCCTATGGATATACCCGGAATACCGGGACATATTACAAGGTTTTCCCTATAACGGCTATTGGTATATAGGAGCATTGGGAGCCCTGGCAGCATCTTTATGTTTTATTATCTACAGCAAATTTGACACCATCAGTGTCGCAAATAAACTACCCTCTGTTATCCTGATCTGGCTGCTATTATGCGGAGCCTTATCCTATTTTCTTGCAGGTGCAGCTTTTTTTATTTTACCGGTCTTTGCCCTCTTGGCAGGGTTCTTTATTATTCTCCACCCCAAAGAAACCGACCCTATTGTCCTCGCCCTGCTCTGCGTACCGGCAATTTGGATTGTAGCACCCTTTATCGAAGCCCTTCCTGTCGGACTCGGATTAAAATTGTTGATCACCACAACCTTATTTGTAACCCTATTGTTCTATCTGCTGTTACCGCTACTGGATTCTCTTAAACTACATCGGAATTTGGCTTTGCTCGGGTTCATTCTGTTCCTGGGAATGATTGTTGCCGCACATTTAAGGTCCGGATTTTCAGAAGAACAACCGCATCCAAGCAGCTTGGTATATTTATTGGATGCCGATACCGAGGAAGCCTATTGGGCGTCCTATAACCACCACTTAAGCTCCTGGAATACCTCTTACTTTACCCAGACACAGGTGGATGATGCGACAGAAATTCCGATCTTCCCCAGTAAATACCAATCCGGTTTTACGCAGGTTGCTGCAGCACCGGCAAAAAACCTTGGCGTACCCCTGGTAGAAAAACTGATGGATACCCTGGTAAATGGCGAGCGAAAACTCAAAATACTATACCGTCCGCAAAGAGCCGTGAACAGGTTAGATCTCTATACTAACCCGGTACAACTGAACCGGGTTAAGGTCAATGGAGTTTCCCTGGAGGAGCATTATCTGGACAGGCGGGGAAGCCGACTTTTAACCCACTACATCAGTGAGAATGATGTAACCCAGCTAGAGATTGAGCTGCCTGCAAATGCAGTACTGGAACTTTCTTTCTTTGAATCGGCGAACAACCTGTTAACACACCCGGAATTCTCTGTACCTTCCAGGCCGAAAAAAGAGATCCCCATGCCATTTGTATTGAATGATGCCACGGTGATCATGAAAAAAGTGTTGTATGAGTAGCACCATTGCTATAATGGGTTGTGGATGGTTAGGTTTACCTTTGGCCGAAGCTTTGCTGAAAAACGGATGGACCATTCACGGGAGTACCACATCTGAAGATAAAATACAGTCGCTCCTAAATGCTGGGATCACACCCTTCTTACTTCAATTGAGTCCTGACCATATCAAAGGAAATATCGGGCAATTCCTGCAAGGCTCAGAGGTACTCGTAATTAATGTTCCTCCCAGGCTTCGGGCCGAGGACAGTGAAAGCTATTTTGACAAGATGAAGGTGCTTCATAGCGAGATTAAAAAGTCTGGGGTTAGAAAGATCATTTTTGTCAGCAGCACATCGGTATATGGAGATCAAAGTGGAGTATTGGATGAAAAAAGTAAGGCCAGGCCGAATACAGAATCCGGGAGGCATTTACTGGCCTCAGAACAACTCTTTATACAAGATCCCGGTTTACATACTACGGTGGTCCGTTTTGGCGGTCTGATCGGTGGCGACAGGCACCCCGTTTCGCATTTATCCGGTAAAACCGAACTTCGGAATGGAGAGCACCCCGTAAACCTTATCCACCGAACTGATGCTATTTCCCTGGTACAAATCATTATTGAAAAGGAATACTGGAATGCCATCGTCAATGGTGTGGCTCCGGAACATCCTGAAAAGCAGGATTATTACCGGTCTGAAGCCTTGAAACGCGGGCTTACACCTCCTGATTACCAGCAATCTACAGGAGCAAATCCCGGGAAATTAGTTGAATGTAAGTATTTTCCTTATAAAAGGTCCGTATTTTTAACATCGATTTTTAGTTAATTCACAACACTTTTCTACCTTTTCACAACAAACCTTTATGCAAAATCTTAAATAAGGTCCCTTTTTACGGGCATCACGCTATTTCTTCCGTAATTTTAAGTGAATCACAAATTCTACTAGTATCATGGAAAGATTAAATATAAAAGGGAAAATACTTACAGAAATTAAAGTCTTAATTGATCGCAGTTGTCAAAGAGGAAATAAAACGGAAAGGGACAGGGAACTACACCAGGTGCTTATTAAAAAGCATTATAATGCTACTGATGTAAAAATCGATTACCATCGGAAAAGAGTATCTATGGATATCGTCATGGATGATACCACATATAACCCTAAGAAGGTAAATGTGAAATTACCCCTGCTACACGCGAACCTTCTATTCCAGAACCTTCGGGAGTTTTTAAATTCATGTCTTGAGAGCGATCGAAACAGTCTCTCTTTCTACGCTTGGCTATTACGATCGTATTCCGGCAAGGATATGCCGCTTACCACGGTCTGAGGAATAATATCACTACAAAAACTAAAAGGATACCATGCGGGTATCCTTTTTTATTTGACCCCTAGCGATTTAAAGTGATTTTGGGGCAGACTTATTAAAAAAAATAATAGTTTTGGCGCACAAAATTCAGGTAAATGAAAAGGATACTATTCGGATTAATGCTGGCTATAAGCCTAAGTACGTATGCCCAAAGCACTACAGATCTTCAAAATCACTACGAGGCGTTTTATAACGAAATGAAGTTGCAGGGGGATATCAATGGCGTTATAAACGCACTGACCCACCTGAATATTCTCGCGCCAAGCCAGGAGCGCCGGGATACCCTGGCCTATGTATATGCCAACAACAATCAGCATATGCAAGCTCTGAATACTATCGGGATAGAGACCGATGAGAATGATTCAGACCTAGCCGTGCAAGTCAAAGCGATTTCACTTAAGGCTCTGAACCAACCCAAGCGTGCACTGGAGCAATACAGGATACTATACCAACGAGAAGCAGATCCCTACCTGGCTTACGAGATTGCTGACCTGAGGATACAGACCGGAGGGGATGGTGAGGCACTGGAATACATTACTTATGGTATTGCGAATGCAACTGATGATATGATGTATGCTTTTTACGAACGTCAGCAGCCCTACCAGGTACCTCTGAAAGCAGCATTCCTTCATTTAAAAGGACTGGTACAGTATAACATGAATAAGAATAACATTGACAAGGCCATTGCCCTTATGGACGAAGCTTTGGCTATTGATCCTAACTTTAACCTGGCAAGCCTGAGCAAGCAGGCCTTACTGTCCAGGAAAGAAAAAGCAGAGAATCCCGAGGAGTAATTAATCGGTTCAGGGTTTGCGCAACTTCTCGGTCAGCAGACTGTCCTTTTCTTTTTTCAGCAGGATGAGTTTATCCACGACTTCATTCGGAACCGCAATAGAGAGGACGTAATGTGCAATTTTCCATTGCCCGTCCTCTTGCCTCAACACGCCTGAGCCACGGCATAATTTCATTTGGGTATCCAGCAATTCGTCAAACCAGGCGATTTTTCCATCCGGTCCGAGGTAAATATTTCGCTCGAGGGAAGTGAAATTCCACGCTTTACCCCTGTCAAAATAGGGCTTTGAGAATTCCTTAAAGGCCTGATTCCCCCAGAGCTCTGTCGCATCGGTCCCGATGAAGACCGCATCATCGGTCATCAGATCAAAATATCCTTCAAAATCAGCATCGGATGCAGCCTGGTGCCATCGGTCCAATATTTTCCCAATAGCATCTTCAGGATTCATTTGACCAAAGGCCTGCCCACAGGCGAAGATCAAGGCGAGTATTATGACATTTCTATTCATCTAGGAGTAATTCGCTTTCTAAATTATTGTTTAAGATCACATCAAATTGTTCACGCATGGCGTTATAAGAATTAAGCATATCCCTGGTAGGCTTTACTAGGTCTTGCCGGTAGATCAGGGCTGCTTTCACCTTCAGGATATAGGTCTTAAGTACTTTTTGCCTGCTTTTAATTTTTGGGGTATCAAATTGTATGGGATAGGTAGAAGTTTCAAGGGCTTTTTGCTTTTCAATAAGCTCGTCAACGGTCAAAACCAGGTCTTCCCTGTTCTCGGTCTGGTACACCCTCTTGAAAGCCGACTCCATTTCCTGGAACTCCGGCCAAGTTTGTAAAATAACTTCCACCTCCCGGTTTACCGTGTTTATACGGGGCAGGGAATCAGTGGGAAAAGAAGTGAGTTCCTCTCTGTGAGGGAGTGTGGTTTCTTCCCCTTCTTTACAACTTAAGAGCGAGAGAAGACACAAGCAGATCAGTAATATCTTTGGCATGGAACGAAGGTACAAATTTTAATAAAGGCTATCTTTGGGCTCTATTAATAATTACAATATGCATAAATCTATACTCATCTTAGGTGCCTGCGGACAAATTGGCACAGAACTCACCCTGGCTCTTCGTGAGCGATATGGCAACGAACAAGTGATTGCCAGTGACATACGTGAAGGCAGTGGACAATTGATGGATTCCGGACCGTTTGAAATGCTGGATGCCACCAACTATGGAGCTCTTGAAGATATAGTTATGCATTACGAAATTGACGAGGTTTACCTGATGGCCGCGATGCTTAGTGCTACGGCGGAAAAATTTCCGATGAGAGCCTGGAACCTGAATATGAACTCGTTATTTAACGTGCTTAACCTAGCCAAGGATAAAAAGATCAGTAAGGTTTTCTGGCCTTCCAGTATTGCCGTTTTTGGCCCCAACACCCCTAAAGAGAACACCCCTCAACACACCATCATGGAACCAAGCACCGTATATGGTGTCAGTAAGCAATCCGGGGAGCGCTGGTGTGATTATTACCATAAGAAATTCGGCGTAGATGTTAGAAGCGTCAGGTATCCGGGGCTCATCAGCTGGAAAACTGCTCCGGGTGGGGGTACAACCGATTTTGCCGTAGATATTTACATGCAGGCCATAAAGGATGGTACCTATACCTGTTTTGTGTCCGAAGACACCCGTCTTCCAATGATGTATATGGACGACGCTATCCGTGCGACGCTGGCTATCATGGATACGCAACCGGAAAATATCAAAGTGAGATCGTCCTATAACCTGGCAGCCATGAGTTTCAGCCCTGCTGACATGGCGGACAGCATCCAAAAGCATATCCCCGACTTTACTATTGATTACGAACCGGATTTCAGGCAGGCCATAGCGGACTCCTGGCCGAGCAGTATTGATGACAGTAACGCACAGGAAGACTGGGGCTGGTCTCCGGAATTTGACCTGGAGAAGACCACCCGGGAAATGCTTTCCAACCTGAAATAGACTTACTGGGCGAAGATATCAGCAAAATTTTTGAAGCACTTAAACTCCACCATGTACCCGTTAGGGTCCGCGATGAAGAAAGATCGGTGTTCTCCTTTTTTATTTGTTAGGAAAGTTGTTTCTGAGCTGATCTCTTCTTCGCTTAATTCCAGTTTCCTGTAAAGGGAGTTCCAGGTGGATAAATCCACTACTACCCCAATATGGAATGCCGGCAGAACAGAATCTTCGAATTTGTAGGACTTATATGAGAAATTATAGTCTCCGCACTTTGTAAAGGTAATCTGGTTCCCAAAGAGGTCTATATCTAACCAGGTAGTAGTATTGCGACCCTGCCGGGCCCCAAGGGTTTGAACATAGAAATCCCTAGTCTTACTGATGCTGTGACAGGGAAGTGAAAGGTGGAAAGGAAAGTTTTTCATCACTGCTCGTTTTAAATTATCCTTCCCGGGAAGAGCAGAACCGGAAACTCTAAATGGAGATCCGGTGTACTGCTTTATTCTCCTGGAATATATTATGTGTCGTCCGAATCCTCGTCCTGGACTTCAAAGTCAGGGATCGCTTCCGGATCGTCTTCATCGTAATCCTCGTAATCGTCCTCGTCATAATTGGCCATGGTGATCTCTAGCTTCTGACTGATTTTTACCAGGTACTTGGTGTCTTCGGTCAGGACTTCTACAGCTTGTATCCGTTCACCCTGGGCATTCTTAAAAGTTATGATATTGCGGTCGTCATATCCATCCGGATATCGCTCTACCAGTAGTTTTAATACCTCCGGGGTAAGTTTCTTAAAATCTACAATTACTCTTTTTAAATTATCCATAATTACATATCTAAAAGATAAGCAAAAATTAAGGGCGCTACAATAGTTGCATCGCTCTCGATTATAAATTTCGGGGTGTCAAGATCCAGTTTTCCCCAAGTAATCTTTTCGTTGGGCACAGCACCGGAATAGGAGCCATAACTGGTTGTACTATCACTGATCTGGCAGAAATAGCTCCAGAATGGAGTGTCTGTACGCTCCATATCCTGGTAAAGCATAGGTACCACACAAATAGGGAAATCACCTGCAATTCCTCCGCCAATCTGGAAGAATCCAATTCCATTTTCAGAATTATCCGTGTACCAGTCGGCCAGGAAGGTCATATACTCAATCCCGGACTTAACGGTACTTGCTTTCAGCTCACCTTTTAAAACGTAAGAAGCAAAGATATTACCCATGGTGCTGTCTTCCCATCCCGGGCAAATGATAGGCAGGTTCTTTTTGGCTGCCGCATACATCCAGGAATCCTTAACATCTATTTCGTAATGTTCTTCCAGTACACCAGACAGCAGTAGTTTGTACATATACTCATGTGGAAAATAACGCTCCCCTGCTGCTTCAGCATCTTTCCAGATCTTAACGATATGTTCCTGTATTCTCCGGAAGGCTTCTTCTTCTGGAATACAGGTATCGGTAACCCGGTTAAGTCCTTTTTCCAGCAATTCCCACTCGTCCTGTGGTGTCAGGTCCCGGTAATTGGGCACTCGCTTGTAATGTGAGTGAGCCACGAGGTTCATAATGTCTTCCTCCAGGTTGGCCCCCGTACAGGATATGATTTGCACTTTATCTTTCCGGATGATCTCTCCAAAGATCTTCCCGATCTCTGCAGTACTCATAGCCCCTGCAAGGGACACGAGCATTTTTGCCCCCTTATCCAGCTGCTCTTCGTACGCTTTGGCAGCATCTACTACAGAGGCTGCATTGAAATGCAGGTAGTAGCGCTCCATAAATCGAGTGATCTCGCCTTTATTCTTCGTCATTATCGGTGAACTTTTTTATTGTATTTCCGGAACCGCTCCCGGCAATATACGTGTTGTCATAATCATCCTCAACAGCCTCTTCTTCAAATTTATAGCTCAACATTTTATAATAGAGCTTGGCAGCGAGGAAGTCGGAGGACTTCTCCTGTGGGTTAGGACATAATTCCACGATGTCAAAACCAACTACATTCTTTTCTTCAAAAACCCTTTTCAGGAAATCCAGGGTCTCATAATAGAGAAGGCCACCCGGCTCTGGCGTACCGGTAGACGGCATAATGGACGGGTCCAGTGCATCGAGGTCAAAGGTGATGAAAACCTGGTCTGTCATTAATTCGATGACCTTATCCATCCAATATTCATCGCTTACCATCTCGTGGGCAAAAAAGGTTTTTTCCTTATCCATGATGGTAGTCTCGATGCTATCCATACTACGGATTCCCACCTGTACCAGGTTAGTCGTCTGGCTAGCCTCGTATACAGCGCAAGCGTGGTTGTACGGGGTTCCCTCGTAGGATTCCCGTAAGTCTGCATGTGCGTCTATATGCAGGACTGTAAGATCGTCAAAGCATTCATTGAATGCTCTTATACTTCCTATAGAAACTGAGTGCTCACCACCAAAAAGGGTGACGAATTTATTGCGCTTAATATAGTCCTTGGTGGTTGAGTAAACCGCCTTAACCATAGCTTCCGGGCTGGTATCTTCATCGATAGCAGGAGCGAGATAAATACCTTGCTTGTAAACCTCGGTATCGGTTTCTATATCGTATAGCTCCATGTTTTCTGAAGCATCCAGGAAGGCATCCGGCCCCTTGTCTGCTCCTTTGCCCCAGGTACTGGTACCATCATAGGGTATAGGTATTAATACTACTTTGGCTTTCTCCAGTTGTGCGAATTCTTCCGGGATCCCGGCGTAATTCCGAGTTGTTTTCATAACCTAAAATTTGAAGCAGTTCTTCTGCCTTCTGTTGTTCACTAAATACACTTGTTACTAAATTCCCGTCCTTGTCCCGGTCTATTAGGATATGCTTGGGATGAGGGATCAGGCAATGCTGCAATCCACCAAAACCACCAATAGATTCCTGGTAGGCCCCGGTATTAAAAAACCCGATATACAAGGGTTTGTCTCGCCTGTACTTGGGTAGGTAAATAGCATTCATATCCTGCAGACTGTTGTAATAATCGTCACTGTCGCAGGTAAGGCCACCGAGTAAAACACGTTCGTATTCATCATGCCAACGGTTGATAGGCAAGAGGATAAAACGTTTATTGATGGCCCAGGAATCCGGAAGGGTAGTGATGAAAGATGAGTCGATCATATTCCACTTCTCCCGGTCATTCTGTTGTTTCTGGTAGAGCACCTGGTAGATAGCGCCACCGCTTTCTCCAACGGTGTAACTACCAAATTCTGTAAATATATTAGGCACTTCCACGTCTGCCTCCTTACATGTGATATTGATCTGGTTAACAATTTCATCAATCATATAGGCGTAGTCGTACTCAAAAGAAAGTGAATTCTTGGTAGGAAATCCTCCACCGATATTCAGGCTATCCAGGGAAGGACATATCTTTTTAAGACGCACATAGACCCTGAGGCATTTATGCAATTCGTTCCAGTAATAGGCGGTATCCTTAATCCCAGTATTAATAAAGAAATGAAGCATTTTCAGGGTAGCCTGGGAATGTTCCTTGATCTGTCTCTCGTAGAAGGGGACAATGTCCTTATATCCTATACCCAACCTGGAGGTATAGAACTCAAATTTCGGTTCTTCTTCAGAGGCGATACGAATACCTACTTTGTAATCTCCTTCAATCACGTCTGAAAGCAGATCGATCTCCTCGTAATTATCGATGATCGGGATACAGTTGCGATGCCCGCCGTTAATAAGTTTACCGATATTTTCAACGTACTGCGACCTCTTGAAACCGTTGCAAATAACATAGGTATCATCCTTGATCCTGCCTTCAGCTTTCAGATTCTGTACAATATTGAGATCAAAGGCAGAAGAGGTCTCTATATGGATATCATTCTTCAATGCCTCGTTCAGCACATACTGGAAGTGAGAACTTTTGGTACAGTAGGCGTAGTAGTATTTGCCCTTGTAATCGTGCTTTTCTATGGCTTTGGCAAACCAGCCCTTGGCATTCTGTATATTCGTGGATATTTTGGGCAGGTATGTAAATTTAAGCGGACTCTGATATTTCTCAATCAGTTTCTTTAATGGAATATCGTGGAATAACAGGTTATCCTCTTCCAGGCGGAACTCCTCCTGTGGAAAATAATAGGTCTGATCTATCAGATCGCTGTATTTGACGTTCATAGTATTTTTTATTTCCTTTCACCTCCATCTTCATTTCCCACCGGAAACCCGGGAAGCATTAATTATTATATTAAATGATTGGTCAAAGACCAAACTTTCTATGTGCTCATTAATTTTAATGTTGCCCTGATCCATTAAAGTTTAGTACTACTTAATTCACTGTAGTACACACATTTCCCTAAATTAGGAAAAAACCGAGGGATTCCCGTTTTCGGGGCGTAAATGAAATCAAAAAAAATGGAAAAAAGCTTAAATTGAAAAAAATTTAACCGCCGCTTTATAAAGGAATTATCCCGTAGTCATATAAATCCGCTCAGAACCAAAGATCATGAAACAGAACAAGACCAAAAATACCGGTAAAAAAAATATTTGCCAGGGCATTTCCAGGATTATAGTCCTTCTTTTCTTGTCAGTGCTTTCCGTTCCTGCCCTGGCACAGCTAACACCCGGGGTATATTTCTCCAAACAGGGTCATGCCGGGGACAGTATAATCCATGAACTAAAAATAGCAGATGGATATATGGTTCATAGTGTTTATGAACTGGAGCCGGCTAAATTCATTAAAACCCTTGGCGGCCCTTATACGATAGAAAATGAGGTTATAGAGTGGGACCTGGACTTTAATTCTAACCATCCTAATGATGGAATTGAAAACCGAGTTATTCCATTCCGTTTGAGAAATGGAAAACTGAATTTTGAAGGAGAGCTGCCATTGTCTTTCCATCGGGTCAAAACAAAAGAACAGTCCCTTGACGGGACCTGGCTTTTCGCCACCAGGGGTCCGGATACAGGTCAGGAACGAAGGGGGGAGTCTAACCCCAGGAAGACGCTTAAAATCTTGAAGGATGGTCACTTCCAGTGGATCGCTTTCAATAGCCGTACATTTGAATTCTTTGGAACCGGCGGGGGGACCTACCGGGCAAAAGATGGGAAGTACATGGAGCTGATTCGCTATTTTTCAAGGGATCCTGATCGCGTTGGTGCACGGCTCGATTTCACTTTTGAAATTAAAGGTACTGACTGGCACCACACCGGAAAAAATAGCCGGGGGGAACCGCTTTACGAAATATGGGCAAAAAGGAAGTGAGGTTTAATCCCTACGGTTAATATCTGATTTTCCACCGGTTTTCTCCAGGAGACGGATGTTCAGTATTTCTACCTCCTTATCGATAGGTTTAAGCATATCGTACATGTTGAGGGCAACGACACTTGCCCCGTGCATGGCCTCTACCTCTACCCCGGTCTTATAATGCGTTTTTACAGTGATCAGCACTTTTATCTCCAGGCCAGTAATCTCATAGTCGATCCGGGTATGCTCTATGGGCAGAGGGTGACAGTCCGGCAATAACAAAGCGGTATTCTTCACTCCGAGGAACCCGGCAGCACGACTCATAGCGAAGACATCACCTTTAGGCACCTTGCCGTTCTCAATTGCCGCTATAGTGTCCTGGGAACCTACTTTCACTACGGCTTGCGCCAGTGCAGTTCTCAGGGTTACGGCCTTAGCTGTTATATCTACCATGATCTATACTATCTATTAACTTTCCATTGATAAGAATCGTCCTCAAAACACTCCTTTCCAAATACAGGGGCCTTAGCCTTCAATTCTTCAACCACCTGTTCCAATGCTTTAAAAACCGCCTTTCGATGCGGAGCTGAAACAAAAACAAAAAGGCAGATTTCCCCGGTCTTCACTTTACCGATACTGTGATAAATATGAAGGCAGCTTAGTTCAAAATCTCGGAAAGCCGCTTCTTTGATCTCGTGAAATACCTGGTTGGCCATCTCTTCGTAAGCACTGTAATCTATGGCCGTAACGGTCTTCCCGTCAATCTCATCAGCTCTAACCTGCCCCAGGAAAATGTCATGCGCCCCGATCCCGGTCTTGCTCTGGTGTTTGGCAATAGATCCGGCGATAAACTCAGGGCTAATCGCTCCTTTTACAAAGACATTCTTTACGGTGGTCTTTTTCATTTCAGGATTGTTTCTTACGAAGGTAAAGAAGATTTTAGGTTTGCCCTATGGCTAGTTCCAGAAAACCGATAACACCCATAGTAATTAGGTTAATAAAACTTTTGATATTCACAGGCAAGCAAGAGGGACTACACTATATTAAAGACCTAAATATAACTTATGAAAAAGCCGGAACTGATTGTTTTTGATGTCAATGAGACCCTCCTGGATCTTTCTGTGATGAAGTCTGAAATAAATACCGCAGCAGGGGATCAAAACGCCTTTGATCAATGGTTTTCCCAATTGCTCCAATTTGCTATGGCAGAAAGTCTGAGTGGCAATTATATAGATTTTGGCGAGGTTGGAAAGCACACCCTGGAAATGACCTTTACACGACTCGGGAAACAAATTTCGGAAACTGAAATAATTAATCTTCTAAGCATGATTACATCCTTAGATCCACATAAAGAAGTTCCTGCAGCTCTTGAAAAATTAAAAGAAGCAGGCTATAGAATGGTAACCCTTACCAATGGCGGACTTCAAACCCATACACGACAGATGGCGCATTCCGGCCTGGAGCAATACTTTGATGCCCTATACAGTGTAGAAGCCGTCCGGAAATTTAAACCGCATCCGGAAACCTACAATTATGTCCTGGAAAAGGAAAAGTGCAAAGCTTCTGAAACTATGCTGATCGCAGCACATGCCTGGGATTTACTGGGAGCCCAGCGTGCAGGATATAAAACAGGATTTATCAAACGCCAGGGAAAAGTATGGTACCCGGGAGGGATACATCCGGATATGAGGGGAGAGTCACTGGAAATACTGGCGTACCAGTTAACGACATAAAAAAAGCACAGCTTGGGGCTGTGCTTTGAGCGGGAGACCGGGTTCGAACCGGCGACATTCAGCTTGGAAGGCTGACGCTCTACCAACTGAGCTACTCCCGCCTTTGGTTTGTTAACCGGGTGTAAAATTATTGAATCTTTTGAATGTGGCAAGGCTTTTTTGATGCATTTTTTTTAATTACACCTCTTTGAAACTTCTTAGTTGCCGCTGAATAATCTAAGCCGCTTGGCCGAAGGTATTTAGCGTTCGGCAGCCTCCGCTGGTGGCATCTGAACTATCTTGAATGATGCTCATCCTGAAAATACAAAACACCGCTATTCCATAGCCGTATTTATTACCGCCGCCGGGACTGTTCGTAAATAACAACCTAACTCCGGGCAAGAGATAGCTGCGCTGTTCTTGAGAAAGGCTCAGTCTGAAAATACAAAATACCGGCTACGCTGTAGCCGGGTTTTATTACAGCCAGCCGGGGCATAATCAGTAAACCCAAAATCCAGGAAAATGAAGTGGCAAGAGATAGCTCCGCTGTTCTTGACAAAGGCTCAGTCTGAAAATACAAAACACCGGCTACGCTGTAGCCGGGTTTTATTACAGCCAGCCGGGGCATAATCAGTAAACCCAAAATCCAGGAAAATGAAGTGGCAAGAGATAGCTCCACTGTTCTTGACAAAGGCTCAGTCTGAAAATACAAAACACCGGCTACGCTGCAGCCGGGTTTTATTACAGCCAGCCGGGCTCAATCAGTAAACCCAAAATCCAGGAAAATGAAGTGGCAAGAGATAGCTCCGCTGTTCTTGACAAAGGCTCAGTCTGAAAATACAAAACACCGGCTACGCTTTAGCCGAGTTTTATTACAGCCAGCCGGGATTAATCAGTAAACCCAAATCCAGGAAAATGAAGTGGCAAGAGATAGCTCCGCTGTTCTTGACAAAGGCTCAGTCTGAAAATACAAAACACCGGCTACGCTGTAGCCGGGTTTTATTACAGCCAGCCGGGCCTAATCAGTAAAGCCAAAATCCAGGAAAATGAAGTGGCAAGAGATAGCTCCGCTGTTCTTGACAAAGGCTCAGTCTGAAAATACAAAACACCGGCTACGCTGTAGCCGAGTTTTATTACAGCCAGCCGGGATTAATCAGTAAACCCAAATCCAGGAAAATGAAGTGGCAAGAGATAGCTCCGCTGTTCTTGACAAAGGCTCAGTCTGAAAATACAAAACACCGGCTACGCTGTAGCCGAGTTTTATTACAGCCAGCCGGGATTAATCAGTAAACCCAAATCCAGGAAAATGAAGTGGCAAGAGATAGCTCCGCTGTTCTTGACAAAGGCTCAGTCTGAAAATACAAAACACCAGCTATTCCATAGCCGTATTTATTACCGCCGCCGGGACTGATCAGTAAACTGATCTCCCCGGCTCAGCGGTAATAAAAAACGCCTTTGCTGATCGCAAAGGCGTTTTGTGTTTATCTGTAGCCTCGGCAAGAATCGAACTTGCATCTAAAGTTTAGGAAACTTCTATTCTATCCATTGAACTACGAGGCCGCTAAAATGGGAGCACAAAAATAAGATTTTTTTCCAAGTGCAAAGTACTGTCCGGGATAATTTCTCTGCCACTTCCCTATTCGGGTTCAACTTCCACGATCAATTCGATTTCCACCGCGATGTTTCCGGGCAGTGAGCCCATCCCTACGGCTGCCCTGGCATGTTTCCCTTTTTCCCCGAAAACGGCAACCATCAGGTCAGAGAAGCCATTGATTACCGAGGAATGCTCGGTAAAATCAGGTTGGGCATTCACCATCCCCAACACTTTCACAATGCGCTTCACTTTACTTAAATCCCCTAGTTCTGTTTTTAAAACCGACAATTGAGCAACACCTACCCTTTTTGCCGCTTCATAGCCCTGCTCAATGGTTAGTTCTGCTCCTAGCTTGCCCCTGATCGTATTTCCCGCTTCATCCCTGGGACCCTTCCCGGCTAAGAACAGTAGGTTTCCCGTACGTACCACATGCACAAAATTTGCGGCAGGGGTTCCCGGATCTGTTAAGTTGATTCCCATTTCCGCAATCCTGCTTTCAGGATCTGTTCCCGGCTGCCCAAATAGAGGGGAAATAATGCAGAGGAAGCAACAAATACACGAGAGTAGAAGATATCTCATAATTCTAATATTTTTTATCAGGTCCAGCCAAGGTAAAACAGTTCTGCATACCAATCAAGACCACCCGTTAATTCGTCCAATATAAGGGTCTTATGGTGGGATGATTAAATAATTGCCAAATTATTTTTCGATCTGTCACACCAATCATTTTATGCACTATATTCGCCCGCTTTTTTAAAATTCCGAGCACGAAAAATTCATTGACAAGTCAAGACTCCCCCATCGGGAATTTTTTATCCATAATACTATTGATCTTATGAAAAAAATACACAAAGGCTTTACCATGCCAAGCGCAGCCTATTCTGTGCCCCGCAAAGCTATTAAGCGCTACAAACCCATTGATCGCCCACCACAGATCGGGGATGTACTCTATGGGGTTGTAGAGACTATAGGCCAACACAAATCACTGGAAAATAAAGAAGGTCGTATCCATACTATACACCATGGCACCCATGCAATCTTTGTATTTGGAAACCGTTATGCCCCGGACTACTATGAGGGGGTAATACCTGTTGAAAGTGATTTTACCGAAGTAGATCTTCTTGCCCGTTCTGGCGTGGTAGGACAAGTACTATCCAAAAGTGGTATGGTGATCTCTCCTACCCGGATTAAACCTTTGGGATATGCCTGTGACAGTGAAGGGAAGGTGATCAACACCAAAGATTACAGCCTTATCAACCCTAAAGCCACCGAGAAAAAATCTCCCAGGGCCAAACTTATACTAAACATCGGCACTGCGATGAATGCCGGGAAAAGCGCGGCGGCCACGGCTTGTGTCTATGCACTTTCTGTACATGACAAGGAGGTAAGAGCTTCTAAAGTAACCGGAACGGCAAGTCTTAAGGATATCCTTAGCATGAATGATGCAGGTGCTGCCCATTATTCAGATTTTACATTCCTGGGTTATCCTTCAACTTACCTCATCGAGGAAGAGGAAATCCTGGACATCTTCAATAAACTGGATCTTAAATACGCCAATAATAAAGACAACTATTGGGTAGTGGAATTTGCGGATGGTATTAATCAACGTGAAACGGCCATGCTGTTACAATCTCCGGCTGTCAGGGAACGTATTCATAAACTGATCTTTTGTGCAGCCGATTCTTTCGGTGCCATCGGAGGACTACACGTCTTAAAAAATAAGTTCAACCTTGTGCCGGACGCTATTTCCGGGGTGTGTTCCAGCTCTCCTTTGCACATCAGGGAATTGAGTGAATACACGGACATCCCGGTTTTTAACAGCCTGAATGTAGACCCTAAGGAATTGTTCGATATCTTATCTACCCCAAGGAAGAGAAACAAAAAACGACTGGCAGCAGTATGAAAAATTACGGAATAGCAATTCATGGAGGAGCCGGTACCATTTCCAAGACCAATATGAGTAAATGGAAGGCCGAGGCTTATCGGCAGGTACTCAAAAGAGCTTATACCGTGGGGTACCTCACCTTGCACAAAGGAGGGTCTTCCCTGGATGCTGTGACCGAATCTGTTATTGTCATGGAAAACAGCCCCCTGTTCAACGCCGGCAGGGGCGCCGTTTTCACCCATGATGGAGAACATGAAATGGATGCTGCCATCATGGAAGGCAAAAAACTGAAAGCCGGGGGTGTAGCCGGGGTCAGCGGGATAAAAAATCCCATTCTTTTATCCAGGGCAGTCATGCAACACTCCAAGCATGTGATCATCAGCGGGGTACAAGCCCAGGAATTTGCAAGGGAGCACGGCTTAGAGTTTGCCCCAAAGGATTACTTCTACGACGAATACCGCTATAAACAATGGCAAAGGGTTGCTTCTAAAGACCAGGTTACCCTGGACCACGACGAAGAACTGAATAAAAAATTTGGTACGGTCGGAGCGGTGGCCCTGGATAAAAAAGGAAATCTTGCTGCTGCTACCTCAACAGGTGGGATGGTCAATAAAAAATACGGTCGTATTGGCGACAGCGCCTTAGTGGGTATAGGAACCTATGCTAACAATAACAGTTGTGCAATTTCCTGTACCGGTCATGGTGAATATTTTATTCGGGCCGTAGTAAGTCACGAAGTTTCTGCACGAATGCTCTACAAGCACGAATCCCTTAAGGAAGCCTCGGAGCACGTGGTGATGCATGTGTTGCCAAAGATGGGCGGTAAAGGCGGACTTGTGGGTATTGATCAACAAGGTAACATAGTAATGCCATTCAACACCAAAGGCATGTACAGGGGATTCAGGAATTCCCGGAACGAGGAGTACGTCAATATCTTTAAATAAATATGACCATATTACCTTAGGTGGGTATTCTACCGGAAAGCGCTGCCAAATATTGGTCTACATAGAGCGACATTTGCTTGGATTTGTATTGCGCTATATACCTGGGATGGTCAAATACAACCAATTCCCGGAATAGCTGTTCCTCTTTATTAATTTCGTGAAGGAACTTTGCGTTCTTCTTTCCGAGCACAAAACATTTTTCCCGGGATACACCCAGATCTATCATGGCCTTCAGATGCTCAATGACCGGAGTTCTAAGCGCATTGTATAAATCAGCAAAATCGTAATAATTACAGTTTACCCAGTTGCCTTTTTTATTCTCGATCACAAATCCTAGTGGGTACATGGAGTTGATGAAAAACTTCTTATAGAACGCTACCGGGCCTCCATATGCGCGAATCACTTCGTACACGAATACAGAGGAGGGCTCGTGCGAGTTAAAAGAGTCTATTTGTATCCCGCAATCCGAAGCCAGTCTTTTAGTATCGGTGAACGGAATCCCCGTAGCACCGGCGCCCAGCCTTCCAGGGTTTATCCCCAGGATGAGTTCCCTTTCTTCCGCGTCATTGTAGAATTTACGGTAGAACTTTCCTGCGATCTCTCGTATCTCGGGGTTTTCCTTGAAAGGATTCATCACCCTGATACCCCTTGGCAATGATACATCCGGGTCCAGTGAATTGTTATAACGGTTTACACCGTCGGCAAATGTCTGCATGCTCAATATGGCTTTGCCCAAAAATACGGGTTTCGCATTAATCCTCCTTGTGAATGTTCGCGATCAGGTTTGCCACCAGGGCCGTCCACCCGGTTTGATGAGAAGATCCGACTCCACGACCATTATCCCCATGGAAATATTCATAGAATGGGATATAGTCCTTAAAATGCTCTTTCCTGTATTGTTCAGGGTGCAATCCATTTACAGCGCGCTCTCCCTGTTGATCAGCCTTGAATATCCGCACCAGCCTGTTACTGATCTTATGAGCGATCTGCTCCAGGTTTAGTTCTTCTCCTGATCCCGTAGGGTATTGAAATTTTAAATTTTCCCCGCCATATGAATGGTATTCCCTGAGTGCATTGATAAAGAGGTAATTCATCGGGAACCAGACGGGGCCCCTCCAGTTAGAGTTGCCCCCGAAAAGAGGCACCGAAGATTCTGCCGGCTCGTAGTTGATACTGTAATTGTTGCCATCAATATTAATGGAATATGGCTGTTCGTGTTTTTTAGAAAGGGAGCGAATTCCGAAAGGACTTAGAAACTCGGATTCATCGAGCAGTACTTTGACCAGGATAGGCATTCGGTCTTTAGGCACCAACGACAACAAAAGATCATCGCCATCCACATATTCCTGTATCACCGGGAATTTCATGGTTTCCATCCTGTAGCGTTTAAACCATCCCACGCTGGCCTTGAACTTCGGCAGTTTATCCAGGGTCTGTTTCTTAATACAAAGTACCGCCGCCAGGGATAACATACCGGCAATGGAGCGTATCTTGATCGGTACAAACCGACCATCCGGCAATATGAGTTTATCGTAAAAGAACCCTTGTTCCTCATCCCAGGTCCCCACGTTTTCCTGGCTCCGTTTATTAAGGGCTTCCGCAATGAAGACGAAATGTCCAAAATATTTGGTGGCCATATCCTCATAAGCATCATCTTCCAAGGCGATTTCCAGGCTCATCTCTAACATGTTCAGGCAATAGAGTGCCATCCAGGATGTGCCGTCTACCTGTTCCAGGATCCCACCTCCGGGTATCCCTGTGCTGCGATCAAAGACCCCAATATTATCCAAACCAAGGAATCCACCCTCGAAGACATTCTTCTGGCTGCTGTCCAAACGGTTTACCCACCAGGTAAAATTCAAGGCCAGCTTATTGAACATTCTTTTCAGGAATTTAATGTCTCCCTTGCCCGTTTTTTGTTTCTCTATTTGGTAGATCTCGATGGCAGCCCAGGCCTGCACAGGTGGGTTTACATCACTAAATGACCATTCGTAGGCCGGGATCTGCCCATTGGGTTTCATGTACCACTCCTTGGTAAACAACAACAATTGTTTCTTGGCAAATTCAGAATCGATCATCGCCATGGTGACACAATGAAAAGCCGAGTCCCAGGCAGCATACCAGGGATACTCCCAGGCATCCGGCATCAGCATGATATCATGACTCCTCAGGGTTTTCCAGGTATGGTTACGACCGTACCATCGCTCTGGAGGTGGCACAGAATTTTTTTTATCGCCCTCCAACCACTTTTCCACCTCGTAATTATAATATTGCTTGGTCCAGAGCATTCCAGCGAATGCCTGTTTTTGGATCAGGAATTCTTCCCCATCGCAGTTCCCGGCAACCTTTGCATAAAATGAATCACATTCCTTTTGCCTTTCAGCGATTACTGCTTCAAAGTCCTTTCCAAAGGGATCATCAATACTATCTTTACTTAAGCGGAGACGTACTGTGGTACTCTCGCCCGCAGCTAGTTCCCGCTGGTAGTGGGGAGCAAACTTGGTTCCTTTTTTGTTCTCGGTCGCCAGGGAATAGTCTCCTTGTACTACGGCATCGTGGAAAAGGTCTTTTTTATATGGGTGATCGTTTTTATCTCCATAAACTCGTTCCCGGTTAGACTCGTTTTCGGTGAACAGCACATGATCCGGTTTTTCAAAATAAAGGTGATATTCCCCGACATATTCATGGGAGATGGCCACGGTATTGACCGAATCTTTATCCAGGCTGATCAGGGGTTTCTCCTTCATTTCCCTGAAACTCCAGAAGTTCCTGATCCATAAAGTAGGAAGAAGGTGAATAGGCGCGGCCTCCTTTGCGCGGTTAATTACGGTAATTTGAACCAGAAGGTCTTCGGGGCCACTCTTGGCGTATTCGGTAAACACGTCAAAATATGCATCATGATTAAACACCCCGGTATCGAGTAATTCGTATTCCAGTTCATGCCTCCCTCTTTTCTTATTTTCTTCTACCAATTGGGCATAAGGAAATTCTGCCTGTGGGTATTTATAAAGATGTTTCATATAGGAGTGGGTAGGGGTATTCTCCAGGTAGTAGTACAATTCTTTTACATCCTCTCCATGGTTCCCCTGTGGCCCGGTTAATCCAAACAATCTTTCTTTAAGGATAGGGTCCTTGCCATTCCAGAGAGCAACTCCAAAACAGATATTACAATAACGATCGGAGATGCCGGCCATGCCATCCTCTCCCCAACGATAGGTTCTGCTCCGGGCATGATCGTGGGGAAAATATCCCCAGGCATCACCGTTGGCACTATAATCCTCCCGCACAGTACCCCATTGGCGCTCACTGAGGTAGGGCCCCCAATGTAACCAGTCTTCTTTACCATCGTTATAGGCCTGTAATCGCTGGTCCTCTTCAGTGGTTTCTATCATTTGTTTATCCGTTTGTTGTGAAGCCGGGGTAGCAGGTCATTCCACCGTCCACGTATATGGTAGTGCCATTAATGTATTCCGATTCATCTGATGCGAGCCATGCAGCAGCACTTCCAATATCTTCCGGCACCCCGATTCGTTTATAAGGTATTAATTTAAGGAGTTTATTCAATGCCTCTTCCGATTCCCAGGCAGACTGATTTATTTTTGTTTTAATAGCCCCGGGAGCAATGCTGTTACAGCGAATCTTTTGCGAAGCATATTCCTGGCAAATGCTTTCCATCAGCATAACGATGGCCCCTTTAGATGCCGCATAGTTGGCATGGCCAGCCCAGGGGATAATTTGGTGTACCGAACTCATATGAATGATTTTACCCAGGGATTTAGAGACGTCGGGACGCATACCGCGACTCAAAAATTCCCTGATGGCCTCCCGTGCACATAGAAACTGACCGGTAAGATTAACGTCTATCACCTTCTGCCAGTATTCAAGGCTCATTTCGTGCAAGGGTGCATCTTTTTGTAAGCCTGCATTGGGTACACAGATATCTACCGTACCAAAATGACTGATCGCTTTTTTAAACATAGCCTGGACCTGGTCTTCTTTAGAAACATCACATTTGATGGCTATGGCATCCCCACTTATATTATCCTTGCCGATTTTATGGGCAATCTCCTCTGCATCCTCAGGTCTTGAGTGGTAATTTACCACTACGTTAGCGCCATCCTGGCCCAATGCAAGGGCCACGGCCTCCCCTATCCCGGAATTGGCCCCGGTAACGATACAAGTCTGCCCTACCAGTCTTTTATTTGGTTTCTGCATATCTGGAAATTTGAATTAAAGTTAGGAGTATAATTGTTCTCTTTTACAGAAATTTATCGCATATACCCATCAAATCCCCCTCTATTTTAATCATCAGAATTATGAACATAAGATTCATTATATTCACCTGCTCAATGTAACACCCATGGCAAAAGGACTACTGCTTTTTGTAATTGTCTTTATCGTAATTACGCTGCTGCATTCGACCATGATGACGATCTATGACCTAAACCCCATCAAGCGAAGATGGTACCAGAGAATCTTCTGGCATTTTTATTTTGTTTACATGATCATCATGGGCGTTTACCAATGGACGCTTGAGGGAATAGGATGGCTGGCCATTGCCCTGCTGTTCGTTGGGGCTGCGGGAACCTTAGCCATTCTTACGGGGATGTTCAGACCTACAGGGAAATAAAAACTTTCAATTCTTTTCTAAATTGACCGGACCCGGTCAGCATCTTCCCTGTTCTTAGCTGTGCCCCCATTACCCTCCTAAAAATTGGGGAGATCTCCAAGATATCGAAGGTTTAGTTACAAAGCCTCGCACGAAGTTTGGTTCTGAATATATAATAGGGGGGGGACGATTAACCCCTCCCCGGTTTAAATTTAATCTGCTCCCCTGCAGGAAACGTGCAGTATGCTGTTTAATTTTTTAAACAGAAGTCGTGCTGGAAATTTAAGTCCATTTAAGCAGGAGTGTTAAATCGCATCCAATCTCCATTTCTCTAAAACTTAAGTTAAAAAACTACTACAGGGATGTCAAAACATGAAGAAATATATCATGATGGCCTAAATTGGGCAACTTAAACCAAAAAACCCAGCAATGAAGAGATGCATTCTCCTATTCCTGGCACTACTTTGCGGAGTTGTACAAGGGCAGGACAAAACAAAAAAAGACGAAAAAGAAAGTAAAGAAAAGAGTTACGAAGAAATCATCACCAAAGAGGCCAAGACAAAGACCGGCCTGTTTACCGTTCACCAGGTAGACGAAAAGTATTATTACGAGATTCCGGACTCATTGCTAGGACGTGAAATGCTGATGGTCACCCGAATTTCCAAGACGGCAAATGGCCTTGGTTTTGGAGGAGGAAAGCAGAATACCCAGGTGGTCCGATGGGAGAAAAAAAATAAAAAGGTACTGCTGAGACTTGCACAATACGAAAACGTTGCATCAGATAGTCTTCCCATTTATGAAGCAGTAGTGAATTCTAATTTTGAACCTATTATTGCAGCTTTCGAGATCGCTGCGCCACCAAAGGACAATGAGCAGAAGACCTCGCTTATCGAAGTTACTCCATTATTCACAGAAGATGTAAAATCACTGGGGGTATCAGATCGCTACCAGGAGCGGTATAAGATCGGGAAGGTGGATACCAAGCGTTCTTATATTGAAAGCATTAGGACATTTCCCTTGAACATAGAAGCAAGGCATGTAAAGACCTATGAGGCAAAAGAACCCCCTTCTAATGAAGATCTCGGGGCATTTTCCGTAGAGATCAACAATTCAATGGTCCTTCTTCCCAAAGAGCCGATGGAGCGGAGATATTTTGACCAGAGGGTCGGTTGGTTTTCCAGAAGCCAGGTCGATTATGGTTTGCCGGATCAGAAGAGTAAGGAGGTCACTTACCTGGACCGCTGGCGCCTGGAGGTGAAGGATGAGGATAAGGAAAAATTTGAACAAGGAATCCTGGTGGAACCTAAAAAACCTATCGTTTATTATATAGACCGGGCTACTCCTGAAAAGTGGCGCTCTTATATCAAGGATGGAATTGAAGACTGGCAGGTTGCTTTTGAAGCAGCAGGTTTTAAGAATGCCATCCTGGCAAAGGATGCGCCTAGCCCGGAGGAAGACCCGGACTGGTCTCCCGAAGACGTGAGGTATTCCGTGGTCCGCTACCTGGCCTCCCCTATCCCCAATGCCAATGGCCCACATGTCAGCGATCCCCGTAGTGGTGAGATCCTGGAGTCTGATATTAACTGGTACCACAATGTGATGACCTTGCTGCGCAACTGGTATTTTGTACAGACAGCAGCCATTAACCCGGAAGCACAGGGAGTTGCCTTTAAGTACGAGATCATGGGGAGACTGATCCGTTTTGTTTCTTCACACGAAGTGGGCCATACGCTGGGATTGCCACACAACATGGGGAGCAGCGTGGCGTACCCGGTGGATTCACTGAGGTCGGCTTCCTTTACCCAGAAGTACGGAACTGCACCTTCCATAATGGATTATGCCCGCTTTAATTACATCGCCCAACCCGAGGATGAAGGAGTAGCCCTGATGCCTAACGTAGGACCTTATGACTTACATGCTATTAAATGGGGATACAGGCCTATCCCGGATAAAAACCCGGAAGAGGAGAAAGAGATCTTGAACCAGTGGATCCTGGAACGTGCAGATAATCCCATATATCGATTTGGCGCTCAACAATTCTCGGTTATCGACCCATCATCCCAAACGGAAGATTTAGGGGATGATGCTGTAAAGGCCAGTCAGTATGGTATCGCCAACCTAAAACGAATTGTTCCCAACCTCTTAACCTGGACCGCGGAAGATGGTAAAAATTATGAGGATCTGGAAGATTTGTACGATCAGGTTTTCAACCAGTTCAACCGCTACATGGGGCATGTCTCAGCTAATGTGGGAGGAGTTTACAGGTACAATAAGACCTATGAACAAGATGGTGCTGTATTTACTCACGTACCTAAAGCACGTCAGCAGGAGAGCCTGGCATTTTTACAAGAAGAACTCTTTAGAACCCCGAAATGGATGCTGGAAAAGGATATACTGAATAAGATCGATTTTACTGTAGCGGTAGAGAAAATCAGGAGACTGCAATCCAGGACTCTGGATAATCTTTTAAGTTTTGGACGCCTGGCACGTATGATGGAAAACGAAGCGATCAATGGAAGTGAATCCTATAATATTCTCATTTTTATGGATGCTCTTACTAAGGGATTATGGTCTGAACTTGGAACCACTTCGCAGATGGATACTTATCGTAGAAACCTGCAGCGTGCCCATGTAGATCGCTTACATTATTTACTGACTGAAGAACAGGAAGAGATTAGCGGAAGAAGGGGGCGAGGAAGAACCGAAGTGGAGGTAAGCCAATCGGATATCCGGGCTGCTGCAAGGGACCAGTTAAAGAAATTACATAACAGGATCCGTTTAAATAAAAGTAAGGCTACCGGACTGTCAGGAATTCATCTTGAAGATATGCAACAGCGAATTGAAGTTATCCTGGATATGAACGCCTGATATTGATATCGATAATGTTAAGAGCCGGCTACTCAGCCGGCTTTTTTTATGCAATCAATTCGAGAAGAGGCTTCACCAAAAATTGTTAATGAATTGTTAATCCCACTGAATTTTCGTAACTTATCCATCTAGAATAATTTGATCATGAGCCCATCCGATAGACTCTACTATTTCCGACTTCTTTATATGGTCATTGCCATTTGTCTGCTGATGCTTACTTATGCGATATACTCAGCACATGCCCGTGAGATCAAGGAAGAAGTGCGTGTTGCCCTTACTAAGGCCTTGTCCGATACTTTAGCAGACCAGGATAAAGGTTTGGCACGAAAGTAAGGCTATTTATTAATGCTTTGATCTTGTAGTGCTAAGTACGGCCTTAGCTTTCAAGGTCCAGACAACTGAATTCAATTGCCCGTAGTTAAATGACCGGGGATTGCTTAATCCCACCCCGTTTTTAAGTTACTTGCACTCCCTGTAGGAAACGTGCAGAATCCATTAAATAGTTACAAGGTTACATAGGAACATAGGTACAGAGTGAAATAAGGACAACCCATCTCATATATAGTCTGGCAAGGACATACTGCAGACTGCCGACTGTGAACTGCTGACTTTTTCTCCCGGGGGTTCCTAACCCCACCCCGGTTAAAAGATATGTGTGCCCACTGCAATATACTTGCACTTATAATAAAACATCACAGGAGCTATCCCAGTGCATAAACAAACCGGCTGTTCTCCCTAATTAACATTACACCTTCTGTTCCGAAACAACAGCTTTCCATTATTCTTAATTGTTGTAGATTTAGTGGAAATTTTCTATCATGATCACTATCCCATACTGCCGAAGAATTCTCTTCTCCCTATTTTTATTTGCCATTCTCGGCATCTTTAGCCTGACCGCTCAGCATAACTTGCCCGAAGACAACCCCTTGGTAAAGGAACTTACACAGATCGCAATTGTAGAACAGAAAGTAATGATGCCCATGCGTGATGGGATCCGCTTGGCCACGGATATTTACAGACCTAAGACCGACGAAAAAGTAGCGATCATCTTTTCTCGTACTCCTTATAATTTTAATTCCTGGCAGGATGGTGAATTCAAGGATAGACATATTAAAAGTGCTTTAGAAGCGGTAAAGCGGGGCTACGCCTACGTGGTACAAAACGAACGTGGACGCTATTTCTCTGAAGGCGAATGGGATATTCTTGGAATGCCACTTACTGATGGGTACGACGCCTTCAGTTGGATGGCCGAGCAGGAGTGGTCCAATGGTAAGATAGGCACCCTTGGCTGCTCTTCAACAGCCGAATGGCAGATGGCCGTTGCTGCTCTTGACCATCCTTCCCATGCTGCCATGGTACCCCAGGGATTCGGAGCGGGAATTGGTAAAGTGGGCGACTTTACCGAGCAGGGAAACTGGTACCGGGGCGGAGCCGAGCAGCTGCTTTTCTTTGCCTGGTTATACGGGGTAGAGCACGACATCTATAAACCCCGCATTCCCAGAGGAGCAACGCAGGAAGATCTGCTCCGTATCTCCAGATTTTATGACCTGGCACCGGAGAATCCGCAAATCGATATGTCTGAAGCATTATGGCATCTTCCAATAACAGATATGCTTAAAAACATGCATGGTAAGAAAGAGATCTTTGATAAAATGGTAAGGCGCAAGCCCAACGACCCGGCCTGGTATGAAGGCGGACTCTATCATGATACGATGGAATTTGATGTTCCCAGTTTCTGGTTTGCCTCCTGGTACGACGTGTCTATTAGTCCCAACCTTGCTTTGTTTAACCACGTCCGCGAGAATGCTGTATCTGAAGAAGCCCGGGACAACCAGTACCTGGTCATTGCCCCTACCCTGCATTGTTCCTACACCCGTGCTACCGAAAATACTGTAGTTGGTGAACGTTCCGTTGGGGATGCAAGGCTTAATTATGACGAACAGATCTACGCCTGGTTCGACCTCTGGCTCAAGGGAGCAGATAATGATTTTAAAGAAACCACTCCACGGGTACAATACTATACCATGGGTAAGAACACCTGGCAATCGGCTGAAACCTGGCCTCCCAAAAATGTAAAACCACAAGTTTATTACCTGGAATCCGGAGGAAATGCAAATACACTGGATGGCGATGGTACTTTAAGCACTAAGAAACCATCGAAGACCGACAAGGCAGACAGTTTTACTTACGATCCGATGAACCCGGTCACCTCTTATGGTGGAAACGTTTGTTGTACCGGGAACGCTGTTCAAGGTGGTGCTTTTGACCAGCAGGAAATGGAAACCCGGGAGGATATACTGGTCTATACTTCTGAGCCTTTGTCTGAAGGTATGGAAGTGACCGGTTTTATCGAGTCAACTTTATATGTATCCTCGGATGCCAAGGACACCGACTTTACGATTAAACTGATTGATGTTTATCCTGACGGCCGCGCCTATAACCTGGATGAGACCATACAGCGGGCACGTTATCGCGAAGGCTACGATAAGGAAGTTTTTATGGAGGAAGGAGAAATCTACGAGATAAAAATGCCAGACATGGCTACTTCCAATTACTTTGAAAAGGGCCATAGGATCCGTATAGAGATCAGCAGTAGTAATTTCCCTCGTTTTGCCAGGAATCTCAATACAGGCGGGGATAATTTTGATGAATCAGAAGGAGTGACGGCTCACAATAAGGTTCACCACAACAGGAAGTTTTCATCGAAGATCGTGCTACCGGTCAGGAAATAAAAAGTTTGTATTTACTTTCTTTAAAATAGGAAAATAATAAGATATAGCCCCCGGGGTAGCGCTCTGTTACCCCCTGCTATCAATTTAATCGGTTCCACTGCAGTATCCTTGCATCTCCTCTTAAATAATTAGCTCAAGGCCTTGATGATCTAGATAAATCGGCCGTTTAAGAAACGGGGGGCAAACCCCACCCCGTTTTCAAGATAACGGCATTCACTGCACAAAACATGCAGTGGTTTCCTTTGAAATTTGAAACTCTTGAGGCAAGTTGTCAGCTCAAGTATTATGTTAACACTACAATAAAAAGATTCTGCCGGTAGAGTCACCTCGGATCCTTCCTAACCTACATCGTACTTATCAGCAATCCTGAGTACAATTTATGAATATCCATGAAATACCACTGCTTTTCCCGAATCGCTATGCTCTCGGGACCGTAGCGCGTTGGCTTTTTCTTTCTATGCTCCCCCTTCCCGGATCGCAGTGCTCCCGGGATTTCACTTGGGGCTCCCTTCGCCTACGCCCAGGATAGACTTCTCGCCCACCAAACTCCGGGAAAAGAAAAAGCCACTCTTACAAGTGGCTTTTCTATTTTGTTTCCCTCTCGGCTCGAACCAAGGACCCTCTGATTAATCCCGCAGCTGCGGGACTCTAACCAACTTCGCTAATTTTCCATCCGGAATAAAATCAGGGTCGATCAACTTTGTGAGTAATGCCCTGCTTTTTTGACGCTTGATAAATCGTTCCAATTGTTGCGAGTCTCCTCTACTAAGATTTGTCCTAAACACTGCTCTCAGAATCCATGGTCTGTATTTGGAAGTAAAAGAGGTTAAGGGAGTATGATTATGTTGCACTAGTCGCCTCCATGGGTCCTGACTTGAACCTACGTAATACTTATCTGCAATCTCTGAATACAATATGTAGATATAATATGCCATAAAAAAAGCCACTGCTTTTCCCGAATCGCTATGCTCTCGGGACCGTAGCGCGGTGGCTTTTTCTTTCTATGCTCCCCCTTCCCGGATCGCAGTGCTCCCGGGATTTCACTTGGGCTCCCTTCGCCTACGCCCAGGATAGACTTCTCGCCCACCAAACTCCGGGAAAAGAAAAAGCCACTCTTACAAGTGGCTTTTTCCGTTTTTGCTCCCCCTCTTGGGCTCGAACCAAGGACCCTCTGATTAATCCCGCAGCTGCGGGACTCTAACCAACTTCGCTAATTTTCCATCCGGAATAAAATCAGGGTCGATCAACTTTATGAGTAATGCCCTGCTTTTTTGACGCTTGATAAATCGTTCCAATTGTTGCGAGTCTCCTCTACTAAGATTTGTCCTAAACACTGCTTTCAGAATCCATGGTCTGTATTTGGAAGTAAAAGTGGTTAAGGGAGTATGATTATGTTGCACTAGTCGCCTCCATGGGTCCTGACTTGAACCTACGTAATACTTATCTGCAATCTCTGAATACAATATGTAAATATAAAATACCATAAAAAAAGCCACTGCTTTTCCCGAATCGCTATGCTCTCGGGACTGTCGCGCGGTGGCTTTTTCTTTCTATGCTCCCCCCTTCCCGGATCGCAGTGCTCCCGGGATTTCACTTGGGGCTCCCTTCGCCTACGCCCAGGATAGACTTCTCGCTTACCAAACTCCAAAAAATGAAAAAAGCCACTGCTTTCGCGGTGGCTTTTTCTTTCTATGCTCCCCCTCTTGGGCTCGAACCAAGGACCCTCTGATTAACAGTCAGATGCTCTAACCAACTGAGCTAAGGAGGAGTGTTTCCTCATTTTTCAGGTTGCAAATATAGGAGTTTCTATACAATACCCCAATAAAAAATTAAATTTTTAGACCCTATAAAAACTTCTTGATGATGTTCCAGATATCGTTCCCGAAAACAACGACCATCAGTCCCATCAGTATCACAAAACCGATGATCTGGCCGGTCTCCAACACCTTTTCACTAGGCTTTCGCCCGGAGATCATTTCGTATAACAGGAACATCACATGGCCCCCGTCTAATGCAGGGATCGGCAAAACATTCAAAAATGCAAGCCATACTGAGAACATAGCCATAAAACTCCAGAAGAACGTCCAGTTCCAGGTCTGGGGCATCATCTCAACGATCCCTATGGGTCCCTTTACCTGCTTGTAAGCACCAGTACTGGTGTTAAAAATAACCTTAAACTGTTTTACCTGGTCTGTCAGCACCTGTATAGACCTGGAAAAACCGGCCGGGATGGCTTCAAAGAATCCGTATTCTTCTGTCACCCGTAAATCGTCAAAATCCAGGTAAACTCCAATTTTTCCTTCTTCAGGAACTACCAGGGTGGTTTGCTCTATACGGCCATCCCTGTTATAACTGATCGTAAGTTCTTCATTGGGAGATGAGCCAACAACCTTCATAAACTCCTGCACATACTGCACTGGCTCCCCGTTGATCCCTACAATTTCATCACCAGCTTGCAAACCTGCTTTGCTGGCAGCAGAATTTTCAACAATCTCTAACAATCGGGCCTTGGTGCGGTAGGTCATAAAATTCCTGCCTTGTGTCGCAAACACCTCCGCCTTACCTTCGTCAGATAATGGAATCGTCATTTCCTGTCCGTCACGTTTCACGGTGACTTCATCACCTAAGATGATACCAAGGGTGGCCTCGTTGAACTTCTTGGTCCTTTTCCCGTCAACCGCCAGGATCTGGTCCCCTGTCCTTAATCCTAATTTCTCCCCGACACTGTCTACCTGTATCCCGTATTTTAAGCTGTCTGCCGGGATGTAGGTGTCCCCGTTGTTAAAAAGTAAGGCCGAGTAGATAAGCCATGCCAATAAGAAATTCACCGTTACACCTCCCAGCATAATGATCAGGCGCTGCCAGGCCGGTTTGCTCCTGAATTCCCAGGGTTCCGGATCTTTGGCCATCTGCTCCGTATCCATGCTCTCATCGATCATCCCGGCTATCTTCACATATCCCCCTAAAGGCAACCAGCCGATTCCATACTCCGTTTCCCCGATCTTTTTCTTGATCAACGAAAATTTTACATCAAAAAACAGGTAGAATTTCTCCACCTTGGTCTTGAAATATTTGGCTGGCAGAAAATGTCCAAGTTCGTGAAGGATCACCAATATTGAGATGATTAAGACGAACATGACAATTTGTGTGAACAATCCCATGAAACGGTTTTTATATTTTAACGCACAAAAGTACACTTTTACACCCGCTTACAAAAGCATAAAATCTGTACTTACAGGGATTTTATGAAACATTTGGCAGCTACCGCCTGAAAAGAATTTGACCCTTACTGCCACCTGCTGTACCTTTGTAAAAAATTTCAATGCGGGCGTTTTTTGCCAAATACAAGACCTTTGCCCTAGTGATGATATTGCTCTCCGCTGTTATCGTCATCCTTTTCTACAATGCCCTTAAGCCGGAAGAGACCCTGCCGGTCTACCAACCCGCCGATTTTGATGCCCAATTGGTAGACAGCACCATACAGCTGGTCCGGAAATATCACACCATAGCTGACTTCTCCCTGACCAACCAGAATGGGGAAACCATCACCCAGGAAGATTACAAAGACAAAATCTATATCGCAGATTTCTTCTTTACCACCTGCCCCAGCATCTGCCCTATCATGACCAAGAATATGGCCGGGCTGCAGCAAGAACTACAGGATAAGCCCGAAGTTATGCTGCTCTCACATTCGGTGACCCCTGAGATCGACTCCGTACCCAGACTAAAAGAATACGCCCTGGAAAACGGGGTAATTGACCAGAAATGGAACCTGCTGACGGGCCCTAAAAAAGAAATTTATGAACTGGCCCGAAAATCCTACCTGGTTGTACAGGAAGACGGCAACGGTGGGCCATTTGATATGATCCACACAGAAAATTTTGTCCTGGTAGATAAGGAAAGAAGGATTAGGGGTACCTATGATGGTACAGATTCCGAAGATATGAAGAGATTGCTAGCCGATATTGAAATTTTGCGGGAGAGCTATAATGACTGATCTCAAAATAGGAACAGCTAGTTATCGGTATACTTTTCGACCAAATTGGCGTGTATCTTCATCTTTTTCCTGTATTTTTGCCCTTAATTAAATTCAATCTAAATAAGAATTGGAAATCACTGTCGCAGATCTGAAACGTGGAGAGAGAGGCATCATCAAGGATTTTGCCATGGATATTCTTCCCATTAAACTCCTGGAGCTGGGTTGCCTGCCCGGGAACGAAGTAGAGCTAGTGCAACAAGCTCCCTTCAGGGATCCGCTCTATATCAACGTGAATGGTTCGCATATTGCCATTCGCAGATCAGTGGCCCGCCATATAGCGCTGGATCTCCTTGAAGACTTCTCGGCCAGATGAGTAAAAACATCAATGTAGCCCTTATTGGGAATCCGAATACCGGTAAAACCTCCGTCTTTAACCAACTTACAGGATTAAAGCAAAAAGTTGGGAATTACCCCGGAATCACCGTAGAAAAAAAAGAGGGTATCTGCAAACTCCCAAGGGGGGTTAAGGCACATATACTGGATCTTCCCGGCACTTATAGTCTTAACACTACTTCCCTAGATGAAAGTGTTGTCGTTGAATTATTACTGAATAAAAACGATAAGGATTACCCCGATGTAGCGGTCGTTGTAAGTGACGTAGAAAACCTGAAGCGAA
This sequence comes from Zeaxanthinibacter sp. PT1, assembly GCF_028464225.1. Lineage (GTDB taxonomy): Bacteria > Bacteroidota > Bacteroidia > Flavobacteriales > Flavobacteriaceae > Zeaxanthinibacter. The sequence continues at coordinate 524,774 of NZ_JAQPCN010000001.1, forward strand.
ACCTCCTGCTCTTTACCCAGATCAAGGATTTAAAGATTCCCGCTATCCTGGTCATCAATATGGCAGACCGGATGTCGCGAAAAGGAATCAGCCTGGATATCGAGTTGATGGAGGAAAAGCTGAACACCAAAATCGCACTGGTAAGTACGCGTAAGAACATCGGCATAGACCGCATTAAAGAACTAATAGCCGATTATAAGAACCTGGATAGTGAGCCTAATGTAAATGCCTCCCTGATCGCACCGGACTATTTTGAGCGGCTTAAAAAGACCTTCCCCAACGAAGACCTGTATAAACTCTGGTTGGTTATCACCCAGGATGTGAATTTTATGCCCATCCAGAAAAAAAGGTTTAAGGAAGAGACCTCGTTCGAGATAAAATCCAAGTCAGAATTAAAAAGGCTGCAACAAAAAGAAACCATCCTCAGGTACCAATTCATCAACGGTATCCTCAAAGAGACTTATAAAGTAGACCTTAAGGCAGCCAAAGGATTCAGAGCTACTTTAGATAAGATCCTCACCCATAAAGTTTTTGGCTACATCATCTTCTTTATGATACTGTTACTGATCTTCCAGGCCATATACGACTGGAGCAGTTACCCAATGGATTTTATCGATGAACAATTTGCGGCGGCCAGTGAATGGGTTAAAGCAACATTGCCCCCGGGCGTATTTACAAACCTAATAGCCGAAGGGATACTTGCGGGTATAGGTGGTATCGTGATCTTCATCCCACAGATCGCATTCCTATTCCTTTTTATTGCTCTCTTGGAAGAGTCAGGTTATATGAGTCGAGTCGTTTTCCTGATGGACCGGGTGATGCGACCGTTTGGCCTGAGTGGAAAAAGCGTGGTTCCCCTGATCTCCGGTACGGCCTGTGCTATTCCAGCGGTCATGGCGACCAGGAATATTGAAAACTGGAAGGAACGACTAATTACCATCCTGGTGACCCCGTTTACCACCTGTTCTGCACGCTTACCGGTATACCTGATCATCATAGCCCTGGTGATCCCCGAAGGCAGGCTTTTCGGGCTTGGCTACCAGGCACTGACGCTTATGGGACTCTACCTGATCGGATTTGCGGCCGCCATTTTCTCGGCCATGATCCTCAATAAAGTGCTTCATATCAAGAGCCGGTCATTCTTCGTTGTAGAAATGCCCAATTACAAGATCCCGCTATTTAAAAATGTGTTTTATACGGTTATCGAGAAGACCAAGAGCTTCGTATATGGTGCCGGAAAGATCATCTTAGCTATTTCTATCGTTCTCTGGTTCCTGGGTTCTAATGGATATTCAGACGATTTCCAGGATGCTGAATCTATCGTCACAGAAAGGATTGTAAAAGAAGGCCTATCAGATCCCAGCAAGGCATATATTGATGAAAAACTGGCCTCATACCAGCAACATTTAAACGATAGCTTACCCGCTGCAAACCCTATGGTCGTCAACCTGGCCCTGGAAGAAAAACAAGATGATTTGCAGGAACGCGTCATCGGGCAGGAAATTGCCAGTTATAAGTTAGAGCACTCCTATATTGGTTACCTCGGCAAAGCTATTCAACCTATTGTGAAACCTTTGGGCTATGACTGGAAGATCGGGATTGCGGTTCTTACTTCCTTTGCTGCCCGGGAAGTTTTTGTAGGTACCCTGGCCACCATCTACAGCGTGGGGAGTGATGAAGAAGAGACGATTAAAAACAGGATGGCAGCCGAAAGATGGCCCGATACAGGGAAACCATTATTCAACCTGGCTTCCGGGATTTCCTTACTCCTGTTCTATGCATTTGCCATGCAGTGCATGAGTACCCTGGCTATTGTTAAACGGGAGACCAACAGTTGGAAATGGCCTATGTACCAGTTGGTGTTTATGAGTCTTTTTGCTTATATTGTAGCGTTAATCGCCTATCAAATCTTAAAATAAATTATTGTGATACAGACGATTCTGATGTACGTAGTTGTAGGCCTTTCGGCCGCTTACCTCACCAAGAAGTTTATTCTTCCAAGATCTGTGTTTGCCTCAAAGAAAAATAGTGGAGGTAAATGCGGAGACAGCAACTGTGGATGCCACTGATCTATACGATATGGGCAATAAATGTGAAGAGTAATAAAGCCCAACCCACTACCAGCAGCAAGCCTCCTAAAGGGGTGACAATTCCAAGGTAATTTTTTTTCGTCCCTATGTGAACACCCAGGGAGAGAGCGTAAATGCTAAATGAAAAAAGCACTGTACCTAATATAAAACAGTAGGCCATATAGGTCTCTACGTCCGAATTAAACCCAAGGTTGAATCCCAGCATCAATAGGACCAGCGCGTGGTAGAACTGATATTTTACTCCCGTTTCAAAGTTCTTCATTGCCGTAGCATCCAGTCGATCCTTTAAACGATGGGCACCAAAAGCGCCAAAAATTACCCCTAACATTCCCAGCAGTGCCCCTGTAAACTGAACGAGCAAAATCATAATCCCATTTTTTAAGCAAGATACAATTCCCTCCGAATTGTACATGAGGAATCACAACTTAGGCAGGCACGGTATTTGGATGATAGAAAAAACCATATTTATAAATTAATTGAAATCCATTTAATGAAAATGCGCATCACGATAACCTTAGCTCTTGCCTCCATACTTATTATCCTGTCAGCTTGCGGCAACAGCAAAAGAACTACTACGAATACTACGGAAGTAAAAGAGACCTTGATTGCGAAGAACCGGATGACGGTATCGTTGCTGGAACAGCTTCGCAGGTTACCCGGGGTGGTGATCAGAAACGGGGTGCCGGTCTTTGTTAAGGCCAGCTCAGAAATTAGTGGAGCAAGGACCTCTGAACCCCTGTACATTTTGGATGGGTATACCGTGGGCAATTCCTTTGCGTCCCTCAACGGGCTGGTAGATAATATAAATATCCACAGCATTGAAGCCCTGTCAGGATCGGATGCTTCGTTCTACGGATCCCGTGGAGCTAATGGTGTTATTATTATAGAAACTCGCTAATCAGAAGGAAATACGGACCTCTTGGTCTGACTGTACACTTAGCACACAATCCTTGAATTTTGGCGGTCCAAATGTTCTCATTTTCCCTTTAGAAAAGGCAAAAGGTTCTTTAGGCACCCCCAATATATTAGTGTCTAACTGGTTGTTCCCATTTTCGTCATGAAAGATAGCCAGGGCGTATTCCCCTGGAGGCAGATCATCTATATCAATTTTAGTGGTCCCTTTTTTGGCCCTTGTACTATCACTTTTGAAAACATGGTCAAATTTGAGAAAACTCTCGGACCGGTCGTAAACCGCTACACTAATATGACCGTTAGAGGTTTTAACTCCGTCTACGGTAATAGAAAGTTTGTTCTGGGAAAATATAGAGATAGGCAGTAAGAATAGAATTGGGATCAAAATTCTCATGTATAGGAATTTCTATGGTTCAATTATCTAAAAGTTATTCTTTATCAGGCAATTCGTTTTGCTCTTTTGCTAATTTTTCGAGTAAGTATGAATAATATTTCCGGGTTTCGACAGTGTCCTTGAAATTCAGAAACATCAAAAGTGAATCCCTGTGAACCACCCTTATCTTCGGATACCTGAGGTTATCAACAAAAACACTGATTTCATTATCAGGATGAATAGAATCCAGGAAGATTCCCTTTTCCACACTCCCGGCTGAAAAACCGTGAAGACGCTCTAATTCGGGTAATCGGTCCACCATGACTACGCTGTCCATCTCTGAAAATGGAAGTTCCCGGTAATATATCCCGGAAAGCACGGTTAGCTTTTCCGGCTTTACGCGAACCCAGTTTTTATAATGCAGTATAAAAGCCCCGATACACAAAAGTATCGAGACGATAATCAGTACATTCCACCCCCAATGAATTTTTCTTCCTTGCATCCCTTTTTACATACGAATTTTTGAGCATCACGGATGCCGATATTGTATCCTGTTCTACTCTGCTGTTTCTGCTTTAGCATATTTATCAAACCAGGCCACTGTATGAGCAATCTTAGTGATGAGGTTACTCGGTTTATTCGCAATCCCATGGCTGGCACCCGGTATTTCTACCAAAACGGTTTCCACCTTCCTCAATTTTAAAGCATGGTATAACTGCTTGGCTTCACTGGGAGGGGTCCTCAGATCATCCATTCCTACCATGACCATAGTCGGTGTTTCCACATTAGCAACGAGAGAAAGGGGAGAAAATTTCCAATAAGCCTCAAAATTTTCCCATGGCTGTCCCGGGAAACGGGTATTGGCATAACCAAAATAGTTGTCGGCCACTAAAGTTTTGCTGATCCAGTTCATTACAGGCTTAGCAACTACTGCAGCTTCAAAACGATCATTTTTCCCAATGATCCAGGCCGTCATGATCCCCCCGGCACTACCCCCGGTGACATAGAGTTGGTCCTCGTGGGCAATTCCTTTAGAAATACAGTAATCCACCCCATCCATCACGTCGTTATAGTCCTCCCCCGGGTAATTGTGATAGAGCAGGTTCCCGAATTCTTCTCCATAACTGGTACTCCCCCTCGGATTTGGATAAAAAACTATATAGCCGGCTGCCGCATAGAGCTGCATCTCTGCAGAAAAGCGGTCGCCATAATTGGCAATTGGCCCCCCGTGATTTTCCACCATGAAGGGATATTTTTTTGCAGCATCGTAATGAGGTGGATAAACCACCCATCCCTGTATCTTGCGTTGGTCAAAAGAAGAGGTGTACCAGATCTCCTCTACTTTTCCAAGCTCAACGGACTGCATCAGGGATTTATTCAGGGAGGTTAGCTTTTTTACTGACTTCCCTTTTTCAAGAATGGCTAATTCTGCCGGGTGTTCCGGGGTCGTATAGGTATAGACGATATCGCCTTTTCCCGAAACACTGAAGGAGCCTCCACCATAGGGCCTGCCTATCGAGGTTCCTCCCAGGTTATCCGCTAACTTATTAATCTTTCCCTGTAAGGAGAGGTAGGCGATCTTACTGTTCCCCTTATCGTCATATCCGATAAACAATCCCTTACTGTCGGCAGCCCAACTCAGCTGGTCAATGCTCCTATCCAGTTCTACAGCAAGCTCTGAAACGGCATTACCGGCTGTATCCATGATACGCACTGTTCTTACCTGGTAGGTCTGCACCTTATCCTTGTATCCCACATAAGCAATATATTTCCCATCGGGTGACACCTGTACGTCGTGATCAGGACCTGCCTGATCCGTCAGGGCTTTTATGCTGCCATCTGCAAGGCTTAGCGCATAAACTTCGCTGTTCCTGAAGTCGTACTCCCAGTCTTCATTCCTATTTGCCGAGAAATAAATGGTTTTTCCATCGGGAGACCAGGAGAGACTGCTCCGGTGCTGGAAATCTCCTGAAGAAACCTGCCGTGCGGGACCCCCGATAGATGGAATCACGAAGATGTGATTGTATCCGGGATCAATATAACCCCTTCCATCAGCTTCATGATACAGACGGTCCGTGATCCGCGGACTCTCAGCCCATTTAGCACCTTCCGGCTTTTTAGGCATTTTTGCGATCACCGGGGCATCTGATTTTACGAACATGGTGAACGCTATTTCATCTCCTGAAGGGGACCAGCTTATTGAGCTTGGGGAAGACGCTAATTGAGAAATCCGCGCTACTTTCCCGCTGTCGATCCAGTAGATAAACAATTCGGCTCCTTCATCGTTACTGCTTACAAAAGCAATACGGTCTCCCGAAGGCGACCAACGAGGGCTGGATTCATTCGTATCGCGCGAGGTGAGTTTCTGATGTGCGCTGCCATCTGTATTGAGAATCCACAGGTCTCCGGCAGCCCTGTCATTCATGATATCCATCCGCATCCTACGGTAAACCACTTGTTCACCATCCGGTGATATCTGTGGATCGGAAACATATTGAAGATCAAAAACATTTTCATAGGAAAAAGCCGGCTTTTCGGCCTGGCCATAGGAAAAAATGAACATCAGGCCAAAAAGGAAAAAGAGTCTAAGGTGCATGGGTTTAATCTTTAATTACAAGAGATAAACATACACAAATGCCGGGCTATATACAAAGCTAATATGTACTGTAGCTGAAAGCCGAAAGGTTTAACCCAGACCGACATCCAAGGTCATCATGATAATAAACCCTCCGATGAATCCCATGGTTGCGAGATCTGTATACTTGTCCTGCTGGGTTTCCGGAATCACCTCCTCTACTACGACGAAGATCATGGCACCTGCAGCAAAAGAAAGCGCGTATGGGAGGATGGGTTCAAAAGTAAGAACAGCCCATGCACCCAGTACTGCCGCAATAGGTTCTACCAGTGCAGATGCCTGCCCGTAAGCAAAACACTTGAACCTGCTTAAACCATGACGCCTTAAGGGCATGGCCACTGCGAAACCTTCAGGGAAATTCTGGAGGCCAATTCCCATGGCCAGGGCCACGGCCCCACCGATACTGGCTCCCTCAAAACCTGCAGCAACACCCCCGAACAACACACCTACAGCTAAGCCCTCAGGGATATTATGAAGAGTGATAGCTAGCGTAAGTAGGGTGGTCCTTCTCCAGGGAGTTTTAATTCCTTCCTTCTCACTTTCCTTAAAATTGATATGCAAATGTGGAAGCACTTTGTCCAGGGCAAATATAAATGCTGCCCCCAGCAAGAAGCCCACGGCAGCAGGGATTACTTTTACAAAGCCTTCCCCCTCGCTCATCTCGATTCCCGGGGCCAACAGGCTCCAGAAACTAGCAGCCACCATAACACCCCCGGTAAAACCAAGCATGGAATCCAGTAGCGCCCTGTTCATCCCTTTGAAGAAAAATACCAGTCCAGCCCCTGCAGCTGTTAATCCCCATGTAAAAAGAGTTGCCAGGAAAGCGGCCAGGATGGGATCAATGGATTCGAAATAGTCTATTATTACGTTCATGATTCTTCAGAAGGTTTTAGGTATAAGTTAGAGGCGATCTGGTGAGAGACCAGCAGTTGTTCCTCGCCGATGCGGATATGCATAGAATTATCAAATTCTTCCTTGTCCAGCACTTCAATCTCCTGCCCCAGGGCAATCTGGTTTTTATCCAGGAATTTTAAAAAGGTAGCGGACGAATCCTTAACTCCTACACACACGCCTTTACCTCCTACCGGCATTTTACTGAGTAACTCCTTATCCCTTTCTTTAAATTCACCGTTCTTCCCGGGGATAGGATCCCCATGAGGGTCAAATTTGGGATGACCCAGCAAGGCATCCAGTCTATCGATCAGTTTTTCACTGTTAATGTGCTCTAACTGCTCGGCGATCTCGTGTACCTCGTCCCAGGTAAAATCGAGTTTTTCCACTAAAAAAACCTCCCAGAGTCGGTGCTTCCGGATGATGGCAAGGGCGCTGTAACGCCCCGTTTCAGTAAGGGATACACCCTGGTATCTTTTATAATTCACCAAATCCTTATCCGACAGCCTTTTCAACATATCAGTAACCGAAGACGGCTTGGTATCCATCTGTTCAGCAATGGCATTGGTCGATATGGTACCCGTCCCCTGCCTTGAAAGATGAAATATCGCTTTCAGATAATTTTCCTCGGAATGCGTCACTGGATTTTAGAATTTATACAAAAATACATTTTTCATCCATAAAACAAATTTTTAGAATCGCCTAAAAATAATCCACTAGCTATATTTATTGGTGCTAATCGAAGATCAGGGATATGAAGCGGAACAAGAATTATTCTGATTGTTCGTTTTTGCTGGCGCCTGCCATATGCCTCTTCTTTGTACCTTTATGGTTTTGCGCGTTCAGCTTATGGATACTTATGATTTTATCATTATTGGCGCAGGTGCCGCCGGACTACTCCTGGCCGATGCTCTCGGGAAAGATCCCTATTTCCGGGAAAAGAAAATATTGTTGCTGGACAAGGACCCTAAAGATCAGAACGACAGGACCTGGTGTTTCTGGGAAAAAGGCGATGGTAACTTTGATACTATCCTCCATAAACGCTGGGATCATATATATTTCGGTGGACAATCTTACGTGCAAAAGCTAAGTCTTACCCCCTATAGTTATAAAATGATCAGGGGAATCGACTTCTACCGGGAATATCTTTCGCGCTTGCAGCACTATGACAACATCACTTTTCTACCGGCTACTGTGGATAAGGTCGTTGAGCAAAAAGATGCTATAACCGTACATACTGATCGTGGAACCTACAGGGGGCAACAGCTGTTTAATAGTATTTTAGAGGCCGATGCCATGTCTTCCCAGCAAAAGTTCCCGGTTTTAAAACAACATTTCCTGGGCTGGGTAGTGAAAACTGAAAGGCCCGTTTTTGATCCCGGGACCGCAACTTTTATGGATTTCTCCATTCCCCAGGAAGGGAATACACGATTTATGTATGTTTTGCCATTCTCCACTACTGAGGCTTTGGTAGAATACACCCTGTTCTCCAGCGAGTTGCTGCCTAAAGCAGAATACGAGAAAGCCCTCAGGGAATACCTGGAAGATAATCTGGAAGCAGGGAATTATACGATACAGGAAAAGGAGTACGGGCAGATCCCAATGACCTCATATGAATTCTGGTCTAAGAATACAGACAGGCATCTTTATATTGGAGTCGCCGGGGGATGGGCCAAAGCGAGTACCGGCTATACCTTTATGCGGACTTACAAGAAGGTGAAGGAATTGATCAACTACCTGAAGACCGACTCCCCGCTGTCTGATTTTGCTCAAAAAGACCGCTATTGGTATTACGATCTTTTACTGCTGGACGTGCTTTATAAGAATAATGGTAAAGGCCACCTGCTGTTCGAGAGCCTGTTCCGGAAATGCGAAACCGATCTTATCTTAAAATTTCTCGATGAGGACACTACTGTTGCAGAGGACCTTAAAGTTATCGCTGCCTGTCCGAAAACTCCCTTTATAAAAGCCCTGTTCGGCCGACTTTTTTTTAGACGGTCCTGAACATCAATTCTTCCCCTACGGCCCTCAGTGATTGTAGTGAATCCCCTTTTATCCCCGATGACAGTAGTTGTTCAAAAGCCAGCTCTGTATAGTTCTTGATCTCTTTTTTAATATTATCCGCCGCCCCACTCTCCAGGTAAATATCTTTAACCGCTCTCACTTTAGGATCTGGCTTGCCCGGTTTTATGGAGAACCAGTGTTGAAGTTCTGTTCGCTGTTCCTGGTCGGACAGTTCGAGTGATTTTAGATAGAGGTAAGTTTTTTTATTTGCAATGATATCTCCGCCAACTTGTTTTCCGAAAGTTTTTGGATCGCCAAAAGCATCCAGGTAATCATCCTGTAACTGGAAGGCAATCCCCAGGTTTAAACCATAGTGATAACAGGCGTCCTGCACTTGTGGAGAAGCTCCGGCCAGGATGGCTCCCATCTTCATTGCAGTACCCACCAGTACGGCAGTTTTGTTGGCTATCATCGTCAGGTAAAGGCTTATGGGCACCTCATCCTGCAATTCAAATTCCATATCGTACTGCTGCCCCTCGCAAACCTCTCTAGCCGTTTGACTGAAAAGCGCTACGAGCAATTTAAATTTTTCCGCGTCATATTTCTCAAAGAGCTGGTAAGATAATATCAGCATGGCATCACCGGAGAGTATGCCCGTCGCCAGGTCCCATTTTTCATGAACGGTCACCTGCCCTCTCCTTACCGGGGCATTATCCATGATATCATCGTGCACCAGGGAAAAATTATGGAATAATTCTAAAGCCACTGCCGCATCCATGGAATCTTCCACATCACCACCCAAAGCTTCCGCTGCCATCAGGGTAAGTGCAGGCCGCAGGCGTTTACCCCCAAGACCCAGGATATAACGCATTGGTTCGTAGAGACCATCAGGCTCACCCGTCTTTATCCCGGTTTGCAGGAAGTCATCAATTGAACTTTTATACTGTAATAGGCTTTCCAAGGCTGCAATTTTTTATCAAAAATACACTAAATGCCTGCAATCAAAAAGGTGAAAATCATTTCCTGTCATCTTCGTAATGTTAACATATTGTAAAACCCTGGAAACTATTTTTGTTTTTATAGTTTCCTGGGCTATATTTGCTGCTTCTATGAAAGAACAAATACTTGAAAAAGCGACCGAATTGTTCCTAAGCAGGGGGTTTAAGAGCGTTACCATGGACGACCTGGCACAGGAAATGGGGATATCAAAAAAAACGATATACACTCATTTCAGTAATAAGACCCAGATTGTCAAGGATAGTGTAATGCAACTTTTTGACCAGATCTCTGCGGGGATAGAGCACATCTGCAGTCTTGGTAAGAACCCGATCGAAGAATTATACGAGATCAAGAAATTCGCCATGACACATTTAAAAGATGAACAGTCCTCTCCCCAGTACCAACTCCAGAAATATTACCCGGCAATCTTTGAAACCATTCGCAAAAAGCAGTTTGAACTGATGCAGGATTGCGTGGTAAAAAATCTGAAAATTGGTATTGAAGAGGGTATTTACCGTGAGAATATCAATATAGAATTCGTAGCACGAATCTATTTTTCTGGGGTAAACAGCATTAAAGATCCCAACCTTTTCCCAGCGCAATTGTTTACCGCGAGAGAAATCATGGATATATACCTTGAATACCACCTCAGGGGGATTGTTACCCCGAAAGGACGGACTATTTTAAATGAAATAATCAATTCTAATCAATTATAATGCAGCGATTTCTCCTATTACTAATCAGCCTCCTCTTCGGACTACTCTTACAGGCACAAGAGGCTACAACCTCCTTTACCCTGGATGAGGCGATAGCTTTTGCTATTGACCATAACTACAGTAGCCTGAATGCGAGTTTGGAAATTGAAGATGCCCAGAAACAAAAATGGGAAACCATTGCCACGGGGCTACCACAGATCAGCGGAAGTGTTAGTTACCAGAACCAGTTAAAACAACCGGTTTCGCTTATCCCGGCCGAATTTTTCGGAGGGGAACCCGGTACTTTCCAACCCATCGTTTTTGGACAGCCGCAACAGGCAACAGCTACGGCGACCCTGAAACAACAGATCTTTGATGGTTCTTACATCGTAGGGGTACAAGCGACCAAGGCTTTCCTGAGTTACAGCCAGAACAACAAAGAAAAAACGGAGCAGGAAGTCCGTAAGGCGGTAGTAGACGCCTACGGGAATGTACTCCTGGCCAGGCAAAGCGTTGATATCCTTGCCAAGAATGCAGCTACCCTGGAACGGAATCTTTTTGAAACCCGGAAAATATATGAAAACGGACTTGGGGATGAAGAGAGCGTAGAGCAGTTACAGATCACCCTGTCCACCATTCAAAGCCAGTTAAAAAATGCTGAGCGATTACAGGAAATCACCTTGCAGATGCTTAACGTGGTGATGGGGCTCCCACTGGACCACCCTACAGGTCTTACCCAGGACCTGGACGACCTGGTTGAAGCCGGTATAGCTCCGCAGCTCCTTGAAAGCGAACTTACTTTAGAAAACAACGTAGACTATAAGTTGGCCAACAACCTCAACCAACAGCGTTATTACGAGTGGAAGCTGGCCAGAAGTCGTGCCCTCCCTACCCTGAATGCCTTTGTCAATTACGGCTCTTCTGCTTTCAGTGAAGATTTCAGTTTTTTTGACGATGAGCAGCAATGGTTTGATTCCTCTGTACTGGGATTCGACCTCAGCATTCCAATTTTCAGTTCCTTTAAAAGGAGCGCAAGCACCCAAAGAGCAAAGATCGCCCTGGAACAGGCTAAGAACCAGCTAAAAGAAACCTCTTCGCAGCTAAAGCTTCAGCTGGATAAAGCCAAAAGCGATTACATCCTCGCTATAGAAAATTACCAGACCAATAAGAAGAACCTGGCACTGGCCGAACGTATAGAGGATAAGAACCAGGTTAAATACCAGGAAGGGATCGCCTCCAGTTTTGAATTGCGACAGGCCCAACTACAATTATATACTACCCAGCAGGAATACCTGCAATCCATGGTAGACGTGATCAATAAAAAAATAGAATTAGAAACAATACTGAACCTTTGATACATAAACTTTCCAACATGAAAAACGTATTATATATACCCCTAGCCCTCCTGCTTCTGGCCGCTTGTGGTGATACTAAAGACCAATCTGTAGACGATATGATCTCTGATGCCAATCTTGAAACCCTACGTACTCGCCGCAGTAGTATTTCAGAACAGCAAAGATCACTGGAGGCAGACATTGCTAAATTGGATTCCGCGATCGCACTGCTGTCTGATGAGGAAAACTATCCATTGGTATCTACAATAGAGGCGACTGTTGCGCCATTTAATCATTTCCTGGAATTACAGGGAGATGTAAAAACAAGGCAGAACGTCCTGGTTTACCCGGAAATGGGAGGAACCCTGGACCGAATCCTGGTTGCGGAAGGTCAGCGGGTTCAGAAGGGACAAGTACTGGCCAGGATCGATGATGGAGGAATGTCGAGCCAGCTTGGCCAACTCCGGACCCAGGCAGAATTAGCCAAAACAACTTTTGAGCGTCAAAAGAGGTTATGGGACCAGAAAATAGGATCGGAGATCCAGTACCTGCAGGCCAAAGCTAATTACGAAGCCCAGAAAGATGCCGTAACACAGGCAGAAAGTCAGTTAGGAAAATCTACCATTCGCGCTCCTTTTTCAGGCATCGTGGATGATGTGATCAAGGATGAAGGAACCGTTGTAGCCCCAGGACCAGGATCTGAAGTTTTCCGTATTGTGAACCTGTCTGATATGTATATAGAAGTAGAGGTGCCTGAACGCTATGTAGGAAGTGTTACCGAGGGGAAGGAAGTAAAAGTCTTCTTCCCGGTTCTCGGTGACAGTATCACCACCCGGGTGAGGACTACCGGGAATTTTATAAACCCCAACAACCGTTCTTTCACCGTAGAGATCCCAGTTCCCAATAAGCAAGGCAAGATCAAACCCAACCTGACGGCCAGGGTAATGATCAATGATTACACTAATGAAGAAGCCATCCTAATCCCCCAAAGTATCATTTCTGAAAACGCGGAAGGCGAGCAATATACCTACCTGGCGGCCGATCCTGAGAATGGGAATGCCATTGCTAGAAGATCGATCATCACCACCGGGCTAACCCAGGGCAATGAAGTGGAGATTCTCAGTGGTTTAAAAGCCGGAGACCGGTTGATCAAAGAAGGAGCACGTAGTGTAAAGGACGGGCAGAAAGTAGAATTATTAAACCAGGAATAGATGAGCAAACAACAAAAGAATGCGAACAAGGAATTCTGGCTGTCTTCCTGGGCCATCGATAACCCTTCGGTTATCTATGTAATGATCGGTTTGTTCCTGTTTATCGGGATCAGTTCATACAACGCGTTACCAAGGGAAGATTTCCCGGAAATCGTAGAGACCAAGGTGTACATCAGCACACCCTACCCAGGGAATACCGCAGAAGACATAGAACGATTAATTACAGATCCCCTGGAAGAACGACTGAAGAATGTCAGTAACCTGGTAGAGATCACCTCCACATCACAGGAAGATTATTCGGTTATCACCGTAGAGTTTGACGAGGATATCTCTGTGGATGCAGCCAAACTGAAGGTCAAAGATGAAGTAGATGCGGAAAAGGCAAGCGAGGATTGGCCCACCTTTAACGGGGCTAAGGTAGAACCCAATGTGTTTGACCTGAACCTGTCTGAAGAATACCCCATCATGAACATCAACTTTACCGGTGATTACCCGGTGGAGAAACTCAAGGAGTTTGCCGAATACATGGAAGATGAGATCGAGGATATGCCAGAGATCAAAAAGGTAGATATTCGTGGTGCCCAGGAAAAAGAAGTAGAAGTAGCGGTAGATATTTATAAAATGATGGCCGCCAAGGTCAGCTTTAACGATGTTATCCAGGCCATTGCCAATGGGAACATGACCATGTCTGCAGGCAACCTGAAAACCGCCAGCCAGAGACGAACCATCAGGGTGCTGGGCGAGATTGAAAATCCTGCCGCCCTGGAGAATTTCGTGGTAAAATCAGAGAATGGTAATGCCGTTTACCTGAAAGATATCGCCACTGTATCTTTTGACGAGGAAGATAAGACCACCTATGCGAGAGAATTTGGTGAGAGCGTAGTCATGCTAGATATTAAGAAGCGAGCCGGGAAGAATGCTATTGCCGCCGCAGACCAGATCAAAGCACTGGTCAAGGACTTACAGGAAAATTATTATCCGGCAGACCTACACATCTCAATTGCAAACGATTCTTCTACACGTACCCTTAACCAGGTAGACGACCTGGTCAACAATATCATCTTTGGGATTCTGCTGGTCGTCACTGTACTGATGTTCTTCTTAGGATTCAGGAATGCGCTCTTTGTAGGGTTCGCTATCCCGATGTCTATGTTCATGTCCTTTATGATCTTATCGGTATTGGGTTACACCCTGAACACCATGATCCTTTTTGGAATGATCATGGGACTTGGGATGTTGGTAGATAATGGTATCGTCGTGGTAGAGAATGTATATCGTCTTATGGAAGACGAAGGCATGTCCAGGATAGAGGCCGCTAAAAAAGGAATTGGAGAAATTGCATTTCCCATCATTATTTCTACCCTGACCACGGTAGCCGCCTTTGTGCCCCTTGGCCTGTGGCCCGGGATCTTTGGGCAGTTTATGATCTATTTCCCCATCACCTTATCCGTAGTACTGGGATCTTCCCTTTTTGTGGCCATTTTCATGAACTCCATGCTGGTCTCCCAGTTTATGGACACCGGGGAGAAAGAACTCACTCGTAAACAATTGATTCGCGTAAGTATCATTCTCGTCGGGCTTGGAGCCTTTATCATGGTTCTCGGTGGCCCCGTAAGAGGGTTTGGTACGGTTATGATCCTTACCGCCATCATGTTCTGGGTTTATAAATATTTTATCAAACGATGGGCAAGTAATTTCCAGAACAATACCATGAGCCGTTTTGAGAATTGGTATGAAAAACGCCTGAAGCATGCGCTTAGGGGCAAAAACGTATACTGGTATTTTGGGGTGACCTTCTTTATGCTTATCGCGGTGTTTATGCTCTTTGGCATGTCTGTGGGAAGCGGACGGACCAAGATCGAATTCTTTCCGGATAATATCCCGAACGAGATATACGTGTATATCGAATATCCGCAGGGTACTTCTATTGAGAAGACTAACGAGATCACCCAGGATATTGAGAGAAGGGTGTACGCTATCGCTAACCGGGATAAGTACACAGACGGCGATGAGAATTACCTGGTGGCCTCAGCGGTTTCACAGGTCGGTGAAGGTGCAGGTAACCCCTTTACAGATGGGGGATCTTCAGCAGAAATGCCCCACCGGGGTAAGGTGACCTTGTCCATGCGCGAATTTAAATACAGGAACGGACTGGATACGGAAAACCTCAGGGCAGAGATACAGCAGGAATTGCAAGGGATTTACCCCGGTGTCGCGTTATCCGTTGAAAAAGACGCTGCAGGTCCTCCTGCGGGCTACCCCATCAATATTGAGCTGGAAGGAAAGGATTACAACCAGCTGATCAACACTGCTGAAGATATCAGGAATTTTATCAATGCTGAAAATATCGCGGGGATAGAAGAACTGAAGATCGATGTCAATAAGGGGAAACCGGCCATGGAAGTGGTAGTAGACCGTGAAAAGGCAGGGGAACTCGGTGTGGCCGTTGGCCAGGTGGGTTCACAGCTCAGGCGTTCTATCTTTGGAGAAAAAGCAGGTGTCTATAAAGAAGAAGGTGAAGATTACGATATCAATGTCCGTTTTAATGAAGACCTGCGGTATAACAAAAATGCCCTTTTTAACCAGAACATCATCTTCAGGGATCCCGCTAACGGGCAGATCAAAGAAATCCCGATCTCTGCCGTTGCATCCCAGCGTAATACCTCTGCCTTCAGTGCCATCAAGCACCGTGACAACGAGAGGGTAGTTACCATATATTCCGGTTTAAAACCGGGCTTTACGGATGCTGCCGCCATCGTAGAAGAGATTAAAAAGGAAATGGAAAGTTTTAAGGGGATCCCGGAGGGAGTAGCCATAGACTACACCGGGCAGATCGAGGAACAGAACAAACAGATGAACTTCTTAGTAGGTGCCTTTTTTGGTGGTCTTGGACTTATACTTTTAATCCTTATCTTCCAGTTTGGCGGAATTTCCAAACCACTGATCATCATGATCGCCATTTTCCTGAGTTTTATCGGGGTCTTTGGCGGATTGATGCTGACCGGCTGGTCTTTCGTGATCATGATGACCATGATGGGAATTATTTCCCTGGCGGGGATCGTGGTGAATAACGGAGTAGTTCTACTAGACTATACCCAGATCCTGATCGATCGTAAAAAGCTTGCCCTGGGTATGGACGATTCGGACATGTTAAGCCGGGACGAGGTAAGGCAGGTCATCGTTCAGAGTGGAAAAGCGCGTTTAAGGCCTGTGGTCCTGACCGCGATTACTACGGTCCTTGGACTGATCCCGTTGGCCATAGGGTTAAACATTGACTTTTTCTCACTGTTCACGAATTTTGACCCAAACATATATGTCGGTGGAGACAACGTGATCTTCTGGGGGCCATTGGCCTGGACGGTGATCTTTGGCTTACTGGTCGCCACTTTCTTAACCCTGATCATCGTACCGGTATTATTCAATATCAGTTACCGGATCAAGATCGGGATGCGGAGAAAGGTCAATGCCCTAAAAAGTGACACTTCATCACTGCAGGATGCCGCATAAGGTTATGGAACACTAAAATAAAAGCCCCGTGGATATCCACGGGGCTTTTTAGGTTTAATTGGTTAGTTAGTGTTCTATTCGTTCTCCGATAATGGGATCGGGAAAACATTGAATATCAGGTCTCCCGTTCTGTCTGTAGGCAGAGTACTGGACAGGTTGTACCTTCTTAGGTCAAACATCCTGTGATTCTCAGCCCAAAGCGAGTAACGCCTTTGCTGTAGCATCTCTGAGGTAAGTCCATCAGCAGTTACAGGACCAGCATAGGCACCCAACCCGGCAGAAGCACGGATAATGTTCAGTGCGGTTTCAGCATCACCAAGGTTACCGGCACCAATACTGGCTTCGGCGTATAATAAGATAAGCTCTTCGTTCCTGATGATATCAATAGGAGAAACGTTAGACTCGTATAAAGCCGTCTGGTAGTCTCCTCCAAGTCCATCCTGGGTTGTAGGGTTTGCACGAAGGGAGGTTTTTTCATCTACCCTTGTATCCCCTGCTTCTGCATCTGCAATCCATGATGGGTGTACAATGATCTGGTCCCCGTTATTATCCTGGATCTTGAACAAACCATTGGTGGCGTCACCGCTGGCCAGGCTGAAAACATGCTTAGGTCCAACATTCAGATCACCATTAAGGTCAAGGTAAGAGTTAGACAGAGCGGTCAGTGCTGCCCCGCTATCTCCGTCGTAAACGGCTGCAAGTGCTGCAACTGCCCTGTTGAACTCGGCAAAGGTTGCCGGAGTATTAAATCCGTCAAATCCTGCCAATGGGAAATTGAACTCTGCTCCTGCGCTGTTCAGATCGCCCTGGGCTTCGTCAATTAGCGCCCGTACCTGGTCCATAGCCGGACCAAAATCCAGGATAGGCCCTAAATTATCAGGATCAGACACATCTATTCGTGCCCTCCCGTAAGATTTAAGTACCTGTATCAGTTCATAAGCCTGTATGGTCTTAGCAAAACCCCTGTATCCGGCTTTTTCAGCCTCGGTCACAGATTCCGTATTCTCCAATGCTTCTAGCAGGATGTTCGCATTCTTATAGCAAGTATAGCGCCCATCCCAAGGAGCCGTGGTATAGAAGGAGTTGTTATCAAGTCCACTACCATTCTTTCCTAGCAGGTCTCCCGTGTTTCGAGGATCTGCATCAAAAAGATAGAGTTCCCTTGCCATGGTACCTGATCCGGTGGTCTGGATCGCTAAGGAGTTTCGCATACTTGCTTCCACTCCTACTACAAGGTTATTTAATTGGTTTTCCGACGCATTGGTCAGGATCCCTGAAAGGCTGGGCCTGTTCGGGTCTACCTGGTCATCAAATGAGCAGGAGACGGTCAGGGTCGCCACCACCCCCATTACTAACAGGGTGGTCTTGGATATATATAAATTAAGTTTCTTCATCGCGATTTTTTAAAAGTTAACATTCAGATTCAGGTAGAACTGCTTGGTGCTTGGGTAAGGTGTTACCTCTATCCCTGAAGAAAGTCCTGCTCCACCATTGGTAGATACTTCCGGATCGTAGCTGCTGTAATCCGTGATCGTAAAGATGTTCCTTCCGGACACCCCTATCTTAACTCCCTCTACAGTATCCCCGAAGAAATCCAGGGCACTTTGTGGAAGACGATAGCTGATCGCAGCTTCTCTTAATCTCAGGTAGCCCGCTGGCTCGATAAATCGAGAAGCGACAAATCCAAGACCTGATCGCTCTATTCCTGCCGGTGTATCCAGGTCAGGAGAAGTTCCCCCTAAATCTGTAAGCAGTGTGGACAGGTTGATATTCTCTCCACCTTTTTTCCAGTGTAATAGGAAAGAAACATCCCATTGCTTATGTATTGTCATCTGGTTAGCAAAACCCATTTGGAAGTCGGGCTCGGCATTACCCAGCTGAGTTGGAGTACCGTCTACGTTCCCCACTAATTGGGTAACAGGCCTTCCTTCTTGTATGTAATAAGTTCCAAGACCTAATCCAAATCCGGCTCCCGGCTGTGGGAAGGCAGGCACTTCTAGCCTGGTCACTTCAGAACGGTTGAACCAGAAGTTCACGTTAGAATTCCAGGTAAAGTTTTCATTGGTGAAAGGATAGGTATTCAATCCTACTTCCAGACCGTAGTTCTTAAGGTCTGCAAGGTTGGTAGTTTCTGTATTGAATCCTGTTGATGTCGGTAGCGCACGGCTTAATAGCAAGTCGCGTACATTACGGTTGTAGTAAGAAACTTCTAAACTCACACGGTCTCCGAAACCTGCGTCTATACCTACCTCGAATTCTGCCGAAGTTTCCGGCTGTACGTCTGGATCACCTTTCAGAGCTCCGATAGAGGATCCTCCGTTTCCACCGATAGACACCTGGTTAAGTCCTGTAAAAGCAGATCCGAAGGTCGCCGGTGTACCAGTCTCTCCGTATGCTGTCCTTAGCTTTAAACGATCTACTAATCCTGGTGTCCAGAATTCAAAGTTATGCAGGTTAACCGCTAAAGATGCCTTTGGAAAACCAAAGAATTCATTAGGGTCCCCGTTCAGGGTAGACTTATCTAGCCTGTACCCTACGGTCCCGATGAACTGGTCGCGATAATTACCTTCCAGCTGTCCAAAATATCCAAACTCTTTTACGGTAGAAGTAGTCTGGTTAATCTGTTGTGCCGCTCCTTGGGAAAGATTCGTCTGGTTAGGGATCAACTGGGTCGCCTGGTTAAAGATCAGGTCGGCCTGTTGCTCCACGTAAGATATACCGGCCTGTGAGGTCAGTGAAAGATCACCATCCATGGCTTCCCTGTTCCAAACAGCGATTCCCTGGTAGTTGAAGTTGGTGAAGTTATTCCTACCCTCACCGATAAATCCATTCTGGTTTCCTCTTTGTGCCTGGTGAATCTCAGGAACGTATACATAGGTTTCGTTTGCCAGGTAATCCAGTCCACCGTTAAAGATGAATCTCACATTATCCCTGTCTGTTTGCAGGAAATTCGTAGTAAAACGAAGTCCCTGGATAAAACGGTTGTTATTGTCTTCGTTCAGGGCAAGATCTCTTACCAGGATAGGGTTTCCTGAATAGTTCGGGTTATCCGGGTAATTCCCTGTATCGTCCGGGAAAAGGTTGATCCATGGACGGGTAAAGGCCAGGGTATAACCGTAGCTCAGTCCACCTTCGTTCTCGTTCCCCGTAAAACTACGGCTGGATCCACTCCTTACATAGTTCGAAGAAATGGAGAAGTTGAACGTCTTAGAGATATCGTGATCAATATTGGCACGAACATTAAAACGGTCGAAGCCTGTATTTTTAATGATACCCTCTTCATCCCTGTAGGAAGCCCCAACATAAAAACGAGTTTTTTCACTACCTCCTTTTGCACTGATCTGCGTATCTGTGATCAAGCCGGTTTCCCCGTAGATCTCGTCCTCGTAATCGATCAAACCGCCGTTGGCAATTGCCTGGTTATAAAGAGCAACCTCGGCAGCTCCGAATGTAGACTCTACATTGGCAGCCGTCCATGGGCGCATGCCCAGCTTATTAATTATGGTGTTGAAACCGGTATCCTGGCTAAAGCTGATATCGGTCTTTCCTAATTTACCACGCTTGGTAGTAATAATTACTACCCCGGCGTTAGAACCGGAACCGTAGATGGCCGCAGCAGAGGCTCCTTTAAGGATCTCGATATTTTCAATGTCGTTCGGATCAAGGTCGGCAATACGGTTGGCCGAGTTTTCTTCGTTCCCCCTGTTTGCACCGGAGGCAAAACGTAATCCAGAAGGAATTTCCCTGTTATTGACAAAGACCCCGTCAATAATATATAATGGCTGGTTATTACCGTTAATAGAAGAGATACCCCGTAAACGAAGTGCGATTCCTCCCCCGGGCGCTCCCGAAGAAGAGGTAATGTTCACCCCTGTTACTTTACCGTATAAGGCTCCATCCAGCGTACTCTGTCCTGTTGTACCTACGAGTTCCTCTGAAGATACTGTAGCCACAGCGTTGGCCAGGTTCCTTCTTTTGATCGAAGTACCCAGACCGGTTACTACTACTTCATCCAATCCTGTTGCGGATTCACCCATCTCTACATTCAGCGTGGTAGCGCCGTTTACCGGGAATTCACTGGTTTCATATCCCAATGAAGAAAAGACTAGTGTTGCAGGAAAGTTTTGCACTACCAGGTCGTAATTTCCATCAAAGTCAGTAGTGGTTCCTGTGGTAGTACCCTTTATAATCACATTGACCCCGGGTAAAGGCTGTCCATTCACGGCATCGGTCACCGTTCCGCTGACCGTCCCCTGTGCAAGGGCGAGGACCGGCAGAAAAAACAGCAGCCCAAGGCACCATTGCAATAGTTGATTTTTGTTCATAATCGTTGATTTGTTATAGTTATTCGCCTACCAATGTAGCGAAGTTTTCGATTATCCAAAAATTTCATTTGTTAATTACATCGTTTGAGAATAGGCGGATACCAGGATAAAATGCCGGTGAAAATTAGCCTTGAGTCCTAGGGGGTGCCAGCAGTTCTTCTTACATTTGCGCCGGTAAATTAAGAAAGCCATTATGTTCAGAAACCATACATGCGGGGCGCTGAGAGCGTCCGATATCGGAAAAGAAGTCACCCTGTCAGGATGGGTACAGAAGCTGAGAGATAAGGGATTCGTGGTTTGGGTAGACCTCCGCGACCGCTATGGAATCGTACAATTAGTATTTGATGAGGAGCGAACTCCGGCCGAATTATTGGACAAGGCCCGGCACCTGGGACGCGAATTTGTCCTTAAAGTACAAGGAAAAGTCATAGAGCGGACCTCTAAGAATCCTAATATTCCTACCGGGGATATCGAAGTACTTGTAAGCGAACTGGAGATTCTGAACAAAGCGATGGTACCTCCTTTTACTATTGAAGACCAGACCGATGGCGGGGAAGACCTCCGTATGAAATATCGTTACCTGGATATCAGGAGAAACCCGGTGAAGAATAACCTTATCTTTCGGCATAAGGTCACCATGGAAGTGCGGAATTACCTTTCAGAACAAGGCTTCATCGAAGTGGAAACCCCTTACCTTATAAAATCCACACCTGAAGGTGCCAGGGATTTCGTAGTCCCCAGCCGGATGAACGAAGGGCAGTTCTACGCCTTACCACAATCGCCCCAGACCTTTAAGCAATTGCTGATGGTTGGAGGCATGGATCGTTATTTCCAGATCGTAAAATGTTTCAGGGATGAGGACCTCAGGGCAGACCGTCAACCGGAATTCACCCAGATTGATTGCGAGATGGCCTTTGTGACCCAGGAAGATATACTGCAGGCTTTTGAAGGACTGACGCGTCACCTGCTGAAGGCCATAAAAAATGTTGATGTTCCTTCTTTCCCCCGTATGACCTATGATGAAGCCATGAGCAAATACGGTAACGATAAACCGGACATCCGTTTTGGAATGGAGTTCGGGGAACTGAACGATGTTGCCCAGCACAAGAATTTCAATGTCTTTAACAGCGCTGAACTGGTGGTAGGGATCGCAGTTCCGGAAGCGGCCTCTTACACCCGTAAAGAGATCGATGCCCTTATTGACTGGGTCAAAAGGCCCCAGGTAGGCGCCAAAGGAATGGTGTATGTAAAATGTAACGAAGACGGAAGTTATAAATCCTCTGTTGATAAATTCTATAACCAGGAAGACCTGGCCGCATGGGCGGATGTCACCGGAGCAAAGCCCGGAGACCTGATCTGTGTACTCTCCGGTGACAGCCATAGTACACGTACACAGCTTAGTGCCCTGCGGATGGAACTAGCCGGCAGGCTCGGGCTGCGTAAAGCCGATGAATTCGCCCCGCTGTGGGTCATTGACTTCCCCCTGCTTGAATGGGACGAGGAAAGCGGTAAGTACCACGCCATGCACCACCCGTTCACCTCTCCTAAACCCGGGCAATTGGAAATGCTTGACAGCGACCCGGCAGCAGTGAAGGCCAACGCCTATGACTTAGTCCTTAACGGGAATGAAATTGGCGGTGGCTCTATTCGTATCCATGACAAGGCCACACAGGAAATCATGTTCAGACACCTTGGATTTACCCCTGAAGAGGCCAAAACCCAATTCGGTTTCCTTATGGATGCCTTCCAATACGGAGCACCACCACACGGGGGGATCGCCTTTGGATTAGACCGATTAGTTGCCATCCTTGGCGGACAGGAAACTATCAGGGATTTTATCGCCTTCCCGAAAAATAACAGTGGAAGGGATGTGATGATCGATGCGCCTGCTAAACTGGATGATGCCCAGTTGGCGGAGCTTCACCTGAAATTGGATACCTAATCGCGGAAAACCTTTAGCGGTTGCGGCAATTTTAATACCTTTAATCGTATAGCCCAAGAATGCCCAATCCGACCAATAAAAGGCTCACCCAATTCCTTAAGTGGAGATATAAGAAAATCTCTGATAAGACCTTTACCCATGTGATGAGCGTTGTGGTAGGTTTTCTTGCCGGGCTGGCTGCGGTTACCATAAAGAACATTACCTATTTTATTGAATCCCTACTGGAGCGAGGTATCGTTTTCTCCAGTAACCAGCTCTATTTTATCCTGCCCGTGATCGGGCTTACCCTGGTATTTCTCTACGTAAAGTATGTACACCGGGAAAGACTGGAACACGCCATTTCCTCTATCCTGTTTGCACTTTCACGAAAGAAAGGAGTAATTGACTTGAAGAAAGTGTATACCCCGCTGATCACCGCTCCCCTGACCGTAGGTTTTGGCGGATCTGTAGGATTACTGGGGCCGGCCGTTGCCTCCGGGGCGGCCATCAGTTCTAATATTGGCAGGTTGGTGCATATCAACACCAAGACGCGATCCCTGCTTATCGCATGTGCCTCCGCCGGGGCTATCGCCTCTATCTTCCAGGCGCCTATCGCAGCGATCATTTTTGCTGTCGAAGTATTTAGCCTGGACCTTACTATGGTCTCCCTTCTCCCTATGCTGCTGGCTTCCATATCAGGTGTGCTTACCTCCTATTTCTTCCTGGGGGATGAGAACCTGTTCAGTTATATCATCACCGAGAAATTTGCCATCGAGGACACCTTTTTCTACATCCTATTGGGGGTAGGTACCGCGATCTCTTCTATCTATTTCACCAAGATGTATTTTGGGATACTGCATCTTTTTAAACCATTGAAAAGCCCTAAGTACCGGTTATTGGCCGGGGGATTAGCCATAGGTGTTATGTTGTACTTTATTCCACCACTCTACGGGGAAGGTTTTGGTTTTATCAATGACCTGCTGATGGGGAACCACGTCTCGGCCCTGGGCGATAATCCCTTTGAACCTTTTATGGATAATATCTGGGTAGTGATCGCTTTGTTATTCGGCATAACCATCTTCAAGGCGGTTGCCATGACCACTACCTTTGCGGCAGGAGGTGCCGGGGGAATCTTTATCCCAACAATGGTCATGGGAAGTGCATTGGGTAATGCCGTAGCCAAGGTGATCAATAATATAGGTCTGAGTTTCGAGGTCAGTGAGAGCAATTTTACCCTGATCGGGATGGCCGGACTTATTGCCGGGGTATTACATGCCCCGTTAACCTCTATCTTCCTGATCGCGGAGATCACCGGGGGCTACGAATTATTCGTCCCGCTGATGATCACTGCGGCTATTTCTTACCTCATCACTAAGAATGCCATTGACTATTCTATTTATACCAGGGAGCTTGCAGAACAGGGAGCGCTGCTCACCCACAACAAGGACCAGACCGTACTTACGCTGATGCAGCTCGACGATGTGATAGAACGCGATTTTAAAAGTGTTCACCAGGAAATGACCCTGGGGCAGATGCTGCATGATACGGTGGCAAAATCGACCCGGAATCTTTATCCGGTGGTGAGTGATAAAGGAGTTATGACCGGAATCGTATTTCTGGACGATATCAGGGAATTTATGTTTGATACCAGCATGTATGAAAAGATCACCGTTTCTACCTTGATGCACCAAGCGCCCGCCTATATATATTATGAGAAGGACTCCATGCAGCAGGTGATGCAGAAATTTCAGGACAGTGGTGCCTGGAATCTGCCGGTAATACGGGAAGGAAGATACCTGGGTTTTGTCTCAAAATCAAAATTGCTTACTGCATACCGCCGAAAGTTGATTAATTTTACGCGATAATATGAAAAAATATACCCGTTACATCATTGCGGCAATCCTCCTGGGCTCCCTGGGGCTGATCATTTACGGATTTACCATCATTGAAGATGATCCGCTCATTGCCAATAAATGTATTGGGTTCGGGACCGTTGGTATCTTCCTCGTGGCCATGCCCCTTTTCCTTATTACGGAAAGCAAAGGGAAGAAAATGAAAGACTATATGCTGACCGAAGAGAACATCCGGAGAATGCAAGGACGAAAGGACAAACAGGCTGAGGATCAGTAATTTCCTCGAATTTATTCTTGCCGCTGCGCTTTTAAAGCCAAAAAATCATACATTCGTATAGTACATTTTTTAATCAATTATTTTTTTACCATGACTGGAACAGTAAAATTTTTCAATGAATCTAAGGGATATGGGTTCATTACAAACGACGACACCGGAAAAGACATTTTTGTTCACGCGACCGCCCTTAACGGTGTAGAATTGAACGAAGGAGACAAAGTAGAATACGAGGAAGAGGAAGGAAGAAAAGGAATCGTAGCTGCACAAGTGCAGGTTATAGGATAAGCATATTTTATTTTGAAAGCATCAGGACCCCGGCATTCAGCCGGGGTTTTTTTATTCCCATCAGTTCAGGTTTCGCTTTTCTATAAAAAACTGCTTCATCAGTGTTGCGGCTTCCTGCTCTAATACCCCACCGACGATCTCGGTTTTCGGGTGTATTTGCCCACCCATTGCAGCGAATCCACGTTGAGGATCATGGGCAGCGAAGACGATCCTTGGGATCTGGCTCCAATAAAGGGCTCCGGCACACATCTGGCAAGGCTCAAGAGTGACGTACAAGGTACAGCGATGAAGGTATTTGCCACCGAGGAAATTGGCTGCAGCCGTAATTGCCTGCATTTCGGCATGGGCCGTAACATCGTGCAGCCTTTCCGTCAGGTTATGTGCCCTGGCTATGATCCTGCCCTGGACCACGATCACCGCACCCACAGGGATCTCTCCAAGCCCATAAGCGACTTCTGCTTCCTGCAGGGCTTTTTTCATAAAATACGTATCGTCCAGGATTCCGTCCATGATGGCAAAAATACATAAATAGGCCTATTTTGCCTTATCCTGAAAAAATGATTTTAATGTACCTTTACGTCTTAACATGGAACTACTGCCCAACATAAATTCGCCCGAAGACCTGAGACAATTAGACCAGGATCAGCTACCTGCACTGGCGGCGGAAATGAGAGCGTTTATTATAGAGGTAGTAGCAGCCAAGGAAGGGCACCTTGGTGCAAGCCTAGGGGTAGTAGAACTCACTATCGCACTGCATTATGTCTACAACACTCCTGATGATCGGTTAATCTGGGACGTCGGCCACCAGGCTTACGGACACAAACTGCTCACCGGAAGGCAAGCAACATTTATCACCAACCGTCAATATGGTGGTTTAAGCGGATTTCCCAAACGCAGCGAGAGTCCCTATGACGCATTTGGAACCGGACATAGTTCCACCTCCATCTCGGCCATTCTCGGGATGGCCATCGCTTCCAGGCTCAGTGGGAAAAAAGATCGCAAACATATCGCGGTGATCGGTGATGCATCTATAGCGAGCGGGATGGCTTTTGAAGGGCTGAACCATGCCGGGGAATCCCCTGCCGATGTGCTGATCATATTGAATGACAATGCCATCGGGATCGACCCAAGTGTAGGTGCTTTAAAAAAATACCTCACTAACGTAAAACAGGGAAGCGCAAAGGATGAAAATATCTTCGAATGCCTGAACTTCCAGTATACGGGGCCTGTAGACGGTCACAACTTACCCCTGCTGATCAAAACCCTTGAACAACTTAAGAAAGTTAAAGGTCCCAAATTACTGCACCTGATCACTACCAAGGGAAAAGGCCTGAAGAAAGCCGAAGAAGAAC
Organism: Zeaxanthinibacter sp. PT1; assembly: GCF_028464225.1. Classification (GTDB taxonomy): domain Bacteria; phylum Bacteroidota; class Bacteroidia; order Flavobacteriales; family Flavobacteriaceae; genus Zeaxanthinibacter. The sequence continues at coordinate 551,438 of NZ_JAQPCN010000001.1, forward strand.
AGGTGACCTACCACGCCCCGGGAAGGTTTGATAAGCATACGGGAGATTTGATCCGGGGCAGTAAATCTGAAGGACCTCCAAAGTTCCAGGATGTTTTTGGACTGACCTTACTGGATCTGGCCCGTGAAAATGAGCGCATTGTAGGGATAACCCCGGCCATGCCAACGGGCAGCTCCATGAAATACATGATTGAGGCCCTGCCCGACAGGGCTTGGGATGTGGGAATAGCGGAACAACACGCGGTCACCCTGGCAGCAGGAATGGCTGCAGACGGACTTATTCCTTTCTGCAATGTGTATTCTACTTTCCTTCAACGAGCTTACGACCAGGTGATACACGATGTGGCTTTGCAAGACCTGCCGGTCATTTTCTGCTTGGATCGTGCCGGATTAGTAGGCCAGGATGGGGCTACCCATCATGGATTGTACGATATGGCCTACTTGCGTTGCATCCCCAACCTGTACATCTTTGCACCCATGAACGAAATTGAGCTGCGCAACATTATGTATACCGCCCAATTAGGATTACCCCATCCCATCGCTATAAGGTACCCCCGGGGAAAAGGAGTCATCACGGATTGGCAACAAGCCTTCGAAAAGATAAAGATCGGTAAAGGTCAATTACTAAAAGAAGGGAAACAAATTGCCTTCCTGAGCATTGGTGCCGCCGGGAATACAGTAAGCGAACTGCTATCCGGTTACGAGGCAGGAAGCACTCCGGCCCATTATAACATGAGGTTTGTAAAGCCCTTGGACACGGAAATGTTGCACCAGGTTTTCGGGCAATATTCATACGTTATCACCGTTGAAGACGGTTGCAGGGCCGGTGGATTTGGAAGTGCTGTGCTCGAATTCGCCAATGAAAACGGATATAAGAACCCGGTAAAGATCTTTGGCGTTGAAGATCGTTTTATTGAGCAAGGCACAGTAGCAGAATTACAGGCCGAGGCCGGCTTAGACCTGGACACGATAAAGAAATATGTTGAGCAATTACTAGAAATAACTCGCTAGTTAAATGAGAATACTACCAACCCTCCTATTCTGCTTATTTTGCATTATGCTATCCGCCCAGGATACAATCCCGACAGAATCAGAGCCAGATACCACTATTCGCGGAACTATTGTTATTCGTTCTTTCCAGGATAAAGTACGGATTGTACCCAGGGGCGTACGGCTCGGCAATCCCGCCATCAGTTACAAAAAGACCAAACCTCTGTTAGAAAAGGAGAAAAGGTTTCGGGTACCCTCATTCTGGGAAAAGAAGAACGAAATGAGCCTGGGGATGAGCGAGGTCGCTTTTGTTAACTGGAACGCAGGGGGAGATAATGCGATCACCGCCCTGGGAAGAATGAAATTTGAACGTAATTACAAGTTCCGCTACGTCTCCTGGAAGAACCTTTTAGAGATGCGTTTTGGCTGGAATGCACAGGAGGGCAGAAAATGGAGGAAAACAGAAGATGCGATCCGTTTCAGTTCCACCTTTGGCTATCGCCGGGATACGCTAACTAACTGGTATATCACGGTCCGAACCAACTTTAACACCCAGTTTGCGGATGGTTTTAAGTACCCCGATCGCAGCACTCCTATCTCGCGCTTTATGGCACCGGGCTATCTCTTCCTGGGGGGTGGGGCGTCCTATATTTCTGAAAGCGACAATTTTAACCTCTATATTTCCCCCTTAACCCACAAAAGTACCTTTGTGCTGGACAGGGAACTGGCGAATAAGGGAGCGTTTGGTGTGCAAAAAGCAGTCCTTGATTCGGAAGGTAACGTGATTGAACCCGGCAGCAGGTCGCTCACTGAATTTGGTTTCCTGGTGACCAACTCCTGGAAGACCCCGGTTATCAAGAATGTAAATCTAGACCATAGAGTCAGTTTCTATACGGATTACCTTAACGACTTTGGTAATATAGACGTGGACTGGGAAATGAGCTGGGAACTGATCGTCAACGAATACATCAAAACCTCTATAGGCACACATATCATCTATGATGATGACATACTGTTTGATGTAGTTCAGGACGGTGATGGAAACATCATTGATCCGGGCCAACCCAAAATTCAGTTCAAGCAGCTGCTAACCGTAGGAGCCGTCTATATCTTCTGATCAGAGCTGTTTTCCACTAATCTTATTGTGGATATCTACAGCCCCGCTATCTGATAGGCTCGCTACATAAGTACTGGCATTCAGCAAAAGCTCATAATAAGAGCCGGATGTAGACCTGATCGCAGAAGGCAGTGTTCTCAACACCAGTTTATCATAATTACTGGCTCTATCTTCCTTGGTCCGTACCAATGCACCGGTGTAGACTTCTAGTAGATCTGACAATATCTTAAATCCGGCGATCTCTTTTTCTACCACCTCCTTGGATTGGTAGATCCTTTCAACACTCAGGTCAATGATGTCGCTGATCTGGGCCTTGTACTTACTCTTATCAAGGAGAGATACACTGAGATCTCCCTTGAGGATAGCTTCCTCGTTCTCCATAAAGATCCTGGCTGCATCTTGTATCAGGGTATTGATGGCGAGAGCCCGAAGGTAACTGATGCGATCCTCCATAAACGGCATCCTCTGGTATTTCTTGGTATTGATGGTATCCTTAACCAATTTGATCAGGTATTCCAGGGCGTAATCCTCGGGGATAAGTCCAAGGTTGATCCCATCCTCAAAGTCGATAATGGTATAACAGATATCATCGGCGGCCTCAACCAGGAAGGTCAGCGGATGCCTGGAATAGGAAATATCGTCCCCTTTACCCGTGAATCTTAACCCGAGTTCCTCTGCAACTTCCTGAAAGAATGAAGCATCGGACTGGAAAAACCCAAATTTCTTATCTGCGATATGTGTGGTCGGTTTTTTGGGTAGCGACTCTTTGGGGTATTTCATAAATGCGCCGAGCGTGGCATAACTTAACCTGAGGCCGCCGGTCACACCTTCCCGGGAGGCAGTCAGCAATCGGAAACCGTTGGCATTCCCTTCAAAACTCACCAGGTCCTGGTATTTCTTTTCGGTCAGCAGTTCGCGGTATTCTTTTCCCTGTCCGTTCTTAAAAAATTCACCAATGGCTTTCTCCCCACTATGACCAAAGGGCGGGTTCCCAATATCATGTGCCAGGGCAGCAGCAGCTACGATAGCACCCATATCGTTAAAACGGTATCCATGGGTGTCTTGCAGTTGCGGGTGCTTTTTCAGCAATGCCTGACCTACCATTCGGCCAAGACTCCTCCCCACTACGGATACTTCCAAACTGTGGGTAAGCCGGGTATGCACAAAATCGGTTTTGGATAAGGGAATGACCTGTGTCTTATCCTGCAGGCTTCTGAAAGCCGAGGAGAAGATCACCCTGTCGTAATCCACTTCGAAGCCCAAACGCGCCTCATCCTGTTCTGTACGTAAGCGTTTACCGGTATCCCCCTGCCTTCTTAGGGAGAGAAGTTGTTCCCAATTCATAGGTGTTAATTAAGGTCGCAATATACATTAAATCAATGGCAGGTTAAGGAGCAGGTAATATACAAGTAACGTTAAGTTAACCCCATAACCTTTCCCTAACATAATGGTTATAGGGATTTAAAATAGAGCTAACCCCACAGTTACAATGGTGGCTGTTCTTTGCAGCTTGAAAACAATTATGTTGATGAGAAGATTTTTTGTGTTGATGCTGTTGTTAACAGCCGTGCAGATGAGTGCCCAATCTACCGGTACTATTACAGGAAAATTAATTGATAAAGAAGTAAATGATGAGCCCCTGGCGTTTGCCAATGTACTTTTAAAAGGAACTACAAAAGGTACGACGTCAGATTTTGACGGACTCTTTGAAATAGGCAATTTAGAACCCGGTAATTATACCGTGGTATTCAGTTACCTGGGATATGAAACTGTAGAAATGGCCGATGTCCTGGTAGAGGCAGGAAAAGCGACTTCCCTGGAGGTTCCCATGTCTGCTACAGAAGGTGTTGCACTGGACGAGGTAGTTCTCACCACGGTGGCCCGGAAAGATTCAGAAACCGCTCTTTTATTAGATCAGAAAAAAGCTGTTGAGATCAAGGAGAGTATTGGTGCTCAGCAACTGGGAAAGATCGGGGTGTCTGATGCCGCTACCGCCACGACCAAGATCTCGGGTGTTACCACCAGTGAGGCTTCCGGCGATGTTTTTGTCCGAGGGCTGGGAGATCGTTATCTCTCCACTACTCTGAATGGACTTCCCGTTCCGTCAGACGACGTAGAACGCAAAAATATAGACCTGGGATTGTTCCCCACCAGGGTGATTCAGAATGTGAGTGTCAGTAAGACCTACGGGGTAGAATCTACAGCGGACCAGGCGTCAGGAACTGTAAATATCAGCTCCAGGGAATTAGCAGGATCCAATGAATTCAGTATTGGGGTAAATACCGGGATAAATACCAATGTTGCCCAAAATGGCGTCTATGACAATTTTAAATTGTCTCCCAATTCGGCAAATACCGATTTCGGATTTTACGACCAGAGCAGGAACACCCTGCAATTGATCACTCAACAGGGATGGAACACAATTAAGCAGGAAAATCCCGTAGATTACGGTTTTAACCTGGTAGCCGGTAAAAAATTCAAGGACAAGCTTGCTGTATTAGCCACCGCATCTCACAGTACCCGCTATAACTACGGGCAGGGTCTTTTCAGGCAGTACCGATCTAACTTTGTCGATGATACCATCACAGATGCAACTACTTATAATAAAAGGATAGTTAACTCGGGTCTTTTAGATGTCACCTATTTTATCGACGACAAGAATAAACTAAAGTCCAGCACATTCCTGATCAACACCTTGGACGAATCGGTTTACGAAGGTGGCCGGAATGGTGAGGGGACTATTTTTGAAGAAACCGATCCTGCAGAAGGATTGTTCCAGTTTATCCGTGACCAGAATACAAAGCAGACACGTTTACTGGTATCCCAATTATTAGGGACTCACTACCTGTCTGAAAAGAATACCCTGGAATGGGCAGGAGGATACAATTTCGTAAACGCCTCTGAGCCGAACAGGATTCGCAACGAGGTAAACTTCGACCCGGATGGTGATTTCGTACAACTGGGTAGAACCGGAGGCTTTCAGCAACGTAAGTCCAAACAGAATATCGAAGATGTAGAATTCAACGGTTTTATCAAGGATGCGCATAAGATCATCGATGAAGAGGGGAAATCCTTAACCGTGGAATTAGGAGGAAATTACAGGAACAAGACCCGTGACTTCGTCTCCCAGTTCGTCGGTGTTGAAGAGGCTTCTGTGAACACCATCAACCCCTCCTCTATAGACAACCTGGGGGCCATATTTACCCAGGCCAATTTTGACAATGGTCTGTTGCAGTACAACATACTGCAACCGGACCGCTACGAAGGATCCCTTGAATCTAAAGCAGCCTTCGCCGATTTTAATGTCGGCCTGGACCAATGGAACTTTAATGCAGGACTCCGATTCCAGAAAGATGATATTAATGTGACTTATGATGTGGGTAACATTCCGGGGCGGATCGGGACTGCTGATAAAGCATACAGCAACCTGTATCCCAGCCTGAACGTGAAATACAACATCAACGAGGAGCACGCCTTACGTTTGGCTTTGAGTCGAACCATCACCTTACCCGAATTTAAGGAGATCGCGCCATTTGAGTATGTATCACAGACCGGGCAGATCACCCGTGGTAATCCTTCCCTGGAGGCTTCGAGAAGCCTGAACTATGACCTAAAATGGGAATTCTTCCCAAGCAATGGACAGTTGATTTCTGTCTCCACCTTTTACAAACAAATTTCTGATCCTATCAACAAAGTCCAGGACAGGGGCTCTGCCGGTGTATTCTCTTACTTCAACTCTGGTGACCAGGCCGAAGTGTTCGGTTTTGAAGCGGAGACCAAGATAGCCTTGGTCGCCCCCGGCTATAATGAGGAAACAGGAAATTCTGAAGGTTATGGTTTGGACCTGACTTTCAATGCAACCCGCATGTGGCATCAACAGGACCTGAAGGAGGTACGCGATGCTGATGGGACTTTCATCAGGACCTTTCAATATAAAGGACTTGATGAAACAGGCCTGCAGGGTGCATCAGACTGGATCTTAAATACCAGTCTTAATTTCACCAGTGGTGGAGAATTCCCATGGGATGCCTCTCTTACCGCGAATTACGCCTCTGACAAGATCTTTGCACTTGGTGCGCCGGAGATCCAGACCCAGAGCGAGACCTTCTATAACGATGCCATCGTTGAGAACGGATTTGTTGTGCTCGATGCAGTTCTGAGTAAAGACCTGGACAAGCATTGGAGCATTCGTCTTACCGGGCGAAACCTATTGAACCCGGAGATCAAAAGAACCCAGCTGGTCAGACCGAGTACCACAGGAATTGAAACCGAACAAGTGGTTAGATCCTACACGGCAGGCTCACAGATCAGGTTAGGGGTTAATTACAAGTTTTAATGACTTTTAACCTAACTACTAACTTTTTACTACAAAGAATCATGAAAAAATACATTACAAATATAAGCCTGGCCTTAACCCTGTTGGGGGCCATTGCACTTACAAGCTGCAGCAGTGACGATACTACTGTAGACCCTGTTGCCCAAGCCACTTGTTCTGACGGAATACAAAACGGGAGCGAAACCGGTGTGGACTGCGGAGGCAATTGCGCCAATAGCTGTACCGATGAAAATAGCACCAACCTTTCGGGGGAGCAGGAAGAAGACCGAACCCTGGATCCTTCCCAGACGTACTCCCTAACAGGGACCTATAGTATAGCAGCTGGCGCGACCTTAACCATTCCTGCTGGCACCACCATCATCGCACAACAAGGGACAGATAAATATATTGTTGTAAAGAAAGGCGGATCGATCAATATAGAAGGAACGGCTAATGATCCCGTAGTGATGACCTCACAAAACGGTCAACCCGGGGACTGGGGGGGACTTGTGATCGCCGGAAACGGAGTTACCACTGAAGGCACGGACGCTGTTGCCGAAGTAGGTGGTATTGTTTACGGAGGTAGTGATAATGATGACAATTCCGGAAGTATTAATTACCTGGTTATAGAAAACGCGGGGGCACAGATCAACGCCGAAGCCCAATACAACGGTCTTACATTATATGCCGTAGGTTCTGGAACAAGCATCAATAACGTGGGGATCCTTAATGGTACGGACGACGGGGTTGAATTCTTCGGGGGAGCTGTCAGCGTCACTAACCTTTACCTTGAGAATAACGAGGATGATGCCATAGACTGGACCGAAGGATGGAATGGGACCGTTACCAATGCCTATGTATTGCACACCATTGCCGGATTCTCAACTGTAGTAGAAGCAGACGGTGTTAACAACAATCCAAGTATTGTGAACCTCACAGCGGTTTCCACTGAGGGCGGAACTGCCCTGCAGTTTAAAAAGGAATCAGGAGCTACCATCACCGGTCTTTCTTTAACCGGTTATGTAAGGTCTCTAGACATGAGGGATAACGGACCTTTAGCCAATATCCAGATCGAAGGGCAGGATGCTGATCCTACGAAGACTTATTTAGAGGAAGCAACAGTAAACATTTCAACTTTCGCCTGGGTGGGTTCAGACATCGAAGTGCAGACCGAAGCCTTGCCTTCTTCAGTTACTGCTGACCTGACCCTGGACGCCAGTAAGATTTATCGCTTAACGGGGAGCATGAGTGTAGAGGCCCCGGCGAAACTGACGATCCCCGCAGGAACTAATATTATTGCAGACGCTGATGGTGGTGCTTCTACAGACACCTATATCGTAGTGAAGAAAGGCGCCCAGATCGACATACAAGGAACAGAACAAGATCCTGTGGTGATGAGTTCTACCAATAGAATGCCCGGCGATTGGGGAGGCCTTGTGATCCTTGGAGACGCTGAAACAACCGAAGGAGTTGACGCCGTGGCTGAAGTAGGTGGTTTTACTTACGGAGGGACCAATAATGCCGATAACTCGGGATCTATCAGTTACCTGGTGATCAATTATGCAGGTGCCCAGATCAATGCAGAGTCGCAGTACAACGGGCTAACCCTTTATGCGGTAGGATCAGGGACCACTATTGACAATGTCGCCATCCTGAATGGAACAGATGACGGGGTAGAATTTTTCGGAGGGACGGTTAACGCTACCAATTTCTACCTGAAGAACAATGAAGATGATGCCGTAGACTGGACCGAAGGATGGAACGGGTCACTGACCAACACACGGGTGATACATGACATACAAGGTTTTTCGACCGCAGTTGAGGCAGATGGAATCAATGGAAATCCCTCATTGACCAACTTCACTGCCATTTCTACTCAGAATGGAACGGCACTGCAGTTTAAGAAAGAGTCCGGTGCCACAATCACTAATCTTTACCTGGAAGGCTATGCGACCATCGTAGATATGAGGGATGGCGGTGCACTCGCTAATGTACAGATAGACGGGCAGGATGCCGTTGCAGACGGTGATTACTCCGGGGGGACCCAGGTTTCTGCCGAGACATTTGCCTGGGTAGTTGAATAATAATATTCTATTAAGCCCCATAAAAAAAGCCCCTTCTTCAGGGGCTTTTTCATCTATAAATTTTTAAGCTCAATCTCGTATAACTAACTGGGTTGCATTATTCCATTCCTGAACACTAGCGATGGCATTATTGTCAAAATCGACTTCCCTCAGTTTATCCTGGCCCCAAAAGAACCATTTTCCGGTTTTGACCCCATTCTCATAGGTTCCGATAGATCTTTTATTTCCACTCTCGTCGTAACTGATCCATTTTCCATGTAATTCTCCCTTAAGATTATAGGTCCCCATTTGACTTATCTCACCATTATCATGATAATAAACCGCTTCTACAAGGCTCTTATCCTTGATGACTTTTATTTCCTTATCTTTTTGTGAGAACCCCAGGTTAACTACTAAACAAAAGGCACAGAAGGCAATCAGCTTTTTCATATTAAATAGATTTGTTGTATAAAGATAACGGTTTTTAACCTTAAATACATATTTAGTTAACGTTAAATTTACATTGAACTTCTTAATGACTGTATTACAGATCTTTAATTAACCACCACCCCGCTTTTTAATAATTATTTAATATTCCAATTACATTAAAGACACGCTTAAACGCCATCTTTATCCCGTATTTAAATACCTTCATAAGCATTTCATATCCATTAGTTTTTGTCAACATTAATTGTAGAAATGCATAAGACCGCCCAGGCCAGGCGGTCTTTTTATTTCCCTTTTTTAATGTTTAGGATACGTTTACTTAACATAGAAACATGTTCTTTGCGGCGACAAAAACTGATAGGGTAATGAAAATCAACACATTATCATTGTGCCTGATTTTGCTCGCCACGAGCATTCAGGCACAGGAAACGAATTCCCCGGCATTCGGAAAAGGACTATTCAACCTGGTAGGAAAGGACAGTACCTGGACCATGAAGATTGGAACCCGGATGCAATTCCTGGCGATTGCGAACCTAGATGAGAACGAGGAGGGGGTTTTTAGCGACGCTGAGTCCAGTTTTCTGGTACGTCGTGCGCGACTCAAATTTGACGGTTTTGCTTACAGTCCGAAATTAAAATACAAAATTGAACTCGGATTATCGAACAGGGATATTTCCGGCGCTTCTCAATATACCAGTAACGCTCCACGATATATCCTGGACGCTGTAATCATGTGGAATTTTTTCGAGAATTTTGAACTTTGGGTAGGCCAGACCAAACTTCCCGGGAATATTGAGCGTGTCATATCCTCCGGAAACCTATCGCTGGTTGACCGTTCCCTGGTCAACAGCCGTTTCAATATAGACCGGGACATGGGTATACAGCTCAGGCATCACACCTTTTTATCCGATAAATTCCTGATCCGGGAAAAACTGGCTATCTCCCAGGGAGAAGGCAGGAACGTGACTACGGGGAACGAAGGGGGGCACCAATTCACCGCACGTCTTGAATTGCTGCCCTTCGGAGAATTTGAAGGAAAAGGAGATTACAGCGGTAGTGACCTGGTTAGAGAAAAAAGCCCGAAGTGGATGATTGCTGCCACTTATGATACCAACCAGGATGCCGTAAGGACCCGCAGTAACCTGGGTTCTTACATGGATACCGATACCGGACTTTACAGTACGGACATCAACACCCTGTTTATAGATACCATGTTTAAATACAATGGATTTAGTTTTATGGGGGAATACGCAGATCGTACTGCCGATAACCCGATAGCGGTAAATTCTGATGGCAGCCCTACAGGGGACGTAGTGGCGGTAGGTGATGGACTTAATTTGCAGGCGGGTTACCTGTTTCCCTCTAACTGGGAACTGACAGGACGTTATACAAATATTGTATTTGACCAGCAGATTACAGGATCACAGCCAATATCACAGTACACATTGGGACTTTCTCGTTATATTGTAGGTCATAAATTGAAGGTACAGAGCGATATAAGTTACCTGGCTGAAGATGGCGATAACGACGAACTGATGTACCGACTTCAATTTGATATTCATTTCTAAAATAACCTTTAGGTAACATTATAAGCCGAATCACTTTAGATATTTGCAAACTGATTTTTTGATACTATGGACAATATTTATTTACTGATCGTTATCGCCCTTGCCGCCCTCGCTATTGCAGACCTGGTCGTAGGTGTGAGTAATGACGCCGTAAACTTCCTGAATTCCGCTATTGGCTCTAAAGCCATCTCTTTCAGGACCATTATGATCGTCGCCAGTGTGGGAATTGCATGTGGTGCTATTTTTTCCAGTGGGATGATGGAAGTGGCCCGGAAAGGAATCTTTAACCCCGGCGAGTTCTATTTTAACGAGATCATGTTCATCTTTATGGCAGTAATGATCACCGATATCCTGCTGCTGGACTTTTTTAATACCCTGGGACTTCCAACATCGACAACGGTTTCCATAGTTTTCGAATTATTGGGAGCAGCCGTAGCCATGTCTATGATCAAGATTTTTGCCGATGGTGGTACGCTAGGTCAGGTCGTGGATTACATCAACACTGCTAAAGCTGCGGAGATCATATCCGGGATCCTGCTCTCGGTGGTCGTCGCCTTTACTATTGGAGCATTGGTACAGTGGGTCTCTCGTCTATTATTGACTTTCGACTTTGAGCGTAAAGCCAAATGGGTGGGTGCATTGTTCGGGGGAATGGCTCTGACTGCCATCAACTACTTCATCTTTATGAAAGGTATAAAAGGAACCCCTTTTGCAGACCAGACATTTGATATTATCGGGGGTATGAAGATCATTAATTTCCTGGAAAGTCAGGTATTGCTCATCGTTTCCGTGAGCCTGGTATTCTGGTTTTTATTTTCCATTGCCCTGGTCCAGATCTTTAAGATCAATATTTACAAAGTAGTCATCGGGGTTGGTACTTTTGCATTGGCCCTGGCATTTGCCGGGAACGACCTTGTAAACTTTATCGGGGTACCGATCGCGGCCTACCAGTCTTATGTCGCCTGGGCGGCATCTGGGGTTGAGGCTACAGAATTCAGCATGAACGTCCTGGCGACCAAAGTTCCAACTCCAACAGTATTGTTATTTCTATCAGGCCTTGTTATGGTGGTTACCCTTTGGCTATCTAAAAAAGCACGGTATGTTGCTGATACGGAAATCAACCTGGCTCGTGAAGGAGAAGCCAAAGAACGATTTAACCCCAATTTCCTGTCTCGCTCACTGGTTCGTTTTGCTATGCTAAGCGGGCAGTATTCTGCTGCTGTACTACCACAATCAGTACAGAAGAGAATAGAGAAAAGGTTTAGCAAACCGGTCATTAAGCTCACTAAAGGAAAGAAGCACGAGTTACCGGCATTTGATATGGTTCGAGCTGCTGTAAACCTGATGGTAGCAGGAATCCTGATCTCTATTGCTACGTCCTACAAACTTCCCCTCTCTACTACATATGTAACCTTTATGGTAGCCATGGGTACATCTCTCGCGGATCGCGCATGGGGTAGCGAAAGTGCGGTTTACAGGGTAGCGGGAGTTCTTAACGTGATCGGGGGATGGTTTATGACCGCGATTATCGCCTTCCTTGCTGCAGGAACAATCTTAACTATTATCAGTTTCGGGAAAGGTGCTGCTATTGCCGTACTGCTGTTCGCTGCCGTACTATTATTGGCAAGGAATTACATCTCCTATAAGAAAAAATCTTCCGAAGGTAGAGCCGAGGATAGCATACAGCGCGCCGAGAGCAGTTCTATACAGGGTGTGATCGAGGAGAGCGCCAAGAACATCTCTAACGTGGTTAAGCGTAGCAATAAGATCTACACCAACTCTATTAACGGCTTGGCCAAACAAGACCTGGATCACCTCAAGAAAAACAAGAAACAGGTAGCCAAGCTTTCAGCGGAAGTTGAAGACTTAAGAGACAGCATATTCTATTTCATCAAGAACCTGGACGAAGGTAGCGTCGGAGCCAGTAATTTCTACATCAATATCCTTGGGTACCTGACCGATATGACCCAATCCCTGGAGTACATTGCCAAGGTAAGTCATAAACACGTACATAATAACCATAAAAAGCTCAAATACAACCAGATCAAAGAGCTTAAGGAAATTGACCAGAAACTGGATGAGGTGCTATCGGCTACTAAAGCTGCTTTTGATGATCGGTCGTTTGATCGCATCGGGAAGATCCTGGCAGGCAAACACGAACTGTTTGAGATGGTTTCTCAAAAGATCGAGACCCAGGTTGCCCGTACACGTACCGAGGAATCGAGTCCTAAGAATACGACATTGTATTTCTCTTTATTGTTGGAGACAAGGGATCTTATGGATGCAACCATGAACTTACTTGATCTTTACTATAAGGAATATGATGAGACCGTTACTCCAGCTTTTATAGAGGAGAAGAACAGTTAATTCATCTAAGAAACTAGGATCCTAAGGGTAATGGCTAGAAGATAGTCATTACCCTTTTTTTATGATCTCACCGGGCAATGATCACCATCAGCATGCACCAGAGTACTAAAGTGATGAATATCATTTATTTACCGCCACCCTCCCCCTAATTTAGGAATCGTTAAACGCAGTAAATAATTTTCAATCCTTTAAATAACAGATCATGAAAAAGTTACTTCTCGGCTTAATTGCTTTTGGCCTGGCCAGCCACTCCTATGCCCAGATTATACAGACTGAACAATTAAAAGAAGTTGTTGTGGAGGCGATGAATTACAAATACCTCAACCAGCTGGATAACTCGGAAGCCGCAATCCCGGTACAGATGCTGGAACGTAAGGTGGCTGCCTATGATGTTACCCAACAGAGCTTTTATGAAGACGATTTTGACTTTTACACGGTTTCCTTTTACATCCCTGAAGGTAAGATCGTAGCTGTTTATAATCCCCAGGGACAGGTAACCAGGACTATAGAACGTTTCAATGACGTTGCCTTACCAAGAGCTATACAGGAATCCTTATATAAGCGTTTTCCAAACTGGCAGGTGGCTAATGACACGTATAAGGTCAATTATCATGAGACCAAAGGGGTCAAGAAAAGCTATAAGATCAAATTAGTGAATGGTGATAAAACCATGCGCGTAAAAATGACCGAGGACGGCCAGTTTCTATAATATTTCCATTCCCCTGGCATGACCTTAGTGGCGTTCATCCGGACGCTGAAGAGCGATCTCCACCTAAGTGGAGGTCGTTTTTACAGTGTTAGCGATAGAAATTCATCTCGTCCATATAACGGAATACCGATCCCGGCAGCATCGGGCGAATATCTTTCCCCTCCTTGTGCTGCTTACGAATAAAGGTGGAGGAGATCTCCATAATAGGCGCATCCACCCTGTGGATACGCGGGCTGTATTGAAATTGTTCCGGGATGTCGCCTTCCGAGACCCTGGGATAAATGAATAACTCACATTGCTCCAGTATCGCCTCATAATTCTTCCATTTATGAAAGCTTTTCAGGTTGTCCTCTCCCATCAGCAGTGAAAATTCGTGGTCCTGCCCATATTTTTCCTGTAGGTGCACCAGCGTATCTACGGTATAATTGGGTTGCGGCAGATCAAATTCGATCGTACTCACCTTCAGGTTCGGATAATCCTGAATAGCTTCGACCACCATCTGGTAGCGATGGTTGTTATCGAGAAGGCTTTTTTTCTGTTTAAACGGACTTTTCGGGGTAACTACGAACCAGACCTCATCCAAGTCCGTGAATTCAGCCATATAATGTGCAATGACCAGATGGCCGATGTGAATTGGGTTAAAAGTTCCGAAATACAGCCCGGTTTTTTTCATATTTGATAGTCGTCTTTATTCTTCTACAGATAGTTCCAAAGATATGTAAATATCTACTCCTTCTTTTAAGCAAAGGGAGGTGGTTCCCGCAGAAACGAAGGGAGAGACAAACTCCCCTTTCTTGCGCTTGCAGCGCAATTCATTCCCCTCTTCAACTGAAGAGGGGAGCTGTACACCAATATTCCTCTAGCCAAGCTTGGTCTTGAATTCTATATAATTTAAGGTGGGTGAAAATTAGTTCCATAAACTGAAGAATAATCTGTGCTGGAGAACTCCCCTTTCTTCCGCCTGTGGCGGAATTCATTCCCCTCTTCAACTGAAGAGGGGAGCTGTGTGTGGACAGCCCTCCTGCCTCAAGTAATATTAAAATAGAGAAACAACGACTCTTTCATTCTAAGCAAACTCCCCTTTCTTCCGCCTGTGGCGGAATTCATTCCCCTCTCCGGCTGAAGAGGGGAGCTACAGTCATTTAAGTTCACGTATAACAGTAGGAAATCCAGCTCCTCCCTTTAAGCAAAGGGAGGTGGTCCGAACCGTGTGAGGAGCGGAGGGTTTGCTATCCAGCTTCTGCTGCTTTGTTTATACAGACCGGGCATTCATCTTATGTGGATGAAGCGTAGAAAACTACATAGCCGTAAAGAATTGCAGGGTTTGAGAAGAAAGTTAAGAAAAAACCTGACTCCTGCGGAGGCCTTTTTATGGAAACGGATAAAAAGTCGGCAGCTAGCAGGAAGGAGGTTTACCAAGCAACATAGTATTGGTCCCTATGTTATTGATTTTTACTGTGCATCTGAAAGATTGGTCATTGAATTAGATGGTCAACGGCACAATGATCCTTTGATACAGGATTATGATTACCACCGGACAAAATTTCTGGAAGGTAAAGGATTCCGTGTGGTGCGATTTGAGAATATAGTGGTGTTTGAGCGGGTTGAGCAGGTGCTGGAGGAGATTAGGGAGTATTTTGGTCAATATGAGTAAACATTTGAGACAAACTCCCCTTTCTTCCGCCTGTGGCGGAATTCATTCCTCTCTTCAACTGAAGAGGGGAGCTGTGTGTGGACAGCCCTCCTGCCTCAAGTAATATTAAAATAGAAAAACAACGACTCTTTCATTCTAAGTAAACTCCCCTTTCTTGCGCTTGCAGCGCAATTCATTCCCCTCTTCAACTGAAGAGGGGAGCTGCGTGTGGACAGCCCTCCTGCCTCACTTAATATGATATATGTAAGAACAAGTTACTCACTGTACGGGCAAACTCCCCTTTCTTCCGCCTGTGGCGGAATTCATTCCCCTCTTCAACTGAAGAGGGGAGCTGCTTTCTAAAAACTCTTGGGTATTAATGTTATTTAGAATCCGGCTTTTTTGCTCCCACAAAATCCGCGACTAACTGGTGGGCTTCATCGAGGGCGGTGTCCAGGTCGTAGTTCTTGATGATCTTATCAAATTGGGGAGCTGTAGCGAGTTCTACCGACGCTTTAGCGATCCGCATGTTGATCTTTTCATCACTTTCCGTGCTGCGCTTCTTTAATCGGATTTTCAATTCATCCACACTAGGGGGCTTTACAAAAACGGCCAGGGTAACTTCAGGAAATTTCTTCTTGATGCGCAATCCGCCAGCCACATCAATGTCAAAAATCACATTCTTACCTTCTGCCCACAACCGTTCTACCTCGGTCTTCAGAGTACCGTAAAAATTATCGCGGTACACTTCTTCCCATTCCAGGAAATCTTCCTTCTTAATGTGCTGTTTAAACTCGTTGATCGACATGAAATAGTAATGCTCTCCATGCTTCTCACGGATACGGCGGGGCCTGGAGGTTGCAGACACAGAAAACGCCAGGTTGAGTTCCGGCTGTTCTAAAAGATGTCTTACGATGGTGGTCTTTCCACTGCCCGAGGGGGCTGAGAATACGATGAGTTTTCCTCCTTCCATTACAATACGTTCAGCATTTGTTCCTTAATCTTCTCCAGTTCGTCTTTCATCTGCACCACTAATTGCTGCATTGGGGCATAATTGGCCTTAGACCCGATCGTATTGATCTCGCGCCCTATCTCCTGCGAAATGAAGCCCAGCTTTTTCCCGTTAGAATCATCGGAATTCAGGGTCTCGGTAAAATAGTCCAGGTGGTTGGCCAGCCGTACTTTCTCTTCGGTGATATCGTATTTTTCCAGGTAATAGATGAGTTCTTGTTCAAAACGGTTCTCATCAACTTCAGCCTTAAGATCAGCTACGGCTTTGACTAAACGTTCCCGTATGGTAGCAAGTCGGTCCGGATCCATTTGTTTTACCTGGGACAACAGCGATTGCAGGTTCGCAATACGGCTATTAAAATCGGCTTCGAGTACTTTGCCTTCTTCAGATCTGAATGTGTTGATCTCTTCAAGGGCTTTTTCCAAAGCTTCCCTAATCTGTTCAAACTCGGTTTCATCAATGTCCTCCCGATCTGTTTTTAAAACATCCGGCATACGCATGGCGATCTCCAGCAATCGAATCTCATCACCCGGGACAATACTTCCCAATTGTTCCATGTATTTCCGGACCACCTGGTCATTGACCTCCGAGCTGGTTTCATCGCCGTTAGCCTCTACATACAAGCTAAAATCTACCTTACCCCTTTCCAGGGCATCTGCGATCAGCTTACGCAATTCTAATTCTTTTTCCCTGTAAGCAGAGGGAATGCGCGCAATGACATCCAGGTTCTTACTATTCAGAGACTTAAGCTCAACGGTGATTTTTTTGGTGGGGAGCTGAATTACATGCTTCCCGAAACCTGTCATGGATTGAATCATAGCTGCTTTT
This sequence comes from Zeaxanthinibacter sp. PT1, assembly GCF_028464225.1. Taxonomy (GTDB): domain Bacteria; phylum Bacteroidota; class Bacteroidia; order Flavobacteriales; family Flavobacteriaceae; genus Zeaxanthinibacter. The sequence continues at coordinate 568,486 of NZ_JAQPCN010000001.1, forward strand.
TAGAATCGCAAAAATATACAAAATGCACGGGTTGCCATGGAAAAAGACAAATCTCCTACAGTTCGCGCACCCAGATATTGCGGTAACTCACCCTGCTATTGTCCCCGTGATCCTGTAACCGGATCGGTCCTTTCCCATGGGCGGGGTTTTTGGGCCAGCCAATATAAGGGGTGGTTCCCTTGATCTCTACGTGATCCTGGACCAGCACACCATTGTGCAATACCGTGATAGTTCCTGATTTAATTTTCTCCCCGGCATCATTAAAATGGGGTGCATGGTAAATGATATCGTAAGTGTTCCATTCACCACTGGGTACTGAAGCCTTAGCTAAGGGTACATGTTGCTTATAGATAGATGCTACCTGCCCGTTAGTATAGGTATCATTATTGTTATTATCCAAAACCTGTACTTCATAAAGCCCATTGAGGAATACACCACTGTTGGCCCTGTTCTGACCATCCCGCTGTATTTCGGCAGGTGAGCGCCATTCAATATGTAATTGGATATCCCCAAACTCCTGCTTGGTCTGTATATCACCGGTTTTATCCTTAACGGTCATGCTCCCATCCTCATTGAGGTGCCACTTTACCTCGGAGCTGTCACTGACCATTTCCCAGGCGTCAAAATCACTCCCGTCAAAAAGCACTATGGCATCACTTGGCGCCCCGTCTTGCCCATTGGGATCTACCGTAGGTGGGACAGGCTCATAAACCTCTGTCGCTTCCGGGGTGGTGGGTTCTTCACCACTATATTCCTCGTAGGTGATGACTTGTTCAGACCCTTCTTTCTTTTCAAGGGGATCCACTTTCACTTTTTCCTGGCAAGACCCCATACCCAGGGCAAGCAGTAATACTAACAAATACCGCATAGAGATCACTTAAGTTCTTTAATCTTGATATTCCTGTAGGCTACCCGGTCTCCATGGTCTTGTAGACCTATCTTACCCGTAGCCTGTTTACCAAACCCTTCCCAGTCGGCAAATTTAGACTTGGAAACCATCACATTCCATAGTTCATTGGCAACCGGGAATTCTGTCACCTGCTCCCCGTTGAGTTCCACGCTACCTCTTTTAGCTTCCTGGTCTACTGTGATCACCATGGTGTTCCATTCCCCCGCGGGTTTGGTCACGTCTTTATCAGGGGCTACCATATCATAGAGTGCCCCGGCCTGGTGGGTTAACCCATTCTTGGCGTCCGGGTGGCGCTTGTTGTCCAGTACCTGGATCTCCGGACCGGTTTCATAAGGCTGTGGGTACTTCTCGTCTTCCTGTACACCCCAGAAAACTCCACTGTTTCCACCCTCAGCGATCTTCCACTCCAGCGACAGCACGAAGTTGGTATATTCCTTATCTGTAACGAGGTTATAACTTTCTCCATCGGGCCTGTTCTTAGGCGGGTCAAAAACCATGGCACTATCCTGCAGTTTCCAGCTATCCGGAACCCCATCCATCCTGTAGCCCTTCCAGCCATCAAATGAAGTGCCGTCAAAAAGGACGACCCATTCCCCCTCGTCATACGTGGTTGCACCTGTACTCATTGTTACTTCTTCTTTGGCTTCAGTAGTTTCTGTCTGTTTCTCTTTTTCTTCTTTACAAGCGAAGATTACGGTACCTGCGAACAGGCAAAGCATTAGTTTTTTCATTTGGTTCCTAGTATTTTTTTAAGCATTTCTTGGTCTATATCACCCCCGGCGAAATCGTCAAAGGTTTTTTCGGTGGCTTCAATAATATGGTCGGCGATGAACTTAGCGCCTTCCCGGGCTCCTTGCTCCGGGCTTTTGATGCAGCATTCCCACTCCATCACCGCCCAGACGTCACAACCGTATTGGGTGAGTTTGGAAAAGATAGTCTTAAAGTCGATCTGCCCGTCACCCAGGGAGCGGTACCTGCCGGCCCTGTCTCCCCAGTCATTATAACCTCCAAAGGCTCCCTTTTTACCCGTGGGGTTAAACTCGGAGTCCTTTACATGGAAAGATTTTATGAATTCGTGGTAATGGTCTATATAAGTGATGTAATCTAATTGCTGCAATACAAAATGACTGGGATCGTAAAGTATGTTCACTCGTTTATGGTTGCCCGTAGCTTCCAGGAAGCGCTCAAAGGTATCCCCGTCATGCAAGTCTTCACCAGGGTGTATCTCGTAACAGATATCCACCCCATCGTTGTCAAAATGATCCAGGATAGGCATCCATCTTTTAGCCAGTTCTTCAAATCCCAGTTCTACCAATCCAGGTGGTCTTTGCGGCCAGGGGTGCCAGGTATGCCAGAGCAATGCACCGGAGAAGGTGGCATGTACATTAAGCCCTAACCTCCTGCTGGCTGTCGCCGCTTTCTTTACAGTATCTACCGCCCATTCTGTACGGGCTTTTGGGTTGTTCTTTACTTTGTCCGGCGCAAAATTATCAAACATAAGATCATAGGCCGGGTTCACCGCGACCAATTGTCCTTGCAAGTGGGTGGAGAGTTCTGTGATCTCCAGTCCATACGAATTAACTTTACCCTTTAATTCATCACAATACGTCTGGCTTTCAGCAGCTTTATCCAAGTCTATCAGGAAGTTTTCCCAGGTAGGAATCTGTATCCCTTTATAGCCCAGGCCTGCTGCCCATTGGCACATACCGTCCAGGGAATTAAACGGGGGTTTATCGTCTACGAACTGCGCCAGGAACACAGCCGGTCCTTTAATCGTTTTCATAGTATATGTCTATTGATATATTCAGATTGGTTAATGAGAATTGTTATTTAGAATTTAACCCTATATTTATTCTGTAGGTTGCCGCAGTGATCGGCAAGTCATAAATATAGGAAATACGTAATAATTTGAGCTCTGATCACACTCCTTTAATCTGGTGTCTGAGCATAAAAAATGTGATAATTAGAACTTATACGGTTTTATTATTAGTAACAGCCATACATGAATAACGCATCAGCCAGAAACCTGTGGGGTGATTTTTTGGATACCCACATACAATACGCATTTGCCGAAGAACCCAAGGTAATTGCCCTGAGCGACGAAGCTGTCGTAGCAGACACTCTTTTGAGGGAAGTTTTATCAGGAAACAAGAAAGCTATATCCCATTCGCTCTTAGGGCTTCAACTGCGAAAGCAAGCCCTGCCAAGAATTGGCGATTTCACCATTCTCACAGATAGTAATGATAACGCTAAATGCGTCCTCCGTACGGTTGCCGTACGGCTGGTCCCTTTCTTCAGTATACGGGAATCCTATGCGAAGTTATCCGGGATCAGTTCCCTGGAACATTGGAAGAGCCTGCATTGGGAATATTTTGAGAGGGAACTCAAGCCCTATGGCAGGAAACCTGTTCATAGTATGGTCGTGGTCTGCGAGATCTACGACAAGGTTTTTGAGCGATAGAACATAAAAAAAACCCGCAATTCTAGTTGCGGGTTTTTTTCTTAATGAGGTGTTTTATGCATCCAGGTCTACCCAGACATTACCCTTCTTGTTAGATTCCACCGTAGCCTCTATAAAATTGAGACCGCGAACCCCATCTGTCATCGTTGGGAATTCCCCGTTATTGTAGTCTTGATTCCTGATAGCCCGGGCTACACCGAGGTAAATATTAGCCATGGCATCAAAGATTCCTTCCGGGTGTCCTGCAGGCAACTTAGTACCATCCAGGGACAACTTAGAATTGTACGCATTCCCCGGCTTATAAACCTGAATGGGCTCATCATCGCTGAGGCGATAGAGATAATTGGGCTTTTCCTGCTCCCAGACCAAGGCAGCTTTTTCACCATAGATCCTGATGGCTAAGCCATTCTCTTCCCCTGTGGCTACCTGGCTGCTGCGGATCACTCCCTTTACATGTTTCCCGGCGCGGATCAGTACTGTTCCATCCACATCCATCTGGTTATCATCGTAGAGGTAATTAAAATCTGCCAACAGGGATTTAATCTTTATCCCGGTGGTATATTCAATCATATTAAATGCATGCACCCCGATGTCTCCCATACAGGAACTAATCCCCGCTTTTTTAGGATCCAGCCTCCAGACCGAGGCCCTTTTCGCAGGATCGTGGATCACGGGATTGATCCAGCCCTGATAATAACGTGCATCTACTTTATGGATCTTTCCTAATTCCCCTGCCTTGATCATCTCCCGCATTTGTCGCACCATGGGATAGCCCGTATAGGTATGGGTAAGGGCAAATACCACCCCCGCCTTTTTATGAGCTTCTTCCAGGATCTTCGCCTCTTCGTAAGTGGTAGTCATTGGCTTTTCACAGATCACGTGGAAACCGTGGTCCAGTAATTTTTTAGCCATGGGGTAATGCAGGAAATTGGGGGTCAGGATAGAGCAAACCTGGATCCGCTCATTCTCCGGAAGTTTCATTTCTTCTTCCACCAGGGTATCAAAATCCTTATAGATCCGGTTGGTAGGAATATCGATCTCTTTTGCAAAATCGAGGCTCTTCTCGTGGTCAGGGTTGAAAACCGCTCCTACAATTTCATAGTTGTCATTGATATGGGCTGCAACCCGGTGCAATACCCCGATGAGAGAGTCGCCTCCGCCGCCAAGGATACCTAATCTTATTTTCTTTGCCATGTTTTTCTTTTTAGTGGGGCCTCAAGATAAAAATTCCTCAGGATTTATATTCGATCTGCTCATTTTTAAAGAAGATCGCAAAAAGGATCATTACCAACAGGGCAAATCCTGCAGGGTACATCCAGATCTCTTCCCAGACATGGGTTCCGTCCGGTCTGAGGAACTCGTCCGCAATCTGTCCGGCGACCCAGAACCCGATCAGCATCCCCACTCCATAGGTGGCGAGGGTAATTAGGCCTTGAGCAGAACTTTTAAATTTCTCCCCAGCTTTACTGTCCGTATAGATCTGCCCGGACACGAAGAAAAAATCATAACATATCCCGTGGAGCGCTATCCCTATCAATAGCATAAACGCCAGCTCGCCCGCATCGCCATAGGCGAACAACAGGTAACGAACAGTCCAGGCCAGCATCCCGAAAATCAGGGTCATTTTAAACCCGAACTTCTTAAAGAAGAATGGCAGTAATAACATAAAGACAACTTCCGAGGCCTGACCTATGGTCATTTTACCCGTGGGGTTATCCATGCCTATCTCTGCCAGGAAGGGATTGGCGTTCTGGTAATAAAAGGCCAGTGGAATACAGATAAGGATAGAAGAGATAAAGAATATCAGGAAGTTCCTGTCCTTTAAAAGAGCAAGGGCGTCCAGTCCCAGCATGCTTGAGATGCTGATCTTTTCATCCTTATCTACTTTAGGCGGAGTCTTGGGAAGCGTAAAACTGAACAGTCCTAAAATACCGGAGGCTATAGCCACCATAAGGAAGGTATTTCTCAGCATACCTTCTGCCCTGGCCTCGACGGAATCCCATAGGAAAACGTAAGAGATGATGAGTCCGGCGGTGATCCAACCGATGGTTCCGAATACCCGCACATAAGAAAACTCCTTGGCCGGGTCTTTCATCTGCCGGAACGAAATAGAATTCACAAGGGCCAGTGTGGGCATATACAGTATCATATACCCGAGTACATAGGGATAAAAATCCCCGAAGTCTACAGACTGGTACATCTGGTACATCAGGACAGCACCCACCAGGTGCAGCACTCCCAATATTCTTTCGGCGTTAAAATAGCGGTCTGCCACGATGCCTATGATAAGAGGAGCAATGATGGCGCCCCAGGATTGAGTAGAGAATGCCATCGCAATCTCACCTCCCGAAGCCTTTAGGTTGTCGCCCATATAGGTGCCTAGGGTTACAAACCATCCTCCCCAGATGAAGAATTCCAGGAACATCATGAAGGATAATTGAAATTTTAACCGGAGCGTCATAATCTTTTGTTTAGTTGGTTATCTGAATTGGGTTGTTATCGTTTATAGAATATATAATCAAGGACCAGTGGTTCCAGGTCGTTGTTCCTGAAATCAACAGCGATCTGGGCCCGGTGATTTGTAGAATGGTTAATGATATGGAACAGGATATCCCTGATGGTATTGGTATAAGCTCTGCCCTCCGTGTTGACATAATCTATCCGCTGTTCAAGATTATCGGTATTGGTGATAATCTCAAATGAAGTGCGCTGGTTTTCGTAATGCAACTCTCCCCAGTCGGCAACATCCTGTTCCTGCCACACCTTGTAGGTCGCCGGTTTTTGCATGATCCGGGCATTCCAGAGGTGGTGGGCATTGAGGATATGACTGAAAAGAGTCTGACTTTTATCGGGTACACTACCCAACTTCTGACACTCCTCTATCAACCTTTTGTTACAATAGAAATTATAGTCGAACAGTTGATTTAAAAAAACCTTCATACTGTATGCTGCTTATTACTTAAGGTCTTGTGCTGCCTTGAGCAGAAGATCTTTGGTCGCCATGATCCCGGCTTCTTCTCCCATTTTGTCTCCTTCATATTCTACGCCGATAAACCCGGTATAGCCGGCATCCTTGACGATTTGGAGCACCCTGCTGTAGTCTATTTCTGTTTCGTTCCCCGCTTCGTCAAAATCATGTGACTTAGCGCTGACGGCTTTAGCATAGGGCATCAATTCTTTTACGCCTTTATAAATATCGTACTGTTCTTCACAAGTCCACGAACCGTCATCGCCGTAATTTCTTTTGATACAGAAGTTACCGAAATCAGGCAGCGTTCCGCAGTTCTCCATACCGACTTTCTCCATGACCTCTGCCAGTTTTTCAGCATTAGAAGACAGCCCACCGTGGTTCTCGACCAGGATGTTGATATTTTTATCTTTAGCATAGGTAGCCAGGCCGGTGAGTCCGTCTACAGAATTGGAAACCCATTCCTCCGGGTTTTCACTGCCGGAAAGATTCACCCGGATCGCATGACAGCCCATTGCAGCAGCAGCGTCTACCCACTTATAGTGGTTCTCTATCGCCTTTTTCCGGGCAGCAGCATCTGAAGTAGCCAGGTCTCCCTGCCCGTCTATCATGATCAAAACATTTTTCAGACCATGTTTTTCTGCAGCGGCATTAGACTTATCTACAAAAGCAGCCATAGCCTCCGCTGAATAATTTGCAGCTTTTAGTTCTTTATCATATAATTGGCTTACGTATTCCAGTCCGCTGAAACCCCACGCTTTTGCTTTCTCTGCAAACGAATAGGGATCTGCCCCATCTTCATTGATCATACGGTGCATGGACCATTGTGCAAGTGAAAGCTTAAAAAAAGGATCCACCGTTTCCGTAGTCAGCGCTTCCTTAGGTTTTTCGTCATCTTTCTTTTCTTCTTTACAGGAATTGAATACGAGCAACGCTATTGAAAAAAATGTCAAGGATGCCCTTAGTACTAAATTGTTTTTGATCATGGTGTTTTTGCTTAGTCTTATAAATATTTGGTTATGATTCCGGGCATGGTAAATCCGGCCCTGTTTCTACTGAAAAATAGTGGCCCAGCTTGTTAAGCTTTCAATTACGGGGTTTTCACTATTCCTAAAATACCCCTGAGAACACTGCGAACTTAGGGGAAATAATGAATTTTAAATGTAGAAATTTTATTTAATATTTAATACTTTTAGCAAATAAACAATCCCAAACATGAGTAAATTCTATTACAATGAAGAGCAGGAATCGTATGATGCGATTGTTGTAGGAACAGGTATCAGTGGAGGCTGGGCCGCGAAAGAATTGTGTGAAAACGGCTTAAAGACACTAGTCCTGGACCGGGGACGCATGGTAAAACACATCGAGGATTACCCTACAGCCAACATGGATGACTGGGATTTCCCGAACCGCGGAGAATTACCCAGGGAAGAAAAAGCCAAGCAGGAAAAACAGGCGAGGACCGGGTATACGGTAAAAGCTCCCCATAATTTCTGGTTTGTAAATGACCTGGAACACCCTTACAACGAAACCAAACGATTTGACTGGATGCGTGGATACCACGTAGGGGGGCGTTCTATTATGTGGGGACGTCATAGCTACCGCTGGAGTGACCTTGATTTTGAAGCCAATCGTCGGGATGGGATTGCCGTAGACTGGCCGGTAAGATATAAGGACATAGCCCCCTGGTATGATAAGGTAGAATCCTTTATCGGGGTAACCGGTGAAAAACTGGGATTATCACAATTACCCGATGGGGTTTTTGAGCCCATGATGGAACTGAATTGCGTGGAACAGCAATTCCGCGAGCGTGTAGGGGAAAATTTTGACGGCCGAGTGGTTACCGCCGGGCGTGTTGCTCATATAAACAGTGATAAACAATATGATGGACGTATCCGTTGTCAATACAGGAACAGATGTATTCGCGGATGTCCTTTTGGGTCCTACTTCAGCAGTAACTCCTCTACCCTGCCTGCAGCAGAGCGTACAGGTAATATGACCCTTAGACCGGATTCTATTGTTCACGAAGTAATGTACGATCCGGATACCAAGCGAGCTACAGGGGTCAAAGTGATTGACAGGCTCACCAAAGAAGAATTCGAGTTCAAGGCCAAGGTAGTATTCCTATGTGCCTCTTCTATCGCTTCTACTTCTATCCTGATGCAATCTAAATCTGACCGCTTCCCGAACGGGATGGGGAACGATTCTGACCAGTTAGGACGAAATATCATGGACCATCACCTCGGGGTGGGCGCCAGTGGTAAGATCGAAGGATTTGACGATAAATATTACAAAGGAAGAAAACCAAACGGGGTTTATATTCCGCGATTCCGTAACCTGGGAGGCAGCTCTAACCGGAACGACTACATCCGCGGCTACGGCTACCAGGGAGGTGCCGGCAGGGGCAATTGGACAGATGCTATTGCCGAAATGTCTCACGGTAAAGCCTTGAAAGAAGCCATTATGAAACCTGGTGGCTGGACCATGGGCATAGGCGGTTTTGGGGAAGTTTTGCCCTACGAGGACAACCGCATGACCCTGGATTACGATAAATTGGACGGCTGGGGATTACCCACAGTGACCTTTGATGCCGAATTCAAGGAGAATGAATGGAACATGCGGAAGGATATGCAGGAACAAGCCGTTGAAATGCTGGAAAAAGCAGGGGCTAAGGATGTGCAAGGTTTTGACAACCCGGGTGCCCTGGGTCTTGGGATCCATGAAATGGGAACTGCCCGAATGGGAAGGAATCCCAACACCTCGGTGCTGAATGGCTATAACCAGGTACACGCCGTGCCTAACGTCTTTGTCACCGACGGAGCATTCATGACCTCGGCCTCTTGCGTAAACCCTTCACTGACCTATATGGCGTTTACCGCCAGGGCCGTAGACCACGCCGTAAAAGAACTTAAAAAAGGAAACATCTAATGGACAGAAGAAAAGCACTCAAAAATATGGGGTTATCGCTGGGTTATGCCGTGGCGACACCAACCCTGATAAGCCTGATGCAAAGTTGCCAGCAGGAGAAAGCCATGGTATGGACGCCCGATTTCTTTTCCCAAGAAGAAGGCGCCGCAGTGACCAAACTGGTGGATATCATCCTGCCGAAAACCGACACCCCTGCAGCTTCTGAAGTCCAGGTTCACTTATTTATCGATCGCCTGGCGAACGAGGTAATGGATAAGGAAAAGCAAGATCTATTTAGACTGGGGATGAGCAGGTTTATGGAAGAAGCCGTACGTGTTTCCGGAAAGGAGAAGGCGGAAGATTTGGAAGCAGAAGACCTGGAACCCATACTGGCAGAAGCCTTGAAAAACACTAAGGAAGAGGAAGTGCAGATGTTTGAAAGCATCACCAATTACCAGGAGGCGGTCTCCCAGGGGAAAGCTGTTACCCTGGATGACGGGATTGCCCGCTTCTCTTTTGCAAATAACCTTCGCGGTTTAACGATATGGGGCTACAGTACTTCAGAATACATTGGGGAAGAAGTACTGGCATATCTCCCGGTTCCCGGGCAATACATAGCCTGTGACGATGTGGAAACCCTTACGGGGGGAAAAGCATGGTCTATCGGGATATCTAATTATGAATAGACGAAATTTTATACAGACAAGTGCCCTTTCCGGCGGAGCGATCTCCTTGGGAGGGGCATTTGCCTTTGGTGCAAATTCCCCTGTCAGGGCCAAGCATGAATTCGGCCTGCGTTACGCCCCGCATTTGGGAATGTTCAAAGCAAACGCAGGGGATGACCCCATTGAACAGCTTAAATTCATGGCAAAGCAGGGATTCCGTGCATTTGAGGATAACGAAATGGGCAGTAGGACAGTAGAGGAACAGCAACGGATAGCCGACACACTTAAAGAACTAGGGATAAGCATGGGGGTTTTTGTCGCCCATACCATTTACTGGAATGAAGCCAACCTTGCCTCAGGAGATCCGGGGAAGCAGGAGGAATTTCTGCAAGAGATCAAAGCGTCTGTCGCTGTAGCCAAAAGAGTAGGCGCAACCTGGATGACCGTTGTTCCGGGACATACGGATCCCAGGCTTGCTATGGGCTACCAGACCGCTAATGTGATTGACAGCCTTAAGAAGGCCAGTGCTATCCTGGAGCCCCACGGATTAGTAATGGTCCTGGAACCTTTAAACTTTTACAATCATCCCGGCCTTTTCCTTACCGGTTCACCCCAGGCTTACGAGATTTGCCAAGCCGTTAACTCCCCATCCTGCAAGATCCTCTTTGATATTTACCACCAACAGATACAGGAAGGCAACCTGATCCCCAATATGGTACGATGCTGGGACGAGATCGCCTACATACAGATCGGCGATAACCCGGGCAGGAACGAGCCCACCACCGGGGAGATTAATTATAAGAACATCTTCAGCTGGCTGCACCGCAAAGGATACGATGGTATACTGGGGATGGAGCACGGGAATTCCAAACCAGGCAAGGAAGGGGAAATAGCCGTCATACATGCCTATAAAGAAGTAGATGTGACCGCCTAATCTGAAACACTCAGACTGTACACCTTGCCGTTCTTAGAAATTAATTGGCTGTTCTTTCACAGCAATTTAACGACTCCTTTAGAAAGAATGCCATAGCTCTCCACGTCTAATGAAGGGCTATGGAAACCTATATCCTATTTCTTGCCGTGTACGCGGTACTGCTCTTACTGGGAAAATTAATGTACCAGGCGTTTAAAAAGTGAGCTGTCTGGGCGAAAATGTGCTCATTAGGTTTAAATTTTAACGTTATCCGGACGTCCGGGCTACACCTCTTTTGCGTATATACCTCAATATCAACTTAAACCCCGCAGCATGGACGTTTCGGTTCTCCTACTTTTTATTTACATCTTCTTATTAGTGGCTTCTTACCAGGCTTTCAGAGGTTTTATTTCAAAATAAGCCGGGAAGAACTACTGTTCTTTCGCCTTGTAGAACACATAAAACTCGCGGGAAAAAAATACCCCGGGCGATTTCGTTGTGCAGGCACATTGAAATGACCGGGGTATCCTGATCAAGAATAAACACTAAAGCTTAAGAACCGCACATCAGGCAATCGTCATCTGCCTGGCCTTCTTTGGCACGTGCAATCAGCATCTTCATTTCTTCAGGGCTCATCGGGCTGGTATCTGCCTCTTCAGAAGCCACCGGAGTTGGCTTTACGTCCATAGCGGCCGTTACTTCTTTAGGCGGAGCAGCTGCAACTGACATTTCAGGAACCGCAGTTTCTTCCGGAGCTTCTTTCTTCTTACTGTTATCCAGGGTGAACTTAATGGCATCTACTGCCGCTTTGGTCCTCAGGTAATACATCCCTGTCTTTAATCCACTCTTCCAGGCATAGAAATGCATAGAGGTCAGCTTGGAGTAATTGGCATTTTCCATAAAGAGATTCAGCGACTGGCTTTGGTCGATAAAGTATCCCCTGTGGCGACTCATATCAATGATGTCTTTCATACTCAGTTCCCATACAGTCTTGTACAGCTCCTTGATTTCCTCAGGGATGCCGTCAATATGCTGAACAGAACCGTTCGCACGCATCAGCTCCTGTTTTAAGTCCTCATTCCACAGGCCTAGCTCTACTAGGTCTTCTAACAGGTGTTTGTTAACCACGATGAATTCACCGGACAGTACTCTCCTGGTATAAATGTTTGAAGTATAAGGCTCAAAACACTCGTTGTTTCCAAGGATCTGCGAGGTAGAAGCGGTTGGCATCGGCGCCACTAAAAGGGAGTTACGAACCCCGTGCTTTTTAACGCTTTTGCGAAGTTTTGCCCAGTCCCATCTTCCGGACAGTTCTTCATCCTTAATCCCCCAAAGGTTATGCTGGAACTCTCCCTGGGAGATTGGCGATCCTTCATAGCTCTGGTAAACCCCTTCTTCCTGAGCCATTTCCATGGAGGCGGTAACAGCTGCAAAATACAGGGTTTCAAAGATCTCCTGGTTCAAAGTCTTTGCCTCATCACTGGTAAAAGGAAGGCGCAGCATAATAAATGCATCTGCCAGTCCCTGCACTCCTAACCCAATAGGGCGATGACGCATATTAGAATTTTCAGCTTCCTTGATCGGGTAGTAATTTCTATCGATAACCCTGTTCAGGTTTTTAGTCACGCGTTTGGTGACCCTGAATAATTCTTTATGATCAAACTGCCCGTTCTTAATAAACATTGGCAGTGCGATAGACGCCAGGTTACAAACCGCTACCTCGTCCGGGGAAGTGTACTCCATGATCTCGGTACAGAGATTAGAAGAACGGATGGTTCCCAGGTTCTTCTGGTTACTCTTGCGGTTGGCAGCATCTTTATAGAGCATGTATGGGGTTCCGGTTTCTATCTGGGACTCCAGTATCTTTTCCCAAAGATCTCTAGCCTTGATTGTCTTACGCCCTTTTCCTTCGGCTTCGTACTTCAGGTAGCGCTCTTCAAATTCCTCACTGTGGTGGTCATATAGTCCCGGGCACTCGTTAGGACACATCAGGGTCCATTCCTGGTTAGCCTCTACCCTTTTCATAAAAAGGTCCGGCACCCACATGGCGTAAAAAAGATCTCTTGCCCTCATTTCTTCTTTCCCGTGGTTCTTCTTCAGATCCAGGAAATCAAAGATATCTGCATGCCATGGTTCTACGTAAATGGCGAAACTTCCTTTTCTTTTCCCTCCTCCTTGGTCTACATAACGCGCTGTATCGTTAAAGACTTTTAGCATGGGTACAATCCCGTTAGATGTTCCGTTAGTACCGGCGATATAAGAGCCCGTAGCCCTGATATTGTGGATAGAAAGTCCTATCCCCCCGGCAGACTGGGAAATCTTGGCCGTACTTTTCAGCGTATCGTAAATCCCGTCAATACTGTCATCTTTCATCGCTAACAGGAAGCATGATGACATCTGTGGCTTAGGAGTACCGGCATTGAAAAGCGTTGGGGTAGCATGCGTAAAGAACTTCTTAGACATCAGTTCGTAGGTCTCCTTGGCTGCCTCTAAATCATCCAGGTGTATCCCGACAGCAACACGCATCAGCATATGCTGCGGACGTTCGGCGATCTTACCATTGATCTTCAGCAGGTAAGAACGCTCCAGGGTTTTAAATCCAAAGTAGTCGTACCCAAAATCCCGGTTATAAATAATGGTACTGTCCAATTCGGCTGCATTATCAGAGATCACCTTAAAAACCTCATCAGACACCAGTGGTGCTTTTTTACCAGTTCGCGGATTTACATATTCATAAAGATCCTGCATGGTTTCCGAGAAGGATTTCTTGGTATTCTTATGCAGGTTAGAAACGGAAATACGGGCAGCTAATTTGGCGTAATCCGGGTGTGTCGTGGTCATGGTAGCAGCGATCTCTGCTGCCAGGTTATCCAGTTCCGAGGTAGTTACCCCATCGTATAATCCTTCAATGACGCGCATGGCGACTTTTACTGGGTCTACGAGTTCGTTTAAGCCATAACATAACTTACGAACACGGGCCGTGATCTTATCGAACATAATCGGCTCTTTTCTTCCGTCTCTTTTTACTACGAACATGTGTTTAGTTGATTTTAGGTGATACGTTGCTTATGTCGTACTTCGGCAGGAAGCACAACCGGGATCTATATTGAGAGCATATCTCCCTTTTAGGGGGGTGTATGCGGATGGATTGTTTACTATTTAGAAATCTGCGTCGAAGCTGATCTTTTGTGCATCGGAATCCTGGTCTTTATTCAGTACACCGGCTTTCTGGTATTCAGAAACCCTCTTCTCAAAGAAGTTGGTTTTTCCCTGCAGGGAGATCATATCCATAAAATCGAATGGATTGGTCGAATTATATACTTTCTCACACTCCAATTCAACCAACAGGCGGTCTGCCACGAATTCCAAGTATTGGGTCATGAGCTTAGCATTCATCCCGATAAGACTTACAGGAAGCGACTCGGTGATGAATTCGCGCTCAATGTTCAACGCATCAACAATGATATCGGTAATACGGGATTTAGGCACTTTATTGACCAAGTGTTTATTGTGAAGGTGCACGGCGTAGTCACAATGCATCCCCTCGTCCCTTGAAATTAACTCGTTAGAGAAGGTTAAGCCGGGCATTAGGCCCCTCTTCTTCAGCCAGAAAATAGAGCAGAATGCTCCTGAGAAGAAAATCCCTTCTACTGCTGCAAATGCGATCAACCTTTCTGCAAAACTGGGAGATTCTATCCATTTCAGGGCCCAGTCTGCCTTTTTCTTAATCGCGGGGAAGTTCTCTATAGCTGTGAAAAGAATATTCTTTTCCTTTTCGTCTTTTACGTAGGTATCGATTAGCAGTGAGTAGGTTTCCGAGTGGATGTTCTCCATCATGATCTGGAAGCCATAGAAGAACTTAGCTTCCGGGTACTGCACTTCGTTTACAAAATTTTCCGCAAGGTTTTCATTTACTATGCCGTCTGACGCCGCAAAGAATGCCAATATGTGTTTGATGAAATACTTTTCATCATCCGATAGTTTATTATTCCAATCCGCAAGATCCTGGTGCAGGTCTATCTCTTCGGCGGTCCAGAAACAAGCTTCGCATTTCTTATACCACTCCCAGAGATCATGATGCTGAATAGGGAAGATCACAAAGCGACCTTCGTTTTCTGTTAAAATGGGTTCTACTGAAGATGATGACATAATCAATGCGTTTTAGTGTTAGTATGAAGTGCGAAAAGTTGTTCGTGTTGGGATAACAAAGATTTAAAAAAGGGTTCAATAAGAAAACCCAATTTCTCGTAATTGGTCTTAAAGTTTTTAACAGAATTTGTTGAAATCCACCCTCGGCAAGGAAGTTTACTAGGCCTGCGGGATGCATGGCAGTCTTAATAGAATTCTACAGAAAAAATTCGAAGCAGAATAAACCAAATAGTCGGTATTTTTATACTTTTTGGTTTATTATTATCATCCTAGCTTAAAGCATATTGTCATCTTACTTGAAGAAAGACAAAATGGTTGTTTGCAAATGGAATGGGAATAGCAGCGGAAGGTGTAAAAATCTATCAAACCGTACGATCCAAGAGGTTGCGTTGAAAATTTGTTATCACGACAAATGGATCTGCTGAACTAGGTAGTTCCCCCGAAACCTATATCCCGCAAATACCATGGCCAAAACTAGTTGGTCTGGTTATCCTGTTCGTGCAATTGCAACCATGGGATTCTGTTAAAACAGATGTGCCACCCTAGGATAAGCACTCCCTTCAGGATCGTACTTTTGGTTTGATAGTTATATAATTATCGGCTTCCCTGGAGATGCCGGATCGCTCTTGGATGAAATCTCACCGGTTGAGCGTTTGTTGAAAATGGATATTCGTAATAATCTTCTTCAGGGCCTGTTTTCTGCATTGGCGATCAGTTCCGTTTCATCGGCCGCTATTACTAATTTTGATTTCTGCTGATCCTCCAATTGCCTCTCGGTGATTGCTGCTAAGATCAGGGTGATGATCAAAATACAGAACAGTATCGCACACTTCTTCATCAGTTCCCAGATTCGTTGGTCATTTTTTTGACACGCTGTGTATCAAGGGGAATCTTTGGAAGATCAAATGTAACCGATACTTCCCCGTTTTTAAGGGCATTTGTATAATCTGCAGTAAATATTGTATAGATGGCGGCAATAAAAAGGGGATAATATTCTCAAGCAGAACAACCTACATTTCTTTTACGCTATATACAGCACTTAAAGCCGGTCTTTAATGCCCTCGTGACTACTTGCTATCCGATATTCGCTCTGTAAGCCTTCCCTATACTCATCCATACAAGAAAATGTTCCTTCCACATATCTTTTGTAGGTACACTATTAACTCCTTCATATATTTGACTATCTTTCCTCTAAACAATTAAGTCTCATGCTTGAAGCCGTACTTGTAGACGACGAGAAAAAGGCATTACAAAGCTTGTCCTGGGAGCTGACAAACTTCAGTGAAGAAATCCATGTTAAGGCTTCCTTTACTGATCCGTTTGAAGCCCTGGAGTACCTGGAAAAACAAAGTCCCGACTGCTTATTCCTCGATATTGAAATGCCTAAGATGGATGGGTTCCAATTCATTCAGAAAATTAAAAAACGCGATTTTCCCGTCGTAATCACCACGGCCTATAACCAATACGCTATTCAGGCTCTGAAGAACGAGGCCCTGGATTACCTGTTAAAGCCGATAGATGGAGACGACCTGAGAGAGACCATTCAGAAGATCAAAAAATTCCATACCCGTAACCTCAGCACGGATAAGCTGGAGAAATTACTGCTCAATTTTAACAGCAATCCCGTTCATAAAAAGATCACCGTGAATACAGATGGGAAACTCATCTTCCTGACTGCCGACGAAATCCTCTATGCTGAATCTGACGGAAATTACAGCACACTTTTCCTGAAAGACGGGCAACGGATCGTACTTACGAAAAAGCTCAAAGAAGTCAACCTGATATTGCCTGCCGATATCTTTTACCGCATCCATAATTCGTATATCATCAACCTCTCTAAGATCAAGGAATTCATTAAAACTGACGGATACGTGGTTTTAGTTTCGGGACACAAGATCCCAGTTTCCAGGCAGAAGAAGTCAGATTTCTTAGATATGTTATAAATCAAAGCGATGAAGTTCTCTTTATCCCGGAACATATTGTTTCTTTTACTGCTGCTTCCCGGAATTTCAGTTTACGCCCAAGAGGGTACGGGCGAGTTCTTAAAAAAGACAGACAGCATCCTATTGGCCAAGCCAACCACCTACCTGGAGTTAGACCAAGTATTTGCTCCCTACCAGAAAGATAGTGTTCTCCTGACTTACCTCGTTAAAAGATCTGCCGCTGTAGAATATTTTGATGGCCTGGCCTATGCCTATAACCAACTGGGGGTACGCTCAAGGGACCTGTCCAATCATTCACAGGCCATACGCTATCACCAACAGGGCCTGGAGGCAGCTATAGAAGCCAATAATATGGAACTCCGTATCCAGAGCCTCAACATGCTGGGGTTGGATTACCTTCGGAGCAATGCTATTAAATCTGCTTTGGATTACAGTAAGGAAGCGCTCTACCTCGCACGCTCAATCAACCACCCGTCTCCCGTCATTAAAAGTACCATGAATGCCTCCCTGAATATAATCGGGAATATTTACCGCACCCTGGAGCAATATGACCTGGCCATAGAATTATTCCGGGAAGCGGTTGAACTTGAAATGGAATTAGGCAATATCCCCCAGGCAGCGATCAACCATGCGAGAATCGGGGAATCGCTGGAGGCCATGGGCGAACTGGAAGAAGCCCTGGAGAATTACAATAGGGCACTAGGCCTGAACGAGATGGTAAGTTCTGACCAGGTACAAGTGATGAGTAATTTTGGCATCGCACATGTGTATGTGCACCAGGATAAGTTACAAGAGGCCCTCGGGCTATTTAACTCCATCCTCCCCCTGGCCGAAGAATGGGGAGATAAGGAAATGATCTCTGCCATATATATCAATATCGGCTGGACGTATATACATATGGATCAACACCAGCAAGCTTTACAATACCTGGAATGGGGTTTAAATATGGCCGAAGAATACGACATCTACGGTAATATTTATACCGCAAAGGCCTTTATGCACGACCTCTACGAGAAGGAGGGGGATTTTGAGAATGCACTTGAGTATTACGAACAAGCGCAGACCATCCGCCGCAAGATCTCTAACGAACGGAATACCCGCTACGTGTACGACGTGATCTCGCGGGCCGAATCTGAGGAGCGGACCAACCAAATCGAGTCCCTGGCCCAGGAAAACGAATTGGTAAAACTGAGGCTAAAAAGAAACCAGAACACCCTAATCATCAGCACCCTCGTCCTCGCGCTTTTCCTCCTTATTTTATACGTGTTCTACCGGCAATTCCAGCTGAAAAGCGACAAGAAATTGCTCACCCTGGAACAAACCATGCTCCGCAGCCAGATGAATCCACATTTTTTATTCAACTCGCTCAACTCCATTAAGTTATACATCATCAATAACGAGAAGAAGAACGCGGTACATTACCTGAATAAGTTTTCCAAACTGGTGCGTAAAATTCTCGACGCTTCATCAGTTAAGGAGATCTCCCTGGCCGAGGAATTAGAAACGGTGAAATTATACATGAATATTGAGAACATTCGGTTTAATAACGAGATCAATTTCACGGTACGCATCGACCAGGAAATAGACCCACACCAGGTAAAAGTGCCATCGCTCATCTTACAGCCATTCCTCGAAAATGCATTATGGCATGGGCTCTCATCAAAAGAAGGGGAAAAGAATATCGAGTTATATATCTCCCGGGAGAACGATAAGTATATGCAGATTGCCATTACCGACAACGGTGTTGGTCGCGATGCCTCTGAAGAGCTGAAGAAAAGCAGGGTATTGAAGCGAAAGTCCCTGGGGATCGACATCACCAAGGCGCGGCTACGGAATTTTTCCAAAGCCTACCGTAATTCGTTTGAAATTGATATTATCGATTTGTTTGATCGCATGCGTCACCCATCCGGGACCCGGATCATCCTGCATATCCCTACTTCCTAAGGTGTTCTTCGGCTACTTTTTCAAGCTCGGTATACCAATCATGTCCAAATTTGCGAACCAGTGCATCCTTTACAAACTTATAAACGGGCACCTGTAATTCTGTGCCCAGGCTGCAGGCAGGATCGCAGATCTGCCATTTATGATAATTCACCGCGGTAAGCTCCGTGTATTCCCTGACACGTACCGGGTACAGGTGGCAGGAAACCGGTTTTACCCAATCCGTTACCCCGTCCTTGGCCGCTTGTTCAAGACCACATAGGGCGGTGCCGTTTTCCTCGAAAGTTACGTAGGCGCATTCTTTATTGTTGACCAGGGGAGTTTCCCAATCACCATCGGTGCCTTTAACAAAGGTC
This sequence comes from Zeaxanthinibacter sp. PT1, assembly GCF_028464225.1. Taxonomy (GTDB): domain Bacteria; phylum Bacteroidota; class Bacteroidia; order Flavobacteriales; family Flavobacteriaceae; genus Zeaxanthinibacter. The sequence goes on from NZ_JAQPCN010000001.1 coordinate 587,699, forward strand.
CCCTGCTGCTCTATAGCAGTTATCCCCTCGGGTCTCAGGTAGGGTCTTACCTTGGGATAGATTTCCCTCAGAATTTCGGTTTCTTCTTTTTCAAGGGGAGCACCGGCTTCACCTTCTACGCAACATGCCCCTTTGCAAGCGCTTAAATTGCATACAAAATCGTTCTCGATGATCTCTTCAGAAACTATGGTTTTTCCCAGTTGAAACATACCCCTTAATTTAAGTCGGCCAAAGATACCGCTTTGTTGTTGTTAACACAGTAATAATTTAATGGTTTCGTAATCCAAGCCTGCTGCTTTCACGTACCTTTGTCGACTTTTAAAATTAATTGCTATGAATTTAGACGTTCGTGAAATAGCTACCACTACCATGGTACTCTTTGCCGTCATCGATATCCTGGGCGGAATCCCTGTCATTGTCAGTTTACGAAACAAGGTAGGTCATATACAGTCCGGAAAGGCAACCATAGTGGCTGCCTGTATCATGGTCGCTTTCCTCTTTGTCGGGGAAGAGATCCTGAACCTGATCGGGATAGATGTAAACTCTTTTGCCGTGGCGGGTGCATTCATCATTTTTTTCCTGGCCATAGAAATGATTTTAGGGATCTCCCTGTATAAAGATGACGAACCGGAGAGTGCCTCTATTGTTCCCATAGCATTTCCGCTGATCGCAGGTGCGGGAACCCTTACTTCTTTATTATCTTTGCGGGCAGAGTATCACGTGGAGAATATCATTGTCGCCATTATACTGAACACCATTTTTGTATACCTGGTATTAAAGTCGTCCGGACGTATTGGACGCTTCCTGGGGAGGAGCGGATTAAGTGTTATCCGCAAAGTATTTGGTGTGATCCTGATGGCCATAGCTGTAAAATTATTTGCAGCCAATGTGCACCAATTATTCGCGATACAGGAGAACCTAGCAACCCTAAAGTAGTTATGAACAAATACCTGAGTATAATTTTAGTCGTACTGGCACTGGCTCTTATTGCCTACAATGTAACGGTGGTGAATTTTAATGATCCGCTGCAGGGCGACAGCACTATTGCCATTATCGGGATCGTGGCGGCACTCAGTGCCATCGTGCTTATCCTGATCTTCAATACTTCTAAGAAGATACAGAAAAAGATAGAAGAGGATTAATCCTGCCGAATCATAGGAGTTTCGGGCTGCTCCAGTTGCAACACTTTCTGCAGCATGGGGTCATTTTCGGCTTTAATTCGAGCCTGTTGGTTGGGCCCGTATAATTGTGCTGCCAGGGCGGCTTTCAGGTATCCTTTAATCCGCTCCTCCATATCGTAATACCGGAGGTTCAGCTTTTGTACCAATGGCCATCGTTCTGCATAGTTGATGAAGTTCTCAAAAAGAATATCATCCACATTGAAACTTTGCATGAATTCCTGTTCACTCATCTTTACATAGCGGGTCCTGTCTTCTTCCAGGTGGTCAAAGATGAACCTGGAGAATAAACCGAATGAACTGTCCAGGCTTTCTACAGCCTCTTCTTCATGAGAGCCTATGGGTACAAAAACATCCGGGATGATCCCTCCCCCACCGTAGACCACTTTTCCTTTAGGGGTCTCAAAGCGGAGCGAGTCGGCCACCTTTATACTATCAGCCTCCATTAACTCCCCATTATTATAACGGTTCATAAATCGCTCGTAGTAATCCTCAGTACCGTTATCATAACTTTTCTGGATAGAGCGCCCTGTAGGTGTATAATACCTGGAAACGGTCAGTCTGACTGCAGATCCGTCGCCCAGTTCCATTTCTCGTTGCACGAGTCCTTTCCCAAAGGATCGTCGCCCGACAATGGTTCCTATATCGTTATCCTGCAAAGCCCCGGCAACGATCTCGCTCGCCGATGCGGAACGCTCATTGATCAGAACATAGACTTGTTTATTCTCAAAACTCCCTTTTTTAGTGGCATAGGTCTTATCGATCTTGCCTTTTTTGTTCTTGGTAAAAAGAATGAGTTTGCCATCCTGCAAGAACTCGTCAGACATTTTCTGTGCGATGCCAAGGTAGCCCCCCGGGTTATCCCTCAGGTCGAGAACCAGTTTTTGAGCACCTTTCTTCTGCAGGTTTCGTAGTGCCCTAGTAAATTCTTTATAGGTAGATTCAGCAAAACGGTTCACTTTGATATACCCCAAATCCTCATCCAGCATATATTGTGCCTCTACACTACTCAGGGGAATCCGGTCTCTCCGGATATCCACATCAAATGTTTTGTCTCCTGTTTTCCTATAGATCTTAAGTTTAACAGAGCTGCCTTCTTTTCCTTTAAGCTTACTGACGATGTCTGCGCTGGGCAGCCGTTTCCCGTATAAGGTATCTGTATTCGCCATCAGGATACGGTCACCGGGTTTAATCCCTTTTTCTTCGCTGGGACCGTTCTGAACTGCACGGATTACCGCAATAGTATCTTTGTACATATAGAAGTTGACTCCTATCCCTACGAAATCGCCTTTCATATTCTCGGATACCTGTTTCATATCTTCTTTAGGGATGTATACCGAATGCGGATCCAGCTTGTCCAGGATATTGTTTACCGTAACATCTACTATGCTGTCCGTATTGATATCGTCTACGTATTCATAGTCGATATAATCTATCAGCCGATTTAGCTTGTCTTTTTTGGAATTGGTTGTGAAGAGTTTTTCTGGACTGTCGTTGAAATTCAGTTTACCGCCAAGAAAGATCCCGCATGCCAAGGCAAGGGCAACAACTGTAGGCCATAAATAATACTGTTTTTTCATCGATCAGGTTTTAGATCACTCTCTCCTCGATCACCGGGAGGTGCTGCAGTTCTACACCTGCTCTTTGCAGGAATTTTAGCCCGGAATCGTCTTTATACGCTGTTTGATATACCACACGTTTTATGCCAGACTGGTGAATTAGCTTACTGCATTCCTTGCAGGGAGACATGGTGATGTACAGGGTTGCCCCCTGGCAACTCTGGGTAGAAGATGCCACCTTTAATATAGCGTTGGCTTCGGCATGCAGTACATACCATTTTGTATACCCTTCTTCATCTTCACAAAAGTTCTCGAACCCCGTGGGAGTACCGTTATAACCATCAGAGATGATCATCCGGTCCTTTACGATGATGGCTCCTACCTGCCGGCGAACACAATAGGATAATTTACCCCATTCATACGCCATCCGTAAATAAGCCTTGTCGTATTTTGCTTTTTTCCCCTCGTTCATAAAGGTAATTCGGGTTGTGGGATTCTAATTGCTACTAAGATACCTGCTTTAAGATCGCTTCACAAACCCCTAACGGTTAATTTTTAATTAAAACACGCCTTCCAATTAGGGAACGTATCAATCAGCATCGGTATTGTGGCCAATCCTATAATTATCGCTCCCACAGTAATATACCACTTGGGTTTAACTTTAAACAGTGAGCGGAAAAGAAAGTTAAGTCCAAGGACCACGAGCAGGATCACCAGCTGTGACAATTCTATCCCTGTGGCAAAACCAAGTAGTGGTCCGGCCTTAGATGCCTCACCGGCCATCAGCATATTGAAGTAATTGGAAAAACCGAACCCATGGATCAGCCCAAAGAATGCCGCGGACAGGCTGTGCATATACAAATCCGTCTTATCTGCATCCCTTTGGGTATACAGCATACTAAGCACTGCGGTAATGACAATGGTGATCGGAATCAGGAATTCTATGCACTCAGCGGGCACCCGGAAGAGTTCATAGACCGAAAGTGCCAGGGAGGTACAATGAAAAACAGTGAATACAGTGGCCAGGAATAACACTTTTTTCCAGCCTTTAAAGGTAAACGGAAGGGCCAGTGCCGCGAGGAAGAGGATATGGTCATAAGCCCCCGGATCCATAACGTGCTTATAGCCCAACTCTACATAAAACCCAAAATCTCCCATGGTCTATTATTTACGGTCAGTTATTTATATTACTCAGAGCCCTCTTTCGCGCTGTATCTGCTCATAGGCTTTCTGCACTTCTTTAAATTTTTCCTCCGCACCTTTTTTAATCGCTTCATCTTTAGTGATGACCCGGTCCGGGTGGTATTTTTTCGCCATAGTACGGTACGCACTTTTCACTTCATCATCTGTGGCCGTTCGCTCTATTTCGAGAATCTTATAGGCGGTATCGGCCGATTTTATGAACATGGCCTTTATACTCTCAAAATCGTGCGACCCAATCCGGAGATACCCGGCGATCTCTGAAAGCTTGGCGATCTCCGCAGGGCTTGCAGATCCGTCTGCCTGTGCGATCCCGAAAAGGAAATGCAACAATTGCAGCCTTACTTCGTAGCGGGTACGCTGGTTGAGGAAGGCGCAGATATTCTGGGCAGAAATCTCACGCTTCTTAACAACATCGTTAAATGTGCGAAAGATCGCATTGGCTTTTTCCTTTCCATAGGTGCTTAAAAAATATTGCCGGACATAGTCGAGCTCTCGCTGGCTAACCTGCCCATCAGCTTTGATCACTATAGAACAGAGAGACAGCAGGTGTAATTCAAAATCGGATGGTGAGACCTGTTGCCTGGTGAAATCACTGAAGACTGTCCTGCCTCCCCCGGACCTGGTTTGTGAATCCAACAGGCTTCCCAGGAAAAAACCTATTAATGCCCCGGGCAGTCTAAAGAAAAAATAGCCCAGGATGGCCGCTATCCATTTGATCATATGTCTCTAAAAATTTAGGCAAATATAGGACATTGCAGAGGATTTGAAGGTCGGTTTCAGTAGGAAGCACAGACTGGGTAAAGTGCTCTGAATTGGTTATCTTTGTAGCCTGAAATATAAAAAAAAGAGCATATGTATCCTGCAGAATTAGTAAAACCGATGAGAGAAGACCTGGCGTCTGCCGGTTTCCGTGAATTATATACCGCTGAAGAAGTGGAAAAAGCTATAAACCAATCCGGTACCACTTTAGTCGTAGTGAACTCGGTTTGTGGTTGCGCAGCCGCTAACGCACGCCCGGGAGCTAAGATGAGCCTGGACAACAGCAAGACCCCAAGTCAGTTGGTTACTGTATTTGCCGGGGTAGATACCGAGGCCGTAAATGCAGCCCGTGACCTGATGGTGCCATTCCCTCCGTCATCACCCAGCATGGCATTATTTAAAGACGGCGAGCTGGTGCACATGATAGAGCGTCATCATATAGAAGGAAGACCTGCAGAACTTATCGCAGAAAACCTGAAAGAAGCCTATAACGAATTCTGTTGATTAGACAGGGAGTAATGTCCTCTGTACAGAAAGCATAATTTGGTTAAAAACCGTTCGTATCCGGGCGGTTTTTTATTTTTGAGTTATGAGAAAAATATTCGCCTACCCGTTAACGGTGGTTTATTTTATCTTTTTCGGTTTGCTGTTACTGATCTTCCACCCTATCCAGTGGGTTTGCCTGAATATTTTTGGATATGAAGCGCATAAGAAGAGTGTAAGCATTATGAACCTGGGTATCCTCCGGTTAACCCATTTGTTAGGTACGCGATATTCTTTTGAGAAGGAAATTGAATTACCCGATGACAGGCCTTTAATTCTCGTAGCCAACCACCAGAGTATGTACGATATTCCCATGATCATCTGGTTTTTACGTGCCTGCCATCCAAAGTTTGTCAGTAAAATGGAATTGGGAAAAGGAATCCCGAGTGTTTCGTATAATTTACGCCATGGCGGATCTGTCCTTATCAACCGAAAGGATTCGAGGCAGGCCCTGACAGAGATCTCAAAACTGGGCAGGTATATTGAAGAAACCAAAAGAGCCGCGGTCATATTTCCGGAAGGCACCCGCAGCCGCGATGGCAACCCCAAGAAATTCCAGCTGATGGGACTCCGAATTCTGATGAAAACGGCACCTTCTGCTCTGGTTGTTCCCATTACGATCAACAATTCATGGAAAATGCTACGGTACGGGAAATTCCCCCACGGTATCGGGAGTCATTTAAAGATGCAGGTGCATGCCCCTATAGAGCAGAACAGTGATCCGGAAGCCCTGCTGGCCAAAGTAGAAAAGAAAATTAAAGACAGTATAAAGAATAGCTGATGAGCGACGCAGAGATCGTAGAGCAAACCATCGCCTTTGTAAAGGAAACCCTTATGGGAGCTGAAGGCGGACACGACTGGTTCCATATCCGACGCGTTTTCAATAATACCTTACTGATTGCCAAGGACGAGAAAGTGGATATCCTGGTCGTTAGCCTGGGAGCCCTGCTCCATGATATTGCAGACGCAAAATTTCACGGGGGAGACGAAAAGATCGGACCCAGAATAGCTCGTGAATTCCTCAATTCTTTAGGTGTTCCCAAAAAGACCATCGCCCACGTGGTCAAGATCATAAAACATATTTCCTTTAAGAACTCCCTTTCCAAAGCTAAAAGGCCCTTTAATTCCAAGGAGCTGCAGGTGGTCAGGGATGCGGACCGGCTGGATGCCATAGGTGCGATCGGGATAGCCCGGGCATTTAATTACGGGGGCTTTAAGAACCGGACCTTGTATGATCCGGATATTCAGCCCAAGTTGAATATGAGCAAGGAAGAGTACAAAAAATCTGAAGGACCAACCATTAACCACTTCTACGAAAAGCTATTGCTGCTCAAAGACGGAATGCAGACCAAAACCGGTAAGAAAATAGCGGAAGTCCGGCACCAGTTCATGCTGGATTACCTTCAGCAGTTCTATGACGAATGGAATGGTCGTCTCTAGTATTTTTTCAAATACCTATCTTAATTTTTAACCCGCTGTATCTCCGAATCCGGACATTGAATTTTTGTGTATCTTCAGCATTCACCAAAAATGAATGACCAGCCATGCAGCGAAGAAAGTTTATAAAAAATGCAGCCGCTACTTCTGCGGCTTTTTCTATAGTTCCCAGTTATGTGCTTGGGAAGGGACATGTACCACCCTCTGACACCCTTTACGTAGCCGCTTTTGGCGTCGGGGGAAGAGGAGCCGGGGTAATGAACGGCCTAGACCGTACCGGGAAGGTGAAATATGTAGCATTTTGTGACGTAGACCAGCGCAGGGCTGCAGACACTTATAAGAAGTACCCCGATGTAAAACGCTATACTGACTTCCGCGATGTCTATGACAAACAGCTGAAGGATATTGATGCTATCATGGTGGCAACCCCTGATCACAACCATGCGAGTATCGCCCTTCCTTTTATGCGGGCTAAGAAACACGCCTACGTGGAAAAACCCCTGACTCACACCATTCGCGAGGCACGCTTGATGACCGAGGCGGCCCGGGAAAACGGGATCGTCACCCAGATGGGGAACCAGGGTGCGTCCAGTGATGGCAGCCGTGAGGCACGGGAATGGATAGATAGCGGGGTCATCGGCAAGATAGAACGAGTCGATTGCTGGACCAACAGGCCGGTATGGCCACAAGGAGTACCGGTGCCTACAGAAAAACACCCTATTCCTAAAGGCTTGGACTGGGATCAGTGGTTAGGACCTGCAGCAATGCGAGATTATAACGATGCTTACCTCCCATTTAAATGGCGAGGCTGGTGGGACTTTGGAACCGGCGCCTTAGGGGATATGGGATGCCATATCATGGAAACTCCATTCAGCGTTCTAGACCTCGGTTACCCTACCGAAGCTGAAGCCAGCTGTACCACGAACTGGGTAGGTGATTTTGTCGAGGCTGATTATAACGAATCGTGCCCTTCATCTTCAATTGTACGTCTAAAATTCAATACGCCTAACCACGGGCCTATAGGCCTTAATTGGTATGACGGCGGAATTATGCCCGATCTGCCGGACGAATTAAAAGACGGGGAAACCATTGGTGATACCGGTGGAGGTACTATCTTTTACGGATCAAAAGGGATACTGGTAACCGATGTATATTCCAGGAATGCTCGAATTCTACCTTCCAGCATGATGGACCTGCTGAATAAGCCTAAACCTTACCTGGAACGGATAGAAGGAGACACTGACGGACACCAGAAGAACTGGGTTGAAGGATGCCTGAACGGAACGGCTACTTCCTCGGATTTCAAAAAGTCGGGCCCACTGACAGAGGCTGTTCTTATGGGGAACCTGGCGATCAAAGCTTTTCAGCATAAAGAGCTGAAGCCCGGCAAGAAATTAGGGGATTGGGATCCTTTCAATTACCCCGGTAGAATGAAACTGAAATGGGACGGAGAAAACATGAGGGTCACCAACTATGACAAAGCCAACGATTGGGTTCGTGGCGAATATCGCAAGGGCTGGGAACTCAGCTAAACCGAATTACGACTATTACGCTATATCAAGGGCGGTTCAGAATAAACTGAGCTGCCCTTTTTTATACTGATGGTGCAGGCTATTATCTAAAGGAGGAAAAGACCGGTCCTGGAAATACTGTTTTTTGGCCAGTTTCACCATGTCGTGAATTTGTTTGGCCAGGATTCCATCACCTTTATTTCGTAGTCCGAACCTACTGTCGTTCAAACTTCCCCCATGACATTCTGCTATCTGGTGCAATACTTTATCCGCCTTGTCAGGCATGGCTTTCCTGATCCAGTCTGTAAAGATCTGTCCTATGGCTCCGTTTAAGCGAACCACCGTAAAGGAAAAAGACCTGGCACCATGATCGGCAACAGCCTTGGCCAGGGGCAGAGCCTCGTGGCTGTTGATGCCCGGGATAATAGGGGCCAGCATTGCGTTTACCGGGATATTATTGTCGGAGAGCTCCTGTATAGCCTGAAGTCGCTTTGCTATAGTAGCTGTCCTGGGCTCCAGGATCCGCCTGGTCTGTTCAGATAGCGAAGTAACAGAGATGTTGACCCCTACCAGCTTGTGTGCCGCTAATTCTTTCAGCAAGTCCAGGTCCTGAAGTATCCTGGAGTTCTTTGTGATGATCCCGACGGGATGACGGTATTTCAGGAATATTTCCAGGCATGCCCTGGTAAGCCTGAATTTTTCTTCTGCCGGTTGGTAGCAGTCCGTATTGCCGGATAATACTATAGTTTCAGCTTTCCAATTCTTAGACCGCAGCTTATCCTCTAACAAAGCCGGGGCATTTTCCTTAACCAGGATACGGGTCTCAAAATCCAGCCCTGCACTATACCCCCAGTATTCGTGCGAATTCCGGGCATAGCAATAAATGCAGCCGTGCTCACACCCCTGGTAGGGATTCAGGGACCAGTTCATCCCCACATCCGGGCTGGTGACTTTATTCACAATAGTTTTTGGGAAAATCGGCAGGTATTGTGTTTTTCCCGGGCCCAGGTCTTCACCTTCAGCACGCATGTATTCCAGGAAATCATCCCTGGTCTCATAGCGATGCTGCAGGAATTTGTTATCGGGATTCTGCTGGGCACCACGGCCTTTGTGGAAGCTGTCCGGATTCATTTATTGGATTTATTCCAAAATTATGGATTATTTCCAATTTACAGCATATGTTCGTGTTAAATCTGGACTTTGAGAAATTCACTTCCCTTCAAGTTGGTAGGAAGGGACACAGGTACATAGTTACAAAGGGACATAGGTACATAGTTACAAAGGGACATAGTTACAATCCGCCCGAATGTGCCGTTCGGTACGGGGGGGGGTTACAGCTCGCCTGTCCTGAGCGATGATATGATAAATGGTTCTCGACTCCCCGCCCGACTGAACGTCGTTCGGGCGGGCGCTCGAACTGACATCTGATGATTGATTCTGAGAATTAGCCGAAGGGCTCGAACTAACAGAGTAGATGCTAGCCGAAGGACTTGAACGGAAAGTTTATGCTCGGTTCTTAGAATTAGCCAAAGGACTACGCAATGACGGCTCATGATTTTTTGAATTAGCTAATCTGAAGACTGAAATAGATAACAAACAGCTCAACATGGCTCAAAGTGGGAAATCAACTTGCACTCAGTAAGTAACCATGAATACAGTCACTTCGAGCGCCTGCCTGCCGGCAGGCAGGGAGTCGAGAAGTATTACTTACCGCATTTCCACTTTTACCAACTGCTTCTTAGAACCTCTTTTCGCGTAAAAGAGCAGCTCTTCATCTTCGCGGTCCACCAGGGGTTTGGAGACCATCAATGGTAGCCTGGCCTCTTCGTTATCGATGATCTTTTCATAGCCCATCTTGCCCTGATCATCCAGGCGAATGACAAAGACATTGCGGTTACGACTGAATCCCTGTTTAAAAATGAGTCGCTCCCGGTTCAGCAATTGCGGGTTTTCCGAAGCAGTGCTGATAAAGAAATAGGTGGTGCCGCCAAGGGTATATGAACTGTAAGAGGCATAGGCCCCATCGCCCTGGGTTACCTCTGTTTTATTAATATTACGCGCCCAGACCATATCACCGTTAGAATCCAGTTTAGCGCTTACGATGTCGTTATGGTGAAAACGTTCCACCCGCAGCCGACCCCCGCTGGAATTCGCCTGGGTACTGGTAGTCACAAAATATTCCTCGGCATTGAACAGGATGGAATTATCCGGGCTAATACTAACATTCTTAAAAACGAGATCTTTGACAAACTTGGCATTCTCTTTTCCAAATTTATCAAACATGAATTGCGGAGAGAAGGGATTGTATTTCCGTGAGCGGATTTCTAGGGTTTGTGGGTCTACCTTAAAATAGGACAGCCCATTGTAGCGGTTGTCCTTGCGGTCTGCATAGAAACCGACGCAGATTACATCTCCCTTATGCAGCAGTGGTTTCAGGGATTCACTGTATTTATCCTCGATATCAAAAGTTTGCACCTGGTGCCCGCTGCCATCCAGTTTAATCAGTTCGTACTGGAACTTGCGTTCTAAGGCAGAAAAGCGTTTTTTCTTATAATAGGCTTTCCCCACGATAAACACCTGCTTTAAATCGGCCGAAACAGCTAGGTTCTCAAAGGCGTAATTCTTGTCTTCTACCTCTTCAGAGAAATCGTGCTCCATGATTTTCCTGAGCGAAGTATCAAACACGTGGATCGCATGCTTATTCATTTTATTCTTCTTAAAATGCGTACTGATCACAAAGGCACTTTTGGCCTCATCGAAAAGCACGGTAGTGGTAAAACCCGAATTAAAGTTGCGGTTATAGTAATTGCGGTCTAAAGGGTTCTTAACGAATTCTGAGGCAACGCTTAGCAGTTTCTCCACTGTAAACTGGTCCTTCCCGATCGGACTCCTGTGTACTACGTATTCGTAGGCCAGGGCTTTGGGGTTATATTCCAGGAAGAGCATATACAGCTGCCCGTTATTTACATACCCCTCTACGAACTCCTTACCTTTCAGCTTATAGTTCACTTCGGAGACCAGGTTAAGGTCACTATCGTACTGCTCTATAAAGTATCCTTTTGGCGTCAGGATGAGACCGGTATAATACGCCCTGACCAGCAGGTATCCCCCGGAGCCATCTTCGGCCATGGAGAGCAGGTTAGAATATCTGTATTTGTCGTTGAATTTTTCGCCGAAAGTATAGTTGACAGGCATATCCTGGGCATTGCCAAAGGCACATACCACGACCAGCAGAAGTAGGGCTACTCGGTTTCTCATAGAGGTTTGGTTTGGGCAACGGTGTTCTCAGGCCCCGGGGAAATCCGGCTTTCGTTTTTCCAGGAAGGCGGTAGTGCCTTCTTTGAAATCCTCGGTCCCAAAGCATTTTCCAAACGCTTTAATCTCGGCCTGGTAACCATCCGCATCATACTTAAAACCAGTATTTACTGCTTTTATTGCATGACTGATCGCAACCGGGGAGTTCTTTGCGATCTTCTCGCCAATTTTCCGGCAGAAGTCCTGTAGTTCTTCTAAGGCGCAAACGTGGTTAACAAGTCCGTATTCCAAAGCCGTTTCTGCAGAGATCATGCCGGCCGTCATGATCATTTCCATTGCCCTTCCTTTCCCGATTAACTGAGGTAAGCGCTGAGTGCCCCCATAACCAGGTATCAGCCCCAAGGAAACCTCGGGCAATCCCATTTTCGCATTAGAACTGGCAATCCTGAAATGGCAGGCCATAGCAAGTTCAAGTCCACCGCCAAGGGCATAACCATTAACCGCCGCGATAACGGGTGTTTTAAGATTTTCCACCAGGTCAAAAAGGTCTTCTTGTCCTTTCTGCGCTAATTTTTTCCCTTCCTTTTCAGAGAACCCGGAGAATTCGGCAATGTCCGCTCCTGCCACAAAAGCTTTTTCACCGGAACCGGTGATAATAATTACGCGAATTTCGGGATCAGATTCTAAGGCCATAAAAGCATCATGGAGGTCTCCTATGGTAGCCTTATTGAGGGCGTTCAGCTTATCGGGCCGGTTAATAGTGATAGTTGCTATAGGTGCGATGGCTTTGATAAGAATGTTTCCGAAATTCATGTTCAATGTTATTTAAGTTATACTTCTTTAGGGAATAAGACCGTGAAGACGGTTCCTTTTCCTTGCTGAGATGTAAAGGTAATGCTCCCTTTATAGGTTTCCACTATATTTTTAACCATTCCGAGCCCTAGTCCCATTCCACTGCTTTTGGTGGTGAATTTTGGTTCGAACACCTTATCCCTGACATCGTCCCCTATCCCGATGCCATTATCCGCTACGGAGATCTTCACAAATTCGTTTTCGGTAGAGACGGTTACCAGGATACGCGGATCCTTAATTTCGGGAACGGCCTGAATAGCGTTTTTCACCAGGTTGGTTACCACCCGGATCAATTGTGTGCGATCTAATTTTGCTATGATCTTTTCTTCATTGGCAATAAAGTGGATATAATCTTCATTAAAGATGTCCAAAGCCAGTTTAACGATCTTTACTACATCCAGGGTCTCATTCTGTTGGGCCGGCATTTCGGCAAAATTAGAGAATGCAGAGGCGATACTGCTCATGGTATCGATCTGCTGTATCAGGGTTTTGGCAAACTCCCTGATTTTCTGGTCTGCCTTCGGATCTTCCGGGTTAAAACTACGTTCAAAACTTTGAACACTAAGGCGCATGGGGGTCAGCGGGTTTTTGATCTCGTGGGCAACCTGTTTAGCCATCTCCCTCCATGCCTGTTCTCTTTCACTCCGGGCCAGTTTTGCGGCACTTTGTTCCAGCTCATCGATCATGGCGTTGTAAGCATCAATCAGTTTTCCTATTTCCTGGGAGGGCTTTTCTACAAAGATTTTTTCATTGCGTTTGGTAAAATCTGTCTTTCCCATCTTATCGGAGATGGTCTGGAGCGATCGCGTAATATAGGTAGAGACGATGTAGGCCAGCAAGATGGCCATGAACAGCATCACGAGGTATACCCCGCCAAGCCGCATCAGGAATTCTCTCAATTCCATATCGTTAAAGGAGTTATCCTCAAAGTAAGGCAGGTTGAGGATCCCGATAGGTTTAAACCTGGGGTCCAGTATATAGGTATAGGACGCCAGGTACTTATCCCCTGCTGCCGTATTGTCTTCTACAAAGCGTTTATCAACACTTTCTTTAAGCCGGTTTAACACCTCGGCATCCAGGCACATGGAAAGGGAATCGACCGTAAGCTGTGGCCGGGAGCTTCGGACCAGGTCGCCTTCCAGGTCGTAGATATTGAAGTTTACGTTCTGTACATCTGCGATCCGGTAGATCTCGTCTTTAAAAATATATTGGAGGTTCTCTTCGGTGACCGGGTAGGTGGTTTCCTGGAAGGTATAAGCGATACTTTGTTGTATCTGCTGTTCTTTTCGTTCCAGTCTACCGCGGTGGTAATCTTTAGATTGTTCCCGGTATTGATAGAGGGTTACCCCTGCGATCAGTACGGAGGCCATGACCACCAACAATATCATGGTAACGAAAATGCGTGATCTGAGCGAAATCTTTTGGAGCAAGGTTGCAGGCTTTGGGTTTAAAGATAGCAAATATCGAACCAGGTTGGTTCGAAGTTCGAAGTTCGAAGTTCGAGGCCCACCTTCAGCACGTACGGGAGGGTTGGCAAGAAAGTATTCTGGTCTAATTTTTGCCCATTCCACTGCTTGATTGCTGCAGTGGTTCGAGTTATCTTTTGGTCATGGGGAGGGGGCTTTCCCCAAAAAGGAATAAGCGGAATTTACAACCCCTAAAGTGCTGGCATCTCAAACTAATCCTTACGGATGCGGTTATAGAGGCGTATCCCCAGCATCAGCATTACAGCCAGGACAAAGATACCCACAACCCCGTAGATCCAGTTGAATGCATTTTTTAAAATGGCCAGGAATACGATTGCGAACAGCAACAGCGTAGCCCCTTCATTCCAGATGCGCATAAAACGGGAGGTGTAAACCACCTCATCGCGTTGTAGCTTTTTGTAGATCATATGCGTTTTGAGATGATATGCGATCAGCAGTACCACGAACCCCAGTTTTACCTGCATCCAGGATTGGGTCACCCAAGAGGGCATAAGGTGTAACAACCACAGGGCAAAGAATACTGCCAGGATAGCGGAAGGCCAGGTGATGATATTCCATAACCTCCGGCTCATCAATTTTAATTGGCGGGAGAGGATATCTTTTTCTACCCCACCTTTCTCTACGGCTTCAATATGATAGATGAATAAGCGCGGCATATAGAACAGCCCGGCAAACCAGGTAATCACGAAGATCAGGTGCAGCGATTTAATGTAGTTGTAGTAATCCCCCATATCGGGGGTTAAAGTTAATTGGTTTCAGGCAGAAAAACTATCCGGGACATAAAGGTTCAGGGGTTACCTGAATCAAACTGGCTTTCCTTTCTTCCCATTCAATAGATCTAAGAGAAAAAAAACTACCTTAGTAACTGTTCCCCTTACAATTTTAGAATCGTATAATTTAACATGTACACTATGAAACAATTATGGTTTGTACTGCTCTGCTGTTTAGTATTAAGCAGCTGTGCAGAAGAAAAGGAAATGGAGGAAACAGTAGACCTCGAGGCCGAAAAAACGGCATTGATGGAAACCAGCAGGGAATGGGCCAAATCCAAATCCCACGAAGAATACCTCAGCTACTGGCATGAAGATGCCGTGTTAATGCCACAGGGACGACCCGCACTCCGGGGTCACGAGGAAATTATGGAAATGCTCAAGGAAACAGACAGCATTCCCGGCTGGTCCGTAGATTGGGAGCCTTACGAGGTCCATATATCCGAATCCGGTGATATGGGGTACTTGTTAGAGCGAAGCCTTTTTACCTGGAACGACTCGACCGGCCAATTGGTAAAAAATTATATGAATGCGGTCACGGTCTGGAAGAAGCAGCCTGATGGCAGCTGGAAGAACGTGGTAGACATAAATAACTCGGATCCGACGATGAGTTCGATTCGGTGAGAGTTGGCGCCCTTCGACTACCCGCCCGAACGACGTTCAGTCGGGCGGGCGCTCAGGGCAGGGTTAGCGGCCTGCCCGAATAGGCCAGAGGCCTGGGCGGGTTAGCGATTAGCGGTTTGCAAAAAAATGCAATAGTTCTGTTGTTTGCCAATACGGCTGCTTGATTTTTGCAGTGACCAGACCTATCTTTTGGCTTGGGGAGGGGGCTTGTCCCCAGGAAGCTGCTGCTAGTTGGCAGTTTGCGATTGGTGGTTTGCCGCCGGCCTGCCTTTCATCATTTCGGGCATTTGGGGATTGTCCATAAAAAAACCCAACGCATTCCAGGGAGCGGAACACGTTGGGTTTTCAGTTTCAATTAACTACTTACTATTCTTGTAAATAGAGGTAATTAAGTTCAAGGGCGTTAAATGCCTTATTGAATTCGGCCACTTCCTTGTCGACCAATTCATTAAAAGCCTTTAATTCCTTTTCAATCGCGGCAGTCAGCTCTTGCTTTACAGCCTTATCCTGCGCTGTCGGAGGAAAGTCGTCCATGCCTACCAGGCTATTCAGGTGAGCCAGTTTATTGGTCAGCCTAATTGGGAAATTCAAAGGATCCTGCCCACTCCTGTTCTGGGTCTGGTAAAGGGCTTTCTCTATCTCCTCAAAATCGGAGATCATTTTATCCGCTTTCTCCACCAATTCCTTCGTGGCTTCTTTCCCTTTGTATTGCTTCTTAAAAGCTTTTAGTTGTTCATTGATCTTCCTGATCTTCTTAATGCTCTGGTGTGCTTCATCCACCGTTGCATTCACTTCAGTAATGAACTCATGTTGTGCTTTCATATCAGCAACAGACACCTCTGCCCTGGGATCTGGGATGATCTTAAATGGCTGGGTGCTGCTCTGCCCGTTCACCGTAAGATGCACCTTGTAATCCCCCGGTGTGGCCTGTGGCCCGTCCAGGTTTGCCCACCAAAGGATCATTCCCTCTAATTCCTCTGCTCCTTTACCACGGGTATCCCAGACATGGGTATTACCTCCTTTCTTCACTTCCAGCTTTTTCCCTTTCTCTTTCGCGTTATTAGAATAGGTCGATAAAGTATCTCCCTCCATATTAGTGTAGGCCAATGAAACGCTGTCTTTTTCTGAAAAATCTTTAAGGTAAAAATGCGTCACTACTCCTGCAGGGTGGTTCTGCCCTTCTGTTTTGGATGGTTCGCTCATGGCCCTCCCCTTTGTGCGATATGCAGGCTTTGGCTGGTATAATACCATGTCCTTACCCTTCATGGATGTATCCAATTGGTGCAGAATGGACAGGTCGTCCAGGATCCAGAGGCTTCGCCCCTGGGTGGCTACGATCAGGTTATTATCCTTAATGGCAAGGTCTGTAATCGGCACTATAGGCAGGTTCAGCTGGAATGGCTTCCAACTGGCCCCGTCATTAAATGAAATATACATCCCGGTTTCAGTCCCGGCGTACAGCAAACCTTTTTGCTTAGGATCTTCCCGTACTACACGGGTAAAATGCTCTGACGGAATCCCGTCAGTGATCAAGGTCCAGCTTTTACCATAATCAGAGGTTTTGTAGAGGTAAGGAGTAAAATCTCCCAGCTTATAACGTGTAGCTGCAACATAGGCAGTGCCCTCGTCAAAAGCAGAAGCGTGGATACTGTTCACCATGCTCCATTCCGGCATGTTAGACGGAGTAATATTCTCCCAGCTCTCTCCTCCATTTTTGGAGATATGGATCAGGCCATCATCACTACCAACCCATAGCAATCCTTCTTTCAAAGGGCTTTCGTCTGCCGCGAAGATGGTAGCATAATATTCTACCCCGGTATTATCCTGGGTGATTGGACCACCGCTCGATTTCAGTTTCTTCGGGTCGTTCCTGGTCAGGTCATCACTCAGTAATTCCCAGCTCTCCCCTTCGTTGGTCGAGAGGTGAACATGGTTAGAAAAGGTGTACAATTTATTTGGATCGTGTTTACTGAAAATGATAGGGAAATTCCATTGGAACCTGTACTTCATCCCTTCCGCACCGTAACCCATAGGGTTATCCGGCCATACATTGATAGCGCGAGTGGTGCCGTTCTCGTGGTTTACACGTGTCAGGAAACCTCCGTAACTACCGCCATAGACGATATCATTATTCTCAGGGTCGACCGCGATATGAGCCGATTCACCCCCTGCTGTTTCCTCCCAATCGGATTCGGAAATGCTTCGACCGTCAGAGCGGTGTTTAATCCGGATAGTGCTGTTATCCTGTTGTGCCGCATAAATGCGGTACGGGAATGCATTATCAGTGGTTACCCTGTAGAATTGAGCGGTGGGCTGGTTGTGGTAGGTACTCCAGTTTTCACCACCATCATAAGAAACCTGTGCTCCCCCATCATCCCCGATGATCATCCTTTGCGAATCTTCCGGTGCGATCCAAAGATCGTGGTGATCCCCGTGAGGCGCATTAAAAGTTTCAAAAGTTCTACCACCGTCGGTAGACCTGTGGTAACGTACATTGAGAACGTAAACCTTGTCCTCATCTTCGCTATCGGCATATACACGGGTGTAATACCAGGCCCTCTGTCTTAGCTTTCGCTCATCGTTCACCTGCATCCAGGTTTTACCGCCATCGTCAGAACGATAGAGTCCACCTTTTTCCTTATTTTCCACGATGGCCCAGACACGATCGCCATTCTTAGGGGAGACCGTAACGCCTATGATTCCCAGGGTGTCTTTTGGAAAGCCTTTATTATCTGAAATCCTTTCCCAGTTCTCTCCACTGTCGGTGCTTTTCCATAGTGCAGAGCCCTCGCCCCCACTGCTCAGGCTGTAAGGAGTTCTCTGAACCCGCCACGTACTCGCATATAAGTTACGCGGGTTGGTTGGATCGATGATCAGATCAACCGCCCCGGCCATATCATTGGCAAAAAGTATTTTATTCCAGGTTTTACCGCCATCGGTGGTTTTATAAACACCTCGCTCATCTGTAGCTTTATAGATATTGCCCATTACTGCAGCGTATACAATATCAGGATTGTCCGGGTGAATTCGCATTCGCGATATATGCCTGCTCTTATCCAGCCCCATGCTTTTCCAGGTCTTCCCTGCATCTACAGACTTCCAGACTCCGTATCCTGAAGAAACATTCCCCCGGACGGTCTTCTCTCCACCGCCAACGTAGATCACGTTATGATCAGAATCGGCCACAGCCACAGAACCTATACTCCCTCCAAAATAACCATCAGAGATATTGCTCCATGTGTTACCTCCATCCGTGGTCTTCCAGACACCACCCCCGGCGGCGCCAAAATAGAAAAGATCTGGCTGCCCGGGCACCCCGGTCACCGCAGCCGATCGGCCACCCCTGAAAGGGCCTACCAAACGGTATTCCATGCTGGAGTATAATTCCTGTGGATATTGATCTGTTTGAGATTGATGTTTTTTTCTTTTCTGTGCCGAGAGGGAGAACGGCAACAGCATAAGGAGCAGCATTAATGCACTGAGCCTGAATGCAGTAGTTTTCATAGAGTGGTTTTTCGTGAATAGTAAGCTTTAAAAGTAAGGAAAAAGACAGAATTGGAGTATCCGTATTTTTTCATCCACTGCTCGGATATGATCCTGGGGGTTGGTTTGGAGTTTGGGGTTTGGGGTTTGGGGTTTAGGGTTTGGGGTTTAGGGTTTGGGGTTTGGGGTTTGGGGTTTAGACCCTTCGTCTTCCCGCCCGTACCGGACAGTACGTTCGGGCGGGCGCTCAGGGTTTGGAATTTGAGGTTCGAAGTTAATTGCTGGAGGCAGGTATCGAACTGTTTCCCTTCATCGCCTCCCAATACGCGTGCAGGCGAGCAACAAATTGTTCGGGATTTTCTGCATAAAGTCTTCGTCCCAGGGACCAGGCTTTTGATTGCAGCTGACTTCTTTCTTCGTGGACCAACCCTGCTACTAAACGATGCCCGGCAAGATTTGTCGCCTTACTTTCTTCGGATTTAAGGATTTGTTGCAAGACAGCGAGATCATGATCCAGGCCCAGCAAATCAGACAGTTCGCCCAGCGCGGTTTCCCAGGCCATCATAACCGGCGGCCATATCATCTGCAGGTAGCCCAGCTGGTAATAGAGATCTTTCACTCTTTTGCGCCATTCGTGCAAATGTTCTGCGGTGGTATCTTCCCTGGCTACTCCCCTGTTGGTCATCCCCCGTCCGTAAGCTTTCACCATTCCGGCAGCAAAGGCACTAAAATCTTCGTGTTCCAGGTTCCAGCGGTGCACTGTCTCCTTGATCGCCTTTATGACCATGAGCACCTGCTCCGTTGTCCTATGTGATCTGATGATATTAAGCTGCTGTTGATGCCTCTTCTGTAATTGCTCCTTTATTTCCTGAAAGCCCGTATCGGGAAAAATGTCGGGATGTCTATCCCCGAGCAAGGTGATCGACTCGACCAAAACCGCGCTGTCCCGCGCATCGGACAAGAGCCTGGCTGCATCCCTCAGGGCTCGGTTGGCATTTTTATAGGTTTCTTCATTCATCCCGGAACGCACCAGTCGAAGCAGAGCTCTTAATTTCTTAAAATCCTTACGGGTTTCGTGTAGCCCGACATCCAATGATTCTGCATGCTGCAAGAAGTGTTCCGCATGGTCCAGTAATAGGAGGGCAAGTCGCTTTGTTCCCTTTTCGGGGGTTTCATCTGGATTATAATGTAGAATGATCGGGTCGTCCATAGCAGTGAATTAAAGGTAGGTTTTTTTGTAATTGGTGGCAAGGAAGTTGGTTGGCGGTTTGCAGTTTGCAGTTTGCAGTTTGCAGTTTGCAGTTTAGTTGAAAAAACAAATTATGAATTCAAAGGTTTTTCAGCCTCGCTGCCGGTTTCCTGCAGTGAGCATACCTAAATTATAAGCGGGGCGGGGTTAAGCGACCCCAGTTTTGAAACCGTATTTCCTGGTTTTTGGTAAGGAATTCTTCACGCCCGTAATCTTTGACCTGGTAATCCCCGACAAATCACATTTTAACTGGAAAACGCATTAGTTTATTTCCTAATAGTGTTCAACATATCCCTATTTAATACAGACCTTTAGACTCATGAAAACCATCGATCCTAAAATCATCCGGCAGCTCTTCATTCTCTCCCTGATCGTATTCATCGGGCTACTGATCATGAAGAATATGATGCCGTACCTGTCCGGGGTACTTGGAGCAATCACTATATACGTTCTGCTCAGAAAGCCCATGGCCAAGTTGGTCCGAAAAGGATGGCATCCCGATCTCGCGTCCGGTTTACTGATGCTGGCCTCATTTATCTGTATACTGATTCCTGTTGGCGGATTATTGATGATGCTGGGGAATAAAGTAAGTAAGGCTGTACAGAATTCGGAACGTTTTGTAAATGCGCTACGAGAACAGCTGAAATATGTTGAGGACAAGGTGAACTATGATCTTACTGCCCAATTAGACAGCGAGGCTTTCAGCGGATGGGTTTCTAATAACCTGCAGAGTGTCGCCAACAGTACTTTTGAAATCCTGATCTCGCTGGTGATCATGTATTTCCTATTGTATTATATGCTGACCAATCGCAGTAAACTCCGGGAATCATTGTATGAATACATTCCCATCGGCGAGGACAACCTGAAAATGATTGGCAAGGACGTTAAAGAGATGGTACGTGCTAATGCCCTGGGGATACCCCTGGTTGCCATTGCCCAGGGAATCGTAGCGTTGATAGGATTTCTCATCTTTAAAATAGACAGCCCCTTCTTCTGGGCCGGGATGGTGGCCATCGGTTCTATGATCCCGTTCGTTGGAGCGCTGCTAGGGACTATTCCCGCTTTTATCCTCACCTTGTCTGCAGGGGATGATTTCGCGGCTTTCGGGATCCTGATCTATGGCCTGGTGGTGGTTGGTTCTACGGATAACTTTATCCGGCTGTATGTACTTCGCCGGCTGGATAATGTTCATCCCCTGATCACGCTTATCGGGGTACTGGTCGGGGTGCCGCTGTTTGGTTTTATAGGGTTAATCTTCGGTCCTTTGCTTCTCAGTCTTTTCCTTGTGATCGTCAGGATCTATAAGAAGGAATACGGGAGGCAGGAGACTCTGTAGTTCAAGGTTCGAGGTTCGAAGTTCGAGGTTCGAGGCCTACCTTCGGTAGGTAAATTCGAGATTCGAAATATCCTATTATTTAAAGATGGCTTCCGGCTGGGCAGAGAACTTTTCAAAATTTTCATAAAAGGCGCCTACGTGCCTGGCATCCATCAGGGCGTGGTGTACCTGTACGGATAGGGGCATCAGTTTCTTATCCCCTTCATTAAATATCTTACCCCAGCTGATCCGCGGCACACTGTCGTGCGGGTGATAATGCATGGCATGCTGAATTGCCGTGAAGCGTATCCAGGGGATTGCTGAAAGAAATAGGTAGTCATCTCGTCCGGGTTCATCCTCCATCACCGGGTCAGTTTTCATTTTTTCAATATGTGCAGCAGCTTCCTTAAGGAAGATTCCCGGATCCGGGTTGTAGGGAACCGTACAGAAACTGAAGACATCGGTAGCTGCTGTGGGAACAGTAAAAGAAGGATGCACGGCCTGGTGCTCTACGACTTCTTCTCCCCGAATCCGCCGGCGGAATTCGGTTACTTTATTAGCTGCCTTGGACAGCAGGTAAACCAGCCCAGTGTGAACAGAAATACTCTCTTTTTTAAAATAAGGCAAAAGTCGGGTCACCTCAACATTAGCGGTAATGCTGAAATGCGGATGGTTCATGGCATTAAAAAAATCAAAGTGTTTCTTTCGGTGGGGATTGCTAAAGCTAATCTTTTTCATGGATGAGGTTTGGAATGGTCTAAAGGTCTAGAAAATCTGACAATCCTGGAAGATGAAAATCTAATCCCTGCATGTTTTCTGCAAGCTGGTCACCTAAATTAACACCGGGGAGGGGTTTGGAAAACCCCGAGTCTCCAGGAATAAACTTTAAAAATGCAAGTTTGCTGCAGTGTGCTCTCTTAACTTACGACCGGGGAGGGATCGTTGATCCCCTGAACTCAAACTCCAAGGCATTTCTTCTCCTACTACAAGTTTCCTGCAGGCAAAACATTTAGTTTATAACCGGGGCGGGGTTTAGCAAACCCCGGTTTAATCAAGATAAAAATTGGTCCATGCATGTTTACTGCAGGGGAGACCTGTATCTTATGATCGGGGTGGGATAGTCGATCCCCTGTGCCCATCCACCATATTATTTCTACCCCTGCAAGCTTTTTGCAGCCTGGGCACTTAACTTATCACCGGGGCGGGATCATTGATCCCCGGTTTTCACCCTTAAAACCAAGCTTTTTATTCTGGCACTTCCTGGCTACAGAAGGCCCCAAGCTTCAACATTATACAGGTTAATATAAGTCGATATCCCAACCCATGAGACCACTCGTTTAGTTCTCAGAATTACCGAATCCGCCAAACACGCTGTATATCAATTACTTACGAAACATGAAGGAAAAATCCTCTTTTTCACGTCAATTTCCCTAGCGAAACCACAAATCCACTCCGAATCTACTGCCTAGTTTTGCACCAAAGAAAGACTGAATTAGTTTATAGTGCCTACGAGAATATATTGGCAGGGCAAATGAAGGTTTTTGACATGAACAGTCCCTGCTTTTTCGTAGCATGCTAATTATAAGTATTAAAAGGGAAGATCAGGCACCCAGTGCCTTTTTATATACACTTTGTTTGAATGTCCGCGAGTAGTGTTCATTCAAAAAGATCTGAATTATAGGAGCCGGAGCCCCTCCGGACCGGTTTATGATTACCCGTCGGTTCCATTTTCAAACTCCAACCGGGTAGTTCATCGTACACCGTAAGGTATTCCGTGCCCCCTTCCCTTTTTACTACCCTTTCTTATTATTAACATAAAACATTTAAAATGAAACACCTACAATCATTTAAATCACTGGCTTTGGCCGGATGCGTAGTCATGGGATTGGCATTTCAATCATGCGAAAACAACGACGATAATACCGATACGCGGGTAGAGGACTTTGCCTCTTTTACGGTATCTGATCAAACCCTTTCCGCAGA
Organism: Zeaxanthinibacter sp. PT1; assembly: GCF_028464225.1. Lineage (GTDB taxonomy): Bacteria > Bacteroidota > Bacteroidia > Flavobacteriales > Flavobacteriaceae > Zeaxanthinibacter. The sequence goes on from NZ_JAQPCN010000001.1 coordinate 610,907, forward strand.
TAACAAATTAACCATCGCCCAGGCGACCTTCCCTGAAGACGGCTGGATCGTGATCCACCCGGATAACGGCAGTGATGCACCGGACCAGTCGACCAACCTGAACGAGCCGTTATTGGTCTCTGAAGCCATCGCTACTGATATCGAGGTAACGCTGAAAGACGATGTAACCATAGAAGACGAACAGAAGCTATGGGTAGTCCTTTATAAGGATGACGGTACTTTAGGTACTTTCGAATATGACGGTCAGAATGGATTGGATATGCCTTACATGAACGATGACAACCAGTTGCTGACGGCCTCCTTTATTGTCAATGTAGACGCCGAAGCAAACGCTACCGGTTCATTTACCGCTGAAGACCAGGATATTGAAGATAATACCCTGATCGTAAGCGAAGTGACTGTAGACCAGGACAGCTGGGTAGTCGTACATGCCGATAACGGGGAAGACGGACCTGTAGTTCCCGAGATCATTTCAGAACCCGTATTCCTGGAAGCAGGGACCTACAATGATGTGGAAGTAAGCCTGAACAATTCGGCCAACATCAAAGAAAACGATAAGCTCTGGATTATGCTGCATTCAGACAGTGGCGTAAGCGGAGAATACGAGTTTGACGGGGAGAACGGTTTAGATCTACCTATTGAAGATGCTGAAGGAAATGTAGTAACATCTTCTATAACTGCCCTGACCGTAGAAGCTGTAGCGTCTTTTGAAGCTGCTGACCAGGTGATCTCCCAGAATACCGTGATCGTAAGTTCTGCCACTTTCAACCAGGACGGATGGATCGTGATCCATAAGGATAATGGTATGGGCGGACCCGTTGTACCGGAGATCGTTTCCGAACCTAAATATGGTGAAGCAGGAACTGCCACCGATGTTGAGGTACAGCTGGATGATGATTACAGCTTTACCGATGGAGAAACCCTTTGGGTGATGCTGCATACTGACAACGGAGTAGAGGCCGTATACGAATTTGACGGTAACAACGGGCTGGATACACCTATCCTTGACGATGCAGGTAATGCAGTAACCTCAGCTATAGTCATCAGTGCTGCTTCAGTGACTGCTGTAGACCAGACCGTGACTGAAGGAAAAGTAATGATTGATGAAGTTGTTGCTGCTGTAGACGGATGGATCGTAATTCACAACGATGATGGCATGGGCAACATGGTATTGCCAGACATTATCGGGAAAGCGAAAGTTACCGCCGGAGTCAATTCTAACGTAGAAATCACACTGGATGAAGGTGTCAATATCACCTCCGGACAAAAGTTATTCGCTATGTTACACATAGATGGTGAAAACCCGGACGAATATAACTTCCCAGGAGCTGACATTCCAGAAGTATTCGGATTTGCAGGAGACAACGCCAACGTGATTGTTACTGAAATTACCGTACAATAATCCCGGTTAATTAGCTAAACTGGATCATCGGAAATCCCGGACCTTTGGTTCGGGATTTTTTGTGCCCGGTCACCTCGAGCGCTTCGGCAAGCTCAGGACAGGCTTTCGAGTGGCATTCATGTTTTGAGTTTTGATTGGTTCTGGACTACGCTCGAACTGACATATCATGATCAGAAATAAATTCTAGTTGCAGGGCTCGAAGTGACAGTTTATGCTAGTTTTATGTCATGTATTCCAACTCAATCTCGAACAAGGCCACTTTCTCCCCATGGTAATGATCGGGTAGTCCGCTGGTATCCTGCATGGTAAACATGCCCAGGAAATCAAAGCCACAATCCTTGTAATGCTGAATCAATCGTTGGTTATCGCCCAAAGTATCCAGTCGGATATAGCGCTTGCCGTGTTCCCCGGCATAATCATGAGCCCAATCCACGATAGTCTGCACAAAATTATGCCCTCGGAAGTCGGGGTTTACAGCGATCCGATGGATATACACCGCCGGGTCTGCATTCCGTTCTTCCCAGATCTGCTCGTCGGTAAAGGTGGTAGCCCAGACGCAGGCTATCTGGCCGTTGAAAAGCAATTTCCACTGGCGGTTTTCTGCAATCTCTGTCCGGACCATATCCGGGTCAAAGTCGGGCCAGACCACGACCGTCTTCTTGCTCCGCTGGTAGGCCGATGCCTCCCGGTAGAGGCGGAAGATCTCATCGAAGTCAGCGTGGGTCGAATTCTCTATTTGCATGCTGTTTGTTAGTGGGTGTAAAATTCCGCAATCCATTCGGTGGATGCAACCCGGTTCTTGCTTTTTTAAAGGGACATAGGTACATAGGGACAAAGGGACACAAGTTTATAAGGATTGTCTGACCTTCGAACCTCGAACTTCGAACCATTAAAGTATTGTTAAGCTGTAAGGTAGTGACACTTATTTCGTCTAACTTTGTAATGAAAAGATTAAACAAAACTGATCGCGGTTGTTCCGCTGTCCTATAAAATATTACACATGAAATTATTAGAACCCTTTAATCTGAAAGGATTACAACTTAAAAACAGTATGGTTATGGCGCCGCTTACCCGCGCCAGGGCCGAAGGCAACGTGCCCAACCAGCTGATGGTACAATACTATGCCGAGCGGGCCACCGCCGGGCTTATCATTACCGAGGGCACCGCGCCTTCTCCCAATGGCCTGGGTTACGCCCGTATTCCCGGCATCTATACCCGCGAACAGATAGAGGGTTGGAAGATGATCACTACGGCCGTGCATGAGAACGACGGAAAGATCTTTTTACAGCTGATGCATACAGGGAGGGTATCCCACCCGGAGAATATGGAAAAGGGCGCTAGGGTGGTAGCCCCTTCTGCAGTGCGACTCAACGGGCAGATGTATACAGACACCAAAGGCCCCCTATCCTACCCCGAACCCGAAGAAATGACTTTGGCCGATATCTCCCAGGCCCAGGACGAATTCCTGCAGGCTGCTATCAATGCCATCGAAGCCGGTTTTGACGGGGTGGAGATCCACTCTGCCAATGGTTACCTGGCCGACCAGTTCCTGAATACCGCTACAAACAAAAGGCATGACGCCTACGGCGGCTCTATAGAAAACCGCACCCGCTTTACACGCGAGATTACCGGGCAGATCGTAAAGGCTATCGGAGCTGAACGAGTAGGGATCAGGCTCTCTCCTTATAGCACCTTTAACGATACCGAGGTCTTTGATGGCATGGAACGGCAGTTCCTTTACCTGGTTGATGAACTTAAACAGTATGACCTGGCCTATGTCCACCTTGTAAATAACACAGCACTGGGTTCCCCGGACGTGAACGAGGACATCTTTAAACAGATTCGTAAAAGATACAAGGGTAACCTGATCATGAATGGAGGGTATGATAGAATCAGCGGCGAAGAAGCCCTGATCCGCGAGGAAGCAGACCTGATCTCCTATGGTCGGTCCTTTATCGCCAACCCGGACCTGCCCTATCGTTTTTCTTACGATCTGCCCCTGAACCACCCGGACCCGGATACTTTTTACACCCCCGGTGAAAAAGGCTATACCGATTACCCGGCCTGGGCAGAAAGCCAGGTTGCAGAAGTACAGTAAGGTCACCCGGACGGTCCAACATGTGGGTGACCCCACAACCCCCGGAAGTCACATGGGTCTGAAGGGGGTTATCATAACCCTCCGAAGCTCCACCAGGAGCGAAGGAGGGTTTTTCTTTACGGCTAATTCGCGATTTGTGCCTACCTGCGGGCAGGCAGGGTTCGCGGTTTAATATTAGGGCACGCATAAATATCTAAATAAAAACGAGACCCGTTTTGAGTCTCGTTATTATGGTGCTTTGTAGTGCTATAAGCAGCTTTAGGCTTACCCTATGGTCAAAAGTCCTATTCCTTCAGATAGACCAGCTTTTCCAGGCGGGCCAGTTCTTTCTCGTCTACGTACTTGCCGATCTCTGCACGAAACTGCTCCATGTTCTTGTACGGGCGGTATTCTTCAAACTCGTGCGCCATACGGTCGCCTACTCCCGGAAGGGCTTTGATGTCTTCTTCAGAGGCCGTGTTCAGTTCTACAGGCACATACACGTAGTTCAGGTAGCGGGCAACTTCCTCTTCATCCACGTACTTACCGATCTCGCGTTTAAACTGGGCCACACTGGTATACGGGCGGTATTCCTCAAACTCGTGCGCCATGCGGTCGCCCACCCCGGGGATCATTTTAAAATCGGCCTCAGCGGTGGTGTTCAGGTTCAGGGGGATAAACATTTTCTTGTAGAGTTCTTCCTTATTCACCTCATCCCCCAGCATCTGGTCCAGTTCGTTCATGCTGAGCAAGGGTTTCTTTTCCATGATCCCGGCGATCAGGTCTGCGGAGAGTCCCGCTGCTTCAAGGTCGGCTTCCGTAGCCAGGTTAACGTTCAGCACCGCAGTGCTGGCAGTGGCTTCGGTTTCGGTCACCTCCATGGAATCCTGTGCGGCGGATTCGCCGGTTTTATCTTCTGCTTTCTGCTCTTTACAGGCAGTGAAAAAGAGGCCCAGCAGGGCAGCGGTAAAAAAGTAATGTTTCAATGTTCTCATGTATGTTGTTTTAATAGAATTAGGTAAACGTATCCAATCAATGCAAGCACGATCATGCTCCCCGGTGCCAGGGTGGGCAATGCCCCGGACAGGCTGTCGACAAACAGGTGCCAAGCGCTGGCCGTAGGCTGCATTTCCTGCTCAAACTCGTAATTCGCCCTCAGGTGCAGGAAAGTGCCGTAAAGCCCGCTAAAGACCGTGAGGACCAGTACCGTTTTAAAAAGCAGCACGGACACCCGTGACCGATGCAGCAGCAGTACAAACACCAGCGACAAGGACGACCCGATGCACAGCAAGGGGATCAGTTGGTTCAGGTCTTCGTAATGATCGAGCAGCACCAGTTCCAGGGCGGTCCCCAGCATCATAAAGAGCAGGGTGACTACCAGGACCGGTAATGCCTTTATCGGCTTGTTGATCAACATTCGTTCTCGCATTCCGGGGATAAATGTAAGCAGGGAAATCGAGTTTTAAAAGTTATTTAGAACTTTTCTAAATAGCATCGCTTACAACTAGGTTCAGAAGGTGTACTGAAGACTGGTTATCCGGGTAAGCCGGGCTGTTTTCATAAAGAAAAATACAACTGTAAATGTCGGTGCGAGCCCTTCGGCTACATCCAGTCTGTGACTTACTTATGTCAGGTCGAGCCCTACGACTAGAACTTAATACTTATTATGAACTGTCAGTTCGAGCCCTTCGGCTACATCCATTCTGTGACTTACTTATGTCAGGTCGAGCGGAGTCGAGACCCCTTTTGGAGGTTCTGCCTTCACTTGCTCAGAACAGGCTCGAGTCGAGAACCGTTTAAGAGGCATCATACCATCAGTTCTCGACTCCGCTCGAACTGACATAATTTAAAATGTCCTAAAACATGACCAGGCAGAACTGACATCATCACTCCAACCCCCTCAGGAATCCTTTGAACTTTTCCGTGTTATAATCCGCCATCCCCTTGTGCTGCAGTACCAGCCTGCCTTTTTTATCGATAACAAAGGTAGCCGGGATACTCCCGGTCTGGTACTGGGCCGGTAAGGGTGCTGCCAGTTCGTAGATGGGCAGGTCATAGCCTTTGCGCTTCATAAAATCCTTCGCGGTCTGAAAATCCCGGTCCTGGGACAGCAGTACAAAGACCACTTCATCTCCCATCTCCTCGTATAGATCTGCTATACCGGGCATTTCCGCGATACAGGGCGGGCACCAGGTCGCCCAGAGGTTTAAGAAAACTACTTTCCCCTCCAGCTCTTCCAGGGCAATCAATTTTCCTTCCGTATCCCGCAGCAGCAGGTTTCCATCCGCTTTGGGGTATTCCGTTGTGGATTCTTTGTCAACAGAAGGATTCATCAGGCCGGTGGCCAGTATTCCCCTTTGGGCAAAGCCTATCACCTCGGTGTGTTTGCCGGTGGCGTACAGACCAAGGGCTATCAGGGCGACCAAGCCGTAGAATATCCAGTCTTTTGTTTTTTTACTCATGTCGTATTCCGATTTGGTCGCTTAGAGGGACAGGCTTTTGTAGCCTTTATTCTGCAAGCGAAAGTTATGAAGAATCCCGTTCTCTACTACTTTTATTCCTTTGGGCAGGCTGCCTGCATCTACCTTGAACTTTTTCAGGGAGAATCCACAGGCAACAATGGTCACCCCTTGTGCTTCTGCTTCCTGCAAATAAGGTGTCATCTGCTCTTTATCAGTAAGATCCCCGATATGCTGCCCACAGACAATCACCTGGAAGTCGCCGAAAAGCTTTCCTTGCTCTTCGTGTAATGCCTTGGCGGTAAGCAAAATCGGTTTTAACTGCGGTATTTTCTTGGTAAGTACCACATAATTATGAACAGTAATATCCTGCGCCTGTACAGGGCTTGAGAACAAAGTAGTAAGAGCTAGTATAAGACTTATATATAAGGTTTTCATGATATTCAGATTTAAGAGTTAATAGTGTTTTTTGTATCGTTCAGGAGGAAAAATAAAAGCCCCCCGAGAATAGCGATGTTTTTAAATAAGGGTCCCAGGGTGGTGATCTGTCCCACCTGGACAGTCAGGGTAATCGGGATCAGTACTGCTATTAGTACAGCTGCCGTATAGCGTGGCTTGATGTTCAGTAAGAACAGTGCGGCGGCTAACAGCATCACCACCCCAGATAAAAAAACCAGGGATTGAGGTTCGCCGAAAAAATAGGCGATTCCCTTAAAGTTGGCCTGTTCTATCCGAGCCGCGGTTTTCCCGGGTTGCAACAGGTGGTTACCCCCTGCTACCAGGAAGATGCCGCTCAGCATAGCCCGCAACAGGTGGACCGAAAGCCGACTTGCTTTGATGTGTGTATGCATCTTTAAGATTTTAAGTACGTAATAAGGAGTAAGCGTACGCCCGGCAGCTTTAGTGTGCCATGACGTACAAACCATGAAGTAGTACTAGCTGAACCGTGGAGGTGGTGCATTCACCTCGTTAAAAAAGGAGTAACGAGCCTGGAAAAAAGAAATGATCTGCCGGCTCTTGGGAGGGGTAGTAATGGATAGCACAGGAGCTTCCGGCAATTGCAGGCTGGTAGTACAAGGGATGCCTAACTGTAAAATGGATACCGGGCTATCCGCAGTATCGCTGTAATTTGCATGGTGGTTTCCCAAGCGGTCAGCACTGTACCGGTTTTTACAAAACGGGTTCTCTACCTGCACAGCCCCATCGCTAACCAGGGGGATTAGTACCTTGGCCTGCATTGCAGTAAGGTTGGCAGCGAGGGCCAGCAGGAGAACTATTGCTTTGAATTTAAAACCACGCATCATACGCGAAATTAGGGTTTCATAAAGGTTGCGTATGTAACGTATGTTACATATAATGTCTTGAAAGATATCTCCGTTGACGACGATATTTTGCTCTTGATAATGAGATAGTAAATGTGAAGTTGAAGATTGTAGAGTGAGCTGTTGCTAATGATAAATAATAAACGCCTTTATTGATATTGATACTTTTTTGCATTGCTCAAAAAAGTATCCAACCCGCCCGTACCGAACGGTACGTTCGGGCGGGAAAACGCTAGGCTGCATTTTCCTTTCTGCATTTCTACGGCCTCGCGCTCTGCGCTGTCCGATACCGGCAATAATGTTTTTTACCTAAAGATAAATTTCCGTCCTCCCCCTCTTCCCGGACAGCTTCTGGGACCTCTCAGCCTTGAACTGCAACGAAAAGAAAATGATGCCGGCCAAGCTTTTTTGATGATACTGCTCCCTCTCTCGTTGGGAGAGGGTTGGGGTGAGGGATTTAAACAATAATTCAAAAATCATCAAAACATCCCCCTCGCTACTACTCATGGGATTCGTAGTAGCTCTGCCCCCTTGAAAGGGGGAATACATAAATTGAACCTTTGGATTAACTACGCCTTGAATTGCTAATAAAGAAAGTGATACTGTTGAGAATTCATGAAGTTGGGGAATGCCTTTTCTTCAGTATAGGCTAAGGGAACTTGGAATGGTACTCGAAAATGGCGAAGCCATTTTTGGCCAAGTTTCCGTGCCGGTTTTGCGCAGCAAAAATACATACAGAAAAGGCAGAAGAGGCCCTTTCTTTGCTTCGTTTCTTTGGGCCAGCAAAGAAATGAAGAGAAAAAGAATAGCACGATTTGATTACATATGATTACCCAGTGTATGCTCCAGAAGAATACGTCAACTCATAACTATGCGAATACACCTCAAAAACAATCCCAAACGGATCCTCCACATAACACATTTTAAACGGCTTTTCATCCGGGTAGTATTCCCGGATCGGCATGCGCTGCTTGCCGCCAGCGGCTTTAATCTTTTCTACCAGGCCTTCGATGTCCGGGTCCTGTATGCAGAAATGGAACAGCCCGGTGTTGAAGGGTTGAAAATCCGGGGCTTCCTTTTTGCCCTGCCCTTCTTTAAAGGCAAAGAGTTCAACCCCAATCCCGTCTGAAGTAGCCAGGTGTGCGATCTCGAAACTGCCCCAGCCGGAACCGAACACATCGATACACATTTTCCCGATAGCGGTCTCGGTCTCCTCCTCTACGGTAGAAGGTTCCATGATTACGTACCAGCCCATGATCTCGGTATAGAAGTCCACGGCTTTTTGAATATCGGGCACGGTAAGCCCAATGTGTGAAAACGAACGGGGGTATGCGGCTTGCTTTGTCATCTGTAAAATTTTTACAAAGAAAGTCCAACCCCCTCTTTTAAAGGGCCAGTATTCCCCTAATTATTAACGCGATTTCTGAATACCTTGTGTACATCCGGGCTTAATGAAATCAATATCAGGCCGGGCTGTATAATATCTCATTCTTCTTCAGGAAGCCTGGGACCGTTGATGACCTGCCCGTTCTGGTAAAGCGTAAGGCTACTCACATTTCCCTGCTCATCCCTATTGAATGTGATCTGAGCAGGAACCACTTTCAGGTAGAACTCGGTTTGGGATTTCGGGAAAATATCAAACTGCGGCTGGCCGGTGGCTTGGGCCTTCAGCTGTTCTCCATGTTTGGTTACCGTAAGTATAAAGTTTGGCGCAAGCGCGTACTTCCCCTCGTAAGATTGCAGGACCTCAGCTGAAATGCTTACCTCCTTGACCAGCTCTTCGGTCTTTACGCCCAGCTTTTGCAGCATTTTAATCCCGTTAGTATTCCCCGGGTTCATTTCCACGGACTTTTTGTAATTCTCGATTGCCTTATCGTTCTCTCCCATCTCCATCATGGCTTCGGCATAGCTGTCATAGACATTAAATGATTCCGGGTGGGCAGCTATATTGAGTTCAAAAACTGCGGCGGCGGCCTCGGTTTCACCCCTGCTTAACAGCTGGTAGCCTATCATATTCATCTCGTTCTCGGAGCGTTTATAGTCATCTGATTCCTTCAGCTGCTCATACTGCTGCAGGGCTGCCTCCAGTCCGTCCTGGGCTATCCAGTCTTTCAGGGAATACGCCAGGGATCGCTTTGGTGCCTCGTAGGGCTTATCGTGGAGAATCGCCAGCATGGATTGTGTGATATTATTCAGGGGAGCACCGCCCGTATTATTCAGCAATACTACCAGGTTCTGGTTGTCCGGTTCCCTTACGATCAGGGTATTGAAGCCGTTTATTCCGCCCCCGTGTTCTATCACTTCCACACTATCACCAGAAATGCCTACCGGCATTTTGCGCACAAACCAGCCGTAAGCATAGTGGCCGCTCCCGGCCGCTACCTGGGGCTTAAACATCAGTTTGGTGTATTTTTCAGACAGGACACGGTTTTCATACAGCGCAAGGTCCCATTTGTGCAGGTCCTCCGCGGTGGAATACAGGGAGCCGGCCGCGTAGGGAATGGACATATCCAGGTAGGGCGCATTCACATACCCACCATCTCCTTTTTCATAGCCGGTGGCCCGGTTTTTTAAAATGGTCTTATGCAGGTCAAAGCCTGTATCCTCCATCCCCAGGGGCTCTAAGATCTTCTCCTCCAGGTTTTTTTCATAGCTCTTGCCGGTAATTTTTTCCACGAGTACTCCCAGGAGGAAGTAACCCGAATTACTGTAGGCGAATTGCTCCCCGGGGGTGAACTGCAGGGTAGAATCGGCAAAAACTTTGACAAACTCTTCCGGGGTAAAGGGGTCCCGGGACATCCCCTCGAAGAAATCGGGAAATGCGGTATAGTTAGGGATCCCGGAAGAATGTGTTAAGAGGTGGTGGGTGGTAATGGTACTCCCAGTGCCCTCGGGGTAGTCGGGCAGGTAGGTGGTGACCGGCGCATGCAGGTCTATCTTCCCTTCCTCTGCCAATTGCAGGATGAGTGCAGCAGTAAACTGCTTGGTGATAGAGCCCAGGCGGTGCTTGGTATCGGCCTGGTTGGGAATATCCCACTCCATATTGGCCTGCCCTGCTCCACCTTTATAAATGGCCTCCCCCTGCTCCGCCACTAAGGCCGAACCATTAAAATACCCATAGTCGTGGTATTGATTCAGTAGGGTTTGCAGTTGTTCGGTTTTGGTCTGTGCCGAGCCTATCAGAAGGAATAAAAAGAAGCAGCTGAAAAAGGTTAAATTTTTACGGGTGCAAGGTGCTGAGTTGGTCATGATTGGTCTGTTTATATAGTTAGACTTCCTAATTAGGAGATTGTTACAATTTAAATTCAGTGAGCTGTCAAATCTCGGCGAATGTTATTGGCTGCCGGTAACCATAACAGCTACCTTGATTGCTAGTTGCTTCTATTCCTATAATATCCTTTATTGCTTAGACCGGTTCAGTACCACCCCGGTTTGCTCAGCGTTTTGCTCTGCCTCGCACCAATTCCTTACCTGTTGCTCCAGGTAACTCCAGGGCATGGTGCCCTGCTCCAGGTAAAGGCTATGGAATTTCTTAAGGTCAAACTTATCCTGCAGGCAATCCTCGGCCATGGTTCTTAGCTTACTGATCTGCAGCCAGCCAAAGCCATAGGTCATCAGGTTCACCGGGATGGAGGCACCGCGGTCTACCAGGTATTCTGCATCTTCCCGTTCAAACTCAGGGTCTACAGATAGGATATATTCAATAGCTTCTTCCTTGCTCCAGCCCTTGGCATGAATCCCGGAATCGAATACGAGGGCCGTGAGTTCCGGGAAGAAGAGAGTTCCCATTTTGCCTTTTTCGGAGGTATAAATTCCCATTTCCAAGGCTAGTTTTTCGGAATAAATCGCCCAGGCTTCAGAATAACCGCTGCGTACGTAATACCTTGAAAACGGATGCTTATTGAGCTCCCGGGCATAGGTAGCCTCTATGTGATGCCCCGGGATGGTTTCATGGAGCGTATTTCGTTCCACTAAACCGAGTGAAATATTTTCCGGGGGCATGGTCTTCATATAGAAGATCGCGGGTTGTGAACCATCCATAGGAGCCTCCTGGTAATGTGGTGCCCCCTCTAACTGTTCTATTTTCGGCATAGGTTGGATCACTACATTTGCTTTCGGCATATAGGAGAAATAGTCGGGCAATTTATCTTTAGCCATTTGCAGAATATGACGGCCATGGGCTAATACTTCCTCTTCACTTTTAAAAAATAGCGACTGATCTGTTTGGTATTCCTCTTGCAGCTGCTGTAGTGTGTTAACCCCATAGATCTGCTGTCCCAGTTGTAGCAATGTTTTCTCTCGTTCTGCCACCATCTCTAAACCTTTCTGATGCAAAGTATCCGGGGAGATGTCCGAACCCAAAATTCCTTTAATCAGCGCCCGGTAACAATCAGCGCCATCCGGGATACTTGCAAGGGATATCTCTGGCCTTGCAGATGGCAGGTACTCTTGCCGTAAGAACTGCCGGTAATTTTCCAGTTCGGGCATAATTTCCTGCTCTACAATCTTCCTGAGCGCTTGCCTGAAGACCAGTGAAGAATCGCGCAAGGCAGGGAGGTAAAAATTATTATTCTCAATGGGGCCATTGATCAGGTAATCCAGCTGTTCTATGGACGTTTTCACTACTGGAGCCGGTAGGGCATAACCGTGTTCCAGCCCATATTTATTATTGGCTAAGTCGTTTCGGATGTACTGCGGGATCTTCTTCCATCGATCCAGCGTGGCTTGCCTGCTAGCTTCATCCCCCACCGGTTGTCTCTGACCTAATTTTAAAAACGGGCTGTGAAAGAAGGCTTCCTGGGCATTGATATTCCATGTTTCCTGTTTACAAACCCGCTTTACCCGGCTGGCCTCCAGCTCGTCTTTAAGTTTTATATAAACCGGGTAATCACTTCCGGTGGTATCCAGCTGGTGCAGTAATTCCCAGATAGAATCCTCTACCCGTTGAAAACGTGCGATCCCCTGCATGCTGTTGTCTGAAAGCCGGCTATGATTGGCACCAGGCTGCCCGTCAATGGTGGCCCATTCCGGGTAATGATCAAAGTAGGCTTGCAGGTAATCATTCGCGAGCTTATCTATATTGAAGCTTTGATCACCGGGATTTTCTTTGTTGTCCTTACAGGCGGTCAGTGATAGAATGAGAATGGAAAAAAGGCATATAGAAGCCCGGCATAGGGGGTTAAGCTTTTCCATGGCAGGTCTGCTTAGGTTACTGATCCGGGGAACATTGATGCTCATAATAAATATAGAAAAAATTCTTTAATGTGGGCGGGTGGGATAACAGGGACATTGGGACATAGTTACAGAGAGACAAAGGTGACAAGGATGACGATGGTGACGATCGTGATAACTGTGACAAAAGGACAGATCTTAACTCATCCAACTTCGAACTTCAAACCTCGAACCTCGAACATTCCCCCCCCCCCCGCCTGTAACAATTCCAAATCCTTCTACTCTTTTGTCATATTACCTATATTTATATAAACCACCAACACATGAAATTCACCCTAAGCCTGTTAGCATTCCTGCTGCTGATCTCCTGCGGGAAGGAAGCCAAAAAGAACAGCGCGGAAGAAGCCAGCCAGTACTTGGAAAACCACTTATACCGGGAATACCACCTGGCCAGTGAAGGGGTGCAGCCCGATACCCTTCTTAACGAAATGCAAAAGCACCATGTTGTAGGCACTAGTATAGCCGTATTGCACGATGGGAAAATCCAATGGGCCAAGGGATACGGCCTGGCCAATGACCAGGCCCCGGTAGACAGCACTACCCTATTCCAGGCGGCATCTATCTCTAAACCCATCGCCGCACTGGCGGTACTGAAGTTGCTGGAAGATGGAAAAGTGTCGCTGGACAGTAACGTGAACACCTACCTCAAAACCTGGAAACTCCCTGGAAACAAATTCACCCATGACAAAAAAGTAACCCTCCGGCAGCTGCTTTCTCATACAGCCGGTACCAATGTGCATGGCTTCCCGGGTTATACGGAGAAGGATTCTATGCCAACAGGTATCGAAGTTTTAGAAGGCAAAGGAAATACGGATGCGGTGGTGTTAGATACGGTGCCCGGCACCCGTTATAGATATTCCGGGGGTGGGTATACCATCGTGCAGCAAGTGATAGAAGATGTAAGCGGAATGACTTTTGAAACCTATATGCAGCAGCATATCCTGGAACCCCTGGGGATGCATCGCAGCACCTATGCGCAGCCTTTACCGGCAAACCGGGAGGCCGAGGCCAGTGCAGCCTTTGACGGCCAGGGCAACAAGATCAATAACGGCTGGCATCACTACCCGGAACAGGCCGCAGCCGGCTTATGGACCACCCCTTCAGACCTGCTTCGGTACGTACAGGAAATCCAGGCCATCCGTGCAGGGAAAACAAACGGCCTGTTACAGCCCGAGACCGTGAACATGATGTTGGCTGAAAACGAGCATATGCATGGCCTGGGCCCGTCTTTGGAGAAAATTGGAGACACCCTTATCTTTTCACATGGGGGCAAGAATGCCGGTTACACCAATGTTTTTATGGGGTTTGCCGACCAGGGGAAAGGTTTGGCCGTCCTGACCAACTCGGACAAGGGGGGGCGTATCTTGAGTGCCATCTCCCGGGGCGTCTCGGATTACTACAACTGGGGTATCTATAAACCCCAACTACTGGACACCATCTCCTTGCCCGACTCTTTTTTAGAACAATTCACCGGCAACTACACCTATGTATCCCAGGTGCCCGGCGCAGGCGGTGATTACAACATGTCTGTACAACTAAGAGAAGGGCAACTACACATCCTGGATATACCTGAGAGCACCACCTATTCTTTTGTAGCCACAGACTCCCTCCACTTCCGAGACCTGCAAAAGAACGCCCGCATCCATTTTGATGAGGGCCCGGTGCTTTGGTGGAATGGGAGGTTTGAGTTTAGGAGGAGGTGAGATTGATCCTTTTTCGAGAATTAGTTGGGTTTGCCGTTGGCTTTTTTACGGGGTGTGTTTTTACTAAAATACGGTGAGAAGTTCAATGTTTGGGCTGGAATAGTATTGATTCTTGACTCGGAGAGTACAGATACCCCCCTGAATGATATAGTGGAGCAGGTACCTAGTACGTTATAGCGGGAGAGCAAAAATGACGCACCTCAAAACAATAACGCGAACTTTGAACTTTTCAGCTCACAACCCAGTGAAAGCACAGTGCATTGTACTCGTGATTCCCCATAAGCGCCATGGCATGCCCTTATTCCACCATAGTGCGTACAATCTCTAAAGTCTCAGGAATCTTTGGGCCACGGTCAATATAATCTCCTACAAAGAAGGCCTTCCGGTCTTCATGGGCGAATACCCCATCCTTCTTTTCATAGCCTAGCTTTAACAAAAGCTGCTGTAATTCATCCGCGTGGCCATGAATATCTCCTATGAGATCGAATTTATTTATAAATCCGAAATTACTATTTCTAAGGTAAATAAGGTATGTGCCGATCAATATATATGTGAGCAGCAAATATGATAATATTCGTTTGTAAATGACTATTTTCGATAGTCTAACCACCAACATATTTATGAAAGAAAAGGAGTTATTCACAGATATTACTAAGGAAAATATATTAAAAGCAATACACACGGTTGATCATGAAGGATATCCTTCTAACCGAAAATCTACTTCTTACGATCTTGTTTATCAGAACAAGACTTATCCTCCAAAGTATTTAACATCATTAGCTGGGTATTTCTCTAACGAATATTTTATACCTCATAGTCGATTTAGTGGAGGAGAAAATAGTGCTTGTTTTTCTATGCTACGAGATTTTGGGTTTCAAATTCTCCCAAAATCACAAACTACAGATATAGAGGAGTCGATACCAGTATCGGGCATCCACCTAAAATATACGAACCACGCTATTCCAAATCCATTGGATGAGGAGAAATTAAACGATCTATTTGATCAGTACGTTGAGGTTTGTCTAAATACCGATTGGCTATCAGTTCAGGAAAGTTACAAGCTCAAATTTGGTCGATGGATAGATGATCATATCGATTTTGATAGTCAAACCGATGAAGAAATAATAGCAAAATGTATTGAATCTCAGGAGCAAGTGTATTATGAGAACAGTTCGGTAAAAGGCGTCAATTTTATAGTGAGTAATCTAAGGTTTCGCGACCATTTTATCTCTTTGTTTGATGTACAACTACTTCGTAAACTTTATGATGATGAATTATTGGAGAATGAAGAGTTTAAAAAGAGTGAACTCAGTTATCCGAAATTTAGTTCTTGGGCGGGCACATTGATTCCTCATAATTATAAGCCCTATGCTAATGAGAGTTTGATTAATTGTATTGCTTATCTATTTAACCTTAATGAATATCATAAATCAGGATTAAAAGGATTTAATCTTGCAAACACATGTTTAAATGAAATCGCCAGTAGTCTTCTTGATAATAAAAAAGAATCACTACATAAGTTGGTAGAATTGTTATTTCCAGAGGATTCAGAACTACGGGAAGTAGACTTGTCGTGGCTTGTACAAGATTTTATACTATATCTGCACAGGGAAGTTTTACAAGAAGAAGTGAATTATTATTGGGTCAATCAAGGATCTTCCTACAATAATGAATTGGAGAGAGGCATTATTGCTGCACCTGATAGTAAACTTCATCATCATAAGCGATTAAAGGATCTTAAGGAAGGGGATATTTTAATCCACTATTCTGAGAGTGCAGTGCGTGCAACTTCAGTGGTATCTAAAGAATATACCATTGGCCCAAGACCTTATAACTTGGAACAATATGCAGAAGAAGATGTTATACTTGTCGGAGTCGGTTATGATGTTTTAGATTCTCCAATTCCAATAGCTAAGGTCCAAGATGTTTTTATTAATAATCGACAAATACTTCCTAAGAAATATAGTCCATTTACAAACAATCTGAAAATTAACCAAGCCTACTGCCTGAACTTCACCAAAGATGGCTTTCAAGCGCTGTTTGAATCAGGGGGTAACCCGGGGGGAGATAATGTACCTCATATAAATTATGGCAAACATAAAAACATGGAATTTCCATTAAATCAAATCTTATACGGACCTCCTGGCACCGGAAAAACTTACGCGACCAAGGAATTAGCCGTTCGAATAGCGAAGCCTAATATCGAGTTAGATGCTATAGAAAATGACAATGATAAAAGGCAACTGGTATTAAACGAATATGAAAAACTGGTCAACGATAGGCAGGTTGTCTTTACTACTTTCCATCAATCATTCAGTTACGAAGATTTTGTTGAGGGAATTAAACCTACCCTTTCAGCTGGAGAAGATGAAGGAAGTGATAATGTCCATTATGAAATTAAGGCAGGACTTTTGAAAGAGATAGTTCAATCGATCAAGAATAAACAGGAGCTTCAATTGATGTCTGATAGGAATTTTAACATCCCTAAAGAAAAATTTCAGAAACCAATTAATAAAATTTCTTTAGGAAATTCACAGGTTAGCGCTGACGAGGCGATATATCAATATTGTATAGAAAATGATAGAATAGCTATTGGATTTGGCGAGGATATTAATTTTGAAGGAGTTGAAAGCGTTTCTGACATTCGTAAACGCTTTAAAGAAGGTGGCATTGAAGTAAAAGGGGCCAACGATTTCAATGTCACAGCGATGGAGCGCTTCATTCTCTCTATGAAAAGTGAGCAGTTGGTATTTGTGTCTAACGGAACTTTTAAATTACGTGCTATAGGCGTTATCGAAGGAGATTATTTTTTAGATAAACAGGCGCCTATACCTTACAAACAATTTAGACCAGTAAAATGGTTGTACACAGATTTAGATTTACCAATTAAAGAAATTTATGGGAAACTTTTTTCGCAACAGACTATCTATCAAATCTCTCCGGGTCAAATTTCTGCTGGTAGCTTCAGGCTGAAAGAAAGAAATGAACACGTTCCTAGCAATCAAAATCATATCCTAGTTATTGACGAGATTAACCGAGGTAATGTATCTGCTATATTCGGGGAACTTATAACATTAATAGAAGAGGATAAAAGAAGTGGAGCGGTAGAAGAAGTTTCAGTTACCCTTCCTTATTCACGAGAATCTTTTTCTATTCCTAAGAACCTTTACATTATTGGTACAATGAACACTGCAGATCGAAGTGTGGAAGCCCTGGATACAGCGCTAAGGAGACGTTTCAGTTTTAAGGAAAAGATGCCTAATCCTAATCTATTGAAAGGGAAAGTAATTGGGAGCCTCGACCTATCTACAGTTTTGGAAACGATCAACCAACGCATTGAACAATTGATTGACAGAGATCATACCATTGGGCATTCCTATTTTTTTAAGGTACAAAATACCACAGATTTGGCTCATGTATTTAATGACAAAGTCGTCCCCTTGTTGCAAGAATACTTCTATGGGGACTACGGCAAAATAGGATTGGTTTTAGGAAAAGCCTTTGTGACAAAATCCAATGGCAGTAAAGTGAGCTTTGCTGATTTTGATTATGATACCATCGATTTTGACACTCCAGTATATACATTAAAAAAGATTGATGCCGATGGCATAATAACGGCCTTAAACATCCTCTTAGGTAATTCTGTACAGGAGCATGCGGAAGCCTAGAATCATTTCGGTTTTTGAACACGAGCGATTACGGATTGGTGATAAAGGGTTTACCCAAGTGCACCTAGATGCCATGTTGCGGTTAAATGACTATCACCTAGGCGCTTATTTTGAGCCCATTTCTAAGGGGGTCAAGTTTAGTCAGTATGTAGGGGTAATCCAAGTAGATGGACTTATCATAGAAATTCACCCTAAAGCCGACAAAGATGAGGATAGTACACCTTGGCGTGGTGTTCTGTTGAATATGCTAAAGGCCTGTGGAAAATTAAAGGCTTCCACCACCGGTGCAGCAAACGTGAATCGCCGCCATTTGAATCTATTAGAGGTCTACTTTGAGTTCTATTTACGAGAGATAGAGGGGCTTACTCGAATGGGGCTTATTAAGCAATATCGTAACGAAACGAAAAACGTAAAGGCCCTAAAAGGGAAGCTAGAATTCGCAGGCAATCTACGGCAAAACCTCATCCACAAAGAACGATTTTACACTACTCACCAAGTGTATGATACTAACCACCTCTTACATCAAGTCTTAAATCATGCCCTTGAGATTGTAGAAGAGTTCACTAAAGGCACTCGCTTATACGATTTTGTGAAACGGGTTCAATTAAATTTCCCAGAAGTGGATTCGCGCAGAATTTCGGCAAAACAGCTTTCTAAGATTAAACTCAATCGTAAATCAGCGCCTTATAATTATGCCTTAGAATTAGCCCGACTCATCATACTTAATTACTCGCCCGACATCAAAGGCGGCCAGGAGCGTATGCTTTCCCTTTTGTTCGATATGAATGAGCTTTGGGAAATATATATCTATAAGCAAGTACTTAAGGCCGTACAGGGTACGGATATAAAGGTCATTCCTCAAGATTCCAAACCATTTTGGGGTCCTAATTCCTTGAGGCCTGATATTGTACTTCAAAAAGATTCTAAAACCTATATTATTGATACTAAATGGAAGCGCCCCATGAATAAGTCGGCCTCCATTCAAGACCTACGCCAAATGTACGCCTACTGCAGGTTTTGGAATGCAGAGAAAGCTATGTTGCTTTATCCTGGTACTCCTACTAATCAATCTTTCAAAAAGTATGAAACTGATGATTACCATAAGAATGGAGAAGAATATCCCGCCCAGGTGGAGCATGCATGTAAGTTGGGGTTTGTTTCAATTTTAAACCCCAACGATCAGTTAGACGATATGATCGGATCAAAGGTTTTATATCTTGTTGACATATAACATTTTAAATTTTCATCTTCAAATATTACATATATCATTTCTCCCAAATTTATTATATGGTTCTGATTATAGATTACACTGCGACTAATAAAAGATTAACTCTACTCGCGTAGTAATTTATCCAGAATGGCTTTGGACAGGCGTTTAATTAAAAAAAACCAAGTATCAATTCCATAAAAATAATGAGATTTATATGTTTTTATTATCAAATGATCAATTATTATTAGTTTTATTAAAAATTATTCAAAAATAACTGTGTTTTTTTGATTTAGGGTATTGACAAAGCCCTATTAAATAGAGAGGTTACTTAATGTATTTTAATCACCGGATTTAGCAGGCTAGTGCAGAATCATTACTACAAAATATCATCATTATGGGAAAAAACTGGAATTCAAAAACGAACAGTTGGAATGAAATTAAGAGTAAGGACGTGCTCAAGAAAGTTGAATTATGTGAACAATATAAATCTATGGGATTGTCTGTAAGTGAAATTTCGATAAAGCTAGGATTGAGTAAATCAAGAGTTTATGAGTATCTAAGAAAATAATAAAGTTTTTGGGGGTTTATAACCATTATGTACGGTGTTCGAAATGTGATCATTCCACAAATATAATACGGTACTATAATATCGAGATTCGTCCCAAACCTGGAGTATCTGAATCTGTTATAGAATGGAACTATTGCAAGGATTGTGAGTCTTTGACAAAATGGTTTATGGGAGAAGGGAAAATACATATTCCGCTAATTTATTCCATTAATTACTCCAAAAAGGAATGGAATATATCAGAACTCAATTATCTCTTACAACAAGAAGAAGAAAAATTAATAGAGATTCTCGAAAGAATTGAGTACTATTCAAGGAGATTCCTGATCAAGATTCTAAATACAGTGAAATTAAATATATTGGAAAAAGAAACAAGAGATCTAGGTAGGCGCCTTATTGAATTAAAGGATGATATCCATGTATCAACTAAAAATGTAAAGTACTTTGAGAATCTAAAACCATCCCCCAAATGTTTAGAATGTGGTAACGAAAAATTACAAGACAAACCTATTCATAAATGTGGAGGAGAAATACAGGTTGTTACTGATCAAACTTTAAGAATAGTTCCCTCAGAAATTATAGATTTTATTTATGAATATGACAATTATGGCAATGTTATCAAAGTGGAAGCTGGGGGAGGGTTAAACAACCCTATATTTATAGCATAATGGCAATTAATGTTATAGGTGAAAAATCAGATAGCAGCGATATTAGAAAGTTATAAACCCATTTAGCTGCTATTGAGCTATTCTGAACGAAGGACTTCATTAAATGTCCGTTTAAAAATTCTTTGCGTTTCCAATCCCCTTAGATAGGATAAAAAGAATTCCTGATCATCTGGAAACTCCTCTCGAGAATCAATGAATTTTCCCATAAAGTGATCAAATACCCGATTTTTACCGTCCTTATTAATTCTATTTATAGATTGATTTTTCATTTGAATAAAGTTTGGTGTTTCTAATAACAAACGAACAACCTGTATAAATATTGAATATAATCTACAAAAAGCAAATATTTAAGCTGAAATTATTACGAGTATTATTTCAGTCAATTAATATTGATAAATTTATTATAATAATATTCTACAATCAATCCAGTTAAATTAATATTGGAACAGCCACATACTTATGTCGTACCCAATACATACACTTAAGGAATAAGAGAAACTTCCCCTTCAAATTAGTATGTCTTGACCCCTAGAAAACACTGCAAAATTAAGTTGATTAAGAAACTATCCAAAGTAGTATGCCCAGCAGGCGGTATATTTCAAAAAGGCAAAACCTATCCGGAATTAGTAGCTCACATTGCCAGACAAAACGATTATTATCTAGACCCGGACATACCGTTTGCTACACAGGAACGGGAATTATTTCTGGCCCTCCACCCCCGAGATCTCTGAGGGTTAAATGTCATTCAGAGGAAAGAATTGAATAAACAATTAATGGCCAAGGGTCTTACGCCTAAAGAATCAGCTTCTATAGAAGCAATGAGTACTCTGGGGGTTGCCCATAAAGCTTCGTCATTTTACTCTGAGAAAATAATAGTTGCAAAGATTGAGTATTGTTGCGTTATTCGTAGAAAATAAAATATATGTCACAGATAATTTATCTTAAACAAGAAACCGAAGATCCTATTTATTGTTTGAAGACCGGAGATCAGATTCTCAAATCCGACAACCAAGGCCTTCAAATTAATCAATACTTACAGGGTTTTATTATTCTAGGAGAAACAGTAGAATATATGGTTCCAGATTTGCAGTCAAAATGGGATTCCTATTATGACAATGATGAGCTAGAAGAACCCTTTAATGACTTTCTTAATAGTCTATCAGATGACTATGTGATATTCCATATTGATTCTAGTTCCGGAGCATTACTCGAACATTCTACTTTGATATTTAAATTTTAATTAAACTATAAGCTGGGGCCTTAAACTCCAGCTTGTTTTCATACAGCATTCCTTATCGAAATAATACAATTTCCTTAAAAATCACCACCATGGCTTTAATGAACGATCTTTCTTCAAACGCAACTGATGGAGAAATACGCTTTGCAAATCTTATAAAAGATGTTGATGATGATTATTCGGAATTCAATCCAAGATTATACTATGAACCCAACGGGGTTGGTGAATCACCAGATTTTGCCATGTATAGCAATCAACATGGCGTAATACTATTTGAAGTCAAAGATTTTTCAATTGGCGTAATTGAAAACTTCAACTACAATGAAATGAGACATTTGGGATATGGTGATTCCCAGCTACTATCATTTGAAAAATGTCAGACTTTTAACAGCTACAAGAATGAGTTTAAAAAAGCCTTATTGGGTAATGATAAAGGAATACCAGTTGCGAAAGTTTTCGTGTTCCCTAATTTATTTGCTGATGAAATTGACGAAAAATTCGGAATTGATCTCATTACACCCTTAAAGGGATCAGACAGAGAAGAAAAAAGGCTTGCGTCTAAATTTATTTTCGCAGATGAATTTGAGGATATAGAACAGTTGTTTGCAAAGTTTAATAACATAAAAAGGTTTCGCTATAATGAATCTGATCGGTCTAGGGAAATAGCAATTGATAAAATCACTCGTAAAATTCAGTCTCCAGTTATTTCTAAGGGTAGAGATGGAGGCATACAAACTGCAATGTTTGATTTTAACCGTGGTCAAAATGAAATTTTTGTACTTAGTAAATACCAGGAGAATACCTTAAATAAGTGGTTAAACAAGCCCGGTTATCGGTTCTTAAAAGGGAATGCAGGAACCGGAAAGACTGTGCTGATCATTGCTCGCGCACAATACCTTGCAGAGAGGATTCCTAATTGTAATATTCTAATCACCTATCACTCTTCCTCCCTAGATGGGGTATTTAGACATTTGGCAGAAAAGTACCCGCTTCAGATAAAAACTCAACGAATCATTCAGTTTTGTTATCATAAAATTAAGGGGGATAGTGTGGAGGATAAAGACTGGTCACGATATAAGAAAGAGTGTTTAGAAATTTTACAAGAAGATGAACTTCATCCTCTTCGTGGATTTTATGATTTTGTTATGGTTGATGAAGGACAAGATTTCTGTGCTGACCTGGGAGAAATTATTGATTTGATCACCAAAGGTCAGAATCATAAAGACAAAAATGTATTGGTGGCTTTTGATAATAAACAGGCTATAAATGAGAAGGAGGCCGTAGATACTGTAAAAACTTTTGCAGGTAAGCAAAGAGGACGAGTTAAGATTCTGGATGATTCTTTCCGCTCTCCAAAGGAAATCACCATACGCGCCCAGCGTTTAATAGAGGAAGAAATTCAAAGCGTCAGAAGTGTACCAGATGCCTTTATTCATAGAGAAGTGAATTCCTTTGCGGACGTAATGATCGAGGTAGATAAGCTCATTACCAAGCTTCTATCGAGCGACCGATTCCCTGTGGAAAAGAAAGATATAGCCATAATTTATCCAAGCCTAGGGGTTATGCATCACCGTGTCGATAAAGAGATAAAAAAACTATCGCATCCATATCAGAAACATCACAGAAAACAAATTATACGACCCGACACCCCATCTATCAAGGTATTGAGCTCCTCCTATTGTAAAGGTTTAGATTTTAAGGTGGTTTTTCTGATCTACTTTGATGAAATCACGGAACATGGAGAAGAGGTAATTCATAAGAAAGCGAAACATCATTTATACGTAGCGCTAACTAGGGCCTTGCATTATGTAGTGGCTGTAACATCAAAGCGTAGCGATTTAATGAATCTTATCATTCAACCGATTGAAAAGAAAGAATCTGCCTAAATACTAGTAGACCGCTTCGAGATAGGAATTTTTCAATTCTTCAAGTTCTCTTTGATAACGAGCAATAAAATGGTGTATCTCTCCTTTCATTCTCGATGAAGAAAAATTTTGCTGATGGTGATGATCTTTATTCGCATGACAAAGAACACATAAGCACTCAAGGTTATCATAACGATTATCTGTTTTATCCCCATTAATGTGATGTGTGTGCCAATACCTCCGGTCCATTATCGATCTTGGAGTTATACCACAGGATTCACAGGTGAATTTCCGTGATGTACGATACAGCTTACTAATACGATTGTGATCTTTTGGATATCCAAAAATATCGACTTCAATTCCTTCGCTTTCTTCCTCCAACTTCTCAATTAACAAGTTGAAATCTTTTGTGTCATATATATCTTCATCATTTTCTAAAGCCGCAATCTGACGCCTGCAATTAGCGCATAATTCAAGCGTCTCATCTTTATATAACTCATCGGACTGAATATCTCGAATATCATTTTTAGCGGCATTGGACCATTCATATCTTTTTTTAAAACGACCATCCTGAATGAATGATTGAATTGTAGTACATTTAATAAGGTGAAATTTTGGAAGCTCTTTCGGTCCACCATTATACCGTACATAGGCATGACTAATAAACATATAACCTCGGTATTGGGTTCCCTCATAATCAAGATAAATACCGTCTTCCCTAAACTCAATGGAGCCCTCCCGGAATGCTTTTTCGAAGTCAACGCCTTTGATCAGGCGATATCCTGAACCTATTTGCACCTTAGGATAGCCCCTCTCATCAAGGAACTTATCCAGATTTGTAAACTTATAAATTGCCATTCTCCATTTGTTTTAAGACGGTATTAACTAGAGAATCACTAGACGTGATGATGCGAAATTCCACCCTTCTCGATAATTCATTATCCGGCGGTTGGTTACTCAATGCTGTAAGTTGCTTGGAATCATCCAAAGTTCTTCCAAATGATAATCCATTCGCTGTTAACCAAAATTGTAGTTTGCGTTCCTCCTCGGGAGAAAGATTCTGATAGTATTCCATTTGCCTGAAGTATTTCAGAACTTCTGCAGATCGTTCCTGAGATAGCCGGACGTTGCCGATATAAGGGTCTCTGTCATATGATGGCGCAGGCACCGTATCTGTATGCCCTTCTATTCGTATTTCTGAAATTCGTGATCTGTATTTTTCTTGCCTTAACACGTCAAAATAGCGGGGTAGAAATTGGTTCAGAATCACCGCAAAATCTCTTCGGATATTTGCTTTTCCTAATTCGAAAAGGACGTCGGGGTTAGTAAATTTGATTGAGAGATCCTTGTCTAATTCAACCTCCCATTTCGCAAAATCGTCTTTAAACTCCTTCTCCAATTCCGCGTATAGATTTTCTTTGGTCGCTTTAAATTCTTCAAAAATGATATCTCTCCTTTCCTGCTCTTTTTTAACTTCAAGGATATAAGAAATGGCAATAAACATAAAAATGACCATGAGTCCGGTCATGATATCCGATAGAGATACCCAAATATTTTCTTCTCCTTTCTTGTTTTTAGATAGCATATTTATACCGTTGCGTGTTTTTCAATAATGCGTTGAATTAAACCATCAAGGTTTTGCAATGTGTCATTTAGACGGTTATAGAATTCAGCATTGATATTCTCTAAATCTGCATTTAATGCTTCACTTCCTCGAGCTATTATACCAACACCTTCTTCCAGTTGTTTTTTGGTGTTATTCCAGAACACCTCATTAATATCTTTTATCTCATCGATCTCCTCCAAGCGTATTAGAAGTTTGGCTACGCTATCGCTGAAATTCATTTGATTCCTTACCCAGTGATTTAATTTGTTGGTGGTTTCATCAAATGCCTCTGTATTCTCCTCCAAGGTATCTATGGTTGAACTTAGCTGATTGATGATATTCTGGAATTTGGTGTCATCCACCATGACCTCTTGCAGGGCCTCAATGAGTTTTGTCAGGTGACTGTTGTCATCGGTGAGCTTAGCGGTATTTTCGGTAATTTCTGTAATTGCAGCTGAAGAAATTTCGAACTCCTCAGACACTTTTTCAAATTGATTTGTGAGCTGGGTAATCATGGATTTGTTTTCCTGCTGCCAGGTGTTCATCTGCTGTACACTATTATTAAGCTCTTTGAAATTTTCTTGTATAAGCTTTTCAACAATAGCCGTCATTTGCTTATTAAACTCTTCCGTCGCAGACTTCATAACTTCAACCAGGGCCTCAGTGTTATTTTTGGCTAAAAGCTCGGAGAATTCATCGAATTTTCTGCTGATGAGCTGGCTATTGGCTGCAAGCGTCTGAACGAGATCTATTCTGAATTTCTTGTCCAGTTCTACATTTTCTGATAATGTTTCCCTTAACGTATGAAGTTCAGATTTTAAACTGCTTTGATCTTCCCCGTTAATGGCCTTACTTACTTCCTTCAGGGATTCTCTCTGTTCATCCCTCAATTTCTCCATTTGGGTAAGTAAACTGGTTTCGTCATTACCACCTAAAAGCCGTCGTACCTTTTCTAAAGACTCAGATTGGTCTTTCAAATGCTTTGTGTTGTCATGAGCAACATTCCTGAGCTTCGTCAGATGCGTAGACAAACTTTCATTATTATCACTTACTAATGCAGTGGTTAGTGCTTTGAAATGACCATTTGTGATTTCTTGACCGTCTTTAGTAAGCGTAATAAGTTCCTGAAGCGCGGCCAGTTCATCTGTTGCCTTTGGCGGTTCATCGGACTCTACGGCTCTCAAAACTACCTGTGATATCTTACCGAAAACTAATGAAAGGACGACCCCGGCTATGGAAGTAGTAAAAGCTGTTTTGAGCCCGGTTAATAGCGCCGGTATACTTTCTGTGATGCGATCAACATCAAAACCCCTTAGTCCAAAATAGATTCCGACGAAAGTACCAAGCACACCCAAGGTGGTGAATACTGAGGGGATGCTATCATAAACATAAGGGTTAACACCATCGGTACCCAGTTTACTGAGACGCCAGATGTAAAATGTTGAGAAGAGGATCCAAATAAAGAGTAGAAAATAGCCAATTAGCATATAGCCAGGCATTTCAAATAAGGTGTTCATAGAAAATCAGGTGGTGTTAATGATTATTTATGGCTCAGCACTTTTAGAAAATGCTTTCTAAAGTACCGAAAATAATCATATAATTTATTAGCTATAAGAAAAATCCTATGCCTTTTTGATGAATGGTTAAATTGAAGGATAAACGGAATTAACTCCCTAGACCATCAACCTTTCTAATCGATCTTTGGTAGCTTCCCAATTTGGATATACTTCAGAAAGAAGTTCAAAAAAGGCAGGACTATGGTTGAGGTATTTCAAATGACAAAGTTCATGTACGATCACATATTCAATGCATTTTTTAGGCGCTTTAATCAATTCCAAGTTAAGATGTATTCTTCCGTTTTTATCACAGCTCCCCCAGCGTTTATCCATCCAGCGGTATACCAAATCAGGTTTCTTTCCATATAATTTCTCTGCTAGATGTGCTTTCTCTTCTAATAAATTGTGAAAGTGATAATCTGCTTTCATCTTATACCAGGCTTTTAGGATTCGCTTTACAACATCCTTATTTTCCGGGTTCTTAGCATAAACATGAAAATACCCCCCACTTAATCTGACACACTGTGAAGTTCTTTTATGTATTTTAAGCCGGTACTGTCTACCCAAATATAAATGCGTTTCCCCACTCACATATTTCCTGGGAGGGGTGAGCGGGTGAAATGACAGAAAGAAATCCTGTTGGCGAAGAATCCAGCTGGCCTTTTTTTGGACTTTTTCTTTAATTTTTTTAAGGGCACTCCCCTCAGGCGCAATCACTTTGACCGACTTATCCGGATGCACTTGAATACCCAATGTCTTTCGGTTTGCAAAATCTAATTGAAACTTAATTATCGTGTTCCCGTATTGAATGCTCTGCTCTGACATCTACTGAAATTTACGAACCGCTACCTTCAAACAATCATCTACTAACTTATCGATAACCTCCCATTTGACATCCAGTCGATGTTCTTTTAATAGTTCGTATACGCGATCTCCGGCATCAATGGTGATTTCCCCTAAAATTCCTTTGTTGGGCTCATCCCAACCAACAATCATACTCCCATTCTGGCGTGCCTTTTTTAATATTACTTCTTCCACGGTAAGACTTACCTTTTCATGTAGATCAGTTTTTAAGAGATCAGGCTCATCAAAGGCATCTTTACTAAAATTATAGAAGGCAAGTGCTGCCTCCTTTCCTTTTAGAGCTTCAGGGGCATCGTCTGAGCGGCCATGGTGAAATTTTTCTTCTAATTGACGGGCACGTTTAAGATACTCTGCCTCTTCTATACGCTTTTGGTGGTAGGCCTCAATAGTTTCCTTAATGAGTTGGGATAGCTTCTTATAATAAATCGGGTCGTCCTCCATTTTCATGGAAATTGCCTTTATGGTTCTACTTGCTATATGATCTGCCTTAGCAGCTTTACCAACGACTTTCTCCACTTCGGCTTCCCTCGCCTCTTTATTAAATATATCTACTTGCCCTGTGATTTTCAGAACATCTCCTTCTGTAGATATATGATTATTAATGAGTTTTTGAATTTGAGGCTCAAATTCTTTATAGGACAGATCATCATTATATCGCCGTTTAACATCTACCCGCAGCTTTAAGAAGAATCGTGCGTCTTTTTTATATCTATCAATTTTATCCTGAGGAGTATTTGTCACATATTCTACCGAAGCCAAGGCTACTTTCAAAAGCCTTGAATATGCACTTAACTTTTCATAAAATCTATTACGAATATCTTCGGGAGCCAAGTACTCCTCATAAGCAGTTGCCTCAAGGTTCCGACCTTTTAAGGATGCAAATACATCCCAAAGTTCACTGTGGGCCTGGGGAAGCTGGTCCGTAATTTCAGACACCTTGGTCAGCGTACCTTCGAGTTCTTCTTCCTCAAAGCCTGCCAACCCACTATATGTACTCAAGGCACTGTCCAGATTTTCTAGATTGCCGTAATAATCAATAATGTATCCGTAATCTTTTCCAGGATAAACCCGATTTACACGGGCGATTGCTTGGAGTAAGGTGTGTTCTTTTAAGGAACGGCAAAGATATAGTATGGTGTTTCTAGGTGCATCAAATCCAGTTAAAAGCTTAGCCACTACAATGATAATTTCTGGATGCTCCCGCTTTTTAAAATTTGAAATCACATTTTTCTCAAATTTCTCAAGATCACCATACTTATCAATCATGGCCTCAAAGTATTCATCTTCTAAACGCTTATCCTCATTTACATTATAAAAACCATCTTCAGTTCCCTCTCGTTGATCGGATCGGGTTACAATGACTTCCGAGCTGACTAGGCCAATTTCATCCAGATGTTTTTTATACCGTAGCGCAGCCTTAATAGAAGGTGCTACAAGCTGGGCCTTGGGTTTGTAGGCATCGCCTTCTGTTTGAAAGAAATCTTTATAGTGCTCCGATATATCCCAGGCTCTGGCATATATGATTTTTTCGGTCTTATTCAGCTCATTAACCGTATTCACTTTTCGCTTGAGATTAGCCTTCCCGTACTCACTCAAGGGTTCTGCCAGTTTATCGAAGTATCGGTTAATCGGATCTTCATCTACGGTCATCTTATTATGGCGCCCTTCATATAAAAGCGGTACCACCGCACCGTCTTCCACTGCATCTTTCACCGTGTAGGGTATGCCAATATATCCCCCGAACTTTTGTGCAGTGCTTTTTTCCTTTTTCATCAATGGCGTACCGGTAAAAGCCAGAAAACATGCATTGGGGAAGACCCGCCTCATACTCACATTAAAACTGCCGTACTGAGTCCGATGGCCTTCATCTACTAGCACAAATATATCCGCCGATAAAAAAGGTTGCTTACACTGGTTTACTGCAGCTTCAAATTTGTTTATAATCGTGGTAATTATAGCATCACTTTTATCTTGCAATAGCTCAGTTAGATGCTTCCCGGTTTTAGCCTGCTTAACTTCTTTCTGACATTTTTTAAAAGTATCTGAAATTTGATCGTCCAGATCAATACGATCAGTTACTAGTAAAATTTTGGGATTAGTTATCTCTTTGCTTGTGGCTAATAATTGTGCAAGCATTACCATTGTTAAAGATTTACCACTTCCCTGAGTATGCCAAATCACGCCCCCCTCTCTTTTCCCAGAATTGTTAAAACCGGAAACTCGCTCAAGCGTTTCCCCAACTGCGAAGTATTGTTGATAGCGTGCGATTTTTTTAATCCCGGCATCATAAACAATGAAATTTCGCATCAAGTCCAACAAGCGCTCAGGACGACATAAGGAATACAAGAGTTCGTCTTGTTTGGTGACTGTTCGCTCTTCCTGTTCTAAACCGTCAAAATACCTTTTGGCATAATGAAAGCCGAAAGTACGATCTGAAAATAGCTTTCTTTTCTGTTCTTCACTAAGCGGCTGATTTTTAATTTCGGTTATTTCATAGGAGAAATCTTCTTCCTCAGTTTCATTTCTAAACTGTTCTTTCCATTTAGCCCAAAATTCCTTGCTGGTCCCGGTGGTCCCGTAGCTCCCATCGTTGGTTGCAATGGAAAGGAGTAAATTGGAATAATGGTATAGAGAACGAATACCGTCCTTACTAAAATTGCGAAGGTGCTGTTCTACGGCCAATTCGGTGGGAGACTTGGTCCCTCTCAAAGCCGGACTTTTACATTCAATTACCACCATAGGGATACCATTGACGAACAAAATAATATCCGGGCGATAGGTATCCGATCTTCCTTCCCTTAAAACACTAAATTCTTCGGAAACATGATAGGTATTATTTTCGGGGTTTTCCCAATCCACATATTGAAGGGTATGACTCTTTTTATCCCCATGAATACTTTGCTCCATTGCCTTGCCAAGGGTGATCAGATCATAAAAGGCAGCATTGGCATAAAGAAAACCTTCTTGAATTGGGAGATCTTTTAAGGCAAGCACAGCAGAATTAATGTTAGATTCTGAAAATTTATATTCCCGGCCTTTTCTGGATATAACATTCATCTCCCTTAGCTGCTTTTTCAGGATTGGCTCTAGAAGCACTTGCGACTTCTTCCCGCCACGAAGCTCCAGAGCTTCGTTTGGTGTTAGATAAGTGTACCCGAGATTAATTAAAAACTGCAGGGCCGGAACCTGAGAGATGTGGTCTTCTCTAAACGATGGTGTATACATAATCTAAACTTTAAGCCCTAAAAAGTATTCTTCAATAAAATCCCAACGTTCTTCTGAAGTCATTTCTGTACCAAAGAACTCATGCATAAGCTGCACTCCGGTCAAATGACGCTGATAGATATCTTCAAGCAATTCATTCTGATAATTGCCATAGGCCTCGGAACGCAGGCGGAAAGGATCATTAATACGTACATAAATTCTCGGATTTTCGCCTCCGGAAACTTCATAAGACCCAAGATCTAGTATTTCCAGAATCTGACCGATTTTCACATAGAGGTACTTTTGCGCCGAGTCTTTAGTGAGGTACTTAGTGACATGTTGCCTGGACTGGAAGGTCGAATTTATTTTACGCCTCAGTTGGCTTTCAAGCCACTTCCAGGCCCCATTAACTACCCGGTACTGGAATTCGTTTTTGTCTTTGTCTCTTTTTACCTGTAAGAAATTCGCTTCCGGGCGAACATCATCCAGTCGGAGATTGGGGTTGCTGCCACGCTTCTGACTGAATAAGGGGAGGATATAGTCGGCCAGCCGTTCGGCTTCATCTTTACCCATACCTCCTGAAACCAGCTGAAAGATGAAATCTTTTTTAGTGAAAAACCCCTCAAGATTAAAGAAAGCCCTGGAAAACTGAAGGAAGTACTCCTTGATTCGGGAGACCGTTAAACCTCCACTCTGGTTTATTGTTAGTTCAACCTTAAGTTTCGGTTTCAGGGTGAAATTTTCATAAAGCTCTTCTTTGAAAAAATTTCGTTTAATGATTCCGAATGACTTATCACTGAAACGCTCTTCCCAGATTTGATCCAGTTCCAGCTGTAGGATTAGTTTTTTCTTTTCTTTAAGGGGCGGATAGGGAATAACCCTGTAGCAATCCCTGGGCATTGCAGCCTGAAGGGCAGGAAAATCATCTTCCGAAATGCTGGCAAATACCCTGGCAAACAGGTTTTTCGGCCGGGCTATTAAAACGGGAATCCTGCTGTATTTCGCATTCAAGTCCTTTTCCAGCAACATCAAAGCATTTTTAACTTCATTCTGTAAACGATCCGGTTCATCCTCATTGAAAATATGGGCAAAGTCGTCTGCAGAAAGCAGCATGTTCTGTTTCCTGGAATCGTCATAGAGGGCGATCAGCCGTCTCATAACTTCCCGTAATTGCCAGTTGTGGGTGCGGTTGAGGCCGTGAAGCACATTGATAAACTGAAAATCCCGCTGACTGTAATCTACCATGGCGGTTCCACTCAAACCGCGTTTACGGGCAAGGCGACCAATTTCCTGAATATAATCCGTTAACAGACCGGTGGGAGCAAGGTGATAAATTTGGGTGATGTCATCTATATCCACACCCATCCCGAAGGCCTTAGTGGATACCATGGTGACCACTTCCTCTTCTTTAAAAACCCGGTAGGATTCTTCCTTGCGATCCCGGTCTAATCTTCCGTGGTAGGGGTGAGGGTGCAAGTCTTTTTTAGCGGCTTCGCGGATGATTTCAGAGACATGATTGGTGTAAGGGCAGTACACAATGGTCTTTTTACCGGCCGCTTCAAATTCTCCGATTCGCTCTGCTGCAAGTCGTACTTTCTGAGTCTGAAGATTCCCGGTGATTTCCCGTTGCCGGATGTCGAATTCAATATCATCACGGCGCGCATACCCGATATATTTTTTTGCGGAACGGATCTGCAGACTTTTAATGGTTTCAAAAACCACATCATGACGATCACCATAGGGAGCGGTGGCAGTCAGGGCCATGACTACAAATTTTAAAGGGTTGCCATTGGCGTCCTGACCATACTTGCGGATACGGCTGATATGGTATCCGAGATACCAGTAATCTACCCGGAAATCACGCCCCCAGGTGGTTACGGTATGGGCTTCATCCACGATATATAATCCCAATTTTCGGTCACCCAGAAAATGACTGATATCATAGGAGAGTAGTAACTCGGGTGCCAGGTAAAGCAAATCTATTTCTCCCTGCTGAATACTGTCCAGTACTTCTTCCCTCTGAATTATGGTAATGTCGGAGTTAATATAAGCCACCTTCTGATAACCGGCCTTGTTCTTCAATTGTTCCACCTGATCTACCATGAGGGCTTTCAGCGGGGTAACCACAATACTTAGAGCTCCGTATTTTTCTCCGATATACATGGCCGGCATCTGGAATAACAAAGATTTCCCGGCACCAGTGGGCGCAGTGAGAAAGATATCCTGCATCTGCTGCTCCCGAAGATTTCCATTTTCATATTCCTCTATGGCTGCTTCTACAATTTCGGCCTGACTGATTTCAATGGTTTCTTTGGATATATCCGGATCCGCATACACTTTAAGGCTGCGGAAAGAGTCACTGTTCCAGTGTTTTTTAAGTAATGCATTTAATTCCGGACGGGAGGCTTTGGTAAGGTCGTAGGTAAGTCGGGAAAGCCGGGTGGCAATACCCAGTTTCTTCAGATAATCCAGAATCAGGCCCAGTTGCTCCTTAGCACCGGCATCAACCTTGGTGGCATTATCTACCAGAAGGTGCACCTCTTCCGGAGACGAGGAGCGAATCTTCTCCAGCTGATGCATATAATCCCGGGCATCGTAGTTAAATATGAAATGTGAATCGTTGATTTCAGACTCGGGCAGGGTTGGCAGTGATTTATATTCCCATGGTTGTGGTTCAAAAACTGAGATTACTTCCGCCTTGTCCAGCAACTCCCCATCTCTGTATTGCACAAAGGTGTAACCATTAATATGCAGGGTGGAAGCAATAAGCTGTTGATATTCCGCCTCTTCTATATTTTCGCCTTTTTCTGCCTCCTCTTCCAGATTAGGAAGTTCCAGATCCAGGTTATTAAAGGCAAACTGGTGAACGCTGAAATCCAGAATTTTTATCTTCTTTTTCTTCAGGACAAAGGGCGGAATCTCTTCAAGGGCCAGGATCAGGGCTTCGTAAGAAATGAGGCCTCCTGAATCCTGCATAAATTTTTCCAGAAGTAACTCCTTGCTCTCATCAGAGAAGAGAACTTCGCTTTGAATTATGCCCTCCTTCCAGAAATCATAATCCAGAAATTCCCCGGCCATTGAATCCGGAAGATCTGATAAGCGAATACCTTTCAGGGTTACTATCGTATCAGCGGAAGTATGTATTTTAAGTTGTTCCTCTATTAATTGAGTGATTGACATGGTGGTTAAAATTTAAATTAATTGTCAACGTATAGGGGAACGTTTTCTAGAAGTTTGCTTAGATATTTAATTCAAATGCTTTTCGGCAGCAACAGCAGCTTCATAGGCTAGTTTGTTTGGATATCGGGTAAGCGCAGTTATCCGGCCCTTTCCGCTTTCACCTACCTCTGAATTAAATTCGAAAGTGACGTTTAGATATACCTCATTACATAGGTTCATATTGACGGTTACGTCTTTTAAAACGCTCAACTCACCCTTAGTTTTCTCGTAACATATCGAATAAATGTTTTCCAGGTCCTTTTCAAATTCCCTTCGCTGGGCTGGACTCAGATTTTTAAGTATCTCGTATTCTTTCTTCATGATGTCTTTACACGGGTTTTTCCGGTTAACAGCTGTTGCATCAGGCCTTTTTTCTGTTCTTGCAGGAGCTCCAACGACTTGGCGTAATAATTGATTTCCTGATCAATCGTATTTAGTAGATCAGCTATTTTATCTTGCTCTTTAAGAGTGGGTATTGTTAATTTAAGATTAAAAAAATCTTTAATTCCAATATTGAGTAAACCATGAGCCCTACCACCTTCTTGAGCAATTTTCATCAAATTTTTCACCAATAGCCCTCCTTCGAAATAATTAAGTAGAAAGTCCGAATTCACATTCTTTTTAAGAGAAAAGCATATATAGAGCGTAGTAACCACAGCCTTATCTAAATGGTCAAGACGTTTAAAGGCTCCCATTGGATACCCTTTTGAATAACTTTTATTATATGCAAAATCACCGCGCTTTATTAAGTAGTACCCTGAAAGAGTTTTACTTGCTACGCGTTTATTAAAAAAGTCTTCTTGTCTGATAAACCCCCGCTGAGCGGATATAGTGACGACGTTATCGTTAAGTTCTGTGTTCTTAGTAGTAATTCTTTCGGTGATTTCACCTAAAGTTATTTCCTCCCACTCCCCCTCAAACCCCGGCAGGCGTTTCTTCCCGGTGAGCAGTTGCTGCATCAGTCCTTTTTTTCGGACTTCAAGTTTCTCGATGAGCTGACTCACCTTGTCAATGGCTTCATCCCAGGTGGAGAGAATCTCGGCGATTTTGCGTTGCTCGGGGAGGGGGGGGAGGGGGATTGTTATTTTTAATAAGTCTTTTGTGTATATCGCCGCCACGCTAGTAGTTCCAGTAGCTATTCTTCTTAATATTCTTAGTGAATTATCGCTGTTTAGGCAATAATTCATAAAAAAACTATTCTCTACATGATGATTAAATGTTAGCCTAAGTAAATTGGAATTATATAAAGCATTTTTTAATTCATTCTTCCATATTGCTACCTTACCAACTAATTCAAGGGTGTTTCTAGTGTTGAAAAGTATATCTCCATATTTTAGAAAGTCTTCATGATTCACCGTTTGACTTTCATCTAAGTATTCTATTTTATCTGTAATAATATTTCCCCTACCTACGTTTCCCATCTTTATTAAGGGCGTGTCTGAAATTACATCTGTATTTGCATAATTTCCACCTAGACGATATTCTTCCAGAACTTCTTTAAGGGTAAATATTTCCCAATCATTAGGTATCCATCCCATTTTGGTTTTTTTGAAGCCGTCTCTAGTTTCAGAATTCTCCTTATTTAGATTTATTACTTCCCTCATAATTAATTAAACTTCTCTTGTACGTAGGACATCAATAATGAAAAATCAGAAAGACGTAAGCTTTCAGGAGTAGGTACTTTAACCCCTCCACCTAATTCCTCAATCGAAAAATGAATCTCGCCTAGTGCTGAGTTTGATAGGTGAATGGTTAATATGCATTTGTTTTCATTTTTAGTCAAATGAAAAAAATATCTTATATGAGTAAGTTCCTCATATTCATTTTTCTTCCGATATTCTCTGAAGGTGTTATAGAGAGGGCGCGGAGAACCGCAATATGATTTATTGTTATTTTCAATCAGATATCCAGCAAACTCAACGCTTACGTTATTATAACTGGCCAATTCTAATATCAAACCTTTAATTCTGGTATCAATCGCCAAAAAGTATTCTTCAAGATTCATAATAATCCTAAGGTTTTTAGGTGGCTATCTAACTGGGTTTCCAGGCTGCTTAGCTCCGATTTCAACTTGGTAATTTTCTTTTGCGTAGCCTGAATATCTACAGGCTCCTCTTCCTCAAAGGTGTCCACATAGCGTGGAATGTTCAGATTGTAGTCATTCTCTTCAATCTCCTCTTGGCTCGCCACATAGCTGTATTTATCTATCGTATCCCAGTTGCTATAAGTGTCATAGATTTTCTGGATATGTTCGTGGGTGAGCTGGTTCTGATTCTTCCCGCTTTCATACTCATTACTAGCGTCAATAAACAATACTTCAGTATTTTCCCCTTTATTCTTGTCAAATACCAGAATACAGGCAGGAATGCCGGTACCAAAAAAAAGGTTTGCCGGAAGACCAATGACGGCTTTCAGCAGATTCTCCTTCATGAACTGCTTTCTGATTTTCCCTTCCGAACTGCCCCGGAATAACACCCCATGCGGTAATACTACCCCGGCTCGCCCGTGTTCATTCAAGGTTTCAATCATGTGGGTGAGGAAGGCATAGTCCCCCTTGCTCTTGGGAGGTACGCCACGGTGAAAGCGGTTGTAACGATCGGAGGTGGCATCCTCTGCACCCCATTTGTCCAGGGAGAAAGGTGGATTCGCTACGACGATATCAAACTTCATCAGGGCATCATTCTCTTTCAGTTTGGGATTGTTCAATGTGTCTCCCCATTCGATATGCGCATTATCCATTTCATGCAGGAACATGTTCATTCGCGCAAGGGCCCAGGTACTCCCGTTAATCTCCTGTCCGTTCAGGGAGATGTTCTTCGATCCTACTTCATCGGCTACTTTCAACAACAAAGAGCCTGACCCACAGGTGGGGTCACAGACCCGGTCACCGGACTCCGGTTCCACCAGCTTCGCCAGCAGGGTGGACACCTGGGCCGGGGTATAGAACTCCCCGGCTTTTTTGCCTGCGTCTGAAGCGAAATTCGCAATGAGGTATTCATAGGCGTCCCCAATTACATCATTGCCCTGCAGGTTGGAAGGTCGCAGATCCAGGCCTTCAAAATCGCCCAAAAGATTTTTCAGTCGCCGGTTCCGGTCTTTGGTCTGCCCCAGATTAGGTTCTGAATTGTAATCGATATTCCGGAATACCTTTTCCAGCTTGGAGCGGTTGGCGTCCTCAATATTTTCCAGTGCAATGTTAATCAGCTCCCCTAAATTGTCCGCGTTGCGGTTCTGATAAAGGTAATCGAATGAACTGTTTGCCGGTACCTGAAAGCGTTCATGGGCCATGGCCCGCTCTACCCGTGAATGATCACCGTTATATTTCTCCATATAAGCCTGACGCTTTTCCTTATTTACATCAGTAATGTATTTCAGGAAGAGCATGGTGAGGATATAGTCCTTGTATTGGGTAGCATCTATAGTGCCACGGAAGGTGTCGCAGGCCTTCCAGACTTTTTGATTAATTGTGGCTTGTGTAAGTTTCTGTCCCATGTTTTTACTTAATGATTTGATTAATCACCCCTTTTTTGAATGTAATTCTGGCTTTTAAAATTTGCTGACTCAGAGTAATTTGCTGGTCTAATAAATCTAATAATTGCACGATATGTAGTTGTTTTTTCATTTCAGGTATGGCTATTGATATCTGTTCTAATTCTTTTTTAGGGATAGACGTAATGGTTACTCCGGCGCCTATACTTTTTAACTGATGCTGTATACGATCCGAATTTAAATAGGCTGCTAAGTACTTACCGTGAATCAATTCGGGATTAGTCCTTATAACGTAAAAGAGCGAAGAGGCAACTGCTTTTTCAAATTCCTCCTCATACGCCCAGGCAAATATTCGCAATCCTTTCCCAGCCAAAATTACATCATTGGGTTGCAACAAATACTTCTCCTCGCATGGCTCTGACAGGTAACTATTAGAAAATAAGTCTGGAGTTGCCCATTCACTAAAATGACTTGCCTGCAGATACTTTACTACACCTTGTGAATTGGCCGACAAGTGCGGGCCAAATCGGATCGAAGCAATTTCTCCTAAAACTTGCATCATTGATATTATGATTATTTACGTCAAACATAACATATTTTTTTAAAAAGTAGAGCATTTCTAATATTTTATTTTTCCGTAGGGGATTTCAAATTTCACTATTTGAGTTCTGAAAGTGAATTTCTAAGACGCATTATCAATATCTGCTGTAGGTTTTATCTTTCAATATAGATAAATTTCCTATTTTCAGCTCATAAAGTAGAATTTAAACTCAATATTTTAAACTCTCTTTCGTTCCTCTTTCACCAAACCAACTAACCAATATGAGCGAACTCATTTATCCGGAGAGGGGTTCTGACCACTCCCTTTCTACAGATAAGACTTGCGTAGGAATTGATTTAGGAACTACTTATAGCTTAATGGCGGTGGTAAATTCCGAAAACGTAGATTTCTCTCGCAGCAACAAAATCCCCGTGCAATTTGCTCGTATACCTCAACACAGTCCCTTTGAACATCAACCCACCATCG
This sequence comes from Zeaxanthinibacter sp. PT1, assembly GCF_028464225.1. GTDB lineage: Bacteria > Bacteroidota > Bacteroidia > Flavobacteriales > Flavobacteriaceae > Zeaxanthinibacter. Next base: position 649,280 of record NZ_JAQPCN010000001.1, read on the forward strand.
AAGATGAAAAGGTCGCTTCTATCGTAGCCATTCACGATGGCAGACCATTTGTAGGTAACAATTTATATCATCTTAAAGGTCATCCGGATTTTCAGTATAGAAGAAATATTTTTTATCACTGGAAAACCGAAATGGGAGTTGATCATCACCCCATGTATCCTAATGCAATAATTGATAAACTGGATATGCCCTATAAAGTGGCCGGTGGAATCCTCAAGTATATGAAGGTTAACTATGGCGTTACTGTGGACCAGCAATTGGGAAACGCTGTTATAACGGTCCCTGCTTCCTTTCAGGTAAGCCAGCGCAAAGATACGCTCAAAGCAGCTGAAATGGCCGGGATTACAACTGAGTCAAATATGCTTATAGATGAGCCCAATGCTGCTTTTTTGGGGTATTTTAATCGGCTATCAGAATCGGACAAACAAAATTGGGCTTCGCGAGTTAAAAATCAGAATGTTCTTGTCATCGATTTTGGCGGTGGAACTTTAGATCTTTCGCTATTAAATGTAGACTTCAGAAAAGACACCGGCATAACCATAAGCAATAGGGCCATCTCCCGGTATAATGATTTAGGAGGACAGGATTTTGACATGATCATTGCAGAAGAATATTTATTCTCTCAGGCCGCTGCTAAAATAGAGTCTTTAGAGGGTTATGACATGACCGAAGTACAACAATCCTTACTTCCACAATTAGCCATCATTGCAGAAGATCTCAAGAAAAAGCTTTCGGATCAAATTGCCCTAAAGGCTGTAGAACAAGATGCCACTGCTCTTGATCTAAGTGCTATTCAGGTAAGTCGGGAAGACAATATTCTTGTTTTAAATAATGAACAGGTAGATCTGGGTAGAATCTCCTTGAATGGGGAACAGTTTGAAACCCTATTTAAAAAAATCTTCACGGGTAAAACATATAAATTCAAATACCAAGATAAAACCATACGAACCATCAGTGCCTCGATTAATGAAATTCTTGACAAATCCGAGTTGCCGTTAGATGAAGTACATTTTGCCCTCATGGTAGGCGGGAGTAGTTTAAATCCATTCCTAGCGCCTTACTGCAGCCAAAAATTACATTCCGCTGAAATTCTAAGCAGTCATGAACCAGACAAATTAGTGGCAGAGGGAGCTGCGGTATATTCATACTTTTTGCACGTACACCATATTTCATTGATTAGTCCAATTACTAGTGAAACCTTGGGAGTCCGTTTAAAAGGAAATCGCTTTTTTCCACTGATCGAACGTGGTCAATCGCTTCCCCAGGACATCTGTTTCCCAGAGTTTAAGCTGCAAAATAATTTACAATCAGAGGTGGTCATACCTGTGTGCATTAATGAGGCAGCTTACCTCGTAGGGGAGATCAGATATGAATTAGATCGGTTTTATGATATCAATACATCGATAAAACTGAAAGCAAGTGTTACTGCAGACAAGGTGTTCTGTTTACAAGTTTATATTGACGAATGTCTCCTGGGTGATGCAGAGTTTGATAACCCGTATGCTATTGGACAGCTTTCGGAAGATGAGTTAAAAGTATATAAGCGAAAGTCAGAAATGCACACCGCCATTCAAAACAAACAGACTAAAAAAGAGAGGATGGCTTTACGGGATTTGATTTGGTTACACAATGAGGTAAATAATCATCAGGGAACCTTGGAAAGCTGTGAAAAATATTTGCTGCGTTTTGACGATCAGGACCCTTATGTATGGAACATGAAATATATTGCTAATTCCAGACTTGGTCGAAGGCAAGCCGCCTTAAATGCCTTAGAAAAAGCGATCGAAATTGAACCTAATGTACCATCCATACGCTATAATTACTCCTTGATACTCGAAAAGGAAGATCCGAAGAGGGCATTGGAGTATTTGAATAATCTGGAACCTTCATTAAAGCATGATGAAAGCATTCGCATCAAGCAAGTTTTGTTAAAGCTTAAGTGCGATATTCCTTGTGAAATTGAAGTGCAAGAAATTATCCGGAAATACCATACAAATCCGCTTATCTTTTCAGACCACACCAAACGAGTTATGTTACCCGCCATATTTAAGCATGCGGGGGAATCATATTCATATATCTCTCCCAAAGTCAAAAAGCAAAAAGATGACGAAGGAAAATATATAGATACTAAAAACTTACCAATTTAATTATGTTCCTAGTACCCTATAATCAACTATCACCAGACCAGAAAAGCATCATCCGTAGAATTTCCAGGGAAAAGCAAAATCTGTTTGTAGAAGGTCCTCCGGGATCTGGGAAGACACTTATCAGTCTTTACACACTCCGAGATATTATCCAAGAAACGAGTATACGCCCTTTGCTGCTGATGTACAATCACAGTCTTTACGGGTATTTAAAAACAGCGATGGAAGCCCTAGATATTACTGATAATATAACCATTGCCACTAAGGATAAATTTTTCTGGGATCTTGGTAAATATCACGGCGTGCGTTACGAATGGGACGAACCTTATGATCGAAAGTACGGTCAAATACTACAGCAGTTAAATAGAATAGATTTAACCAAGCAATATGATATTACAGTGGTAGACGAGGTACAGGATTTGCGACCTGATGAATGGAAGCTAGTGCAAAAACTTTCTCATCGCATAACTTCTTTGGGAGATTTTAACCAAGGCGTCTATGAAACTAAGTTAGATCGTGGTCAGGTGGTTGGAAACGGAATGGAAGCCCAGCTATCTGAAATTTTTCGTTTTCATAAAAATATCGCGAAGCTTGCAAATGCCTTTTCACGAAAAAAAGGGAATTTAGAGGGCCAGGTTACTAAAACCTCTGCACAACAGCCAAAAATCCTCGATGTTCAAGCCTCTAGAAAAGTTGATACCGTTTCTGAAATACTAGACAGCCTTAAGCAAAATAGACAGCGAATAGGAATAATTTGTCCGGACAAACAAGTTCTTCAAGAACTTTCCAACGCATTAAAACAAAAAGGCGTGGAGCATAATTATTATATCAGGAATAAGGATTTAAGAGACCATGATTTCCAATCTAATACACCTCTGTTAATTACAAGTTTTAGCGCCAAGGGACTGGAGTTTGAGCATGTGATCATTTACGGCTTTAGTCAACATAATTCTCTTGTTAAGGGCTTACGATCTGAAGGAAGACTGAATGATGTTATTTATGTAAGCCTAACCAGAACAAACTCTAATCTTTACTTAATAAATACCCCCGATACCATTCCCGAATTGAAAAATCTAAAAGTTGAAAAGGAGGTAAATCCATCCGATTTTGATATTGATGATCTTTTCTAATTGCTGTATATGACCAACTCAGAACTTTACATTAGTCTTCAGGAAGCTGAATTTCTGTCCTTTCAAAAAATATTAATTGTACCCCTTCATCGTGTCAATGTGGCCAAGCGACAGAAAGAATGGAGCATAAAAATAAAATTTCTACCAGGCAGTTCTTTAGAAAATAAAGGTAATCTTATCATTTTCAGAAACGCTGTTCTCCTGTATGAAATTCCTGAAAAAGAAGAGACTCTCTTTACTCAACATTACTGTATACCCAAGGGTTTGTTAAGCTTTAAAGATGTAAAAGTCCGAGATGTGGAGGTAAACGAAAGTTCAAACGCACCTTCATTAGCTCTTTCTATAGCAGAAGGAGAAAAAGATGTAATTACTGAGCATTATGGCAAAATAAATAATGCGGTGACACAGCTTTACAGACTAGCACTAGACAATATCGATTACAAAAAGAATTTTCCTGACTGGTATCAGCATTTGTTAAATTGGAGACCCCTACATAGAAATTTAATTATCGCTTTAGTGAAAAGCAATCAATTCCCTTCATTGGATCTCCCGGTTGTAAAGCCTAATTATTTCTATCGCTATGCCTGGTTTGGAAAGTTCTTTAAAGAACAAGCGATTCAGCTAGGGGGAGGAGAATATTCAAAAGAAGAAATACATAAAATTAGTGATTGGTTAAAGCAATTTCTAGATGTTATGGCTATAAACGACATCAAGATAGCATTAACCAACCCTCCGGAATTAGTTGCTGAAGCGATTGATTTATTTCTGGGTTATTATATCGCCATAACAACTGTAGAAGAATATCCTTATGATAGTTTTCTAAACAATGTCCAAGCGATTTATAATAAATGGACCGGCAAACCCTGGGGGCTAGGAATATTATGGGCGGTTTTTTTCCGCTCCCTTTACGAAGATAGACTTACTTACATCCACCCTATAAATTCGCTCCGTACGGAAGTATTAAAAATCGATCATGAATTGTATTCTTTAATGGAATCTGAAGCTAATGAAAATGAATTTTCGGCAATACCCATAGTAGATATGGATTTTGAGATTAAAGAGCAGGTAAGTGAATATCTTCAACTCAGAGAAGGATCTAAGTCATCGCCTGATTTAGTTGAAAAAGAAAAAATAGTGTCACTATTCTGTTCCAAACTTTGGAAGCCAGGACTGTCATCCCTTGGGTTTGAGGTACGTTCAGAACACGATTCACTTTTTAAGCATGCTAATACATGTTTTATTAAAAATGGCAGCATTCATCTGAAGGAGGTATCTGACCAGGCAAGGGTGACCTATTATTGCTATCCAGACTCTCCACTACTCAATACTTTAAAAAAGAAGAAGATTAATGCTCAGCCATTGGATAAACTAATTAATAAGTCTAAGCGCGTTTTAGTGGGGTTTCTTTCTGAAAGTAATTTTAAAGGAGAATTAATAAACATATACTCTGAGGTCCTCAATGCTATAAAGGATCATAAGATAGAACGTATCATAATGGTATGGCTTCGTCATTCCGAGGCAGAAGAGTTGCAGACTACTGATTTTGATTTGGAGAAAAGAAAATGGACTCAGCAGTTCCAAACAATATTTGCAGGGATTCCAATAGACCTTTTGGTTAAAAATGAGAGTGTTCAAAAAGATTTGGAAATAAAAAGAAATCTTAAACACTTACTCGGCAGCTACAAGATTAATCAACTAGAAGTGATCGACGAAAATTTTGACGAGGAGAAAGCTGCTTGGTTGCTCCAAATTAATACGGAATATTTTATTACAGAAGACGGTATAGAGAATTATATGTTCTTGAATTCAGCTCCTGCTTAAATTTCCCAAGCGTGGTAGACATTGCTTAATTAAATTGGTATATAGAGAATTTTAAAGTAGTATTTACATTCAACATGCTTAATAAAAACAATATACAACCAACTAACTGGAAACTCTCAAAGTCTACTTTTCTGAAGGGAAACCAATGTGTTAAGGCTTTATACCTCAATAAGCATCACTGGAATGAGGGTACACCTCCGACGGCAGAACAGCAAGAATTATTTAATAGAGGCCGGAAATTTGAAGCAAAGTTTCGCTCGGAATTTTTTGGTCAACAGGTCGATATAACAAAGGTTTTAGGAAAGAATTTCAAGTACTATAAAGGGTATACAGAGGAATATCTTATAAAGCATGACAAGGGTATACTTTTCGAGGCCACCTTTATTGAAGATGAAGTTATGGTAATGGTGGATGTTTTAAAAAAAAATCAAAATAATAGTTATGACATTTTTGAAGTTAAGCTGCATACAGAATTAACCCAAGTAGTTTGGGAGGATTTGGCCATTCAAAATTATGTACTTCAAAAGGCGCTGGGAGATAAAATTAATTCTTTTCATATAGTGTATCGAAGTTCAGAAGGAGAATATATTATTAGAGAAGTTCGGGAAGAACTCAAAAATCTTGAACTGAATATATCTGAACTCTTGGAAAACTATAAGTCCATCCTCCAGCAAAAAGAGATTCCGGATAAGGAAATGGGAGCTCAATGTGAGTCACCTTATCCCTGTAATTTCAGAGAATTCTGCTCTCAATTCTAATATTTTAGCATTTAAAAAGGTAAGTCGTCGTCATCGTCATCCTCAGAGTTAGAATTACTGGTACAACAGGGCTTTTCATGCTCCCCATACCAACCAGATAACTGAAGATAACAGCGTTCTTCTTCACCGTTAGGAGACCACCATCTCGCAAGAGAGACACGTACTATAGTGCCTGCAGGAATTATGTCTATTGGACTTTGATAACCTACATATGAGATAATATATCTTGGTATAGCTCCCACGGTATAAGCACATCTGCTGGAATATTCATATCGAACTTTTTGATCATAATCGTTTCGGATTAAATCCTTATCTGGAATCCAGAACCCTACGCTTCTTTCTGGCAAACCATGGCTCTTAGAAATGTAGCCACTTCCAGCGCCGGTCCACTGCAATAATCCTTCAAAGAGTTGGTTTGGATGTCCAAAGTATGTTCTTTTCTTTGCTTTATCTCTTAAATACTTTTCCAAAACTGGCGCAGGACAATTCTGAATGAACCTAAAATTTTGAGCTCTTATATCTTCAACATGTGGCGGGATACAATGAGCTACAGGCTCATAATTTATTTCATATATATCGCCTACATTTAATTCCGTGTTGATTGGTTGATTATAACCTTGTTCGTTTAAAAGGCGAACCATTTGACCGTTCCATAATACACCCCCTACACAGGCTGCATTGGACATCCGTGTTTTTGCTATTATTATTACTTTCATTAGAGATGTGAAATTTGAAATCCCAACTGGTTTAATTTACTTCCAACTATGGAGCGATGGCAAGCTTCGGGTTCTTCTTCCACACAAAAAAGGACTACATTATTTGCGCCAATTTCATCAAGTTTATCAATAAACTGATCGAAATTATATTTCTGCAAAACTCTATTTTTGTAGGCTATGGTAAAGATCTTTCCTAATTGTTTCCGAGACCGTTTCTGATCACCTGCCATTGCATCAGCATCTTTCTGTAATTGTCTTATTTCTTTCGTTGGGGCAAGGTCAATGACATGTTCATAATTAATATTTAATTCTTGCAATTTGGTTTGGAGTTTATTGCTATTCACAAAAGCATATTGAGCGCCCCGCACACCTCTCCGCTGTCGAATATCCACGAAGGTATCGATATTATTCTCTATTAATTTCCAAAAAAAATCCTCCGCAGAGGAATTGTACACGCCTATAGTATAAAAGTTCATCAATAAGATTTTCGTGAAGTAAAGTCGGTTTGATTTCCAAAAAGGTCTGTAGTTCCTTTTCCTTTAGTAAGTTCATTCATTACCAACTCTTGTGATTTGAGTTGGTAATTCTTTGTGATATGATTCATCGAAATATTATGGCTCAATAATTCCTGACCTATTAATTTACTGCGATGACATTCCTCTGGTTTGGATTCACTACACATCACGGCTATTTTGATCCCCTTCTGATTTGCTGTTAGTAATCTCTTTAACCCTTGTTTAAAGAATTGTTTTTTCTTTATCAAATCGTAAACAACTTTCCCCTCAGAATCGTAACAGCTTCGATCTTCCGGTAATCCCCCCAATTGATCACCCACAAATACGTAGGTAACCCCAACGCTCTTCAACGACGCTTGAAGTTCACTCTGATTGAATTGCGGATTCCATTTTGAGAATGGTTTAGAACGCACATCAAGAAGAAAATCAATCGAGAAATTTTGAAGTTCATGTATGAAATCTTCAATTTTCTTATTGCCATGCCCAATGGAATATAGCGTTGTATCTTTCATCTTTGGTTATACGAATATAATCGCAATAGTTGAATATTAAAAAACCTGATCAAGGGGAGAACAAACTAATTTGAGAACTTATTATTTATCCTATTCAAATTTATTTATTATTCGCCGAATTACCATATAGACAAAAGGTGAAAATAAATGTAGCAGTATGAAGTTTTTATACAGCTTGGCCTACAATTTTTTTTCCTGATTTAGAAATGCCTTAAACAATTGAAACACGATGTTGCTAGTTGAAAGGTGAACTTAGTAGTATTCAGCTGGCGGTTAATATTTTTAAGTTTGGTGTCTAATCTTTATTGATTTGCTAAGTACCTATGAAACTTCGGCCAATAGTGAGTATATGGATCACCACTCTTAAAGACCACGCCACCGTCCGCACCCAATTGGTCCGTACCAACTTTGCCATATTCACCTGGTCCGGACCCTTAGTAAATCGGGTGTGCAGCGGGCCCTGGTAGATGGCGTCAATTCTTGCAAGATTCCGGATAAGTAGCTAGCAAACAATCCGCTATCTTAGTCACAAAACTTTCTGTGAAATTTCTACGCTACCTTCTACTTCTTAATACTCCCCTCTCCTGCTCCACTCCTGCTCCTACGCGGAACGCGCGGTTCGCAGTTCGCAGATTGCCCGTACCGAACGGCACATTCGGGCGGGTTCGCAGTTTGAGCATGCCTGATTATGGTTACCCCTTTTCTGGTTAATCTAATAGGTAGTACACCCTGGCAGATAGTGTCAATTCCTGCAGGTTTCAGGATATTTAACTCATAAACAATCTTCTATCTTAGTCAAAAAATTATTTTGAAATCATACTGTCCATTCCTGATTCTTCTATGTTTCTTTTCCTGCTCCACCCCTGCTCCTACGCAGCGCGCTTCGGAGCACGGGGGTGATCGCGGAAGCGATGAAAACACCACAACTGCCGACATCCGCTACCTGGCCTTGGGTGATTCCTATACTATTGGTGAAAGCGTCTGCGATGCCTGCAGCTTTCCGGCACAACTAACCGAGGCGATCAAAGAAGAACGGAATTTCACCGCTCTGGACCTAAAAATTATTGCCCGTACCGGGTGGACGACCACCCAATTGCTAACCGCCATTGAGCAGGAAGACCCCGACACCAATTATGACATGGTGACCCTCCTCATTGGAGTCAATAACCAGTTCCAGGGGAAGGATTTTTCCCTCTACGAGTCCGAGTTTGAAACTCTCTTACAAAAGGCTATTCAATTCGCCCAAGGGGATGTCGCCAATGTCATCGTGCTCTCCATCCCGGATTATGCGTTTACCCCCTACGGGCAAAACACTTCGGATCCGGAACGAATCTCTACCGAACTGGATGCCTATAACGCTTATGCCGCACAAGTGGCGCAGCAGTACCAGGTAACCTTTCTGAACATCACGGATATTACCCGGGAAGGGCTGGATAATCCCAGCCTGGTAGCTAGTGATGGGTTGCATCCCTCTAAAGAGGCGTATGGGAGGTTTGTTGAAAGGCTACTTCCTATTGCGTTGGATAAGATTAAGGATTGATTTTGTACTTCGTACGCGGTTTCATATTCCTACTTTTTTGCATTGCCCAAAAAAGTATCCAACCCGCCCGAACGTACCGTTCGGTACGGGCGGGAAAACGCTAGGCTGCATTTTCTTTTCTGCATTTCTACGGTCTCGCGGTCTGCGCTGTCCGATACCGGCAAAAATATCTTATACATAGAAAGGAGTTTCTAACCTTCCCCTCTTCCCGGACAGCTTCCGGGAACCCTCAGGACTTGATTTACTACGGATATAAAATGATGCCGTTTTTGACAGAGGATGAATTGTAGGGTACCCTTTTCCGTGGCTGTAGTGAAAGAGGCCGTTAAGAATTTTTGAAGCCTTGGAGAAAATTTAGGCCGATTGAGCGGTTTTTGAAACGAAGGTTTCAAAAAACACCTAGTGAAAAGGCGTCTTTTCTTTTGTTTCGTTTTCTTTGGACGAGCAAAGAAAATGAAATGTAAGATTCATTACACCTGTATTCAAAAAACATGCTATTAGGGCAGAGAGGAAAACGCAGGGTAGAAGTTAGGGTAAGCAGATAAACCCGCCCGCGCAAACGAATTAGTCTGGCCAGGAACGTTCCGTTCGGAATAAGAGGGAAAACTCTAGGCTGCATTTTCTTTTCTGCACTTCTCAGGTCTGCGCTGTCCGATACCGGCAAAAATATCCTATACATAGAAAGTAGTTTCTAGCCTTCCCCGCTTCCCGGACAGCTTCTGGGACCAGAACTGCAACGAAAAGAAAATGATGCCGGTTGTCCATTATTTGAAAATTGAACTCCCTATCCGGTAATCCGGCAGTTGCGGTAAAGGGAGGGTTTGTAAGCGTGTAGAGCACCCTGAAACGACTATTTCCGCTTTGCAATAAAAGTTCCATTAGGCTGGATAACCCTTAGCTGTTTTATGGTGCCGTTATCATCGGAGACGAATTCTGCGAAAAATCCTTCTTCTGCACCGATAGCGAACCTCTCTTGGTCTAATGGGATAAGGTCGTACTCCCTCTGACCGGGAACAAACATTACCAAACCATCCCCCTTAAGAAATATCCTGACAGCAATACCTGGGAGCTCATACGAGCCTTCGTAGACTTGTAGGGTAGCTAGTGGAATTTCCACAGTTTCATATTCCCGGGTGAATTCTATAGGCTGGTCCAGGGTCCGCTCCAGTTTCATCTTTACTGAAGCTATCTCCCCCGTTTCATTCATGGAAAAACTCGTTTTAAATGGGACTATGTTTACGGTATCTGGCTTATTATTTAAGAATGGTATAGGCTGAAATACGTCATAATGCTGGGGTTTAAGGTAAGAGGATCCATGAGGAGTTTTAAGGATCAAAGAATCAGATCTGACCGATACCTTTATTCCCCCGTAACCAGGGTGGTGAAAGGTCCCCGTATAGTCCGCCAGATCATGGGTAGGGCCTGCGATGGTTCCTGCTATTTCTTTCGGTGTTTCCTCCTCTGCTTCATCATCCGCGCCGGAATTCTTCAGTATTTTACTTATCCAATCTATTTTATCCAGCTGTAACATGCGGTCTGCAATAAGGTTTCTTACCATCGGTAAGGCCATGGTGCCTGGTCGGTTAGCCAGTATTACTATTCCTATGCTATCCGTGGGATATAAGGCGACATATGCGTTAAACCCATCTATACCTCCACTATGACCCACCCTGTAATGCCCGCGGTATGAACTGATTCCCCACCCATATCCATACGTATTATTATGAATATAAGGACTCTCACTACTTGGCATTCCACTTCCGGATACCGCATGGGAACTCATGGCCTCCGTCACGTAATTCTCAGGGATCAGCTGCTTGCCGCGGTGCTTCCCCTTATTTACCCAGGTCAGCAACCATTGGGTCATCTCTCTTGCGCTACTATTAATACTGCCTGCCGGGCCCATAGCCGCGATATCATAATAGGGCACAGGGCGAAAAATACTGTCCTGCACCAACTCGTAGCCTACCGCTGTGTTTTCAGACTCCTTTAATGCTCCTATGGTCAGGTTGGATCGCGTCATTTCCAAAGGATCAAAGAAACGCTCCTGTATATTCTGCTCCCAACTTTTCCCGGTGATTCGTTCAGCAATCACCCCCTGGACCAGGTACATAAAATTATTATAATGCCATTTTTGCCGCAGTCCTGTGAAAGGCTCTAAGTATTGAATCCGTTGGATCAGGCTATCCTTGCTTTGAGTGGGAAACAAATACCAGGCGAGATCATGTCTCGGAATTCCAGTCTGGTGTGTCATCAGGTCCTTGATGGTGACATTATTGTTCAATTCCGAATTGTAGAACCGCAATTCCGGGATATAATCCCTGGGATTATCATCAAAATCAAGTTTGCCTTCCTGTCTCAATAATCCAAGCAACGCCCCGGTAAACGCCTTACTGCAGGATCCAATGGCAAAAAGGGTGTTCTGGTCTACCGGAATTTTCTTTTCGACATCCCTGTAGCCATATCCCCCTGAGAGGATGACTTTATCCTTTTCTACCACAGCTACACTAAAACCAGGGGTTTTAGTCACCTCCAGAATTTTTTTGAATTCCTTATCCAGGTTCTTGAGTCGAGGATCTGCCTGTGCGTTTCCATTCTGAAGAAATAAAAATAATCCCAAGCATAGTACAGCTAATTTCATATGTCTGATTTAAAAGATTTATAGCGGGTGGAGAGAATGAGTTATAAAGAAAGGACAACGCCTGTTTACTTTCGAATGATCTGGAGTGACCGGTGGAATTGAATGTTCATGAAATTCTTCAGAAAAAGAAGGTTGCAACTTATAAGAAGTGAATTCCATTATGGCCCGTTGGTGTAGCAGAAGTCGGGGGTAACCTTCTAATTTCCCGGAATATACAAAAAAATCTATATTCAGGAGCCCAGAATAGAACTTTTAATCTATACCGCTAAGGTTGCCCTAATAAGACAGCGGATGAGGATCCCTTTTATGGTTATGACTTTTTGATGAATTGCCCAAAATGATTTATAGCCGCTCTCCTTACCTCGAACCTCAAACCTCGAACCTCGAACTACCATACTAATCCTTCTCCTCAAGATACTCCATCACCACCCGGTAAGTATCTTCGATCAAACTACTCCCGAACAACCGGTCATTATTCATAAAAATCGCAATATCCAACGACCGTTCCCGGTGGTGGATCACGAAGGTGTTTGCACCAAATGCTCGGCCCCCATGTAAGGCGAGATCACCGGCCACTTCCCAGCCCTTGGCATAATGTGCAGTTGTCCCTGCAAAGAATTTTATATCCGTTTCGGACCCTGGGATGGGAATATTGTCTGCCTGGAAGATCAAATCGTGGGTCTCCGGGGAAAAGATTTTCCTATTTCGCAGCGCCTGGGTATAGGCAAAATAGTCGCTGATGCTGGTGTACATTCCCCCTGCTCCTAATAGACCGTACAGGAAATGTCCATCTACCTTTTGCCACTGCCCAAGGCTGTCCTTTTCATAACAAAAAGCGCGTTTCTTGATCTCGATGGGCCGTGCCAGGTTAAAGAAATGGGTGCGGTTCATCCCTGCCTTTTTAAAGATGTGCTCCTCGGCAAATGCGGCAAAATCCTGCCCGCTCACCTTTTCCACGATGGCCGCCAGCAGTTCGTAAGTGCCGTTGTTGTATTGCCACTCGGTTCCGGGTGTTAATGGCGAGGGTGGATTCTTTTCATAATAGGCCACCACATCCTTATTCTCTGCAATCTTTGTGCTGTCCCACTCGCTGAAAAATGCATCTTCGGCATCCGCCAGCCCGCTGGTGTGATGCACTAATTGCTCAATGGTCACATTTTTAAAAATCTCAAAGGGATAGATGGAATAGACCGTATCGCTGAGCGAGAGTTTCCCCTGGTCTACCAATGCCAGGACCGCCAGGGCCGTAAACTGCTTACTGACCGACCCCATCCGCATATTGGTGTTCATATTGATGGGTTCTTTGCGCTCCAGGTCTCGCAAGCCGTAGCCCTTCCCCACCAGGATTTCCCCGTCATAGGCAACCATCAGCGCCGCCCCCGGTTCGCCCGGCTGAACGACTTGCGCAAAAATTGAATCCAGCCGGATCTCCAAAGCCGCCAGCAGTTCTTGTTCTTGTACTTGTTTTTTCTTGCTGTCTTGTTGGCAGGATGCGATGACCAGCAGTAGTAGTAGGGATAGTAGTTTTTTCATCGGTTTGTTATTAGAGGGGGAGGGATGTATTAAAGATATTGAATTTTGGTTTGCGGTTTGCGCCTGCCTGCCGGCAGGCAGGGTTGGCGGTTTGCAGTTTGGGCCCTTCGACTACCCGCCCGAATGTGCCGTTCGGTACGGGCGGGCGCTCAGGGCAGGGTTTGGGGTTTGCAGTTCGGGGGTTTGGAGTTTGGGGTTCGGGGTTTCTGGTCTAAAATTTACTGACAAAAAATAACAGCTTCAGAAATAAAAGAGAGGCACGTATTGGCAAAACACCTCTGCATCCCAGATAGCTTCGGGGGCCGGAATTGCGACGAAAAGAACATGATGCCATTGTGAAATCGTTAAGCTAGGGAATGCCTTTTCTTCAGTATAGGCTAAGCAAACTTGGAATGCTACTCGAAAATGACTAAGCCATTTTTGGCCAAGTTTGTGTGCCGGTTTTGCGCAGCAAAAATACATATAGAAATCGAAGATTCACGAGCTCCTATGAAATTGAACATGTGCGAGTAAAAGGCAAGGAAGGCCCTTCCTTTGCTTCGTTTCTTTGGGCCAGACTCATACCATGCATCGCAGCTTGGCTGAAATGCAATTCAATGAAAAAACGATTAATAGTGTTTCTTGGTTACATCGAATTCTGATTAATTCGCTTCTTATCCGGCAAGGTAGGCGTAGAACTACGGGGAAACCTATCCCGAAACCTTGGTGAGGGCAACAGCTCATCGTTAGAAAATTTGGTTTTACTGAGAAAAAATTCGTTATTGTTGTTCTAACCGACCAAACCTTACCATGAAATACACCGCTTCCCTAGGCGCACTTCTGGTGTTTTGTTTTATTTCCTGCTCCAAGGATAATGCCCCACAGGAACCCGTAACGACTAAGGATTCGCCCACCATTAGTACTTCCGAAGTAAGTGAAACCAGTTATTATTCGGTCATGATCGGTGGCACTGTCCAAAGCGACGGCGGGGCAGAGATCACCGAAACCGGGGTATGTTACGGACTGGAACCGGATCCTAAGCGTACTGATAATTACCAGGCAACCCCATCAGCTGCTAAAGAGTTCAAGCTCGCCCTGGAAGGTTTGGAAACCAACACGGTCTATTTTGCACGCGCCTACGCCGTCAATAGCGAAGGTACCGGCTATGGAACGGTAAAGGAGTTTAAAACCTTAAATGCAGCCGCAAGTGTAGCGACGACCGGACTTTCTAAGGTCTACGAAACCGAAGTAACAGCTAAGGGAGAGATCACCGAAGAAGGAAACAGCGAAGTATCTGCCCGTGGATTTTGCTGGAGTACTTCTCCCAGCCCTACCCTGGACGATGATAGCCTGCAAAGCGGGGAAGGACCCGGCATCTTTGAGGAAACAATAACCGGTTTAACCCCTGGTACTACCTACTATTTACGAGCTTATGCGGTCAATGCCGATACGACCTCCTATAGCGAATCCATAGAATTTACCACCCTTACAGAGCAGGTGGCTTTTGAAGGGGATGTGGTCCTGCAAACTCAGGATGAAGTAAATGTTTTCGGGATGTCAGGCTATACGACGATCACGGGAAATCTCTTTATCGGCTATGACTGGGGAACCGAGTCTTCCATAAGGGATTTGGGACCACTTTCAGACCTGAGACAGATAGGAGGTGACCTGATAATCAGCAACAATACCTCCCTGAAAAATTTTGAAGGCCTGGGTAAGCTGCGGAGTGTTCAGGGTTCCATGGTCTTGCGATGGAACCACCAGTTATCCGACCTCACGGCCCTATCAGCCCTAACCGAGCTGGGATCTTTAATCATCAACCGGAACAACAGCCTGGCACATCTTGATGGTTTAGAGTCGCTGCTGCGTATACAAGATCGTTTTTACCTGGATGGAACTTCCCTGGTACAGGTCAATGCACTCTCCGGGATCACCTATATAGGAGGTGATATTCATATTGGATTTAATGCAGCTTTAGTAAGTATAGAAGGGCTTCAGGGCATTACCGAAATCTATGGAAACTTGACATTGGAGGCGAATACCCAACTGGTTTCGCTACAGGGTTTGCAAAATGTGACTAAGATAGCCGGTAACCTTGTTACCTACCAACTGGACCAACTAACGGATTTCAAAGCCCTGGCTTCCCTCTCCGAGCTTAACGGTGAGATCAGGGTAAGCTGGAATCAGAATTTAAAGAACCTGGATGGACTACAAGGCCTAAGCGCACTTTCCCGACCTATAGAAATCGGGAACAATCCCGGTTTAGAGAATTTAGAAGGCCTGAATAACCTGCTATCAACCGGCGACCTGCTTATCCATAATAATTCATCATTAAGCTCCCTACAGGGGTTGGAGGCCTTGGTACAGGTAGGAGGCAGCCTGGAGATTTCGGACCACCCACAATTAACCAATTTATCAGGGCTTGGAAAATTAGGTGCCGTTTCAGGAAACCTGGAAATTACGGCCAATGACCAAATCACCTCCCTTTCAGGATTGAAGCAGCTGGAATCCGTGGGCGGGAGACTTGTGATTGCCGACAATAGCAACCTATTGAATTTTGACGGTCTGCAAGCCCTTGTACAGCTGGGGGGCGACCTGTATATCGGAAATAATTACAAGCTGCACTCGATTACTGCCTTGCACGGACTCGAGGCACTTCCGGGAGGGCTTACTTTAAGCAATAATACTGTTTTGGACAATCTAGGGGGATTTGGAAACATTCGCACATGCCATGGCATGTATATCACACGGATGGGCGCCCTGTCCACCCTGGATGGATTTCAGGACTTGGAGGAAATATCAGGGAATGTCACTATTATTAACAATACTGGATTGAACGACTTCTGCGCGCTGCAGGCGGCCCTCAATAATGCGTTCACCAAATCGTTCAACGCCAGCTCCAATGCCTATAACCCTACTTTGGCTGATGTACAAGCCGGTAATTGCCGGCCTTAGACTGGAGGGATTATGAACTTTTGAATCCTGTATTGCATAGTTGGGCAGGTGCCGGTCGGACAGGCCGGCAGGCAATTGCGAACCGCCAACTATTCCTCCTCAAGATACTCCTGAACCAGCTCGTAGGTATTCCCGATAAGGCTACTGTTGAATAACCTATCATTATTCATAAAAATCGCAATATCCAAAGGTCGTTCTAGCTCGTGGATCACGAAGGTGTTTACGCCAAACCAATCGCCGCCATGGACCGCGATGTTCCCGGCAATCTCCCAGCCTTTGGCGTAATACGCAGTCTTGCCTTCCAAGAACTTGATGTCTGTTTGGTCTGTGGGAATAGGAAGGCTGTCGAGCTGGAAGATCAGGGCATGCGTTCCCGGCGAAAAAATGCGCTTCTCCCGCAGTGCCTGGGTGTAGGAAAAATAATCCTGCACACTGGTATACATCCCCCCTGCCCCGAGCAGGCCATTCAGAAAATGCCCGTCCACTTTTTGCCACTGCCCAAGGCTGTCCTTTTCATAACAAAAAGCGCGTTTCTTGATCTCGATAGGCCGCGCCAGGTTAAAGAAATGGGTGCGGTTCATCCCCGCCTTTTCGAAAACGTGCTCCTCGGCAAATGCCGCAAAATCCTGCCCGCTCACCTTTTCCACGATGGCCGCCAGCAGTTCGTAAGTGCCGTTGTTGTATTGCCACTCGGTTCCGGGTGTTAATGGCGAGGGTGGATTCTTTTCATAGTAGGCCACCACATCCTTGTTCTCTGCAATCTTTGTGCTGTCCCACTCGCTGAAAAATGCTTCTTCGGCATCCGCCAGCCCGCTGGTGTGATACACTAATTGTTCAATGGTCACATTTTTAAAAATCTCGAAGGGATAGATGGAATAGACCGTATCGCTGAGCGAGAGTTTCCCCTGGTCTACCAGGGCAAGCACGGCCAGGGCGGTGAACTGCTTACTCACCGATCCCATCCGCATATTGGTGTTCATAGTGATAGGTTCTTCGGTCTCCAGGTTCCGTAGCCCGTAACCCTTTCCGAGCAGCAGTTCCCCGTCATAGGCAACCATCAGCGCCGCCCCGGGTTCCCCCGGTTGGATGACCGTTCCAAACAGCGAATCCAGCCGGATCTCCAGGGCCGCCAACCGTTCTTGTTCTTGTACTTGTTTTTTCTTGTTGTCTTGTTGGCAGGATGCGATGACCAGCAGTAGTAGTAGGGGTAGTAGTTTTTTCATCGGTTTGGTTTTAGAGGGGGGAGGGATGTATTAAAGATATTGAATTTTGGTTTGCGGTTTGCGGTTTGCAGTTTGGGCCCTTCGACTACGCTCAGGGCAGGGTTTGGGGTTTGGGGTCTATAATGAAGTGTTAGTTCGAGTCTTTCGTCTACACCTTGGCTGTAACTCTATTCTGTCAGTTCGAGCGGAGTCGAGAACTGTTTCAAGACCATTCTAATTTACGCTGAACAATTTCAGGCGAGAACTCATCTGAAATCGGCCTTTGGAATCACCTCTCGACTCCACTCGAGGTGACAGCCTATGACCTCGAACTTCGAATTTACCTGCAGGAGGTAGGCATCAAATCTCGAACTAGCAAAACATCCCCCTCACTCCTGCTCATGTTATTCGAAGTAGCTCTGCCCTCCTTGACAGGGGGAATTCCCGAAATTAAGCCTCATACATCTGGCTATTAAATGGTTCCTCTGGAAGTAGCTTCCGAAAAGCTTTATAATGGGGAACTGGCATCATTTTCTATCCGTAGCAAATCAAGTCCTGAGGGTTCTAAAAAGCTGTCCGGGAAGAGAGAAGGGATAATTGCTGATATTAAGTGGTAGCTATTGTTACAGGTATCGGACAGCGCTGAACCCGAAGGCATAGATTTCAAAGATGAAATGCTTTGCATTCACGAATACCTCAGACTAAATAGAAGTGCCATGAGTAAAAATGCAGCCTAGCGTTTTCCCGCCCGTACCGAACGGCACGTTCGGGCGGGTTGGATACTTTTTTGATCAATGCAAAAAAGTATCAACATAAAATCAAATTGACTCTTCAAATTAGCAATAGCATTAAGAAGGCTTCTCATAATCCTTATCTTTAAGAAGCCCCGAATAAAAACGGCAACTCAATGAAAAAATTCGATAATATCATAATTGGTTCCGGACAAGCCGGTACCCCATTGGCCTTTACCCTGGCCTCCAAAGGCCAGTCCGTGGCCTTTATAGAAAAGGAACACTATGGCGGCACCTGCCTGAATACCGGTTGCACCCCTACCAAGGCCTACGTGGCCAGCGCCAGGCGGATCTGGGACAGCAAGCACGGGGACGAGCTGGGCATCTACATCCCGGAAGGCGCCACTGCCAACCTGCACAATATCAAAGCCCGGAAGGATTCGCTCATCACGGGTTCTGTAGACGGGATCAAAGACGGCATTAAGAAGAACAACAAGATCACCGCCTACTGGGGGGAAGTCCGCTTTACAGGCAACAAGGAAGTGTTTGTAAACGGGGAGACCCTTACTGCAGACCGCATCTTTATCAATGTGGGGGGACGCCCCCGCATCCCTGGAGCCTATGCCACAGCCGGGCCACTGACCAACAAATCCCTCCTGGAGCTGACCGAGCTCCCGGAACACCTGGTGGTGGTCGGGGGTGGGTATATCGGGCTCGAATTCGGACAGATGTTCGCCCGTTTCGGCAGCAAGGTGACCATCGTGGAACGCGGCAGCCGCATCATTGACAAGGAAGACGAAGATGTATCAGAAGCCATACAGGAGGCCCTGGAAGCGGATGGGGTGAACTTCCGGCTCAACGCCACCTGTATGGGGGCAAAACGGCTGGAGAACGGGCAGGTGGAGGTGACCGTGAATTGCGATTCGGGCGCACCCAAGGTGACCGGTTCCCACGTACTGCTGGCCATTGGCCGCAACCCCAATGGGGATCTGCTGAACCTGGAGAAGACAGGTGTAAAAACGGATGAGCGTGGATTTATCACTGTAAATGATACCCTGGAGACCAATGTGGAGGGCATCTATGCCCTGGGCGACTGCAACGGGGAAGGGGCCTTTACCCATACTGCCTACAACGATTTCCAGATCGTACAGGACCAGCTCTTCGGCGATGGCCAACGCAGGCTGTCGGACCGGATCACTACCTACGGGCTCTTCGTTGACCCGCCCCTCGGCCGAGTGGGGATGACCCTGACCCAGGCTAAGGAGTCAGGCAAGAAGATTTTAACCAACACCCGCCCCATGAGCAAGGTGGCCCGCGCCAAGGAAAAAGGCGAGACCCGCGGGCTGATGCGGGTGATCGTGGACGCCGATACTGAAAAGATCCTGGGTGCCAGCATTCTCGGCACCGGGGGCGACGAAGTGATACAGGGCATCACCAACCTGATGTACGCCGGGGCCTCCTATAAGGTGCTGCGGGATTCAGTGCAAATTCATCCGACGGTTAGTGAACTATTACCCACATTATTAGAAGGTCTAAAAGCTCCGGAATAGTTCTGGGGCTCGTCCTCCGAAGCTTTAGCGAAGGGGGGCAGATTCACCCGACGGTGAGTGAGTTATTACCGACCTTATTGGAAGGGTTGGAGGAAGTTTGATGGAGAACTCCCCCTTGGAAGGGGGAGGAGATTCTTTCGCGAAAAGCGAAAGGATCGGAGGGGGATGTACTTCCAGTTATAGTAAAGCATACCTCGTGCTGCCTGCGAAAGGATTGGAGGGGGATGTTCATGAATCGGTCAAGATTACATTGAAGGCCCTGACGGAACTTCTTAAAAACATCCCCCGCCTTGGTAAACCAAGGCTGCCCCCTTCAAAGGGGGAATCCCTCACCTCAGCTTTTGTATCACTTGTTCAATGCTCAACAATACACTGAACATTTCTTGCTTTATCTCTTGGTTACTAAAACGGATGATTTGAATGCCATAATTTGAAAGTCGTTTGGTTCGTTTCGAATCGTATTCGAAAGTCTGATCATGAATACTCCCATCAATCTCTATGACCAGCCTGATTTCATGGCAATAGAAATCAACAATATAATCCAATAGTGGAACTTGCCTATGGAATTCTACACCTAGTGCTTTCTTCTTGAGATGTTTCCACAATATAATTTCAGGAATAGTACTGTTCTTTCGTAGTTCTCTTGCATATCTTTTCAAGATCGGATTATATGGAATCAGCTTATTTTTCATTACGATAGGAAATTAAGCATCGCTCCTGCAAGTAAGTAGCACTAAACATCCTATAACCACTTTAATATTACTTCTGATTATCAGATCCTTACAAATTAACTGTGAAAAATCGACAAAATACACCCCCTTTGTCATTCATCGAGAAATGATAAATGGCGGCAATATGATCTGGCTGTTGTCGTTTTAAAATGCAGCGGTATTAATTTGAGCCGGACTAACCACCCGTAATGCCGCGACCAGACCATCAAGCCCCGTAAAACGGGTGATTACTAACATACTGAACCCCCAAATCTCAGATGGAGAAGAACCTTAAGATCAATGGATTTTACTACAAGAAGAACGATAAACCTATTGAACACCACGAACGTGAAATGCTGATCCGCGACCTGATGAAAGTAGTCAAAAAACACGGGTTTGAATTCTTTGGCTACTATAACTTTGTCTCTGATGAGGACGTAAACCTGCTGGATCTCAATTTAAAGGCACCTAAGGTTAGGTCATAATCTTAGTATTATTTTCTATTATCTTTATTAGAATTTCAATACTATATATTGGATTAAAATCCACAATCCAGTCAATTCTGCTAAATCAAATAATCATAATTTGATAAGACGGCATTCTTTTCTGGTCATGACAAAGATCATTTTTACTCTAGACGCACTTGTACTTTACTAAGGTAATTACAGGTCCAAGTTAGCATCGGTCTATAATTGCATAATTTCTTAATTTATTTTCTATATTTTTATTATCTTATAGGAGTTATAAAAAGTCTCCCCACGTGCATAAGAATTAAATTTCCTCCCTTAAAGGACAATACTTAAAAGTATTTACCAAATTTTGAGACTTTAGATGACGATAAAAGGCCATACATGTATCCTTTCCGTTATTTGGATTTTTCTGTCCATAAAAGTTGGATTTACACAAGTTCAGCCTGACAGTAATCTGATTACCCCCTTATTCACCCAGACAACCCCTATGCGAGTTAAATTAAGCTATTCTAATAGGCTTATAAAAAATTTAAAGACACGGAAATATCTACCTATAAAAATCTTTTACCAGGATGAAGAACGAGGCTGGAAGAAGCTGAATGCCAAAATTAGAGCAAGGGGTAAATATAGAAGACTTAATTGTTATTTTACTCCCATAAAATTAAAAATTAGAGAATTAAATAATGTTTTTAAAAGCTCTACTCATTTAAAGTTGGTACTGCCATGTAAGCAGGAAAAGGATGCGAATGATAACGTCATTAAAGAATATCTTGCCTACAAACTATATGAGCATATATCACCTTACCATTTTAAGACTCGACTTATTTCCCTAGAATATGAGGAAATTAGAAGAAAAAAAACAAAGCATCATAAACTAGCAGGATTTTTTATAGAACATCATAAAAACTTGGCCAAAAGATTAGATTGCCGGGTTCTTGAAAGATTTGTACATCCATTAGAACAAGAATCATTGACGGCTATTCGAAACGCTATATTTCATTATATGATTGGCAATACCGATTATTCTACAGCATACAAACATAATCAGAAATTGCTCTTTCATAACAAAAATACTATTCCTGTACCTTACGACTTTGATATGTCTGGATTTGTAAATGCCAGTTATGCAGTAGTTTCGGAAATTCCTGGGGAAGAAATAAATATTAAAACTGTAAAAGAACGTCGTTATCGTGGATTTAAGAGAAATCCCCAGTTGTTCGAGAAGGTCCGTTTAGAGTTCCTTAAGTCTAAGAGCCAACTAATACAAATAGTTCAAGATCATAAAATTTATTTTGAACATCCACAGGAGTATAGAGAAACTTTAAAATATTTAGAAGATTTCTATGAAATTATTGAAAATGAAAAGCGTTTCAAAAGAAACATAATACAGGTGGCCAGATCTAAGTAACTATACCATGTAAGACCGAATGGGTCTTCTTTTATTGATATAACGTACTAAATGTCGGTAGTATTTAATGAATCCAAATACAGTTATTGATATTGCCAATATAGGGGCTGATTTAAGTACAATCCCATTTTTAAATAGCCATAGTGTAATCCCAACCATAATTATAGAATATAAAAAGATGATCACTTTTCGAACGGTTCTGTAACTGATATCCAACCTATTATCGAGATACATAAATAAAGCACTACCTAGAACGCTCAATACAAATGTAATAGCGAGAATCAGCCAGAATGAAACTTGATACATAAACTGATTCTTTAATAACATCGCCAATATATTTGCATGAATCACTAATCCATGCATATCAGGAATACTTTTACCGGCGGTAATGCTATTTAGCGGGGTGAAATGTTTATCCTCAACGTCAAATCGATTGCCGATTGGGGTTCCAAGATAGCCCACGAGCACAATTTTATCTTTTACAAAATTGTAATTCTCAAGATTATTTATTTCATGAAAATCAAAGGCTAAAAAGCTATTATAATTCCCATAATAGCGTATCACTCTTGAATCATTTAGTTTATTACCTATAGATTCAATTTTTCGGGAATTTCCCTCTGCAACCTTTTTAAATATTTCAAATGCAAAAGAACTGTACTTTGCCCCGTCTACCTCTTTCAATCCTTCAAACTCCCTGACAACATTCATGTCAGTGCCAAAATCAAAATTTACATACCCTTGAGATCCATTAGTCCTAAAAACTGGATGATTTTGAAGGAGTTTTCCATCCTGAATCACCAAAGAGTTCACAATCCTTGAATCCGCAAGAACTTTTGCCAATATAGAATCAGACTGAAATTCCTTGACCTCATGAAAAATTACATCCACCCCTATAACTTTCGGATCAGCCTCTAGTAATTGATTGAGTAGATTGGCAATCGCTCCACGATCTTCTTGAGCGACATTAACTAATATTATATCGTTCTCAAGCTGATCAAGTTTGCCCATTTCTTCAGAATAGTATACATCTAAAAAACTAAAATCCTTCAAAGCATTCACAAGCGGGTTGAAAAAATTGATATTAAAAAAGATCAACCCCAATAAACCTATTGAGATAAACGCTAATATGGTGTTAAAAAATGCATCCCTAAATAGTAACAGCCTTTTATCTTTTTTTCCCATTGTGTTTCAAATCGAACAATGTATGAGTGATTATTTTACTTAAGATTGCCTTGGAAACAATATTTAAAATCTGTACAAAGAGTTTCGCTAATCTCTTCATCAGAGTAGCCTAATGCTTTAAGATATTCACTTAACGCGTAGAGTTGTGATTTTAGTTCTTCAAATTCCTGTGCATTAAGCAGCTTAAAACTGTGATATTTCAGCTTTTTTAAATTTGGGAATGGATCTGACGCTACCCCCCATTGAAATGATGAGCCTTTCTGTAGAAATATACCATCCACATAGAGTAATAATGAATTTCCGGTGATTCCAAATTTGAAAAGTTGACCAGATTGCAGATTTTCCAGAAAAAAATAATTCATCGTTGTTTTTTCAGGAATTACCCAGGAAAACTCGATCTCAGGAACAAACATATTAACCTTGTTCGCAGGTGAAAGTAGCAAGGGGGTCATACCTTCCCTATACACTACTCCAATATGGTCTTTTACTTTATCCTGTTCTGTGAATTGTTTCCATAAGTAAGAAAAATATTTTCGCATAAAAGACTCCTCAGGAGTTTCAAGACGGTATTGCCTTAAATCAGAATAAACATATACTTCAGATTTTTGTATTTCATAAATATTTCCCTCAGGACCAACTAACAAAACATAATCTTCTTCCTTTAATTCTAAAGTATCTCCTGGTGAAACTAAAGCTCCTTTAAACACCGGGCTATTCTGATTTATTACAGGCTCGCCCCGAGCTTTGAGAACACAATAAGCAGTTTGGCTAAAACTTTCAACTGTACTCAATATGGCTATTACAGTTGTTAGAATAAAAACAAGATTTATTTTCCCCATAATAAATATTCACACCAGCGATTAAACTTCCTTATGTGCCAAATTTGAGCTTCTCAAGAATTCTTCATGAATTTTCTAAACCTTTCGGTTGTCCTGATAAGTTGTTGCCCTTCTAAATTAATAAAACTTAATACCGAGTAATCCTCATTCATTAGAATTATTAATCTTTGGGTTCCCTTAGTAAGTACAAATTGAGTATGGGGAATAAACCCATTTGTAAAAGAATCTTCCCAGTCGTATGAACTATCTTGATTTAGCATGTTCAGCATCCGTTTTATCGTAGTCTTTTCTGGCTGATTAGCTGACGAAAGTTTATTAGAAAACTCGTTTGTAGTGCCTTCAATTAGTGTAGGTGTAATATGAAACTTATGTACCTCAGGAGAAGCACTGAGCACTTCATATTTATCAGAATTAAGAAAATTGATCAGCTGTCTGGGTGTTCCATCACCAACCTCCTGGTCAACCTCAATTGTACCCCAATCCAAGCATTGGCAAGAAAGCATGCATAATATTAAAATCAGGAAATAAGATGAGTTTTTCATAATATCAACTCCTACGAATATCTAATACCATCAAAGCCATACTGCCTTTTACAAACTCTGCTTTAAACCCCATTTGATCATCCTGTAATAATATTTCCTCTCTAGGGATCAGCTGATCCTTGAAGGTTATGTATAACCTATCAGTTAATGTGCCTTGCAAATTTTGCAGCTTTTCTATGGCAGCATCGATATCAATTTGTTCGAGTGAAAAAATTACTATAGTGTAATCAGAGGGCACCATCTTGTTTAACCGGAAATAATAATTTTCCTTTGGAACTACAACTGATGTATTTTCTTCACTTATGAAGGGACTTATATTCTTTTTATTTGGAAAAAGCAGGTTTACTGTGTCTTTATCTGCTCCAATCACATATACATAAGAAGGTGTACTAACATTAGCATACATCCGGTACCTTGTATTAATAGGGAAGATTCCTTCAGTTCGGTAATCACCAATGCTCTGTGGAATGCTATCGGCCACAACATCTTGAAATCCCAAAACACTCTCACCATAATCCCCAGAAAGTTTATCGACATCCATGGTCGTACCATCCCTCAACCTTAAATCTAACTTTCCGGCAAGCTTCTTAGTTTCTTTTTTTTCCGGAGCAACCGGAGGTATCATCTCATATGCATAGGGAGTGTAGTTGATAAAGTCAGGATAGCGTACCCAGATAAACCCGTCATTCCCCCATTCGTTTCCCCAACTGTTCACGATTTCAAAAGCACCTCCATATTTTTCATCATCATAACCCACCACACACATTGCATGCCCACCAGTTATACCTAAAGAATCAGGTTCAAATACATTGCTAGCGCTATAGAAGGAGTTTTCTACCTTAAATCCAATAATTACAGGATTCCCATTAGTCAGTGATCGTTTAACGGATTCCAATTTTACCTCATCACTTTCGTCCATCTGAAAAAGCCGTACATAATCACGTAAGCGATTTTCCTGGGCTTTGAGTTTTATACTATCTGGAATTGCCGTGTCGCACATAACATCATAGTCTCGCAAATATGGTGTCCCTTCGTCAACCATTACCTTAAGTGCTTTATCAATATAAGCGCCTCCCTGGCAATTATAATCGTCATCCCTATTGGCGTTTAAATACACAAATACTGGAGCGAATGTATTCTCAGAAATCCGAGCTTTATCCTTTAAGTTTTTCTGTCGCGCATTAATCATAGTTCTACCATAATATGCACTGGACCATCCTACACAGGTGCCGTAACCCCCTTGATCTCTAATCTCAGGAACAAAAGCTTTTAAAGATGCCATAGGTATATCGGACACGACATCTTGAAAGGCAAGGTTTCTCGCTTTCATAGGTGTTGATGCGTATGCTTCATCATCAAACAGAAGGCCTGTCGGTTTTTGGCCAAGGGCATTGTTAATTGAAAAGATGACAACTAATAGGGAAATAATGGCTTTCATCAGGCGGTTTTTTTAAGTTATCTTTAACAAATTAGTAAATTCTAAACTATTTTCACAAAAAAAATAGAATATAATCATCTCTTATTGTGTAATTTACATGGGATAAATTAGAATTTTGCAATTATCTCCAGCTCATCCTAATGTCAACAAAACTGTTTATTCCTTAGAATTTCTAACATTCTTCAAACCAATCTGCTACTCATTTTCAGACAACATTCATTATTACTTCGTGTGACTAACAAAACGAGAAGAGTAATGCAATTATCATAAAGATCTTATGGCTGGAGATCCAGTTTACAGCAACCTAATCTCACTTCACCTGTAGATTCTTAGAAAATACTTGTTGTTCAGCAGAACCTGTAGAGCTCCAACAGCTTTCTGGAGTTAAATCTCAAGTCGCCGAAGGTGGCTTCTTAGAGTGAAACTTTCCAGTTAAGACATAAACTGTCAATTCAAACCCTCCGTCTCCCGGTACCCGGGAGACACCCCCCTTTAACTAAAGGGAGGAGCTGCATTCCTAATCACCTTACAGAGTAGTTCCCTCTCCGTCTCCGACGAGTGAACGTAGAGAACGAGAGGAAGACGCAGGGCTGGCCCGCCCGTACCGAACGGCACGTTCGGGCGGGGGTGAGGGCCGGGCCCTAAAGGGCCGTTTGAGGTTTGATGTTTGGGGTTCGATACTCGTGGGTAATTATAACCCTTTCTGTCCCTCGCCTGCAAGGCGGCCAAATAAACCCTCCGTCTCCCACTCCCCGGGAGACACCTCCATTTAAATAAAGGGAGGAGCTGCGAGCAAGTAGACCTCGAACCTTGCCCTGAGCGCCCGCCCGCCTGAATGGACCCAGTCCGGGCAGGAACGTACCGTCCGGTACGGGCGGGAAGTCGAAGGGCTCGAACATCGAACCTCGAACTTGTACAACATCCCCCTCGCTACTACTCATTGTATTCGTAGTAGCTCTTCTCCCCTTGGAAGGGGGTATCCCCATCCTCAAATAGCGACCCCGCCCAAGCCTTGCGGCTTATTCGGGCAGGCCGCCAACCCGCCCGCTCGAACCTCGAACTTCGAACTTTAAAGCTACCCCACCTTACTCGGCAGCAACCCAAACTTCTCCTTAAAACTTTTGGTGAAATAGGACAGGTTAGAATATCCGACAGAATACGCGATCTCTGAGACCGAGCCCACCTTGTTTTCCAGCATTTTCCTGGCTTCGTTCAGCCTGATCTCCACGATCAGCTGGTTGGTACTCTTATCGGTCAGGGCCTTCAGTTTGCGATGCAGCTGCGAGCGACTAAATCCTACCGTCCTGGCGATATCTTCGACGGACAGTAACTCGTCATCCAGCCTCTCCCGGATCACTTTAAAAACCTGCTGCAAGAACTTGTCGTCCAGAGATGTCAGCTCCAGGTCATCCACCAGTATGCTGTCCAGCTGCTTAAATTGCTCCCAGATCTTTCGCCTGGCTTCTACCAGGTTCCTTGCACGGAGCAGTAGCTCGTCCGCACTGAAAGGTTTAGTGATATAGGCATCTGCCCCCTGGGTCAGTCCCTCCATCTTGTTGGCTTGTCCTGCTTTGGCCGTCAAAAGGATGATTGGGATATGGCTGGTCTTGTTGTTGTTCTTCAGGCTATGGCAGAGCGCATACCCATCCTTGCCGGGCATCATCACATCGCTGACGATCACATCCGGGATATGCTCCAGTGCCATTCGCTCTCCCTGCAAACCGTCCCTAGCCAGGTTTACCCTGTATGCCCCCTCCAGGATTCCTGCCACGTAGGAACGGAGATCTTCATTGTCTTCAACAACAAGGGCCAGGGGCAGTTCATTATTAAGAGGAGTACCTAGTTCCACTGCCGGAAGTTCTGTATGAATTTCATCCGGGGAAGTCTTTGGCCCAGGAGAGAGGTCAGTATCGAGCTCTCCCTGCAAGATATTTGCAGATACGGGAAGCCGGACTTTAAAAGTGGTACCCTTACCCTTATGGCTGTTTACGCTGATCTGCCCGCCGTGCAGGTCTACCAGCTCTTTTACCAGGGCAAGACCAATTCCACTACCTTTTTCTTCGGTTCCTTCTACCCGGTAGAAACGGTCAAAAATATGTTGTACCGCTTCCTGGTCTATCCCTTTCCCCGTGTCCGAAATAGAGAGGACCAGGTGTTTCTCCTCGAAAACAACGCCCACGGTCACAGCTCCGCCGGGGGGCGTAAACTTAAAAGCGTTTGACAAGAGGTTACTCACGATCTTCTCCAGCTTGTCCCGGTCATAGCAGGCTTGGTCCATCTCATGCGGGAAACTGGTATTCAGGCTGATGTTTTGCCGTTCGGCCATACTTTCAAAAGAATAGACCAGGGCCCTGAGGTAGGCAATGATCCCCCCTTGCTTCAGTTGTAAATGCACATTACCGCTTTCTAATCTTGAAAGATCCAATAATTGATCTACGAGCGACTGTAGGCGTATTGCGTTCTTCTTAATCATTTCATGTGATCTTGCCGGTAAAACCACGGCCTTTCCCGGTTCTCCAGGCTTGGCCTGCTGCAGCGGTCCCAGGATAAGGGAGAGCGGTGTCCTGAACTCGTGGCTGATGTTCGCAAAGAAGCGGGTCTTCACCTCGTCCAAATCACGAATTCGTTGCATTTCTGCTTGTGAACGCTCAAAAGATAATTGATCCTCGGCCGCTTTTTTACGTAATTGCTGTTGCCTGAAGGCAATTCCGAAGGAGTAGGCAACTATCTGTATCAAAATGCCAAAAGTATAGGGATCAAAACCCGGGTTTATGATTTCTTCAGACCAGAGTCCTCCCAGGAGGGTACAGGTGGTCGCCAGTATTGCTCCAATCCCGAAGTAGCGGGCAAAAGGGTCCTTTTGCATTGCTATAGCCGTAGCGAGGACCAGCCCCAGTATAGAAAAGAAAATAATGAAATAATAGTGGTATCCGGTGTCCGTAGTCATGATCTCAGGATTCCAGAAATTTACATATAGAATGGTGATCACCAGCTTTACGATCATGAGTATAGGAAGCGCCAGGAGGAACTTGTCCAGGAGCGGAAACTTTTCTTTAGACTTTATAAATGCTCTCCCAAAAAACCAGAACGTATACAACATACTGTTGGGAATAAGCAGCCATACTGTGAACCGCCATTGCGGGTATTCCCCCAACAAGAATTTGGTGTCTAGGCCTACCGTCATCACCTGGGTAAGGGTACAGAAGAGCAGCCAGAGAGAAAACCATAGAAAGATTCTCTCTCGGGTATACACCCACATGAGAAAATGGTATAGCAGCGTGATAAAGCTTATGCCCAGTACAAACCAGAGAAAAACAATATTGGAAGGGTTAACGGGGAAGTAATCCGCATAAGACGGGTGTCGTAACGATAGGTTAAAATAAGGCCAATACCCGAAACTGTTAGAGGTCACGCGGATTATAAATGTAGCCGTCTCCCCTGCTTCGAGATCAAGTCTAACCCGGTTAATATTCCAGGGTTCAGGGATCTCCCGTTCAGAAGCCGGGTAATCTACCCCTGTTTTGCTGTGCCTCTGCAGCTCGCCATCAACAACTTTAAACACATCGACATTCCCGTTGCTACGATCCCAGAAAATACTATTCATAAGGGGATCTTCCAGGTGTAATTCCCAGCCTTGGATTTCCCTGTCGCTGTGTAGCAAGACCTTTCCCCAATATACCGTCGAAATCTCCAGGTTTTCACCCAACTCGGCCCTCTTCACAAAATCTCCAGCGGGTTTTTGATGTACCTCTTCCCAGCTTAACTTACCCTCCTCGTCCACAAGTATATCCAGGTGTTCCATTAAGGGCTGCACCGGGTAGTCCGGGTTCACCTGGTACACTTCCTGCCCGCTAAGCCGGAATACTGCACAGCAAAGCAGCAGCAAAAAGCTGCTACTCCAGGAAAACAGGTATGGTTTGGTGCCGGTCATTGCTATAAAGTTCACGACACCCAGTGGGGCAGGCATCGTGAACCTCGTAAAAAAGTTACTAAAATTCTTCCAGACCTTCCATCAAGATGGTGTATATCCCGGTCTCTTCATCAAAACAGATCGTAAGCTCATCCGGATACATCCCCGGAGTCTGGTAGGCTTCGGGCCTTCGGATCTCGTAAGACACACGTTCTTTAGTGAGCAGGAAATCCCGGGTCACCATGGGTTCCAGGAAATTCATTAACCCGTTATATTTACCGTAAATAAAGGTGTAAGTAAAGATCCCGGTACCAGCGATCTCGGGCGAAAGTAGGTCGATGATATGCGCTCCCATCCGTGGCACTCCCCCGGGAGTCTCCAGGTACATAGGCGGCAGGTTGATCCCCGGTAGCGGTTTATTGAACTCGGCTTCATCGGTTGGCCCGATGCCGTCCCGTTCGGCCATGGAGATCATGTAAAAGTGGATATCAAAATGCGGCAGGTCGTACACCCCGGGTGGTTCGTGTCCCATTTCATTCCAGTCCAGCGTTACATGGTCATAGGGCGCAACAGGTTTTCCCCCGGGTAATTGTAAGACGGTTTCATGCGCGTGGGCATGGCCGCTTGGCAGGTTCTCCAAGGCAGCTTTGGTAAACTGTATTCCAATGGCCAGTGGGTTCCCGTAGTGATCAGTCTTTACAATGGTCCAGGCTTGCCCGTCCCCTATATTTACTTTTTCGCCAGTGTATTTAACTTGTTGTTCTTCGTGGTCGTACTCGGCTCCTTCCCCGTAATACTTGCAACCCTGAAATGCCAATAGGCAAAAAAGCAGGGTTATGAATTTAATTGTTCTCATAAGGCTTTCATTTTGTGGTTTACCTAAAGGTTTCCAATTATTCCCGGAAAGATTAACCCAATTGTTTCACCCTATAACACTGTTGTTGCAGCAGCTGGCGGATGCGACAAAAGTGGTATCCCCTGCAACCCTTCTATTAAAGCTTACAAGCTCGCTACACTAGTTTTATAACATCCTTTAAAACCATACGATTATGAAACGAAACGAATTTTTTAAGTCGACCCTGGCTTTCGGTGTAGGGATGATGGCCATACCCCAGTTAGCCACCGCCGGGATCAAAAAGACTTTTGGTAAAAAGCAACCGAGGATAATAAGGTCTTCGGACGGGGAAGCTCATAATGTGCTGGGCGACCATATGACCTTTAAGCTTACCGGGGCAGATACTAACGGGGCCTTTACCCTGATCGAAGAACTGAATGAGCCCGGGACTATGATTCCCATGCATGTACATGACGATGAGGATGAAGTCTTCAAGGTACTTGAGGGCCAACTGGAACTCACGGTAGGTGGAGAGACCACGGTATTAAAAGCAGGAGACCTGGCCTATGGTCCCAAGGGAGTTCCCCACAGCTGGAAAGTAGTGGGAGATGAAAAAGCCCGGGTCATCCTTAGCGTTTTCCCTTCCGGTATCGAAGAGATGTTCCGCGAACTGGGCGCTATGCCCCCGGGGCCTCCCAATTTTGAAAAGGTCAGCGAGATCTGCGGCAGGTACAATATTCGCTTCGTGTAAGATTTAGGTAAGCAATTCGGGGGAGCTGCTTACCTATCGCAACAGCACTCGGTGAGGGTGCTGTTTTTTTGTGAGATGTTAGGTCGAGCCCTTGGGCTACATCTAGGCTGTAGCTTTATTCTGTCAGTTCGAGCGGAGTCGAGAACTTGTCATGTGAGTCTATTAAATGGGTCTCGACTCCGCTCGACCTGACAGCTGATAACATCGAACTTCGAACCATGCCCTGAGCGCCCGCCCGAACGTACCGTCGGTACGGGCGGGAAATCGAAGGGCTCGAACCTCGAACTCCTTCACCCTCCGTCTCCCGCTCCCCGGGAGACACCCCCCTTTAACTAAAGGGAGGTGCTGCTAGCAAAATTCAAAATAATGTTTTCCTCTCTCCCCTTCCGTCTCCGACGACAGAACGAGAGGAAGACGCAGGGCTAGCCCGCCCGAACGTGCCGTACGGTACGGGCGGGGGTGTGGGATTTCGAACCTCGAATTTACCTACCGAAGGTAGGCCTCAAACCTCGAACCTCGAACCTCGAACCCTGCCTGCCCGCCCGTGCCGGTCGGACGGGCCGGCAGCCCTCACCCCTTATACCGCTCCAGCACCTGCCTGACGTTTTTATACTTTTCCAGGAGCAAGCGCGCCTGGCCTTCCTCCATTTGCAGTTCTTCCATCAACATCTTAATCCCGCGGTTGACTAGTTTATTGTTAGACAATTGCATGTCCACCATCTTATTGCCTTTTACCCTGCCCAGGCTGATCATCACCGAGGTGGAGATCATATTGAGGGCCAGCTTCTGGGCCGTTCCCGCTTTCATACGGGTACTGCCGGTAACGAATTCGGGTCCTACTACCAGTTCTATAGGGATATCTGCCGCTGCAGACAGTGGTGATCCTGCATTACAGGAAATACTGCCGCATAGCACCCCGTGCTTCCGGGCCTGTTCCAGTCCGCCAATCACGTAAGGAGTAGTGCCCGATGCGGCTATCCCGAGCAGCACATCATTCTCATCAATAAAATAATGTTCCAGGTCTTTCCAGGCCTGCAGTCGGTCATCTTCGGCATTCTCAACCGCCTTGCGCAATGCTTTATCCCCTCCGGCGATCAGCCCGATGATCCAGTTGTCGGGCACCCCGAAAGTAGGGGGGCATTCAGAAGCGTCGAGCACTCCCAGTCGCCCGCTGGTTCCGGCACCGATATAAAAGAGCCTCCCGCCCTTCTTCATCTTGGCAACGGTGGCATTCACGAATTGTTCGATCTGGGGCAATGCTTGTTCAATAGCGGCCGGCACAGATTTGTCTTCCGTGTTCATGTCTCGCAGCAACTCGGCTACGCTCTTTTGTTCCAGGTTATCGTACCTGGAGGCCTGTTCTGTAGTAGGTTTTGTAGTATCCATTTATTTTTTGCGGATGATGATAAGGCCCAGGATTGTCAGCAATCCATTGAGCGCAATGTTGATAAAGCCCAGGTTAAACTGGTAGGTGTTTTCCAGGAATACACCGAGTCCATAAGTGATAAAGGGGGCCAGTAAACAGACCAGGGGAACCCATTGGTCCTTGACTTTCT
Organism: Zeaxanthinibacter sp. PT1; assembly: GCF_028464225.1. Taxonomy (GTDB): domain Bacteria; phylum Bacteroidota; class Bacteroidia; order Flavobacteriales; family Flavobacteriaceae; genus Zeaxanthinibacter. Next base: position 682,648 of record NZ_JAQPCN010000001.1, read on the forward strand.
GTTTGGTGAACATCCCGTACACAAACAGTCCTAACAGGGGTCCGTAGGTATATCCGGCCACCTCGAAGATCAGGGAAATAACGTCCCCCCGACTGTTGGCAAAGAGCATGATGATCAGGAATACGATGCCTGAAAAGCCGAACAACACCCAATTCTTATATTTCTTCCTGACCTCCGTTGGTTTATGCGATATATCCAGAAAATCGTAGGTAAAAGAGGTGGTAAGGGCCGTTAAGGACGAATCTACGCTGGAAAAAGAGGCGGCAATGATCCCTAGTATAAAGAAGACACCTGCAGCGATCCCCAGGTGGTTCAGGGCCAGGTTTGGAAAAAGGGTGTCGGTATCCAAGAGCATCCCATCTGCTCCCCTGGGTAAACTGATCCCATTGGCATCGGCATAGAGGTATAAGAGCACCCCAAGGCCCATAAAAAGGAACTGGGTTGCAGCCAGGATCAGGCTATAGGTCAGCGTATTCTTCTGTGCGTCCCAAAGGTTTTTGCAGGTCAGCGTCTTTTGCATCATATTCTGGTCCAGCCCTATCATAGCTATGGCCACCAGTATACCTGCGATGAATTCCTTATAAAAATTATGACTGGATAAACTCCCCCATTCAAAGACGTCAAAATAAGGGTGGGTCACCACTTCGGTCACGGCCTCAGTAGCGGAGAAATCCAAGGTATTAATGATGGTGATGGTGGTAATGATAGCCCCCGCCAGTAAGAAGATGGTTTGCAGGGTATCGGTCCAGACAATGGTCTTGATCCCACTCTTATTAGAATACAACCACACCAGGACCAGGATGATGATAACGGTCACCGCAAATGGGATCCCGAACTGGTCAAAGAAAGCGAATTGCAAGATCTTGGCTGCCAGCAGCAATCGCAACGCAGCTCCAAAGGATTGAGAGACCAGGAAAAATAAGGATCCTGTTTTATAGGTCCTGGAACCAAATCGGTTCCCCAGGTAGGTATAGACCGACACCAGTTTCATCCGGTAGTACAATGGGATCAGCACAAAGGTGATAAAGAGGTAACCAGCTACATTCCCCAGTATGAATTGAAAAAAATGAAAGTTGTGGTTGCCTACCATCCCCGGGAGGGAGACAAAGGTGACCCCGGACAGCCCGGCACCGATCATCCCGAAAGCCACGAGGAACCAGGGCGATTGCCGGTCCCCGGTAAAATAAGACTCCTCACTCCGGTTCCTCGAAGTAAAGTGACTAATGGTCATCAACAATAAAAAATACGCGGCAAGAATGGCTAAGATAAAGTAAGGATTCACAGTGCTGTAATTTTAGTGTTGCAGGTCTTTGGTAGCGTAAATTTTATTTCCCTGATAAGAATTCGGCCGGCCTTGTGGGCCAGCCGAACCTCGTCAACTAAGAAATCAGGAATAAATAAACACAATCTAAAGTTTGGTTGGTTAATTAGCCGGGTTTGCCGGCGTATTGGTATTGTTATCCCTTTCAGCGTTCGGGTAAGGATAGTAATTCCTGTTCCTTTCCGGATCTGCTGCTCCTGGTCCCGGGCGGTTAAACCGGCGACTGTCTTCCAGGGCAAGGCCTGTCAGGTATAATTCGATTCTCCTGTTCTTGTAGATCTCGTCCAGGATAGCATCCTGGTCTGCCGGACCCGAATAAGGGGGCAGGTCTGCTCCTAAACCAAAGGCATCGGTAGCCGCAGTTTTAGTACGTACGGTGTTCAGTTCGTTCACCGCTTCTCCCAGGTCGCCGTTCCTGGCATGAGCTTCTGCTTTGATTAGCAGCATTTCACCGGGCAGGTAAACTGGGATCTCGTCCAGGTTGTCATCGTAGAATCCTACTACCTGGTAGTTAGGGCTGGGCGCATTAAGGTCGTCCGCAGTGACGTAAAAAGGCACCCGGTCGTCATCGGTTTCAGGAGCCAGGGCTGGTGGCAGACCAAAAGAAAGGTCTTTCGCCTGGGTCACGTTCTGAGATCCGAACCAAAAGGCTAATGGGTTAGGGATTGCCGCATCAAATTCCCATATCGATCTTACACCCAGGTCTACCTGGTCTGCCGCCGTAATGGCTGCGGTGTAATTCCCGGCCATCAGGTTAAAACGGGCCAAAAGCGCATTGATACTGTTTTCCAGGTCTACCGACTGAAAGACATCTGCAGAAACTTCTGCAGCGATTCCCGCTTCTGCATAACCTTTAGCCTCTTGCAGGTCGGCAATAGCCGATTGCAAAACCGTGCTGCGATTCTCAAATGTTGCATTGGTTTCAATCTCCAGCGGAAGTTGTTCAAAATACTGTATCAGGGTTCCGTGTACCAGGGCCCGGTAGAATAAACCGTAGGCTTTTAAGGAATTGGCAGTAGCCGTATCGTCTGCTGCTTGCTCCGCAGCATCGATAATGGTGGTTGCCTCCTTCCTGGCCAGCATTCCCTGCGTCCAGATATTGTTCAGCAGTTCGTTTCCACCGTTTATATCATCCCCGCCGAGCAACAATTCATTTTCGCCCAGGTTACCCGGGTTTAACAGGCGCAGCTCGTCAGTATTTAAACCGGCGATATGGGTTTTGGTATAGATCATCCCGGCCCTGTCTGTACTCCAGCGTTGCTGAATCCCGTTGATCAGTTTTACCAGGTTCTCGGTACTGTTCACTACATCCGGTTCCAGGGTAGAGTTCGGATCCAGGTATTCCGTATCACAGGACTGGGTAAGCAGTACAGCGAAACTGAGAAATAAGATGCTTATATAATTTTTCATTTCGTACAAATTAAAAGTTAGCGCTGAGTGATAAAGCAAAGGTGCTTGGAATTGGAACGTTTCCAAAGTTCACGGCACGCAATAAGTTAGACTGCCCCCCGGCATTGGTCTCCGGGTCATAGCTGAAGAAGTCATCAAAAGAGATAAGGTTCCGGCCGATCAGGGATAAGCGGACATTCTCCAAATTGTCATTGAATAAGGAAGGCCAGACATAGCTTAAAGACACTTCCCTCAGCTTTACAAAAGAACCGTCTTCCATACGGAATTGCTCAATCGGGTAGATACCGGCGATGTATCCCCGCGGTAATTCCCCCGTCAGTTCCTGCTCGGCAAGCCTGCCAAGACCTACCCCCTGCCGCGTTCTTTTATCCGCGTCAAAGATATCGAAGCCTTGTACCGCTTCCCACAGCATAGAGAAAGAGAAGTTCTTGTAATCCAGGTCTGTTCCTACCCCCAGTATATAATCAGGGTTAGGGTCACCGATAATAGTCCTCAGCACGTCTCCGGTGGGTTGCCCATTGGCATCACGTTGTGGTGTGCCGGTAGCCAGGTCCCCTCGTTCCGGTTGCGGAACTCCAACAGGTGATCCATTGGTAGAAGGCCCGGTCAGCAGCAGGTTTCCATTGTCATCCCTGGCAAAATAGGTTCCGTAGAAGACACCCAGTGGCTGTCCTTCCTGTACTACAGGTGGTGCACCGGCAACGTTGGCAATGGTGATATCCCCGCCAATAGTGCTTAGCACTTTGTTCCGGTTACTACTGAAATTAAAATTCATATTCCAGGTCAGGTCTTCGGTCTTAACCGGGGTAATCCGGGCGTAAAGCTCCACCCCGTTGTTCCTCATGGTCCCCACGTTTTCTGTACGGGCAGACCCGCCGATAGAAGGTGCCAGTACGCGGCTTACGATCAGGTCCTCGATGTTCTGGCGGTAGAAGGTAAACAATAGGGATGCCCTGTTGTCAAAGAAACTGAGGTCTGTACCGATCTCGAATTCCTTGGTTCTTTCCGGTACCAGGTCCTCATTACCCAGCCTGCTGTTCTGTTGTAAGGTAGATTGCCCTAAGAAATCACGCGGCCTGTAACTTCCAAATCGCTCGTAAGGAGCAATAGCGGTAAGGTTACCTGCTTCCCCGTAAGACGCTCTTAGCCTGGCCGAATTCATAAAGGAGTCCGAATTCCAGTATTCCTCGTTAGAGAGTACATAAGAACCGGAAATTTTTGGGTAAAAATTAGAGCGCTTATCCACGTCAAAGTTCGTTGCCCCGTCAATTCGACCCGCCAGGGTTAAGAATAACTTATCGTCGTAGGACAGGGTTTCCTGTAAGAAGAAACCAAAGATGTCCAGGTTAGAATCGATTGGATTGGTCTGTAATTCAATGGTTGGGTTACCAGACGCATCCAGGCCTCTTCCCTGGGTCCCGTCAAAGGTCAGTTCGCTGGACTGGAAGCTGTAGCCTGCCGTGGTACTCGAATTCAGTGATGCGGTGATATCCGTATCATAGGTCAGGTTGATGTCGTAGTTCCAGTTAAATACTTTGGCTTCAGCATCTCCAAGGTAGCCATCGTTAAAATAGGCCGGGTTTACGTTTTCATAAGGATAGACCGGGATGAGGATATGTCCTTTCTGGTTGTAGGTGTCCACCCCAACGATCTGGTCTATGGTTACATTCTTTATCGGCTTTAACCGCAGGTGCAGGTTAGGGATAAAGTGGTTTACATCCTGGGTGATATCAAAGGTCTCGATGATCGTAAGTGGGTTCACCCTTGTGTTTTCCACGGCTAATAAGTTACCGTTAGCATCTCTCCGGGTGATGTCGAACACGTTATTGGTAATATTCACCGCGTTGATCGGGCTCCAGAAAACGTTTCCATCCGGTTTTTCATCAGACTGGCTGTTCGCAAAATACAGTCCGACATCATAAGACAACCAATCGGTCACCGTATGGCTGAAATTTACGCGGGTAGAGAAACGGTTGAATTTAGTGTTCTTGATGATCCCTTCATTGGTAAGGTAACCTACGGATGCGGAATAATTCATGTTCTCATTCCCATCTTTGATAGAGAAGTAATTATCTGTCCCGAACCCGGTCTGGAAGATCTCGTCCTGGTAATCGTAACGCGTGGTACTGAACTTATCGGTAGATAAATACCGGAAAGGAGTCAGCGCGTTATTATCGTTCGGGTTAAATCCGAAGATCGGCCACAGCCTTCCTGAAAGCGGACTGTCCGGGATGGTTTCAAATTCCTCCCCCCTGAGGTTCAGATCCAGTTTCTTGCGAATGGTATTGACATTAAAGGTCGATTTATAGAAGAGGGCCGGGCCATCTTCCATCTCCCTGCCTTTCTTGGTGGTGATGATCACCACCCCGTTAGATGCCCTGGAGCCGTAGATCGCGGCTGCAGCGGCACCGTTAAGGATGTTGATGTTATCAATATCGTTAGGATTGATATCTACCATACGGTTCTGCCCGGGAGCAGCATCACCTGCACTCACGTTAAGGTTGGTAACATTCGTGGTCAGGTTACTAGTGACCACCCCGTCTATGACGTATAAAGGCTCTGATGAACCCTGGATGGTACTGGGACCCCTTAAACGGATAGAAAATCCCCCGGCCGGATCCCCGGAATTCTGGGTGATCTGTGCCCCGGGAACTTTCCCCTGAAGTGATGAGGTAACGCTTGGCTGGGAGGCTTTGACCAACTCGGCCGATTTTACCGTGGTAATGGCATTACCTAATTTCTTACGTTCCTGGGTGATGGAAGAACCTACGACGATCACCTCGTCCAGTGCGTTAGAATCTTCCGTCAGGGTGATCTCTAAAAACTGGTCTCCCCCGGCTAGTACTACGGATTTGGTCTGGAAACCGAGGTAACTCACCTGGAGTGATTTTCCATCCGGCGCTTCTACTTGGATACTGAAGTTACCGTCAAAATCGGTAGTACTCCCTTTGGTGGTTCCCTTGATCAGGATTGTGGCTCCCGGCAAGGGGACCCCGTCATCGCCCATCACTTTCCCCGAAATAGTCGCCTCTTGTCCAAACATGGCCTGGACGAAAAAGACCAACAGGAAAGCTGGCAGCAAGAAATACGTTTTTTTCATAATAGTGTATTCAACTGGTTGAGCTCAAACTTATAGCATTTTTCCTAAACTTTCAATTTTTTAACGCAAGTATTTCTTGCAAAAACAGCAAATTAACTGGTTTTTGCTGTTTTATATTATTTATATGCTGTTTTTATTGGCATAACGAAATATTGATTATCTTGTCTTTCTAAAAGAAAATCCTCTGGAAAAGACGCAACGCCATCAGGTGATCCTGAGTGAAGTACAGATACACAACCGGGTGTTACTGGCAGACCTGGCACGAATCCTGGATGTCTCCATGGATACGGTTCGCCGCGATGTAAAGGAACTGGATGCGGAAAAGAAACTTCGCAAAGTTCATGGGGGAGCTGTATCAAACGGATTCAATATTTATACAGACACTACCCGGGAGGTGTACCACCAGGGTGAAAAAACCCTGATCGCGCAGAAAGGGGTATCCCTGTTACAGGATGGGGACGTAGTCCTGATTACCGGCGGATCTACCAACCTGGAATTGGCACGCTGCCTGCCCCGGAAAATGAACCTCACCTTTTTTACACCCAGTTTGCCCATGGCGATCGAATTGCTGAACCGTGCTCCAAGTGGCTACGAAGTGCACCTCATCGGCGGTAAACTTTCCCGGGATTCGCAGCTGGCCACCGGGGGTAATTCTATCAATGTGCTGGCAGACATCACTGCAGATATTTGTTTCCTGGGAACCGGGTATATAGATGTGGAGAAGGGAATAACAGAGGTGGACTGGGAGATCGCCCAGATGAAAAAAGCCATGATTGCATCGACCAAAAAATTAGTATCCCTGACCATTTCGGAAAAACTGGGAACTAAGAACCGCTATAAAATTTGTGATGTTAAAGCCCTGCACACCCTGGTCACCGAGCTGGAACCAGGTTCTGAGGAGCTGGACGCTTATAGGAAGCAAGGGGTGGAGATTCTTTAGTTGTCACTTCTTGCCTTTCGTCAGGCTCTGGACAAGCTCCGTCGAGAGGCCTCTCATATTTCTTTTCATTACTAAAATTCCAGAAATAAAAGGCATGGATTTAAAAGGATGCACTCTATCGGTCACTTCGAGCGGAGTCGAGAAGTACGGTAAATTCTAAGATCATATAAGGTTCTCAACAAAGCCGGCCCTGAGCAATTATTAACAGATCCTTCTTCTGGTTCTCGACAGAGCTTGTCCTGAGTGATAGTTTACAAAAACATAAAATTGGTTCTCGACGGAGCCTGAAACGGTTCTCGACTCCGCTCGAACTGACATAATATATACCATTCTAAGAACTAGCCGAAGGGCTCGAACTGACAGAATAGAGTTACAGCCTAATTGCAGTCGAAAGACAAGCTCCGTCGAGAGGCCTCTCATATTTCTTTTCATTATTAAAATTCCAGAAATAAAAGGCATGGATTTAAAAGGACGCACTCTACTTGTCACTTCGAGCGGAGTCGAGAAGCGACCCCAACGCTTATTCTTTATTCTTAAAATGCGAAGCATTTTTACACTCTGATAAAATCTTAAGAAGCTCTTCTTCTCCCGAAGCTAGAGCCATCTTTTTCTTATGACTCCATTTCTTTAACTTTTTCTCAAAAAACACAGCACCTTCAAAATTTAAAAAATCTTGTTGGAAGATGAGTCGGATTGGACGTCTAGAATAGGTATAGGCTAAAGGATTTAATCCACAGCTATGTTCATAATATCTTCTCGTAAGATTATTGGTAATACCCGTATAGATCGTATTGTCTACACAAAGAATCATATAAACACAATAGTTCTTCATCGACATATCTATTTTTCTTTGAATGTAGGGCTTGACACTGCAAAAATCTTGCAGTTTAATTATTGTCTACTCAGCCCATCCTGAGAATCAAATCAGGTGTCTACACCAGGTTGTCCATGCAGCCGTCCTCAGCAAATTGGTACAATGATTACGGTTCTTGACGGAACTTGTCTTGAGCGTTGGTATATAGAAATATAAATGGTTCTCGACAGAGCCTGCCCTGAGCAACTGAAGGCAGAACCTCCAAATGGGGTCTCGACTCCGCTCGACCTGACATAAGTCTCACAGAATGGATGTAGCCGAAGGGCTCGCACTGACAGATTATGAGTAATTCTATTAACTAGCCGGAGGGCTCGAACCTCGCATTTACCTACCCGGTTGTGCCGAAGGTAGGCCTCGAACTGCCTTGTTATAATCTATGAGTTCCCTCTCCCCCTCCGTCCCGCGATACTCGCGAGACACCTCCCTTTATCCAAAGGGAGGAGTTTTTTGACCATGATTCATCATCGACCTTCGAACTTCGAACTTCGAACTAAGACTCCACAGCTTCCCTGCCCAACAAATCCTGTTTTACTTCTTTTCTTAAATAGTACCCGGTAACAATGGTCGATAAGAGATCGGCAATGGGGAAAGAGATCCAAACGCCCAGTTCACCTAAATATAACGGCAAAATCAGGATCAGGGGGATAAAGAAGAATCCTTGCCTGGTCAGGGTCAGCAGTAATGCCGGGGTGGCTTTCCCGATCGCCTGGAAATAGGCTGCCCCAATTAATTGTATGGCAATAATAGGCGTAGCGGCAAACACCCAGCGCATAGCGGCGGGGCTATGCTCTAACACAAAGGCGTTAGTAGCCAGGTCTGCTGCACTCATCCCCGGTTGGTCGCTCAGGAAGAGCCCGGCGATCTCTGCCGGGAATACCATCAGCAAAATAAAGACCAGCGTAGCCAAAGCTGCTGCATACTTAATTGCAGTACTGATACTCAGCCGTACCCTGCCCCATTTTTCAGCCCCGTAATTAAAGCTGGCGATGGGTAAAAATCCCTGGGTGACCCCGAAAACAGGAAAGAGGGCAAACATGAGCATCCGCCCAATAATGGCATAGACCGCAACCATAGCTTCTCCGCCCAGTCCAAAGAGGATATTGTTCATCAGCAGGTATACCACGCTGGTGACCGCCTGTCGTGAAAGCGTCACAAATCCAAGAGAGGAAATCTCGCGCAAAATGGGCAAATTCAGTCCAAAATCCCTGAATCGAAGCTTTAATTCGGAGTTCTTGGATAAAAAGAACCAAAAAACGTAAGAAAAGCATAAAAAGTAACTCCCGGTACTTGCCCAAGCTGCACCATGCATACCCCAGTCCAGTACATAGATAAAAATATAATCCATCAGCAGGTTACCGACAGAGGGGATGATCATAGCGATCATGGCAAATTTCGGTTTACCTTCGGCCCGGATCACGGTATTCCCCATCATACAAAGTGCCAGGAAGGGCACCCCGTACAAGACGATGGTGTAATAGATCTTGGCAGGGGCAAAAATTTCACCTTTCCCCCCGAAGGCAGGGATCAGGCTGTCTATAAAGTAGAGCCCGAGGATCACCATGACGATGGTGACCAGCAGGGTCAGGGTAATTTGGTTCCCAAAGGTTTTTAGCGCCTTTTCTTTATGGTTGGCCCCGAGGGCACGGGAAAGAATACTGCTCCCCCCTATCCCGATAGACATCCCGAGGGCAGCGATAAAAAAGGAAACCGGCAATACCACGTTGATTGCGGCTATGGCAATAGAGCCGATCCAGTTCCCGACAAAAATACTGTCTACCAATACATTGAGGCTCATCACCAGGATACCGATAGAGGCTGGGACCGCCTGCCTCACCAGCAGTTTGCTGATCGGTTCTGTACCAAGTTGTTCGGCAGACACCCTGGCCATCAGGCAGGGAGCATATTATGTTCTTCCCAGTCCGATATCCACTGGGCCATTACACCAACCCAGTCGTCCCTGTCGTTCAGGCAAGGTATGTGCTTATAGGATTTTCCACCGGCTTCCATGAATTCTTCTTCTCCCTCCATAGCGATCTCTTCCAGAGTCTCCAGGCAGTCAGATACAAAAGCAGGAGTGATCACGGCGAGCTTGGTCTTGCCCACTTTGGGTAAGCGTTCAAACTCGTAATCCGTATAGGGTTTTAACCATGGGTCTCCAGCCAGTCGACTTTGAAAGGAAGTACTGACCTGGTCCTCTGCAAGCCCAAGGATATTCCTGATGGCTTCCGTGGTAAAGTAACATTGGTGGCGATAACAGCTGTGATGTGCGATGGAATTAATACTGCAACAACTACCATCAATCTTGCAATGGTATTTGGTAGGATCTGATTTGCGGATGTGCCTTTCAGGTATACCGTGGTAGGAGAATAGCACATGGTCGTAATCGAAGCCGGCGAGTCCGTCCGCTATGCTCTTGGATAATACTTTAAGGTAATTGACATTCTTATAGAAAGGAGGCAGGGTAGTGATCTTCAGGTCAGGGAAGAATTTCTCCCGGTCTTCCATGGCTTTCACCACGACGGTTTCGTAAGAAGACATGGCGTAATGCGGGTATAGTGGTACCAGCAATACTTCGTCTACTCCTTTAGATTGTAATTCCTCCAATCCCTTCTTTATGCTCATGGTCCCGTAACGCATTCCCAGGGCAACCGGTAGTCTAGTCTGCAGCTGCACTTTTTTCTTAAAGCGTTCCGAGATGACGATCAGGGGAGATCCTTCATCCCACCAGATCTTGCTGTAAGCTTTGGCCGATTTTTTAGGCCGGGTCTGCAAGATGATTCCCCTGACAATTATATTGCGCAATAGCCTGGGAACATCGATCACCCGTTCATCCATCAGGAATTCGTCCAGGTAAGGTTTTACATCTTTAGGGGTGGGACTTTCCGGGGATCCCAGGTTGACGAGTAGTACTCCTTTCACAACTTTTCTTTTTTGAAAAACAAAAATACCAATTAAGAGGCAACTATCCTTCAGACCCCCTCTAAATACTTTAGATGCAGCTATCGAGAAAACTAATTTAATGGATAAAGCACCTCTAGCCCATTAGTATTTTTAATTTATAGTGCTATGCTAGAGGAGTTTTTTCAACGTGAGGCGATGATTTATACGCTGGGTACCTTTTTAGGATTAGTTATCCTGTATTTTGTGGTGATAGGTATCCTAAGAAAGCTGGGTAAAAATCCCCAGAATATCATTCCCACAGACACCGTTAAAAAGACGGCAAAGCCTATATTTCTCATCTTCTTCTCATTCTTATTGAGGATGAAAGCGCTCCGGGAACTTACAGGGCTGGAAGATTACGCTTACTATTTTAAAAAGGGCAGCTCCATACTCTTGATTTTTGCCATCACCTGGCTGATCATACAGGTTATCACCCTGACCAAAGACCTGGTGGTTCAACAGTACGATATGAATACGGAGAACAACCTCAGGGCCAGGAAGGTCTATACGCAGTTCAACATCCTGGAGCGTATCGCGGTCTTCCTCCTTATAATTCTTGCCCTGGGTATCGCCCTGATGAGCTTTGAAAGTATCCGGGAGATCGGGGTCAGTATCTTTGCTTCTGCAGGGGTGGCCGGGATCATCATCGGCTTCTCCGCACAAAAAATGATAGGAACTATCCTGGCAGGGATACAGATCGCCTTAACCCAACCCATAAAAATTGATGATGTGGTCATCGTAGAGGGAGAGTGGGGACGAATAGAAGAAATACGCCTTACCTACGTGGTGATCGCCATTTGGGATAAAAGAAGACTGGTTGTCCCTACCACCTATTTTATCGAGACTCCTTTCCAGAACTGGACGAAGACCTCTTCCGATATCCTGGGAACCGTTTACCTTTACCTGGACTACACTGTCCCTTTTGACCAACTGCGTGATGCCCTGACTCGCATTTTGGAAAACACAGAGCTGTGGGATAAAAAAGTCAACAATATACAGGTGACCGACTCCAAACCACATCATGTGGAAGTGCGCGCCCTGATGAGCGCTAAAGACTCACCAACCGCGTGGGACCTGAGGGTCCACGTACGCGAACAACTCATAACCTTTCTACAATCTAATTACCCAGACAGCCTCGCCAAAACACGTGTTTTCCTGAAAAATCCTGAAGGACAGGGAAATACAAAAGACAATTAGTCGTTAATATTAATATGTAAACTTATTTTACTATGCGCTGGCTACTCCCCCTATTGTGGACCTGCTTTATAATTCCCTCCTGGTCGCAAGATAACAACAGCTTGCTATGGGAAATTTCCGGGAATGGATTGGAACAGACTTCTTACCTCTACGGCACCATGCACGTCAGTAAGAAGATCGCCTTTCACCTGGATGATGTTTTTTATGATGCCCTTGACCAGAGCGAGGTCATTGCCCTGGAATCTGATCCGGCTACCTGGCTGGAAAACGATTCTGAAACCGGCACCCTGAGCAGGGCAGGAAAAATTGGATTCAACCCTAAAGGATTCTATACCGATGCTTTTGCTATGAGGGCACCGGGTAAAAAAGATATTGCCAATTTCATCGCTTCCGAAGATGGACTGGTTAACAGCATTCTCTACCGAACAGATCAATATGCTCAGGATTTTGAAGAAGACACCTACCTGGATATGTTTATATACCGGGCCGGCAGCAAATTTCATAAACCCATACTTGCCCTGGAAGACCTGGAAGAATCCGGTACGCTGGTCGCCTTGGCCAGCATGAATGCCATGAAAAAGAAGCCGGATGCCTGGTTACAAGAGCGAATTCAGCAAGGAAACCTGATGTCCCTAATGCAGGATGCTTACCGCGAACGAAATATTTCCCTGCTCGATTCTATCGACAAAGCCATGTATACCGACCATTACCTGGAGAACATGTTGTATATCCGGAACCGGAACATGGTGCATAAACTGGATTCCGCCATCCGTCATCAAAAAGTATTTGCCGGTATCGGTGCTGCGCACCTGCCGGGAGAAGAGGGTGTCCTGGAATTGCTTCGCAGTAAGGGTTACCAAGTAAGACCCCTGGTTTCTGCGAGCAGTAAAAAGGGCCAGGAGCTGAAACATAAATTTGTACAGACCTTCCGGGAACCTCATGGGTACCCACAAACTACGGACGATGAATTCTTTAGTCTTGATCTCCCCGCACCCTTATATCCTGTAGTTGAAAAAGCCCATACCACTTATATCTCGCCGGATCTCCCCAACGGAGCCTACCTTATGGTACACCGCATACCTACCTACCGCTTCCTCAACCCGGAAGCTGCCTTGGAGATTCACGACCTGGAGGATATGTTATTTGAAAATATCCCGGGAACCATCTTGGAAAAAACCATAATTGAGAAACAAGGCTTTAAAGGGCTGGACCTGAAGAACCGTCTAAAGAATGGTGACCACCAGCACTACCAGATCTTCCAGACGCCACTGGAGATCCTGGTATTTAAGCTGGCCGGAGAAGGGGATTATTCCGCTCGTTTTGGCCCAGCCCTTTTTAACAGCCTCCGCTTTAATATACCGGATGAGAAGAAAATTTCACTCCGTTCAGGCTTTAATAGCTTCCAGGTCAGTATGCCCGGGCTTCATCGTTTTACCAATCGTTTTCGCCATGGGAACAGGCAATTGGAAGGTTATGATTTTGCGAATGGAAACTATTACTTCTTGCACAAAGTAACACTGAATGACTTCGACTATATAGAATCCGATGCATTTGAATTGAAACAGATTCAATCAAGGTTCTACCAGGCCTATGGCATTAATGGTGAATTTTTGGAGGAGTCTCCGAATAGCCTGGTCTCATCTGCTAATTTCAACGATGAGCAAGGGAAGCGGGTGTATCTCAAAACCTTAAAACAAGGCAACGATTACTACTTGCTTGGCAGCTTGGGCAGAGACGAAACAGCAGCGCAGCATTACCTGGATTCATTCCGGCTTAGTGCAACGAATTACCCGGAAGAATTTGAAAAGATCAGGGACACCGCCATGTTGTTTACTACGGTATCCCCCGTTATGCCAAAAAAATTCGTAGAGATCAGTGGCCAGGGATATACCCGTAAGAAGCAAAAAGACTACATGCCTTATACCAAAAAGACGGTCTACCAGTATAAGAACAATGAAGCGATCACGGTCTTGCTCAATAAGAGCCATGAATTCATGACTATAGCTTCTATAGATTCGGCCTGGGCAGGTCGTAAAAGACGATATGCGAAGAAAACATTTCAGGTAAGTGAAACTATATCTCGGACGCATCCCGAAGGACATCACGAACTCCAGATGACGCTTACCGATACGGCCAGCAGTCGATTTATACTAGTGAAGAATGTGATCAAAGGAAGTCTGCTCTACGAGCTGAAAGCGGGGGGTGACAGCCTGCAGCCTTTAAGTCCTTTTGTAAAGGAATTCTTTGATAATTTCAGACCTATGGACACCCTTGTAGGACGAGAACTGACAGAAGATAAGACGAACGATTTTTTCTCGGCACTAAGAGCAAATGATAGTATTGTCCTGGACGGTTACAGGTACCTGCTTTTTACAGAATCCCATGCAGACAGCCTGATGCAAATACTTTCAACTTTCGAATTCCCGGAAGACAAGGCACATATCAGGACGCATTTACTGAGGCAGTTAGGACGAATGGAGCTACCTGAAGTGGAAAAATTCCTGCTGAATTATTACGAAGAATCCTATTCGGATGCAATGGCACAGTCTAAGATACTGCAGGCCATCACCCAGAAGAATAGCCAAGATGCTGCGGAACAGTTAATGAGTTTGTTGTCTAAAGACCTGCCCCTGGCCTCTAATGTGTATGAGATCAATAAGATCTTTGCCCCTTTCAGGGATAGCCTGCCCATGGCCAGGGAATTATTCCCGGAGCTGTTGGCATATCACCCTATAGAGGAATACAAGGAGCCCGTATTAGCCTTATTATCCGGCTTACTTTCCAAGGAATTAATTCGGCCAAAACATTATAAAAAATATAAAACTGCCATGCTGAATGATGCACGGATGCAGTTAAAGCGGCAGTTGGCCCTGGAGGCGGAGCCGGGACAGAAGCAAAGCAGGAAACAGCGGCAATTCAGGAAGTTACTGCATGACTACGTAATTGTACTTTTCCCTTTCCGTTCTGATAAAAACGTATCTGCCTTTTTTGAGAAATTATCATGGGTAGAAGATGCCAGGATACAGGCACGTATGATAGCACTGAAAGCAGCGGTAAATGAAAATATACCAAATAGTATCATCACAGACTTAGCCCAAGATAAAAATAGTAGGATCTTATTATATGAGATGCTCGACGAGGCTGGACATTTATCTTTAATCCCGGACGAATATCGCAAACCCGAAGCGCTGGCCGAAGCCGCCCTCTTCGAGGATTCGACCTACCATCCTGACTTTGATACCGTTCAGTATATCGAATCTAGGACCATTGAAAATGACGGTAGTTCATATACGGCCTTCTACTTTAAGAAGAAAAATAAGCTAGACTATTACAAGGATTTTAAAATGCATGTGGTCATTTACAAAGCCGGTGAATTAGCGGGTATTGACCCGGTATACCGCAATGATGGTTTGCGAATTGCAGACATAGAATCGGATGCAGAAATTATGGATAGGGTTACTGAAGCCTTCCTGATCAGGGATCGTCCCCGGGCCGTGGTTTTTGACCCTGATGCCTACCACGGGTATGCGCAATTTGGATATTAAAATGTATTTTTAGGGTCAAATCCGGCCCATGAAAAAACTACTTATTCCCATTCTTTTTCTTTTAGGTTGCACCACCTCCTGGTCACAGGCCATTGTGTGTTCTGATGCAGACCGGCAAAAATTTGAAGAGAAAGTCCAACAACTGCACCCCCTTATACAAGACGACTACGGGCAGACCCTGGTTGCCATCGGAAAAACTTTTATGGGCACCCCTTATGTAGCCAAAACTCTGGAGGTTGGAGACAAAGAATCATTGGTGGTAAACCTGCATGGCCTGGATTGTACCACTTTCGTGGAAAACGTATTAGCCTTTGGAATACTGAAGGAACAGGGCACCCGGAGCTTTCATGATTATACAGACGCCCTGGAAACTATTCGTTACAGGGATGGAGCGTTGGATGGGTACGGGTCGCGCCTGCATTACTTTACGGATTGGATTGCCGACAATGAAGCAAAAGGACTGGTAAAAGACATAACCGGTAAGATTGGCGGAGTGATCGTCAGCAAGCCTATAAATTTTATGAGCACCCACCGTGATCTCTACCCCTTATTGGCAGACGATGCCAATTACGAGCAGGTAAAGGCCGCAGAAAATCGACTAAACAGCAAAGAGCTCTGTGTTCTACCCCAGGAAGCCATTGCAAAGAATGAAAGCAATATTCAGTCTGGGGATATTATCGCCCTGGCAACCTCGATAGATGGGCTCGATGTTACCCATACCGGGATCGCTACCCGCGAGGCCGATGGTCGTATCCATCTGCTGCACGCTTCCACGGGCTCAATGGAGGTAGAGGTATCAGCACTTCCCCTGGCGGATTACCTGAAAAAGGTAAATAAAAATACCGGTATAATCGTGGTGCGCCCTCTTAAACCATAATTTCTAAAGTTACAATTTTGGCCGGTTTTGATTTTGGATCGAAATCTATAGTCGGAATAGCACATTGAATATTTTTTACGAACTGCATGTTTCCTGCAGTGAACTCGATTAACTTGAAACCGGGGCGGGGTTAAGAGACCCCGGTTCTTAAGGTCAGCAGTACAGAGTTGGCAACCTGCAGTCTGTCCCTGCCAGGTGAGTTGTACCTATGTCCCTATGTACCATTGTCCCTATGTACCATTGTACCGTGTAACCCTGTAACCCTGTAACCCCCGCCCGTACCGGACGGTACGTTCGGGCGGGCTGTAACCCTGTAACTAATAAAATAACCGGGGAGGGGTTAAGAACCCCGGTTTTCAGTTGGCAGTTTCCAGTCAGCAGTAGGCAGCGGTCAGTTAGCAGTACGATTATGGATGTTGTACTGATTTCGGGGTTCATCATTATAGTAAAGCTTTCGGTCCCTTGTCCCATCTATCAACCTTGTCACCAATTTGCACCTATGTTTTCGTGTTTGCGGTTTGCGGTTCGCGGTTTCCAGGAAATCCACCCCACGGTTTCAGCGTATATCAGTTTTCCATGCATGTTTTTTGCAGCATAACGCCTTAACTTATGAGCGGGGCGGGGTTAAGAACCCCGGTTTTCAGTTTGTAGTTTCCAGTTAGCAGTAGGCAGCTGGCAGTAGGCAGCCCGCCCGACTATGACTTGAACGGGTTTGCAGTCTACAGTCTGTCCCTTCCAGGTGAGTTGTCACCTTGTCCCTATGTACCTATGTACCTCCCGCCCTTCTGCCTGCGGCAGGCAGGAGGGCGGGCTGTAACTCCTACTTATCCAAAGTCCTCCCCAGGCAATACTGTATTCCGCCCAGCAGGTGTTTTTGAAAATCGGGATTGTCATATGCTTCTTCGGTATGGCCCAGCCCGGTGTAAAACGAGCGACCTCCTTCAAATTGATGATACCAGGCTATAGGGTGCTCTCCTCCATTCTCCCCTCCACTGTAGCTGCTCTCATCCAACTTGAGCAACACGTTCACCTGTGGATTCAGGTCCTTAAAATTATACCATTCATCCGTGTGTGTCCAGTTATCTCCAAGGTGGGCTGTAGCCGGGTGATTTTTATCCGCAACGATCAGCTGGGCTTCCTGAACTTCGGGGTGACTTTTAAAATAAGCCCCTACCAGTTTTCCGTACCAGCCCCAGTCGTATTCGGTATCCGTGGCGGCGTGGATTCCCATAAAATTCCCTCCATTCTTGATATAATCCTGGAATACTTCCTGTTGGGACGAGTTAAGAACATCTTGTGTGGTACTCAGGAAGATCACTAATTGATACTTAGACAGCCCGTCTTTAGTAAAAAAGCCCGAATCCTCTGTCTGTGTTACCGTAAACTTGTTGGAACCACCCAGGCTTTTTATGGTATTGACCCCTTTTTCTATAGAGCTATGCCTGTACCCCAAGGTCTTTGTAAAGACCAGTACAGACGCGGTAGTATCCTCACTACCTGTTCCGTCTTGTGGCGGTGGAAGTGTATCATTCTGCCCTATATCTCCCAGGTCAGGATTAGGCTCATCGGCGCATCCGAACAGGCCGATGGAGATCAAAAATATCATTGATAGGTAAAGAAATGAGGTTTTCATAGTGTTGTAGATTTGAGTTTTTCTGCGTAGGTGCAGTTACCTCTAAAGTTCCGAAGCGGTTGGCATTAAATTGAAACCTATCGATAGAATTAATTGTCCTGGAAAAAGAGAATTAATGGTAGGAGATTCTGTCTGCTAGGAGGTGATGCGTGATACTCCCGGATGAGAGAGCATTAATTCCTAATACTGCAAGTTTTCGGCAGTAGAAATATTTAACTTGAGACTGGGGCGGGGATTAGTCCCCCTTTTATTCCCATGGCTCAAATGATATTCAGTCCATCAGGCCATCCCTTTGTCACCTTATACCTCTGTAACTCCAAGCCCGTTGTCCTAGGCGCAAAGAGCTCCAAACATCACCTACCCCCCCAAAGACATAATATACTTTTTAGGCGTAGTACCGTATTTCTTTTTAAAGGAAGCGATAAAGTGGCTGGAAGTGCTGTACCCCACTTTAAGGCCTACTTCGTTCACATTATATTGCCCGGTCTCCAGCATTTTGCGGGCGTATTCCATTTTATAGTCGAACAGAAAACTATACACAGAATCCCCGTAAATCTGTTTAAAGCCCTCTTTAAGTTTCTTAAGGCTAAGACCGATCTCCTCTGATAATTCCTGCAGGCTCGGTGGTTCGGCCATACGGGAGATCACGATCTCCTTGGCTTTCCGAATGCGTTTCACATTGTCTTCATCGACCAGGAAAGGGCATTGCTCCCGGTCAAAATCTTCGTTCTTATTAAAATACAGAGCCATCAGTTCATATACCTTTGCCTTGAGGTAGAGGTCCTTAATGGAAGGGTGCAGGTGGTAATTCATTATCTGGCTCAGAACAACGGCAATGGCCGGGCTGACCACCTCCTGGGCATAGTATTTCTTATCCTTATTCTCCGATGTCAGGAAATGAATGTAATCAGCCTCCTTGGAAAAAAGCGAGTGGAACTTACGCAGGGTCATTAATACCGAGATCATCCAGCTATTTGGGCTGAGATCTACGTTCATTGGGAGGTCCAATTGGGTGTTGTACAACAAGAGGGAGTTTTCGTCAGAGATATCCAGGGCATAACGCCCATCGTTAAAAATAAACTTAGCATGCCCCTTAAGACAGAAGTGAAACTGTATATGGGTGCTGTCTACCTGCCGTTTTACCTTCTGCTGGGATCCGCTTTCATTCTGTAATTTGAGTACGGAAAAACCTTCATCTACAATCACTTCTTCGACTGAACCTAAAGCGACATTTTTTGTGGATTCCATCGATTCCATATAATGTATTTTATTTAGAATTATTCTAAATAGAAAGGTGCTGAGCCCTGCTATTTACTGTAAAAGTAGCTAATTCTGGGCGACTTAGCTCCTTTCGATATAAAAAGTTCCTCCAGCGTTATTTTTGCAACACATGCCATTATAATTTTGTGCCCGACCGATAGGTGATGTATGACTAATTACAACATTTCTAAACACAGCTCTTTCTATACTGTAGGCCTCAGTTACCTGAAGGCCGATGCCGAAGTCAGGGGAATGTTCAGTTTGGACACCGCTGCCAAGGACGCATTGCTTCAACAGGCACAGGCAGATGGTATTGAAGGACTGCTGCTTATCTCCACATGTAACCGTACTGAACTGCACGGTTTTGCACAGCATCCCTACCAGCTGATCAAACTGCTATGCGATCACACCAACGGAAATGTTGAAGCTTTCCAGGAAGTAGCCTATATACACAAGAACAACGAAGCCATAACTCACCTCTTCAGGGTGGGTACCGGCTTAGATAGCCAGATACTGGGAGATTTTGAGATCATCAGCCAGATTAAACAGGGTTTTTACCACTCCAAACAATACGGACTGACCAATCATTTCCTGGAACGCCTGTGTAACGCGGTGATTCAGGCCAGCAAGCGTATTAAGAATGAAACTGATATCAGTAGCGGCGCCACTTCTGTAGCCTTTGCCTCAGTACAATACATCCTTAAGAACGTGCCGGATATTTCTGAAAAGAATATACTGCTCTTCGGTACCGGAAAAATTGGACGAAATACTTGCGAAAACCTGGTAAAGCATACGGATAACAAACATATTACCCTGATCAATCGCACCAGGAATAAGGCGGAGAAAATTGCGGGGAAATTCAACCTGGTGGTAAAAGACTACGGCGATCTGCAAACCGAGATCCGCAAAACCGATGTATTGGTCGTGGCTACCGGAGCACAATCTCCAACCATCAACAAGTCTTTGTTGTATTGCCGCAAACCCCTGCTTATCCTGGACCTTTCCATTCCTAAAAATGTAGCCGATGACGTTGCAGAATTAGAGGGCGTCAAAGTATTGCACCTGGATGCACTATCACAGATGACCGATGAAACCCTGGAGAAGCGTAAAAAGCACGTCCCAAAAGCAGAGGAAATCATCGCCGAAGTTCAACGCGATTTTACCAACTGGCTTGAAACCAGGAAATTTGCCCCGGTGATCAAGGCCCTGAAAAAGAAACTCAAGACCATGAAGGACGAAGAGCTCGACTTCCAGTCTAAGAAATTGGGCGATTTTAATGCGGAACAGGTAGACCTGGTCTCCAATCGCATAATTCACAAGATTACCAGGCACTTTGCTAACCACCTGAAACATGCAGATATCGATTCTGATGAAAGCCTGCAGCTGATCAAAGAAGTTTTCCAATTAGAAGAAGGATTGCAATGAAAAAAGTGATCCGGATGGGTACACGCGACAGCGAACTTGCGCTGTGGCAGGCAAATACCGTAAAAGACAGGCTGGAATCCCTTGGATATCAATGCGAGTTGGTACCGGTCAAATCGACGGGAGACCTGCAACTCGATCAACCCCTATACGAACTGGGTATCACAGGCATCTTCACCAAAACCCTCGATGTAGCCATGATCCGTGGAGAGATAGATATTGCCGTTCACTCCATGAAAGATGTTCCCACTGCCCTGCCCAAGGGAATCGTTCAGGCAGCTGTCCTGCCCAGGGCCAATCCACGAGACATCCTGGTGCATAAAGGAACCGATTTCCTCAATACCGAAGGAAAGGTTGCCACGGGCAGCCTGAGGCGAAAAGCACAATGGTTGCATCGCTATCCTTTGCACGAAATGATGCCTTTGCGTGGCAATGTTAATACCCGGCTACAGAAATTACAAGACAACGATTGGAATGCCGCCATATTTGCCGCCGCAGGTTTACAACGCATAGATAAATTACCCCAGCAACATACCGAATTACAATGGATGATCCCGGCACCCGCCCAGGGTGCCATGATGGTGGTCGCCATGGAAAAAGACCAGGAATGCCTGCAAGCACTGGCAGCACTTAACGATAAGAATACTGAAATCTGCACCCGTGTAGAACGAGATTTCCTCCGCGAACTGGAAGGGGGTTGTACAGCCCCTATAGGAGCCCTGGCAACCCTCGAAAAAGAAATACTCCATTTTGAAGGGGTACTTCTGTCCCTGGACGGAACACAACGTATTGCAGTAAAAGAGCAATGCAACCTGGTGAAGCTTGAAGGTTTTGGTAACCGCTGCGCCCAACAGGTCCTTAAGCGGGGAGGCAAGGAGTTGATGTTAAAGATCAGGCAGGAGATGAATCAATCAAAATCTTAACTCCCAACAGCCGCCATGATCAGGATCCTCTCTACGAAAAAATTGACAACCCCCCAGAAGACTCCATTATTAGCAGCAGGCTATAAAGTGGAGGATTACGACGCTATTACCACGGTCCCGCTAGAATTTAAATTCGACGATAAGGCTGATTATCACATTTTCACCAGCCAGAATGCCGTTGAGGCCTATGTAAAAAACACCCCCTCGGCAGTTGGGGATAATATGTCACCTCGAGCGGAGTCGAGAGGTGTTTATTGCGTCGGTGACAAAACCAAATTCCTCCTGCAGCAAAATGGCTTTAATGTGCTGAAATCGGCCGAAAATGCAGCAGAATTGGCAGAATTCCTTGTGAAAAACCATAAAAACGATTCCTTTTTGTTTTTTTGCGGGAAAAGAAGGATGCCGACACTGCGCGAGGTTTTTGATGAAAATAATATGGAGCTTCATGAAGTTGAGGTGTATGATACCGTTCTCCAGGGCAAGTCATTTCCTCAATCTTTTGATGCTATCCTGTTCTTTAGCCCTTCCGGGGTTGAGAGCTACTGCAGGGAAAATGACCTGCATAACACTTTTGCGTATTGTATTGGCCCAACAACGGCCCATGCCGTGCGTCTGTATACGAACCATATCTGTATTGCCGAAGAACCCACTGTAGAAGCAACGGTGAAGGCCGTACTTGATAATCCCCCTGCCCTGACAGAATAAGGCAGGAAAAAATAAACTATGATTAAGAACGATCTATTTTTACGCGCTTTAAAAGGAGAAACCGTTGAACGCCCCCCGGTATGGATGATGCGACAGGCCGGAAGGTACCTGCCCGAATTCATGGCAATTAAGAAGGAATACGACTTCTTTACCCGCTGCCAGACTCCGGATCTCGCTTCCGAGATTACCGTACAGCCCATCAGGCGGTATGGTATGGATGCAGCAATCCTGTTCAGTGATATCCTGGTGATCCCCCAGGCAATGAACATCGAAGTTCAGATGAAACCCGATTTTGGACCTTACCTTCCCAACCCTATCCGCACGGCAAAGGACGTGGAGGAAGTAATAGTCCCTAATGCTGAAGAAAGCCTGGGCTATGTGATGGATGCCATTAAGCTGACCAAAAAGAAACTGGATAACGAGATCCCATTGATCGGTTTTGCCGGTTCTCCCTGGACCATTCTATGCTACTGCGTGCAGGGGCAGGGCAGTAAGAACTTTGACAAGGCCAAGGCCTTTTGTTTTACCCAACCTGTTGCGGCTCACCAATTACTGCAGAAGATCACGGATACTACTATAGATTACTTAAAAGCCAAGGTCCGTGCAGGTGTAGATGCGGTACAGGTATTTGATTCCTGGGGCGGGATGCTGTCACCGGAAGATTACACCGAATTTTCCTGGAAATACATTCAGCAGATCATCGATGCCCTGAAGGATGAAGCCCCGGTCATCGTCTTTGGAAAAGGGTGCTGGTTTGCTTTAGGGGACATGGCGAAATCCGGTGCTTCTGCTTTAGGAGTAGACTGGACCTGCTCTGCAAGGAATGCCCGGTACCTCAGCGGGGGACAGATTACCCTGCAAGGAAATTTTGACCCGGCGAGACTGCTTTCCCCACCGAAGGAGATCAAAAGAATGGTCACTGAAATGATAGACGCTTTTGGTAAAGACAGGTATATTGCCAACCTCGGCCACGGTATACTTCCCAATATCCCTATAGAGAATGCCGGTGCGTTTGTAGAAGCGGTAAAAGAATACAGGCAAAAATGAAAGAAACCTTCTTCCATTACATACAGGAATTACAGGACCGCATCTGCGAACGACTGGAACAGGTAGACGGGAAGGCAAAATTCCGTGAAGATCCCTGGGAGAGACCTGAAGGAGGCGGTGGCAGAACCCGGGTGTTGGAAAATGGAGCGGTACTTGAAAAAGCGGGGGTTAACATATCCGGGGTGCACGGACCCTTACCTGCCAGCATGCAGGCTTACTTTGGTGTAGACGATGTGGATTTTTTCGCATGCGGACTCAGCCTGGTCATTCATCCCGTGAATCCAATGGCTCCTACTGTACACGCAAACTGGCGCTATTTTGAGATGTATGACAAGGAAGGACAGATCGTGGATCAATGGTTTGGTGGCGGGCAGGACCTGACCCCCTACTATCTCTTTGATGAAGACGCCCGTCATTTTCACCAAGTATGTAAGAAGGCCTGTGATGCCCATGGGCCCGATCTGTACGAGAAGTACAAGAAAGCCTGTGATCAATATTTCTGGAACAGCCACAGGGATGAAGCCCGGGGGGTGGGAGGATTATTCTTTGATCACCTGAAGGAAACAGCTGAAAGAAGTATGGAGGATTGGTACAATTTTGTCACCCAGGTAGGCGACAGTTTCCTGGATGCCTATATTCCCATCCTTGAAAAACGGAAAGACTTGCCTTACTCAGATGTAAACCGAACCTGGCAGGAGATCAGGCGAGGTCGCTACGTAGAATTTAATCTCGTACATGATAAGGGCACTTTGTTTGGCCTGAAGACCAACGGGCGGATAGAGAGCATCCTGATGAGTCTTCCCCCGGCCGTACAGTGGAAGTACGATCACCATCCTGCTCCCGGCAGTGAAGAAGAACGATTACTTAAAATTCTGAAACACCCAAAAAACTGGGTATAAGTCAAAGACCATGAAACAGAAGATATACCAGGTAGACGCGTTCACGGATACTTTATTTAAAGGAAACCCGGCTGCTGTCTGTATCCTGGACAACTGGATTCCCGACGAACTTATGCAGCAGATCGCTGCGGAAAATAACCTTGCCGAAACGGCCTTTGCCGTACCTAAGGGTAATGTTTATGAACTCCGATGGTTTACCCCGGTTGTCGAGGTCGATCTCTGCGGGCATGCTACTCTTGCTACCGCCTTTGTCCTATTTCACCATTATGGAGCAGATGGCAACACGATTAAATTTGAATCACTTCGTAGCGGGGAACTATCCGTAGAACGATCCGAAGATGGGTGGCTGACCCTGGATTTTCCCAAAGACATTTTTCAGCCCGATTACCCTTCTGACGAGATTATCCAGGCCCTGGGAAAAAAGCCATTCGGTTGTTATAAAGGAAAAACTGATTACCTCTACATTTACGAAGAACAGGAAGACATAGAAGCATTGGATCCTGATTTCTTCAGGCTCAGCAAGCTCGATGGCCGTGGAATCATCGTTTCAGCTCCGGGCGTTGATTGTGATTTTGTTTCTCGCTTTTTTGCTCCGCAGTCCGGCATAAATGAAGATCCCGTAACCGGATCTGCACATACAACTCTTACCCCCTATTGGTCAGAACAATTGGTAAAAACCAAGATGGTGGCAAAGCAGCTCTCCCCAAGAGGTGGATACCTTAAATGTGAGCTGTCCGGGAACAGGGTCCGTATTTCCGGGCAGGCGGTCCTCTATCTACAAGGCGAAATAGAAATACCCTAGATTCTTTTACAGCAGCTTCTGATTTAGATCTGCATTTAAGAGCTCTTTTATAAAATCCAGGCGGAATTGTAGCGGCTTAATTGCGAATTGACTACTTTAATCTGCCTTAAAAATGATACGCATATGTACCCATTACGCAGAAGCAGAAGACTAAGGAAAAGCGAAACAGTTCGTAGGCTCGTCCGAGAAACACACTTAAATCCATCAGATTTCCTGGTGCCGCTTTTTATTGTTGAAGGAAAGGGAGTGCGTGATGGCATCCCCTCTATGCCCGGATATTACAGGTTAAGCCTGGACCAATTGGCTAAAGAGGTTCGCGAACTGTGGAGCCTGGGATTGAGTTCTGTACTCCTGTTTATAAAAGTTCCGGATGACCTGAAAGACAATATGGGCAAGGAAGCGATCAACCCTAACGGGCTGATGCAAATGGCTATAAAAACGGTTAAAGATACCTGCCCTGATATGGTCGTGATGACAGACGTAGCCTTGGATCCTTATTCGATCAATGGGCATGACGGGATTGTTGAGAACGGACGCATCCTTAACGACGAGACTGTAGATGTCCTGGCCGAAATGAGCATTACCCATGCCGAGGCAGGAGCAGATTTTGTTGCACCCAGCGATATGATGGATGGCCGTGTACTGACCATCAGGGAGGCCCTGGAAGAAGAAGGCTACCACAACACCGGAATTATGAGCTACAGCGCTAAATATGCCAGTGCATTTTACGGCCCATTCAGAGACGCATTAGACTCTGCACCCGTGGATAAAGGTGACATTCCCAAGCATAAGAAATCGTACCAAATGGATCCGGCCAACCGTCTAGAGGCGCTGAGAGAAGTTAATATGGATGTGGATGAGGGCGCAGACATTGTTATGGTTAAACCCGGCCTGTGTTACCTGGATATTGTTCGCGAGATCAGGGATGCCGTGGAGGTCCCCCTGGCCGTTTACCAGGTTTCCGGGGAATATGCCATGCTGAAGGCAGCGGTGGAAAAAGGATGGTTAGATCATGACCCGGTTATGTTAGAACAACTTGTTTCTATTAAAAGAGCCGGTGCCGACATCATCGCCAGTTATTTTGCCAAAGAAGCAGCCCAATTCCTGCAATAATGAGAAAACCAAATGGTATTTTTTTAAATAATATACTCTTCGGTATCATTATTTTCCACTTTTCCTGCCAGGCCTACGCCCAAGGGGGTTTATTATACTCCAGCCCCCAAGAACAGGGGATAGACGGTGTAAAAATTCATACCGCTGCCGACAGCATAATCAGCAATGGTATTAGAAAACAAGCCTTTCCCGGGGCCCAAATGCTGGTGGCTAAAAACGGACATATCATTTTCCACGAAGTGTACGGTTATCACACCTATGACAGCGTACAGCAAGTAAGCAAAAATGATATTTATGACCTGGCTTCGGTAACGAAGATCATGGGACCTTTACCTGCCCTAATGAAATTGGTAGAGGAAGGCAAGCTGGAATTGGATGTTCCATTTTCTCGTTACTGGAAACCCTGGAAAAGACGGAAAGACAAGCGTGATATCACCCTGCGCGAATTACTGGCTCACCAGGCCGGTATGCAACCCTATATCGTATTTCTTAACGATGTCCTGGAAGACGGTAAGCCTAAGAGACGTTTCCTGCGCACTACTCCTTCCAAACGATTTAACACCCAGGTATATGATTCCATCTATGTAAAGAACCGGTTTCGACGTAAGATGTTCCGGAAGATCAACAGGTCTCCTGTTAAAGCGGAGAAGGAATACCTTTATTCCGGACTCGCCTCGCTTATTTACCCGGAGGTCATTGCTGAGATTACAGGTCATTCCTACGAATACTACCTGAGAAAAAATTTCTATTTGCCGCTTGGCTGCGCTTCCCTGGTATTTACGCCTGAGAAGATAGGATTCCCCAACACCATTGTTCCGACCGAATTTGACACACTGTTTCGTCATGACCTGACACAGGGATGGGTGCATGATGAGAATGCCTCGCTTTTAGGCGGAGTTTCAGGTAATGCCGGGCTGTTTGGTACGGCACAGGATTTGGCCAGGATGATGCAGTTTTACC
The DNA here is from genome assembly GCF_028464225.1 of Zeaxanthinibacter sp. PT1. Taxonomy (GTDB): domain Bacteria; phylum Bacteroidota; class Bacteroidia; order Flavobacteriales; family Flavobacteriaceae; genus Zeaxanthinibacter. The sequence goes on from NZ_JAQPCN010000001.1 coordinate 709,616, forward strand.
AAGATTTTGGCAGCTTTGACGGGGAGCAATATTTGAAAGAGGAAACCGTAGAGGAATTCACCCGGGTACAGTTCCCGGACAATGCAAACCGGAGAGGCCTGGGATTTGACAAACCCCTGCTCAATAATTCGGAGCTTCCGTTGGCAGAAGCATACCCGGCTCCTGCTGCAAGTCCCGGCAGCTTTGGGCACAGTGGATTTACCGGTACCTTTGTTTGGGCTGATCCTGAAAACGAGCTGGTTTTTATCTTCCTCTCTAACAGGGTCTACCCGGACAGGAAACACCGCATGTTGTACGAGCTCAATATAAGAACAGCACTCCATCAACTGTTCTATGAGAGTCAACTTTCATCGTATTAGCAGAAAAAGTCTGCGCATATTATTAGTATCTTGCCTGTTAAATACTAGCCAATGGGATTATTGTTCTTTTATGCTTTTATCTCGATCTTCTTCTCCTTTCTCTGCTCTATACTCGAAGCGGTATTACTGAGCATTACCCCCACCTTTATTAATGTGAAGAAGAAGGAGGGAAAATCATACGCCGTAATACTTGAAACCCTTAAGAAAGATGTTGATAAGCCTCTTATCGCCATACTTACTCTGAATACCATTGCCCATACCGTTGGTGCAATCCTGGTGGGTGTGCAAGCCAAAGTAGTTTATGCCAATCGTTATGGCAGCAGCACCACCGAAGTCATGGGGGTAGAATTCTCAGAAGAATTAATGGTGGGTGTGGTCTCTACGGTTATGACCTTGTTAATCCTGATAGCCTCCGAGATCATCCCTAAAACCATCGGAGCCACATTTTGGAAGCAACTGGCTAATTTTGCAGCTCGGACCCTGAATATCATGGTTTGGTTATTAAAATGGACTGGGATTCTTTGGGTTCTGCAGCTGTTTACCCGCCTTATCGGGGATAAAAGTGCGCATGGCAGTGTATTGAGCCGCGAAGATTTCTCCGCAATGACAGAAATCGCTGAAGAAGAGGGAGTCTTTGAGAAGAATGAAAGTGCAGTCATTCAGAACCTGCTTCGATTTAACGAGGTATGGGTCAAAGACATTATGACTCCAAGAGCAGTAATGAAGATCGCCAACGAATCTATGACCATTGGGGAGTTTTACGAGAAAAATCCAAAAATGCGGTTCTCGCGAATTCCGGTTTACGGGGAACGCGTTGATACGATCACGGGCTTTGTACTGAAAGACAACATCCTGGAGGGAATGATTGATGGTAATGGCGATATCCCACTGGCTGAAATCCGGAGAGAGCTGCTGGTTACCAAAAGAAACACCCCCATCCCGCAGTTATTTGATACCCTGATCAACAAAAGGGAACATATTGCCTTAGTAGTGGATGAATACGGCTCTGTCAGTGGCCTGGTCACCATGGAGGATGTCATTGAAACCTTGCTCGGTCTGGAAATCATGGACGAGAGTGATAACGTAGCCGACCTGCAATCACTGGCCCGCAAAAACTGGGAAGACCGTGCAAAGCGCAGTGGAATTATAGAATAGATCAGTCTCTTTCCATGATAAACGAGGGGGCGAAAGGAAAAGTTATCCGCTCTGTTAATACTCCCGCTTCCGTTATAAGCAAAACCCCACCCCTGACCTCGGTCTCCTGGCGATCTTCAAAATAACCCACGGCAAATAAATTGCTGCCGGGAAGAAAGCTGACAAAGGTTAACCTGATCTTCTGAGAAAGTTCTTCGGAAACCGTCCTTTCAATCGATGGCATATCCAATATAGTATTTCCGGCGCCTGTAAAATCATAAATGGCAGGTCCAAAAGGCACGGGTGCGGGCTGTGCATAGAAATGAGTATAATACAATCGTCCTGCTTGCAGGATAGCATCGACAGGACCCGGTTCAAAAAAACGATTTACATTAAATCGCGTGATTTCCAAGAGCTGCACGGTTCTAAGATCATACACAGCCAGGTTGTAATCATTATCGTTAGTCCTGCTTATAATGGCTAAGTTCCCTGATTCCTCTATGATTATACTAGCTACCCCGCTACCTAAGTCTAATTGTTGCTGTACTATTTTTTCATCCGTATTTATAATGCTCAGCTTATAATTTCCATCACTGGCCAGGTAAGGCACTAGTAAACGGTTTGTAAGGTAAATAGGATCATAGGCTTCTTCGATATTGAATGCAATACTGAGATCAGATTTTACCATAGTTACAATATCCTGTATCCGGACAGACAGGTTTTTGGTCCCCCGGGGACTGTAATAGGCCAGGAATAGTTGTTCGGATGATGCCGCTCCCCAGGTCACCGAACGTTCCTCTGAAATCGTATAGAAATCTTGCAAATACACGGGAGTTTCTCCTCCTGCGCCTAACTGCAGCGCAGAGAATTTCCCATTTGCTATACTGAAAAATGTGAGTAGATCACCATCTCGCCTCAATGTTAGGTAATTGGGGGGAAGCTGGAGTTCAGTGCTCAAGTTGAGCAGTGTGCCGTCGTTTACACTGCCCTGGTAATTAAATCGATAAACAAATTCAAGATCTTCGCCTATCACCGTCAGGTCCGGTAAGCTGACTTCATCTATTATACCTTGTTCCAGATCGTCCGACTGGCACCCCATAAGAAACAGTCCTAAGAAAATGGGGGCCAGCAGGGATCTCATAGCTTTTTTCTTTAAAGATAAATATATTTTGCTCTGGAATCGACCGGGCTGCTCCCGGGTTGCAAGGTCTTTACAGCAAATCATTGTACATTTAGTTCAACAATTAATTACGCCACAGCAGATCCCTTAAGAAAGCAGTACATGTTAAAGAAGATAGCACTTGACAAAATTCTCTTCCTCGATATTGAAACAGTTCCGGAGTTTAAAAATTACGATGACCTGGACGAGGAGAAAAAAGAGCTATGGGCCCATAAATCCCGCTATCAGAGAAAAGATGAACTCACTGCCGAGGAATTTTATGAAAGTGCGGGAATCTGGGCCGAATTTGGTCGTATCATCTGTATCTCGGTCGGTTACTTTGTCCTTAAAGGCGATCAGAGGAATTTCAGGGTCACCACTTTTCACGGAACAGAGATAAAGATCCTTAAAGAATTTAAACAACTGCTCAACCAACATTTCAGCGGACCTCAGCACCTCTTATGTGCGCACAATGGGAAAGAATTTGATTTCCCATATATCGCCCGCCGTATGATTGTACACCAGCTATCACTCCCCTATAAATTAGACCTGTTTGGAAAGAAACCTTGGGAAGTACCTCACCTGGACACCATGGAACTTTGGAAATTTGGTGATTACAAGCATTACACTTCGCTGAAACTCCTGGCAAATATTTTTGGGATCCCGTCCCCCAAAGAAGATATTGATGGAAGCATGGTCCGTGATGTGTATTACGAAGATCAAGATCTTGAACGGATTATTACTTATTGCGAATTGGATGTGGTCACCCTCGCACAGGTATTCCTCAGGTTACGGATAGACGATTTACTTGACGATGCAGAGATCAGGAGAGTGTAGTAACATCAGCTGTTATAGCGTAATTGCACATAGACGGGGAAATGATCCGAAAAGCCTCCGAGATATTTTGGCCCAGCAAAGGTGCGGAAAGGGTTGCCCCGGAAGCGACCACTCCACGCGGTGAGAAAATGCCTGTCATAGATATCCGCTCTCAGGAAGCCTAAAGTTCCCCTTTCGTAATTGAGAAGGCTGTTAGAGATCAGGATCTGGTCAAACAATCCCCACTCACTTCGGTAGTTTGCACTTCCCCTGTCCGGGGTCAGTAATTTATCCATAGGATTGTACAGCTTCCCCTTTTCTTTCATCACTTGGATGCTATGCGCTTTCGGCCCGTCATTAAAGTCGCCCATCACCACAAAATTAGCATCCGGATACTTGGAGCGGATGGCATTCATTTCATCGGCGATAAGGGTTGCTGCGGTTACACGCTTATAGCGCGTCTCTTCCTCTCCTTCCCGGCGCGATGGCCAATGATTGACATAGATATGCAAATGCTGCCCGTGCAATTTACCATGTACATACAGTATATCCCTGGTCCTGTCCCGTTCACCATTGGTATTGTTCACCATGAGTCGGATAGGCCTCGAGTCTAACAGCTTAAAACTCTTTTTACAATAAAGTAAGGCAGTGTCTATACCGCGCTCATCCGGGGAATTATAATGTACAATACCGTACTTTTCTTTCCGGAGTGGATCTGTCATTATAAGATCATTCAATACACCCTTATTCTCCACTTCAGCTACCCCCAGGAGGGCGGGGGCCTTCTCTGTTGGGTTGCTCCCGATTCGCCCTATGGTCTTTGCCAGCTTTCGCAGTTTATTCCTGTACCGTCTCCTGGTCCAGCGATTACGCCCCCCCGGTGTAAAATCATCATCGAGGATATTTTGATCGTCCGCGGTATCAAACAAATTTTCAAGGTTATAGAACGCAATCGTGTGCAGCGGTAGTTTATCTTTAGATTTATAGAATTTCAGGGCCATGAGGACACGATTGAGTCCCTAAATTTACAAAAAACGATACTTCAAGAATGCTTAGATTTGTACATTACCGAGGACTATGTTAGAAAAGAAAACTACAGATTTAGAAAGTGCTGTTCTGGTGGGAGTAATTACCCAGCAGCAGAAAGAAGATAAAGTTCAGGAATACCTGGACGAATTAGAATTTCTCACCTATACTGCAGGAGGGGAAGTTAAGAACCGTTTTGTTCAGCGGATAGACCTGCCCAACCCCAAGACTTATATCGGGAGTGGGAAAATGGAAGAAATTGCATCCTATGTTAAAGAGCACGAGGTAGGTGCCATTATTTTTGACGACGAATTAAGTCCCGCTCAGCAGAACAACATCGAAAAGATGCTTAAAATAAAGGTGTTAGACCGTACCGGTCTCATCCTGGATATATTTGCACAACGGGCGCAGACCAGCTATGCCCGTACCCAGGTAGAATTAGCCCAGTACGAGTACCTGCTCCCCAGGCTTACCGGTATGTGGACTCACTTAGAGCGGCAGCGTGGTGGTATCGGGATGCGCGGACCGGGGGAGACCGAGATTGAAACTGACCGTAGGATTGTCAGGGACCGTATTTCTTTACTTAAAAAGAAACTCAAGAAGATTGACCGCCAGATGGAAACCCAGCGTGGAAACCGTGGTGCCTTGGTTCGTGTGGCCCTGGTCGGGTACACCAACGTAGGAAAGTCTACCCTGATGAATGTAATCAGCAAGAGCGAGGTTTTTGCAGAGAACAAACTATTTGCTACCCTGGATACCACGGTACGTAAGGTTGTGATCGGGAATTTGCCCTTCCTCCTCAGTGATACCGTAGGGTTTATCAGGAAACTGCCCACACAGTTGGTAGAGAGTTTTAAAAGTACCCTGGACGAGGTAAGAGAAGCAGACCTGCTACTGCACGTCGTAGACATTTCTCACCCCAATTTTGAAGAACATATCGCATCGGTCAACGAAACATTGAAGGATATAGACAGTGTTCAGAAGCGAACCATTATGGTCTTTAATAAAATAGACCAATACGAGCACGAAGTAATAGAGGAAGATGACCTGGTAACAGTAAAAACAGGCAGACACTTCACTATCGCTGATTGGAAACATACCTGGATGGAAAGGCTGGGAGACAATGCCGTATTTATCTCCGCACTGAACAGGGAAAACATAGAAGAATTCAGGAAAAGGGTTTATAACGAGGTGAGAGACATACATGTAAGCAGGTTTCCTTACAATAATTTTCTCTACCCGGAGAACCTGGATGCCTACTCCGAAGACGCTGAATAGGGTTGTTCATCGAGAAAATTTACCTTTCATATTATTCACAACAAACACCGGTAGGTTCACAACAAAATTTGAGCTCAACAGGGAAATGATCGTATATTTACTCCAGTGATTAAGTGATAGTGTTTATACCCAAATCTGACCTGAAACTTAAATTACCACGCTAGGAACCCAAATCTGTATTAGCGTACAAGTAAAGAGCCCAACCAAAGGCAAATGACCTACTAATAAAAAACCCGCTCGATGAGCGGGTTTTTTTATGCGTGCTGTGCAGTTAAATCAGAATGAATAACTGAGTCCCAATCTCCAATACGTCTGTAGTTCGTTGTCTACCGTCTCAAAGGTAGTATCGGTTTCACCCAAGGTATTAATAGCGTAATTAAGCGCTTCCTGTTTACTATTTCTCAAACCAAAATCAAACCCTACCCCGATCATTTTCCATAAAGTATAGGCAAAAGAGTTAGACCAGGTCCAGTTAGACAGGTCACCGCTTTCGTAACTCTGGAAGAGCGAGAGGTTACTCTTAAAACTGATGGCGCCAAGCTGCCGGGTGTAATCTGCTACCACCTTTGCCCCCAGGGAGGAATTAAAAATGGTATCCTCGCTGCTGAAAACAAAGTTGTAATTCAGCGGATGGATTACAACAACCAGGTTATCCATGGGTGTCCATGTTCCTCCCACACCTAAATCAAGGTAGCCCGGGTCATTGAAATTACTGAGTATCGTAGTCCGATATTCCCCCAAAGCAGAGGCCGCAAAGGTTTTGCTGATGTTTCGTCCATAGAGGGAAGAGATATTGAACACATCAGTGGCCTGCCGAAATTCATCAGAATCCGTTGGGTCATCTTCGTTGTCCAACTTTACCCATTGAAGGTTCAGGTTGGCTGAATTTCGCCAGAAGAAATTCTCTTCTTTCAGGTTGGCATAGGCATTTACGGATACCCCGATATTTCCTGACGAATTATTGGGCACCCCCTGTGCATACCAGTTGTTGAAGTTCGCAATGTTCACCCCAATGGTTCCAAATGCCCCTTTTCTCCAGCCGGGCATGGCATCAAGTTTAGCCTGTATGGCATCAACCCTGCCTTGAATTGCTGAGATCGAATCTTTCTTTTCCGCTTTGGCTGCCCTTAATTCTTCTGCAGTTTGGCCAAAAGTGAGTACAGTACCGGCCAATAAGGCCAGCAGCAGCAGATAATTTTTCATATGATTAGTCTTAAAAAGTGTGTTCTTCTTAAAGATAAGGAATATGCAGAGACAGCTTTGTGCTGTATTCCTATTTTCTCTTGACCAAAGGGACAGATGAACAGGCTTCGCCATACATCACGCTCCTGGCGACCTGCTGAATTTTGTTGGTTGCCCATATATATGCATTGGGCGGTACAGGCTTATTACTACAGCCCTTAATAATCACTGGTTTATCCTGCAGGTGACTGACATCCAGGGATTCGATCACGCTCTGGTAAAGGCTGGTCTCCAGCTCTTCCAGGCTCCCGACCACTACTTTTTTTGCATATGGTTGCAAGCGGGTACTAACCAGCATATAGGCCCAGCCGGGAATAATAGCGTCTGAAGAACAATGCAGTGCAACGTAAGCATCCTGGTAGTCCGGCCATTGATGTGCTTCTACCTGAGCTCTGAAATCTTTTTCCTTCAGAATAATGCCTTCGTAAAGCCAATCAGCTATATCCATAGACACCCTCCTGCCTTGTGGATAGTAATCCTCAAGGTCAAAAGTGACTAATTTACTCTGGGATACCCTGTTGATGATCTCTTCAGCCATGCTTTTGATTTTCCTGTTTCGAGACTAAAGCATCCCGAGTTCTAACTTGGCCTCTTCACTCATTAATTCCTGGGTCCACGGCGGATCAAATGTAATCTCTACTTCTGCATCCGAAACCGCATCCAGGGACTTCACCTTCTCCTCAACCTCTACCGGGAGAGTCTCAGCGACAGGGCAATTGGGAGAGGTCAGGGTCATCAGGATCTTCACCTCCCGGTCCTCGTTGACAAAAACGTCGTATATAAGTCCTAATTCATAGATGTCTACCGGGATTTCCGGGTCATATATGGTTTTAAGGACCTTTACTATTTTTTCACCCAGCTCCTGGGTGTCTATGGTAGTCTCACTCATGATTTCTTAATTTAATTGTGTCTGGTAAGCAACGGCGTACAACTTTAACTGCTTGATCATACTGACCAGGCCGTTAGCCCTGGTGGGTGACAAATGCTCCTTCAGTCCTATCTCGTCTATATAAGCCGTATCCGCTTCAATAATATCCTTAGGCTTCTGGTGACTAAAAGCCCGGACCAGGATCGCGATGATCCCTTTAGTGATGATGGCATCACTGTCTGCTGTAAACACCAGTTTATCTCCCTCTAATTCTGCGTGAACCCACACCTTACTTTGGCAACCTTTTATCAGGTTATCATCCGTCTTGTAGGCCTCGTCTATCAGTGGAAGGGATTTACCCAGTTCTATCATGTATTCGTAGCGCTGCATCCAGTCGTCAAACATGGAAAATTCGTCTACGATTTCCTCTTGTATCTCTTGTATGCTCATTACATGCAAAAGTACGACATCTATTGTTCGGATTCAACTATAACTGCAAGGGACTGCATTTTACTAATCAAGGACTTAAGAGCATTTGGCGCCTTGTTCTGATCAAACTCGGGGGATTTATACGATTTACCACCATGACAAACACGAAGTTGTGCTATTGCCGTTTTATCCACCGCAGCATCATCGATATAGGTATGAATTTCAGGCAGTGTTTTTAATTCAATACCGGACAGTATATTACGCAATTCCGACCACGTTTCTACGGGTAGCTCGCTTTCTGCAGCCACCTGCCTGTCCCTGCTATGAAACACCTTGATAACCGGTTCTTGCAGGGCTATTTCATAATAATACCCACGAGAACTTGCGGTATAATACACCCGGAGTGGTTTATCCTGTTCCTGGGCCATAGCTCGATGACTTATCCCTAAGCCTAAAATAAACATGACGATCAGTAAATACTTCATGGGGGTCTTATCTTTTATTTAAAATACGAAAAAAAGGCGCCCAATGGACGCCTTAAGCTCAACGGATAATCCAAAACCTGTAGAGCAATTAAATTTATGATCGTGTACAGACCGATATTTTCGATAATTCATTTTGCAGTTTTACTCCTGCTTTATATTGGTAAAACACTGATTTACCAATATTTGAAAAAGTAAGTTACAAAATTATTAACATAAAATTAAGAGTATCGATAAGAATTTTGATTTCTGGGCTTTCAATACCATTAAAGCAATAAGGAAGCCCCGAAAAATTCCCTTTTCTTTACAAGGCTAAAAAGCTGTTCCGAGGCCCCCCGGAAGCGAAAATGGAGCGCATCCTGCTTTTCTGCCCCTCGGAAAACATGTACATACAGCCATCGTCCACATAATCCATATAATTCATCGTCATGTCGTTAGATCGGCAGTTTACCGTTGGGTAACTAGGACAACCGTAATTAGGCCCGTCAGAAGTAGGTGTATCCGCTACAAAATCATCCTGTCGGCAGCGACCGTCGCCCCAAATATGTCTCAAGTTCACCCAATGTCCAACTTCATGGGTTGTGGTCCTACCCTGGTCAAATGGTGATTGCACATAGCCGGTATCTCCAAAAAATTGTGGCCCCACAACTACACCATCGGTATCAGGACTTCCACCCGGAAATTGTGCGTACCCCAGGATTCCACCACCAATATTACATACCCAAATATTGAGTTTATTCTGTGGATCTACAGGGTCTGATCCACCACTGGAGGATCTTTTCATGGCGTCGTTGGTTCCCCATGATGTTTTTGTAGAAGACTTTCTGATGGTCTGTACCAGGTTGAAACTAAAGTCAGAATCTGCCACGAGATCAGCGAACTCGGCAGGTACACCACTTACATCACTGTTCTGTGCATTAAAATCGTCATTGAGTATTTGGATCTGCGATGCAATCTGGGCATCCGATATGTTTTCCTGTGGATTGTTGACATTATATATCACATGGACAACCACCGGGATATTGATCACTCCTAACCCATCGTCTTCCGGTGGTGGAGGTGGATTCTCTCCCCCTCCGTTACCATTTCCATTACCGCCGCCGGCTTTATCGGGCTTCTTGGCAGCCATCCATTTCCGTGAATTCTTCTCTATATTGTACATACGTTGCTCCAGCCCCGGGTTTTTACGAAGCTTTTCATTCAGGACCCGCATAGTAGCACAGTATTTTGTGCCGTTTTTTGAGGTGAATGGGCTTACATCGTCCGTGTATAAATAAAAGTCGCTCATATCTACCTCAACCTCCTGTGCGGATTGCTGGAGGTCGTTAGGCGTTTCTTTCTGACAGGAAACCACCATTAAGGCCATCCCTAAAATGGCCAGTAAGCATTTCTTCATGTTTTTTAGATTTAGATTATTAATTCTCGTTGGAATATAGAATTAATATCACAAATTCATAATGAAATGTTAAAAAATTCGATTAAATGCAAATACTTGAAAACAACTTATGAAAAGAAATTTGACCTGAAAACAGCCGGCACCATGGCGGAGTACTAATAAGATAATTAAGAAAAGGTGTGTTCAGAAGGGACTTACAATAACATGCTTTTAGCTTTAACAACTCCGTCGACCAGGCGGTCAACTTCTTCCATGGAGTTGTAAAAACTGAAGCTCGCTCTAACCGTACCGGGAATCTGGTAAAAGTCCATTATGGGTTGTGCACAATGATGTCCTGTACGGACGGCTATTCCCATTTTATCCAAAAGGGTTCCGATATCATAGGGATGGATGCCGTCTATGTTAAAAGAAATAACAGAGGTCTTTTCCGCTGCGGTTCCATAGATTTTGAGACCCTCTATGGCCAACAGCTTCTTGGTTGCATAAGACAATAATTCATGCTCATACTGGGCTATGGCATGCATACCAATTGCATTCAGGTAATCCAGGGCAGCGCCAAAAGCTATCCCCCCGGCTATGTTCGGTGTACCGGCTTCAAATTTATGGGGCAGGTCTGCATAGGTGGTCTTTTCAAAAGTCACCTCGGCAATCATTTCTCCCCCGCCCTTATAAGGAGGCAGCTTTTTCAACCATTCTTCTTTACCGTAAAGCATCCCGACCCCTGTAGGGCCACAAAGCTTGTGTGCAGACACGGTATAAAAATCCACATCCAGTTTCTGCATGTCTGCTCTGATATGAGGAGCAGCTTGCGCCCCGTCTATCAATACTGCTGCTCCTGCCTGGTGCGCCAGCCGTATAATCTCTTCAACCGGGTTAATGGTCCCCAGGGCGTTAGAAATATGGTTGCAGAAAACAAGTTTTGTGCGATCTGACAGCAGTTCCTCGTAGGCCTGCATTTCCAGTTCTCCCTCCTGGTTCATCGGGATCACCTTTAATAGAGCACCGGTCTTCTCACACAACATCTGCCAAGGCACTATGTTGGAGTGGTGCTCCATGGCAGAAACCAGGATTTCATCACCACTGTTAAGCAATGAACCGAAACCGTTAGCGACCAGGTTGATGGCCTCCGTGGTTCCGGAGGTAAAAATAATCTCGTGGGTATGCCCGGCATTAAAATGAGCGCGAATCTTCTCCCTGGCCTGCTCGTAGGCATCAGTAGCTTCCTGGGACAAGGCATGCACCCCGCGATGAATGTTCGCGTTGTAACGGCTATAGTAATCTACAATCACATCGATCACCTGTTTTGGAGTCTGTGAAGTAGCTGCATTGTCAAGATATACCAAGGGGTAACCATTCACTTTCCTTTCCAGGATAGGGAAATCTTTTCTGATGGCGGTTACATCCAGGGTAGTGGCTTGCATGCTATATATTTTGCTTGATTAAAGTTCAAATCCGAGGCGGACCCCCAGTTTTGTCGCGATAAGTTTATTGATACGTTTCTTAAGCTCAGGAATGCGTACACTCTGCAAAACATTATTGGCAAAAGCATACATCAGCAAAGCGCGAGCTTCTTTCTGAGGGATCCCCCTCGTCTGCAGGTAGAATAAAGCATCCTCATCTAACTGCCCGATGGTACAACCGTGAGAACATTTTACGTCATCGGCGAAGATCTCCAACTGTGGCTTGGTATTGATGGTAGCCTTATCGCTCACCAGCACATTATTGTTCTGCTGGAATGCATTGGTCTTCTGGGCAATCTTATCTACGATGATCTTCCCGTTAAAGACCCCGGTGGAGTTCTCCCCGTAGATTCCCTTGTAATCCTGGTGACTCTCACAATTAGGCTGCCTATGGTGTACCAGGGTATGGTGATCCACATGCTGCTTGTCTCCGAGTATGGTAACCCCTTTCATGGTAGAGTTGATATGCTCGCCGTTCTGAAAGAAATTCAGGTTGTTCCTCGTCAGTTTTCCTCCAAAAGAAAAGGTATGTACACTTACATTACTGGTATTCTTCTGCGAGATATACGTATTGTCTATCATAGAAGCGGCAGCGTTGTTGTTCTGCACCTTGTAATAATCAATGATAGCACTTTTATCCGCGAAGATCTCGGTGACGGAATTGGTAAACACTTCGTTTTTAGTCAGGCTTTGATGGCGTTCAATGACCTGCAACTCCGCATTTTCTTCTACCACGATAAGATTCCTGGGTTGAAGCAGTAAAGAAGCCTCGTTCCCCGTAGCAAAATGGATGATCTCTACAGGTTTTTTAGGCATTTTATTCTTGGGAATATAAATATAGGCCCCTTCCCTGCTGAAAGCTGTATTCAGCGTGGTCAGCGACTCTTCCTTAGAAGCTACCTTATTAAAGTAGAGATCCATTACCTGCTGGTACATGGGTTTTGTCAGTGCAGAACTCATTAAGCAGATATCTACACCGTCATGGGTAGTCTCCGAGAGATAAGAACTGTATATCCCATCGATAAAAACAATTTTATAGGTATCAATCTCGTGCAGGAAATATTTTTTCACCTGGCTGTATTCCAGCGTGTTTTCCTCTTTCGGGAAGATGCTGAAATCCACCTTTTGTAAACTGTTGAGCGAAGTATATTTCCAGGCCTCGTCCTTTTTACTCGGGAAGCCTTTGCTTTCAAAGTTCTTAATGGCTTCTGAGCGGATGTCGTGAATCGGATGTTCCACGTCTATCGTATTCTCAAAGGCCATAAAAGAAGAGACCAATTTATCTTTCAAATCCATAATCATTCTGTGTCTTCAACTGCAGGTGCATATAGAGGCGCCTATGACAGGTGCCCGGACCTGCTACAAATTTATACTGCTGATTCCTGCTTTAGCCAGTCGTACCCTTTTTCTTCTAATTCCAGGGCGAGGGCCTTATCACCTGATTTCACGATCTTTCCGTCGTGAAGTACATGTACAAAATCCGGAACGATGTATTCCAGCAAGCGCTGGTAATGGGTAATGACGAGCACGGCGTTATCCTTGCTACGCAGTTTGTTCACCCCGTTCGCAACGATCCTTAAGGCATCGATATCCAGCCCGGAATCGGTTTCATCAAGGATAGCCAGTTTAGGCTCCAGCATAGCCATTTGGAAAATTTCGTTCCGCTTTTTCTCTCCCCCGGAAAATCCTTCGTTCAGGGATCGTGAAAGGAACTTACGATCAATATCCAACATCTCGGATTTCTCGCGAATCAGTTTCAGCATTTCATTGGCAGGCATGTCTTCCATCCCCCTGGCCTTGCGTGATTCGTTAATGGCCGTTTTCATAAAATTAGTTACAGATACCCCGGGTATCTCTACAGGGTATTGGAACGACAAGAAGATTCCTTTATGCGCCCGCTCTTCAGGTGCAGTATCTTCCAGGTCTTCGTTCTCAAAGAAAACGCCACCTTTGGTGATCTCAAATTCTTCTTTACCCGCAATTACTGACGCAAGGGTACTCTTACCGGAACCGTTAGGCCCCATGATAGCATGTACTTCTCCGGCATTCAACTCCAGGTTAATCCCCTTCAGGATTTCCTTATCTTCTACCTTGGCGTGTAAATCTTTAATTTTCAGCATTACTCTGTTCTGTTTATTTATGTTTAGCCTACTGATCCCTCAAGGCTGATTTCTAATAATTTCTGTGCCTCTACCGCGAATTCCATCGGAAGCTTATTCAGTACTTCCTTACTGAATCCATTCACGATCAGGGCTATAGCTTTTTCCGTGTCTATCCCACGCTGGTTACAGTAAAAAATCTGGTCCTCACCAATTTTACTGGTCGTCGCTTCGTGTTCTATCTGGGCAGTCTTGTTCTTGGTCTCGATATATGGGAAGGTATGTGCACCACATTCATTTCCCATAAGGAGAGAATCGCACTGTGAAAAGTTCCTGGCGTTCTCCGCCCTGCTGTTCACCTGCACCAATCCACGATAGCTGTTCTGGGATTTCCCCGCGGAGATCCCCTTGGATATGATCGTACTCTTGGTATTTTTCCCCAAGTGGATCATCTTAGTTCCCGTATCGGCCTGTTGGTAGTTATTAGTCACCGCGATAGAGTAAAATTCCCCTATCGAGTTATCCCCTTTCAGGATACAGGAAGGGTATTTCCAGGTAACTGCAGAACCGGTTTCAACCTGGGTCCAGCTGATCTTGGCATTCTTTTCGCAAATACCTCTCTTGGTCACAAAATTATAGACTCCGCCTTTTCCGCTCTTATCACCGGGGAACCAATTCTGTACGGTTGAATATTTTATTTCAGCGTCATCCAGGGCGATAAGTTCTACCACCGCCGCGTGCAGCTGGTTTTCATCCCTGGAAGGCGCAGTACACCCTTCCAGGTAACTTACGTAACTTCCTTCATCGGCAATCACCAGGGTACGTTCAAATTGCCCGGTTCCGGCCTGGTTGATCCTGAAGTAAGTTGAAAGTTCCATCGGGCATCGAACCCCTTTTGGAATATAGCAGAACGATCCGTCAGAAAACACGGCCGAGTTAAGTGCGGCATAGAAATTATCTTTCTGTGGCACTACAGTCCCGATATATTTCTTGACCAGCTCCGGGTGTTCTTTGATCGCTTCAGAAATAGAGCAGAATATAATTCCTTTTTCTGCCAGCGTCTTTTTAAAAGTAGTGGCAACAGATACAGAGTCCATCACGATATCCATCGCAACTCCTGCCAACTTCTTCTGTTCGTCCAGGGAAATCCCCAAACGCTCAAATGTAGACAGCAATTCGGGGTCTACCTCATCTAGGCTGTTATACTTAGGCTTCTTATTCGGAGCAGAATAGTAAGATATCGCCTGGAAATCAGGCTTGGTGTAATGCACATTAGCCCATTCCGGCTCTACCATTTCTTTCCAGTAACGGAAAGATTCCAGTCGCCATTCCGTCATCCATTCCGGCTCTTCCTTTTTCTTGGAAATGGCCACGACGATCTCCTCGTTAAGACCATTTGGAAAGGTCTCCGATTCAATATCCGTGTAGAAACCATACTCGTATTCCTTGGTTTCTAACTCCTTTTTTAATTCTTCTTCAGTGTATGCCATTTGTTTTCATTTTCACTAACAGGTGCCGATTTTAATAATCAGTGCCTACCAGGTCATTAATTACAGGGAGAAACTTTCACCACATCCACAGGTCCGCTGGGCGTTCGGGTTGTTGAATACAAAACCCTTACCATTGAGACCCCCTGAATATTCCAATACCGTTCCTACCAGGTACAGGAAACTTTTTTTATCAACTAAAATTTTAACCGCGTTATCTTCAAATAACTTATCGGTTTCAGCAATTGTATTATCAAACTTCAATTCGTAGGAGAGGCCGCTGCAGCCACCGCTCTTTACGCCAACCCGGACATAGTCCCTGGCGGCATCAAAGCCCTCTTCACTCATAAGCGCCACCACTTTGTTTTTGGCTGTATCAGAAACTTTGATCATAATTAAATGGATTAATTCTAAATAGGCCACAAAGATAGGGTAAATACAGTGTTTAACCATAGGCACTAACATTAATATAACGAATAAGGGGATAAACTTTACTTATATATAAAAGCCTTGGTTTTAAAGGGGAAATGTTCAGAATATGACAATAAAACTATCCTTGGGATGCGTACTAAAAAAAACGACAGCCCCCTGCTAAAAGCAACGGGCTGCCGATTCTGCTCTTGATATACCTATGAATTAATCATCTGTCATATCTTCCATATTCTCCTCGATCTCCTCTTTTGCTTCTTTCATTTCTTCCCTGGCTTCTTCGCCGGCTTCACGGGCCTCGTCAATTTCTTCCCCCATATCCTCAAAAGCATCATCATCTTCAATGGTGCTTTCAACTTCAATTTCTTTCTCTTTGGTCTCCCGGCAAGAGCTGATTGTGCCCAGCATAAAAACTCCCAGGCAGAGTGTTATTAGTACTTTTTTCATTAGTGTTTATGTTTTTAGTTAGAAAAATGTAAAGTACAAATATTCAATAGGATAGCCAAACTAATTCCTGGATCGTCTCCCGGATCGCAGGCGTATGACAAAGCCATCGGTAGCTCCTTTATGGTGGGTTCCTACCCAGTCCGGGCTTGCAGATTCGCCCACCAGCAGTATGTCTTTATTAGAAACCTCAACCGCACTAAATCCAAGGTCCATCCCCGACCCTCCATAAGAGCCTTTCCAGATCAGTTCGCCTTGTTGATTAGTTCTGATCACCCAGGCATCATTCTCCCCGTAATTCATATGCAGGTGTCCATCAGAACTATTAGAGTAACCGCTGATGATCAGGTCCCCGTTACTTCCCGTATTTATGCTTCTGGCAGTATCAAATCCAGTTCCCCCTATGCTTCGCTCCCACAACAGGCTGCCATTGTCATCTATTTTTATAATCCATACATCAGATTCACCATAGTTCACACTCACATCACCATCGCCATTAATGCTGTTCCCTACGATGACATAGCCTCCATCTTCAGTGGCCGCGATATCATAAGATATTTCAATCCCACTTCCGCCATAAGATCGTTCCCACAACAGCTCTCCTATATCACTGATCTTCAGAACCCAGAAATCATAACTGCCTTTACTTCCGGAAACATCAAAATCGTCGCTCTCCGAAAAGCCCGTTATTACAAAACCTCCATCCCGGGCTTTAGCCACTGCATGTGCGCGGTCGTTATTGCTGCCTCCAAAATACCTACGCCACTGAAGCTGACCATCCGGCCCTAATTTGGTAGCCCAGAACTCTCCAACCCCGTGGCGGGTAAGGAAAGGCGCTTTTCCGTCGTTGCCCTGGCCATTGGCTGCAGTTACATCGAGAAATCCCACAAAGAAAAATCCCCCATCGTCAGTCTGCACAAGGTCATAGGCGTGATCGTGACCGACATAGCCAAAACTTTTTTGCCATTCCACGTTTCCTGATTCATCCAGTTTCAGGATCCAGTTATCGTGAAATCCTTCATTATTGCTCGCATCACCATCGTCGCTCATGGCATAGCCTATCACGGCATAACCGCCGTCTTTGGTCTGTACCAGTGATTGCCCAAGGTCTTCCTTGGTACCACCGTAAGAGCGACTCCAGCTGACCGTCCCGGAAGCATCTGCTTTCATCAGCCAGAAATCCGTTGCTTCTGTCACCTTCCCGCTCAATTCGCCATCTGTACTCCGGGAATAACCAAGGGCTGCAAATCCCCCATCAGTGGTACTGATAACCGCATGAAAGCCATCTTCGGCAGAACCACCATATAGCTGCATCCAATCAGTCCCACCACTGAATACCGAAACCTTCCTTTCGGCCACTTCATCATCTGCAGGCAGAAGATCAGCACTGCATCCATACAGCAGCAGTAGCCATCCTAAAATAAATTTTTTCATCATTAGAATAAGGTAAACCTAAGAACCCGCACAGGGTTTATAGGGATTTTTTCACAACAAACAGGCCGGAATCAATATCCCCAAGCAGCAGCTTCCCACTTTCAAAATAAGGGTAAACGCTCCACAAACCATTAAAAACAGTACTGTTAGTGGCTGGGTAGGTGTCAAAATATCCCAGCTCGGATATGTCCGAGTTGCCAATGCCGGAAATATCGAGTACACGCAAACCCGCGGTATAATTAGCCAGGTAATAACGATCTCCGAGAACATAGCCATTATGATCGATCGCCGGACTAGGCCCGGTATAGCTCATATGCAGGGAAGGCTGGTCCAGGTCAGTAAAATCGAACACAAGGGTCCTTGAATCAAAACCAAAATTCACCTCGTCTAATTCATCTCCCAGGATAAAGAATTTCTGATCCTCAGTAAACCATCCCTGGTGCGTATACGCTGTATTTGGATAGGCTAATGTAGATAAGGTAACAGGGTTTGCTGTATCCGTAACATCAGCGATCACCAGGCGGTCCTCGTTCGCACCGATCAGTATTTCTCGCCCCTGGTAATCCGGATCTGGCCCTGAATAGCTCACTACCTGTACATCGTGCATATACCCTTGTTCCCCGTAACCCCCTGCCAATTGTGGATTTAACGGGTCCGATATATCGATAAAATGAACTCCCCCACTGTAGATGTCGTTCCTCGCAGTCCCAACTGCGTACGCCATTTCAAGACCGGGGACTATGGCAATATTATGAGCATTACCAAAACCAGTATATCGCGCATCTGCCGTGAAAGTGACAGGAGGGTTATCCACATCGCGTAATTTGGTGAGGTCAAATACCTGCATACCGTGATTCTCTGCTTCAGAGACTATAAAGACGTAATTATCATGGACTTTTAAATCACGCCAGGTACTCGCCTGAGTAGCCGTGGGCAGCTTCCCCAGGTAAACCAGTTGCTCCTCGTCCGTAATATCGACAAAAGCCGTCCCATTATCCACTCCTACTAAGGCATACTCCCTTGTTGTGACAGGGTCTGTCCAACCCCAAATATCGTTACCGGCAGTCGCACCCATATCCTGCAGGGTTACCCTCCCTATGAGATCGTAATCGTTACAGGGATAGGTCCCGGCAAAACCATCTTCACATGGGGTATAGCTTACCGGGTCTTTCACAACCTCATTTCCGTCCCCATCCGGGTCCGGGGTGGGATCATTTAAGGAGTCGGTTTTAGAACAAGAGAAAGCAAGAATAAAAAGCAGGAAAAATTTAAGGCTGTACTTCATAGCAGGGAAACCCAATTAAAGCAGGGTTTATCGCAATAAAGATAAGATATATATGATATCCTCCTTATTTTTGCAGCATGTTAGAAGATAAGAATCAAGAGAAAACTCCATTAGAGTCCATGGGCGAATTTGGCCTGATCGACCACTTGACCAAAGGGTTTAAACCGTCACAGGAATCCACCATAAAAGGAATCGGGGACGATGCTGCAGTACTGGATTTTAAAGATCACAGGACGGTAATAAGTACCGACTTACTGGTAGAAGGCGTGCATTTTAACCTCGCCTATATGCCTTTAAAACACCTTGGGTATAAAAGTATCATGGTCAATCTTTCAGATATCTATGCTATGAATGCAGAAGCTACCCAGGTTACTGTATCCATCGCCGTATCTAATCGATTCCCGTTAGAAGCACTGGAAGAGTTTTACGAGGGTGTAGCCATGGCGGCAAAGCTTTACGATGTTGACGTGGTGGGTGGCGATACCACTTCTTCTACCAAGGGAATGCTGATCAGCGTAACGGCCATTGGAAAGGTGAAGGAAGATGGGATAGTTTATCGCAGTGGTGCCAAAGAGCACGACCTCCTCGTGGTTACGGGAGACCTCGGTGGCGCATACCTTGGATTGCAGGTGCTGGAACGGGAAAACGAAGTTTTTAAAGTAAACCCTAACCACCAGCCCGATCTTGAGCCCTACAGCTATGTTGTTGAAAGGCAATTAAAACCGGAAGCACGCAAGGATATCATAGGGCTATTGAAAGAACTGGATGTAAAACCTACTTCGATGATCGACATCAGCGACGGACTCTCCTCGGAGATCCTTCATCTTTGCAAAGAAAGTGGGGTAGGTTGTCATGTATATGAAGACAAAATTCCCCTGGATCCTACGGTCATCTCTGCCTGTGAGGAATTTGGCCTGGACAGTACCTTAGTGGCGATGAGCGGAGGGGAGGATTATGAATTACTATTCACCATTGACCAAAAAGAATTCCCGAAAATCAAGGGCAATCCGAACCTGACTGTCGTGGGGCATATGACGGCCGATAAGGAAAATGCTTACTTGATCTCCAGGAATGATGCTCAAATTCCAATCACCGCACAGGGTTGGAACACGTTTGCCAAAACATAAGCAGGGTCGCTATTAAGCGATCCGGTGTCTTTTCTGATACAGGTTCTCCAATGTTCTGTTGATATCCTGTAATTCTGGTGTCAAAGTAGAAAGGTTACCACTTACGTCTGTGGTTACTTCTTTGTTACAATGAACG
Organism: Zeaxanthinibacter sp. PT1; assembly: GCF_028464225.1. Lineage (GTDB taxonomy): Bacteria > Bacteroidota > Bacteroidia > Flavobacteriales > Flavobacteriaceae > Zeaxanthinibacter. The sequence continues at coordinate 729,706 of NZ_JAQPCN010000001.1, forward strand.
CACTTGTACTCTTTGATGTGGGAAGTTACCTTCTTGGAAACCGTGTAGTGGTGACCGAAGATGTTGCAGAATACTTTTTTCATAAGGAAGGTTTTTAGGTATGCAATGGTAGATTTGGGGACTGCCGATTACAATAGTTGAACATAATAGTTTTGTCGAATAATAGTAAGTTTTAGTCTACTTATCAATTAACGAACAGAATTACCGGATTATTGAGTCATCTGGCTGATTTTTAGATTTTTTCGATGAATCGCATTATTAATAATAAAATAAGACGGCTATACGCTGTGTTAATGAACTCCTGAAATCCACTTTTTCATTAACTTCCGCCCTTATTTATTCTCATGAGATTCACAAAGGAAACTTTGGTCACCGCTTTTGCATTATTCTCCTTATTCTTCGGTGCGGGAAACCTCATCCTGCCACCCCAGTTAGGGTTTTTGTCCGGGGAAGGATGGTGGCTCGTCGCTTTGGGCTTCTGCCTTTCTGCTGTTTGCATTCCCGTACTGGGCATTCTTGCCCACGCCCGTATTCAGGGCGGTCTTTTTGAATTTGCCAGCAAGGTGTCCCCACTCTTCAGCCTGGTATATTGTATCCTGATCTACACCATATCCGTGGCCTTGCCATCACCGAGGACCGCTGCCGTAACCCATGAAATGGCTATTGAACCTCTTTTTGGCAGTTCACCCTTATTCACCAGCGTGTGCTATTTTACTTTAGTTTTCGTCTTCGTGATCAACCGATCCAGGTTATTGGACCTGATCGGTAAATGGCTGACGCCGGCCATTTTACTCATTCTTCTTCTGGTCATCGGGATAAGTATATACGATTTTCCATTAAATTTTGGCAGCACGGGTTTCAATAGTCCGTTTTCTCACGGTGTATTGGAGGGATACCAGACTTTTGACGCTATCGGGGCAGTCGTTGTCGGGGGTGTGATCATCGTTTCGATTAACCTGCAGAAAAAAGATAGAACCTACGAACTGAAAAAACAACTTATCGGCAGGGCCGGGTTCCTGGCCGGCCTAGGCCTGTTGAGCATTTATACGGGTTTGATTCTTAGCGGGGCACTCCTGCATGAATCTTTCCCTGCAGACATTAGCAGGACAGCATTGCTCACGGGTATCAGCCAGGTAACCTTAGGAAAAACAGCCAATATATTCCTCAGCCTGCTCGTAAGCCTGGCGTGTTTCACCACGGCAGTTGGCATTGTTACCGGCGCCTCTGATTTTGTACGATCGCGCTTTCCAAATCAACCTAAGTCGTATCTCTATACAGCCCTTACAGCTTGTTTGCTGGGCATACTGGTAGGACAGCTCAATGTTGGGATCATTATAGACCTGGCATTGCCTGCCCTGATGTTTATCTACCCGGTGACCATTGTACTCATTTTACTCAATGTCTTACCGGAGCGATTTGCTTCTCCTTTGGTTTTTCGATCTGTGATCATCACCACTATTCTTTTCAGTACTCCCGACTTCATCAACAGCCTGGGATTTATTGGTCTCAGCGAGCGGTCTGCGAATTGGATTCCTTTAAGCGGGTATAGCCTGGGATGGGTTTTACCGTCTTTCCTAGTCTTCCTGGGAGGCAACCTGTTTAGTCGAAAAAATGATTGGAAAAAGCAAGGGGGTTAAATAACCCCCCCTCCCCTTGATCGTAAGATAGCCGGATTGCCTGCAGTAAGCTTGCAGCTGCAGCGTTTTATAAATACGATACAAAAAGAAAGGAGCAAAACCTTATATCAGATCCTGCTCCTTAATAAATTAAATCTCTATAGTAAGAGAATCCTTTTACTTGTTCATGATCTCTTCAATCTCTTCTGCCTCTATAGGTATATCTCTCATCAGGTTAAAGGGCTCACCCTGCTCCTGTACAACAACATCGTCTTCAAGGCGTATTCCAAACCCTTCCTCAGGGATATAGATTCCCGGCTCCACAGTGAATACCATATTGGCATTCATCGGTGTTTTTAACGGGCCGTAATCATGGGTGTCTAAACCAATATGATGGCTGGTGCCATGCATAAAATACTTCTTGTAGGCAGGCCAGTTTTTATCTTCATTCTGTACGTCTGCCTTATCCAGCAACTTCAGCCCCAATAATTCTGACGTCATCAGTTTTCCGACTTCCTTGTGATACTCGGCCCAAAGGGTACCTGGCACTAACATTTTGGTAGCATCATTCTTCACCCGCAGAACAGCGTCATAAACCTCGCGCTGCCTCTTGGTAAATCTTCCGTTCACCGGGAATGTCCTGGACAAGTCACTGGCGTAATTGGCGTAGGTGGCCCCCACATCCATCAGGATGAGATCCCCATCCTGGCACTGGTTCTTGTTCTCTACATAATGAAGCACGTTAGCATTATTTCCCGAAGCGATAATGGGAGTATATGCGAAGCCCCTGGAACGGTTAGACAGGAATTCGTGCATCAATTCTGCTTCTATCTCGTATTCCCAAACTCCAGGCTTCAGGAATTTCAATACCCGCCGTATCCCTTTTTCAGTGATATTGCAGGCCTGCTGCATAATCTCCAACTCTTCCGGCTCTTTGGTTCCCCTGATTTCCTGCAGGATAGGATTGCTCCTCCCCCAGCTGTGCGCAGGAAAGTCTTCTTTTACTTTAGCGATAAAGCGATCTTCCCTGGTCTGAGTCTCCACGGACTGGCGATAGTGCTCGTTGGTATTGAAATAGATCAGTTCCGCTTCGGTCATCAGGTCATAAAAGACCTTATCAAACTCTTTAAGCCAGTACACCGTTTCTATCCCGGAAACCTCGGTTGCTTTTTCCTTGGTTAATTTTTCTCCTTCCCAAACCGCTATATGATCATTGGTTTCTCTTACAAATAAGATCTCACGGTGTTTCTTTTCAATGGCATCGGGGAAAAGTAATAGTTTGGTCTCCTCCTGGTCTGCACCGCTTAGGTAAAAAATATCGCGTTGTTGCTGAAAAGGCATGGTGCTGTCTGCGCCAATTGGGTATATATCGTTCGAATTAAAAACGGCTAGGCTTTTAGGACGCATGCGGTCCATGAATTTTTTCCTGTTCTTAATAAATAGTGAATTCGGTATCTGTGCGTATCTCATGTACTTAAGTGGATTTTGCCAAAAATAGCTATTCGTCCCAAGTCCGCAAAACCCGGGAGATCATTTCCACGAACCTTCACAGCCGTCTCCGGGATCTATAAAGTCTTTTTGATTTTAGCATTCTTTTCCACGAAGCATACGATCTCCTTAGCGATATTCTTACTCGTCGCTGCCTCCAATGCTTCCAGGCCCGGGGATGCATTAACCTCTAATAACAAGGGCCCATTGTGAGAACGAACCATGTCTACCCCGGCAATACCCAGCCCCAGGTGTTTTACCGCTTTCAGAGCCATATGTGATTCCTGGGCGGTAGGGATGATGGCTTCTGCAGAACCTCCGCGATGCATGTTGGAACGAAAATCCCCGACCGCACTAAACCGTTTCATACTCCCTACTACTTTTTGCCCGACGACAAACAAACGCAGGTCTTCGCCATTAGACTCCTCGATATATTTCTGTATTAAAATATCGGTATCCAGGTGGTTCAGGGTATCGACAATAGATCTTGCCGAACGTGTTGTCTCTGCCAGGATTACTCCTATTCCCTGGGTACCTTCCTGCAACTTGATGATCACCGGCGGTCCTCCTAACAAATCTATCTGTTCTTCTAAGGTCGAAGGATTAACAGTGATAAGGGTAGGGACAATAGGGATCTTCTTGCGTGACAGCAGCTGTAACGTCTTCACCTTATTCCTGGCCCGGGTGATACCTCCTGAACTTGCCGAAGAAAAAATACCATTCAGTTCAAATTGCTTGACTACCATGGCACCGTGAGCGGTTACCTTGGTACCTATCCTTGGAATGATGGCATCAAAAGAGTGGGTGATCTCATCCTTATCCAGGAAAATCCTGGGAGCTCCGTTCCCGAGTTGTACTGAACAGCGCATGTGATCTATCAACTCTATATAATGATCCCTACGCTGCGCTTCTTCCGCGATGCGATGCGTGGAATATACATTCCGACTGACTGATAATAGTCCTATATCCATGAGAAATCCAAAGGCAGTTTGTCTCCCTAATATCCGATAAATAAATCACAGTCAGCACTTTAAAACTCCAAATTCCATATCTTAGGATACAGCCGCAAGATATTTGTTTAATTTTTTTACATTTTTATTAAACGCATTATCTTTGCAATGCTATATTATACTGGTTCTAAATACGCCGCCACGAACTGCAAAGTTTGTTAATAATAGGCCAGTAACCTATTTTTGTAAAAACTATCTAAACGAATGAGTGCATTAATCTCCTCTTCCATTGCCAGAAAAGTGGTAATGGCACTTTCCGGTCTTTTTTTAGTCCTCTTTTTAGCGCAGCACTTTACCATTAACCTTACGTCTGTAATTGCACCCGACACTTTTAACGAGTGGTCGCATTTTATGGGGTATAACCCATTGGTACAGTATATTCTTCAACCCATCCTGGTCGCGGGAATCATTATACATTTCGTAATGGGGATCGCCCTGGAGATCCAGAACAACCGATCGAGGAAGATCGGTTATGTGCGATATAATGGTAGCGCCAACGCTCCCTGGACATCGCGGAACATGATCGTTACCGGCTTAGTTGTACTCGCTTTCCTTGGATTGCACATGTACGATTTCTGGGTGCACGAGATGGCCTACAAATACCTGGAAAGCAATCCCGAAGACCCAACACGCTATTACGCGGAAACCGTTGAAAAATTTGAACCTATCTGGCGAACCGTAATTTATGTTATCGCCTTTGTGCTTCTTGCAATGCACCTCTGGCACGGCTTTTCTTCTTCTTTCCAATCTATGGGATGGAATAACAAGTACAGCGCCGGACTTCAGACTTTTACCAAAATATACGCGATAGCGATCCCTGCCGGGTTCATATTTATCGCACTTTATCATCACTTTAACCCTATAACTCATTAAGTATGGGCATCCTCGATTCTAAAGTTCCATTAGGGCCGCTGGCCGATAAATGGACCAAACATAAGAACGAAATCAACCTGGTAAACCCTGCCAACAAACGTAATATTGACGTCATCGTGGTCGGTACCGGTCTTGCCGGAGGTTCAGCTGCAGCTACCCTTGCAGAACTCGGTTATAACGTAAAAACATTCTGCTATCAGGATTCACCCAGGCGTGCACACTCTATCGCAGCCCAGGGGGGAATCAATGCAGCAAAGAACTATCAAGGAGACGGGGATTCTAATTACCGTTTATTTTACGACACTATAAAAGGAGGAGACTACCGCTCCAGGGAAGGAAACGTTTATCGTCTCGCCGAAGTGTCCTCAAATATCATTGACCAATGTGTCGCACAGGGAGTTCCCTTTGCAAGGGAATACGGGGGCTTACTGGATAACCGTTCCTTTGGAGGGGTTCTGGTATCCCGTACTTTTTATGCCAAGGGACAAACAGGACAACAACTCTTACTCGGGGCATATGCCGCGATGAACCGCCAGATCAACCGCGGGAAGATCAAGGCATACAACCGGCATGAAATGCTGGACCTTGTTCTCGTAGACGGTAAAGCCCGTGGGATTATTGCCCGCGACTTAGTAAGCGGCGAGATTCAGAGGCACTCGGCTCATGCCGTAGTACTGGCCAGTGGAGGATATGGCAATGTATTCTTCTTGTCGACCAATGCCATGGGAAGTAACGTCATGGCTGCATGGCGGGCACACAGAAGGGGAGCCTTCTTTGCCAACCCTTGTTTTACACAGATACACCCTACCTGTATCCCTGTATCGGGAGATCATCAATCCAAGTTGACACTGATGTCAGAATCGCTCAGGAATGACGGGCGAATCTGGGTACCGGCTAAAATGGAAGATGCCGTTGCGATCAGGGAAGGCAAGTTAAAGCCAACGCAGATAAAAGAAGAAGACAGGGATTATTACCTGGAACGCCGTTACCCGGCATTCGGTAACCTGGTCCCCAGGGATGTTGCTTCAAGGGCAGCCAAAGAACGATGCGATGCCGGTTTTGGAGTGAACAAAACAGGTGAAGCGGTTTACCTGGATTTCTCGGCAGCTATCATGAGGTATGGTAAAGAAAAAGCGCTAACCTCTGGAATTAAGGATCCTTCTGATGACACGGTAAGAAAGCTGGGGGAAGAAGTTGTTGAAGCTAAATACGGGAACCTTTTCCAGATGTATGAAAAGATCGTGGACGAAAATCCCTATAAAACCCCGATGATGATCTATCCGGCGGTTCACTATACCATGGGTGGACTTTGGGTTGATTACAACCTGCAAACTACCATCCCGGGATGTTACGCCGCAGGGGAAGCTAATTTCAGCGATCACGGTGCCAACAGGCTGGGAGCTTCTGCATTGATGCAGGGACTTGCAGATGGTTACTTTGTATTGCCGTACACCATTGGCGATTATCTTTCTGATGATATTCGTACCGGGCCCATCTCAACCGAAAGCCCGGAATTTGAGCACGCGGAAAAAGAAGTTCGCGAGCGCATTGAAAAATTGATGTCCGGAAAAGGAAAGAATTCGGTCGACTACTACCACAAAAAACTTGGAAAGATCATGTGGAACAAGTGTGGGATGGCGAGAAATGCTGAAGGCCTTCAGGAGGCGATCAAAGAAATCTCCGAGCTGAGAAAAGACTTCTGGGAGAACGTCAAAGTACCCGGCGAATCAAAATCGATGAACCAGGAACTGGAGAAAGCCGGGCGAGTTGCCGATTTCCTGGAGCTAGGTGAACTTTTTGCGAAAGACGCCCTTCACAGGCAAGAATCCTGTGGTGGACATTTCCGGGAAGAGTACCAGACTCCTGAAGGTGAAGCCCTGCGTGATGATGAGAACTTCAAATATGTCGCGGCCTGGGAATATAAAGGAGAGCCTAAGGACGCTGAGCTGCATAAGGAAGAGCTCGTCTATGAAAACATAGAGCTGAAAACCAGAAGTTATAAATAAAAATACCCGGCCCTGTGATGTGATTTACAGGATCGATTAAATAGCAGTACTAAAGAAAATAGTATGAATCTCAATTTAAAAGTTTGGCGTCAGAATGATGCCCACGCAAAGGGGAAGATGGTAGACTACTCTATCAGTGGTATTGACGGGGACATGTCTTTCCTGGAAATGCTGGATATCCTGAACGAGAACCTCATCAACGAAGGGAAAGAGCCGGTAGAGTTTGATCACGACTGCCGGGAGGGAATCTGTGGCAGCTGTTCCCTGCAGATCAACGGGGAGCCCCACGGACCGGATAAGTTTATAACGACTTGCCAGCTGCATATGCGTAAGTTTAAGGATGGTGATACCATCGTTATTGAACCGTTCAGAGCTACTGCGTTCCCGGTAATCAAAGATCTTGTAGTAGATCGCAGCTCGTTTGATCGTATACAACAGGCAGGAGGTTATATCTCCGTAAATACCTCGGGAAACACCGTGGATGCCAACGCCATCCCTGTGCAGAAAGAAGCGGCAGATACGGCAATGGATGCTGCAACTTGTATTGGATGTGGTGCTTGCGTAGCCGCCTGTAAGAATGCTAGTGCCATGTTATTTACTTCAGCAAAAGTTTCGCAGTTCGCCTTGCTACCTCAAGGGCAGGTTGAAGCCACGGAGCGTGTAAAGAATATGGTGAGACAAATGGATCTTGAAGGATTCGGTAACTGTACCAATACCGGGGCATGTGAAGTTGAGTGCCCTAAAGGGATCTCTCTGGAAAATATCGCACGAATGAATCGCGAATATCTAAAGGCCAACCTTAAAGGCTAATCTTTTAATTTTTAGAATATTTTTAAAGCCATCTACACCCTTTACGGGATGCAGATGGCTTTCTTATTTTGACTCTCTCCGGGCACTCCGGGGCATCTATAGACCAATGTGATCCCCTCCGCTTCCTATATTTAACACTTGTTAGAAATCTTATTAAACTTTTAACCTTAAGCGGCTATATTTTAAAAGGGTCTTAACGGACTTTCCCCTTACTGCAATGTATATTCATAATGAAATTATTTACTAATCATTACAGACACATATAACATGAAAAAGATAGCAATATTAGCCACTAACGGATTTGAAGAAATTGAGCTTACCTCTCCTTTGCAGGCCATGAAGAACGAAGGCTTCGAGGTAGACATCGTAAGTGAAGAATCCGGACATATAAAAGGATGGAATGACGGCGATTGGTCTAATTCCTATTCGGTTGATAAAACTTTGGACCAGGTTAAGGCATCAGATTATAATGCATTAATGTTGCCTGGCGGGGTAATTAACCCGGATAAATTGAGAAGGAACGATCAAGCCCTTGAATTTGTACGGGATTTCTTTAAGCAAGAAAAACCTGTAGCCGCGATATGCCACGCGCCTCAAATACTGATCAGTGCAGGGGTAGTTGAAGGTCGTAAAATGACTTCCTTTAATTCTATCAAAGATGACCTGGTAAACGCCGGAGCAAATTGGGTAGATGAAGAGGTTGTAGTAGATCAAGGCTTTGTAACCAGCAGGAATCCTGATGATCTCCCTGCATTTAATGCCAAGTTGGTCGAAGAGATCAAAGAAGGGAAGCACGAAGAACAACACGCCTAATCACAGGCCCTCAATCCATAAGAACCCGTTGTCTTGCAACGGGTTTTTTTATGTGCAATTCGCTACTTTTAAACTTCAGCAAAAACTTGGATTATGACGTTCGACTTGACTTCTAAATTACCCGGCTTAGAACCTTCAATTTTTACCGTAATGGGTGCAATGGCCCGGGAACATAATGCGGTAAACCTATCCCAGGGATTCCCTGACTTTGAACCGGATCCGGAATTACTCGCCCTGGTGGATGCTGCCATGCGCACCGGTTATAACCAATATGCGCCCATGGCAGGGATCTACTCCCTTCGTGAGGTCCTTTCCAAGAAGATCAATACACTTTATGACCACTCTTTTAATCCTGATTCCGAAATTACGGTAACCAGCGGGGCGACTCAAGCCATATTTACGGCTATTACAGCTTTTGTTAACCCGGGTGATGAAGTAATCCTGATCAGGCCGGCCTACGATTGCTACGAGCCCGCTATCCACCTCAATGGCGGCAAAGTGGTTTCCGTACAAATGAAGGGAAAAGATCATAATATCGACTGGGAAGAATTTCGTTCTGCGATAACGACCCGCACCCGCATGGTGATCATTAATACCCCTCACAACCCCAGCGGAAGAATCTTTTCCCAATCGGATATGCGAGCCCTGGAACAGGCACTGACCAATACGGATATTCTTTTGCTGAGCGATGAAGTTTATGAACATTTGGTATTTGATGGCAAACAACATGAAAGTGTGGCCCGTTATCCCGGTCTGGTATCACGTGCTATGATCTGTGTGTCCTTCGGAAAAACCTTTCACACAACGGGGTGGAAAATGGGCTATTGTGCAGCCCCGGACTACCTGATGTCCGAGTTCCGAAAGGTGCACGAATTTAACGTGTACTGTGCCAACCACCCTATTCAGCATGCTTTGGCCAGCTACCTGGAAGAACCGGGGCGTTATCTCGGTTTGGGACCGTTTTTCCAGCAAAAGAGGGATTTCTTCCTCAATGCAATCGCCGGAACACGATTTAATTTCACCCCCTGTGAAGGCACTTATTTCCAGTTATTGGATTACAGCCGTATTTCTGAGGAAACGGATACCGATTTTGCCCGAAGGCTGATAACGGACTACGGGCTGGCCAGCATCCCGATTTCTGTGTTTAATGAAAACAGGGAAGATCACCGGCAGTTGCGCTTTTGTTTTGCCAAAAAAGAAGAAACCCTGACCCGAGCAGCAGAGATTTTGCATAAGATCTAATCAAAGGAAGCGTAGACCAGCTGCATAAACTCTTCTATTTTTGATGGTTCCAGCCAACGGGTGACCACCACCAAGTTCCTTTCCTGGTCTATCACGATAAAATTCCCGCCAAATCCAGCCGCATAAAAGATATGTTCGGGAAGTTCATCCCAATGCCTGTCGCCTTTACTGTTCAGCCACCACATATAGCCATAATTATGCTCAGGTGCAGAGGGAGTGAGCGCTTCCTGTATCCAATCCGTGCTAATTAAGCGCTGCTCTTCCCATACTCCGTTATTCATAAAAAGCAGCCCAAAGCGTGCCATGTCCTCGGTATTGATGAATATTCCAGCTCCCGAGTGACCACCTCCCGTAACCGACTTCATCTTATAACCGTCTATCTCTGTCCACGCATGGTCATAACCAAACCACCTCCAGGTGGTAGAGGCTCCAATCGGATCCATGATCTTTTCTTTGAGAACAGTAGGAAGCGGTTTGCGCCAGGTATGTGTCAAAGCATAGGCCAGGACGTTAACACGTACGTCATTATATTCCATTACTGTGCCCGGCGGATTCAGTGCCCTGTTCTTCCACTCATCGATCCCGCCTTCCCTAGGCGGTCTGTCCGCCCAGTCATATAATCCCCACAATTGACCGGACCAGTCCGAATTCTGTTGTAGCAGGTGGCTCCATTGTACCTTGGCATTATGAGATCCCTCAAATGTGCCATCCCAGATATAGGCAGACACCTTATCCGAAGTTTGTTTTATAAGTCCATGGTCTACCGCCAGCCCAGCTACAGTGGACAAGAAACTTTTGGTGACGCTGAAGGTCATATCCACCCTGCCGGTGTCTCCCCACTGCCTGACCAGGTATCCATCCTTAAGTATCATCCCGGTCGGACCTCCTCTTTTCTTGGTCGGCCCCAGGATCTCGTGGTATGGCTCCCGCTCGAATCCTTTTAAAATTGCCATCCGCAGATCCCGAGACCCGCTGTATTCATTATTCTCGGCAAAAGAAACCGCTTTTTCCAAAGCGCCCGCGTCTATTGCCATCTCTGCCGGTTCTTTTTGTTCCCAGGGCGTGTCTTTTCCCGGGAAATACGTCTGGGCGCTCACGAGCCCGGAGAACCCCAGCAATAGCAGGAGTACTGATTTTTTGATTGCTTTCATGAAAATTATTGAGGATTCAAATTACGTAAATCTGTCTTCATCACCCAGTCCATTTGCCGGTCGTTCCCAATATAATAGGGATGCATCCCACTTTTTACAAACCCGTGCTTCTCGTAAAAACGGATAGCATCCTTATTCTCTTCCCAGACCCCTAACCATAAGTATTCCTTACCCGCTTCCCTGGCCATTTGTTTGACATGGGAAAGGACTTCCGCTCCAATTCCAAGACCCTGGTAATCTTTTAAAACATAGATGCGTTCCAGCTCCATCCCGCTTGCTTCGCGCAGGTCTGTTTGGGCATTGCCTGTATTTAATTTCATATAGGCCACCAATGCATCTTCCCGGTAAATGAAATAGAAACTAGTGGCTGTTTGCGCTAATTCCCTTCCCAGGGTCTCCAAAGAAAACGCCTTGTCAAGGTAGGTTTTAAAATCCTGGGGCTCATTCTGAGCTTCAAAAGCTTGCCGGAAAGTTTCCCTGGACATGCTGCTGAGCAATTCCAGCTGGGCCAAAGTACATTTGCTGTAAGTAAGTGCGGATGCCATATCAAAAGCTCTAAAATAAAAAAAGGAGCAATACGGTGGGTATTACTCCTTTTTCCAATCAATCATATTCTGCTTCAGAACATGAATAATTTTTTGGCCAGCATCAGCAGCCCGCTTAAAAAGTTGCTGCGATACACTTGAATTTCTTCTTCGGCATGGTGGTTTTGATGTTCCATAAGCGATAAGTTTAGGTTAAGATCTGGGATATTCAGCTATTAACTTAAACTATCGGGTTTTGGTTTTATTGTAAGCCCGTTAGGCTGAAGGGTGTTAAAATCGTGATTTTGTCATCAAATTCGATGAACGGTAATCATAACTGCATTTCGGGGATATTTCCTTCTACAATAAGTGATCCTTCTGTAGCTTGCTTTATATCTTCCACGCTTACACCCGGCGCTCTTTCTAAAAGCTTGAATCCTTCCGGGGTAACTTCAAGAACCGCCAGGTTGGTCACTATTTTCTTCACACATTGCACCCCTGTCAATGGCAGTGTGCATCGCTTCAGCAGCTTGGATTCACCCGCCCTGTTGGTATGCATCATGGCAACGATAATATTTTCAGCAGAAGCAACGAGATCCATAGCACCTCCCATTCCTTTGACCATCTTTCCGGGAATCTTCCAATTCGCAATATCCCCGTTTTCTGCAACCTCCATAGCCCCGAGAATAGTGAGATCTACATGCTGCCCCCTGATCATTCCGAAGCTCAGGGCAGAGTCAAAAAAAGAAGCTCCCGGGAGCGTGGTTATGGTTTGTTTCCCGGCATTGATAATGTCGGCATCTTCCTCTCCCTCAAACGGGAAAGGTCCCATTCCCAGAACTCCATTCTCACTCTGGAATTCAACACTGATATCGTCGCGGACAAAATTGGCGACAAGGGTAGGTATTCCTATTCCCAGGTTGACATAATAGCCGTCTTTTACTTCCTTGGCTATTCGCTTTGCTATTCCGTTCTTATCCAGCATTAGTTTCTTTTTCTTACAGTGCGTTGTTCTATTCTCTTTTCATAATCCTTCCCCTGGAAAATTCGGCTGACGAAGATCCCGGGAATATGGATTTCGTTAGGGTCCAGCTCACCTGCGGGCACTAATTCTTCAACCTCGGCCACGGTAATCTTGGCCGCACCGCACATGCTGGGATTAAAATTACGGGCCGTACCTTTAAAAATCAGGTTCCCGGCTTCGTCCCCTTTCCACGCCTTTACCAGAGAAAAGTCGGCTTTAAAAGCCTCCTCTAAAACGTACATTTTCCCATTGAACTCCCTGGTCTCTTTTCCCATGGAAACTTCGGTGCCATATCCGGCAGGCGTGTAGAATGCCGGGAAGCCTGCCTGCGCAGCCCTGCACTTTTCCGCCAATGTCCCCTGGGGCGTGAGTTCTACTTCCAATTCCCCGCTGAGCATCTGTCTTTCAAATTCTTCATTCTCTCCTACGTAAGAAGAGATCATTTTATTGATCTGCCGCTTCTGTAAAAGCAATCCAAGGCCAAAATCGTCCACTCCTGCATTATTGCTGATGCAGGTAAGATCCTTGACTCCCAGCCGGACCAGTTCGGAGATCGCGTTTTCAGGGATGCCGCACAAGCCAAAGCCGCCAAGCATGATGGTCATGCCGTCTTCAACCCCCTTAAGGGCCGTACTTACGTCAGCTACTGTTTTTTTAATCATATCTGCTAGTCTGTATTCACCCTAATATTTACGGGCAAGCTTAGGTTACTAAAATAAGATTTTATGGTGTAATAGCCTTGGAACAACCTCATCTAAATACAATGAAACTGCTTTGCAGGCAGGAATGCTTTAGCGGGAAAATTAAAAATCCAGGTCGTCCATATCATCCTCCAGGTCAGCCTCAACTTCGGTCTCTTCCGGTAGCTTATTACAATCTACTACTATAGAAAGGTCTTCGGGTTCTGTAAACTCCTCCTTGGATATTGCCAAATCCGGTTCATTGTAATTCTTCTTCATATACAATGCCCAAATCGGTAAGGCCATGGATGCTCCCTGCCCATAGGTAATACTCTTGAAGTGAACAGACCGCTCTTCACCACCGACCCATACACCTGTAACCAGGTTAGGCACCATGCCGATAAACCAGCCATCACTATTGTTCTGGGTAGTACCCGTCTTACCGGCAATAGGGTTGGTAAATTCATAAGGATACCCGGTGATAATTTCTTTATATACCGTTACATCTTTACTGCCCGTAGTACGCAATCGGGTTCCGGATCCACCTTCAGTTACCCCTTCCATAAGTTTAACCATGGCATAAGCTACGTCCTTACTGAGCACATCCTTGGTTTCGGGTACGTATTCGTAGAGTACGGTCCCATTCTTATCTTCGATCCGCGTGACCATAACGGGTTTCACATACACCCCCTGGTTGGCAAATGTACCGTATGCACCCACCATTTCGTATACATTAAAATCCGTGGTCCCCAGGGCGATAGAAGGTACCGGAAGAATTTCCCTGTTTAAACCCAGGTTCTTGACAATAGACACCACGGGTTTAGGCCCCACCCGGTCTATTAACTGGGCCGTGACCGTATTCACCGAATTGGCCAGAGCTTTTTTAAGGGTATACATATTACCGGAATATTTTCCATCAGAATTCTTCGGGCACCAGGCCTCAATATTTCCGTGTTTCCCGGCTTCTATACAGTACTGGCTGTCCGGCAGTGAATCGCATGGCGATAAGCGCAACTGGTCTATAGCCGCGGCATAAATAAAAGGCTTAAAGGTAGACCCTGCCTGCCGAGCTCCCTGTATGACATTATCGTACTGAAAGTGCTTATAATTCACTCCGCCAACCCATGCCTTTACATGGCCCGTCTGCGGTTCCATAGACATCATAGAAGTTCGGAGGAAGGATTTGTAATACCGTATAGAATCTAAAGGGGTCATAACCGTATCCTTTTCCTTAGTCTCGGCATTCCAGTCAAACACGGTCATCTCTGTTTCCTTCTCAAAAGAAGCGCGAATTTCCTTCTCAGATTTTCCTGCTGCTTTCATCCCGCGCCACCTACTGGAATTCTTCATGGCACGTTCAATTATGTTATCTATTTCTGGTTTTTCCAGGTCGAGGAATGGTGTGGTGGGGTTCCTCGCAGGGGTGTTCTGTACAAAAAATTCTGCCTGCAACCTCTTCATGTGTTCGGATACAGCTTGTTCTGCATGATTCTGCATGCGCGAATCAATGGTAGTATAGATCTTTAGTCCATCCAGGTACAGGTTCCATTTATCACGTTCTCCTTCAAGAGCCGGTTTTGGGTTTTCGGCGATCCAACGGTTCATAAAGCCTTGTAGGTACATCCGGAAATAGGTGGCCAGGCCTTCCCTGTGTGATTCCGGGCTGAAGTTAATATTCATCTCCAGGGCCTGCAGGGAGTCTTTTGCTTCGGTTGTGATATAATCGTATTTGGCCATTTGCGCCAGTACGGTATTTCTCCGGTTCAGCACTAATTCTTCTCGCCTGATGGGATTGTAGAGCGATGAATTCTTCAGCATGCCAACAAGGACAGCAGACTCTTCTGTTTTCAAATCTTTTGGTTCTTTCCCAAAATAGATCCTGGCCGCAGATCGTATCCCGTCTGCGTTGTAATTAAAGTCGTAGATATTCATGTACATGGCGATGATCTCCGACTTGGTGTACTGCCGCTCCAGCCGCGTTGCGATCACCCATTCTTTCACCTTCTGTACGGCCCTGCTTAACACATCGCCCGAAGCTCTTTTGGTAAAGAGTAATTTTGATAACTGCTGGGATATGGTACTGGCCCCACCCCTTGTTCCAAGAAAGACAATGGCCCGCAAAGTCCCCCATGCATCGATCCCGGAATGATTGTAATAACGCACATCTTCGGTTGCGATAAGGGCCTCGACCAGGTTCTGTGGAAGATCGTCATAACCTACCGGCGTACGGTTATCGTCCAGGTAGAATTTACCCAGGGTTTGCCCATCGACAGAAATGATTTCCGTGGCCAGGTTGGTCTGTGGGTTCTCCAGGCGCTCAAAAGTGGGCATTTCTCCAAAAGCTCCCCAGGAGGCGAGCATAAATATCAGTACTATAGAGAAAATTCCTGCCGCAAACAGCAACCAGAACCATTTAACAAAAGTTCTGAAAGACCTTGCCGGCTTTTTTTTCTTTGCTTTCGCCATTACTTTACTCTTGCTTTTCTATTTCTAATCCAACATCCGTTATCCCCGGTAATTCCACAACACCTTCTACTTCCCCGTTCTTTCTCATCGCGTGTTGCAGGGTGAGGGTATATTCTCCTGTGTTCGGGAAGATCATAGCCTCCTTAAACCACAGCTTATTTTCTTTTATACTACCCTGCCCTTTTCCCAGCCAGGTTCCGTCCGGGCGGGCCATTTCATACTCCAGCGTATCTACAGAAGTCTCCCCCTTTGGAGTATTCAACGCAGCAATTACGAACAAATTGCTATACGGGAAACGATCGTCGTTCCGGATATTGAAATACAGGTTATGAGGTTGTATAGTATCTGGGGCCATGAATGTGAATTTCATCAGTTCATCCTGGTCCCAACTGGCATCGGTAGTAGGCTTGCTCTGGGTATACACCAGTTTGTCATTGCAAGAGATAAAGGCCATGGTGCACAACAGGCCTAACAGGAGATTACGCATTTTTAGAAGCCTTATTTCTGTTATTTCTTCCTTTCTTCTTATTGTTTCGTCGCTTGCTCTTTCTTTTTGGACGATCAAAACGGGTAAGACTGTCCTGACCTACCACATTTTCAAAAGCGGTTTCGGCCGGAGTTTCATTTTCAGAAGCGTACTCTTCCAGGCTGGCTACCTTTTCTTTCTTCTTATTCTTCTCCGCTATCTCGTGTACCTGTTTCTTGGTCAGGGCATGCCAATTAGCCGGTTCATCCTTATAAGAAAACCAGAGTGTGCCTTTAAAAATATCGGTCTTCTGGCAAAAGGCCAATCCTTTTTCGGTGAAGAGTTTAGTGTCCTGGGCAGGGAAATCTTTGAGCGCATCCATATAGACATCAAGCTCGTAATTAAGGCAACATTTCAATTTGCCGCATTGCCCGGCGAGTTTTAAGGGATTCAATGAAAGTTGCTGATACCTTGCCGCTGCGGTACTTACCGATCTAAAATCGGTCAGCCAGGTAGAACAGCATAGTTCGCGCCCGCAAGATCCAATCCCACCGAGGCGTTGTGCCTCCTGCCGGTACCCGATCTGCCGCATTTCTATACGAATCCCGAAGGCCTTGGCCATATCCTTGATCAACTGCCGGAAATCTACCCGCTCTTCTGCGGTATAATAGAAGGTAGCTTTAGAGCCGTCTCCCTGGAATTCCACATCAGAGATCTTCATCTGAAGGTTGAGGATGATGGCGATCTCGCGCGAACGCTTCTTGATTTCCTCCTCCTTATCCCTGCAACGCTGCCATTTATCAATATCTTTCTGGGTAGCCTTTCGGTATATTTTTGGAAGGTTGGGATCTGTATGATCCTCTTTTTTCTTCTTCATCTGCACCTTCACCAAGGGTCCCGTCAGGGTAACCATGCCGATATCATGACCGGCCTTGGCCTGGGTGGCAACCATATCGCCTATAGAAAGGGAAAGATTTTCTGTATTGCGGAAAAACTCTTTCCTACTGTTCTTAAAACGCACCTCGACGCAATCAAAAGGCTGCTCCCCTGCCGGGAGAGACATGTTTGAAAGCCAATCAAATACTGTTAATTTGTTACAGCCATCTGATCCGCAAGTACCATTGTTCTTGCAGCCACGGGGCTGTCCTCCTGTGGCGGTCGTACAACTGCTACAACCCATATAGTATATCTTGAATCAGGTGAAGCCCTGAGGCCTTACCCGACGTAGGTTCATAAATAATTCACTCGTAAAGATACGATAAATTGCTTCGCATCTAAAAAGTACTATGCCTTATTACGACACGGGTGCCAATCCCCCTCAACCATCCGTAGCAGCAGCTGTTCAGCACCAAAAGAAGCCTTACGGACTGGGCACTGCCCTAGCGTTTAAATTTCAGGACTTCTGATCTTCCCTTCTTAAAAATCTTATTACTCGCCTCTTTCCCCCTGCGCAATTCCTTCTGTTCTTCGTAAGGAAGGGCGTGGATTTCCTTACAGTTATCAGAGCAGCATTGATCCATTTTCTGCGCACAGGAATCACACTGTATGAATAACAAATGGCAGGCCTCGTTTGCACAATTTACGTGGGTGTCACAAGGTTCACCGCATTGGTGGCAGTGAGAGATCACATCTTCAGAAATTCGTTCACTGCGGCGATGGTCAAAAACAAAGTTCTTCCCCATGAACTTATTCTCCAGCTGCTGCTGCTGTACCTGCCTGGTATATTCTATGATTCCGCCTTCCAGCTGGTACACTTGTTTAAAACCTTTGTGCTTGTAGTAAGCGCTGGCCTTCTCACAACGGATTCCCCCGGTGCAGTACATGACCAGTTTCTTATCTTCCTTATGCGCTTCCAGGTCCTTTTCAATGATATCCAGGGAGTCCCTGAAGGTATCCACATCCGGGGTGATGGCATTCTTAAAATGCCCGATTTCACTCTCGTAGTGATTTCGCATATCCACCAGGATGGTATCCGGATCATCGATAAGTTTATTGAATTCTTCGGCATTGACGTGAACCCCTTTATTGGTCACGTCAAAAGTGCGGTCATTAAGCCCGTCCGCAACGATCTTGTTACGAACCTTGACTTTGAGTTTCAGGAAAGACTTGTTGTCTTGTTCTATGGCGATATTAAGACGGACATTCTCCAGGAAACTAATGCTGTCCAGGTGCTTTTTAAATGCCTCGAAATTAGGAGCGGGAACAGAAAGCTGGGCATTAATCCCTTCATGGGCGACATAAATTCTCCCGAGTACATCCAGTTCGTTCCACCGGATAAAAAGGTGATTCCTGAAAATCTGTGGATTGCCAATGTGTGCGTATTGGTAGAACGAGATAGTCAACCGTTCCTGGTTGGCCTGCTCTATGAGCTCTTCGCGTTCTTTCGCACTTAAAGTATTGTACAGTTGCATGCTATACTAATAATTAAGTTGTCGTTAAATAATGTGCAAAAATAGGGATTTTAAAACAAAAAAGCCCCGATTTCCCGGGGCTCTCTTGCTGCCATTAATCAGCGTCCTTTTTCATAGCGGTCAGATCTTCTTTTTCACAGAATTCTACGGACCTTTTATGGCTGCATCTTAAAGAACCACCCTAAGCCGGGCAGTTCAAAAAACGAGTGACCAACTAACACTCAATTCATAGATACAGGCTTTCCAAAAAGGTTGCGCCGCTGGTTGTTATATGCAAAAAGAAATGGTATTTTAGCTTTCTGAATTTTACAAAAGAATGGAAACGAAGAACAGCGAAAAAGAAGCGAAATTAAAAGCCCTTAAACTGACCCTTGACAAATTGGATAAGACCTATGGCAAAGGGGCGGTCATGAAGATGGGAGACGATATAGTACAGGATGTGGAGGTGATCTCTTCAGGGTCACTGGGTCTTGATATCGCATTAGGTGTAGGGGGTTATCCCAGGGGCAGGGTCATCGAGATCTACGGACCGGAATCTTCGGGTAAGACCACGCTAACCTTACACGCTATCGCGGAAGCTCAGAAAAAAGGTGGAATTGCCGCCTTTATCGATGCCGAGCACGCGTTTGATCGTTTCTACGCTCAGAAATTGGGAGTAGACATAGATAATTTGATTATCTCACAACCCGATCACGGGGAACAAGCCCTGGAAATTGCCGATAACCTGATCCGTTCCGGCGCTATTGATATCGTGATTATTGACTCCGTGGCTGCCCTGACCCCGAAAAGCGAAATTGAAGGTGAGATGGGAGATTCTAAAATGGGATTACACGCAAGGCTGATGTCACAGGCATTGAGAAAGCTTACCAGCTCTATCAGTAAGACCCATTGTACGGTCATCTTTATTAACCAGCTGCGGGAAAAGATAGGGGTGATGTTCGGGAACCCGGAAACTACTACCGGGGGTAATGCCCTTAAATTCTATGCCTCTGTGCGACTGGATATCCGCAGGTCTACCCAGATCAAAGATACTGATGGAGGTGTACAGGGAAATAAAACACGTGTTAAAGTGGTGAAGAACAAAGTGGCTCCACCGTTTAAAACGGCAGAATTTGATATCATGTACGGGGAAGGGATCTCGAAGATTGGAGAGATCATTGACCTTGGAGTTCAATACGAAATCGTTAAAAAGAGCGGATCCTGGTTCAGTTATGGCGATACTAAACTAGGCCAGGGACGCGATGCGGTTAAGAACCTGCTGATTGATAATCCCGAATTGCTGGACGAATTGGAAGGCAAGATCAAGGATGCCATCAGCGCTTTATAACATTAACTTCCATGGGGCCAGGCAACTGAGCCCCTTTTTTTTTGAAGCAACCATTGACCGAAGATCGCATCTAAGGTTAAACAAATATATAACGTATGAAGCTGAGAAAAACTTGGTTTTGTTGGTTGCTGATCTCCCTGTTCATGGTGAGTTCGTGCGATATTAGCGATGATAGGGCAAACTTCCATTTTATTTCGCTGAACATTTTAGAGGCAGAACTGCCGGAATCGTTTAACCTGAACGAGACCTACGAGATTAAGGTAACCTACCTGCGTCCTAACGGATGTTCTATCTTTGAGGGATTCGATATCAGGAAAGACGACCTGACGACAAGAACGGTAGTTGCCGTAGGATCTGAGTTTGAAGACCAGGGTTGCACACAGGCAACAGAAGAAGTACAGACTTTCTTTAACTTCATCTGTCTATACGACCAAACATACACCTTCCGGTTTTACGCCGGGGAAGAAGAAGATGGCACCCCTATCTTTTTAGAATACGAAGTACCGGTAAATCAGCAGTCAGGAGATAATCAGTAGTGAACTAAGGCGGTCAACTTGGATCTGGAAGAACTAATAAACCAATGCAGGAAGGGTAGCAGGCAGGCACAGGAATCTTTATATAAAAAGTATTCCCCGGTGCTCTATGGCATCTGCCTGAAATACTCACGCAATAAAACGGAGGCAGAAGATAACCTGCATGATAGTTTCATTGTCATCTTCGATAAAATTGCTCAGTTCAAATTTAAAGGATCTTTTGAAGGTTGGATGAAACGCATCACGGTCAATACCGTATTGCAGAAATATCGCAAGGAAGTCTATATGAATGTGGTGAACGAAAATTCCGAAGGAGAGGAAGAAGAACCCGCGTTCTATGACGAGATCAACCTGCAGACACTACTGGGTTATATCCAGGAATTGCCCCATAAGTACAGGCTGACCTTTAACCTGTATGTATTGGATGGATTTACCCACCAGGAGATTAGCGAAAAGCTGGGGACCTCTGCAGGCACTTCCAAATCTAACCTGGCCAGGGCACGCGCTATTTTAAAAGAGAAAATTAAAAAGGCGAAGATCAATATCGCTTAAACCACATGAGTCATGAAGAAAAATAATCTGGATAATTTGTTCCAAGACAGGCTGAAGGATTACGAGGAATCCCCTCCGGAAGGGATGTGGGAAAGAATTTCGGGAACCCTGGACCAGCAAAAGAAGAAGAAAAGATTATTAGCGCTCTGGTGGAAATTAGGGGGAGTGGCTGCCGTATTGGCGTTATTTATCTACCTGGGGCTGAGGCCCGGTAGTACGGATCCCGATCTAATCCTTACCGATACAACAGAACAGGCTCCCGGGGAGCAGAAGGAACAAAAGCCTGTACAGACAACACCAACTAATGCTGTAGCAGGTTCCGCACAAAAATCTACTCCTATAACCAATACACCTGCCAGGCCTGTTGATGAAGTACGGGGAAATCAATTGAGTGGCATTGAAGGGAAAAACTCCAAGGGTAAACGCAACGCCACCCTGGCCCGCACTCTGCAAGACATTCCACAAAGACCCGGGAAGAAGAACGGTGATGAAGCGGCCAGAAAGCTGCAGTCTTCCTTAGCTTCAGTTTCCGAAAATGCTGAAAACCGTCAGGAAAATAACAAAGCATTAGCCACAGAGGGAGAAGATGACAACCGGCAAGGCATAAATAAATACCAATCGGAACAAAGTTCAGATATTGCTGAAAATCAGAATGTTGAATCCATAAAAGAACCAGAAAAGGAACGTTCCATCTTTGAAGTAGTGGATGCAGACAAAGAAGAACTGGCACAACAGGAAGAGAGTCGGAAATGGTCCGTGGGGCCGCGTGTTGCCCCGGTCTTTTTTAATTCTTTCGGACAGGGTTCTCCCATACACTCCAGCTTCACTGCCAATTCCAAATCAGGGAGTGTTAACGTGAGCTACGGGATAGCTGTTTCGTATAATCTCAGCCCCAAACTGAAAATACGTTCCGGCCTTCATAAAGTAGATTACGGCTATGACACCAATGACGTTTCCTTCTCCGCATCCCCCATTGCCGGGGAACAAACAAAACTGGATCATATCGTTTACAACAGGACCTCCAGGAACCTCGTAGTAAGAAGCGAAGCTGTCACTAAAGAGCAACCTTCAGCAGGGTTGGCCGATGTGAGTGCCCAAAGCCCGGGGAAGTCCGGACGTATGAACCAGCAATTCGGTTACCTGGAAGTTCCCCTGGAGATCAACTATGTACTCAGTGACCGCAAACTCGGCGTGGATCTCATCGGTGGGGTCAGTACCCTGTTCCTGACCGATAACTCGATTATACTTGAAGCCGAAGGAAGCCAGACCCTCGTAGGAGATGTCAACAATATTAATAAGCTCAATTTCAGCACTAATATCGGACTCGGGTTCTATTATCGTCTTGCGCCCAGCATCCAACTGAATATAGACCCGGTATTCAAGTACCAGCTCAATACCTTCTCCGATACTGCAGGTTCCTTTAACCCTTATTCCCTGGGTGTTTACAGCGGCCTGAATATCAGGTTCTGACAGGTTCAGGTATTGGCTGCCTCGTATCTTGCTGTAAGTCATTGAGGAAGATCTGCCGCACTTGCAGGCTTAATTGACTCTTATCTTCTTCTTGCAACTTGGCAGTATCGATAAATGGATGGACATTAACCCTCAGCGGTCCCGGCCTGCCTTTGGCCAATGTAAAAGGCAGTCTTTTTTTATTATCTAAAAATGTGATGGGCACCAGGCGGATCTGGTGAGCGATAGACATACGGAAGGCTCCTTCCTTAAAATTGTCGAGCAGCACGGATTCTTCCGGGACCCCTCCTTCGGGAAAAATACAGATACTCAGCCCCTGGTTCAACCTCTTCTGAGCGCGGCGGTATACTCCCATCCGGCTCCGACTGTCCTCACGATCAACCATGATGCATACTCGTTTATAAAAGAACCCGAAGAGCGGGATATTGACCAGCTCTTTCTTTCCCACGAATACGAACGGACTTTTACTCACACGTAGCATCAACATAATGTCCAGCATGCTGGTGTGATTAGCCACAAGCATATAACTTTCTCCCTTTACCAGTTTCTCCTTATACCTGATGCGGGGCGGGCAGCCCATGCCGTATAATATAAAAGGAGCCCAGATGTTCCGGGCCAACCAAAAAAACTGTTTATAGGTGCGTTCAGATAAGGTGGTGAGGATCAGGAAAGGTAGAGCGATCAGGATAGGAACTGCGACCAGGATATAGAACCAAATGTGGTAGAGAACTCCCCCGATTTTTAAAAGGGCTTTACGCATGGAATCAAAAGTAACAATTTTAGCAAGGTTTTAGATAATCTGTTACTTTTGTCTTTTCCAAAAAAACGCAGATGGCAAGAATCCTGACCGGCATACAGAGCACCGGAACTCCTCACCTTGGGAACATCCTCGGAGCGATTATCCCCGCAATTAAAATGGCAAAGGATCCCGCGAATGAATCCTATCTTTTTATCGCAGACATGCATTCGCTCACCCAGATAAAGAACGGGGATACCCTGAGACAGAATACTTTTGCAACAGCTGCCACCTGGTTGTCTTTTGGTTTAGATGTAAACAAAACAGTTTTTTACCGGCAGAGCGATGTCCCTCAGGTTACCGAACTATCCTGGTACCTGAGTTGTTTCTTCCCCTACCAGCGACTTACGCTTGCGCATTCATTCAAAGATAAGGCCGACAGGCTGGAGGATGTCAATTCAGGGCTTTTCACTTACCCTATGTTAATGGCTGCAGACATACTGTTATACGACGCCAATATAGTGCCTGTAGGCAAGGACCAGTTACAACACCTGGAAATGACTCGTGATGTCGCTTCAAGGTTCCACGCACAACTGGGGGAAACTTTTGTCTTACCCGAAGCACAGGTCCAGGAAGAGACTATGTATGTTCCGGGTACGGATGGTGAGAAAATGAGTAAGAGCAAGGGAAACCTTATCGATATCTTCCAGACCGACAAAAAACTGCGCAAGCAGATCATGGGAATCAAAACGGACAGCACCCCGCTGGAGGATCCCAAAGATCCGGATACAGATAACGTATTTGCCCTGTATAAAATCCTAGGCAGCCCCGAACAAGTGGCCGAGATGCGAGCGAACTATACCGGGGGCAATTACGGCTATGGTCATGCCAAGCAAGCTTTATTTGAACTGATCTGCGAGCGTTTTAAAGAACCCAGGGAAAAGTTCGAATATTACAAGGCACACCCGGAAGAGGTGGAAGAAGCTCTTTCTTTAGGTGCAGAAAAAGCCGCCTTGGTTGCCTCAGAAGTACTGGAAAGAGTCAGGGAAAAGCTGGGATATTGACAATAGATCTCTTTTTTTCAACTTACTCTTAGATATATTCAAAACCGACCGTGTGGTCGGTTCTATTTTTTTCACCGGTCACTTTCCCCTAGCAAGCCCCGGTATTAAACGGCATTTTATCGACCAAAGCACAATTTTTTCACGCCGTACACTTTTCAGGACATCAAAACATACCACCGGGTTTGTATGGAGCTCAGGCCAGTTCAAAAAATTTTCCCGGTAAAGGACAGATAACCCCTTTCATTTCCAGCTCTAAGAGCAATCTTGAACATGCCGACACCGGAAGTCCGCAATGAATGGCAATTTCATCTAACTGTTGCTTCCCTTCTTCTGCCAGGTAATCCACAACTTGCTGCTCTACCGGTTTAAGACTTACGAACAACTGCTGTTGTATTGCCCTGGACTTGATCCGGGCAGTATCCCAGTTCAGCATTTTAACCAAGTCTTCTGCAGAAGAAAGTAAATGTGCCTTATGGGTTTTGATCAGGGTATTACACCCACGGCTGAAGACATCCGTGGTCCTCCCGGGAACAGCGAATACTTCCCGGTTGTAGTCCGCGGCGAGATTGGCTGTGACCAGGCTCCCCCCTCTTTCCCCCGATTCTACCACTACGGTGGCATGGCTTAACCCGGCGATGAGTCGGTTTCTTTTTAAAAAATTTTCTCGCAGCGGCAGGCTTTTACTCCATTGTTCCGTGAAAAATCCGCCGTTTTTCATCACGCTATCCCTGTAAATACCATGCTCCGGTGGGTAAAGCCGGTTTAGGCCGTGCGCCAGGCAGCCTATGGTCTGAAGTCCATGGGCCATAGCAGCACGTTGCACGCAGATATCCACCCCGTAGGCAAAACCACTGACAATAACCGGGTTATGAGTAGCCAGTGCTTCTATAAAGCTATGACAGAATTCCCTTCCCCGGCCGGTCATGCTCCGGGTGCCGACAACACTGATCACCTTCTTCCCCCTCAGCTTTATGTCGCCCATATAAAAAAGAATAATTGGAGCATCCACGCAGTGATAAAGCTTTGCCGGGTAATCTGGCTGCTGGTAATAATAATAACGGATGTTGCGTTTCCTGAGAAACTCCATTTCCTTTTCCGCAGCACGGGCATGAACGGGATCATGAAGCCCGGATAACATTGCAGACCCGATCCGGTCAATTTTCAGCAGCTTGTGCATTTTATCGGTAAAAACCGCGGCAGGGCTGCCACAATGGGCGATTAATTTTTTCGCACTGATGTCTCCTAAATTAGGAATATGCTGCAATCTAAGCGCTGCAAAGAGCTCATTTTCGGGCAACTCCGTGCTTTCGGAGCCTTTATTCACATTCGGATGATCCATATCTGTTAATAAAAAGTTATCGTTTCTGCTTTTACTCACTGCAAAAATTTTCCATCTTTGTAGTTATGAGTGCAGCATTTTATATAGAAGAACTTCTTTACCGTTATAATTGTGTCGTTGTACCGGGCTTCGGTGCCTTCCTGACACAAATGAAATCTGCTGTACTGCACAAAACAACCAATACTTTTGATCCACCGTCTAAAGTGATCTCCTTTAACCAGCAATTGGACAGCAATGACGGCCTGTTGGTTTCCTACATCGCCCATGCAGAGAATACCACTTATGACGAGATGTTAGAAGCCCTCTCCAAAAAGGTGAAGGAGTGGAAACAGGAGCTGGAGACTCAGAAATCCCTGAAATTTGGAAATCTCGGTGAGTTCCGCCTGAATCGCGAAGGCAGGTTGTTGTTCCGCCCGGCCAACCAGGTGAATTTCCTGACTGCATCTTTTGGATTAAGTTCAGTGGTTTCTCCACAGGTGACCAGGGAGGCCCTGAAAGAAGAGGTGCAGGAACTGGAAGAACGTATCCCTTTTATCATCACTCCGGAGGAGCGGAAAAAAAGCAATTTCCGGCCTTACTATAAATACGCAGCCATCCTATTATTGGCTTTCTCTACGGGAGTGACGGGATTCAGGATGTACGAGACCTCTGTTGAAAACCAACAGATCGCAAGGCAACAGACCCAGCAATTGGTGCAGAAAAATATACAGGAGGCCACATTTTTCAGTGCAGCTCCGCTAGAATTACCTGCCATAAGCCTGAATGTCACTAAAAAACCTGCTACTCCAAAACATCACGTTATCGCAGGAGCGTTCCGCTATAAAGCCAACGCGGATAAGAAGGTTCGACAATTAAAGCGAAAAGGCTTTGATGCTGCTGCTTACCTGGGTACCAACTCATTTGGACTCCACCAGGTAGTATACGCCAGTTTCGTGGATTCGCAAGAAGCCCTAGACTACCTTATGGACGTTAAGGAGAATGTTTCCAGGGATGCCTGGTTGCTTTCCAAGAAGTAATCTCCCTTATTTAACCATCCCCGCATTAATGTATCGGCTCCGAATTTCTGTTGGATAGCTTCACTTGTGCCAACATTTGAACTTATCTTTGCACAAAATTTTTAATCCATGGAGCCTAAGACGCCGAGTGAATCACGAACTATAATGACAGACCTGGTCCTGCCCAGCGAAACTAACCCCCTGAACAACCTGTTCGGCGGGGAATTACTGGCCAGGATGGATCGCGCAGCAAGTATTGCTGCAAGGCGCCATAGCCGGAGGATCGTAGTTACGGCATCTGTTAACCATGTGGCCTTTAACCGATCTGTCCCCCTGGGAAGCGTGGTTACGGTAGAAGCAGCGATATCGCGGAACTTCAGGACTTCTATGGAGGTGTTTATCGATGTCTGGATAGAAGATCGCTTTAGCGGGCAACGAACTAAAGCCAATGAGGCTATTTATACCTTTGTGGCCGTAGACGACACCGGGAAACCTACCGAGGTACCGCCCCTGGTCCCCGAAACTCAACAGGAAAAAGAACGTTATGCCGCTGCACTCAGGAGAAAACAGCTCAGCCTTGTACTGGCAGGAAAAATGAAACCGGCCGAGGCTACAGAACTGAAGGCACTTTTTGTTCCATCCGAATAAAAAGATGGCCCGTCAGAAACGGGCCATTGTAGTTTAGAAATCGAAATTGTCCGGGTCCGGGCCAAACCGGCTACCCTTATCCATAGCGTCGAGCTTTTCCATATCCTCAGGTGAGAGTTCAAAATCGAACAGTTGCGCATTGGCAATAATACGGTCTTTTTTAGTCGATTTTGGGATAGTGATCACCCCTTTCTGAAGATCCCACCTTAAAACCACCTGGGCAATGGTCTTGTTATATTTATCGGCAAGTACCGCAAATTCCTCTTTCTCAAAGATATTCCCCTGCATCATCGGAGACCAGGCTTCATATTGAATCTTATGCTTATTGCAGAAGTCGATCAGCTCTTGTTGTACCAAGTATGGGTGGAATTCCATCTGGTTGACCATAGGTACTATATCTGCAGAATCCATAAGGTCTTCCAAATGATGTTGCAGAAAGTTACTCACCCCTATAGCTCGTACCTTCTTATCTGCATATAACTTTTCCAATGCTCTCCAGGTTTCCTTGTATTTCCCGTCTACCGGCCAATGTACCAGGTAGAGATCCAGGTAATGCGTACCCAGCCTTTCCAGGCTGGCTTCAAACGCTTTTAAGGTATTTTCATATCCCTGCTCACTGTTCCATACCTTGCTGACCAGGAAAACCTCTTCTCGCCTAAGCCCACTCTCTGAAATTCCCCGACCCACACCTTCTTCATTGTTATAGGCAGCCGCAGTATCAATATGGCGATAGCCGGCATCGAGTGCCCACTTCACGGCATTCACAACTTCCTGCCCATCGTCTGCCAGGTAGACTCCTAATCCAAAATAAGGCATGGCTACTCCATTGTGCAGCTTAAATGTTCCCTGTAGATCTGTTATCTGGTGTTTCATATACTGTTCTTTTTTTATAGCCTGTAAATCCATTCTTCCGGATTCAGCCTTGTGGCATCCCTGTAGAGGTAGAATTTAAGTTGTGTCAACCCGCTGGCCCGGTTGGTGAAGATCTCTCCCAATTCTTCTTTTGCCGCGACCTTGTCTCCCTTCTTTACGTACAAATTAGAAAGGTTGTAGTAGGTGCTGATATAATTTCCGTGTTTGATCTGTACGCCCTTATTTCCCCCCGGAACTGCTAGAATAGCTATCACCTCACCCTGAAAAACAGCCCTGGCCCTGGCCCCTTCATCGGTGGCAATGATAACCCCGTTGCTCTGGTGTTTAATCCCCGGGTAAACCGCGTCCTTATAAACTCCGAATCCCTGTCTTTTTATCCCCTTTTCTACCGGCCAGATCAACTTCCCTTTATTGGCAGAAAAGCTATTGGCCACCAATTCTGCTTCAGGGGTCAAAACGAATTTAGAATTGTCACCGCTGCTTTTGCCGGCCTCCCTATTGGCCGTGACTATAGCAGAGCGAATTAATCTCTCTATCTGCTGATCTATCTTTCGCGCTTCTTTTTGTTTGGCCTCTATAGTTGCGGCGTATTTACTTTCATTCTGCCGTATCGTCTTGAGTAAAGCCTTCTGTTCTCCGATCTCTTTCATCAGTTGGTTTTTCACCTTCTGGTTTTCGGCTACCAGGGCATCTTTAGCTTTACGCTGTTCGGCCAGGGATTTATTAAGTTCTGCCAATTCTTCCGTCTTGGCAACAATTGCCTCTCCCTGTTCTTTCCGGAATTGGGTATACTGCTTCATGTATTGCAGCCTTTTAAACGCCTGGAAAAAACTTTCGGCAGATAACAGGAACATCAGCCTGTTCTGTTTGGCCCTGCTCTGGTAGGAACGACGGATCATCCGGGCGTAATCTTCTTTTAAAACTTCCAGGTCTTCCCTGAGTTTACTGATCTTGCGAATATTGGCATTCACTTGCCGGCTAAGAAGGTTAGACTCCTGGTTGGTTACCCTGATCAATTGCTGGCTAACCACGATCTTGCGATCCAGGGACTCCAGCTGATCAACGATATTCCCCTTCTTCTTTTTTTGGACAGTGAGCAGCCGATTCATTTCAGCGATCTCTTTCTGAAGCCTTTCCCTGCGCGCCTCCAGGGCTTTCTGCTCGCTGGACTGGGCATGTGATTGCAAACTGAGCAGCGTAAATAAAACGATCAGTATTTTCAAAAGATGTGACCCCCTACTTCTCATATTATTTCAACACGATCTCATTAAAACCATTCGGTATTTTAAATGGGAAATTCAAACTGCGATTCACCTCGAGGCTCTTATATTCCAGCTGAATATTATTCTGCTTGTCACCCTCTATAACGGTAATACCCACTTCTTCGGGTAACATCCTCTTAGAAATTTCCTGGTAATTCTTATAGCTGACCTGTAGCAATCGCGCTTCCAGGGGTTGGGCGATCTGTTGAAAGGCCAACATAAAGAATTTCGGCTCCATATTGTACTCGGTTTTCAGGACTCCCCGCTCAGAACCGGGTCTTAGCAAATAACTGCCCGATGTTGCCGATAAGTTGTATTTATCTTCCCTAAGGTCGTATAAAGCCTGGCCCAACAACAGGTTCTGTATCTTCTCAAAATCCAGGGATGTTCCCAACAGTTCACTGAAATAGCTATAGCCCCCGTCAAAGTACTCGTTTTCTAATTTATTGTAGAATGAAACTCGTTCCGGGGTGATATACGCCTTCACTACTCCCAACGGAGCGCTTATCCAGATCACCTTGTCTTTCTCCATACGCAGGCTCACGGTCACGCTCTGGGTGGCGTCACCATCCTGGTAAGTAATTCGCATCCTCCCGCTCAGGGTTTTGAAATCCGGCAGGTTTTTATAGTGATTTTTTATAACTGTTTTCGCGGAAAGCTTGGTATTCACCTTTCCATCCAGGGCTACCCTGGAGGAAGAACAGGAAAAAAGTATTCCTGAGCACAAAATCGCCATTGCCAAACGAGTTGTGTATAGATATAGTTCTTTCATAGCATTAAGAACCTTTTTTAGTTTTACTAAGATACATATTTGCCTTTACAGGATTTCCAACTGCCTCGTAAGCCAGTGCCAGTTCCCTGTAGAACTGTAGTTCGAGTTTTGCATCCTCAATCAGGTAACCCAGGCCTTCTTCCAATACCTCGATAGCCTCCTTATTCTTTCCATTCCGTTGCAGGGCTAAACCGTATGCATAATAGAAAAAAGGAATGGCGGGATAAATTTCCAGTGCCTCCTCCGCCTCGGTTTGCAGCTGTAAATAATCCGCAGATTGTATATACCGCTTTAAGCTTTTTATCGCTGCATTTTGTGGGGTTTCCTCCAACTTAATTTCCGGCTCACCCCCTGTTTCTGCAAGTGCTATTGAATCTTCCAGCTGTCTCTGCAACCGGACCTGGAAGGCACTGCTCTGCACCTGACTAAGGATTTCCAGTGATTCCTGGAATAAGCCCTCCCTGTATAGGGCAAGAGCAAGCTTTTCCTTAAACTCGGGCT
Source organism: Zeaxanthinibacter sp. PT1 (assembly GCF_028464225.1). Classification (GTDB taxonomy): domain Bacteria; phylum Bacteroidota; class Bacteroidia; order Flavobacteriales; family Flavobacteriaceae; genus Zeaxanthinibacter. The sequence goes on from NZ_JAQPCN010000001.1 coordinate 760,358, forward strand.
CAGACCAAGGCAAACGATCCTTCAGGAGGGCCACAGGGAGGCCCTGCCGGCCTTGAATTCGCGCCAAGGTCTGGATATACCAAGCGTTGCCCGGTTCTCCCACTACGGCCTCCAGGGCAGACTCCCTGGCCTTTACCAGTGCACCCTGTTCCAGGTATACCCTGGCCAGTTCATGATCTACCACTGCCATACCCGGCTGCAATTCCTTACATTCAATAAAGGCTTTTTGTGCTTTATCAAAGTTCCCTATCCCTTTTTGTTTTAACCCTTCAAAAAAAGATTCCTGGAAAGCATCGGTATATATTTCGAGGGACAAGGCAGCACTTTCCTGTTCAGGCTCTTGCCCATAGCAGGGCCACAGGAACAGAAACATTCCCAGAACCGTCAGTAAACAACTGCTGTATTCCCTTTGCATTACCTCTTCTTCTATACCCCTGGGGGCATTTGCTTCTCTCAGTTCTTACCGGTGCTTCCGAAACCACCGCTCCCACGGCTTGTTTCTGAAAGCTCTTCGGTCATCTCCCATTCGGCCCGTTCATGCCTGGCGATAACCATTTGGGCTACCCGGTCCCCATTTTCAATGGTAAATGCCTCATTACTGAGGTTTACGAGAATGATCCCGATCTCTCCCCTGTAATCAGCATCAATCGTGCCAGGTGTATTTAAAACTGTGACCCCTTTTTTGGCGGCCAGACCGGACCTGGGTCGCACCTGTGCTTCAAAGCCTACTGGTAATTCCATATAAAGCCCGGTTGGAATAATGGCCCGCTCCAGGGAGTTGAGGACCACTGCTTCTTTCAGGTTTGCCCTGAGGTCCATCCCCGCCGAGGCCATGGTTTCGTAACTGGGCAGGGCATGGGACGAACGATTAACGATCTTGATCTTCATCTAAATTGTTTTAAAAATATTTGTTGTAATCGCTCTTTTTCCAATCGGTAGACCATAAAAAGGAATACCAGGAACAAGATAGTTCCAACGATCAGGTTACGGTCAAAAACGTAAAAAGAAAGTACGGAAAAGAGAATAGAAATTGAGCCGTAAAAGATAATTTTTCTGAAGTTATAGGGCACGGGGTAATACTGCTGTCCAAAATAGAACGAAAGACCCAGCATAGTCCCGTATGCTGCCAAAGTAGCAATCGCCGAGGCATAGTAGCCGATCTTCGGTATGAACATAACGTTGATCACAATAGTGATAACCGCCCCTACTATAGATATTAGGGCACCAAACCGGGTGCGGTCCGTCACCTTATACCACACGGAGAGATTGTGGTAGATCCCCAGGCAAAAACCTGCCAGTACAATTATGGGAACTACCGGCATGGCTTCCCAGTAAGCTCCATCGATGATAATAACTTTGAGAATGTCGGCATAGACCACTACGCCAAGGAGGATAACACTTCCCAGGACTACGAAATAATTGGTGATCTGCGCATAGGCTTTCTGCGGGTTCTCAGAATTGGCATGACTGAAGAAAAAGGGCTCTATTCCCAGCCTGAAAGCTGTGGCAAAGAGGGTCATAAAGAGTGCCAGTTTATAGCAAGCCGAATATTTCCCTATTTCACTCTTAGCGATATCCTCTGGCAGTAATTCTGATAGCAGGATTCGGTCAAAAACCTCGTTTACCGTAAAAGCGATCCCGGCAATCATGACCGGCAATCCATAACGCATCATTGATTTAAACATGCGTTGATTAAATACGTATGGCCTGCGGAAATAAAGGCGGGACATGATCAGCAACGTAATGGCACTGGCCAAAAGGTTAGAAATAAAGATGTAGGATATTTCAAAATCGGGCACGTAAAGGCTGTCAAAAATCGTCGTTCCTCCTGTTGCGAGTTTTGGCAACAAGAGCAGGAAGAAGAGATTGAGTCCAAGGTTAATCGCCACATTCACGATCTTGACCACCGCGTAGCGCATGGGTTTCTCATTGGCCCTTAGCCATGCAAAAGGCACAATTGCCAATGCATCCAGCCCCAGTATGTAGATAAAGTAATTAAAATACTCCGCATCAATATTGAGGATACCCACCAATGGGTCTTTCAGCAAAAAGCCAGTCAATACAAATAAAGCCGTAGAGCCAAGGAGGCTGATCAGGGCCGTGGAGACCACTTCTTTCTTTTGTTCTTCCTTGTTGTAAAATCTGAAGAATGCAGTTTCCATCCCGTATGAGAGGATCACGTTGAAGATGGCAAACCATGCGAAAATAAGGGTGACTTCCCCATAAGCCCCCGGCTCCATTACACGAGTGTAGAGCGGGACTAAAATGAACGAAAGCATTCGCGGTAGTACCGTGGCCAAACCGTATATAAAGGTTTGCTTAAAAAGTTTCTGAAATAAGCTCAAGTCCGCCTCTGTTAGGTAGTCATTAAAAGTAGGTATTTAATACCTGCCAGCAAAGCTGCAGTTATGAATCATAAACGGGCAGGCAAAAATTTATTGTGTTTACAGAAACCCACTGCTGTCCATAAAAAAACCCCGCGAATGCAGGGTTTTAATCAATGGGATAAATTATTTGGATTATCCGTTCAGCGCTTCCGCTCCACCAACGATCTCAAGGATCTCGTTAGTAATGGCGGCTTGCCTTGCCTTGTTATAGGTAAGTTTAAGCTGATCTCTTAATTCCTTAGCATTATCGGTCGCCTTGTGCATAGCGGTCATCCTCGCTCCGTGCTCACTGGCAAAAGAATCGCGAATCGCCTTGTACAACTGCGTCTTTAAGGTCTTAGGAATAAGTTCTTCAACGATCTCTTCTTTAGAAGGTTCAAAGATATAGTCGGTGCTCAGTTGAACTTCCTGTTCCAATGGTTTAATGGGCAGGAACTGCTCTGTCAGCACTACCTGTGTAGCTGCGTTCTTAAAATGGTTATAAACGATTTCTATTTTATCGTAAGCACCTGAACTGAATTTTTCCATCAGCTCTTCAGCGATCGCGGCCACCTGGTCAAAAGTCAGTTCGTCATAAACTTTACTGTGGTCGTTAACCACGGCATGTCTTTTAGACAGCAGATCTTTCGCCTTTTTCCCTATGGTAACAAAATCGACCTTCTTATCGGCGTATTTGTCCTGCGCAAGAGCTACACTCTGTTTCAGTACATTGGTGTTAAATGCACCACACAATCCCCGGTTGGAGGTGATTGCAACGATGAGCACTTTATTGACCTCTCGCTGTTCTGAAAACTGCCCTCCGGAATTCTCATCCAGGCTGGCACTCAGGTTCTGCAGCAGTTCATTCAGTTTATCCGCATAAGGACGCATGGCCGTAATGGCATCCTGCGCCTTTTTCAACTTTGCAGCAGATACCATCTTCATGGCACTGGTGATCTGCATGGTCGAATTAACCGATGTGATCCTGTTACGTATTTCCTTTAAATTCGCCATACACTATGGTTCTTTGGAAGGCTGCCCGGTGTGGTTAAACCCGCACCGGTAGCTACTCCCGGCTCTTACTAGTTTCTATATTTAGCAGAAAGTTCTTTTGCGACCTCTCTGAGGGTGTCAGTAATTTCGTCTGTCAGTTTACCGGCCTTCAGCTGATCCAGGGTATCCCTGTGCTTAGCGTTCATGAACTGCAGGAAATCTCTTTCAAATTCTTTCACTTTCTCTACCGGCACATCGCGCAGCAGGTTTTTAGAACCGGCGTAGATAATTGCTACCTGGTCTTCAACAGTGAAAGGATCGTTCTGTGCCTGTTTCAGGATCTCAACGTTCCTACGTCCCTTTTCAATAACATTCAGGGTTGCGGCATCAAGGTCGGAACCAAACTTGGCAAAAGCTTCCAGTTCACGGAACTGTGCCTGGTCAAGTTTCAGGGTACCTGCCACTTTCTTCATCGATTTGATCTGTGCTGATCCACCTACACGGGATACAGAGATACCCACGTTGATCGCCGGACGAACACCCTGGTTAAAGAGGTCCTGCTCCAGGAAGATCTGACCGTCGGTGATAGAGATCACGTTGGTAGGAATATAAGCCGAAACGTCACCCGCTTGTGTTTCAATGATAGGAAGTGCAGTCAGAGACCCTCCTCCTTTTACCATAGGTTTTAACACCTCCGGAAGATCGTTCATATTCTTTGCAATTTCGTCGTCATTGATCACTTTCGCTGCACGCTCTAGTAAACGTGAGTGCAGGAAGAATACGTCACCTGGGTATGCCTCACGTCCCGGTGGTCGTCTAAGCAGAAGGGAAACCTCACGGTAAGCAACCGCCTGTTTAGATAAATCATCATAAATGATCAGTGCAGGACGGCCGGTATCACGGAAATACTCCCCGATAGCTGCCCCTGCGAAAGGTGCATATACCTGCATTGGCGCAGGGTCTGATGCATTTGCCGCCACGATGGTCGTGTACGCCAAAGCACCTTTATCTTCTAATGTCTTTGCGATAGCCGCAACAGTAGAAGCTTTCTGTCCTATAGCGACATAGATACAGTAAACCGGCTCGCCGGCATCGTAAAATTCTTTTTGGTTCAGGATGGTGTCAATACAAACCGTAGTCTTACCGGTCTGGCGGTCACCAATTACCAACTCACGCTGTCCCCTACCGATCGGGATCATGGCATCAATCGCCTTGATTCCTGTCTGTAACGGCTCGTTAACCGGCTGCCTGAAAATAACTCCCGGTGCTTTACGCTCCAGGGGCATTTCATAAGTATCACCTGAGATAGGTCCTTTACCGTCGATTGGGGTTCCAAGGGTATCCACAACACGTCCTACGATTCCTTCTCCTACTTTGATAGAAGCGATCCTCTGGGTACGCTTTACAGTGGCGCCTTCTCCGACCTCCTTAGAAGGTCCTAAAAGTACAACCCCGACATTGTCTTCCTCCAGGTTCAGGACGATCCCTTCAAGTCCACCTTCGAACTCAACAAGCTCGCCGTACTGGGCATTTGAAAGACCGTAAACCCTGGCGATACCATCACCAACCTGCAATACAGTTCCTACTTCATCCAGGGAAGCGGTAGCTTCGAACCCTGATAATTGCTTCTTTAAAATTGCTGATACTTCAGCGGCTTTTACTCCTGCCATTTTCTATTAGATAAATACAGTAGACCGGAAAGTTCCGGCTTACTATAGGTTATAGACTATTCGTAAATTCTCTTTTAATATTATTCAGTTGCGTCGCGATGCTGGCATCGTACTGCATATCCCCTATCCTCAGGACAAATCCTCCAAGGATCTCCTCGTCCACTTTGTTGGTTAGGGTAACTTTATTTTCTGTCATGGAAGCGATCTGCTTCAAGGCCTTCTTTTCTATGTCCTCGGTCATAGGAACAGCGGTGGTAATCACAGCTTCTTCCTCTCCTTTTTTCTCCTTGTACAAGACCAGGTATTTGAATGCCACTTCTCTCAGCATTCCAATCCTTTTGTTGTCAACAAGCATAGTCAGTACGCCTTCGGTCATAGGGTTCATCCCCTCAAACAGCGCGATCAAAGCTTCTTTTTTAGCAGATCCTTTAATCACGGGGTTCCCCAGCATATCCTCAACCCCTTTATTCGAAGAAACGGTCTGCACGATCTGTTGCATATCCTGCTCAACAGCATCGGCCACCATCTTCTCAAGGGCCAGGTCCAGGATTGCCCTGGCGTATCGTATTGCGGCTCTGGAATCGTTCATGAGCTTATGCGTTCATTTTTATATCTCCCAACAAAGAATCAACCAATTCCAGTTGCTTCTTGTTTTCAGACAATTTTTCTTTAAGCACCTTTTCGGCAATGGCTACGGAAAGCTCTGCCACCTGGTTCTTGATATCTGCAACAGCGGCCTTTTTCTCACTTTCAATAGTGAGTTGCGCCTGCTTGATCATCTTATCCCCTTCTACCTTGGCCAGGTCACGGGCATCGGAAACAATCTTTTCTTTAATCTCCCTTGCCTCCTTCAACATAGACTCTCGCTCTGCCCTGGCTTCTTTCAGTAACTTCTCACTGTCTGCAGTAACATTCTGCATCTCTCTCTTGGCATCCTCTGCTGCAGCAAGTGCACTACGGATTCCTTCTTCACGGTCGTTTACCGCGTTGAGGATGGGTCCCCATGCAAACTTTCTCAGTAACCCCAATAAGATGAGGAACAATACGGTCATCCAGACGAACAGGCCTAACGAAAAATCGGATAATAGCTTTTCCATATGTTTTTATTTTATGCTTTTAATTTTTAAAAAGGCAAGGGCCACAACCAACCGTTATGGCCTGTTGCCTCATTTTTTGGATTACACTGCGAACAGGGCAGCGAAACCGATTCCTTCAATAAGCGCCGCTGCAATCAGCATCGCTGTTTGAATTTTTCCGTAAGCCTCAGGCTGGCGAGCGATCGCCTCCATTGCAGAGCTACCGATCTTACCGATTCCGAAACCGGCTCCGATAACTACTAAACCTGCACCTACCATAATTGGAATTTCCATAATGTATATAGTTTAAAAATTAAAAAAAATTCAATCTACTACTGCCACCACCAGGTAACAGACACTCCTTATAAATGAGCGATTTCCCCTTCGTGCTCCTCGTGGTGTTCTTCCGAGGCAAAACCGAAGTACAGGGCAGACAACATCGTAAAGATATACGCCTGCAATAGGGCCACCAACACTTCTATCAACGAGATAGCAAATGCCAGTGCAAATGATAATGGGCTACCGATCCAACTCTTAAAAATGAACATCAGCCCGATAAGACTCATCAATACAATGTGTCCGGCGGTCATGTTCGCATACAAACGTATCAGCAGCGAAAAAGGTTTAACTATGGTTCCCAGCAATTCGATAGGAACAAGAATAATGTACAATGGAACTTTTGCGTACCATGGCATGGTATCTCCAAGTGGATCAAAAAGGTGTTTCCAGTATGTTTTGGTCCCCGTAAAAGAGGTGATCAGGAATGTCATAAGTGCAAGTGCGAATGTAATCGCGATGTTCCCTGTCACATTGACTCCCAGCGGAGTTAAGCCAAAAATGTTCAGGAACCAGATAAAGAAGAAAATGGTCAGCAGGAAAGGCATATACTTGCGGTAACGCTTCTCCCCGATATTTGGCCTGGCGATCTCATCCCTGATATAAAGCACGATCGGCTCCATAAAACGACCAAACCCTTTAGGCATGTTATTGTTCTTGGCATAAGACCTGGCAAGGCTGCTGAAGATCCACAGGATCAGAAGACCGGTAATGAAAATCATTACTACGTTCTTGGTTATGGAAAGATCGAGCGGCTTTTCATTGAGAACCTTGTGCTCCTCATTGTAGCGGATCTCACCATCTGCATTGGTCTCATAGATCTTGTTATGGTATAACTTATAGTAAGAACCGTCTACTTCGGCCAGGGTTTCTCCATGGTGGAACCTGGATGATGAAAAGACTTTCAGGCCTTCATCCCAAAGAATAACCGGTAACGGAACATCTATATAGACATGCTCGCCGTTATCTTTAGTATAAGAAAATAAAGAGAAGGAGTGAGAATCTTTCAAGTGATGCTCAATGTATTCCTTGATCTCTGTCTTCTTGTCTTTTTCAGGTGCTTCTCCAGCTTCTTTTGCATCCTTCGCGAAGCCTGTGAAGCTCATCAGAAGTGCAGAAACAATTAGAAATTTACTCAGTAATGTATTTCGCATAATGCCCTTACGTATAGGTCCCTAAAAATCCGTGCAAATGTAAGCTATTATCTCAAAAAGGGAAAAGCATTTTAGCTTTATTTTAAGCTGGTGAACGACAGGGTGCTTAGCGCTGCTCATTTTCCATATTGCGAAGTATCCTGGCAACCCAGACTGTTTCCCAGACCAGGCTTAGTACGTAAGGGATAAAAAATGCGGCAAATTCCGTACGGGACATCTCCCCGTCGGCCAAATAAGATGGGTAAAAAAGTAAGAAAAAAACCAGGAATTTTAACAGGCTGCCCCCCATAAACAGAAAACCGATCTGCGAACTCAGCCTGTACCTTAACAAGTATAAGGCGCAGAAAATTACAAACGCCAACACCAAGTTAACCACGTAACAAAGAATAATCTGGTTTCCGAAAAGCGGGAGTTCCAGCTTGTTCAGAATAAAAAGGTGAATAGCAAATGCCACCCCCATCAGGAGGACGGCGCCTAGCAGGAAAGCTGCCAAGGCATTCTTATTGCCCATACTAATACTTGATTTTTTTGATCTGCCTTAGCACCACCCATAGCGCCAATCCAAGGCCCAAAAGTGTCCCGATCAAAGTGAATATTTTTTTTTCATTCTCATAATGGGCGTCCAACCATTTACCTCCTTTTGCTCCGAGGTATATGATGATCCCCATTTCAGCGGCTATGCCGGAAAGTAAGGCTACGTTCCTAAGGGTGCTGTTCTTCTTATCAGGTTGCTTTGGCTGCTTCATTGCTGTTGCCCCTCAGCGGAGCTTTAAATGTGGATGATTTGGACGGGTTTTGCTCAGATGCCGTCTTTACAGAATTCTCGCCTTTCCCTTTCATATTACAGTTGGCATTGAAAGTTGCGCCAGGTTCCACAGCTAATTTAGCGACGGAAACAGTGCCTTCAATGACCGCAGATGATTTCAGGGTAAGTAATTCGGAAACCTGTAATTCACCGTTGAAATTACCTTCAATATCAGCGTTCACACATTCTACCTTGCCATGGATATATCCATCTTTGCCTATGACCACCTTTCCTGAAGTCTTCACGTTCCCATCGAGCTTCCCATCTATACGGAAATCAGCTTCAGAAATGATATCTCCCTTTATCTTGGTGTTTTTTCCTATTCGGTTCGGTTGCGCGCCTGTGTCGTTCATAGCTCTGGGTTTTTTGTTGTCTGAAAACATGGATTAAGGTTTTGGGGTTGAAATAAATTGCTGGTAGTCAGCCAGGTTCTTGTGTACTTGGATGGTTTTATAATTATCGGACAAAATTACAAAATTCTCAAAATCAATGCGGTAATCCCTATTGATTTTTAAAAGTTCAACATAGCCTAAGGCAAAATCCCTTGACTTAAACCCATGAACCACGACAAATTCTCTCTCCAGGTCATAGATATCAACAGAGACCTTATTATTATAACTCAGTTCCTTTACAGAATTTTCCAGGCGGCCCTTTAATTCCATAGCCTTAGTATGTAAATTCCTCCTGAACGGGTAGACCACTTTCCAGTTCCCCTGTCCTGCCGGTATATCTTCACTGGTGAATTCTCTCGGTTCCAGCTTAGGAAGCTGTTCCGCCACAATTTCCTGGGCTTTTTTCCCTTCGGGCAGGTTGGGATAATTGAGAGCAACGTAGTTCAGGGCCTCCCTGAATTGTTCAAATCCCTGTAGCCGACCTATCGCATTCGCCTTAAGCAACTCGAACTTCGCCACGATAGGTTCTCCCGTGTACTGGTTAATGTTTTCCTCGGCCCCGGTAATGGTTTTCAGGTATTCCTGTTGTTCAAAAAGTTCATAGAGCGCTGTATACCTGGCCTCGGGGCTGTCCTTATCCCCTTCCAGAACGGCGCGGGGATTCAGCAGCAGTTCCGCGTAACGAGATGAAGGATGTTCCGAAATAATTCGCTTTTTCATCGCTTCCGCCAGTGCCGGGGACGATTGTTCGTAGATCTTGTACAGGTTGTACTTAGAAGGCAGCACCAGCCGTTCTTCGGGCGTATTGTCCAGAACCGCTTCCAGTTTGGCTGCGGCAAGGTTGTACTCCCTGAACTTCTCCTTGTAAATTAATCCCAACTGGTAATTGGCAAAATTCCGTTCTTTTTGCAGACTGTCTATAACAGATTGATCCTGGGGAACCCTGTCCATATAAAATTCAAGAGAATAGAGTTGCTCTTCGGGTATGATCTCGCCGGGCCCGGCCTGGTCTGCATCAGCTATAGCGCCGGCATCTTCCCTGCCCAACACCTTGTTCTTATTGCTCCATCGCCAGTTATCCTCCAGTTCCCGTTCTCCCCATTTATTCCTGAATTCGTTTCTACCGTATCCCAAGGTTGTGATGTTATAGAAATAAAACTTCCCCTGGTTCTCTTTTCCTCCTTTAGACTTCCCGAATTGTGCAAAACCGGCGGCCTGCTTCTGACTTTCAACCTTTTCACGGGCTTCGGCCGCAGCTTTCAGCTGGGCAATATGATCCCCAAAATAGGTCAGGCGATCATCTATACTCATTTCGTAGATCCCAATTACACTATCGGCATAGGCAACCTGTGTTTCGTAATTGACAACTTCCTCCAGGTTATCCCTTTTCTTCTTAAAGGTGCGGAATTTCTTGGTATTCTCAGGGAGGTTGTTCAGAACACTATCGTAATAAGCGCCTGCCAATGGGTATTGGTTCTTATCAAAATAAAATTCGGCTAGCCGCTCGTAATTCAAGGCATTTAATTGTGAGCTGCCATTGAGGTCCCGTAATGACTTATTATAATAGGATATCCCAAGGCTGTCTTCCTGGTAGGCCATGTGATATTCACCAAGCTGGTGATAGATCTTTCCCAGAAAAGGCCTGTTCTCCCTATTATCTTCCATCCGGCTGAGCCATTCTAACAATTCTTCCCTCCTCTCCGGGCTGGTTTCGGTATTTGCGATCTGCTGCAGTTGAGCGTTGACGTAATAGATCCTGGGTGAACTGCGATTCAGTTCTATGACCTTGTTGAATGCGTAATTGGCACTATCCGGATACCCGAGCTGCTCATACAATTGCCCTATGATGTAATAATATCTTCCCTTTTCCGGTTTTTTCCCGGTGTAAGCCGCGGCGATCTTTAACTGCTGAACGGCAGTGTCCGGAACATTCAGGTTAATGTAGGCCTGTGCCATCATTGCCCTGGCATCAGCGTATTCCTGGTCCTTAAGAGATTCATATTGCAAAAGACGTTTCAGGTTCTTAAGCGCCAGCTCCTCGTTCTCCAGACGGATATTCGTCTTTTCCCTCCAGATCGTAGCTTCATTCAGTTTATCACTATCGGTATATTTCCTAAGGATATAATTAAAAGCCTCCAGGGCAGGGATATAACGTTGGTCAAAATACCGGGCCTTTCCCAATAATAGGAACGCCTCATCGGTTTGTGGATTTCTTTCAATTCCCCCAATTTCCATACTATGCTTCTGAATGGCTTTGGTGGCCTTTTCTTCTGCAATTAAAAAATTAGGATTGTTATCTTCAGAATCCAGCTTAATCTCTTCGGTAACTTCCATCCGCTCTACGGGGAGGATTTCCCAGTAATTATCCCTGTACGCTTCGTTTAGGGTTTCCCTTCCTTTTTCAAAGGCGATGCCCCCATTGTACAAGGTGTTGTACTGGGTATTCAGGGCGTGCCAATTGCGGTTGATGAATGCATCTTTCTTCGTAGAACAGGCATGGAATAGCACAGCCCCTAATGCGATGAATAATGTAATCTGGTAACGAAGCTTCAAATCGTACGGTATCTGTTCGTAATCTTAACTGAAAATACGCTTCTTTATTATACCCGGGCTCCGCTAAATATTGCTTTTTCAAGCTGTGGGCTCCCGGGGCTGCATCCTTAAGTTCTATTCGCCAGCTAAATATCCTAGTACTTGTATTAAAGAAGTGATCTTTTTGATAATGTGTATCCCCAACTGCATAGAGCTGCATTTTGAGCTAATTTTTTACTCCTTAGTCATTAATTATAGTTCCAGCTTTTCTTAGTTTTGCAACAAATTTGAGAAAATGGTTGATTTTCATCCTCTGGAAGTGACACAGGTTAAAACCCTTACCCCTGATTCTGTCGCAATAACATTTGGCGTTCCCAAAGAACTGGTACAGACATTCAATTTTTCTGCAGGCCAGTATATTACTATAAAAAAAGAATTGCGAGGCAAGGAATTGAGAAGGCCTTATTCTATTAGCTCATCCCCTAAGAAGGACTCACTGACCATTGGGGTGAAACAAGTAGATAAAGGAGGATTTTCTGCCTACGCTAACCAGAAAATTAAAGTGGGTGATGTCCTGGATGTACTTCCTCCACAGGGACGATTTATTTTTAAACCCGCTGCCCAGCCCAGGAATATTGTTGCTTTTGCCGCCGGAAGTGGTATTACCCCAATTATGAGCATTGCACGCACTGTCCTGGAAAGCAACCCTAAGAACACCATGGTCTTGCTCTTTGGGAATAAATCTTATAAAGACACCATGTTCTATACGGACCTGGTTAAGCTGCAATTAGAGTACCCGGATCGATTTTTCCTTTATTTCACCCTGACCGAAACCCGGGAAGAAGATTCCCTTTTTGGAAGGATAGATACCGCGAACGTAAACTACGTGTTGAATAACAAACACGCAGACACAATCTTTGACGATTATTATATCTGCGGACCGGAACCGATGATCAACCTGGTCACGGACATCCTTACCGAGAAAGAGATCCCGGAACACAAGATCCATTTTGAGCTGTTTACAACGACGGAGATCAGCGATGAACTCCCGGAAAAAGTAGATGGAAAAACGAAGTTATCCGTCATGCTTGATGATGAGAGCTTCGAATTGGAAATGGATAAAAACACTAAGGTACTGGATGCCGTTCTCAAGGAAAACATAGACGCTCCTTATTCTTGCCAGGGTGGGGTATGTAGTACCTGTATCGCCAAGGTTACGGAAGGTTCTGCAGAAATGGTCAAGAACCAGATCCTTACAGACGGTGAAATCGCGGATGGTTATATCCTGACCTGCCAGGCACACCCAACAAGCCAAGTACTTAAAATAGATTATGATGACGTATAAAGCTTAGCTATTTAGCTTTGCAAACAAACTACATGGTCGGTTTTCCTCTTTAAAAATGGAAAACCGACTTTTTTTTTGACCTACACCCGATATATCAATCCCTTCATCCCTGTACAATTCCATACCCTGAAATAACCTGAATGTCGAGTCAGACCAGCAAGTCTGTTTACACTGATGCGATAGTTATAATAGTTACCGGATTAATTTTTACGCTTAAATTTATAGGTAACTCTTATCAATCGTACAATGAGCCTTGAAATAGCACTGATTTTTATCATCATCCTCGGGATCATTATTCTTTTTGCCTTCGAGGTCTTCCCGGTGGATAAGATTTCCTTTTGCCTTATCGGAACTTTGCTATTACTGGGCCTGGTAACCCCGGACGAGGCGATCAGCGGGTTCTCTAACAGGGCAACGATCACTATACTGTGCCTGATGATCATAGCAGTGGCCCTGGAACAGAACGGGGTGATCACCTGGATGGCGAATGGCTTAAAGCGGGTAAAGAATTGGCCCATATACTTTATTATTCCCCTTTTTATGCTGATCACCGGGAGCATTTCAGCATTTATCAGCTCCACTGCGGTAGTCATCGTCTTTATAAAGATCATCACCGAACTTTCGGAAAAATACCAGATCTCTGAAAGCAGGCTGCTATTACCAATTTCATTTTCCAGTATCCTCGGTGGTAGTTGTACCCTCATGGGAACCTCCACCAACCTCATTGTAAACTCTATATACATTACCCGCACCGAGGAAAGGATAGGATTCTTCGAGTTTTCGTGGATGGGACTCATCTTTTTGATTATCGCTGTTATCGTAATCACAATACTCTACAAAGTTCTCCCGGCGGAGACCGATAAAAACCTGGAAGATCAATACGATCTCGACAACTATATTCTTACCCTGGAGATAGCTCCGGACTCCGCCCTGGTGGGGAAGGCTATAAGGGATACCCCTTTTAAAGACGAGGATCACCTTACACTACTGAAATTAAGCAGGAAAGGACGGGATAAGAATATCCTGGCGGGAAGCATAACATTACAAGCGGGAGACCGTATTAAGCTCTCCTGTGATTTGGATAACCTTATGCGCCTGAAGAAAAGCAAAGATTTTCTTATAGCCCCGGAAGAAGAAGTGGTGATGGAGGGCACTACGACCAAGATAAAACAGGTCGGGGAGGTGGATAAGGATAAAACCACCGTAGCTCCCGGTGAGATACTTTTGGTAGAGATCATGATGCTGCCCGGTGCACGCTTCCTGGAAAAAACATTGAAAGAGGTCCGTACCATCCTGGCAAACATAGCTACGCCTATCGCCATAAAACGAAGGCAACGCCGGGTTTTCCGAACAGACCGGCTGTTGCGCTATAATATTAATCCCACTTACCTGCGAGTAGGTGACCGTATCCTGGTGGAAATTGAAAAAGAAAAGATCAGCGACCTGGAGGTTTACGATAACATCGCTATACTGCAGCAGTATGAGACCCCTGTTCATTCCGGCTATAAACGCTGGTTGAGCATGGCTATCCTGGGAGGGGTGGTCCTTTTGGCCGCCAGCGGGATGCTCAATATCCTGAGCAGTGCGATTACCGGCTGCCTTGCATTATTACTGACCAATTGTATCACCCTGGAGAATGTATATAAAAAGATCAACTGGTCCGTGATTTTTTTACTGGCAGGAATGATCCCCCTGGGCGTAGCAATGCACAACACCGGGGCGGACGACTGGCTTACCCTGAAATTACTGGGACTGATGCACGGGCAGGATTCATTGATTTCCATCGGCCTGTTGTTCCTGGTGACCATGCTGATCAGCGGGGTAGTCTCTAATAATGCCACGGCCATTATCATGACCCCTATAGCCATTTCACTCGCCACGGGAATGGACCTGCCCGTAAAGCCCTATGTACTGGCTGTGATGTTCGCCTCCAATTTCAGTTTCTTTACACCGGTAGGCTACCAGACAAATGCCCTGATATATAGTATGGATCATTACAATTTCAGGCACTTCCTGATCCTGGGCGGGGTTATATCAATGTTACTTTGGATCGTTGGAAGTTTCTTACTCAATTCAATGATCCCCTGAAGTCAGGCTAACATTCTTACCGAGAATGGACAAAGCGTGCTCATAGCCTATACTAAAGGCCAGCTCTAACCCTTTTTTATCCAGAACCCCGATCCTATCGAGGTTAGGAGGCTCAAATAGAAGGTCGCAGTTTTTCATCTTCTGATGATTGATGGCATAGATCATCAAGGCCGAAGTCCTGTTAGCCAGCTGGAAAGAAGAACTGATCTCCTTTTTTTCCAATTTCCGGATCTTAGCCACATTACTGCCAATAAGGTAATCACAGGACGATAGAGGTTCTAAAGGGAAATTATTCATGATCCCTCCATCCGCATACAAATATTCCCCGATCTGTACAGGGCTGAATACCGGGGGCAGGGCAGCCGAGGCCAGCAATGCCTGTATCAGGGGTCCGCTTGAAAATACCTCGGCAGTTCCCAGTTGTAAATTCGTGGTAGTCACAAACAGCTGCTTGTAGAGTGATTCAAAAGAATCTTGAGGAAAAAATGTGCGAAATACTTTATAATACCGGTCGGTATCTAAGAGTCCGGGTTTCTGAATGGTGAGGTAATGGTAGCTGAAAAGCGAAGTACTCTTGAAAAAATTCCGAATGGTATCATTGTCTTTACCCGCAGCATACAGGGCCCCGACTAGGGCTCCTGCGCTGGTGCCGGAAATCATATCGATCTCTATCCCGTATTCATCCAGGGCTCTTAATAATCCTACATGGGCCAGCCCCCTCACTCCTCCGCCGGACAGCACCAGTCCTACTTTTTTTCCTCTCAGGTTATCCAGTGTCAAGTTTTCTTGTCCCTCTCCCATTATTCCATACGATCTAGTATATCACGAAGCATTTCCATCTGGAAGGCTCCGACGAAGGGGTTATCAGGAGAGCCGTTGGAAAGTATAAGATAGAACCCCAGTTTAGAAACTTTCCATTCGCGGCTTGTCTGATGTTCTAAAAGGTCTACCTTATAATAATAGCGAAAATGCTTCTTACTATCTATCCCGAGGCTTTTACAGACTGTCAGCGCCCGTCGAAGGGCCAGGTTAATCTCGGCTTCATCCTCAAAACCATAGCGCAACAACAGATTGGCGCTATACGTCAATCCACTGTAATCCAAGGCCTCTTCAAAAGCATCGAGGATGGCCATTCTCCTAAGGTCGTATTGAGTGATGATCTTCATTATTACATGGCTTTATTAATTTCTCCTATTATAGCATTCTTATCCATAACTCCGGAAGTTCTCCAAACAATTTCGCCATTTTTAAAAAGTATCATAGTAGGAACTCCCCTTACCTGGTACCGGGCCGCTAACTGTTGGTTCTTATCCACATCAATTTTGAGTATCCTGGCTTTCCCATCTACTTCTTTTGCCACATCCTTTAAAATAGGGGCAAGGGCTTTACACGGACCGCACCAGTCCGCGTAAAAATCGACCAGCACCGGCTGTGCTGAATTCACCAATTCATTGAAATTTCCTTTCATTAATTCTAATTTCTAATCAAACGTATTTTTCAGTTTTTGAAGGATGGCCTTCTGCTCTTCGGTCAGGTTCACAGGTAATTTTACGGATAAGGTAGCAAAAAGGTCACCATATTGCCCCGCTTTTCCATAAACCGGCATCCCTTTACCCCTGAGCCTTAAGGTCTGCCCGTTCTGTGTGCCTGCTTTTAACTTCATTTCTACCTTTCCGCTCAGGGTGGGTATTTGCTGCTTGCCTCCTAGAAGCGCATTAAAAAGATCGACTTCTACATTCATGTAAAGATCATCCCCCCTTCTTTCATATACCGGGTGCTTCTCCACCGCTATATTCACATACAGATCACCGGCCTGCCCTTGGGTTCCTTTCTGTCCTTTTCCCTTTGCCCGTAACTGCAGCCCTGAATAGGCCCCGGGCTTGATCTTCAATTTAATAGATTTCCCTTCAACCTCCAGCATTCTCTGGGTGCCGTTATAGGCCTCGTGCAAGCTGATCGTGACGGTCCCGGAAACATCCGCAGCCGGCCTGGCATATCTCCTGCCCCGACCTGTACTTCCACCGCCGAAAAAATTTTCGAATATATCAGAGAAGTCACCCCCGGAAGAAGCGCCTCCAAAAGGATCTCCCTGGGTATACTGCCCGCTGTATTGTTGTTGATATTGCCTGCGTTGTTCACGCATCTTCATAAATTCATCGTATGAACTACCCGATTGCTGAAATTGTTCCCAGTCAGAACCTAGGGTATCGTATTGCCTGCGCTTTTCGGCATTTCCAAGAACGCCATAGGCTTCAGAGATCGCTTTAAAGCGTTCTTCTTTATCCTTGTCCCCTTTGGTTTTATCCGGATGAAATTCCGTCGCTAGTTTTCGGTAGGCCTTTTTAATTTCTTTATCGGTGGCCGACCTACTCAATCCAAGTTCTTGATAATAATCTTTGTGCGCCATGAAGTACCAATTAGCACCCTCTAATTTCCATCTTATATACCAACTATCTTACCTTAATTACAGAGTGTTTTATCGCAAATAATCAGCTTCCCTGCCTAGATACAGCTTTCGTGAATTAGTCAAAATACTACTCTGAATTTACAAAAAATTGAACAGTTAACGGTGGGGGTGTCCATGATATAAATCATTCCCGGGAAGTGTGGACGGCTTAGGCACTTAAAGTAAGCAGGCCAGGGTGTAGAAGAGATACCCACTATACAGAATACAGCAGGCAGCCAGCAGGTAAAATATCTTTTTCATAGCACTGATTTAAAGATGTACAATAGTATTACAAACAATGTACCAAAGTGTGCGCAATCCTGCCCGAAGTGTCCCCTATTGAGCGCTGTGAATAGACATAGTGCAACAGAACACCAGCTTTTATGTTAAAGTCATGTAATTCCGTAATTAGTTTACTCTGATTACGACCAAACCAATTGGTGGTTTTTATCGTAAGTTTACACGCATACGATTATCATTAGTATTACACCAACACTAATACAAAACCAGATATATTATGGCTGATTCATATTACGATCCTGCAGATCTCAGAAAATTCGGGAAGATTACCGAATGGAGCGAAGAACTTGGCACAAAATTCTTTGATTATTACGGCAAAGTATTCGAGGAAGGTGCCCTTTCTGCCCGTGAAAAATCATTGATTGCCCTGGCAGTCGCCCATGTGGTAAAATGCCCTTATTGTATCGACGCTTATACCAAGGATGGCCTGCAACGCGGAATTACCAAGGAAGAAATGATGGAGGCTGTACATGCAGGGGCCGCCATAGAGAGTGGAGCAACGCTGGTCCACGGAGTTCAGATGATGAACAAATACAACAAATTATCCATGTAGCATTTACCGGTATAACTCCGGTGTAAAAAATATTTTTATGGCCACCAAGTCACTGAAAGCCAGGCATGATGAACTGGCTGCCACAGACAGGCAACTAGACATCCTTAACGGGGGTATTTTTGAAGAAGGGGAGCTCCCTTATTTTAAAGATAAAATCGCAAAAACAGGTCACTTTCCTCTCCGGCCCAAGAAACTGGAGATCCTGCAGATCAATGTAGGGTATATGTGTAACCAGGTATGTGAACACTGCCATGTAGACGCAGGTCCGGATCGGAAAGAGATCATGACCCGTGAAACCATGACGCAATGCCTGGAGGTAATCCGGAATACAGGAGCACACACCCTGGATCTTACCGGGGGAGCCCCGGAGATGAACCCTGATTTTCGCTGGTTCGTCGAAGAAGCTTCAAAAGCAGGTATACAGGATTTTATAGTTCGGTCTAATCTCACCATAATAAGAGCGAACAAGAAATACCACGATTTACCTGAGTTTTTTAAGAAGCATAATGTTCATGTGGTGTCCTCCATGCCTCATTACACCCGTGGCAAAACGGACAAACAACGTGGCGACGGGGTGTTTGACAAATCAATACAGGCACTGAAAGACCTCAATGCCGTAGGCTATGGTATGCCGGGAAGCGATTTAAGATTAGACTTGGTTTATAATCCCTCCGGGGCTTTTTTACCCGGGGACCAGGTTGCCATGGAAAAAGATTTCAAGAAGGCCCTGGACGAAGATTTTGGTATACAGTTCCATAATCTATTCGCTATTACCAACCTACCCATCGCCCGATTCCTGGATTACCTTTTAGCATCGGAGAATTACGAAGATTACATGTATTCGCTTGTAGAGGCGTATAACCCTGCCGCAGTGGAAAACGTTATGTGCACCAACACCATTTCTATCAGCTGGGACGGTTGGTTATATGATTGTGATTTTAACCAGATGCTTGGCCTGAAGGTAGACAGCAAGGTAAAACACATCTCCGATTATAATGAAGACCTGCTAAACGACAGGAATATCCTGATTTCACAGCACTGTTATGGTTGCACAGCAGGTGCAGGAAGTAGCTGCCAGGGTACTGTAGCATGATGAAATGCACTTGGTCGGATTTTATTTCCGACCAAGTGGTCGGTCGACCCTGGCCTTCACCCGGCATTTGATCGGATTTTCTGCCACTGAACGAATATTTTCTTCTCTACATCCTAAAATCTTCCTGTCATCACAAGATCGGGAGTTCTTTGTAAGAGACTCAAGAGTCTGTTTTGAACCCAAATCCCAAATCTCATGGATAAGACACTTAAACGCATGGCCACCATGCACAGAATGCAGGTAACAGGGCTTGAATTATTCTACCAAAACGGGTATTACAATACCAGTATTGATGATATCCTTAAAGCACTTGGCTTGTCTAAAGGTGCATTTTACTACCACTTTGACTCCAAGGAAGACTTCTTTATAAGCATAGTGCAGAACCTCGTAGTGCAGAAGTTCTACAGTCACATGATAGAACCCATTGAAGGTCAGGAAGATCCCTTGAACAATATTCTGAATACTTTTGAAAATTCCCTGGCCACAGCAGAACATAACAGCTTGGACCACGGTTTTATGCTGTCTAATTTTATAACGGAATTCAATGGTAAGAACCCGGTAATAATGAAGTACCTGAAGGACATTTACCAGATATGGGAAGTTAACCTGGTTTCTTTGCTGCAAAAGGGAAAATCTGACGGTTATGTGGCCAGGCACGTGGACAGCGAAGGAGTTGCCTCTTACCTGACAGCCTCCTATATAGGAATAAGGACCCTGATGGTAGAAGGAAATTCCAGGACTTTAAGATACCAGTACATCCAGCAATTGCGCCAGTATTTTAAAATGTTGGCACAAAAAGAAATGGCCTGATCATCCAGCTGTGATTTCCTTGATCTTTTCCAATACAGCTGCAGGACTAATGGTGTTCATGGCATTTTCGTAACCCTCCGGAACTTTGTTCCCGTATACCGAGGTAGGAATCCCGGGATACTGAGACCGGTCTGCCAGTAAACTATATTCAGCATCCTGCCCAAACGGGTAGAACCCGGTATAAGGATGTGTAACACCCCATAGGGTTAAAGTGGGAATTCCGTACATGGCTGCGAGATGGGCGTTACCACTGTCCATGGCCAGCATCATATCAAGGCAGGAAATCAATGCCAGTTCTTCCTCAAATGACCCCTTGCCCACCAGGTTGGTACAATGCTCATATTTCATTTCCCACTGACTCAGTAATTGACCTTCCTGTTCTCCTCCTCCAAAGAGAAAAATACTATACTTCTCCCCCTTTGTAAGTTGCGCAACCACTTCTTCCATTTTATCCAGAGGGTATTGTTTCCCGGGATATGCAGCAAAAGGGGCAACACCAATCCATTTTCTCTTATCTGACCCGATAAGATTATTCAGCCCAGCGGGCAACGGCTGCCGCTTTAATACATCGGTATTTCTGAGCTCAAGGGGAAACCCCAGCTTCTCAAATACTTCGGTGTATCTTTCGAAAGTGGTTTTTAAAGGCGAAAAATCCTTTTTGATTGTAGCGGTAATCGCTTTCTTCCCCGGCCTGCCTTTATCGATCTGGCGAAATGGGAAGGCATTAAAAAGGGTGAAAAGTCTCAGGAGGTGAGTTCGTAGAACGCCGTGCAGGTCTGCTACGGCCATGGGATTCAATCTGGAAATATCACGGGCCAATCTCCAAATACCAAGAATACCTCTATGTTTACCCTGCAGGTCTGCGGTAAAAACCTGAACCCCGGGAACCTGCCGGATGATCTTTCCGAAAAACGGCCGGGTCACAAATGTGAGTGGGATGTCGGGGTATTTCTTCCTGAATGCAAGGATTACAGGGATGGTCATCGCCACATCACCCATAGCCGATAAACGCAGGATGACAATGGGCTTCTCTTTATTTTTGCCCACGAAGCACGGGATTAAGCTCATCGTCATTGTACATCTTCATCTGCTTATAGACTTTCATGTACTTATTTCCATTCTCTATATCGTTCAGAAGCTGGTCTATGGCTGTCGAAAGATCCTTTCGCTGTTCCAGTAATATTTGAAGTTTTCCCTCGCAGGCTTTACGATGATCCCCCGTGGCATCAGAACGCTCGGCCTCTTCTTTCATGTGGTAGATCTTAAGGGCCAGGATAGACAAGCGGTCTATGGCCCATGCGGGGCTTTCAGTATTAATGGTCGCGTCATCTTTAATTTCTACCGATTGGTATTTTTGCAGGAAAAAGGAATCGATATACTCCACAAGGTCTGTTCTTTCCTGGTTACTGGCATCGATCTTCCTTTTCAGTTCCAGTGCAGCTACGGGATTAATCTCCGGGTCACGGATAAGGTCTTCAAAATGCCATTGCACCGTATCTATCCAGTTTTTCCTATAGAGCAGGTGTTCAATATCTCCTGCAGGATAAGGATTCTTAAGTTCCTGGTCTACCCGGTCTATTACATGGTATTGCTCTATACTTTCTTCAAATATGCGATTTGCGATTTGGCTGAACGGCATCTTTTTATCCTTTTGCCGCAAAGATACTTTTTATTTCAGAACTGTTTCAAGAAGCAGCACTCCGAAGGGAATCAGTACTGAGAGAACCAGGGTAATTTCCTTGATCTTGTGTCTCCTGATAATCTCTACATACTTGGCCAGGAGGGTTGCTGCCGGAAAAAAAGTGATCAGAACGGGATAGCGGCCGGGTCCGGTTTCCAGCAGCGTGATCACCAGGCCAACCGCCACGGAGATCACAACCAAACGCAAGGTAATAATTCGGCCCATTCCCAACTGCCCCAGTTTGAGGAAGGCAAGAAACCCGGTAAATACAATCAGGACGATATACGCGATAAGCTTTGTACTATTCTGCCAGGAGGCGTAGAACTGCAGGTCAAAATTCCAGATAAAATGGAAATGTTCGCCAAAAAACGATTCCTTGCCCAAAAGGATCAAGAAACTCCAGCTGATCAAAGCAACCGTTACCGCTCCCGCCAGTGGAAGCAACCAGTTCCTGATATTCTTGGGGTCGTAGAAATAAATGGCGACATACAGCACCACCATGTATAATAAAGCCCATTGATAAAACAGGCTGGCCAGGGCTATCCAAAGAGAAGCATCGTATATTTTTAGTTTTATGTCTTTGGCGGTTTTCAGGCTTATCGCTCTCCTTGTAGCCAGGAGCAGGAAAAACCCACAGAAAATGGCATTATTATCGATTAGAACCTGGGGGAAGATCACGAAGAGCATGGTGTAATAGAGCATCGCATAAGAATTACTTCCCATGATCTGGTTGCGTTTCACGATGAAATCAACCACAAAAACACTAAAAAGCAGTAAAGAGAGAACTAAGGTTTGCCCCAATACCTGTTCAGGTTCGTAAGAAATGTTGAAAAAGAAAAAATGGGTAATCCAATAGAAGAAAAACAGGAAGCCCATCAGGATGATATAGTTTATCGGCTTAGTTTTTCCAAAAACACTTGAAATCATCCCCGGTTTTTATATTTTTGTGCTGTAAATATAACCAAGATGAAAGCATTTTTTGAAGGCATTGAAGATTTATTCGTAAACGTCCTTTTTGCGCCTTTAGATTTTTTGAGGTTCATGGACAGCTGGTGGCTTGCTAATACCCTGAATTGGATATTTGTAATCATAGGGACGATAGCCATGGTCTATTGGCTGAAGCAATTGAAAATTTTCAATGACCGGGAGGAAGAGGACAAGAGTATCACATCTCACAGTTACCTTTAATCGTCTGAAAAGAGTATAAAATATAAACCCGCCGGATTGGCGGGTTTTTTTATTACAGATCAAATCCAATATCATCCCGGTAATATACCCCGTCAAATGATATTTTTTCGGCTTCCTTGTACGAGCTCTTCAGGGCATCCATAAAGTTGTCCCCAAAGGCGGTCAATGCAAGTACCCTGCCCCCGTTGGTCACTATCTTTCCATGCTCTGTCGTAGTGCCTGCATGAAACGGAATTGCATCCTTTACCTCATCCAGTCCTGATATCACTTTTTTCTTTTCATACCCCCCGGGGTAACCCCCGGAAACCAACATTACTGTAGTAGCCGAACGAGGGTCAATCTCGAGCTCTACAGAACCAAGTCTTCCTTCTGCAAGTGCCTGGAACAATTCAACCAAATCATTCTTCACCCTGGGAATAACCACTTCGGTTTCCGGGTCACCAAGACGTACGTTATATTCAATTACCTTGGGATCATCCCCTACTTTGATCAGGCCGATAAAAATAAAACCGACATAAGGAATCCCGTCCTTTTTAAGCCCTTCTACCGTGGGTTTAACGATACGGGCGTGTATTCTTGCCTCAAAATCCTTATCGGCAAAGGGAACCGGGGAAACAGCTCCCATACCGCCGGTATTAAGACCGGTGTCACCTTTACCGATACGCTTGTAGTCTTTTGCCATCGGCAGCACCTTGTAATCATTCCCATCAGTTAGTACAAAGCAACTGAGTTCAATCCCTGACAGGAACTCTTCGATCACTACGGTGCGACTTGCCTCGCCGAACTTAGAATCGACCAACATGGCCTCTAATTCATCCTTGGCTTCCTGTAGATCGTCCAGGATAAGTACGCCTTTCCCAGCCGCAAGTCCGTCTGCCTTTAGTACATAAGGTGGGTCTAAAGTTTCCAGGAATGCCTGCCCGGCTTCCAGTTCTCCGGCTTTAAAACTTTGGTAGGCCGCGGTGGGGATGTTGTGCCGGTACATGAATTCCTTGGCAAACTGCTTACTTCCCTCAAGGGTAGCAGCCTGTTTCTGTGGTCCGATAACAGGGATGTTATTCAACTGCTCATCTCCGAGGAAGAAATCATGAATACCTTGTACAAGGGGAACTTCCGGGCCAACGATGACCATTTCTACCCCGTGTTGCAGAACCGCCTTCTTTACTCCTTCAAAGTCTTCTACAGATATATCGAGATTGGTTCCGAGTCCTGCGGTACCCGCATTTCCGGGCGCTATAAAGAGTTGGCTACATTTGGGACTCTGATCTAGTTTCCAGGCCAGCGTATGTTCACGCCCTCCTGAACCGAGGATAAGGATATTCATATGACTAAAGTTTGGGGCAAAAATACAGTAAGCGGTCTAAAGAACAGGTGAATCCACCCGAATTTTAGACCGCTTACGTTTATTGAGAATTATTAATTCTATTTCCTGTTCCGGCTACTGAAATCGCGATGCTCCGTTTTCTCCAACTCTTCCTGGGAAAGCGTTTTAAAATAATCGAATGTTTTGCGCATTCCTTCTTCCCTGCCCACCTTAGGTTCCCACCCTAGGATCTCCTTGGCTTTAGTGATATCGGGCTGGCGTTGCATAGGGTCGTCTTTCGGCAACGGCTTATAAACTATTTTCTGGTCTGTCCCCGTGAGCTTGATAATTTCCTCTGCGAAATCCTTGATGGTGATCTCGTGTGGGTTCCCGATATTCACCGGCATGGTGTAATCGCTCATCAGCAAACGGTAGATCCCTTCAATCTCATCATCCACATAACAGAAAGAACGGGTCTGGGAGCCATCACCGAACACGGTAAGGTCTTCTCCCCGGAGGGCCTGTCCCATAAACGCAGGAATTACCCTGCCATCATTTAACCTCATCCGCGGACCATAGGTATTAAAAATCCTGACAATCCGCGTATCCAGTCCATGAAAACGATGATAGGCCATAGTGATGGATTCCTGGAATCGTTTCGCCTCGTCATAAACTCCCCTGGGGCCGATAGTATTCACATTTCCGTAATATTCTTCGGTCTGCGGATGAACCAAGGGATCCCCGTAGATCTCCGAAGTAGATGCGATGAGAATTCGTGCGCCTTTTTCTTTAGCTAGTCCAAGCAGGTTATGCGTCCCCAGGGCGCCAACCTTCAGGGTCTGGATCGGAATTTTAAGATAATCTATAGGGCTAGCCGGTGAGGCAAAATGCAGGATATAATCCAGCTTTCCGGCCACATGCACAAATTTGGTCACATCGTGATGATAGAACTCAAACTCGGGCAGCTTAAACAGGTGCTCAATGTTCTTCAGGTCTCCTGTAATCAGGTTATCCATCCCGATCACGTGAAAGCCTTCATTGATAAAACGATCACAGAGATGTGACCCCAGGAATCCGGCAGCACCGGTGATTAATACTCTTTTCATATAATTACCTTAAACTTCATGATTGGCACTAAGGTCAAGCTATATTTTGACATATCGTCAATGGGCAGACTGCACTATTTGTGACTCTTGTGCTCCTTCCCCAATTCGGTAATATACAAACCCTATATCGTTCAGGAGATTTTTGTCCAGGATTCCGCGGCCATCAAATACAAATGCTGGCTTCTGCATATTGTCGTAAATCCTATTCCAGTCATAATCCTTAAACTCCTCCCATTCGGTCAGTACTGCAACGGCATGGGCATCTTTACAGGCCTCGTATGGATCCTGGAATACTGTGAGTCCTTGCCTGTTTTCATCAGAAGAGCGAGTATTCAGGTAATCCAGATCGGCGTACATTTGCTCCTCTTCTACTTTTGGGTCATATGCAGCGATCTGTGCCTGTTCGTTCAACAGGTCATCCGCCACGTAAATGGCTGCAGATTCCCTGGTGTCATTGGTATCTTTCTTAAAAGCCCAGCCCAGGAAAGCGATTTTCTTTCCTGATACCGTGTTATAAAGTGTACTGACGATATTATTGGCAAAGCGTCTTTTCTGGTGGTCGTTCATTATGATCACCTGCTCCCAGTAATCAGCCACCTCGTTTAAACCGTAGGTCTTCGCGATATATACCAGGTTCAGGATATCCTTCTGGAAACAAGATCCTCCGAATCCTACCGATGATTTCAGGAATTTAGGACCGATCCTACTGTCCATCCCTATGGCCTTAGCTACTTCATTTACATCAGCCCCTGTTTTCTCACATAACTCGGACAGCGAATTGATGGAAGATACCCGTTGAGCTAAAAATGCATTGGCTGTAAGTTTTGAGAGCTCTGATGACCATACATTGGTGGTCAGGATATTCTCTTGTGGAACCCATTGTGAATACACATTTACAAGTTCCTGAATAGCTCTTTCCCCCTCCTCTGAGGTTTCTCCTCCGATCAGCACTCGGTCAGGAGCATGAAGATCCTGAATTGCCGTTCCTTCGGCCAGGAATTCTGGATTGGAGAGTATCTGGAAGTTTACATTATTCCCGGTATTTTCAAGGATGCTTTTAATAGCAGAGGCTGTTCTTACTGGCAGGGTTGATTTCTCAACGACAATCTTATCGCTTTTAGCCACTCGCGCAATTTGCCGGGCGCACAACTCGATATACTTCAGATCCGCGGCCATCCCTTTACCTTTCCCGTAGGTCTTGGTGGGGGTGTTTACCGAAATAAAGATCATATCGGCATCTTCTATAGCCTGGTCTACTTCTGTAGAGAAGAATAAGTTCCTGCCTCGTGCTTCTTCTACTACCTGGTCCAGCCCCGGTTCGTAAACCGGTAATTTACTGAGGTCCTCATGGTTCCAGGCTGCGATTCGCTTTTCATTAATATCTACTACGGTAACTTTGATATCGGGACATTTCTGTGCGATTACCGCCATGGTAGGCCCACCGACATAACCTGCTCCAATACAACATATATGTTTTACTGCCATCTATTATCTTGCTTTAATTCAATATACTGGTTAATA
This sequence comes from Zeaxanthinibacter sp. PT1, assembly GCF_028464225.1. Lineage (GTDB taxonomy): Bacteria > Bacteroidota > Bacteroidia > Flavobacteriales > Flavobacteriaceae > Zeaxanthinibacter. The sequence goes on from NZ_JAQPCN010000001.1 coordinate 787,116, forward strand.
ATGTCAACAAAAATAAGGGCGATATACATACCCTACAATTAATTCTGTTTAAAGACCGGTTTACGGGGTAAAAATGTACTCAATAGCGCTCTTTTAGAACTTCTCCAGGCTACGATATGCCTTATACACCTCTTGAAAATATTACCGTGGTAACCGTTTTAAAAATGATCCTGAGATCCAAGGTGATAGACCTGTTTTTAATGTAGTAAAGATCGTACTCCAATTTCCTTACTGAATCTTCCAGGTTTTCTCCGTATTTGTACTTTACCTGTGCCCAACCTGTTATTCCCCGTCTAATTAGGTGCCTGGCGTTATAGAAGGGTATTATACTGTTCAACTGAGTAACGAACACCTTCCGTTCCGGCCTGGGTCCTATAAATTGCATATCCCCCTTTATAACAGAAATGATTTGCGGCAATTCATCTATTCTGAAAGCCCTTAGCATTTTTCCTACCGGGGTAATCCGGTGATCATTCACGGTAGCCATTTTTGCACCGGCTTGTTCAGCATCCACCACCATTGACCTGAATTTATATATTTTAAATTCATTACCATAACGCCCTACTCTTTTCTGGGTATAAAAAAGCGGGCCGCGGTTAAAGAAAATGTTCAGTACATATACAAAAGGCACACAGATTACAAAGATTATCCCGACAAAGAGGGATAAGAAGAAATTTACGGAAAAACTGAACACTTTCTGTAAGTATCGGATCTTCTTATTCCTCAGTTGGAGAATTTCATAAAAGCTGTCATTGTGAGACCGAATAGGAAGGGCTTCATAAGTGTTCTCATAAAAGGAAGTAAACGAGAGCACTTCTTTTCCTTTAATAATAGACCTCAGTAATATCCGTTCAAGGTCAGGAGGAAGGCTGCTGTAACTCTTGGTATTGATGATCCAGGCATCTATTTTTTCTGTAGCTGCTAGAAAGGTGTTTTTATTCTTCAGTGTATGTTGATCCGTGGAAAAGGTCAGTTTCACATTGTAAAAAGTTTCCATCTCTTTTCCATTGATCGTTGCTATATCCTCTTTCAGGTTTTTCTCTGTCTGATCGTCGTAGATATACAAAACATTCTTGGTAACCGGGATGAGCCTGAACACATTTCCGAAAAAAAAGCGCCATAAACCGATTTCTATCGGGGTGAGTATAAGAAAGATGAGCAATGGAATTCTCCAGAAGCTCGCGTCAAAGAGCAGTACTGCTCCTACAAACATGACAAAGACATAGATTGCTGTAATGTATAATGACTGCGAGAGGATGTGCCTTCGTTTGGCAACCTTCTCCAGATTATAAAAATCCAGGATATAAGCAAATGTGAAATAAACGAGAATACCGAAAGAAAAAGTAAAAACCTTTAAATTAAAAGAGATGAACTCCTTATCAATCGCGTGGTTGACCAGCACATTAAGCGAGGCGAGTACAATCAAAAAGTCTCCTATGAGGAGCATTGATTTTCTTTCGATTGAATTCAGGATTGCCGGCCTTGCCATGCTTATAAATTATTTGAAATAGGTTCTTAATTTGAGAAAAACAGCCGAGCAAAGATAGAACACTGATCGGAGAATAGAGAGACCTTCTACTTCCCGGTAGATCCTCCATTCGTATTTTAAGAGATCCAGCTTATTAGAAGAAATAGAATTTGATGCATCCCTATAAGAGGCCATCACCTCCTGAAGCCCATATCCATCGGACTTTTTAAGCAACTTCAGCCACAACGCAAAATCCTGTCTTTTCCTGATTTCAGGCATGTATTCTTTGCCGTAATACCGAATATCGTACATGGCCGTAAGACAGCCGATGGGATTTTTATAAAGTGCCGATTTATACGTTACTTTTTCCTTGGCCTTAAACACCTTCTGAAGCTTTTCTCCACTTTCATTCATGGTGTCGTATGAGGTAAAAGTAAAAGGGTAATTATTGAAAATCATGAAGGCCAGCTGTTTCTCTATTTTCTCCGGGTACCAGGTATCATCACTATCCAGGAAGGCAATAAAATCTCCTGTAGCCGCCTCTATTGCCGTGTTCCTGGCCACTCCCGCCCCCATGTTGGTGCTAAGCCGAATGTAGCGAACCCTGTTATCCTTTTCCGCGTAAGACTTAATAATATCAGCACTCTGATCCTGCGAACAGTCGTCTACTAATAAATGCTCCCAATTGGAGTAGGTTTGGGCTTGGACAGATTGGAGACAATTGGTAATATAAGCAGCTGCATTGTGTACCGGGGTCACTACAGATACCTTGAATTGATTATTATTTGCCCAATTTTCCTCCATTCCTATCTTCAAAGTTTTACGTTGTCAACCTGAAAAGGCTCGCTCTTGCCACAGCCCCTGAATATTCCCATGACCATTTTCTCATAACTGCTTAGTGTCGGGTTAAAATCCTGGTATATAAAAACTTCATTCCCATATTGAAATGTGTTTTCTTTTGAAAAGGTGAAATCCCATCCATCAAAACCATGCTCAATGCGCTCCGGGGGTAATTGTTCCTTTTCCGACTCCAAGGGAAAAGCGTGAAAAAACATCCTGCACCCAAAAAGGTTTTCTACCTGCCCCCCTTTATACCGAAACCGAAGGTATATCCTTGCCTCGTTTTCAAATGGAGTGGTAATCACCTCGGTAAGGACCAAGTCCTCACGGATTAGCTTGGAACCTGAAAAGTGAATGGCTGAACTTTGATTATCATAAAGTTCCAAAAATGCTTTGTACTGTTTGTTTTCTTCCGGATTGTTATAGAATACGAAGTATTTACCAAATTGTTTATTCCTGTTAAAGGTCTTGGGCAGCCCATAGGTAGTCAACTGTTTATTATTTCCCATCTCGGTAACTAAAATAACATCATCGGATCTCAAGGTATCGTAGACTTTGTTGAGTTCAGTTGTCAGGTTGAATCCATTGGTTTCTGGAAATGAAGGCAATTGTAACATCTTACTGTAGCCTAATTCTTCTTTGTCCGCCTCAACATCAATTAGTACTAGTCTCTGCCTGTCAGACTGCTTAACACTCCTAACAGCTTCCATTATATTTTCTTTAGAACTCGGAAATATTTTAGTGAACATATTGTTGGAAAACAGGAATATTGGCAAGAGCAATACCAAAAAAAATATGCCAATTACCCATTTACCACCATTATTTTCCCGGTACCAGTTGGTTTGACGAATATGGTTGCGAATGATATCAATAAACACCCCGGTAAGCATAACTAAAAATGGAAGAAATGGAAGTATATTCCGGTCTATATACACCCGTTGTTTAACTATGGCCCATACGGTAAGCAGGAATACCAATAGTAATGCTCCCCAGGTAAATCGCTCCTTCTTATCTGCCCACTTTAAACCGAAAAAACAAATCGCCGGGAACAGGAATAGTAGCCCCCCTAGTGAGGGTATAAGCTCTCGGTATACACCCCTCAGGTTATAAAGCTTATAATTCTCTACTATAACACCCTTATTCCCAGTGGCATATTGCCAAAAATTAGAGAAATAGTCGTGGATGATTTTGCCAAATACTTCTTTCCCGGCAAATAGATCCCAGTTTATCAACCCGAAAAACAACAGGGATGTCAATAGTAGAGTAATCAAACTTTTAAGACGTTTCTCCAGCCCTTTAAACTGCAGAACCATTTGAATGGTTATTAAGAGGAGAATGAATAGGCATGAAAATTTTAGTGAAATTGTCAAAGCAAATAATAGTCCCCCCAGGCTGATAATGAACCAGCTGGGCCTGGGGTTTTCCCTGATGTATAGGTAATACCACAGCAACAGGTTTATCATGGAGAGCAATAATGGTTCTATATAGAACACGGAGCGTTGTTCCAGGAATAGAGTATTGATCCCCACCAGGGTAACCACCATGAACATAGCGGTAGTGTACTTTTTCCGCCATAAATAAATCACTAGTGGGATAAAGGTGATAAACATGAAGATCACCGCCTGCATTTTGAGGTAGTGGTGAAAATAACGCAGGTTAGGATCCTGCATATTGGCAGCAAGTTGACTACTACGTGTTTGGTAATTTTCAACCAAGTAATTGTAACCGGGATAGTCCCAGCTTTCCACATAAATATTACCTCCCATATGCCCGATCATACCCACCAAAGCACCTGGATAGAACAGGTAGGTAAATAATCGAGGGCCATTTAAAGCCCTGTATACCGTATTTTCGGGAGTATATTTTGGGTGAACCGTAGAGATCGTGAAATACTCGTCTACCGTGAAATTATCAATATGGTTCTTGTTATAGTTCAGCTGAAATAGAACTGTCGTCAGAAATAGTAATCCCAGGGCAAGAATCAGGGTGAATTTCTTGCTTATAAAATTTAAAAATGGTCGATCTGTCATAAATTCAAGGATTATCGGCTTTGGCTAGGATACAATAGATAAAGAATAACTGTAAGAAGCCGTTGAGATCTTCCTTTATAATTTCTTTATCAAATAACTCATTCATATCATCGACAAACAACAACATCAGCCTTTCCACTTGTTCCTTACTCATCCTGCCCCGTACATTAAGCGTCTGGCAATCCGTCTCGTACTCATGCTCTAGAATAAGGGTTGATTGTAAACCTATGGCTTCGACCAAATAGTTGATATCTATATTCGTGTCTAATTCTATTTTAAGCCCGAGTTCCGGAACTTCTTCTGCCTCCAGTGGCGGCACCTCGGCTAAGGGGTAAAAGCGTAGTCTTATATCTGAAAACGATGCTTGGGACCGGATATATTTCTCGGAATCCTCTTCCCGCATTCTCAGCTGCTCTATTACTTTCTCCTTGGTGTATCCCCTCTTTGCAATATCCCGTTTAAGTTTCCAGTATAACCTCAAATCTTCCTCGGGCTCCACAAAGACTTTGAGATCAAAAAGATTTCTCTTGGCGGCGATGTAGAATGGATGCAGACCTTCAAAAATAACGAGCTTCTGGGGGTGTATCTTGAAGGGTTCGGTAAACTTTCCCGTTCCGTGATCATAGAGCCTTCTTCTTATTGACTTCCCGGTTCTTAACAACTTTAGTTGCTTAATATCTTCGTGTAGATGATTCGCTTTCGGGGATAAATGCGTCAAATCATTCCACCGGTCATGACCTCGTTCCCAACGATGCATATCATCTCCCCTTATTATAGTAACCTGTGATTTGCCGAAAAGTGCTGTTAGCAATTCTGTCAGGGTAGACTTCCCTACACCCGAGTCTCCCCCTATCCCTACCAGGAAGGGCTTGGTGCGTAATTTCTTATTGATGTTTTTACCGATACCCGCCTTTAATATCCATATCACATTAAGAACCAGAACGGTCTGTAATAAGGTGAAAGATAAATTTACCAATAGAGCCGGTTCAACAATTCCCCATTTCATTAGCTCCTCATAAATGGAAAATCCACGTTCGGTCCAAAGAAATACATAGCCATAGTCTGATGTTGGCAGCAAGCCAAAAAATAACAGGAAAGCAAATTGTAAGGCCAGGACCGGGATATAGGTGAGTTTCTGTTCCTTAATGTTGAAATATATAAGAAATGGCAGGATCCAAAAATACCAGCCTGGTTGGGGAGGGATAAACAATAATAAAGTGGCAAAGGAGAATCCGATAAACATCACAAAAAGATCCTTACTGAATCTCCTGAACCTGCTTGCCACCGCAAGAATAATAAGGTATACGGCAGGGATGAGATAGAATTGCAACTGGCTCAGAGTGGTAATGCCTGCACTCCACACCTTGGATTGTTCCTGGTTGTGATACACCATGAGCCTGTACGAATCGTTAGTGAGGAAGGGTAGGCTCGGAATAAGAAAAGTAAGTCCCATTATAGAGAGTGCTACCAGTATTCTCATCACCCTTCCCTTTGGCTCAGCCTTCCAAAGAAAGAGGAGTACAAAGGGAATCGTTAATACCAGGTTGGTTTTGGTGGCTAACCCCAGGCCTAGTACCGCAGCTGATAACCAGAAGCGGTTTTTGATCAGCAAATATGTCGCCGCGAACAGGAATGCGATAGGAATAACATCAAACTGACCATGAATATATGAGATATAGATCAGGACAGGCGACCACCAATAATACCTTAGAAGTTTCTCGTTCTTCTGCCCGAGCCAGCGAGACAGGATCAGGAGCACCAAAGTATCCGCTAGGAGCAGCGGTATCCTGATAAAAAATGGAGAAAGTGCTGCAAGCCCACCTCCAAGTGCACTTAAAACGTACAGCATGAGTGGAGGATATGGAAATGCATCGGTGATCCCTTGCTCAAAAAAATAGGTGTATGGATCCTGTAATCCTGAGGAAAGAAAATAAGTAACAAACGGAATAAAGGCATTAGACATCAGCCTCCCCGCAAATAGGAAAGACAGCACAATTTTAAACAACAGTCCCCAGGCATAGAGGGGATGCTGAAGGATACTGAGCTTAAATTTTCCTTCTTTATCCCGAAAAATTCTGTCTAGCTTGCTATTTATTGCCATCGCTTCACGTTATAGTGTTTGGTACAAATAGCGTCTAGGTGCAATTCTCTTTGTTCGAGCAAAGCCTTGTACTGTTCTATTTCTTCATCTCTACCTTGTAATTCAGGAGATACCAGGCAAAGTTTAAACCCTAAATCCTTAAGACGATCATGCGTTTTCTTTTCAAGGGGTAGCTTGGTAAAACAATCGATCCAAACCCAATTCACCTTCCCTGCCATGCTTTCTATGGTATCCAGGCCTTCAAACTCAGAATACCTCAGCGCGATCCTATCTTCCCCAAGGGAAACAAGGGAACGTATCATGGGAAATGAACTATCGAGAAAAAAATACCTGGAAATTCCATAATTTGAAAGCAACTCAAGGATTTTGTGCTCTATCCGTTCACTTTTAATATTTAGTATCATAGTACCATGGTGGTACTCCTTTAAATAGGTTTCGAAATCCTCGCCTTTCAAAAATGGATCATGGGCTAAATGGATACTGCCATCTTCACTATCTCGCAGATCAATTTCAACCCCAAAATTCTCAGGGAGTTCTCGAAGTTCTTCAAGGGTATTCACCCGGTGAGCGATATACTCCATTCTTGCTATAGGGTTTTTTTAAGTTTTCGGCTGAACTCGATCGTCCTTTTAATGAATTTCTTTTTCGCGCTCAATCCAGTATTCCAGCTGGAGGAACCGTGAATACGTTCGGGAAAGACAACATCAAACCTGATAAGCTTAATCTTTTTTTTACGGGCCAGGTATAAGGCATAAAGATCCAGTGAAAAGTCATGGGGGGGCTGCTCCCAGCTCTCATAAAAAGAGCGATGAAATATGTTCGGCTGGGCATTGATATCATACAATCTTTCACCCAGGTAAACCGTTTCAAAGAAACTCATCCCCGTAGTGAAAAACTGGTCAAAGATAGGTCTGCCCTTGCGCTTCCCTTTAACATAGATGTTTTCTTCCTCCTGTTCTTCGATAATATTAAGAGCCCGGATTACATCCCCGGGATCTGTTTGCATATCAGCGTGGGTCCAACCAATATAAGTGCCCTTTGCAGCCTCAAGACCGGAAAGTATCCCAAAGCCGTAGCCTTTATTTTGTGTAACGTGGACCATCCTGGCAAACGAAAAATTCGGTAATACGGTTTTAAGAACTGCTTCTGAATTATCTGTTGAACCATTATTCACCATTAGGACTTCTATGTCCTTCCTATCGATCACTTTTGAAAATGCATCCAGCAATAGTGGAATATTTGCACTTTCGTTATAGCAGGGTATTACTATAGATAATTTCATATAACACTAGTTTTAAAGACCCAAAATTTCTGCCCGATGAAGTTGAGCACGGCACTCAGCCCGGTGGCGCAGAGAAAAGCAAAGATGATGCTTTCAAACCATATGAGGCATAAGTGATTGGTCCCGATATTCAACCCCAGGGTGATGCCGTAAAGTATAAGAAACTTCATCAACTGCTTCCCTGAAAATTCTTTAGCCTCAAAGGTCCAATATTTATTCAGAACAAAAGCAACCATGGTTCCGGTTAAAAATGAAACTCCCTTGGCAATATTGGGTCCCAAATAGGGGTATAAGGCCAAGTAAACCAAATAATCAACCAGGACCGCTGTTACCCCTGAAACACCAAATTTCAAGAGTTGTTTCCGAGTTGTTGTACTTACCGCCATGGCTGAGGGAATTGTGAGTAAGATTGATCCAGTGCTTTTTGGTCTTCTTCAGCAACCATAGGATCCTTCTGAAGCGTATAAGGGTGCCATTTCACTTTGTGAAAGAAACTCTGCCAGTACTTATATGTCAAGTAATCATCCGGTGTTCCCCATCCCAGGTAGTGATCCACCTCAAACGCCTTAACCTTCAGACCCATTTCTACTAATTCACCAACACAACTATCCACGTAAAATTCGCCATTTATACGTTGATTCTTAGCTTTTAAATTTTTTAATGCTCCAGTGAAATACGCTGCTTTTCGAAAATAAAATGTTCCTACTATGGCGTGATCCCCTGAAGGGTTATCGCTTACAGGAACCTTTACGCTTACTCCTTGGACCAAGCCAGAATCATCGGTTTTCACCCAGCCGTACATTTGTGGGTTCCTGGCACTGCTGGGATGTCCTCTGAAGGTCCATACTATAGCATCTACTTTTTCATCTTCCAATAGTTCCTGATAGCTTTCCTGGTTATATATAACACCGTTGTCGCAGGCACCGATCAACAGCGGGAGTTGATCATCTTGTTCTTGCAATCCCAGGGCGCAGGTACTCGCCTGCCCGTCCGTGACCTGGTTTAATGGCACTATCCGAGCCTCCGGGTAAAATTCCCGAAGACTGCGTTCCAGGGGGTATTGTTCTAAATGTTCCTCAAGGCAAACGAAGGTATTACGCCCGGAGGCCGGGAGATAATTTGCAGCCTGAACAATCATGGGTTTGCCTCCAACTTCGATCAGCGGTTTTGGATCAGCATACCCTGCCTGCGTAAAACGGCTACCTCTGCCCGCCAACGGAATAAGGTTAAGACAGCCATCATCAAGAGGTTCTTTTACCGCCTTCCAGTCTGCGATTGCCCTGAAATAGTCCGAGAATCCAAGATACTCCTCAACATCCTGCGGCGTACCCCATTGTAACATGTGCTGTACGTCATAAATAGACACTTTAAGCCCGTCCTGCACCAACAAATTATAAATCAGGCTCACATAGAATTCCCCTTTCAGGTCAATTCCCTTTTCTATAAGTTCGGAAAAGTATTTCTTCACATAGCTGCCTTTCCGGAAATAATAGGTCCCCATAGATGCATACTCCTGCATCCTATTATCGGTAAACGGCTCTTTTTCCTTAATCTCCAACATCCACTGTTTATCATCCCGCATAAATGCATAATTGGTAGTTCCCAGCATATGGGGATGAAAACCTTTGTAAGCGGGAACTGCACCGTCGGCTTTGCGGTCGCGCGTGTGTTTTAAAAAATCACTATAATCCCAATAGCATGAAAAGTCGCAATAATTGACAATGACCTCTTCCTCATCTGCAAGGAGGTCTGCAACCTGTAAAACAGCGTAGACCGGGCCTTTTTTATGGGGTGGAATTTCCCGGATTACCCCTCCTGGAGCTATCCTCATCAGTACCTCCCTCATGTTGGTCTCCTGCAGGTGCTTACTGTTGCAGATAAATATAAAGTCGGTTTCCCCGGGAAACATTTTAACCACATGCTCTATGATTGGCATCCCGTCTATTTCTATCAAGGGTTTCGGGGTGGTATAACCGGCTGCAACAAAACGATTGCCCATTCCGGACATGGGAATTACTATTTTCATTGAATTGTTTGAATTGAAAAAATTTTCAGGGACCCATCCTCCCAGACAGGTTTTATATTTTTAAAGGCTTGGTCATAATTGGTTTCAATGACGATATAATCTATTGAATACAGGCCTGCTAATGACTGCCACTTTTTTGGTGTTATTTCTCGAAAATACGCTAACCCCTGTTCACCTTCTTGACGACTTCCATAAAAGGATTTATATCGATTACTATGTTCTTCTATTTTTGATTCTGCAAAAGGAAATTCTTTGGAAACAACAACGTTCCTTTTCCCAATTAATCGAATGTCGGTATTGAGCGCATCCGAATATGCTTGAAAAACCGCGTCAGGTGGGGTATTTCTCACAAAAGTAAAAAAATTCGACTTCCTTTGAGATATCTGAGTAAACGGATGGTCAAGATAAATGATGCTCGATATAAATAAACTGACAAAAAGGAGTCCTACAATACCTTTAGAAACAGGAGGGATTTCCCAGCTTCTAGGGTTTTTAACAATGTATCCAATCATAATCATCCAGCAGGCAAGTACAGACCAAAATCCGAATATTGTAAATCTTGATGGCCCTAAATAGGCAATAAGTTTGACTGGAATAATATCTATGAAAAGGTATTGCAGTCCGATAGAAATTACATATCCCAAAAAGGCAAGGGAAGCAGAAATAGCTAATTTGTAAAAACGTCTGTACAACCCATAAAATAATGGAATAAGTATTAACAGTGCTATTATAGAGAATATAGATTCCCATGGGAAAAATACATTGCTATAAGAAGGCACATGGTAATGCCATGGATGTCTCTCTCTTACGTAATATTCAATAAACAATTCGGTGTTCAATGTAGCGGAGCTCTTAAACATCACGGTAACAACTATTCCTGAAAGTAAAACTGCTCCGAATAGTTCCATCATCTTGCCGTAGCAATTTTTAATCCAAGGCATTAAGAATATTCCGTAGAAACAAGCGGTTAAAAGCCCCATAACAGGGTGGAGCAGAGTACCTAATACAATTAACGAAAGATAAAGCCAACGACCAGCCAGCCTACGCTCCCACAGTATTATTCCTATAAAACTGACAAACATACTGAGGTTAGCTGGATATAATGAGGCATTATACGGAAGCCAATTGCCAACCGCCAAAATCCTATTAAGATCTTTTGACAACACTACAATCGCAAGTAATATAGCTAAATAAGGCGCCAAATGAAATACCTTCTTAGTTGGTAAGAATCTTTGTAGAAATACGATGATTACACCAAAAATTACCGGGGGGTATAGGGTTAGCATAAGTACCTTTATGATAAAGAGCCAAGAATACCATGGTAGATTGAACAACAAAGGAGGGAGCGCAACAAAGTATCCGTATATCCATCGTGGATTTTTTTCAAAAGATGCCTGGGTGAAAAAATCATTTACAAGTAAATCGGAATTGAATAGATGAATCCAGAATGGCATCATATCCTGCTCAGCCCAGGTATAAGCCGTGGGGTTTTGAAGAAAAGTAAGAAACCCAATGAATCCAAGGAAAAAAAGATAAGTGTTCCATAGGTTTTTATCTTTAAACCATGCCATTTTTCCGGCCATTCTATTCATCATCTTTGTTGTCGATATTTTTCAGCTTCCCAATTCCCCAAGTACTTAATTTCTTCATGTGACAGATGAACCAGGTTGTCTTTAAGATAGTCAGCTATAATCATGTTGTTTTTAAGGACATCTTCTATCATTTTTGCCTTTTTCAAGTCGGCAGCTAAAATATAAAGTTGATCCTTTATTAAGATTAGTTTAGGGGGCTCATGATACTTCTCGGCAAAGATTATTAGTGCATTAGCATCCAAATGCTCAGAGACCAAGATTTTATACCCACAGAAAACATAGCCGTCCGGTGAGAAAGGCGGTTCTTCTGCAAGCTCTGGGCGATTCTTTAGCAATTCAATTATAGTAGCATCTTCTGAATGATAGACGGATAACCTGTGGTTAAAGGCCTCTTCATAAATAGAAGAAATTTCGGAAACACGACGATAGCGGGCAAGATCCAATCCCGAGATGTTTTCAGCTGACAACACCACCTCTTCCATCAGTTCCTTGACTTCATCAAACTTATCTGAACTAATAATCAGACCATGATTCTGTAAAAAAATCACTTTTGGTAAAATTCCGTACTGAAGTACATACTCTTCTAATTGATCACGTAGAAGTAATGCCAATTCTATACCTGGGGTCTCATAAGGAATCAACAGACTACGGGGGTATAATTGTGATGTTGCTTCTTCCCAGTTTTTACTGCTTGTCAAAACGTTAACGGCTATAGAATGCACATGGCAGGTATAACGATATAACAAGGCGTGGAGGTAGGTCTCAATAGAAGGTCTATCTTGACCAAGAACTATTGATTTAGCCAATAACTCACCGGCTCTTTTATCTTTATCCCTTTTATCTTCGGTATTCTTCACAGAAGGGTGATTTAACACGTTGAGCACTGCTGCCGTTTTAACCCCTGTGTAACCTCTACCCTCTTGCAATTCAGATAGTAAATATCCTGAGGCTTTAATGAGCATGGTTTCCCCATATTTAACAGAAGTATTGCCGCCTCCGGCCTGCACTAGGTCAAATCTTTCTCCCGCATAGGCCGACATCCTGATCAATTTGTCAATTGCTTCCTGCTCCATTATAATTGAATTTCAATAAAAGATCTAATTTCCTTAACAACTGCTGGAACGTTCCTTTTCTCAGCATTCCTGTTCAGCCAAACTGCTCTAATATTCATTGCCATAGCTCCTTCTATATCCTTCTCCCAACTATCTCCTATCATTAGGGCCTCGGTTGAATTACAGTTGAGTTTCTGTAAAGCTCGCGTAAACATGTAGGGGTGTGGCTTTTCAATGCCTACTTCTTCACTACTCACCATAAAGTCTAAGATTTCAGTGAGTTTTAACCGTTTTAATTTCCGGTATTGAATATGTGCCGTTAGGTCTGTTAATAAGCATATTCTGCCTCCTTTAGCCTTAACCATTTCTAACCACTCCATTACTCCCTCATCCAATACTAGGTGATTAAGAAATGTATCCCAGTAACAGTCGTAAAAATAAAGTCCATGGTGTAAAGAAGCCCCTTCTATTCTTTCCAACATTTTTTGAAAATAAAGAAGGCGGTTGTGTGATGCGGCCTGGGAAGGCAGTTCTAAATGGGTCTGTTTTCTAGCCAAAGTGAAGACTGATTCAGCCGCTTTCCGATTTAAGTCATAAAGTCTATGAAATTCATCGTAAACCGTATTCATTGCCGCTTTGTGAGGAACGTCATAAGCATACAGTGTGTTATCCAGGTCGAGAATAATGTTATTTTGCTTCATGGATAATTCGCTTATAAAAATTTAACAATTTCTTTTCTTCCTGGTCCCAATTAAAAATATCCACGGCTGCATTCCGACCAATTTCTCCCATTTTACTAGCTAACGCCCTATCACTAATTAGACGCGCTATGGCCCCCGCGATTGCTTCAGGATTATTAGGATCTACAAATAGGGCACAATCCGTGTCCTTAAGAAGAGTTCTCCAGTATGGGAAGTCTGATGCAATTACCGGTATTCCGGCGGCCATATATTCAAACATTTTAACCGGGATACTATCTAAATAACTGATCGTCGGCTCCAATACCACCAAACCCGCGACTGAACGCTGCATTACCTGGTTGACCTCAGTTCTTGACAGAAACCCCAACTCCTCTACCTGGCTCCAACCCCTTACTGATACTGCCCGATTTCTCAAATCCTCATTTTCAAATTTTCCTCCAAGTAAAAGTTTCCCATTGTCCAGATATGACATGGCCTCAACAATTTGTAAAATTCCACGAACCTTGGAAATAGCTCCTACATAGCATACGGCGTCTTCCTTTTCTCCTAAAACCTCGGCATTATTAAACTCTTCAAGAAACGGGAAATTCTGAACCTCTATAACAGTCGGATTCACCTTTAAGAATCGATCCCGAATATGCGGTGTTGCTGCAATAATTCCTGAGAGTTTTGCCGCTATGTGGTTTTCGTATCGTTCAAATAAGTACGATAGGGCTTTCCGTAACCATGAAGGAAGATAAGCCTTGGTTAAAAGTTGTCTAGGGACATCTTCATGAGTATCATAAATTACTTTTTTACCTTTTGCTATAAGTTTTTTTCCTACACCCAGGAGCTCCGGATCATGAAAATGATAAACACTGGCCTCAATTGCCAGGGCCTGTTGGTACATTTTTTTTCGAAATTTCAGCAAACGCTCTTTTCTGTTAACTGGTCGCCCTATATCCCAGAATATTACTCCGTCCTTTTCTTCATTACCAAGTCCATCGGCTACTACTAGATGAACTCGAAAACTCGCCTTGACTAAGGACCGGCATTGCTTAATAAATATTCTGGTGTCATAACGGTGATGTACCGTTGATATATGGCAAATTTCAATCATTCTTTTCTCGTATTAAAAAAATGGATATTAACAATAAGGCAAGAGCTCCGTGGGTAAGGAATACTGTAAAGATAGAGGAACTTATAAAAGAAAAAATGACCAGTAAGAATAAGCCAAAGTAGCGTGATGGTATTTTTAGGTTATTCAGAATCATAAAGTAGGAAGATACCAGGCCGATATTTACTAGTACGCCCAGGGCTCCAAAATTCATATATCCGTCAGAAATTATCCCGTTGTTAGCAGCCATATCCGGGCGGTTAAAATAGGTTTCCCCTATGATGTACTCATGACGAATTTGATAGGGGTAATCAACAAAAGCTCCTAATACAGACTCTGACCAGTACATATAGTTATCCTTGAAGAAATCCAAATATGTAATATCTAAAAGAGTAGGAAGAAAATGCACCCTTCTGAAGGTCAGTATCCAAGGGTAATCATATCCCGCAACAGCAAGCATCAGACATATGATAATAAACAGTGAAGAATACAGAAGAATCCTGCTGACAGATTTCAGATAGGTCCATCTATAAAATATCAATACAACGATTAAGCCCAGGTATACCGTTTTATGTGCTCCAAAGAGATAAAAAAGGACCAGGTAAAGAACGCCAACAAAAGCGAGCAATTTGTTTCTTAGCTCTAAAGAGAATACGATGATGAGCGGGATTATTATTTTAGTAAACAAGGAATAGGTATAACCAAAATATACATTAGAGAGGCCTGCCATAGAGCTCCTGGTTTTGTATACGTCCAATAACAGTAAGTTCTTTAAGTTTATGTGCGGACCATATACCAAAAGATAGGGGATGGTCCCTATTACCGTGATCAGCAAAAGCACCAGGAGTCCCTGTTTTTTATTCAATACAGGAATGCTGGTAATACTGAACTTCAGCTTAAGCATAAACCAGCTGACAAAAAAGAACAGTTGGTGATACAGTAGAAGTTGTGATGGGTACATCCCTTCGGATATAAAAGCGATGAGGGAAGGAATGGTTAACAGGATAAAGAAAAGAGATAATATTATAAACCCCAGTTTCCTGTGATCAATTCTGGTCAAAAATCGAACATTGAGACCAAAAATCAATCCGGCCAGAACTAAACGAAGAAAAGAAAAGTTGAACTCTCCATCCTTAAGTTCAGCGATATACTCCCAGTAAAAATAGTATTTGATCTCCGCATGGTACAACCACAAGAGGAGTAGGAAATAAATGGTGAAATATGTCGATATGGATGGCCTGATCTTCAATTCTTAATAGCTTTTCGCGTTGCAAAGATGAGTGATGACAGAAAAGCAAAGAAGGAAATCCCAGAAAACCTGTTCAAAATACTTTCAAACAATGCATTGATAAAAAATATTAGTACTATAGCCAGCGCTAAGTATTTGTCTGTTCCTGTGTAAGAGTAGGCTCTTTTAAAAAGCATGAGGAATATGGCGACAAGCAGGAATAATCCAAAAATGCCGTTTTCTATCCAGGTCTGGAAAAATTGGTTATGTGAGTTCAGTTCATCGCGTAAGGGGAAACGGTATTCCTTTTCAATATATTTTTGGTTGAGCGCTGCCTGTGCATTGCCAACACCATATCCAAAGAATGGGTTTTCGGAGATTAGATCCAAGGATGCATCCCAGCTTAAAAGCCTGGTAGCATATCCATACCTGGCTTCCTTATCCAGGGTAAATTCATTCTTAACAACTTTACCCACACTCTCTGAGACCCTGGGATTAAACAAGCTCAGGGTATAAATCCCCAGTGCAAGACACCCTAAAAATATAATTTTATAGAGTGCTGATGTTCTAATAATCAGGACCCGGTAAATCAATAAAATAGTCAGAACAATTAGTGATGCCTTATTAGATATGAGGAAAAGCAGCAGAGCGAAAAAAAGTATGAATACCACTCTTTGTTTTATCGGAAAGAGGTTTTTTTGAAATAACAGAATACTCGTGCCTACGGTTAAGTACAAACCAAAATATACGGTTTGATGAAAAACGGAGAAGTGTTTCCCAAAAAAATAGTTACCCCCGTAAATGACTGATTCCATAAACGATTTTCCTTCTATAAGCTCAGGTTGGAACCGGAATATGCCGGGGCCAATCTCGATAGAGCGATATACGGCAATGAGAAGGCAGCAAATTCCCGAAACTAACAAACCCCATAGAAAAACCTTCATTAATAATATGTAGTCTTCCTTAGTGAAACGGTGTAGATAAAATAGTACAGGAAAGATGAGTAAGGAAAGCTTATGTTCTAAATATTTAAGCTCCCCGTTAAAGGTGAGGAATAGACCGACGGCATATACTAGGTAAAGTGCCGGCAATAAAATAAGACCCCAATGCATCTTTGGTTTATACTGCTGAAAACTGGATAGAGATAAAACCGCCCATAACAGAATGGCCCAGGTTGCCCATTTCTGTTCAAACGGAATCAGGAAAACATACACCAGGACCCCGCTGAAGTACAGCCTGTCTGTGTTTATTCCAAAATCGACTAATCTCTTCATTACTTCCTCCTTAGTTATCTGCAACACTTAGTTTAGCGAGTGTTTTGTACTCCAATAGGAAATAGAGGCTGTAAAGTATGACCTCGTGAATAACATAAACGTATAATAAACTAATGATATCCAAATCGAACAGGTACACACAACATCCTAGTGTTATAAAAGTGGTAATGAAATACCCGAATTGCCATACCGACGCTATTTTTAAATCGTTGGTGGCGTTGAAAATTGCAGATAGTGGACTGGCAACTAATTTAAATACAAAACTAAATGCCAGTATACTCGCAAAATTTCCTGAACGAATCCAGGAATCACCAAATACAATACTGAACACAAATGGGCCAAATAAGAACAACACTATCCCGATCACTGTACCCATTGAAAAAAGGACCAAGGCCGACTTTAAAAAGAAAGTTTTACATTCTTTATAACGCTGTTGATTTACGAGGTCAGCTATCTTCTGGTAAAAAACATCTTTATAAGAGGTCCCAATAAGGCCTAATGGAGCACTGAGGACCATGTAAGTAAGCCCGTAATACCCAAGATCGTCTTTACTGTAAAATGCTGTTAAGACCAATATAAGCGCCTGCATCGAAACTGTATTAAGTAAAGAAGGTCCAATCCCGAATTTTGGGAAATCCTTATATTCAATCGCAACTTCTTTAAGTTTCCGAATAGGAATAAAAGACGCTCTTATTCCTGATTTTTTAAAAAGATAGAGCCATGACCCCAGGGTGCCTAAGATTTTAGCCAGGACAAGACCATAAATTGTGATTCGTGCAAATCCAAATCCTAGGGCCGTGCCAATATATCCTATAGCTTGCATAACTTTCGCATAAGCATTGTACCGGAAAGTTTTATGCCTGATTGATAAATTGGTAAATGCACTCCAGATCCCAAAAAAGAGCACATATAATGGAACAAAGTATATCAGTGCCCCCAGGTCTGAAGGAAAATACCTGTAGTAGCCGAAGAAAGCTAGCTGCAGGATTATGGCGTAAGCTAACGTCAGGTATATACTCAGTGCGAATAACCTCATCGCCCGTAATTCTGACCTAGGCAAAACGATGGCCATATGATATTTTCCTCCTACCCCAACGGCAAATATGGTGGCGAGTGCAAAAAAGGAAGTATAGCTGGCAAAGTCTGATTCAGAGTACAGACGAGTAAGAAGTGGGGTCGCCAAAAAAGGCAGTATCTGTGCAATTCCGGTCCCCATCATTTGGGACGAAACATTCCTGGTAAATTCAGATTTTACTACTCGGGCCCAGAATTTTGTCAAAGCATGTTATGGCTTGTGGTTAAATATGTTTAACAATTAAACTAATCAAAGAAACGGGTGGTATGATCCTTTTCTACCCACCGGTGTCGCCTCTCGAATATCATGTACGATCTCTATAGCCGTTCTCGCAGCTTCCAAGCCATATCCTTTCCCATTTAAAATATCCTTGTAGACCATGGTATGCAAGTCCGTGAATCCCCCGCTGAATTCCAGTTCCTCTCCATCGATGGTTATAGATCTGAAAGTAGTTTGCCCTTTATCCTTAACTTCTTTGGGCAGGTAATCCGCATTGATCGACAAGAACCACCGAACCCTGGCGTTTTCAAATTCCAGGTATCCCGCTGCCCTGTCGTGTTCGTGCACATGTACGGTATTTTCCTGGACATCCCCGAAAATCCAGGATAACATATCATAAAAATGTACCCCGATATTAGTGGCAATCCCTCCTGATTTAGACAAGTCTCCTTTCCAGGATGTAAAATACCAATGTCCCCGGGACGTAAGGTAGGTGAGGTCTACCTCGAATTTATTGTCTTTTTTCGCCTGCTTCACTTTCTCTTTAAGAGCAATTATACTGGGGTGTACCCTCAATTGGAGTATGTTGTATATCTTCTTACCCGTATTCTCTTCTACCTTCTGTAGTTTATCCACATTCCAGGGATTCAACACTAAGGGTTTTTCACAGATCGCGTCAGCACCACTCCGCAAGGCAAACCTGATATGGGCATCGTGTAGGTAGTTAGGAGAGCATATACTTACAAAATCCAGGTAGGTATCCTTTTCGTATTTCAGTTTTTCAATGTGACGATCAAAACGTTCAAATTCGACGAAAAAATCAGCTTTTGGAAAATATGAATCTATGATTCCAACACTATCTCCTTTGTCATAGGCGGCTAGCAGTATATTGTCTGTGTCCTTGATTGCTTTCATATGCCTTGGAGCAATGTACCCGGCAGCTCCGATCAGTGCAAATTTCTTCATCCGTTAATGGTTTTTATCAGTTGGTCTGTTATATAATTAATTTCTCCTGTCTCCAGGTATGGGTTCATAGGGAGGCTCATTACTTCAGCTGCACATCGCTCACTCACAGGAAAATCTCCGGTCTTATGACCCAGGTAATTAAAGCATTCCTGTAAATGCATTGGAATGGGATAGTGTACTGCCGTTGGAATGCCCTGCCTGCTCAATGCATCCTGAACCTTCTGACGGTTTTCTATCCTAATCGTATACTGGGCCCAGACCGAACTTTGCTGGTCCATGATCCTAGGTAATATTATCCCTTTATTTTCAAGATTCCTGTTATATGACTGGGCTACATTCTGCCTTCTTCTTATATCTTCCTCGTAGTGCTTTAATTTTACCTTAAGAATTGCAGCCTGCAGATTGTCAAGCCTCCCCCCCATGCCTATATACTTATGAGTATAACGAGCCACTTGTCCGTGGATCCTCATGGCCTTCATCTTTTCATAAACCTGTTGATCATCTGTGAAAACAGCTCCTCCGTCCCCAAAACAACCAAGGGGTTTCGCGGGGAAAAAACTAGTACAACCTACGTCACTGAGATTACCGCTTCTCTTTCCTTTATACAGAGCCCCAAAACTCTGGGCACCATCCTCTATGACGTACAGACTGTGTTTTTTTGCAATTATATTGATAGCATCCATATCCGAAAGCTGGCCGTAAAGAGATACGGGCATAATAGCTTTGGTGCGATCCGTTATTGCTGACTCAATTTTCGTGACATCAATATTGTAAGAGTTCTCATCAATGTCTACAAAGACAGGAATTGCCCCTAAACAGGCAATTGTTTCTGCAGTAGCTATAAATGTAAATGGGGTGGTTATCACCTCATCACCGGCTTTAATTCCAAGGGCCATCATTGCCAATAAAAGAGCATCGGTTCCGGAGGAGCAGGTAAGCGCATATTCTGAACCTACAAAATTGCTGAGGTTATTTTCCAGTTCTTCCGTTTCCTGCCCCAGGATATAACGAGCAGAAGACATGACCTCAAGAGCTGCTGCCTTTATCTCTTCCTCGTGTTCCCGGTAGGCCAGCGGTAAATTTGCAAAGTCTATATTCATTTTTAACTAGCTGATACGTGATACACAATTATTATTTAGCCGGTAAAGCTGCTGGCTTTCCGGGCAAACGGCCTCTCCTGATTCATCAAAATTCAACCGGTGACCAAATTCACTGACCCATCCAATCTGTTTCCCTGGGTTTCCCACGACCAGGGCATAATCCGGTACCGCTTTAGTGATCACCGCCCCTGCACCGATTAAGGAGAACTTCCCGATAGGATTTCCACATACAATGGTAGCATTAGCGCCAATAGAAGCGCCCTTTCCTACCCGTGTTTCCATATATTGGTCCCTGCGGATAACTGCACTTCGTGGATTAATAACATTGGTAAAAACCATTGAAGGGCCTAAAAACACATCATCCTCACAGATAACTCCTGTATAGATAGAAACATTATTCTGGACTTTGACATTATTTCCCAGTTTCACCTGGGGCGAAATCACAACATTCTGCCCGATATTACATTTTTCTCCTATATAACAATCCGGCATAATATGTGAAAAATGCCAGATCTTGGTATCCTTGCCTATTACTGCTCCGTCGTCAATAACTGCAGTTTCGTGTACAAAATAATTTCTTTGAGTCATGCTTAAACTTGTCTATTGTAAAACACTATTCTTAGGACGGGCCGCAAAGGTAGGGTAATTATTATTTCTTATGAGCTGAGTCCCCTCTTCCAAATTATTATCCTTCAGGATCTGACCGGCAAAATCAAACCAGGTCATCGGCTTCCCATCCGTGAAATGATGTATCCCGTATTCCTTGGAGCCTGTCATTATTAAGTCCAAAATATATGTCGCTAGATTATTAGCGTTCGTCGGGGTGCCTGTTTGGGCATCCGTTATATACAGTGTCTCACCTTTATGGGCTTTTTCCAGGATTTTAATGTAAAAATTATCTCCGTATTCCGAATACAGCCAGGAAGTCCTGACGATAAAATAACGGCTCATGTATTGCTCTACATACTGCTCCCCTTTTAATTTGGACTTTCCGTACTCGTTGATGGGATTTGGAGGGTCTGAGGGCAGGTATGGCCCAGCTTTCTCCCCGTCAAACACATAGTCTGTAGAAATGTGAATAAGAACTACAGATTTTTCATGACAGCTCCTTGCCATGATTCCCACCGCTTCCGCATTTATTTCAAAAGCCTTTTCAGAATTTTTTTCTGCCGCCTCTACGTTGGTATAAGCAGCACAGTTTATGCAGTAATCATAAGCATTTCCTTCAAGCAGATTATCAATAGCTGCTTTATTTGTGATGTCTAATTCTTGCTGTGAACGAAAGTCGAATACCATATCATCCCAGCTTTCTGCTGCAGCCCTGAGGCACTGTCCAAGTTGGCCGTTTGCCCCTGTCACCAGTACGCTTTTCATAAATGCAGGTCTTTGAATAGGGGCAAGAGCTTGTCCTTACCTGATAAAATGAGCTGATCGTGGTCAAATTCCCAGTCTATATCCAGATAAGGGTCGTCAAAGCGTATCCCTCGCTCTGCTCCGGGATTATAATAACTGTCGCATTTATACAAAAAATGGGTGTTTTCTTCCAGGGCAAGGAATCCATGGGCAATACCTTTCGGTATAAAAATCATTTCCCCGGTATTTCCCGATAGCTTCTTCTTATAATGTTTACCAAAAGTGGGACTACCAGGACGTATATCAACCAGAACATCCAGGACCGATCCCTGAGCCACCCGTATCAATTTTGATTGTCCATGGGGTGAAGCCTGATAATGTAAGCCTCTCAACACTCCCTTATAGGAAACAGAGTGATTATCCTGGACAAAATTGATTTGTAATCCTGTTTTCTCTTCAAATTCACGCTGATTAAACGCTTCATAAAAATGTCCCCTTTCATCTTTAAAGACCTGTGGATCTATTAGGAAACATCCCTGTATTGAAATTTCTTCTACATGCACACCAATTGCCGGTTATAAGTTCATTAAATATTCTCCATAACCACTCTTTAAAAGAGGTTCTGCGAGCTTATGAAGCTGTTTTTTATCGATATACCCTTTCATATAAGCAACCTCTTCAATAGCACCGATTTTCAAACCCTGCCGTTCTTCTATCACCTCGACAAACTGTCCAGCCTGCATTAGTGAGGAAAATGTTCCGGTGTCCAGCCAGGCTGTTCCCCGATCCAGGATGCTTACCTGCAACCGGCTCTTTTCCAGATATGCCCTATTGACATCTGTTATCTCGAGCTCTCCTCTTGCACTGGGCTGAATATTCTTAGCAATAGTTATCACTTCATTATCATAGAAATAGATTCCGGGAACGGCATAATTGGACTTTGGATCCCGTGGTTTTTCTTCGATACTTATCGCTTTTCCATTTGCATCAAATTCTACAACACCGTAACGCTCAGGGTCCTGCACGTGATACCCATAAATGATTCCGCCTTCCGGATCGGTGTTCGACTGCAGTAATTCAGCAAGTCCTGAGCCGTAAAATATATTATCTCCCAGGATAAGGGCAACCTTATCGCTGCCAATAAACTTTTCTCCAATAATAAAAGCTTCGGCAAGACCTTTGGGTTCATGCTGTACTGCATATGAAAAGCGACATCCCAGCTGAGATCCATCCCGGAGCAGTTTTTTGAAAGCATCTTCATCTTCCGGCTTGGTGATAATCAGGATATCCCGTATACCTGCAGAAAGCAAGGTTGCCAGAGGATAGTAAATCATCGGTTTATCATACACCGGCATCAGTTGTTTGCTCACCGTCAGGGTAATTGGATATAAGCGCGTTCCGGTTCCCCCGGCTAATATTATGCCTTTCATCAACTGCGATTTATCATTTAATTATCCTTATAGTTCCTATATTCCCCAGACCGGATCTGTTCTACCCAAGTTTGATTGTTCACGTACCAATCAATAGTCTTGCTTAGGCCACTTTCAAAATCATGTTCAGGTTTCCAGCCAGTCTCCCGCATTAATTTTGATGCATCTATTGCATATCTCTGGTCGTGCCCGGGCCGGTCCTTTACAAATCTTATCAAATTTTCCGAGCTGCCCTCCGGCCTGTTCAGCTTCTTATCCATCAAGGTACAAATCTGCTTAACGAGGTCTATATTTTTCCACTCGTTATTACTGCCTATGTTGTAGGTTTCCTTTCTTTTTGCCTCGTGAAAAATAAGATCGATTGCCGCTACATGGTCTTCTACAAAAAGCCAGTCCCTGGTATTTTTTCCATCTCCATAGATAGGAACAGGTTGGTCAGACATAATGCGTTGTAGGCACAAAGGCAACAGTTTTTCAGGGAACTGGTTAGGGCCATAATTATTAGAACAGTTACTGATGATGTACGGAATACCATAAGTTTCACCATATGCCCTGACAAAGTGATCAGAGGAGGCCTTGGATGCAGCGTAAGGCGAGTTGGGAGAATAAGGGCTATCCTCTGTAAAATAACCTTCCGCTCCCAGGGAACCGTATACTTCATCAGTACTTACATGATAAAAAAGCTTATTAGTGAAGTTGCCGGACCAGGTTTCCATAGCCGCTTCTAATAGGTTGGCCGTACCCCTTACATTGGTATCCAGAAATACCATGGGATCCTCAATGGAGCGGTCTACATGTGATTCTGCAGCCAAATGAATTACGGCATCAAATAGGTGTTCGTTAAAGAGCAGCTTCAGATAGTCCTCATCCCGGATATCTGCCTTATGGAACGTATAGTTTGCCGTACCCTCAATATCCTCAAGGTTGTATAAATTCCCCGCATAAGTCAGGGCATCGAGGTTATGTATACTATATTCCGGGTATTTGGTAAGCATCCTTCTTACAAGATGTGACCCAATAAATCCAGCGCCTCCTGTAATTAAGATTTTCATAATTCATGGATTAATGAACTCGCCGAGGATTTTAACTCTTCTTACAACATTTCTTTTGACTTTCTATTCAGGTACTGTAGAAATGCAAAAAGAAAGAATCCCGATACCAGAATTAGTGGTATGACTACAATATTCTTTCCGAAAAATGCTTTTTGTACTTGTTGTGGCATTCCAAAATTAAGGATGTTAATTGGCTCCTTCTGTTGTTGCAACTCGAGCCGCTTACGCTCAATGTCCCTCATCAGGCCATTCTTTAAATTCAGCAATCCCGTAACGTCAAATGGCTGGTCTTCACTGACAACAAAACGACCCGACTGGTTTTCGTTATCCGGCTTCATCATTCTTTCCGAATAAGATGCAATCATCTCATCGATCTGTTTTACAAGGTTTTCATTGTTCTCGATACGTGCCTGTGCATTTGCCCTATTCGTCTCTACAACTTCTTTAAAATAGCTGTTGGAGTTAATATATGCAGTGAGCTTTTTAGCGATCTCATGACCCGTTTCTCGGTTCTTATAGAAATAAGTAATCTTGTGGTTCAGAGTGCTCTTATTGTATATCTCGGAAAGAAGTACATCACTGACCAGGTCCGTGTTCTGAAATTTTTCTAATAATTCCAGGTATAATACTTCGTCTTCAAGGTTTTCAGCAACCTCTTGAGTCCCCATCGGTTCTATGGTAATTTCAAAATACTCCAGGTCGGCAACATCTATCCCAATCGGTTTAAAGAAACTCTCATCCTCAGCTTTTATATTAGCCTGTATTTCATCTATAACATCGTACAGATAATTTTTACTTTCAATATAAGGCTTAACAATAACCTCGGTCTTTAATTTTTTCGTCACTACCTGGTTCAGTCCGTAACCCACCAACAAACCAATTACAACCAGTACTGTAAGGGGGATTATATTTCTTTTTAAAAACAGGAATATTCTCAGGATACCTATAAAAATACTTGTCAGCCCTTGGTTTATTAACTTAAAAAGCTGCCCCAGATCTATCTCATCTGAGCCTTCTTGCCTGTTGTTTGACGTGTTCTGCTCCATCAGTGCGAATTAAATATCTGTTCTAAAATCTTGTCCGTGATCAAATAGGTGGGTTTTACCCCTGTGGTGCCCAGGCCGCCTGAAGCCAGGGTGCTTCCCGTTTCCAAGGGGTTATCCGATGCGTAATACGCGTAACGTACTTTCACATCGTCTCGGATGCTCTTGCGGATCTTGGAGGCCGACTGTATGGCTTTCTGGTAATGCACCCCTTCCATCTCCAGCCCGATGACACCCCAGGTAGAATTGTGGAAGAATTTCAGGATGTCTTTATTCTGTAAAGAGGTTCCCAATACTGTAACCATAGTACCTTCTAATACTTTTAGTCCATTACCACGGAAATCTTCCGCTGATAACTGATTCTCAAAAGGGTAGTTGTCTGCCGTGCCCTCAAAAATATGAGCGGACGGAATCATCAGGTCCCCTTTACCCCCTTCCAGGATACCGGCCTTCCCCATAATGGAGATCGAAGCGATATTCATAAAGACAGGTGCTTCGTGCTTTACTTTGTAAGGTTTTAATAATTCGTCTATGGTCTCGTAGGCCTGTTCTCCGAATGCGTAATCCATGACAAAGATCACAGGCATCTCCTCTTCCGCCAAGTCCGGGGGCAATTTATAATTACAATGATCCATATCCATTTTGGCAAGGTCAAAGATCTGTATATCAATATTGGTACCGGACTCGTCATTGATGAAGGTCATCCCGTTCTTTTTCGCCGCGTTGATCACCTTCTGTCGCAACTCCTGGTTGACGTCCGTACTCAGGGCTTCATAGATCTCCAGGCTGTTCCTGTCCGGGAATTCCTTAGCCAGCACTTGCTTGGCAAAAATAGAATTCATCACCGAATGCATATTGGCACTGATGATGTGGATAGGGCGCTTAATGAGTCCTTGCTGATGCAGGGTCCTTTTGATGGTGTTCGCCCAGCGCTCCCCGTGAATGTGATGCCCCAGGCGCTCCCGCAAGAGGGTGCTGAAGGTGATAGCCCTCTTTTCCCCTCCTATCTCTTCCTCTATCGCGTGTTTCCCGAGCCAGTAAATAATCTCCAGGAATCTTTCGGGACTTTCTGCCGTCGCCAGTTTCTTGTGCATCGCCATGGTCTCTGTGAATGGCCTTCCGAGGATACTGGCAGTATGCACCAGGGCACGCTCACGCTCGGCCTGGCTCAGTTCGTCTTTCTGTACCAATTCCTCCAGCTTCTGCCAGTCGCGAATAGTCTTATCGGTATCTTCAATCAATACCCGCCTACTGATCTTCTGGGATTCTATAAAAAGAAATGTCAGGTGGGTCAGGATATCGTAAATATCTGAACGGCCCCTGGTGATCTCTATATTCATCTGCTCATCGTCTATGCGATAACAGTTCCTTCTTCGTTTTGGAGGCACTATGGGTTCAAAATGCGTATCGGAATACCCCTCGTCAGAGGTTAGGTTGATAAACCGGCACTGCTCAATTCCTGCTGGTAATCGCTCCAGCACATAGATCAAACCATTAAATTCGGCTTTGTCCTCGGCAACAGACCCGTAAATCTCCGGTCGCAACTGGAGTAGAGCATTTTTCAAGGTTTCTCCTGACACGCCCATGGGCTTATAAAAACCCCTGTTAAATAGGTGGCGCATGGTTATATACAGCCGCTCGATGGCATTGGTGGATTCCTGTGCCCGGGTAGTATCTTTAACTTTTTCCATAGAGTACATTCGGTAAGATGCCGCTAAAGTACAGTTTTTAATAAATATATAGGGGAAAACAAGCAGCTTTAAGGGGATAAGCTGCTATAATTCAAAGCTTAGTTCTCTGCTTTGAACCTGAGAATATCATCAGCAGCAGACCGATCGTTATATAAGCGCTGGACCTTGTTCTGACCGCCGAGTTTCCCGATGGATTTCATATAATCCCGGAACCCTCCTTCGCGTATACGGCTTATTTTAAGCGGCTGCAGGACCTTTCCTTCAATCAGGTCAAAATAATAACTATTCTGTCGCTGTAAAGACCGGTCCAAAGTCTGCCTGAAGCTTTCCATATCCGCAGGTTCTTTTGAAAATTCTATTAACCACTCGTGATAAGGTAATTCATCTCCTTCCGGGGTAATCTGTGGTGCCACCGTGAATTCATTGACCTGGGCAGCACTGGCTTCAACCGCCTCCTGCATCGCCTGCTCCACTTCCTTTGCGATCACATGTTCGCCGAAGGCTGAAATAAAATGCTTTATCCGCCCGGAAACCACTACCCGGTATGGATCCAGTGAAGTAAACTGAACGGTATCTCCAAGGTTGTAAGCCCACAGCCCTGCATTAGTGGAGATGATCATCACGTAATTGACCCCTAACTCTACATCTTGCAACAGTAAGCGTCGCGGGTTTTCCTTAAAAAATTCATCTGCCTTTACAAACTCGTAAAAGATGCCCGAGTTTAGCAGTAACAGTAAGCCTTTTTCCTTTTGCGAATCCTGGTAGGCAAAAAAGCCTTCACTGGCCGGGAATAATTCAATACTGTCCACCCTGCGCCCAATCAGGGCTTCAAACTTGGCGCGGTAAGGTTCGTAATTGACCCCGCCGTAGATGAACAACTGGAAATTCTGGAATAGCTCCCCTACTTTCTTCCCTGTTTTTTGCTGTAAACGCTCAAAGTACATCTGCACCCAGGAGGGTATCCCCGCAATAACTGCCATATCTTCGTGAAGGGTCTCTTCGACAATCGCATTTACCTTGGTCTCCCAGTCCTCTATACAATTCGTCTCCCAGCTAGGCAGCCTGTTCTTCTGGAGATAATCGGGCACATAGTGGGCCGATATCCCGGAAAGTCTTCCCAGCTTTATGCCGTTCTTCTCGGCGAGTTCAGGGCTTCCCTGTAAAAAGATCATTTTGCGATCCACGAAAGCCGAATTGCCGGTCTCATGAATATAATGAAGGATGGCATCACGTGATGCTTCTACCTGGTACTTTATAGACGGGCCGGTTATGGGGATGTACTTAGCTCCGGAAGTGGTCCCGGAAGTTTTGGCAAAATAGAGCGGTTTACCGGGCCATAGAATATCGGGTTCCCCGGCCACAGACCTTTCTACATACGGCTTAAGTTCTTCGTAATCGCGTATGGGTACTCTTGAAGTGAAATCTATATGATTTTTAATCTGGTCAAAACCGTGATCCTTCCCAAATGCCGTATTTTTTGCAATACCCAGAAGTTCCCGGAAGACCTTATCCTGGGTCTTATGGGGTTGTTTTGCCCAACGAGCTGTCTTTCGGACTATCTTCCGTGCAAATATTCTGGCTGCAAAAGCTTTGACAGACATAAACGGGATTTAAAATTCTATGTAATTTGACGGGTCTACAGGCGTACCTTCTTTCCACAATTCAAAATGCAGATGTTCTCCCGTGGTCAGGGAACCAGTATTGCCCACAGAGGCGATCACTTCGCCCACGCGTACAATATCCCCCTGCTGCTTATAAAGAGCACCATTATGCTTATATACCGAAAGGTATCCATCTTTGTGCTCCAGGATTACCACATAGCCGGTATCGGCGGTCCACTCGGCAAAAACAACGCTGCCGTTAGCCACAGCTTTCACAGGAGTGTCCTTAGCGGCCACCACATCAATGCCGTAATGCTTTATCTGGGCATTATAAGAGTCAGAAATCGTTCCACTAACCGGGGAGAAGAATGTTATCTCCGTGCTGCTTTCATCCCGTTGAAATACGTTGTATTTGTCTTCCAATGCAACTTCTGCCCTTAGCGCCGAATCCTGGGGAATAGGCGTTAAATCAACAGTACTGGGGTCTATTTTGAAGGATTCGTAAATAGAATCCGGCCGTACTTCGCTACTGGCAACCTCGCCCCTCAACACCATTCTTATCCTATCTAAATACCTATTGGTATAATTAAGTGCAGTGACCAGGGAATCCGTTTTAAAGGTGAGTTCAGTAGCCTGTCTTTTTAAACGGGTTGAGGAGTAGCCGGGAATATACTCTCGTAACGGCGTAAAGGCGATCAGTAAGGTAGTAAGAGCGATCAAACCAATAATAGCCAGTGAGCCTGTCACAAATACATTGAGACGGCTCAGCTTAAAGGAGATCTTCTCCTCAAAGGTGCTTTCGTTCAGGATAACCAGGCGATACTTATGCAGTAACTTCCTCCTGATTTCCTTCCTTTTCTTTCCTTTTGGGGCCATAAAGCACAAATATAAGGTTCAGTCTGAATATCGTGCGCTCTGCTCCTTAAATTTATGAAATTTAAGAGCGCCCCAATACATTAGGGCCAATGTAGGGACATAATCGCTTTTCAATTTTACAACCAAAACCACTTGACAGAATTAACGCTGTTGTAATTGGTTTTTTAGTACCTTTGTAATCCATTTAAAGATAATTACATGGTATCACTTATTCCATTTTTGGCCATCGGGCCATGGCAGATTGCAGTCGTTGTTGTACTGGTTCTTCTATTGTTTGGCGGTAAAAAGATCCCTGAACTTATGAGGGGTCTGGGCAGCGGTATTAAAGAATTCAAAGATGCTTCCAAAGAAGACGAAAAAGTGGAAGAAAAGAAAGAGTCTTAGACCAGAATGCCATAAAAAATTCAGAAACATCCCAACCCGGGATGTTTTTTTTTGGGGGTCCGGTGGGTATTCAGTCAGAGATTCCAACCAGTACTAAGTAATGATCTCAGCTGTTGAGATTATTTCACTAAAATATTGGGCCTTTCCTACTACAGAATTATAGCAACGGCAACAGCTCATGCGGCTTTAGCTCACCGTCACATCTGCTAGTTTCAATTTCACAACAATTTTTCTGTCACGTCAGTCGTTTTGTTTAACCTTGTGCGCACACAAATCAGGATTAATTAAACAAATTGAACTAACAGTAATATACCTTGTTCCCCAATATAAGAATTGCCTTATTTATAGGTTTATCTATCTTATGCCTGTTTGCCTGTAATATGCATTCCTTGAATGCTCAAGAAGGGCAGCCAGCTGCATTTGAAATTGATGCCGAAATAATCTCCGGTAACCGTACCATCGGGATGGACGATTGGTTCCCGGGAGAGTCAGGGCAAGGTGTGATCAGCCTCGACCAGCTTTTCAGCTTTCAATCCAATATCAGCAAGAAAAAGAACCGGGCATTTGAAGCACTCATGCGATTTCCCAATGGTAGCGTTCAGAATGGTCGAATCTGGTTGGAAGGGAGGTACGGCCACGACCATGTCGCATCCGGGGGCTGGGACGATGACACTGTGTTTGATGAAAGCCAGGGGCACAACCCAAAAAATTGGAAGGCAGACAGTAACGGGCTGCCGGATAAAACCGATATACAGGATACCTATATGCACATCCGGCGCGAAGGCACCGGCTTAAAGGATTCATTGTGGATCGTTGGTGCTGTCAGTACTATTGATAATGGCGGGACGCATTATATCGACGTAGAATTCCTAATTGACCAGCTCCAATTAAAAGGGAATAACTTCAAAACATCCGCCCCTGACGACGGTCACACATCCTGGAAATTTGACGGCGCAGGTAATATAATTCAAACCGGCGACCTGACTGTAGGACTTAACTTCACCGCTTCTACCATCGTGAATTTAGAGGTATGGATCTGGGTATCCCTGACAGACTATTTATCCAACCGAGGCTTTGGGTACATCGATTATGTCAGCGCTTCCCCGGGTTCTACATTCGGATATGCCATGATCGATATCGGTTCAGCCGGATTTACGGGTATAAACAACAATTTTACAGATGCCCCACCCTGGGGAGTCTTTGATTCAAAAGCTGAGCCTACTTACGCTTACGCACCGGAATTACTAACAGAATTCGGAATTAACCTCAGCAAACTGGGACTGGACCCGGTGATGAATTTCCCGGGGGTTGGTTTGTGCGATTTTCAATTCAAAACTGTACTGTTTAAAAGTCGAATCAGCAATAGCATGCGTTCGGTCCTAAGAGATTTTGCAGGCCCCTACCAACTCAAGGAAGCTGAAGAAGCTCCGCCGGCTGACAACACCATCATTCCCCCGGGGAATTTTCAGAGTTGTCTGACTGATGAAACCCTAACACTGAAAGCCGCGGTTAACGAGGCAGATGCGATATACCAATGGCAAGCTGTAAGTCCGGGGGTGAGTTTTCCCGGTGGGGAACGAATCCTGCTAGGTATCGGTCTTAACGAAGTACAGATCAATAGCCCCGGGGAATACAACCTGGTTATCAGTCAGAGCGGTGTATGCGCCAATGAACCAAATCCACCATACTCCATAGCTATTGGTGCAGAACCCTGTGCCAGGGATGATGACTACCTGGTTCAAATGGAAGAATCCCAGGTATTCGAAGTATGGGAAAATGATCTTGACCTCGAGGGAGACCTCGATCAAAATTCGGTCACGACTACAGGGTTACTTCAGCCTTCTAACGGAACAGTGGACATCGCAGGAACCGGGGAAATCACCTATACTCCCAATTCCGGTTACAAAGGTCCTGACAGCTTTGAATACCGCATATGTGATGCTAACGGACTTTGTGATACAGCAACGGTACGTTTGGAGATCATAGACCCTATTCCCCCACCCTTCCTCGATTCGGATGCCGACGGGATCTTTGATAAGGACGACCTGGATGACGATAATGATGGAATCCCGGATACAGAGGAACAAGGGGTGATCATGGACAGGAACCAGCCGGCATGCGGGGGAGAAACGCCACTTGATTTCAGTAATGACGCAATACTGATCTCGGGGACTGACAAGCAGAAAGGTGCTGTGTACCGGGTATCAGAAGTGAGCCCGGGAGTGGATGCCCTGATTACGATCTCGGACATCTACAATGCTACCATCACCGCTATCGATTTTAACGACACCGATCCCCATGCTTTCCGACCGGAATCTGCCTTCAGTTTCAAGGATGCAGGAGACCAGGGATTGATCGAATATAAAATACGCTTTGTAAAAAGTAACAGCTTCAGTCCTGTGGTGATCGACAACTTCTTTATGAATTTCAACGATATTGACGGTACTCCCCAGTATGCCGAGCAAACCTGGGCAGATAAACCGACGAACTATGTATTATCTGACCCTACTGAACTGAGTATGTACAGTGACGGTAAATGGATCGTGGGCACCTCCGGTACAAAAACTTACGGCGGGGCAAGCAATGCTAACCCACAGACCAATTTCGGGGTTCATTACACCTCTAAATCCGAGATGACCGTGAGGGTTGGAGCCATGGCGCGAGTCGCAGGCGCTAAGTCCCTGCGCAGGCTACACCATATCGAATTCTTGTGTGTGACCAACTACATTAACCCGGTCCGATATATGATGGATGCTGACTTTGATGGGGTGCCCAACCACCTGGATCTGGACAGTGATAATGACGGGATATTCGATGCGGTTGAAGCCGGGCATGGGGTGGATCACACCCGGGGAATCCTAAACGGTTCTTTCGGTGATAACGGAATGGCCGATACCGTCGAGACTACTAACGATTCCGGGATTCTTAATTATACCCTGAGCGATTCGGATGCTGCCGGCTTAATGGATTACCTGGAGAACGACAGCGATTCTGATGGTTGTAGTGATGCTAACGAGGCGCATTTTAAAACTGATGCAGACGGGGGAGACAATCCCTTTTACGGAACCGGCTCACCCCCCTTGATCAATACAGATGGCACAGTGCGCTTTGCCCCTTACAGACTACCCCTGGATAATGACGCTAATGGAATTTATGACTTCCGTGAAGCCACGGCACCGACCATAACACGTCATCCAGAAAACCAAATAAGCTGTAAAGGAGAGAATGTAATATTTAGTGTTGAAGCGGATCAAGCGAGCCAATACCAGTGGCAGGTCTTTGATGGCGACGCATGGACTAATTTGGTAAACGATACGATCTACCAGGGTACAGATACGGATAGTTTACAGATACTAAACGCCCCTTTAAATTTGAACGGAAAAAGTTTCAGGGCCTTAATGTCCGGAGCTTCGTTCGTCTGTGATATCAATTCTAATCCGGCCACCCTTAACCTGCAACCAGGCCCGGAAGTGAAGGCCAATGCGTCTTCTTTATCTATAAGTTCCGGTGACTTCGTTACCCTGACGGGAACGGGGGCCGAGAGTTATACCTGGGACCATGGTATCACGGATGGTGAACCAATTCAATTGTTTGCGACTACAACCTTTACCGTTACGGGTATCGGGGCAGACGGTTGTACAAATACCGATAGTACAACCATCGAAGTTAATGCCCTTTCAGACCTGGAACTGGGCAAATCTGCGGATAATACCACGCCGAATGTCGGTGATGAAATCACCTTTACCATAACAGTCACAAACCATGGTCCGGATAAAGCAACCAACGTCAGGATACTCGACAATATACCAATTGGTTTCATCCCGGTTTCCGCAGCGAATAACGGGACAATTTCCGGTAATAAAATAGAATGGTCCTTAGCCGAAGTTGCCGTCGGACAACAGCAACTAACCTATAAAGCACGGGTTAACCCTCCCACTGGTACAGCTGGAGAATTCCGGAATATGGTACAGGTGACCGCGTTAGATCAGCAGGATCCTGATTCTGACCCCAAGAACGATGATGGGGACCAGAGTGAAGACGATGAGGCTCAATTCACAATTCCAACACCAACAGCTGATTTGATGTTGACAAAAACGATAGACAAGAACGAGGCCACCGTAGGGGAGCTTGTCGTATTCACCATAAGCGTTCGTAACCAGGGGCCGTACTCGGCCACCGGGATAAGTATTTCAGAAAACATCCCGGCGGGCTATGAGCTGCTAGCTGCCACCACTACTACAGGAGACTACTCCCAGGAAACTTCACGATGGAATATTTCAGAATTACTCAATGGTGAGTCGGCAACATTAGTTGTAGAAGCCACTGTTAATCCTACTGGTCCGTATAACAATTCTGTCAGTATAATCGAATTGGACCAGGCAGATACAACGCCCGGGGATAATTCGGCTTCATCCGGGATAGAGACCGTGAAATCCCAGGCTGATCTTGAATTGGAAAAACTGGTAAGCAAAAGCGATCCCAATGTTGGCGATACTGTGGTTTTTACTATAAACATAAAGAATAACGGACCGGATACGGCCACTAATGTTCTATTGATCGACCAACTTCCGCCAGGCTTAGAATTGATTTCTGCCCCCGGCGCCGAGATAGACGAAAACCTCATCCAATGGCATATCCCGGAAATCCCGGTTGGCCTAAAAACCCTTTCGTATGAAGTTCGGGTACTGCCGTCCACAGGGCTAGCCGGGGAATACAGGAATATTGCAGAAATAGCCGCAACAGACCAGGCAGACCCGGACTCCCAACCCGGGAACGATGATGGGGACCAGGACCAGGATGATGAAGATGGCGTTGCATTGACCGTACCCATGGCGAAATTAGTGCTGACCAAAGAAGTAGAGACCACCGAGGTCCGTATAGGAGATTCAGTTACTTTCACCATTACCCTCAGTAATAGTGGTGATCGGGAGGCTACGAATATTGTAGTACAAGACGAATTGCCTTCCGGCTATGCCCTGGAATCAGTCATTGTCAGTACCGGAAGTTTTGATAGCTCTTCCTGGTCTATTCCCGTATTAGCTCCCGGGCTAAGCGCTACCCTGACCATGATCGTCCAGGTAACAGATGGGGGGGATTATGAGAATATCGCCCAAATAACCTATGCCGACCAATTGATCGATCAGGGCGGGCAGGATATGGATACCGCTATAATCAATTTTAAAGAGGACTGCCTTGTTGTCTACAACGAGTTTTCCCCAAATGACGACGGACTAAATGATGTGCTGTATATAGAATGCATAGAACAATACCCGAACAGTCGATTGCAGGTCTTTGACCGCTGGGGTTCAAAAGTTTTTGATGAACCCGGGTACGATAACAGTTGGAGAGGTATTAATAAGTCTAAAACAAGTTACGACCCGGAAAAGGAATTAAGCACAGGCACTTATTATTACATCCTGAGTTTAGGTGATGGAAAAACACCGGACAGGACCGGTTGGCTTTATATAAGTCGATGAAACTAAAATCCCGGAAGAATATTAAATGACACTACCCCTCACACATACAACCCTAATACTAATACTGTTTGGTATATTTGTTTGCCGGGCACAGCAAAATCCCCAGTATACCCAGTATCAATTTAATCCTATGACCGTTAATGCCGGCTACACCGGCTCTAGGGGAGATCTGACCTTAATGGCCCTTTATCGCAGCCAGTGGTCAGGTATAGAAGGATCGCCCCGTACCATGACTTTTAGTATCGAATCTCCAATACAGGGTTTTGATGGTTTAGGCCTCTCTGTAATACAGGATGAACTGGGTCCGTCACAGGAAACGTATATGGACGCCAATTACGCCCACACATTAATCCTCAACTCTTCCGGTGCCCGTTTGGGCCTGGGCATCAAAGCTGGTGTAAGGTTATTGTCCATAGATTGGTCCAAGGGTAGGTTCCGGGATCCGGAAGCAGTATTCAACACCAATATCAACAGTAAATTACTTCCCAACCTGGGCGTAGGGAGCTTTTTCTATAACCAGAGATCCTACCTAGGGTTTTCAATTCCCAACCTGATCCCTAATGTGCGCTACGAGGAATTTAAGGAGGCAGAAGAAACCGAAAGATTGCAGTATTACCTCATAGGAGGACATGTATTCCAATTAGCGGAGGACATCAAATTTAAACCTTCATTTTACTTAAAATTTGTGCAGGGTAACCCCTTATCGAAAGACATTTCTGCTAATTTCCTATTCTATGATACTCTAAGCCTGGGGGCGAACTATCGTTTTGAAGAATCGCTGAGCGGGGTCCTGGGTATGCAGGTAACTCCTAATATCATCTTTGGATATGCGTATGATTACAACACCAATGAACTTAATGTTTATAATTCGGGTTCTCATGAAATCTTTTTAAGATACCAATTGGTATCAAAAAATACCATCTTAAAATCGCCTCGTTTCTTCTGATATTCATCCCTGAACACCCTGCGGAGAAGAATTTGAATTTCCTGCTATAACAGTATAAATTGATTTAGGTAATTCATCGATCAACCACATTAAAACGGTATACACGACAAAAAAGCCTCGTTTCACAACAAAAAATAATCCAGGCATAGGGTTATTCCTAATTTCAGCGTTACCTAAGGAGTGGGTACTAATATTATACTCCATATTCCTGGGTACACATTTTTATAATTGCCAACAACATTTTTCCCCGACAATATAGCAATGAAGATAAACATCACTTTTATCCTGGCCCTCACCGCACTGTTGCTGGTGCATTCCGGTTTTGCACAGACTCCGGTCAATTCCTCCGTGGAAGCGAATAATGGAATAGCGTCAGTTTCATACGCTTCTCATGATGCGCGCACAGGCCGAACCAATGGTGACGAGCGGGATAATGAAGATTTCATCGATGAAGCTAAGAGGTATAAGATTCTTACCCGGAAATTTGACCACCTGCCCGAATACAAAAATGGATATTATATTGTTGCCGGAGTATTCGGAGAGCGTTCCAATGCCAGGAAATCAGTCAGGAACTTAAATAATAAAGGGTTTGAGGCCGATTTCATCTTTAATCCTTCTAATAAGATGCACTACGTGTTCCTACAACATAATGCCCGTTGGCAGGACGCGATAGAAGCCTGCAATTCCAAACTGGATAACAGCTATGGTTCCACGACTTGGATACTGCAAATGGCAAACCCGGTTCAGGATCGTGAATCTTTGGTTAAAGCAGCTGTGGAAACCGAACAGATGGTACTAAGGCGCGAATTACAGGAGGTTCAGGTTCCCAATACGGCACTGAAGAAGAAAATAGCCCAGGTAAAAGAACGTGATCTCAATACGCCGACCACCGTTAAAGAGTCTTTTCTGAAGGCCAGCAGCCCTTCGGCATATGACGATAGTCCTACGTCTAAACTCCTCATGAAAGCCGACCAGTATTTTAACAAAATGTGGTATGCAGAGGCGGCGGAACTGTATGAATTGGCATTAGAAGATAGCGAAAACCATTCTTTCAAAACCATAGAACGAGTAGGAGACGCCCATTACTACAACACCAATATGGAACGGGCCTATTACTGGTATGATATGTTGTACGACAAGTACAAGAAGGAAATGAGCACAGATAATATATTTAAATACGCACATTCACTGAAAGGTACCGGTAAATACAGCCGGGCAAAGCGCCTGATGCGTCTTTACAATAAGGAACTCGAGAAACAGGATCAGAACCGCAACGGTAACATCCGCAGGGAGACCCGGGGTGAAGTGGTTTTAGACAATATCCTGAACAGTGAAAGCCTGATGGAGGTCAAGAACCTGGACATCAATTCCAAATATTCAGATTTCAGCCCCATGAGATACGGGGAAGATCAGCTACTTTTTGCCTCCGCCGCAGATTCTTCTTTTTTCAGCACCCGGAGATACAAATGGAACAACCAACCCTACCTGGACCTGTACGTGGCGAAAATGAATGAAGAAAGCCAGGAAGTAAGGGATGCGGTTAAATTTGACAAGACCGTAAATACCAAATACCACGAAGCCTCTGTAACCTTCTCCCCTGATCAGAAAACCATTTACTTTACAAGGAATAATTACGGGAAAAAACTGAAGAGGGATAAACACGGGGTAAACCACCTAAAAATATACCGATCGGTTAAAACCGAGAAAGGATGGACGGAAGCGGAACCATTATCATTTACAAGTGATGATTATTCTACCGGTCATCCTGCCTTGAGCCCGGACGGAAAACAGATGTACTTTGTCTCTGATATGCCCGGTACCATAGGCGCCACCGATATCTTTGTTGTGGACGTACGGGAAGACGGCAGTTTTTCAGATCCCAGGAACCTCGGCCCGGAAATCAATACAGACCGGAAAGAGATGTTCCCTTTTATCAATAATGACAAACTCTATTTTTCATCAGACGGGCATGTTGGCCTGGGTGGACTGGACATTTTTGAAGTAGCCTTTAACCAGGAAGATGGCTTCCTGGAAGTCAGGAATATGGGCCGTCCTGTAAACAGTAACAAAGACGATTTCTCTTTTATCATTGATGAGGAGACACAGAAAGGATTTTTTGCCTCTAACAGGAGCGGAGGGAAAGGAGACGACGATATTTATTCCTTCAAGAAACTGATCCCGGAAGAGGTCAACGAGAATGCCATTGCCGGTATCGTAACCGAGATCGTCAACGGGGAAGTGGTCCCAGAAGCCCTGGTAACCCTCCTGGACGAAAACAACAGGACACTGAAAGAGGTGGTGACCGAGGCCGATGGATCTTTCGTATTTGAAGAACTGGATGGGAATACCAAGTATTCCATAAAGGTCAGTAAAGAGAGTTATTTTGAAAGTAATTCGGTCGTAAGCACCCTGGATAATCAACGGATAGACACCTCTGTTGAGCTGAAAAAACTGGAAGAACTGATCGCAGTGGAAGACGGGATCCGTAAAATTAAAATGGATATGATCTATTTTGATTTTGACAAATTCAATATCCGTCAGGATGCATCAGAGGAGTTGGACAAACTGGTCGCTATCCTCAATGAGTACCCCAGTATGGTGATAAAGATCGAATCGCATACGGATTCCCGTGGGCCTAAGGTTTATAATACTTACCTATCTGACAAAAGAGCTAAGTCTACAAGGGATTACCTGGTTTCCCAGGGAATTGATCCTAAGCGTATACAGAGTGCTATAGGCTATGGTGAAGACCGACTGCTCAACAATTGTGATGGCAGTGTGAGATGCAGCAGTCAGCAGCACCAGCTGAACAGGAGATCCGAATTTATCATCGTGGATATGTAAGAATTCATTTTAAATATCAAAGATTAAATCCTTAACCAACCTAAGCCGTGCAAAGAAATTTGGACGGTTTTTTTATTTACTTACCACACTGTGCCGCG
Source organism: Zeaxanthinibacter sp. PT1 (assembly GCF_028464225.1). Taxonomy (GTDB): domain Bacteria; phylum Bacteroidota; class Bacteroidia; order Flavobacteriales; family Flavobacteriaceae; genus Zeaxanthinibacter. The sequence continues at coordinate 825,961 of NZ_JAQPCN010000001.1, forward strand.
GCCCGGAATGACCTTTAACCACTTTAACCCCTTGTTTTGCAACAAATTAAAGGGTCTTGAATACTTTAACTATCTCATTTAGAGTTATATATACTCATACCGGTTACCCCCCATGAAGCAGTTTGCGATTATTAGAGAGCTTTACCTGAACGCCTTCAGGGATATCGGTAATTTCCTGGTGCGAAATTACTTCAGGTTATTCTCCTGGTTCTGTTTTATGTTGTTCGCTATTGTCTTGTACGCTTTTGTATATCGCTTGATGACCGGCTATGCTTTTTAAGCCTGCCCGAGTCATAAAAAAACGCCCTCAGAGGGGCGTTTTATATTTTTTAATCACAAGGGGCGCTCGATCATTCAGCCGTCTTAAAACGGCTTATATAAGCCTTCAGCTCTACATGGCTGTCTCGGGTTTGGCGGTCTTGAATTCCAGGGTCTTCAGAATAGCCTCCAATTCGAACATATAGTCCCTTTTATTGGTTGATGGTGCAAAGGTAAACCCTTCCAGTACCACCTTGCGGTTATTATCCGGGTCATCTATGATATAGGTCAAGAAAGGCCCTGCCATGGGGTAATTTTCTATCTCCCAGATTCCCCTGACCTCAAGAGCGTCCATCCCGGCCACCTGGGTGGAATACACATGGGGAGCAAAAGCCTTTTCCGTAGAGAGGTAAGTCGTTTTCCCGGGGATATCCGGTCCAGGCACAAATTTCTTTCCGATAGAATCGCGCATTTTCACAATATCCTTCACCAGGGTGGTATCGTTGTCAAAATAATCTGCCGGCATGGTGTAAGCGAGGATATTCATGGTGCCTTTCTGAATTTCGCGATCTATCCATACAAAATTCTCTTCTTCCTTACCTACTTTATAGATAAGGGGCAGATCCAGGCTTAATCCAAATTTATCTCGTAGTACGGTCCCTTTATTAAGAGAGCGCCTGAACCTGCTCTGGGTTTCCTCAATTTCCTGTTGCTTAAAGGCAGCGATCATGGGTTCGGCTTCCTTTTTCAGGTTTTCGATAAGCTGATCTTTACTAGGTGCTTTCACCACAGCCACGATCTGAGGCCTGGCGTATACATCCTTTTTAAAATGAGCGACACTCACACTATCTATACTGACAAACAGAACGGAACGCCTGTGCCTGGTAGTCCCTGTGAATACGCGTTGTGGCATATGCTCTATGTTAAAAAGCGGCTCTTCCCAGGTCAGCCCTACGGCCGGTGCGGCAAAAATAGCGCGAACACTGTCTCCTACAGCACTTTCCCATAGTTGATTTTCCATAACCACAGAAAGGTTATTGATGGAACCCAGGGATTCCGGTTTGTATTTTTTCTTTTCTTTCTCTTCGCATGCGGTGAATAAGAAAAGTAAAGCCAATAATGTTCCCAGGTATTTCATTTTCGTTTTGTGTTTAAGAAGAGCATTCACATAATTTAAGGCGGGTACCGGGAATCAGGTTATTATTCCGCAACCCGTTCCATTTCTTTAGGTTATCAATTGTTATGCCAGGATATTTCTGTGATATGGTCCAGAGCGAATCCCCTTTTTGTACTACATGGGTCTTAGCCCCACCGGATGAACCGGAATTACCCGAAGAACGCGGTGTTGTTGTAGTTACCGGGTTCCTGGCGAATATAGTAAGTCTCTGGCCTACCCTGATATTATTGCTCCGAAGGCCGTTCCATCGTTTAATCTGGCTAACTCCGACCCCGTATCGCTCTGCGATCTTCCCGAGGTAATCCCCGCTGCGCACCTTATACCTGATCCGTTCCTCGGCTTGAACCAGTTGGGGAATCGGTTTTTCACGTTCGGCCAGTTCCTTTTCCACATGGGCGTAAATCGCCGGTTCGTTATTGACGAATTTGCCAACGGCCCATTTGGGCAGGCGAAGCACATGGGTCTTTCCTTCAATCTTAGGGATGATGTTCAGTTTATAAGAAGGGTTCAGGGTTTTCAGGTCTTCCTCGCTCACCCCGACCAACTCCGAGATTTGCTCAAAAGTGATCATCTGTTTTACGTGTACCGTATCGGTTTCAAAGTAAGGCCGATCAGCCTTTTTGATCTGCAGTTTGTGCTCATCTGCGTATTCAAAAAGATACATGGTCGCTAAAAATGCCGGGACATAACCCGCCGTTTCCCTGGGCAGGTTCCTCCTGATGTTCCAGTAATTCTTCTGTCCTCCCGATCGTCGTATGGCCTTGTTAACGTTCCCGGGGCCCGAGTTATAGGCTGCAAGGGCCAGGTCCCAGTCCCCGAATATATCGTATAGTTTGGACAGGTATTGGCAAGCTGCTTCCGTAGATTGGATGGGATCACTGCGTTCATCCACATAACTGCTCACATCCAGCTTATACATTTTACCGGTCCCGTACATAAACTGCCAGAGCCCGGTAGCACCCACCCGTGATTTTGCCCTTGGGTTCAGCGCAGATTCTACAATGGCCAGGTATTTGAGTTCAAGGGGAATATTGTATTTATCCAGGGCCTGTTCAAACATGGGGAAATAGAACTGGCTGCTGGTTAGCATTCGTTCCATCAGGCCTCGCTTTCGCAAAAGGAAGGAATTGATCACGTTTTCCAGCGAAGGGTTGTACTCTACGTTAAAAGGTGTCTTCTCGTTTAACAGGGCCAACCTTTTCTTAAGGGTCTCCGTATCAACGGCTTTATAGGCCGGGTCCACGGTGTCCAGGTTAATAACTGTTTCCTGTATTTCGTTATAATACGAGGCGTTCTCACTTAACTCCTTCAACCAGAGGCTGTCGTATTTTGCGGCTTCTGCAAAGTCCTCCAGGAGATACCCTTCTCGTCCCGATGTCCCGCTGACTCCCTCTTCTCCCGGGAGTACAACTTTTTTCAATTCGAGCTGTTCAAGCTCGGCTTCAGCAATGGCAATACTATCGGTCAGTCTTTCCTTATCTGACTTCTCGTTCCGCTCACTGTCTGCCTGTTGAGCGAGGACGGGAAAAGAGAGTAGCAGCAAGGCAGTACTCCAACGGATATTGAGTTTTGTGTTCATGTAGCTTTTCTTTGATTCAGAGCGGGTTACTAAAATCGGGTTTTTTCCTGAAATTCAGAAATATCTGCCATCCCGGGAAATAAGTAGGTGTACTACAGCTAATAACGTGATGCTTACGCTGTTATTGCGGCTATTCCAGGGAGGGTTTTCCCTTCCAGGCTCTCCAGCATAGCACCGCCCCCGGTAGAGACATAGCTTACCTTATCTTCAAATCCAAATTGCTTTACGGCCGCAACGGAATCACCACCGCCAACCAGGGAAAAGGCCCCGGCCTTTGTGGCCTCGTCTATATAATTACCTACAGCAATAGTGCCCTTGGCAAAGTTTGGCATTTCAAACACACCAACAGGACCGTTCCAGAGGATGGTCTTTGATTTCAGGATGACTTCTTTAAAACGTTTCAGGGTTTCAGGACCGGCATCCAGTCCCTGCCAGCCTTCCGGGATTTCGTTTACGGCTACTACCTTAGTATTGGCATCGTTACTGAAATCATCCGCGGCCACAACATCGACCGGTAGATGTACCTCTACTCCTTTTGTCTTTGCTTTCTCTAGAATTTCCATGGCCAGGTCCTGCTTATCGTCCTCACAAATAGAGTCCCCTACTTTCCCCCCTTGTGCTTTCACAAAAGTGTAGGTCATACCCCCGCCGATAATCAGGTGATCAATCTTATCCAGGATATTCTCTATAATCGTGATTTTCGAAGAAACTTTGGCTCCTCCCAGTACAGCAGTGACGGGTTTCTCCCCGGTCTCCATCACCTTTTTTATGGCGGCGATCTCCTTGGCCATCAGGTAGCCAAAACACTTGGCACCTTCAAAATACTGGGCGATGATGGTTGTGGAGGCATGCGCCCTGTGCGCGGTTCCAAAGGCATCATTTACATAAATATCCCCCAGCTTTGCCAGTTCCTTTGCAAATGCAGTATCGCCGGATTCCTCTTCTGAATGGAACCTTAGGTTCTCCAAAAGCAGTATCTCACCGCTTTTCAGTTCTTGAACGGCCTTTTGTGCTTCTTCCCCAATACAGTCCTCTACGAATTTAACCCTGACCCCTAGAATCTCGGATGCCTTATCAAGCACGTGCTTTAGGGACATGTCCGGGTTAGACTTCCCTTTGGGCCTACCGAGGTGACTCATCAAGATCGCACTTCCTCCATCTTCAAGAATCTTAAGAATTGTAGGGCGGGCAGCCTCTATCCTGTTCGTATCTGTTACCTCGAAACTATCATTCAGTGGTACATTGAAATCTACCCTTATGAGCGCTTTCTTTCCATCAAAGTTAAAATCATCTATAGTCGTCATCGCTGTATATTTAATTAAGAAAAACAAATGTAAAGATTTATGCGGGCTACATGAAGTGACGCCAGTATTTATTTGGTATGCAGAAAATATCAAATACCCTATCTTTGGCCCCTATGAAGTTTAATGAAGTCCTGGGATTAACGCACATAAAACGTCACCTTACCACTAGTGCAGACGCAGGGAGAATTCCCCATGCGCAATTGCTGGTCGGCCCGGAGGGTAGCGGCACCTTGCCCATTGCCCTGGCCTATGCGCAATACTTGCTTTGTGGTAATACAGGAGGAGAAAACGAACCTGATTCTTCGGCTTGTAACAGCAAATGCAATAATCTTACACACCCGGATCTTCACTTCGCATTCCCTGTGGCTAAAAGGGATAAGGATCACCCGGTTAGCAGCCATTTCTTACCGGAATGGAGGGAATTCCTGAAAGAACAGCCCTACGGGAACCTGTTTGATTGGTATCGCTTGATTGGCATTGAAAAAAAGCAAGGCAGGATCGGGGTGGATGAAGCCCACGATATCGTTAAGAAATTATCCCTGAAATCTTACGAAGGAGGATACAAGGTAATGATCATCTGGATGGCGGAAGCGATGAATATAGACGCCTCTAATAAACTGCTGAAACTGATTGAAGAACCCCCGGCAAAAACAATATTCCTTTTTATAACAGAAGACGAATCACAATTGTTGCAGACTATTCGTTCGCGTTGCCAGCTGATCCACTTCCCCCCCCTGGCCGAAGAGGCTATCGCAGACGCCCTTGTAGCCAATGGTCTAGAAAGGCAGGAAGCCCTGAGACTCGCACACGAGTCTAACGGGAACTACAATAAGGCCCTGGACCTGATGAACCATGATTCCGAGGACCTGGTTTTTGAAAAATGGTTTATTCAATGGGTCCGCTCTGCCTTTAAAGCGAAAGGCAATAAGGCCGCCATTCACGATCTGATCCTCTGGAGTGAAGAGGTCTCCAGGACCGGACGTGAGACTCAGAAAAATTTCCTTCGCTACTGCTTAACCGTGATACGCCAAGCCATGCTTTTGAATTATAACGCTGCCCCGCTGGCTTACCTGCGTATGCATTCGGAGGATTTTAAACTGGAGAAATTTGCTCCTTTTGTTCACGAAAATAATGTTGAAGCCCTGGTCAGTGAACTGGAAGATGCCATGTACCACATAGAACGCAATGGCAATTCCAAGATAATTTTTACAGACCTATCTATAAAACTCACACGGCTGTTACATAAAAAAGCCGCCTAAACCATGCATAATATGAATCCATTTTTGATGTATACCACAGAGATACTCATCCTGATTTTCCTCATCATCACCTTTTTGCAAAGTGCTATTGATAAAGTGATCGACTGGTCCGGGAACCTGGGCTGGTTGACGGGTCATTTTGAAGCAACACCCCTGGCCAAAATGGTTCCGGTTCTGCTGATGACAGTCTTATTAACGGAGATGGCCGCGGGAATATTCTGTGCCGTTGGGATCTACCAGATCGTTGTGGAAGGAGAAAAGACCATGGCCTTTTACGGCGCGGTTCTGTCCTGTATAGCGTTACTGATGCTTTTATTCGGGCAGCGCCTGGCAAAGGATTACGAAGGTGCAAAGACAATCGCCGTTTACTTTATCCCTGCCATATTCTTGGTTTACCTGCTACAGGCAGTTTAATACAGCATTTGCAGCAAATAAAAAAGGGCCATAAAGGCCCTTTTTCTTTTACGTAATAAATACTTATTCGCTCTTGTAGGCTTCGTTCAGGACTTTCAGGATATCCTCGGTGAGGTCCTTGTCCTCTTCACCGTATAGAACACTTCCGCCATCACCGCCTCCAAGGATGAATGTATAGCCGTTGTCTTCGCCATATTCACGAACTACTTTCCGTACTTTATTGACCAAGCTATCCATTTCTGTCTGGCCCTGCATCTGCATCTGTTGTTCTGCCATTTGCAACTGCTGCCCGATCTGCTGTCCGCGCTGTTGAAGCTTCCCGTATTCTTCCTGGGCTTTCTGCTGTGACATTTTCTGAGCCTCTGATTGGAAAGCCTGCGCCTCTGCCTGGAAGGCTTGTGAAATACTGTCTCTTTTCTTGGTGAGGCTATCTGTACGCGTTTTATACTTTGCTTCGATATCCATTTTTTCCTGGTATCCGTCCATCAGCTTTACGCTGTCGACATATCCGATCTTTTGCTCCTGGCAACCGATCAATCCAAAAAGGGCAATTGCAATTAAAAAGTGTTTCATAAGGTTTAGTTTAAGGACGCAAAAATAAAAAAGCATTTACAAAGATAGGCTATGTTCGGGTAGGGAATAAAGTTCGCTCGCATACCCCCAGAACCTCCCATAGAATACATCTATGGTTTTTTAATTAAACATATATTACTTCTATTAAAAAGGGGCGCTGTATTCAGGTGTTTCCGCGGTTTTCTCAAAAGCAGACAGTGAATGGCTCCCTTGAAGCGGGAAAAGCCGGCAAAACGCCTTATTTACGCTTTAAAGCTCTCGCTTTAATAGATAGACTACGGAAGAATACTCGCCCGTACTCCTGGCGGCCAGATTAGATTTTAGTCCGTTCCATAGCCCATGTAAAAAGCGATTTCTCCCATGTTTATACTTTTCAGACAAAAGTGATACATAGAAAGCATCAAAGATCAGCGGTTTTTCTTTCACCACCTTGAATCCATGTTCTTGGAAAATTTGATGAACGGCCTTACGTGAAAAATGCCAGATATGCCGGGGCACATCATACGCCGCCCAAAATTCCTTATAATGTTCCGCATCTTTCGAATTGAAATTCGGAACTGCCACGGTTAAAAGTCCATCGCGACTTAAAAGCAATTCGAGTTGTTGAATGGTATTTTCCAGCTCCGTCAAATGCTCCAGCACATGCCACATGGTAATTAAATCAAATTTCTTACCCTGCAGCTGGTCTAATGAATCTACCAAGGCTACCCCTTTCCGGGAAGCATTATTTCTGGCCGTAGCATTAGGCTCCATCCCGGTGCACTTCCAGGATTTCCCCTGGGCATATTTAATCCAATCCCCGGAACCTGCTCCAATATCCAATAGGTTTCTGCCTGAATTTATATAGGGAGCCACCATCCTCATTTTTCTATACAGCATAAACCGCTTTACCAATTGGTATATTTTATCCAGGACTGAGGCATTAGAATCAGAGTGCGAAATATACTTACCCTTATAATAACCTTCGAGTTTATCCGGCACCGGAAAAGTCCGGAGCAGATCTAAATCAGCATTTCGGAATAAAGCGAATTCCTCGCCGCTCAAAGCATGATCTTTCAGCTTTAAGTATTGCTCATTAAATTCCAGGTCTTTAGCCGAAGAGACTTTCATTTAGGTTCTATAATTAGAAAGCAGGAAGGTTGCGCCCTCCTGCTTTAATATATGTTCCACGTGGAACAATTTGATGTTATCTTCCAAGGAAAACAAGTAATACGCTAATATCACTCGGAGAAACTCCACTTATGCGAGATGCCTGTGAGATTGTCACAGGGCGTATCTTCTCCAGTTTTTCACGTGCCTCGAAAGACAATGACTTTAGTTTACGATAATCAAAGTTTTCAGGAATATTAATATTTTCCAACCGCTGCAATTTATCTGCGTTCAACTTTTCCTTCTCGATATAGCCGGAATATTTCACCTGGATTTCTGCCTGTTCCATCACCTCTCTGTCCAATTCGTGTTCTGCAACAAATCCGGATACTTTTTCCAACTGCAGCATATGCTCCATGGTTACCTGGGGCCTTGCAAATACTTTAAACATTTTATCTGCTTGTCCTACTGTAGAAGAATTTAATTCTTCCAGTATAGGGTTAATCTCCTCGGGCTGGTAACTAGTATTCTTAAAGAATTCCACAAATTCTTGTGATTGCTGCGCTTTCTTCTCCATTCGCCTCATTCGATCTGCACTCGCTAAGCCGATGTCAAAACTCCTGGGGGTCAGCCTCAGATCGGCATTATCCTGTCTGAGTAATGTTCGGTATTCCGCCCTGGAGGTAAACATACGATATGGCTCTTCGGTACCCTTGGTAATCAGGTCATCGATCAGTACGCCAATATAGGCCTCATCTCTTTTAAGAATAAACGGATCTTTTTCCTGAATTTTAAGATGAGCATTTATCCCGGCCATCATACCCTGGGAAGCAGCCTCTTCATAGCCGGTGGTTCCATTGATCTGGCCTGCGAAATACAGGTTTTCTACCAATTTAGTCTCCAGTGTATGTCGTAATTGTGTGGGCGGGAAATAATCATACTCTATAGCGTAGCCCGGGCGGAAGAACTTTACCTTCTCAAACCCTCGCACTGAACGCAATGCCTTAAACTGTATATCTTCGGGTAAAGAGGTGGAGAAACCATTCACATAGACCTCCACGGTATCCCAACCTTCGGGCTCAACAAATAATTGGTGACTGTCCTTATCCGCAAAACGGTTGATCTTATCTTCAATAGATGGACAATACCTGGGCCCAATACTCTTAATCCTGCCGTTAAACATAGGCGAACGATCAAAACCCTCCTTAAGTAGCTCGTGAACTGTCGCGCTGGTATGCGTCATATAACATTCCCTCTGTTGCTTAAGCAAAGGCGTATCGAGAAAAGAAAACCGTTCGGGATTATCATCACCGGGCTGAGGTATCATTTTGCTATAATCCAGGGATCGACCATCCACCCGTGGCGGTGTCCCTGTCTTCATCCGGCCACTTTCAAAACCTAAAGATACCAGTTGTTCGGTAATACCGGTAGCCGCTCTTTCACCCGCTCTTCCTCCACCGAATTGTTTATCCCCGATATGGATAAGCCCATTTAAAAAAGTGCCGTTGGTCAATACTACAGCCTTAGCTCTTATTTCTAATCCCAACGAGGTTCTGACCCCCACTACCCGATTCTTTTCAATGATTAGTCCCTGAACCATTTCCTGGTAGAAATCCACATTCGGCGTACCTTCAAGCATCAGCCGCCATTCCTCTGCAAAACGCATCCTGTCATTCTGGGCACGCGGACTCCACATAGCAGGCCCTTTGGACTTATTCAGCATTTTAAACTGAATAGCAGATCTATCTGTAACTATTCCACTATAACCTCCCATAGCATCCATCTCACGCACAATCTGCCCCTTGGCTATACCGCCCATTGCAGGATTGCAAGACATTTGCCCTATGGTCTGTAAATTCATGGTAGCAAGCAAGGTTCTACTGCCCAGATTAGCGGCAGCAGCTGCTGCTTCCGCCCCGGCATGGCCACCACCTACTACAATAACATCATATTCCTGATCAAACATATCTAACTTCATTATTGTTCCACGTGGAACATTCCCAATTTCTCATTTTCTTTGTCACGCATCTGCTGTTTTTCAGCCTTGGTTTTATCTCCGAAACCCATCATATGAAGAAGCCCATGGCACATCACACGTCTCATTTCTTCTTCCTGATCAGCTTGTAGATCTTTTGCATTTTCCTCAACCCTGTCCACTGATATAAATACATCTCCAAATACATTTCCAGAGTCACCATACTCAAAGGTGATGATATCTGTAAAATAATCATGGCCCAAATGATCCAGGTTGATAGCCAATAATTGATCATCGTCACAGAAAATAAAATTCACTGACTCTAATTCATGATTTTCACTATAGATGACTCTTTCCAACCATTCGGTATATTTCTGCTCGTCTTCCAGGGTAAAATCAGTCTGGTAGTGATATTCTATCATTGGCCTTAAAATATTCTTTGATGCGTATTTTCAAATTTTCCCGCAAAGGTAAGGCTTGCCTATTTAATATTTCTATTTCAGGGCCATAATTCTCCAGTTCCCTGGGTCTCGTAGTTATCGGTGTATCAAAGACTTGCTTATTGCTCCTGCTTTCCCTTTCTTGCTTCTCTCCTTGCTCTAATGCGGCATTTTCCAGCTTAAGCAGCTGTTGCTTGATCATATTCACTTTATTCATGCCTCGCTCTGTAATACCGTTCTCCAGCAAATCATTTTCAAAATCCTCCATTTGACGCAATAATCGCTGTGTCAGCGACCTTTCTTCCCTGCCTATCATGTCTTCCAATTGCTTTTCTAACTGCTGCCGCAACCGTTGCTGTTGCTTATAAATCTCGTAGATCTCTTCCAGGGATTGCTCGTTTGAACCCTGACCGGAATTACTGCCGTTCTCACCGCCATCGCCCTCGCCTTCCCCGGATCCATTTTCGCCTTTACCATCCTTTCCCTGGCCTTTTCCAGATTATTCACCTTCCTTCCCCTGTCCCGGTTCTTTGCCTTCTCCCTGCTGTCCTTTTCCTTTGCTGCCGAGTTGACCCATTTGTTGTTGCAATTCTCCTTGTCCCTTAATTATATCGGGCAGTTGAAATCCTTCTTCCTGTGAGCCGGAGCCCGGACCTTGTTGTAAGCTTTGCTGCATATTCTCCAGTATATTTACCAAAAAATCGGCAAGGCTATTTGCAGCTGTAATCACATATTGCTGGTATGAAGCTCCCTGGTAAACCTGGGTTTCCGCGAGGCTAACGAGTGTCTTGTCCATATTATAATACACCTCTCCTATTTGCTCGTTTACAAATTCGGTTAATTCAGACCTTCTAAGTGACAATGCAAATAAACTATCATCCACATGAGTAAATAACTGTTGTAGTTCCTGCTGATCTTTTACAAGTTCCCCGTAAGGTGCGAGATCGGATTCCCGCTGTGACAAAGCATCGTAGAGCCGTTCTTGCTTAAACGAAAAACTTAATAGATTATCCAGAATCTGACGTAACATTTCCGCATCCTCGGCCATGCCTTCACTACCCCCACCTGCCGTACCGGCCTTTTGCAGAGACTCGGCCATTTCCTTCAGCTTCTGCGCAGCAGATTCCTGTTTTTGAGAAGCTTTTTTACGATCCTCCTCCTTTGCTGATTTATTCTCCGGGCTTTGTGACTTTAGTTTATCTAAGGCATCTTCTTGGTCCTTTTTTATATCCTCTTGTCTGCCTTTGTCAAATGGCAGATCCAAAGGTTTCTTTAGTTCCTTGTTATCCCTGTTTAAGGATTCCATTTCCTGGGCCGCTTTGATAAAATCCTTATTTAATTCCTCTTGAAGAGGTGCTAGAGAATCTGCCTGTTTTCCTGATTTTGCCAGGCCCTGTTGTTCTTCTGCTTGCTTCTCTAACTTAAACCCCAACTGAGCCGCCTTTTCAGTTACATAGTAACGTTTGGTCAATTCTAACAGTTGTTCCAAACTTCGAGCGTTGTTATTTTGGTTCTTCGCCAATTCTTCAAGACGATTCTGCAGATCTTCTTTATCAATCTTATCCGCCACATTATTCAATTCTTCCAACAGACGCTCGTTTTTCCGGGCCAACATTTCTTGTCTTTCCAGGCGTTCCCGTAATAATCGGTTCTCAGCGTCTCCCTTATCCATGGATTGCAGGTTATCCTTTAATTCCCTGGAAAACTTACCCATCATTTCTTCCTGACGTTCCTGTTTTTTCAGGAACTCGGAAATCTTCTGTTGGTCGTTAAACTCTAATACGTCCTTTTCCTTCTGCTGATTATTTAGTTCCTCCAGTACCTCTCTTTGGTCTTTTAGATTCTCCAGGGTTTTACCCAGCTTCTGAATCGTATTATTCTGCTGTTCTAATCGCTTGTCTCTTATTTCATTTTCACCCAGTATTTTTAAAGAAAAAACCTGGCTTTTACTCGTTTTACCGTTACGTAGACCGTCATTATCTTTCACGGTAAAGTAAAGCTCATAGGTGACTCCATCTTCCACCTCTAACCCGCTTGGCCACAAATAGAAGAAATCCTGCTGTAAGGCTGAGGGCTGTTCCAAAGTTAAATATTCAGGCATATCTTCCTGTCCCTCAGGATAATATGTTATACCCAAATGGCTGAGACCATGGTCATCAGAAACCTTACCCATAAAGTAGTTTAATTGGGGATTAATAGAATCCCTCTGTTGGCTTACTTCTATTTGGGGATAGGCATCCGGCACGACTTCAAGCTTGTATTCAAGTTCTTCGAAACTGTCCACATTTGCATTGGAGGTAACAATCCGGTATTCACTGTCCCTGAATATCCTCTTATTAAAATTGAAGCGATCAGCCTCTCTGATAAACCGGGCCAGGGTGTCTTCAAAGGATATTTGTATATCATCGGTGTGTTCTGCCCTGATATTCCATTCAACCAGGGTTCCTTCGGGTATCCTGGCATTTCCTGTGCTCCTGATCAGCTCATTTTCCCTGTCCAGGTACTCGGGGTACACGAGTTGAAGACTAAAATCCTGTATTTCCGGGATGTCTAAAGCTTTTAATTCATAATCTTCTGAGCGAATTCCACCAGCTGTAAAATAAAAACTGGAGTTCGTTTGTGGTGGTTTCAAAGTATAACTATAAACTTCATTTTCTTCCTGCATCAGGATATTCCTGCCATTGAGCACCAGGATCATATTCTCCGGTCTTACTTCCCCTTCAGTGGTTACCTGTATCCGAACAGGCTGGTGCTTCAATACGTTTAAATCCATAGGCTGAACAACAAACGCGAAGGGAGCCGGCGGTTCATAGTAGGTTGTATAATCCACTACCCTTTTATAGGAGGCTGTAAAAGAATCTAAGTTTCCCGAGAGCCATACAATGGCTGCGATAAGCAATGGTATCAGCAGGTATTTCGCATTCTTAAAAACTTTCCTGAACTCGAGCGCATTCTCAAAAGGCACATGTTTTAATGCAGCCGAACGTTGCTCTATACTGGCGATCAGTAATTCACTTTTCTGATCATCCTCTACCAGATCTAACAAATTAACCAGCTTGTCTCCTACCGTACTAAAATGTTGTCCAATGATCCGCGAGGCATCCTTTTCCGTGATTCCCTGTTGAATTTTCAGTAATCGTAGCAAGGGGATCAGTACATAGTACAGCAAGAGGGCTGTTGTTAGCAGCACAAGACCCCAGAATAATACAGACCTCAGTACCGTATTTAACCAAAGGAAATACTCCAGCCCCATTACCAACAACAGGTATAATAAAACTAGTACTGTAGAAAGAATTATTCCTTTTACGATCATGCGCAGGTAATACCTACGCATAAATCGGTTCAACTGAGCCTTTATATACTTGTACGTTTCCAGGGGTCTGAGTTTTGTACTTAGCAAGATAGTTGTTGTACCAGGACGTATCCTTAAAAAATGTGTTAAATATCCCCTGAAAGGCCTAGGCTGCCTGACAGGGGGATTGGCTGATGATCCGGTTTTATGCTACGATGCTAAGGCTTATCTTTGCGGGCAAAACCAGGAAGAGATGAACAAGAGAACCAGGGTGCGATTTGCGCCGAGTCCTACGGGACCGTTACATATAGGGGGAGTTAGAACCGCTTTATTCAATTACCTGTTTGCAAAGAAAGAAGGGGGCGACTTCATCCTGAGAATCGAGGATACGGATCAGAACCGCTACGTGGAGGGTGCGGAAGCATATATCGTGGAAGCGCTGTCCTGGTGCGGAATCCAGTGCGATGAAGGTCCGCATGTAGGAGGTGATTACGGCCCGTACCGCCAAAGTGAACGCAAGGCTATTTACGCCAAATATGCTGATCAACTAATACGGGAAGGTAAAGCCTATTACGCTTTTGATACCGCGGAAGAACTGGATGAACACCGTAAAGATCACGAGGCCAAAGGCAAAACCTTTATCTACAATTGGCACAACCGTGAAAAACTGAGAAATTCACTCTCCCTTTCAAAGGAAGAAACTTCCCAACTACTTGATGAGGGAACGGAATATGTTATCCGTTTTAAAAGTCCCGCAAAGGAGAGCCTAGAACTCCATGATATTATACGGGGACAGATCACCATTGATACCGCCACCCTTGATGATAAAGTATTGTTTAAAAGTGACGGTATGCCTACCTACCACCTGGCTAATATCGTTGATGACCACTTAATGGAGATCTCACACGTTATCCGTGGCGAGGAGTGGCTTCCTTCCTTAGCGCTCCATCAATTGCTATACAATGCTTTTGGATGGGAAGCCCCGCAATTTGCACATTTACCGCTGATCATGAAGCCGGTCGGCAAAGGGAAACTGAGTAAGAGAGATGGTGAAAAACTCGGTTTCCCGGTCTTTCCCCTGCAATGGGGAGAATCACGGGGGTATAAGGAAGATGGCTACCTTCCTGAGGCAGTAATTAATTTCCTCGCCTTACTTGGATGGAATCCCGGAACGGAACAGGAAATATTCAGCATGGAAGAACTGATGGCCCAATTCTCGCTGGAACGTGTCAACAAATCAGGAGCGAGGTTCGACCCTGAAAAAACCAAGTGGTATAACCAACATTACATTCAGCAACTAAGCGCCGCAGATCTCGCACGCCGATTTCAGCCCCTATTGAATGACATCCTGGATGAGAAAGGCAAAGCGCTGCCCGGTATTGAAACTATAGAAAAGGTTGTTGCACTGGTCAAAGAACGGGCCAGTTTTATACAGGATCTCTGGCCATTGACCTCCTATTTCTTCATCGCCCCGGAATCTTATGATGAGAAGGCCGCTAAAAAACAGTGGAAAGATGGAACCCCGGGCATTCTTAAGGACGTTCTCAAAGTGCTGTTATCTGAAAATGACTTTTCGTCAGAACCCATAGAGAAGGCTGTAAAGGAACATATACAGGAACAGGGATTGTCCTTTGGACAAGTAATGCCTCCTTTAAGACTCGCAATTGTGGGTGCCATGCAAGGTCCCCACCTCTTTGATATCATTTCCCAGATCGGGGCGGAAGAAACCAGAGAACGGATCGAAAAAGCTATTGACACTTTGTAGGCCAGAAAGATCTTTAAATACAGAAAGGCGCATCGCGGTAATCGGGATGCGCCTTTCTTTTTTGCCGCAGTGTAACAAAACACGAAATTAACCTACTGATATTACGAACTCTGCGTATATTAAACCACCTTAAACAATCAATCATGATGAATTTCCTATTAATTCCGATCGTAATTTTCGGAATCCTCCTTTTGCTGGCCTCTTTTTTCGTGGTCAAACAGCAAACCGCTGTTATCGTAGAACGTTTTGGACGATTCCTGAGCATCAGGAATTCCGGTTTGCAAATGAAAATTCCGTTGGTAGACCGTATCGCGGGACGTGTGAGCTTGAAGATACAGCAATTAGACGTCATCGTGGAAACGAAGACCCGTGACGATGTTTTTGTTAAACTTAAGATTTCCGTACAGTACGTTGTGATCCGTGAAAAAGTCTACGAAGCTTTTTACAAGCTGGAATACCCCCACGAGCAGATCACTTCATACGTGTTTGACGTGGTCCGGGCAGAGGTTCCTAAGATGAAGCTGGATGATGTCTTTGTTAAAAAGGATGATATCGCTATTGCCGTTAAGGCTGAACTGCAGGATGCGATGCTGGATTACGGTTATGACATCATTAAAACATTGGTCACAGACATAGATCCGGATGCACAGGTTAAATCGGCCATGAACCGTATCAATGCTTCTGAACGCGAGAAAATAGCAGCCCAATTTGAAGGGGACGCAGCCCGAATTCTTATCGTGGAAAAAGCCAAGGCCGAAGCGGAAAGCAAAAGGCTCCAGGGCCAGGGTATAGCCGATCAGCGTCGTGAAATTGCTCGTGGACTTGAAGAATCTGTCGAGGTACTGAACAAGGTAGGGATCAATTCACAAGAAGCCTCTGCGCTTATCGTTGTGACACAGCACTATGATACATTACAATCTATCGGTGAAGAGACCAATACCAATCTTATACTACTTCCTAATTCCCCACAAGCTGGTAGCGACATGCTGAACAATATGGTGGCCTCTTTTACCGCCAGTAACCAGATTGGAGAGGCCATGAAAAAGCAGAAAAGATCCAAGGACAAAGAATAGCAAAAAAAGACCCTAAAGTATATTATACTGAAGGGTCTTTTTATAATGTCTTAATTACGAGTTATTTAACTCACTTTTTTCAGGAATTTCCTAGCCACAAGGGTAGCAAATACTTTCTGTATAAGCCCTCCCATACCGCCTAACAGGCTGGTGGGATATAACTGGCTCTTAGCATTCTGATAGCTCAATTTCAGGTTCTCCCGGTCTATTGCCCGCTGCAATTCCAGTATCTTCAGATCGTGGTTAATCTCTGCTATGGATTCATATCGTTTAGACATATCTAATCGTCAAAATAAAATTCAGAAAATTTCTTTAACAGCGGCCTGTTGATACGGTCTCTCAGGAGGTAGAAAAGTATTCCCACCAAAACGTAAAACCCACCAACGATCAGGAAGCCCTGGAATGTATTATCCAGTAACTGCCCTATTCCGTAAGAGGCTGCAAGTGAAAGGAATAACAGGGCGATGAAAGCGATGACTCCCACAACCAGCATTTTTGAGAAAGACATAATTCCCTGCATCAGGAACTTAAATGCCTTAAGTTTATAATATTCTGCGCTCGTATCTATATATGAGCGAGCGGTCCGGTCGGCCTCAGCGATGTTATCCTTTAGTTCTTCGAACGCCATGCTTTATTATTTCTGCAATTCTGCATTCTTTTTACGTAGGTCGGCTAATTTACGCTCCAGGGTCCCGATGATGTCATCAGCCTTATAGCTCATGGTAGAAATTGTTTCATCTAACCTTCGGTCAAAATCAGCCTTCTTTGCATCGGCAGTTTTAGTCAGTTCATCTGCAGCCTTGTGCAAGCGAACATTTAAGTCATCCCTAGTTTTCAGGGCGCCATCTTTAAGTCTTCTCCTGGTCTCCTCACCTTTATCAGGGGCATACAAGATTCCGGCTATTCCACCGATTGCAGCTCCGGTTAACAAAGCCAGTAAAACGTTTCCACTATTGTTATTCATGATCTATTAAATTTTATGGTTAATATTCCTTTAATCCGAACATTTAAGATACGACCTAAAAAGGAAAGAATGTGTTAAGCGGCAGTTATTATTTTTTACTGATAACTGATTTTCAACAACATCCCGTGTTTCTCAATGTTCTTCGAGGACAATGTAATAACAAAGCTGTAGCCTCTTTAATCATATCCAATGAAAAACTATCGGAAAACCGCTAAATACCCGAATTTCAGCACGAGAATTGCAATAGAACGGAATATATCCCCCAAAAACAGAAAGGATCCCGGTTTGGGATCCTTTAAAGCATTTATGTTTACGGATTTTTTAGGACTGGTCCTTTAATTTGGCCCATGTATCTCTCAGGGGCACCGTCCTGTTAAACACCAATGTACCTTCCGTACTCTCCTTGTCTATATTAAAATAGCCCAAGCGTTGAAACTGGAATCGATCGCCGATTTCAGCACCCTTTAAACTCGGCTCAACATAGGCCGTGATTACTTTTAGGGATTCGGGGTTGATAAAATCTGTATATTCTTTCTCCTTGTCAGCATCTGGGGTTTCGTGGCTGAATAAGCGGTCGTAAAGACGAACTTCTGCCGGGATGGCATGGGCGACAGATACCCAGTGCAGGGTCCCCTTAACCTTCCTCAGGCTTTCTTCTGTTCCGCTCCCACTCTTGCTTTTTGGGTCATATGTACACTGAATTTGCGTAATATTCCCATCGGTATCTTTAGTGCAGGATTCGGCTTTAATGATATAACCATTTTTTAAGCGGACCTCCCCGCCTAACTTCAGTCTGAAAAATTTGCGGTTCGCTTCTTCCCTGAAATCTTCCTTTTCTATATACAATTCTCTTGAAAATGGAACTTCCCTTTCCCCCGCCCCGGGGTCCTCGGGGTTATTTTCCGCTGTAAGCCATTCTTCTTTGCCTTCGGGGTAATTGGTGATAACAAGTTTAACCGGGTCAAGAACCGCCATAACCCTGGGCGCTATCTGGTTCAAATGTTCCCGTACGTGAAACTCTAATAATGATACGTCTACCACATTGTCTCTTTTAGCGATCCCTATAGTATCTGCAAAATTCCGTATGGATTCCGGGGTATATCCCCTTCGTCTCAAGCCGGATATGGTAGGCATCCTTGGGTCGTCCCAGCCATTGACAACCCCCCTGTTTACAAGCTCCAGCAATTTCCTTTTACTGACTACGGTATGACTGAGGTTACGCCTTGCAAATTCACGTTGCTTTGGCCTTACCTTGCCTTCTTCCACAACCTGGTCTAAAAACCAATTATACAACTCCCTGTGAGGTGCAAACTCCAACGTACACAGCGAGTGAGAAACAGACTCGATATAATCGCTTTCCCCGTGTGTCCAGTCGTACATCGGATAAATACACCAATCGGTATTTGTGCGGTGGTGCGGCTTGTGCAGCACGCGGTACATGATAGGATCACGCATCAGCATGTTGGTGGCCGCCATATTGATCTTAGCTCTCAGCACGTGGGTCCCCTCCCCGTGTTTCCCTGCTTTCATCTCTTCAAACAATGCCAGGTTCTCTTCCACGGAACGGTCCCTGAACGGGCTGTTGGTACCGGGTTCTGTCGGTGTTCCCTTCTGCTGGGCCATGGCTTCTGAAGATTGACTGTCCACATAAGCTTTTCCGTCCTTGATCAGCATAACGGCCCAGTCGTATAGTTGTTGAAAATAATCAGAGGCGTAACATTCCTTATCCCATTCAAATCCCAGCCATTCTACGTCTTTGCGGATCGCCTCTACGAACTCCTTTTCCTCCTTAGAGGGATTGGTATCGTCAAAGCGAAGATTGACCGGGGCTCCGTAGCGAAGGCCGAGTCCAAAATTCAGACAGATAGAGCTGGCATGCCCGATGTGAAGGTATCCATTGGGCTCCGGTGGAAAGCGAAACCGGAGATCGTTTTTAGAGAATCCTTTCTCCAGGTCTTCTTCAATGATATGTTCTATAAAATTCAGCGAGCGTGGCGCATCTTTCATAAGCTATATTTTCAAGCTGCAAAGTTAGCAAAATTGCGTTCATAGCGTCCATAATTAAAGCCGCAGCCTACAAGAATTGCGATTTCACAACATAAATCTACCGTACTACAACATTAAATTCCCATCACTTCGATTAAGTGTCATATTTGTTAGGCATACAGGTAAGGGTTAATAAGTTCTCCCCGACAGCGATAAAATTCCCAGCTGTTCAGAATCAGACCTTTGACCAAAATACATACGAGTAAGAGTAGTCCCAAAACTACAGCCAGCTATGAAACAATTTATACAAACCATATTCCGAGTCTCTTTCAGCATTCTACTGTTCTTTGGTTGCCTGATGGCATCTGCCCAGACACTGAAGAAGCCGGAAGCTGCCCCCAACCAAACTCCACCCGCAGGAAGTAGTCCATGGGTACAGGCTTGTGCCTCTGCTTCATTCAATGATTACTGGGTGAACTTTAGCTGGAGCCCACCACTGGTCAACTCAGATAATGAATTCATCCTGGAGCTGTCCGATGCAGACGGAAATTTTTCAGACCCGGTAGAATTAGTAAGAGAAGGCAGTAAGAATACCGTTTTTGATTTTTACTTTCAATTCCAGGTGCCACCGGAAACACGGGGAGAAAACTACCGCTTCCGTGTTCGTAGTACAAGTCCTGCATTGACAAGCCCGGTATCTGATCCACATCCCATGTATTACCTCTCTGTCAACTCCGGCTTAAAGATCCGGCAGCAGGGCGAAGCAGATTTTGGTGATGGAACTGCGCAGATCTGTGACGGAAACTCAATCACACTAGAAGTATACGACCTGGCCACTGCCGGGACATATCAATATAATTGGTATCGCAGCGGAACGCTCATTGCTGAAAAAAGCGATCGTATTACCGTTACCCAGGCCGGGATGTATAATGTAGAGATCGATTATGGGTCTTGTTCCGGATCCGGTAATACCCTATCCAATATCATGGACATAACCGTGGGAAGCAGTCTTGGGATTGCCATTAATCCCCCGGCTAAAACGGAGCTTTGCGAAGGCGATCTTCAAACATTAGAGGCCAATATCAGTGGTAGCGGTCTTACCTACACCTGGTATAAGAACGGAAGTCCCGTTAGCACACCAACCATAGATGACCATATGTATACCGTTGATGCCTCTGTCGCCGGATTTGAAGGCGATTACCAGGTAGAGGTTTACGGGCCAGGAGCCTGCGTAGAGCGATCAGCCCCTGTCACTATAACCAATGCCGGTAATATTACAGCTAGCCGGGCTAACGACGCCAACATGGTCATCCTGCCGGGTAACAGCTTAAACCTGAGCGTGCTTACCAACGCCAGCAATCCAAGCTTCCAATGGTACAAAGACGGATCCGTGATCAGCGGGGCTACCAACAGTACCTTTACTATTAATGATGTAGCTGATCAAGGAACCTATTACGTAGAGGTCACCCAGACCGGCGGAGCCTGCGCATCGGCAACTGCGATTTCCGACTCAACCGTCGTCGTGGCACCGGTCTCGTTTGAAATCGTTACAGATTATATCGGCAGTTATGCCCCTTGCGAGAATACCAGTACCGCATTAGAAGTTACACAGATCAACGCCATAGAAGATTCCGGGAACCGGACAGATGTTACTACAACTCTGAAAGATTCATTCACTTACCAATGGTATAAGGATGCATCTGTTGTAGCGGGAGAAACATCTGCTTCGATCAGTTTGGTCAATGTAACAGAGAATGGAAATTATACGCTAGAGGCCAACTTAGAATCCTATTCCAGCACCTCTGCAGCTTTAGAGGTTAGACTGCTGGTCAGTGAAACACTTACTATAGAAAGTACAGGACTGGTCAGTTGTGGAGAAGGTGAGATCATTACTATCAGTACGGATACTGACCTGAACGGGCAAACATTCAGCTGGACCCGGGATAATGAAATAGTGAGTAATAGTGATCAGTCATTAAATGTTACAGAAGCAGGTACATACCAATTGGTATTAGAGCGGAATGGATGCCCCTTACCTTCTAATGAAATTGTGATTTCACCTATTGACGAATCGCTGATAACCTTGGACCAACCGGGATCTATTGTCTTCCCGGAAGGGAGTTCTAAAACCGTCACGGCTAGTGGAGGAGATTCTTACCAATGGTATGACAGTTCTAATACTGAAAGAAGCAATTCCTCCTCTATGACCTTTACAGAAGAGGGCTCTTATTTACTGGTTGCCTCCATCGGGAACTGTACTATTACCAGGTCACTGAAAGTAGAATACCTGGATACCTTTAAAGTTCCTAATGTAATCTCGGTCAACGGTGATGGCATCAATGACCAGTGGGTGATCCCGAATTCCTATTCCAATAAAACGGACGTTTCCGTGATCATTTATAACGAAAGGGGTGAGGAGATCTTCAACCAAACAGATTATAAGAATAACTGGCCGGAATCAACCCGCGTTTTTCCCAAACAGAACATGGTGTTCTATTATAAGATCAAGAACGCTAACAGCATATTAAAGCAAGGCACAATAACTATTATCCGATAAACCAACCATGAAAAAGGGTATCCTTTTCTTATTTCTATGCATGGCAGCATTAACCCGGGTGGGAGCCCAGGACGAAAGTCCGTTCATCACTTATGATGTTCCCTCCCAGAACCTGTTAAAGTATAACCGCTTCCTGATCAACCCTACCTTTTCTACGGTACGGGAAGACAAATCATACTTTAATTTGTTACACAGAAACCAATCAGTACAATTTGACGATAATAATCAAATGTACTTCCTGAGCTACAGTGGTCGTATCAGTGACCGGACCGGGCTAGGACTTAGCTTGTATACACAGCGTGAAGGACTTGTCAGTAACTATGGTGTCTTGGCTAACTATGCCTATGGAATAAAGCTCAACGATAAGAGCAACTTTACCTTCGGAGCTAACGTATCCTATTATAACAGTGGATTTGATGAGAGCAGGGCTAATTCTGTAGAGAACGATCCATTCCTAAACGGTTTCCAGGATAATTCCTTACTGTCCTTCCAGCCAGGATTCAACATATCCTATGGTCATTTTGACTTCGGAGTTTTTGCAGAAAACCTGTTTGATTACAACCTAAAGGCCAATACCTCTATTACCACCTTTGATGAGAAGACCTTTTCCGGTCACCTGCAATACACCCATGCATTTAACAATGCTGCCGGTGTGTTCGAGGAAGGCAGGGTAATGCCGCTTGCCAGGGTGCGAAAAATGGGGACAGAAGAATTGGCCCTGGGTGGAAGCCTGATCCTGGACCTGCCTAAACTAGGCTGGTTACAAGGAGGTTATGACAGTTTTTACGGCGCATCTGCTGGTATCGGCTTCAACCTCAACCGAAGACTTTCCTTAGGATACACTATGGAGAAAGGCCTGTCTGACAATACCGATAATTTTGGACTGACCCACGAGATCTCTTTTGCCTACTCCTTTACCCCTAACCTGACCGAGGACCGTGTAATGCTCGAAGATAACAAAGACCTACTGGTCTCTGCCGAGGAAGATGAAGAGTTGAGCCAGACAGATAAGGATGCCGAGATCGCCGAGCTTAAAAGAAGGCTTGCCGAAAATGACGAAATCCTGGCCGAATTGATCTACCGACAAGATTCGGTTGAAAGAGCACAGCAACAAGAACTGGAGCGTCGTTTTGAAATGGTAATGCGGATGGTGCGTAATGAAACCGGAGGTCAACGCCCCGACCTGGAAGAAAAAGCCAGGCAACAATACTTTATCAATAACGAGAAAGCGCAGGTTGCAACCAAGGAGGAAACCAAAAGACCGGCAATAATTAAACCAACCGGTATTCCAGCTGCAAAGGCCAGAGAGAAGGTTATCGTTTCAGCTGAAATAGCAGAAGCATCCAGGGATAATATCCATCCGACCATAACAAAACGCAAGGCCGCAAAAAGCAGGACCTTCCGTGACCTGCAGGATGTTGAGCAGGGATTTTATGTAATCGCCAATGTTTACAAGGGTGGTAAGTATATGAACAAGTTCATCAGTACCTTACAGTCTGATGGTATAGACGCCGGTTATATTGATAATCCTCGCAATGGGCTCAAGTACGTTTACCTTCAGCGATTCAACAGCAAGGAAGAAGCTATGCGGGCATATAATACCGGCCTAGACGGGAAATACGACGGAGACTTATGGATCATGAACGTAGACAATCGCTACTCCAATGAAGCTTATGCCGCTAATGCTAATAAAATAAAAGAAAAATCAGCAGAATATGAGAATAATGTGTTGCAAAAGAACGTCATAGCCCGTGATAAGCTGGCTGCTTCCGAAAGCCAAAAGGAACCTCGGGTGGGCCGGAAAGGCTCCGAGTATTACATTATTGCCAACGTTTTTGCCAATCCTAATAATGCCAACCGTTTTGTCAGGCTGTTGAATGCGCAAGGACTGAGCGCCAGCTATTTCATAAATCCGAAAAATAACTATCGGTATGTCTACCTGAAAAGACACGATTCCTGGAATAATGCCTTGATCTCTTACTATTCCAAACTAGATGCTTCCTATGATGACAAAATGTGGATCATGAAGGTGAATCCTAATCTTCTTAGTTGATGAATAAAAAACTATCCATAATATTTATTGCTGTATTATTTCATTTGGGCCTCACCTCTGTGCTGGCCCAAGTGAGTTGTCCGGACAATGACAATCCCATTGCAGCTTTAATTGCGGATAGTTCCAATTCAATTGATGGAGAAATAGTCACCTGCCCGGATGATGGTTCTTTATTACCTCGCCTTTTCCTGTGCGGGGCCAGCGATTCCGA
The DNA here is from genome assembly GCF_028464225.1 of Zeaxanthinibacter sp. PT1. GTDB lineage: Bacteria > Bacteroidota > Bacteroidia > Flavobacteriales > Flavobacteriaceae > Zeaxanthinibacter. The sequence continues at coordinate 849,930 of NZ_JAQPCN010000001.1, forward strand.
CGCTCTTTCTGTGACATTTTCCAATACGTCCGGTATTACCTGGGAGCTGCTCGATGAAACCAGTTGCAGCAGCGCGGCTTCCGATTGTGCCAACAAAAATGCTCAATGCACATGGTCAGCGGTCGGAAATGGCGCTAACTACATAGCCCAGGACGCAGGGAAATATCGCATCAGTGTTAATTATCAAAACGGCTGTTTTGAACGCTTTTACTTTGATGTCTTTAAAAACCCGCTTGCGCCGCAGACAGATGTCAAAGATATCATGTGTGGAAACCCGGGAGAAATCACGGTTACCAATGTTCCGGCCAATTACGAATTTCAACTTCTCGATGACGCAACCGGAAATATTCTTGTTCCTTACAGCGCTAACAATGGTCCATTATTTCCTATAAATAACGAAGGGACTTATGCCGTGGAAATCCGGCAATCCGGAGTTAGCGGAGGATGTGTTTTCAGGCTGGATAAGCTCGATATCCGCACTCGTAATTTCCAGGTACAAACCTCCGTAACCGATGCGGTCTGCGGGGATTTTGGTTCTATCAGTGTGGATGTGCTGGATGCGGATCCTCAATACTATTTTAACCTCCGGGAATTGGGATATAGTCTGGATGATTACATTCCGACTTCAGAAAGCAGCTATACTTTTGAAGGTCTTAGGGGAGGCGATTATGAGCTGGAAGTGTGGACGGATGACGGATGCTATTACACGGAACAACTTCAGGTACAAAGCGGAAGCCCCTATGAAGTAAACGCGGTGATATCACAACACATCACCTGCCGGGAAGGTAACATACAAATGCAAACTAACGGGACGCCCAAAGGTGGTGTGTCTTACGCAATCTGGTCCTATGAAGATAAGGATGGTAATCTGGTAACTTCGTATCCAACCGTTAATGATATACCTAATTCTGAATTCCAGACCAGTGTGATATTTGATATCGTTGACGAGGGTATTTACACCTTTGTAGCTATCGACAAAGCGAACTGCGCCGTAGTGACCAATAAAGTTCGCATAGAGCTGTTTCCAAGTGTGGATTACACCTTTACAGAAACCGATGAAACCTGTTTTGGTAATGCCGATGGCCGAATTGATTATACCATTATAGATGATAACGGGTTCAATGTAGAATTCCGTCTCGAATATCCAGATGGCACCACCTTACTGAGTACTTCGGGGGTGTTTACCAACCTGCCACAGGGAGATTATATCGTATATCTGGTTCAGGCCAAAGGAGGTGGCGAATGCGAGTTCCCCCAGGATCATACCATAGCGGGGCCTGATGCGGAAATTACGGCTGACGTAGTTATGACGCAATCGTTTACCTGTGACCAGGACGCTATACTGGAAGTCCAGAACGCAGTTGGTGGAACAGCGCCCTATACTTATAGTCTTGACGGGGTGAATTTCAGTGGAAGTGCCGCATTCAATGGATTACAGGACGGAACTTACACCATTAGTGTACGTGATGCCCAGGGGTGTGCCTATACGCTCAGCCCATTTACCATCGATCCTACCTCCGGACCCCAGGATATCGATTTCAGTGCTTCGGTCCAGACCTGTGCTGATCCGGATCCGGACGTTACCCTGAATGTAACCGGGGGAAACGGTTCGCTGAAATTCGAAATAATTGCCCCAGCTTCGGCTGTAATCGATAACGGGAATAATAACGTCTTTAGCGATTTGTCTGCCGGCACCTATACCTTTCGTGTTACCGACTCTCAAAATTGTTCCTACCAGGAGAATTTTACCATTTCCCCTGTTACCCCTATCGCAGCGGATGGATCACTGGTGAACCCCGTAAGTTGCGTAGGTGCAGCGGATGGAGCAATAACTTTCGCCATTAATGGTTTTTCAGGCACTTATAGTTATACCTTAACCGGGGGGTCTTCTGCAGCAGGTATCAGCCTGGCACAACTTGATTTTACCGGCTTATCAGCAGGGGATTATACCCTTACGGTAACTGATGAAAATACCCTGTGTACGGCTTCTGCAACCATAACGGTTCCTGAACCGGCCAATGTTCTTGCCGCGAACCTTAACGTTTCTCCTATAACCTGTGCTTCGGACGGATCTGTATCCGTTTCGAGCAGCGGGGGATGGGGATCATACAGTTACACCCTGTTACAACCTGATGGTACTCCACTGGGACCTCAAGCAGTTAATTCTTTTGATAACCTTACCCAGACGGGCACATACAACCTTACGGTAACGGACGCCAACGGATGCAGCACAGCTGAAAATTTTGATCTCAGTTCTCCGGATATCCCTGTCGTGAACCTGGTTCCTACCCACGGAGACCTTTGTTATGACCCCAGTAGCGGGATGAGCCTCACGGCCAGCGCCAGCGGAGGTCTGCCACCTTATTCTTACAGTATTAACGGAGGGCCGACACAATCATCCGAAGTATTTGACGGACTGACCCCCGGCAATTACACGGTAGAGGTATATGATTCTTATAACTGCTCGGCAAGTTCCGCTTCTTTAACTGTTGCTCCCCAGCTTACCATCAGCACCTCCGTAGTGAAAGAATTGGACTGCTCGGCAAGCCCGGAAGCGGTAATCAATGTTACTATTAATGGAGGATACCCCGGTTTTACATACCAGGTCAATTCAGGGGGTAGTACAGCCATAGCAGGGAATAGTTTTTCATACAGTACAGCCAGCCCCGGAACATTTATCTTTGAAGTAACAGACCAGCAGGGATGTACCATCAGCAGCAGTGTTACTATCTCGGCGGACGATCCACTTACCGCCGTCCACAACACTTCTGACCCTACATGCCATGGAGAAAGTGATGGATGGGTAGAAATAGTCGTGGATGCCGATACCGGGACACCACCCTACCAAATAAACTTTGATGGAAATGGATTTAGTTCCCAGACGGTATATACCAATTTAGCAGACCAGACATATTCCTATACGGTCAGAGACGACAAAGGATGTGAATTTACGGACAGTTTTACACTCGTTGAGCCCGCGAAGATTGATGCAGATGCTGTCATTGTACAGGATTTAAGGTGTGACATGGATGCCACCATCGAAGTTCAGAACCTGAGTGGAGGCACTGCGCCTTTCCAATTCAGCATCGATGCGGTCAATTACGGTCCTTCATCGACTTTTAATGGTCTTACTGCCGGGAAGTACCGCATCTTTATTATGGATGCCAACGGTTGTTACTTTGAAACCAATGAATTAGACATTAAAGAGCCCGACGGCCCGGATCGGCTGCATGTAAATAACAATCCGGAAATTAGCTGTCCTTCTGAAACGGCAGATGTACGTTTACATGTGCATGGGGGAGAAGCTCCCTATATGTTTGACCTGATTTCTCCTTCCAGTACGCCGGCAGACCTGGTAGACGATGACGAAGGCTGGTTCTACGACCTGCCTGCAGGCAGCTACCGTGCTATGGTTACAGATGCCAATGGCTGTACATTTGAAGAAGATTTCACCTTGGCACCCCTGAACAAGATACAGGTTTCAGGTCAGGTGACCAGCAACGTCAGTTGCTTTGGTGGCAGTGACGGTGCTGCTACTTTTTCCATCTCAAATTTTGACGATAAATACCACTACTCTTTTAACGGAGCGGCCCTGGTTACAGACGAGAATGCCCCGGAAGTGGTCTTTACAGGTCTTATGGCCGGAAACCATGTCCTTGAAGTGACGGACAAGAAGACTAACTGTGTGATAACGGAAACGGTTATCATTTCCCAGCCCAATACCTCGCTCGATTTCACGTTTATGGCGACTCCAAAGACTTGTGCAGAAGGGGCTTCTGTAAATCTCTCGGCCAGTGGAGGTTGGGGAACCTACAGTTATGAACTGATACTTCCTGACGGAAGCTCTACGGGCTTACAATCCAGCGGATATTTTACCGACCTTACCCAGGAAGGTGATTATGACCTGAGGGCCTATGACCAGGAAGGTTGTATGGTAGAGAAACAACATACGGTAAGTCCGCCGGCCGCCCCCGTTGCGACGGTAGATCTCACAGCTTCCCAACTGTGTTATTCATCAACGGCCGGGGCAGATGTCACCATTGCGGTAAGCGGGGGAACCGCTCCGTATGTTTACCAACTCCGCCGAGATGCGGGTGCCTGGACTGCGACCAAAACAACGAATACCTTTTCAGATCTTGTCCCGGGAAATTACGAGTTCCGGGTCATTGACAGTGGAGGTTGCGAAGATGTTGTATCTATCACCATAGCCGGGGAACTCACAGCCAACGCTACCCTTCTCAAGGACAATGATTGCTCGGCATCTCCCGATGCTGTTATTGATCTGGCGACCAACGCAGGTTACGGTCCGTACACCTATGAAATAAATTTCAATGGCGGCGGATATGTGCCGGTATGCGATTGTTTCCCTTACACTACCTCGACAGCCGGAACCTACCAGTTCCGGGTAACCGACAGCCAGGGATGTGTGGGAGAATCCAATATCGTGACCGTCTCTCCTGCTGTGAGTCCACAAGCGACAGAAACGGTAATTGATGCCAGTTGCTTTGGCAACTCGGATGGCATAGTGGAGATCATAATTGACACCAGCTTCGGATCGGCGCCTTATCAGGTTGATTTCAACGGGGGTGGTTATAGTTCACAAACTGTATACAGCGGTCTCAGCGTCGGCACTTATAATTACACCGTAGTAGATGACAAGGGATGTACATTTACAGGTTCAGCAACAGTAGCCGAGCCGGATGATTTCCTCGCCGACGTAATACCCACCAATGTAAGTTGCGATCCGGGTGGTAGTGGGGATATTCTAGGCCGAATAGATATAGATATATCGAGTGGGGGAGTGGGTGATTTATATTTTACCCTTTACGACAACCAGAATAACATCGTGAATACCGCTGGACCACTGACCAATTCAGACCACGTTACATTTAACAACCTCGATTTTGGTGATTACTACGTTCGCATCGTGGATCAAAATGGCTGTGAATACTACGAAGACCCCGTGCGTATCCTGGCCAGTCCTTTCCTAAGTCTGAACACCGTAACCACCGCTGATTGTCTGTCCGGAGGGACAGCTACCCTGACCGCTGACGGAGGATCAGGAGATTACGATTTCTGGATCTATGGTACCGCTACGGGGCCAGACACGGAAACAGTGCTCAGCCCCACCTCTGAGCAGGCAGTATTTAATGGACTAAATCCAGGTCAGACCTATTTTATTCAGGCGGTTGACAACTCCAATGGCTGTAACAGTTATGTAGAGGTGGTTGTGCCTACCGTTTCCAGTATAGACGTCGTTAGTGAACCACTTGTAGAGGATTATAGCTGTAATGCCGCGATGGATGGAAGCATCACTTTCCAGGTGGAGAATTACGATGCTGCTGTATCAAATATTCAATACACCCTGATGGAAGCTATAACCAATAACCCGGTTGCAGGGTATACGGGAACTGTTCCTACAAAAGCTGATGACTCCCCGACGGATCCAGTAACTTTAAGTGGTCTGAACGCCGGGGATTACGTGTTATTGATAGAGGAAGTTGAGAGTCCTTTTTGCGCCAATGTATACGAATTCAGAATCATTGAACCACTGCCGATCAGCCTGGATATCCTGGACCAGGAGAACGCTAATTGTAATGAACTGGCTAACATTACCGTTAGGGCCCAGGGCGGTGAAGGCGGATTTCAATATGCCTTTGTTCCTGCAGGGAATGCTGCCTCGGGCTATAGCAGTAGTGCCTATGCAGAATTAGACCCTGCCGTCAGTACGGACTGGGATATCTGGACACGTGATGCAGCCGGTTGTGAGTTTGGGCCTACACCTGTCAGCGTGGCTACGGACCCCGGACCGATGATCAGTTCTACCGTTCCGAATGAGTGTACCGCTACCGAAGGCAATTTCACTATTGAAATTCAGTTGGATCAAGCGGGGATTGCCCCTCATACTTTAAGCATAAACGGGGGTGCATTTCAGAGTACATCCCTCGTTAATTCAGGGGACATCATGAATATCAACAACCTTAGTTCGGGAACCTATGACCTTGTGGTACGGGATGTCAATGGTTGTATTACCGCTACGGAAAACGTCATCATTTACACCCCGTCTTCACTAAGCGCAGAGGTAACCGAACAACCTACCTGCCTTGGTAATGACGGGCAAGTCCTGATTACGCCTTATGGCGGCTCCGGGGTGTACACCTACGAACTATTCGATAGTTCCGGGTTGAGTGTTACCGGAAGTCCTCAAATATCACCACTCTTTACCAATCTCGCTGCAGGAGTATATGATGCCTATGTATACGACGGTTTGGGAAGTGGATGCGATTCTAAAGTGAGTGTTGAACTCGAAATCCCTACCAATGTTTCCTTTACCGCCAGTAAAGAGGATGTGAGTTGTTTCGGGGGATCGGATGGTCGCATCTCTGCCGTCCTGGACGCCGGCATGGACAATCCCCCTTACCTGTATAATCTGTATGACAGCAGCGGTTTAATCCTACTCGCAGGTCCGCAATCAAATACCTCGTTTTCCAATCTGAGCGCTGGGGACTACATCATAGAAGTGATCTCTTCCCGGGGCTGTAATGCCTTGGAAGCGGTGACCATTGATCAACCAGATGACTTGGTGGCAGGAGCTTCGGCAACAGCGTTCAGCTGTAACGCGGATAATGCAGTAAATGAAGCAGTGATTACGGTTACTGCCGTAGGAGGGACCGCTCCGTACCAGTACAGCAGGGATGGCAGCAATTGGTTTAATGCCAATACTTTCAGTATTGCCGATAATGGAACCGTCCAAACCATAGATGTTTTTGTCCTGGATGCTAACGGGTGTTCTAGCACCACCAGCATAGACATAGATCCATTACCAAACATTACCGATGTAAGCTTCACACAGGTAACTCCGCTTACTTGTGCTAATGATGAAGTACTTCGTCTCACGGTAACCGGAGGATCCGGAGAATACTTGTTTGAACAGCTTCCCCTGGGCTCGCAAACCCGATCTCCGGGACCCGGTGTTTTCAGTGCAGATTTCAATCTTCCTCAACCCGGGGATTATCAATTCCAGGTGACTGATCTCGGTACAGGCTGTGTCTTCTATACCGCATCCTACAATGTGGCCGTAGTTGATTTGATCGAAGTGACTTCCCAGGCCACTGTACCCGTAAGTTGTTACGGGGTCATGGACGGGGAATTGCAGTTCCAGGTAGACAATTATACCGGCAACTATACCTACCAGGTATTTGATATAGCGGGAAATCCGCTTACCGGGGTACTGATTGGCGATACTTCCGTTAATCCACGTGTGGTCAGTGGTCTCCCTGCAAATATGCAATTTGTAGAGGTCATTGCAACGGATAGTCCATTTTGTGGAACGATTTCTAATAATGTGACTATTGCATCCCCGGGTGCTCCTCTTGATCTGAATCTCATCGCCAATACCAATGCCAATTGCAACTTCGGGGCACAGGTCAGCGTAGCTGCTACAGGCGGCAACCAGGGATATAGTTATGCTTTTATGCCTGCAGGATCTATCCCGGCACCTGCTGACTTCGGAAGTGATGCCATTGCAACCCTCAATCCCGCGGTTTTCCCTGCCGACTATGATATATATGTGCAGGACAATAAAGGTTGTACTCATTTTATAACAGTGACTGTTAACGAAGATCCGCTCCCTACGGTAACGGCACCTGCCTTTACCAGTGACCAGTGTACTTCCGATGGATCATCGTATTCCTTTTCGGTGACAGGAACCGGGGTAACACCCTTGGAATATAGTATTGGGAATGGTTACCAAGCTTCCGAAAGTTTTACCGTTACTGCCCCGGGCACCTACACGGTAACTGTCCGTGATGCAAATGGATGCACAGCGACAGATACCCTGGTCATAGAAAGTCCGCTCGCTGTATCAGCAGCGGTCGGCGTACAGCCCAGCTGTAGCCTGAATGACGGCGAGATTATTGTTACTGCAACAGGAGGGTCTAATTCATACGCATTTGAACTTTTTGACAGTGGAATGACTCCCCTGGCAGGTCCTCAGCCCGGGAATACATTTTCCGGCCTGTCCCCTGGAGATTATTTTGTAATGGTCTACGATCAGAGCGGGTCCGGTTGTAGCAGGCAGACAAATGTTGCCCTGGAAACCCCTACTCCGGTTGATTTCACATTAACTAAATATGATATTTCCTGTAATGGGGCGGCAGACGGGAGGTTAGAAGTAGACCTGGCTGTTACGAATGATAACCCACCCTATACCTTCATTCTTGATGATGGGGTCAACCCTCCGGTAAGCCAGGATACCAGGATTTTTAGCGCCCTGGATGCCGGAACCTACACCATTACGGTGGTTTCTGATCGCGGATGTTCGGATGTTCAGAGTTTTGATATCATAGAACCAGCGATGTTGGATGTCACTGCCACAGCGACCGCCTTTACATGTAATTCGGACAATAATGTCACTCAGTCGGTAGTGACCATATCACCCTCAGGAGGTACTTTGCCTTATACTTACAGTCTGGATGGAGTCAGTTTTACGGAAACCGATACCTTCCTGGTAAATGATACCGGTGCAGTACAGCATTTAAATATCACCTTAAGGGATGCCAACGGTTGTGAAGCAGCCTACCCGATCACACTCGAACCTTTAAACCAGTTTTCAGCAGTCGTGAACCAGCTCAGTCCAATACATTGTGGCGGCGATGAAATTGTAGAGGTCCGCGTTTCAGATGACGGAAATCCTTCTAATACATATACTTTTGAGCTCCTTCCAGTAGGGAACCCGGATGGGGCTTTTATCAGCAACCCGTCCAATACGGTGGCTGAGTTTAGCCTGGCCGAAGTGGGTAATTACGTGTTTCGTGTAACCGATGATGCTACGGGATGTAGCTTTACTACAGCCGCTTATGATATTGTTCCTTATGACCTGATCGAAGCCACAGCCGTCGCCCTGACTCCCATTCAGTGCTTTGGGGACACTACTGGGGAAATTGAGATCGAGGTTGCCAATTATACAGGATCATATGACTATACCCTCCTGGACGCCATGGGTAACCCAACTGCGGTCTCCGGAAGTGGAGACACTTCCAGTGGGCCTTTACGGATCACAGGATTAGCTGGTGGGGCCTATTCGGTCGAGATCAGGGCCACAGTCCATCCATTCTGTGACGATATTACAAATACAGTAACCATCAATGCTCCGGAAAGTGCATTAAATGTAAGTCTTTCGGAAACCGCCAATGTACAGTGTACTGATGACAAGGGAGAAATCCTTGTTCAGGTAAGTGGGGGTTATGCCCCATACGACATCGTCCTGACGCATACAGCGGACGGTACCACTTACACCCGGAATGCTTCGACAGCCGTCACTTTCGGCAACCTTAGTGCGGGAACTTATTCAGCACAAATTACCGACGCGCAGAACTGCCTCACAAGTATGAATATTACCCTGGACAGTCCAACCCCGATTACTGCCGGTATATCAGCCTCTGCAACTACCCTGGCCTGTTTTGAAGAAGAGAATGCTTCGGTAACGGCCATTAACCCACAAGGGGGCTCGGGAGGGTACCAGTTCAGTCTCAATTATTTTGACCCTGGGGGTGCTTTACTGTTTACCAGCGCTCCGGGGCCCAATCCTCAGTTTGAGAATCTGGGGGCGGGTACATACAGTATCACCGTTACAGATGGTTGGAACTGTGCTGTTGAAACTACCCGGGTCACTATTGACCAGCCAACAGAAGTGATTGGCAGGCTTCGTCAGCTCAGCGCCCTGAGTTGTACTCAGGATGCCAGCCTGCAACTCAGTGCTGAAGGTGGTAATGCCCCTTACGAATTTAGCGATGACGGGATTTCTTATGTCCCATTTACATCAGGGAATACCCAGGTATTTACCTTTGGGCCGGGAAGTTATACGTTTTATGTGCGCGATGCGAATGGCTGTGTCTCCAGCCTGAGTAACCTGGTTAATGTAGAAGCACTAATACCGCTTACGATAGATCTAGACCTGTCGGCGGCGACAATCAATTGTTCCGGGGAGAGTACTGCATTACTACGAACCCGCGCCAGTGGCGGACTTGGAAATTATTCTTACGAACTGTATAACGATGTCGCCCTGACCAGTCTAATTGCAGGCCCCCAGAATTCCGGGGATTTCAGCAACCTGCCTGCAGGCAGTTATTTTGTACGCGTACAGAGTGGGGATTGTACTGAGGTTAGTTCGGAAATAGTCATCGCAGAACCCATGCCGCTACAGGTAGATGAGGCGTCTCATACGAATATTAGCTGTTCTGGATCGGAAAACGGTAGCATCACTGTATCGGTAAGCGGCGGAACCGGTGAAATATTTTATGCTATCAGTCCCAACCTGGATAAGTTCAGTCGTAACAATACGTTTACAGGCCTCGCCCCGGGGATATACGATGTGGTAGCACAGGATGTGAACGGGTGTTTTATCCCCTTCCAGTTTACCATCACAGAACCAACGCCCCTGGAGGCCTTTTTTACGACCTTACCGGAGGTTTGTGCCGGGGAAGAGGACGGAAGTATCTCCCTGAGCATATCGGGCGGTACAGCGCCATACAGGACTGCATTCAATGCTAACGATGATAATGATTTTGTAAACGGTCAGACCGAATTTAACAACCTGGCTGCCGGTACCTATGTCATCTTTATCAGGGATGCCCAGGATTGTGAGACCAACGTGATCGTCGAGGTAGAAGGCGGAGTTAACCTGAACGCTATGATCAGCCCGGTTTACAAATGCAGCGGGCCTGTACCGGATAATTACCTGGATATTCTGCTCGAAGATGAGACCGTATCCGGCGATGTGATGTATGCCCTGGATTCTACCGATCCTGCTGATATGCAATTGGAGCCTGATTTCAGGAATATTCCTGCGGGGGATCACTATATCAGTATTTCTCATGCCAACGGCTGCCTCAGGGTCATTGATTTTACCATTGATGCCTTTGAACCACTCCACATTGCACTCGAACAGAATAATCTCAACGAGATTACGGCCATAGCCAGCGGTGGCGGAGGAGAGTACACCTTCACTTTTGACGGGCGTAACAACGGGGAGAAGAACACTTACTTCATCAACAGGAGCGATACCTATACCGTAACCGTGGAAGATGCCAATGGGTGTACCATGTCTGCCGAAATTGCGATGGAATTCATTGATATTGAGATCCCCAACTTCTTTACGCCTGACGGGGACGGTAATAATGACTTATGGATACCACGGAATTTGGAAGGCTTCCCCAATACGTTAATTATCATCTATGATCGTTATGGGAGAGAGGTCTATCGTATGGACAATAAGAACCAGGGATGGGATGGTTTCTACAAGGAAACCGAAATGCCGACCGGGGACTACTGGTACGTGATCAGACTAAGAGGAGAGGATGATCCCCGGAAATTTGTAGGCCATTTTACGCTATACCGATAGCGCCCGCCGGGTTATCATTATCCTCTTTCAAAACGGCTTCCTTTCCACTGTTGAAAAAATGAAATTCATATAAAATAGCCATTGATGCTATCAAACCGGCGTTTCACAACAAAAAATATTTCAGGTTACTTCTTCTACCTAATTTCATCCTGTGTAGTGCAAATAATCACGAGCTCAACCAGCCAATACCGGGATTTTTACATAGCGGCATTTTAGCCCTACCCCCCAAATAACGCCATGTAATTGCAAATAACAGAGTCCTGCGATGATTATATCACTGCTATATATGTTTTTCAAAACTATTTACGTTGTGATCAAAAGAAATAACCTTGCAAGATTTTTATTATCCGCAACACTATTGATTAGTGTTGTGGGGTTTGCACAGGAGTATAACAATTTTGAGGTTCGTTACCAAACCAACCTCAAGGGGGACCTTACGTTTATCGCGAACAACATCCTTAACCGGGATGGAGGTTCAGGAAGTACAGAGCCGGAAGATGCGTACAACGCAACCGGCAATTCATCCACGTATAACGATTGGATGAATATGCAGTATATCGATGTAGATGGAGACCCGTCTACCTTCAGTTCAAGCAGTGCCACATTTACCTTTCCCAACAACAGTTGTAACCTGATCCGATATGCCGGTCTCTACTGGTCTGCCACCTATCCCAGCGAACAGGCGGGGCAGGCACTGGGAACCAACAGGCAGAACGATTTTAACCAGGTCAAGCTAAAGGTCCCCGGTGGATCTTATGTCGATATAACAGCAGACGAAGTGCTCTTTGACGGTTTCACCAACGTTGATCCTTCTATCACCCAGAATAGTCCGTATGCTTGTTATGCGGACATTACTGCGTTATTGACCGGTCTGGCCAACCCTGAAGGAGATTACACCGTCGCTAATATGAGGGCAGTGACCGGGTCACTTTCTCCGGGTGGAGGAGCCGCTGCCGGATGGACCCTCGTAATCGTATACGAAAACCCTTCCTATACCGGGAAAAAGATCACCACTTTTGACGGTTTCGCCAGGGTACGTGCCGGGGAGCAGGTAGATATCAATTATACCGGATTTAATACAATTCCAGTGGGGCCGGTACGCGCCCGCCTAGGGGTTGCCGCTTTAGAAGGCGATAACCGTATTAAAGGGGATGAGCTTCACATCAGCGCCGCGAGTGTTGGCGGCTTTACCCGGCTGGAAAATGCCGTAAATCCTAAAGACAACTTTTTCAACAGTAATATTACCATAGACGGTGCCATTAGCACCAACCGAAATCCCAACAGTGTAAATACCCTGGGTTACGATTCTGATATCTTCCAGGTACAGAACGGAGGAAATTCGGTGATCCCAAACAATGAGACCGCGGCGACCCTGAGGTTCACTTCAGACGGGGATCAATATTATCCCTTCTTTCAATCATTCAATGTTGAGGTCATTGAACCTAACGTGGTGGTGGAAAAGAAGGTGGAAGATATTGCCGGAAACGATATTACAGGTATGGGAGTCAACCTGGGGCAGACCCTGGATTATGTCCTCACCATTCAGAACATTGGCAATGACGATGCACAGAATTACAGTCTGCGGGATGTGTTGCCGACCAACGTCACCCTAGATGAAGCTAATATCTCTACTTCCGGGGGAGTCAATTATACCTATGATGCCCTTTCGCACGAAATTACCTTTACTGTAGATGACAATAAACTAGAGGAAGGAGATCCGCCGGTCAGTATACGCATGCGGGTACAGGTGGCACAGAACTGCTATGATTTTGTTAATGCGTGTTCCGATATTATTGAGAACGTCGCATTCTCTACCTATATGGGGGTATTAAACCCGATAACGATTACAGACGACCCCAGTGTCAACGATTTTGACGATTGTGGATTCACCAATGCCGGGGCAACCAATTTCCTGTTGGATGACCTTACTGCCTGTGATTATAGCAGGACGATACAAATGTGCGGTGGCAGTGCCACCCTGGATGTAGGTGATGGTTTTGATTCTTATACCTGGTACGTGGATGAGAACAATGACGGGATGCTGGATGCGGGCGACACGGTCATTACCGATGGAGATCCTGATAATGATCCAAGCACCCTTATTGTAACCGAATACAGAACCTACATTGCTGATAAATATACCTCGGACCCATGTAAAGATTACCAGGAGATCATCACGGTTGAGCCTTTCGGAACAGGCCATACCAACCCTATTATCGACCTGATCAACGATACTACTAATACGGTTGAAGGAGAAGTGGTTGTCTGCCCGAATGATGGGGAGGAACTACCTACGGTATTCTTATGTGGGCTGAATGACACCGAATTGCTGTCCGTAAACCTTCCGGACGCCTTAAGTATTCAATGGGACCAGCTGGATACCGCAAGTTGCGGATCTCCGGGACCTGATTGTGCCAATAAGATTGCCGGTTGTACCTGGAATAACGTGGGTAACGGGAACGATTTTGTCGCCTCGGACTCAGGGGAATACCGCATTACCATTAACTACGAGAACGGATGTTTTACACGCTTTTACTTTAACATCTTTAAAAATCCACTTGATCCTCAAGTCAATACTCGTGATATTATCTGTGCCACGCCCGGTAACATTACCGTTACCAATATGCCTGCGGATTATGAATACCAGTTGATAGACCAGTCTACCGGTACTATCCTGGTTCCTTACAGCGCTAATAACGGGCCTTCATTCACCATTAATACAAATGGTGCCTACGAAGTGGAAATGCGCCAAATCGGGGTGACCGACGGTTGTATCTTCAGATTAGACAATATTGGTATCCTGCTCAGGGACTACCAGGTAGATATTTCCACCAAGGACACAGATTGTAACGGACTTGGAGAGATCTCCATTTCTGCACTCGATGTTGAACCACAGTATTATTATGAAATTTCACAAGGCGGGGTATCTGTAGATACTTTTGGACCCTCGGACGATAACAATTACACTTTCCAGAACCTCACTGATGGGGTCTATGATGTATTGGTGACTACAGACGATGGTTGTTCTTATACAGAACAGCTTACCATCTTTGATGTGACCAACCTCGCAGTGAACGCTTCAACCACGAAACCCATCGATTGTACAGATGGGGTCATCACAGTGAATGGTTCCGGTGGATTCGCCGGTCCGGGATACCAGTACGCCATCTGGAGCTATAACGGGGTAGATCTTTACCCTAACGTTGCCTCAATTCCGGCTGCAGCTTACCAGGGCACGAACGAATTCTACTTTACCAACGGGGAAGAAGGAGATTACGAATTCGTAGTAGTAGACGGGAATAACTGCTCTGCCATTTCCAATATCGCTTCCATAGCTATTGCTCCTGCAGTAGACTATACCATCGCCACATCCGATGAACAATGCTTTGGAGATGAAGACGGTACGCTGACAGTCAATGTAACCAACTATAATGGGTATTCGGTTAATTACGAGATCACCCGCCCTGACGGTTCAAAAAACAATAACAATTCTGGTGTCTTTACAGACCTGGAGCAGGGCAATTACACCCTGACCATGACTGCTGATAATGGTACAGACAGCTGTTCTTTTGATACACCTTTCACCATAGGAGGACCTGTAGATGCAGTTTTTGGAGACGGGGTACTTATACAGCACGACGGATGTAATGGTGGAGGGATCATCGAAGCACAGAATGTCACAGGCGGAATTTCTCCTTACGAATACAGTATTGACCAGGTGAATTACATCTCCGGTCCGGGTGCTGAACGATTCACAGGACTATCCAAGGGGGATTACCGTATCTATATCCGGGATGCCAGCGGCTGTGTTTACCGCACTCCAAAGATAGATGTGGATGAAGTTGACGGGCCTGACAGGCTTCACGTACGTGATATGTCTGATGTTACTTGTCCCAGCAATACCGCCGATGTCAGTCTTCACGTTCATGATGGAGAAGAGCCTTATACTTTCGAAATCATTGCCCCAATGGCGATCCCTTCTTCCAGTGTAGATGAAGACGAAGGCTTTTTTGATGGCCTGGCCCCGGGAACCTATACCGCCAGGGTTACCGACGCTAACGGGTGTACTTTTGATGACGTATTCACTATAGACCCCATTCCGCTTATCCAGGTAAGCGCTACTTCCGTTAGGGATGTAAGCTGTGTTGGTGGATCCGACGGGCGTATTGAATTAAACATCACCGACTTTGAAGATAAGTATAGCTACTTCCTCGATGGCGTGGAAATAGATAAGGACGAGGATGATGCTACGCAGACTATCAGTGGGCTCCCTGCCGGCACCTATACCATCATGGTCCGGGATAAAGATCTGGATTGCGAGGATACTATCAGTGTTACAGTTGCTGAACCTGCTTCTGCACTGAGCTTTACGGAAACTGTTAGTCCGCTTACCTGTACCACCGACGCATCCCTGGATATTGATGCCAGTGGTGGATGGGGCGGTTACAGCTACGAAGTAGAACAACCTGATGGAACCTTTCTTGGGCCACAGGGCAGCGATATCTTCAACAATTTGGCCCAGGTAGGAACCTATACCATTACAGTAAGGGATTCAGGAGGCTGTGCCACTACCGGCACTTTTGACGTGATCTCTACGACCAACCCTGTAGTTATCCTTGCCGCGACTACAGATCTTTGTTACGACCCTGTTAACGGGGTAAGCCTTACTGCTAGTGTCAGTGGCGGAGTAGCTCCTTACGCTTATAGTATCAACGGTGCACCCGGGCAGACCACCGGTGTATTTGACAACCTTAGCCCGGGAGTGTATACCGTAGTGGTCACTGACTCCTACGGATGTACCGGGACCTCGAATAGTATTACAATTGAACCCCAACTAACTTTAAGCGCTACCCTTGTTAAAGAGCTGGATTGTACTGCTTCACCGGATGCGGTCATCGATGTTACCATCAACGGGGGATATGCTCCCTTTAGCTACGAGGTGAATGGCGGCGGAAGCAATGCCGTGGCCGGGAATACCTTCACCTACACGACGGCTGTGGACGGCACTTTCAACTTTACTATCACGGATAGTGAAGGCTGTTCCGCCACGACCCAGGTGATCGTAGACCCTATAACTAATCCCGTAGCAACTCATAACCCGACCGATCCTTCCTGTGACGGGGCAGGAGACGGGATCGTAGAGATACTGATCGACAATAATTTCGGAACACCGCCTTACCAGGTCAATTTTGACGGGGCCGGACTCTCTGCCCAGACCTACTATAACGGTTTAAATGCAGGCACATATACCTATGTAATAGAAGACAGCAAGGGATGTACTTATACTGATACCGTAGTGCTGACCGCTCCGAACCCCATGGCCGGCGATGCGGTCATCATACAGGATTTTACCTGCCTGCAAAGCGGAACCCTGCAGGCTCAGAATGTGACCGGCGGAACAGCTCCATATGAATACAGCCTTGACGGCGTGACCTTCAACTCGGGTGCAGGTGCAGACACTTTTAGCGGTCTCTCTGACGGGACATACAATATTTTTATCCGGGATGCCAATGGTTGTGTATTCACCACTGTGAACGTGAACATCCCTGCCCTGGATCCACCAACAGACATCACTTTTGCCGCCACGGCGCCCAACTGCCCGGCACAGACTTCTGATGTAACCTTGACCGTTTCAGACGGGGTGGGAAGTATTACCTACGAGATTATCGCTCCAGCAGCGGCCGTAATCGACAACGGCAACAACAATGTATTTCCAGGGCTTGCTCCTGACACCTATACCTTCAGGGTTACTGATGCTAACGATTGTAGCTATGAAGAGAATTTTACCATCAACCCGGTTACCCCTATAGACATCACCGGTACACTGATCAGGAACGTCTCCTGCGTGGGATCTTCAGATGGATCTGTCGAATTTAATGTAAGTGGTTTCTCTGCTACCTATGCTTATAGTGTAAATGGCGGTGCTGCAACAACAGCACAATCCTCAGGAACCATCAGCCTGAACGGGCTTCCGGCAGGAAACCATACCATAATAGTCACCGACGAGACGACGAATTGTACCGATTCTGCAACCGTCACTGTAGATGAACCTTCAATCCCCTTGAGCTTTACCTTCGTGGTAACCCCGCTTACCTGTGATGTAGAAGGAACCGTTACCATTAACGCACAGGATGGCTGGCCACAATACACCTATGAAGTTGAAGAGCCGGATGGTACCATCCTGGGGCCACAGCCGGGTAACTTCTTCAGTGGGCTGAACCAGGTAGGAACCCATATCATCCGTGTAACCGATTCCGGTGGATGTACGGAGACAGATTCTTTTGACATCGTGACTCCTGCAAATCCAACCGCCAGTATTGATGCGGCATCGGACCTGTGCTACAGTTCTACCAACCTGGCAGATGTAGTGGTAGGAGCTTCAGGCGGAAATGCCCCGTATTATTACCGAATCAATGGCGGACCAACCCAAACCTCCAATACATTCAGCGACCTTATCCCGGGATCTTATACGTTTACCGTCCTGGACAGCAATGGATGTTCTGACGATGTAAGCCTGGATATTGAGCCCGAACTTACGGCCAATGCAGTACTAACCAAAGACCTGGATTGTACCGCTTCTCCCGATGCTATCATTGATGTAGCTACCAACGGTGGTTACGGGCCTTATACCTATGAAATTAACTTCAATGGTGGAGGTTATGTGCCTGTATGCGATTGTTTTCCTTACACCACTTCTACTGCCGGAACCTACCAGTTCCGAGTAACCGACAGCCAGGGATGTGTGGGAGAATCCAATATAGTGACGGTAACTCCTGCCGTAAACCCACAAGCAACTGCGATCACTACCGACCCTTCCTGTAACGGGAACAGTGATGGGGTCGTGGAAATAGATATCGATGCTAGTTTCGGCGTTGCACCCTACCAAGTGGATTTCAATGGTGCCGGGTTCACCGCACAAACCGTGTACAGCGGCTTACCAGGTGGCAATTATAACTATATCGTAAGAGACAGTAAAGGCTGTGTGTACAATGACACCGCCGTACTGAACGATCCTGCGCCCTTTATCGCAACAGTAACACCAACCAATGTATCCTGTGGTGGTGCCGGGGATATCCCCGGGAATATCGTAGTAGATATTACCAGTGGCGGAGTTCCGGGCTTTACTTATACCCTGTATGATAACCAGAACAACCTCGCTGTAACAACCAGTGCCAATCCACAAGTAACAGCAGCCACATCAGTTACCTTTGATGGTCTTGAATTTGGCGACTATTACATACGAATTATCGACGCCAATGGCTGTGAATATTACGAGAACCCAATCCGTATCTTGTCCAACCCTTTCCTGAGCCTGAGTTCGGCTCCGGCTGCGGTGGACTGTATCAGCGGAGGAACCGTCGAGCTCCTGGCTTCCGGTGGTTCTGGTAATTATACCTTTACCATGTACGATATCGGGACGCCTCCGAATACAGAAGTAGCCGGGCCTGGGGCAAGCGAAGAAACAGCAACTTACACCGGTCTTAACCCGGGGCAGACGTACATCTTTAAGGCAGTAGATAACGCAAATGGTTGTACCAGTTACGTAGAAGCGACTATCCCTAATGTCTCGCTTATCGACGTAGTTGCAGACCCGGTTATACAGGATATCAGCTGTAATGGTGCCAATGATGGTTCCATTAGCTTCCAGGTAGAAGATTATGATCCTAGTGTGGTTAATATCAATTTCAGTATACTGCGTGCTGTTTCTAATATTCCATTAGCCGGACCGGGCTACAGCGGGTCTTTCCCGACCAACGGGGGAGCGCCGACCGTAGCACATACGATTTCAAATATCCCTCCGGGAGATTATGTCCTGTTATTCGAGGAAAATGAGAGCCCATTCTGCTCTAACACTTATGCGTTCAGGATCATAGAGCCTACACCATTGTCACTGAACCTCTTGGATCAGAATAATGCCAATTGTAACGAATTCGGCCAGGTGACTGTACGTGCCCAGGGCGGAAGCGGTCCTTATACCTATGCTTTCGTAGAAGATGGGAACGCACCTGTTGCAGCCGATTTCACAAGCAGTTCTTATGCCGAACTGGATCCTGCGATTAATACCGCCTGGGATGTTTACGCCCAGGACGCCAGGGGTTGTATCACCGCTCCTATAGACATCACAGTCACAACAGATCCAAGCCCGGTCATAGACCTGGTGGCGCTGAACCAGTGTGCTGCACAGGAAGGAAGTTTTGAAATAGAGGTAACGCTGAACATCGAAGGCGTCGGCCCCTATACCCTAAGCCTTAATGGCGGGGCATTCCAGTCCTGTACCCTTACCAATGCTGGAGATACTAAATTATTTGGCGGGCTCAGCTCCGGTACCCACACCGTAACCATCCGCGATTCCAATGGTTGTGAGCACAGTATGAGTGTGGATGTGTTTCCTCCTTCTTCATTGTCTGCAGAAGCTACGGTACAACCTACCTGTGCACTGAACGACGGGCAGATCCTGCTAACTCCTTACGGGGGATCCGGAGCCTATACCTATGACCTGATCAATAACGGAACAGGTCTGAGCGAAGCCTTCGGAGGTGTGCCACAGGCATCCCCTTTATTTACTGCCCTTGCCCCGGGTAATTATACCGCCTATATCTACGATACCGTTGCTGTGGGTTGTAGCGCCTCGGTGACTTTAGATCTTGAAGTGCCTACCGCAGTGAGCTTCACAATTATTAAGAATGATGTCTCCTGT
The DNA here is from genome assembly GCF_028464225.1 of Zeaxanthinibacter sp. PT1. Lineage (GTDB taxonomy): Bacteria > Bacteroidota > Bacteroidia > Flavobacteriales > Flavobacteriaceae > Zeaxanthinibacter. The sequence continues at coordinate 870,029 of NZ_JAQPCN010000001.1, forward strand.
AATGGAGGAGCAGACGGAACCGCTACAGCGGTACTGCCTGCGGGAATGAATAATCCTCCTTATACCTATCAACTTCTAGATGCGTTTGGAATACCCATTACAGTTATTCCACAAGCCAATAATACTTTTAACGGACTTGCTGCCGGGGATTACCAGATCCGTGTGATGTCTGCCAGGGGTTGTTCCAGGGTAGAACCTGTCACCATTGACGAACCATCAGTTGTAATGGCTTCTGCTACGAATACGGAATTCAGCTGTAATCCAGATAATACCGTTGCCCAGGCTACGATCACCGTGAACGGGGTTGGTGGTACAGGCAGCTATATGTACAGTATTGACGGAGTTAACTATTTCAGCAATAACACCTTTAATATCAATGATACTGGGGCGGTACAGAACCTGACCCTCTGGGCCAGGGATGCCAACGGTTGTGCCGATGATTTCGCTCTTAGCGTTAACCCACTGCCAAAGATCACCGATGTAGCTGTGACCAGGCAAGTGGCTATCACCTGTGCTAATGACGAAACAGCCCGAGTTACGGTAACTGACGGGTCCGGAGATTTTGATTTTGACCTGCTGCCTATAGGATCTGCGCCAACGCAGAGTCCCGGTGCAGGTTTCTATACAGCCGATTTTGACTTGGCAGCTCCAGGAGATTACACTTTCAGGGTAACCGATAATGTTACCGGTTGTTACTACGTGACCACTCCATATACCGTAGATCCATATGATACTATAGAAGTAACTGCTACAGCAATAACACCTGTGACCTGTTTTGGGGATAGCGACGGTGAATTGGAAATCAATGTTAGCGGCTATACCGGGAATTATAACTACCAAGTATACCTGGCCAATGGAACCCCAACCGCCATCAGTGGCGTGGGGAATACCGCGACTAACCCCATGACCATCGGCGGATTATCTGCAGACAATGTTTACGTGGAAGTGGTGGCGACAGACACCCCATTCTGCGATGATAACAGCAACACGGTGACCATTGGATCGCCTAATGCTCCACTTCAACTGAACCTGATCTCTAATATCAACGCTAATTGTACCATTGGCGCCCAGGTAAGTGTACAGGCCAGCGGTAGTACCCCGGCTTTTGAATATGCCTTTGTACCTACCACCACAAGCCCGGCCGGACTTTATGGACCGAGTACCGATGCTACGCTGAGTCCTGCTGTTTACCCGGCAGATTACGATGTGTACGTGAGGGATTCCAGGGGATGTACTACCATGATCACCATTACCGTGGACGAAGATCCGATGCCTACCGTTACAGCACCGGCCTTTGCTACAGACCAATGTACCTCTGACGGTACCTCTTACGCCTTTACAGTAGCAGGAACAGGAATTGCTCCGCTGCAATACAGTGTGGGAGCAGGGTTCCAGAGCAGTACCACCCTTAACGTGAGTGCACCGGGAACCTATACCGTTACAGTACGTGACGGCAACGGCTGTACCTCGACCGATACTATTGATATACTGCCTCCGCTAGGATTAAGCCTGGTGGCCAGTGTACAACCTACATGTGCCCTTAATGACGGTGAGATCAGCATCACGGCCAGTGGTGGTTCCGGAAGCTATGAATACGACCTTCTGGATCCGGCCATGGTCAGCGTGACCGGCGGTGCAAGACAAGCTTCAAATACCTTTGCAGGACTGGCACCGGGAACCTATACGGCTATCGTATTCGATACTGCCGGATCCGGATGTGACCAGCAAGCCCTGGTAACCTTAGAGGTGCCAACCCCGGTGAATTTCAGTACGACCAAAAATGATGTTTCCTGTAATGGAGGAAGTGATGGTGATATCACCGTTATCTTACCTGCATCCAATGATAATCCACCATATACTTTTACCCTGGACGATGGGATCAACCCACCGGTGGTACAAAACGGAAGGGTTTTCAGTGGACTTCCCGCAGGAACTTATGACATTACCGTAACCTCTGCACGTAACTGTGTGGATACCCAGACCGTTATCATTGATGAGCCCGCGGTAGTAACCCTTTCGGCTACGGCTACATCCTTTGCGTGTAACGCTGCAAATGGTAAAACTCAAGCCGTAATCTCTACTGTGACCGGTGGAGGAACCGCACCCTATACCTACAGTATAGACGGTACTAATTTCCAAAGCAACAATAGCTTTAATATTAGCGATACCGGGGTTCAGCAGACCATAACAGTAACTGTAAGAGATGATAACGGATGTATCGAAACAGATACGGTCATCATTGATCCGTTAAATGTCTTTACGGCAACAGTAACACAGGTGAACGCCATAACCTGCGCCAACCCGGAACAGGTGATCATCAATATCTCTGATGATGGTAACCCTGCCAATACCTATACTTTTGAACTACTGCCAATTGGTAATCCTAATGGTGTACAAACTGGCAGTCCAACGAATACTTCTGCAGAGTTTGACCTGATGGATATCGGTACCTATACCTTCCGCATTACGGATAATGCTACAGGCTGTTATATTAACACTGTTGCCTACGAGGTGCTCGCATTCGACTTTATGGAGGTTGAAGCTACCGCAATATCACCGGCCATCTGCTTCGGAGATAGTAACGGGGCCCTGGAGATCAATGTTACCAATTATACCGGTGCCTATACTTACGAAGTCTTTACAATGGGTGGAGTGACTACAGGAATTACCGGGGCCGGGAATACATCGACCAGCCCTATGACCATAGGCGGACTACCGGGAGGAAACTTCTATGTAACCGTTTCTGCTACGGACACGCCATTCTGTGATGAAAACTCGAATAATGTAGTCATTGATTCACCTACTAATATACTGACGGTAAATACCCAGGAAGTAGCCAACGTAGAATGTACTAATGACCAGGGAGAGATCCTAGTGGATCCGTCCGGAGGTTACATGCCTTACAACATCGTGTTGACCAATACCACTACAGGCCAGGTATACACCCAGGCTAATGTGAACAGCTACGTCTTTAGAGCCTTGTCTGCCGGTAGTTTTACCGTAGATGTTACCGATGCTTCGGGATGTACGATCTCGGACAGTGAGACCTTGGTACAACCAAGTATGATCACCGCCGGAATTACTGCTGCTCCTGCTACTCTTCAATGCTTTGGAAATACTGACGCAACGGTTACCGCTACCGCTGTATCCGGGGGAGAAGGCAGTTATCAATATCGCCTGAACCGCTACGATTCGGCAGGGACAACCCTGTTATCGACCGGGGGAGCCCAGGTGAGCCCAACGTTCACTAACCTGGGGGCTGGCGTCTACAGTATCAGTATTTCTGATAGCTGGAGCTGTGATGTGGAAACCGCCCAGGTGACCATCACCGAACCTGCAGAGGTAGAGAGTTCATTAAGGCAGATCAGTACTCTGAGCTGTAATAACCTCGCCCGGTTAGAATTAACTGCCACAGGTGGAACCGCACCTTATGAATACAGCACCAACGGGGTATCGTTCAGCCCGATGTCCGGCGGAAACAGCCACGTATTTAATGTTTCGGACGGGGTATACCAATACTATGTCAGGGATGCATTCGGCTGCGAGGCGACGATCTCTAACCAGGTTTCCGTCGATGCCGTACCACCTCTAAGCCTGAACCTGGATACCAGCGCCGCTGTGATCAATTGTACCGGCGAAGCTACTGCAACAATTTACAGCAGGGCTAGCGGAGGACTCGGAAATTATTCCTACGAACTGTTCAGCGATGCAGCCCTGACCAGTCTTGTTGCAGGTCCTCAGAACAACGGGGATTTCAGCAACCTCGCTGCAGGACAATACTATATCAGGGTAAGCAGCATGGATTGCGTGGAAGTTTCACCGCAGATCCTGATCCAGGACCCACCGCCATTGCAGATCGATGTACAGCAGTATACTGATGTCACCTGTGCAGGGGAAGACGATGGTACCATTACCGTAGAAATATCCGGTGGTTCAGGAAATATATTATATGCCATCAGCCCGAACCTGAATAAGTTCAGTAGTGAAAATACATTTACTGATCTCGCCCCGGGTGTTTATGACGTGATCGCACAGGATGTCAACGGATGCTTTATTCCATTCCAGTTTACCATCACTGAACCAACACCGCTAGAGGCCACTTTTACGACCTTACCGGAGGTTTGTGCCGGGGAAGAGGACGGAAGTATCTCTTTGAACATATCGGGAGGTACAGCGCCTTACAGGACTGCATTCAATGCTAACGATGATAGTGATTTTGTAAACGGTCAGACCGACTTTAACAACCTGGCTGCCGGTACCTATGTCATCTTTATCAGGGATGCACAGGATTGTGAGACCAACGTGATCGTCGAGGTAGAAGGCGGAGTTAACCTGAACGCTATGATCAGCCCGGTTTACGAATGTAGCGGTGCCATCCCGGACAACTATTTGGATATTGTCCTTGAGGATGAGACTGTGGCCGACGATGTGATGTATGCCCTGGATTCAACCGATCCTGCAGATATGCAGCTCGATCCTGATTTCAGGAACATTCCGCCCGGAGATCACTTCATCAGTATCTCGCATGCCAATGGCTGCCTGAGAACCATCGACTTTACTATCGAATCCTTTGAGCCTTTAACGCTGGTTCTCGAACAACATAACATGAACGAGATCACAGCTGTAGCTAACGGGGGCGGTGGAGACTATACCTTCACTTTTGACGGGCGTAACAACGGGGATAGAAATACCTTTTTCATCAACAGGACCGATACCTATACGGTAACTGTGGAGGATGCCAATGGCTGTACCATGTCTGCCGAAATTGCGATGGAATTCATTGATATTGAGATCCCGAATTTCTTTACCCCGGATGGTGATGGAACAAATGACACCTGGGTACCGCGGAACCTGGAAGGCTTCCCGCAAATACTAACCATCATTTTTGATCGTTATGGTAGAGAGGTCTATCGTATGGACAATAAGAACAAGGGATGGGATGGTTTCTACCAGGAAACCGAATTACCAACCGGGGATTATTGGTACGTGATCAAGCTGAGAGGTGAGAACGATCCACGTGAGTTCGTAGGCCATTTTACCCTGTATAGATAACCAACTTAACCAGAATTTATAATGCGCAAAATCCTATTTTCCTTAATGCTTTTTTCAAGTGCATTAGGCCTATATGCGCAGGAACTTACGCTACCCCAGCTATCACAGTACCTGGCAGACAATCCCTATGTGATGTCTCCTACCTATGCCGGCATAGGGGACCACATTAAGATCCGCGTTAACGGTCTCACCCAATGGGTGGGGATCAAGGATGCGCCCGATACACAGTCCCTGGCGGCAGACGCACGGATGGGAAACCGCTCCGGTTTAGGGATGCTGATGTACAACGATAGTAACGGGGAGACCAAGCAGAGAGGGGCACGGGTATCTTTTGCCCACCATCTTACCCTGGATAAATACGATGATGAATTCCTGTCGTTTGGGCTTTCCTATAATTTTAACCAGTTCCGGATAGATATTGAGAATTTTGATAACCCTGATCCCAGCGTTACTGATGATCGGTCCACGACCAATCATAATTTTGACGTAGGCATGCTCTATCGAAAAGACAAATTCTACCTGAGCCTGAATGCCTCTAACCTGCTCGATAAGGACTTGTCTAAATTTAACCCGGTCTTTGAACCTAACCGTTTACGAAATTATTACGTGTATACGGGTTATCGTTATACAAAGAATAAAAACAGCAGGCTGGAAATTGAGCCTTCTGTCTTCTTCCAACTCTTTGAGAGTGATGGCCGTTCCGTGACCGACCTGAACACCAAGTTCCGCTGGTATAATTTTGAAGATTATTACTATGCCGGGGTCACCTACCGTTTTCTCAACGACCAGATCGGGAGCCCTTTGTACATAGCTCCAATTGCCGGCTTAAAGAAAAGCAACCTGTATTTTGGCTATTCTTACCAGATCATTCTCAACGAGATCCTAGGCTTCAGTACCGGTACCCACGTGGTTACCTTTGGAGTTGACCTCTTCCAGGGTCTCAGTAATTGCCGCTGCATGTACTGATTCTGTACGGTTTAGTGTAAATTTGCAGAAATTTATATGCATTGGGAATCATTACCATCAGCAATATCCGGCTCTATGCACACCATGGATGCCTGCAAGAAGAAGCCATTATCGGAAGCGACTACAGGGTAGACCTGGAAGTGGAAGCCAAGCTGGAAAAAGCATCTGTTACAGATGACCTGGATGATACGGTAGATTACGTACACCTCAACTATATAGTCAAAGACGAGATGAAACAACGTGCTAAATTATTAGAACATGTAGGTCAGCGGATCATTGACAGGATCTTTTCCGAAATCGGGCAGGTAGATAAGGTGATAGTTAAAGTGGCTAAATTAAATCCTCCTATCGGGGGCGATGTGGAGAGTGTTGCAGTGACCCTAAAAAAAGACAGGGTGTAAGTTTTTTACTTCGCAGGAAAAAATATTACATTTGCACCACCAGAGGGCATCGTGGCCGAGTGGCTAGGCACAGCTCTGCAAAAGCTTGTACAGCGGTTCGAATCCGCTCGATGCCTCAACAAAAAAGACCTGTTATAAAACAGGTCTTTTTTTATTCCTTGATCATCTCTATACCCTTTTCAAAATTCAGTTTATCCTTGGGCAGGAATCCCTTGGTTACCAGGAAAAGACCGCAGATAATAAGTATGATCCCCAGTACTTTCTTCAGGATCAGTATCCTGGGTTTTGTCAGTTTTCTTTTGAGTTGTTTCGCCAACAGTATCTTGATGAGGTCCATCACAAAATAGGCTCCTAACATACTTCCGAAAAAGACGGTTATCCGCTTAGGGTCGTTATCCACATTAGGGCCTACCACGATCAGTATACCTAACCAGAATACCAATACTCCAATATTGATGAAATTGAGCAGGAAACCTTTTACAAACAGGTTAAAATAACCACCTCTACTGCTTTTATATTTAGCCTTCTCTTTCCCTGTCCCTCGTTTTACAACAACTGTTATACCGTACATCAGCAGGATTACCCCACCAAAAACATAGAGACCGGGTTCATTACTGAGATTCTCCAATAACTGGAAACTACTGAAATAGGCAATACCGATAAAGAGTATATCGGCCAGGAATACACCAAGATCCAGAAACAATGCAGCCCTGAAACCTTTGGTTGCACTTGTTTCCAGTAAGACAAAGAACACAGGGCCGATCATAAAACTGAGTAAGAGTCCTAAGGGTATGGCTGCCTGTACGTCGTCTAGCATAATTCTATTACATTCTTTTTATTCTACCCCCAAAGACGGTTTTCTCATCCATCTTAGCAGGATCCCCGTAAACCAGGACTTCTCCTCCAGCTTTTACGGTAACCTTAGCATAGTCCGTGGCATAGATCTCCGCCGTAGAACCGGCGTTAACATTTACAGTACTGAATTTTGTTTTAAAATTCTTCCCATAATAGATTCCGCCTGTATTTATGGCCACATCCTGCAGGTCTGAAAGACCACGGGCGTTGATAATTCCACCAGTCACAGATTTGATCAGCATCTGTTCTACCTCTGCAGTGATATCCAGTTCTCCGCCTTCCTGCGCTTTAAGTTCCAAAACCTGTTGTTTAATGGTCTTTTCACTACTTATCCTCGCATCTTCATTAACATCAATAACCAGGAGGGGTTGAGTGTAGTGCAATTCCACGAAGGTCCTGTAGCCTGCGAACAGTTTATCTATCTCCATCCTAATCTTAAGAACACCATCACTGTTTACCAGGGCAACCTTATTGGTATTTGCCCCGGTGATCACTGCCTTATTGACATCAGAACGCACCAGCTTTACCGATAGGCCATCATAGACTTTAACCTCTGAAAACTGCTGCAGTTCCTGTGTGACTTTTTGCTGGGCATTGGCCACAGCAATAGTCAAACCGAGGAAAAATAATATCCGTAAGAATTTCATGATATAGGTTTTAGGACCAATCCCTAAGTATAAATATAAGCATCATTGCCACTGTAGCCGAAACTTATTCCACTTTTCCGATCAACGAGAAGTCCAAATGTCTTTTGACTAAATCGGTATCCTTTACCATGACCCGTACTTCATCACCCAGTTGGTATACTTTCTTTTTACGTTCACCGACAAGGGCATATTGCTTCTCATCAAAAACGTAATAATCATCCTTGATATCACGGGTTCTCACCATTCCCTCGCATTTATTCTCAATAATTTCCACATAGATACCCCATTCGGTGACCCCGGAAATAACACCGATGAATTCAGTGTCCTTATGATCTTCCATGAACTTGATCTGCATATACTTGATCGAGTCGCGCTCAGCGCTTGTGGCCAGGTATTCCATATTGGAAGAGTGCTTACACTTCTCTTCGTAGGCCTGGGCATCAGCCGATTTTCCACCGTCCAGGTAATGTTGCAGTAATCGATGTACCATCACGTCCGGGTAACGACGGATAGGTGAGGTAAAATGAGTGTAATAATCAAAGGCCAGCCCGTAATGCCCTATATTATCCGTGGTATATATTGCCTTACTCATAGACCTGATCGCCAGGGTATCGACAAGATTCTGTTCCTTTTTGCCTTTAACGTCTTCCAATAACTGGTTAAGGGAATCGCTGATCGATTTCTTATTCTTAAAATTCAGTTTATGACCAAAACGGGATACGATAGCATTAAGCGCCATCAGTTTATCCTCATCCGGATCATCATGCACCCTGTAAATAAAGGTCTTTTCAGGTTTCTGGCTACCGATGAACTGTGCCACTTTCCTATTGGCCAGTAACATGAATTCCTCAATAAGTTTATTAGCATCTTTTGATTCTTTGAAATAAACTCCAACCGGCTCGTTATTCTCATCCAGGTTGAATTTCACCTCTACTTTATCAAAAGAAATAGCGCCTTGTTTCATACGTTGAGCTCGCATAATTTTTGCCAGCTTATCCATAGTAAGCACTGCATCCACGATCTCATCGGAAACATTATAAGCGCCTTCCCTGATGGAAATTTCCTTAGAGATGGTATTCCCTTTATTTTCTATGATATGCTGGGCTTCTTCATAGGCAAATCTTTCATCAGAATTGATCACTGTACGCCCAAACCATTGCTTGATGAGCTTTGCATTCCGATCGATTTCAAAAATGGCGGAAAAGGTATATTTTTCCTCGTTTGGCCTAAGTGAACAGGCATTGTTGGAAAGTACTTCCGGTAACATTGGAACCACGCGGTCTACCAGGTAAACAGAAGTTGCCCTCTGGTATGCCTCGTCTTCTAAAATGGTATCCGGTTGTACGTAATGCGAAACATCGGCGATATGTATCCCTATCTCGTAATTACCATTTTCCAGTTTTTCAAAAGATAATGCATCGTCAAAATCCTTTGCATCCTTTGGGTCTATAGTAAAAGTGAGAACATCGCGCATGTCTCTTCTTTTAGCGATCTCCTCCTCTTTTATGGATGTGTCTATCTGGTTTGCAAAGTGTTCCACTTCTGAAGGAAATTCATACGGTAAACCGTATTCTGCCAATATAGAATGTATCTCTGTATTGTGTTCACCCGGCATACCCAGGATATCGGTGACCTTTCCTAAAGGTGAAGAAGCGTCTTCCGGCCAATCGAGGATCTCAACAATTACTTTTTCGCCATTCTGTGCCTCCCCGATCTTATCAAGTGGTACAAAAATATCCGTATACATCCGGTGGTCTGTCGGCCTGATGAAGGCAAAAGTCTTCTGCAAATCTACAATTCCTACGAACGAATGTTTTTTTCGTTCCACAACTTTTACAATCTCACCTTCCTGCTTATTGGATTTCTTTTTGGAAAGTACCTGTACTTCTACCGTATCTCCATGAAATGCTCTTTTTAATTTATTATAAGGCACAAATACGTCCTTATCCAATCCTTCTGCAACTACATAAGCATTTCCGCTGGCGGTTACGTCTATCTTTCCAATATATGTTTCAGGAACAAAAGAAACCTGGTATCTGCCTCTATCGGCTTCTTTAATCCTGTCTTTTTCCTTTAATTGACCTAATCGCTTGATTAGCAAGTTCCTGCCTTCCGTATCATTGATATCCAGCTTAGAAGCGATCTGTTTATAATTGAAACTTTTTTTCGGCTCTTTCTCCAAGACAGAAAATATTCCACGAGTTATTTCGTTCTGTCTATGGTTTTTGGCCCTTTTTTTCTTCTTTGACATTCAAATTTTTAATTAGGGGTGAAAATTACGAATTATAATCCAGTGCACCGATTCGTATCACTAAATGCTCATCGTAGTTTAAACTCTTATTAACATCTATATTAATATCTCTTTTCTTTTTATTGTTTTAAAAAATTAAATGGAGGTTATGATAGCTTGTTAATAGTGGGGATAAGATTCTTTTGATTTCCTTGCGTTGAACATTTAAAAAGGTTTACTAACATTTTATACCGGGTAAAACTATCTTAAAATTCAATTCGTTACCGCTGTTATGAACGAGTTTTAATAACCGCTATTAACATCATTTTTTTGATAACTCTGTAGTTTTTTAGTGTTCATACCTTCCTCTTTCATTTGCATATCTTTCTTCTAATTTCTAAGAAATTGATTTCTATCTTTGACTTGTAATTTGTACTACTGAATTTTTTTTGGAGTTAAAAATTTATTCTTTAGAACTTATCCGCTATTCATAAACTTTGTATGGTTTCCGGTAATTTCTTTATTTTCAGTGTATTATAAATTATCTTTAAAATTACATGTTCATAACCCCACCTGGGTGTTTAATTACCGCTATTTTTAATTGGGTCACAGCGGTAGAGACCTTATATAATAGATAAATACCTATAAAATGAAAATAGCAATAGGAAATGACCACGCCGGTACTGAATATAAACTTGCAGTGGTAGGCCTGTTAAAATCTATGGATATAGAAATAGTAAACCACGGGACAGATAGTACAGACAGTGTTGATTACCCTGATTTTGTCCACCCGGTTGCTGAGGAGGTAGAAAAAGGTTCGGTAGATTACGGTATCATTATATGTGGAAGCGGCAACGGAGCTTCCATGACGGCAAACAAACATCAGAAGGTAAGGGCCGCCCTCTGCTGGAACAATGAAATAGTTGCACTGGCCAGGGAACATAATAATGCCAATATACTGAGTCTTCCCGCAAGGTTTATAGCCTTGCCCCAGGCATTGGATATGGTTAAAACCTTTCTCACTACGGAATTCCAGGGCGGAAGGCATGAAAGAAGGGTAGATAAGATACCTTGCATGTAAATGGTAGTGGTATATATCTAGTCCTTCTCTGCTGAGCTACTTTATAAAGAGAACAAATTGCCTATGGCACATTCCCATTCCCACCACGATCATCGTCACTTCCATGGTGATAAGAAAGGAAAGAGGCTATTTATTACCATTTTTCTCAATATACTGATCACCATAGCCCAGGTAGTTGGGGGAATCATTTCAGGGAGCCTGTCCCTCATTTCTGATGCACTGCATAACTTTAGTGATGTCTTATCCCTATTGGTAAGTTATATCGCTAACCTCCTGTCTAAAAAGAAAGCTTCTCCCGGAAAAACCTTTGGTTATAAACGCGCTGAAATCCTGGCTGCTTTTATCAATTCTGCATCATTGATGATCATTTCACTGGTACTTATTAAAGAGGCTATTGAACGATTTATTCATCCTGCAGAAGTAGCTGCAGACCTGGTCATCTGGTTATCCCTGCTGGGTATAGTATTTAACGGGGGTAGTGTATTGTTAATAAAGCGAGATGCCTCCGCGAATATGAATATGAAGTCGGCTTACCTGCACCTGATCACAGATATGCTTGCATCCGTTGCCGTACTGGTGGGAGGTTTGCTGATGAAATGGTACCAATTGTATTGGGTGGATCCTCTTTTAACGTTAATCATTGCCTTGTACCTTATCTATATGGGGTATAACCTGTTGAAATCTTCTACAAAAGTCCTGATGCTCTTTACTCCGGACACCGTACAGGTAAAGGATATTGTAGAACGATTAAATCAGATCCAAGGGGTTAGAAACGTGCATCACCTGCATATCTGGCAACTCAATGAAGATGAGATTCACCTGGAGGCCCATGTAGATTTTCGAAAGGATATTCGCCTGTCAGAATTTGATGAGGTCTTGAAACGGATAAAAGAAGTATCAGAAAAAGAATTCGGGATCACTAATGTGAATATTCAGCCGGAATATGACACCTGTGATGATAAAAGCCTTATAGTAGAACATTGATGCATGAATATTAAAGTAAAGACTTTCCGGGAATTGGAATTACAGGAACTCTATGACCTCCTTGCCTTGCGATGCCGGGTTTTTGTCGTTGAACAGGACTGTCCTTACCAGGATCCCGATGGAAAAGATCATAAAGCATGGCATGTTCTTGGCTATAAGAACGATGATCTTGTTGCCTATACCAGGGTTTTTAAACCAGGAGATTATTTTGAGGAATGCAGTATTGGACGTGTAGTCGTAGCCCGGGAGGAGAGAAAGTATGGTTTCGGGAAAGATATTATGCAAGCTTCTATAGATTTTGTATATGAAAAATTCGGGCCTATAGATATAAGCCTGAGCGCACAAAAATATCTATTGAAATTCTACAGGGATCTCGGCTTCCGGGAAAGGGGAGAAGAGTACCTTGAAGATGGTATACCCCATATGAGTATGGTAAAAAAAATATAGCTGCAAAAGTGCAGCTATATCTGTAGTCTTCGCTTCAATAAGGGTTTTAGATCTTAATAGGCGTCTTATTGGAAAGATTGATATCCTGTAACATGGTATCGGTAAACTTATAATGCCCCCTGGTGGTGATGATCCTGAAACGGTTAGATTTCATTCTGCTCAGCGTATCCAGGAATAACCATTTGGATTTAAGCATTTTTGGTTTTTCTGACTTCAGGCTGATATCGAAGAAATACTTTCTTCCATTCTTTGAAGCCACTATATCCGGTGTTACGGTAGTCCCTGAACTCTTCTTGAGATAGGACTTTGGTGTTTCATACCCTTCCAGATCTGCTTTGATCTCCTTAAAACCCCTTGCTTGAAGGTGTTGGATCGATTTCTCTAAAAATTTCGCGTGATCTGACTTTTCTGCTTTTACCATAGGGTAGAAGATACAAAAAAATAAGGTCTGGGGCAAAGTATACTACCTGATTAACAGGACTTTAATATGCTTAGCGTTAAAATTTATTTCGATAGGGTGCAAAATTATCCTGAGCTAAGAAGGAAGCTTGAAGGATTAAATTCGCCTTTGCAGGATCTGCATGACTGATGATCGGTAGCTGCTACCAAAAACATTGAGATGCATTAGCAAGTAGTAAAGCTGGTACCAATCCTGTCTTATATCAATTCCGGGTTCAACAGGTCTCATCGCTTCGTAGGCCGAGTAGAATTCGGCCGGGAATGCACCGAACAACCGGCTCATCGCAAGGTCTACTTCTGCATGTCCCCGGTAAACAGCTGGATCTACAAGGAAGGGCTGGCCGTCTGTACTGATCATATAATTCCCGCTCCAGAGATCTCCATGGAGCAGGCTGGGTTGTACATTATCCATATACGGGTAGATAGCGGATTCTAAACGGGAAACGGTGGGAACATCACCCGGCAGTAGAAGTTCCTTTTCCAGGGCCAGTTGTAATTGGGGCACCAACCTCCTGTTTACATAGAATTGAGCCCAATTCTTTTCCTGGCGGTTATCCTGTGGCAGGCTCCCGATAAAATTAGCTGATTCTAAACCAAAATCGGGTTGACTAACCCTATGCATGCCGGCGAGTTGCTGTCCTAATAATTCTATTGCTTTTTTAGACGGCTTACCAGCTTCAATATATTCTAAGACCAGGATTCCCTTATTAAGATAGGAACTGCACGCCAGGACCCTGGGAGTGTTGATGGTATTGGTTCTGCGTATATAATCCAGGCCAGTTTGCTCTGCAGCTGCCATCTCGTAACCCTTATCCTGTTCATAGATCTTACAGAAATAACGATCTTCCGTGGTTTCTACAAGAAAAGCCTTTCCTATATCTCCCCCTCTGATATGGTCTGTGCGTTTTACAGCTGTTCCGAGGATATCGTTTAAAACAATAAGGATGTCACGGTCCATATTTTACAAGCGGAATTGCATTCCTTCCCTGCTGATATTGAAGCCAAGTTCTAGCAGTTCGCGACTTGCTTTACTGCCGGCCGATAACAAAGGGTTGGTGTGATTAAAATGAATGAAATATATCTTTTTGCGATCCTCATCTTTAAGTTCACTGAACCGTTCTAAACTTTCAACGACAAAAGGGTGGGGGATCTCTTCCATGGAACGGGAAGGGAGTTCTGAACCGTCATAGAATGTGGCATCCAAAAAAGCGAGATCTACTTTTTTTATCCATGCAGAAATATCCTGTTCCCAGCGGGACCATTTATCGATATCCGGGATAAATAAAGCAGTTCTAGCCCTCCCCTTGATCAGGTACCCGACCGTCTCGGAATATTCATCTCTATGGGGCACATTCAGCGGTTGAACGCTAAGTGCATCAGACAATTTTATTTCTTCATCTTCCCGGATTTCTGAGAGGTTGATATTCCCGTTGTGAATAAGCTGGTCCCATGGGCCATTTTCTTCTAGAAAATCCTGCATTCGCGGCATGGTATAAACCGTGATAGCTTTACTACTGGCTGCTTCTTTTCCCAGGTACATCAGGCCACTGTAGTGCCCTATATGGGCATGCGTGAGAAATATCCCGTCGGGCGGTGCATTTGAATTTCCTGCCTTCTGCTGTAATATTTTCATTTGATCCCCAATATCCGGAGTGGCCTCGAATAAATAGGAAGTACGCTGTGTAGGATCGACCACTCCAAGGGAAACAACTTTCTCATGTTTTGATGGATCGTCCCACCTGTTGCTACAACAACTTTTATTACAACCAATCTGCGGGGCCCCTGCATCCTGGGCTGTTCCAAGAATGTAGAGTTGAACGCCTTTATTCTCAGTTTCAGGAGAAGTTTGCTGTTGCCCACAACTGAGTAATAAAATAAAATAACAACAGCTGTGGATAAGGATTTTGAGTTTATCCATAAGACAAGATCTTTCTCCCTCAACTCTGTTCACAGGCCTGGATACCATCTTAATTCAGAATACCGGCGTAGCGAGATTTATCGGATAACAATTCCCTGGAGACCTGTATGGCATTATCATTTTCCAGGTAATAATCATATAGTCCTTCCCTGTAGAAATAGCGTTTCAGGATCTCATCTTCAAGATTTTTCTCTAATTCTTCCCGGTAAGTATCCAGGGAGGATAATTTTTCTTTTTCAATCTCTGCCAATAGTTGCTGGTAACGGGTATTCATCCCTGCTCCGAGGGCATCCGATCGCGGGTTGCTGATTGCTTCTTTCAGTGCTTTTTCGACTGGTGTTTCAAATTCCAGCCCACGTTGCGATACAAAACTTTTAAAAGACTGGTAATCTTTATCCTGGAAATTGAATTGTGAAAGATCATCCATAGGATTTTGGTAATGATACTGCGTGGCGAAATCAAAGATGAGCAGGTTGGCCATTAGGGCTTTGGTGAAATCATTGGATTTTAAAGCGGTAATTTCCAGGTCGGGCATTACTCCGCCCCCGTCCTGTACCTTTCTCCCATTCCTGGTCTTAAAATCCCTGAACTGGGTATTACGCACGGCATTACCTTGGTCATCCCTGTTCCAGTAATCAAGAGATTGAATACATCTCCCGGAAGGGGTATAATAACGAGAAATGGTTACCTTAAGTTGGGTGCCGTAGGTTAATTTAAGAGGGCGTTGTACCAAGCCCTTACCAAAGCTCCTAGCCCCGACAACCACAGCCCTGTCCAGGTCTTGCAGTCCCCCTGAAACAATTTCACTGGCAGAAGCACTGCTACCATCAATAAGTACCGCCAATGGGATCTCTGCATCCAGCGGTTGGTTCTTGGTCTTGTATTCCCTGTTAAATTTAGACACCTTGGACTTGGTGGTCACTATGAGTTCGCCTTTCGGTACAAACAGGTTACAAACAGCGATAGCTTCAGATAATAATCCCCCGGGATTTCCTCTTAAGTCCAGTATAAGTCTCTTTGCCCCTCTGCCCTTGAGATCATTAATAGCTGATTTGGTCTGGGAACTGGCTTTTTCATTAAACCTGGATAAGACAATATAGCCCGTTTCCGGATCCACCATGTTGTAATAGGGCACAGCGTCAATATCTATCCCTGCTCTTTCCAGGGTAGTTGTATTAGTTTTTCCCTGTCGCAGGTAGGTGATTTCTACCTCTGTATTCTTAGCGCCTTTAAGAAGTTCGCTGGCTCCTTCTTTGTATTCTGCGATACTGATATCGCCGATTTTAAGAATCTCGTCCCCAGCCTTCAGGCCCGCTTTATCCGCCGGGTAGCCCTTATAAGGTTCTATGATCAGTAAACGGTTGTCATAAGAGCGAACCAAGGCCCCAATTCCCGAATATTCCCCGGAATTATTAATACGATAAGCTTCTACATCCTGTTCATTAAGGAATTTGGTGTATGGATCCAGGTCATCGAGCATATTCTTGATGGCAGTATCCATTAATTCGGCCGGGTTGGTTTCGTCCACATAGTTCATGTTCAGTTCTTTGAACAGGGTGGTGAAGATCTCAATTTGTTTTGCGATCTCGAAAAAATCGCCTTTAAAACTACTGCCTGCTACCAGGATCACCAAGGCGAACACCGGTATCAGGATCTTTTTAGTCATTATCTTTTTCATCTCGTTTCGCTAAAAATTTATCGATAAGCAAGCGCATAGACCGGTCCATATCGACCTGGCTGGGGATTTCCTTTCCAAGGTAAATAAATAGAAACGCAAAAGTTTGCTCACTGTTGTTAAAAATAAGGGACTTATGCTTCCGGTAACTTTCGCGCATTAATCTTTTTATACGGTTCCTGTGTACCGCATTTTTAAACTTTCGCTTGGAAACCGTTACACCCGCCTGCACTAAAACTTCGCTGGGAAGAGGAGTTTCCAAATACTGCAGCCGGAGCGGGAATACCGTTAAGTGGCTACCTTCTTCAAAGAGCCGGTTAATAAGCGTGGCACTTTTCAGCTTTTCGTGCCTTGGGAAGCGTTGAGACATATCAGCACAAAAATAGGAATTAAAACGCGGCAAGACCTGCTGATGATATTAATCATAGGAGCATTGCGGCCTGCATTATAATTTGAACCGATATTCTGTTTTGAAAACACTTTAAAAACGGTAAACATGGGAGTAGCAAATGTAAAGGCATTGGAAAAAGGACAGGATCAGCTGTCATACCTCCACAGGCTGTTGGATGATATCAAGGCCCTGGAGATGATGTTAGAGAAAGACCTGATTGAAAAAGTTCCGATCAGAATCGGGGCAGAGCAGGAATTCTGCCTGGTCAGTGATCACTGGGAGCCATCGAACAAGGCTTTGGAAGTTCTTGAAACTATTGATGACCATCATTTTACATCGGAGCTGGCCTTATTTAACCTGGAGATCAACCTGGATCCCCTTGAACTGAAAGAAAACTGTTTTTCCAAAATGGCCGAACAACTGCAAACCTTGCTGGATAAAGCAAACAGAGCGGCTTCTGAACACGGAGATCGGGTACTGCTGACAGGGATATTACCTACCCTGACCCGGAAACACATGGACCTGAGGTACATGACACCGATAGATCGGTACCTGTTGCTCAATAAGAAAGTTCAGGAGATCCGGAAAGAAGCAATAGAGCTCCATATAAAAGGTGTGGATGAACTGAACCTACATCACGACTCTATTATGTACGAAGGATGTAACACCAGTTTCCAGGCGCATTTGCAGATCAACCCGGATGATTTTAAGAACACCTATAACTGGGCCCAGGCCATAGCCGGCCCGGTACTCGCTATCTGCACCAACTCACCAATACTGATGGGTAAAGAACTATGGGAAGAAAGCAGGATTGCACTCTTTACCCAAAGCGTGGATACCAGGGCCAGTACCTTTTTACTGAACGAGAGAGAATCCAGGGTAGGTTTCGGGAATGCCTGGTCTACCGGTACTGCCGCAGATTTTTATAAAGAATCGATCGTAAGGTTCAGGAGCCTGCTCAATACCCTTTCCGATAAGAATACGAGCACCTCCAAGGTAGAAGAGGGTGAAATGCCCGCCTTAGATGCTCTTAACCTTCATAATAGCACCGTATATAAATGGAACCGCCTATGCTACGGGGTAGCCGATGGGAAAGCACATCTGAGGATAGAGAACCGATACATGCCCGCCGGACCAAGTGTAGATGATGAGATCGCTAATATGATGCTGTGGGTTGGCCTGATGAATGGGCGTCCTAAGCACCTGGAAGCCATTGATGAGAAAATGGATTTCAGGGATGCCAAAAGTAATTTCTTCAATGCGGCCCGTTATGGAATGGCCAGCCAGTTCTATTGGGAAGGCAAACGGATATCCAGTAAAGACCTTTTATCCGATGTTTTACTTCCTATGGCCTTCAGGGGGTTATACCGAATGAAAGTAAGCCCGAAGGACGCAGAAAAATATTTAACCATTATTGAAAAACGGATTCGAACTGTCAGTGGTTCCCGCTGGATGGTAGAGGCATATCGTAAGCTGCAACAAACCCACCATATTCCGGACGCTATTCGTATTATGACTGCTACTATATACGAGAGACAGCAGAAAGGGTATACGGTAGATTCCTGGTTGTTTCCCAGGGGAGACGAGGATCTGAAAGGGTTTGAGGATCGCACGGTGGCAGACCAGATGAAAACCAAAGTGCTGACCGCCCAGGACGGGGACAGTGCAGAGCTGGTGCTTCGCATCATGGAATGGAATAATATTCACCATGTACCTATCCTGGATGATAATGCAGACCTGGTAGGGATTCTTTCCGCAACTGATTTTGACACGCAAGAGGAGCAGGAAAAGCTAGAAGTACAACGAGTATCAGAGTTAATGACTACAGACCTGGTCACTGTAACCGAATCTACCCCCCTGAGCGAGGCAAAAAGTATGATGCAATCCAAAATGGTGCACAGCTTACTCGTGGTGCATGGGAAGAAGCTGGTAGGCATTATTTCCGATAAAGACTTAAAATGATCAGCAATCCCCGGTCTCACATCATGGGAGAATTCCGCGGAACGGAACACGGCCCAACCGTGGTTATTATCAGCGGGATACATGGGAATGAGCCGGCCGGTGTCATGGCCCTGGAGGAAATTTGCCGGGAGATCAGGGAAGGGGATATGGAAATCAAGGGCTCTCTTTATGCCCTCAGGGGGAACCTGGAAGCCCTGAGGCAAGGCAAGCGTTTTATTGATGAAGACCTGAACAGGATCTGGCGTAAAGAAAGGATCGAGATGCTCTTCGGATCAAAGACCCTGAATAACGAAGAACGGGCAATGAAGGAGCTACTGGATATACTCCGAACTATTTTTAAAAAATCCTCACCCCCTTATTACTTTATAGACTTGCATTCAACTTCCGGGGATACGCATCCGTTTATCACTATCAATGATGCCCTGATCAATCGAAATTTTGCTCGCTTATACCAACTCCCGATCATACTCGGGATAGAGGAATACCTGTCCGGGCCTTTACTAAATTACCTCAACCTGGAGGGATGGCTTTCGATGGGGCTCGAAGTAGGTCAACACCATGCCCCTGTATCATTAAAAAATGCGGTATCCTTAATTTGGATGACCCTTGTTTTTACGGGGCTGCTAAACCTGTCCCAATGCGCTGACTTTAAAGCGCACCGTATCAGGATTTCTGCATCTGCCGGTGGACTCCGGGGATTCTATGAGATTTTTTACCGGGAACGCATCAGCGCTGGAGACCAATTTAAAATGGTTCCCGGCTTCCGTAATTTTGACCCGGTTGCAGCTGAAACCCTGTTGGCAAACCGCAACGGGAAAGAAATCATCTCACATCGGCGGGGAATACTTTTTATGCCCTTATACCAGGCACAAGGAGAAGATGGGTTTTTCCTGGTACGGGATATTCCGGCCTGGATCTTACAACTATCGGTACTGACCAGGAAGATCAGGTCTAAAGAGATTTTAGCACTGCTGCCGGGCATTTGCATAACCGGGCAGGATCATGCAGATCTATGGGTTACTGCTAAAACTTTTAAAAGGATGGGTAAACCCATATTCCATTTATTGGGCTACCGTTGCACTTTAATGGAGAGTGGTGATTACCGGATGACCAATCGGGAGTTCCGGGCAAAAAGCATTGCTTATAGCGGCGCCCCTTGGAAAAACGGGCTACTAAAATAATAAAGGGGGCAAGCCCCCTTTATTTCTATTCAAAAATATGCCTTATGGCTTATTCTCCTCTTCCGCTTGCCACAGGTTATTACTCCTGTCTACATCGGCCATCAACTGTGATGGATCGATCACGATGGCTGCGATCTCGCTTTTAGGACGGTCCAATTTAAAACTGTATTGTTTCATCGCCCATGGCCAGTCCGGTAAAACAGTCCAGGACAGGTTGGGATAAGGATTGGATTTTTCTCCGCGCATCATCCTGAGTGGGGCATACCTTATTTCCTGGGTTCCGTCGCTGTAGATCACGAGAATGTCCATTGGCATTGGCATTTTCCCGACTCTTTCCAGGATTACCTCCGTGGTCTCACCTTTATCTTCAACGGATTTGACGCCGTAATCTATAGTATTGGTGGTCTGTGTCCAGTCGGTCAGGTACCAGTCCAGTTGCATCCCGGAAACTTTCTCCGCGGTACGCTTTACATCGTTAGGGGTCGGATGCTTAAATTTGAAATCTTCGTAGTACTTACGAAGAGTTTCCATCAGTTCTTCCTGCCCTATCACGTAGCCCAACTGGGAAAGGAAAACAGCTCCTTTACTATAGGCGGCTATACCGTAGGCATAGTTAACATCGTAACGGTCTGCGTGAGTGCTCTGGGGCTCCTCAAGACCGGAATTCACCAGGGCAAAATAACCTTTATACGAATTTTCAAACGGGTTATCCTTACCCTGTTCCATGATGACATTCATGCACAGACTGGATATAAAACTGGTAAAGCCCTCATCCATCCATTCGTGCTTAGCCTCGTTGGTAGCCAGTACATGCTGGAACCAGGAATGCGCCAGCTCGTGTACCATCACCCCTACAAGACTTTCAAAACTACGCTCCCCGGTGATCAGGGTACTCATAGCGTATTCCATTCCCCCGTCACCACCTTGGATAACCGAGTATTGTTCATAAGGATATTCACCGATATTCCGGTTAAAAAAAGTCATGGCCTGGGCCGTCTTTTCCTGTAGTTTCTTCCAGTTTTCTTTAATTTCCGGTTCATCTTCGTAAAAGAAGTGCAGTGTAGGTCCGTTCTCCATCTCCAGGGTGTCGTGAATATAATCCGGATCGGCAGCCCACATAAAATCGTGCACCATAGGCGCTTTAAAATGCCAGGTCAGGGTTTTCCCTTTGTGCTTGGGTTGCTTAACACCCTTGGCCTGGTAACCATAGCCGATCTCATCGGCATTCTGCAGGTAACCACTGCCTCCTACGATATAGGATTTATCCAGGGTGATCTTTACATCAAAATCGCCCCATACCCCGTGAAATTCACGTGCGATATATGGATCGGCATGCCAGCCTTCAAAATCGTATTCAGCCAATTTGGGGTACCACTGGCTCATAGAAAGGGAGATCCCTTCTTCGCTATCTCTTCCCGATCTCCTGATCTGCAGGGGTACCTGCCCATTGAAGTCCATTTCAAAAGTGGTAGATGCTCCCGGCGCCAAAGGCTCGGCCAAGGTCACTTCTAAGACTGTGCCTTCCAGGCTATACTCCAATGGTGTTCCATCCTGGCTGAGGGAAGAGGCTTTTAAATAACCCATTTCTTCAGGTTTCAGCTCAGAAATCCTGCTTTTTCCATCTTCCTTCATCATCCTGCCGTCCGGATCTTTGATACTCTGCAACCGCATATCCATTTCACTTCCGGGTTGGAAAGCATTAAAATACATGTGGTAGAATACCTGGTCCAGTGTATCAGGAGAGTTGTTGGTATAGACCAGTTTCTGGCTGCCCTCGTATTGGAAGGTTTTTACATCCATGTTTACATTCATGGTGTAATCGACATGTTGTTGCCAGTAGGGGGAATTTTGTGCTGTTGTTACCTGGATAGCCAAGAGGGCTACGATTCCCAGCAACAGCGCTTTAGTTTTCAATATCATGTGTTATAGTTTAATTTTTCCTTTGGCCACTTTATCGGCCATTATTAAAGCATTATAAGCGTTCACCATTTTACCGGACCTGGAGATCCCGTCAAAGGACTTGGCTTTAGACTGGTCACCGGCTACCAGTACCGATGATTTGGTGGTTAGGCCGGATTCCATAATGATCTTTTTCACCTCGGAAGCGGAAAGTTTAGGATAATGAGACCATACCAGTGCAGCAACACCGGATACGGCAGGGGCAGCCATCGAGGTTCCTCCCATAAAGTCGTATTCGTTGCCCGGCAGGGTAGAGTATACCTTACCCCCCGGCGCAAAAACATCCACATTCACCTTTCCGTAATTAGAAAAAGTGGCGACCATATCTGCACCGTACTTACTCTCCAGTGCACCCACGGTAATCACGTTATCCGCAAACTCGGGCGTATTGCCTTCCTGGTCATTCGGGTAATTCGGGTTTTCCGGTTTATCCAGGTCCAGGCCATCATTTCCCGCAGCGTGCACGATAAGCACATCCTTTTCTGCGGCATATTTGATGGCATCGTAAACCCACTCTGCGTTAGGGGAGAACGATTTACCAAAACTGGCATTGATGATCTTTGCGCCGTTGTCTACAGCATAACGAATACCAAGGGCGATATCCTTGTCATACTCGTCACCATTGGGAACAGCCCTGATTGCCATGATTTTTACGTTATCGGCAACGCCATTGGCGCCCTGACCATTATTCCGCTCTGCCGCGATGATTCCAGCAACATGTGTGCCATGAGTCTCATCCTCGTGCCTTGGCATAGGGTTACCGTTTCCATAATCAGTATCCGTAATGTCATAAGGGTCATCCCCTACAACAGACCTCCCGTCAAAATCCAGGTTAAAATGGTATTCCAGTCGTTCCGAGAAATATGCGATCCCGTTTTTTAATTCTTCTATTACTTCGGGAATGCTGTCCTTAAAATTGTACATCTGTAGCAGTACCGCTTTATGCTGTTGTAAAGCCTGCTCTTCAGTTTCTATGTCGTATACCTCATCTTCGGTGTAGTCTTCCTTCCCCAGGTGGGCCGACACGGCCTTATCGGCCTCTTTTACAGCCTGCAGGATCTGCTCATATCGACTCTTGTTCTGTAGTGATTCCTGTTTTTCCTCGTCTAGCTTTGCTTGTGCGAGTGCACGAGTAGCGGCATCGTCAAGATCATTCTTCAGGATACGGGTATACTCCAATTGTTCATTATAGGATTCCCCCAAGAAATTATAACCGTGTACGTCGTCCACATACCCGTTCTTGTCATCATCCACACCATTTCCGGGTTTTTCATCAGAATTAGTCCAGATCACTCCGTCCAGGTCCTCGTGCTCAAGGTCTACACCGGCATCAAGCACGGCAACGATAACTGTTTCCCCTTTTTTATTGCCGATAATTTCCCGGTAGGCCTTGTCAACACTCATTCCCGGGATGGTATCCTTGATCAGGTCCAGGTGGCCCCAGTTCTCTTTTTCGGCTTGGGTCAGTTCTGCTGTTTTCAGCGGAACGTTGTCAATATTTTCTACCGGTGTACTTACGATGGAGGTACCTCCACAACTCACCATCAGGAGAAGGGCAGCGGATAAGCTGCTCAACCTGCTTGCGTATTTGATTGTCTTAGGATTCATGTATCTGTTAATGGTTATAAACTATGTTAGGATTAGCTGTACCCTGGCTTTAGCAGGGGACCGCCAAAATTAATTAAATACTTCATCAAACGTAAAAGTATCTTTCAGCCTTACCCCCTTTTCTGTATGTTCTACGGTACAGATCTCGTTATGTGCATCGTGTTCCAGCATAAGGTAATACCCTTCGTCTGCAGCTCGTTTCAGGAAGGCCCGTTTTTCATCAAGGGTCAGTAAAGGCCGGGTGTCATATCCCATTACATAAGGAAGAGGAATATGACCCACGGTAGGCAGAAGGTCTGCCATAAAGACCAATTTCTTGCCTTTGTAATCGAGGTGTGGGATCATCTGTTTATCGGTGTGCCCGTTTACAAACAGTATATCAAATCCCAATTGGGTTTCGGTTTCATAGGTGCCGTATGGCGGCTTAAGGAATTTCAGTTGCCCGCTTTCTTCCATCGGCAACAGGTTTTCTTTCAGAAAAGACGCTTTCTCCCTGGCATTGGGCTGCGTTGCCCATTTCCAGTGGTCCCTGTTGGTCCAGAACGAGGCGTTTTTAAAAGCCGGTTCATAACCGGTCCTGTCCTTATTCCATCTGATACTGCCTCCGCAGTGGTCAAAATGCAGGTGGGTCATAAAAACATCGGTAACATCATCCCTGTGAAATCCATGTTTTTCTAAGGATTTATCCAGGCTGTGGTCTCCCCAAAGGGAATAATAACCAAAGAATTTATCCGACTGCTTGTCGCCCATCCCGTTGTCTACCAGGATAAGCCTTTTACCTTCTTCGATAAGGAGGCACCTGGCAGCCATATCTATCAGGTTATTGGCGTCTGCAGGGTTGGTCCTGCTCCACAGTGTTTTTGGAACAACGCCGAACATAGCACCGCCGTCCAGTTTAAAATTTCCGGTCTCAATGGGGTATAAGGTCATGTCGTTGAAGTAAACAGCATGCAAAATAAGAAATGCAAAAGGGAAACCTGCCTTTGCTTTCAAATATTTAACAGATCAGTCGGCCTGTTGCAGCAGATTTCGCAATTGTTGGCCAAAATAGATCATCTGCTTTATCTCCTGTACGCCTAATAATCTCTCTTTTTTCATGATCAGGAGAGAGTGCCCGTTAGACTCTACATGGTAGTAGGGGTTGCTCTCCAGGAACAGGACGAGCGGATCTGTGAACATAGACCTGATCTGGTTATCATCTTCACCACTGAGGTAGAAGCGTTTGTTAAAATCAGGGTGGTGATCAATATCGATGTCCTTAAAGCCGGCCATCCCGTAGAGCATTTGTAACAGGCCCTCTTTATCCAGGGTGAATACAGGAATCTTATGGTCCAGTTCTATGTGCATGGCCGTGGTCTTTATCACTTCCCTGGCGATGAAAGCACCTTCAGTGAATTCCAGGTCAAACACGCTCATCTGTTCACCGGGTTCTGCAATTCGGTTATAAGAATACCGGATCTCCCTGGTGCGGAAGAAGATAAAATCGGACAGGAAAGAGGCATCGGTCTGTTTTTCGGGCTTGTACATCCAACGGTAATCCCCTGCTGTTGCTTGCAACCCCCTTTGCCGGGACGTAAAGTAGTTTTCGATGGGCTTTAAGGCACCAAAGGGTAAAATCTTGCGCAGTGCAAAGGGGTGAGCACTATCTGTTTCATGCTTATCAAGTCCGATCAGCTCCAGGCTCCCGCCTTTCTTTTTAAAAGTAGCACCATAACTTTCCAAACCTTCCATTACCGTATCGTCCACAAAATTACAGAGTGAAAAGTCTAAGACCACATCAGATTTACCCGGGATGGCATCCAGCTTATTCTTAAGCCGGTAAAAGTTCAGGAAGCTGCAGAAATACTTGACGCTAACATAGTAATTGTCCCCATCCGATTCCTTGTACATCAGGATATTGGGTTTTATCAGGTGACTGAGGAATAAGGAAAGGCTCCGGTTAACTACAACGTGAATTAAAAAAGTAGTCAGTATCCCTATGGTAATCCCGGTAATGAGATTGGTGAATAAAGTTCCCAGGAGTGTGGCGAGGAATATGAGCAATTGTTCCCGTCCTATACGAGCTACTTTTTTAAAGGTGTTCGGGGTAGCCAGTTTATACCCGGTATAGACCAGGATAGCTGCAAGGGCTGCCAGGGGTATCTTTCGGAGTTGCTCCTGGAAGAGTAGCACAAAGGCAAGTAAGAAGGTTGCGTGGAAAAGGTTGGCAGAACGGTCAGTCGCACCATTATTCACATTTACCGAGCTCCTGGCAATCACGGTCACTACGTTCAGCCCGCCGAGAAAGCCGCTCACTGTTGTGGCAAACCCAAGAGCTTTCAGGTCTTTATTTACATTAGAACGCCTGTTCTTGGGGTCCAGCTTATCTACTGCCTTGATTGAGAGCAGGGACTCGATACTTGCGATAAGGGTAATAGCTAATACTGCAAGGATAAAATCGGTATGCAGTGCTTTTCCAAAATCCGGG
Organism: Zeaxanthinibacter sp. PT1; assembly: GCF_028464225.1. Classification (GTDB taxonomy): domain Bacteria; phylum Bacteroidota; class Bacteroidia; order Flavobacteriales; family Flavobacteriaceae; genus Zeaxanthinibacter. The sequence goes on from NZ_JAQPCN010000001.1 coordinate 896,312, forward strand.
AAGGCAAGACTGGCCATAACGTCATCGGGGAGGCTGAGCAGAAAACCATTCTCCAGGGGGTATGCTATGTTCAGGAGATCGTAGGTATAACTAATTCCTATAGATAGGATGAGGATCCACATAGGGGCCGGCAGCAAATGAAAATAAGGGTTTCTTAATTTCGGGTACCCAAAGAGGATAAGCAGGCTGATGATACCGATGGCAGCGGCCATGATGCTGCCCTGGCTGGGCTCACTGAACAACTGGATAAAGGAAGCTGGAATGTCCCCGAGCAGGGAGACGATACTTCCCTGCGCCTCCATATTCCCGATCATGATGTGGAATTGCTTGGACAGGATACCCAGACCAATGGCTGCCAGCATTCCCTCAATGGCCGAGGCCGGGAAGAAATCGGCCAATCGTCCCATTTTGGCAAATCCCATTATGACCATGATAATCCCCGAAATAACTATAGCGGCAAGGGTAAAGAGGTATCCCTGGTAAAGATCTCCTTTACCTAAAGTAGTGATGGCAGATAGCAATACGATAACCAGGCCGTTCCCCGGTCCGGTTATGGTAACATTAGAGCCTCCGAGCAGTGCAACCAGCGTTCCCCCTACCACCGCGGCAATGATCCCAGAGATCGGAGGTGCTTCGCTGGCCAATGCCAGGCCGAGTCCCAGGGGTAATGCGATCAGGGAGACCACGAAGCCCGAGAAGAGGTTCTTGGGCAGATCAGCTGCCTTTCCCTTTATGAATTTATTCTTTTTCTTCACGGTTTGTTTCTTACGATCAAAAGATCTGTGGGCAGATCAGACAGTATATATTCAATATCATGGGTAAATACCCGGTCAATAAGCCGGGTACTGTTCGGGGCATTCATCACTAAAAGGTCTGCCCGTACCACTTCGGCATAATGGCCTATGGAATAGCCGCGACGCCCAAAAATACTTTGGTTCTTCACCTGTATCCCTGAACTAATATTGGAAGGAAGTTCTTTGACCAGGTTCCGAACCCGGTATTCTTCCCGGTGTTTTAATCTTTCTTTTACAATATTGGCCCGCTTCAGGGAGCGATCATCCTCTACGGTTACATGGATGTCTTTCTGGCGAATTTCCTCAACTATGGTCAGCTGTTTTGCACCGAGTACAGTTGCAGCATAGAATGCTGTACCTATAGTCAGCGGGGTGTCCGGTGCATCCAGGCCATTGACCACCACGTGCTGGCAGGGAACCCTTTCCAGGGAGGGTTTGATGAGGAGCATTACGGAACAGTTCACCTTACGTGTCAGCTTGCGTGCTATACTGCCCACATAGAACTGGTAGAGATTTTCGTGTTGCAGGGCTCCAAGGATAAGCAGGTCTATATGCAGTTCCTCGCATGCACCCGTTATGACAGGAATAGGAGCTCCTTCCCGCCAATGGATGTCTACCGGGACATCATTGTATTCGGCCCGGTTAAGGATTTCTTCAATTTTCCTTTGCTTGCTTTCGGTTTTATCTCCTACATGCAACAGCACCAGCCGGGCTTTAAAGAAATGCGATAAGCGGATGGTTTCCAGTATATTTACCTCCAGGTTCGGCGAGAAGGCAAAGCCGAACAGGATACGTTTAAAGCTGAGGTATTGCATGGAAAAGGCTCCGTTTTGCGGGCAATATAACACATAATTGCCTAACCGGTTTAGGCATATATAGCATTACCTTTGGGAATCAAATAAAAACTGTAATTTTCAGAAAAAAGATCTTATGGTAGAATTAGCGGGAATAATTATCCTTGGAATCCTCGCCCAATGGGTGGCATGGCGATTAAAGCTGCCGGCAATCTTGCCCCTTATTCTCATCGGGCTTCTCGTAGGACCTATCGCTACACTATTTACAGAAAAAGGTCAGAAACTGATAGAACCCACCTGGAACGGATCTATAGGATTGTTCCCAGGGGACAGCTTATACTATTTTGTTTCCCTTGCGATCAGTATTATCCTTTTTGAAGGCGGTCTAACCCTCAGGAGATCTGAAGTAGCCAACATAGGTCCGGTAATTACGAAACTGATCACTGTAGGCACCCTGACAACCTTTATTACAGCAGGAATTGCCGCGCACCTGATCTTTGGGCTCAGCTGGCAAATATCCTTCCTGTTTTCATCCCTGATCATCGTTACCGGGCCAACCGTGATCACGCCTATACTCCGGAATATCCCGCTGAAAAAAGACGTGTCTGCAGTGCTAAAATGGGAAGGAATCCTTATTGATCCCATCGGTGCACTTGTGGCTGTATTGGTATACGAGTTTATCAGCGTAGGAGATGGGGAGACCTATACCATGAAAGGATTGATCGATTTTGGAAAGATCCTGCTTTTCGGCTTTACATTCGGATTCACCTTTGCCCATGCACTCGCATTCGTGATCAAGAAAAACTGGATCCCGCATTACCTGCTCAACGTGGTAGCGCTATCCACGGTATTAGGTGTTTTTGTAATGTCTGACCAATTTGCACACGAATCAGGACTGCTCGCGGTAGTGATCATGGGAATGGTATTGGGAAACACCAACCTGCCCAACTTGAAGGAGCTGTTGTACTTTAAAGAATCACTCAGCGTGCTGCTGATCTCCATACTGTTCATTTTACTGGCTGCCAATATTAATATGGAAGACCTGTACCTGATCTACACCTGGAAAACAGCCCTCTTATTCGCCATCATCGTTTTCCTGATCAGGCCGATCGGCGTGTTCTTAAGTGCTTACGGGTCGCACCTCACATTCAAGGAACAACTGTTTGTCGGCTGGGTAGGTCCAAGGGGTATTGTAGCTGCCGGTATCGCATCATTATTTGGGTCTAAGTTGCTGGCCAGAGGAGAAGTTGGGGCAGAGTATATTACCCCGCTGGTCTTTATGATCGTCCTGGGAACCGTATTGCTAAACGCCACCACTGCGCGAATGTTTGCCCGAATGGTAGGCGTATTCCTGGAGAAATCTGAAGGAATCCTCATTATCGGCGCCTCAAAAACCTCCAGGCTGATTGCAGAATACCTGCACGCGAACAGCAGGCACGTAGTATTGATAGACAATAACGAGATCAACATAGAAAAGGCGAAGAAACTAGGGCTGGAAGCGATAAAAGCCAATATATATTCGGATACCCTGACCGATAATATTGAGCTGAACGACATGGGCTACCTGATGGCACTGACAGGTAATTCCGAGATCAACGATTACGCCATAGATAAGTTCAGGGACCAGTTTGGGGAGAACGGATCTTTCCGCCTGGTTAATGCCGATGAAATGAAAGACCCGGAGAATAACCCGAGAGAAGGGCTATTCTCGCATACGGACGACTTTATTAAGTTGATGGAGACTACCCGGAAGTTCCCTTATATCCACGAGATCGAGATCAATGACCAGAAACACTATGAAGGCCTTATAGAGATGACTAAGGCCGATGATGATATCATCCCCATATTCCTGAAATTTCCAAACGGGGAGCTCAATATCATCCCGTCATACAGCAAGGAATTCACAGATATTACTGAAGGATACAAACTGGTATACCTGGGGAAGAAGTTGCAGGTAGAAAAGACTTCTGAAACCAAACAAAAAGAAAAGACCGGGAACTGATCTGCAGTGCCCGGCCTTTAGGTATGATTTAAAAAAGTACTAATCGTTAAGCTTCAGCACAGCCATAAAGGCTTGCTGTGGGATCTCTACGTTCCCTACCTGTCTCATTCGTTTTTTACCTTTTTTCTGTTTTTCCAGCAGCTTTCTTTTACGCGAGATATCCCCTCCGTAACATTTGGCGGTAACATCTTTCCTCAGTGCCTTGATCGTTTCCCTGGAAATGATCTTGGCCCCGATGGCAGCCTGGATAGGAATATCAAATTGCTGTCTCGGGATCAGCTCTTTCAGCTTCTCTACCATCCGTTTTCCAATATCATAGGCATTGTCAAAATGCACCAGTGCCGACAAGGCATCAACGGGTTGAGCGTTAAGAAGGATGTCTACCCGCACCAGTTTAGAGGTACGCATCCCGATAGGTGTATAGTCAAAAGAGGCATAGCCTTTAGAAACGGTTTTAAGACGATCGTAAAAATCAAAAACGATCTCTGCCAAAGGCATATCAAAGGTGAGTTCTACCCTGTCTGTAGTCAGGTAGGTCTGGTTGGTGATCTGTCCTCGCTTATCGATACAGAGGGACATCACATTCCCGACAAAATCGGACTTGGTGATGATGGTGGCCTTGATATATGGCTCTTCTACACGTGCCACGGTAGAAGGGTCGGGCAGGTCTGAAGGGTTATTTACGATAATTGGCTCCTCGGGAGTCTTAGTGCTGTATGCAAAATAGCTCACGTTGGGCACCGTAGTGATCACCGTCATGTCAAATTCACGTTCTAAACGCTCCTGTACGATCTCCATGTGCAGCATTCCCAGGAATCCACAACGAAAACCGAAGCCCAGTGCAGCACTACTCTCCGGGGTAAATACCAGGGAGGCGTCGTTTAGCTGTAATTTTTCCATGGAAGAACGCAGCTCTTCAAAATCTTCAGTGTCTACAGGGTAAATCCCCGCAAATACCATGGGCTTTACATCCTCGAATCCCCCGATGGGATTCTTGGTTGGTTTAACGGCATCGGTAATGGTGTCACCCACTTTAACTTCACGTGCGTCTTTAATACCGGTGATCAGGTAACCCACATCCCCTGCTTTAATAGAAGCCTTAGGTACCTGTGTAAGCTTCAGGGTTCCCACCTCATCAGCATCGTATTTCTTATCAGTAGCGACAAATTTTATCTTTTGTCCTTTCTTTATTTCACCATTAATTACCCGGAAATAGGTCTCTACACCCCTGAATGGATTGTAAACCGAGTCGAACACCAGTGCTTGCAGGGATTCATCCACATTCCCTTTGGGAGCGGGCACCCTTTCAATGATGGCGGCAAGAATCTCTTCTATTCCCAGGCCTGTTTTGGCACTGGCAGGAATCACTTCCTCCGCGTCACAACCCAATAGGTCTACGATATCATCAGTCACCTCCTCCGGGTTGGCACTCGGAAGGTCTACTTTATTCAGCACGGGAATGATCTCCAGGTCGTTCTCCAGGGCAAGGTATAGGTTAGATATGGTCTGGGCTTGTATGCTCTGGGCTGCATCTACCACCAATAATGCTCCTTCACAGGCGGCGATAGAGCGCGAGACTTCGTAAGAAAAATCCACGTGCCCGGGGGTGTCAATAAGATTCAGGATATATTGTTCTCCTTTATAGATGTATTCCATCTGGATCGCGTGGCTCTTGATGGTGATACCGCGTTCGCGTTCCAGGTCCATACTATCCAGGAGCTGAGCTTTCTTTTCGCGCTCGGTTACGGATCCGGTGAAGTCCAGCAGCCGGTCGGCTAAGGTACTCTTACCGTGATCAATATGGGCGATAATACAGAAATTACGAATGTTCTTCATAGCATTTCCAACTTTTACGAGGTTGGTTTTCAGGAATGGCAAATATAATTCATTTCCACTCAAGGAATTCACATCTAGCCTCAAAATCACGGGCTTTAAGCAGGGAGATGATCGATTGTCGTAAATAATCTTAGTGATATACCTGATTATTTTTATAGATTTGACAGACATCCCTGAATCTGTGATGCGAACAACCATTTTGTTGCTTCTGCTGTTCCCCCTTGGACTTAAGGCCCAGACCTATGAAGTTAAAGGAACCGTCAAAGACGGCCTAGGTACTGCAGTGGCATTTGCGAACGTCTTTATCCTTAAAGCCAGCGACTCCTCTATTGTACAGGGTACTTCTGCCCGTGAAGATGGGCGTTTTGTGCTCAACAACGTGCTGCCCGATCTTTACCTTTTAAAAGCCAGCTACTTTGGCAGTGGATCAAAGTTGCGCGCCCTGGATATTAGAAAAGATGTGAATATCGGGACTATTATCCTTGAGGGTAACGGTGATGACCTGGATGAGGTCGTGGTCACGGCCAGGCAGCCCACCCTGGAACAACGGCCTGACCGACTTATTTTCCACGTGGAAAACACCATCGTCTCCCAGGGAAATACCTGGGACCTGATCCGGAATACCCCAGGAGTGGTCAATGTTCAGGGAAGCCTCCAGATACGAGGGCAGGAGGCCACGGTATACCTCAATGACCGCAAAGTGCAGTTATCTCCTAACGAAGTCCGGGACCTGCTAGAAGGACTCTCCGGCAGCAGTATCGCTTCAGTGGAATTGATACAGAACCCACCTGCCCGGTACGACTCAGAAGGAGGGCCTATCCTTAATATTGTGACCAGCAAGGCGGTTACCCCCGGTTACAAGGGAAGCCTGCAGGGTTCCTTTACCCAGGGAGTTTTTCCGAAATACCAGCTGGGAAGCAGTCATTATTTTAAAAATGATAAACTGAATCTCTTTACCAACTACAGCATCAGTCCCCGAAAGGAATTTGACGATGTTCCCAGCACAATCAATTTCATCAACCCGGCAGATGATATTTTTGCGCGTTGGGAATCCCAGTTAGATCGCACCACCGATAAGCTAACCCATAATGCAAACCTGACCGCCGATTACGACTTTGATAATAGGAACAGTATCAACCTGACAAGCAATGTCTCTTACACCCCGGAAGACAGGATCAGTAACAGCCTTATCATGGAAGCCCTCAATGCCACGGGTAATCTGGACTCTACCCTGGTGACCACAAGTACTATAGATAACAGGAACCTGAATCTAGCGACAGATCTTACGTACGAGCACCGCTTTAAGAAAGCCGGGCAGGTGATAAAGGTCAATGGGCACTATACGCATTACGACGACAGCCAGGACCAGGCCGGTTCTACAGATTATTTTGATCCCGGGGGAATGCTTATGAGAAACTTCAGCTTCCAGACCGATGCAGGGCAGGATATAGATATCTATACCGGGCAATTGGATTATTTTGACCTGTTTGGCGAGCTTAATTTTGAGGCGGGCCTGAAGCAATCCGTGATCCGTTCCAGCAGCCTGATAGACTACCTGGCCATTAACGGCTCCCAAAACAATTTCCCCGATGCTTCCACCGACAATTACGAGTACAGTGAAGATATTTCGGCGGGGTATATCAGCTTCCTGAGAAACTGGGATAAATGGTCCTTAAAAGCCGGGTTGCGCGCAGAGCAGACCAGGGCAGAAGGAAATTCCATCACCTTGAGCGAGACCATTGTACAGGATTACTTTGAACTGTTCCCATCTTTTTACCTGATGCACAACCTTACGGATGAGAACAGCCTATCCTTTAATTATAGCCGGAAGCTTAGGAGGCCCAATTACCGTGACCTGAACCCATTCCGCTACTATTTTAACGAGTATGATTTTGCTTCAGGGAATCCAAATCTCAGGCCTTCTTTCAGTCATAATTTTAACCTAAACCTTTCGCTGAAGAACACTTACTTCATCGACCTGTACTACCGGGATAACGGTCGATACGTGATGAACCTGAGTTTCCAGGACAACCAACGGCAGATCCTTAGGCAGGAAAGGCAGAATGGGCTGGGGAGTACCTCCTATGGGCTCGACTTTATCGTGAATGAATCGATCAGCAATGCCTGGTATCTCTTTGCCTACGGTTCCTTATTTGTGGAAGAAGAGAAGTTTTCAGGGATAGAGAGTGGAAATGTTCCTATCACCAACCGCGTGGAAGGCGTTTTCCTGCAGCTCGGTAATTTTTTAACCCTCAGTGCAGATGGCACCTTTACGGGGGAAGCTTCTTTTACCTATATCTCAGGCTTCCTTACCGGTTCTTATGTGCAAGATGCAACGGCCACCTGGAATATGGGGCTGAAAAAGACACTTTGGGATAACCGTGCCAGTATTTCGATAGCTTTTGAAGATATCCTGAATCGGTCTAACGCGCTACGAACTACACGTTACCTAAACCAGTTTAATTCCTACTTAAAAAACGAGGAAACCCAGATTGTACGGATCGGCTTCACCTATAATTTTGGTAATTTCCGCTTGGCGGATAACCAACGCGAGGTTAATAAAACGGAGAGAGACCGCCTGTAAACCAAGGAAATATCTTTTTAAGTCCGTCTTATTTCTTAATTTTGCATCCCAAATTATATAGCATATGCCCAAGATCGGTAACATAGAATTGCCCGAATTCCCACTTTTGCTCGCTCCTATGGAGGATGTGAGCGATCCTCCCTTCCGCGCCCTGTGCAAGGAACAGGGAGCAGATGTGGTATATACGGAATTCATTTCTTCCGAAGGGTTGATCAGGGACGCCGCTAAAAGCGTTATGAAGCTGGATATTTACGAAAAGGAAAGACCCGTAGGAATACAGATCTTTGGAGCCAACCTGGATTCCATGTTAAAGTCAGTGGAGATCGTTGAAGCTTCTAACCCGGATATCATCGATATTAATTTTGGATGTCCTGTAAAGAAGGTGGTCAGTAAGGGTGCCGGTGCGGGAATCCTGAAAGATATAGACCTTATGGTATCCCTGACCAAAGCCATGGTAGAGCATACCAAACTGCCGGTCACCGTAAAGACCAGGCTGGGCTGGGACCAGGAATCGATCAAGATCGTTGAGGTTGCTGAACGTCTCCAGGATGTTGGCTGCTCTGCAATTTCCATTCATGGCCGGACCAGGGTACAGATGTACAAGGGTGAAGCCGATTGGAACCCCATTGCCGATGTTAAGAACAACCAGCGCATGCATATCCCGGTATTTGGTAACGGGGATGTAGATAGCCCGGAAGCAGCGAAACGGATGCGGGATGAATATGGGCTGGATGGCGCAATGATCGGGCGCGCCAGTATAGGTTACCCCTGGTTCTTTAACGAAGTAAAGCACTACCTGGCCACCGGGACACACCTGGAGCCACCCACCATGGAACAAAGGGTAGATGCGGCAAGGAGGCACCTGCAGATGGCGATCGACTGGAAGGGGGAAAAATTAGGAGTATTTGAAACCCGCCGCCACTATACCAATTACTTTAAAGGGATCCCCAACTTTAAGGAGCTGCGTATGAAAATGGTAACCAGTGATGATGCTGCAGATGTATTCGCCGCCTTTGACGAAGCTTTGGAGCAATTTTCAGATCACGAATTCGCCCGGTTATAGCCCGAGTTAAGCCTGTAATAATTTTTTATTCACCCTGCTACTGGCGATCTGTGAAGCGATGATGCCCAGGAGAACAATAGTGCCGAGTACAATCAGGATATTGATGGGTTGAAACTCTACCGGGTAGGCCAGGGAAGGCGTGATACGCAACCAGCCGAATGCGATCTGTGACCCGATCAACAGCGCTCCCAGCCCAACACCAAAAAAACCTCCCAAGCTGGTCACCATAACTCCCTGTATAAAGTAGACCTGTCTTAATTCGCGCACCGTGGCTCCCAGGCTGTAGAGGGTCCTGGTATTCTGTTGCTTGTCCAGTATCATCATGATAATAGCCCCTACAACGTTAAATAGTGCGATGATCAGCACCAGGGTAAAGATGAGGTAGGTAGCCAGGTTTTCCGTATTCAGCATACGGTACAGGGTGCTGTTCAGGGCGCGGCGGTCTTTAAGGATGATGCCGGCGCCAAGAATTTCAGCAACTTCTGATTGAACTTCCTCCATATTGGCACCATCGGCTATATTAAAATTCACCCCGGAAACCTCTGCAGCTGATTTTTCGAGCAGGGCCTGCACCAGGTTCAGGTCCGTAAATACGTATTTCTTATCCAGGTTCTCTTCTATGGCATAAATACCCGTAAGCACCAGTGAAACCTCGGTGTAGGGTTTAGCATTCAGCGATTGCTGGGAGAGGGATCCCTTGCCCGGCTTGGGCGCCAGGGCGACGAGGGGATTCTGGTAATTGTTGATAGAAAGCCCGAGGAGGTTGGCGATACCAATCCCCGCTACGGCCTGTTGTCCTTGCACATTCCAGGATCCCAGGTACAAGGTGCTGTCGATCCCGGTGGCCTTGTTGTAATGTTCATCAACGCCTTTGATGTAGGCGACATGACTTTTCTGCTGGTGATTGAGGTACACCCGTTCTTCGATCTCTTTGGAATAGGATGCAAGGCCATTGACCTGGTCCAGGGCTTCTTCCTGTTCCAGGCTGACCGAAAAGAATTTACCACTTTCCGGGAGGGCCTTAAAATCAGGATCAAAGGTGTTGCTGAAGGAGAGGCTGAAGCTTTTCAGGCCGGCGAAACCCGAAAGCACTATAAAAAGGGCGGCAGAACCAATCACGATGACCAGGAAGGTGATCAGGTTGATGATGTTCACCGCATTCTGGCTGCTTTTAGATCGCACATACCGCTTGGCGATGTAGAACGGGAAATTCAATGATCAGGACTTTTTCCTTCTAGGTAGGAGGTCTGGATTTTCGATGGGGTTGTCCCCTTTTTTGAGCGATTTCTCAATTTGGTCTATATATTCCAGGGAGTCATCCAGGAAGAAAAGTAGTTCCGGGGTACGTCTTAATTGGTGGCGGGTACGCTGAGCCAGTTCATGCTTTACGGGAGCCGGGTTTTCTTTCAGCTCTTCCAGGATCTTCCCGGCCTTGTCGGTGGGGAAAATACTGACGTAGACCTTCGCAATTGAAAGGTCGGAGGTTACCGCAACTTTAGAGACAGATATAATGATCCCTTTTAGTCCGGCGTCCATCACTGTGCGTTGTAATATATCGGCCAGGTCTTTCTGTAAAACCCCTGCTATTTTTTTCTGTCGCTGTGTTTCCATGGGGCAAAAATACGCACATTATGTGTAATTTAGCACCAAAGCAAGGGATAGTGAACAAAATTGAACATATAGGGATCGCGGTAAAGGATCTCCAGGCCTCTAACGAGCTTTTTGCAAAGCTCTTCGGCCAGCCGCATTACAAGACCGAATCGGTAGCCTCGGAAGGGGTAACTACCTCTTTTTTCCAGGTAGGGCCGAACAAGATCGAATTGCTTGAAGCCACTAACGAGGACAGCCCGATTGCAAAATTCCTGGCGAAGAAGGGAGAAGGCATCCATCACCTCGCTTTTGCCGTAGATAATATAGAAGCAGAGATCAAACGATTGCAAGGCGAAGGTTTTACCATGATACACGAAAAACCGAAGAAAGGCGCGGACAATAAGCTGGTCGCGTTTTTGCACCCCAAGAGCAGTAACGGGGTACTGGTAGAGCTTTGCCAGGAAATCCCCCGCCCTTGAAGTTCGGGCGGACGGGCTGATCGGGATCTTATTTCTTTGCAGGCTAATAAAATAAGTGCTAATATTGCAGTCCGAAATTCACGATATTTCGGAATATCTAACTTAATGGTCCTATAGCTCAGTTGGTTAGAGCACCTGACTCATAATCAGGTGGTCCCTGGTTCGAGCCCAGGTGGGACCACATCGCAAACCCTCAGTAAACACTGGGGGTTTCGTGTTTCTACACCCCAGCGTAATACTTTCCTCTACACCAAAAGTATTAACAAAAGTATTAACAGAGCCAAATTTCATACTTCTGTTGACTTCTCTTTCCACCTGTTTACCCGGAGTACCCTTTTTTATATTGAAACAGAAGATAATTTCGTTAATCGAGGTAATTTCTTATATTTGTATCCCATATAACCAGCCCAAGGGCATTTTAACAGAAGAAAATTTTGGATATAGTAGAACACGGACAAGAATACCTTCTCGCCAACTTTGGAGAGACCTCAGGTAGCCAACGTATCCGATTCACCGAAAAGGTTAATGGACAATTTATCCAGGGAACAACTCACGAGGAAGTCATCGATATGCTGATCGACAGATTCTATGCCCTGAACAAGAAAAGTTACTCCCCGATCAACCAATGCATCATCCTCCTCTTGAAGAACATTCGCAGACTCATGAAGGAGAGACTGTCAAAAAAGATTGACCGAGTAATCAGGTACCAGGAAAAAACAGGTACACATGAGTAAGCCAAGAGAGATCACCGTAAAGACGACACCCGATGGATTCCTGGGGAAATACCTCAGAGCCATCAATGGGATGCTCAACCTTACCGAGAAGGAACTCACTGTACTGGAGGCTATGATCAATATTGACAGAGACATTACCGCAACAAAAGACATCCGCAGGATGTTAGTCTCCCAAGGAGTAGCCAGCTCTACCACAGTACTTGGCAATAGCATCAAAGCCCTCAAGGATAAAAAGGTAATCAGTCCAAACCCCAATGGTAAGGGCTACATCTATCACCCGCTGGTGGTTCCCATGACAGATACCATCGTCATAAAATTCAAGGTCGATGGAGAGTAACACGAACATATTCACCTTCTCGAGTTTCAACAAAGCGTGGGACTATCAAAGAAGGCAAGAGGAAGAATTTAGAAAGCACTACCCAGGTACGACATCCGTAATGGGAGTCGCAGGGTACTCTAAATACACCGTAACTTTTAATGTCCAACCCTAATGGCACGACGTTCAAAGTTCAAACATGATATTTATAGAGAGATCGTAGCCGAGAACGGCGGCACGATAAAAGAGACAGAAAGCATCGTAGAGTCAAGTTTAGCATTTACAAGGAAGACAGTAGAGAAAGGAGAGTTCGCGCAGGTACGCCTGCCGTTCTTTGGAAAGTTCCATGTAAACCCATACCGATTAAAAAAGCTAAACGATGCAATTCTTCAGAGAGGAACAGTTCAAGGTAATAGTAGATCCGGAGATTAAGGTCATCAAGGAGTTCAGGAATCTGATCGCCAAAGATAAAGACCGACAAAAACGCGAAGCTGTAAAATGGTTCGCCTACATCTACTATACCAATGATTACCGGTCGCCTCTTCTGAACTACCCAGCACAAGAGCGTCATGCACGTACCCTGGACAACGTAGGATTACCTGCAGACTTTAAAATATTCAAGGAACTCGAGGAAGCTACTGCAAAGTATAACGAGTTCCAGGAGACCGCCACAGTGCGATCTCTTAAAGCTATCAAGAACGGATTAATAACTTCTTCCCAGGTCATCAACATGCTCAATGACCGGATCGACACTGTACTTTCCAGCGGAGATCTCGCACCAGAGCTATATGATGAGATCACCAAGAATGTATCGCGCATGCTGGAGCTTTCCGATAAGCTCCCTAAAGCCATCGATACGATTGCGGACCTGGAGGAGAAAATCAAAAAAGAACAAGCAGCAGATGTCAAAATTAGAGGAGGAGGGCAAAAAGGAGCCTTCGAAGATTAAGATGAACGACCCTATGGACACAGAGCCCATGACCATCAAGCTCGAAGAGCTACGTAGATGCGCAGAAGGGCATGGTGATATGAGTGGGGAGGAGTACTACTTCTACCACTATTGCCGCATCAATGGAAAGCTACCTAAGCCAGGAACATTCAAAAAAGACTTTCATCGCAAAGGATGTACTGAGGAGCAGCAAAAGAACTGGAGGGTACTCAAGTCAAGAAGATCAGGACCTAGACCTCTACTACATTACTACCCATTAACTAAGGACGCATGGCGAGGAGAAAGAGAGTAGGGTTCGGACCTAAAGCGTTTTTGTGGGTCGACCATGAGAGTTGGAAGGTCAGTAAAGAACTTAGCCAGCGACAAGTTAGTAAAATAACTGAAGGACATACGTTTAGTAGCTTCCTTCGCAATAAAGGAACAGATGAGAAAGATTGAACAATTAGCAAGGCAAGTACTTAAAGGAGCATTATGTGTGATGGTATGCATTTGCTTTTACTGTCTCTGCTATATCCTAGCCTACAACATTATTTATCATATCATATTCTAGCACCTGAAGTTACGCAGCATAGTCAACCCAAATCACTATGCTTACAAATACTCAGGAATTCAGGCGTGAAGCCCAGAAATTCCTCAAACACGGATACTACTGTGGTGACCCCGCAGGTACCGCCAACCATTACGAATACTGGTCCGAGCAGCTCAGACGCTGCAAGGAAGGATTCACGGTAGGTGATACCTACATTACCGGGCATCACTATTTCTACTTGAACTTCTGCCAGATCCGTCTGACCGACGGGATCAAGAAGGGAGAGGCTACCCGGAAGGTAACTACCTTTCCAGGCTTCTGGGATGGCGATTACCATTTCTTTATCGGGATGGAAGAGGCTGCCAAGCAGGGTAAGCACATGATCGTGTCCAAAGCCCGGCGGAAAGGATTCTCCTATAAGAACGCGGCGATCGCTGCCAACATCTACAATACCCAAAAGCATTCTTACACCCTGCTATGTGCTCATGATAAGAAGTACCTGTACCCGAAAGGAATCATGACCATGGCAACCAACAACCTAAACTTCCTCAACGAGCACACCGCATGGTCCAAGAGAAGACAGCGTGTGGATCAGATGAAACATGTCAAGGCATCGTACCTGGAGAATGTCGGCGGGCAGATCATCGAGAAGGGATACAAGAGTGAGATCGAAGCGATTACCTTCAAGGATAACCCGGATGCTGCCCGGGGAAAGGATGCCTCCTTTATCATATTTGAAGAGGGTGGTGCTTTCGACAACTTAAAGCCCAGTTACTTAGCTACCCTTCCCTGTGTACAGGATGGTGGGGTAACGACGGGTCAGATCATCGTATTCGGTACCGGGGGTGATATGGAGGGTGGAACCATCGACTTCGAGTCCATGTTCTATAACCCGGAAGCCTACGACATGTACGCCTTCGATAACGTCTGGGATGAGGGCGGCGCCGGTGATACGTGCGGGTACTTCTTCCCCTCGTTTATGAACAAGATCGGGTTCATGGACAACGATGGGAATTCCCTGATCGAGAAGGCAAAACAGGAAGAGCAGGCGAAACGTGATGACCTGAAAGCCAACGCAAAGGATGCAGGAGTATATGACAAGTATATTACCGAGTACCCCTGGTGTCCGAAAGAGGCGTTTCTTCAAACCAATTCTAACATGTTCCCCACTGTTGCCCTGGCGGACCACAGAGGTGAACTTGTTCGATCTGGATTAAATAAGCGACTCTCCGTACACGGGCGGATGGTGCACGGTAAGGAGGGACCTACCTTCCGGATGTCTGAGAACGCTCGTCCCCTAGATAAGTTCCCGACACAGAAGGGCGATGACATCAGGGGCTGTGTAACGATATGGCAGGCTCCTTATGTGGGCAGCTCTGGACATACACCGGATGACATGTACGTGGTGGTACATGACCCCTATGCGCATGAGGGCGGTAAATCCCTTGGTGCCGCCTATATCATGAAGCGTCCCAATAGGTTCAGTAAGCCGGATGATATGATTGTTGCCGGGTACGTGGGAAGACCCGATACCCAGGACGAGTACAACGAACAGCTCTTCATGCTTGCCGAGTACTACAACGCACGGATCGGATTTGAGAACGATAGGGGAGAAGTGATCCCTTACGCCAAGAGACACAGGAAGTTACACATGCTTCTGCACGAGGCAGAGATATTCTCCAAGAAAGAGAACATCAATATCAAGGCTCTTGGGCGGGGGTATGGGTGTTCGATGGGATCCAGACAACGTAAAGATCAGGCAGAGATATACCTAAGAGACTGGTTAAAAGTCCCTAGAGGAATCACTGAGTCTGGCGAAAAAAGATTAAATTTACACTTTATAAATGATATCGCTCTTTTAGACGAGCTTATCAAGTACGACAGAGACAAGGGCAACTTCGACCGCGTATCAGCACTTCTGGTCGGAATGATGTACCTGAAAGACCTCCATGACCGGGAGGTTGAAGAATCACAAGTTACTACAGAATCAGATAATTTCTGGAACACCGAATTTTTCGGTTAATCCCTGTAATAACCTATGAGCTTCAACCTACCCAAACAAAAACTTACCTACGCGCAAAAGAAGAAGGACGACTTCGCTATCATGAAGGAGACCATCAAGGCGTATATCGACCGCGCTGACTTCAACCGCAAGCGAAAGCAAGACTTCTATTCCTTCTACGATTACTACAACGGGAAGATGAACCTGAAGGATTACGCCTATGTGACGGATCCTTACAACGCTGTCGCCAAAGGGAAGACACCCCGCAAGTTCCCGGCGCGTATCCGGAACTACAATATCATCAAACCCGTGGTGGATCTCCTAGTGGGAGAGCGTGCCCAGCGTCCCTTCAACTACCAGGCTGTGGTTGTCGGCGGCGACATCAAGAATAAGTATGAGGAGTACCGCACCAAGCAGTACCGATCGTACCTGGAGCAGATGTTCGTCAACGAGATGAATAAGCAGGGCGTACAAACCGGACTACCTTCAAAAGAACTTCCCGAGCCTGAGGACTTTGCCAAACAGGTACAGACCTCCTACCGCGACAAGCGTGCCATCATGGGACAGCAGGCGATGGATTACATCGTTGCCAATGTGGAGCTGGAGGACAAGCTACAGACCGCATTCTTTGACTGGGTGGTAACCGGAGAGGCGTACTCTTGCAAAGGGGTACTCTTCGGAGATGTGGATTACCAGGTAGTTTCTCCTACCGATGTCTTCTATGAGGCAGGACCTGAGGTGAAGTATATCGAGGATGGTGACATGGCAGGTCAGCGAAAGCTCATGAGCGTCAACGAGGTAGTGGACATGTTCCATGATGTACTCACTGACGATGAGATCGACCGCTTGGAAAACCCCGAAGCAAACACCTCACAGAACTTCTCTATCCCTTTCCTGGCACAGAACGGAAATGACAATGACGACAGGCATACTGACCGCCTAGTAGAAGTATACCACGTGAACTTTAAAACCTTCACCAAGATCGGATTCGTAGAAGTGCCGGACCAGTTCGGAGCCATGGAAGTGATCGAGGTAAGTGAGAGCTACAAGCCCATGCCTGGCGAAAAGGTGGAGTGGCATTGGATCAACGAAACCTGGGAAGGATACCAGATCGACGGATCCATCTACAAGCACATACGACCTACCGAGGTACAGCGTACCCAGATCAATAACGTATCCAAGGCGAAGCTCATGTACAATGGCGCCAGGTACTCGGATAGGAATTCTGAGAATGTCTCTATTGTAGAGATGGGAATTCCTTACCAGGTCCTCTACAACGTTTTCCATTACCGACTTGAGCTGTCCATTGCCAAGAACAAGGACAAGATCGCCCTGATGGAAATCAACACCGTACCTAAGAAGCACGGGTGGGATGAGGAGCAATTCATGTACACCGCAGACGCGTTGGGCTTTGCCTTTATAGATTCTACCGCACCGGGACAGAACAAAGAGCGCGTGAACTTCAATCAATTCCAGGTACTCGACATGTCCCTGGGACAGTACATCGGCGCACAGTTTGAACTTCTCCAAGCCATCAAGAATGAGTGGGAAGAGTTCCTTGGGATCTCCCGCCAGCGTAAGGGTCAGATCATGGCAAGTGATGGCGCCGGTAACACTAACATGGCAGTAGGGCAGAGTAACATCATGACCTACGAGCTGTTCAGGAAGTTCTCCAAGTTCGAGGAGCGCGAGATGAACGGTCTACTGGACGTATCCAAATTTGCCTGGAAGGAAGGTAAGCAGGCTACCTATATCACACCGGACTACCGCGAAGGTATCCTGGATATAGAGCCTTCTGAGTTCCAGGAAGCACAGATTGGAATCTTCATGAAGAACTCCTCTAAGGAGACAGAGAAGCTTGAGACCATGAAGCAGTTGGCATTCAGCTTCGCACAAAATGGATCCCAGCCCTCAACGGTAGCTGAGATTCTGGATCTAAACAACTTCGCCGGTATCAAGGAGAAGGTGAAAGAGGCAGAACTTAAGCAGCAGGCTTGGGAGAAATCACTCAAGGAGATGGATCAGCAAACTATCCAGATGCAGAACGAAGGTGCAGCGCAACAGGCACAAGCAGAACAGGCATTCACAGCACAGGAGAGTGCATCCGAGCGGGATAGCAAAGAGCGTATGCATGCTGAGAAGATACAGGTAGAGTGGGCAAAACTTGGAGAGAATTCCAAACCAGAGATGCCTGATAACAGCGCCGAGGCAATGAAGCTGCAGAACGAGCGTGAGAAACGCGAGACAGACAAGTGGAAGACCAACCGCCAGATAGCCTCTAACGAGAAAATTGCGAGCGGTAAAAATGAAATTGAGAAGAAGAAGATAGCCGCTATGAAGAATAAGCCCGCATCGAAATAATATAAAAAACCTATATAAGTAAGACCCCCGGTAACACGGGGGTTATAATAGATTCTAAGACAATGTTTAATTAATTTTGTAAGCAACTATGAGTGATCAAACCACTGGTTTTGACCTTAGTGATGTATCAGTCGGAGATATCCTTGGAGGATACGATGAGCCGATTGATAACCAAGAGGAAGAAGCCCAAGATCCAACAAACGGATCCGACAATGAGGGAGCTGACCCAATCCAACAGCAGGATCCAGACCAACCCACTGGAGATCAAGATGACCCTGAAAATCCCAACGATTCTGAAGAAGACCAAGACGAAGGAGAAGACTCGCAAGAAGGAGACGATCCAGTCGACTCCGAGGACGAACCTACGCTATTAGAAGAACTTCAAGAGCGATTAGGGTACGAGATTGATGGAGAGTTCGATGACAGTGTGGAAGGGCTTACCGAGTACACCAAGAAGGTGGGTGAGCAAGTAGGACAGCAGTACCTCCAACAGGTATTTGAGCAGTTCCCGGATGTGAAGAAGTACCTGGAGTACCGCGCACAAGGCGGAGACCAGGGGAAATTCTTCGAGACTGCAAAACAGGTACAGGACTATTCGTCCCTTACCGAGGAGCAGCTTAAAGGAAATGCAGCCCTACAACGTAAGGTAGTTACAGAGCTTCACAAAGAGCTGGGCTACGACGATGATACGATCAATGAAATTGTGAAAGACCTGGAAGATAGTGAGCTGCTGGAGAAGCAGTCGCTTATCGGTAGCAAACGTCTTGCCGCTATGAGTCAGCAACGTGAGGAGCAACTCCTTGCCGAGCAACAAGCAGAAGCCGAAAGGCGTGCTCAAGAGCAGCAGGAGACTTGGCGTGAGATCGGAGATACGATAAAGCGCGGAGAACTTAAAGGTCTTCAGGTACCTGAGGCAGACAAACGATCATTCTATGATTGGATGGCACGCCCGGTAGATAATTCAGGACGCACACAGCGGGACCTGGACATGGGTAAGATGGACCGAGAGGCTCAACTTGCACTGGAATATATGTATTACAAGAAGTTTGATTTCGCCAAGTTCGGCGGGACCAAGAGCAAAGCACAAAGTCTACGCAGCAGACTGCGATCCTCAAAAGGAGCAGTCACCAATACCCTCTCTAGGGGACAGAATCCAGGACACCAACGAACAACAGCATTACCTGGGTTAGACGAGATATTCTAACAAAACTTAGTTCACAGCATATAGAAGTTACTGCAGCATTTGGCACTTAACCTATAACCCCAAATATTGCCATGGCAGATAACAATCGCAAGCTGCGTCTTTATGAAGACGTATGGAATGCGCAAGGGATGACGGACGAGAACTCTCTGTCTAATGCCTTGCTGACCCAACCTGATGTTCTATCGCCAGTGTTGACCCACCTAGCCGGTAAGGAAGACAAGAGGTTCCCTCTTTCTTTTCTGACCGAAGGTATGGGTAACACTCGATACATCAACGACACCGAGTATGATTACCCGGTAATGGGTCGAATCAACAAAGCCGTAACCGCTACCAAACTGGTATCGGGAACCGGAGAAAACCACTCTCGATTTGTGGTGAACTTCCCTGAAAAGTGGTTTGTTCGTCAGTACATCATCGAGAACCCTTATGGTCTTCAGGCGAGGATCATGGAAGATCCTCGTGCAGGATTGGAAGGTGGTTTCGATTACACACTTCAACTGGTATCTCCTGACGCTGCCTCTGCAGTATCAGCCGGAGACATCGAAGGTCTGAAGTTCGTACAACTCTTCGCTCCTGTATCCTTCAGTGGATCAAGAGGTAACGAAAGTAACTGGGTCGCTCCTTCTAAAATGCGTAACCAGATTTCCATCATCAGGAAGTCTTACCGTTTCGAAGGTAACGCTCAGAACAAAGTCGTTAACGTTGAGTTCAACGTAAAAGGACGTACCACTAAGTTGTGGCACGACTTCGAGGAGTTCCAGCACATGCTGCGTTGGAAGGAAGAGTGTGAGTACTCTTACTGGTACTCTACCTACAACAGGGACTCTAAAGGTGTGATCCACATGAAGGACGATAACGGAAACGTTATTCCTCTTGGATCTGGTGTTCTGGAGCAAATCCCGAACTACGACACTTACGCGAAGCTTACAGCTAAGAAGCTGAAGAACATCGTAAGGGATACCTTGTACGGAGCTTCTGATGCTCAGACCATGAACATCGTATTGTTCACCGGTATCGGAGGTCTTGAGGAGTTTGACAGCGCTATGAAAGAGGAAGTTGCCTCTGGAGCGTACATCAAGAACACTGATCCTTCTAGCTTCATCGGCGGAAGCGGTCGTAACCTGACCCTTGGTGGATTCTTCACCAGCTACCAGCACATCGACGGGCACACTATCACAGTAAGGCACTTGCCTTTACTTGACCACGGTGCACGTGCGCTTAACTCTGAGTTGCATCCTTCAACCGGACTTCCTCTGGAGTCTTACAGAATGATCTTCTTAGACATGAGCACTTACGATGGTCAGCCTAACGTACAGATGGTTTCACGAAAAGGTCGTGAGCTTGTACGATGGGCAGTTGCCGGTGCTACTGTACCAAAAGGATTCAGTGGAAACGCACTGCGTGCTACTGACATCGATGGTGGATCTGTACACTTCATGAAGGAAGGTGGTATCTCTATCCGTAGAGCTACTAACTGCTTCCACTTAGAGTGTGTAGCTGCCTAAGAATAGCTTATTAAAAGCCCCTCACACCCTGGGGGGCTTTATTTATTAACCCAATTTTTACCACCAATGCGTAAAACAGTAATAATCAAACGTCGTCCAAATACGACAAACCTACCAGATCACGTGTACGATTCCGCAAAGAAAAGGATCGGCGCTACTTACAATGCCCAAGGAGATGTAAACACCGGGCTTTCCATCAAAGAGACCAACGAACTGATGCCTCACATACTGGGTGTATCGACTCAGGATCCTGCCTTCTTCAAGAAGGTAAAGGAGTTCTTCTTTGACCTTTCCGTTGATGTTCCAGCAATAGGCGTAGAGCTTGAAGTTGGAGTGGACAAGGACGATTCACCATACGAACTGATGGACTACATCAAATACAAATTTGCAATCAAGCACCCTTACCTACTTGTGGATCCAAGAGATCCGGCAGAAGTACGCAAGAAGCGTAAATACATATTCACCCTGGAAGATAAATCCAGAGAGCGTGCCGAGCAGGTTGCCAACAAGAACAAGCGTAAGGAAGCTACTAAGGAATGGATCAAACTTACAGCCGACGAGAAAAAGATGGCTATGGTTCTCCGCGTACTTGGAGAGTTCCCTGATTCAATGGACCAGGATACTATGGAGATCACTTTAGAGAAGATCGCCAACGAGACTCCGAGCCAGTTCCTAGCGGTAGCTAAAGACAAGCAACTGGAGACTAAAGCCTTCATCCGAAATTGTGTATCAGCAGAAGTGCTGAGAAAGGTTGGAAACAGCTACATGGATGGTGAAGAAGTACTTGGTCACAGTGAGGAAGAAGCAGTGATTTACCTGCAGGATAAGGCAAACTCTGAGACACTTCTGAATCTTAAAGCGAAACTTAAACACTACAATTCCACTAAGTAATGACGATCCAGGAAATGCACTACCATGTTGACCAGGGCTTGCAGAAGAACGCGAGCTTTGTGTACAACAACTTTCTCCCACAGGAGATAGATGCCTTTATCAATAAGATGATCTTACGCTTTATCAAAGACCGGTTCGATAGGACTGATCAGATGGAGCTAGGGTTTGAGGCGGTGCAGAAACGCCTGGACGACATTAGGGAATTAATCGAACCCCACCAGGCAACATTCTCAGGGCTAACCCTGGGACAAAATGCCTCTGCAGCACTCCCTGGCGATTACCTATTCTATATCGCCGGGGAAGTGAATGCGGGTTGGGACGACTGCAAACTAAAAGCAGATCTTTCCAAAGATCACACCGTACCGGTACTCATTGCGCCGCAGGACCAGGTACGTAAAATGATGATAGATCCTTTCCGAAGGACTAGCGAGAGAAGCGCACTAGCTACTATAACCCAAAGAGTACTGACGGTTATGGGTAGTAAAAAGTTTATATTAAAAGGTGTAACCTTTGACTACATTAGGTATCCCGCGAAAGTAGACTTATCTTTGAATCAATCGTGCGACCTGGCAGACCACACCCACGATGAAATAGTAGACCTCACAGTACAGCACATCTTAGAAGTTATAGCATCTCCACGTTACCAGAGCAACTCTGCCCAGGCAAATAAAACTGAATAATCTGTAACCCTAAATCTATACCATGTCTAAGCAATTATTTATTGTCAATGTCGATGGTGATGCTACTAACAAAACTGCTACCTCTTTCGCCGATGTTCGAGCTGGGAAGCTGGGCTTTGTTGAAGGCGGAGCTGTCATTGCAAGTCTAACCGGGGGCGAAGCTCAAATCGCTGTCGATGACGAAATCTCTACTCCTTTCACAGGCGTTGAAGTTCAAGATGCTGTAAAGCAAGCACCTTTCGCAGGTACTGCTCAACAAGCAACTATCGACTTCACAGGCGCTGCAGCTGGAGAGCCTCTGTACGTGAAACTGATCGACACTACCATTGGTACAATGGACGTTGAGATCAAGTCTTACGAGCGTGCTACTCTTCAGGGAATCGTTGATGCTATCAACGCTGACGGAGCAAAATCTGGATCTAAATTTGAAGGATTCTCAGCAGCCCTTGCTGCTTCTGTAATCACTGTCACTGCTCCAGTAAACAAAACCTTCAGGGTTTCTGCCACTGACGGATGTACACTCGATCAATTGGCTGTCAAGCCTGTTCCAACAAGAGGACAAGATGAGGATCTGAAGAAGCTGGAAGTTGAGTGCTTACCTTCAAGAGGTATCCACAACAACGTAGGTTTCCCAGTGGTCAAGCCAGACAGCAAAGTTGTTGCCGGAGCTACTTACGTACTTTACGTGTACGATATCGCTCGTGGTGTTCCTAACAAAGCTGGAACTGGTACTGCTGCTATCGAGGACAACCAGATCATCGTTGCTGTTAAGTCTGACTTAGCCAACACGATCGCTGCCCTTGACGGTGACGCTATCGCTGAGTAAGACCAACAACCAACCATAACCTAAGGGGAGGGTACACCCAAACTGCCCTCCCCTTTTTTTATACCTACTATTCATGGCATTCGACTCCACTCTTTATACTAATACCAAAGCACGCGTCCAGACCTTCCTGGCACAGTTTGCAGACACAGAGCTGTGCGGGTGCGATCAAAAGACCACGCTGTTTGTCAACAAGCTCATGGTACTGCTCACCGGCATAGACCTGGACTTGCGCTACGCGGACGACACAGAGGCTACAACGAAGTTGGACCTGTTAATTCGATTCCTCGATGGAGGTAAGGATTACGATTGCGGCTGTAAATAATGGAGGCTCCGACACTACAAGCGCGGAGCGCATACGCTAACACGACAGAGTACTACAACGCGATAACCTGGCGTTACAAGTACATCGCTACTGAATGGGCGAAGAAGACCCTCTATGGGGTCTGTTCTCCGCACCTGGAAGAGATGCTTTGCCTGCGTGCAAAGATCTGGGAACTACAACTGGAACTCGGGATTGATCAGATCGATTCCCCTGCAGCTCCAGGTTCTGCTATTCCTATTCCCGGAAATGAGGATCTGGTAGTAACCGACTCATACATCCACGAACACTACCTCGGGTACTACTCGACAGGTGGTGCAGTCCGGCTCTCCGATATTATAGACGAGCTGGATAACCAAGGAGTTTCCATCACTGGAACTCAACGATACATCGTAACGGCGCTGGTAGATCACCAGACTCAGGGCGCAACCCTAGACCGTTACCTCCTTTACAAGAACGAGACTGAGAAGTTGGTACTCCTGGAGAGTTTACCGATTTCAGATCAGTTCTCCCCTGCCTACCACATGATCAGTGGAAGCGGATCCCCTGCATCTATTGTTAACCAGGCTTCTACGTTCCAGGCAAATCCTAAGCCTCTGATCGTACAGGATGTAACCTCAGGAAAACTATACGGGTACCTGGGAACTTACTATCCAGAAGGTTTTGGAGCTACCGGTTATGTGACCCAAGGCAATGAATTTGTAGAGATCACCCCCTTCCGTGCCGAGGGTAGAACCTCCGACCTGATCAACGATGGTGAGAATGGACAGGATCCATTTATTACCTCTGACGAGGCGCAGGTACTTATCGATGACTCCCTGGAGAACTATTACGATAAGCCTGAGATAGATGCAATGCTCGGGGGCGCGGTAGACGCACACTATGTGCACAACCAAACCTCTGACTCTAACACCTGGGCAATCACACACAACCTTGGCAAGATGCCGAGTGTAGTGGTAATTGACGACCAGGGAAATAACGTAGAAGGTGAGATCACCTATACCAGCACCAATGGTCTGGTTATCACATTTAATAACCCATTTCAAGGAACTGCGTACCTGAACTAGATGAAGAAGATTTCAGCTCCCATAGTAGATTTTGACAAGTCGGAGATCAAGAACTTGCGGATGCCCTACGGCGTGGCGTTTCCTTCAAGTCCTAAGACCGGACAATCCTTCTTTATTGGGGATAAGTTTTACATCTTCAATGGTACGGTATGGGTAATGATCCAGGGAGAGGCGGGACGCGGTATTAAAAGCGCACGTTCTAATGGAGACGGTACATTCACCCTAACCTATACTGACAACACCACCTTTATCTCTGAAGACCTTTCCGGACCAAGAGGAGCTACTGGAGAGCCTGGTACGCCTGGACCTCCCGGTGCTGATGGTCCTATAGGTCCGCAGGGTCCAAAGGGAGACAAGGGAGATACTGGTGCTCAAGGTCCGCAAGGATTACAGGGACCTGCAGGAGCTGACGGTGCAGAAAATGCAGTAGCCTACGGAGCGTGGAACAACATAACTGTTAATACCCCTAGCGGTGGTACCAACTCGAATCATTTAGATTACGATAGTGAATGGGGTCTCTATGTGCCCTATCGAAAGATAGGTGACATGGTGTTCTTCAATTTGGATATCACTTTCGACTTGAACCCGATACCTAACAATACGCTGAATTATCTAGGACATTTTGAGGTAAGTGGATTTAGCGCAGGGGGACCCTTTGAGAGTATGCCTGTACAGGTGGTAGCGAGTTTAGATCACCCAGATATTATTGTCAATAACCATTCCTATTTCGATGGTAGCACCCAGAAGATCAAAGGGCAGGTAGTATTTGCCGGGTCTTCATCGACCAGTTATGGAGTGTCAAATGTAACCTTAAGACTATCAGGATGGCTCATTGAGGCTGTCGTAATGTAATGGCAAAGAAGATATTAAATACCGATGTAGAAGTAGCTGGAAAACTCCGGCTCGATACGATTGAAAATGGCGAAGGAAACTTCATAACGAGGGATTTGGAAGGCGACATCCAAGAGCGTTCTCCTTCCCAGGTACGTGAGGATATAGGAGCAGTATCGACCCAAGGAGGCACCATCGACGGAAACCTTCAGGTGAACTCTCTGGATATCAATACCGAAGAGGGATACCTAATGACGGATGCCAACGGGCGCGTAGTCTCAGTACAGGTAGATCCTAGCGGTGATAAGAACCACAGGCACTACCAGGGGACTCCTTCGGATACCTGGACAATAGTGCACAATTTA
Source organism: Zeaxanthinibacter sp. PT1 (assembly GCF_028464225.1). Classification (GTDB taxonomy): domain Bacteria; phylum Bacteroidota; class Bacteroidia; order Flavobacteriales; family Flavobacteriaceae; genus Zeaxanthinibacter. The sequence continues at coordinate 922,033 of NZ_JAQPCN010000001.1, forward strand.
AATAAACGACCCTCTGTCTTCGTGACGGATTCCGCCGGAACGGTATGCGTGGGGGACATCAATTATATTGACCTGAACCAATTAACCATATCCTTTAATGGCGCCTTTAGCGGATACGCCGAATTAAACTAAACCCCATGAAATACCTAGTTAATTTAGACCTTAATAAGAACCAGCTATTAAACGCTGCGCTTCAAAACCTGGCTTCCCACCCAAGTAGCCCTGTTGTGGGACAAATCTACTGGAACACTACCGACGACGTAGCGTATGCGTGGGACGGTTCCCAGTGGCTCAACCCATTCCAGGATACCATCTACAACCATCCGACCTTTACGGCGTTGGATCCAACCCTCTCTGGAGCTAATGTGCTGGCGAGTTTGGAGACCAATACCGAAGGGCACATCACTGCTGCCACCACCAGGGTACTGACGCTTTCTGATCTGGGATACACTGGAGCTACTGACGCGAACAAATACGTACACCCTACCGATGGTGTGGATATGGGTCCCGCACTTACCGGAGCTACCGTAATATCTGATGTGACAGTCAATGCTGAGGGACACGTAATTGGATTCGCCACAAGGAACATGACTGCAAGTGATCTGGGCGCGGCGGTTATTGATGACGCTGCAAACAACCTAACGCACACCTGGAGTTCCAGCAAGATCCAAGCGGAGCTGGATAACATCAGCTCTCAGGTAGCCGGGGCACTGATCTATATCGGTGGATACGATGCCGCAACCAATACCCCTGATTTGGATACCACACCTTCGGGTATAGAGAAAGGTAACACCTTTACGGTAACTGCAGACGGTATGTTCTACTCTGCCTCAGTGCAAGCAGGAGATATGCTGATCGCTGAAGTGGATAATCCTGCGAGCCTGGCGGATTGGACCGTGGTCAACAAGAACATCCCGGACATCGTTGATGCCTCTACAACTGATAAGGGTATCATCGAGATCGCTACCCAGGCTGAAGTAGATGCCGGTACCGATACAGTACGTGCGGTAACGCCTGCAACTTTGTCGAGCTATGTGGCGGAAGCCATATCCGGTGGTGCATTTGCTGCCTCTGTAGGGGATGGATCTAACACCAGCTTCAACGTTACTCACGGACTAGGCACAGAGGATTGCCTGGTGGAAGTGTACGATGCTGTAACCAAAGAAACCGTAATTACTGATGTGGACAGGCTCTCTACCTCCCAGGTACAGATCCGAGTAAACGTCGCACCCGCAACCAATGCATTAAGAGTAGTAATCCGAGCTTAATAATCGATTATGTCGAAGTACCTGATTGACCTGGAGGTATCCGGGAAAGTAATTTCTAACGAGGGGTTAGACCTGTTCAATACTGACAAGAGCAGGCTAACCTCTATCTCCAATGATGAAGTATCTGGAAACAGTATGCTTAAAATCAAGGGGGCTAATTCTATCCACCGGACTGACTTCTATTCATCGTTCCAAGGGGAGTCCCATTACGCCCGCCTCGAAGGAGGTATGGACGGCGTGGATGGAGCATTGTACCTGTATAGTTTAGATGTCAATGGTACTCGGATAAATACTACGACCATAAGGGCAGGGAATTCAACCTTTGGTGGTGATGTAACAATCTCCGGAAATTTAAACCTACTTAAAGGTACTACCAGGATAGTTGATATCGGACACACAAAGATACGTGACAACAATGCAGATGCGACGATTATAAGTAACAATCAAAGTGGTACAGGTTCTATCTACTTTAGACCACAAGGTGATGGCGCTAGTTCTGGTCAGGTAAAGATCACAGCATCTGGAACATTAGAGGCTCCGGCATTTAAAAAGAATGATGGAACGTCTGATCAGATCCTTCTCGCTGACGGTACGACCATGGAAGTCTCATCACTTAATATCGACAGTAAGCTGGATAAGGCAGGAGGCAGTGCAACAGCCTCACTAAATGTGTCAGACGGCTCTACATCAAACATACAATGGCACAGGTACAGCTCTCCTGTTGTTGATGGAACCGGAACCGGGGGTGAAGTTGATAATGCCAACGGATTAATAACATTCAATACCCACGCTGGTGAGTACGGTCGTCAACTTGCATGGAATGATACTGGCGACGGGTTCTACACCCGGAAATTCACGGCAGGAGTATATTCTTCCTGGAGAAAAATTTGGACGGAAGGAAGTTTCGATCCATCAACTAAATCAGACGTAGGGCACACGCATACCGTTAGCGAGATTACAGATTTCGACCCCTCACAATATCAAAAACGAGACGGCTCAAACTCAATAACGGGGGTTCAGACCTATGGCGCTCTGTGGGAAGGAACGTTACCAGCCCAGGGGACAAGAGTAGCCCTATTTAATATTGGAAACTCAAGCGCTGCCCACGTCTTAATGACTTCAGCAGAGAACGGACACTATCAGCCGATTGAATTGCTTATCTACCGCTCTTCGGGTGGTCAGATTACAATTATTCGACAAACCAAACAGGTTCATGCACACGGCAATGATATCGGATTCACCGTAGATAACACAACTGGAAATATTTACGCCGAGAAAGTCAATCACACCACAGCTAGGACGGTTACCATCGCCCACGCTAAAGCCCTAAGAGGTTCATTTAGCGTATTGGACGGTTCCTTGACCGACACAGGATTAGGCGTTGACCAAAGTGCAAGGACAGCTATTGCAGATGTTTCAAATCTGCAAACAGTATTAGATGACAAGAGTGACGTAGGACACACCCACCCCGAGTACGGTCTGAAGGCAAGCTCCAATACCTGGACCAGTATAAACTACTTCGATAACGCTATCGGGCTACGTAATAACCAGTCGTACTCTGGAGGTGCTAATCTTAACTTCATTGGCAGGAAGTCGACCGATAAATTCCTCTTCTCCAGGGAGGGGTACGCTAATATAGCTGCCCTTTTGGATGTGTCTCAATTATCGGCAGAACGCAACTACATCCTTCCTGACCAGGGAGGTACCATAGCACTAACTTCAGATCTTGGAGGGCTTAGTACTTCTGCGGAGTGGGGAAGCATCACCGGAACACTTGCAAACCAGGCGGATCTTTGGAATGTGCTGACGCAGATTGATATTGTAGATAACCTGGACGGGACCTATACCTTCACAGATGCACAAGGAGGCACCACGGTTATCGGGGACACCTCAGTATCTACCCTGGTCAATAACGGCGATGGCACCTACACGTACACGGACGAGACTGGAGCTACACAGTCTATCGACACCAACGCGTCCAGCAACCCGTATAACAACGCGATCTCCGGACTTGCTGCTATCAATGTACAGTCGGCTATTGATGAAGTATATGCCGCTATAGGAGATGATCTTGGTAACCACACGGCGACCCAGACGCTTAACATGGATGGTAACAGCCTTGATAATGTTTCTGAGATTCGCCCTAGTGGGAGATTCAATATTGGAGGTTACGGGGATGGGCAAGGTTTTGGAAACCTATACTCCTTCGGTTTGATGATCGAACCTGTGCGGACGTATGGTCCAATACGCTATTGGAAAATTAGTAACGGGTTAAGTAACGGGCATTTAGAGATCCAGTCTGAGAATTCAACGAACGAAAATGGATATACAACAGTCGCAACGATAGCTATAGATGGTACACCCGCTGTGTCCACAGACCTTACCACAAAGGCATACGTCGATGCTGCTGTAGGAGGTGCAGGAGGCGGTGACGCAGGTACATTTGATGGACTGGACAGTACCCAATTCCTTCGCTCGGATGTAGATGACACTTTTGATGGAAACCTTACTGTTACTGGGGATGTATCAGTATCTGTAAACGGATCAAGTAATTTGAACCCCAGGATCATTGGTGCGGTAGATATGAATGGTTCAGGGGAAGGGGCTGCTTTCCAGTTTGGTGACGAGTATAATTCCATTGAGAACCAGTACACCTATGGTCTAGCACTGAATTCCTACCATACAATCATTTTCCGCGGAGGACATAGAACCTTAGGGGGTCGAATGAACTTCCAGGATGCTGGGGGGTGGTATGATCCTGATACCGCAGAATCGGTTAGGTTCCTTTTAACCGGAGCCGATGATGGGGTAGCACTGCAGCAAGTGAGTGCTTCTCCTACAGGTACTTCGATGCATCTAAAGAACAGCGCAGGGACCAAGATATGGCAAGTCAACGCTGATGGATCCACTACCGCTGATGCTTTCATTAAGTCTGGGGCAACCTCGGATGATGTGCTCCTGGGTGACGGAAGTACTACAAGCCTCGCTGCCATTGGGGGCGGAGGGGGAGGAAATGTAACCAAGGTCGGTACTCCGGTGAACAACCAGGTAGGTGTCTGGACTGGAGACGGAACTATTGAAGGAACTCCGGATGTCACTTATGACGGATCTCAATTTAAAATCAGCAGAAACAGGACAGGGACCTACAACAAGACTGCTGGCTTTTATGTACCTAACATGGCAAATGGGGATTGGAATGAGTTCATCTTTGGTAAAGATGAGAGCACTAATGACAGGATCTCACTCGCCTTCAAGCATGTTGCTGCAGGATCTGCAGATAATGAGTTCAAAGCGATCTTTTACGGAGGCGAAGCTATGACCTTTAATGGGCATGGAACCTTAACTGTAAAAGCTGCTGATACTACTTCATATAAGTATAATAATTCAAACTCAGGGATAGTACATGCGCCAGACGGAGGGTACTTTTCTACGAGTACTTCAAGTATTACAGGAGCTATAGAAGTTGCTTTACCTGCAGCTACTGAAGGTGCGGCAGATATGATATCTTTTGAGGTTCACATTTTTAGGTATACAGGAGGAGCAGGAGGCGGAAAGTCACACAAGTTCATCATACACGGATATAACTATCAAGCTGCAGGAGGAACCACTTGGGCAAATTGTAATGCCACCCAACTTACCTCTGTCGCTAATGATGAACTTACCGTTAGATTTGGGAATAACGGAACTCAACCTTGCATTTGGATTGGGGAGACAACTACAGCATGGGAGTATCCACAAGTTCAGGTAATGAATGTAACAGCAGGATATTCTACAAACATCAAGAACTATCTTAGTGATTGGAGTGTATCTATAACTCCAACTCTAGGGGAGGTAGATGCTACAGCCTCTACAAACCTTACTGCGTCGAGTTCTCTTGAAGGACTCAAACTATCCCAAAGTGGTAATTATTGGGGGGTGATACCTCATGTTACTTCTGGGGGAACAATAGAGATTGGAAAATACATAGATTTCCATGATACCGACGGAGACACAGGTGATTATAGTTATAGAATCACAACAGCACAAAATGAAATATCTTTTCCCAAAAATGTTAAATTCTCTGAAGACAGTGGGGCGGTTGATTTCTATGGCGTAGGCAGATTTTATGTTTCCGCAGCATCTCCCTCATACCAAAGAATGGACGCTAGGTCTGATGGAACAGAAGCTAGATTACACTGCTATGGTGTCCCAGAGTCAGGAACAGGAGCAACTTCGTTTAAACAAGCATGGTGGGATGGTGGTTCGTATTTAAACGTGACAGCCGTCTCTGGTACTGCGACTTTCGATGCTGCGATTTACGCTGATAGATTTCAGACATCTAATTCAGGGGATGGCGCAACTCTTTTGACATTCAACAGTGATAGGGCATGGTCATTCTTGCAAGAGGGTTCAGGGTCAGGTACACGACTAGCCCTTCGAGATTTGACAGGAGGTAAAACCTTTGAGATTCAAAACAATAGTGGTGTAAAGCAATTTGAGTTTTGGACAGGAGGTGGAGTTGCGTATGCCACGGACTGGACTAACTACTCCGATGAAAGACTTAAATCCGACATTAAACCTCTCACAGGTAAGAAGATGAATGTCGATTGGAAGTCTTACACCTTTAAAAAGGAGGATAGGGTAAGGTATGGTGTAATTGCACAAGAGCTTGAAGAACATCATCCTGAGCTAATACGGGTAAGTGACGACGGGATGAAGGCTGTCTCTTATACCGACCTATTAGTATGCAAAATGGCAGAAAAAGATGAAGAGATAAACACCCTAAATGCGCGAGTAGAAAGGCTAGAAGCTATGGTAGAACAGATATTAAACAATAGGTAATGGCACTGAGTACCGCCTCGAATATAAGTCTCTCACAAGTGATCACTGAGATTGGACTTCCATCCGATTCCTCCCTGGCAGACTGCATCGCTAATGTGAACTCCAGTGGATGGCATTCCTCGTACTCTGGCAGCAAGGATAGACTATCGAATTTTAGAGGGTACAACCACTCCGCAGGTGGAACCTACCAGCAGACCACTGCAGCCCGCAGTACCAGTAGCTCCTCTAACGCCTGTAGTATCGGGGAGAGTACGTACTGGATTGATCAAGGGACGAACTTCGGTAATACCACCAAGATATACCGCACCAGTAGTGGAACGCTCGCCTACTCAGGGTGGTACGCTAAGAGTGGTCAATGGAGGTACTGGAGTGGATCTGCGTTTACCAGCAGCGGTCTATGTACGCTCTAAATATTTTTCTATAGACCTTTGACTCAAACAGAAGAATATTTTGTAATTTTACCTCATAAGAAACATTACAGGTTCTACACCTCACAGAAACTAAAGTTATACAGAATTAAATTGTGCTATCGCATACTGTATAACTATGTCCATCTCCGAATTCATCCACATCCGAAACTTTGCCACGAAGGTTATCTTCTTCCTGGTGGCATGTGCGTTACTGGCGGCGGTATGTTATCCACACATCTTAGAAAAATTCTATCTCAGCGACCGTAAAGCGGACGACTGGGATTCTACTGATACCATACTGACCAGTCTATCGTTGTGCCTATTTGGTGGTGGGGCTTATTTGAACAGACTAAAAGACACCGGTCTTAAAATCCTCGAAAAGTTCAAATGATTAAGCTCGTAAAATCCATCCTCTCCTTTGGAGATCGTGACAGTAAAGACATTAAGAAGGTACGCAACTACCGGATATTGGTCCTTTATGCCGCGACCTCGATTTCCTTTTTCTGGAACATGAATAACCAGGCTGTTATCGAAACACTATCGGTTGAAGTACGGGAGCTTACCTACAACCTGCACAGGTACAAGGTAGAGAATAAGATGCTGATGATGCGCGAGAGTGCCCTACTAGAGGCTCTGGCAGACATTCCCATTCCGATCTGGGTAAAGGAATCCTCAGACAGAGGCTTCATAGTACGGTACGTGAACCGTGCCTACGTGGATGAGTTCTTAAAACCTAGAGGGTACACCTATTTCGATTACATCAACGAGACTGACTATGCGGTATGGGACTCCGTTACTGCCAAACAATTTCAATATAACGATTCACTTACCGTCGCCTTGGGAAACGCTACTGCGTTCCCTGAAATGGTTCCCGACTCCTTAGGGATCCGACGACGATGGATCGTAGGCAAGACGCCTAAAAATTTCCAAGACTCAATCTGGTTCGTTGCAGGGACTGCTGTACGGAAAGATCCAGACGAAGAATTTAAACCACGTAAACGAAAATACAATGCTAGACAAAGTTAAACTATGGGTAGAGAAGACAGGAATGATCGGAGCTGCATGGCTTGCAATCGCTGCAGCAGCATGGGTCCTAATGGGGGAATTCTACGCGGGAGCTGCTCTCGGGATCTTCGTGTACATCAACTTCAACGTGATCAAGAAGATTGTGATGGATCAATATAACAAGCTGGTCTGATGGTAACCTCCAGGGAATGCATACAGGTCTTCGGCAGACCTACGGTAAAGTTTGAATACGCCCACATGGAAGTGTACCACACTTCTTTTGAGGAGCGTAAAGCTATACCATGTCTTCCTGAGCGGATCTACATGAACCGGCAGATGGTAAAGCCTTTCCGCCAGGGACTACGCAACGCCATCGACCGTGATGTTGCCTGCGAGATCCTTACCTGGGACGGCTGCTTTGTGGTTCGTAAGATGCGCGGCAAGGATGCCTGGTCGCTGCACTCATGGGGTATCGCCTTTGATATTAACCGGGAGTGGAACGAGCTGCACCAGAAGCCTACCATGTCACCAGAGCTTGTGAAGTGTTTCACGGATGCTGGCTTTGAGTGGGGTGGATACTGGGAGGACCCGATAGATGGAATGCATTTTCAATTAGCCAAGATACAATGAGAATAAACCTGCCCGCCATACTGATATCTATTCTGCTTTTGATGGTCATGATTGCCCAGTGTCAGAAGGATCAGATGGATGATCGCATCACCACCGAGGTGACTCTCTACCGTGAGGCGAAAGTATTTGTATCTGATACGGTGTACCTACCGGAGCCTGTAGAAACTATTATCCAAAACCCTAATAATGAAGGATATAAGCAAAATGAATTATCTCCCACAGGAGAAGCCAAAGACGGAGAGCTATCGCTTCCTGATCCTGGACATGTCATCAATACCTACCGTGAGCAATTTCGAGACAGCCTCGGAACTACGGAGGTACACTCAGAGGTCAGGGGTACACTTCTACGACAGTTCGTCACGAGATACCAAGACCCCTACACCATAACCATACGGGACACCGTTTCCCTCCAACCCCGACATGAAGTGTTTGCTGGGTTCGATATCGGTGTCCCTGTATTTGGTACCCAAGTACAAGCAGCACCTATGGTACGTGGGAACCTATTGTGGAAAATGAAAAATAAAAATATAATGTCCATAGCCTTAGATACTTACGGGTATGTCTGGCTTGGTTATAACTGGAAGCTATGAAAAATATACTGAAGAATTTCAAATTCAAGAACCATTGGAAAGTACACAACAAGAGCGGGAGGAAAGTAAGCATCAAGATACGAGTCGGAAAGGTCACTGTCCTGGATGTATACTTCACCCTGGGTGTAGCGTTTCTAAGCGTTACTCTCTTCAACTATACTGTCCAATACGCAAAAACTAAATAATGACGACCCTCAACAAGATTGTTTATGACATCGCCCACTCCCAGGGACGAGAGCATGAACTGGATTACATCGAGCGGCTGAAGTTCCGGGTTCACGGACTGCGTGCCACGATCATACGTCGTGACCTGGATCGTAACCGCTTCACGCCTAACATCTACCTGCAGACTATCGGATGCCTGGACATGGAATTCGTCGATGCATCATCTTGTTGTGGCGTAGAAGTAGGCTGTAAAGTGTACCGTTCTACCGATCGCGTACCTGAGCCGGTAAGATTTAAAGACCGGATCCCTTTCTATTACGTGGGAACTATTGACTCTAAAATAGAGTATGCACCAATAAACCGCGCAGCTCTAGGTACTGTTGGATACAGCAAGTTTACGGCGGGCATGCCCCGGTACTACTTTGATGATGGTTATATATACGTACTGGGGACCCTGCCCAAAGCCGTACAGGTCAAAGGTGTCTTCGAGTACCCGAACCAACTTGCTCCCTTCTCATGTGATGGGAAAGCATGTTACGACGATGACCAGCCTTACCCGATCAGTGCAGATCTGGCTCGGGATATTACCAGGACACTTCTTGGAGAAGATGTACGTACAGAACAGCCTGACAAGGATAAAGACGAAGTAACCATAGATGGATAAATTTTCAGCAAAGGATATGTACGAGTGGTACCGGAAGAACAATCCCGGATCCGATGTGACGTACACCCTCTACAAACATATCCTGGTAGAATTCTATAAGAAAGCAAGTAAGAAGATCCTGGAAGGGGAAACCTTCAACCTGGGACACAAGCTCGGGAGTATCAGGATTAAGAAGGTAGAGCGCAATTTTAACCGCCCTACGATCAACTGGCACGAGACCAACAAGCTCAAAGAGCAAGGCATCAATAAGCATGTCTACTTCACGGATCCTTACTGGTTCCGATGGGCTTGGGATAAGAGCACAGTTGCCTTGAGAAATAAGAGTGTGTATAAGTTCTCGCCTACCGAAGGGAAGAATGGGAACAAGAAGATGCTGGTACGCATGCTCAAGACAGATGAATTTGCACAACTAAACTATAAACCATGAATTATAAACTGACATCCTCCAAAGAAATCATCGCCAAAGTATTCCGGGACGTAAAGCCGGACAGTGGTTCTTGGGTACTGGATGCTATCGAATGGATTGGCGAAGCCCTGGAGTACATCGGCGTGTACTCGGGACTGGAAAAGACCTTCGAGGATGTTGAGATCGAGAACTTCAGAGCTGCACTTCCCTGTGACCTGCACCTGATATCCATGGTAGAATACAACGGTTGCCCCTTGCGTTATGGTTCCAATCCCCAGATCTACGCCCTCCCCAATGACCCCGACGCGTATCTGAACCCTAATGCCTTCACTCAAGTCACTGCATATTTTAAGAGTGATGCACAAGGGGGCAACCTCACTTCATTTACCCAGGTAGACGCACGTGGTAGCGATGGCGAGCGTTATGTGCTCAACCCCGGTATGATCCAGACCACCTTTGATAAAGGAACGGTACGGATCCATTTCATGCGCATCCCGACCGACAAGGACAACATGCCTATGGTACCTGATAATGTCATTGTCAAAGAGGCGCTGCAGTGGTACATCCTCAGGCAGATGATGTTCTCCGGGTACAAACATCCCATATTCAATTTCCAGTACTGTGACGCGAAATGGGAGAAGACCTTGGGGCAAGCACAGAATGATCTGATGTTCCCATCAGTAGATAAAGCTCAGTCTTTCAAGGACATGTGGGTGACCATGGTTCCTTACGGACGTAGCTATGACGAATTCTTTAACCACGATTAATGAAACAGCGACTCGTTACCGATACTAATGCTCTGAATCAACCTCAGGATTCCTACCGAAGGGCATACAATGTGATCAAGAACCGTGCACTCGGCGCTCTCTCGAATGAGGAAGGCTTTGAGCGGATCAGTATCACAGCGTATGATATCATCTATGCCCTGGCTATCGATGATGATCGCCTGGTTCTTTGGGCAAAGGAAGGAGCATACTCCGTAATTGCGGTGCTGGATCCGGAAGGTAACCTGGATGTCCGTATCCGTGAGGAGGCGCTGAACTTCAGTATGGACCGTCCCATGAAAGCGGTTTACCTGCGGAACTTTAAAAAAGAACTCACTGTAATCTGGGTAGATGGCATCAACCATGACAGGATTCTTAACCTGGACAATATACCGTTTGACCAAAATGGATCCAAAGGTCTTGTACGTGAGGATGACCTTGCGCTAATGCGCCTGGCTCCGGGGTACAACACTGCCAATATAAAATTGTTGCCAACTGAAAACTCGGGCGGTGAGTTGAAGACCGGGGCGTATTACTTCACATCCAGATATAAACTAGAGGATGGAAGTGTTACTGCCCCCGGCTTCACTATGGGACCGGTGCACATCACTGATGGATCTACTCGTGATGGATTCTTTGTCTACGATGGAGCACCTGCCGGTATCCCCTCTGGCAAGAGTATCAAGCTGAGCTTCACAGACACAGACAGTAGGTACAAATCCATGGAGATCATAGCGGTACGCAAGATCAACAGTACCCTAGAAGCATTTGTCGTTGCGGAGCGTCCCTCTGGATCTGATTTCGAATTCACATACCGAGGTAACGAGAACCACGAGGAAGTTTCCCTGGAAGAAGTACTCGTACCGGAGATGATCTACGATTACTCGAAGACCCTGACATTACATGATAACAGGCTCTTTAGAGGAAACCTGAAGTCGGATGCTGCCAAAGACTTCAACTACCAACCTTACGCCAATGATATCTATGTGGACTGGGTAGTGGATACGGTCAACCTTGACCAGGTAGAGGGATCTTTCAAAGACCCGTACACCATATTTACCAAGCGCGGATTCTTCCCTGATGAAGTCTACGCCTTTTACATCCGACTCTACTTTGAGAACGGAACCAAGTCTGATGCCTTCCACATCCCCGGTCCGGAGGCAACCCAGGCAGATGATTACCACATGGATCATCCTGCCAACTATTCTTCAGTACTCGACAGGATCTCATCTATTAAGTCCAGGGGACACCTGCACAAGCGCTCGAACCTGATCGATGGTACGTACACCAGTAACACGGATCACCTGGAACACGACCTGGAGGTAGAGGGCGATATCAAGTTCTACCAAACCAGGGAGACTGCTATCGACCGATCGGATAGGAACATGGGTGTGTGGTACAACGAGGACGAATACTACGAAGACGACGCAGAGAAGTGGGGAGATCTAGCCGGTGAACAGGTACGTCACCACAAGTTCCCATCCCTTCCTATGCTGGTGGACTCTAACAACCCGATGGTCACTGGAGGCGGCGCCAATGCCCTTAGAGCTTCAGCCAACTCTTCCTTGTACCTGAGGGGTATGAAGGATAAGAATAACTACGGTGTTGCTATGGCAGTCCCGCTTACCGTCGACAAGTCAGCGAACCCAAATATCCAAGGGCAGTCTTCTTTTATCATGCCTTCCGGGTCACAGACTGCGCAGGCAAGTATAGGAGATGAGTGCTGGTATTACAAGACAGAACAGATCACCCCTGCAGATGTCTACATATACTCGAAGATGTCCTCTGCATTCGAGCCGCTATTCTTTATCAACCAGGTATCGCAGACCGAGACCTTTGTGATCGACTACGATATTAGTTTTTCTCACCTTGTACACCGCTCCCATACCAAGTGCCGCGTGCGTACTCAGTTCGGACAGTTCCGAAGGGATGGAGATAAACCTTTCTCGCCTATCGATGATGCAGGGCAACTAAAACACTACAGCCTCGGAGAGCATACTAATCCGGTGTCTTCTTCAGGAGAGACGCACGAGTACAAAGGTACCATGACCATTACCTTGAACAAGAATGAGTCCCTGGCACTGATGATCGAATATTTCATGCCTGATGAGGCTACCGATGATGTATGGCACGAGTTAGACTTCACCTTCTACCGTTCTGATGTGAAGGTGAGAAGGTTGGGCGAACCTGAGAACACCACATCAGAAGGTAAGGTCCTGGGGATCGATGTCAAGAACATCAAGTTCCCTACGGAGATCCAGAGTACCATCAAGGGATACGAAATCCTCTACGCGAAACGCGACACCTCTAACATGCGTGTGGTAGGGCAGTCCCTTCTTTTCGGAACAGCTCCCCATCCACTTAAACTGAGTTCCCTTGGATCCCATGCAGGTAATAGTCCTACGACGGTAGCCAGGTCAGAATCTAACGCAAACGACTCTGTAATCCCAACCTTGCGGGATGACAAGGTGCGTTTCCATGCCTTCGACCTGCTCAAGGATAAGCCGATGCTTCAGCCCTCATACGTGAAGGTAGGGGCGACGCTCCAGGGATACCGTACCGGCGAGCGACAGATTGAGGATAAGTTCTGGGATCCAGAGCTTGCCAGTGATGATGGACGACTTAGCCAGGATACTCCAGTGCAAGCCCACTACCGAATGGATCTGGTATCTACCGGAGACGCTGGAGCACTGAACCCGGTATCGGAATTCAACGAGCTTCGTGCAGTGAGTAATTACAGGTACATTCCTGCAGATGGTATCATGTCATACGGGGAAGAGAAGCTTGACAACAGTTACTCTGAGGAGTGCGCCATATTTACCGTCTCTCACCCTAACCCACAGATACAGGAGCAGGGATCAGATAAGACCTCCATCAACGGCTGGTTCCCGAAGACCACTAAGTTCGACCATGCTGCCTCACAAGGCAATGATAATACGCTACAGAACTATTACCTGGGATCGCTCTATGTACACAAGAGAAATGTCTACACCAACCTGGAGGACCAGGAACTGGTCAGTACCGGTAAACTATTCAAGGTAGTTTCGCCGACACTTACCCAGAGGACCTACTCCCTTTTCGGTGGAGATACATTCTTCTCCCTCTACGGGATCCGTCTCACCGCGGCACTGTTCTATGGACTCACCAAGTACGTGTCTATTGATAAGAATGAAGCCCTGAAGAACATCTTCTATTTCCCCTGCTACACGGTAAGTAACGTCGCGCTACGACACTCCGGTGGAACCTACAAGGACAATTACTACCCGGCAGTGGGGACCAACTACTCCTCTTATGACGAGTGGCTTACCCGCCCGGCAGATAACGCCAATACGAATTCCTTCACCTACAACGACGACTATACCTCTGTGGGAGATCTTGCCTCAGGTACGGTCTACAACCAGAAGGAGGAATTTCTATCGGAGTTCCCTTTCCGGGTAGCTCGTGGTGTGGCGTATGACCCAGAGAATAAGTACTTCACCCTTCGTAAGTTCCTGGCGAATGATTACAAGGAGATGCCTAAGAACCGAGGGGAGATCATCAACCTGGAGAGTTACGCTACGGCGCTGATGATCCACATGAAGTACTCCCTGATGCGTACTGTATCCAAGGAAACCATTGCCACCTCAGAGCGTGATGCGGAAGTAGGTACCGGAGATATCTTTAGGATGGAACCCTCGGAGCTTCTAACGACCGAGCATGGGTACGCGGGAACACAACACATGGGCGCGTGCCTGGTATCCCCACTGGGATATCTCTCCATTGATGCTGACCAGGGGAAGATTTCCCTCTTCAACGGGAAGCTCAATGAGATTTCAGGGCAGGACATGCGCAACTACTTCCGGGACGAATTCATCCTGAAGCTCAAGGAACAGCTCGATGGCAAGGAAGTACAGCTCAATACCTACGATAATCCATTTGCCCCTGGCGGTGTAGGATACACCACAGCCTTTGATCGCAGGTGGAACAGAATCATCATCACCAAGATCGATAAAGTACTCAAGATTCCAAGTACCAACCTGAGCCTCACTGTATCCGCCGGGGATTCCCTGGTGGTACGTGAAGGCAAATTCCAGATCCTCAACGGAACGACGCTTCGAGACCTGGAGCCGAGCGATGAAGAGATCTTTTTTGATGACGTTTCCGAGACGATCTCCTTCGACGGGCAGTCTTGGATATCCTGGCACAATTACGCGGGTAAGGTGATGGCTAACACCCGTAATGAAGTGTACTCCTTCAAAGGTGGTGATGCGTATCTGCATAATCAACCCGGTACTTATGGTAAGTTCTACGATGGTGAGATATTCCCATGTACCTTGGATGTGTCGATCAACCCACAATCCAATATCACGAAGCTCTATCAGTCCCTGCAGTGGATATCTGAGGTGACAGATGGGTCACGGTTCTTACATGATAAAACCATATCCCAGGTACTGCTCTACAACAATTACCAGTGTTCGGACTATATCTCCATTGAACCCATGGTCAATGCAAGGAATAATGAGGGCACATGGTCCTTTAACGAGTTCCGGGATATTGTCCTGGATAAGGAGGCGGCGTTCATGGAAAGCGACGAGCCAATCCCATCAAATTTAGATCCAAACATGCCTTGGTTTAACCAGAGAAGGTTCACTGATAAATTCGTTGTGGTCCGGGTTTTATACGACAATATTGACCAAAATGCCTTATATTTGTACTCGTTAGAAGCATCAATTCTAAGGTCACACAGATAGATACGGGGAAAGGGTATAATACCCTTTCTCCATATACAGCATAAGAGAGTTCACGTAGCATATTGACCACTAGGCAGATAGCCTATTCAATCTTATGCTATGATCCCAGAACTCCTCAAATACCTCCAATTACCGCAAGCCCCACAGGGTGACGCGACCTCACAACAAGTTCCCAACTACTCAGGACAATTCTATGAGATGCTACCCATGCTTACTGGTGGGCAGCAAGGTACTAATGGGTTCAACTACCTACCAGGACAGTTACAGTCTCCCAACCTTAATGCGCAGATGCCTACACAGCTAGGTGCTGCTATAACGGGAGGAACTCCTGCCCAAAGTCCTATGGGCGGACTCTTTGGAAATGTCAAAGACTTCTTCGGCAAAGGGGGACAAGGTATGGGCACTATGGGAGGTGCAATGGCATACGCTGGTGCGGGACAACTGGCAGGCAACATGGCAAGGAATGCCTTCGCAGGAAAAGACAAAATCGTATCCAAGACAGAAGGAAAGATAGCCGGAGCACTTAAAGGAGCGGGTACTGGTGCAGCCATCGGATCTGTGATCCCTGGAGTAGGTACCGCAATCGGCGCCGTTGGTGGAGCACTTGTCGGTGGACTTACCGGTCAAGGAAACCGCGATGAGATCATGCAAGATCGTCGCACTGCTTACAACGACGTCTTAGATCGCAACCGTATTATGGACCACATGCAGGGCGGCAACATCCTGAACAACTACAGCTCTTATGGCGTTGAGTCTTCCGGGTACATGGAGTATGGCGGAATAGTAGGTCCCACTACGCACGGTAAGAAACGACAGCTCCAACGCAAAAGCGAGGAGCAGATAAAACGAGAGCGTGCAGCCCTGGCTAAAGAAGCAGTGGCGAATTCCAAGAAGACACGAGAGAAGGCGGGTACACGATTATTTGCTACCGGAGGTAAGGTAGATCCAGGCAAGAAGAAGGAGCAGGTATCCTCAGGCTTGGGTACAAACCTGATACGTAGAATGCTACCCATGCCCCTTAACGCATCACAAATGGTAGCGTCCATGGCAACTGGAGATAATAAGTTCTCGACCAGGGATGCAGATGTTATGACCAATAACCATCTCTATAGGTCAGTTGAAAACGCTATCAAGCGTTCAGGAAAGAAGAATGGTGGAACCGAATACAACGATTATAGCCCAGCTGTAAATAGAGATATCAATTCCCTTAGGATGAATGCAGCTGATATGGCTGCTGGCAGCTTGATTTCTCCTGAGTTAAAGGCAGCTACCACTTTCGGAAGGGTATCTTACAGAACTAATCCAGATACCGGGGAAGTAGAAGTGTATGATTCTTATGACTTCTCGAAGACTCCGAAGACCGGGGGTGTGTATGGAAATATCCGCAACACGGCAGGTGAAGTAAGCCAGGCTAGAGGCATCAAGGAGCAAGCCCAACTCATTGGAAAGTTTACCCCCGGAGAATGGGCACCTGGACTCAACCCTGCATCCTTAGCTAATACCCTGTCTAATCCGTTCAATCTTATTGATGTTGATTACGATACTATTAAGAAGGTTAGTGGGACGGCTTCTCGTATAGGCAATCGTGCAATGGATGCCGTTGAAGATTTCGGGGATGATGTGTATAGGACAGGTAGGAAAGCCTACAACACCGTGAAGAAATACATACCATTTGAGAATGGAGGATCTGTACCTGCAGACTACAAAGTAGAGGGTGGAGAAGTAATGCAAGTTCCGCAGGGTGCACCCATCACAACAGATAACCACGGTGGAGCAACACCAATAGCTCCAGGGATGGTAAAATTCCAAGGAGACAAGCACAGCGCAAAGAGCGGTGGCATAGGAGTACAAGGTGGAGAAGGTGGATTTGTATTCTCCGACAAGCTAAAAACAGACCCTAAGAAATACCTAAGCGGTCTTTAAACGATAACAAAATTCTGTTCTGGGCTTTTAGATAAAGTGCCCACAGGAAAAAGATAAGTGTTAATAACGGATGAATAATTACGAAAACCCAAATGTTGATCTCTTTATAGGTGAGTCCAGTCATGCGTGCTCCCCACTCAAGAAGCTCTACGCAAAGGTCGAATATATAGTCCATAATAAATAAGCTTTACATGCAAACTTACGCAAAGATCGCTGAGGCTCTGGCGAAGAAGGAGTTGAAATATCAAAAGATGATGAACGATGCATCTTCCGAGCGCGAGAAGAATGCTGCACAGCTCATGCTAGAGCGTGTGACTGAAGCGAAAGCTTCCCTGATGGCAGACAACCAATCTGCTGCAGATGTGCAGACTCAGAAGTCCTATGCTAAAGGAGGCTACGTAAAGTACGACGATGGCGGAGAGGTTGATCCTATCAAAGAGCTTATGAAGAAAGCGAAGGATACGATCATGAATAAGCCTAATGTCAAGCCACAAGTAATCATCAGTGACCTTCAGGCGCAGTTCCCAGGTATTCGTCCTGAGGTAATCCAAGGTGCCTATGATAAATACAAGCATGAAGCTGTAGAGGGAACAATTACCCCGCAGGGAATCAGTACCAAAGGTACAAAAGGTGCTGCTCCATACTATGGCGAGAGACCTGGACAAGCTAAAGCTGCTACGGCAGCTGCTCAAGGACCGCGAATGATGAAGGAGATGACGGTCAACGACAGAACTTACCCCCACCAGGAAACTCTGCCGATTATCCATCCTTCCAATCCCTATACAAACAACCGGTCTGCATGGGAAACAGGACCTCAGATTATCAATGATGGGTATCCACAACAGGGAGGACCTATCCAGTCTCAAATGTACCAACCCAATCCACTTACCCAAGGCGCGTATGGATCTAATCCCGGAACTGGAGAGTACTCGATATGGGATCGCCTCAAGGATATGGGAAAAAGTACCCTGGATTATTTGAACAACACCATTGGAAATTCTTCTACCGACAATCCTAATTTCGATAAGAGTGCATGGCAAAGGAGGCAGGACGAGGCTAAGAAGTATGGTCCCGACACCGTAAGGATCACTCCTGATGGTAGGGCACATACGCAAACAAGCGGCTACAATATCGATCCTAATCGTCCAGAACATCAAGGTGTACCTGCAGGATACGAGGCAACAAACCAGGAGAATATCTATCCTCAGAATGCAGGTTCAATATTTGATTACGGAATACCTGGCGCAGTAGCGGCAAAGAATACCACTGCTGCTAAACCTGCAACTGCTTCAGCTAAAAAGGCAGGAGGTACTAAAGCTTCCGGAACTGCAGCAGCCAAGGCATCCACGACGACCGTACCAACAGGCGCAGACTTTACTCCTAAGGTAAACCTCCCTGGTTCTATGTCGTATTCTGACTGGCAAGCAGGTCCAGATCTGGAGTCAGATCCGGTAAAGGCTGCACTTGCCCAAGATCCTGCAGCTAATGCACCAGACAATAAGTTCTGGCAAAGACCAAACTATGGTAACAAGATCATGGACATGGCGGGTATGGCTGCACCCTTCGCAGATAACGTCGCCTTCTCCAAGTACCTGGATAAGGTAAAACCTGATGCGATGCCTCACCTCTATGGTGCGCCGCAGATGAATACCAATTACAACATTGAACCACAACTCGCCGATGCGAAGCGCGGACAGCGTGCGGTAAACAAAGCTCTGGATCAGTCCAATGCCTCCAGGGGAGCTTCCAATGCCAACAAGGTAGGCGCATTTGCTGCTCGTATGGGGCACGTGGGACAGCTGCATGCCCAGAAGGAAAATGCTGAGAACCAGATGAAGAACCGTAAGGCGCTTATAGGGAACAGGATCGCCAATCAAAACGCGAACCTTATGACCCAACACGGACAAAATATGGTAGACTTCCACAACCAGAAGGGCTACAATAAATACCTCAATGTCCTGAACATGACTGAGGACTTCGGGAACATCAACGGACAACGATTAGAGCGTGACCGTCAGAACCAGATGCTAGAGATCCTTAAACCGTACCTGGATCGCTACGGTCAGTACACCAAGTACGTGAACATGTACGGACCACAAACACAACAGCTTAAATGAGAAATTATTTCGGAGCACCCAAGTTTGCTCAAGTAGGGAAACTCTTCCAGGATCTTCCAATGGAAGCTATCCAGACCACAGCGGAGGGATTCAACCAGATGTATGAGACTAACCTGGCAGATATCAATAAGCTTCAGGCTGCGATGGCTGCAATAGAAGTCTCAGAGGAAGACGACCACTGGAAACAGGATAAGATCGCGAAACTTCAGGAGCAGATTGACCAGGTAGCCGCAGGGGATGGACTGGAGAACGCTGCTGCCTTCGTAGGTAGGGCTACTGCAGACCTTCTTAATGACAAAGATCTAAAGCACCTGCAACGAACTCACGCTAAGCGTCAGAAGGATGGGGAGATCCGTGACACTTTAAGGGCACAAGGATTCACGCCGATCGATGCCCGGAATATTCTCAATGGAGAGAACTTCCAAAGTATTTCCCTGGATGAGAATGGGAACAAGGTCTACAATGAGTACCAGACCGGGTACATGAAAGCCGGTGAATACGACAAGGTAAAATCTTCCCTGTTTGACCACATGCCAGAGCGTGGTGGTACATTCTACGCACCCGGACCGAATGGTTCGATGAAAGAGATCACAACCACAGGGATCGCAGAAGTGGACGTAAAAAACTACGCGGACGCCGCCATGGATCGTTACCGTAGTACGGATACCTACCGTACAGAGCTGCTGGATTGGAGAAGTAGAGGATACACGGCAGAGGAGGCAGAGAGGGAAATTTATAAGGGGCTTATCGGAGCTGGTATGGAGCGCGTTGGACAACAATCTCAGAGCCGTCTGTACGGATACGAGAACCCTAACAAGACCGCATCAAGAGCTGCTGCCGCAAGAGCAAAAGCTCAGGAGGGTCGTGGTGGCGGTAACATGTTCATGCCACAGGTAAGTAAGATCGGTGGATCAGATAATAACGGACCAGCGATAGATCCATATCGTTGGGTTAGTGGTGTATCAAGGGACAAGGCGAATATTGTAGTCAACGGACATTCTAATGCCCCGGTAGATTCATCAGAAACGAATGTAGTTCCTGTTAACGGGTTCTACAGCTTTGATCCTAAGAACTCTGATGATGGATTCTGGACTTCTGTAGGGCATCAGCTAAATACAGAAGGGACAATGTTGGAAGGGGTTAAACACGTGAACAACGTACAGATATTCACAGACCCGCAAACCGGAGAGCTACTACCGTTCGGTGAAGGTTCATCTAACTCTAAAGGACGTAACATCTCTGAGGATGCAGTGCCACAGCTCGATGAGTATGGTGCGTATTACGTGATGGATAATGACGGGAATAGAGTAGATGTTAAGCCTACAAACGTGAAGCAGTACGTAGACGCTGAAGGCAAGCGTTATTTCCTTCCGATGACTCAGGATGAGGAGTACAAGTTAATGCCGAATTCTGTGGTAAATAACCTGCCTATCCAGATGGGAGCTGCCCGCTCGGGTGGAGAACGCACGGTGGATCATTTCGATATGCAGACCATACAAACAGGGTTGGAACAGATCATTTCCCTGGACGATGATACACAAGAACAATATGGGCTTAATGCGCTTGCTAAGATTCGTATGCTTCCGGATACTCCAGAGGTTGATGCGTTCAAGCAAGAAGTGTTTTCAAGAGTTTCTACAAGAGAACAACTTCCGGATCTTATTCCTTTAATATTCAACAAAGTAAGGCAGAGTCAGCAACATATTGGAGGTACTACAAAGGTATTTGACAAGTTAGGTTCGATGCTTGCTCCGATTGTAAACCAGATATATTCCAGCCATGCAGCCTCTATGAATCAAGGTCAAACTGTTAAGAGCGAGATCACGCGAGATGACAGGACCAGAGTTCAAGGAGTAGTGGGAGGATACCAAGAAGATACAGATAACTAATCACCAAATAATTTTTAATGCCAGATCCAACTAAACCAATCCAGGGACAAACAAACGAGACCCCTGAACAAGTACAACCGCAGGGTAGCGCATGGGACACTGCATTCGACGGGTATAAGAAATACGATCCATACGCTATGGATTCGTCCACTGGTATTCACTACATCGATAGTGAGGAGCGTGAGACTACCATCAAGGAAGCGACCAGGAACACCATGGAGGAAGGCTTCCGAGGGGTGGATGGTAAATGGCATTCTGCAGATAAGCTCAACAAGGCGTACAGCCGCCTGATTGGTGATGATACTACAGACAATCCCGAGGAGAAGCACGAGCTTGCCCGCGTTACCGGATTCTCGGAGCTGGGACAATCCATTGCAGATATCCTGGGAATAGACGAGTCGAAGGCACAGGATGCGAATAACCTGGTCGAGGAGATGTCTATGGGACTGATCCCAACGAAAGATATCGTCAAGAGTCTTATGTTCAATACCAACGGATTTGTACCGCTCTGGGATGATGAGAAGAAGAAATACATTCTCCAGGAAGTGGATATGAATCCTAAGGACACCAAGCAGGCTACCAAAGAAGTGATGTCTGCCTATGGTACTCCGGATCGTAACCCCACCTGGTTAGGCTCACTCATGGAGGAGTACGCTGAAGGTGTGATGGGACTTCCATCAACTGTTGCCAACGGATTAGAGGCATTCTCCGATGCGATGTTAGAGGGGAACGTGAACTATGGGATGAACAACCTCAAGAATATCGCTTCAGGAGATTTGTCCAAGACCTTTGAGGACATGGTTAACCTGGAGAAGTTTGAGGCAGATCCCGATAACTGGATCAACAATACCGCAAGAAGGCTTCGTCAAAACAAAGAGCTTAACCGTACTCGGGACTATGTGTACCAGGACAAAGGTACATTTTCAGATCCTGTCAATACATTCTCTGCGATCGGACAGGGACTCTCCTCGCTAACGCAGTACGCACTTACCGGTGGACCGCTTCGTAAGATGGCTACCTGGGGAGCAAAGACCGTAGGGAAAGGCTTCTTCAAAGGTACCGCAGCGGAGATCGCCAAAAAGCAGATCCAATTCGCCAATAACTTCGGTAGCATGACCGGGGGTATGACGATCAATACCGGGTACATCATGGAGGAGGCTAGAGCCAATGGTATTGACTCTGCCAAAGCAGGAGCACTTGCTCTTGCAGTGGGTATGGTATCTACTGGAATTGAAATGAAGCTCGGTTCCAACAAACTCAATAACTGGCTGATCGGATCCAAGGGTAACGGTACCAAGGAGATGATGCAGGCTATTGCAAAGGAAACCGGAGGAGACCTTACTCCCGGAGCTATAGAGGCAGCAGTAAAGAAACCTGGAGTGCTATCCAGCCTTACCGATTACTTTGCTGAGAAGGCAACCAAGTGGACTCCCGAAGGATTAAAATCCAATACCGGGGTCATGGGGAACGTCAGGGCTGCAGGTAAAGCAATCTTTGGACGAGAGACCAACGTAGGGAACTCGCTAAGAACAGGATTCGAGGAAGGTGCAGAGGAATTCTTCCAGTCGATGACCGAGAGTACCAGTAAATTCATTTACAACGAACTACTCGCTAATGAAGAGGACCAGGCGGGTGCAGGTAAATTTGCGCCGCAACGATTCCTTTCTGAAGAGTCGTTTCACCAGGCAGTAGAAGAATTCGCCATGGGCGCCATTATCGGTGGTGTGGGTGGAATCTTCCATCGTGAGAGTAAAGAACGTCGTGATATAGCGAATCTTGTTGCTACCGGGCACACTCAGGACCTGCTGGCAATCATGCAATCGCTTAAAGATGCTGGTCTGTACAATGACGAGCAGTACAAGCACTATGTCGGATCTATCGAGAAGCTGGATAGTATCTGGAAACAACATGCTCCAGATATCCTAGCAGCGCAAGATCCAAAAACCAGTGTCAACTACCGTCAAAAACATAAGGCTGCAGCATTCCAATCCGTACTGATGGAGATGCATGCCCAGAAAAAGCTCGATGAGACACAGCTGGAACTCAGTGAACTCAGTGCCAAGGAGAAGCCCAACAAAGCGGAGCGAGGAAAGATCCAGGAACTAAAAGATAAGCAGCGTGCACTACGCGCCAGCCGCTATGCCTGGGGTGAGAAGGTAAAATCCTTCAAGGACTATCGTAAGAACCGGTACTCTAATGAGATCCGGGAGTACGAGATGGAGATGAACTACAGCAAAGGCGTTGCCCAGGAATTCATAAATGAATTTAAAGAAGATGTCGCTGCACACAAGAGCGAACTGGGTACCCTGGATAAAGGGACCAAGGAATACACTGCGCTAAGGGATAAAATCGAGGCTAAAGAGGGCACGCTCAAGCAGATGCGTAGCATGCGCAAGATCTATAACAGTCAGCTGGGCAAACTCAAAAGGAAGGATTTCCGTGCGCGATTCGATGAGAAAGCCAGGGGCGAGAGTAAAGAGAACCTCAAGAGTCAAGACTTTGCGCTGGGTATTCTCAATAGAGGGATGCGGTACGTGGGCAGTGATGAGAGTCAGGCGGGACTACTCGCCAAAGGCTACGAGATCTATACCAGCCCTGAGGGATGGCAAATGACCGACGCTGATGAGATCATAACCGAGGAGCCGAAGGAAGAGGCGCCTAAGAAGGAAGCTCCTAAGAAAACGCCGAAGGAAGGTAAGAAGAAAGGAGACCTTAATGTGGAAGATACTGGTGGTGCTCCAACGGGACCACTACCTGGAGATTTAGATAAAGATGAATTAGATGCCCTGGGTACTCCTCCTGAGGTTACTGAAGGCGTGGATACTTCAGGTGCTCCAGATACGGGGAATACCAAGAATACTACTCCTACATCTCCGTGGACCCAAAACGGGAACCCTGATGCGGATACTAAAGTAACTGAAGGCAAGGATGATAGTTCCAAGTGGACCGCAAATGAAGCTCCAGGTAACAACCCTGATGCTGAACCTACCCAGAAGAAACCTAAACCTAAAAAGAAGAAGGTCACCCCGAAAAATGCAAAGTACCCGAACAAGCAAGAGGTATTTTACAACCAGTTCTCTTCCCTATACGATGGCTACATGACCGCTGTCCAACGTAAAGAACGTGACCGGATAATTCGGAACCCTAACTTGTTGGAGAAACTTCAGTTCAGGACCACTGATAAGGTGATGCGTGCGTTTAAGGTTAATCCTAAAAACACCTTCTTCCCGGATTCTGAAATCGGCGTCCTCTCCAATGATAAAATTGTAGACATAGAGGTCGTCTACATGGATGGAGATACTCCTGTAGTACTTGGTGCACTGGAGAATCCATACAAGTTTAGCAGGGACAGGATGAAACAGGTTCCACTGAATTTGTCCTCCCTTACCTTCGATGAATTCACTACCATGTTCAATATCACAGGGATAGGCGCCCATACCCCTGAGAACTTTGAAAAGATCAAGCAGGAGCAGGCAATGTTGGCTGAGTTGCGTAAAGCAATCCACCAAGCTGCAAAGGACAAGGAGGATGGTGAAATGGTCGTAGATCCGGGAGCTATTCCGATGAAGACCCTGGCGAATTTCAAATTCAATAGCTCAAAGGACGAGAAGGGTGAGCAGGTAATTAACGGTCTGGATATTACCGAAGCCAAGGACCGGAACGGAAACTTTGTTATCTACGATAAGAAAGCCAGGAAGTACCTGACCCCATCGAAAGCTCCACAGGGAGTGAAACCGCCAGCGCGTCGTTCTAAAGGTGCGAGATACCAGGCATTCATGGAAGCAGGAGGTGCACAGGTATGGATACCCCTATCGCCAAAGGATGCAATTAAAAAGGGAGAAGAGGCTGCGTACATCGCAGAGCTGAACGCCTTGATTGCGGAAGTGCAAGCGCTGGATTATGACAAGGTAAGTATCGTTTCCCCTAAGGTAGAGGAACTCACTGAGAAACTCAATGAGAAGTTTATCGCCCTGGAGTCCAGAGACATGTACATTAAGTTCGAGGTCTTCAAAAACGATTTCAATAATGCCTTCCAGGTCAATCTGTGGTCGTACCGTTCCGATATGGAACAGCCCATGAACAAGAAGAAGGAACCAGTTAAATCGATCCAAGACTTCAACCACCTGGTGAACCTGGTAAAGCGTGTGAGCGGAGTGGTTGTAGCGCGGGAGAACTTCCGAAACAGTATCGATGAGGAACTGGAAGCTGCACCTGAGAATGCAGAGCTGTTCAATGTATTCAAGCACCCAGATATCTTTCAGCCAACCGTTAAGGTGGACTTACCTAAAGTAGACGTTTCAAAAATATCTACTGCTCCTCACCTGGATATCTCCAAAGAATTAAAGACCAAGGAGGACAAGGAGGCAGAGGAAAAGAAAGCTGAGGAGACTAAAGAAATTGTATTTACTTCTGAGGACCAGATCATTGATATGGGTGCGGAGCAGGGCTGGACTCCTGAGCGTATTCTCGAAGAGCTGGAGAAGTTCAATAACCAGGAAAAGAACCAGGAGAATGGTGCAAAATTCGAGCGAGTACGTGGGGTAGCCCAAGCACACTCGGAGCATATCATCAACCTGATGGCAGCGAAGATTAACAAGTATGCGGCGACGACCACCAATAAGGAGGCTATGATCCGTAAGTTTCTGGCAGAGTATGTCGACGGACTTACACCTCAAAGTGTGGGGATCACTGACTTTACAGATCCGGCAACGCGATTCAAGCTAAAGACCATGGCTAAGGAAAGAACCGCCTACGCCAAGGAGGAGAACATCCAGCTGATCATTGATGAAGTCAAGAAGAAGTTCATTGCCCTGGATTATAACACCGTAGATCTGGAGTCCCTAGAGGACAACGAAGAGGGCGCAGATAACGATTGGGACATGGAGGCTATGGAGCGTCGTATGAAGACCTCCAAGCAGATAAAGGAATTCATCGCACTGACCACCGTAACCAAACCGGATCAGTACGGGCGTACCATGGAGACCCTTATCAATTACGACAAGGTGTACAATAAGATCCTGCACAACCTTGCCAACACCCCAAACCAGGAAACTCGCGTTCAGAAGCTCCGCGCACTTGCCAAAGGAGATCCTGAAATAGCGGCTGTAGCTTACCGGGTACTGGATACAGGAGTCAATCCTTCCATCTACAAAGGATTCTTCACCGAGTTCAACAAAGTAAGATTAGATTACCTGCAGACCGTTGTCCGAAAGGGTGAGACCAAGGTGTATAATGGGATCCAGAAGGATGCGGGAGAGATGCTACTTAAACAATGGGCACAACTCTTCTCTGCCTATTCATCCAGGCTTACCGACGAGCAGAAGGAAGAGATCATCCAGAACCTGGAGGCACTTACCGGGTACATGCAAGAGGGGGATGTGGATCTCCTTCGTGAGGAGCTTTCCGACCCTATGAAGGAAGTTTTAGAGAAATACGGAGAACTACAGGTATTCAAACGCACCTTCCAGGCATTCGGAGTGGAGCTTCCCGACACTTACGTCAGTGGGTCCATGGATTACGAAGGGAACGAGGATGCCAAACTCTTCGGAGAGCGTGAGGATTACATCACGCCTAAGGACATGGACAATATCATTGATGCCTTAGACCGATGGGATTCTGTACGTTCCGGACTCTTTAGTGAGAATGGACAGCTTAAACTCTTCAGGAAAGTAGCGAACAAGGCTGTTCCATTTACCGATGATGTTTTTGAGAAGACCCTGACCGATGCAGAAGGTAAGATGCGATACGCGTTTGTCTCCCCGAACTATTTGCTCGAGAGTGTCCACCAGATGCTCAAGACAGGTACGAATGAGAATTCCGATGTCCTTCCACATAACTACCTGTTGACCTTGAATCCCGAGATCCGCAAGTCCATGGGCATTGCTTTCGTGGGAGATATTAAAATAGATCGTGTCGGTAAGGTATATAAGAACCTGACTCCTGAGGAGTATATCCATAACCGCCAGGCGCTCTTTAACAGCGTCATGCTTAGAACCGCCAGGAATGGTAAGGGGATGGAAAATAGTGCAATCTACCAGCCCTTCGTTATCGCGGAGAAGCGTAGCTCATACGGTATTAAACTGCCGATAAACTTCGGATTCTTCAGTGGGGGTAAGATCACCAAAGATGCTGTGGACACATTCTTCAACACGGTATTCCGCGGGGAGTACGATCGAATGATCGACATCCTAAGGGACCCGGAGATCGCTAAGTTCTATAACGCCATCAAGTCCAAGGACGGTAAGCCGGTGACCAAGTTCACAGTACTTACAGCCCTCAACGATAATCAAGCACTGATCGAAGCTATCGAGGCAAGTAAGGACAAAGGAATCGAAGCGGTAGAGGCAAAAGCAAAGAAGGCTATTCGTAAGATGCTGGAGGCGGTAGTTGCGGAGACGCACGAACAGCTCACCAGTGATGCAGGTCTTCAATCCCTGGATAGTTCCGTACTAAGGTTCTTCAAGGACGGTAACGCCAAGGCAAGTAAAGATGAACAGATCCAGAATTACGCTGCCATATTTGCCCTGAACGACATGCTCGTTAGAGCCTCGGTACAGGAGATGATCCAAGGGGATGCTGCCATTACCAAGAATGAGATCGACCGTGTAAAACGTGCGGCGGGACTCAATGCTGCAGGGGTTCCTGTAATCGACCGGGCAATCAAGGTTGCTTACAAGACCGATGGTAAAGCTACGGAGATTGCCCCCGAGACGGTAAACCGTGGTAAATCTGAGTATGATGAGGAAGGCAAACTGATCAATGGACATGTTTCAGATTCGGATGATGCTGTGGTATATGTTACTGCGCAGTATCGTATGGAGATGGATAGCCACATGGGTAGGCTTACCCAGGAGCAGGAGCGGATCTACCAGAAAGTAATTGACGGTGAAAAGCTCAAGGATTGGGAAGTCAAAAAGATTGACCTTATCTCTGCAAAGACAGTGCACTACACCCCGGAGATCTACAACAAGAAATCGGATGTGGTTCTGACCAAGGAGATGACCTCCTACAAGAAGAACGGCAAGTGGGTTGCAAGGAAAGGTTTTGAGCGGCTGCACAACATGCGGGAGTGGATGGAGAAGAACGAGGTGGACCAGCTTGTTACACTCAACGCAACCAAAGGTGTCAAGAACGATGCGATAGAAGACAGCTTCTTCAGCAGTGAGAACTTTGGACTGGACAAGGATGTTCCCCTGGTGGATTCAAATAAGAAATCCAAGGCACTGAGTCCTTCCAGGTACGATGCCTATATGAATTCCACCATGCTTGATGGACGATACGAGCGTCTGCAGGTGGAGAACGCTTCGAAGAGTGCCAAGGGAGTATTTACTATTACACACCCGACGCAGATCATTGAACTTATCGCTGCGGAACTCTCTGACGTGCCCGGTGCACCTTCAGTACGTGAGCTAAAGGAACGTATGGATTCCCTGCGTGCCGGTACGCTCAAGGAGAATGTAGACCTGGCACTCAAGTACCTGCTTAGGGAAGATGAGAAGGGTGATTTGAACATCAGCGACTTTATCGAGAAGGCAAAGCAAACGCTGGAGGCTGCACAGGAGAAGGAAGAAGTACTCAAGTACCTGGTGGATGAGAACGGGAAGTTCAAATACAACATGAACATCCCCCACGTTGCACTCGCGCTGAAGAAGATCATGGTATCCCACACGAACAAAGGGACGCTTGCAGATAAGATGCCCGGAGCCAAGGTGACTATCGTGCCTTCTACGGCAATTCAAGGAGTAGTCTACAAAGAGATCAAGAACGAGGATGGAAATATCATCGGCGAGGAGCTTGCGGATCCTGTTGATGTCATCGAGAACCCACAGAACTACGAGGGTGAAGAGTGGAAGTCCAGGGATCTGAAAGTACACAATCCTGACAGGGAAGGTGAAACTGCCCTGGCGGAAGTAATGATCACCCGACGTTCTGCGAACCTTATGGGACTCAAGCCCGGTGATACGATTCCACCAGAGGCACTGGAGATCTTCGGAGTTCGTATCCCATCACAGTGGTATCACTCGATGATCGCCGCCAAAGTGGTAGGGTTCTTACCTGACACCCACGGAGATATTGCAGTACTTCCTAAGGAGATGCCGCTTATTGCAGGAGAGGATTTCGATGTGGATTCCAGGTTCCTGATGATCAAAGAGGGATACTGGGTAAAGAATGAAGATGGTACCAGGGAATACAAACTCTACGGTTCAGCCACTACGGTAGATGGACGATGGGATGAATATTATCGTTACAACTCCCAGAGGAAAGAAATCAAAATAAGCGTCTCTAATGCGTTATCTGGGCATCCGGAATACAATTCCCTAGTCGAGCGCTTTAACAAGCTCAGAGAAGCCATCAAAAACGATCTGGTGGACACTGATCTACTGGATGACGAACTCATTAGCGACGAGCTTAATGAGATGGATCTGAGTGCTGACAATTTCCTGGGATGGTCCGGGGACCGAGTAAGCCAAGTAGAATCGCTTAAAGAGGCTATTGGTTCTCTCAAAGCCGATACGATCAAGGCAATAGAGTCTCTTAACGAAGATATCCAGGCAATCAAAGACCAGGCTACTTTAGATGCGTTCAAGGCATACGGACTTCTGGATAGTAAGCTTGCTTTCATGCAGGCTAAGGATCCGGTAATCGTTCCTGCCAATAAGAACGAGCTGATCAGTACCTACATTGAGATGTTCACCCACAAGTCCATACAGGACAGACTCAAAGTACCGGCTAGTCTTGACGGTCTAGTGGAAGACTCCAAATGGCTCAATAGTCTGTGGGGAAACACCAATGAGAACGGTAGCGTGAAGGAAGGTAACTCGATGCTTATCTCTCCGGTAGGGGCGTTCAATGCCTGGTACAACAACGTGAGTGGTGCAGCGAACATCGGTAACGTTGCCTCGACCAACAGCTTCATTGCCTATGCGACGAAGATGGGGTTAAAGTCCCAGATAGCGGTAAATATAGACGGGACAGACTTCTCCAGTTTTGCCCCGACGATGGAGCATGATATCGACCAGGAAGGAAACCCTATCGAGAACAGGGAATTCAAATGGGATACGATCTCCTCTCTGATTACTGCGATGACGGATAACGCGAAGGAGCGACTTGCTTCGAAGCTTAACATGAAGCGTCACTTTGTTTCCCAGGCTACACTGATGGCAGGTATGGGAATCGGTAGGAGAAGGATCAACCTGTTCTTCCACCAGCCTGCACTGATGCACCTGGATGTTCAAGGTAAGAACAGCGTAAGTGATGAGATTATCGACGAGGCTATTGGGGCGATTAATGCTTTACTCGATGATGTAGAGATCAAAGATGGAGGGCTTACCTCTAAGGACATGCTTCGAAGTGTCAAGTTCAACAAGATGCGTGGTGGAAAGTCCAGATACCAGGCACTGATGGAACTTGGTGAGGTGCAAGGAGGTGATATTGACTTCCTGATCACACAGCTCCAGGTACTGCAACAGTTCAAGGCACTCATGGAGATCAACCAGGGAGTATTCGCCGTTCAGGATGTACTCAATGTGAAGAAAGGATTCAAGGATGTAAGGGCGCCGCGTAAAGTAGCGGAGTCTTGGGACAATATAAATGCAGTCCACCCCGAAAGCGGAGAGCCGTTATTTATCTTCGATAATGCGGGTAGCGTGATGAACCAGGACAAAGTAGTCCGAGAGTACGTCCGATCTGCCGACGCGATTGGTAAGGCATGGAGAAGACACCTGATTGATTCCAGCACTGCATTTTTGAACATGGAGGAGGAATATCCTCATATTGAAGCTATTAGTGAGGAGATGATGGCGTTACTGGTATCCAGAGCATTCCGCCAGGAACTTATGAGCCAGGGAGTAGATATCTCCAAGAAGGCACATTTATTATTCCCTTCGCTTACAGGTCAGACCCTGGTAGATCAGTTCGAGGCACTACTTAAGAGCGATCCGACATTTGCAGCTAATGAATTCATAAAGCGATTAGATGTAAAGCGTGCCGGAGGGAGGAGTAAGATCGATGTACTTGGGGTGGACACCTTCGCTAAGTACTCACCCGCTACGCGTAATGCAGTAGAGGAAGGCTTTGACGAGCT
The DNA here is from genome assembly GCF_028464225.1 of Zeaxanthinibacter sp. PT1. Lineage (GTDB taxonomy): Bacteria > Bacteroidota > Bacteroidia > Flavobacteriales > Flavobacteriaceae > Zeaxanthinibacter. Next base: position 953,499 of record NZ_JAQPCN010000001.1, read on the forward strand.
TTGGAACTCAACAGATTCAAAGGTACAGGAGTTCGCACAAAACGCACTGTTCTACCTGATCCAGAAGGATAACTTCAAGTTCAAGAACGACTCCTTTGTGGCGTACCTTGCTCCTGATATGATATCCAACGTACTCAAGCGTATGGATGGTATCCAGAAGGCTTATCTAGTAGATAGCGATCAATTATCTGAGGTTGGAGCTTCGCACTCCATGCTTGTAGGAGAGCTGTTAGACTTACTGGCGCATACCAACAAAGATGCATTCCGATTCCTCAAGCCGGAGCGTATGGAAAAACTCAAGGCTAAAGGAGCAACCAAGATAGCTCAGAGGACTAAGAAGGGACTCAGGCTGCATGTTTCTGCTGCTGCGATAAATGCAGACAAAAGAGAGAATCTTGCAGCTCCTGATAAGGAGAGCATGAATTTCCATAAGTACATCAACTGGAATGGCGTCGTGTATGAGTTGGAGAAAGAATCTTTCGACACCGATGCCGATGAGCCTGCTTACTTTGTCAACTACAAAAGAGTCAAACCAATCAACTTAGGTGGAGCTTCTCCATTACATCTTAGTCTGGACGAGGCGAAGGCACTTGCGGATAGTCTGCCCAATGATAAGATTACCACGTTTGCAGGAATGGCTCCAGCCTCTGCTTATGTACCGGAACCTGGAGAGACTACTGCTCCCGATAAGGATCTCGATGATAAGGGATTCCAATTCGATCCGAACCTGAGCTTTGTGATGCCGGATAAGAAGGACACCCCTCCTACACCACCTCCAAGTAAGGATGATGATGATATTCCAAATCTTCCGGACCTGGATGACAGCAACCTGCTCTTCGAGAGAAGACGTAGCGCATCTTTCGATCCTGAGACCATGGACCTTGGAGAAGCGATGGAGAACTTCAAGGGCAAGAAGGTGTCGCTCACCGAACTGCTCTCGTACTTCAAGCCAGGATCCGCGTACCTGGATATAGCAAAGAAGGCTGAGGAGTTAGGAATTACCTTGATCATTGAGGACCACGGCGCAGATGCTTACGGTATCTACCATCCGGGTGGAGAGATCCAACTTAACCCAAGGGTTATTGGAGCAGCTACAGGTACTGAGAACTATGGCGTGTCGAGGCTTGAGCAAACCCTGGTACATGAGATGCTGCACGGGATCATTGAGAAGCTTCCCAAGAATAAGCGTGCGAAGATGATGGGGGAAGTGGAGAAGTTCGTTGAGGACCTGAAGCAGTACGAAGGGGCTATGTCTGCCGAAGTGCGGGAGTCTTTCCAGTACATCAAGAACGACCCTGAGGAGCTGATCACCTACGCATTCACCAACGAGCCTTTTGCAAACTTCCTTGCCTCTGTTGAGAGCGATGTGAAGGTAGATGGAAAGAAGCAGAGCTTCTGGGAGCGACTTAAGAAACTTATCCTGGATAGGATCCCTGCGAGTCTGAAGAACAGCAAACTTGCAGAGCTGTCTCAAATACTGGACAATGTACTTGGGTACAACCCACTACAGGACGATGCACCACTGGACCTGAATAACGATGAGATGTTCGATTTAAAATTCGAGCGTGCCCGTACCAAACCGTTCTCGGTGAGTCCTCAGGATTCCGGGGCTATCAGGGCAGGATCCAAAAAGATGAGCTACATCCAACCTCATGAGGTACACTCTTTCAAGAAGGGAGATACCCTGGACATTATTTCTAAGCGAAAAAGTACCGGATCTCGTGTGAAGGTCAAGGCTGTAAAGCATGTTCCTAATTTCAGTAAGCTTCCACAGGATCAAAAAGACCGTGCGGCGCAGTTGATGAACGGGTTTGAGTCCTTTGATGAGATGATGACCAAGATGCAGTTCGATGATCCAAGATCATTGGCGTCCATTCAGTTCCCTGCACTACGCGAGTTTGTAATGGGAGATTCCGAAGGATACCTGATGGAATATGGAGCAGCAGGTATGACCACAGACGAACTGGTGGATGAGGCGAGAGCTAAGAACCCAGCTAAGGATCCAATGAAGAACCTTCTGGAGATGGTAGAGACTGAGCTTACCGAGCAGATTGATGCACTGGAAACCTCCGATTTAAAGGATGGTACGTATAAGTCCAATAGGATGAAGCGTCTGAAAGATATGCGGGAGAAGGTAGTCAATACTGAAGACCTCCTGGCAATTACCGATGGCGCTCTGGAGGATTTAAAGGCTACCAGGGATGTACTCAATAAGAGATTGGAGAATTTGAAAGAGGGTACTCCGGTAGAGGATATCATTTCAGAACTCTTCAAATTCCGACGCTTAGTTGAGAGTTATAAGTTCCTGGATAAAATCGTAAGTGAGGAGAAGAAGGTGATTGCAAACAGTAATACCCGTGAGATTCCGGACCCAAGCGGTAAACTTGAAGAGCTTCGTGCTGCACGTGACCTTCGAAATGAGATCCAAGACAAGCTCCTCAAAGAGATCGAGCCGCTTATCGCAGAACAATTCAAAGTAGAGATTACAAAGCAGGCACAGCAGCAGCTTAGATTGGAGCTTGACGAGGCACGACAGTCCCTAGAGGATCTGGAACAGGAGCACTCGGAAAAGCCGGATATGTCTGATGATAAGAAGAGCAAGCAGATAGAGGTTGCACAAAAGCGTATTGCAAATATCCAGGATGCCTACAGTAAGGCAGCACTCGATGAGGCAGATATTATTGCGCTACTAAACAATGTTGAGAAGGACATACCGTACCTGGAATATTTAATGGGTGCTGCCTCGCAATCATCAGATCCACTCCTGGCAATGTACTCACTCTTTACCAAGAGGAACCACGAGATATCGAGAAGGAAGACCATTAAAGCTGCCAATAAGGTGCAGGAGGTAATGGACCGATTCAAGAAGAAGTACTCCGGCATGAATCTGGAGAAGATCTACGAGGATATCTACGAGGAAGTCAATACTGGTGGAAAGGATCAGGTGCAATTCACAGACAGGGTTGACATGAAAGCCTTTAAAGAGGCGCGTGATCTGTACATGACTACAATAGATAGAGCGGCTGAGAAGAAGAAAATTCAGGCAGAGATCGATAGGCTCACTGCCATGAAAGGAAAGAAACCGTATCACCTGAACAAATTGGACCGATACAAAGTCCTGATGGTGAACAACGATGAGCTAAATAGGTATCTTATTGAGCAGTGGTACGTTGAGAATACGAAGCCGAAGAGTGATGATGAGATAAGGGAAGTTCTGGACGAGATCAGAGATACCCAAGGATGGGATGCTCTGGTAGAATTCGCCAGGGACCAAATGAATAACAGAGGAAGACTAAGGTGGGGTATCCTTACCAAGGAAGAGTTCAAGGCATTCGGCAAGGAAGGTGAGACGAAGAAACAAACCGTTGCTCGTCTGATGAAGGAAGGAAAGTTTGGATACGAGATCTACTACAAAAAGGAGTTCAAGGAGCCTATAGATAAGTACTTAAACCTGAAGTGGTTAAAGATGTACAACAGCGATGGTACTCCAAAGAATCTCAAGGGAGAGATGCACAAGGTACTTCTTGACACGTACCTGGCATCGCAGCGTAAACTGCCTATCCATGAGCGTCAGGGATTACTGCTACCGGGTATCTACAAGAAGGCGAAGGATAGATTCACTGAAGGAGAGAACATCATCGAGATCATCAAGCGTGAGGCTAATGAGATGAAGGAGAACTACATGGGTGAGAACCTTGCAGAGGATGTCGATTACAGCAGCGATAAATACCTGGGAGGAAATTCACACCAGTTACCGGTGTACTACCAGAATACGCTGGAGGCTGCCGATACAAGTCTTGACCTGGCGCGTAATATCCTCATGTACGAGGATATGGCAAACACCTACCAGGCAAGGGTGAAGTCCATGGAGACTGGGATGTTCTTACTTGATAAGTTCAAGAGCAGAACGATCAACCAGCAGAACTCCTTCTTCCGTAACCTGTACGATAAGACCGCAAGGAAGTTAGGGCACACCCGACAGCTTGAGGACAAGAAAGGGTCCAGGTACACGGAGCAGCGTCTTGAGAAGTTCATCCAGATGGTGGTCTTCGGGGATGCCAACCAGGTCGTGAAGCTTGGGAATGTAAGGGTTGATAAGATTGTAAGTACCCTTATGATGCACGCTTCTTTCACCTCTTTCGGATTGCACGCCGATGCACTCTCCAGGATCTTTATGGGAGCTACCGCCAACATGAATCAGCAGCTTATCCAGCAAACCATCGAGGCATCTGGAGAGGGAGACATGTCAGTGAAGGATATCCTTAAAGGGCAAGAGCTCTTCACGCGTATGGGAAAGCAGATCCTCATTGAGGACTTCGGGAAGAGTGGCAACAAATCCAAGATTGGACAGTTCATTGATCTGTTCGATGTGATTCAAGGAGAATTCCGCGACACGTTGGGTAGACGAATTTCCGGATCCAAAGCAAGGCAGCTTATGAGTACGGATGCACTGTTTGTTCACAGGCACCTAACGGAATACGAGCCTCAGGTTGCGTTCTTTTTAGCTCGGGCATACAAGACTATGGTCAAGGACAAGGACGGCAACGAGATCAATCTACTGGAAGCCTACGGCATCATGGACAGCAAAGGAAACCTTACCTCAGGTACTGGTGAACTGAAGCTTCAGGAAGGTGTAGAGTGGAATGTGAATGATGAGATCAAGTTCATGAACCGTATGCACGCTGTAAATAAGATGCTCAATGGGGTGTACAACTCCTATGATAAGAGTGTCCTGGAATATAGTGTGTGGGGTAAGATGCTGATGTTCTTCAGGAAGTACCTCTATCCATCTATGCGAAGGAGATGGGGTAGTCAGTACATTGATTACGAACAGGATCAGTATCAGCGAGGATATGCATTGTACTTCTGGAGGGCAATGCGGCGTGAGCTATACCATTACAGAAGAAGTTTCCCAAGGGTAATGAAAGGGAACGATTTGTCTACTAGGGAGAAGCAAGAGGCTGTGAAGTCCTTAGTCTCTTTCGGTATTGGATTCAGTAACATGTTAGTGGCAATGGCGATCAAGAATATCATTGCAGCCACGGATGATGAGGACGATGTGGTACTGAACTACATGCTCTACAATGCCCTTAGGATGCAGGCTGAAACCTGGTCATTCTGGAACCCGCAGGAATTCATGAGGATCATGAGATCTCCCACGATTCTAACCACGCATATTGAACGTATTTCTGATTTTGCAGTGCAGTTTGGAAGTCCGTTTGAAGAGTATCAGAGGGATACCGGAACTAATGAGAAAGGTGATAGTAAACTATACGCCAGGTTTGTGAAGTTAGCCCTTGGGCAGACAGCGTACAGTGAGAGTCCTAAGACAGCAGTGAAGGTATTCGAGAGTTTCACTAATTAAAAAAAAATAGGGGAGCGTAATTGCTCCCCTTTTTATTCTAAACATATTCCATGTCTGCTAAATTCTACCTTATTGGTTTCCCATACCTGAAAGTCAACTGGGAATTTCAATTTAGTTAGAATGTCAGACCACGCTTCCACAAAGTCATCTTTTGACTTGAAGATGCCGTTGATAACGTAGTTGCAGATCTTAGGGTCTGAAGTACCCTCGCGCTCTATAACTTTACTTTTTCTGATTCCCGGTACGTTAAATACCGATTTAGAAAATTTCTCTGAGTCTTTTTTATAGACCGCTGCAATGACCATGACATGGTAGAGGAAGCCTAAAGCTTTCCAGTCTAATTCATAATGCGGCTCTTTTAATAGCCCCTTCTTTAATAGCTTCTGTACCCGGACATGTGTTGGACCAGGCGTAAGCTCAATCTGTTCTGAAAGATCCTTGTTGGTAATCGTTGCGTTTGACGAAATAATCTCAAGAATCTTGACATCAATTTCGTCGATGTCCTTTTTCCTTGGCATTCTTTTTTGTTTTGTTTTCTTCTTCTCAGAAGGAATAATTGATGAAACTAAATTATATTGATTTTTCATATATTCAAAATTTTATTTGGTTAAATACAACTAAAGGGGGTTCTATGACCCCCTTTAAGTTGATTAATTTGTAAACCTTCTGTTAAAAACCTAAGATTATTTTAATTCGATTTTGTCTAAAACCTCTCCGATATTGTCAATTGACTCCTCTACAAAATCTTTATACTGTGGGTCTTCTGTCCAATTTTCACTGAAACTCAATAGGAGTTTACTCAAATCTTTTGTTGTCTGTCGAAAGCGTTTTAATTCGATTTTGTTAATTCTTTCCCTCTCCTTTCGATTTTTTCGATTAGGAGCTTTCAACTCCGATATTCTGTGTTGAATTTCTTGTATACGTACAAGGTCATTCTTACAAAAATCAAAGTATTCCGAAGTAGTTGTAGCTAGAGCAATAAATTGCTGTAGGTATTTCATGTTCCTGTTACCTATCTGATCTGCCTCTGACTCTAACTGCAGGATCTCTACCAAATTGTTTTCTGGGATATCTCTTCCCGATACTTGTTGCATTGCTTAAAAATATTTAGTTCTCGTATTTCTTTTTCATTATCTCTAGTAGGGTAGGGCACCTCCAGTACCAGGTTAGTGGTGCGGTCGATGACATCCCTGTAATTCTCCTGTACGATATCTCCAAACAAGAGGAAGATCACTCCTCCCCGGTTGCTTAATCGTTTCAGTACCTCCCTGTTGAAGAACTCCCATCCAATATCTTGGTGTGCGCGTTCTCCATAGAAGTTACGGGTATAGATATCCGGGATGAGCAGTGCACCTTGCTGTGCAAAGTCTTCCAGGTTCTTTGTCCTGTTGAGATCCATACCGTCGTAGATCTCGTCCTCCTTGATGTCCAGTAAGACTTCAAGTGGCTCGTATTTATCGGCATAAGAGTCATGTGTAGAGAAGGCAAGTCCTCTACCCTTGTCCCTGGGATGTGTGTCTATCATGACAATAGAGACATCCAGGAACTGACATGCTCTGAACGGGGTGAATACAACATCTGATTCAGGTGAGACTCCCCTTTTACGGGCTTCTCTCAGGTACCTGGAGAGCTGTACCATCTCCTCGCCGGCAAACACCTCATGGAGTTCATCAAACCATTCGTACCCGAGCTTTTCAATCAAGTTCTTTGCCCTTTTAGACTTGGGAGCTAAGTCCCAGTATCGTATAGGGCACACTATCTTTGCACTACTGCCGACGCCTTTATCCCAGGTCTTGAATCCCATTGTTTTGAGGGTCTTGACTTCGATGACATAATTCATCAACTCCGTTTCGTAGTGTATGATATCTACAATGTCCAGTAGGATATAGTACACGGACCATGCCTTGTACTTGCGGTACTTGTCCGCTTCCTTCTCTCTCTTGTAGTAGATGAACGTATCGTCCTTTTGGATAATCTTTCCAATGATACGCCACCGGTCTTCGTTGGGCTGCTGTAGAGATAGTTCCCCGGTAGAGCTGTTATAGTTCAACCGGGTCCCATTCTCATCAGTCCTGTTTATGATTAGGTCAATGCGAGCTTGATCCATTATAGGCTGAAAGCTTTCATTAACGAAAGTGCTACTACTGCTACTGCAAGTAGAACAACAATGACCACTAAAGTCCACATATTTGCTCGTAATCTTTCGATCTCTGATTCGGATTTCGTTATTCTAGCCTCAAGGTTACGATTCTTTTTGTCTAAGGAGTGTACATCACCTTCTAAGGTGCCCATCCGCAGTCCATCACGTACCAGCTTCTCCTTGAATAGCGCCATTCCAGGATTGTTTTTTGGTGGAAGGGCATTTGCCAAGTTTCTATCCTTCATCGCTGCAGCACGAATCTCAGCTTGTCTTCGAAGGTTCATTTGCGTTTCAGAATCTACCTCTTTGGTGTCCTCAACAAGAAACTTAGGATTAGGACCTGTTGGTTTATTTGCAGGGTACTTTCTCAGATAGGCTCGCATCGCATCGTGCGCCATACTTATATTGGGAGGCGTATTTACAACCCAGAAGTACTTAGTTCCCTTTCCCTTGCCTTCACTTCGTATTATTCCCTGCTCTTTGAGGAATTTGCTCATCCGAGCTGGATTGAAATCATAGTCCTGCATTAGTGTTGTAAGAGCAAAGGATTTTTTCCCTTTGCATTTAGCAAATAGCTCCTTAAATAGCTCGTAAAACTTCTCTTCAGTAGGTGAGAGTTTCGGTTTTGAACTTGTGGTGACTTTAGTTTCCATTATAATTTAGTGTTTCGTTTTGCTTTATCTACTTTTCCTAGTAGGTCTTTGATTCTCTCTTTGTTTTCATGGCTTTCCTCGTACTTTAGAGCATTGCGTAATTTTAATTTCAATACCCACCATACTAATTTCTTAGTGAGGTAAGGGATTAGAAATAGGTAAGAAAACAATGCTGAAAGCCCCAAGGCAACAATCCAAGAAATGATTTGAAGGGGGTTCATGTTTATCATACCAGGTCTTTTTTAGGCGCCCTGCTCTTCCAGATGTTTTCTGGATTACCAAAGTGCCTGTTTTTGTGCAATCTGTATGATCTATCCCTCAGGGCATCAACCATTTCCATATCTGGAGGTCCATCGGCGGTCCACTCATAAGTAGCCCCTGTTGCACGCCCATATTGTGTAATGATGCCGAGATCTATCATCGCTGCGGGGAGTTGCGAAGACACCCCATGGTACTTGATGATAGTTCTCATGGCAAATTTTCTGTTATTCTTAATACTGTCGTGTACGTCTTCCAGTACCCCTAAGTATCGCTGTTTTAGTTCACTCCACATGATTCTATACTTTTAATTATTAATTCTTTAGATAGGTTTAAACTCTGCTTTGGTTTCTCGATCACAGGTCTCACAGTACTCATGGTCCATAGGATCCCCGTGAAGCTCATATTCTTCCAGCTCTGGATTCCAAACTGCCCATGCAGTGTGCAGGATGCTATTATCTCCGCAGGTTTTGCAGAAATAATCATACTTCTTCTTAGGTTCTTTATCGTGACTGTACTTATCCAGGATGATATCGAAGCTGGGGTAGTTCTCCATCACACTATATGAGGCGCGTTGTGCACCGTTGTAATAGATCATTGTGCCATGCTCCTCAGATGACTCCAATCTCCAGGTAACTACCAGGTAGTACTTCGGGTATAGACCCGAAACATATTGAAGTAGATCCTGCATCATGAACTCGTCTACCGGGCATTCCCAGTTGAAAAATGATCCTTGTGGATCCTCGCCCCGCTTTATGGCACGGGTTGTCATCAGTTGTTCGAAGACCTTCTCCAGGGCTTCTTCTTCTTTAAAATCTAAAGGCTCCCTATCTTCATTTAGTATAAGGAGTCCGTAAAATATTGAATCTGCCATTGTGGTGATTTTTTAGTTATGAAAATGTGTATGCTCCTCGGTCTTTACCCTTGTTGACTCCTCGCTGGTACATGGAGATGAAGGCTCCCTCCAAGGATTCTATTTCCTGGAGAACCCTTTCAGTCTGCCAATTCTCGGTCAAGAGGTACGGGACTGAGTTCATCTCCTTACAGGCGGTATTCCAGTCTTCTGGAAGCTCATCTGCATGATTTCGTAGTTTATCAATGATCTCCGGGCTGTCATCCGTTAACCAGTGCTGACAAGCCTCGAAGAAAAAATCTGGTTCTTTCATGATTATTCGTTTATAAGCACCTCCCAGAATTCCCTGGGAAGGTGCACGTTCTTCATTTTTATTGCTTTCTTGAACATCGGAGCGATCTGCTCAGGCGTGAACCCGGCTATGCCGCATCCAATTTGTGTGACAAGGAATTTGAATCCTGTAGATCCAGTGAAATGACTTGCATCTTCGAAAAACATATCCACATACTCTTCGATCTCACTGAGGGACATCTCTGAAAAGTTTTGTCCTACCGTAGGAATCGCATAACAGTCGCCTGTAAATCCATAATCGATCCCTTGCTCAGCTCCAAAGTGCCTTGCTGCATAGGCTGCTGCTCCTCCGGCATGGTTGCCGTCCAGGTTGGATCCAAACACGAATATTTCATCCCGATCCATCTTGGTTATTACATCAGGGGTTATTCTACCTCTTGAGATCCACCAGTATTTTAGTCGTTTAAAAAGTTTCATTTTTGCCATTGTCTTGATTTTTGTGGTGAATATTAAAGCCCCGGTATATACTTGTTTGTAGGATAATTTTTCTAGGTTCCCAACACGAAAAACTTTCCACACTTCAACCGGGGCTTGTTCTGTTTATATTAAATCTTCAAACTCCTCTTTTGTGATATTGAGGTAGTAGAGTTCCTCAGAGGCACGGGTCCTTGCCACGTACTTGAGGTTTATCTCCTGTACTACTTGAGATTCTGACCGTGCAAATGTGGAGGGAATAAGGAACTCATTGAGAATGTACACCACCGGGTTCTCCAGTCCTTTAGACTTGTGTATGGTACACAGGGTAATTCCCTTGATGTCATCGCTCTTAACGAATAGTCTGTCCAGATGGTGAAGCAGGTCATCTACGGTGTTTAAGTCACCATAAAAGTGACGATACATCATACCGAAATTATCCAGGTTCTCTCCGAACTTGTTGGCTTTCCATTTGAGTAGGAAATCATCTGATTCTTCTGCCTTTTCCGATAGATTCTCATACTTTGCTGATAGCTTCTTATAAACAAATGCCATGTCTTCACGCTTCTCTCCAGATAGGAATTTTTTAATTTCCCCCAGGATATCATCACCTTTGAGATACACCTTCTTCCCCCTTGTCAGTAGATAAAAGAAGATCTTGATCAGAGGTCCGGTATTCCTGCAAATTATTAGAGAATTATCCTTGATGACATCCAAGTGATTGATGTCTAGGTGTCTAACAATCCCCTGGGTCGTCTTAAAACCTCGCATGACATTATACACCTTGTTTGCCTCCTCTAGTATGGATCCTGGACAGCGGTAGCAAATATCCAGGGGAAGCTCCTTGACGTTATCTTTATCTGCAAACATCCTGAATGACGACTCATAAGCACCTGCGAAGCCATAAATGGACTGGTTCCCATCCCCCACAGCAATCCATTTTTGTACATCTCCTTGTTTTAGGATCATGTCTACCATGGTGTGTTGTGCCAGGTTAAGATCCTGCGCCTCGTCAATCATCAGATGTACTGGAGATGTTGGTATCCGGAGCCCTTTGATGATGGGAACATAGATCATGTCCACAAAATCAATTTTCATATTGGATTTGTTATAGGTAGCATCACGCTTCTCTAAAAACTTCTTCCAAATAAGCTCCATGTCTGAGAGATCCGGGAGGTCGTTGGATGTATCCAGCATGTGCTTCTTTACTTCCTCGAAGTCATCTGTGAGAAACATTCGGGAGATGTCATTCATTGCCATCAACGCAGGCAATATTCCCTTCTTCTCATCCCAGTTGTACTGCTTGTAAATGTTCGGGTTATCCTTCTCTGTAGCGATTGCCAACTTAAAATTCTTACCCGTGTCGAGTTCAAACTTGAAGGATTTGCGTATCGCTTTAAGTCCCAGGGAATGTAATGTCATTGCTCTGGCGTACTTTATACGCTTACGCTCTAGTTTGGAGGTAATCTCCTCTTGAATCGATTTATTAAATGCCAAGAATAATGTCTTGGTCTGTGATCTGTCAATGAGTTGCATGAGAGTGGTAGTTTTACCACTCCCCGCAACCGCACTAATCAAAATATTGCAATCTTCCTTTTCCCAGCAATCAAATATTGCTTGTTGTCTATGGCTCGGTTTCATTAAGTTCTGTTATTTATCGTTTCTAAATCCTACACACACTGGAAAGCGTGGTAGCCCATCGTCAGTATGCTCGAAGAATCTTACCTCTGCAGTCTGTCCGATGTATCTGTCTTTGTTCTGCAAAATTTCTTCTCGCTCGTTATGGGAGAACTTCATTCCGGTTTTAAACTCATCGCCCTTATTGTTGACACATACCAGGGTAGCATGCTCTGGTCTAGCCTCTGAAGGCACTACAGCAATTACCGGGTAAGTCTCATCAATGAAATCCTTGTACTTGAGAAGGTTGGAGCTACGGGCTTTGATCTTATAACCCTCATTGCCCCATCGTACCATGGTTCCCTCGTACCCAAGAGAGATGAAATAGCTATGGTTGTCCTCGATGGCAAATACATCATTGACTTTCACCGTGCGTACAGTCTCCAAAGAGGTAACTTCATGTAAGTTCTTTTGAAGTAGCCGGTTTAAACGCATATCGAAGGGCACATTCGCTACCATATCGTACACATGATACTTGACCTGTTCAGTTTCTCCTGCGCGGTACTTCTTGATGAGCTTCATATTCTCCTGGAAACTTAGCCCATGGGCATAGAGTTCTCCATCAAGAATCATCCCTTCTGAGTAGATACCCATGAGGTCCTGTTTGATGTGCTCCAGTGTGGTGATCTCCTTATTGGAGCGACTCATCATCTTTACCTCTCCACCTTTCATGATCGCCAAACACCGCATTCCGTCCAACTTGGGCTGGACATAGCAAGGGAAGGTGATCTTGTGAGATTCTTTCTTGTAATCCTTGGCAAGCATGGGCATGATTACTACCTCGTTTTCTGCCTCCTCTGGAGTCTCAAAGTACCCCTGGCGCATCTTGAGTTCAATCTTTGCCTGGGCTTCCAGTACCGCCTGCTCGGTAGCGGTGGTTTCATTTGCCCTACCGACATTCTTTGGTTCGCAGGTACTGGTGTTGGTGACTTCAGCCCCTCCTAGTACTCCCGAGTACTGGTTAAGAAACCCATCCTGTGCCTCTATACGCACATACCGGATCTTTCCTTTGGAATCTTTCTTGTAAATAGTTTTCGTGTATTGCATTGTGGTGATTTTTAAGTTATGGTTGTATTTCTTTAAGGAGTTCTAACGCCATCTCTACCTTTCCTACCAGGCGGTCGACGCTACCGTCATTCTCGATAACAAGGTCACAGTCCTCTGGCGAGAGGGAGTTCTCTGAGGCGTGGCTGTCGTTTTTCTCCAGCCCTGGACGTTCTACCCAGATAAGCATTCCATGCTCCTGTACTGCCTCTGCTTCATTCTCAAATCGTACATCAGAGATGATCCACTTTGGGTCAATTATCTCGTATGCAGGCAATCCTTCTTTGGATGCCAACTCGGGACTCTCATAGACCATTGGGCGGTACTGGTTCATCAGCGCATGCACCCAGATATCCGGGTGGATCATCTCCCTTCCGAACTCGGTGCCGATAAGCTGCATAAGCTTTCGGGGAGTCATCTTCTTACCGTTATCGATTTTTTCACTGTGACCACTTTGATATAAATTAAACGTGTATGGGTCTGCTGTGGGTACTATATCGATAACAGGCTCAATGATGGATTTGCCCGTACCTTTGGTGGAAAGCTCTGGTATAAGTTCTTCCCTCCAATCCCTGTCCTCTTCCAGCGTATCCATGTCGCATCCCAGGATGATACAAGCGATCTGCTTTACCGGGTAGGCGAACTTCTTAATCTCGAAGGTCTCTTCTAACCGGTGTGCCGGGGAAGCCATGAACTCCTGGTAAGGAGGGAGGTTCCCGCTCATGTGTAAATAGTTGATGATATGAGCGACGGTATCCTTCCCGGATCCTTTCGCTCCTGCTAGTCCTATAATCATTACAGTAAGTTTTTAAGTTCTTGTTGTTTTCGATCAAGGACTTCCTCGTAGTATTCAGTCTCGCAGTCAGTGATATCTCTTCCGTCGGGGGCAATACAACGATCCTCCTCGTTATATTCACCAAACTCACTGTCGTTAACCTTGATTTCCAGGATTTGCTCGTTGTCTTTGTACCAGCTCCTACCGTACAGTAGCATACCAGGCTCATCGTATTCGGTTTCTATAGCACATTTCCCTACATGTGATAGGTACTTTAGAAGCTGCTCTGGTGGTCCCCATTTAGAGGTTCCTGTAATCAACAAATGTCCTTCCCCCTCATTAAATAAGGTGTTTTCTTCATCGCAGGGGTGTATGGATAGTCCTGGGAACATATATTCCCCTGTTGCATCTGTAAAACAGAACCAGTTATCAAAGTTTTCCGGTTTGTTACTCGTGTCGGTATTATTCAGGATAAGCTGCTTTACCTTTGAAAGGGTAAAAGGTGATCCTATAATGGTGATGTTATTTATGCAATGATTTGCCATCGTGGTGATTTTTTAAGTTATTTTTTAGGTGATAATCGGATAATCCCGTCTCCGGTACATTTCTCTACAGAATCTACCCAGTTGGCGCTGGAGGTATGAAATGCGATTCGTTTGAGTAGCGATGGTATTTCCTGGTCTTTCTCTTCCAGGTACGCAGTTACGTCAAATAGCTGTGCAGTGTGGTAGTTTGAAGTCTCTACGGCGGCAATAAATGCACTCTCCAATAGATATTCTCCATAGCCCAGCTGCTTCATAAGCTCTGCTGCAGCTTTCTTATAGAACCGCATCTGTCTTGGGTACTTGAAATTCTCGAATTTGATGGGAAACTCTGATATCGGTTGCCCGGTAGTTTTCACATCCAGAAGGAAATAGGTCTTGAACTTGTGGTTGATGATAAGACGGTCAATCTTGGCTTTGAACTTCAGGGTTACCCCTGCTACCTTCATCTCCCAGAAAACCTCTTTCTCATTAACCGCTTCGATATCCTCCTCATCTTCAATCTCCTTGAGCCAGAAATAACACTGAGGATCCATCAGTAGTGAAGTCTTACAGGCGTCTACAATTTTACCTGTGGACTCGCTCATACCAATCTTTCCAGTGTTCTTGATATTCTGCATGTACCTGACGTACTCAATACCACCCTCAGTCTTGAACTTCTTGACTTTCGTCCCTGGCTTCCAGTTATTTTGGAAACCGAAAGCTTCGATAGCTGCCAGGATGTTTTCATCGGTCAGTTCTACCTCATTTTGAACCATATTATCTGCGATCTCCCCCAGGGTAGCACTTGGCTTCGTTACATTTGCGATCACGAACTTATGAGGCTCCAAAATGCTCATGTGGATGAGTGTACCGTTAATCAGGTAGGACTTCTTGTCTTCCTTTAACGTACCGTCAAGGAATGATTTGAATTTTTGTGGTGATCCTCCTTCTTCCGGATCAATGTACTTGAGTGAGGAGCTGGAAACCCTCTTCACACTGTAGTAGGTGTCTACTGGAATCATAATTTATTGGTTTTTGGTATGCAGAATAATATTTTGCATAATTATATTAAAAGAATGTATAAAGCAAGTAAAACAGAAGAAAATTCTGTGGTATAAAAACAAAAAACCCCGAGCCTTTACCCCCGGGGTTTAATAGAAGTGGAGTGTTACTAACTCTCCGTCAACAAATATTTTATAAGGTGTATACCTGTACTTTACGATAGACGCAACGGTAGAAGTCTTCTCCGTGTGCAGATCCAAGGTATACAAATGAATAGTATTGTTCCTCGTCGAAGTGGTTGAGGATTAGAAAAGATTGTCCACGGACCAGGTATCCTAAGACGTCATACCGGGTCACGTGGAATCTTTTTGTTGTGTTGGAGAGAATGTCTTTCTCCAGGTAAGGTTTATGCAATTCAAACATCAGATACTATTCTGACGTCTAAGATATCTAATTCTGGTATAAATCCTCACATTCTTTTTCGCCTGCAAGCCAACATTGTCTTCCTTCCCATAATTGGTACTCGACAAAGTTGATGTCAAAATCAGCCGAAATGGATACCGATTTATCCTGGTTGGTGATGGTCATGGTAAAGCTGCGAATCAGCTGTCTATCGGGTGCGATCTGGTATTGTCGGTATAAGAAATTGGTCATATCAATACCGGGCGAGTAGGATGCTACCTTACCCATATCATCATAGATGGGTACCTGTGTAAGATTTTTATATTCAGGTAATACCCTGAAGTCACCATTATCGGTAGAGGACTCATAAATATATCCGTCTTCATCCATAAGACCTGTTACAACTAAGCCGTATTCCTCACTAGGTAGGGAATCCCGTACCCTGATGGAAACATACATAGTGTCGGATACCATCTCATGTGGTATTCCAACTAAAATATCAGAGGTATTCTTCTCCTCATAGGGTGCCCATAGGTTACCAATAACTAGATCCACGGTGTCCCTGGATACCTCATAGACATCGTACCTGGTGGATGTAGTATCCCCGGTATTCTGGTCGATGGTGTAGGTAGGAACGGAATCATAAGTTACCTCCTGGATGTACCGATACTCCTTGAGTGGGTACTGGGAGATGAAAAGGGTAGAGTCAGCTCTACCGGTTGTGGAGCTTCCAAAGGTAGTACTACCTCCGTTGGTCCCCTCGGACTGCACCGCTGTGAAGCGAACTGCCTGTCCTTGTTCTGTGCTGGTGCCCAAATCCTTGGAGCACGCATAGCAGATTGCTGCGATCATTAAGATCGAAAGAAATCGTTTCATAATTAGGTTAAGTTATTTAGTTAATATTTACACAAAGATAAGGGGAAGCTTTCGCTCCCCCCGTATCTAATTTATCCAATAGTCACCAATCTGTTCTTTATCAGCGACATGGCTTCCTCATTTTCTTCTTCGTCTTGAAGCTCCTCAAGTTTAGTCTCCAGAAGTTCCTTCTCGAAGTTGATGTAGTCATCCTCAAAGTACTCGGTATCCAGTTCCATGATCTTTCCTTCCTGGAACTCACACACGGCATAAGGAAGGTACTCACTCACGCGCATTTTCTGCCCATTATAATCATACGGAACGGCACCTACATTCATAGGATTCACCAGGCAAGCCAGGATGTACGTTTTCATACCGTACCCGCCGAAAGTGGATACATAACCTGGCGCACCCACATGTAATCCGCTTGAGCACGTTCTGTTAGGATCCCTATCGACTTCTTCCATTGGCATGGATACCGGCTTCCCAAGCTCTATGTGAGCACTCCTGGTGTGCCAATCAGTGAAGACAGGCGACTCATAATCGAAGAGATCAGAGATCCCTTTGAACATGTCCTCCAAAGAACCCAGAACCTCGAAGTCCGGGTACTCTGATTGAAGGATTCGCTCGGCAAGAATCTCCTTGGAAGGAATTGTGCAGCCTGCAGCATGGTAGAAATCCTCCTGCTTGCCGCGGTTATCCTCCATTAGGATATACTCCTTAGGGTAATTCTCCTGTATCCATTCTTTGATATGGTCTACTACGTAATCATCGTAGGCAACATCAATGGCGTTTTCGGTGTACTCCTCCAACTCTTTACTATCCATGATCTGGAAGCTATTTTCCCTTAGCTTAACCACGTTTTTATCAGAGATTTCTATCCCTGCAGCTTTGTGAGTAACGTACTGCTGAGAGACGAAAATGCCCAGATCCTTGTCCTTCTCTCCCTTGAATGCCACTGACTTATAGGCAATAAAGTACCCATTGTCTGTGATCGGCATCTTGAAGTTCTCCATGAATTTAAAGAGGTCACTCTTCACCTGGTCGTTATCATTTAGCATGAGTAGCGTCCAGAAGTTCCTTAGAGGCTCCAGAGGCAAATCGTGCTCTAGGTGCTCCTTGAAGCGATCCAATATTAATTGGGGCAGAGGATACTCGGTATTGCCCATGAAGTATTCCCCTCTCCTGTTACGCTGAAGTACTCCATTAAGGTCAAAGTTCATCCTATAGGAAGGAGAAACAAACTTCTGCAACTTCTCTACACTCTCGTCCGTAGGGTTCTGCTTGAACTCCAGGACCTTCTTATAGGCTTCTATGGATTTTTCATCCTCCTCAAAGTAGAGGAAGAAGGATTTACCATTGATGTTTACTGTTAGTTCCCTTCCGGAACGCATTGCGATAATTCTGTTCATTATTTGTATAGATTAAACGGTTTCTTATATGTTTTTAATACGTCTTTAACTGCCTGGCATACTTCTGAATCCTTATAATACCTGACAGCTTTATCGATCCTTTTAATAGCATTAAGGGTATCTCTGTTATTTTCAGCATAGGCTTCGAGTTTCTCAAGGATGTCCTCGACAAACATTCCGTACTTGGAGGAGAATACTCCATAATCATGGGCATTCTTTTTCTCCAGAGAGAACCAATGGGAGCCTTTAATGCTTTTACAATCATTGATATACCATTTATAGGCTTGATCCAGGTGACTATATAGATCTTCGGTAATCAAGCCGGTTTCCCGCAGTTCTGTCTCACCCACTATGTAAGGGATGCAGAAACTGGCAACTTTGTTTCGCTTTTCGATCCCCTTCATGATAGGATGTTCCTCTACCTGGGACCAGTGATAGCAATTCTCCTCACCACGTAAGTACCTCCTTGCGTTGACTTTGGAAATTTTAAACACCATATACTTATCATAGTCAAGTGTCTTTTGAAGGTTTTTCCGTACGAGATCAAGCTCCGACTCCTCTCCCTGATACCCATAAACGACCAGGACATTCGCCCTGCACTCATCAATGATATCCGATACTCTCCGCTTATAGAGGCGAAATGATGGAGCACTCCAGTTATTTCTAGGTTTGATAAGACGCAGGGTGATTTCATCCCTCGAGCGTTCTGGTGTGAACCGGTTCTTTTTATAATCATCGATCCACTCCTCAGGTACTTCTACTTCGTCATAAGATTCAGAGTGCGCAATCAGGTACCTACCTACTACTTTCAAGTATTGTTTGAACTGCCTGTCAAACTCCTGCTTTGCGTCCTCTCTGCTGGTCGCCTCTACCAGGTCCTCATAGTTACCCACGTGCCGGAAATAACTCTTGCAAAAATCTGGATCCGACTTGAGCTTAGCACTCATCGCAACCACGAAAAAGCTATTTTCAAACTCCTCCGAGATGTACATGTCTTTGTACTTGCTCATGGACTCCTTGGCACGGTAGATAGGACGATCTTTTTGAATGCACTCTCTAATAGTGGTATCTATCTTTCTAGTGCTGGACACCCCATCCTTTACAAAGGCTCTAAAATGAAAGAGTCTCTCGAATGGGTTTTCTTTGATACTGATCAGGTTGAGTCCTTTAAGGTCCTTGAATTGCCACTCTTTAAGATCCATCTTCTCCATCAGGCAGCTGGGTACGGGATAGTTCTCACCGTTTAAGACTACAGAGCTGTTGTCCCTGTGGGTCTTAATGTAGGTCAGTAGATCCGTCTCGTCCTTGAGGCTTGATTCCCTGAGCTTACTAAGCTCTTCTGCTGCCTCTGCCATACGCTCCTTGATCTTGAGTCTGGTCTCGTAGGTATATCGGATACTCTCTCTGGTCATGGTGACATCAATCTCACCGATTCCAAAGTACAGGGATATGGATCCCTTGGTTTCATGATCCTTAATACCAAAGAGACTTGCATCGAGCGGGTAATGGATCTTACCGATACACACGCCCATGTTGGTGGTGTACTCATCATTGGTCCGCACGATAAAGTGCTTCCCCTTGATCAGTTGGTAATCATTATCCATATCACAGTCTCCAATAAAGCTCACGCCCTCAAAGTACCGGAGCTGCCTGCACAGTGCCTCCCTGAACTTCTCAGCATCTTCATAGGTTTTTATGGCGATCCTTACCTCGGTACCTCTTCGTTCGGTACTTGGAGTCTTATGTACCAGATCCGGAATGTTTCCATCCTTGCTCTCATAGATGATGTACTGGTACTCATGACCGTCTACCCAGGTGGTAAGCTGATACGAGGATGCATACGCCAGGGGAGATTTACCTCCAACGCCGAATCCTCCGATTTCCTCATTGGTATCCCGTTTGGTGGACTCTCCATAGGAGCAGTACACGTTTTCCATACGCCACTCATCAATACCGGTACCAAAATCCCGGATAGCGATGAATCCAGCCTCCCCAGTTAGGTCGCAAGGGTCTTTCATTTCTACCAGGACATCATCGCTCACACCTAATTCCTGGTGTGCATCGAAGCCATTAGAGACGATTTCCCTAACGATAGTGCCAATAGGATCTGAGTACATCCCTCGTGAGAGTCCTGCGATAATTCTATCAGCATTCTTCTCCTTGATGGTCATCTTCTTGCCCGAAGGTGCGTCGCTTACGTCGACTTCTTGTGTTTCTTGAAATATCATTTTTCAGTTGCTTTTTTTAATTATTAGATATGCTCATCCTTGATGACCCATTTCATGATATCATCATCTGGTTCTTTCTCTACTACTTCTTGCTTACCTACCAGAGCGTAAGTGCGACCGCACTCTCTGCATTGAAGATCCTCTTCCTGCTCAACCAGGTAATCGTCCATACAGTTGGGACAAATAAGGTTGGTGCTCTCGGGTGTATATTGTGTGGGGGTAAATACAGGCATGTGCTGTACGGGCATGCCGGACTCATAGAGTTGCCGCATGTACTCTTCTTTCATTCTTGACATAATGTGTGGTGATTTTAAGTAATTACCAATCCTCAGGGGCTACTCCTTCCCAGTATGGGTTGGATATAATCTCCTGGCGATTGTCTTTGTAAATTTTAAATACGAACTTCCGCTGTTCCTCTGAAGCTACAGGGACAAACTCTGGTGCAGCACATTTGGTGATGTACTGGATGTTATCCTCCGGTATGATTCCAGCCTCTGTGAGGGCATCCTGGAAACATTTGTTGTAGATCCATAGGTTGTCCAGGTCCCAGTTACCGATACCGATCTCCGCATGGAGTTCCATATCAATCTGGATTGGAAAATCTTGGATGGGTTTTACCTCCTTCAGGTACTTGAGAAAGTTCTTTTTGATTGCAAGCACTATCTTAGCTCTCATGTGATGTGGCATCCCGGAGTAAATCTCCTGTCCGTTGATCTTCTTGTACCTTGGGGTACCTACAGATCTTGGGTTGGCTATTGCCGGAGTTCCTGTTTTGGGATGTACCAGGATACCCTTTTTGTTGAAGACGTATTTCTCGTACTTCTTAGGTATCTTCTTCTTGGAGCCTTTCTTATAGTGTGTAGCCCTCCGCTTCTCGGAGAGTTTGACCTGTGTGATATACAGGGGGATCGTAATTAATTCAAGTATGGGTCTCATTACCAGTAGGGGATATCTTTTCTTATTTCATTTTCTTCTTCAATTAGGGTTTCAATGTGATTAGTAACTAACTCGACTATTTCACGGGTTTTTTCTTTCCCGTTCTTCTCGAAGTATTCGCTGATATCTTTGGCTTTCTCCTCAGGGTGAAGCATCAGTACCTTTATTCCGTATGTCCTTTTGAGATAGTTTGCCATTTTAATACCTGCATAATCATAATCATACAGGGAATGGATATGCTCAAAACGCTTCTGCATCGCCTCAATAAAGCCCTCTGGTGGATAGCAGCTCTCCGAAGGGAGTGCTACTGAGGGGACATCAAAGAGATCCAGAACCATTACATCCTTTAAGGATTTGGTAAGTACCAGGTGCTTTCCCGTTTTGGGAAGTTGACGGTAGCCTTGAACCCGTTGGGTATTGTGAATAAAGCGCATGGCGCCTTTACCATATCGGGTGGGGAAGTAGAGTTTGTATTCTCCCTTCCCCAAACGATAGGCATAGCATGGATCATTATCCGAATGGTTGTATAGAATGGAACCGTTTAACCACGCCACTTGTACGGGATAGACGTTGAACTTATCCAGCTCTTTACGTCTAATACCAAAGCGATCATACCAGTACCCCTTGTCGACCTTACGCCATTTGCGACGCTTGATCTGGATGGTAGCTTGCTCTTCACAAGCCCTCTTCTCATCCTGGAGATGTGTGTACTCGACCTTTGGTACTTTAGCATTACCGACACCATTGATATCAAAGTCCTTTGCGATCTTCTCCAGTGCTTCATAATAGTTACACTGGTGGCGATGCATGACAATGTGAAAACAATTCCCACTTACCGTGCCCCCGAAGTCTGTGAAGATGAGTTTACCCTCCCGGTACGTCATAGAACAGGATGGATCCTGGTCTTTACGGAAGGGAGATCTAAACTTCTTCCTGAGTTTGATCGGTAGCCCTAAATAGTGCTCCATGATCTGCTCCTGGGAAAGGTGTTTGAGAACGTAATCCTCTGTTATATCTGGTGTAATGTTGTACATAGGCGAAAAGTAAAGGGGCTAACTTGTAGCCCCTTATTCAATTCAATTCTTAAAATTCTTCGTCTAAGTCATCATCTCCGGCGAAGTTGTCATCCGCATCATACTGAGCTTCAGTATCAGGCTGAGCAGCAACTACTCGGTCGTACTTGGTGATTGCAAGACGGTCGCTCTCTTCCATGTTCTGGATAAATGGAGAGAATGTCTTGGTAGGCAGAGTAGTGTAGTCCTTCTTGTTGTAGACAAGCTTGATACGGAACTTCTGATCCTGGTACATGTTACCGGCAAGGGCAACCACCTTGTCACAGTACTCTCCCCAACCGTTGGCTGAAAGGATTACCTGATCCTCTGGCATGAATGCAGAGAGGATGTGTTTGATACGAGCAGCAAGCTCCTCAAATTTCTGAGCTAAAAACTCCTCAGGCTTATCAGTCCAACCTTTTGCAGCCTGGATAGTTTTCTCTGGGTCGATCTCAAACTCCGTGTGGTTGAATGTGGCACCGTCTTCAGCTTCAAAGTAGAAACGAAGTACCGTGCTCCCGGTATTGTCCTTCTTCGAGTTCTCCTTTACGATGTTAACGATCTTGATGTTCTGGTGGATTCCAGGGTTTAAATACTTCTCTGTTGCTCCGGTTTCTTGTGTGATGTTGTACATAATTGTAATTCTAAGGTTTATTAATATTTAAAAGATTATTCTGTTTAGGTGATGGCAAATATAACATTTCTGCTTTTATACAGAAGAATATTTTGCAGTCAAGACAAATTTTTTAGTCGATATAGATCTGGTCCCAATCAAAGGGCATCACTTTACCAACCAAATGTTCCTGTCGTGTTCCGGCTTCGAGTTCATCGTCCGCCCTGAAAGACACTTTAAGGATCGAGGTTCCATCTTCCTGGCGCTCCCGGAACATATAGCCAATAGCATCGCTATCTGCCATGATAAGGTTCTTGAGCTTGCCTGAGAGGTCTAAGGACTGTACTGATACAGATGCATCAGCCTCTTCATTGATGATGGTCTTCTTCCGGTGTCCGATCAGGATTAAGTGCGGAGTCACGCTTTTAAGGCGTCGGATCCAGGTCATTGTCTTTAGCCTGGTCTCATTGTACCCTGCGCCATAAGGCATACCAATTAGGTTGGTGACACCATTGGCTTTACAGATGCCTCTCTCAATCCAGTCCACCAGGTTGTCCAGGGTATCTACGGCAATGTACTTGTACTGAAAAGAATTGGTTTTCTTCTCCTCCAAAAGTGCCTTGAAGACTTCTCCGAACTCCTTCAGGTTGTTAGCCTGGACTTTCATGGCGCTTACCATGTCGGTACCTGCCTCGGTATCTATAATCAGACAGCCGTCTAACTTAGAGAGTACCGTGGTTTTACCGACCTTGGATTGACCGAAGAGGGTTAATAATTTAGGGTTGCTGCGACTTGACGGCACCCTTTCTTTGGGTAATTCCATACGTAGTATTTAAAGGATTATTTAATAAGTGCTTGTTTTTCAAGGAGTAATACCCTTTGGAGATCCTCATTCGATATCGCATCGAAAATCTCCTGGCGAATGTCCTTATCCTTGGGTCGCTGTACGAACATCCCATATTTGAGGAAGTTGTACATCAGGATGAACCCTTGCTGTCCATTACGCTGCTTGAGTGCATGGAGTGCAATAAGGTGCTTGGTAGGAATATTATTCTTACCGTAGTATTCCAGGTTAAGGAGTGCCGGTTGGTGTACCACCAGTACCACATCAGATGCATGGTATAATTGCTTACTTCCATGGATATCTGTCTTGGTAGGGTAGTGCATTGCCGGGTTGGTAGGATCCCTTCTTCGCTCGCCTTCTATCTTATCATTGAGCTGTCCCAGGATAATGCCTAGGAGTCCATACTCCTTCTTGAGTTGTATGAACATCTTGCCCAATTCTGCCAGGGTTTCAATCTCATTCTCACCCTTTTCATTGAGGACAAGCAGGGAGTGGTCCATCGTGACAACGATCTTATGATCCTTGTACTTGTCTGAGGCGGCAACGTTCTTGATGGTTGCCTCTATCTGCAACCTGGTACCTGGATTCTCGAAATAGAGAATAGGTTCCTCGCCAATGGCGTTGCAGTAGCTCTCAATTAACTTGTAATCCTCCTTATTGAGAGGATCATCCGATGACATGAGTTTTCGAAATGGTATCTTAGTGTTCGCTGAGATCCTTCGCATAAACTCTACCTCACTACTCATCTCAAAACCGAAGTGTAAGATGATGAATTTGAAATCCGGATTATTCAGACGCTGGTCCATGAAATCACGGATTAGCGTATTGAGAAGATAAGATTTACCGTGTCCGGAAGCTCCAGCTAGTAGCACCAGCTGACCGAAGTGAAATCCGCCCAGGAGCATCCTGTTTAGGCTGGTGTAGCGTGTGCGTAGTACCTTGTGTTTTCCCGCCAGGGAATCTGTCAGGTGCTTCTTCACACCCTCTATGGTACTTGTGGTGTTCTTCGCCTTTAGAGCAATCGAAGAGAAGGTCTTTTTCCCTTTGGGTATTTCTGCCTTAATTAAATTGGTATTCGGAAGG
Organism: Zeaxanthinibacter sp. PT1; assembly: GCF_028464225.1. Lineage (GTDB taxonomy): Bacteria > Bacteroidota > Bacteroidia > Flavobacteriales > Flavobacteriaceae > Zeaxanthinibacter. The sequence continues at coordinate 977,980 of NZ_JAQPCN010000001.1, forward strand.
TAGTTCTCCATTTTCTGCGCTTTCTTTCATTTCTTGATGTAACTGCTCCCATCCTCTGGATTCAAAGAACTTGATGATACCGGTATTGAGGTATCCCCTGAACTTTGCCCAATCAATAGCAAGTATGATGCTGTTGTGAAGTGGGACATTTGATTTAATTAAATTGATGTAGCGCTCCTCTAGCTCCTCCATGTTACACCCTTTGGTAGGCATCTTTTTGGAGTGGATGAACAAAAAGTTAGGGTATGCCTCCCAGAACTCTCTAAACATTAGAGAAGGATCCTTGGAGAAGATCAGCTCTTTGAACTGGTCTGTCACCTCGAATGCATCCGCACTGAACTTCTTGTTGTCTTTATTGGTATTGATCAAAAATCCACGGTCTACCAACTCCAGGATTTCACGCTTGGAGAAAGGTTCGCCTTCTTCTACCGTGCGGTAGAGTAGTGCGTATTCGCGATATAGGATCAGCCAAATGAAATAAAACTGGTCTCTTGTAAGGTTATGGCGCAGTAGAAACTCCCCATACCTTTTGATGTCTATCATATAGCTGCTTTTAATTGTTGTACTTGATTTTTAATTTCGTCGATACTATCGACCCAGACCACATTTTCGGCTTTTCCTTGCCTGCTGCGTAGCCACTTCTCATCTTGGGTATTCTTGATGTATAAGTTTACGATCAGTCCTAGTTTTCCTTCGGAGTATCGTATTGCCCTTCCGGTGCGTTGCAGATCCTGTCTTCCAGAACTTGTCCCGCTACAGATCAGCGCCATCTCAATACCATTGACATCAAACCCCTCGTCTAAGGACATTGCGGTATGGATCACCCGTACCTTGGTCCTACCATCTTTGAATTTTGCCATCGACTCACGTCGCTCTTTGGCTTTCATCTCGGAGTGGTATGTCACAGAGATCTTGGGGATCTCCTCCATAATGCGGTCACAAAATGTGGTGGACTGCGCGAAGGTTATCGTTGGTACCTGGAAAGTCTCAATCAGCTTCACAGCTGCCTCGACCTTTGAGTTGGCATAATACAAGAACTTCTTTCGCGCTTGCATATTGCGATTAAAGTTCAAGGCAAAGATGAAACACTCCCGGTCTTCCCATCCCATCCGTTCTGCATAGAGCTTACGAAAGGATGCATCACTTAAACAACGCATGGCGGTGTCAAAGTCATGGCTGAAGAAAGCGAAGTACTTATGGAACAGATCTCCGATCCTCTTGTACTCCTTCCTGTCCTTCTCGTCCATCTCTAATCCCAGGTTAAATACCCGGAAATCGGAGACGTAGCCATTTGCCAGGGCTTCTTTCATATCCACCTTGTCAATAACCGGTGCCCTACTGTTAATGATCACGTGCCTGTTATCAGCACGCTCCAGGGTTGCAGTAAGACCAAGGATGAATTTGTACCGGATGCATTTAAATACATTCTGGTAGCTTTTGGCAGCGTAGTTATGTACTTCATCACATACCAGTAGATCCGTCTGCCATTGCTTCTTGATCACGGTATTGACTACTTCTACGGTTACATTTATGAGCTTCATTTCCTTGATCTTACCCTTCCACTGTTTCTTCAGGGCTTGGGTAGGAACAATCACTAGGGCAGACCTGTCTGGTCTTCTCTCGTTCATGTCCTGGATGATAAGGAGTGCTACAAATGTTTTACCAAAACCAGTGACTGCCTCTAGCGTACCTTTGGCACGATTAGACTTCCATTTCTCAATGATTCCCTGCTGTCTTTTAAGCTTTACCTTATCAATCTTCATAGTTACTCAGGGGTTACGGTTTGAGGATCTATGACTTCCCAGGTGATGATATCACCTTTGTTGTTTTTGGTGTGCTCGTTGGATGCAGGCTCTTTCGAGGGGTCCAAGGGTCGATCTTTCGATATTGGGGATGCTTTGTTCATTTTCTTCTATTTTAAGGTTCATAATGGAGTCGATACGTGTTTCAGTAAAGAGTGGAGAACCAATATGGTTGGCAATATGGGCTTCCATACTTTTGATCTCCGCTCTGATTCTGATTTCTTCTTCTAGGGTTAATTTTTCACTATCAACTTTGTTTTGAGCTAAGAGGCTTTTTAACCTGTCTACATAGTTCTGCAGGTAATTCTTTCTTACTGCTGTTCTTTGGGATTTGGTCATTGCCTCTTGGTTCTCTACTTTTTCCATGCGCGGGATACTTCTGTTTCGGCTTTTAGTAAGCCATTAGTAATTATGGTTTTGGCTGCGTCTTCCATCAGTTCCGTAAGCTTATCTCGCCAAGTATCCGCGTAATCAACATGCGCAATGGTATCAACCTGATCATGGACCGTCATCACTAATTTGACTGGTACCTGATCACGTTTGATATACTTGCGTATCTTGACTAGGGCTAACTTGACCATATCCGCGCTACTTCCTTGGATGGGGGTGTTTTTACTCGCCCGCTCTATCTGTCCCGAAATGCTGGAATCCTCACCGATGTATTTATGCTTAGGGAAATACCTCTTCCTCTTAAAGGGAGGCATTGTCATAATATATCCATGACGTTTACCATAATCTCCAAACTTCTGGAGCGTAGCTCGTATGCTGGGGAACGTTTTAAAGTAAGTCTCAATAAGCTCCCTGGCTTCCGGCACCGATATCCCTAGCGTGTCCGAAAGCGCGTACTCTGACATTCCATAAGCTAATCCGAAGTTGATCGACTTGACACCAGATCGAAGCGTTTTATGTCCAGGACATTCACACTTCTTATTCTCGTATCCGCCATCCTCTCCTAACTTGTAGAAAGCACAGTCAGGTTCTGCTGCATTCTCCCACTTCTTCCCAAACACCAGGGCAGCACATACAGAATGTAAATCCTTCCCTTGTTCGAGTGCTGCAATCCACACCGGATCCTTTGCCAGGGTAGCAATCACACATAGCTCTTGAGAGCTGTAATCGCTACTGACAAATACCCAGTCTGGGTCACTACACACGAAACAGTTCCGGAAGGAATTATCCGCAGGTATCTGTTGCATGTTTGGTTTAGAATTACTGACACGACCTGTTGTCAGTACTTGGGAGAAATGCGTATGAATCTTACCATCTGATTTCAGTTTGTCTAGCATGGATGGACCATACGAATCGTACAGTTTCTTCAGCTTCTTGTACTTCATGAATGCACGAATCAGTGGAGGACGATGCTCCAAGGTACCCAGTACATCCTTTGACAAGCTGGTAAGCTCACCGTGGTAGATCTTGTTGAAGATCTCCAGGACAGGCTTACGTGAATTCCAATCAATGTTAACGTATGAAATCTGGTCGTCTGGTATCCACAGGTCTAGCTGCTTATCCGGATCCTGGAACTCTTTAAAGAATGGATCCGTCTCGATGATAGTATTCATCTCGGTTTCACATGTCTTTAAATCTTCCAGGGTCTGGTCTGCACGCTTGAGCCAAAGCTCTTTGTCGACCTCGATACCATTAAATTCAATATCAGCGAATGCCAGGCATGCTGCGAACTCAAGAGATGCTGTATAGGTCAGATCTTTCTCTTTGAGCATCGGAATCATGACCTCACATAATCTGAGGGGTATGATGAGATCCTTCGCACCGTAGATGATTTGTTCTTCGGTGAATGGACCTCGATGTTTCAAGAATGATTTTTGAGCAGATTTGCTGATCCACTCATTGAGGTATCTGGGGGCTAATTCATCCATACCGGACGGCATCTCCTTACCCCCATTGATAACCTTATCGGCAAGCATGGTGTCAAACACCTTATCCAATTCTATCCCTGATGCCTGCTTGATAAATTTATAATCGAACTTAGCGTTCTGTAATACTTTAGTGATATCTGTATCTTCAAGGTACATCCTGAAGCTGTCAATCTTGTGGTACCTGGTGTCTACGATAAATTGATTATCCAGGTCACCGATTTGAAACATAACCATCTTATCATCTATGAAGTCCAGCCCGGTAGTTTCAGTATCTACTGCGATTCTCGAGGGCTGATGTTCAAATAAATAGGAGTGAATGAACTCTATGGAGTCGATATATTGATACTCGTTAGATGGAATGGCGTTTCGCTCTGGGGTTAGTACATAGATCATAGTGGTGATGTATTTAATTAATCAGCGAGTAAGGCATATTTGGTGGCACCTGTATCCAGTAGGGATTGAAACTCATAATCTCGGGTCTCAGCCTCCTGGAGTAATTCCTCGCGCTTTTGCTTGAAAATATTAAAGTTATGTTCGGCAGTATCACGTTGTTCCTGCCAGTGTACTATCCTGTTTTCGGTGTAGTACAGTGCTTTTTGTATGTGATCGTCCTCCATCTCCTCAATGGGCATGTAGGTGTTCTTTGAACACTTCCACTTCCCTTTGGAGTGTGTATATTTATTTTTAGGCATTGTCTTCTTGTTTAACAGAAAAGCACCCCCGAGAGGGTGCTTTATCAGTTATTCATATATTAAAATTCATCTTCCAGCTCGTCAGCGTCATCGCTAACTACTGAAAATGCTCCTGCGGCTACAGCCTCTTCTACTTCTTCTTTCTCTTCCTCTTTCTCAGCTTCCTGCTTCACTTCTTCCTTCTCCGGAGTAGTGTTTACAGATTTAGCCAGGATAGACTCCAGAGACTCCACAAGTGTGTGCCCTGAGGCTTCCAGTGCCTTGGCAACTGCAACATCGAAGTCTTCGTCAGTAGCATTTGCTTCAACAAAAACCGTAGCCTTTGTGGCGGTGATGGTGTCCCCATTGCTGGATTTGAAGGTGTAAGGTGCTACAGTCCTTCTTTGGATGCTTCCCTTTACTTTGGTGCCTGCTACAGCATTCCATAGGTAATCAGGTGCATCGTCCAGGTAAGACTGCTCGTAAGCGGTGATGGTCGTTTTGATTGGTCTAGCCAGTGCATAGCCTATCTCCCCGGTAATGGGGTCAACTACTTCCTCAAAGGAAGGTGACTCAATTCTCAATCGCTTGTAATTGCGACCGTTTTTGTCTTGTTTGACATCTGAAACGGCGATAATGGTAACAAAATTTGACATAATAAGTGGTGAATTAGAAAATAATAGTTAAACAATTTGTTTTTTATTGAACAAATGACTAAACAACATTTTCTTTCACATAAAATAGTCTATTAAAGTGTTTTATCGAATTGAGTTAACAAATATATCGATTAAAGACACATAATACAGAATAAAATATTGCAAAAGGGTATGCTATTTAGTCAAATGCATGATAATTAGTCGTTTGCCTCCTGTGGAGTATTTTCGACGATGAACTTCTCGATCTGGTCGATCATTTGAGGTTCATTGAAGTTAAATGCCTGACGTACTTGACGTCTAAGCTGTTGCGCGAATGGTACGCTGTCTTTGATGAGTCCCATGATCTTTCGATATCTAGGGTCCTCATCGGTGAAAAGCATGAATTTCCCGTTGAAAACATCGGCTTGGTGGTTTGCATCTAAGTGCTCTAAAGAGTTTTCCATTTTCAAATTGGATTATTAATTAATAAATAAGCCCCTGGTGGTGACAGGGGCTGTGTTGGTAATCAAGCAGTTATATGGTAGACCTATATGTATAGTGTCTCGTTTTTGTATAGTTCGGATTCCCGACCTTTCAACTCATCAATGTACTCCTTGTTGGCTTGTGAAATAGCCAGGGTGAGTGAGTTTACCAGTTCTTGATAAGCATAGCGAGAAAAATCGTACATAACAGGTTTTCCGGACCTACCTCTGTAGTACCTGGGAATAGAATGTTCCACAAATCTCTGTACATCCGCCATTACCTGGCGATCCATGAGTAGTTCAACTGTAGAGGGTTCTTCCCGGTTGCTAATTTTCATCAGTAAATAGCCGACTGTTACAGCTAGTACTGCGATGATGGCAAGGAGAATGAGTGTGAAATCAGGTAAATTTTGCATGATAAAGTATAAATTAAGGATTAGTATTAATTAGCTTCTACGGTTTCTGGGGTATCTGAGGGTACCAACTTCTCGATGAAGAATCTGTCTTTGACATAATCTCCGGTTGCTACCAATTTCCTGATGTGCTGGCGTGCAGCTCTACAGGTACTGTGTACGTCAACGGTTCCCGAGAATCCTGTCTTGGGGTTGAATACGTACTTTAGAATGAACACAGTGTTCTCTACACTGGCTGGATCTGTGATTACTCGTAATGCTTCTTTTGTCATTTGTGGTGATAATTAAGTAAGCCCGAAGGCAGGGTTAATGTTTAGTAAATATCAATTTCAGTTGCATCGCATTCGTCCCAAGGGTCAAGTGGATCTAGGTCCTTCTTAACCTGTTTGGGGAGGTTCATGTGTGCATCTTTTAGCCACTCGATGTTCCCTGAGTCATAAGGTTCGACTATAAATGCTCCGTGGGTATCCTCATGGGAGATGGAATAACCGTACTTCTTGCAAAGCCTATCGATGTCGTTTAAGAATCTCTTTAATTTGTTAGGCGTCTCTACAAAATCGTTAGTAGACTCGTCCCAGGTTTGATTGTCTGTCATATCTCTCTGTTTATGCGTTATCTAAATACTACAACTCTTTAGTCATTACCCATTTTAATTCTGGATAATCCGTTTCAAAGTGAGCTATTGCAGTTTCTCTATCTTCTGCACTTACTTTAATCTCGAAGTATTTTTTACCGTGTCCACCGCAGAATAACCAAGTACGTTTTAATTCTTCTTTATTCTTCCCTTTTTTAGGTGGATTAAAACCTCCATGATGTGAATGTGCCATATTTCTCTGTTTATGCGTTATCTAGGGTAGTTGTTGCGTCTGGTACAAAAATCCATTCATCATGGAAGTCCTGCTTGTCGTAATTCCAAAAATTATACAAGTAACCGCTTTCAACTCTCATCTTTCTGAAAGAGAGCTCTCCGTCTTTATTAGCAATCTCATATAGTTTCATAATCTATTCTTTAGGAGGTTCTTTTATTAAAGTTTTTCCGTTTATCTTTTCTGCGCTTTAATTCAGCTACAACATGGGGTACTATCTCTGCTCCAAATTTCTTACGAATATTGTTGAGCCACTTATCACTCATTCCATGAAGTGGAAGTGTTCTGCCTTTGTGGTCTGTCCATGTTTCGTCCATTTCTATTCTTTAGGTGGTTCTACTTCAATTCTAAAAGGCTCACCGCATTTACTACAAGTCGCGCCTAAGTCAAAGCCTTCAGTGGGCTTGCAACAGTCTTTTGGTAATCTATCACTTGTCTTTATCCAGTTCATCACTATTTAGTATTTGGTTTAAGTTATACCACTGCTTCCACATCTTTTCTTTTTCTATATAGTCAGGGTCTTCGGGGTAATATTTACCTGTCCCACTCCTCGGGTCATATAAACTAGGATATTCTGGCTCCATTTCTTTTACCAACTCCCTCAACGCTTCTATGCGGGGGTCTTGCTTCATCTTTTCTTTATGGTAGTATTCTGCATATTCTTTAGCTACTATAACACAAACATTATGCACCATTCCCCTCTGAGGGTAACCGGCTCTTCCTTTCATCCAGTCACTCGGACTTAGTATTTCATGTTCTTTCATAATCTACTCTTTAGATGGTTCTTTTTTCCATTACAAATTGCTTGAACTGTTTGAATAAGCCATGTGCTCCAACTTGAGCTGCATTACGGGAGTCTGCTGTAAAGTCCCCCTTGTATCGAGAGTTCAGCTTCTCATATCGAATACCATTAGCTTTAAGAAATGGCATCAGTACCGCATTACGCTTCCCTTTAGTGTTATACCCTTCATTTCTTAGCCAATTAAGGATATCAACACTATACTTTAAATGCTGACGCACATTTAAATTCTCATGCTTTAATTTCATTATAGCTGATCAAATTGTGGGTCCAGTGGAATATTCTCTATTCGTCCTTGCTCCTCTTCCATGCGCAGGACAGCCTTGTCGTACGCTCGTTTGAGCTTTCCTACGGTGATGACCTCGTGGTCACCGTATTCTTTGTTGATGATCTCCATCAGGTAAGCTAGTTCTCTCATATTGTGGTGATTTTTAGATAAACCGCACTTTGACCTGGTGTGCGGTGTTGACCAGTGATGTGTTGGGGAGATTTCGCTCTCCCCAGGCGGAATTATGCAGCCAGTCTTACCGGTGCATTATTCATTTGGATAACTTTGCCAGTTATCGGTTATAATTGCCTATTCTACTTCACATTTGCACCAGTCAAAACCAGTCAGCCCCTAAAGTATGGCGAGTCAATACACAGGCAGTTCCTCTCTACCGTAACCTATTAGATTACCGTGGGTGGCGTTCCCAATGCGTCTTTTGTTGTGTATTGACTAATGTGGAGCTGGAGGGAGTCGAACCCTCGTCCTAGATGCAGATCCATAGACCTTGCAGCAATTATGCTAATTAGTTGCGATGATGGGATTCGAACCCATAGCTCTGGATAATGCTACCAGCGTGTTGCCAATTACACCACATCGCGCCCCAGGGTGATCTGCCCCAGCGCATGTTTTACGTCCAGTGTGTGAATCCCATCACAATGGGCACTGGACGACAGAGCCGTGATCAAAAGATTTCCAAGTAACGTCTGTACTTTCTTTTGAGGAACGGTTGATTTTGTGACAACGCCTGGAATCGAACCAGGAAATGTTAGGCATAAGCCCTCAGCGTTTACCAATTCCGCCACGTTGTCAAAATCCCACACTAAGCAGTGGGCAGCTGAACTTTGCCATTGATTACCCTGGTAGTGTCGCGTGTCTTGCGAATCACCCAGCTATTTAGCTTCTAGTAATGTTTATTTAGGTTTATAATGTCTTTTAGGTTTGCATTCATATAGATCTCATGCGTACTGTCACATACTATCCGTACTGTGCCATCGGCATTAATACTTTGAATATCAAATGTATCTCCAAGGTTAGGATGTCTTGGATCCTGCCACACCTCTCTGAGACTATCAGATATACCTACAGGCGTACCTGTAAGCATGTAATCAAGTGCTTTCATTACTGTCATGATCTGTTCTTTTTTCTGGCTCTCCGGGCTATTCTGCCTTTCCTCCTTCTATGTTTCCGTTGCTTCTCTCTGCCCTCATTGGTTCGGTTACCTAATACTGGGTACAAGTAACGTTTCCTACTGTAGGTCGTACTTATCATGCTAGTTCTCATGGGATTACTTCTGGAATTTACAGAAGCAATCCATACCCAGCTTGCTTAGTTTACCGGGAGCTACACCAAAATAGAATGGTGTGAAGCCTACTTGAAAGTCAGAGTACCCAGGGTTTTTCACCTCAAATGCAATGTTGCCTTGTGTATCGATTACCTGGAGTCTTACGACCATGTACCTGCCCTCTGGCAGTGTGATGATCCCTGATCGTACTCCACCGCTGATTTGTTCAGCATACGTGGTCACGAATTGGTTGCCCTCTTCGTTCTTCAGCTCCATGATCATGATCTCCGGCACCTTATTAGCACAGGCTGCCCTGGTAGTTTCATCCAGGTTCTCGTCCCAAATGTTATAGGCGAGCTGGATCTGTACATCTCCATATACTTCCTCTTTCGAGCAAGACAATAGGAGTGTAGCCACTATTAATAGTAGTATTGTTCTCATTTGATTAAAATTTAGTAGTTAGTTATAGGGACCAGGGGATAAGCATGATTGCATATTTTCAACACGATTAATAAAAATGATTATAAAAGTTTGAATGCCCTCCCCTGGCTCTGCCCTAGTTGTAATCGGGATTATACCCGCCCTCATGATACATCTCAAGGATATCAAACTCTTCCTCCTTCATAAAAGGCTGAAAGTCTGATGTCTCTAAGGATGCCATGTTAGTTCTCTCATCAAATTTCCATCTGGACTTCCAGGCATTGATTACACCAATGGCTGACTTAGGATTGATGTACACGCCATGATCTCTTGACATCTCTGCCCCTTCGAGCAGTCTGTCTCGCTCTACATGAGAGTTGATACCATACACTTCGCATCCCATCACATCATTTAGAGAGTGTCGGTTATCATGGAAGATCCAGTAAGGATCTAATCCGCGATAATGGATCTGGAACTTCTCATCCTTGTGTTCATGCAGGAAATGCATTAGCACGATCTGTGTATCTGGGTTGTTACACTCGTGTCCTGAACCCAGGTCCACGTCCTCCATATCCTCCTGATAATAATGTGGAAGAAAGAGCTTGTCATCTACCTGGTAGTCACAGTACTCGACGAACCGCTTCAGGATATCACTAGGAATGTCCACAAAGGACATCCCAGTGATATATGCCTCATCACTGTGCTCATAGAGCCATGTGATGTTGTCTATCTGTACACTTCTCACTGCTCTAGGGATTCTTGCCAGGTTCTATAAGCTTCACCGACGACGCTCTCAAAGGCATCTATCTCTGCCTTATCAGCGTACGATTTATCTATCATCTCATGAATCTCTTTCGGAACAACATCCCCTATACAATCGGCAATGCAGGACTGGTTCAAAGCTAAGTTCTCCTGCATTTCTTCGTATATATTTCTAGCGTCGATGTAATCAGCGTACTCCTTGGTGACCAGGCAAAGCTCCTTGGCTCTTCTCCAGGTCTCCTGGTAGATCTCTCTACGATACATGTGCTCAAAGTCTCCGGAATAATAGGAGCCTGGTTCGTTGTCATCTACTACAGCAGCAGATGGACGACCATCATTATCCAGGTGGATGCCAAGATCATAGGCTCTGTTATTACTATCCCTCCATGGTCCCAGATATATGCAGTAATCCCACATCCAATCTCTGGCTTGTGGAAAATTCAGTGGTGCGTTAGCTAATAAATTGCTCATGATTTCTTTAATTTGATTTCTGGATTGAGTAATACAATGATCAGGAACATCAGTGTCATCATAATGGTGACAATGTTCATTGGTGCTGCCATCCAGCACACTACTGTTACCAGGAAACCCAATGAGGTGAGTACCCGGAAGTATAGCACGTAATATGGATCCTTCATGGTAGTTGTGTTAATAGGTTAGTCTTGTTGTACTGGATCTCTCTTGGTCTGTCATTTGTAGCGAAGATCATGGCTACAAACCCCACTATAAATAGCAGGGCTATGATGATTGCTTGTGCCTTCTTCATGCTTCCTTGGAATTAGAACAGTTAGGTAGAATGAGTAGGAATACAATGAAGCAGGATCCAAAGAACTGCGTTGCAATGCTTGGTGCTCCAGTCTCAAGTGATCCCAGAACAAGTAGTGCAAAGACTACTACGTATATTAGACATAGTTTAAATGCTGTCATGGTTGTGGTGATTTAAAGTAAAGTGTTATTGTAGGTTAACACTTGAGACCTGTGATGGTTAGTTTATAGGTTTAGGAGCATCGAGTTGCTCTGTTGCTTCTAGGTACTCGTCCTCCATGTTATCTATGAAGTTTCTAACAGCCCCTATTGCTAGTTCTACCGCTTCACTGCGATGGTCGTATGTTTCCCAACCTTCAGCATTAGGCATCTGTAATAGGGTAGCAAGGTGATCCTTGTGGAGCATGATATTCTCTTTCATGCTGGATAGGTATTGTTCTTTTGCTTCTGTTAAGTGGTCCATAATTGTCAATTAATAGGGTTTAAATAATAGGATTTGTATAGCCCATATCTGGGGATAGGGTGACACTAGGTCTATATGTATTGTAATGGTACTGTTATGTATGAAGGGGGAAATAGGGTAATAGATAGCAGCGGAGTGCTGCATAACGCTCAATCACGCTCATCTAATCCCTGTGATGCACTGCGATGCACCAGATTACACAATATGGGGAGCACCCCACTAGGGGGCACTCCACATTACTACTGTTTCACGGTTAACGTGTACATCGGCTTGGTAGGGTCTGGTGTCTTACCATCCTCCTTACTCATGAAGGCTTGGACACGCTCCCCAAGCTCCTCATCCCAGATGTACAGCTCCGACACCTCGAGGTTATCAGGCACCTCAAAGGTATCCTTAGCCTCTGGCTCACGTCCTAGTACCTCCCTGATAGGGTCGATAGGGATGACAACTAGCTTAGCCTGGTCGTTAGTCCACTTGGACTCTTTAACACCACACCATGCTGATTTACCTGACGTTGACGGTTTGTAGAAAGTAACTTGCATAATCGTAAAGGATTTAAGTAGGCTTCACGCACCCGACCACCGGGGCATTCATCGCCAACTTTAAGCGGGGGAGACCGGCACTAGCAGGTAACCATTTACACATCCTTTACCTAAATTTTTTTCCTAGGAAATTTTTTCTACCTGCCAAGAGTATAGTTCGTAGATCTTACCGGTCTCTACACTCCTCACCCAGATACAGAGGTCGTCCTTTGGAAGTCCAGGATCATGTTCCTCTGCGATGAAAGGCACCTCTTCAGAGTAAGAGGATTTGTAATTATCAGTATTGATTACTCGATACTTGGTCATGATTTCGAATTTACAACTTAGAATTTTTTTCCTGGGAAATTTTTTTGACCTCTTCCTTCATAGCCTGGTCAAATCCCTCTGTAGCTCTACTACCCATCACAATGGTCATGTTCTCGTCCTGGTATCGAAGCAGCCCTTCTCCATAAGGTTCAATGGAGGGACCTTCTCCCAGGGCATCCTTGATGATCTTCTTCAGATCCTTCTCATTAAAGCCGTATTTCATAATGTGTGGTGTTATACCACCAAAGCCCTCACACTGGGGGACCAGGGAGGGCAATAGTGTAATTCTTCCGCTATGTCAAAGAACTCTATGTGAAAGATTCTTTCGCACAAGGCAAAGATATACAGAAAATCTATATACGCAATATTATTCTGTTTTAAGCTATGGGGCGCTATGCCCCAAGTTCGCAAGTCCGTTAGGTTATAGGGTGTTTTTTGTAAAGGGTATTGGTAATGAGGAAGTTACGTAAATTGAAGGTGACGTGACGTAACCTTGAAGGTGATGTGAGGTCACCTAACTCTGCCTGGAAACAGAATATAACGTTAAAATAAATATGAGTCAAGTGTTTTTTATACGAAAGAATCTTCTGTATATTTGAGGCGACGATTAAGATAATCTTTAAGATACCATTTGAGTATCTACAACCAACCTACTTATGCAAAGAGCCGATATTATTGACCAACTAGAGGAAGCGAGACTGCTCCACGCCCAAGGAAAGGGGTCGCTCCGGTCAATATCCAGGGAAATCGTAAAGAAATACGGACTGGATACCACGCCTGAGAACTTTCGCAAGGCACACCTTACCAAGTACATCGCCAAACATGCTGCAGCCCCCACCGATGACCACGAAGCACTACGCAGGTACTGTGAGGAGATCGGAATTCCTTTTGAATCGGTAGGGAACTACTGGCACAAGGGGCAGTACTTCTCCGTACATGCAAAGACAGCCCCGGTAGATTACCTAAAACTCCGTGATGAGCTGATCGAAGAGATGAAGCAGTATTCACCACAGTACCCGGAGATAGTACGTCCAGAGCGCGGCGATGTTGGACACCTCTTAGTGATGGATCCAGCCGATATCCATATAGGAAAGCTCTCCATGTACCTGGCGAAAGGCTCAGAGTACAACAATAAGATTGCAGTAGACAGGGTACATGAGGGAGTCAACGGACTCCTATTCAAAGCAGCCACGTCAATACATATAGACCAAATTTTATTTATAGCTGGTAACGACATTCTGCATGTCGATAACGCAACCAGAACTACCAAAGCAGGGACGCCACAGGATACAGACGGAATGTGGTACGATAACTACCAGATAGCCAAGAAATTATACGTTGAACTCATTGAATTGTTACTTACGGTAGCTCCCGTCCACGTCCATTTTAACCCCTCTAACCACGATTTCACTAATGGCTACTTCCTATGTGATGCTGTGGCAACCTGGTTTGATAAGCACCCCGAAGTGAGTTTCGATGGGGATATGCGTCACCGGAAATACTATCAATACCACAACAACCTTATAGGTACCACGCATGGCGATGGTGCTAAGACCGCAGACCTTCCCCTACTTATGGCAGATGAAGTCCCTGAACTATGGGGAGCGACATCGAAACGCTACATCTATACGCATCATGTACACCACAAAGTGGCGAAGGATATGCAGAAGGTAGCTATCGAATCCCTCCGCTCCCCTTCAGGTACTGATATGTGGCATCACATCAATGGGTACAACTCGATCAAAGCTGTGGAGGCTTTCATCCATCACCCGGAGCATGGACAAACCGACCGATTAACATACAATTTTTAGCACCATGACCTTAAAAGAACTAGCAGAACAAAATGGATTCAGAGTTTTCAGCCCAGAGTATATGGACAGGCATACGAACACCTACTCCCTCCCATGGTTACACGAGTTACAGCAGTGGCTCATTACCTCCATGGACATATACGTACAGGTACAATGCTTCAACTCCTTCAACTGGGGAGCAAGAGTGTACCAATTAAACTATAACCCGGATAAAGGAGCACCTATAATACATGAAGACGAGAGTGCAGAACACGCAACATATAAAGATGCCCTCATTGCAGGGTTGAAAGAAGCATTTGAATGGATAGAACAGTCAAACTAAAGTACCTCGATGGATGGAAGATCCACGAGGACGGGATCAAGACTCCCATATATAAATACAAGCATGTCTCCAAGACCCACTACAAGCGATACTATAACACTCTTTGCATTGTTGCCGGAGTTGGTGGAGCAGCTAGAAACGTACTTGATTACCTCTGTGAGCGAATGGACAACAACAACCACGTCCACTCCAACGCCAACATGCGTGCACAGTTCATCAAAGACATTGCTAAGTGGACAGGCAACGAACTCGTCTATACCGACGCCTCAGTCAAGAAAGCCATCCACACCCTAGTTAAAAAACAACTCCTCTTGAAGACCGGAACTCGTGGGACATTGATCGTGAATCCCGAGTTCTTCTTCAAGGCGGAAGAACAACAGCGCCTGGATAAGATCCAGATGCTCTTAGAATTCAGCAATGGAGAATAGATTCAGCTTCACTGACCTGTTAGCCATGGAAAAATACCTGGGCGACAAGATTGGAACCCTCAAGCTGCGGATAGAAAGGACCCGTTGGGGTGCGGTTGGTTTGGATCCCATGTTACACGAGAACAAGTGCTACGGGTGCACCCATGGTGTGACCCAGGAGAGTATAATTAAGGCAAGCAAAGTACTGGAGGATCTCCTATCTAAGAAGATAGAGACCGAGGCGGCGCTTGAGAACTGCAAAACGCGAATAGAAGAAATGATAAGATGCCTATGAATGAAGTAAGCCTAACAGAACTGCGAGCCGCACGCGACGAGTGCAAAATGAAGCTGAAGGACTTAAATGAATATAGAGATACTACCCTGCAGTACCATTACCGCGAGATGCAACATTACCTGGAGCAACGGGCACATAAGATCGCAATGATGCAAGGTACCCAGATTACCGATGAGTACCTGGAGCGGTTCTGCAGCGAAGTGGAGTTGAATAAGTGGAGGAAGATGCACACTAGGATCTCTAAAGAGATCGAAGAGCACACCTTCTGGGACACCAAGCTTCAGAGCGCCGAGAAATTAATCAAACATTTCATTAATAACTATATATCATGACTAAAATCAAAACAACCAAAGGAGCCATACCTGTAAGGTACGTGGAAACTGAAGTACCGGCAGAAGTTGCCGAAGCAGAAGCTGCAGTCGCAGAAGTATGTGACGCAGAAACTGAGACTGAAACTAAAACAGAAACCCCTAAACCAAAAGCTACCAATGGCAAAAAAGCAAGCAAAAAAGGAAAGTAAAGAGGTTAATATGAATCCGGTACCAACAAAGACGGTACCCTTCTTTCCCCAGTTCAGCCTGCAAGTATCTGATCCTAAGTCACGTGCAGAGAACGACGAGGAATTAAAGAACCGGGAGAAGTTTATTCGGGTCATAGCTGTCTCGTCGCGCGTTAGATGTGAGTTCCCATCCGATAAGGGGGAGAACTTCAGAGACGTGCGGCAGGTATATGTATCGGATCGCTTTGAGGTCAGTGAAGAGGAGTGGTCTGAGAAAGAGACCGAGATCCGTACCCGGATAATCATGCGCCACTTAAAGCAGTGTGCCTTGACATTCAAGTACATAAAGCTTCCTAGTGAAGAGCACCTGGAGAAGGTTCGCCAGCACAACGCTGATAACTTCGAGTTCCATGGCACATACCCGGCTAACGAGATAATGATGCATATATGAAAGTACTAGCTAGAATAGGCATACTTGCCATAGTCATAGCGGTGGGATACGGGATCTTCTATTACGAAGCCCGTATCTCCCGCAATAATGAGATCGCCCTGGCTGCCTCTGAGCACAACCACGCGCAATTCGATAGTCTTGTTCGCTATATCAAGCAGGTAGACTGTCAGAATGTATATGTGGATTCCATGCGCCAGGTACTGGACATGCACCATAAGCTCCGGCATAAGGATTCCACACTGGTACTTGAGGATGGATGGTCCGTTGCGGACTCTACGATCCAAGATACCACAGAGACGGAAGCCCTTCAGCTAAAGTCAGCAACCCTGGAGGTACACCTAACCAGCGGGGCAGATGACCAGGAACTCTACAAAGGCAACTGGATCGACCATTCCAATGATCTGGAGATGGGTTACCATACCAATGGCGTTTACCAGGAGGTAAAGCTTGCCTTCTCGGGCATCTCCTTCCCGCAGAATGCTGAGATCCAGGAGGCTTACGTGATGTTCTGCGCGAAGAGCAGCAACTCTGGAGAGTTAAAACTCTCTGTAAACCAGGTGGAATGGAAACCCGAAAGCTGGACAGCCGGAGAGTGGTATAGGACTCCTGACATTAAAGCGAGTGTAGTTCCCGGATCTTACCTGGTGCACATACTACCCGGAGTGGAGAAGACATACCGAAATGCATGGGCATGGGACCAGGATGACAAGACCCTGGCACCAAAACTAATTATCAAATACAACTATTATGAGTAAAGCATTGCTGGAGAAGTACCAGTGCCAGGTGACTCCTGGAACAGAAGACGACACCTATGGAGGAGCACACAATTATGTGGCAAAAAACTGCCTCGGATTCCACGACGGAGAAACCGTCTACACGGACTCTGTTGAGGAGATATCCTTTATCAAGAAGAATGATGATGGAACTATCGAGGCTGGATTCCAGAGCGAGCAGCTCCTGGCTATACTGATCGACCGGCACGAGAAGCTCAATGCACGCTTCCCATCGGATCACGGAGAGGCAGCAATCCTTCGAATGAAGCAAGCCTTATTGTCCCTGCAGGCGAGAGTCGCCGAGCGTAAAGCCCGCGGCGTCATGGGAGAACTGAAAAAATAACCTAACCTATACAACTATGAACCTTAAAGGATTTAGAACATTATTATTTGGACTGCTCAACGTAGTCCTTGGATTCCTGGAGTATTTCGATTGGACCGAGATCTTCGGACAGAACGGATGGATCATCGGGGTGATCGGTCTACTGATCATGTACCTGCGTAAAGTCACCGACGGACCTATGGGATCTTTCGGATTATCCACCGAAGAAGATGGGAACTGATGATGGAGACTCTTACTGGTACGGAGGTGATACAGCTATCGATCTCGGTGTTCGTCGTCCAACTGATATTTATTGGAAGCCGTACATGGAACATCCGTGCGATAGCGGAAAAGAACGTCCTGAAAGTACTCTATACTGGAGCGGTAATTCACTTGTCATGGCTTGTGAGTGTGGCTATAGGAGCGACCTCCATGTACTCCATTATGACAAATTTCGAATGGAGATACCTCCCCGTGGTATTCTTCAGCATGTCTGGTGGTCTATTAGGAAGCTATTTAGGACTTAAAGAGAAGTTCAAGAAATGAGAAGAACGGGAAGAACCAGCCGGATCATAGCCGCTGCCCTGGACCGCTTGTGGTCAGAGGGGGAAGTGATCGTTCACGATCACGCGGACTATCCGCAGACCCACCAGAGTAACTCCCGGTTCCTGCGCCTCTTTGAGAATCGCTTCCTCGACTCGATAGGAGACAAAGGAACGTCGCTGGAATCCTATACCACTTCGATGAGGAGTAGGCATGGTCATGCCATCATGATCAATCACATTAAAACTGTATATAAAAACCCTAATAAATAAACAATGAGTAAGACTTACGAACCCATGACATACCACATTACTTTGGATCTACCTCAGATTGAGGAGAAGACAAAGACCGGGATCTACAAATCAGACGCCATGCTTGAAGAGGAGCGCAAGAAATTTACCGGCGCTATCAAAGTGGTGCATGTAGGACCTGAAGTAAAACAGATCAAACCTGGAGATAAAGTACTCCTGGCAAATAACGCAATGTTAGCTTCTGTTAATATTTTCGGAAGAGCATTAGCCCAAACTTCTGCCCACTCTGTGCTTGGTATTCTAAGAAGTTAACTATATTTGCCCTGTACTTGAAGATTCCACTTGGTGGTGGATCTTTAGTTTTCAAATTGGTACTTGATACATTGTGGTGATGTATAAGTAATAGAAAACCCCTCAACTAGAGGGGTTTTACTTTTTTAGACATTATCTTCAATTCCGGTGGCGCCTCGCTCATACATCAGGCGTTCCAGGTCTTTCCGGAAGAAGGTAAGCTTCCCATTCTTCTTTCCCTGGTGAGCACGCAGCTTACCCAAACTCTTGAGCTTGTAGATGTAACTTTGCGCGTACCCGGTGAAGGCAACCGCCTCCTCGATATTGAACTTATTCTTATTCGGAAACTCTGTGGTCTGCAGGCGCTTGTGTACCATGGCAGTACGTTTCTTCAGCAGCGCCAGGGCAACGAACTCGATCAGATAGTCCTGGTACGGGATCAGCTCCCCATACTCCTCGTGGGCTACTCGGCGGTTTCCGATCTCGATATAGTCTGCCGTGAAGGTGACCTCTTCCCCGTCAAGCATATAGCATAGGATCTTGTCATACTCATCGCGGATGGTCTGGAACTCCAGGTCATAGTTGAAGTGAATATCCTCAAGCATCTTATAGAAGGTGAAAGGGGTATTCTTTAATATGGTAGCCATCCCGGAACATATCGTGGTATGAATATCCTGGCTGGTGAGCCTGGCAATTCTGTCGTACTTGAGATAGATGTCCTTATAGAACTCAATAGTGAAATTGGTAAGATAGAACTGTAGCGGGTTGATCGGTGCTGTGATGTCTTCTGGTTTCATAATAGATCTTTAAATGTATCATCCAGGTCGCTCGCGTTCTTACGCCCCAAATAATTCTCTGTGGTTGCTATATTGGAGTGTCCTAAAGCATCACGGATGTCCGCTATAGTCGCTCCCCTCCTTAATGCTACTGTCGCAAAGGTATGTCTTGCTACGTAGCTGGACAAGTCTGAAGGAAGACTGGTTCCTTTTACCAGGCACCGGATCCTTCTATTGAACACAGTATTGCGCAGGGTCTGATAGAAATCCTCAAAGACTTCAGTGTCCCTGGGGATATGCGGCGGTACCATATCAAAGATATACTTAGAGTCTGGATTGTTATGCTTATCCATGATCTTTTGCATCTCAGGGGTGATGGGTGTATTGAGTGCGATCGGTT
Source organism: Zeaxanthinibacter sp. PT1 (assembly GCF_028464225.1). Classification (GTDB taxonomy): domain Bacteria; phylum Bacteroidota; class Bacteroidia; order Flavobacteriales; family Flavobacteriaceae; genus Zeaxanthinibacter. Next base: position 997,474 of record NZ_JAQPCN010000001.1, read on the forward strand.
TCCTCTCCTCTGTCTTATGCCTTACATATTGTATAGCGTAGACTACATTGTCATCCTTATCCCTTCGTTCTACGATCCATTCCTTTCGCAGCTCTATAACATCCCGGAAGTTTACCCCGCGAGCATAAACCATGAACATGAAGATGTCTTTCCAGAATTCCTGTTTCTCGGTCCTGGGGGTAATCGATTTGAATTCCTCCCACTGATCAGGAGTGAGTGCGTTCTTGGCGAACTTGTTGCCTTTCTTTTTAAGTAGACCTGAGTCGAACTTCTTGAAGGGGGATTTCATTCCAAGATCTGGAGTGTTCTCTTCCCTGACCGACAAGTTGTATGACCTCCTTAAATAGGAGTAAAACTGCTTCGCTCCTCCATTACCTTTGCCCCTTTGAAGGTATGAGATGAATGCTTCCAGGTGCTCTAGCGAAAATTCAGAGGTCGGGATCCTGTTACCCTTATTCTTCTGGTCACAGAATGCTACCCACCGTCTTCTGAAATCCTTGTAACATTTATGGGTCTTGCACTTTTTCATCTTTACCTTCAGCTCCATTACCCTATCGATAGCATCCAGCATGGTGTAGGCGTCGTCTTCTACAGTACCTGAGATAAATGCGGAGAGGAATTGTTTCGGAGTTGGTATCATGCCCTGTGCTTTAAATTGATCTTCGATATCATAGCACTGCTCCTCTATGGTGGCGAGGCGTTGGTTAAGTTCCCGGTACCCTGGGCTGGTCTTATAGGTACTCTTGTAGCGATTCCCATTCCAGTACTTGGGTTCTACTGCAGGGACATTCTTCAGGACCTTGTACTTGGTGTGTAGCTTTCCATTAATTCTCGAATAGACATACAGACAAATTGAGCAGGTTCCATCAAGCCTTGGCTTGGTACTACGTTGAACGATATTATACATATTGTGGTGAATCAAGTAAGCACTTATGTGCTGGTTCAAAGGTATACTTATTTTCCATATTTTTGGTAGTGTTCAAAAAAGTATTAACAAAAGTATTAACGGATTGGAAATAAAAGGCAACAAAAGTATACAGAAGAATATTCCGTTAAAGAGGTTCAGCCCAATAAACACGGGGGATGATAAGCTGTTGACCTGGTTGACAACTTGTTACAAAAACCCCTTGTTTCTGACTCATAATCAGGTGGTCCCTGGTTCGAGCCCAGGTGGGACCACATCAAGCAGAAAACCCACGCCCTTAGGCGTGGGTTTTTGCATTTCCGGAAGAGAGTCAAGCTTGCTTGAGCTCTCGAAGGGAAATGCAAAAAGCGCTTTGCGCTAGCAAAGGCGGTTTTCTATTTGCAGCAGCGGGCCTTCTCTGGTCCATCCGCTACGCGGATGAACCCAGGTGATCTAAAGAGTTATTGGGGGTAGGTCAGTTGCCTCTCGACTACGCTCGAGGTGACAGTGTTTGCAGCAGCGGGCCTTCTCTGGTCCATCCGCTACGCGGATGAACCCAGGCCCCGGTATTTTATCGAAAAGAGTATCTTAGGGAGGACCTAAAACATGGAAAATGCCCAAAAGCAGTAACTCCACTTCCTGGATAGATATTTTAAAGGAACTGGTAGAGGTGTATTTTAAAAGCTCGCGTCAGAGCAAACGAGGAAGAACCTGGCATCAACATGTGGTCCCTTATGAAGATGACTGGGCCGTGCGGCGCGAGGGGAATAAACGGATTACCTCTAAACACCGGCGGCAGGATACAGCCATCAGGAAAGCAAAACGCCTGGCCAGGAAATACAAGGCGGATGTAATCATTCACAGGGAGGATGGCACCATACGAGATAGAATCAGTTATGATTGATGTAATGATCAGGGTCCTCCAATCCTTATAAGGGTTTATGCTGTTTATTTCTTGCCCAGAATTTTCTTTACCCCTTTAACTAGCAGCAGCACCAGTATCCCGGCAACCAACCCTACACCGAATTCCACGATGATCCCCGGCACGGAAGGAAATAAATGGTGTAAAAAGGAAATGTTATGCACAAAAATGCCACCTGATACCAGCAATAAAGCGATGGTCCCGATCACCGTCAGGGACTTGATCACTATGGGCAGCGCATTGATAAAGAACCGGCCTATTTTATCTGAAATAGTATTGCTTTCCCCGTTAAGACGAATAAGGCTGGCGCCGAACTCATCCATCCGGACGATAAGGGCTACCAAGCCATAAACTCCGACGGTGGCCAGTAAAGCTATAAAAGTGACCACCAGGATTTGATTTAGAAGGGGTTCTTCCATTACGGTACCCAGGGCTATGATCACTATTTCTATAGAGAGGATAAAATCGGTGAGTATGGCCGACTTGATCTTTGTTTTTTCCAGTTCAAGAATATCCTTTTTATCGAGGTTTTTGACTTCCTCTAGCTCAGGTTTGTGCGAATGTGGGAAGAAAAATTCATAGATCTTTTCAGCACCTTCATAGGCGAGGTAGAGACCACCTAGCAACAGGATCACCGTTATGGCTACCGGTGCAAATGCACTTAGTAAGAAGGTTACCGGGAGAATGATCAGTTTATTGAGCAGAGACCCTTTGGTTATAGCCCAGATCACCGGGAGTTCCCTTTTGGAAACAAATCCCGAGGCTTTCTCCGCATTAACAGCCAGGTCATCGCCTAAGATGCCTGCAGTCTTTTTGGTCGCAATCTTCCCCATAGTAGCGACATCGTCTAAGAGTGTAGCCACATCATCCATAACAGCAAAAAATCCAGAAGCCATCTTTATAATTTAGGATTAAAGATATTCCAGGATTTCCAGATAGCTAAATCCTGAAGCAAAAGGATCAATATATTATTGTATGGCTTCAAAAGCGGGGTGTGATAAGCTTGGTTTCAAGAGATTTATGCTGAATCCAGATATCAGCCGAATGCCAATCTAAAGAGGCATAGAAATCCCCTTCATGGTAAGCAGGGTTGCGGACCAGACGATGACGGAGGAAAGGAAAATGCCGATGGCATTTGCCCAAAAAGCCTTTTGCTTATCAAACTTAAAGAGGTAAGTAGCAATACTCCCGGCGTAGACTCCCGTCCCTGGCACCGGCAACATGACAAATAACATCAGGCCCAGTAAACCAAAGCGCTGAACATTTTTACCGGAACCTTTCTTAGCTCTCCTGGCTACAAATAAGGCCGACTTCTTATAAAAGCGCCAGCGAATGAAATAGCCGTTAATCTTCTCCAGGAAGAACATCATCATCGGGAAGACCAGGAGGTTGGCCAGGAAGCAGAAGATAAAAACCAGGAAAGGATTCAGCCCGTTCAATAATCCATACGGGATTCCCACCTTGGCCTCCCCAAAGGGAGACAAGCTCCATAACATGGCTATGAGCAGGTCTATGAGCATAATTATTTTCTGGACCGCGAAAATAGTGAGGAATTGAAGTTAAACAATCGGGGAGGCTCCTAAATATTCATTAAAAAAAGCCCGGGCGAATGGCTGCGGGCTTTTTTTAAATGGATTTTCAGAGGTAAGGGATAATTTTATGGACTACTGCTGATCATAAGGAATATAGTTCTGCCATTCCCAGGGGGTGTAAGTATCCCTCATACTCACTTCCAATATGGCTTTAAAAATGCTTTCGGCATTATCACTGTTCGCCATGATCATCACTCCCTTCCCTGCTTCAGGGAAAATTATGGAGTAATGCTGAAAACCATTCCCATGCCCTTCCTTGAAAACCCCTTTCCCATATGGAGTTTCAAGGTAACCCCAACCCAGGGCATAGCCCAGGTTCAGTGAATTATACTTATTGGTACTTTCTTTGGAGCCATGACCGAATTGTTTTTTGGAGCGGAGCCTGTGCTGCTGGGTAAATAGTTCATTATACGATTCCCCGGACAACAGCTCCTCATGGAGTACCGCCTGCAGGAAACGCGAATAATCGGCTGCCGTGGTTTCCAGGGTACTCCCGCTCCGGGGTTCGTTGTCCGTATCCTTCTTATATCGCTCTCCTTGTTTGTTGTGACCGTAGGCGAAGTTCTCTTCATATGCCGGCTTCCATTGGTAAGCAGTGTTCTTCATACCCAGCGGGGTAAATATTTTTTCCTCGGCCAGTTCCTGTAATCCTTTTCCCGTCAACTTTTCCAGCACCACCTGCAAGTAGACGAAACCTTCCCCCGAATAGCCATAGACCTCACCGGGTTCGCGCAGCACTTTCAATTTGTGATCAGCTTCATCCCATCTCCAATTTGGGAAACCTGTGGTATGAGCCAGGCACATCCGGGCAGTTATCTTTTGGTAGAGACTATCTTCTTTAAGATCCTGGAAATTATCGTGCCAGCGGGTCAGGGGTTGGTATTCATAGATCTTTTTTGGGAGGTAAGACTGCAGTGGCCTATCCAGGTATATTTTTCCTTCTTCTACTAATTTCATTACCAGGACACTGAACACGGCTTTACTGAGTGATGCTCCATATATATTCGTGCTGGCTTCCAGGGGAAGCTGTTCAGATAGATCTTTATACCCTAAGGTCTCAGAGTAGACCGGGTCATTGTGATTGTAGACGGTAACCGCCAGGCCGGGTACCTTACCTGCTTGCATTAACTGCTCAATCTTAGCAGTGAGTGAATCGCTCTTGATAACTGTACCATCCAAACGAGTGATCACTTGTGATTCTTGTGAAACAGCAGAGATACTTGCCATTAAGCATAGGATCATAGCTCCTGTCTTAACAGCGCGCTGCCTACCGCTGCCCAGGAAAGGTATAGATAAGGGGTAATAGCATTTGTGTTCTTTTACGGCATAGATGATGTTGGTCAGAACGATCATAATCGCCAGTGGCACCACTGAAACAAAAAAGATAAAGCCCCACTTCTCTATGGTAAGCAAAGCTGCAAAAGACAAGGCATAAAGGAGTAATATGGTGATATGGAAATTGATCACCCTGATCCCGTGCCGGTTGTAGAGTTGGTTGTCTTCACGTTTATGGATCCACAGGAAAAGTGGAATAAGCACATTACAAAAAGGAATCAGGAACCCGATTAGCGGGGTGGCATGTAACAGTAATAACCATTTCTTTTGGATGGCCTCTTCCTTTGGGTTTTCCAAAGGGATAAGGTCGTTTACCTCTATCTCCAGGGCTGCGGCCAATAGTTTGATGGTTTGCAGGTGCGGTTGTACCTCTCCTTTCTCTATGCGTTGAATGGTACGTACCGTTACCTCGGTTCGTTCGGAGAGTTCCTGTTGTGTAAAGCCTTTTAGTTTTCTTTGGTACACCAGGTTCCTGGCGGTGGTTTCGTTTTGCATCGTTCTTATATTTAGAGCTCCAAAACTACAGCATACCCCATGCAATTAAGGCGACATACGGGTGTCACCTTTATGTCACTTGCCCTGTATCCTCCCATTTTAAAGAGAGTTTCATGATTCTCCATGGAAATTTAGAGAATTCTCGCTAAATGAGCCCACGTATTTCCCTTTTGAATTTTTTACTGCTTTTCCAGATAAATTTATCCACAGCAGTAGAAGTTCAGCTTAGTCATAATTAATTACTTTAGGACCGGTCAGTCGTGCTGATCAGTCCTAAAGAATACCAACACATCAATATCCCTTCTATGAAACCAGACCTTTCATTTATCCGATCTCAATTCCCTGCTTTTAGTGAACCCGGCCTGGAGGGCTGGGCCTTTTTTGAAAATGCCGGGGGATCTTATCCTTGTAAGCAGGTAATCGATAAGCTCAACAGCTTCTATACCGAGAACAAATTGCAACCCTATTATCCTTATCCTGCCTCGACCCGGGCGGGTGAACAAATGGATCTGTCTTACCGCAGGATGGCAGAATACCTGAATGCAGACCCCTCCGAAATTCACTTTGGCCCCTCCACGACCCAGAATATTTATGTCCTGGCAAACGCGATGCGCCCTATGTGGAAAGAGGGTGATGAGATTATCGTATCCTGCCAGGATCACGAGGCCAATGCAGGAGCCTGGAGGAAACTGGCAGACCGTGGGATACGGGTCATTGAGTGGCATGTGGATAGGGAAGACGGCACCCTGCATGTAGAGGCCTTAAAAAGGCTCTTTTCAGACCGCACCAAGATGGTAGCCTTTCCGCAGTGCTCCAATGTGATCGGACACCTGAATCCCGTTGCGGAGATCAGTCAAATGGCCCATGACCACGGGGCCCTCACCGTTGTCGACGCGGTAGGATGGGCACCTCATGGCCTACCCGACCTGAAAGAACTGGGGGCAGATATTTACCTTTTCTCCCTGTACAAAACCTATGGCCCCCACTTGGGCCTGATGTACGTTGCTAAAGATCTTATTCATAAAATGGAGAACCAGGCACATTTCTTTAAGGAGGGCGTTACTCGAAATATGCTGGTCCCCGCCGGTCCTGACCATGCCCAGATCGCTGCAGCAAGCGGCATCCTGGACTATCTTGATGCGGTCTATGAACATCATTTTGATAAACAGGCTGGCCCCGCAGAAAGAAACCGTGCCCTGAACCATTTGTTCCGGGAGCACGAATCAGCACTGATGCAACCATTATTTAAATTCCTCGAGTCTCGCGATGATGTTCGTATCGTAGGTCCGGGTTCCTCCGAACAGCGAGCCCCCATTATCGCCATTATGCCGCTTAGGAAAAGTATAGGAGAAGTTTACGCCAGCCTGACCGAACACAAACTGATGCTTGGAAAGGGACATTTTTATGCGGTGCGTCCACTGATGGATATGGATATCCCGACAGATCCCGGTGTAATCAGGATCTCTTTTGTTCATTTTACCAGTAAGGAAGATATTGACCAGCTGATTGCCGGGCTAAAAGCGGCTCTTTAAGTTTTTCTACGATCCTTTTACTGCCTTCCGGTTCATAAAACCCAATATAATATTGCATATCTTTTAGGCTAAAAGAAATTGATGGATCAGAACTTATACTCCAGGGCGCATATCCTGGGCACATTAGATGCAACCGCTAAGTGGGACGTGATTGTGATCGGGGGAGGAGCCACCGGCCTTGGGGTTGCCCTGGATAGTGTAAGCCGGGGATTTAAGACCTTGCTGTTGGAACAGGTAGATTATTCCAAGGGTACCTCGAGCAGGAGCACCAAACTGGTCCACGGGGGAGTCCGCTACCTGGCGCAGGGGAATATAGACCTGGTTAAGGAAGCTCTTTATGAAAGAGGCCTGCTTGCAAAAAATGCTCCTCACCTTGTAAAAAACCAGGATTTTGTAATCCCTAGTTACCGCTGGTGGGATGGGTACTACTATACAATAGGATTAAAGGTCTATGATTTCTTAGCCGGCAAACTTAGCCTCGGGAAATCCAAACATCTCAATAAAGCAAAAACCATAGAACGGCTGTCAACCCTAAAGCAGCAAGGTTTGTATGGCGGGGTGCTTTACAAGGACGGGCAGTTTGATGATTCCAGACTTGCTGTAAATATTGCCCAGACCTGCCTGGAAATGGGGGCGACCCTGCTCAACCACTTTAAAGTTGAAGACTTGCTGCAGGACGAAAACGGAACTATCACCGGGGTAAGCGCCAAGGATGCAGAAACAGGACAGACCTATTCTTTTAAAAGTGATCTTGTCATAAATGCTACGGGGGTATTTACGGACGAGATCCTGAGAATGGAAGATCCCGATGCAAAGAAGACCGTCGTGCCAAGCCAGGGGGTACACCTGGTCTTTGATAAATCCTATCTCCCGGGGGACGATGCCATCATGATCCCCAAGACCACGGATGGTCGGGTGCTTTTCGCGGTACCCTGGCATGATAAGGTACTGGTTGGAACGACAGATACCAACCTGGACGATCACAGTCTTGAACCCCGGGCGCAAAAACAGGAAATTGAATTTATCCTAAAAACATTCAATAATTACCTGAACAAACCGGTATCCCGAAATGACGTGCGCAGCATATTTGCCGGTCTTCGCCCTTTGGCCGCGCCAAAAGATGAATCGGAAAAGACCAAGGAAATTTCGAGAAGTCACAAAGTGATCGTATCCAAAACCGGCCTGGTGACCATAACCGGGGGTAAATGGACCACTTTCAGAAGGATGGCCCAGGATACCATCAATAAGGCGATTACTATCGGAAAATTGCCGAAACGCCCCTGCAAAACTAAAAATCTCGCGATCCACGGGGCCATGCCGATTCACAACCGGGAAAACCATATGTATATTTATGGAACAGACCAGGAAGGTATTGCCGCGCTCATTGCGGATGACCCATCTCTGGGAGAAAAATTACACCCTCGGCTACCTTTCGTGAAAGCTGAGGTAGTATGGGCGGCCCGCTATGAAATGGCCCGTACTGTTGAGGATGTTTTAGCCCGCCGGGTTCGTGCGCTATTCCTCGATGCAGATGCAGCCATCCGCATGGCACCCCAGGTGGCAGAACTACTGGCTGGCGAGTTGGATAGATCTGAAGATTGGCAAGAGCAGCAGTCAAACACCTTTACCGCAATGGCAAAGCACTATTGTATCAAGTATAACTAAACTAAACACATAATACCTGATGGAACAATATATCTTATCACTGGACCAGGGAACGACAAGTTCCCGCGCGATCGTCTTTGATAAAAAAGGCAGTATCGTTTCAATAGCTCAGAAAGAGTTCAAACAGTACTTCCCCAAATCAGGCTGGGTAGAGCATGATCCCGAGGAGATCTGGTCCACCCAGGCCGGGGTTGCTGCCGAGGCCACCGTAAAACATGGGTTAAACGGTAAGAATATTGCAGCTATCGGGATCACCAACCAACGGGAAACGGTGGTGGTCTGGGACAGGAATACGGGAAAGCCGGTGTACAATGCTATTGTATGGCAGGATAAAAGAACGGCGGATTATTGTGAGGAACTCAAAGAGTCCGGGAAAGGAAAAATGATACGGGAAAAAACAGGCCTGGTGATCGACTCCTATTTCTCCGGATCAAAGGTGAAATGGATTCTGGATAATGTAGACGGAGCCAGGGAACGGGCAGAGGCCGGGGACCTGGTCCTGGGTACCATAGACACCTGGATCATCTGGAAATTCACCAAAGGGGAACTACACGTCACCGATGTCACCAATGCCTGCCGTACCCAGTTGTTCAACATCAATACCATGGACTGGGATGACGAACTGCTGCAGTTATTTGACATCCCTAAAAGCATGCTTCCGGAGGTAAAGGACAGCAGCGAGGTTTACGGCAATACCAAGACAACGGTTTTTGCCTCTAAAATACCGATAGCCGGGATTGCCGGGGACCAGATGGCCGCACTCTTCGGGCAGATGTGCACTAAGAAAGGGATGGTCAAAAACACTTATGGCACAGGATGCTTTATGTTAATGAACATAGGAACAAAACCCATTATCTCCGAACACAACCTGCTCACCACCGTCGCCTGGCGAATAAAAGGCAAGACAGTTTATGCCCTGGAGGGCAGTATCTTTATCGGGGGCGCCGTGGTACAATGGTTGCGTGATGGACTGGGGATCATTAAGAGGTCTAAGGATGTGGAACCCCTGGGCGAATCTGTCGATTCTACGGAAGGAGTCTATTTTATCCCGGCATTTGCAGGGCTGGGAGCTCCATACTGGAACCAGAAGGCGAAGGGAACCATCTTCGGGATGACTCGTGGTACTACCGATGCTCATATCGCCAGGGCGTCAATAGAATCGATTGCCTACCAGACCATGGATATCCTGACCTCCATGCAGGCCGATTCAGGTTTAAAGATCAAAGAGTTGCGGGTAGACGGGGGAGCATCTGTCAATAATACCCTGATGCAGTTCCAGGCCGATATCCTGGATTCGGTCACCATCCGGCCGAAGATCACGGAAACCACCGCTTTGGGAGCGGCTTACCTCGCCGGGCTTGCCGTGGGCTATTGGGATGATGAAAAACAGATCGAGGAGATGTGGCAGGAAGACCAGCGCTTTGAACCCGAAGAGGACCGCTCTAAAGTAGCCGAAGGAATTAAGGGGTGGTACCGGGCCATAAAAGCTTTAGAGTACTGGACCACGCTCCGATAATTACGGCTGTTTGCTGACCTTGCACATATATCTGTGGGTTATGAGGAGAAATTAGCAGTATTCTATGGTTTTGGTGCAGGGGAAGAACGGGTTGCTTTAGTCCGGTAGCGCGGAGAGCTTGAGTTTATTAGGATCGACCAGCTTATTAAATTTTTTCAACAGCAGTTGAAGTTTAGGGTCGATGTAATTTTTACAAAAAGGTTTACCTGGGTCCCTGGCATAGTACTGCCGGAATTCTTCGCTGTTTTCTTTGAAATCAGCAAAAGACAAAGCTATGGTAATTAGTGATTTTTCAAAACTTTTATCAAATTCACCAAGCAGCACTAATACTTCTTGCTGCTGTATCTCTGAAAAGGTATATACGGCAGAACGGTATTTGTTTCTTAGGAAGTGTTGTGAAGTACTGCTATGGGTCCTCAGGTGCACCTCGACAAGGTCTTTTAAAGAAATGCTTTCCGGATCAAAGCAAACGATCACGGCTTCTGAATACGCAGGAGTTTCCCGGGCAGAAATCCACCCTTGCTTCACCCGCAGTACCCCCTTAAGGCTTTGGAATACCGCTTCGGTACACCAATGACATCCCCCGCCTAAACCAATTTGAATCATAGTCCGCTTAGCTATAGTTAGTTAAGATATGGAATGGATTTAAAACAAAAAAGGCAGGAAGTTCCTGCCTTTTCCTTGGGTATGTATAAATTTTATTCCGGAGAAAGCTGGAAGTCAGTAACCGTTTTATTAGCTGCCACGATTTCGACTTCTACTTCTTCAGAAGTGATAAAGCCTGCTTTAGTCACCACTATATTGTATATACCTGCAGGTAAGCCCATTATTACATAACCTCCATCGCTCCCGGATGCTGTGGCTGTGATTTCGGTATCCCCATCGTAAACCGTTACAGAAGCACCATCCACGGCTATCTCAGTATCCGCATCAGGAGTTAATATCTTTCCTTGCAGGGTTCCGGCTGTGGAAAGGTTGCTTGCCCTGATAACCGGATTAAAGTTGAATCCATTGTAGTCGGGGTAATTACCTTTTGGGACAAAAGAGCGACTTACGTCAAAATCCAGGAGAAGGTCAGCGCTGAGTCCGCCGGCCACTTCGATAGCAGGGTCTATAAATACCTTGATCCCGGTTTGTTCGCCACTTGGCACATCTAGTTCATAGCTCTCTCCCCCGGTCATGACCACGTTCACACCTTTTACGTATACACGCACAAGATCGTAATTACCCACCGGGATTTCTGTGTCGACAAGGGTTTCGGTCACCCCGTTTGTGAGTTCCAACAGATTAATTTCAATTTCATCTTCCATCAATGTCACATATCCTGTCTCATCCTCAGAATCATTTTGCCGGGCATCAACCTTAAAGATAGTCACGTTAGCTTCTGAGACGAGTTCATGAGGGAAAGGGGCATCGGTCAATTGAATACTCAACCGGCCAAATTCAGATTCGCTGGAATTCTCAGAACAACTGCTAAGCAGGGTGATCAGGCATAAAATAAAAGTAGGTACTGTTAATCTAGATAATCGCATAAGATTAATATTATAAAGTTCTATAGGGTTATACGCTCTAGCTAACTTGAAAGTTGTTCGGACCCCCCGTTTTTCGATGAACTGCCTAATCCCAACTAAGTTTTTCTACTCTTCCGTACAAAATGTTCAATATAAGGTTGACATTGTTCATTGTAGCTCCCTTGGGATATAATCTCTATAAACTTCCTATCATGGAAAAACTTAGTTTTTGCCCTTTTCTACTGTCTCTTCTGACAGGCAGGCACCCAAGAGCATTTATTTACATTCGAATATCGAAGTGTACCCGCAGAAGAGATGAAGACATTTATAGGAAACGAGGCTATGTACCGGGGTAAGATCCATGGAAACCTTTTAAAAAAAAGGAATATTACCGGTTGGAGTATGTGTACACGAGTCAACGGTCTGGAATCGGAACCAAATATTTATTCCTGCTACGGGATAGCAAGTTATGACAACCTCGACAAAATTGGGGAACGCTGGGCAGCTGCGAGGGACGAGGTGCGTGCAACAATGAGTAAAGAACATTTAGACGACATAGATCAGCGCATAAAGCAAAAGAAATTTCGCGTTGGCGAGGTGTTATTGAACCGGGCATCAATGGCTTCTACTGAAAATTCCGAATGGAATTACCTGGTTCATAATTATACCAATGCTACGGATGTAAATGTATTCTTGACTGCCCAAGACCAATATTTTAAACCCCATTTTGAAAAACATATGAAAGCCGGCAACACCAAACAAGTATTATGGTTGACAGCTATGGTGTTAAGTCCACAGGGTTATGGGTATAATTGGAATTCTTACACCGTTGACGGCTTTGTAAAGTACAGCGATATTTTTAATGCCTGGACTTCAGATGTTGAGTGGCCGCAGGAAGGTTTGGAAGCCGTCTCTAAGACCATGAAGAACGAACAATTCTATAAACGAGTCATCTGGCAACGCAAAATGTGGCTCGATGAACAAGGAAAATTGATGACCAATTGAGAAATAGAACCTCCTGCCTGACAGGAGGTTTTTTATATTATCTATTTCTGCATCTTCAGGTAGTAATCGGCTGAATGCTTGCCACTCCCGTAAAACAGGAAGAACACACATACGATCATGACCACGCTTGCCAGTAACAGGTTAGAAACATTCATCGTCCCGAAGAAATTCACCAGGATGGCACCCGCCAGTATAGGAAACTGCGTAAGGACGGACCAGCGCGTAAACAGCCCGAGAATGATCAGTAAACCGCCCACAAAATGCGCGGCTACGACGTAGTGAATGATCAGCCAACTACCCGGCATGGCCTGGAAAGGCTGCATTACTTCGATAAATTGTACAGGATTAGACATAAAAAGTGTGCCCTTGATCAGCAGGAAAACGCCCAGGGCTATCCGTAACAGGTCTAAGGCGTAATAAGTATGGGCATTGGCCCATTTGTTCAGTGTCTTTACTCGTCCCATGTTGTGAGGTTTTATGGTTTATAGGCTATATTAAGATACTCATTTCCAGCAATATAATCGATATTTCGCTTGATATTTAACGAGTTCTTGGGCGCTGTCCTGCATTCAAATGGCAGGGGTTGGCTAGGGGCTGGCGTAAAAACTGGGATTTATATGTAACAAATTCTATCTTAGGGCAACCAATAGCACAAACCAACAGACCAGCCCGGTGTTCAGACATTTCATAAGCCTTCAACGGAAATCATTCTTTCGCTCCTCCAGTTTTGGTAAAAGCCTTGCAGTAAAGATCCTGATGGGGTTCTTTGCCATTTATATGCTGGTATCTTTCCTTGGACTGGGTGTAGCGGCATTTTTTATACTTGAAAAACAATTTCCGGGTTCGGATCCCCTGCTCATCCTCTCGGAGTACCTGGTTTATTGGGTAACGGCAGAACTATTTATGAGGTATATGCTTCAGAAACTGCCATTTATGGATGTGAAGCCTCTATTAACCCTTCCCATCTCTAAAAAGAGTATCATCCATTTCCTCCTCGGGAAGACGGCCTTCAGTTTTTATAATTTTCTCAGCCTGGTATTTTTTATTCCTTTCGCCGGGGTATTGATCTCCAAGGGATACCCGGCACTACAGGTACTGACTTTTGTCCTGGCCATGGCATTTATTGCCCAGGTACTCAATTACCTTAACTTCCTGGTGAATAAAAACGAAAAGGTTTTAATTAGTCTGGCTGTGCTCCTGGCCCTCTTGACCGGGATCGAATATTTTGAGCTGTGGCCGATTACCGCGTATTCCGGCCGTGTTTTTTATAGTTTTTATTTGTATCCTTTCGCGTTCCTGGTCCCTGCGGGCCTGTTAGTCGTCCTCTATATCATCAATTATCAACAGTTAATACAACAATTGTACTTAGATGTTGCGGTAAAAAAGAAGACCCGGGCAGCAACGGCCTACGACCTCGGCTGGACACGGAGATTGGGATCTCTCGGTCCCTTTGTGCGATTAGACCTACGGCTCATTTGGCGGAATAAACGGACTAGGACCCAGGCTTTTATATCCCTGGCCATGGTGTTGTATGGTTTAATTTTTTATGGGATGGATGATTTTGGCAGTGCCTCGGCCATGTTCGTTTTTGTAGGAATCTTTATCACCGGGATATTTATGGTGAATTTTGGCCAATTCATCCCCGCCTGGGACAGCGAGTACTACTGCATGATGATGGCCCAGAATATACCCTTGCGACAGTACCTGGAGTCTAAAGCCGTACTCATATCGGCCAGCATAACCATTATGTTCCTGCTCAGTATCCCATACCTCTACTTTGGTTGGGAGGCCCTGGCGATCAATGCTGCCTGTGCGTTGTATAACCTTGGAATCAACACCCCATTGGTACTCTATTTTGGGTCCTTTAATAAAAAACGTATAGACTTAACGAAAAGTCCTGTTGGAAACATGCAGGGGACCAGCGCAACACAGTTCCTCATCATATTGCCATTGATGGTAGTGCCCATCCTGCTATATCTTGGAATCAAATTCTTTTTCAGTTTTGAACTGGCCCTTGCCATTCTGGCCTTGATGGGCGTTCTGGGCTTTGCTCTCCGGACTTACGCAATGGAGTTTGTAACCGACGCTTACCGCAAAAGAAAGTATTCTATGGTAGCAGGCTTTGCAGAACGCAATAATTAGGTGCTGAATAATACCGATAAACCGAAATACCATGATCAGAACTCACGAACTCAGCAAAAAATACAATAACCAGCTTGTGTTAAAGCTGCAGGAACTGGAAATTCCCAAAGGGCAGAGTTTTGGCCTGGTGGGTAACAACGGGGCCGGGAAAACCACATTCTTCAGCTTGCTCCTTGACCTGATCAAACCCAGTACCGGCTATGTGACCAATGGAGATGTTCGGGTGGATGCCAGCGAGGCCTGGAAGCCCTATACGTCTTCATTTATCGATGAATCCTTTTTGATCGGCTACCTTACTCCGGAAGAATACTTTTACTTCATTGGGGAGCTGAGAGGCAGGAACAAGTCGGACGTAGACTCCCTGCTCGCAAACTATGGGGATTTCTTTCACGGGGAGATCCTCGGGCAGAAGAAATACCTGCGCGACCTTTCTAAAGGAAACCAGAAAAAGGTCGGGATCGTGGCCTCTTTTATTGGTGACCCGGAAGTGGTCATTCTTGACGAGCCCTTTGCTAACCTGGACCCAACTACACAGATCAGGCTTAAGCAGATCATTAAGGATCTCGCTGCGCAAAAGGGAGTTACTGTGTTAATCTCCAGTCATGACCTTATCCATGTGACCGAGGTCTGTGAGCGGATCGTAGTCCTTCAGAAAGGAGAAATTATTAAGGACATCAGAACTTCGGATGCCACATTGAAAGAATTAGAACATTTCTTCTCCGGTGAAGCCACCCCTGCACGCCCCTAAAGCGTGGACATTATATTAAAGAGGATTCTTCCCGGGAAGGAAGTAGCACGATAAATACCTTGATAGCTTCGGACAAAATTCCACAGTGTTCGTCCCATAGTAATTCTATCGGCCGTTTCTTTTGAGTAAACTGCTTGTTCTATGCGAACAATTACCTTAAAAAGAAGAAACATGAGAGCATTATTTTTATCACTGTTACTAGCCTGTTTATTGTTTTCCTGCGAGGAGAAAAAGGAAGAGTCGACCATGGAAACGCCTAAGGAAGACCCGGCCATGGAACAATTCCGAACCAATGTGGAAACGACCAAAAAGATGATCGATGCCTTTATCGAAGAGGATACTACGGCCATGGCCATGTATGTGACCGATGACTTTATCTGGTCTCCTCCCAGCGTGGGAAGGGATTCACTGTCTCGATCAGAATGGATCAGCAGTATGCAGTCTTTTATGGACAGTTATGACGAGATTACCCTCACCGATCCCCAGTTTTATGCCGGGCTGTCCGAGGAACAGCAGCCGAATGGGGATGTTCGCGCCTATGGGCTGTGGAAGTCTAAATTTGCTGAAAGCGGAAAAAACCAGATGTTAAAGTGGTACGCGGTTTTCTTTTTTAATGAAGAGGGAAAGATTGTACACCAGGCCGAATGGTATGACACAGCAGACCTGACACGGGAAATAGAATAAGAGAAAACAATTTTTTTGGGCATCCATCCACCGGTTTATTTGAACTAGCTGGCGGATGGATGCTTTTTGTTTAATCAGGTTCAATTTTTGGATAAACGCCACATGAGCATTAAGCTCCGGTATTACAGGCTTTTGTTGGATGTTTCGATGATAAACGAGACATTTGTGCTTTTAAACAATAATGCATGATCGAATTGACATACCGTTCTAAAGCTCTAGAATCTCTTGATTACGACGACATTGACACCATCCTGAGCACGGCGAGAAAATTTAACGCCGAACATGATATAACGGGCTGCCTGATCTACCACAGGGATCATTTTGTACAGGTTCTGGAAGGCCCGGAGGAAGAAGTACTTTCGTTGTACGAGAATATTGCTAAAGATAGCAGGCATCAGAACGTGGAGGTAATTTCTAAAGGAAGTAAACAAAATAGAAATTTCGCCTCCTGGAGTATGGCATTTCAGACCTTGGTCAATGGACCCATAGATAATGATCTCCTGGAATTATTTGAAGAGAACCTGATCACCATGGCCAAATTCTCTGACCGTAGCTCGGATGCGGTAAATGTCTTCTGGGCAACAGTTTCAGAAATGATGACTTGCAGGCAACCTGCAACTGCAAGTGGTCAGAAGCTAAGGAAAGGGTAAGCCTTGGGAAATTCTTATCTTTACTTGGCGTTGGGGAATTGTTAATCCCAGAAGTCACTCTGATCATGAATATGCCATCACCTTACCGGTTTTTTCTTTTATTGATAATTATATCAGCTCTTCTTTTCCAGGGATGTGGTTCTGCAACTGCACCTCACCAAAGAGAATATAAAAAGATTTGGAAGGAGATTGTAAGTTCCCCGGAATGGGAAGAGTCCATAGCGATCAGCGATTCCATAGAAGCCGCTGAAGGCAGGGCAGGATATCCTAAAACCAGGAAAGAATTACGAGTCGCTAAGGCTGACGGCACCCCTGTGATGGACCCGGATTTTGTGGAGAAATATCATTCCTGGGTATCCCAGGCCTATTTCAAGATCATACAGGAAGCCTCCAGGGCTGATAAGCATATAGAGGGCTCTTATCTGCAATTACTTGCAGAGAGCGAATCGGGAAACAGCGCTGTGAGTGATGAAGAACTGGCTATGGCCAAGGAGCGTTACCAGGTTCACCGCCGTATGCTGGAAGGGTTAAAGAGCTGGAGAGCTTTTGAGAAAGATGGCTCGGACGACTTGGATTTTTTCAACGCCGAATACGTTATGGAAGCCTACCGTATGCACAAAAATGGTCTGGGAGAAGACAGCATCATCAGTTTTCTTATGGTGAAACTAGCCGATCTGTACCATTTGGAGGGAACGGAAGGCCGGTTCAGCGAAGATTGAGCAAGAATTGCCGGAATTCTTCGCTGTTATAATCGTACATATCCCGTGTTTTATATGCTAATTTACCTTCGGAATCTATAACAAAAGTTGTGGGCAGGGTTTTCGCTTCGTAGAAGTCGGGTAATTCACCCTCTACGGTGTAGATCTTAAAACCGTATCCTTTTCGTTTAACAAATTGCTTTGCCCTTTCAAAATCCTCATCCACGGACACCATCATCATTTCAACTTCTCCTTCCGGGAGTTTCTTATGTAAGGCGTCAATTCCTGGCATTTCGGCAATACAGGGAGGACACCAGCTGGCCCATACATTGATAAATATAACCTTACCCTTATAATCTGAAAGTGAAACGGGATTCCCTTGGGTATCCCTGAGTTCAAGGCTAAAATCGGCCATTTCGGTTTCTGTTCCCTCTTCCGCAGGTACATCCACCTGGTTAGGGGTTATTATCCCGCGCGCCAGCAAGCTCCGGTGTGCCATACTGAGCATCTTCATGGGAAGACCACTTAGTAATAAGGCAATGGATAAGAGGACGAGCAGTCCGATAAGGTATTTATAGGGTGTTGCTATTTTTTTCATAGAGCAATCAGATTGGGTGGGCACAAATTTCTATTCAACACTGCAATATCTTGTTTAAACTTTTGTTAATATATACTTATAATCCTGCAGTTTCGTAATTTCGCGGATTAAATGAAGACAATCATACATAAACTATCCGCCCTGGGATTAGCCTTGATGGTGTTGTTCTCTACCTTTTCTTTTACGGTAGATTTGCACTACTGCGGGGATCATCTTATGGATGTCGCATTTATGGAACCGACGGAAGCCTGTTCTATGGATTACGATATGCAAATACCTACGGGCGATTGTATGATAGGCGGTACTTGTTGCTCGGACCTGGCCCTGGTGCAGGACGCTCCCGAAGTGATCAACAATGGCCCTGATCTTCAGTTCTTGCAATCTGCCGAGATGCTGGTTGTTTTTTACCAATTACCCCAATTGGCAACAGATGAGCAAGAAACAGTTCATGACCGTATTCAGAGATATAAGCCGCCTGGCCGGGCAGCAGACTTACAGCTGTTGTTCCAGACCTTCCTGATTTGATTTATGATTATTACCTCGTCGTAAGTACAGTAATAGCATAAATTAAAATTCACATGAAAAAACTATTTTTTATTGCACTTCTATGCATAGGCTGCAGCGCCCTTGCACAGGGTCCGCCAATTACCGCAGATAACCCTATTATGCTGGGCGGTAAAAGTTTTACCACTAAGACCTTAATGGAGATTCGGAATACCGAAAGAGGGACGGCTTTTTATGCCCCCCTTATGCTTCATTACCTACCCACGGCCAATAGCTTGCTTGCTATCCACCTACCCTATATGAGCTATAATTTTGAAGATATAGGATCGGGTAATGGGTTGGCAGATATTAAGCTGCTGGGGAAATACCAGTTCCTCCGGAAAGATGCGATGGGGAAGACTTTTAGGATGGTGCTAAAGACTAAGCAGAGCCTGCCAACCGGCAAGGAAATCGATGTCATGGGTATGAGCACCGGGATGTATGAAGGATATTACGGCATTATTTCAGGATATGAGACCCTGAAATATGGAATTTCAACCGAAATCGGGTATAGCATGATGCCGGGGGGAACCATGGATGCTTTTGAAACACATCTGGGATTCGGCTTACCGCTTTTAAAGCCACAGTACCCCAATAAGCAGATCAACCTGTATTTTGAGTATGCAAGTGTTTGGTTGCACGAACGTGACTGGTACCAATTGCTTTACGCCCAGGGAATACAATATGCCGCTAAGACCATTACCATTGACCTGGCATTGCAATTACCACTAGTACAAGATATGCCGGAAGACAGGGCATTTAATTACAGTATCCTGATGGGTACCCGTTATACATTTTAAACAAAAATTACATAAACATTTTAAATACATTCTAGATGAAAAATTTGATAGCAATTCTAATGATAACCTTCGCAGGTCTGTCCACAATTCAGGCCCAGCAGGGTATGGACAAGTTCCAGGTACAGGTAGACGGTTTAGGTTGTCCTTTCTGTGCATACGGCCTGGAAAAGAAATTCAAGGAATTTAAAGGGATTAAAGACGTAGCCATCGACATTGAGACAGGCGATTTCACCTTTTCATACCCTGCAGAAAAGGCCTTAAGCCTGGAAGCTGTGGAGAAGCAGGTAGAGAAAGCGGGTTATACGCCAATCGCAGGGGGTGTGACAAGGAGTGACGGGACCATAGAGGCACTGCACGGTAAAAAGAACCCAGTTGTTGCCAATAACACCAAAACGGTCAAGGGTAAAACAATGGTTTCCGGTAATTGCAGTATGTGCCAGGCGCGTATTGAAAAAGCCGCAATGGACCAGGTGGGTGTTCAGGATGCGACCTGGGATAAGAATACTAAGATACTGGAAGTGCAGTATGATGAAACGATGACCTCGATCCAAGCGGTTGAAGAAGCAATTGCCAGGGTGGGCCACGATACGGAACACCACAAAGCGCATGAGGAAGCTTATGAAAACTTACCAGGATGCTGCCAGTATGAAAGGATAGAATCCAAGAAACAAAATAAGTAAACCCCCAATGGGCACGGTATGTACCGTGCCCTTTATTTTACACTAATATTATGCATAGAGTAATATACCTGGTTGCGTTCACCCTGTTGTTCGTGGCCTGTAAAGAAGAGGAAAAAGAAACTTCCTGGACATTTTCGGAAACTATTGGTCTTAAGGCTATTAATCCAATAGGGCTCACCAGTACTGATGAAGGAATTTGGTTGAGTGATGGTGACCGGAATCGCCTGGTGTTGGTAGACGGGGATGGTAAAGTGGTCTCGGCAGTGGATTCATTAGACAGGCCTATGCATATAGCCAGCCAGGACAACAAGATTTACGTGCCTACTTATGGAAACGATCAGTTGTTGAAAATTGAAAATGGCCTGGCAGAGCAAATTGCCATTGCTGATTCATTGGATGCCCCGGCTGGTATTGATATTCGGGGGGATGAGCTCGCGATAGCCGATTTTTATAACCACCGGATATTATATTCAGATAATGGGAAAGATTTTATTTCCTTCGGCCAGCAAGGGAAAAAAGACGGTCAGTTCTACTATCCTACAGACGTTCAGATCACGGATGATGAGATCTGGGTAGCGGATGCTTATAATAATCGTGTTCAAATATTCGATAAATCAGGTAACTTTAAGAAGATTATTGGATCTGATGCCAAAATGAACGCCGCCACAGGGATCTTTGTCACGGAAACGGAAGTGATGGTCACTGATTTTGAGTCAGAAAGAGTCTTGGTTTTTGACCATGATGGAAACCTGAAACAAGAATTGAGGCAAGGGGTGACCAAGCCTACTGATGTTATCATATACATGGGCGACCTCTATATTGCCAATTACCGCAACGGTAGTATGGTGGTGTACAAACGAGGTTAAAAAAAATCGGGGAAATGCAGCATACCTACCATGTTCAAGGAATGAGTTGCTCGGGCTGCCAGCAGCACGTAAAATCCATCTTGGAAAAGGTTGATGGGGTTGATTCAGTTTCAGTAGACCTGGCAAATGCCACGGCTACCATAGAAATGTCGTCCCACATTCCTTTTGAACGATTGGAAAAAGAATTTCTAGAAGATGGCGGGCATTATTCTATCCATATGCCGGGCGACAGGCCGGTAAAAAAGAAGGTTGATCAACCTACGGAAAGCTCGGGTAAGTATTACTGCCCTATGCGGTGCGAAGGAGATAGGACCTACGAGAAACCCGGGGACTGCCCGGTTTGCGGGATGGACCTGGTACCCGAACCTGGATCGGAACAAGTCCGGAAAGAGCAATACACCTGCCCCATGCACCCTGAGGTGGTCCGTGATGAGCCCGGTGCCTGTCCTATTTGCGGAATGGACCTGGTCTCAAAGCAGCCGGACGAGCCTGCAGAAGACAAGCAATACAAGAAACTTCTTCATAAGCTCTGGTGGGCAATTGCTTTTACCTTGCCCATATTTATTATAGCGATGTCCGATATGATCCCTGGTCGCCCGCTCCTGGATGTGGCCCCCATGAAGACTTGGAACTGGATACAGCTCGTACTTTCTATTCCGGTGGTGTTTTACGCTACATGGATGTTCTTTGAAAGAGCTTTCCGCTCTGTAAGAACCTGGAACCTGAATATGTTTACCCTTATCGGCATAGGCGCAGGGGTGGCCTGGATATTCAGCCTTGTTGGTCTTATCGTTCCCGACCTATTCCCCCAGCAGTTCAGGGATAGCGAAGGTAACGTACATGTCTATTTTGAAGCCGCGACCGTGATCCTGACCCTGGTACTGCTTGGGCAGGTACTTGAGGCCAGGGCGCATAAGAAGACCAATGCCGCAGTTAAAGCACTTTTAGAATTGGCTCCTAACAAGGCGATAAGGGTAAAAGATGGAGAGGAAGAAATAATACCGATAGATGAAATAAAAGTAGGCGACTTTCTAAGGGTGAAACCGGGAGAAAAAATTCCGGTTGATGGTATTTTATCGGAAGGAGAGACAACGATAGACGAATCCATGATCACCGGGGAGCCTATGCCGGTGAATAAAGAAGTCGGCGATGCCGTTAAGGCAGGAACCATTAATGGGAATCAAGCCTTTTTGATGGAAGCCGAAAAAGTAGGGGCAGACACCCTCTTGTCACAGATCATACAGATGGTTAGCGAAGCGAGCAGGAGCAAAGCCCCGATCCAGAACCTTGCAGACCGGGTAGCCGCTTATTTCGTGCCTGCGGTCGTGATCATTTCGGTGCTTACGTTTATAGCGTGGGCCGCCTGGGGACCGGAGCCAGCATATGTATACGGCCTGGTCAACGCCATAGCCGTGTTGATTATCGCATGTCCCTGTGCACTTGGCCTGGCCACTCCTATGAGTATTATGGTAGGTGTCGGTAAAGGAGCCCAGAACGGGGTGCTGATCAAAAATGCAGAAGCCCTGGAAGAGCTCAATAAAGTAGACACTTTGATCGTTGACAAAACGGGGACCCTGACCGAAGGTAAACCCGTAGTGGAGCATGTAACAACAGTTGATGGGGTAGAAGAAAGCGAACTTATAAAGCTAGTGGCAGCTGTAAACCAAAACAGTGAGCACCCTTTGGCTGCCGCCACGGTAGAGTACGCGTCCGGGAAAGGACTGCAGTGGCAAAAAGCGAGCGAATTCCGTGCTGTTACCGGGAAAGGAGTTCAGGCCAAGGTTTCGGGGAGTGCCGTGGCCATAGGTAATGACAAAATGATGCAGCTGGTTAAAAGCAGTATCACTGAACAACTCCAATCGGAGGCTGAAGCACTGCAATCCAAAGGGAAAACCGTTTCCTATATCGCTAGAGATGCTGAGGTTATCGGACTGATCGGCATCGGGGACCGGATAAAAGAAAGCTCAGGGGAAGCGATTCATACACTACAACAGAAAGGGATAAAAGTGATCATGTTTACCGGGGACAATGAAAAGACGGCCAAAGCTGTAGCCGTCCAGCTTAAGTTGGATGATCTTAAAGCCGGGATGCTTCCAGAAGATAAACGAAATGAGGTTAAGGCCCTGCAGGATAAAGGCCGGATAGTCGCCATGGCAGGCGACGGCATCAATGATGCACCTGCCCTTGCCCAGAGCAATGTAGGCATCGCCATGGGTACCGGTACTGATGTGGCCATAGAGAGTGCCGGCATCACACTTGTAAAAGGTGATTTGGACGGAATTGTAAAAGCCAGGATCCTTAGTGAAAAGGTGCTGAAAAATATTAAACAGAACCTGTTCTTTGCATTGGCCTATAATTCTTTTGGGGTGCCTGTAGCAGCGGGAATATTATACCCTTTCTTTGGTCTTTTGCTTTCACCCATGATCGCTGCTGCGGCTATGAGCTTTAGCTCAGTTTCTGTGATTACCAACGCCCTCCGATTGCGATCTTCAAAACTGGGACATTCAGCATAGGCAGATAAGGAACCATGACGTGCATATAGAACAGCTTTGATTTGAGATATACAGAATGCAGGCATTCGTCAGGAACGTAAATAGGAGAATAGGCCTGCCGAATTTTGTATCTTGGTGCCGAATGTATTTCTCCATACTCCAGTGTTTATGCAGCTAAGGACAATTCTTTCCTTTAGTACTCTAATGGTCTGTCTTCCGCTTTCCCTTTTTTCACAGCGATTGGTGCCGCCAATAGAAAATTTCAGACCCTTTCAGTATGCTGCGGCCAGTAAGAACTGGGATATCAGCAGCAATTCTGCCGGGGAGATATTTATCGCCAATAACAGCGGTCTACTGCATTATAACGGGGAATCATGGAGGCTTAATAAACTACCCAACAGCACCATTGTTCGATCTGTGGCTACCCAGGGCAACCGGATTTATACTGGGTCCTATGAAGAATTCGGTTTTTGGCAAGGGAATGATACCGGACAACTGGAATATACTTCGCTGACGCACTTGATTAAGGATCACACCTTTACCAGTGAAGAGTTCTGGGAAATTTTACCGATGAAAGACCGTATTGCCTTTAGGTCTTTTTCCACTTTATATGTGTATACAAAAGATGAAATTACGGTAATAGAACTGCCTTTCTTTGTATCGGATATCATACAATTTGAGGGGCGTTTATTGATCGCATCAAGTTATTCCGGACTCTATGAGCTAGTTGATGATAAGGCTGTAGCCCTTGTTACGGGCCAGGACTGGGCGACTACCACCATTACCGATATGGCTGTAACCCCCTCCGGCCTTATGCTTGGAACAAAGCTGCGTGGATGTTTTTTACTAGAAGGGAATAAGTTGACACCCTGGAATGGTAGTATCTCGCCATCACTGAAGATACATCAGCTCAACAAAATGATCTCCCTAGAAAACGGGGATATGGTTTTCGGAACTATCAAAAATGGGGTTTATCTCTACGATTGGCATAAAGATAATTACACCGTGATTAATAAAGAGGTGGGGCTGCAGAACAATACTGTGCTTGGCTTGTTGCAGTACCGCGATCAACTATGGGTAGGGGAGGATATTGGTGTAGACAGGATTCAACTGCAAAGCCCGTTATTATTTTATACAGATACTTCCGGCGCCTTAGGTTCTGTGTATGACGTAGCGCGGCAGGATAGCACCTTGTACCTGGGCAGTAATACCGGGGTCTTTTATTTTGAAAAGGATGATTTAAAATTTATTGAAGGGTCGCAGGGCCATGTCTGGGACCTGCAACAGTTCGGGAACGATCTTTTAAGTGGCCATAATATGGGCACTTACCGGGTATCCCCGGCTTCGTTTGAAAGTATTTCAAAGATTACGGGCGGGTATGATATGGTCCGTATACCGGAAAGGGAGAAAAGTTATATACAAGGCACATATACCGGCCTTGCATACTTTGAAAAAACGGAAGACAATTCCTGGTTGGTAAAGCAGGTACTGGGGATAGACTTCCCTGTAAGATATCTTTGTTTTGAGGACGAGTATACCATTTGGGTGGCACATGCCTATAAAGGGATTTATCGCGTTGTGCTGGATGAGAGTTTTAGCAAAGTTCTCTCACTTCGTAGTATTGACACGGAGGAGATGCCCAACCAATACAACGTTAAACTATACAATATAAAGAACCAGATCATACTTCAGAGCAAGGGTGATTGGTATAAATACGAACCTATATCCGGGAAGATCGTAGCGTTTGAACAGTTTGAAAATTACAGTGGTCATAGCTTGCTGTACCAGGAGAAGGATGCCTATTGGTTCAGCCAGCACGAGGCAGGGGCAAAAGTCACCTATACCGATCTCAACACCATAACCACACTTTTAGATTACGGCCCCTTGGTAAGAAGGCTGGTGCCAGAAGCTGAAAATATGGTCAAAAAGAATGATTCAGTCTACTTGATCACCCTTACAGACGGATACGCAGAACTCAATCTGCAAAAAATGATCTCCCAGCTTGGATCTTATGCTGTCCCCCCGCCGGTTTTAACCGGCATCTCGGACAAGGAAAAAGCGTTGGCAATAACCAATGCAGGCTGGGAGTTGTCTTATTATCCTTCCAGGGAAATCCAGTTTCATGTTTCTTCACCCGGAACACTAAAAGCGGATTATGTTTTTGAGCTGGAAGGTCCGTCCGCGCAGCAATCAAAAGTTAACGACGGAATAATCTTATTCCAGAACCTCAGTCCTGGGGATTACCGCTTATCTGTGCGTACCCTCGGTATGGCAAACAGGTTTTCTGAACCCCTAGAACTGAATTTCAGCATCAATCCGCCTTGGTACTTATCCTGGTGGGGTTACATTTTGTACTTCGCAATATTACTGCTTATCATTTTTGCAGTTAGGCAGTACAACCGGAATAAGCTGGAAAGAAAACAACGCTTACTTAAAGACCACTTACATCGCGAACAGGAAAAATTAAAGGCCCTGGAAGAAAAGGATAAGTTAGCCGATGAAGTTAAGAGTAAGCAAAAAGAGCTCGCTCGTAGTACAATGAATGTGGCTAAAAAGAATAAACTGATCCTGGAACTCAAAAACCTGCTGTATATGAATAAGAGTAAGTTTGAGAACCAACAACGCTACCGATCATACATGAAAAAACTGGATAGCGCAATTAAGGATGATGAGGATTGGCAACGATTTGAAGTTAACTTCAAAGAACTGCATAATGATTTCTTCGAATTATTACTGGCACGTTACCCTAAACTGACTCCCAAGGATCTCAAATTGTGTGCCTACCTTAAAATGAATCTCAGCACAAAAGAGATAGCTCCGCTTATGGGGATAACGATAAGGGGCGTGGAGATCCATCGATACCGTTTGCGGAAGAAATTAGGCCTGGACAGCCAGGTGAATATCTCTAATTTCCTGATTACTCTGAAGTAGTCCCTACTAAAAAGAATTCTGTTAAACGCCTCATTATTAGCAGAGACCACATTACATCACTACTACATCACTCTGTTAAAATTCAGTGGTACGAAACCGTTTTCGAAGCCCGTAATTAGTGTATTCCCTGCTGTTAAAGCCTGCAATTATCCTGATGTAGTAGTTATGTAGTCACCTCCCACCCTTTGAAGGGCCGCCTATTGCTATATTCGTATTTATCTAACTCAATTATTGAACAATTATGAATAAGCAAAGCAAATTTTTGCTGATCTGCCTACTGATGGTACAGTTGGTGCTGCATGCACAACAGGATATCACAGTATCGGGTTCAGTGTCGGACACTGGCGGACAGCCCCTTCCAGGAGCAAGTGTCATTGTTAAAGGAACTTCGACAGGAACACAAACAGACTTTGATGGAAACTACACCTTATCGGGTGTTCCTGCCAGCGGAACCTTAGTAGTATCCTACCTGGGCTTCAGTAGTAAGGAGGTCCCGGTTAATGGGCAAGAGACCATTGCTATAAGTCTGCAGGAAGATGCCGAGGCCTTGGATGAGGTAGTCGTTGTGGGCTATGGCGAGATTAAGTCCAAAGATCTTACATCCGCGATCACCACCGTAAAAGCTGAAGAATTAGAGGCCACACCAACCGGTCAGGCCATGCAGGCCCTGCAGGGAAAAGTGGCCGGTCTGCAGGTGGTAAGTAACGGTAGTCCCGGAGCTTCCCCCACCGTACGTGTACGGGGAATCGGTTCGTACAACACAGGGGCTTCTGGTCCGCTATACGTGGTGGACGGGGCGTTCTTTGATGACATCGACTTTCTTAACCCCTCGGATATAGCAACGGTATCTATACTGAAGGATGCTTCGGCGGCTGCCATCTACGGGGTGCGTGCTGCCAACGGAGTTGTACTTATAGAAACCAAGTCGGGAAGCCGAAACCAGAAACCGGAGATCACTTATGATGGATACACCGGCTACCAGGTAGCACAGAATGTGCTAAAAGTGGCTAATGCGGAGCAGTTCACGACCATTGCGCTCGAATCCGGTTCTGCACCCGATGCCCAGTTTATCCTGAACGCCATGCAGCGCTATGGCCGAAGCCGTATCAACCCTAATGTTCCGGCAGTTAATACCGATTGGTATGACGAGATCCTGCGAGTAGCACCAATACAGAACCACAGCTTTGGGGTTACCGGTGGGGGAGAAAACGCCAGTTATTCTATTGGGGCCAACTACTTTGCCCAGGAAGGTTTATTAAAGATGAAGAATGAATACGAGCGATTTAACCTGAGAAGTAAAATTGATTTCCAGGTTACTAATCGCTTCAGGATTGGGGCTAATGCAGTGCTGAGTAATGCTTCCCGTTTTGATCCCGAGAATTCGGCCTGGAGGCAGGCGTATTACGCGGTACCCATTTTGCCGGTATTGGATCCTTCCAATACAGATGCAGAACCTATTCCTTATGCCAATGCCCAGGACCTAGGATACCGTGGAGGACAGAACCCTTTTCCCACATTGGAATTTAGCGAGAATCGTTCCAAGATCCGCAACGTAGTGGCCAATTTCTATGCAGAAGTAGACCTGGTACCGCAGCACCTGGTATTTAAAACAGCCTACAATCATAACTTTGAAACCATAGACACCCGCGAAGTGAGACTTCCTTACTTTATCGGCAATAATTTTCAGCGGGAAGATGCCTCACTTTTTAAAAGAAATATCACCATCTCTAACCAGATTTGGGATAATACCTTAACTTATAGTGACAATTTTGGAAAGCATAATGTAACCCTTCTAGGAGGAACCTCGTTCAGGGATGAGGCGGTAGACCTTATCCAGGCAAGGGGACTTAATTTCCCACTCAGCGGTGAGGAAGCTTACTTTATTGACCAGGCACAGACCATTGTAGAGGAAGATGTGCGTGATGGGGGCGTCAGGGAATACGGATTCTCTGCTTTTTCCAGGGTTTCCTATAACTATGACGGACGCTACCTCTTGTACGGAACCTTCAGAGCTGATGGTACCAATAAGTACCAGGAAAAATGGGGCTATTTCCCCACCATCGGTGCGGGCTGGGTAGTTTCTGAAGAATCATTTCTGAATGATAACAGCTTCATCAATTTCCTGAAACTCCGCGGTAGCTGGGGTAAACTGGGGAATGACAAAGTTCCGTCCAGTGAAGGTTCTATCACCTCGGCGGTAGTCACGACTGCTTTAGGCGATACCCGCTACAGCGGGGTGCTGACCAACAGTGATTTTACCTCTTTAAAATGGGAGGTCACCGAGGAGATCAATGTGGGTATGTCTGCAGTGATCCTGGACAACCTGTCCATAGAGGCCGATTATTATGTTCGAGATACCGAAGACGCGGTCATTCCTGTGTTGCGCCCGCTGATCCCGGGAGCGATCCGGAGAAATGTCGGAGAGATCCGAAACAGTGGATTGGAATTGGCGCTAAGCTGGAATAAAAGGGTATCTGAAGATTTCAGCTACCAGGTAGCGGCCAACTTTGCTACCCTGGACAACGAGGTGCTTGCCCTTGGAGGACAGGAGTTTTTAGATGCCGGATCGGCAGAATTTCGCCAGCGATCTATTATCGGAGGCCCTATCTTCGGGTTCTACGGCAGAGAAGTGGTGGGAGTATACCAGAACGACGCTGAGGTTCAGGCAGACCCGGTAGCGGTTGCCAATAACCTGCAGCCCGGGGATTTCAAATACAGGGACCTCAATGGGGATGGTGATATCACTGATGACGACCGTACCGTTATAGGTTCATTCCTGCCAACCTATTCCTTTGGGTTCAACTTCGGACTCAATTATAAAGGCTGGGATTTTTCAGCAAGTGCACTGGGGCAGGGCGGAAATAAGATCCTGAACCGTAAGCGTGGCGAAGTGATATTTACGAATGACACTAATGTGGACCGCGACTTTGCCATCAACAGGTGGCACGGGGAAGGAACAACGAATTCATACCCCTCTGCTGCAGGTATCCGGAAAGGTTGGAACCAGCGCCTCAGTACGTATTACGTGGAGGACGGTGATTTCTTCAGGATTCAGAACATCACCCTGGGGTACACCATTGAAGCACAGAAGGGGTTACCGGAAACAAGGGTTTACCTTACTGCAGAGAAACCGTTAACGGTCTTTGATTATAACGGCTTTAATCCCGAGGTGGCCGATGGTATCGATAATCAAACTTATCCTATCCCGGCGGTATATACCATGGGAGTGAATATTAAAATCTAAAAAAAATTGATCATGAAAATAATAAACAACATTAAGGTGCCCGCACTGCTACTCTTGCTAGGAGTTGTGGTTATGGGATGCACGGACAAGCTCGATGAGCCCCAGCTGAACAATAATTTTGCGGGGGGAACCGACTTCACGAAAACTGAAGATATGGGACTGTCCCTGGTGGGGGCTTATGCCGCATTCCAGTCCAGGGGCTGGGAACAGCCACTATTATTGGCTGTTCGTGGTGACGACGTTAATGCGGGCGGACTGGGTGACCAGCAGGATTATGCTGAGACCGATCTGTACAATTACAATAAGGATTACTGGATGTACAACTCCCTTTGGGAAAATATGTACGTAGACATCATTTCTACCCATACCGCCATGGAGCAGATTGCCCGCTACCAGGAAGTTGCGGATGAACGCGGGAAAGCTTTGGGAGACCAGTATATCGCTGAGGCCAAGGTATTACGTGCCATGATGCTTTTGCAGTTATCCCAGACCTGGGGAGATGTATTTATTCCTACTTCATCAGATACAGGGGAACTTAAAGACCTGGAAGAGGTACCGTCTAAAGCAGAAGTGATGCAACACATCTCTGAGCAGATGGACGAAGCCATTCCTTTCCTAGTGGATATGCATCCTAACCAAAGGGTGGATTTTCCGGGAGGCGCCACGGTTTACACGGCCTTAGCCATAAAAGCCCTGGCCAACCAGGAACTGGAGAATTACAACGCAGTGGCCGAGGCAACCGGAAGGATCATCAATTCCGGCCTCTTTAACCTTTACCCTGATTATTACGAGTTATTTAAAACTCCCGGGAAATTGAGTGATGAAAGCATACTGGACCTTCAATATTCAGATTTCGGCCAGGGGGAAGGTGATCGCGAAGCACACCTTTATGCCCCATACGGACCACAGAACTGGACTCCGGCCGTTGAAGGCGCTGCCAGTGGGTGGGGGTTCTTTGAACCGAGTATGAAATTTATCAAATTTATGTTAGACCGGGGTGAGACGGTAAGATTAGAGACCAGTGTATTATTCACTGATAGAGGGATTGCAGAAATACAGCAAGACCCGGCTTACAGCACACTTCCTGCATTTGTGTCGAACACCACCCGTGACGGGGATGTGATCAATGATTATGCAAGGGCCTTATTTGCCAGCGGGAAGCATTACCTGCCTTCTAACCAGTTAATACCGGGGAGAACCTCTTACGGCAGTAACAAGAATTTCAATGTCATCCGTTATGCGGAGATCTTATTGATGTATGCAGAGGCCGTAGTACAAGGAGGGACCCCTTCTGCTATGAGTGCAGACCAGGCTGTAAACCAGGTGCGTTCCAGGGCAGGGATGCCTGCCATTTCAGGAGTTACCCTGGACCAGGTGATCGCGGAGAAATTTGCAGAGCTGGGTATGGAATGGGGGAAACGCTATTTTGATCTCATTCGTTTAGAGCGCTATAGCGATCTAAATTACGATGGACGCACTTTCAGCGAAAGCAAGACCTACCTGCCTTACCCACAAGCCCAGGTTGACCAGTTCCCCATACTAACTAACTAGAAATACAGCAGATCATGAAATACGTTAAACATATACTGATGACCCTTACCGCGCTTTTCCTTTGGGTGAGCTGCGATACAGGGATAGATCCTATCACACAGCTGGAGCCTGGCACCGATGCCACTGCCCCACAGGTGACCATCAACTACCCTACGCCCGGTACCAAGATCAAAGTACCCGAAGCAAAAACGGCGATCACTATAGATTTTGAAGTGACTGATGATATTGAAGTTGCCAAAATCGTAGTCCTGATGGACGGACAGCAGATCGCGAGCTACTCAGACTTTAAGGACTACCGCAGGGTCTTGGTCGATGACCTGGTCTTTGACGAGCTGACCGATGGAAGCCATGAACTCACGGTTCGTGCCACCGACCTGGATGGCAAGGAAACTGCCGCAACGGTGAACTTTGAAAAAGAACCGGCTTATACGCCCCTCTTTGCCGGAGAGGCACTCTATATGCCTTTTGATGGCGACTATACAGACTTGATAAGTCTTGCACAGGCCGACAAAGTAGGCACCCCCGGGTTTGCCGGAGAATCCGTGCTGGGAACTAATGCATTCCAGTCAGCAGCAGATTCTTACCTGTCCTTCCCTGCCGATGAATTTAAAGGAAGTGAGTTTACCGCAGCTTTCTGGTATAAGGTAAGTGCTAACCCGGACAGGGCAGGTATACTGGTCGCCGGGGACGATGCTGATGACCGTTTTCAGGGCTTCAGATTATTCCGTGAAGGCGGGGCTGATAACCAGACTATAAAATTAAATATAGGCACCGGGAGCGGTGAGAGCTGGAATGACGGAGGAGTTTTGGATGTAACGGCAGGGGAATGGGTGCATATAGCTTTCTCTATCAGCCAGGATATGAGTACTGTATTCTTTAACGGACAGGCGGTACGCAGCTCGGCCATGGCCAGCCCTATCGACTGGACAGGAGTGAACAGTATCACCATCGGTTCCGGCGGCGAGACCTTTGGATACTGGGGACATAACTCGGACAGCAGTCCCATGGATGAACTCCGCTTTTTCAACAAAGCGCTTACAGAAGCCGAGGTACAGAATATGATCAGTACCACCAATCCATATAGCGGTGAATTTGAGGGAGAGATACTCTATATGCCGTTTGATGGTGATAACAAGGAGTTATTCACATCTACGGATGCCACGGTAATCGGAAGTCCGGGTAACACCACGGAAAGTGTCGAAGGATCGGGAGCCTACAGCGGTTCAGCGGATTCCTACCTGACCTTCCCGGCGGAAGACCTGACAACCGAAGAATTCTCAGCAAGCTTCTGGTACAATGTGAATGCAGCTCCGGATCGTGCGGGAATCCTGGTCATGGGCCCTGAGGATACCGGTAATGCCGGATACCCGGAAGTGCAGAATTTAAGAACTAATGGTTTCCGATTTTTCCGGGAGGGAAGTGCAGACAACCAGGTTTTTAAACTGAACGTTGGGAACGGAACCGCAGACAGCTGGTTTGATGGTGGCGCCGCTGCCTCACTGGATCCTGCTGCTGCCGGATGGGTGCATATGGCCTTTACGATCTCAGGATCACAGGTCACCGTATATTTTGATGGCGAAATCGTTTCCCAGGGAGATTTCTCCGGGATAGACTGGACCGGAGTAGATATACTCTCTATAGGTTCCGGGGCACCGCGATTTACGGAATGGGGCCACTTGTCTGACCAGAGCAGCCTGGATGAGCTGCGTCTGTTCAGCAAGGCACTGACGCAGGAAGAGGTACAGGCCATCCGCAATTCCGACCTGTAAACACAGTCTATTTTTTAACCTAATGGTGACATGGCAGGCCTGCTTCTGGCGGGCCTTCCCCACCAGATTTTGAGTTAGTTTTTCATGAAGTTAATTTTAATTTCAATGGCCGTGGCATCCGTATTATTCGGGTGCAACGGCCTTAATTCAGAGAAAAAAGATCAAGGGGAACTTTCCTCCACTCCCGCGACAGAATGGACGGAAACCCAATTGTTAGACACTGTGCAGTACCAGACTTTTAATTATTTCTGGGACGGAGCGGAACCTAACTCGGGCCTTGCCCGTGAGCGGATCCATATGGACAGTATTTACCCTACCCACGATCGAAACATCATTACAATCGGGGGCTCAGGTTTTGGCCTGATGGCTATCCTGGTGGGAGTAGAAAGAGGCTTTATCACCCGGGAGCAAGCCATGGAAAGGTTAGAGAAGGCCGTTAATTTCTTGTCTGAAGCAGACCGTTTTCACGGAGCCTGGCCGCATTGGCTGACCCCTAAAGGAAAGGTTGCTCCTTTCAGCGCCAAAGATAACGGGGGAGACCTTGTAGAAACAGCTTTCCTGGTACAGGGTTTACTGACCGTTAAAGAATACTTTGAAGAAGGCTCCGAAAGGGAACAACAGCTCGCGGACAAGATACAACAACTCTGGGAGGAAGTAGAGTGGGACTGGTATACCAAGGGCGGTGAAAATGTGTTGTACTGGCACTGGTCGCCACAATACGGCTGGGATATGAATTTCCCGGTAGGCGGGTATAATGAAGCTTTGATCATGTATGTACTGGCTGCGGCTTCTCCTACCCATCCCATCAGCAAAGAAGTGTATGAAAAAGGATGGGCACTGAGTGGTAAAATTGCAGAAGATACTACCTATTACGGCTTGGAAACCGAACTCAACCATTATGAACACGATGCGGCCCCCGTTGGCCCGTTATTCTGGGCGCATTACTCTTACCTGGGACTTGATCCCCATGGACTAGAGGATCAGTACGGGGATTACTGGAAACTGAATCGCAACCACGCATTGATACATTATAAACACAGCCTGGAAAATCCACAGGGCTATAAGGGCTATGGAAAAAACCTTTGGGGACTGACCTCCAGCTATTCTATGAAAGGATATGCCGGTCATCGCCCCGACAAGGATCTAAGCGTCATCTCCCCCACTGCTGCTTTGTCTTCCATGCCCTATACCCCTGAAGAAAGCAAGCAATTCCTTCGCTACATGTACACAGAACAGGATTCACTGATTGGCAGGTTTGGCCCTTACGATGCCTTCAGCCTGGAGGAAGGATGGTCCCTTCCACGTTACCTGGCCATCGACCAAGGCCCAATCCCGGTGATGATAGAG
This sequence comes from Zeaxanthinibacter sp. PT1, assembly GCF_028464225.1. GTDB lineage: Bacteria > Bacteroidota > Bacteroidia > Flavobacteriales > Flavobacteriaceae > Zeaxanthinibacter. The sequence goes on from NZ_JAQPCN010000001.1 coordinate 1,031,694, forward strand.
AATTACCGGAGCGGTTTACTTTGGAAATATTTTATGAAAAATGAGGATCTGCATAACGGTTTGAGAAAATTAGGATTTAAAAGCCCCTACCTGTCTACAGATGAATAGGCTGCTGACCATATCGTTAATTACTGTGTTATTATGCACAGCCTGTGGAAAGGATGACTACACCTATACCCCGGTACCATTTCCTGAACCCGATGCGGGTCCCCCGCCGATCACGGATGAGGAATTGCTGGATCTGACGCAGGAGACGACCTTCAGATATTTCTGGGACTTCGCGGAAGTGAATTCGGGTGCCGCCAGGGAAAGGTACCATCCCGCTGACCCCTCCAATGATGAGAATACCGTAACCGCAGGGGGCACCGGCTTTGGACTTATGGCTATCCTGGTGGGGATAGAGCGTGGCTTTATCAGCAGGGATGAAGGGGTGGAGCGCCTTCGGAAAATCCTTGGATTCCTGGAGTCTGCTGACCGCTTCCACGGGGCATGGCCCCATTGGATGGATGGCCGTAACGGGAATGTGATTCCTTTCAGCCAGCAGGATGACGGGGGAGACCTGGTAGAGACCGCCTTCCTGGCCCAAGGGCTTATTTGCGTTAAGGAGTACCTGAAGAACGGAACCGAAACTGAAAAGCAATTAGCGACTAAAGCAGACGAGTTGTGGAAAGGCATTGAGTGGGATTGGTATACCCAGGGCGAGACCAGCCTGTACTGGCATTGGAGCCCTACCCACCAGTTCGCTATGGATTTTCCACTCAGGGGCTATAACGAGGTGCTGGTAACCTACGTCCTGGCGGCGGCATCGCCGGAACACGGAATTTCCCGGGAAGTCTATGAAAACGGATGGGCCCGGGCCGGTAATATTCGTTCTGTACGGGAACAGTACGGGCTCCCTTTATTGGTTAGTCATAACGGGGCAGAATCTTACGGCGGCCCGCTGTTCTGGGCTCATTATTCCTACCTGGGACTGGATCCTAACGGACTCAGCGATGCCTTTGTCAATTACGAACAGGTTAATATCAACCACAGCAAGATCAATTACCAATATGCTGTTGAGAATCCAAAAGGCTTCAGGGATTATGGGAAAGATTGCTGGGGGCTTACGGCAAGCTATTCCCGCAATGCTGACGGAAGCATCGGCTATAATGCGCATCACCCTGCTAATGATGTTGGAGTAATCTCTCCCACGGCGGCCATCTCATCTATCCCTTACACCCCACAGGAATCGACTAGGGCCCTGAGATATTTTTATAAAAACAAAGACAAGTTATTAGGTCCTGCCGGGTTTTACGATGCCTTCAGCCCGGAGTATAACTTCTGGGTGGCAGAGCGATACCTGGCCATAGACCAGGGACCAATAATTATTATGATTGAAAATTACAGGACCGGTTTTCTCTGGGAGCTCTTTATGGGCAACGAGGAAATCAGGTCCGGGTTAACCAGCTTAGGATTTACATATGGAAGCTAAAACGTTTTTAGCATTATTTCTCTGCCTATTAGGTGCTTATTCCCTGCAGGCGCAGAACGAATTGTACGAGGAGGCAGTATTTAAAAATAATTCGGATTCCTTGCAGTACAGGATCATGTACCCCGAAGGGTTTTCAGAAACAAAGCAATACCCTGTAGTGTTGTTCCTGCACGGGGCCGGTGAGCGTGGTAATGACAATACCAAACAGCTGGCACACGGCAGCTCGCTCTTCAGCACATCCGAACATCGGGATCAATATCCCGCTATCATTATTTTCCCACAATGCCCGGCAGGGCAGTACTGGGCCAATGTGGATGTCAACAGGCAGGTACAACCATATACGCTCGACTTTAACTATGAAAAGGGACCGACTAAACCAATGGAACTGGTCATGGAACTCATGGACGGGATCCTTGCTGAACCCTATACGAAAAAGGAGCAGGTATATGTAATGGGACTTTCCATGGGTGGTATGGGGACTTACGAGATCCTGTACAGGAAGCCCGAAATGTTTGCAGCAGCGGTGGCCATTTGTGGCGGAGGTGATCCCAAAACGGTTAAGACCTACGCGAAAGAAGTTCCAATGTGGATCTTTCACGGTGCCATGGATAACGTGGTCGACCCAATATACTCCCTGCAAATGGGGAGTCAGATTCTTGAAGATGGAGGCTTTCCGAATATAACGATTTACAGCGATGCCAACCACAACAGCTGGGATCCCGCATTTGTTGAGCCTGGTCTTTTGAAGTGGTTATTCTCTAAAACAACGAATTAAAAATTACATAAAATGAAGCTATTTAAACTGCTAAAGTTAGGCTGCCTGGTAATCGCAGGAACAACTGTAGCGCAAGAGGCCACCTACTGTAACCCGGTGAATATAGATTATACATATATGATCTATAATTCCCACAATGATAATTCGTACAGGTCCGGTGCAGACCCGGCAGTCGTTTCTTTTAAGGATCATTATTATATGTTCGTCACCCGTTCTATGGGCTACTGGAAATCACCGGATCTTCATCAATGGGAGTTTGTGAAACCTAGGAGCTGGTATTTTGAGGGATCTAATGCACCGGCTGCTTTTAACTACAAGGATTCCGTACTCTATGTGGCCGGCGATCCTTCGGGCAGCATGAGCATCATTGGGACAGCCAACCCGGAGATCGGAGATTGGGAAGGGACTAACGGTATTCTCTACAACCTGCAGGATCCTGCTTTTTTTATAGATGATGACGGGGAAACCTACCTTTACTGGGGTTCTTCAAACAAATACCCCATCAGGGCAAAAAAATTAGATAAGGATCGCCGATTCCGGCCTTCAGAGGAGATCCATGAACTCTTTAACCTTAAGCCAGAGGAACACGGTTGGGAACGCTTTGGAGAGAACCATTCGGACACTATACTAGGGGGATATATAGAGGGCCCCTGGCCTACCAAATATAAAGACAAGTATTATATAGAGTATGCCGCGCCCGGGACCGAATTCAATGTCTATGGTGACGGTGCGTATATTGGGGATCATCCCTTAGGGCCTTTTACCTATGCCCCCAACAACCCTTTCTCTTATAAGCCCGGGGGATTTATACCCGGAGCGGGCCATGGCAGCACGGTGCAGGGCCCCGGAGGACAGTACTGGCACTTTGCCTCCATGGCCGTGAATGTCAACATTGGTTGGGAACGAAGGATTGGAATGTTCCCTACATTCTTTGATGAAGACGACCTTATTTATACCAATACCTACTTTGGCGATTATCCCCATTACGCTCCTTCGGTACCGGGAAAGGAGGGAAAATTCACCGGTTGGATGCTTTTATCCTATAATAAACCCGTTAAAACCTCTTCATCTAAGGATGGATTTACCGCGGAAAACCTGGTAGATGAAAACATAAAAAGCTTTTGGGTGGCCGAAACGAACGGAGAAGGAGAATGGATACAGATCGACCTTGAAGCTGTTTCCGGAGTTCGAGCCTTCCAGGTAAATTACCACGATTACAAGTCAGATTTATACGGCCGGGTTCCGGGTCTCTACCACCAGTATATTATAGAGGCCTCCAAAGACGGGGAGCAGTGGCAAATATTAGTGGACAAAAGCAAGAATAAGAAGGATGTACCTAATGATTACGTCGCTTTAGAAGCCCCGGTATCTGCGCGTTTTATCAGGTTTAAAAACCTCCATGTCCCCACCGGGAACCTGGCTATTTCAGACCTGCGTGTGTTTGGTAAAGGCAGCGGCAAGACTCCGAGAAAAGTGCGGAATTTCGAGGTAGACCGAAAAGAAGACCGCCGGGATGCCCGGATCAGCTGGAGCGCGGTAAAAGGAGCTACGGGCTATAACGTAATCTGGGGAATAGCCCCGGATAAGATGTACAGCAGCTGGCAATTATACGGGGAAACTTCCCTGGAGCTGAAATCCCTGAATACAGATCAAAACTACTATTTCACCGTGGAAGCCTTTAATGAAAACGGGATTTCTGAACGTGCGAATATTATTGAAACCGAATAGATATAAATAAGTTTACCATGATAGAATACCTGAAAATATACAGTATCATCTTTACGCTCTCACTCCTGTCTACCCACGGATTAGGGGCCCAGGAACGTATTCCCGAAGTAGAGAAACTACTTGGAAAAATGACCCTGCAGGAAAAAATCGGTCAACTGAACCTGCTGACTCCGGGTGGAGGTGTTGCAACCGGTTCCGTGGTCAGTGAGAATGTGGAAGCAAAGATCAAAAAAGGGCAGGTTGGCGGACTTTTCGGGGTTGCCGGTCCGGAGCGGGTAAGAGTTGCCCAGGAACTGGCCGTTAATCATTCGCGTTTAAAAATTCCATTGCTCATTGGTTCAGATGTCATCCATGGGTATAAGACTACATTTCCAATCCCGTTGGGCTTATCAGCTAGCTGGGACATGCAGCTCATGGAAGAAGTTGCAAGGATTTCTGCCAGGGAAGCCACTGCGGATGGGATCAACTGGAATTTCTCACCCATGGTAGATATCGCCCGTGATCCGAGGTGGGGAAGAATAGCTGAAGGAGCGGGCGAAGATCCATACCTGGGATCTATGGTTGCCAGGGCAATGGTAAGAGGCTACCAGGGGAACGACCTTTCTGAACCCAATACCATGATGGCAACGGTTAAGCACTTGGCACTTTACGGTGCCGCAGAAGCGGGGAGAGACTACCACTCGGTAGATATGAGCCGAATTAAAATGTTTAACCAATACCTGCCGCCGTATAAAGCAGCTATTGATGAGGGTGTTGCCAGTGTGATGACCTCGTTTAACGATATAGACGGAGTTCCCGCATCGGGTAACAAATGGTTGTTGACCGACCTCCTGCGAGACCAATGGGGGTTTAACGGGATGGTTGTGTCTGACTATACCTCTGTCAATGAAATGATCGCTCATGGGCTTGGCGACCTGCAGGCAGTTTCGGCCCTGGCACTTAATGCAGGCCTGGATATGGATATGGTCGGGGAAGGATTTTTAACCACTTTGGAGAAATCCGTAAAAGAAGGAAAAGTATCCGAAGAGTCGATTACCAACGCGGCAAGGCGTATCCTGGAAGCAAAATTCAGGCTGGGTCTTTTCCAGGACCCTAATCGCTACCTGGACGAGAGCAGGCCCGCAAAAGATATACTGAGCCCCGAACATCGGGAAGCGGCTAAGGAGATAGCCAAGAAGACCTTTGTGCTACTGAAGAAACAGGGTAATACCCTGCCTTTAGATCCTTCGGCTAAAATTGCATTGGTGGGCCCACTGGCGGATAGCCAGAACAATATGCTGGGGACCTGGGCTCCTACTGGGGATGTGAAAAACGCCATCCCGGTATTAGAGGGTTTCAGGAAATCCATGCCCGATGTATCTGTCAGTTATGCCAAAGGAGCCAATATTACGGACGATGCTGATTTGGCCAAAAAGGTAAATGTTTTTGGCCCCAGGGTGCAGATCGCAGCGCAGGAACCTTCGGAATTGCTGAAGGAGGCCGTTGAGTTGGCCGTTGAATCAGACGTGGTTGTTGCCGTATTAGGGGAGGCTACGGAAATGAGCGGCGAGGCCGCCAGCAGGACAGACCTATCCCTGCCGCTAAGCCAGAAGAAATTATTAAAAGCTCTTGTCGACACCGGCAAACCTGTGGTTGTCGTATTGATGAGCGGGCGTTCATTGACCATAGAAGATGAGTCCCAATTACCGATCAGCATACTGCAGACCTGGCACCCGGGTGTAGAGGCGGGTAACGCTATCGTGGAAGTGTTGTACGGGGAGTATAATCCTGCCGGGAAACTTACGGCCACCTGGCCCAGGAACGTGGGGCAGATCCCGATTTACCACAGTGCAAAGATCACCGGGAGACCTGGCCCTGACAGTGAATTCCAAAAATTTAAATCAAATTACCTCGACGCCCCCAATACGCCCCTATATCCATTTGGATATGGGCTGAGTTATACCGATTTTGAATATAGCGACCTGCGCTTAAACAAATCGGAAATAGGGCAGGGAGAATCCATAACAGCAACGGTTACCGTAAAGAATACGGGTGATTATGACGGGGAAGAAGTTGTGCAAGTATACCTGAGAGACCTGGTGAGGACTATCACCCCGCCTTCAAAGCAACTCAAGGGTTTTAAAAAGATCATGATAAAGAAGGGAGCTTCTGTCGATGTAAGTATCACCCTGCAAGCGGTCGATTTGAAATTCTATAACAGCCAGATCGAATTTGTTTCAGAACCCGGGGACTTTGAGCTCTATGTCGGCGGAAATTCCGAACAGACGCTGAAAGCAGGATTTAAACTCGTTAATTAATCACTACCACATTTGTTACATGGAGTTAAGCTATAAATCTTGGATGATCTTCACTTGCCTGGTCTTGGTCTTGCTGTCTTGTGGTGAAGAAAAGAAAGAAGAAAAAAAGCCACCGCTGAGGCCGAATATCATTTTTATCATGTCTGATGACCATGCCGCCCAGGCGATCAGCTCCTACGGACATCCACTCTCAGAAAAAGCTCCGACTCCCAATATAGACCGGATCGCAAAGAACGGGATGCGGTTTACTAATGCCTTTTGTACCAATGCTATCTGTGGCCCCAGCCGCGCGGTAATCCTGACAGGGAAACACAGCCATGTCAACGGGTTCCGAATGAACGGGGAACTGTTTAATGGCAACCAGGCAACGCTGCCAAAGTACCTCAGGGGAAAGGGTTACCGTACTGCGGTTATCGGGAAATGGCACCTTCATGGAGAACCCACCGGTTTTGACCACTGGGAGATCGTGAACGACCAGGGGAATTACTACAACCCGGAATTTATTAAAGGAACAGATACTACCATAATTGAAGGTTATGTTACCGATATCATTACCAAAAAGGGCCTTTCCTGGTTAAAGGAACAAGAAGGTCGGGAAGATCCTTTTTTCCTGATGCTTCATCATAAGGCGCCACACCGGAACTGGATGCCTGCTCCCCGCCATTTAAACTTGTATGATTCTGTTCATTTTCCGCTACCGGACTCGTATTTTCCCAAGTTCGTCAACCAGGTAGCAGCACAGGAACAACAGCAGACCATTTACGAGGATATGTACGAGGGGCACGACCTGAAAATGTCTACCGGGCTGGGAGAGACCACCCTGGCCCACAACCCGTGGACCACGGACTTTGACCGGATGACGCCCGAACAGCGCACACAATGGGATAAGGCCTACCAACCCAAGAATGACGCTATGCACAGGGCTAACCTCCAGGGCAGGGAACTGGATCGTTGGAAAGGGCAGCGATACTTACAGGATTATATGGCTACCGTGGCTTCTGTAGATGAAGGAGTGGGGCAATTACTGGATTACCTGGAAGCCACTGGAATGGATGAAAACACCTTGGTGGTATACACCTCTGACCAGGGGTTTTACCTTGGCGAGAATGGCTGGTTTGACAAGCGGTTCATGTACGAGGAATCACTGAGGATGCCCTTACTGATGCAATTGCCGGGGGTAATACCTCCTGGGAAAGTAGAAGAGACCATGGTACAGAATCTCGATTTTGCGCCAACATTCCTGGAGCTTGCGGGGGCATCTGACGATACTTCGGAGATGCAGGGAGCATCTTTTGCATCGCTGTTCACAGGAACAGGCAGTCCGGCAAACAACCGGGATGTGGTATATTACCACTATTACGATTACCCTGCTTTCCACATGGTCAAAAAACAATATGGCATTCGCACCAAACGCTATAAATTGATCCACTTTTATGACGATATAGACGAATGGGAACTATATGACCTGCAACAAGACCCCGGGGAACATAAAAACCTGATCAATGACCCGGAATACCGTAAAATCTCTGAAATGATGCATGTCAAACTGGATAGTGTACAGGAAGCTTACGGGGTAACCGAGAAAGAGTTTGAGCAGGCATCAGATGCGGAAGTTAGGCAGGCATATCGTAATTTCAGGAGATTAAGAGGAAACTAGCAGCCATGCATACAATGAATAAAAAGCTTTGGATTATCCTCGTATTAATGAGCGGTATCGTTAAGAGCCAGGATTTGACCGTGATGACTTATAACATCAGGTATGACAATCCCAAGGACAGCCTGGATGGTTGGGAACAGCGCAGTGCATTTTTATCTTCCCAAGTGCGCTTCCTTGAACCGGCCGTTTTTGGGACCCAGGAAGGCCTGCATCATCAATTGGAGGATCTTACCAATGCCTTGCCTGGTTATGAATTTTTCGGAAAAGGGCGGGACCATGGGGATCAGCGGGGCGAATATTCCGCCGTGTTTTACAAAAAAGACCAACTCCGTCTCCTTGACCAAGGGACCTTCTGGCTGTCAGAAACTCCGGATATCCCCTCTGTCGGGTGGGATGCGGCCCTGAACCGGGTATGCACTTACGGGCTTTTTAATACCCTGGAAGGGGATAAGAAATTTTATGTCTTTAATGCTCACCTGGACCATATGGGTGAAACGGCTCGGCAAAAAAGTCTGGAGCTCATTATTGAAAAAGTGAAGACATTGAACACGGATCAATATCCCGTGATCCTGATGGGCGATTTTAACCTTGAACCGGACCACCCTTCCATAAAGCAACTTTCCGGCGAAATGAAAGACGCCCACGATTTAGCTCCCACTGCGTTTAAAGGACCTACAGGCACCTATAATGGTTTTAATATGGATGAATTACCGACGAGGAGAATCGATTACATTTTTTTATCGCCCGGTGATTTTTCTGTTCAGCGTTACCGTATCATCAGCGAAATGGTGAACGGCAGGTATCCTTCGGATCACTTTCCTGTAGTCGCCAGGCTGAGGTTCTTGCCCTAAATATATATGGCATAATAAAATTCAAGCACGGTAAAATACGCTAGGTATTCGGTGAATTTTGAAAAGAGGTTATATGTAAATTATAATATCTTTAAGGACTGACCAATACGACCAACCATGCAATTAAGTACCCTTGATTATATAATCATTATCGGGTTCTTCGCCCTTGTTCTCGCCATAGGAATTTGGGTCTCCCGCAGATCCGGAAAAGACACTACAGAATTCTTCCTCTCCGGCAGGAACATGCCCTGGTGGCTGCTTGGTTTTTCCATGGTAGCAACTACTTTTTCAACAGACACGCCAAACCTGGTTACGGATATCGTCCGGACTAATGGGGTTTCCGGGAACTGGATATGGTGGGCCTTCCTGCTCACCGGCTTATTGACCGTGTTTGTGTATGCAAAACTCTGGAGACGATCTGACGTAAAGACCGATATGGAGTTTTACGATCTACGCTACGGGGGCAAGCCCGCTCATTTTTTAAGGGGGTTCAGATCAGTTTACCTGGGGATAGCTTTTAATATCATGGCGATGTCTGCGGTGACCCTGGCGGCCATAAAGATCGGGCAGATCATGTTGGGTCTCACTCCCGTAGAAACCGTATTGATAGGAGGCACAGTTACAGTTATTTTCAGTGCGGGCGGTGGTTTCAGGGGAGTGGTCTACACGGATTTTGTACTCTTTTTCGTCGCTATATTCGGTGCTGTCGGGGCAGCTTATTACCTGGTAAACCTGCCCGAGGTAGGTGGGGTGAGTGCACTTATCGCCCATGAGAATGTAGCGGGGAAATTATCCATCCTCCCGGATTTCTCTGATACTGAAGCACTGATCGGGATACTGGTAATCCCCCTGGCCGTACAATGGTGGAGCGCCTGGTACCCGGGAGCTGAACCGGGAGGAGGGGGCTATATTGCCCAGCGGATGCTGGCGGCTAAAAATGAGAACCACGCTATAGGCGCCACATTCTTTTTCAATATCATGCACTATGCACTTAGGCCCTGGCCCTGGATCCTTGTAGCCCTCGCTTCTATGGTGGTCTTCCCTGATGTAGCCAGTATTCAGGAGGCATTCCCCAATATCGAGGAGAGCAAGCTGGGGAATGACCTGGCGTATTCAGCAATGCTGACTAAGCTGCCCAGTGGTTTGCTCGGCTTAGTTATGGCTTCGCTTGGAGCTGCATATATGTCAACGATCTCTACTCACCTTAACTGGGGTTCTTCTTACGTGGTGAACGATTTTTACAAACAACAATTGAAGCCGGACGCTAGTGAGAAAGAGCTGGTGCTCGTGGGTCGAATCACTACCGTTGTTCTGATGGTAGCCAGTGCAATCTTTGCCCTATACCTTACCAATGCCCTGCAGCTTTTTGATATCATCCTGATGTTTGGAGCCGGAACAGGACTGATTTTTATCCTGCGTTGGTTCTGGTGGAGGATCAATGCCTGGAGCGAGATCTCTGCCATGTTCAGCTCAGGGATTATATCCATACTCTTCAGCATGACCTCCTTAGGGCCCTACCTCTTTGGAGGGGTAGACACCTTTGGTGTTGAGGCTGAGGGAATCTTCCCCGGATGGGCCAGGTTCCCGGCAGTAGTTCTGATCACCACGATTGTCTGGATTACAGTGACCTTCCTGACCCGGCCCGAGACCAAAGAGACCTTGTATGAATTCTATAAGCAAACACAGCCGGGAGGACCTGGATGGAAAAAGATCATTGATTCATCCCGTGCAGAAGATGTACAGATCGTAAACCGGAATGAAGAATGGACTGTTCCTTCAGGGATCCTAGCCATGATCGTAGGCTGCATCCTGGTGTACGGTTGTATGTTCGCCACCGGGAACTGGATCTATGGCAATTATACCCTTGCCAGCATATTAACCGTAGTTGTGATCATTGCCGCAGTGCTGTTAAAGCTTATTTGGAACAGGTTAAGAGGTGATATTCTCTGATGATATGAAAGAACGCATTATTTCTGTAGACATATTCCGGGGACTAACCATCGCCCTGATGATCCTTGTGAACACGCCAGGAAACTGGGAACACGTGTACGCCCCCTTCCTCCATGCACAATGGCACGGGTATACGCCTACAGACCTGGTGTTTCCCTTTTTCCTGTTCATCGTAGGTACTTCAATAGTATTGGCGTACAGGGACCGAAAGCCCGACAGCTCCAGCCTGAGTAAGATCAGTATCCGAAGCCTTAAGTTGATCGGGCTAGGGTTATTCCTCGGGGCCTTCACCATCTCTTTTCCGTTTTTCAAGGATTTTGAAGCAATACGATTTCCCGGGGTGCTGCAACGTATAGGGATCGTATTCTTTTTCGCGGCATTGCTCTACCTCTACACCAACTGGCGAGTGATCCTGGCGGTATGCATTTTTATTCTCCTGGGATATTGGGTTTGGCTGGGTTATATTCCTTTAGACGGGGTGGCGCCAACCTATGAGAGAGCTCCGAATAACTGGGCTAATTACATAGACCTTAATGTGCTGGGTACCCATATGTATAAAGAAGATTATGATCCAGAAGGAATACTGAGCACTTTCCCGGCTATTGTCTCTGCCTTGCTGGGAATATTTACAGGTCGTATTTTGATCTCTAAGAGGAGTGCAAAGGTCGGCATCCTGGCCCTGATGGGGCTGGGGCTGCTATTAACCGGCCATCTCTGGGATGCATTTTTTCCTATCAATAAACCGCTATGGACCAGCAGTTATGTTTTGGTAACTGCAGGGTGGGCTAACCTTTTACTTGCCCTTATCTATTACCTCACGGATGTGAAAGAGTACCGGTTTGGAAGTATATTCCGCTACGCAGGTGCAAATGCCATAACCATTTATTTCCTATCCAGCTTCTTCACCAAACTCTTTTACCTGGTCAGGGTATCTGAAAGTAACTCGGTTCACGGCTGGCTTTACAAGACGCTGTTCGTCTATGAATCAATTTCTCTTAAAACTTCTTCTCTGCTGTATGGATTAAGTGTTACCGCTTTTTACCTGCTGCTCGCCTATATTATGTACAGGAAGAAGATCTTTATAAAGGTCTGAGAACTGATCAGGATTTAGATGGAGGGCCTGTCTCAAGGGGAATACTCACAGGCACCTCTTTGGTAACCGGGAAGGCCCATTTCAGGAAATCAGGGAAAACCCTTGCCCAGGTAGGGAGGTCGTGTCGCCCGCCTTTTACTTCTACATATGCGATATCACCAGGGTAGCTATACCCCTTCTTTTGAAGTTCGCGGATAAGATCTTTAGTATCGTCTATGGCGTCGATCACCCCGTTCTTGTTCCTGTCTGCTATTTCGTCCTGGGTGCCGCACTGGAACCAGAACCGCATATCTTCGGCCATGGGTTTCTTTTGGACCAGGTTGAGTACCATCCTGCTCCTATCTTCAAGATCCCCGGGAACATACGCCTTATCGCGCCACCAAAATGAACCGCTGAAAACCCCTATCCCCCTGAAATGGTCAGGGTGGGAGTAGGCGATGTCAAAGGCAGACAACCCTCCAAGGGACATCCCGCAGAAAACCCAGTCCGCGGCCTTATCAGATACCTTGAATTCCCGTTGAAGAAAAGGAATAAACTCTTCGATGATAAATTTGCTGTAAGCTGTGGCCCGCTCCCCTCGGCCTTTATAATCAGGAGAACCTGAAATCCCGTATTCCTGCATCCTGCGATGGTCAGTCTCTATCCCTATATATATAAAAGGGCTGAGGGTGGCATCATTAAAGGCATTGATGAGGGTGTTTTCCAAGGCCATAGCCCTGAAATCCTGCCCGTCATTCATTAGGAGTACCGGGAATGTTCCCCCTTCTTTCTGGTAATCGGCCGGGGCTACCCAACGGAATACTACTTTTCTCTTAAGATTCTTAGAATAAAATCGCCCTTTCAGGCTTATGATATCAATTTCAAACGACATGATCAGCTATAAAAGTGCAAGTATACTTATTCCCGGGAATTTATCCGAACACTGTAGGAAACAAAAATGCTTCAGTACGAGGGAATTAGTTGTTAAAGAATATAAAAAAAGCTACATTTAAGATAATGGCAACAGCAAGACATATACAATATTACTCCAATATTCTCGGGCGTGATATTAACTTAGAAATTACCGGGCACTGGGGGCACCCCATCCTTATGTTCCCCTCATCTTACGGAAGTTATACCCAGAACCGTGATTTTGGACTCAACCAGTCCGTAATGCATTTTATAGACCAGGGGAAGATCAAACTGTACAACGTAGAGACTATAGACGGACTGTCATTCTATGCGGACGATCTTTCTTCCGAAGTGAAGATCCACAATTATGAACTGTACATGCAATTCCTGAAGGATGAGCTTATTCCTTATATACAACAAGAATGTAATACACATAGGATAGGCGTAGCCGGGGTTAGCTTCGGGGGGTACCACGCGGCGAATACAGCCTTCCGCTTCCCTGACCTGGTATCTCACCTTTTTTCTATGTCCGGGGTCTTCAACATCAGGAATTTTACACCCTTGTCTGATGACATGAGGATCTACTTTAATTGCCCTGACGAGTTTATGCAGAACGAGGAGTCATGGAAATTTATGCATATGCAAATTGTGCTGAGCACTTCTAACTGGGACAGCTGTAAACCAAAAAATGAACATATGGCCAACATCCTGGCCAATAAGGGAATTCCTTATTGGTATGATGAAAAGCAATGGATAGACCATGACTGGCCTCTCTGGAAGATGGTATTCCCCGAATACATCGGCCGCTATTTTTGATCATTAACTAGAATAAACCAAAACATTATGAAAAAAGTCGGAATACTATTCGGAATGGAAGATACTTTTCCATGGGCATTTATAGAACGAGTGAACCAGATGGGTGACGGTAAGGTCAAAGCCGAAGCTGTACAGATAGATAAGGTGCAACAGGGTATTGACTACGGATACCATGTGATCATAGACCGGATCTCACAAGAGGTCCCCTTCTACCGATCTTACCTTAAAAACGCCGCCCTGATGGGAACAGCGGTGATCAACAATCCTTTCTGGTGGAGCGCAGATGAAAAATTCTTTAATAACTGCCTTTCTGTACAACTGGGTGTTCCCGTACCCAAAACGGTCTTATTGCCCTCCAAGGAAAGGCCAGATGATACAACTGAGAAATCCTTCCGCAACCTCAGGGCGCCCCTGGATTGGGATTATATGTTTGACTATATCGGCTTCCCTGCCTATATGAAACCGCATTCAGGGGGTGGCTGGAAAAGCGTTTACAAGGTGGATAGCCCGGAAGATCTTTTTGCCAAACACGGTGAAACAGAACAGCTGGTGATGATGCTGCAGGAAGAGATCGTTTTTGATGATTACTACAGGGTATATTGCCTGGGGCAGAAATATGTACATATAATGCCTTATGAACCCCGGAACGAATTTCACCAGCGTTACGCTACGGAGCCAAAGACTAAGGGGGATGAACACAAGAAACTAATGAAGACTATCCACGACCTGACCATAAAACTGAACAAGGCCCTGGGCTACGACTTTAATACCGTAGAATTTGCTGTGAGAAACGGTATCCCGTATGCCATAGATTTCTGTAACCCTGCCCCGGATGCAGATATTAATTCGGTAGGACAGCAGAATTTTGACTGGATCGTGGAACACTCGGCCAAGTTGGCAATCGATAAAGCAAAGTCTTACAAGGCCAAGAAGAACAATTGTACCTGGGGGACCTTCCTGCAGGAGGCGGTTTCTGGGCCTGCACCCAGGAAATCGAACATGGGATTGAAGTCAGCTTCAGAAGCTGCAAAAACCGCGGTTAAAAAGCAGGTGGCAGCGAAAAAGGCAACGGCTCCCAAAAAAAAGGCAGCTCCCAAGGCTAAGAGCAGTCTGAAAAAGAAATAACAGCTGACCAAAAAGCATCCGATGGAAAAGTTTACACTGGGCATAGAAGAAGAATTTCAGATCCTCGACGGCGATAGCCTGATGTTGCGTTCACAGATGTCTAAAATTATCAAGGACGGACAGATCATCCTCAAGGAACGCATAAAACAGGAAATGCACCAGTCCGTGGTGGAAATGGGGACCAATATCTGCGATAACATTCAACACGCCAGGGACGAGGTTTCTTACCTGCGACAGCAGGTCATCGCCCTTGCGGCCAATGAAGGTTTAAAGGTTGCCGCGGCCGGTACCCACCCTTGTTCGCACTGGAGGGACCAGCTGATTACTCCGGATCCCCGTTATGATCAACTTATAGAGGAAATGAAGGATGTGGCCCGCTCTAACCTGATCTTCGGGATGCACGTTCACGTCGGGATTCCCAACCGGGAAGAAGGCATGCAGATCATGAACGTAGCCCGGTATTTTCTACCACATCTCTACGCTTTATCGACCAACTCACCTTTCTGGGAAGGTCATGAGACCGGGTTTAAATCGTTCCGCTCCAAGATTTTTGATAAATTCCCGCGTACAGGTATCCCCCCTTATTTCTCCAGTGTGGAAGAATATGACAGGTTTATCAACGTGCTGGTTAAAACCGGTTGTATCGATAATGGGAAAAAGATCTGGTGGGATTTAAGGCTGCACCCTTTTTACCCTACAGTGGAGTTTCGAATCTGCGACATGATGATGACCGTAGACGAGGTAATTTGTGTTGCCGCGCTGATGCAGTGCATCATTGCCAAACTGATCAAGTTGCACCGGAAAAACCAAAGCTTCAGGACCTACAGGCGAGTCCTGATCAATGAGAATAAATGGAGGGCCGGACGGTATGGTGTAGAAGCCAAACTGATCGATTTTGGGAAAGAAGCCGAGGTGCCCTTTAAAAGCCTCATGATCGAATTGCTCGATTTTATTGATGACGTCGTGGATGATCTTGCCTGCCGAAGAGAGGTGAACTACGTATACCAGATCCTGGAACAAGGCTCCGGTGCGGATCGTCAGTTAAAAGTTTTCCATGAGACCGGTGACCTGGTGAAGGTGGTTGATTATATTATTGGCGAAACTTCTAAAGGGCTTTAGTTAAAATTAGGGGATACCCCTTATATAATGTGTAGATTTGCAGCTTGTTAATGAAGGAACGACTGATGAAGAAATTAATTAATATTGCCGTATTGGATATGAATGCCGGAGAACCCAACGAGGGGATGCGTTGTATCCGGAATCTCGTGGAGAATTTCCTGGCAGGAGATGACGTGGATGGCATGTACAAGGTCTTTGATGTAAGAGTGGATAATGAATTACCCAGGATTGATGATTTTGACATTTTTATCGGTTCAGGGGGTCCCGGAAGTCCAAAAAGCACCGGGAAGTCCTGGGAAACAAAATACGAACTCTTCCTGGACGAGCTGAGAGATCACAATAGCGTACGCGAGGATAAAAAACATGTCTTTCTTATTTGTCATTCCTTCCAGTTGGCATGCCAGCACTGGAAACTGGCAAAAATTACGAAGAGACGTTCCATGGCCTTTGGCGTGATGCCGGTGCATAAGACAGCCCAGGGGAAAGAAGAACTTTTATTTAAAGACCTGGATGACCCTTTTTACGCTGTAGATTCCAGGGAATACCAGGTGGTTGAGGTACGACAGAAGAAAATGAACGACTTTGGCGCAAAGGTGCTTTGCAGGGAAAAAGAACGTCCAAAAGTGCCTCTGGAAAGAGCGGTCATGGCAATCCGTTTTACCGATGAAATCGTCGGTGTGCAGTTTCACCCCGAAGCCGATGCTGACGGGATGCATATGCACTTTCAGAAGGAAGAAAAACAAAAACTCATCATAAAGCATAAGGGCGAAGCTAAGTTTGAGGAAATGTTGCTACACCTCAGGGATGAGGATAAGATACTGAAGACTCACGGCATCCTGATCCCGCAATTTCTACGGAATGCTACCGATGCTATTGTTCAATCAAAATATGTCTCCGCATGATACCCGAAGTACGCGCCTCATTTAACAGTTCATTTGACGAATCGCAATACCAGGCGCTGCTCGAGGATATGAAAACCAGGTTTGATGAACCGGCCGGCTTCCGGATCTCTGAAACCCCGGTATTTATCAATAAAGAAACTAAGGAGATGATCTTCAGTGCCTGTGACGCCATCATTGAGCAGATAGGTCAGCTTGATTTTTACGCACTTCGCGAAAAATACATCCCCGAAACGCTCCGTAGTAATACCCCCTTGGAAGACCCTCACTTCCTGGCGATCGATTTTGGAATATGTGCAGGAACAGACGGGAAATTAGTTCCGCAGCTGATAGAGCTTCAGGCTTTCCCTTCATTATTCCTGTACCAGAACTATCTGGGTGCGGCATACCGGAAATTCTATCCGGCCGTACCGGTTGATCGTTTTGACTACCTTTTCGGTGATATGACTGTTACAGCTTACTTAGATAAAATGAAAAAGGTGATTTTGGGGCCCCAACCCAAGGAGCAGGTTATATTATTAGAGCTTTTCCCGGAAAAGCAGAAGACGCGGATCGATTTCTGGGCCACTAAAAAAGCTTTAGGGATAGAAGTGGTCTGCGCCACTAAAATACTTAAGGAAGGGCGACAGCTTTTCTATAAAAAGGATGGTGAGAAGGTGCCCATACGCAGGATATACAACCGGGTGATACAGGATGACCTGCTGCAATACCCGGACCTGCAATTACCGTTCAGGTTTAACGAAGACCTGGACGTGAACTGGATTTCACACCCTGATTGGTTTAACCTGATCTCCAAATCGATCATGCCCATGCTGCAGCACGAATATATCCCAACATCTTACTACCTGGATAAACGCCCTGAAGGCCTAGACTTGAAGAATTACGTGTTAAAACCACTTTTCTCATTTGCCGGGAAAGGGGTCGAATTAAATCCTACCGAAGGCATGCTCGGCAGCATTCGCGATAAGGAGAACTATATACTGCAGCAAAAAGTGGAATACGCACCTTTGGTGAAATGCCCGGACGGTTCTTATTCTAAGGTAGAATTAAGGATACTCTACGCCAAAGAAGATAAGGAAGAGCGCTTACAACCCGTAATCAATCTCGCCAGGATGGGGAAGGGCAAACTCATCAATGTTTCCCACGCAACGGATGCTACCTGGATCGGGTCTTCGGTCTGCTATTTTGAATCCTGATTATTTCCTGAGCTCCATGTACCTGCTGACGTATTTCCCGATTACGTCAAACTCCAGGTTAACTATGGTTCCTACCCTGTAAGAATTAAAGCAAGTGTGTTCATAGGTGTAAGGAATGATGGCAACACTGAATTCTGAAGCGCCGGAATTGACCACGGTTAGGCTGACCCCGTCAATGGTAATAGATCCCTTTTCTATGGTGACATTGCCGCTTTGGGCATCATAGGTGAATGTGAAGAACCAACTACCGTCCTTTTGCTCTATTGCGGCACAGCTAGCTGTCTGGTCTACGTGTCCCTGCACCAGGTGGCCGTCCAGCCGGGCCCCCATGATCATCGCACGCTCCAGGTTAACCATGTCCCCGCTCTTCAGCCGGCCGAGATTTGTTTTTTCAAGGGTTTCATCGATGGCAGTGACGCGATAGGTATCCTCATTGATTTCTACTACCGTAAGACAGACCCCGTTATGGGCTACACTCTGGTCTATTTTTAGTTCCCCGCTCAGTGAAGATTCTATGGTGATATGGAGGTTGCCTCCGTCTTTTTCCAATTGCTTAACTCTTCCTAAACTTTCAATGATCCCTGTAAACATGGTTCGTATAAAATAATTAGTTTTGCTATGCAAAAATACTACATAACAATAGATTGGATGGAGGAGAAAGGAAAAATACGGTTGGGAATTTCAGTGGGAGACCTTAACGGGATTGGATGCGAAGTAGCGCTCAAGACTTTTGAAGATCCCCGCATGCTCGATTTCTGCACTCCCGTACTGTTCGCGTCCAGCAAAAGTATGGCAGCACAGAAGAATGCCTTGGGACTCAATGTGAGTTACCACGGTATTCAAAAGGCCTCTGAGGCAGTTGAAGGTAAGGTCAATGTAGTAAATATCTGGAAAGAAGTTCCGGACCTGGAATACGGTAAATCGACCAAGGAGGGAGGAGCTTATGCCATACGCTCTTTGAAAGCAGCGGTAAAAGCCTTGCAGGATGACGAAATTGATGCCCTGGTGACGGCGCCGATCAATAAGAACAATATACAGGCCGAAGATTTTAATTTCCCGGGACACACAGACTACCTGGCCAGGGAATTAGAGGGGGAAAGCCTGATGTTCATGATTACGGATAGTTTAAAAATTGGTTTGCTTACAGACCATGTCGCTGTTAAAGATGTCGCCGAAGCGATAACCCCACAGCTGATAAGAAAGAAAGTGAGGACGGTCATGAATTCCCTGAAGGCAGATTTTGCTATCCGCAAACCGAAAATTGCCATACTGGGGATTAATCCTCATAGCGGGGATAATGGCCTGATCG
The DNA here is from genome assembly GCF_028464225.1 of Zeaxanthinibacter sp. PT1. Taxonomy (GTDB): domain Bacteria; phylum Bacteroidota; class Bacteroidia; order Flavobacteriales; family Flavobacteriaceae; genus Zeaxanthinibacter. Next base: position 1,050,871 of record NZ_JAQPCN010000001.1, read on the forward strand.
GGAAAGAGGACGAGGAGGTTCTGAAACCGACGATAAAATCATTAAATGATGAAGGAAACCTGGTATTTGGACCCTATTCCGCGGATAGTTTCTTTGGATCCGGGGCCTATACTGATTTTGATGCCATACTAGCGGCCTACCACGACCAAGGGCTTATCCCTTTTAAAACCTTATCTTTTGGGAAAGGGGTTAATTTCACGGCCGGTTTAAATAAAGTACGTACCTCCCCTGATCACGGGACGGCTTACGAGATCGCAGGCCAGGGAAAAGCAGACCACAGTTCGTTCAAAGAAGCGGTATTTGCGGCAATAAATATTTACAGGAACCGGCAGGAGTACGCGGAGTTGACAGCGAATCCATTGCGTAAATACAAGAAAAAAGCAGAGCGATCCTAGGGTAAAGAGTTGGGGTACAAGGCACCGCGGGGAATATTTTGTATTTTTGATTGGGATTCTTGAAAATTACAGTATCTTTGCAGGCCTTAAACGAGTGTTAGAAATGATGCAGCATAAGGAATTCAGTGTTCCTTTCTCAGGTTTGAAGCAAGGGAAACACGAGTTTAAATTTGAAGTTGATAATTCGTTCTTTGAATCTTTTGGGTATGAAGAGTTTAACGCTGCAGCGATTACACTGCATTTAGAGTTAGATAAAAGAAGTACGATGTTAGAACTGGAGCTCAGGGCAGAAGGAACCGTAAACGTGGACTGCGATTTAAGCAGGGAACCTTACGACCAGCCTATTGATGCTTCCCTTGAACTGGTAGTGAAGTTTGGAGAGGAATACAATGATGAAGATGACGAGATCCTGATCATTCCTCACGGAGAACACCAGATCAACATCGCACAATATGCCTACGAGATGATGGTACTTGCGGTTCCTGCTAAACGCATACATCCTAAAGTAGAGGATGGCAGCATGAAGTCGGAATTGCTGGAAAAGCTGGAAGAATTACAGCCCAAGGAAACTAAAGAGAATAAAGAAGATACCGATCCCCGATGGGATGCATTGAAAAATTTTTTAACGGATAAATAAGTATTAAAAATGGCACATCCAAAGAGAAAAATCTCAAAGACCAGAAGAGATAAGAGAAGAACACATTACAAGGCTTCTGTGCCAACCATAGCTAAGGATCCTACCACCGGCGAAATGCACCTGTACCACAGGGCGCACTGGCACGAAGGTAAACTTTACTATCGTGGACAGGTTTTGATCGACAAAACCGAGGAAGCTACAGCCTAAGACCAAGGCTATAAATTACTAACTCCCACTTGGATAAAGTGGGAGTTTTTTTATGGATTTACAGTGGACCTGAAAAATCCCCTAAATGGACAGAAAGTCGTAAAAAATCCTTACTTTTCCCCCATTATGGAGTATTTCAATAGGTTTCTCGATAAAAATCATTCCCAGCATGAATAATATATCGGCAGCGATCACGGCTGTAGGAGCATACGTTCCAGAGTTTCGCCTGACCAATAAGGTCCTGGAAACCATGGTTGATACCAATGATGAATGGATCACCACACGAACAGGGATCAAGGAGCGCAGAATACTAAAAGATAAGGATAAGGGAACTTCTTACCTTGCCATACAGGCAGCGAAAGACCTTATTGAAAAAAAGAACCTTGACCCGGCAGAAATAGACCTTGTCTTACTGGGAACAGCAACACCGGACTTACCGGTAGCTTCCACCGCTGTTTACGTGGCTTCAGAGATTGGCGCGGTAAACGCTTTTGCCTATGATATACAAGCAGCCTGCTCTAATTTCCTCTACGGGATGTCTACGGCAGCGCGCTATATTGAATCCGGAAAATATAAGAAAGTCCTGCTGATCGGCGCGGACAAAATGTCTTCGATCATTGATTATACAGACAGGACTACCTGTATTATTTTCGGTGATGGAGCCGGGGCCGTACTTTTTGAACCTAATGAAGAAGGATACGGGCTACAGGATGAGTTCCTGAGGTCTGATGGGAAAGGAAGACAATTCCTGAAGATCGAGGCCGGTGGTTCACTGATGCCTCCGAGCGAGGAGACCGTAAAAAACAACCTGCACTTCGTATACCAGGATGGAAAGTCTGTCTTTAAGTTTGCCGTTTCAAATATGGCAGATGTGGCAGCTAAGATCATGGAGCGGAATGATCTGCAGAATGATGACGTACAATGGCTGGTGCCACACCAAGCCAATAAAAGGATTATAGATGCTACCGCAAACCGTATGGGCGTTGAGTCCGAAAAAGTAATGATGAACATTCAGCGGTATGGGAATACAACTTCAGCTACCCTGCCATTATTGCTAGCGGATTACGAGAAGCAACTTAAAAAAGGAGATAATCTGATATTTGCCGCCTTTGGAGGTGGCTTTACCTGGGGATCGATTTATCTGACCTGGGCATACGATTCCAACTAAAAGAGAGAACTATTCAAAACCTAATTCCATGGATATTAAAGAGATTCAGAGTTTAATTAAATTTGTGGCAAAATCGGGAGCCAGCGAGGTAAAACTGGAAACCGATGACATTAAGATCACCATTCGTACCGGGGCGGCAGACAGCGGTCAGGAGCCTACCTACGTACAGCACATCCCTATGCAGGCAGCCCCCGCTCCCCAGCCCGTACAGATGCAGGCACCTGCTGCCGGCGGAGGAAGCCAGGAAGCAGCTGCTCCTAAGGCAGAGTCTGATGAGAGTTCAAAGTATATCACCATTAAATCCCCTATCATCGGTACATTCTACCGTAAACCTTCACCGGATAAACCGGCTTTCGTAGAAGTAGGAGACAGCATCGCTAAAGGAGATGTCCTTTGTGTGATCGAAGCCATGAAGCTCTTTAATGATATAGAATCTGAAGTTTCAGGAAAAGTGGTAAAGGTACTCGTGGATGATTCTTCACCCGTGGAGTTTGACCAACCTTTATTCCTTATTGATCCATCTTAAGTATAATTATAGGATCCGGGAAAATAGTCGGTCTCTTTTGAGACCTGCCTTCCAACCGGGCCTTGAAATTGAACGCTATGTTTAACAAAATACTGATAGCCAACCGAGGTGAGATCGCCCTGCGAATCATCCGGACCTGCAAGGAAATGGGCATTAAGACCGTTGCGGTCTATTCCAAAGCGGACGAAGAAAGCCTGCATGTGAGGTTTGCTGATGAAGCGGTTTGTATAGGACCGGCTCCCAGTAGCGAATCCTACCTGAAAATACCTAATATTATTGCCGCCGCAGAGATCACAAATGCGGATGCCATACATCCGGGCTACGGATTTCTCTCGGAGAATTCCAAGTTTTCCAAGATCTGTGCTGAACACGATATCAAATTCATCGGGGCTTCCGGTGAGCATATTGATAAGATGGGGGATAAGGCTACGGCCAAAGAAACCATGAAGAAAGCGGGGGTTCCAACCATCCCGGGATCTGAAGGCTTATTAAAGGATGTAGATGACGCTAAGAAAGTAGCCAAGAAAATGGGTTACCCCGTCATGATTAAAGCTACGGCCGGTGGTGGTGGAAAAGGAATGCGCGCCATCTGGAAGGAAGAGGATTTAGAAGCCGGATTCAACAGCGCCGTCAAAGAGGCTACAGCGGCCTTTGGAAATGGCGGGATGTATATGGAGAAACTGATAGAGGAACCTCGGCATATAGAAATACAGATCGTCGGTGATCAGTATGGCAAGGCCTGTCACCTATCAGAACGAGATTGCTCCGTGCAACGTCGTCACCAGAAGCTGACTGAAGAAACCCCTTCTCCTTTCATGACCGATAAGCTTCGTGAAAGTATGGGAAAAGCAGCTGTGAAAGCGGCTGAGTATATCAAATACGAAGGAGCAGGAACCGTAGAATTCCTGGTCGATAAACACCGGAACTTCTATTTCATGGAAATGAACACCCGGATTCAGGTAGAACACCCGATCACTGAACAGGTGATCGACTATGACCTGATCCGCGAACAGATCCTCGTAGCCGGCGGAGTACCGATCTCCGGGAAGAATTACTACCCGAAGTTACACTCTATAGAATGTCGTATCAATGCAGAGGACCCCTATAACGGGTTCAGGCCTTCCCCCGGGAAGATCACTACACTGCATACCCCTGGAGGACATGGTGTGCGATTGGATACCCACGTTTACAGCGGGTATACCATACCGCCCAACTATGACTCCATGATCGCTAAACTGATCACTACGGCACAGACCAGGGAAGAGGCGATCAATAAGATGAAAAGAGCGCTGGATGAGTTTGTGATCGAAGGGATCAAGACCACTATCCCCTTCCACAGGCAACTGATGGACCATCCGGATTACCTGGCGGGGAACTATACCACTAAATTCATGGAGGATTTTAAAATGAATCCACCGGACGAAGAATCTTAGGGGAACTAATGAATAAGGAAAATGGAGGCATATTTATTTATGGCCTCCATTTTTTTGTTTACTAACTTCACGGGCGTATAATAAAAGAGAACATGGAACTCAGTTACTGGGAGTATAAAAGCTGGTTGAGCGATGTAGACTTCACTATCATAGGCAGCGGGATAACGGGCCTTAATTGCGCCCTGCGGCTTAAAGAACGTTTCCCGTCTTCTAAGGTGGTAATCCTTGAAAAAGGCAGCTTACCGCAGGGAGCAAGTACCAAGAATGCAGGGTTTGCCTGTTTTGGGAGCATCTCAGAGGTTCTGGACGACCTACAGCATCATTCTGAACAAGAGGTGGTGCAATTGGTCCGGAACCGATTTAAAGGGATAGAATTGCTTAGAAAGAACTTAGGGGACGATGCCATTGGTTATAAAAACCTCGGTGGACACGAACTATTCCCGGAAACGGATACTGGGTTGTACGATAAATGCCTGGAATCCTTAGCTGATGTGAACCAGTTACTGGCCCCGGTTTTTGGGGGACCTGCATTCAGGGAGACCGAGAATATATTTGGATTCAGCGGGATCCATGAGCGCTATATCTCCCATACCTATGAAGGGCAGATAGATACAGGGAAAATGATGATGTCCCTGCTGGCTAAAGCACATAGGGCAGGCGTCATGATCCTTAATGCTGTTGAAGTTACATCTTATGAAACCGTACCGGCCGGTGTTGAGGTATATACCAAGGATTTCCAGTTCAACACCGGCCGGCTTCTCCTGGCTACTAATGGCTTTGCTGCCCGGTATTTTCCCGGGGAACTAAATCCGGCAAGGGCACAGGTCCTGATCACTAAACCCATCGAAGGCTTAGCTATTGAAGGAACCTTCCACCTGGAAAAAGGATATTATTATTTCAGGAATATCGATCAGCGAATATTATTGGGCGGAGGCCGGAACCTCGACTTTGAAGCAGAAGAGACCATTGAATTCGGCCAGACCAGGATCGTACAGGATAAACTGCAGCAGTTGCTTTCACAGACAATCTTACCGGGAATCCCTTACGAAATAGACCGTAGGTGGAGCGGGATCATGGGGGTAGGACAGAAGAAAACCCCTATTGTCCGGCAGGTTTCAGATCGCGTTTACTGTGGAGTACGGCTCGGTGGAATGGGCATAGCCATTGGTAGCCTGGTCGGTTCGGAATTGGCTGATCTTATTCCGGCTTAATATTATTGCTTCATTCGTTTGTTGATCGTCCCCAGTGATACGTTAAGGAATACCTTTTTACCCTGGGCAATAGGTTCGTTCGAGTGGAAATAAATTCCCTCCCCCTCGGACCATCCCTTGACGAGGTAATGGCTTCCCATGGGGTAGCTGCGTTCCACTATTGTCGGAATACCCGAGTTAGCTGATACTTTAAACTCATGAGCATACACAATAATTCTTCTTTTGGTATCGGCATAGGATTTTAAAACGTCTATGGGTACAAGGCTGGCTTCCCCGAATAATGAGGCGACATAAAGACTCCTCGGTTGATCGTAAAGCTCCTGTACAGGCCTGTTTGCAATAATTTTCTGATCCCTGATCACCAGGATACGATCCGCGTAAGGTAGCACATCCAAGGCGTCATGGGTGGCGGTAATACAGGTTATGCCTTCCTGGGTGAGGTAGTCAAATAGATTTCTCCTGAGCGAATTTTTCTGGAAATTGTCTATATGGCTGAAGGGCTCATCCAGGAGCAGGAGTTCCGGCTTCTGTGCAATGGCCCTGGCCAGGGCTACCCTTTGCTTCTGTCCCACACTAAGGGTTTTGATTTTAGCATCCGCAAAAGCTTGCATTTCTATCATTTCCAGAAGTTCTGAAGTCCTTTTGGCAAGTTCATCCGGGTAAAATACCGACAAGAATTGTGAGACGTTTTCTGTAACCGTGGTAAACGGCATCAGGTCAAATTCCTGGGACAAGTACTTCATGCTTTCCTCCCCCGGGACTAATTGGAAATTGGGTCCCAATACTTTTTTTTCCTTCCAGTGTACGCTGCCCTCGTCTAAATGCAGCAAGCCGTAAATGATTCGGAGCAGTGTACTTTTGCCACCACCGCTTTCTCCCATAACGGCCAAATGCCGCCCCTCTTCAAGCTCAAAGCTGATATCCTCCAGCACAGGGGTTTCTTTATATGAAAAAGTTAAATTCTCTACACGTAACATTAGATGAACACATTTAGGGGGGATACAAAAAACCCGTTTCTGTGGGAAACGGGCTTCTGTCCATTTTATTGACTGTCAGTCTTTAAATTCTTTCAGTACAGCCCGGTTAGGCAGATCCTCGTAACCCATGTTATAGAGGGTGAACGAGAATATATCTGCATACTGCTCAATGGTTTTACTCACGGGAGTCCCGGCACCGTGACCGGCATTGGTCTCTATCCGGATCAGGACCGGGTTGTCCCCGGCTTGTTTTTCCTGTAGGGTTGCAGCAAATTTAAAACTGTGAGCTGGCACTACCCGGTCATCGTGATCTCCTGTAGTGACCAATGTAGCCGGGTAAGATTCACCCTCCTTTACATTGTGCAGAGGAGAGTAGCCGCGTAAGTATTCAAACATCTCTTTATTATCCTCGGAAGTTCCGTAGTCGTATGCCCAACCTGCCCCTGCGGTAAAGGTGTGGTATCGCAGCATATCAAGAACACCAACTGCCGGCAGCGCCACCTTCATCAGGTCGGGGCGCTGTGTCATTACAGCACCGACGAGTAAGCCGCCATTGGAACCTCCACGGATCGCAAGCAGATCCTTAGAAGTGTAGTTGTTATTGACCAGGTATTCTGCAGCAGCGATAAAATCATCAAATACATTCTGTTTCTGCATCTTGGTTCCAGCATCATGCCACTCCTTCCCGTATTCACCACCGCCACGGATATTGGGAACTGCATAGATTCCGCCCTGTTCCATCCAAACCGCGTTGACCAGGCTGAATCCCGGAGTCAGGCTGATATTGAATCCTCCGTAGCTGTACAGTATTGTAGGGTTCTTCCCGTTGAGTTCTATTCCCTTTTTATGCGTGATGATCATCGGGATCTTTGTTCCGTCCTTTGAGTTGTAAAAGACTTGCTCAGAAACATAGTCCTCCGGGTTAAAATCGATCTCCGGCTTCCAGTACAGGTCGTATTCACCGGTATCTGCATTCAGCTTGTAACTAGAGGCAGGGGTTTTGTAATTGGTGAAAGAGAAGTACAATTCCTTTTCATCCTTTTTCCCCCCTATACCGCTGGCACTCCCTAAATCGGGAAGTTCTATTTCGTGAATCTTATTGCCGTCGTAATCGTATTGGTAAACCTTAGAGAGAGCATCGATCATATACTCTGTGAAAAAATATCCTCCCCCGGTACTCGCGTTCAGCACATTTTCGGTTTCAGGAATAAAATCCTCCCAGTTTTCGGGTTGTGGAGCAGAGGCGTTTACCTTAACAATCTTCTTGTTCGGAGCATCCAGGTTGGTCACCAGAAATAGCTCTTCCCCTCGATTGTCTATCACATAGGTATCGCTGTCTTCGTGGTCCAGGATGGTGGTAAACCCATTGCCCGGCTCCTGCAGGTCCTTGATAAAGAGTTTTCCGCCCGATGTGGTGTTTCTGGCAGAGAGCATTAAAAAGCGTTCATCCTCGGTAAGGTTTGCTGAAATATAACGATGCTTCTGGGACTCATCCCCGCCATAGATCAATTCGTCCTTCTCCTGTGCGCTTCCCAGTTTGTGGAAATATACCTTGTGCTGGTCTGTCTTTGCAGATAGTTCACTGCCTTCAGGTTTGTCATAACTGGAGTAGTAAAATCCTTCTTTTCCTTTCCAGGAAACTCCGCTGAACTTTACATCAACAAGAGTATCTTCAACGATTTCCTTAGATTGGGTATCCATAACGATTACCTTACGCCAATCACTACCACCCTCGGAGATTTGGTAAGCCGCCAGGGATCCATCTTTGGTGAAGCTAATTCCTGCCAGCGATGTTGTACCATCTTCTGAGAAGGTATTGGGGTCTAGGAAGACTTCCGGGGCTTCGTCGCCTTTCTGACGATAAAGTACGTACTGGTCCTGCAGGCCGTCATTTTTATAGAAATAAGTAAATTCCCCTTCTTTGAACGGGGAACTTAGTTTCTCATAATTCCAGAGCTTGGTCAATCGGTCTTTCAGGTCTTTTCGATAACTGATCTGCGATAAGAATTCCTGGGTTACATTATTCTGTCTTTTCACCCAATCTTCTGTCTCCGCGCTGCGGTCATCTTCTAACCAGCGATAAGGGTCTGGCACTTCTGTACCAAAGTAGGTGTCAACAGTATCAACTTTGGCAGTCTCTGGGTAACTCACGGCAATAGTGGATTTTTCTTTGGAGGTTTCACAGGAAACCAGGGCGGCTCCTGCTAAAAAAGATAAAAGTAGTCTTTGCATTATGTTTAGTATTGGTAAGCACTAAAAATAATAATAAAAAATCCTTTGAGTACCAGCTACTCAAAGGATTTAGAAAGTATTAACGTATGGAGTTCAGACCAGTTTCTTCGCCACAAGGTATTCCGCGATCTGCACGGCATTGGTTGCGGCCCCTTTTCGCAGGTTATCCGCAACGATCCACATATTTAAAGTGTTAGGTTGCGATTCGTCCCGACGGATACGACCTACAAAGACATCGTCTTTATCGTGGGCGTAGACAGGCATAGGGTAGGTGTTGGTCAGCGGGTTGTCCTGCACCACTATCCCCGGGGATTCGTTCAGCAGATTGCGGATGTCGCTGAGTTCAAAATCATGTTCAAATTCGACATTCACAGACTCGGAATGACCACCTGAGGTTGGTATCCGAACTGCCGTAGCGGTTACGGAGAAACTCTTATCGCCTAGTATTTTTTGCGGTTCTTTGGCCAGTTTCATTTCCTCCTTGGTGTAGCCGTTATCCATAAAGACGTCGCAATGCGGCAGGGCGTTGCGGTTAATAGGATAAGGATAGGCCATATCGCCCTGTATGCCGGCAACTTCATTTTCTAGCTGTTTTACCGCCTTTACCCCGGTTCCGGATACGGACTGGTAGGTAGATACCACCACCCGTTTCATCTGGTATTTCTTGTGTAAGGGAGCCAGTGCGAGTACCAATTGTATCGTAGAGCAATTAGGGTTGGCGATGATCTTGTCGTCTTTCCCGAGTTGGTCCGCATTGATCTCCGGGACAATGAGCTTTTTACCCGGGTCCATTCGCCAGGCAGAGGAATTGTCGATCACCGTGGTACCTGCTTCAGCGAAACGCGGGGCCCATTGCACTGAAGTTTCACCGCCTGCAGAAAAAATAGCGATCTGGGGTTTGGCGTTTACAGCCTCTTCCATACTGATCACGGTATACACTTTCCCGTTAAAGGAAACCTTTTTCCCTACGGAGCGTTCAGAAGCAACCAATAACAGCTCGCTTACGGGGAAGTTGCGCTCGGCCAGTACCTTTAGCATTACTTCTCCTACCATTCCGGTAGCTCCTACAACAGCAATTTTCATATTCTTTGGATTAGAGGGCCAAAGGTAAACCAAGAGGGCTTACCCGGCAAGCAGACTGTTTTAAATATGCAATATTATAACAAATTGTTATATATGCAACTGATGGGTAAAAAAGACCGCCATACAGGAAGGCCCTGATGGCGGTTTAGTTAAAAAATTGCTTGTGCAGCGGTTGCCCCTGTAGGAGCATTACTTTACTTCTTTTTCAGAAGATCACGAATTTCCACTAAAAGCTCTTCCTGGGTCGGCCCTTTAGGAGCTGCAGGAGTCTCTTCTTTGGGTTTCTTGGTATTGTTGTACACTTTGACGATCAGGAACAGTACAAGGCCTACAATAATCAGGTTCACGATTGAATTGATCCAGGCACCGTAACGGATAGCATTCTCGGCCACATAACCGGCTTCTCCTTCAACTCCGGAAGATTCAGTGAGTACCAGTTTCAAATTCGCAAAGTCTACCCCCCCGGTAAACTCACCCACGATGGGCATCATTATGTCATTGACAAAGCCATTGACGACCAGGCTGACAGCCCCGGCAAGGATGACCGCAACTGCAAATTCGATGACATTGCTGGTCATGATAAAATTCTTGAATTCCTTTAACATGTCGATAGTTTAAATTGGTTAGTATTGATTTTACTATTATAAGGTAAACAAAAATTCTAAGTTGCTTCCAGATTGTTTATAAGTAGACGGGTTATCAACGTATGATCTTTCGCCTGACGCGCTGGGATATCCCGGTGATCAGTTCATAGGAGATGGTACCCGCGGCGGTGGCTAGGGAGTCTGCAGAAGCTTCTTTCCCAAAGACCACTACTTCGTCACCTTCATGACAATCAATTCCTGTTACGTCTACCATGATCATGTCCATACATACATTACCAAGTATAGGAGCCCGCTGCCCGTGAATGGTCACATAGCCCTTGCCCTTTCCGTATTGCCGGCCAATCCCGTCTGCATGTCCTAAAGGAAGTGTAGCTGTTCTGACCCGTGTGTCGGCACGAAACGCCCTGTTATACCCTACACTTTCACCTGCCTGGATCTCGTGTACCTGGGAGATTACTGTTTTAAGACTGGCAATGGGGATGAGTTCAGCGTCGTGTATAGCATCGTTCCCGAAGCCGTAAAGCCCTATCCCGCTACGGACCATATCGTATTGGTGATTGGGATAATTGAGAATTCCGGAGGTATTTAAAAGGTGCCTGAGCGGGCGGTAACCCAATTCTTTTTCAACCTGAATACAAATTTTTGCAAAAGCCCGGAGTTGATCCTCTGTGAACTCTTTCTCGGTCGGATCTTCAGACGCAGCCAGGTGAGAAAATATAGAGGCCACTCGTAAAGTAGGATTATTTTTAATCTCTGATGCAGTTTCCCCTGCTGATTCCGGGTGTAAACCCAGGCGGTTGAGACCGGTATTGAATTTCAGGTGTACCGGGTAATCCTTCTGACCCTCGTTTTTGGCTATTTCGGCAAATCCTTGCAGCAGGTGATCAGAGTACAGGGCCGGTTCCAGGCATCTCGCTATAATCGTCTGGTAACTGCTAGGCTGAGGGTGGAGTACGAGAATTGGACTGGTGATTCCGGCATCCCTCAGGGCAACCCCTTCACTGGTATAGGCAACAGCAAAATAATCTGCCCCGAGTTCTTGCAATTTCATAGCAATACTACCGGCTTCACTACCATACGCAAAGGCCTTTACTACAGCCATAAAACGTGTCCCCGGTGCTATTTTCGAAACCAGGTAACGGTAATTATTCTCTAAAGCAGACAGGTCTATTTCCAGTACCGTCTCCCCAATGGCGCTTTCATTCTTTCCGGATCTTACCATTTGCGGGATATAGAGGGTTTCATCATTAAAAGGAATGTAATTTAAGATTGGGAAGGGCTGTTGTTTTCTTTTTTCTTGACTTCCTCAGCGGCCACTTCCATTTTGCTGATCTTTTCTTTGAGCATGGCTTTATAGAAGGCTGCCCTGCTGAGGGGCTCGTATTCTTCGGTTTCACCAAGGAGCACCAATTTGTCGTTATTCGACTTCCTGAAACTGTAATTGGCCAGGTTCCCTGTACGGGTACAGATGGCGTGTACCTTGGTTACGTATTCGGCCGTGGCCATCAGGTTCGGCATAGGACCAAAAGGGTTTCCTTTAAAGTCCATATCCAGCCCGGCGACAACTACGCGTATTCCTTTATTGGCGAGGTCGTTACAAACGGTAACGATCTCATCGTCAAAGAATTGGGCTTCGTCAATTCCTACAACATCGCATTGGTCTGCCAGGATCCTGATATTTGCCGCGGCAGGGACAGGCGTAGACCGGATTTCGTTCTCATCGTGAGAAACCACCTTTTCCTCATGGTAACGGGTATCCACCATAGGTTTAAAGATCTCTACTTTCTGTTTCGCAAATTGCGCGCGTTTTAGCCGTCGTATGAGTTCTTCTGTCTTACCCGAAAACATGGAACCGCATATGACTTCTATCCATCCGAATTGTTCTTTATGATTAACAGTGTTTTCGAGAAACATTTTGTAATTTTAGTCGAGGGAAACGGCTTTCTTAGGTGTCAAAGTACTTGACGGTATAAAAGTATTAAAAAAGATAAACCTTTACCTTTCAGGAAAAATAAAAAGAGATGAAAAGAAAATTAAAGGATGAGTTGAATCAAATGGCTTCTGCGATTCTCTCAGCCAAAGGGGAAATGGAGCTTTCCCAGCTATACGAGGCCTCCAGGAAACTTTACGAGAAAATAGCGGTACTTAAATTTATCGAAGACAAACTAAACGATATTGAGATCGATGTATCCAGCAATGCAATCGCTAATAAATTTGAGAAAATGGCTACCGCGGTCATGAAAGAAAATAAGTCGGTTCCGGAAAGCAACCCTCACGAGGAAGATATTATTATTCCCGGGATGCAGACCATTAAAGATATGATCTCGGAAATGCCCGGTGAACCTGATGTGGATCAGTTCTTCGCAGAATTCGTGGCCAAGCCCAAGACGATCAAGAACGACAAGGATGAAGTGACGCCTGAAATTCCTAACGGAAAAAATAAAAGCCTGAATGAAACCCTTACCCAGAAAGTGATTTCTGTTGGGCTCAATGACCGGCATGCTTTTGTAAAACATCTTTTTAACGGGAGCACGGAAGACTTTAACAGGGTAATCTCCCAATTGAATACCATCGATAATGAAGAGCGGTCTATCGCTTTTATCGAGAATATGGTAAAACCGGATTACAATGACTGGGCGGGACATGAAGAAACAGCCTCTCGCTTTATGGCATTGATCTCCAGGAGATTTTCTTAAATAGCCGCTGATAATTGACTAAGTGAACCGGAAGCTTTCTCGTAGCTTTCGGTTATTTTTTTAAGCCTAACTGAAACAGAAAAAATGGGCAAATTATTTATTGTACCCACCCCCATCGGGAATATGGAAGATATTACCCTTAGGGCCATAAGAGTCCTTAAAGAGGTAGACCTCATTCTTGCGGAAGACACCAGGACAAGTGCCAAACTCCTGCAGCGTTTTGAGATAGACACCCCTATGCTCAGTCACCATATGCATAACGAACACAAGACTGTAGAAGGGCTTGTTAAGCGCCTGTCGGGAAATGAAACCATGGCCCTGATTTCTGATGCCGGTACACCGGCCATTTCCGATCCCGGATTTTTGCTGACCCGGGCCTGTATAGAAGCTGGGGTGGCGGTAGAATGCCTGCCGGGGGCCACTGCATTTGTCCCGGCCCTTGTGAACAGCGGATTGCCCAATGACAAGTTTGTATTTGAAGGTTTCCTGCCTCCCAAGAAAGGCAGGCAAACCAGGCTTACCCAACTGTCTGAAGAGGCGAGAACCATGATATTTTATGAATCACCCTATAAATTGGTGAAAACGCTTGCTGATTTCTCTTCCTATTTCGGCGAAGACCGGCCGGTAAGTGTATCCCGGGAACTCACAAAGATGTACGAGGAACAGGTGAGAGGCACTCTCGCAGAAGTACAAGGTCATTTTGAAGCGCATCCCCCGAAAGGAGAATTGGTGATCATAGTGGGTGGAGCTCGGTAAGCATTACCAATCAGGAGGTTTTATGCTTGCCTTCCTCCCAGCCGTGTTTGCCTAAATATTGCCGGCCACTTTCCACAGCCCCTTCCTCTATGGTTGTTCCCATACTGTCATTCCACCTGTTCAGGTAGCCGAATAGGGAAATAACTCCCAGCATTTCTACAATTTCTCCATCGTTCCAGTATTGGTGTAATCGCTCTGAAATATCGGAATTAACAGCGTTGGGCACTTGGGACGCTGCCAGGGAGAAGTCTAATGCAGCCCGTTCGGCCTCGGTAAAGGCAGGATGGGTCCTATACTCCCAAATATTGTCCAATTGTTCTTGTTCAGCTCCGTACCGCTCGGCGGCACGGATGGCGTGCGCCTGGCAATACCTGCAACCCGTGGCATTACTGCTTACCCAGGCGATCATGCGTTTAAGCGCAGATGAGACCCTACCCTCATTGGTCATCACTGCCTTATTCAGGTTTATAAACGCTTTAGATATGGCAGGTCGGTGCTGCATGGTAAGCACAGAGTTTGGACAGAAGCCCAGGGTCTCATTGAAAAATTCGGCCAGTTCGCGGGTGGCTTGGTCGTGACTAGGGTCTAAAGGGGGTACCAGTGGCATGATTTTATCGTATTTTTGAGATCACAAGTAACAAAAATAATAATCGATGACGAATCATATCACTACACAGTGGAAGGGAAATATGGCCTTTGAGACCAATAATACTTCCGGGCTTAACTTTAATATTGATGCCGGACCGGAAGATGGAGGTGAAGGAAAGGGAATGCGACCAAAGTCCCTTATGCTTTCTGCACTGGCCGGATGCAGTGGCCTGGACGTGGCTATGATGTTCCGAAAAATGAAGCTGGACGTTCGCGATTTCCGAATTGAGACTATTGCAGAACTGACAGAGGAACATCCTAAATACTACGATAAGGTAGTCGTTGAATATCACTTTTACGGGAAAGATCTTTCCGAGCCTAAACTTCAGCGCGCCGTAGACCTATCCGTGGAGAAATATTGTGGGGTTATGGAAATGTTCAGGAAGTTCGCCGACGTGCAGATCAAGACTGTATTTCATAACGAATAAGATATTTAGGCTTAATTGCCGCTTACTGCAATCAACTTGCACTGGGAGCGGTTAACTTTGAAAGTAAAGCGATCCTGATCCAATGCGCTGGACCCTTAAACCAAATCCTGACCCTGAAGTCGTAAAAGACCTGGCAGATTCTTTGAACGTAGAACAACTCGTTGCCCAATTATTGGTTCAGCGGGGGATCACTAATTACGATGAAGCCAAAGCTTTTTTCAGGCCCCAGCTATACCATTTACACGACCCCTACCTGATGAAAGATATGGATCTCGCAGTATCCCGTATCCAAAAGGCAATTCAGGAGGAGGAGCGTATCCTGGTTTATGGGGATTACGATGTTGACGGGACTACTTCGGTCGCACTGATGTCTTCCTATTTACGCAGTAAATATCCACATATAGATACCTATATCCCTGACCGGTATGGCGAAGGGTACGGAGTGTCTTTCCAGGGCATAGATTATGCAGAGGATAACGGGATCAGCCTTATTATAGCACTGGATTGCGGGATCAAGGCTATAGATAAAGTTTCTTATGCTAAGGAAAAAGGGATAGATTTCATTATCTGCGACCACCACAGGCCCGGCAGCCTTTTGCCCGATGCCGTTGCCGTACTAGATCCTAAACGCGCAGATTGTTCATATCCCTATAAAGAGCTCTGCGGTTGTGGAGTGGGCTTTAAATTAATACAGGCGCTGGGGGAGACTTTTGGCGAAGATATCCAGACCCTATTGCCCTACCTGGATCTCGTGGCTACAGCAATAGGTGCAGATATTGTCCCCATAACAGGGGAGAACAGGGTACTGTCTTTCTACGGCCTTCAGCAGATCAACAGCAACCCCAGGGCAGGCTTCAGGGCCATCATAGAACAGACCAAGAAAAGGGAATTCACCAACACGGATGTGGTCTTCATTATAGCGCCGAGGATCAACGCTGCCGGGAGGATGGAGCACGGCAGGCATGCTGTTGCCCTTCTGACAGAGACTGACCTTCAGCAGGCAAGGGAAATGGCGTCAGGAATAGAACAGTTTAATACAGACAGGAAAGGACTGGACCAGGAGATCACCGACGAGGCCCTGGACCAGATTCGTGCAAACCGGGAAGAGGAACGGTTTACCTCTGTAGTTTATAAAGATAGCTGGCACAAAGGAGTCATCGGGATCGTCGCATCCAGGCTCACCGAAACCTATTACCGGCCTACGCTCGTATTTACAAAAAGTGGTGAAAAACTTGCGGCCTCTGCCCGGTCTGTAAAGGGGTTCGATGTGTACGAAGCCCTGGAAGGATGTGCAGATTGTATAGAGCAATTCGGGGGGCATAAATACGCTGCAGGGCTGACGCTCTCCGAGGCACAGTTCTCCGCTTTTAAAGAACGTTTTGAGCAAGTGGTGGCAGCCAGTATAGACCCGGCATTACTGACCCCCGAAATAACGGTAGATGCCAGGATCAGCCTGTCGCAGGTCAGTCCGAGGCTGCTCCGTATCCTTTCTCAATTTGCCC
Organism: Zeaxanthinibacter sp. PT1; assembly: GCF_028464225.1. Taxonomy (GTDB): domain Bacteria; phylum Bacteroidota; class Bacteroidia; order Flavobacteriales; family Flavobacteriaceae; genus Zeaxanthinibacter. The sequence continues at coordinate 1,067,375 of NZ_JAQPCN010000001.1, forward strand.
CATTCGGCCCGGGGAACCACGCCCCTGTATTTATGGCAGAGCGACTGCAGGATACCGGCTATGCGAAGACCGTAGGCGGAGACCACAAGCATTTAAAACTAAGTGTGATCCAGAAGGGGAGCAATCCTCTTGGGGCTATAGGATTTAACCTGGGGCATCATTTAAGTACGGTACAGGGAGGGAAATTCTTTGATGCGGTCTTTGCCCTGGAAGAAAATGAATGGAATGGATTGGTCAGTATGCAATTAAAACTGAAAGACCTCCGGTAGCGGGATCAGTGTCTATATTTTTCCAGCAATAGCTCCTTGCCGTCAAAGACCGCATAGGTATAATACGAGATCCAGTCACCCAGGTTCACATATATAGAATTATCGTTTAAGGGGATCTGGAGGGGAAGGTGCCTATGACCAAACACAAAAAAATCATAATGCTGTTCTTCCAGTTTACGTTTCGCGTACTGTACCAGCCATTCCTTGTCTTCACCCAGGAACTTGATATCTTCATCCCCGGAGATCAGCTTATTTTTCACGGAAAAATACTGGGCTACCCGGACACCCAGGTCTGGATGAAGCCAGCGGTAGAACCATTTTGCCACGGGATTGGTGAATACTTTCTTCATCCGTTTAAAACCGAGGTCGCCGGGACCTAATCCATCCCCATGCCCGATAAAAAAACTTCTTTCTCCCAACCTGAATTGCTGGGGGGAATGAAATACCGGGATCTGTAGTTCTTCTTCAAAATAGCCATGCATCCATAGATCGTGGTTGCCGACAAAATAAAATACCGGGATACCGGCATCAGAAAATTCTGCCAATTTACCCAGGGTGCGGGTAAAACCTTTTGGGACGACAGATTTATATTCGAACCAGAAATCAAAGAGATCGCCCAGGAGGAAAAGTGCTGCTGTTTGGTCTTTAATACTATCCAACCAGGAAACAAATTTCTTTTCACGTGCAAGGCTGCTCGTATGATCCGGGGCCCCCAGGTGATGGTCACTGGCGAAATAGACTTTCTTCCCGCTTGGTATATGGAGGTCCTTCATATGCGCATAAATATAAGGAAAATGAAATGCGCCGGCCGCGCACTGTTTAGAGTATCAGGCATTGTCACTGGCATGCCACTCAGCATAAGCAGTATCGGTTTCCCTGAGATGCAAGGAATGAAGACTGAGATTTTTCGGCAGTCGTTTCTTAATCTTGGAGGCAAAATCCAAGACCATATTCTCACTTGTGGGCTGGTAATCGGCCAATATTACCTTGTGCCCTCGGGACTCCAGTTCGCCGGCTAGTTCTATATGAGGACTATTCCTGTTAAAGACCGTAGCATGATCAAAAGGATCCACTACTTCTTCTTTGACAATATTCTTTAAATCACCAAAATCTATGACCATCCCCAGTTTAACGTGATCCTTATCGGTAATAGGATGCCCGATTACCGTCACTGCCAGCTTATAGCTGTGGCCATGCACGTTGCGGCATTTACCGTCATAACCATATAGGGCATGCCCGGTTTCAAAAGTAAATTCTTTGGTAACCCTTATTTTTTCCATTGCGAACTATTGACCTGCAAAGTTATAAAATCTTTCTTCAGTGCTGTCCTATTTTATCGGCGCAGGCTGTTGGGGAACACTAGCGCTGAGATTTTTATATTTCTTGCTCTTAAGTCCGAATAGGGGACGTATCCATTTCCACGGCCGGATCAAGATGGCATACATAAGCCATGTGAACCCAAAAGTGCCCAGCGTTAAGAACAGGAATGCCGGTAAGGAAGGCCAGTCCCATCGTAAGATGAGGTAACCGAGAAGTATGGTTACGGTCTGATGAAGGATGTAAAAGGGGTATACGGCTTCATTGGCATAAGACAAAGAATAACTGGGCTTATTGAGATAGTGTGCAGCATAACCGAAGATCGCCAGGATCCAGGAACCCAGGTTGAACACTTTAAGGAATGCTTCGGAAAAGTGCAGGTAGATGGTATCCTGAAAACTGAGGATAGTGAACAGCCATATAGAGAATCCAATGATGCCGCAAAAAAGGAAACGCTTCCTGAATTTCTGAACCGTTGGCCAAAATACTTCTTTGACAGAGATCAGCAGGAAACCATAGAAGAAGAGAAACCCATTACTGGTGAGGGTGAACCAATCTCCTGCCAAGGCATGAGTCACTGGAAAAAATGGCTCCAGCAGGGCTTCGGCCAGGTAAAGAGGTATTGCAAACCAAAGGAAGCCTGCGGGATTGATTATGATTTCTTTTATCCATGTCCCTAATCTGTTCCCTGGCCACTTTTTTAAATAAATAAACAAGGGATACAGTAAAAGAGAGAAGGTAAAGAGGTAAGGAAGAAACCAGAGGTGATGCCAGCTGAAATTTCCGGAGGGATAGACACCGGTAAAGGCGTGTGCGGGCCAGAATTCAAAGTAATTACCCTGGAATTGGTGCTGTACGAGCCGCTCCAGGTATACCTGGGGTGGGACTATTATCAGGATGCCGACCAGGAGTGGTATCAAAAGGCGTTTACTGCGTTCAAGGATAAATTGCCTGCCATTGCGTTTATTAAAGGCATAGTAGGTTCCCATCCCGGATACTACGAACAATATAGGAAGTCGCCATTGGTTGATGAAAAGCATAGGATATCTCAGCCACCCAATGCTGGTTTCACTCTTGATATGCCAGTCCCAGGGCACAAAAAACATCCCCACATGGTATAAGATCAAAAGCCCAAAGACAATTACCCTTATCCAATCCAGATCATGCCGTCTCATAAAATATCGCTTTTATCTAAAAATAAGGCAGTTATGTGAGCTTTACAGGATCTTGTGACGGGTGACAAGAAATTGTGACCAGTGTCAACCCTTAACCTTCATACGGGATTCAAATAGGGGGATTTTATGCCGGGAAACCGGGATGGTTTGACCTGCGCCCTGCAGTTGCAGCTGGTACCCCTGGGCATTGCCGGTCACTTTCTCTATAAAGTCGGTATTTACGAGGTAAGACCTGTGTGTTCTCATTATCTGGCTCTCGGTCTGCAGCTGCCTCTCAAGGGAGGATATAGAAATCCTTTTAAGATGGGTAACCCCGTTTCGGAGTTGTATTGAAACGTAATTCCGGTCCGCCTCAGCGTATATGAAATCATTACTGTAAAGATTAAAATCGTCACCTTTCACCATGGTTTTAATAGGGATGACTGAGAGATTTCCCTCGCCTTGAACAAATGGGTGAATACGGCCGGCCTTGCGTTGGTTTCTTTGTTGCAGGATACGCTGGTTGATTGGAACAAGGATGGCGATCAACAGCATACCTATAAGAAAGGTGTTCCGGATTTCTTCAAAGAGATAATTCCAGCTCCAGTTCTGGGGATTATCGTAGATTAAATCCCGGACCAGGAATTGCCCTATACCTGTTATTAACAGGAAACATGCGAGAAACACAACTTCTTTTGCCACGGTCCAGTGAGCGATTGGCCTTGGAAGTAATTGTAATAAGGCAGAGCAAATCAGCAGGCATATGATAGCAACACCACTGTGGATAACAGTGATCCAGAAGTGATTTAGTTTGTGTTCAGGAGTGTATACTTCAAAGGGTTCAAAGAGAAACTCAAAAAGCAGTGCGAGGGAAAATAAAACCAGGATGATGAATAAGAGCGACCTGCCTTCAAAATAAAAGGGGTAAGGGGCTTTCAGAAATTGCTTCAGTTTTCCCATGGCTGAGCCAGCAGAGGAATTATCCCGATGCCTGATCGGTCCGGTTTATCTACTTAAAGATAAAAGAATTATCCAGTTGGATGTATATCCACAAAGTGGGAAGCCTATAAGATAATTTCCAGCTCGCCCTTCAGTAGCTGTACATGGCAGCAGTCTGCCGCAACCTTATAGGTCCGTGAAATGATTTCCTCTCCCTCGAAATAGCCTTTGAACAGCAATTCACGCTCTGTATTCTGATGCTCCTTTTGGAAGCTGTCGGAATATAAAGGATAAGGTCCCGATGGGGCATGATCATAAAATCCACTGGCCTTAACAGACTCTGTGAGATCCTTACCGCTATGTAGATCGATAACCTTGTATTCATCTAAGGCTAAGCTATTGCCGTCGCTGTCTTTGATGCTTACTGAAAAACTCACAAATTGTTGCGTACACATTATACCATCACAGGATGCTGAGCTGTCCTGTTCTTGTTTGCCATTGCACTGTGAGAGCACAAATGAAAATAGAACCAAGTGTAGAAATATTTTCGTCATAATCCTGTCGATTAAATAGAACAATAGGGATTTACTTCTTATTCTTGAATTTTTCCAATGCCTTCTTAGTTTCCGGTGATAATGCCAAGCGCCCGGATTCCTCGGCTCGTTCTGATAATAATTCCCCCCAATGTTCTGTTCCTTCCCAAAAGATTTTTTTGAGTGCATACAGAGCCTCGGGGTTGTATCCGGCCAATTGCTGGCTGAAGTGATCCAGCTCTTTGTCCATATCCGGGATAGATTCAAAGACTTTGGTAAACAGGCTTTTTTCCTTAGCCCAGTAGGCATTTTTCCACTCCGTTGGTGAAAGGGATAGTTCGGCCAAGCCCCCTTTGCCGATCTTACGTTCCACCGCCGGGGCTATGACCAAGGGAGCAATACCTATGGTGATCTCTGAAAGGCGTACAGATGCAGCTTCCGTGGCGAAAACATAATCGCAACCCGAGATAAGCCCGACTCCGCCCCCAACTGCTTTCCCTTGCACCCTGCCAATGATCGGTTTCTTACAGATTCGCATAGCGTTGAGCACACGAGCAAAACCGCTGAAGAATTCCTTTCCTTCCTCAAGGTTATCGATAGCCACCAGTTCGTCAAAAGATGCTCCGGCGCAGAATGCACGTTCTCCTTCAGATTGCAGTATAATCAGGGATACATCCGCCCTGCCAGACAATTTGATGATTTCCGCACCCAGGCGGGCCAGGAGTTCCGATACAAAAGAATTGCTGGCAGGATGCCCAAATTCTACTCTTGCCACCTTGTTGTTCACGTTGGTATAAAGGCTGCCATTCTCCCTGTTAGTGCTCATAAAAATTGTTTTCTCAAAATTAAACCTTTTGTAAGAGGGGACGAAATTTGACGCGGAACTTCCAGATCAGTGCTCCTCCCCGGATAGCCATCCAAACGAGAAAGGCAATCCAGATTCCAGAAATACCCCATCCCATATACTTTGTAAAGAATAATACCGGGACAAAACCGAGGAAGGTGGCGGAAAGTAGCACGTTTCTCAGGTATTTCATCTCACCCATACCTTTGAAAATACCGTCGAGCACAAAGGCAACCATATTGACAGGCAGCCCCAGGATCACTATAAAGAAAATGGAGGCAAAGGTATTCAGGACGGATGGGTCATTAGAAAAGATGTTCCCTATCTCGTTGTAGAATAGAAATGCGAGCAGCATTAATAAGCCACATACATATGCCCCGTATTTTGTCGTTTTTTTTGCCAGTCGCCACAATCCGTTGTAGTCGCGTGCACCCAGCAAGCGTCCGCCCATAATGTTCCCGGCTGCAGCGTATCCATCGATAAAGAAGGCTGCAAACAACCAGAGGTTAATGGCAATAGTGTGTGCTCCAATATACCGGTCACCAAGATCGGTAGCCTCGCGGACTGCCAGGATAAGTGCTGCATTAAGCGCAATGGCCCTGACAAAGAGATTCAGGCTCATATAGATGAGGTTCTTTAGTTCCGGGTGTACCGGGAATCGCGGTACCAGCCTTATATCGGTCTTTATGATGAGGAGCGCCAGCGCAATTACGGCCATCACTCCCTGGGAGACCAGGCTTGCCCAGGCGGCTCCCTCCAGGTACATAGGCGCTACCAGATCTTTAACACCGTAGACTAGGATGAAATCGAGTACTATGTTTAAGGACGTCCCTACAATGGCGATCATCATAGGGTAGAAGGTGTTCTGTAATCCTCGGAAGATTCCCATTACAGCGAAGACAAACAGGGTAAGCGGGAACCCCCATACACGGATACTGTAATAGGAAATACAATACTCCAGGATCTTGCCGGAGGCATTCAGCAGCATAAAGATCTCCTCGATAACGAAGATAGTGGATAGCAGTACGAGCACACTCAAAAGAATGTTGAAAAAGATGGCCTGGGCCGGAAGGGATTTAATTTCCTCTAATTTTTCTGCTCCCAGGTATTGTGATATCAGGGCCGAAATGGCACTACGGGTCTGCCCGAGGATCCAGATCAGCATAGAAAGAAAAGATCCCACGATACCAACAGCCGCCAGGGATTCCAGTCCGTTCACCGGGATGTTCCCGACCACGGCAGTATCCGTTATGGATAGTACGGGTTCTGCGATCCCGGCAATAATGGCAGGAACAGCGAGTTTGTTGATCTTTTTTCGAGTAACGGTTATTCTGGATTTCAATGCAGCTCTAATTCGTAACAGTAAAAAGGATACGGGCTTTGTTCGGGAAGGTCTATAGATCCCAGACGCGTATACCCCCGAGATTCGTAGAATCTTTGGTTCCCCGGATTCTGGCTAAAGGTATCTAATCTGATGGAAACCATTCCCGTTTCCCTGGCCTTGTCTTCCACATAATCCATCAATTTACCGGCCAGGCCATTTCTCTGGAACTGTGGGTGAACGGCAAGACGGTGAACATAGCCATGGAAACCCTCAGGGCTAAGCCAGCGTATATCTTCGTATTCCGGGTCTTTTATGGTAGTGAGTACCACCAGGCCTTTAATAATTCCGTCTTCTTCAAGAATATATAACTCCCTGCGATTGATGTCTTTAGTCAGGACCTCGGGATTAGGGTAAGATTCGTTCCACTGTAAGATACCCTTTGAGAACATATCCTCCGTACATGCCCTTGTAATTGCTAGGATATCCGGGATTTCGAGTATCTTTGCCCTCCTGATCATTTGACAGTCTATAATTTGTCCCTAAATTAAGGGTTATAATTCTAACAGATATGAAGAATATTTTAGTTCCTATAGGGACATCACCGGACAGCCATGAAACCCTTCAGTATGCTGTAAATTTCGCCACCGATTTTAATTGCAGGATCTATGTGATGGAAGTTTTCAGTGTTCCCGCGGTGGCAGGAAGCCTGACAAACATAGAGGAGAAAGTTGCCGAAAGCAGTAAGGAGCACCTTAAAACAGTCATTGCCAAAGTAGATGCCAAGGGTGTTGAAATTAAAATAGCAACATACAATGGGGATCTGATCAGTGGACTTAAGGAGATCGATAATGAGCTCGGGATCGATTTAATCATCCTTGCGCCGAGAAGTAATGATATAAAAGAAGAGCTCTACCTGGGGAATACTTCGGGCAGGATCATTAAGCGCACTGATATCCCTACTCTAATCGTACCCAAAGGGTACGAATACGGTCCTTACAAAACTATCTTAACCGCTTTTGCTTCAGGTGTACTCAAGAAAAAAAGGGTGTTAGACCCCCTGATTGCGATAAAGAAATACTACGATTCTCATATCAATCTTTTGCTGGTCAAGAACCCCGGGTATAAAGAAACAGACTTAAAGGTCAACACTGCACTTATGGATATTTCGTCCCAGATGACGATTACCGAACATGCGACCACATATCTGGGGGTATTAGAGCACTTACAGTCGCAGCAACCCGATCTGCTCTGTGTTTTCAGAAGAAAAAGAGGGTTTTTTACAAGTCTCTGGGAAAAGAACACTATACTAAAAGCAGAGTTTTCTGCCCGTATCCCTGTTTTAGTGCTCAGTGTTAAAAAGGACTGATGAAGATTTCATTTTGATTGTTGTTCAAAATGTATTTTCTTTGCCCTTCCTAAACAGTTGGGGGATTAGCTCAGCTGGCTAGAGCGCTTGCATGGCATGCAAGAGGTCACCGGTTCGACTCCGGTATTCTCCACAAACCCTTCCAGATCGGAAGGGTTTTTTTATGCCTACTGTCCAAATTTCCTTTCAGGATAAACAGAGGTAAGCACCATACGGTAACGAAGTACATTTTATACGGGCCTGTTGTACTTATTTAAGAAAAGTATAACGGTCACAATTTCAATCTCCACCTATCTGAGCTTATTTTAGAGGAAAAGCAGAACATATGAGAGACTTAAAAGATAAAGTAGCCTACATTACCGGAGGATCTAAAGGAATAGGATACGGAGTAGCAGAAAGGCTTTTAGAAGCCGGGATGAGAGTAGCGATAAGTGGCCGTAAGCTGGATGGAGTTCAGAAGGCAGCGGATAAACTGGGAAAGTCAGACCGAGTACTGGCCATAGCTTCTGATGTGACCAAACTTGAGGATGAAAAGAAAGCCGCTGCTAAGATTTTGGATACCTGGGGTCAAATAGATGTAGTACTGGCGAATGCCGGGGTGGGGCATTTTGCGGCCGTAGATGAATTGAGCGATTCCGATTGGCACCAGATGATAAACACAAATTTGAACGGTGTATTCCATACGTTGAAAGCAACTGTCAATGCTCTGAAAAAGTCTGAAGGGTATTATATGACACTTGCCAGCCTTGCAGGAACCAATTTCTTTGCTTCCGGATCGGGTTATAATGCAACAAAATTTGGGGTGGTCGGATTTACACAGGCTGCAATGCTGGACCTGCGACCCTATGGCATTAAGGTTTCCACTATCATGCCGGGTTCTGTCGCAACTCATTTCAACGACCACCAACCTTCAGAGAAAGACGCCTGGAAGATTCAGCCCGAAGATATTGGGGAACTGGTATACGACCTGCTTAAAATGCATCCCAGGACCCTACCGAGTAAGGTTGAGGTAAGACCAACACGTCCGGACAAAAAATAGGTTCAGGCAGACTTTTCGGTAAAAGGGATAGCGGGGTTACAGATCTCCTGTAACAACTTATGCAGTTGCACCTTAAAAGAGTTCAGTGTGTCCCCGTTGATTGTGAAATTTTTGTCTTTAACGCTGGAGTGTGATGATTTCTTGGTGGCAAAGCGAATGAGCCCGGAATTCAGACTTTTAAAAGCTATAATCCCCGCTTCCATATCGGAGGTGGGGTTTTCTTTGTAATACATATAGGCATAGGCCAGTAATTGGAAAGCCTTATTGTACTTTTCTTCGCTTATCATGTCATCCCATTCTATCAATTCCGTGTTCCCACTGCTGGCCTGCCCGGTTTTATAGTCTATGATCCTCAGGACGCCGTCAAATTCATCAATCCTGTCAATCTGCCCCCTGAGGTGCACAGGGAAAGAAATGCCGGGAACTTCTACGGTAACCTTCATATTTTTTTCAAGCCCGATGATCCTGATCGTATGATGCTCTGCATCTTTCTTTTCCATGGTGATAAAACGCTCCAGGTATCTTACAATAACATGGTATACGATAAGGTTTTGTCCATACGATATATCCACTTCTCCGTAGTTCTTTGCATAGGCTTCACGAACTGTTTTTTCGATCTTGCCGTGTAATTGATCTAGAGCTTGTGGACTAAGGTATTCCCCGATAAAGGGTGTATAAAGAGCCTCAAGACTGTCATGAACGATGGTCCCGAAAACACTGGCTGAAACAGTTTCTTCAACCTCTTCCACGTCCTGTATACCCAGAACGGACTTCCTATAAAATGTCAGTGGATCGCGAATGTAGTTGGTCAGGGAAGTAGGCGAGAATCCCTTGGCAGCGATATCTTTTAATCGCTCCTGTAATAGAGCGTCTTTCTCAATAGTGACAGGGCTATGGAGATCCGGTTTGATATCAGGGCTTGCAAGCTGCTCTTCTACCAATGTATTGGGTGGAGGATCTGAGAGTAATTGCGAGATAAGCCTGCTTTTTTCCCCTCCTTCAAGCGTATCAGGAACCGAGTTATAGAGCAGGTATACTTTTTTTGCCCGTTGCAGCAACCTGTAAAAGTGATATGAATACACGGCATCTTTCTCTTTATACGTCGGAAGGCCAAACGATCGTTTGATATCAAATGGGATCAGGGAATTATGAGCTTTCCCCGAAGGAAGGACACCTTCATTGACCGAGGTCAGAATAACGGTATCAAAATCGAGATTTCTGCTTTCAAGCATTCCCATCACTTGCAATCCTTCTAAAGGTTCGCCACGAAAATCGACGGTTTCCGATTCCAACAGAGACCGATATAGGCTTTCCAGGGTGCGCAGGTCGTTAATCTCTGAATAGGTTTGCAGGTGGGTTTCCAATTCATTGAAAAGGGTATAAAACCCATACAGGTGCTCAAGGGCCAGGAATTGTTCATTCTGCTGAAAATAGTCCTTTAAGGTCCTGATCAGCTCGGTGCATTTAGCAAGAAAGATCTTCGGATTGTTAGCCTCTTCAAAGAACAGCAGGGAAAGCATATATGGATGCGCTCCTGTTTCATCTGCTAACTTCTGCTGGTTGAGAAAACTCAGGTTCTTTTCTTTGATAGCCTGTTGTATATTCTGGGTTCCCCCGGAAGGATCCGCAGTGTTGAGTAAGGCAACATAAGGGTGAGAAAGTAAGGCAAGCACATTCTTGTAATACCAGCCTAGAGATACTTTATCCAGGTGTAAGGCAAACAACTGGTTGAACAGGCCGGCGACGGGTGTTTTACCCAAAGGGTATCCCATAGTGATATTAATAGGACCAATGCCGTCTGGTAAGGCATGTACCAAAGGGTTTAGCAAACCTTCATCACCCAGGACAACCGCTGTTCTGCTACCTTGTGAAACAGCTTCTTCCCGTAGCAGAGAGGAAACGTACTTCACCTGTGAAACATTCTTGGGTACGCCGATAACGCGGATATGTTTAATTCCGGAAAAATTATCTTGTAAACCGGCCAGGGAGTTTTCTTTAAAATAAGGCCACCTCTGGCGATATGATCTGATAAAGTGCCCGGCTTCATGCTGGGGGTCATCGATAAAATAGGGGTCAGCATCCCAATAGATCTCGGCTTTATTCTCACCCAGTAAGAATTGGATGATTTCAGATTCTGCTTTGTTCAGGGCATTGAACCCAATAAAAATATGTTGGTCGCCGGGATGTTGTTCCGTGTAGGTCTTAATTTTTTCACAAGCTGTCCTGTAGACCATTCCTTGGTACCCGAGGCCCTGGCGTTTCAGACGGGTAGAGAAGAGCAGGTAGATGTCTTGTAATTGACTCCAGAACCGAAGATAATTTTTGATCATCGGGGTCTGGTCTTCGCTGGCAGACCAGTGTTCAATTTCTCTCGCGGAACTGAGGTAGGAAAAAAGCTCTGATGCCGGAACCAGGTATCGGTCTATTTCATTAAAGTCCTGTAGAAGGAGCTGACCCCATTTAGAAAACTGGTAAAAACTTTCATGGTCTCCCGTATGGGCTTCGCAATAACTGGAATATAATTCAAAGAGTAATTGGGTGTTCGTAGCGTATTTAAGACCCGAGAGTTCTTCGATAAAGGTCTCAATACTGTAGATGCGGGGGGCAAATATGGTCTTTTTCACTGATTTCCTCAGGTAATCCTGCAGGTAACTACCCGCTCGTTTACTGGGGAGTATAAAGACGGTATCGGAAAGTGAAGAATGTTTTTCAAGGCTCTTGGCAACGACCTCTTCGAGGAAACTTTTATGCATGCCTTAAAAATAAAAAAAGCTCCGCAATTGCGGAGCTTTTAAATTTATATAGATGGATAAATCTTACTCTTTTACTAAGTTGATCTCTACCCTTCTGTTCTGAGCTCTACCAGCCCTAGTGTTATTAGTAGCGATAGGCTTATCTTCACCGAAACCTTCGGCAGATAACCTGAACTCATCTACTCCGTTATTTACTAAATACTCTTTCACAGAAAGTGCACGAGCTTCAGAAAGACTCTTGTTCAATTTGTTGCTACCAGTGCTGTCTGTGTGACCTTCAACTGTGAACTTAGCAGTTGGGTACTCGTTCAAAATCTCGATGATATCAGCAAGAACAGGCTCTGATGCTTCTTGGATACTTGATTTTCCAAGGTCGAAAAGGATTGTTCTGGCGTACTCATTTAATTGCTTCTGAACTTCTTCAGTTACTTCTGGGCAACCTTCGTTGGCAACAGTACCGGCAGTTTCAGGACACTTGTCATCTTTGTCAAGTACACCGTCATTGTCGCTGTCGGGCCATGGGCATCCGTTGTTTTCAGATGGACCAGCTTCGTTAGGACACTCATCATCTTTATCAGCTACACCGTCTCCGTCAGCATCAGGGCAACCGGCAAGAGCAGCAAGACCGGCTTCAGCAGGACAAGCATCATCTTTATCAGCTACACCATCACCATCTTGGTCAGGGCATCCGTTCATTTCCATAGATCCGGCTTCGTTAGGACAAGCGTCTTTGCTGTCTTCGATTCCATCACCGTCAGCATCAGGACATCCGTTGAACGCCTCAAGTCCAGGTACTTCAGGACAAGCATCGTCTTTGTCATAGATTCCGTCACCATCAGTATCAGTTCCACCGAACTTGATAGAAACACCAGCCATGTGCTGGAAATGCTTTACTAAGTAATCCTCGAAAGAATGCTTGTAAGAAGACTGAAGTGTAAGACCGAAGTTGTCAGAAAACCAAAGGTTAAAACCAACGCCTCCGTTAACAGTTCCGGCTCCTACTTCGTCAACCCAAGTATAACCACCACCAATCTCAACGAAAGGATCGATCATAGTGTCATCCAGGAAAGCATATTTAATAGTACCATCTACAGCGTAGTGAGAAAGGTCGTCAACACGTACATCTCCTAGGTTGCTGATCCTGTTCAAAGAACCACGCACACCTACAGCGAAGTTGTCACCAACCGAGCGGCTAACAGCGATGTAAGATACGGACGGAAGAATGTTCCAGTGGTCATTTGCATTGAAATATTCGCTTCCGAAAGTTCCTGCTTCAAAGCCGAAGTTGGCTTGGGCATCTTCAGCACCGGTTGGATACACATCTATAGCGTTCACACCAAAGCTTACCTGCCAAGGATTATTTTCATCTTGCGCTTGTAGGTTGTTAAACCCAATAAAAAGTAGGCCAACAACTAATAATCTGCTAAGCTGTTTCATGTTCAAAATTTTAAGTTTAAGTGTTTATTAGACGCAAATGTAAGTTGTTAAAAATTATTAACAAAATCAATTTATTATTTTTTTTAACGCTTTTACAGGGCGAAAATAACGGTTTAAATAATTTCTAAAGCCTTGCCAACCTCCTTAAATGCAAGGATTGCGCGGTCTAAATGTTCTTTTTTATGGGCCGCACTCAGTTGAACCCTTATACGCGCCTTACCTTTTGGCACAACCGGATAGAAAAATCCGATCACATAGATGCCTTTATCCAGTAGCATATTGGCCATCTTCTGGGAGAGCTTTGCATCGTACAACATTACCGGGACAATAGCAGAGTCTCCGTCTATGATATCAAAGCCCGCATCTTTGATTCCTTTCTTAAAATAACGAGTATTTTCCTCAAGTTGATCCCTGAGTTCTGTACTGTTGCTCAGCATGTCAAAAACCTTGATAGAGGCTCCCACAATAGCCGGCGCCAGGGAATTGGAGAAAAGATAAGGCCTGGAGCGTTGTCTCAGGAGTTCGATGATCTCCTTCTTGCCCGTCGTATAACCGCCCATGGCACCACCCATTGCCTTGCCCAAGGTCCCGGTGATGATATCAATCCTGTCCATAACACCTTTTTCTTCCAGGGTACCGCGTCCTGTTTCACCAATAAAACCGGTCGCATGGCATTCGTCTATCATGACCAGGGCATCGTACTTATCGGCTAGATTACAAATTTCGTCTAATGGAGCCACCAGGCCATCCATGGAGAAAACACCATCGGTCACGATAAGCTTAAAACGGGCACCATCCTCGTTGGCCTGCTTTAACTGCTTTTCCAAGTCTTCCATGTTATTATTAGCGTACCTGTACCGGCCAGCTTTACATAGGCGCACTCCATCGATAATAGAAGCGTGATTCAGGGAGTCCGAGATAATGGCATCTTCCGCCGTGAGCAAGGGTTCAAAAATCCCGCCGTTGGCATCAAAACATGCTGCGTATAGAATGGTGTCTTCTGTCCCGTAATATTCCGCGATCTTATTCTCCAGTTCTTTATGGATATCCTGGGTTCCGCAAATGAATCTTACAGATGACATTCCAAACCCATGACTGTCCATAGTATCCTTAGCTGCCTGCACTACGTCTGGATGCGACGATAGCCCCAGGTAGTTGTTGGCGCAGAAATTGATCACCTCCTGCCCGGTAGATATTTTTATTACCGCATCCTGGGGGCTGGTAATGATTCGCTCTTCTTTGTAAAGCCCGGCTTCTTTGATTTCTGCCAGTTCTTTTTGTAAATGATCTTTGATTTTTCCGTACATAGTTTTTATATAAATTCCGGCCTTACCGTTTCTTCCACATAAACGATGATCTTGTGGATGACTCTGTATCCCATGGCCTCTAAAGCATCAGCATAGGTATACAGCTGTTCGTGGTAGCCGGGGTTTTTCTTTCCAGTCTTATAATCGATAATGACAGCGGTGTCGTCTTGCAGTACCAGCCTGTCCGGTCGCAAAAATAGCCCATTTTCAGTAATTATAGGCATCTCGTTTTTAATGTTCCTTCCCTCAGTATAGTAGGGTGCTAGTTGCGGATGGCTGACAATGCTGCCGGCAAGTTTTTTGAGTTCTGTAGCCATTTCCTGGTCGATCGCTCCTCTGTTCAACATAGCTTCTATGACAGGAGCAATGTCTTCAGGGGTATAGACTTCTGCCAGGAGGGCGTGCAAAAGGTTACCCCGGCCAAGGGCCAGTTCTCGTCCTGTATCCCATAGCATACCGGAGGTGGTCACTATATCGAGTTCCGGTCTGTCCTTTCTAGAATAAACGAAGGGGATAGAGGATTCATCTGCCAGAGGTTTCCCAGGCTCAGTTAATGACAGGGATCCAAACTCATAACGAGATTTGGTTTTGTCCCATAGTCCTTGTGAATTCAGGAAAAAAACAAACAAATCTGAATAAGTCTTTACTTCGTCTTTTACTTTGGTCGGGGCATCAGTGAAAATATAAAGTGCCTGTTCTGGCCTTGTCATGGCTACATATAGCAGATTAAAGGCGTCCATTTCTTGTTTTTGCTGTTCCTCCTGGTGCAGTTGTTCGGCAATTGGGTTGTAATGGCACATTTCTTCCTTTTGTGAAAGCAATAAGGTAGGGAAGCCATGATGTTTTTCAGGGTCTACAGGTAGCCACAGAAGGGTGTCGTTCCTACCTGAAGAAGCGTAGATACCGGTATTGGCAAAAGGATAGATTACCACCGGGAATTCAAGCCCCTTTGCTTTATGAACAGTCATGATCTGAATGGCGTTCATGGCTTCCGGGGCAACAATGCTTAGTTTGTCTTTTTTCTTATCCCAGTGTTCGAGGAAGGAGACCATGCTACCGTCAGTCTTTTGCTCAACCAGTAGTGCTTCATCCAGGAGGTAGGTGATGTAGGCATCAGAAACAGGTGCCAAGTCAAATTTACTGGTGGCATATTCCAGGCTGTCATAAACGGTAGCTTCCCTGAGATAACCTATATCAAAACCATAAGTTTCTAATAGGTATTGATCCAGGGAATTCAGTTGTGTCCGAATAATGGTATGCTTCTCTGCTTCCTCCCTGAGCAGGAAAGAAAGAACTTCGTACGAGATGGCTTGTTCTTTGGGTGACAGACAATGCCTGAGCAGATTTATGAGAAATTGAACCGGTTCGTGGCTCGCCAGGAGAAGGGTTTCTGATGATATGATGGGGATGCCCTGTTCTAAAAGAAAATCAGCGATGAGTATCCCCTGTGCTTTGGTCCTGGTAAGTATGCACAGATCGGAATAACTGTAATTCTTAGCCAGGGTCTCCTCGATGGCTTTACAAACCTCCTGGCAATAAATTTCGTTTTTGTGTTCGTCATCCGTGCCCTGTATAAACTGTAAGGACACATAACCTCCCTCCTTGTTATTGTATTGTTGGGAGTTTCCCTGCAGATACATGGACTCGTAAGTAGGATTGCCAAGCAATCCACTGGTCCGGGTAAAGAAATCGTTGTTAAAGCGGATTATTTCCCTGCTGCTCCGGTAATTAGTGGGTTTTTCCTGCAGACTTGGAGCTGTGACAAAAGGATTGGATGATCTATTGAACAACTGCATAAATTGTTCTGCATGCCCTCCACGCCAGCGGTATATGGCCTGTTTGGCATCACCGACCAATAGTAGCGTGCCTTCATTGCCCTGCTCATCCTTACTTTCCAGTGCATTACTGATCAGCGGAACAAGGTTATTCCATTGCATCTCTGAAGTGTCCTGGAATTCATCGATAAAATAATGACGATACTTTTCTCCCAGTCGTTCGTAAATGAAGGGAGCAGGCTGATCGCGAATAGCTTCGGAGATCAGGGTGTTAAAGAAAGAGATGGGTAATTGGTCTCTTTCTTTCTGCAGCATCTCTACTTCTTTCCTGATACTGTTCAGGACCATTAGCGGCACCATGTGATTCAACACGTTGGTAAGGAAGGAAAGGTGGTAGAAGGTATTCTTGATCTGCTCAAAACCACGCGTCAATTGAGGCATTAAACCATCTAAGGTGCTTTTAACGGAGTCCGGAGCGGCTTTTTTGTAAAGATCTTTTTCGCCAAAGGATTTTTTCCAGCCGGCCTTGAAGTCGATAGCCAGATCCCCCGCTGCTATTTTCTCCATAAAAACAGGGAAGTATTTTCCTGTAAAATCAGAATCCTCAAGACCTTCAGCACGGACCGAGTCCAGGATTAACCTGGCTATTTTGACCAGGTCTTCCTCGGCGCGCTCCTTATCCTTTTGCAGCATTTTTCTTAGCTGCTTAAAGTCTTCCAGGCTTTTTCCTTCAAGCTTTTTGAGTTCAGCAGCGTGGTTCTCCTCAAAGACCAGCTTCCCTATCTTAAGCAAGTCATTACTAATGTTCCAGCTTTTATCGTCCTCCGTTTTTGCCAGGGCAAAATCGATAAGAATGTCAGAAAGCCTGGAATCTTTCCCGGCCTTGCTGAGCAATCGGTTAACTGCCTCTTCCAGCAGTAGATCGGTTTCGAGCACCACTTCAAAATTCTGGGGTAAAAGCAGGTCTCGTGCAAAAGTCCTGATCAACCGATGGTTGAAACGGTCTATGGTGGCGATGTCAAAAAATGCATAGTTATGCAGTATCTCTTTTAACACCTGCCGGGATCGTTCCTGCAGGGCTCGTGGCTCCATGCCCAACACATCACAAAGACTTTGAAACATATAAGTGGACCGCTGGGGCAGCGGATCCTGCCCAAAATCGGATAGGCTGTTCAGGATACGGTCTTTCATTTCCGTAACCGCCTTATTGGTAAAGGTGATCGCCAGAATCTGCCTGAATTTCCTGCTCGGTCCCGGGCGTAGAATTATTTTAAGGTATTCCTGGACCAGGGTAGATGTCTTTCCTGATCCGGCTGAAGCACTGAATATTTTGTAGGGAGTGTCCTGCACCTTCATTTTAGCTGCAAAATAAGCATTCTTAAAAGGTTCTTAACAAATAATTAGCTGAATATGTTTTCTATAATCCATAAATTTGGAAGACTGATTTTATTAACGAAAAACACTAAACACATGGCTTTTGAATTACCAAAGTTACCTTATGCATATGACGCCCTGGAACCGCATATAGATGCGCGTACCATGGAAATACATCATACAAAACACCACAATGGTTACACGACTAAACTGAACGATGCTATTAAAGGCTCTAACCTGGAAGGGAAGTCGATCGAATCCATCCTGGAAAACCTGGATATGTCCAATACGGCAGTCAGGAACAACGGTGGTGGGTTTTACAATCACAACCTTTTCTGGGAGGTAATGTCGCCGGACGGTGGTGGAAACCCTTCAGGAGAGCTAGCCGATGCCATTGACAGCGCATTTGGATCTTTTGATACTTTTAAGGACAAGTTCAGTTCCGCTGCGGGAAGCCGTTTTGGTTCCGGATGGGCCTGGTTGTGCGTTCATAAAGGAGGGAAACTCGAGATATGCTCAACCCCCAACCAGGATAATCCCCTGATGCCAGCCACTGGCTGCGGAGGTCATCCGATTCTTGGCCTGGACGTATGGGAACATGCGTATTACCTTAATTACCAGAACAGAAGACCTGATTACATCACGGCATTTTTTAATGTGATCAACTGGGATAAGGTTTCAGAACTTTACAGTAAAGGGAAATAATCCTGAATTACATATATAAATAACCCGGGTGAACAGCCCGGGTTTTTTTATTCTATATAAAATAGAAAAGGGCAGAGAAGTCTCTGCCCTTTTCGTCCCAAATCTTACCATAAACTTAACCTACTTATGCTATGGCAGTACTAAATTACTGGTATTGTGAGAAATAACAAAGAAAAATAGTGAAATTTTAGCGAATATCCCCTATCAAAAAAGGGGGTGCCGGAAGAATTTGAAAGGTTTTTAACCTAATTAGCTGATAATGAAACATAAAAAAGGCAGGGTTGCGCCCTGCCTTTTTTCCCCAAATCTTACCATGAACTTAACCTACTTATGCTATGGTCCTTCAAATGTAAGTGCAAGCTAGTAGGTGCAAAAACCTTATAGACGAACTCCCATAAAAACAGTCAAAAAGGAAACGCTGAACGTAGGGTGTAAGAAAATCGGAAAATGTTTAACGACTTGTAGGAATGATTTGTAATCAAGTGATTAGTGCGTATAGGGCCAAATAAAAAGGGCGGAGATCAACTCCACCCTTTTCCCCAAATCTTACCATGAACTTAACCTACTTATGCTATGGTCTTCCAAAGATAGAGGTGTTATAAGAGAGTTGGGGAAGTTTTCGGTTCAACACCCTGTTTTTTTGCTGAATTGCAAGGGGATGAGCTTAAAGAATACAGGATAAAGTGAAGAGTTAACTATTCTTGGGAGTAGTGAAAATAAAAAGGCAGGGTTATCCCCTGCCTTTTCCCCAAATCTTACCATGAACTTAACCTACTTATGCTATGGTTCTTCAAATGTAATAGGAAAGGGAGCAAATGTGATAAGCTCTTAGATAAACGTATGATTAATCGGACGAAATGCATTAATGGGCTGATATATAGACCTTAAAGGGAATAATACTATTGCATAGTAAAAATTCTGCGGAGTCAGGATAGTAACAAGTTAGGTATCGGAAAGAAATTGGTGTGGGGAAACCCCTAAGGGTGTTAAGTGGAGGGGTAAAAATAAAAGCCAATAAAAAAGGTGGAGAGAACTCCACCTTTTTTGCCCCAAATCTTACCATGAACTTAACCTACTTATGCTATGGCAGGTCTAAAGTATTATGGTTTACAGGCCTGGAATCAGAAAGCCGTTAAACGACGCAGATTATCGATGAAATGCACAAAAACATGCATTTCGTCGGGATTATGCCGAATAGGCCCGCTCTTTCTTGCCTTCGTAAAAATTGATAAATGCTTTATTTACTACGCGGTTCCCGCCGGGAGTTGGATAGTCACCGGTGAAATACCAATCACCCAGGTTTTTGGGACAAGCCTTGTGGAGGCTTTCGATGGTCTGGTAGATAATCTGAACCTCTGCTCTAACCTCCGCCGGACACAGTAAAGCGGCAATTTTCTCAGAGATTTCATCAGCGGTGAAGGGCGCGTAGAATTCTTTTACATGGTTCACCACTTCGTGATCCTTAGATTTCAGCTGCCCGAGGCATTTTTGGTAAATAGCTTCTACCTGCGGCATCGTACCACGGTCCTTATGCAGTTCCAGTGCAGCCCTAAAAGCGACAAAATCCTCTAAGCGTGCCATATCTATCCCGTAACAATCGGGATACCTGATCTGGGGTGCGGATGAAACTACGATGATCTTTTTAGGTGAAAGTCGATCCAAAATGCGTAAAATACTCTTTTTAAGCGTCGTTCCCCGAACAATACTGTCATCTATGATGACGAGGTTATCATCAGGGTTTACAGAGCCATAAGAAATGTCATAGACGTGAGCCACCAGGTCGTCACGGGTATCGTCCTGGGTGATAAATGTCCGAAGTTTGGCATCCTTGATGGCGACCTTCTCTATCCTCGGCCTGATTTCCAGGATCTCCCGAAGTTGTTCGGAAGTGATAGCGGGTCCAAGTTCCAGGATCTGTTCTTCCTTTTTGCGGTTCAGGTAGTTCTGGGCCTCTTTTACCATCCCGAAAAACGAGGTTTCTGCCGTATTAGGGATGTAGGAGAAGACCGTATTTTTCATATCATTTCCGATAGAATCCAGGATTTGTGGAAACAGAAAGCGCCCCAGGTTCTTGCGTTCCTCGTAGATCTCCTTATCACTGCCCCTGGAGAAGTAGATCCTCTCAAAGGAACAGGCTTTGCGTTCGCGGGGTTCAAGAATCTTCTTAATGTTCATGCTTCCGGATTTCTTCACGATGATAGCGTGTCCCGGGTCCAGTTCTTTTACAGATTCGTAAGGAACGTTGAATACCGTCTGTATGGCGGGCCTTTCAGAAGCGACTACCACCACTTCTTCGTCCTCGTAATAATAAGCCGGGCGTATCCCGGAGGGATCCCGTAAGACGAAAGCATCCCCGTGTCCGATGAGACCGGCCATGGCATAGCCACCATCCCAGTTCTTCGACGCTTTCTTAAGGATCTTGGCTAATTTGAGTCGCTCTGCAATAAGGGGGGAGGCTTCCATTTTGGTAAAACCTTCTTTTTTTATCTCCTTATAGAGTTTCGCAACAGCGTCATCCAGGAAGTGACCTATTTTTTCCATCACCGTAATGGTGTCTGCCATCTCCTTGGGGTGCTGACCTAATTGCACGAGGTTGTCAAACAGCTCGCTCACATTGGTCATATTAAAGTTCCCGGCAACGATAAGATTCCTGTGCATCCAGTTATTCTGGCGAAGGAAAGGATGGACACTTTCAATGCTGTTCTTCCCGAAGGTTCCGTAGCGCACATGTCCTAACAATACCTCCCCTATATAAGGAATGAACTTCTTCTGTTTGGCAACATCATCGCGATACTCCGGATTTTCTTCCAGCGACTGGTTGATCCTTTCATTGATCTGGGCAAAAATATCTTGAATGGGTTGTGACTGTATAGATCGCGCCCTGCTCATATATCGCTCCCCGGGTTGCATATCCAATTTAATGCTTGCAAAACCAGCACCGTCCTGTCCGCGGTTATGCTGCTTTTCCATCATCAGGTACATTTTGTTTACGCCGTAAAAAGCTGTACCGTATTTTTTCTGGTAGTATTCCAGGGGTTTACGAAGGCGAATTAATGATATCCCGCATTCGTGTTTGATGGCATCACTCATAATATCTTTTCCGTGCAATTACCCTGTCCGTGCAAGGTGTTACTCTATTTCAATGTCAAACTGGGTCAGTTCTACAAACTCTTGCAGACGTTGCCCTACTTCTTTTCTATCCAGGTTTTGCATCCGTTCCGTCCCAAAGCGTTCAACACAGAAGGAGGCAAGATTAGACCCGTGTATAACGGCATTCCTGAGATTGTTGAAAGAGATGTTTCCGCTTTCTGTAACATGGCCGACAAATCCACCGGCAAAGGTATCTCCTGCTCCAGTTGGATCAAAGACCTCTTCTAATGGGAGAGCAGGGGCAAAAAAGATTCTCTCTTTGTGGAATAATAGGGCGCCGTGTTCTCCTTTTTTAATAACCACGTATTTGGGACCCATTTCATGAATGGCAGCAGCAGCTCTTACTAAGGAATATTCATGGGTGAGTTGCCTGGCCTCTTCGTCATTGATCGTGATCACGTCCACCTTCTCGATTACCTTCATCAATTCTGGCAAGGTAGTGTCCATCCAGAAATTCATGGTGTCCAGAACGATCAATTTTGGCCGCTCTTCCATCTGTTCTATGACGCTTAATTGGACGCTTGGGTGCAGGTTGCCGAGCATTACGACATCCGCATCTTTAAAGTTGTCCGGGACAACCGGCTTAAAATCGATGAGAACATTGGGTTCTGTAGCCAGGGTTTCCCGTGTATTCAGGTCATTGCCATATTTGCCACTCCAGAAAAAGGTCTTACCCCCGGGGACAATCTCTATCCCGGAAATATCTATATTCCGGTCATTTAATAGGTCCAGGTAGTCTTGTGGAAAGTCTTCCCCCACAACTGAAATTATCGCCGCATCCAAATCAAAATGTGAAGCCGCAAGACCGATAAATGTGGCTGCCCCACCTAGGATCTTATCTGTTTTTCCGAAGGGTGTCTCGATGGCGTCGAAAGCCACAGTCCCTACTATGAGTAATTTCCCCATTTGCTTTTCAAAAATTTGGTGCAAATATACGGTTTTGTTATTCCATTATGCCCTCAAATGCGAATATTCCCCCCGGACCTATTTGCGACCGAAGTCGGCCGGGATTTCACCCCAGGCTTTGGTTTCCCATTTTACGATAGGAGTTTGGTAGGAATTGGTTTCCAGCCACTTCACTGCGCGATCTACAAGATCAAAGAGATCCTTGTTCTTCGCGCTGCGCTTTAATTTGGTGTTACATTTTTTACGCCTGACCCAACTCATGGCGGTACGGGAATCTGTATAGAGGACACGGGTGCTTTTATTGGCTTTTAATAAGGCAAGGCCATGTACAATGGCCAGGAATTCGCCAATATTGTTGGTGCCTTGGGGGAAGGGTCCCTGGTGAAAGAGCGGTTTACCTGTTCGGGTATCAACCCCACGGTATTCCATGATCCCGGGATTTCCGCTTGAGGCGGCATCCACGGCGATAGAATTCAGGTTTGGTGCACCGAGGCGTTTGACCTCCTCCGGACTTAGGCTGCTGCTTTTTTTCTTACCCCTGTAGGCGGCATAATTCTTTTTAAAAGCCTCTTCAGCGGCACTTCGGCTGTCAAAAGCCATGTACTGAGCGCCTTCCTGTCCCTTTATCTGGGCCTGGCATTCTTTCCAGCTATTATAGATGCCTGGTTGCTTTCCTTTCCAAACCACATAAAATCTCGGTTTCTTACCCATTACTCAGCTTCCTTCTTCAATAGTTTTTCAATAACCCGTGGAAAATGCTCGTATTCCAGCTCGTGCACCTTGCTTGCCACCTCATCTGCCGTGTCGGTAGTTTTTACCGCGATACGTTCCTGGGCAATTATGGCTCCTTCATCATAGTTTTCGTTGACAAAATGAATGGTGATCCCGGTAAAGGACTCTTTATTGTCTACAATGGCCTGGTGAACCCGCATTCCGTACATTCCTTTTCCGCCGTATTTAGGCAAGAGGGCAGGATGAATATTTACGACCCTGTCAGGGTATGCTTTAAGCAGGGAATCAGGTATTTTCCATAAAAAGCCGGCGAGGACGACAAGATCGGTCTCCAAGCTGTTGACCAACTTCACTACGGCATCTGTTTCATAAAAGGCATTCCTGTTAAAGTAGAACGCATTGATGCCCAGCCTTTCACATCTGTCAAGCACACCTGCATGCCGCTTATTTGTGAGTACGGCTGCAATTTCTACTTCAGAGGAGTTCTTGAAATATTCATGGATATTTTCCACGTTTGATCCGGATCCTGAGGCGAAGAGCGTAATTCGTTTCATGCAGTGGTGACGGGAGTTTGAAGGCAATTATTTTTTCGCTAAAGTACAGGTCTTGCATTTAAATTTATTAAATTACATCACATTTTAAAGTCAAATAGTATTATTAGACCAAAGTTTTTTATTTTTGCCATCGATTTAAATTTTTAAAACCAAAATCATTATGTCAGACATTGCATCAAGAGTAAAGGCTATCATCGTAGATAAACTGGGTGTAGATGAAAATGAAGTAGTACCGGAAGCTAGCTTTACTAACGACCTCGGGGCAGACTCATTGGATACCGTAGAGTTGATCATGGAATTCGAAAAAGAATTTGATATCCAGATCCCGGATGATCAAGCAGAGAACATTGCAACTGTAGGCCAAGCTATAAGTTATATAGAAGAAGCTAAGTAATTTCATGATATCATAGGAAAGAATTAAAATTATCCATGTGGTAATCCTGCTGCATGGATAATTTTTTTTAATTTTCACGTGTTTAGGCAGCAAACTAAAAAATTGATTCAATGCAATTAAAGCGAGTTGTAGTTACTGGTCTTGGTGCCCTTACCCCCATTGGGAATACCTTAGAGGAATATTGGGAAGGATTGAAGAATGGGAAAAGCGGTTGCGCCCCAATCACCTATTACGACACAGAGAAATTCAAGACGAAATTTGCCTGTGAATTAAAAAATTACAATCCAGAAGATTATTTTGACAGGAAGGAAGCACGTAAACTGGATAGGTTTGCGCAATATGCTTTGATATCCTCGGATGAGGCTATTGCCGATTCAGGATTAGACCTCGATGCTGTCGATAAATTCAGGGTTGGTGTTATCTGGGGTGCCGGTATCGGCGGCCTGGAAACCTTTCAACAAGAGGTGCTCAATTATGCTGCGGGAGATGGAACTCCCCGGTTTAACCCTTTCTTTATTCCCAAGATGATCGCGGACATCGCTCCGGGAAATATTTCTATAAAACACGGGTTCATGGGACCCAACTATACTACGGTATCTGCCTGCGCATCATCAGCCAACGCTATGATAGACGCACTCAACTATATCAGGTTGGGACACTGTGACGTAATTGTTACAGGTGGAAGTGAAGCCGCGGTGACAATTGCCGGAATGGGAGGGTTTAATGCTATGCATGCCCTTTCTACCAGGAACGACAGTCCTGAAACAGCTTCCAGGCCTTTTGACGCAACGCGGGACGGATTTGTCCTGGGTGAAGGAGCAGGGGCACTGGTACTTGAGGAATACGAGCACGCCAAAGCAAGGGGGGCAAAAATATATGCCGAAGTTGCCGGGGGTGGTTTATCCAGTGATGCATACCACATGACAGCACCGCATCCAGACGGTATTGGTGTGGTAAAAGTAATGGAAAATTGCCTGAGAGATGCCGGCCTAAAACCCGAAGACGTTGATGCGATCAATACCCACGGTACATCAACACCATTAGGGGATGTGGCAGAATTAAAGGCCATCAGCCAGGTATTCGGGGAACACGCCAAGGATATCAATATTAATTCGACCAAATCCATGACAGGACACCTGCTTGGGGCGGCCGGAGCTATAGAAGCCATCGCTTCTATCCTTGCCATGGAGCACAACCTTGTGCCTCCTACCATTAATCACACAACGGTTGATGAAAACATAGATCCGAAACTTAACCTGACTCTGAACAAGGCACAGGAAAGAAAAGTGGATGTGGCCATGAGCAATACCTTCGGTTTTGGAGGTCACAACGCATGTATTGTATTTAAGAAAATCAGTTAAACAACGAATGTCGTTTACAGCCAATATATTTAATTCCCATTCTAAACAGGATGGGGATTTTTTTTTGGCAATCACCAAAGTGCTGGGTTTTAAGCCGAAAAAAATAGCTATTTACAGGAAGGCATTTTTGCACAGGTCTGTAAACCAGAAGGATAAGCAGGGTCACCCCATGAATTATGAGCGGCTGGAATTTCTCGGTGATGCCATGCTGGGGACTATAATTTCCAAGCATTTGTACAATGAAGTTCCGGGGGGAGATGAAGGATACCTGACCAAGATGCGCTCTAAAATAGTCAGCCGGAAACACCTGAATGAGTTGGGAAAAGATCTCAACCTGATCGATTTTGTAGAGAGCAGGATTCCCAAGTCGCATTTCGGGGATAATATTCACGGTAATGTCTTTGAGGCGCTGGTCGGAGCCATTTACCTGGACCGGGGATATAAATATTGCGAAAAGTTCATCCGGGAACGTGTCATTGAGCCCTATGTAGACATCGAGCAACTAGAAGGGCAGGTGATCAGTTACAAGAGCTTGGTGATAGAATGGTGCCAGAAACAAAAAAAAGAGTTCTCGTATAATGTATACGAGGATTCCGGTAATGATCCTGTAAAACATTTTGCCGTAAAGCTGAGTATCGATGGTAAACTGATGGCAAAAGCCCGGGCGACTTCCAAGAAAAAGGCCGAAGAAAAAGCTTCCAAGCGCGCATTTTTTGCTTTGCAGGGCAAAATAAAGGGCGAATGATAAAAAGAATTCGTTAAATTATCAGCTTCAAACGTTTTCGTGCCCTGTCTCCCAAATACTTGTTGATCGAAGGCTAGACTTCTTAATGTATTAATCATATATTTACTGCTTAGGTTCTGGTATGACGACAACTCACAAGATATTCGAGGAGCTTTGTGAAGAAGAATTTACCCTATGGGCCCTGCATAGCAGTCTGGAAGACCATACCCTGGTCTATGCTCTTAACGATCATTTGAAAACCAGGTTTAAAAGAGCTCCCTCAGACCTGGATATTTCCAAGGCGATCGCTTTTCCGTATTTTGAATGGAAAGACGAAGCCCATGACCAGTATTGGAGGCTGATTTCTAATAAAAGCCGGGTTCGGCAAAACCTGGAATTCCAGGATCTGTTCCGGAACGAACCCGCTTATACGGCCCATCATCTGTTACCGGAATACCGTGACGTTGATTACCTGATCAAAATTGAAGGAGAGCTGTTGCCCTCTGACGAGGATAGACTGGCCCTGGTTAAAAGAATACCGGGGATGATCACGGCTTATTCCGTCAACACTGAAAATTTAAAATCAAGAAAAAATCTAACCTTTTAGTACAATGCCCACTAAGAAAAAGACAAAAATAGTAGCAACATTAGGACCCGCAACCAGTAAAAAGGAGGTGCTGAAAGAGATGATCGAAGCAGGGGTTGATGTGTTCAGGATCAATTTTTCCCATGCAGATTATGACGCAGTTAAGGAGCGTATCCGTATGATCCGTGAACTTAACGAGGAAATGGGGACTTATACCTCTATCCTTGCCGATTTACAAGGCCCAAAATTACGGGTCGGTGTGATGTCCGAGGAGGTCGTGGTGTCTCCAGGGGACGAGATCAGCTTTCATACCGGTAAGGCTTTTGAAGGAAATGCCGAAAAGGTATATATGAACTATTCTACCTTTCCAAAGGATGTAAACCCAGGGGAGCGCATACTGCTCGATGACGGGAAATTGATATTCGAGGTAATCTCTACCAATAAGAAAGACCAGGTAAAAGCCAAGGTTATTCAGGGAGGGCCATTAAAATCCAAAAAAGGAGTCAACCTTCCCAATACGAACATTTCACTGCCCGCCCTGACCGAAAAAGATGTTAAGGATGCGATTTTTGCTGTATCGCAGCAGGTAGACTGGATAGCTCTTTCTTTTGTACGGTTCAGCCAGGATCTTATAGACTTGCAGAACATCATTAAGGAGCATTCCGATGAGAAGATCCCTATCATTGCCAAGATTGAAAAGCCCGAAGCCGTTGATAATATTGATAAGATCGTGGCCTATTGTGACGGATTGATGGTTGCCAGGGGAGACCTCGGGGTAGAAGTTCCTGCCCAGGAAGTACCGCTGATCCAGAAAAAACTCGTTTTACGAGCCAAGAAAGCTCGTATCCCGGTAATTATCGCCACCCAGATGATGGAAACAATGATTACCAGCCTGACTCCGACAAGGGCAGAAGTTAACGATGTGGCCAACTCCGTTATGGACGGTGCCGATGCCGTAATGTTATCCGGGGAAACTTCGGTAGGGAATTATCCTGTACAGGTGATCCAGAAAATGACCAGCATATTGCAGAGCGTTGAAGGATCAGAATTTATCCAGGTACCCCATGATCCGCCGCATATCAGGACGAAGCGATATATCACCAAGTCCGTTTGTTACCACGCTGCTCTTATGGCGAATGAAACTAAAGCCAAAGCCATTACCACCTTAACCAACAGTGGGTATACGGCTTTCCAGATTTCCGCCTGGAGACCCAGCGCGCATATATTGGTGTTTACTTCGAATAAACGCATCCTTACACAACTGAACTTGCTCTGGGGTGTAAAAGCCTTCTATTACGATAAGTTCGTGTCAACCGATGAGACCATAGAAGATGTAAACCAGATCGCCTGTGACAAGGGATTCCTGGAAAGCGGGGATATGATGATCAGCCTCGCCGCTATGCCGATCAAGGACAAAGGAATGGTGAACACGCTGAGAGTGACAGAGATCGAGTAGGATATAGTAGAAGTTTAGACCGTATACAGCTTATGTGGAATTTAAAGGACAGGATTGTGCTGGTTACCGGTGGCAGCAAAGGCATCGGGAGGGCAGCGGTCAGGGAGTTTCTTGAACTCGGGGCCGAGGTCCTGTTCACAGCCCGTAAGGAAATGGATATCCGGGCATTTGAAAAAGAATTATCCGGGAAGGGATACCAGGTTCACGGAATGGTCAGTGATGTTTCTGTAGCAGAAGACCGCGAAGCCTTGGTGCGTAAAATAACCCAGGATTACGGTAAACTGGATGTCCTGGTAAATAATGCCGGGATCAATATTCGTAAGTCCGCTCTGGATTATACGGAAGAAGAATTCTCCAAAATATTAGCGATCAACCTTATTGCGCCCTTCGAATTCAGCCGGTTGCTGTATCCCCTATTATTAAAAGGTAAGAAGCCTTCAATTGTCAACGTAGCTTCTATTGCAGCATCTGTAGATGTGAATTCCGGGAGTCCCTACGGTATGGCCAAGGCAGGATTGTTACAGCAGACTCGAAATCTTGCCGTAGAGTGGGCGCAAGACGGGATACGCGTGAACGCCATCTCTCCTTGGTACACTGCTACGCCCCTTACAGAGGCAGTACTTACGCAAAAAGACCGGATGGACCCGGTGATTGCCACCACCCCTCTCCGGAGGGTTGCACAGCCCGAGGAAATGGCCAGCGTGATCGCTTTCCTGGCGATGGATAAAGCTTCCTATATTACCGGGCAGAACATTATCGTGGATGGTGGAATGAGTGTTTCGGCCTTCTGATCATTTCAGAATTCAAATTGTAGCTGTACGGCTATGGTATCTTCTTTTTCTTCTTCCTGATCCTGTTCTGTATTCAGGTTGCTGACGGATATCCCCAGTAGCCGAACCGAATTCTGAAGTATATCCTGGTACAACAATTCTTTTGCCGTTTGTAGAAGTATAGAACGATCCGAGGCAAAATAGGGTAAGGTCTTTGCGCGGGTCTGTAATTTAAAATCACTGTACTTGATTTTCAGGGTGATGGTTTTCCCCGCCAACCCATTCTTTTTTAGTCGTCGCTGCAATTCAATCGCGATCTGTTCCAACCTTTCTAACATGAAGATTTCGCTGCTGAGGTTTTCACTAAAGGTGCGCTCTGCACCTACGGATTTTGGTATACGTTCCGGTTTGACTGTACTATGATGGATTCCACGTACCACCTGGTAATAGAATTTCCCGCTTTTTCCGAACTGGGATAAAAGAAATTCTTCCGACTTATCTTTCAGATCCTTCCCGGTAAAGATGCCAAGTTGGTACATCTTTTCGGCAGTAACCTTGCCTACGCCATAAAACCTGCGAATCTCCAGGTTCTCCAGGAATTCCAATACGTCTTCCGGGTCTACGGTTTTCTGACCATTTGGTTTGTTGACGTCACTCGCCACCTTGGCGATAAATTTATTGATAGAGATACCGGCAGAGGCCCTAAGACCCAGCTGATCATAGATCTTTTGGCGAATTTCTTTCGCGATCATGGTTGCGGAGGGATTACCGTATTTATTCTCGGTAACATCCAGGTATGCTTCATCCAAAGAAAGGGGCTCCACCAGGTCTGTATACTCCAGGAAGATGGCCCGGATCTTTGCGCTGATCTCTTTGTAGCGGTCAAACCTCGGTTTCACAAAAATGAGTTCCGGGCAATTCCGTTGGGCAGCTTGCCCGCTCATGGCGGAACGTACCCCGAATTTCCGGGCTTCATAACTGGCAGCAGCAACTACCCCGCGCTTTGCACCACCGCCAACGGCAACCGGTTTTCCCCTTAAATCGGGATTGTCCAGCTGTTCAACAGAGGCGTAAAAAGCGTCCATATCTACATGGATGATTTTTCGTACCGGGAATTCATAAGCCATAAACAAATTTAAGTCATATCTTAGATTTATGGATACTCAGAGTAAAACAGCTATAGTGCTGGGCGCTACCGGTCTTATTGGCGGCATACTGTTGCAGATGCTGCTCGAGGATGACCGATATGGTCAGATCCGCTTGTTTTCCAGGTCATCCATAGGGTTTAAGCATCCAAAGATGAAAGAATACCTGGTAGACCTTGGCAATCCGGAAACATACAGGGAGGCATATAAAGGGGATGAAGTTTTCTGCTGCATCGGTACCACTAAATCCAAAACACCTGATAAAGCGAACTACAGGGCCATTGATTACGGAATTCCCGTACAGGCGGCTGCTCTCTGCAAAGAGAATGGTATAAGTACCTTTATCGTGGTCTCATCTTTAGGTGCAAATCCAAAAAGCAAGGTTTTCTATAACCGGACCAAAGGACAGATGGAAGCAGCCGTACTAAAACTACAGATTCCAAATACCTATATCCTGCAACCTTCATTGCTGGCGGGAAAAAGAGAGGAAAGAAGGATTGGTGAATGGATAGCAAGGCAGGTGATGAGAGCCATGAACCTGGTGATGGTGGGGCCCTTAGATAAGTATCGCTCCATATACCCGGAAAAGGTTTGCAGCTGCATGATATGGCTCGCCAATAACCCATATGAACACCGTCGGATCCCCTCGGACGAGATCCGCAAAATTGCGCATAGGCATGGAGGATAAGTACCGGGAGATTGAACGCAAATTCTTAGTGGTTTCACGGGGCTACCAGGATAAAGCCAGCGAAATAGAGCAGATCCGACAGGGTTTTCTCAATACAGACCCTGCGCGAACAGTGCGCATCCGAATCCTTGATAATTCTGCCTTCCTAACGGTAAAAGGAGCTTCCAGTGCGGATGGCACCAGCCGTTTTGAATGGGAGAAAACTATCCCTGTAGATGAAGCTCATAAATTGCTTAAATTATGCGAAGACGTTCCCATTGAGAAGAATCGTTATAAGGTGCCGGTGGGGAAACATATATTTGAAGTAGATGAATTCCTGGGCGCAAACAGCGGCCTGGTTATTGCCGAAATAGAACTTGGATCCGTGGACGAGGCTTATGAACAACCGGAATGGCTTGGACAGGAAGTGACCGGGGAGCCTGCCTATTACAATTCCCAATTGAGTAAACATCCTTTTTCATTATGGAATCCATAAAACTTTTTTTAATACTTGCTATTAGTTTAACGCTCTTGTCTGCTTGTGGTGGAGAGGGACCGGAGGAAAAAATCAGTGAGGAAAATATGCAGTCTACGGAAGGCCGGAGATCTGTCAGAATGCTTAAAGATTCATTGACCCGACTGGGATACCAGACCTTTGATTATGTAGATGAGGGGACCAACGACACTATCCTCATGCAACAATACTTCCTGGTGCTGTTAAAAAAAGGTCCCAACCGGGCCAGTGATAAACAGGAGGCTGATAGTCTCCAGGAACTGCATCTGCAGCATATGGGCCGTATGTACGAGGAGGGTTATGCGGATCTTATGGGCCCATTTGGTGATGATGGTGATATCCGGGGTATTATTATTTATAACACTCCTACAATAGAGATAGCTGACAGCCTGGCAAACCTGGATCCATTAATCCGGTCCGGCGGTCTCGTAGCCGAAATTCACCCATGGTGGGCCGGTAAAGGATTTGGGTTGCGTTGAACTAACTGCCCAGTAAGCCTTCTTTTTCAAGAATAGGCAGGTACTTTAATTCCTGCTCTTCAATACTGTTCTTCCGGAAGATATATTTGCGTTCAAAGAGCTTACCTTCCGCATAGAAGGTAACAAAGAATTCGTTTTCCAGCTGCAGCACTTCTTCCTGTACCAATTCTATTTTGGCGAAAGAACGGGCTTCTATAACCCCGATGGCGTGACGCATCGTCGAGGTTTTGGTTTCGCCGTCATAGCCCTTAGATACGATGAGAACCATCTCTATTGCCGTGGTCCTGTTATTGATCAGGTAAGCATTCCAGTCCTTGGAAAGAAACTTATCATCCCAATCATGAGCTAAGGCTACGTGCACATCTTTAGCAATAGGTATTTCTATGTCCTTTCTCATTGTTACAGCTAAATTTGGAATGTTCTATAATAATAACCCGGCTGTGAGCATATTTATTGCATCCGGATAAAGCAGCAGTGTGCTATAGTGCACTGCGGAACTGCTCCAGGAACCTGGTATCGTTCTCGCTCAATAGTCTGATGTCAGATATCTGGTGTAACAACAGGGCAATCCTGTCTATACCCATCCCAAAAGCAAATCCGGAATAGACCTGGGGATCTATATCACAATTGCGAAGTACATTCGGATCTACCATCCCGCATCCCATGATCTCCAGCCAGCCGGTACCTTTAGTCATCCGGTAGTCCGCTTCGGTTTCCAGCCCCCAGTAGACATCTACCTCTGCGCTTGGTTCTGTAAAGGGGAAATACGAAGGCCTTAGCCGGATCTCCGATTTTCCGAAGAGCGCGGTGGTGAAATACTGCAGGGTTTGCTTTAGATCGGCAAAGGAAACACCCTTGTCGATGTACAAGCCCTCTACCTGGTGGAAGAAACAATGCGATCGTGCAGAGATGGCCTCGTTGCGATACACCCGCCCGGGAGATATAGTACGGATGGGGGGTTTATTGTTTTCCATATAGCGCACCTGTACGGAAGAGGTATGGGTTCGCAATAGTATATCGGGGTCTGTCTGTATAAAGAAAGTATCCTGCATATCCCTGGCCGGGTGGTGTTCCGGCAGGTTCAAAGCGGTAAAATTGTGCCAGTCGTCTTCAATTTCCGGGCCCTGGGATACATTGAATCCAATACGTGAGAAGATTTCTATTATCTGGTTCTTGACAATGGAAATAGGATGCCTGGCTCCCAATTCCAGGGGCTCTGAAGGCCTGGTGAGATCGTCGTATGTCCTGGACGTAGGAGCTTTACTTTCCAGCCCGTTCTTCAGGGCGGCCACTTTCTCGGTAGCTGCCTGCTTCAGTTCATTGATAGTCTGTCCGAAGCGTTTTTTTTCCTGCGGGGGAACGTTCTTAAATTCGCTGAAATATTGGTTCAGCAAACCTTTCTTCCCCAGGTACTTTATTCGGAAGGCTTCTATAGCTTCTGGCTGGTCCGATGAAAAGGCATTAACCTCTTCTATATGTTTCTGAATCTGATCTATCATCCGTCGTTGGCTTGGAGAAGTGACCGGTTCGTGGTCAAAATCAAAGTTTCACAAAAAATTATGTGCGGCAAATTTAAAACATTTAAGCTTCCTATTCGCCCTTTCGTCTAAAATAGAAAAAGGCCCCTTTCGAGGGGCCTTTCTGACTATGCAGTTTTAGAAGTGGTTTTGTCTTTGACATTGACTTTTACCCAGTTGACACAATCTTTAAAATTCTCAAAAATGTGTTCCTTAGGAATCAGGTCGGGAATGATATCAATCCGTTCCATCATATACTTCGGTTGTGGGAGAACATCGACCAGCAGAACTATAATATCTTTCCTGCGCAGTTCTATAATAACGTCTTCCATCGCGTAAAGTCCGGATTGATCCATATATTGCATCCTGCCCATCCTGATAATTACGGCATCTGCAGTCGCCGGGATCTGTTCTGCCAGGCTTTGAAAATCACTGGTAGAGCCGAAGAAAAGAGGGCCTTTAATATGCTTGATGAAAACCTCTTCCTTCAATTTTTCAGGAAATTCTTTTTCATCTGCCCAGGCTTTTTCCGGCAATGGTTTCACCCCGGATCTCTCGGCAGTAAGATCCCCCATCTTTTTCATAAACATTAATGAGGCAATGATCAGGCCTACACCAACGGCATATACAAGGTTCCAGACAGAGGAAAGCACAAGTACTACCAACATGATGATCACTTCTGAGCTCAATTTCAGTGGGCCCAGCTTGATGTCTTTTGGCAGGTTAGGAATCGCCTTAAGTCCTTTATAATCCATTACACCAATACCTACCGTTACCAGAATACCAGCGAGTACAGCCGCGGGGATCTGTGAAGCTACAGGACCCATAGCCAGTAATATTACCAAAAGTAATAAACCGGCGATCATTCCTGAAAGCCTTGTCTTACCACCGGACTTAATGTTTACCACTGTACGGATCGTTGCTCCGGCTCCGGGGATACCTCCAAAAATTGCCGCAATACTGTTACCAATACCCTGTCCGACCAATTCCTTATTTGGCTGGTGCTTGGTTTTGGTCATGTTATCTGCAACTACCGAGGTTAACAGTGAATCAATGGCTCCCAAAAGTGCCAGGGTCAGGGCCGTAAAAATATAGGGCGTGACCGACGATAATTTAAACTGTGTAAAGATCTCCATCTGGGGTAAAGGCAGGCCTTCAGGGATCTTCTCTATCGGCCGGTAATCCATGCCAAAGCCATAAGCTACACCAGAGACAACGATAAGTGCAACAAGCGTACTGGGTATGGTAGTAGTTATACGCTTAAATCCATAAATAATAATTATGGTAGCCAAGGCCAGTGCCAATTCCAGCCAGTCAATATTCTGTAATGCTCTGGGAAGAACGGAAATCGTTCCAAGTACCCCGGATGCTTCTTTGGCAGCAAGAGTTCTGGATTCCTTTAGGATATCTGCTTCTGTCGTTTTTTCCGCCCTGGAAATAGTCTCCTCAAAATCCTCGAGAACAAGTATGCCTTCCCCGGCTTCTTCTCTCAGGATATTTTCCAGGATAATTTCCTCGGCCATAGGCTTATACTGATCTACGTATTCAACATCTTCCTTAGGATAATATCCAATGGCCGGTAAAATCTGCGTAACGAGTATGATCACCCCGATAGCGGTCATGAAACCGGATACTACGGGATATGGTATATACTTGATGTATTTCCCGAGTCCCATCGCTCCAAGCCCGATCTGCATCAGTCCTGCCAACAGGAAAACTGTCAGGATCGCGGGGAGCGCTTTCTCCACATCTCCTTCGTTCATCGCGATAATACCGGCGATGATCACCATACTTACCGCGGTCATTGGGGCAGTAGGCCCCGAGATCTGTGTATTGGTCCCTCCAAAAAGCGCTGCGAAGAATCCAATGAAAATAGCACCGTATAATCCGGCACTGGGCCCCAGTCCGGAACTTACCCCGAACGCAAGGGCTAGAGGGAGTGCTACGATTCCGGCAGTAATACCACCGAATAAATCACCTTTTATATGTTTAAACATTTTGTAACGAGTTAGTTATGATTTAATATCAGAAATTTGTGCTTACAGGAAATTAACTTTTCCTGACTCTATGTCGTACATAGCGCCTTTGATCACGATTTCCCCATTTTCTTCCATCTCTTTTAGAACAGGGCTGTTCTTACGGATATTCTGGATGGTCAATTCTACGTTCTTTTCAGCTACGCTATCCACAAATTCAAGGTTACCTGAATTTCTCTCGCTAGCATCCCGGGGTTCTGATACGGCCTCAACTGCTGGCCTGATCTTTCCTAACAGGGTGGTGAGGTTGCCAAGTTTGGCGTCATCACAAGCTCCTTTAACAGCGCCACAACTGGTATGGCCTAATACTACAATAGCCTTGGTACCTGCCAATTTACAAGCGAACTCCATACTACCCAGGATATCATCATTGGCAATATTACCCGCTACACGCGCACTGAATATATCTCCGATCCCTTGATCAAATACAACTTCCTGCGGAACACGAGAGTCAATACAGCCCAGTATGGTAGCAAATGGGTACTGCCCGCTTGAGGTCTGTGTTACCTGGTTCAATAGATCACGATCTGCTTTTTTATTCTGTACAAAACGCTTATTTCCTTCTTGTAAAATGTCAATAGCTTTCTCAGGTGTGATTGCTGACTGTGCTTCTTTTGTTAGTGTTTTCATAGTTTTGAGGTATGAGTAATTAAAATGGATATTCCCATATAATCAGCATGCTGATTTATAGGTTTAATAAATTAAAATGGTTAATAGATAATTTAAGTTCCTTCCTGTAGACTGCGTGGAAAGAAAGAGATGAGGTGATCTGCTTCCTAAACGTACTTGGGGGGTGGGATTATTACTTCCCAGTCCACTTGTGGTATACCCAAATCGGTATAAAAAGGCGTTTCTGATGCGAGGTAGTCAAGTTGCAGGAAACAATTGAGCCCGGCAGCCTGGTTATAGACCGTCTGGTGCAATTCATGTTTCGCATCCTTGTGCTCTTCCTCCGTCAAAGTCAACACCACCCCTATAGCATCCTCGTCGACCAAAGTTATGATCGATGGCGCCAGGAGCGAAAATGCCCATAAGAGGCAAAAGTATGTGATGAATTTAGAACGCATGCTTTTTTTAAGATTCACAAAAATAGGGGTAAATCCTGAATATTCTGTTAAGAGCGCCTTAATAATCCTTTAACAGCTGTATCACATCTTCGGGAACCCATCCCGTTTTACCGTCAGACAAGCGAATTTTCTGCCAATCCTCAAGAGTTTCGAGTGCCTGTACCTTTGTGCCCTCGTGCAGGACAAAGGCTTCAGTACTTCTCTGGTTGGGTTCAGAGCGTACAACCACTTCTTCTTTAAAGATTATAGCGGGGTTATCAGCTTTGTAATTCAAATACTCTACGTAGGCGAAGATCAAACTGAGGATGCACAGGAACAGGGCAACCAGGCTGCTTATAAAGGAGACCCTTTTCTGCGTCGTGAATCGGAAAAAATAAAATGCGATGTAAAGGAGTACAAAGAGGATCCCAAAAATGATAGCGGTCACAGCCCATTGATCAAAACTCAGCTGACCCGTAACTGAATTGACAAACCTGCTGATCCCCGTTTGCGGAACTTCATCAATGTCGTCCAGGGTCATATTCCTTGCGTATTCCAGGTTTTCTATTATCTCCCGGTCCCCGGGGGCTAACAGTAAAGCTTTTTCGTAGTTATAAATACTGGGAGCAATTTCGTTCAATTTGTAATAACTGTTCCCAAGGTTAAAGTAGAGCGCGGCAGAGTGCTGACCGGAGTCCAGGATTTCCTGGTAATACGTGATAGCCTCTTCGTAATTCCCTTCGTTATAAGCTTTTGTAGCCTTATTGAAAGCCAACTCGTTCTGGGCTAATAGCCCAAAAAGCGAAAAGAAAAACACAAAGGTGATAGCGTATTTCATAGTTACAGTTGTTTATCCATTGAAGAGATTACTTCACTCGCTTCCTGGTAATCCTGTTGCATCTGCACATTAGAAAAAGGACTGTAGCGGGCCATTTCGCAGCTTTTCAGAAGCCCGATAAACCGATCGGCCGTTCCGGAATCCACTTGTCTCTGTTCTAATAATGTGGCGATCTTATCCTTACTGAATTCCGAGGTCTCAATTTTTAGTTTGGCTTTCAGGTAGTTATGCAAGGCTTTTTCCAGGGCAATATAGAAGGCTTCTTTCTGTCCCAGTTCGCGTTTGGCTTTAGAGAGGTATTTCCTTGCCAGCCTGTTGGCCTTCCGGACTTTATTCCCCACTACATCACTGGCGATCGCCTCCCGTCTCTTGCCCGTCATTATAGCTAATGGAATAAGCAGCAAGGGTAAGAGCAACCACAGCCAGAAACCAAGGGATCCAAAGAAATGGGTTGCGGTTTTTGGCCGTAACCCGGCTTTGGTCTTCAGGAAATGAAATTGGTTCTCAGCGCCCACTACACTTTGTTTCCTGGGCCCGGAACTACTGCTCTCATAGCGCCCTGTTGCCGGCCCCGCTAGAACATTAATGATAATCTCATCGGAACGCAGGGTATTATATTTGCCGGTACGGGGATTAAAGTAACTAAAACCGATACCCGGGATAGGGTATTTTCCCTTAGTATCAGGAACAATGGTATAGTGATTACTAACACTTCCCTGCATTCCTGAAAGGGTGGTACGCACCTGTTCCTCGAATTCAGGATCATATACTTCCAGGGCCCCGGGGAGGTTGAGTTCCGGTAATTGGAATAATTTTAAATTTCCCTTTCCCTTGACTTCTACCACCGCTTGTAAAGACTCGGAAGCGTTCAGTTCATTCTTACTCGTGCTCACCGATAAATTAAATTCACCGACGGCACCGTTAAAGTCTGCTGGTTTCCCGGCCAGGGGCAATGGTTTTACATTCAAGGTGCGCCTGCCTGCCGATACAGTCCGGTTGGTCTGGGTAAAGATCCTGCCCCCGAAGAAATCTCTTTTGTTGGTAGGCACATCAATGGTGACTTCCAGGGATAGGGGTTCAATTTCCAGGTTACCGTCTTTTTGCGGATAGAGGACCACTCTTTTCAGAACCACGTAACGATAAGGTTTGCCGTCATAAGTACCGTTTTGCACATCATAACGAGTTACGGGGATGTCCTGGCTCCAGAAGTTATTATACTTGGGATTATCCAGCGGCCTGAAGTTGGAAACGTTTACCGATGGGCTTACATAGAGCTTGTAAACTACGCTAACCGCTTCGTTCAGATAGGGATTGGTCTTGGATACTTCTGCGACCAGGTGAAGACTTTCTTCGGCTATATCATCTGCAGTCATCTGGTCGCTGGGTTTCTCTACGGCCGCAGTGACTTCAACTTTTTTTTCCAGTGACTTGTAAAGGTCGCCGTCTATTTCTATAGTGGCCTGGCCAATGGTAAAAACGCCCCGGGCTGTAGGTGCCAGGGTATAGGAGTAGGTCTTGGAATAGGAGCGAACCCCGTTTACCCAGGATGAACTGATATTTTGCAAAGGTCCGCCTACAACACGGAAACCTTCAAAATCCGGCGGGGTAAAATGGTCCCCGTCTTTGTTCATGGTAAAGTCTACCCTCAGCCGTTCATTGATCCCAAGCTTATCTTTGCTCAGCTGTAACTCAAAAGTTACGGCATCCGAATCTTGTGCCGGAGCCCGTTCAATACCGCTGTAAAATACACCGATGAAAAGAAGGAAGAGAATATAACTTCTGCTCATTACCAATCCTTTTTATTTTTTACCGGTACCCCTTTAACCTTCTTGGCATCCATTTTTTCCTGTACCTTCTTTTCTTCGTTCTGCATGGCTTCTAAGAGGTTCTCTATTTGTTGTGGACTCAATTGGTTGGGCCTGGGTTGTTGTTGATCACTTTCCCGGGGCTCTTTTTTCTCTTGTTTCTCATCTCCTTGTCCCTCTTTATTGTCTTCCTTTTCCTGCTCTCCTTGGTCTCCGTCTTCTCCCTCCTGCTTGTCTCCTTTATCCTGATCCTGTTGGTCATTATTGTCCTGCTGGTCGCCACCATCCTGCTCTTCCTTATCCTGGTTTTGCTCGTCTTTCTGGTCTTGCTGATCCTGTTTGTCCTCCTTATCCTGCTCTGGCTGCTCTTCTTGTTGCTTCTTCAGCATTTCCTTGGCCAGTGCCAGGTTATACCGGGTTTCTTCATCACTGGGATTGTTCCTGAGCGCCTCTTTATACGCTTCAACCGCCTTTTGATATTCCTTATTTTTCATAAAGACATTCCCCATATTGTGGAAAGCCCTGTGTTTGTCCGTTTTCGAACCTGCATTTTCACCGGCCTCCTTAAAACGGCTGAAAGCTTCAAGGTAACTATCCCTTTCGTAATAGGCATTTCCCAGGTTGTAGGGTGCGGCCACGTTGGTCTTACTTTTATCAATGGCCCTGCGGTATTTTGCCTCTGCAGAAACGAACTGCTCCTCCTGCAGATCCTCATTGGCTTCATAAGTGAGATTTCTCGAGGATTTTAAGGCTTTAAGGTCTTCCTGTTCTGCCTTAGCCTGGGAAAAAGCAAGCAGGGTGGAAAACAATGATATCAGGATTAATATATTTTTCATCTTATTCTACCTTCTTTTCGTTAAACAGGTTCAGTTTCCTGAGCCACTCTGTTTTACGCTCTAACAGGAAAATATCTAAAAATAGGAAGAATAGGGCTGCAGCCAAAAACCATTGGAACTGGTCCTTAAATTTAGCAAATTGCTTTGCCTCAAATTCTGTCTTATCCATTTGTTGCAGAGCTTCCGCTATCTTTTTAACGGCCTCTTCCGTATCGGTACCGTCTATATAACTTCCTTCTCCCTGCTGAGCAATTTCTTCCAGTAAAGCCCGGTCTAATTTGGTGATGACTACTTCACCATTTTCATCTTTTTTAAGTTGCTGTACAACACCTTTCCGTTTTAAAGGGATAGGACCGCCTTTTTCTGTACCCACACCGATAGTAAATACACGGATACCATTTTCCATAGCTTGTTCCACGGCAGTAGCCGGGTACCCGTCACCATGGTCTTCACCATCTGACACAATAAAGAGCACCCTGTTGGTTTGCTGTTCATTATCAAAATAGGTGGTTGCCAGCTCGATAGCCTCGTGAATCGCGGTTCCCTGCGAAGAGAGCATATCGGTATTCATACTTTGCAGGAACATCTTTGCGGCACCGTAATCCGTAGTAATGGGTAATTGTGGATAGGCCTGCCCAGCATAGGCGATGATCCCTACACGGTCACTCCCCAAAGAATTGATGATTTCAGACACCAGCCTCTTGGATTTCTCCAGCCTGTTGGGGGCAATGTCCTCGGCCAGCATACTCCTTGAAACATCGACGGCGAAAACTATATCAACTCCTTCCCTTTTCACGGTTTCCAACTGGGTACCAATTTTTGGATTTACAAGTCCCAGGATAAGGAAGCCCAGGCCGATTATAAATACCAGGAATTTCAGCAATGGTTTAAAACGAGATGTGTCCGGGGCCAGGCGCCGCAATAAATCCAGGTCACCGAATTTCTGACGGGTTCTCTTTTTCCAGAACTGCACACCAATATAAACCAGTACCAGTACCGGGATAACCAGCAGGAGGTAGAAATATGATGTCTCGTCAAATTGGACCATGTCTTTTAATAACTTTTAATAGTACTAGAGAAAACTCCTGAAAACAGTATGCCGGAGCAGCCACTCCAATAAAAGCAAAATTCCTGCCAACAGCACCAGGGAACGGAATTTTTCCTCGTATTGGTAATACTTGAATTCTTCTATTTCGGTACGCTCTAATTTGTTTATCTCGTCGTAAATAGCTTCGAGTTTTTTATTGTCTGTCGCCCTGAAATATTGCCCTCCTGTCAGGGTGGCAATGCTTTTAAGTAAGGACTCGTCTATCTCTACCTGCCGCATACCATAGCGGAAAGACCCATCAGGGTTATAGGCTATTGGGGATAAGGCATTTCCATTAGTTCCCAACCCTATGGTATAGGTCTTAATACCGAACTCGACTGCCAGGTCTGCGGCGGTCTGGGGTTCGATGAAACCGGAATTATTCACTCCATCGGTCAGGAGGATGATCACCTTGCTTTTCGCCTGGCTATCCTTCAGGCGGTTTACACTCGTTGCCAGGCCCATCCCTATAGCGGTACCGTCATTAAGTTGCCCATAAGTGATCTCCCTTAGGGCGTTAAGTACGATAGATTTATCCGTGGTAATGGGCGTTTTAGTATAACTTTCACCGGCATAGGCTACCAGGCCTATCCTGTCATTCGGTCTTTCCTTTATGAACTCTGCTGCTACTTCCTTCAAGGCGGCAAGTCGATTTGGCTTAAGATCCCTTGCCAGCATACTGGAGGAGACATCTATAGCCATAACAATATCGATCCCGCTGGTGGTTTTTGTCCTGGATGATATATCCTGTGTCTGTGGCCTAGCCAGGGCAGTGATTATAGCAGCTAGTGCCAGGAGCCGCATAGCAAAAAGCACTGGTTTAAGACGGGGAAGTACACCTTGTGTGCCAAAAGCCGCAGTACTTGGCATCCGTAAAGTAGCACGGTCTTTCCGGTATTTTAAATAATACCATAGCCCGGCTACCGGCAGTAAGAGTAACAGCCAGAAGAAATTGGGATTTGCAAATTCTACCGCTTCAAACATCAGCTTTGTGTTTTAACTTCAATGGAGTTGATCACCCGCTCAACAATATCTTTTGCATAAGGATCATCCTCCAGCCAGGATACGTAAACCTGTTGCTGAAATCCTTCCCCTCCAAAAATATAGATGGCGTATTGCCCTCTCTGGCTGTCATCTCCACCCGGTTCAGGGAAAGAGCCACTCCCGTATATCTTTACACCTTTAACTCCATTCGCCGTAGTGAATTCTTCTTGTTTGGTGATCAGGTTCCTTGCGCCTTTGGCGGTCCATTTTTTCAACAGGGCATCGATATCTTTCTGGACTTCAGGAGGTTTTTGTTCATTCAGGGTCTGGGAGATGGTTCCCATGACCAGCCAATGGTCAGGCAGGCTGAATTCAAAATTCTGCTGCTGCTGGATCAGGGCCTTTTGCTCGGGATCAGGTTTCTGCTGCTGCCGTAAAAGCACCTCGGGGCTCTGTAGTTGTACAGGTGGAAAGCCATAGGAGCTGCTTACCCATTCTCCTTCTAGGAGGGTTTTGGAGGGATGACCGAAAACCGAATCCTTAACATATCCAAATCCGTAATACGAGACAGCAAAGACGATACCCAGTACCATAAAGAGGACCAGGGAAGCCGCGGCGATATACCACTTTCGCTGTTCTTTTTTCCTAGTTTGCTGTTCCCGGTATTCCTCCTGCTGTTGTAATTCCTCTTCTGTGGGTTCCGGGATGCCTTCGTGAGTTTTTACTACGATCTCTTCTACGATATCCCGATCTTTCTGTGCTATGGACGGATCGGGTTTGGATTTTGCAAATTTGACAAGGTCCGCGGTTTCCAGGATGCGGCGAAACTGTTCAAGGGTCTGGTCGTCCAATTTGAGTTCCCCTGCATCTCTCAGCAATTCTATTTTAAGGAGCAATTGGCCCGTAGTACTTTCCAATGCCGTTATATGCACATCTTCTTCCAGATAAGACCTTAGGATATCTGTAAGTTCAGAATAGTATTTTTTGTAATCGTCCTGGATAAGGTAACGTGAATTCTCAAGTCTTTTGAGCTCTATCAATGCGCGATCATACGGGGGCAGCAGGGCGACCTTTTCTTCTTCTGACAGTGGTTTTTTCCGAAAGACAAACCAATAAAGCACAGCAGCAAGCAGGAGTAGAACAATGAACACCCAGGCAATGAACTTCCACAGATCCCAATAGCTTTTTTCTACCTCCATTATAGGTTTGATATCATACATCGCCTGGTTAACCGTGTCCACGGGGACGGTATTTACGGAGATTGACAGGGAATCTGTAAAATACCCCTTGCCGTTAATGTCTATCCGTTGTATGGGCAATTTGTAGTAGCCGGAATCAAACTGCGTCAGGGCATACATTTTCTGCAGCATCATACGGTTACCGGAACGGGTGGTATCCGTTTTAAAAGACTCTACGGTTTCCAGGGGGGAGAAGGTTTGACCTTCGGGGAAGATTACCTGGTCCGTGGTATCTGCTTCAACGAAAATGGAATATTTGATCTGCTCGCCAATCCGGATCACCGTAGTATCCGCTTCACCGTAAACTTTTGGTGACTCCTGCGCCTTTGCTATGGTAAAGCAAAGGAATAGCAGGCAGCTGATGACCCATTTTTGACGGAACAGGACATTTGGGGTAATTGTTTCTATGTTTCTACTGAAAGCCATCATGATCGTTGTTTAAAATAGCCCAGTAATTTTTTTACATAACTTTCATCGACCCGGCAGCTGAGAACACCGCAGCCCGACTTGGCAAATACCTCCCTGAAATATTCCACATGGTCCTTATAGTATTGCCCGTAAGACATGCGAACACTGTTAGATGCCGTGTTCACCAATTTCACTTCCCCGGTTTCCGCATCCTGCACCGGGACCATGCCCAGGTTCGGGATTTCGGTTTCCCGTTCATCATAGACCCTGATGCCGGTAACATCGTGTTTCTTTCCGGCGATCTTCAGGTTCTGTTCGTAGCCAGAGGCAAGAAAGTCGGACAATACAAATACGATAGCTTTTTTCTTGAGAATACTGCTTAAGAATTTAAGGGCACCGGTGATATCGGTCTTTTTGCTTTTCGGCTGGAATTCCAGGAGTTCCCTGATGATCCGGAGCACGTGGCTTTTACCTTTCTTGGGGGGAATAAATAATTCTATCTCGTCCGAAAATAAGATCAGGCCAACCTTATCATTATTCTGTAATGCGGAAAATGCCAATGTAGCTGAGATCTCCGTGATAATTTCTTTCTTGAACTGGGAATTGGTCCCAAAAAGTTCTGAACCACTGATGTCTGCCATAAGGATCATGGTCAGCTCCCGTTCTTCCTCAAATACTTTTACAAAGGGTTCGTTATAGCGTGCGGTGACATTCCAGTCTATAGATCGCACATCGTCCCCAAACTGGTATTGTCTTACTTCACTGAAGGTCATCCCCCTACCTTTAAACGTAGAATGGTATTCCCCACCAAAAATATGGTCGGACAGCCTTCGTGTCTTTATTTCAATTTTACGTACTTTCTTGAGTAACTCCTTGGTGTCCATAAGTGGTCAAGGTTTAAGGTATGGTTCAGAAGAACAGTTGCGATACCTGGGCCAAAAATCAGCCGAACCCACTAAGGAACTTCGATCTCGTTAACGATGCG
This sequence comes from Zeaxanthinibacter sp. PT1, assembly GCF_028464225.1. Classification (GTDB taxonomy): domain Bacteria; phylum Bacteroidota; class Bacteroidia; order Flavobacteriales; family Flavobacteriaceae; genus Zeaxanthinibacter. The sequence continues at coordinate 1,111,729 of NZ_JAQPCN010000001.1, forward strand.
ATTAATAATTTCTTCCGAGGTAATATTTTCTGCTTCTGCTTCGTAAGTGATCCCGATCCTGTGTCTCAGTATATCGTGTACTACAGCGCGAACATCCTCTGGGATAACGTAACCGCGACGTTTAATAAAAGCATGGCACTTAGCTGCATTGGCCATGTTGATGCTTCCTCGCGGGGAAGCCCCAAAACTTATCAATGGCTTTAATTCGGCAAGATCATACTTTTCCGGGTAACGAGTTGCAAAGACCAGGTCCAGGATATACTGTTCAATCTTTTCATCCATATACACTTCCCTCACGGCTTTCTGAGCGCTCCTGATCTGCTCCAGGGTGATCACCGGCTTAATATCGGCAGGGGTCCCCTTGAGGTTCTGGCGGATAATAAGTTGCTCCTCATTGAGTTTCGGGTAATCTATGACGGTTTTAAGCATAAATCGGTCTACCTGGGCCTCCGGTAAAGGATAAGTCCCTTCCTGTTCTACGGGGTTCTGCGTTGCCATAACGAGAAAAGGCTGGTCCAGGGGAAAAGTTTCATCCCCTATGGTCACCTGGCGTTCCTGCATGGCTTCCAGCAGGGCCGATTGCACTTTGGCAGGCGCCCTGTTGATTTCATCAGCCAAAACAAAATTGGCAAAGATGGGTCCCTTTTTTATTGAGAAATCATTTTCCTTGATATTGTAGATCATGGTTCCAACCACGTCTGCAGGAAGTAAGTCCGGTGTAAACTGTATTCTGCTAAAGCTTCCCTTTACTGCCTTAGACAGTGTTGTGATGGCAAGTGTTTTGGCAAGCCCGGGCACACCTTCCAGTAAAATATGCCCTTGTCCCAAAAGACCGATGAGCAGTCGTTCTACCATGTGCTTTTGCCCGACTATGGCTTTATTCATTTCCAACCTGAGCAGGTCTATAAAGGCGCTTTCCTGGGCTATCTTTTCATTCACCGCGCTTATATCCACAGCTGTATTGTCTTCCATATGCAAGTATTATAATATCCGTTGGTTGTAGTTGGTAGATACAAAGGCGAAATTCAAAATTAATTTATATAATGCCTGTTAACGATTGGTTAAAAATAGCCGAAACCCCTGAGTTTTATGAAGGATTTAAGGGATTTATTTTATAAATTCATCCCATTGGCAGACCAACCGGTTATTGAGATGCTTCGCTCTTTGCCCTGAATTTTTTTAAACAGGATTATCAGACAACCGCAAAGTTACCCTCAGGCCTAAATAACGAAATTTTATGAGAAATGACCAATTACTGTTTTCAAGGCTCATAGCAGGGACAATGACCTGGGGTAGCTGGGGTAAGAAATACTCTGCCAAGGAAATGGAAGCCATGATGCACCACTGCCTGGAGCTTGGGCTAACCACCTTTGACCACGCGGACATTTATGGCGCCTATACTACCGAAGCCGATTTTGGAGCTGCTTTTGCCGGGAGTAGTATTAGCAGGGAGCACATACAGCTGATCAGTAAATGCGGGATACAGTATGTCTGTGAAAACAGGGACAATACGATTAAGCACTACAATTACAGTAAGGATTACATCATTTGGTCCGCAGAACAGTCGCTTTCTAAGCTCCGTACAGATTACCTGGACCTCTTCTTACTGCATAGGCCGAGTCCGTTGATGCAGCCGCAGGAGATTGCTTCTGCCGTGGAACAGCTTAAAAAAGACGGGAAAATTCGGGCTTTTGGCGTTTCTAATTTTACTCCTTCCCAAGTGAAACTTATAGAATCTGCCATCCCGGTAGCGGCTAACCAGGTGGAGTTTTCGCTGATGGCCGATAAGGTGATGTATGATGGGACCCTGGATGACGGCTTAAGGAAAAAAAGACACAATATGGCCTGGAGTCCTTTAGGAGGATATTTTTCTGAAAAGGGCGAACAAACAGGGCGGATAAAGGAAGTGCTGGAATCCCTGACGGAAAAGTATAACGCAACAGAAACACAATTGCTACTTGCCTGGGTGCTAAAACATCCGGCGGACATTCACCCGGTGGTGGGCACAACCCGGGCCGACAGGCTGACCGAAGCGACCCATGCAGTGTCCATAGAGTTAGAGCTGGAAGATTGGTTCCGATTACTGGAGGCTTCCCAGGGACATAAAGTACCTTAGTTTGCTATGAAAAAAACAGCATTTATTACCGGGGCCAGCAGTGGAATAGGAAAAGCTACTGCCGCAAAATTTGCGGAAGAAGGACTGCGGCTCATACTCTGTGGGCGAAGACAGGACCGCCTGGATAAAATTGCCACTGAATTAGGGGAAATCACCGAAGTTCACAGCCTGAATTTTGACGTACGGGACAAAGATGCCGTATTCCATGCCATAGAAAGCCTTCCACAGGAGTTCTCAAGAATTGATATCCTTGTGAACAACGCAGGGAATGCACATGGTTTGGATCCCATCTCTGAGGGAAGCCTCGAAGATTGGGATGCCATGATAGACATTAATGTAAAAGGTCTGCTCTATGTTAGCAAAGCCATACTTCCACAGATGATAGATCGCAAATCAGGACATATTTTGCATATAGGATCTACAGCCGGGAAGGAGGTTTATCCCAATGGCAATGTGTATTGTGCCAGTAAACACGCTGTAGACGCGATTAACCAGGGGATGCGAATGGACCTGAATGCCTACGGGATTAAGGTGGGTGCCATCAACCCGGGCCTGGTTGAGACCGAGTTCAGCAAGGTGCGGTTTAAAGGGGATGAAGAAAGAGCCGGAGAGGTATACAAGGGATACCAGCCCCTGAAGCCGGAAGATATTGCAGACATACTCTATTTCGCAATCAGCCGTCCTGCTCATGTCAATATCGCAGACCTGGTCGTAATGCCCACGGCCCAGGCCAGCAGTACCCAAGTGAAGAAAGATCTATGATCAACAAACGCCTGCTAGTTAAAAATTTACTCGCCCATAATGATGAAAACAGTTTTTACGACAAGAAACGATTCATCAATATCGGGGAAAGGGAAGGAAAGGCAAAGTTCCTGAAACACGTTTGCGCATTAGCCAATTCTAACCCGAAGAACAATTCATTTATCGTCATAGGGGTAGAGGATGAAGATAATAAGATCGTAGGAGTCGATTTTTTCGACGACAGTAAAATACAGAATCTCGTCAATGCCTACCTGGATAATCCACCCAGGATCGCTTATGAGAATATTCCTTTTCCGCATCTTCCGGAAGGGAAGGTGGTGGGGCTTGTCACGATCCGCTCCAATAGCAAGGTGTGTTCACTGCGTAAGAATATCTGGAAATACTACGGGGGCGCTGTTTTTTTCAGAGAAGGGAGCATCAGCCTGCCCAAGGCTTACGGGATAGAATTGAATGACATCAATTCTGAAGCAGTGGCCACCATAGAGCTGCATGCACGGAATAATATAGAACTTACCCTGGATGGGGTGATAGACTTCCTAAATCACCGGCATAAGGACCTGCAGAGCAGTTACAAGGTTTTTAAAGAACAATTCGTTGTCTGCTGGGCCGGGCACCAGAAAAAATCCAATGGGGAAATCTATTATTCCAGGGTAGACATAGAGCTGATCAATGAACAGGTAAAATTATTCTACTCTGCCCTGGATGAGATCAGTATCAGCTACGACGAGGATTCTTTCGGGATAGTTGAGTATGTTCAGCTGGGGCTGGGAAATCAGCAAAAATACTATCCCCTGGAAAAAGTGGATATTTTATTCCAGGAAAACGGGATGTACCAGATACAAAGTGAATTGATCTTTGATCCTCCCCAATATGACCGGAAAACCCTGCACCATATTTACAACGCCAATAAAGCACTGATCCGGAAGCTAGAAAAAGGGATTAAACTTAAACCTTCTGAAAAGATAGATGTTACCCACCTTCCGGCTACATATCTTATCTGCTATCTCAATGGCTTTGAAGAAGCCCGGGAACAATTAGAATTGGCCAGGCCTGTACTGAAAAAATACGATAGTGATGTTTACCTTTCCCTTAAAGAATCCCTGCGCGTCCTCCGCAAAATGAAGTACAGTTAATTTTTAACGATCCAGTACTGGGTATAAGGCGGAATTGGGAGTAATCCGCTGTTCAGTTTAAGATGTTCGTCGCTAATCATCTCTTTGAAACCGGAGTCATGTCCGTAGCCAAGAGACTCCAGCCAGTTTGCATCTATGACCTGTTCAGACTCGTCAAAATTGCTTAAAACTAATAGCCCTTCTTCGTCTCTCCCAGTTCTTTCATAGGCAAGGATATGGGGATTACCGGTGTGGTGTAAGACAAGGTTATTGCGGTCTGAGAGTACCGGAAGGTTTTTCCGAAGCTGAATCAACTGCCTTAAGCGGTAGAAGATATCGGAAGCCTCACTCTTTTTGTCGCTTAACTGTTTGATCGTATCCCAGTCCTGGTTCGGTCGGTTCAGCCAGCGCGTGTCCTCTTTTTTATCCGGTTTCTGAAGAAAGGAATAATCGTTCAGTGTTCCTATTTCATCCCCGGCATAGATCATGGGTATCCCGCCAAAACTCAGGATTATTCCGTGAACCAGTAATATTTTGTCTATAGATTTTGAGGTCATTTCAGCATCGCCAAGATCCAGTGCTTTTTCCAAGCCCAGCAGGGAGGCGGTAGATCCCGTAATACGACCATCACCATTTTTGGGGTTGTACATGAACATCATTCCTTTGGCCGGCGACCAATGCAGTTTCTGGCAGTAATATTCCAGGAGAAAGCGCCTGTGGCTTTGGGCATTCCACCCCAGTTCTTCGATCAATTGGTCATCGTAACCAAGGCCGATATCGTCATGGCACCTGACGTAATTGATCCAGGTGGCACTCTTGGGCTTATCGGGTACTGATAACAGGCTTTTATAGAGCAGGTTGGTCTTTTTTGTCGCTATGGAGTTCCACAGTAAAGCCATGAGGCTGGCATTGTAAGCTAAGTCACATTCGTTCCCTTCAAGGATCCCGTTCCCGAAGTATTTGGTAATATCCTTGGGGGCCACAATGGCCTCCGCCAGAATAATGACACCCGGGGCGATCACTTGCATGCATAGGCGGAAGAGGGATATCAGCATATGCGCTTCGGGAAGATTCTGTGAATTGGTCCCCAGTTTTTTCCAGAGGAACGCGAGGGCATCAAAGCGAACCACATCTACCCCGTAATTGATCTTTTCCAGGAGTATGCTGATCATTTCAATGAATACTTCAGGGTTGGCATAGTTCAGGTCCCACTGGTACTTGTTAAAGACCGTCATTACCCAGCGCTGCATTTCCTGGTTGTAGGTGAAATTACCCGGGGAGGTCTCAGGGAAAACTTCGGGCATGGTTTTTTCAAACTGATCGGGAATGCTGCGGTCCGGGTAGGTGTAGTAATATTCGCGGTACTGCAGGTCGCCTTCCTTGGCTTTAAGTGCCCAGCTGAATTCGTCCGATGTATGGTTGACCACAAAATCTAACATCAGGTACATACCCCTTTTCCGCATTTCTTTGGTCAGTTGCCTCAGGTCTTCCTTACTTCCCAGCCGTTTTTCAATTTCTGTATAGCTGTTAACCGCATATCCCCCGTCATTTTCTCCGGAAGGCCTGGTGGTTAGCGGCATAAGGTGCAGGAAGTTCACCCCCAGTTCTTCAAAATACGGTAAGCGTTTGATCAATCCTTGAAGGTTATCGCTGAAATGATCTACATAGAGTTGCATCCCGACCAGTTGTTCTGACTGGTACCAGTGGTCATTTCTTCCGTAGGTTCGATCTATATCCAATGCCTTGAGTTCTGCAGGTCTTTTTGCATAGAGCATCGGCAATCGCTCTATCAGTTTATCAAACATTCCCGGGTGCTCATCTTCTGGATAAAGGGAAGAAAAAAGGTGTTTGATGATGCTGAGGTTCGCCGCCATTCGCAGCTTAAAGAGCTCTTTACTCTTGGTGGGTGAAATCTGCTTCTTGTCTTGCTCAGCCAGAAGCCGGTGTATGGCGGTCTGATTCATATCAACTTTGTAGTTGTCGTTGGGTAGGGAGAGATTCTATAGCTCCAAAATTAGTTGTGGTAATGGCGCCGGCCTTATTTGCAGTAGCGATCATATCCTGCAAAAGCTGGGCATTTTCAAACAGCGATTGATGGGAATCCATCATGGAAATCTGCCATAGCAGGCATCCGATAAATGCGTCCCCTGCACCTGTGGTATCTACCGGATTAACCGCGATACTGGGCACGGTAAAGATTCCACCCGGGCTGCTTACATAGGTGCCCTCCTTCCCCAGGGTGATGGTAATTATCCTGGTCCCCAATTTGTGCAATACTTTACAGGCATCATCCAGGTCTTCTTTTCCGGAGATCAGCCTTGCCTCTTCCAGGCTGAATTTACAGAGATGCGATTTTTCTATATAAGGCAGGCACTTCCGGATAAATTCTTTATCCCTTTTTTTCCAGAGGTCTGAGCGGTAATTAGGATCAAAACTGATAAAAGCATTCTGGGTGAGGGCATCAAAGAAATAATGTCCATAGGATTTTTCAAGGGTGCCGCCTAGTAAGGCGGTTGCGGCTCCCAAGTGTACCATATTTCCTTTAAAGAGTGATTTTACCCCGGGATTGTAAGGGAGTTCCCGGTCTGCACCCCTGCTGAAGACAAAATCCCGCTCTCCGTCTTCAGCTATAGACACAAAAGCCATAGTGGTAAAGGTTTCGCTTTTTTCAATAAAGCTGAGGTCTACCTCATGACTTTCAAGGATATCCAGTAAAAAAGTTCCGAAGGGATCATCGCCAACACTGCCTATAAAGCTGCTTCTACCTCCTAATTTTGCAATGGCACAGGCAACATTGGCCGGTGCGCCACCGGCCTTTTTAGTAAAATCACTGGCCTTGGCAAGATCACTTCCCTGGTGCTCTGCAACAAAATCGATCAGGGCTTCACCAATACAGAATACCTTTTTCATTTTTTAGAAGGCTTAAGAATATAAAGTAAGCAGAAAATAAACGGCACGCCAAATTATTAGGAGCTAAATGCCTCTCAAAAATTAGCTCAATCGATTTAGTTGCAGCGAGTCTGTGCTCTAATCTTTAATTCCCTGACTTTTTAAAACTGGATTATGGTTATCCCCTTTGGAATTGCGATTTTTGTCTTATGAGAAATTTAGTGATAGGTGATATCCATGGAGGCTTAAGAGCCCTGGAACAGGTTTTGGAACGGGCACAGCTAAGTGCGGAGGACCGCTTGATATTTCTAGGCGATTATGTAGATGGCTGGAGTGATGCTGTTGAAACCGTGAACTACCTGATGGAACTGAAAACAACCCATAATTGCGTGCTGATCCGGGGGAACCACGACGTCCTCTGTGCGGACTGGCTGAGGACAGGGAATGATAATCCCCTCTGGGAACAGCATGGGGGTAAGGCGACAATGGCCTCTTACCGGAAATGGGGAGAAGACATACAGGCCCAGCACCTTACCTTTTATGATCAATTAGATGATTATTTCCTCAAGGATGACGAATACCTTTTCCTGCATGCCGGGTTTACCAACTTGAAAGGAGTTGCCCATGAATACCAGAGTTTTAATTTTTATTGGGACAGGACCCTGTGGGAAATGGCAAGAGCCCTGGACCCCAAATTAGACAGGGAAGACCCGAGTTATCCGCCCAGGCTTAAGAACTATAAGGAGATCTATATTGGTCACACCCCGGTGACGCGGATGGGGGAGACAACTCCGCAGCAAGCCGGGAATGTTTGGAACATTGATACCGGCGCCGCTTTTAAGGGTCCACTGACTGTTTTGGATATTGAGACTAAAGAGTACTGGCAGAGTGACGCAGTACACACTTTATACCCCGAAGAGAACGGAAGGAACTAAAGATTGGTATTTTTTTATGATGGATTCAGTATATTATATACGAACTTTGTAAAACATAAGCGGATTAAAATGGCTACTAAGAATATACGACTAGAAGTAATGCAGGCAATTGAGCCTAAGGTGCAAGGATATATGGATTCTTTTCTAATTCCTATCGAAGATATCTGGCAACCTTCGGATTTTCTGCCGGATCCTCAAGGAGATAATTTCCTGGACGAGGTAGAACAGCTACGTGAAGAATCTAAGGAGCTTGGTTATGATTTCTGGGTGACTATGGTTGCCGATACCATTACGGAAGAGGCACTGCCTACTTACGAATCCTGGTTAATGGATGTAGAAGGAATTAACCAGCATACAGAAGAGGAAACAGGTTGGGCTAAATGGGTGAGAGCCTGGACAGCTGAAGAAAACCGCCATGGAGATGTACTCAACAAATATCTTTACTTGTCCGGGCGTGTAAATATGCGCGAAATGGAAGTATCTACCCAGCACTTGCTGGCAGATGGCTTTGACATCGGTACGGACAGGGATCCCTATAAAAATTTCATCTATACCAGTTTCCAGGAACTGGCAACCAATATCTCGCATAAGAGGGTAGGCCAGATGGCCAAGAAGAAGGGGAATGCCCTGCTGGGTAAGATGTGTACTATCATTGCCGGGGACGAAATGCGTCACCACCTGGCGTATCGAGAATTCGTGAAGACCATACTGGAGCAGGATCCCAACGGTATGATCCTCGCCTTTGCGCACATGATGAAAATGAAGATCGTTATGCCCGCCCACTTCCTGAGAGAATCAGGAGGGACCATTGGTACCGCCTTTGAGAATTTTTCTAATTGCGCCCAGCGTTTAGGTGTTTACACCTCGCAAGATTATATAGAAATTCTCCAGAAACTGAATGCGTACTGGGATATTGAAAATCTTCGCAGCCTCTCTGATGAAGCTGAAAAGGCACGTGATTACTTGGTAAAACTGCCTGCACGACTTGAGCGAATCTCCGAACGGATGAAGTTCCCTGAAGACCAGTACCAGTTTAAATGGGTAGAGGCCAACGGGACCCTATAGTTTACCGTGCTTATGTTCTACCTGCCACTTGTGGAGGGCTTTCCAATCTCCCTGGTGGGCCATCTTTGCCTGCATAGGCCAGGATGACGGGTCATGGATCTTATACCGGTCTCCTCCTGAGCTAAGCACTTCATAACATCGTTCTACCGTGACTTCAGACAAGTCTTTCCAGGTCTTGATGTCAAAATTATGGAATAGGCCTTCAATTTTAGGGCCTATTCCCTCAACTAGCTTCAGGTCGTTTTCCTTGATCCGTTTCCCGAAGACCGATTTAGCAGAAACGGCGTCAAAGCCTGTATCTGAAGTTTGAGCTTCACTACCGAGTTTTTCTACCTTCTTACGGCAGGCCTCAAGTTCTGATTGAAGGCTTTTGTTCTTGTTTTCAAGAACAGCTATGGATGCAGGGTCAATACTATTTTTTTTACTTCCTTTCCCAAGGTAAAAGCCCATAATGAGTCCTACAATCCCTATGAGGATCAGCAGGGCCCAGTGAAGGAGACTCAAAGATTCAATTTCCATAATCGGTTGGTTTAGTGTTTGTTCTACAATGTATTAAAAAATAATTATACATAGTATTAATAGGGAAAGCCTGTAAAATGACAGCAAGGCATAAAAAAACCCCGGAGAATACCGGGGTTTTTATCATTATTAGAGCAGTATTTCTTACAACTCGAACTTAATTCCCTGGGCAAGGGGAAGCTCAGTGGTGTAGTTGATTGTATTGGTCTGCCTTCTCATATAAATCTTCCAGGCGTCAGAACCGGACTCTCGTCCACCCCCTGTTTCTTTCTCACCGCCAAAGGCGCCACCGATCTCTGCGCCCGAAGTACCGATGTTGACGTTGGCAATTCCACAGTCACTACCCTCAACAGAAAGAAACGCCTCCGCTTCTCTCAGGTTATTGGTCATGACAGCCGAGGACAGGCCTTGTACCACACCGTTCTGTTGGGCAATGGCGTTATGAATATCACCGGAATATTTCATAAGGTAAAGGATTGGGGCAAAAGTTTCTTCCTGTACGATCTCAAAACTATTCTCTGCTTCTGCGATTGCAGGTTTTACATAACAACCACTTTCATAGCCTTCACCGGATAGCACCCCGCCTTCAACAATTATTTTCCCACCTTCTTCTTTCACTTTCTCCAGGGCTGCCTGGTATTTGGAAACGGCATCTTTATCGATCAATGGCCCCACATGGTTATTCTCATCCAGCGGATTCCCAATTCGCAATTGCTTGTAAGCATCTACCACAGCTTGTTTAACCTGGTCATAGATCGATTCGTGGATGATCAGTCTCCGGGTAGAAGTACAGCGCTGGCCTGCAGTACCTACCGCGCCGAAAACGGCCCCGATGACGGTCATTTTAATATCGGCATCCGGTGTTACTATTATGGCGTTATTTCCACCGAGTTCCAGTAGCGACTTACCAAGCCTTGAGGCTACTGCCTGTGCAACTATTTTACCCATGCGGATAGAACCTGTAGCAGAAATCAACGGGATCCTCTTATCATGGGTCATGAATTCTCCCACTTTATAATCCCCGTTGATCAGGCAGGAAATCCCTTCCGGCAGACCGTTCTCTTTAAAAACGTCAGCTACAATATTTTGGCAGGCAATCCCGGTTAACGGAGTTTTTTCTGACGGTTTCCATACACAAACATCTCCGCATACCCATGCCAGGGCTGTATTCCAGGACCAAACAGCTACAGGGAAATTAAAAGCAGAAATGATTCCTACGACCCCAAGGGGATGGTATTGCTCATACATACGGTGCCCGGGTCTTTCCGAGTGCATGGTAAGACCGTGAAGCTGGCGGGATAGGCCAACAGCAAAATCACAGATATCAATCATTTCCTGTACCTCTCCAAGCCCTTCCTGGTAGGATTTCCCCATCTCGTAAGAAACCAGCTTACCAAGGGGTTCCTTAAGCTCCCTTAGCCGGTCTGCCACCTGCCGAACTACTTCTCCGCGAAGTGGGGCAGGTTTTTTACGCCAGATTTTAAAAGCTTCGGTGGCCGTACTTAAAACCTTTTCATAATCTTCTTTGGTAGTTGCCTTTACTTTCCCGATCAGGGCGCCGTCTACAGGGGAGTAGGAAGCGATCAGTTCCCCGGATGAAAAGTTTTCCGAACCGGTAGAACTCCCGTTATTTATTTCGAGAATGCCCAGTTTATCGAGGGCAGATTGAATTCCTGTTGCTTCTGCTATTTGTGACATTTTGTAACTTTTTTAGAATATTTGTGAGATTCTCACAAAGCTACAAAACTTAAGGAGTTTATAGAGAAGTGGGATCGAGAACTTTGCGCGGTTTATAAGTTTTAGATGGTGAGCTTTATAGGCAGGAAATTACGTTGTCGTTACTTATTCCCCCGCGACAAATCTTTCATCAACTTCCATAACGGTACCGCAATTATTACACGTGCGTAATTCTTCGGATCCGTAGAAATGTATAAAATGCTTTAAAAAGTCTTTTTCAATATCGTGAAGGGTAAAATAGGCTTCGTACAATTTATGATTGCAATTATCACAGAACCATAGCAGGCCATCATCCACTTGCATCTCTGCCCTCTTTCGTTCAACGACCAGTCCGATAGATCCTTCATGGCGCACCGGCGAATGTGGTATTTTGGAGGGGTGCAGGTACATATCCCCGGGCCCTAATTTCATAGTCTTTTTTTCACCCTCTACCTGAACATGGATTTCTATGTTCCCCTCTAATTGGAAAAACAATTCTTCGGTCTCGTTGTAGTGGTAGTCCTTACGCGCATTAGGTCCGGCAACGATCATAACAATATAGTCGCCCGCATCCTTATAAAGATTCTTATTGCCTACGGGAGGTTTTAAGGTTTCACGGTTTTCTTCTATCCATTGGTGAAGATTAAAAGGGGGCCTGATGCTCATGGGTATGCAATTTTGTTATTACCATGGACTGTTAGGCTGACCTGGTAAACTTTAGTTGGACAGCAGGTACACGGCAATTAAAAATAAGCATTCCTGATCTATAAAAAGGCTATTAACGGTAGAAGAGTTGTGTAAAATAGAATTTTCCGTTCTTATCAACTTTAACACTGATCGCAGTATGGGTATAGTTACCTTCAATAGACCTGCGGTGATCCGGGCTGCCTAACCAGTGCTCAAAAGCTTCCTGGGCGGTATCGTAATGACGGGCAACATTTTCTGCAACCTGTTTTACTTTTACTTTGGTGGAGATCTTATAGGCTCTTTCCTGGAATTTATCATGGCTCAGCTTACCCTTGCTGATCATATAATCTGTGTGGTTATTTGCTTCTTCGTACGCAGCAGGGCTAAAGTCCAGCTCGTTAGAATTCATGGCCAGCCTGTGCTCATTGGTAAGCGCTAATATCGCTTTTTCAATGTCTACCTGGTTGTCGGCACCTGCTTCTGCCTCGATAGAACCTAGTTCGTAGGCACTGTCGTCCTCGAAATTAATAACGGTTTCTTTACTACAAGAGGTGTTCATCAGAACCGTAAGAACTATAGCGATAGGAAGTAAAAACTTTTTCATGGGGGAAAACCTTTAGTTAACATTCAGTATTTGGGGGAATCGTGAACATTATTGTCTGCTGATTCTATTCCAAAACTAGCCGAGGGGAGGTGGATGTAAGAAAAGGAGGGCATTTTTTCGATTATAGACCCAATTTGACCGAGCTATGACATTATTCGTGTCGTACATCTATATTTTATGCACCTTTCCCGATGAACGGTTATTGGTTTAAAAACACTTTTTGCCGATAAAATGCGCGTAATTTTCCTACAAGAATTGTAACTCCTTCTCTGGTTCAGGTTCTGTGATCTCCGGGATCACTTTTTCAAAAACCAGTGCACCGATGTCGCGCAGGGGTTCATACAGGACAGAGGAAGAGGTCTCAGTGTCCTTATAAAATTTAATAGAGGTATTAGCCCTTTCAAGGAATAGTAGGAAGGTGCCCAGCATCACCGCAATTTTTAGTGTGCCAAATACACCGCCTGCCAGTTTATTCAACCAGCCCATCATCGCGAAATCTACAATTTTGGTCAGTAAGCGGCCAACCAGGTTGATGATGATAACGATAAGGATAAAAGTAATGATGAACGCGATCAGGTTCATGTACTGTTGGTCCCATTGCATGTGTTCTTCAAGGAATGCGCCTGTAATGTAGGAAAAACGAATAGCGCCATAGAGCCCGGCAATGAGGGCGACCAAGGTGGCAATTTCGATGATCAGTCCGTTCCTGAGGCCTTTATAAAGTCCCCAGATCAGTAATAATCCCAATACAATATCTAAAAATGACATCCTGGTGTTTACGCAAATATAGTACTTAGATTTGTACCTTTGGGCTTTGAAAATTAACAGAATTCTCACCTGTCCGGGAAGGGTGATGCAGATAAGAGTAGGAATTATGGTAAGAGACCAACAACTTAAAGAACGGTGGGACCTATTGGTCGAAAAACTGTCTGCCCAATTTTCTGACGGGGATCCGTTAGAACTGGATGCGATTATCTACCTCGTGGGCGTACAGGAACTGGGACAATTGCACCGGAAATTTAAGAAGGACGAGAAGATCAACCTGATGCATATTGCGATCTGCAGGCTTCTGGAACCCTATGGGTACTATGAATTTGATTACTTTGACGATGAGGGATGGCCACACTATAAGATCCGGGAGATGCTGCCGGAATTAAAGTCCGGAGAACAGTCCGTCCTGATGAAAGAGGCTATAGTGCAGTATTTTGTAGAGAAGGAATATATAAAGTAATAGACTATATTGGTCAATCCAGTTTTTCGGTTAATTTCTGGAACACTTTTTTAGCATTTCCTCCATCGTAGAGGACCTCGTAGACCGCATCGATAATAGGAGTCTTGACCCGCTTTTTCATATCTGCCTTCAGTTTTTTGACGCCTTTTGTTGCATAATACCCTTCTGCAACCATTTTCATCTCCATCATCGCACTCTTTACCGTATAGCCTTTTCCAAGCATATTCCCGAACATTCGGTTCCGGCTGAAGGTAGAGTACCCGGTAACCAGCAGGTCTCCCAGGTAGGCAGAGTCGTTAATATTACGGTCTATCTTGTAGATGCGCTTGGTAAAGCGCTTCATTTCCCGAATTGCGTTGCTCATCAGCACGCTCTGGAAATTGTCTCCATATCCCAGGCCGTGAGCAATACCGGCGGCGATCGCATAAATATTCTTGAGCATGGCGGCGTACTCTGTCCCCAGTATATCCTTTGATACCTTGGTCCTGATATAGTCGCTTTGTAATCGCTTGGCCATGTACTTGGCCTTTTCTTCATCAGCACAGGCAATGGTCAGATAAGACAGGCGCTCCAGGGCAACCTCTTCTGCATGGCAAGGTCCGGTGATCACCCCGATATTCCTGAAAGGGATGTCATAGGTTTCATGGATGTGCTCCCCTACGATCTTCCCGGTTTCCGGGACTATACCTTTGATGGCCGAGAAAATGATCTTGTCCTCCATGGACTCTTTAAGTTGTTCCAGTTCTGAAACGAGGAAGGCCGAAGGAATGGCAAAGATCAGGATATCAGCTGCAGCAACCGCTTGGTTCATATCGCTGGTCAGTACCAGTTGTTCCGTGTGGAACTCCACGGAACTAAGGTAGTTGGGGTTGTGTTTGTTTTTCCTGATGTAGGCCACGGTTTCAGGGCTTCGCATGTACCAATGGATCTTATCGAGATTTTCTGAAAGCATTTTTACGATAGCCGTTGCCCAGCTTCCCCCGCCTATAACCGCAAAGTTCAAGTTCTTATCCATAGAGCCTTTTCTGTGTTTTCAGGATGTGCGGCAAAAGTACTTAAAATAGTGCGAAAACCTTATAGTGCACCCAGAAGGAAAAACAGACTTTGGCACGAAGCTTGTTTCTATGGCTGTAAATTGAAGCATATGAAGCCAATACAACTACTCGCAATGATCTTACTAGTTGGTATCGCTACTTCCTGTACCAGGGAAGTGCTGGTACAAGACAGTTATATAGAGACCTCTGCCCTTAATACCCGTGAGGTGCTCGAGTCTTTTGACCTATGGTACGTGGATATCACCGCGACCCAGGGCAACGGCTCCGTTCCTTTCCTGGACCGGGCGTTTACCGTGTCCTTTGATCGGGGTGTCCTTTTGGCCAATAACAACCTGGTGGGTATAGGGAAGACCGGTGGAGGTCTTGGGATTGATGTTGGAAGCTACGCTACCCTCCGGGGCATTGTCGAAGTCGCTCATGACCTGGATGGCAACTGGTTGCTGGAGGTGTTTGCCGTAAACGGGAATACCATAGAATTATACTCTGCGGCTACAGATACCTCGTATTTTCTTAAAGGTTACCAAAGAGCGGCTTTTGATTACGATGGACTGTTCCTGGATAATATCCGTTACTTTTTGCAGGAGTACGAGGCCTGGGAGAAGGTCTATACCAGTGAAGAAGGAGCGCTGAACGAGTTTGATGAAGAAAACTACCTTCAATTCAATGCACAGGGTGATTTTTTCCGGTCTTCTGTGGATGGTCCCGGGAGGGCACCTTCAGAAATCGTATGGGATTACGAGGGGGATTACGGGGTGTTCAATATAGCCGGAGACCGTGGACTTAAAACCCTGACCCTGGATTACGACTATATGGGAGAAGATTATTTTGAGTTATATGTCATTAACGACCAGGCCATAGAATTGTACCACCCGGAAAGTGGCACGATTTATGAGTTCAGGGGTAGAGGCTACCTGCAATACCTGAAGGGCGGTACCGAAATGAAAAGTAAAGTTCGAAGCAGGGAGAAATTGCCCCTGATGAATGTAGAGCGCAAAAGACCCTCGAAAGAGTAGTATAAAAATTTGTTTTGTTTGTTTAGTTGGTTAGTTAGTTAGGGATCGCCCCGGCCGTTTGGTCGGGGTGATTCTTTTTATACCGAGGTCATAGGAAAGGAGGTAAATTTTGTATCTTAAATGTCCTATCCGGATAAGCTAACAGTAATGAAAAATACAAATCCCGACCCGGCAAATAAAGCCCACAAGGATATACCCGGAAACCCTTCTACAGCCACCAGCAGCACACTTAAGCTTAACGAGAGGAAAAATGGAGAGGCTTTGAGGGTTCTAAGCGAGGACGATTGGGCTTTCTGGAAGCAGAATGGCTATATCGTCGTAAAGAATGCTGTCTCCAGGGCCCAGGCAGAACGCACAGCGGCTTTCTTGTGGGAATTTGAGGAGAAAGACCCGGCAGATCCCGCAAGCTGGTATACACCACCCCGTGCAGAAATGCGTATGAAAGAATTAACGGGTACCGGGATGGTAGAAGTTTATAACCACCAGTTGTTGTGGGATAACAGGCAGGTTAAAAAGGTTTACCATGCATTTGTGGATGTCTGGGGAACGGAGAAATTATGGGTTACCATAGACCGGGCAAACCTGAATTTTCCCAACAGGCCCGGCTACGAACAAAAAGGCTTTATTCACTGGGATTACGACCCGGAAAAAAAGCCACAGAATGTACAGGGTGTACTGGCCCTGGCGGATCAGTTGGATGAAGAGATGGGAGGATTCCAGTGCATCCCATGGTTGTACCGGAATTATGACCAATGGAAGAAGACCCAGCCGGCAGACAGGGATCCCTTTAAGCCGGATATCAGTGGGCTGGAGGATAAACTGGTCAAGGTGACCATGGAGGCCGGTGACCTGCTGATATTTAATAGCCTGCAACCGCATGGAATACGACCCAACAGGTCTGAAGATAAAGTCAGGATTGCCCAGTATATTTCTATGATGCCGGCAGAAGAGGATAACGCAGCCATGCGTGAATGGAGGGTGCATTCCTGGAAGAACCGTGTGGCCCCCCAGGGTTATGCATTCCCGGGTGATCCCCGTAATTGGGAACAGGAGAAATACGAAACTGCCAAATTATCTCCGTTGGGAGAGCGATTGCTGGGGTTGAAGTCCTGGTAAATTATCAAATTGTCAAAAGCAGTTAAAGCTCATGTTATGCGGGGAATTAGCCTTACTTTTGCCCCCTTAATTTCTAATGGGCATGAAGAAGTACCTCAATTTGTTCGATTTTTCACAGGAAGTAAACTATAAGACGGAAATTCTTTCAGGACTTACCGTGGCACTCGCCTTGGTTCCTGAAGCAATTGCGTTTGCCTTGATCGCCGGGCTTAACCCACTAACCGGACTGTACGCCGCATTCGTTATGGGGCTGGTAACTTCTATCCTGGGCGGACGCCCGGGGATGATCTCCGGGGCAACCGGTGCTATTGCTGTGGTTATTGTTTCCCTCGCCATGAAATACGGGGTAGAATATGTCTTCGCAACTGTGATCCTGGCCGGGTTGATTCAAATGGCTGCGGGCTTCCTCAGACTTGGTAAGCTGATGCGTTTGGTGCCCCAACCTGTGATTTTTGGTTTCGTGAACGGGCTTGCGATTATCATATTCATGTCACAGTTAGTACAATTTAAATCTGCTGACGGGAGCTGGCTCAGTGGAACAACACTTTACATTTTCCTGGGACTGGTATTGCTTACCATGTTAGTGATCTGGGGACTCCCCAAGCTCACCAAGGTATTCCCGGCTTCACTTGCGGCCATACTGATTGTATTCGGGATCGTTTTGGCTTTTGGTATAGACACCAGGTCTATTGGGGACATCGCTTCGATACGCGGTGGATTCCCTCCTTTCCATATTCCGGAAATTCCTTTAGAATGGGAAACCCTACAGATCATCTTCCCATATGCAGCCATTGTCGCAGGGGTTGGATTGATAGAAAGTCTACTGACCCTGAATATTGTTGACGAGATCACGGAAACCCGGGGTCGAGGTAACAAAGAGGCGGTAGCACAGGGAACAGCAAATATTCTTTCCGGGTTTTTCTCCGGGATGGGAGGATGCGCAATGATCGGTCAGAGTCTTATCAATACCTCTAACGGGGCTAGAGCTAGGCTATCAGGGATCGTCGCTTCTGTAATGCTGTTGATGTTCGTAATGTTCGGGGCCGATTTTATAGAAATGGTACCTATGGCGGCACTTACAGGATTGATGATCATGGTTTCCTTAGGTACGTTTGAATGGGCCAGCCTACGGACCTTCAGGAGGATGCCAAAATCTGATGTTCTTGTTATGATACTGGTAACCCTGGTCACCGTATTCCTGCACAACCTGGCACTGGCCGTACTGGTAGGAGTCATCATCTCTGCTTTGGTATTTGCCTGGGACAATGCCAAGCGAATCCGGGCGAGGAAAAGGATCGATGAGAACGGGGTAAAGCACTATGAAATTTATGGCCCGCTCTTCTTTGGAAGTACTACGCTCTTTAATGAGAAGTTTGATGTGCTCAACGATCCGGACGAGGTGATCATAGATTTTGCTGAGAGCAGGATTGTAGATATGTCGGCTATTGAAGCCCTGAACAAGATCACCGAACGATATTCTAAAATGGGCAAGAAAGTTCATTTAAAACACCTCAGCCAGGACTGCAGGAGGCTGTTGGCCAATGCCGATGCGCTGATAGAAGTCAATGTGCTGGAGGACCCAACCTATAAAGTAGCTGTAGACCGCCTTTAAATAAAAACGCCTGTGAATGTTCACAGGCGTTTTTATTCTGGTACAGTTTATCTTTATTGGATCATGAACTTTACGTTCACCATGGCTTGTACGTTAACTTTATTAAAAGGTACGTCAATAGGCTCAGCATTGTCGCTTTTGGCCATTTCCATCATGACCCGGGGACCACGATCCTGGTAGGGGGTATATTCAGTGCTCAGATCGGAGATGTAAAGTGCTTTTCCCACAGATTGCCCTAATGGTTCTACCATGGCCTGTGCCTGTTCTTTTGCTTTTAACACGGCCTTGCTTCTCATACTCACTTTAAGCTCATCCAGGTTAGAGACCTCGGCCCCCCGAAAGGAGATGTTAGAAATACCAGCCCCTTCTAAGGCTTTTATCGCCTTCCCGGCCATCTGTGCATCGTAAACCACTAAAGTAAATGCCTTGCTTTTTTGCACATCGGTACTCCGTAAAAAATAATCCTTGAAATTACTGGAGAGGTCGGCCAGCATGAGCTGATCTTGCAGATCTATACCGATTTTCTGTAATTCTGCGGCCATTTTATTTTCCAGTTTTTCCACGGACGTTCGACCTTTGGAATCTGATTCCTGCAAAACGATGCCTAGGTAAATGCGGTCCGGAACAACAAGGGTATCTACCCGTGAATTGGTTTCCAGGTACGGCTGATCTATAAAATTTTTATCCTGTGCATTTCCCGTAATTGGGATGATCAGTATGGCTGCCAAGGCCATAGCCAGTCTTAGTAAGTACTTTTTCATAGTTGAGTAAATTTAGTAAAAGAGTAATTCCAAAAAGCGTGCCACCTATGAGAATATCGGGCTAAGCGGTATTAATCATCAATATTAAATATCAATGCCTGGTAGGGTTTCATCTGCACTGTATTGGCAGCCATGTCTACATCCGGATAATTGTTAATCAATATATCTGCATTATCGCCAAGGGGTAGGATGGCGGTCGCCGGTTTCTCGGAGAAGTTCATAACTACCAGGACCTGTAGTTCCCCCAGGCTGCGCGTATAGGCATACAACTGTTGGTGATCAGGAAGCAGTAGACGGTAATTCCCATAGACAAATACAGGATTGTTTTTCCGGAGATTTACCATCTTCCTGAAGTAATTTAGACAGCTGTTAGGGTCTTCACTTTCCAGGGCAACGTTCACTTTGGTATAATTCTCATTGACGGGTAGCCAAGGATCCCCGGTCGTAAACCCGGCATGTGCGGTAGTGTCCCACTGCATCGGTGTTCTCCCGTTATCCCTGGATAAGAATTTAAGTTTGGCCATATATGCTTCCATATCTTCACCTGCAGATAATGCCTTTTCATAACCATTAATCGCCGCAATATCACGGTATTGTGAAATGCTATCAAAACCGATATTGGTCATACCAAGTTCGTCCCCGTAATATACATATGGTGTACCCCTCATGCTTAGGATAAAGGTGTTCAGCATTTTAGATGAAACTGCCCGGAAAGCCGTGCTGTCATTCCCGAATTTGGAGACCATTCTCGGAACGTCGTGATTGGCGAGGAAAATAGAGAGCCATCCTTTTTCGGCAAAAGCACTGTCCCACTTGGTATAGACCTCTTTAAATTCGGAAAGTCTATAACCTTCCAGGCTATTTCCTACATCCATACCTTCAAAATGATAAGCCATCTGCAATTCTTTCCTATCTGCATCCACAAGCGAATGTGCATCTTCAAAGGTGCTACCCGCCCCTTCGGAAACGGCAAACACGTTGTACTTGCTCAGTACTTGCTCGTTCATCTCTTTCAGGTACTTGTGGATGTTCGGCTGCATGCCGTAATACTTGATGACATTCTTCTCAAATCCTTCCGGGAGTTCTGGCCAGGTGGTGTCTTTACTGGCATACTGGAAAGCGTCTAGGCGGAAACCATCCACGCCCTTTTCTGCCCAAAACTTCATGATATCGTAAACTTCCTGCCTCACCTTGGGGTTTTCCCAGTTGAGGTCCGGCTGTTTTTGTGCAAAATAATGCAGGTAATATGCGTCTGTAATAGAATCGTATTTCCAGGCATCGCCCTTGGGATCAAACAGGCTGTAGCGATAAGGTGGTTTTCCTTTTTCGGCTGGCCACCAGTGGTAGTAATCACGAAATGGGTTGTCACGGGAGCTGCGCGACTGTTTAAACCATTCGTGCTCATCACTGCTGTGGTTCACCACTACATCCATGACGAATTTAATACCCCTGTCATGGAGCCCCTTAAGCATACGGTCAAAATCTTCCATATCCCCAAAATCTTCCATGATGCCACGATAGTCGCTGATATCATAGCCATTGTCAGCATTGGGTGAACTGTAAATGGGGTTCATCCAGACCATGTTTACTCCCAGGCTTTCTATATAATCCAGCTTTTCTATCACACCCTTTAAATCACCTATTCCATCCCCATCAGAGTCTTTAAAACTCCGGGGATAGATCTGGTAGATGATTCCTTCTTTCCACCAAGCCCTGCCCGTAATAGAATCTTCTTTCTTTTTTACATTTTCGGCACAACCCAGAACGAGCAGTAGTAAAGAGAGGAAGAGCAGTGATTTTTTCATATGGGAAGTGTTAAGGCAGAAGAATGAGGGCGTCAGTTATAGCTCATAAATCTGTCCTAAAGATACTCATGTTTAGGCAAATCTAATCACGAGAGTTTTCCAATGCCTGGGCAATAGAAGTATCCATAATGGCAATGCCGAGGTCTATTTCCTCCCGGCTGACATTCAGGGGTGGAGCTATGCGGAAAACACCGCCCATTCCCTTAACCCTCACGATATTCATGCTGAGTCCATTTTGTAAACAATGTTCTGATATGGAATGGCCAAGTTCTGGTGCCGGTTCCCTGCTTTCACGGTCCTTTACGATCTCTACGCCTAAGAGCAAGCCACGTCCCCTGATATCACCTATACATTCATATTTTTGCTGTAACTCTGATAATTGTTGCTTTAAATAAACTCCTTGTTCAACGGCGCGTTCCGCCATCTTCTCTTGTTGCAAGACGGCGATCATCGCCAGGCCGACATGGGCAGGAAGGGGATCAGAGATGTGAGAGGTAATATTGAGAAATCCTTTCTTATAGCAGTCTTCTTCTATGGCCGAACTGGTTACCGTAGCGGCGAGTGGGATACCCCCACCAAGGGTTTTGGAGAGCGTGAGAAAGTCGGGCAGGATCCCATCCCTTTCAAATGCAAAGTTGAGACCTACACGACCAAACGCGGTTTGAGCTTCATCGAGGATCAGTAGCAGGCCGCGTTCTTCACAAAGCTTTTTAAGCTTCCTGAGGTAATCCGTGGGCAAATCTATAATTCCTGCTGCACTGAGAACGGGCTCCGCAATGAATGCAGCATAAGCGCCAACAGACTGCCGGTCCACTAAGGCCATACCTGCCTCGAGGCAGCTGTGATCACAACTGTCCTTGCAATGGGAGATGGGGCAGCGATATGCATAAGGTGCCGGGATGGCCAGGCTTCCGGGCATGGCTGGGCCGTAGCCTTTACGAGTATGGGAATAGGTGCTGGCCTGGGCCCCTGAGGTCATTCCATGCCAGGAACCTACAAAGCCGATAACCTCGAACCCACCGGTAGTTAGCTTTGCCATCCTGAGGGCTACTTCGTTAGATTCAGAGCCTGTATTGATAAACAAACACTTGTCAAGCCCTTCCGGTAACAGATCGACAATTTCCTTACTTAATTGCACCACAGCCGGTGAAAGCATAGTACTTAATAGGTGGATGGATTGCTCCCCCGCCTCTTTCATTGCCTTTAATATAGCCGGGTGGTTATGACCATAGACAGAGCACATCTGTCCCGAAGTAAAATCGAGGATCTTTTTCCCGTCGCGCGTAAACAGGTATGATCCCTCCGCACGGGTGATCATCAGGGGAGAGAATTCCCCACAGTAGCGAATCAGGCAGGTTTCAGCTTCTTTCAACCATGCCGGTTTATCAGGTGTTTTCATGGATAAAACAAAAGTGCTTACTCCTTAAAAACTGAGATATTTTACTAGCCGTAGACGGAGGTGCCATTCAGAACAGCGGATAGGTAATCCATCAATAGCTGAAAACAACAGTAGGGAGCTATACTTAAAGGTAGAAAATAAAAAGTCAGATTTTCAATAAAAATAACGGGTTTTCAGGAGTTGTAAAGTTTTTATCCCACTGATAGCCAGCAGCCCCAATAAAAATCCCTGAATGATGGTGAGCAGGTTATGAAAGCTGTCTGCCCATTGGCCTGTGTCGATTAGCTCGGGGTTGTTGAGCGAATCAAGGTTATCGCTGAATGAGCCATTAACCAAGGTGGTCAGTCCAAAAATCAAAGTCATCATAAGGATGGTTGCCGCGATAAAGATCAGGTTAACAGCGGTGATCCTGAAATTACTGTAGAGCATTCTTCCTAAATAGACTATGAAGAAGGATAAAACAACCAAAGCGATATTGGCATAGAGCGACGGGATGGCGTAATACGTATCGTAGAAGTTAAAAGTAGTGTGTGAATCTATTTGAAGGCTCTCCGTTCCCAGCAGGAGTATTCCCAAGCCAAGGCCGCCGGACGTAGTACCCAGCAGGCAATACCATTCCTTTTTATTCATCGGGTATGTTTTGGTTAAACAATGATGTTGTTACATGCCGGGGGAAACAGCAAGGTTAAATGCCAAATCGAACTCTTGTTGAGATCGAATCATTGTCCAATTCGTAGGATTAGGGTGTATTAAATGTAAGAAAAATATTATATAAAAACTAGGAGGCTGTTTTTCATTTGTAAAACGCCGTATTTAAGCTTCCCATGAAACTCATGGATAAGGGATAAAACCGGAAAAGGAATTCTTCTAATTCCACATCTTCCAGCTTCCTGTTCCCGCAGTAGTTTGCAAGCACCTATCCTCCCTGTTTATATTGCCTTGACAAAGGATAGACTTAGCCTATGAGGTATAGAAAAACTCGCTTTTATTTTACGGTAACTACTTCGTATTTTTGCAGCCTGAATTAAGAAACATAAAAACTAAATACTATGGCCTTTACAGGTAAAAAATTCCCAAATATTACAGTACCCGCAATGAACGAAATGGGTGATACTATTCACCTTAACGTATTTGAAGAAGCGGTGAAGAACAAGAAAAAGGTATTGCTTTTCTGGTACCCGAAAGATTTCACTTTTGTATGCCCAACTGAGCTACATGCCTTCCAGGATGCACTAAAAGAGTTTGATAAAAGAAATACAATGGTTATCGGCGCTTCTTGTGACAGCCCGGAAGTACATTTTGCATGGTTGAATACCCCAAAAGATAACGGAGGAATAGAAGGAGTTACTTACAATATCCTGGCAGACACAAACCGTAACCTTTCTTCGGCTCTTGGTATCCTGGATGCGGAGTATAAAGGATTTGATGAGGAGTTAGGTATTGAAATCCTTAAAGGGGACAATGTCACCTACAGGGCAACTTACCTGATCGATGAAGAAGGAACTGTTTTCCACGAGGGGATCAACCATATGCCGCTTGGAAGAAATGTGAACGAATTCCTTCGTCTGGTAGATGCATACGAGCACGTACAGAAGCACGGGGAAGTATGCCCGGCTAACTGGGAAGAAGGAAAAGATGCCATGAAGGCAGACAGGGAAGGGGTAGCCTCTTACCTGAAGCATTCTTTAAATTAAAAAAGAAAACTATGTACACGGAAATAACTGAAGACAATTTAGCGACCACCGTCCAGGAGAACGACACCGTACTGGTACAGTACTCCGCGGGATGGTGTGGCAATTGCAGGGTGATGAAGCCCAAGTTCAAGAGGTTTGCTTCTGAAAACGAAGATATTCCTTTTGTCATGGTTGATGCGGAGAAATTTCCGGAATCAAGGCAGCTAGCCAAGGTTGATAACCTGCCTACATTTGCTGCTTTTAAAAACGGGAAGCTGCTCAAGCAGGTGCAGACGAACAAAGTAGATTCCTTAAAAGAATTTATCGATGCGGCTACCAGTAATTAAGCACCTGAACCAGTTTATCGAGGAGAACGACCAGGATTATGCTATTGAAGCCCTGGAACTCCTGGAGCACCTGACGGAAAGCCGGGCCATCAAAGATGAAGAACTGGATGTGATCGGGGAACTGATCTCTAATATCGCCGGTTCCCTGGAAGTCCGGGAATTGATGAAAAAGGATGGCCTTTCGGAAAAGGAAGCCCTGAACGCTTTTATGAAAAGGGTTACAGGATCAATTGACCAATAAAGGTTGCTAAGATGAAGAAGAAAGAACCCCGGGATTTCCCGGGGTTTTTTATTTATGCCTGGAACAATACCTCGAAACCATCGATGAGCATTTGTACGGCGACCATGACCAGGAGCATACCCATCAGGCGTTCTACGGCGATCAGTCCGCGCTCTTTCAGGAATCTCAGTAGGATGGGAGCTGCGAGCAGTATCACTGCAGACATACCCCATGCCAGCAACACGGCAAAGAACCAGTTGGTCATTTTCGCCGGTCCGCTCTGTGTCATCAGGATCAGCATGGCCAGGACGGATGGTCCCGCGATCATGGGGATGGCGATAGGAACCAGGAAAGGTTCTCCCCCCGGCTGATGGCCCATAATTCCTTCCGGCTTGGGAAAGATCATCCTTAACCCGATGATCAGTAATATCAGTCCGCCCGAAATAGTAACTGCTTCCTGTTGCAGGTGCAGAAACCTGAGCAGGGGTTTCCCGAGAAAGAGGAACAAGAGAAGGAGGGCCAAGGCCATCAGCAGCTCACGGGCAATGATCACCCGCTGCCTTTTGGCCGGGATCCCTTTAAGTACTGAAAGAACCAGGGGTATATTCCCCAGGGGGTCCATCAGTAAGAATAACAATACAGCTGCCGACCAGATAGAGCCTCCTAATTCGTCCATATGATTCTCATTTACTTTGGTTTACAATTAAAGATCATTGCAGGTTTAATGTTCACCGTAATTTTCCGGGCTATCAATTACCCCCGTTCGATGCAGGGGAGGAGAATGCAGGAGCCTGAATCTTCCTGGGCTGTCCTTTCAATTGCTTCATCAATTCCGTAACGGCTCGCTCTAACTGTGGATCACGCCCTTCTGACAGGGATTTTGCATCCTGGCGTACCTCGATATCCGGGGATATGCCTTTATTTTCACCTATCCACTCTCCTTTGATAGGATCAAAGATAGCATTATCCGGTGCGGTTAACGCTCCACCGTCGATCAGGCGGTAATGAACAGAACTCTTGACCAGGCCTCCCCAGGTGGTGGATCCGATCAGCAAGCCGGCTTTCTGTTGCCGGAAAACCCATGGAAAGAAGTCGCCCCCGGACCCTGCCATTTCATTGATCAGTAAAACTTTAGGGCCGAGTATCCCTGCAGGCATACCCTTGGGTTCTGCCCCGGGAACCTCGTTGGTATAGGCCGCGCGGAGCTCGCGTGTCATCAAATCAACCATATAGTCATCCAGGAGTCCTCCCCCGTTATAACGGGCATCGATCACTGCCCCTTCCTTATCCTGTTGAGCAAAGAAGTAACGGTTAAAGGAAACCAATCCCTGCCCACTGGTGTTGGGAACCCAGACATAGGCCAATTTGCCATTAGACAAGCTATCAACCATCCTTCGGTTGTCCTCAACCCAGGCGCGGGTGCGCAGGTCATTCTCGCTCTTTAAGGGCTTTACGGTAATGGTCCAGTGGCCTTCAAAAACAGGCTTGTCATTAATATGCAGTACCGTCTGTTTGTCCACAGTGCCATCGAGAAAGCGATAGGGGTTTTGTTCTGCGGTTAATTCTTGCCCATTTACACCGACCAGGTAATGCCCTTGGGATACTTTAAGTCCCGGTTCGTCCAGTGGGCTGGTCAATTCGGGGTTCCAGTTCTCAGTGGTATAGATCCTGCTGATTTTCCACCTGTTCTTTTCACGTACAAGGTCTGCACCCAGCAGGCCTGTCTTTGGGTCACCTGTTTTTGGGAAATCCCCGCCGAATACAAAACTATGCCCTACGGATAACTCGCCATTCATCTGGTCCAGGATGTAACTAAGATCCTCCCTGTGTCGAACATAAGGTAACATAGGAGCATACCGATCATACACCACCTGCCAATCCCTGCCGTGAAGGTTAGGATCGTAAAAATAATCACGTTCGTATCGCCAGGCCTCCTCAAAGATCTGCTCCCATTCGGCCCGGTGGTCTACCTTAGCTTCAAGGGATACGTTGACACTTTTAGCGGCATCCGCACTTTTATCCGTATCGGCAACCTTATAGCTGCCCTTCGCCTTAAGCAGCATTTTACTTCCATCAGCAGAAACAGAGAGGTCAGAAACTCCGCCTGTATAATCGGATAATTTCCGTTCAGCTAATTCGTATTTATGAATCTTTAAGCCTCTTTCTCCCGGTATTCTTTCCGTGATAAAAACAATACCCTTAGGACCGGGCAACAGCCCGCGATAGTTAGCATCTTCTATAGGGAGGGGTATGATGCGGCGGTCTAATCCGTCAAAATCTATCTTTACGACCAAAGGTTCTTCTTTGGACTCTTCCTTTTTCTGCTCCTTTTTATCTTCGCTATCTTCTTTTTTTATGTTCTCTTCGTCACTTCTCAGTTTAAAAGGAGAGCTGTCCGATTTATCCAGGTTTAGCACGTAGACAGCATATTCAGGGTCCGAGTTCATAGAACTGGTATTCACCCACCCGGATCCCAGGGCAACTTCTGTGCTCGCCAGGAAATACAAGTGTTTCCCGTCCCTGTCCCATGCCGGGGAAGAAGCATCTGCAAATGCATTGGTGATCTCCCGGGACCGGTTTTCCTCTGAAGACCAGATCACTATCCGCCTGAAATTGTTATCGCCACTCTTGGAATAGACCAGCCATCGCGAATCGGGAGACCAGCTGAGCCCCATATTTCCGCGCTCTATATTAACTCCGCCCGTTCCCACGGTTTTAATCTGCCCGGACTGCATATCAACGACACGAACCCTGAGGTCATCGTCTACAAAAGCGATGAACTCGCCGTCCGGAGACCATACCGGTTCCCAGGCCAATTTAGATTCGCCCAGGGAAATGTCCCGGGTACTTCCCAATCCATCTTGTGGGGCAGTCCTCAGTAGATATCCATTACGCCCTTCATCGGTAAACCAGGCAATACGATCTCCTTTTGGAGACCAGATGGGGCGGCGGTCTGCAACCCCCGAACTACTTGTCAGGTTGCGGGCATCTCCGTATTCTACGGGTACGGTGAAGATATCCCCCCTGGCCTCCATCAATATCCTTTTACCACTGGGAGAGATAGAGGTATAGCCTACGTAATCGTCTACAGATTCCCATCTGGTTTCTGCCCATGGAAAATCTCCGCTGATACTGATCTGGAGCTGTTCCGTATTCCCGGTTGCCGGATCCATCATATGCAGATAACCTTCTCTTTCAAAGACCAGCTTATCTTTTCCCGATAACCATTTGATATCGGAGCCCTTGTACTGTGTCAATTGTTCCAGGTCCTGGTTCGCAACCGAATAAGCCCATATGTTCATGACTCCTCCTTCCCGGTCTGAAAGAAAATATACGGTATCGTCGATCCAGGTAGGGTGCAGGTCTATGGATCTTTCATTGGGGATCAGGACTTCTGACTGTGTATCAAGATTGAGCAGGATGAGTGGTGTATTCTGTCCTCCGCGGTAATTCCGGAATTCGGATTCCCAACGGGTAACGCGATCGATGGCAATAGCGTCGCCAGCAGGGGAAAAGGAACCGTCAAAACCCCTTTGGGCACTGAGCAGCAGAGGGACACCACCCTCTTTAGAAATGGTCCATAAACGGTTAGATGGTCTTGGTGCGAATTCTCTTGAAGAGGCATACAGGACGCTTTTACCATCCGGGCTCCAACCTCTTACAAAAGCACCGGAAGGGTGCCAGGTAAGCTGTTCGGCCTGCCCCCCAGTAACAGGAACGGTATACACGGCATGGTATCCAGTCTTATTGGAGTTAAAAGCGATGGTTTTGCCATCCGGTGAGATCGCCGGGTTTTCTTCTACTGCTGCTGTACTGGTGATGCGTTTAACATTGCTCCCGTCAAGTGCGGAGATCCAGATATCCCCACCATGGGCAAATGCAATGTGGGTATCACTGGCTGAAGGTTGCCGCAGCAGCCGGGTACCCTGTGGTCGGGCTTCTTGAAAGCATACTATTAGGATAAGAAAAATAGCGGTATTCAGTATTAGTTTGGTCATGGTACTCGGATAGGTTATATAAGCTTACTTTGTTGGACCGGATCGGTAATGATCCGGGCTTTATTCAACTTAAAGCGGTTTTTTGCACATGAGTATTTTTGGTTTAAACCAACAAAATTGATGTTTAAACGAATGGATGATAAATGTAGTAAATATTAATAGGAAAAGATCAGGCCTTGTTCGGCCTGATGGCGAATATCGGTTCATTAATAGAGAGACCCGTGAATTGAAAGCCCCGCGACCTATTCTTATGGCAGCTGGAACCGGATGCTAACTGCATTGGCACAATTCTAAATTGTACTATCCCCTGCACGGGGATATACCTATTTTATAATAAGATTCCCTGGCTAAGCTGAAGGCGATTCAAGTATGATGTTACTATCCTATTTCAACTTCCCGTACATACCTGCCTTTCCTGAAGAGAATGCTGAACATGATCAGGATATATAACAGCAGGTGAGCACCCCAGAGAACGAAATAGTCGATAGCGATGAAATTCTGAAGGATGTACCAGGCGAGCAGGCAGAGGAGGTAAAATGGCAAAAGTAATGCCCCGTATTTAGCACCATCTACCTTCAGCACTTTTTTTTCATCGGGCTGGATTTCAAAAACCATGGTATGGCTCCTGAACCAGTCAATATCGGTTTTCAGGATGTGGTTTCCGGGTTCGATGCTATACTGTATAGTTTCCCCGTTTTTAATTGATCCCAGTTGCTTGCCATTGATAAAAAGGCGATATGCTTTTTCCCGGGTCATCCAATGAGAAGGTCTCTCAATAATCAATGTTGGCATGAGGTTAAGTATTACTCCGAGGGTTAGTCAGAGGCGGTTGGCGATCTGGGGGATCTTTGGTTGGATAAATATAACAATTATAGAATATAGATTATATTCTAAACTGTTAAAAATCTGATTATTATGCTGTTTTGCTTGCAAGGCGCATTGCTTCCAAAGGGGCAGGGCTTGTATTTTATGGTGGGATGAGGTGTTATAATGAGCAGGGGAGGATTGCAGATAAAAAAAAAGGGGCAGACTTTCGTCTACCCCTTTTCACAGTCAAGCGTATGGTTATCGTTATTGCTTAAAGAATTTTAAGACGAATGTTTCACCATTATCGGCCAGTACATGCATAATGTAAAGTCCCGGGTTTAATTGGGCTACATCCAGCTCAACGCTGTTAATGCCTAAACCAAATTGCTGGCTCATCGGCACTCCGCCCATCAGGTCAAATACGGTAACAGCAACCATGTTGGCATCTGCCGTGCTGATATTGATGGTCGTCACAGCAGGGTTAGGGAATACGGTGAATTCTGCGAATCCGCCTTTATCGCCTTTAACCTTATGCTTATGATCTTTATGATCGTGTTTACCATCGTGTCTTTCATCGTCATCATCGTCATCATTTCCAGGATCTGTAGGATCTGTGGGATCTGTGGGATCCGTCGGATCTACAGGGTCACCGGGAGTATAATCAAATTCCTGGACGATACTGGCCGCACCAGATCCTTTAAAAGTACCGGTAAAGGCCCTGAATTGCCCGTCCACATCTACATTGGTCAACTGACCATTCAATTGGAAGTTATGCAGGTCTGCGTCGGCATCATTCATATTGGATGAATTTACTTTCATTGGGATCAAGGATACCGTTTCATCAAAAGCATTCAGTTCATCTTCCGTGAAGTAGAGGGTCAGGTCATAGGTGGCATTAGCGTTTTCAACACTGATACCGAAAGCCTTGGAAGGCCTGGCCGTATTTACATTATCAAAGATCCTGAAGCTGGTCCCCTCATCGATAACAGACATGGTAACACAACCAAGGTCTTCAGATACGTTCTCGATCTTGGCGATCAGGCCGTTATCGGAATTACTCATGAAGTAGATAGTCTGTCCCAAGTGAACCTGGGTGGTAGATGAAGATCCCTTTTCGGTTGCTATTCCTGCAGGAGTAGCGGTAACGGTGACGTTATCCACGGTCATACTGAAAGCAGTTCCGACCAGGGCGTCATTATACCATCTCCAACCAAGGAAGAAGTTCTTGCCATCTACCTGTGGAATCACCCCGTTAAAGGTTCCACTTGCAGGACTAACTCCCGCGGCATCACCCACAAATTGCTCTACGGTCGTCCAGTTCACCCCATCCAGGGAGTACATGAATTCGCCATAATCGAACAAGATATGAGTTTCCACAGCATCCGTCTCCCCACCTGCTTTCCAATCAAAGCTTACGGTAACATCGCTGGCAGCACCTGCATTCAGCATTGGTGAACGTAGTATAGTATTTGCATCTACTAATTGATCGTAAGTAGGGACATCTGCACCTAGGGTTGTGATGAAGGCTTTTCCTGCGGCTTCACCCGTTCCGTTAAAGGTCCATTTGTTCACCCCGTCCAATACGTTTTGTATGGACCAGCCATTAGGCATCCCATCGTTAGAGAAGGTTTCCGTGGCAAGCAGATCAAAAGGTGAATTTCCTGTTCTCGGGGCAAAGTCATTATCCCCGATAGAGAATTCTTGCTTCAGCAATTGCCCGTTGTAAACAAAAGATAAGACAATCGTCTCGGTTTGTTCAACTACTGCATCATCATAAACGGTAACAGTAATATTATTGGTTTCTGAACCGTTGAAAGTAAAGGACTGTCCGGAGATGTCGTAATCCTGTCCGCGGGTAGCTGTGCTTCCTGCTGTACTAATATTGATCGTTGTTCCTTGGGGAACTTCCACACTTCCGATAAGTACGTTATAGGTATTGACATCCGCACAACCATTAATCGCATTATCTTCGGAAAAGATCAGGACATTACTGTCGCTGAAGGTAATGGTATTAGGGTCACCGGCAGAAAAAGCATCTCCAATATCTACTGCATACCACGCATTGGTGGTCTGAACCTCTTCGTTAGAACCTATTCCGTAAAGCACCTGTGCTGCGAAGATAGAGGCCTGCCTCATATCGATAAACTTGGCATTCGGCGCCAGCATTGTTTCTGCTAAGTATGTTATGGCCGAAGCTTTGTCAAAACCTATTCCCTGTACTTCGTACTGACGACCACCGTCAGAAACCTGGTCGTCACTGGCTGCTTTTCCACTTCCGGCGGAAAATGCCTGTCCGCTTCCGGTTACCAGTAGGTAGTACCATTTGTTAAGTACACCGCTATTAGTGTGTACGCCACAATAGTCATTCGCAAGGGTAGGCGTTCCACATTCCGGCTCCTTCCAGTTAGCACCACCGTAAGAATCAGGATCTCCGGCCGCTTTAGGGTCGTCCATCCAGCGTAGGGCTACTGCATTGGGATCACCGGGCTGTAAGCCACCATCACGCTCATCGATCTGCTCACCGATACCCCATGGGTCATAGTTCAGCGAGCCATCAATTTCTGTCAGTACATACTGTTCTACTGCGGCAGCCCAGATATCAGAAAAACCTTCGTTCATGGCACCCGACTCTCTTTGGTAAACCAGGTCTGCAGTGAATTCGCAGACTCCATGGCCAATCTCGTGCGAGCATACATCCATCGATGTTAAGGGAGCAAACGAACCATCAGGATTTGTGCCTCCCTGGTAGCTTCCATCCCCGTAGGTCATGGCAGAACCATTCCAGAATGCGTTGTCGTAGCCATCACCGTAGTGTACATAGTTAAAGACCTTGGTACCCAGGTTGTCATAACTGTCACGGTTGTGTTTCTCCTGCCAGTAATTCAGCACGATCTCCGCACCCCAGTGGGCATCAAGTGCCACGTCATCATTATTCTTCTCGTTAGCCACCGGGTAAGGGTTAGTTGCCGAGAAGTTATCCTTGCGGTGTTCTGCTGCAGTCCAGTTATTATCAGCAGTTTCAGGGTTTAAAAGGTCCCCGTCCCCGTCATAGATAGGTTCGGATAGGGTGTAAATAGCTGGCACACTAAGGGGAAGTCCACCGATGCCCTCCATAGAGCGAGTCTCATTCGCCACCCCTGTAGGAGTGGTTCCCTTAAGGACATACATACCGTTTTCCAAGGATGTGTCAAACATCCTGGTGCCGGCGTAGCGAGTGTCACCTTGTGCTGCCATCACCGGTAACGGCTGGGTGTTCTTCTTCCCGGCTTTTCCAACCATGTTGCGGATCTCTTCTTTTCCGTGGCCATCGGCGTGTTTAATGATGGCATCTAGCAAAAGCACCTGCCCGTTGTTAGCATCTACATAAATGTCTGCACGGGATAATGGCTCGGCAGCATAAACATTGAATTTATAAGCCAAGGCGAGATCAACAGCATCAGTAAGGTAATTGTCCACAAAGACCAACTCGCCTTTTGGATAAACCTCGTTATATGCCGCGGTGATCTCGGGGGAGTTGCCAAGGCTTTCAATATATTCCCAGGCATAAAGACTTGCGCCGACATGATCCAATGCCTTTTGCAAGGCGGCTGATTCGCTTAATGACGCGGTAGAAGTTATGGAAGCCGGTAAATTGTAGTATTCCGCGGTAAGACCGTATACAATGCCTTTCCGTGACGTGGCTTTGAACACACCGTGTTCTACCTTGATTCCATTAGTAACCTGCTGGTATTTATCCACCTGTACACCATTGGTGTTAATGCTTGAAATTTTATTAAAAATAGTTTCGTTACCAACGCCCATTGCGCCGCGCAGGAAGGCGGGGACATCGTTAACGCCGAGGGTAGCCCCGGAGGTATTCATTTTTATGATAGATGGTGTGCCGCGAAGCGGTTCCATCGTAAAAGAATTCACTCGCTGGTCTTCGGACAGATTAGTCGAAATATCCTGTGAACTGGTCTGTGCCTGCAAGCACATCATACCCGAGTAACAGGACAAAGCGGTGAGAATTAATTTTTTGGGTAATAGTTTTTTCATAGAATGAAAAATTTAGTGGGTTAATAATAAAAAGGGCTTTTTAGAAAATATTATATAATGAAAACTGAGTTTGACTAAGAATCCATCAAAATTCCAAAGTGCCCAAAATAAAAGTTAAAATTAACATAAGGGCTGATCGGTCGAAAAAATCGATGAAATGCACGAAATTTTTCGGGGAAATTGATAAAAATCATAGTTTTTTTAGGCCGGAACATCTACAACCCACCCCGATATTAGTTGACCCTGAGGAACAATAAGTGCTCAATAAAAAAATCTTTGATCCTTTGCGAAAACGTTTTCGTAAAAAATTGTGAAAAGCTTATATGTTGTTACGGATACAACACAGACGTATTATATTTGTTAAAATTATAACAATATCACTGTAGGAAAATACCTATGAAACCGAGAAAAACTCTAGTCCGAGTTAATTTATGATCATGAATCGACAAAATGCAAGGGGATAATCCATAGTAAAAATGTTCAAGCTGCAGTTGATTAATGGTTTGGCGGAAGTACGAACCCAGGACATAGAGCAAACCGATACCAAAGCACAGGCTAAGTGGAGAAAGCATTCGAATCAAAAAAGAATTCAGCTGTGACGCACACCATAAAGCGTATTTATGATGTAGTTGCCTTGGGATTAAGAGTAGGACAACAGAGGTAAGGTTAATAAAACCACCCAGAAATATATAAGGGTAACGGCTCTCATCTGCCACAAGGATCAGGGCGGTTGCTGGGATCATCCGGATCAGGATCTCACTATAATGAATAACGGGGGTACTCGCTGCTTATGCTATGTAGTTCCGGGCTCGTATAGGATGCAGGAGCATAAAGACACCCACGAGTATTATGAACAGGGCAAAGCCAATCACGACCCACCTGGACAGGGTATAAAGCATATTACATCTTTTACTAAAAGTAAGCTATTACCGCTTAAGATGTTGCGGTTTTAGGAGGGAGGAAATACCTAGACAACAGTGGCCCTGGGAATGGTCGAGATTCGGGCTGAGAAATAGAGCCAGCTTGCAGCACCCATGAATTTGGCACCATCTTCCATAATAATTCGAATTTCCAGTAGCTCTGCAGGGAAAAACCTTTGAGTCATATCGATCAAGACAGAGGTGGCCAGGAACAGTCCTGTCATTAAAAACCCCTGGGGTTCTATCCGCATTATATAACTGTAATACCGGTAAAGCAGCATTACGGCTACCAAGGCATAGAATAGGAAAAAGATCTTTTCATTAAATCGTTCGTGCAGCATAAAAAAATTATCAGCGCCCAGTGACATGGCCAGTATCCCCACTAACAGTAGTAATTCCTGTTGCCAACGGCTGAGTTCCTGCCAACGGGTGAGTAGGGTAAAAAAACAGATACTCCCGGCACTGATCCACAGCCAGACCCCTATATTAGAGACAAAACCCAATACACTGGGATAACTCATCTGCTGGGCTGGATCACGCAGGATCTCCATGGGCGTAAATCCTAATTCCATAAGCCCGGATAGCGCAATGCCCAGGAAAAGGACAGACGGAAAAAATACGATCAGGAAATAGTAAACAATTTTATCTTTTCTCCACAGTGGAGGCCTAAGTTTCTTCATCGGGCGATTCGATTGGTTCATAAAAGGAAAAAGCATTTCCTTTTGCTAAAAACGAAGGCAGAAATAAGTTTATTGTAATTCTTGCTGGGCAATCCTGTTTTAATGTGTTTGCGGCACACGGTCTCAATATACCTTCCAGGAGAAAAGCAAAGTATTGGCCTAATTCATTTTTCTTCCTGGATTATCAAGCTAACATCCTTGTCTTTTAAAAAAGTGGCGTAGGCACTCAGTAATTGTTCCTCTCTATAGATAAACATATAGATGATATTGAAAAGGTTATCGCTTTTGTCCAAGATAGATTTGATTCCCTGCTGTATCATCAGACCATACAGCTGGTCGCCAATGGCCCTGGCTTGGAAATCATAACGCTGCTGTAATTGATAGAGTTCTGAAAGTTCAAGTACGGTGCCGTATTCCATATTCCTTAAGGCATCCGTAGCCCGAGCCGCTTCCCAGGCCGTAGCCAAGGGTTGCCTTTGTGCAATAAAACCCCCGTTAAAGAGCGAAATAGGAGGGAGCAAGGAATCTTTACCTACATAAAATTTCAAAGTGTCTACGAGGTAACGATGATATTCCAGGTTTTTGACAATCAATTCCCTGTTATTCTCAACTTCCCTGTAAACCGTCTCCAACGCATGGGCTGCATGGTTATTTACATCCCGATTTTCACGACATTGGTTAATGGAAAATGCAAGCACAACTCCTAAGACCACCAGAAATGCCTCTAATATAATGGCCGTCAGGGGAATGTTTTTCTTCCTGCCCATAGTTTTCTTAATTATGGTCTATTTACGGCATACAGGTATTGGTTTGGAAAACATAACCTTTATAGCCCGGGTTATATCCTTAAAATTTCCCCTGATCCACATCTTTGATAAACCGGATCACTCCTTCAAAATAGGTCTCGGGATCATCATACATGGCCAGGTGGCTCCCTTCCGGGCAGTATAGGTAGCGACCGTTCTGCACTTCATCTGCGATCCACTCCATATGTTCCGGATCCATGGTATCATGTGCCCCGCCTATAGCTAAGGTCGGTACACTGATATTTTTTAATTGCTCCTTGATGTCCCAGTTCTTAAGCTTGGCATCTCCTACTACCCCGAATTCACTGGGTCCCTGCATAGTGAGGTACAGGTCGTAATTGATATTCGCAAAAGCTCGGTTTACAGGGTCTGGCCATTGGTCCGGCGGCATGCGTAGAACATGTTTTGGATAATAATGGGTGCCTACTAACTCCAAGTAGCGAGGGTCGGTGAATTTGCCTTCAGCTTCCAGTTGACGGATTTCCGCAAGTACTTCCGGATCCAGTTGTGGTCCAAGAACCTCCTCTGCGTACTTCATATAGTCCGGGATAGAAGCCATCATATTAGATACGATAAGACCTTTCATTTTATCCTGGTGTTTCAGGGCGTATTCCATCCCCAGGATTCCGCCCCAGGAACTACCCAGGATATAAAAATTGGTGCTGTCCAGTCCTAATGCCTGCCGCACCTGCTCCACCTCGTCTACGTATCGGTCCACCGACCAAAGTGTACTGTCATTGGGCTGATCACTATAAGCAGATTCCAGTTGGTCATAGTAGTAATATTCTATTCCCGCGTTGGGGAAATAAGAGTCGAACACCTCAAAATACTCATGGGTAGCCCCGGGACCGCCGTGCAACAGCAACACCTTCATATCCGGGTTGTTGCCAACTCTCTTGGTCCATACCTTAAAAGTCCCGGAAGCAGTCTCAATCGGGATTAATTTAACGCCCCCGCTGAGTTTGTCATCCCTGTCAGAGTAATCC
The DNA here is from genome assembly GCF_028464225.1 of Zeaxanthinibacter sp. PT1. Taxonomy (GTDB): domain Bacteria; phylum Bacteroidota; class Bacteroidia; order Flavobacteriales; family Flavobacteriaceae; genus Zeaxanthinibacter. The sequence goes on from NZ_JAQPCN010000001.1 coordinate 1,148,598, forward strand.
AGGTAAGTATTTTCAGCGGTGCTTTTTTCTTCGGATGTGGTCTGTTCTCCGCAGGAGAGCAGGAGCAGGCACAAAAAGAGGAGGCTAAAGCTTTTCATAATAGGTTGGTTTATTTAGAGGATTCGTCAGCAGTTTTGTTCTTCACATATTTTTCCAGCCATTGGTCTTGTTCCCAAAGCAGGTGCAGTATACTTTCCTTTGCCCTGTAGCCATGGCTCTCTTTAGGGAGCACTACAAGCCTGACCGTAGCGCCCAGACCTTTTAAGGCGTTAAAATATCGTTCGCTCTGCATTGGATAGGTGCCCGAATTATTATCTGCTTCCCCGTGAATAAGCAGTAATGGCGTCTTCATTTTATCCGCATGCATAAAAGGAGACATGGTGTAATAGATTTCCGGGGCATCCCAATACGATCGTTCTTCACTCTGGAAACCAAAAGGTGTCAGTGTCCTGTTATAGGCACCGCTTCTCGCGATTCCAGCAGCAAACAAGTCTGAGTGAGATAAAAGGTTGGCTACCATGAATGCGCCATAGCTATGTCCTCCAACCGCAACACGGTCACGGTCTACATAGCCCATGCTGTCTACGGCATCTATGGCGGCTTTGGCATTGGCTACCAGTTGTTTCCTGAAACTGTCATTGGGTTCTTCTTCCCCTTCACCCAGGATAGGGAAGGAAGCATCATCCAGGACCACGTAACCTTTGTTCACCCAATAGACCATGGAACCGTAATAGGGGTAGGTAAATTCATTGGGATTATTGGTGTTCTGCCCGGCTGTGGATTTATCCTTGTATTCCCTGGGATAGGCCCATAGTATCATGGGCATTTTACCCATCTGCTCATAATTGGAAGGCAGGTAGAGGGTCCCGGAAAGCTCTACTCCGTCATCACGCTTGTAGGTGATCACTTCCTTATGCACGTCCTGCAGGCTTTTAAACGGGTTTTCAAAAGCTGTTAATTGCTCTGTTTTCTTTTTACCGATTTGCTTTTCGTAATAATTGGGATACTCGGTAGGAGATTCCAGTCGTACGATTAGTTCCTTATTATCCGGGTCAAAAGCGACCAGGGTTTCTTTTTTGTCCTTGTAAGGAGAGGTATACAACCTGCTGCTTTTTCCATTTTTGAGATCTAACTGGTCTACAAAGGGGAATTGTCCCTCATCGCTGAATCCATCTCCCAGTAAGAAGGCTTTCCCGTTCTTAAGGGCAAGCACCTCAGAACCGAATTCGTTATGAGTCTTGACAAAACTGCCCGGGTCGCTGTAGACATCCTGGTAATTTCGATCGAACAGTATTTTAGGTTCCTTAGAAGCATCGGAGGGATCAATTGCATAGGTTTTAGTATTCCGGGTATTCCACCAGTAGTCGTGTACCACCGCCAGTTCATCCGTTCCCCATTCTATATAGCGGTACCGATTGATCGTCTTCAACAGGCTTTCACCATCCCCACTGAAGGGTGCCTTAAGTTGAAATACCTCGTCCCTGTAGTCCACTTCATTGTCCGGGTCGCCACCGTCCAGGGCTACCGCATATACCAGGGTGGCAGGCTGATCTGCTCGCCAGGAAAAATCTCTTTTCCCTTTCCTTTCGGCCATAAATCCTTTGGGCAGATCTTCTATCAGTGGGACTTCCACAACGGTATTCACTTTTGTACCATCCTTAGTATAAATAGTAGTGGTGGAAGGAAAACGATAGTATGGTACCAGGTATGAAAATGGTTTTTCTACGGTATTGACCATCACGTATTCTCCATCCGGAGAAAAACTGATATTGTTATACATAGCACGTTCTAACCAGGGTTGTTGTTCACCTTGTAATGATACCTTGGTAAGTTCAGAAAGGGCCAGTTGCTCAAAATTATGCTCATCGTTCTTATTCTTCAATAAGTCCTGGTAGGTGCGGTTCTGGGCTTTTTTTCCATCGTTCACAGATATGGTGGGTCCGGCAGGAACGGCAGCCCCGGCATCGACCAGGGGTTGTTTGTTCCCGGGAACCATTTTCACCAGAATATGCTGCCCGTTCTCAAACCAGTTAATCACGTCTCTCAGGTTGGCATTTAAATTTGGGCCGCTAAGTTTTTCTGCCCTTGCCTCCTGCAGGAAGAGGACCCAGAGCTCCACTCCCTCTTTAGAAGTGTGGGTCATGGCGATTTTCTCCTGGTTCGGAGAAAAGCTGAAATTAGAGAGTTTAGGATTTTCGGGAAGGCCGCTAACCTGCTGTATTTCGGCATTTTTCTTAGCCAGAGGTTTCAGCCGTACATTATTGTAATAGGTAGTCCTTGAACCTATATTGGTCTTTGGGTCAATACGAAGGCCTCCCAGGCGTAATTCTTCTTGTGAGAGTTCTTCTATAGACTTATAGGCATCCCGGTACAGTAAGATCATATGGTCCTTATCTTTATCAAATAAAACGGTGGGCGCCCGCTCCACATCAACCAATTCCAGGATCTCCGGAGAGGGTTTCTGGTAATCAAGGTTAACTTGTGCGAAGGTCAGGGATACTGTCAGGAACAGTAAGAACGTACTCAGGTATTTCATTTTTCTCTGGTATAAAATTTTGTTTTGTTTGTCAGGATGTTAAATGTACCCATTTTTAGCCAATTTTTTCACGGCAAAAACACTGAGCTCCCCGGAAGGTCACTGCCAGTATTTTGTCCTGAAAATTTCCGGATCAGCCAGCCAGGGAAACTCCGACCAGGGAGCCGATCCCAAATGTGATCGCCGCTGCTACCAGGCCAAAGAGTACTTGCCGGAACCCGGAATACCAGACATTTTTCCCGGTAAAAAGGGTAATAGCACCGCCGATCACAAAGAGGCCCAGGGCACTGAAGAGGGAGCTGAGAATTACAGCTTGCATGCCTGTTGTCAGAAAGAAGGGTATTACCGGGATGATGGCGCCAAAAGCGAACATTACAAAAGACGATAGTGCGGCCTGCATAGGAGATCCCTTCATCTCTTCGGCACTGATCCCCAATTCCTCCTTTACGAGAACTTCATGGGCCAGGGTTTTGTCGGCCATAATTTCGCTGGCCATTGCTGCTGCCTGTTCTGCGGGAATGCCCTTTGCCTGGTAGATCAGAGCCAGTTCCTGTTCTTCCCCTTCCGGGTTGGTTTCCAGCTCTTCCATCTCCAGGTCCATCTGGTTTTCATAGAGTTCCTGGGAGCTTTTAACAGAAATCCACTCTCCTAAGGCCATGGATAGTGCCCCGGCGAGCAGTCCTGCAATCCCTGCCAGTAAAATTTCGGTGCGCCCACTCGTGGCACCGGCTATACCCATCACTAAGCTGAAATTAGACACCAGCCCGTCATTCCCGCCCAGTACGGCAGCACGTAATGCATTTCCTCCCACATGCCTGTGGCGTTTTTCAAAACGGGCGAGGTCTTTTCCGGACAGTTCGTAATCCCCTTCGAGGATATTTCTTAAAATAGCTACGTGGGCCGTATCGGAAAGGGAGGGCTCTGTTTTAGAAGTACGCCTTAGGTTCTGGGCTGCCGAGGCTATGCTCTTTTCCGTATCCATCAGTACCCCGAGGATATAATCATAGCCGAGGATCTTTCCTATGGTATGGAGTAAACGGGCCCTCCAGGAAGGTCCGGGTAAATTTGCAGGATCCATACCATTCTTTTTCATAAAAGCTACAGCATGCCCTTGTTCTATTTGGCTCATCTGCTCAAAGACACTGGCTACATTGGGGTCTTCTTCTACCGCTGCAAGTACTTTGTACAAATAGCTGGCATCTACTTCGGTCTGTATATTCTTCAGGTTGATCATTTTGCTTATACCATTACATTTTCAAATTCGGAATCCCCGCAGAAAATCGCAGAGATCCTGGACTCGTTCACTAGGAGGACCATTTCTTCTATGGTCATTTTTCCCTCTATACTGATGACGTTGACATCGGTGCTTTTTTCACTTTTCACCTGGTCCAGGAGATGTCCTTGTTTAAGTTCAAAGGTGGTCGACTTGGGGAATCGGACCATGGTCATCAGGTCGTCCAGATCCGTCGCTGAAAAACTCAGTTCCGGGTCATTGTTCAGGATCTTAACATCTATATGGCCTTTCCAGTTCTTACGCAGCAAGAGGGAAATCAAGGTAGACAGGTTATTTTCCCGGATGTTAAACGACTCTTTCCAATTCCGGGGAATGTTGGTCATCCAGAGTGTAATGTGTTTTTCAATGGCTAGACTGGCTGTTGAAAAGGGGACATAGATAATAGTTCCAAATCCATTTTTTTTAGCATCCTGTATCAGCTTATTGTAATAGGACAGTTGGGGATTCTCACTGTCTACACTGACAAAAACGATATTGGGTTTAAAAAATGCAGCATTCAGGGACTGCATGCTCACATTGAGGGTAGTATTGAAATCCACATTGTCTATAAAAGTGTAGGAAACAGTGATATCAGCCTCCTTGAACTTCTGAACGGCGTTGTAAAGAAAACTTTCAAGATTTCGCTGTTCGGCAGGGTCATCATTTCGGAAGGCTAAAATCTTGACAGAGCCTTTTGGATAGACAATAGATCGGATCAGTTTAAAAGAGCTACGGATCTCTTTTGGCATGGTCATCGGGATAAGCAAATCCGGTTTCCAGGAGCGCACCTCCTTTTTAGGGCTAATGCTGTTGGTCTTTTCGGTAGCCCAGGCTGCCAGGGCGGTAAACAGACCACTGCGGGAATCCCCGGCCTCTGACCTGATATTCTTTTTGACCAGGTAAAAATAGAACATGACGATAAAGATCAGTGCGAAAAGAGCGGCCAGTACGTTGATGATGAACATAATTGCTATAGAACCAAAAGCCCCCAGGGCCGGAATGATCAGTGGGATCTTTAAAGTGGGCCTGTAACTGGGCAGGCCCAGGGTTTGTTCTACCAGGGCAACGATATTCACCATGGCATAGGTAATCATAAAGAACATGGTCAAGAGCGGGGCAATGGTGTTCAGGTTACGCAGGGAAATACCGAAAAGAACGATGACAGCTGTAACCAACATGGCGTTGACCGGCTCTCCTTTTGCGGAGGTTTTTGCCAGGGCCCGACTTTTAGGAAGGATTTGTTTCTCCCCCAGGGCAAGCAGAATCCGCGGGGCCCCGACAAAGGAGCCCAGGGCCGAAGAAAGGGTAGCCCCCAAAAGTCCGGCAAGAACAATCGGACCCCATAGTGCATTTTCAATAAAAATATTATAGTCTGACGCCAGTTCTTCCGGGCTGGCGATCAGGGCAGCGACAAAGACCAGGCTCAGGTAGATCAGGGTAGTGATCACCACCGAACTCAGTGTGCCGTAAGGAATACTCTTCCTTGGGTTGGCCAGGTCCCCACTCATATTGGCCCCTGCCATAACACCTGTCACAGCCGGGAAGAATACCGCAAACACGGTCCAGAACGAGGAACCGCTCATATTGTTCTCCGGGGACCCCGGGTATTCTCCGAACCACTGAAGCTCATAGTTCAGATCCTGCACAAAGAGGGAGCCATATATGGAAACCAGGGATAGGGCAATAATACCTAAAATTACATATTGAATTTTGAATGCAAAACTCGTGCTGATAAAGGCAATGGTCATCACCAGGGCAAAGATGCTGATGTCCAGGAGCAGGGGACTGACACTTGGGAGTAGGGTCTGTATCCCTTCCCGGAACCCGAATATATACATGGCCACGGCGATGGCTTGCGCAAAATAGAAAGGGATACCGATAGATCCGCCTATCTCCAGTCCCAGGGATTGTGATATAAGGCTAAATGCTCCGCCGGCACCGATACGGACATTGGTGGTAATTGAAGACAAGCTAAGTGCCGTTGTCACGGTGATGGCGACGGACAGCAGAACAATAGACAGGGCTCCGATGATACCTGCGTTACCCACCACCCAGGGCTGCCGGATATACATAATCACTCCCAGGATGGTAAGGGTGGTTGGGGCGAATACCCCGGCAAAAGTACCGAATGTCTTTTTCGCCATGGCAGATGTTTTTAGAGAAAGTCAAAGACTGCCAGTGGTACCTAGGGGTTTTGACCCTCAAAGGATATCAATAAGTTAAAAATTACCGGTTGTCGTTTGCTATCTTAAGATACAACAGTTTTACGGAATCTGGCACTTAAAGCTTTCCCTCGCTTCCCGGTTTTTTCTGCCAGGGAAACCGGCCTTCCAATTCTACCTCCAGAGACCAGCTGAGAAAGGTTCTTATCAGAACGATCAGTCCCAGTATAGCGACGGACCGTAGGCTGGGTTCAGCCACAACGGTAGAGATAATATCTGCGGCAACCAGAATCTCAAGACCAAGCAAAATGGATTTTCCCAAAGACTGCCTCAATGAAGCGTAGTTTACCCGGTTAGCTGAATTTAATTTTATGAGAAAGCGGAACAAATAAAAGAGAATACCCAGGACGATGACAAGGATACCTATAGATTCTACACCTAATGAAATATAATGTATGTAATTCTTTAGTCCCTCCATAAGATTATGATATAGTGATAATTGTGTTTAGTTTACTTGAATAAAGTTAAGTAAACTCGAAAAAGAAGGAGGGTCTTTTTTGATCAGCCATTAATCTAATCAAGGGTCAGTTCTTTGAATACAGTATGTTTAACATCAGGCCATTTTTTCCTAAGGATTCCATAGATAACGGTATTACGGCGGTATCCATCGGCCATTACGGTATGGCTCCTGAGTTTTGCTTCCTGCACGCCCCCGATCTTTTCAACTGCTCTGCGCGATTGTGTATTCCGGCTGTCTATTTTAAATTCTATTTTTTCAAACTTCAAGATTTCATAGGCATATTGCAGCATCAGGTATTTACAATGGCGGTTCAGGCTGGTGCCTTGCGCAGCCTTTTCCAGCCAGGTCCACCCGATATCCATTCGTTTGTCTTTTAGGGAGATATTTCCGAAACTACTGCTGCCAACTATTTTCCCCGCATCTTTGTCTAAGGTGACAAAAGGATAGCGCCTGCCTGCATCTCTTTCCTGTAAGGCCACACAGATATAAGCCAGCAGTTCTTTCTCTGTACCGAAGGGGGAAGGGGAATACCGCAGCAGCCCAGGATGCTTCAGAGCAATGGGTAATAAATCGGCCAGGTGTTCTTGTTTCAAGGGAGACAGTTGTACCCTGTGGTTCTCCAGGATGATTTCTTTGGTCAGATCCATAGGGTAATATATTAAAAAGGACCGGTATAGCTGCTGCCAGGCCGGTCCTTGTTCAATGCAAATAAGGAGGAGGAGTTATTTTCCGTTTCCAGGAAATCTTCGAAAGTTTTTAACCCCTCCAGTTCTCTAGGTTAAATTCTCTTCGAGGACCAAATTCTTGTAATCTTCCATACTCTTAAGGACGATTTCTTTTGCCACTTTAGCATCCTGGAAGTCTTCAACCAGTACAGTTTTGTTCTCCAGTTTTTTATAGTCTTCAAAGAAATTCTGAAGTTCCTGGAAAAAATGTACGGGCAGCTCAGAGATATCCTCAATGTGATTCACACTCATATCATTGGTAGCAACTGCGATGATCTTATCATCTGCCTCTCCCTCATCAAGCATGCGCATCACACCGATCACATTGGCAGATACTATACACATGGGAACAATATTGATACGTGAAAGAACTAAGATATCCAGTGGATCTTTATCATCACAATAGGTTTGCGGAATAAAACCGTAATTCGCAGGATAGTACATAGAGGAGTACAATACCCTGTCCATCATCAGTAAGCCGGACTCCTTGTCCAGTTCGTACTTGGCCCTGGTTTCCCGGGGAATTTCAATGATGCCGTTAACGACGTCCGGGGCGTTTTTTCCAATATTGACCTTATGCCAGGGATTCTGATGATCTTTCATGAGATTTCTTTTAATGCGAATTTTTTAAAAATAGGAAATTAATTCATTGGCATCCAGCAGCTTATATGAATTGCGGGATGATGTTTTGTAAAATATTTATCAAAGCCTTCAACCGTGATCGATTTCTAGAAGCTGTGGTGCAAGCTTAGTTGTAGTTGGTTCTTACTGATGTTGTCGGTAATCTGTCGCATCACACCAAATTGTACCTTCAGATTATTCTTGACGGAATACCCAAGAGCCGCATAAGAACGGTTCCTATCAAATAGTTCTACGCTTTGGCCTTCGCCTATGCTTCTTTCCCCGTTGATGAACAATTCGTTATAAAGTGCCAGGTATACAGCTCCCTGGTCCAGGTTGGCCTGGTTAAAAGGAATGTTTACAAATAGGTTATAGCGGTACCGGGTGCGAAAATCCTGGTTTTCTACAAATCGCTGCTCGTAACGGAAGCGATGTTTTAAAAAGATTCGCTGCCCTATCTGTCCCGGGAGAAGAGCTTCCTGGTATATCCTGCTTTCAGTGGTCTTAGCGTCACTGTCGCCAAAAGTACCTGTAGTGATATGACCATACCCCAGGGTTAATAAAAGGTCTGTGTTTTCTGGTTGGTAAGTAACACCACCTCGTAACAATAACTGCTCCAGGTCTCCCCCGAGGTCCCAGTTCCTGTATTGAACATCTCCCTGTAAACCGAACTTACTCTCTTTAAAATCGGTGTTCCAGAAATACATATACCAGGCACCGTATTGAGATTCATCAACTTGTGCAGAAGACTGGGTGGGTATACTGAATAATATAAGCGTCAATAATGTCAGGAGCGATATCCTCATAGTCATTTTCATTTTTGTTCGGAATTTCAGCACCGGGATGCTGTAGATCACTTTTTAAATTCGGGCTGCAAAAGTAAGTTTATACGGGCATATAATCAAATCGTAGCGCAGCTATCTGCTAATGCACTGTTTAAGGGTATACTATTTAATGTGAAATTATTGACTAGTTGCTAATTTTAAGGATGGTGTTCCGATAGATGACATCGATAGACAAAGCCTGAACCCACAAACCGCAACTTAACGTAATGTATTAGCGATACAGTGCTAATTCATATATAAAATTACGGACCAAAAGTATAGGAAGGAGGTTAGAAACACGTGTCGAATCCGCCAAGGGATTGCCTGCATCTCTATTTATACCAAATTGGAAGCTACTAACGGACTAATCCGTGAAGAAGAGCCGGATATCCTCTGAAAGTTTTGTGAAATCTTCCTCGTGGGTATACATCATATGGCCGGCCTGGTAGTATTTCATGTCAACCCGGTCCCTGTCTATCCCATGCCGGGAGAAGGTGTATTCTGCATCGAAAAACGGGCAGATCAGGTCATAATACCCATTGGCAACCAATATTTTCAGGTCCTGGTTCCGCTGCATAGTTTCAGCCAGCATAGTAGCGGTGTTCACGGGCATGGGTTCCCAGTATTTTCCATCAGGTACAGGTCTCCATCGCCATTTGCCGCCCAGTTCGCTGTTCGACGTAAGGTAAGGCCTGTCCATTTTCACTTTTAAGTCCGTGGCAAGGTAATGGTTCAGGGCGGCGGTATAAGCATCCCCGATCTGGTAACTTGCCGGGTCCCCTAAATGGGGAGCGTCATCAACCAGGTCTATTTCCGGTCCCATGAACCGACCGTCTAAACGGCCAACGGCTTTGCCATTTTCTTCAAGCAATTTCTTCTGGAACCTGGGGACCAGGATCCGAAGGTTAGATTTTATGATGTACTGCTTGTCCAGCCCGGTAAAATAAGATAAGCGCTCTGCCAATTGTTCTCGCTCGCTTCCCACTAAAAGGCTGCCTTTATAGAGGGCCGGGGCATAAGTATCATAAGTGAATTCCCGGGCTTCCTGCACAAAATCTTCCAAAGATTTTCCCTGCCCCGCTTTCTTATGGTACCAGGCCGTAGCGGCCATGCTGGGAAGGTAGGTGAGATAGGAGGTTATATTGTTATGGACAGAAGTAGAGCCGGCGTAATCCAATGCCTGTGATATGAGGATCAGCCCGTTCAGTGCCATGCTTTGCCCGTCTTCTTCTAATACATTGGCTACGGCAGCCGCCCTGGTGGTGCCAAAGCTTTCCCCTGCGATATATTTGGGAGACATCCAGCGGTTGTTCTCCGTGATCCAGCTGCGCATAAATTGGGCTATAGAATTTGCGTCTTCCATAAGCCCCCAGTAATCTTCTTCTTTACCTTTACCGATGACCCTGCTGTACCCAGTACCCACGGGATCTATAAATACCAGGTCTGTCAGGTCAAAAATGCCTGCTGAATTTGTTTCTACCGGGTAAGGCGCTGCCCCGTCGTCCTTGTCTGCGTCTGAAGGAACCCTGACCCGTTTAGGACCAAACATCCCCATATGCAACCATACCGATGCAGAACCGGGACCACCGTTAAAGACGAAGGTGACCGGCCTGTTGGCGCTATCGCCGGAACCGGTTTTGGTATATGCCACGGACCAAAGTGCTGCTGTGGGTTCTCCTTTTTTATTTTTCAGATGGGTCTCCGATGCGGTTGCAGTGTAGGCTATGGTCTTTCCCCCATTGGTCAGCTGGTGCTGGGTCACAAAGCGCTGTGGTTCCGGGATAGAATCTGAGGTTTTCTGTTGTGCATTAATTACTGTAACAGATACAAAGAATACCAGGCAGGTCTTGAAAAGCGTATTCATAATTTAAAGGGTGTAATGATCGGGTTATAAGCAACCAATTTAAGGAAACAAAACTGATTTACGGAAGTTTTTCTAGAGCGCTATTTTAATTAAGGGGAGGTACCCATGCCCCGAAATATTGCTGATAATCTCCTTTATCCAGGGTGATTAGGTTTTTACCCACCCAATAATGGAATTGGTCCTTGACCGGCGAATAATGAAAATCCCGGATATTCTGCACCTGCTGCCCCGTATAGATGATTACAGCCTTGTCCTCATCAAATGGATTAAACCAACTGAGGACCAATTGGAGATCAGTGCCGGGAATCAACTTGTTGGTGTAAATTCCCTCCGGGCGGACCAGTACGGGCAGCAAGTCCTTAAAGCTGTTGAGAAGCATGTTACCTGCAGGGGTGCCAAAGATCACAAGATCATGTCCTATTAAATCCAGCTGAAGCGCTGCTTCGTCCGTTATCAGCCGGCTGTCCGGGGAGATCATATTCTTATAATCATTTGCCCATTGATGCAACTTTTTCATCTCCGAACTGTCTGCTTCCTTGGTGGGAAGGACAAAGATTGTGGTACTATCCCTTGAAAACTCAAAAGGTTTGGGGACACTTTTTTGATCGTGGAATTTGATCGGTTCGGAGGGCATAACAGTAGTCCTGAATGAATCTAACAAGCTGGGCAGAAAGTCCTGAAACCTGGGATATGTCTTTCTTTGCCGTTCGTAATCTTTTAAAAGTGGGATTATGCTGCTGGCATATTGAAATTTCCTGGCGTACACTAAGCGGAGGTATACGTGCTCTGATACAACCGGACTAAACAGTTCAGCCGCCAGGCGTGTGGTCAGGGACCGCACCAGGTGTTCATTAAAACTACTGTTCCAATTGTGATACCCCTGGGCTTCCATAACCACTTGCAACGGAGGGTACAGATGAGAAAGTTCTTGAATGTCTGACTGAAATGGCTCTAATTGATCATTTATAAAACCATGAGTGAATTCGTGCAAAATAAGATCAACAATCTGCGGTGAAGGATAAAAGCCGGGCAAGGTACCCGAATTACTGACGGGTTCAATGACGGCGAATAATTCCTTTCCTTCAGGGCCGGGGACAGAGGTGCCGAAATTCCCATAAGCCCCCAACAGGTTTAATACGATGGTATACGAACTTGCTTTTTCACCATAATAGGATTCCATCACCGGGATGAGCGCTAACTGTTCAAAATGGTAACGGGTAGTATCCAGTATTTGCTCATAGTAGGAAGCTTTACTTTCATTGAAGTACTGGTAGAAACCCGAAAGCTCCGCATAATCGCGCATAGCGCTTGCCAATTTCTGTAATTGTTCCATACCTCCGCCTCTTGAAATAATGTCCGGGTGCAGTCCGTCTTTCAGCTTAAAATCCCTGTCCAGGTGTAGCAGGAAGAATATGGGATCATCTACACCCCATCCTTTGGTCCAGGTTTCTTTCAGGATTTCCGAAGCAGGATGGTTGCGGAAAGCTTCAAATTTATCCAGGCAATCTCTCTTATATTCCAGGTTTTGCAGGCTCATCCCGTTGTGCCCAAATTGCATGGCGATGATGTTAAACAATTCGATCCTGGGATCTATGCGGAAGCTAAGCCCGTTCATTTCTACCGCATAGTTCTTGAATTTTTTAGCCTGAACCGGAATAATATTCAAGGATGTCAGTACAAGGGACAGCAGTAATAATTTCTTCATTATGTGAGTAAACTTTATGGTTGATTTGCCTATAGAGATAAGTCTTGAAAGAAAATGTTACAGCACAGTTACTCGAGAAATAATAAAAGCCCCGTTTCCGAGGCTTTTTGTGGTATTGAAGCGTGCATTGGAAGGCTTGTTATTTCACTTTAGCAGCATAATTATCATGATTCTTCAGACGGGTAACCCGGCCTTCTGCATCCCTTTCAAAGACCAGTGTTTCCCCCAGTTCGTCATCATCCCTTACGCGGCGAAAAGTATCTCCTTCAATATGTTTATAAAAGGTCATGGCTTCGGATGGGTCGTCTGTTGGCAGGTAAAGCTCTACCAGTTGGCCATTCATGCTCCCGATATAGGCTTCACTCCCCCAGGGCTGGGTATCGTAGTAGCCGGTATACTCCGAGAGATCTTTCACTTCCCCTGTTTCATCATCACCATTCTTAACCTTAGATAAGATTTTATGCATTCCCATGGCGTATTTGCCGGGATTAGTCCCATTGGCATTGATCATCACGGAATAGGCCAGTTCTTTCTTGGGATGCAACATTAATACGGATCGGTAGCCCGGACAACTGCCTCCATGACTTACCCAGCTGCCCCCGTCATCGGCTTTCCTGACTGCAAACCCAAGACCCCAGGTCACATTCCATCCTGGATCTGTATAATGTACCTGCTGCATATACCTGAGAGTTGCAGGTTTCAGGATATCTGCCGTAGTGGTGTCTAATAAGCGCAATTGCCAGGAAGCGAATTGACCAAGGTCTCTAACATTGGAGGAAAAACCGGCTGCTGGGGTGATCCCGTTAGCCTGGAATAATTTGAGTCGGTCCCTGCTGCCATCGCGTTTGATGGCGCTGTAACCAATAGCGAGTTGTTTGCCATAGAGCTCCTGGGGTAAACTGGTCCTGGTATCTGATAGATTCAGAGGGTCCAGGATGTTCTCTGCAATGTATTCTTCGTACGGCATACCGGACACCTCGGTGACAATTTCCCCAAGAAGGGTGAGGGCAAGGTTACTATACTGGAAGTAAGTGCTGGCAGGGTAAAGGGTCTCTTGCTGACTTAATTCTTCACGGATTTGTTCTTCACTTGGGAATGGGAAATCGGGACCTGTCCAATACGGGAAGTTCGCTTCCCTGGGCAACCCTGAAGAGTGGGTCAGCAAGGTGCGTACGGTCACCGGTCCGCTGTCCGAAAATTTCTGCTCCAGGTTGTACCAGGGGAGAATGTCCCCGATCTCGTCATCCAGTCGCAATTTTCCTTCTTCATATAATTTCATGACGGCTACGGCAGTGAAAAGCTTGGAAATAGAACAAATACTGCAGATGGTCTCAGCAGTTGTGAAGGTATTATCTTCCTTGTTGGCCATGCCATAACCACCCTGCCAGAGCACTTCCTGGTCCTTTACCACGATGGCCGAGATACCGGGCAGGTTTTCATAATCCTTTTGGGCATCGAGCCAGACCTCGATCAACTTTATAGCATCACTGTAATCTTTAGGAGATTCCTGTCCTTGAACCTGAAGACAAAAAAGCAAGACGGGGATTAGAAATGAACGAATAGTCATGATGTTGATTTTTAAATCTTTAACATTAAATGTAGTAAATTTTCAAATCGGATTTTCATTCCTTTTCGGATAAAAAAAAGCCCCTGTGAAGGGGCTTATTAATGTGATCTCGAATTATCTTACTTGGACTGTCGATCGTATTTTTCGGAATACCGCTTCCAAAGCTTTGTCTGGTGTGTTTCCAATGATATTTCTCGTCCATCTATAAAGGCATGTGTAAGCTGGTTGGTACGCATATCCAGGGCATTACCTTCACTGATAAAAAGAGTGGCGCTTTTCCCTTGTTCCAGGGTGCCGTACTTATCATCAATCCCCAGGATCTTAGCCGAATTCCCTGTGATCAAGGTTAAAGCTGTCTCCATGTCCATTCCCTGCCCTGCTACTTGTCCGGCGTAAAACGGTAGGTTCCTGGTCTGGAAATTAGAGGCCTCTGAATTCTGAATGGCTACTAATAGGCCACCATCAGCAAGCAGCTTTGGCAATTTGTATGGAAGATCGTAATCGTCGTCGTCCCGGGCAGGAACGTTATGGGTTTCCTGTACCAGTACAGCGATGTCATGCTCTTTCAGGAAAGGGATAATCTTATGGGATTCGTATCCTCCCACGAGCACAACCTCTTTTACCCCGCTTTCCTTAGCTGTGGTCACTGCATCGATGATCTCCTTCTCACCATCTGCATAAACATAGAGTTTCTGTGAGCCATCAAACAATCCTTTCATGGCGGTAAATGCCTGGTTGGGTTGTTGATCTCCCTTGGCTTTGTAAGCTTTGGAGTTCTGCATGAATGTTTTAATGGCAGCGATATCTTCGGCGTAATCCTTATTGGGTTTAAACCCGCGATCTTCTCCTAACCACCAGCGTCCACGGCGGAAGGTATTTGGCCAGTGCAAGTGGATACCGTCGTCTTCCTTAATTACGGCATCTTCCCAATTCCAGGCATCAAACTGAACGATGGAGGAGGTGCCGCTAATGGTTCCTCCCTGGGGGGTGGTTTGTCCTATCAGCACCCCGTTAGGACGCATGGACTCTACCACTTTACTCTCCGCATTATAGGCAATGATACTGCGGACGTGAGGGATAAGCTCACCGATCTCGTCCTGGTCGTTACTGGCACGTACTGCGTTAATTTCGATAAGTCCCAATGACTTAGCAGGGGCAATGATGCCGGGATAAATGTGTTTGCCATCGGCATTGATCACTTTTCCCTTTGTGGCGGTATCCCCGCTTCCAATGGCTGTGATGATCCCGTTCTCGAAGACGATAACGGCATTCTCTATCACTTCACCATTCCCGATGTGAGCCGTTGCCCCACTGATGGTAATGGCTTCTTCCTGAGCTGCAGCCGGAGTCTGTTGGGCGAAGCTCAAGGAGCTTGCCATAAAAGCCAGCGTTGCGATTATATAGGTATAAAATTTCATCATTTCTTAGTTAATGGTTTCACATTCAAAGTCAATTCGGTCTTTCCCTTCAGGAGCACGGGTTTTGGCACCACCGTTCTTCTCATCGAGCATCATCCCGATAAGTTTACTGCGTTCTGCCTGTATGGCATCTCGCTTTGCCCGATCTGTTTCCAGGTCAAAAAAGACCGTACCTTCAATGATGGTTTTTTCTGCTTTTGCAGCTACGGAAAGCGGGTGGTCTGTCCATAGTACCAGGTCAGCATCTTTGCCTTCCGCTATGCTTCCTACTCGGTCATCGATATGCAATAACTTGGCTGGATTGATGGTGACCATCTTCCAGGCTTCCTCTTCACTCATGCCCCCGTATTTCACTGTTTTAGCAGCTTCCTGATTTAATCGGCGAGACATTTCACGGTCATCGCTGTTGATCGCCACGGTAAGTCCCTGATTGGCCATGATTGCAGCGTTGTAAGGGATAGCATCGTTCACCTCGTACTTATATGCCCACCAGTCACTGAAGGTAGATGCACCAACACCGTGCTCTTTCATCTTATCTGCTACCTTGTAGCCTTCCAATATGTGGGTAAAAGTATTTATACGGAAACCAAATTGTTCGGCTACTTTCATCAGCATATTGATCTCGCTCTGTACATAAGAGTGAGAACTGATAAAACGCTCCCCGTTCAGGATCTCTGCCAGTACTTCCATCTCCTCATCATAGCGGTAGGGTTCTCCACTTTTCTTTTTAGCATCGTATGCTTTGGCCCGGTTAAAATAGTTGACAAAAACCTGCTCTACACCCATTCTTGTCTGGGGGAAACGATTAAAGCTCTGCCAATTACTTTGTTTGACGTTCTCACCAAGGGCGAACTTGATAAACTTGGGACTGTTGTCATAGATTAACTCCTCTGCATCTTCTCCCCATTTAAGTTTAATGATCGCAGAGCGACCACCAATAGGGTTGGCCGAACCATGCAGGATCTGGATGGATGTAACTCCCCCGCCAAGATTACGGTAAATATTGATGTCTTCCGGGTCTACCACATCTTCTATACTAACCTCGGCCGAGGAATTCTGCCCGGACTCGTTGATGGAGAGGGCGGCAATGTGCGAGTGCTCGTCAATTACCCCCGCGGTAAGATGTTTGCCTGTGGCATCGATTACCTCGGCTCTTCCTGCATTCAAGTCTTTCCCGATCTTAGCAATCTTACCGTCGCGGACCAATACATCAGTATTCTCCAGTACCCCGGCATCTTCACTGGTCCATACCGTAGCATTCTTAAAAAGCATATCGGTCTGTTTGGGTTTCTCGTTAAAGCCATAGCCCACGTTGGGATAGGTGATGGAGACCACTTCCGGTTTGCTATCTTTTTCTGTTTCTTTTTCATCTTCTGAGGTCAAATCACCACTGCGGGTGGCTGTGAATGAAGATTCATCGCCGTCCGGTAATACGATACGCCCTGAAATGCTTTTGCCTTTAGCCGGCACGAGGGCTGTAGCCCTCCAGGTCTTCCCGGATTTTTCATCAGAGAACTTCAGGCTCATCCAGTTTTCGCTGTAGGTCATGGTCGACTTTAATTCGTCTTCACCTTTGCTCACTTTAGACTTAGGCTTGGCTGCTCCTCCGCTGATCTCCAGGTCATAGGTTTGTCCTGAAAATGCAAGTTTGTACTTACCGTTAAGATCGCGTTGATCCAAACTATTGATTACGTGCTTTTCCCCCTGTACCCAGTTTTCATACAAGGTGGTGTTCTTATCAAACACATCGCCAGAAGTGACCAGGAAATTAGCGTACCGGCCATTCTGCAAGCTACCGATCTCTTCGCTCATATTCAGGTATGCGGCAGGTACCGTGGTGAGTGCTTCAAGCGCCTTGGTCTTGTCCAGACCATAGGTAAGTGCCTTCTGGAGTTTCTCTCCGAATTCTGTCGGTTTTTTAAGTTTATGTGTCGTCAGGGCAAAAGGGATCCCTTTATCGCTGAGGGCTTTTGGGTTACCAGGTGCCTGGTTCCAGGCGCGCATATCTTCTAGCGCAATGTATTTTGCAGCATAAGGGTCGGTCACGTCATAGGCATCCGGGAAATCGACCGGAAGTATAAATCTTGCCTGTGTAGCCTTGATCTCATCAATGTTCTCGTATTCATTCCCACCACCAACGATGATGTAGTTTGTGTTAAATCGATCCCCGATGGTATCGGCGCGCAGGGCATTGCCTTTGTCCCCGGCTTCGAAGAAAGCAGGGAGTGTTTTGATTTCTAAAAGTGCTTCCAAAGAGCGGTCTTTGGTGTCAACATTTCCTTTGGCATACCATTCGGCGTCCCAGTACATCTGTCGTAACAGTGCCATAGAACCCATCAGGGAAGAAGGGTAAGACTGGTTGCTGGCAATACTTCTTTCAAAAGAAAAGAATTGACCGGACTCATCTTCCAGTATCCGTTGCGCATCGCCTCCTTCATCGTTCAGGGCGATCACCGCCCCCGTTCCCCTGGCAATACCATCGGCTATGTGGGTGTTTACAACTCCAAATCCGGCTTCCCGGTACTCTTTAGCTTTCATTTTGTCATATTCAAACTTCCCGATTGCGCTATTTTCCGGCATAATATGATCGTTCCAGTAGAATCCTTCGCGAGAAGGTTCGTACTGGGCAGATCTGCCATCGCGCTCTGCCCGCTTGGGCAGGTCTACACCAAAACCGGTGTAGGGGTCTATAAAAGAAGGATAGATGAATTTCCCTTGCAGGTCCACAGTTACTGTGTTTTCGGGAATGTTGACATTACTGCCGGTGGCGACCACTTTTCCGTCTTGGATTAGCAGGGTGCCTTTTTTGATCACCTGGTCATGGGTGACATAAATCGTAGCATTGGTCAATGCCGTGTAGTTGGTGTTTTTCTCTTTGACCCCGTCGTTCTTAGGAAAGTAGTCCTGTGCAACCGCCGCCTGTATTAGGCAGAACAGGGCAAACACCAATGGTAATTTTCTCATGTGTTGGAATGGATTTTATTAACAAGAAGTCTTAAATATAAGAAGCTGAGAAGTGTACTCTTTGCATTTAAATGATATTTTAACGCGGCTTTAACTATTGAAACAGCCACGGAAAATTGGCCTTCAATTTATACCACAGTCTGAAGTGAAGAATTTTAGTATAATACATAGAGACCAAACCGCTTCGGGATCCATGATCATAAAATTGAAAGCACTTCCTGCCCTGAGTACACAATCTGCTTCAGATCACTGTCCGGTTTAATTTTGGGAGCTGCAAAGGGTTCTTTGGTCTCGAGTTTACATGAGTGCCGGATTTCTTCAGGTTTACCATCTTAGAACTGGCTCGCAATAAAACCTTCATCAATATTGAATAGGACTCCCTGCATAGGGCAAAGCAGCTTCTAACGATCAGGAATGTAGATATTGAAGGTGGCACCAACCCCCGATATGCCTTCGGCTGTAATTTGACCGTTATGATTCTCTACGATCTTCTTAACGATTGCCAGCCCCATCCCGGTACCTTCATACTGGTCTTTAGCATGAAGTCGCTGGAATAATTCAAATATCTTATTGGCATAGGTCTGGTCAAAACCGATCCCGTTATCTTCTACGCGGATATGACAATAGGAATCGTCGGCTTCTAGCCCTTCAACACCTAGGTCTTTACCCATTTTAATTTCAGATGAAATATGGACCGTAGGAGTGGTATCGGGCTTGGTAAATTTTATGGCGTTGGTCAATAAGTTATGCAGTAGCTGGTGAAACTGGAATGGAATGATGCAAACCTCGTCGAGATGGCCGGTTTTAATAACTAGTGAACCGCTCTCTAGCTCTTCTTTAAGATCTTCCCTGATCTCCTGCAATACCGCGGTCATTGGGACCTTTTTAAAATCTTTCTTGCCTGTATTGGTCCTGGAATAGAGTAGGAGTGCTTCAATCAGGGTCTGCATACGTGCAGCGGACTTAATAATCCTGGTGAACTTTCTCATCCCCTCAGGACTCATATTATTAACTTCTCGCTCCTGGAGCAGCCCGGCGAATATCCTAATTTTTCTCAGGGGTTCCTGCAAGTCATGACTGGAAATAAATGTGAACGACTTTAACTCCTGATTCATTTTTTCGAGGGTGTCATTCTTTTCTTTCAGTTCCGCAGTTCTTTTCAGCACCTGTTTTTCCAGTTCGTTGGTGAACATTTTCTGATCTTGAATATCCGTACTGGTTCCCACCCACCGGGTAATCCTTCCTTCTTCATCTCTTTGGGGGATAGCCCTGCTTAACTGCCACCTGAATTCTCCATCAATACTCCTGAAACGATGTTCAAATATAAAATCATCTCCAGTCTCGATAGATTTTTGCCATTGTACTAAATTTTCTTCCTGGTCTTCAGGGTGCACCATCTGAATCCAGCCATCCTTCACAAGCTCCTCATATGTCATTCCCGAATACCGGAATACAGAATTATTAAAATAGTTGAGTTTGCCCTCAGGATCAGAAGTCCACACGAACTGCGGCATAGAATCAGCCAGGAGACGAAAACGCTCTTCGCGCTCTTCTAACTGCTGGTGAAGGGTTCTTTCTTCGGTGATATCTCTCATGGTGCCCAGCATCCTATCGGGGTTGTGTTGCTCATCAAAAATAACCTTGCCTTTCATCTCAATCCAGTGAATAGAATCGTCCGGTAAAATTATTCTGGCTTGATAGTCAAAAACCCCGGTAGTCATTGCATCATCATAGGCTTTATTCCGTATTGGGAGATCTTCCGGGTGTAACTGGGATTTCATCTCGGCGTGGGACGGCTTGTAACCTTCTTGCGCTCCAAAAATTTCATAGCATCGATCAGAACAATCTACATCGTAATTTTTCAGGTTTAATTCCCAGAATCCTAAGTCTGAAGCATTGATAATCAAGTTCAGCTTTTCCTCGTTTGCCTCTACCTTTTGCCGGGCAAGGACTTGTTCTGTTACATCGATACCTATAGTCATGATCCCATCTATTTCGCCAAAAGCATCATAGAGGGGTTCATATGAGAAATTGATATATTTGGTAGACAGTTTTCCTTGTTGGTCGATGAATACCGGCAATTCTGAAGTAGCAAATCGATCTCCGCTCTCAAAAACATTTCTAAGCAAGTCTCCGATTCCTTGTGCTTTTAATTCTGGCATGACTTCCATGACCGGAAAATGTAGTACCTCACCCTCCTTTTTGCCCCATAATTCCAGGGCAGCTTTATTCGCTATTTCAATAACAAAGTTGTTACCTCGCAGAATTGCAATGGCCACCGGGGCCTGAAGGATCATCAAACGCAAGTTGTTTTCTTTGATTTTCAGCAATCTTTCCGCAGCTTTCCGTTCTGTAATATCTTGTAAAGTTCCGGTAAATCTTTGAGCTATTCCTTTAGGGTCAAAACTTACTTTACCTTTAGCATGAACGGTCCGTGGAGGCGCATTGCCCTTCCTGGTCAGGGAATAAACGATATCGTAGTGTCCGCCGGAAGAATAATCAAGAGCATTGGTGATTGCAGTGGTTACTCGATCCCTGTCATCTTCGCAAATTGCCTTAATTGCATCAGAAAGATTTATTTCCTCCTTAGGAGGTAGGCCAAACCACTCCTTCAGTCTTTCATTTGCAGAAAATTTCTGTGAATGAGGGTTGAAATCAAATGTTCCAAGTTCACTGGCTTCGATAGCAAATTTGAATTGTGTCATACTTTCCCTCAGAGCCTCCTGAGAGATCTTGCGGCTAGTCGTTTCTATACAGGTTGCAAGAATTCCACCAATTTCTCCATTCTCCAATCGGATCGGGCTATAGGAGAAATCAAAATAGGTCTGTTCTATATCGCCATTTCTGTCCAGAAAGAATTCGGCATCGGTATATTTTACTGCTTTTCCATTGCGAGTCTCCTCCAGGAGCGGCCCGATACCCTCCCAAATCTCAACAAAGTTGCTACGCGTGCTTTGCCCGAGGGCCTTGGGATGTTTATCCTTCCCGAGAATTGGGATAAATGCATCGTTATACAACTGGGTAAAATCTTCTCCCCAGGCAATATACATCGGGAAAGGATTCTCCAGGATTACGCTGAGCATGGACTTTAATGCAGCCGGCCATTCCTTGTATGGCCCTAAGGGCGTATCAGACCAATCCTTTTCACTAATGTGCCTTGGCATTTCACCTTTTAAAGAGTTAATGCCAAAGTATTTTTCAGATGCTATTGATTGAACCATGCCAAGCTGTGTGTGGATGTAGTTAAGTCTTTAATGGATAAACTATTAATAGATAAGCGGTGACAGAATATATAATTTGAACAAATTAAGTCCAAATCAGTTACGCCCGGCTATCAAGCGGTAATTATTATTAGCGCAATCGATGCCTATTTTAATCCAAACACCATTCTGTTGCGCTAATGGCCGGCTTTCCGGTAAGAAAAGCTTCATCGGGAAAATAAGCCGTACCTTTGCCGGCTATTCAGAAATGGTGATGTTCATACAATTGTCATTTCGTAAACAATCTATATGTCATTTAAATCCTTAGGATTATCACAGGCTTTCTTAAAAGCCGTAGAAAAACAGGGCTACGATACCCCATCACCAATTCAGGCAAAAGCAATTCCCCCCATTCTAGAGGGAAAAGATATTCTGGCATCCGCGCAAACCGGAACCGGGAAAACAGCCGGGTTTACCCTGCCTATGCTTCAATTGTTATCACAGGGGCAACAGCTACGGCAACGACCTGTCCGTGGGCTGGTGCTTACGCCGACCCGAGAACTTGCTGCCCAGGTTTTTGAAAATGTAAAATCGTACAGTGCTTATACCGATCTGCGCTCCAGTGTGATCTTCGGCGGTGTTAACCAAAACCCACAGGTTAGACAATTACGTAACGGGGTGGATATCTTGGTAGCTACTCCGGGGCGATTGATCGATCTTATCGGCCAGGGGGTATTATCCCTGGACAAGGTGGAGATCTTTGTACTGGATGAAGCGGATCGTATGCTGGATATGGGCTTCCTCAGGGATATTGAGCGAATTATGAAGCTGTTGCCGAAGAAACGTCAGAACCTGATGTTCTCGGCCACCTTTTCCAAGGATATCAAGAAACTGGCCAATGGAATATTGAATCACCCTGTACAAGTTGAAGCAACCCCGGAGAATACAACCGTAGATGCCATCAACCAGAAAGTATACAGGGTTGCCAAAGGCAAAAAAACAGACCTTGCCATCAAATTGATCTCGGAAGGAAATTGGGACCAGGTCCTGGTTTTTACAAGGACCAAACACGGAGCAAATAAGCTTTGCAAGAAGATGGAACAGGCCGGGATCACGGCTGCTGCCATACATGGTAATAAAAGCCAGGGGGCAAGGACTAAGGCTTTGGCCGGTTTTAAAAGTGGTTCAGTCGGAGTACTGGTCGCTACGGATATCGCTGCTCGCGGGCTGGATATTCCCTTATTACCCCATGTGATGAACTACGAAATTCCAAATATTCCGGAAGATTATGTACACCGGATCGGGCGTACAGGACGTGCAGGTGCCAGTGGAGAAGCTATTTCCCTGGTCAGTGCTGATGAAACCTCATACCTCAGGGATATAGAAAAATTGGTGGGAATTTCGATTCCTAAAGAAGTGATCGAAGGATTTGAACCCGATCCTAACGCCTCTACAGAACCCATAAAACCACAGCAACGCGGTGGTAACCGGTCTAAGAACTCATCCAGGAACAAGAATAAGCCTAAACGCAATAACGACAGGCGGGAAGGTAAGCGGAAATCATACTAAACTTGGGAGATCAACCTAATAATCCCCTTCACGGGGTTAAACTAGAGCAGATCATCCGGGAGCTGGTTAATCATTACGGTTGGACCAGCTTGGGGGAGAAAATCAACATCCGTTGTTTTACCCACAACCCATCGGTAAAATCCAGCCTGGCCTTCCTGAGGAGAACCCCCTGGGCCAGGGAGAAGGTAGAGGGGTTATACCTCAAATACCTCCGGGACAGCACATCTGAGCATTAAAAAATACTATTCGCAAGGTGACAAGTTGCCAGCTGCATCAATTAATTTTTCCTAAGGGCTTCTGGAGTTCATAGAATAGCATAATACCGGCACTGATAGTAGCGTCTGTATCAGCCTGTGACAGGTTAAGGCTGATGCCGGGGCTGAAGGTCCACCCTCCTGCAATATCAACTTGCAGTGCCGTTTCAAGGACCAGGTCAGCAGCGTTGTGGTACACCCCGTTAAGGAACAAGGCTGTGTTAGGGTTCAAGAAATATTTATAGCCTAAAAGATATCCTAATTCTACCGCATCCAGGGCAATACCCCAGACAGTTTCGGCATATGCATTTATAAAGGCTACACTGCGCTCCCCGATATTTTTTGCAATCACCAGGGTGTTCACCAGGTCTGTCTTCTCCCCGGGCTCATCGTAAGGCAGTTGTACCGTAGAGATAGTGGATATTGTCGGTATTCCGTCCTGTTCTGAATGCCACCTGTGGGACCAGGAGATACCGACCGATTTTTCAAAGTTCAATGCGCCTTTTCCCTGCCTCATGGTGGGTACGGTAAACTGTAACATCGTATTTCTCCAGAAATTGTGATCCGAAGGCGTATAACCCAGTGAAAGTTGGTATTCCACCCCATCTGTTGCATCAGCTACAGAAGTGACAGTGATTCCTAACTGTTTTGCCGGGGCTGGTTGGCCATCACTGATCGAAGTCAGGATATTTGCCGTCTGGTGGTTCATAATATGGTCCTGGACTTCTTTGTTTTGGGAGAGCAGGACATTGGAGAATAAGAATAAAACACAAATAATAGATCTCATCGTAAACTTCAATTAGGGAAAAGAGATTTCCCGTTAGGGTTAGTTTTGAAGTACTTACGATAAATTTTTAAAAAGGTTCAATCCAGGAGTGGAATCCCTTCACCGATGTTTTCTAGATAGGGTTGGGTCTAATTATCATAGAACCGCCATTCTGAGGAAAAATCCTTGTCCAGGTCTCCATCAATGAGCAAGGCACGGACCATTTCTACCGGCATGCTGTTCTCCCTCATCACGGCATCGTGGAATTCCTTGTACGTCATTTTACCGCTATCGACCAGTTCTTCTTTCAGGGCATAAAACTGTAATCCCCCTATCATATATGCAATCTGGTATAAAGGGCCGTACCCCCCGGTGAAGGAGCGCCTGACTTCCCCTGCTGCGTTGGCTCTCTCGTGGCCCACTCTTTCTACCAGGTAGTCTATACATTGCTGTGGAGTCCAATTCCCGAGATGATAGTTCAGGGAGAAAATTATCCTGGCACATCGGTGCATTCTCCAGAACAGCATTCCAATGCGATCTTCAGGAGATCTTGGAAAGTTCATGTCCCATAACAAGAGTTCCCAGTACAGAGCCCAACCTTCGGTCCAGAAGGGTGTTCGGTAAAAACGGTAGGGTTTATGACGATTATTCATGAAACCCTGCAAGTGATGCCCGGCGATGAGTTCATGGTGAACGGTAGACCTGTTAAAATGGGGATTGTTGCCCCGCATGCTCATCAATTTATCCTCGTGGTTCATCGCATCTGTAGGGTAGGCGATCTGCAAGACTTCGCCCCCGAGGAAAAAAGGAGCGATCAGTTGCCTTTCAGGGGAAAGCATGGTCATTCGCCAGGTTTCCTCTGCCAAAGGCGGAATAGTGAGCAATTCTTTTTCTTTCAGGAAGTTGATAGACTGATCATATAATTCTAACATAGCCTCAGGTTGCTGTCCGACCGGGACATAGGTCTGTTTCACTTTTTCCTGCGCAGCTTTCCAGTCGTCTCCAAACCCCATGTCTCGAGAGGCTTTTAATAGTTCCCTATCACACCATGCAAATTCTTTTTCGGCTATGGCAATCAATTCTTCCGGCGTATAAGGGATCAGCTCAAAAGCTAATTGCTGCTGTATTGCATCCCGGCCGATGGGATCGCCAATGATCCCACTACCATCATCTTTTGGCAGGGTGGCAGGGTCTACCCGGGCTGCAAGTTTTTCGGAATAATCCAGCAATACGCTATCCAGGACTTCGTAGGGTTGTGTCACCCACCAGGTAAATTGAGGATCGTAGCCTTCGTAAAACTCGTACACACTTTGAAGAGCTGCTCGTTGCCCCTCCAAAATTCCCTTTGAACGTGAGGTTAGCTGGCGGGTAAATAAAGGCTTTTCCTTTTCTATGATGGATGAGGCGGTTGTGTAATCCTTTGTGATTTTATTGAGCTTTTCAGCTACTTCCTGCCCGTCCAGGCGTTTTCCTCTTCGCCTCAGTTTTTCCAGGGCATACAGTTCTTCCCCTTGAGTTATCCACGGCTGTAGCTTTTCGTATTCTGCTTTTTCGGTGTTGAGCTCCCCAAGTTGTTGTTCCAGGAATTTTTTGATCATCAGGTAATCCACCTGTCCCCCTTTGGCAAGATCATCAAAGGGACGACGCTGTAGTTTTTGCAGGTAATCCTGGTAAAACACCCGGAAACGTTCCCGGCGTTCCGGGCTGTTTTCAATAGCATAGAAGCGGCGAAGGCTGCCCATGTCTGCCTGTAATTCCGTGGCCAGCTGGTACATTTCCGTTACCGGATCGGTATTGCTTCGTGCTGATTGGGCCTGAACCTTAGTACATCCTAAGGAACATAAAAAGGAAAGCGTGAACATTAGATATTTCATAGGGAGTATTTAACTACTGGGGATTATTCTTTATCGATTGTAATAACTCATCCAATTGCTTTTGATCATAGACGGCTCCCC
Organism: Zeaxanthinibacter sp. PT1; assembly: GCF_028464225.1. GTDB lineage: Bacteria > Bacteroidota > Bacteroidia > Flavobacteriales > Flavobacteriaceae > Zeaxanthinibacter. The sequence goes on from NZ_JAQPCN010000001.1 coordinate 1,174,521, forward strand.
CGGCAATGACTATTTCCATGGATGCAAGGTGATCTATATCTTCTAATGGATTTTCCTCCAGGATAAGGAGATCTGCCCTTTTGCCCGGAGCGACGCTTCCATAGGCAGAGGTGATATCAAAGAACCGGGGACCATTGATCACGGATGTGGCCAGGGCTTCTGCCGGTGTAAGCCCGGACTTGACCATAAACTGAAGCTCTCCCCAGAGTGATTCCCCCGGGTAGACATATGAATTAAAAGCTCCACTATCAGAACCTGCAAGCAGCGGTATGCCGGCCTGGTGCATGGGTTTGACCATGGACATAAACTGACCTTCCGTTTTAGAACGCATTGAATTACCCGATGCCCTTGCTCTTTCTGCACTTTTAACGCGACCTTCATAGGTTTTTTGAATACCGGGCCCAACATATTGTAAAAGACTGTCCCTGCTATGGTCCTTATCCAGGACGTTAGCCAGGATATGCCCAATGTAATTGGTCGGGGTTACATACACTCCCTTTTCGGCCAATGTTTTATAAACTTTTTCTGCGAGGTTCGCATCGTAAGTGTCTACCAGCGTTGTGACCATTCCATAACCGAGGTCAAGGGCTGTAAGACTATCTGCTTTAGGGGAGCAAGCCTTTAGAACATAATAAAGGTGTTCTGTTCCATCAAGTCCTAATGCGACAGCATCTAACAAGTTGGCCTGCATAGGCATATGGCCGGTGGTTTTCATGCCACGCTCCTCTGCCTGACGGATAATCTCGTAATAAATTTCCGGGCTGAGGTTGCCGTCGTATATCTTGACGTAATCTGCGCCGATCATGTTTAAAGAGTCTAGTGCAGCAGTAATTTCAGAAGAAGAAGTAACTTTAATAGATCCGGGCCAGGACGGTTGGTCCCCGTCCAGTTTTGGTCCTGAACTGAAGATCCGCGGCCCTGGCAGTTCCCCCAGTGTTATGTCCTGTTGCCATTGCAGCACAGCAGGTGTAATATCTCCTCCTGCATCGCGAACTGTAGTTATACCGTAAGCGAGGAAAAGGGGGAGGAGGTCCTGGTTTTCCTTAAGGAGGGAATCCCCACCCCTGAAATGCACATGGTTATCCCATAGTCCCGGCATAACAAAGGCACCCTGTAGATCACGGGACTCCTTGGCTTTCCAGTCTTCGGCTTCAGCCATGGGTCCAACCTCCAGGATATTCCGACCATTAATGGCGATAAACTGCCCGGGAATGGTTTTTGCGCTATCTACGTGAATTACGGTCGAGTTCAGTAATATAAGATCTGCGGTTTTCACAGGATCCGTATTGCAGGACAGGGTGATCAGGATAATGCTTAAAAATAAAAGAGAGGGATATGTCTTCATTAGAGGTAAATGGGTAGTTAACTTCATGGTCACTTCTAAGTTACGGAATTAGTAGGTGGTGGTCATATCGCTGTCCACGCATAAAATAAAGTCGGCCCTCCCTTTGTATTCTTTTTCCAGCATCCGGAGATCGTCCTGGGAGACTGTAGCGATGGTAGCGTATTTTAATTTCGGACGCATCTGTTTTAAGTACCAGAGGATACCCTGGTAATCGTCTGAATGGAAAGAACCGTTAAAGTGTAGAAACAAGTAACCCTCTTTATAATTCTCCAGGATGGAGTGTGCCATAGTGGCGTCCTTGATAGCCTGCGCCATAACCAATTCCGGACTTCCGTGATCTCCCATCATCTGAAGTATCTCCTGGTATTTTGTCAGGGAAGGATCAAAGGGGATAGGCAGGGGTGCAATCCATTTTTTCTCTATGGGAGACAAGGTGTCCAGCGCAGCGAACCCGGCCCTGTAGACCATGCTTGCATATCTCCTTGGAATGTTGGTGCCGATAAAAGGCAGCTTATTTTCCCTAGCAAAATTGACCAAGGGTGCGTAATCTGTTTTATAATTGGACCAAAGCCTGGCAAGGCTGTCCAGACCTTTTTGATCTATGCGCCCGTCTAAGTAGGCATTCAAAGCCTGCTGATTGTCTGTTTCTATCATTTCTGCTCCGAGCAGCAGGGGATTAGAATTGTGCAGTTGTTTTGCCAGCTCTAATTGCAGCCAATGGGCAATAGGATTGTCGTGCAGTTCTCCGAAAAGGATGATATCTTTTTCTTCAAGGTTTTTGCTCATTTTCCTGAAAGTCGTCTTTTTCCCTTTTGAGGTAAAAAGCTGGTAGGCTCGGTCCTGTGAAAAAACAAAGTGAGCGAGCAGGCAGAGCGATATGGTAAATACAATGGTCCTACTCATCTGCCGCAGTATACTCTTTACGATCTATGAATCGCACTTCTTTGATGCGTACATCATCCAAAGGTCTGTCCTTAGGGTTTGTTTCCACCGCGGCGATATGGTCTACGACCTCCATCCCGCTGACGACTTCTCCAAAAACGGAGTAACTTTGGTCTAAATGTGCGGCACCTCCTTCAGTGGTGTACATATCCCATTGGTCCTCAGGAATGGAATACCGCTTCATGGAGTCTTTAGTAATAAGTGCCAGGGAATCCAGTTTCACGATAACTTTTGCTAATTGTTCGGGAGAAGTCTTATCCGCCTCGAGTCCTGCCCAGGTATCGGATAATTCTTTATTTGCAGGATTATTAACGACCTGGTTAAATGCGAGGCGACTGTTAATTCTATCTTCTGCAATTTTAAGCAAACTGTCATTATAGACCTGGCCCTGTACAATATAGAACTGGGTAGAGCTCGAGGCCCTTGAAGGTGAATTGTTACGCGCCATTCCAAGCGCCCCCCTTTTGTGAAAGATATCCGGGTGAAATTCTGCCGGGACGGTATAAGGTAGATCTACTTCACCCAATGAATCATTAGCGGCTGCATTTTTACTTTCCGGGTCTCCTGCCTGTATGACAAAATTTTCGATGACCCGGTGAAAAAGAATGCTGTCATAGAAATCATCATTAACCAGCTTAATAAAGTTGTCGCGGTGTAGCGAGGTTTCATCATAAAGCCGGAGGATAATAGATCCTTGCGTTGTTACTATTTCAATATCTTTTGCAATGGGCTCCTCGGGCTGCTTATTTTCTTTGCAGCTTATGGCCAGGAATAAACAAAGTACAATGTGCAGGAGTAGGGTACGCATGGAAGGTTTAGTTTAGACATCTAAAATAACCATAAAGTTAAAACATCGGGCTTTCTAAAACTTTTAAGATGTTTTGTCTAACAAGAAAAGCCACCTATTCAGGTGGCTCTTAAATTGATTTTAAATTGAGGATTACTGCACGTGTGCAATAGGGTCCGGGTTTCCATCGGGATCGTTATTAACATATCCACTGGTAGCCACATTGCCCCAAAGTAAAATTCCACATACATGCGGGGAAGCCATTGAGGTGCCATTGATGGTATTATAGCCACCACCTTTCCAGGTAGACTTAATAGCTACACCTGGGGCGCAATTATCTACATCAGGGCCAAAATTTGAAAAATATGCAAAATCATCATTGCTATCCATGGCTGATACGGTATAGATGTTGTTTCCATTAGCTCGGGCAGGTGAGTGATTGTCTGCATCATCGGACTCATTACCTGCGGCAAGGGCAAATTTCACGGATGAAGAGGCCGCGATAACGGCGTTATCCAAAGCCTCAGATACAGGACCACCAAGACTCATATTTGCCACATCGCCCGGTTGTCCGTTAGCCTTGACGAAATCTACACCTTGAATAACACCGGAATATGAGCCGCTTCCCCTGCTATCGAGGACCTTTACTGGAACCACAGTTGCACCGGCGGCAACCCCAATTACACCTACCCCGTTATCAATAGCGGCTACGGTTCCTGCCACATGTGTGCCGTGCCCGTTGCCATCATCTAGGCTTTTACTGTCTTTACCGGTGGTAAAGGCATTAAAACCACGGTCAGTATTAACGTTCAGATCTTCATGATCCAGGTCTATCCCGGTATCGAGGATGTAGGCCACCTCTTCACCTGTGTAGGTAGCTCCGCCTCCTACACGTGTAATCCCGTATGGAACTTCCTGAGCTCCGCCTCCTCCATCATTTCCTCCGGGACCTTTCCCCGGTGGAGGGGCCAGTACAACAAGGTAGTCCTGCTCAATGGATTTTACCCGGTTGTCCTTCTTTAATGTTTCAAGTTGTGACTTGTTAAGGACTGCTGAAAAGCCTTCTACAGCAAAGGCATAGACCGACTTCATTTGCTCTGAAGTAATTCCTGTGTGATTAAATTTGCTTAGAATTTCATCCTTGCTCGTTGCCGTTGCTTTGGAATATTCCTGGGCACCTTTCGCCGCTGATGGCTTGCTGAGGGTGCCTTCTTTAAAGGTCACCACATACTGACCGGGGATGACCTGGTAGTTTTGCCGGACCAATACTGCATTCTGCTCCTGCAGGTCATCTAATACCCTGTCCCCAGAATTTTCACAGGACGTAAATAATGCCAACAGGGCACAGGCTGCCAGTTGGGGGAATGTGTTTTTGAACTTCATAAATTAAAGATTTAGTTATTGGTTATTATGTTCATCGATCAGAATGAACCGCCATGAATATATAATAAAATCCCTAAATGTTAAAACGAAAACGTTATAGTGTTAAAATAAATTGGAATGAAGGAATAATTTTGACCGCTCATGGTACCCGAAAAGCCAGAATAGATTTTATATCCTGTATAAGTAGAGTGTAAGCTGGCCATTTATCATGATAGGTGCTGATCATGAACAGGAGACCATCAAGATCACTGAAGAATTTATGTGTTTTGAAATCGATGAATATAGTTCCGGGTACTATTCGCGGCAATTATTCACGTTGTGGGTAAAACTCGACTGATCTTCACAGGCCGGGAAGGTGTGTGCTGGGATTGTTTTCTGCAGGGCCACCATAGGCCACTGCCAGCGTCCAGTTCCCGACGATGTGCGGCATGCTGCATATGTAGTGCACATGGTAATTACAGGAGCGCTCTTCTAGTGTTCTTCAAACAGCCATTTAACTGCTATCCCGAAATATCGGCCCCAGAAGTGCTCGTTATGTTCTCCTTCCGGATCAATCTCGAGGACGAGGTTTTCATCCGGATGCCCCGATTCCAGGAGCAGTTCGTACATCTTCACAGCGCCCTCAACCATATCATCTTCCTTTTCGCCTACCAGCATAAATATCTTGCTATCTTCAGGGAAGGGATCATCCTCTGTCAGCTCGTATATTCGTTCACCGAACCAGTAGGAAGGTGAAAATAAGCCCGCTTTTCCAAACCTGTCGTGGTATTGCAGGATAGCGTAATGCGAAATGAGTCCACCGAGGGAACTCCCCATGATCCCCGTGTGCTCGCGATCGGGTATTGTCCTGTATATACTGTCTATCTGTGGTTTCACATAATCCGCGATGAACTCCACATACTCTTCCCCTTTTCCTAAGCCGTACTGCGGGTGTTCAAAGGGATTCATCTCGTGGATACGTTCCTGTCCACCATTATCTATCCCCACCACGATCAGGCGAAATCCCGTTTCCAGGGCGAGGGAATCAAGTATCTCATCCACGCGCCATTCGCCGGCATAGGCCGTACGCTCATCAAACAAATTCTGTGCATCTTGCATGTAAAGAACAGGGTATCGATCTTCAGAGCTTTCGTATCCAGGGGGCAGATAAACCCTTAATTGCCTGCTGCGCTCTAAACCGGGAATCTCCAAGACGGGCCCTTCTGCTACGGCCCCATGTTTGGAAGTGGTCCTGCTGTAAGGTGCTTTACAACTCGCCAGGGCCAGGAAAAGTATTAGTAGTATTCTATACATATTCAATTTTAATCATATAGATTAAATATAGATGAAGCTGTTGATACAGAGGCGCTCAAATGCTATAGATTCATGCGCAAAAACAGACCTTCTGATGCGTAGCTCGGGGTGCTACTCTTTTTCCTGTACCCAAGACTTGGCATCGGTAATATTATCGAAAATCCGGAATTCCCAATTGGTATCCAGTTTCCTTGATATTTCTATATATTTCTGGATCTTGCGGTATATTTCTTCCTTGCGGATGACAAAGGCTAACTTGATTTTTTCGACCACCCTGCTGGCACCCACATCATTGGCAGAGGTCTCTACGATATCCATTTCGGGCCATTCCAGGATATCTGTATCTGTCGTGTTGACAATCTGGTATCGGGCATGCTTACTTCTCAAGTCCCTGAAGAACTCTGAATTGGATTCAGAAATATCCTTGGAAGTTACGTGGCCAAAGTACTCCCAGATGATTCCATCGGGTTCCCACTTGGTTCTATAAGGCATCTTTTAATTTTATTTTGAAATTGGTCTGGATTGGGAATCCTAAAATAGAGAGAATTGGGGAATTTTCCTGCAATTAGAGCACTTAATAATACCTGTCCGGTTTTTTTCTTTATCAATAAAGGATATTGTCTTTAGGTTCAATTTTCGCCGGCAGATCCTTTTCATCCAGCATATCCCGGAGATCGATCTCTATCGTCCTGCAAAGCGAGGTCATGGGCACATCGTTGGTGCTGCCTTCAAACGGATCCTCGCTGATGTCTCCTATCATCTCCATAGTAGTAAAGATCCACATGATCAGGACTGTGAACGGGATCATCTGCAGGAATAGGAATTCGGTCTGATCACTGGCGTTGATCTCTTCACTGACGTGCGTTTCAAAAATATTCAATAACCCAAGGGGGACGAGTAAGACGAAGAGCCAGGTGAATACTTTTGTGAAATAAGCGTATTGCCGGGGGAAGGGGGTATTCTTAATGCGTTCACACATACCCTGCAAATTGTAAAGTTCTTCGAGCACTGTCATTAACTGATGTTCCTGGAAACCATCTATATATTCATTTTTCCGGAGTTCCGCCACAATTAATGATTGGTTCTTGATAATATGGGTAGCGGGATTGACTCGTTGTTTTAATTCCTCGTATTCACTTTGGCTTACAAAATTAAAAGCTTCATTAGAAACCATATTTCGCTCTCCGTGAACGTCTAGTAATGACTCAACCAGTGTGCCATGTTCCGGAGTCCACGGACGTTTCTGACGGAGTTGTACTCGTAAAGCATTTACCCATGCTATATGGCGGTGAACCAATTGTCGTTTCATTTCCCGGGTTTGTTCGTTATCACCAGTGTCTACGAAACTGAGCACTTTTATCGCCCAGGTCCTGCTGTAATTGACAATACCGCCCCAGATCTTGCGGCCTTCCCAGAAACGGTCATAGCTTTGGCTATTTTTAAAACCCAGGTAGAAGGCAACGGCGATACCGATTATGGTAAGCGGCTCAAATGGGATATCGATAAAATACCACCCCAGGTAATGGTACACGTAAAAAATACCCAGGGAATACAGCACAAACAGCACCATATTTTTCCAGGCGTATCGCAGTATAAGCTTCCAGCTTATATTTCTTTTTATATACATTTCTAAAGGTGTCCCGGGTATTGATGTTATTTTTTGAGCGGTTCCCGGAACATAGCGAAAGTATCACAGAAACAGGGAGGTAGGGTGTTCCCGGAACGGAAAAAAGTAGTTGTAATAGATAAAATATTGGTCTTCAGCATGCGAGTTTACACCCCTATATAGGATATTACTTCTGTCCCCTGTTTCTATCGGGAAGTGCCATTCCTCGGAGAGCCCATAACCCGAGTATGGGGCCGGGCAGAAGGATCAGGAAGAGGAAGGTAAGATCAGTAAGGGATAATAACAAGGTCAGCAATTGGATGCTTATTATAGTGATGGAAAAACCAATGCAGTTGACCAGGGTAAGGGCAGAGCCTTTGATATGGGGATCAGTATTGTGGGCCACCATGGTAGAAAACAGGGGAGAGTCAGCTACCACAACCATTCCCCAGAAAAGCAGGAACAAGAGCAAAATAAAAGACGATCCCTGTAAGAAGAACAGGGGCGACAACAGGCAACAAAGTCCGGAAAGTCCCAAGGAGATGAATGCAACCCTGGCCTCACCCCATTTCACAGAAAGATAGCCGCCCGCAATACACGCAAGGCTGCCAATACCGATAATGAGAAAGGACCACATTGAAATGTTTGGAAGAGCTTCCCCATGCCATCGGGAATATTGATGCAGCAGCAATGGGGTAAAGGTCCAGAATGCATATAGTTCCCACATATGACCAAAATAGCCAAAGGCTGCCGCCCGGAAATCCGCATTCCCAAAGACCTTAAAAGCAGCAGCCAGGTCCATATTCTTTCCGGGTTTCCGGTTAGGACCGTCAGGGACAAGCAAGACCATAGATATACCTCCGGCTATGGCCAGGGCACTAACCACCAGGATAACGTATTCCCACTGGTATCCGGTAGGGAAACTCTGGAGCAGGTGAGGGAAGGCTGTGCCCAGGACAAGGGCTCCTACCAGGTATCCTAATGATTTCCCCAGGCCTTGCTTATAGTAATCTGCAGCGATCTTCATGCCTACAGGATAGATACCGGCCAGGAAAAATCCTGTAGCGGCCCGTAAAATAATCAGGCTGACTAAATCATTTCCGTCCCATAAAATACCGAGATTGCAAAGAGCCCCAGCGACAGCACTCCACAGAAAGACTTTAGAGGGGGAAACCCGATCGGCTATCGTAAAAAGTGCAAAGATAAGGGTGCCGGAGATAAAGCCGAATTGCACTGCAGAAGTGAGGTGCCCAAGAGCTCCAAGGTTGAGATCAAATACACGGATGAGGTCGGCCATTACCCCGTTCCCTGCAAACCATAAGGAGGTACAGCAGAATTGAGCTAAAACAATAATTAGTAGTACCTGATTTCTTCCCGGCATGCTGATAACGACATCAAAAAAATAAAGATACGTTTTCCCGGTGAAGTGAGTGATGGTTGGGAAATCAGGCAATTTTAATTTTTATAAAGTCAAAATTCGTCTCTTTGTTGTGGTTTTGTATAGGTGTCATTTATGTGACTTTGTGAATTTATGATATATTTTAGTAGGGATATAATAACCTAAACCTCCTAAAATGAAAAATCCTTTAATTTTTTTAAGAATTCATATTGGATTGTGCCTAATGCTTTCCCTGGGAAGTCAACTAGGAATAGCGCAGTGTCCTAGCATTGTTTGGCAAGACGAATTTAGTGGGAATACTCTGGACACCTCTAAATGGAATTACCAAATTGGGGATGGCTGTGCAGAAGGGATCTGCGGATGGGGAAATAATGAATTACAATCCTACCAGGAAGCCAATGTAGCCGTAAGTAATGGCACTTTAAAAATAACAGCCCAGAAAGAAAGGATCCGGGGGTCTCAATACACCTCTGGGCGAATAAACTCTAAAGGCAAAGGTGACTTCACTTATGGTCGCTTTGAAGCTTCAATTAAATTGCCGGCAGGAGATGGGCTTTGGCCGGCCTTTTGGATGCTCTCAACTAATGAACCTTACGGTGGCTGGCCGCAAAGCGGAGAGATAGATATAATGGAATTTGTAGCATCTACCCCAGATGAAATTTTGGGTTATATACATTACGGCGACCCCTATCCTAATAACCAATCCCAGGGAAATAAATACACCCTGAGTAATGGGGTCTTTACCGATAATTTTCACGAATTCGCTATTGAATGGGAACCGGGTGAGATTCGTTGGTTTTTGGATGGGATATTGTATTCTGTTAAAAGAACGGAAGACCTTAGTCCATATACCTGGCCTTTTGACCACGACTTTCACTTTTTGTTGAACGTAGCAGTAGGAGGTAACCTGGGAGGTCCCGTTAATAATGCGATGCTGCCGGCAACTATGGAAGTAGATTATGTTAGGGTATATGATGGATTTAAGCCATATCTCAATGGACCCGCCGTAGTTTCTAATCAAGCCTCTTCAGTAGGATATTCAGTAGAAAACATTGCTAATAATGTCAATATTACATGGTCAGTTCCGACTGGCGCATCGATAGTAAGCGGACAAGGGACATCTTCTATTGTTGTTGATTTCGGAGCCCAAAGTGGTCCTGTATCCGCTACATTCAATGACGGTTGTTCAGCACAGGCTTTGACCATAGACGTAGAGGTTGAACCTCCATATGTATACACCTATTCCTTTGAAAACTTTGATGATACTTCATCAGCGATCTACGCATCTTCTACCGGCACACTTACAGAAGTCGGCAATCCAGGTCCTGATGCAGTCAATATGAGCGCTCTTAGCGGAAAATATGATCGGAATGGAGGAGAACAGTATGATATCCTTGTGTACAATATCAGTAGTATAAGCAATGCCACATCGTATACAAATAAGGATAAAAAATTCTTTATGGATGTTTTTACGACTGCCCCGGCAGGAACAGAAGTGCTTATACAATTAGAGACTTCAACGGCTACAGCTACCAATTATCCCAGTGGCCGACACAGTCGTTATGTTGCAAGCATTACCACCAACAACCGTTGGGAACGTCTGGAATTTACCTTATTGGACCGCCCGGATCCCAGTGCATCAGAAACGGGGATTGAACATTTAATTTTATTATTTAATTCTAATAGTTTTACAAATGACACCTATTATTTTGATAACCTGGATAGCTATGATGCAGATACCGGAAGTACAGCTAACCAAGCGCCATCGGTCAATATCACAGCTCCCTCGGATGGTTCTACCTTCAGTGAAGGGACTGCGATAACTATTACTGCTGACGCTTCGGACTCGGATGGTTCTATAGACCAGGTAGAATTTTTTGCAGATGGAGCCAGTGTAGGGATTGACTTTACGGAGCCTTATTCTGTAAATTGGCAAGTTGCTCCTGGTGCTACCGGTATAACTGCAGTGGCTAGTGATAATGAAGGGGCTAATACCACATCCTCAGTGATTACGGTTAACGGGCAGGCCGGGGGAGAAGCTGTCAGCACTCATGTCGGAGCTCTAACTACGGGTACAGCCAGTGCAGGAAAAGGCCAGAAATACGGTACAGCCACTATAACGGTAAATGATAACCTGGGTAATCCTGTAAATAATGCTACTGTTTCGGGCACATTTTCCGGAACATTTTCAGAGGTGGCCAGTGCCGTAACCGGGAGCGATGGTGTAGTAGTCTTACAAACGACCGGGAGCGCTAAAGGTACGCTTACCGTCAACTTTTGTGTCGATAGTATTTCACATGCCTCCTTAACCTATCAAGAATCAGACAATACTATCACCTGCAGTGGTACAAGTGCAAAAGGCTTCTTAAGTGTTACTGGCATTGATAGTAATCCTGGGAATTTTAGCATTTATCCGAATCCAACGGCGGAGCTATTACGATTTTCCGGGTATCATGTTAACGAGAGATTGCAACTGGAAGTTTATGATCTTATAGGGAGATTGGTTTACAGTAAAAATATAGATGGGATCATGGGACAATTAGACGTATCCGCCCTGACCAAAGGGCTTTATATTCTGCATGTGAAGAAGGGTCTAGAGAAAATGCAGACCTTCAGTTTTTATAAACAGTAAATTATAGGGCGGGTTCAAAATCCGGATCCATCCTATAAAACATATCCAGAGAACTCTTATACTTGTTATAGGAAGATTCAGTAGACTAAATAATTCGTTGCTTCTGACGAATGCAGACCGCAAATTACTCCCCGGTACCCTGAGTTGTAAAATACCGTTTCATGGGATCTAGGTAGTGATCAATCCACCCTTGCTTATAATGAGTTTCTCCTTCAGGGACATTCCTGTGGATCAGTACCATCCTGCAACCCCCTACAACATCGTAGAATCTGACGATCAGTTCGGAATCGGGATCCTCATCTTTAAAATCTGAAGTTCTCCAACTTTGTATGATCTCTTTATAAGGCTTCAGTGATTTGTTAGCACCCCGGATATATCCGTCCCATGCGGTGAATTCGCCCCGGTTTTCATCGCTACATTCAGCTTTACCACCGGTCATGGCCGTATGCGATTCACTATTGAGCCAGGATTCGTAAAGTTCTTTAGGACTCACTGCAAAAATCTCTTCGAATTGAAAACGCTCTTTCATTTATAGGGGTAGACTAAAGTGTTGGCATATGTACTACAAGGAAGTATTCACAAAGCTTCGATGATATTGAAGGTAGTGAAAATTCGATTTTTTTTGCGAATATTGGAATGATAAAACGCAATGATTTTTACGGTGTAAAAATATGTCCTAGGATCCTTCGAATGAAATAGAATTGTGGGTACCATCACAGAAAGGTTTATTGGCGGATTTACCACATCGACAAAACGCAGTGGGCCGTTTTTTAAATTCGCTCTGCCCGTCCGCACTTTCCAAAGTGAAACCACCTTTTACCAACATGGGGCCGTTAGGCTTTATACTTACTGTCACCTGTTCCCGCGCTGCGGAATTTCCGGACTCCTTCTCTCCCTTCACATACCAACTAAGAGCCCCCGAAGGGCATAATTCGATCTGGGCTTTTAACTCCTCCGTATTGGCGTTGCCTGCTTTGATCCATGGCTTCTCGTCCGGGTTATAAACTTCCGGTAGCGCATTGACACATTCCCCGGCATGAATACAAAGTTTGGGCTTCCACACAACGGTCAGTTCACCGTTGCTGTATTCTTTTACAATCTCCTTTTCCATGATGGCCATATTAATAAACCATTGCAGGGCTGCTATGGCTTGATTAGCATCCAATTAAGATACAGTTTATTTCGCACTAAACCTGATCAAGGCTCCACCCGTTTCAGGGGAATCGGACAGTATAAGAGTGTTCCCTTCAAAATAGTAGTCAAACACAAGGGTCTTTATTTTTACAGTTTTAGAAGTGGTGGTGTATTCGTAGGTGTCACTGAACTTTAATGGCAACTGGGAGTACTGATCTATTTCTGTATTGACATCTACAATAAGAATTTCATCGTTACCAAAGGTCCAGGTGATATCTCCCTCCTGGTAGGTCTCTGCTGCAGCCTGGCAACATTGGAAGGATTTTAAGTACCAACTGCCTTGCAGTTCAGGATTGCTTTCATCCTTAGAACAGCCGGATAGTAACCCTATAAAAACCAAAGCCACAAATAGATTACGCATAGTTCAGTCGTTGCTGCGCACTAAGATAAAAGAAAAGTGGTTTTTCTCCTAGGCCCTCTTCAAATTAGCTAATCTTCTCATACTTTTCACCACAGGGCTCAATACAGGGTAGGTGAATGATCAGCTTATTTCCCTCGAAAGAATAGGTTGGCATGGATCCGGTATAAGCACAGCCATCCGGAACCAGCTTGCTGGTTCCAGGGTCGTAAGTTCCAGAAAATCCTTCCCCCGATTCCCTGCTGCCGTCGCAAAAAGAGACATTTGTCACGAAGGTGCCGTCTTCAAAGAACTCGATCGTCTTATTACTTCTTACCGGTTCATATTCTCCACTTCCGTCACCGGGATCGGCCAGGACCGCCCGCAATTGCCAGGTACCTATGATATCACTTGAGCTATAAATTCCATCATCCGATCCTTTACAAGAGAGGAGTAAACAGATTAATAGTAATGGAAAGAGTATATAACCTTTCTTCATCGAAGTCGTTTTAAATAATTCAATTCAAATTTGAGAAAATATTTTATAGTAGATGCGTGCCAGGGCAACAGGTTGCGTAAAAAATAATTAGACTACCAGCTAAAACACAGCTAATCTCTAAGATGGAATTTATTCTTTGAAACAAATGTGATTTTCTCTTAGCAGGCCTGGAAACTTTCCTCGTCCAATAAGCGATAAATAAACTCCCGATTACACCTGGTGCAAACCAAACCTAGAGCCCGGGGGAGAGATTTATTTACGACCACAAAAGCAGACACTGCTGCCATTGCTTCCCGAGTTTAGAAGGGTTGCAGAAGATCCTCAGATCACGTCTGGCAAAGAAGAGGCGAGCAACACCAAAGATTGTGAGGATGACATAAGAAGCCTAAAATAATTGGGGATTCAACTGTGTTTACTCCAGGCAGCTTACCTGCGTTAATACTGCCGAAAGCCCCAGCGAAGGATCTCCACCTTCAACAATTGCTTTACCCTCTTTGAATACAACATTGAGTTCCGCGGTGTCGTAGCTTCCTTCCTGCATAAAGAAATAGGTCAGGATCATACCCGAATCTTTTTTTGTCCCCCTAAGTATGCCCCGACGCCCATCTTTTTCAGAAGGCAGCCAATTATAAGACCCTACCACACTATCCCCGATTACAGTCAGGCTCATTCTCAGATCATCCTTGCGGGAGCTTTCAGCGGGCTGTGCCGGGACAAATCGAAAACAGTAGTTGGCTTCGTGAATTGCCGGTGGAATTGTTACTTCTTGCATTTCCGGTTTCTCCTTACAGGCCGAATAGCCGGCCAGGAGGCCTGTGACCAGAATCCATAAAAATTTTCGGTATCTCAAGATCGAGTTGTGGTTAGTTATTATCTACCTAAGATATTCAATTAACTATTATGACAGGTCGCTGAATAGGATCGCTCGTAATGAAAACTATTACTTCGTTTGTATTTGACGAACTTTAGAGATTCCTGGGTAAAGTATAATAAAGCAAGTCTTTAAACATTAAAATAATGAGCATTACAGGATCGGTCTACCGTATTAAATACCATCATGCCTGCATCAGTTTGATTTAATAAGCCTAAGATGTGACCGCCCGAGTCCCATACCGCTGTATTCCCCATACATTGTGTGCCGTTGGCAGCACCCACACTATTCGCCATCCCGGTAATGATGTTATATTTCCGAGCTATCTGGGCCAGATGGGTTGTGGCTGTTGCCAGGCCTTTGGGGGCTTTTGCCACACTAGTGAGGTAGAATGCCGGATTATACTGCATTTGTTCTTGCAGCTGTTCGTCTACAGAAAGTTCATAGCAGATAGCAAGCCCAAATTGTATCCCGTTCACTATAATGCCCGGGAGATTGGGACCACTGCTAAAATAAGGCTCTTCATCCGGGTGCAGGTATTGTTTGTGATGTGCAATGACCGGAAGGCCGGGGCGAAAGAATAATAAACTGATACAGATTCCTTCCGGACTTCGCAAGGGTAAACCGACCCCAAGAGTGACATGGTGTTCATCACTGAATTCCTGTAACCTTTGTAGGCGGAGGTCATCTTTTTCTAACGCCAGCTCCGCAGCTAAAGTGGGTTCGTAACCGGTCAGGGAAAGCTCGGGGAATAAAAGAAGTTCCACCCCAAGATCAGCGCATTGTTTGGCATACTTAAGATGGTCTGCAATGTTGGCATTAAGGTCTGCCGTAAATGGGTGGTTTTGTATAAGACTGATCTTCATAAGACCTTATTAAGGTATTAAAAATCAGTTTTATAAATATTTTTCTACACGAGTTTTTTTAGGCCTGCCAAATAAATAATAGAGTAACACCCCGAAAATATTTATTGTAATGATGAGGACAACCCACATTAATTGCAGATGCCACTTGAGGGGGCCGCCAATGATCTCAATAAGTGCAATTAACGGAACAACGATAAGTACCACCATTAGGAGAATCGGGAAGATGGCCGAGGAGAGGATATAGATCATAGCCCATGTTTTTTAAGACGGTTTTTTCTTAGCAATCGAATTCCGAAAAAGAGTAGCAAAGCCAGGACAGACAGGTGCATCACCCAATAGACTATCCTGCCTAGCAGATAACCCGTGTCATAGGCCTCTGATTGTTCAGAAAGGCCAAAGAGGTTGGTGAGATCGGAAAGAAAAACGGAGAATTGACCCAGGAAGGCAAGCATCAGCACTAAGGAAAAGATTAGTAATAATATGCCGAGTACTTTTTTCATATTATAAATATAGAAAAAAATCTCATATGTTGTTAACCTAAGGTGGTGGGTAATGTTCTAATGGGTAATATGATCAATCTTTTTTCTGTTCACGTATCCGTGAAATTACTTTCGCGGCATATAAAAACAGGCATAATGCAAATATGATCCCGATCCAGTAGATTTCTTTGTAGAAGTAATAAAGGGTGCCTATGAGCCCAAAAATGGTCCAGAGAATATCGGTAAACAGGTTTCCTTTCAGGATTTTATCGAACATGCCCAAAGATACAATAATATTAATTTTAGTACCTCGATTACAGGGCAACAGTTATCCGGAATCAGTCATGAATAAAGGACAAATCAGAATGCTCAGGGGACTAAGCCGGATTGTTATTTTTTAGAGAAGGATTGTATGACTATAATTTTTTCAACCAACCGGCTATGCTGAGCCTGGCCCTGCCGGGTGCAACATGTACCTCGTGTTCTGTTTCATCGCTCTTAAAGAATACTACTCTTCCGGCAACAGGCGCCAGCCTTGTGTCCGTGTTTTCCAGGTAAAGGCTGATCTCGCCCCCATCGGTTTCCTGCCAATTATCATTGAGATAGATCACGAAAGAGAATTGCCTTCCTTTATCACTACGAAAGCGATCCAGGTGCCGTTTGTAAAAACTGCCGGGAGCATAGTAGGCATAATGGAATTCGTAACCGTTAATGCCCGTATAGCAAGTGCTGTTCAGGTGGTTGACAAAACGGTCTAATTTCTCAAAAAACAACTGTTCCTGCTCATCAGCGTTCCCTTCATCCAACCATCGAATCACATCCCCACGGATCTCGGCATTTTTCTTGTAATCGAAGTTCTTTCCGATCCCTGCAGGGTGCATCTCACCGGATTCATGCAGCTTTAAAAGCTTATTTCGAAGCCCATTGATCACAGCTGGTTCAAGGAAGTGCTCACAGGTGCCGAAGCCCTGCTCCATAAAACCATTGATGAGGTTTTCAAATTGTTCCAATTCCGGAGGCACAGTGTTGTTCATTTAGACATTTCAAAGAAGGACGGTAAGTTCTTTGACCTTGCGAAAATACATTAAAATCCAATGTGACATTCTGATAATTTTGAGCAGGAGAAATATTGTACTTAATTGAATTATAAGGTCTTGCGGAATAGTGCGGTAGAAGGTTGTCTATCAATTCAGAGCTTTGGTCATTTTAATATACAACCTTGGGGCATGCCCCCTTCCCGTCACTAAAATATTAGTCTTTACTGCAAAAAGCTTGCAGTGTTGAAAATTATTTTCACTACAAGAACGGATGATTATTAGATTGTTCAGGGCGTAAAATCCTCCGATTGACCTGGCCCGTATCTAAAGCTAATACGACGGCTCCGGGCATAAAGCAGTACTGCTATATTCATAGACCATAAATCATAAGTCGTATTATACTTTAACGACCATCTTCCCCTTATTCTTACCGGAGAACAGGTCGATAAAAGCCTGGGGGATATTTTCGAATCCTTCTACAACGGTCTCTTCATAGGTCAACTTTCCCTCTTTTAACCAGCCCCCAAGTGCATTGATGGCTTCAGGGAAATGTTCGGCATAGTTAGAGACGATAAACCCCTGCATCAGGGCACTGTTCTTGATCAAAAAGGGTTGCACGCTGATGCTTTTGGGTAACGAGGTTTCATTATATATGGCTATGGCCCCGCAGATGACCATTCGCGCAAACTTGTTGATATGGAATAGGACGGCATCGGAGATATCGCCCCCTACATTATCAAAATAGACATCTATCCCATTGGGGCAGGCATTCCCAAGGGCTTCGCGCATATCCTTAGTCGTCTTGTAGTTAATACCGACATCAAAACCAAAATCCTTTTTCAGTAATTCTATCTTCTCATCGGTGCCTGCAATTCCTACTACTCTAAGTCCCATGATTTTACCGATCTGCCCAACGACACTACCTACGGCTCCTGCAGCTCCGGATACTACCAGGGTTTCTCCCTCTTTTGGCTTACCTATTTTGGTGAGCCCCAGGTAGGCGGTTAGTCCCGTTAATCCTAATATTCCTAGGTAGGCAGAAAGCGGAGCCGTGTTCGGGTTTACTTTCTGAAGGTTGTCCCCGTTGCTTATGATCTCCTTCTTCCAGGGGAGTCTTGCCGTGACATACTCGCCAGTTTTAAAGTTCTCGTTCCTGGATTCTAAAACTTCTGCTACAATTCCCGAATCTATAGGTTCACCTATCTGGAATGGAGGTATGTAGGATTTAGTATCATTCATCCTTCCCCTCAGGTAGGGGTCTACCGAAACATATTTTGTTTTAAGATGAATTTGTCCTTCCTCGAGTTCCGGGATTTTTTCTTCTATGAATTCAAAGTTTGAAGATACCGGCACTCCTTCTGGCCTGCTCTTTAAAAGGATTGTATTGCTCATAATTCAGAATCTTATCTTGTAATTTACGGTTTTATTGTTTCTTTTATCCCCCCAAGGAGACTCCCGGTCAGTTGGTTGACGGTCCCGCTCCATGGTTTTATATCAAAACGCATAGGGACCGTCTTGAGGTTGTTCCCTACGGGATTATTCTGACGGATCAGGATGTTGGCGACAAACGTATTGAACCACTTATTTCCATTGCCATCCTTTTCCAGCATTTTTAATTTAATCTCATCATAGCGCATAGCCATACTTCCCTCACAGGTCTGGCCGTTGCAGTAAGAATTGAATTCGATCCCATTTCCCTGGCCCTGGGTAAAGCGGACGTTGGTAAGGGGTTCAAAAACAGGGTTGAAGCTTTCATATTTAAAAGGTCCGATATTACCCCGGAATTTGAAGCCGGTGTATTCTTTATAAGGAAATTCGAACCAGATGTCAAAGTTGGCAATATTCTGAAAAACACCCGTTGTTTCGATTTCCAGCGGATCGGTTGAGCGATCATTAAAATAGGGAGACCTGAGTTGGGTCGCCTTCAGGCCGATGTCGTTGATATGGATTCTCAGGAAATCACTGTCTGTATCAATAAATTCGCGATAGGTCAATTTCCCCTGTTCAACCTTCAGCAAGGGAATATAAAGTGGAAGGGCAGAGGCGATAAGCGCCTGTTGTGGAAGTTGAGGTTGCTTCAGGGTATCTTTCGGCATCTTATGATCCTTATAGATCTGCAGTAGGGCGGAATCTATCTTAACACTGTCTGCCATGAATAATCCGCGGTGTAATAGCTCATCGAACCTAAAGCCATAGGCCTTCAGCGTGGACAATTTACCTTTGTATACATCTTTTCCTAACCTGTAGGAAGAGGCCAGTTCAAAGGTATTTGTCGTAGGTTCAATACCCAAACCCTTAATACGAAGAAGCTGTTTTTTCTTATCAAAATCCAGGGTATCGTAGGATAAGGTGTAGTTCGCCTTATCAAATCCTATCTGCTGTTTGATCATCCTGATGTTAAGGCCCGAAGTATTGAGTTTCATCAGTTTCTTTTTGCTTTTTTCAGGCTCCAGAATCAATCCATTGACAGCAAGAGATCTTCCCCGGTAATGTTGTAAGGTATCTGAGGTACTATAATTGAGGATGCGGAAAGAGGCACGGTCAATGTTGATAGTGCCAAAATTGATTTCCTGTACACCGAGAAACGCAATGGAATCCCAGACAGGGTGAGGTACCAGGTCGCCTTGCTGTTCCTGTTTCTGTTTTTCGGTACGTTGGTGCAGGCTCAGGTCCAAGCCGGAAACCGTAAATCCTTTGGTTTGGAATTTTTTCCGTATCAGGATATTGTACAGGTTGAAGCCATTTAAAGACAGGCTGTCCAGGTTGAGTCTCAGTAATTGGGTGGGATTTACTTTTCCTTGTTCATAGGCCTTGAGGTCCGCACTGTCCTGGTGAACACGCAGCTGGTTTATCCGCATATTACCCCTGTAAACGTTGACGTCCAGGCCTTGCATTTTCCAATAAAGGTCGTGCTTTGTTTTCAGCTTATCCAATTCGGTCTCCACGGCGTTACGCACAAAATGGGTGATGATGAAGTTGGCGCTGAGCATTAAAACGGCTATCAGCCCTAGAAGGACTAACAACCCTGTTTTCCATTTTTTAAACATTCGGAGAAGGTAAGGATAAAGCCAGGGCAAGCTTAATCTGATACCGTAAATAACGAACGGCATAGAGGAGAATCATGAGGCTCGCAACACTTTTTTTATCAATACAATTTGACCCAAATGGTAATAGGTGTGTTCCGTGATCCCGGTGAGATTCCGGTAGTAATCGCCATATTTATCTTCTACGAAGGTCTGTTGAATTTTTTCATCGTCTAAACCGGCAATAGCATCTGAAAATGCCTGGCCTTCTTTCCATATTTCTTGAAGGAAAGATTCCCATTCTTCCTCATTTTTAATAGGCGGAAGATTAAAGCTAAATTTATCATGCGCATCCAGTTTTCCTCCTTGAAGAACCTGGAGAGTTGCTTTTACAAAGTAATGGATATGGAAGACCAGCATGGCAATAGTATTCAGATCACCGATTCTTGTGTTGGCTTCTTCCCAGCTCACGTCAGACAGTTGTTCTTGTAAATTCACATCCGTCCAGTTACCGCCAAAGTAGGCCTGCCTGAAATGTTCCGAAATTTGCCTGCCAATTTTCACGTGTTTCCAATTTGAGGTTTCCTGTTGATGCAGCATTGATCGGTCCCCGTACGGGGTTGAGGAATAACCTCCGGGAATTATTCAATAAGCTGGTTGATCTTCCAGTACGAGATCTGTGGAGGACCGACTAAGAATTCATTAGCTTTTTCCCGGAATTGCTTTAAATGCTCGGTCTGCATGTGTTGATTCTTGTAATAGGCTGCATCTGCCCATTCTTCGTAGAGCATGATATTGGAGTTGTCTTCCGGGT
Organism: Zeaxanthinibacter sp. PT1; assembly: GCF_028464225.1. Lineage (GTDB taxonomy): Bacteria > Bacteroidota > Bacteroidia > Flavobacteriales > Flavobacteriaceae > Zeaxanthinibacter. The sequence continues at coordinate 1,195,028 of NZ_JAQPCN010000001.1, forward strand.
CTACAAGGAGAGTAACGGAAACAAAATGTTCTTCTTTTTTTACCTTATCAAGCAATTCTTCCAGGGCCACAAGCGCATCTACATTCTTGTTGGGTTGTGTTTTATAGGTCACTGTGACCATCAAGTGATTTTTGCGTTCCTCGAGGTTATTACACGCACTTAGAAAGGTCAGTATTATAAACGATAGTGAAAAAATGATCTGCTTCATAAAATGATATTTATCTACGTTTAAAGATAGTATATTTTCTAGCATTGGTCAGGAGCCCAGATGGCATATGCGTATAGTCAGAAGCCGTGCATCAGGTGTTGGATGCCAGCTGTCTATCTTCCCGGATTTCCCCGATATGGTAATAAGCTACGATCTCATTGATAAGATCATTTTCCATGTAGTACCATTCACTAACTTCCAATTCAAAGTCGCCCTGCACTGCATAGTAACGCACCACTGCTTTGCTCTTTTCATATATCGCATCCCGGATATGGAAATGGTAACCCAGAAATTTATCCTTATTCTTCATCACGATGTCCAGGTAGGTGTTTTTACCCTCCATAATGCCAAATGGGCTAGTGTGACGGAAATCGTCAGATAACGGCAAGTCCAGGAATTCACCTGCTGTCCATTTACTGAACCATAACTTTACTAATTCTTCAGTTTTCATAAATCATCAATTTTTACGGTGATTACAATTTTACCCTTATGCTCACCCTTTCCGAAACAATGTATAGCATCAGTAGCTTCTTCTAGTTTAAACGGTCCATGGATTACAGGGCGGATTTTTCCCGAAGCGTAGAGGTCTAGGATTTGATCTAAACCTTTATTAGGGTTCAGAAAAAGCAGATGGTATCTTTTACGGGTAATAAGCCGGTATAGAGGATTTAATATTAGTCCCACCAATATTTTAAATAGTGACCCCCCAACGGTGATATATTTACCTCCGCTTTTCAAGGATCTGAGGTATCGCCAGGGGTAGCGGTTCGTTTTAGGGTCAAGGATCAGGTCGTAATTGTTGGCAATACGGGTAAAGTCTTTTTCTTTATAATCAAATACTGCATCAAATCCCAACTGCCGCATCATCACCAACTTCGCTTTACTGTCTACTCCCGTGATCTTTATTTTGTGTGGTTTGAGCAGTTGCACGGCAAAGCTGCCGAAGCCACCACCTGCACCGTTTACAAGCACTGTTTGCCCATCCGTGAATTCGCCATGTATTTGAATAGCCTGGTAGGCAAGGAGTCCTGCATGGGGCAAACAAGCAGCATCTTCAAAACTGACTTCAGCGGGTTTTTTCCTGAGTGCCCGTTCATCAATACTGATAAATTCGGCATAGCTGCCGGAGCCATATTGGGAAATATCTCCGAGCACTTCATCACCTACTTCAAAATCACTGGCTTCCGGGCCCAGGGAAACGACGGTGCCGGAAAGTTCCATCCCCAGACGGATCTTGGGTTTCAGCAGGCCATAAATAAGGCGATAAAGAATAGGTTTTCCCCTCATAATGCACCATTCATAATCATTCACTGTAGTACAATGAATCTTTACCAGGACCTCTCTTTTTTTCGGTACGGGAATGGGGATATCTGTGTATTCTAAGTTTTCTCCGTTTCCATATTTATTGATCTGGACTGCTTTCATAGCCTTTTCCTAATTTATTCTGGCAGGTAAGCTCCAAAAAGGTTCCAATCCATTCCGTTTCCCCAGCCTTGACCGTGGTCACTGGTATTCCGCAAATGGCCCTTGCCGATCTTATGATCTCCATAACTCAGCATCGAGAGAATTTTCCCGGGCCGAAGATGTTCTGATGCCCAACTCAAAGCTGAATTCCCATGTGCATCTTTGATCGTTCTATCCGCACCGTTATGCAAAAGGAAATTTATGATGTTTTCGTCCGCATAGGCGGCTGCTCTGTGCAGCGGAGTTTCTCCTTTGACTCTGACATCCCGCATAAAGGCCGAAGTTCCTACTCCTGCTTTGGTTTTGGCATTGACATTGGCTCCTTTTTCTACCAATAATTGAACCGTATATAAATAATAAGGCCGGCCAGCTTTGCACAATGCACAGTGGAGTGGAGTTTCTAGTGTTCCGGGAATCTTATAATTTACATCGGCCCCTTGGTTAATCAGGAAATCGCAGACTTTCCAATGACCGAAAAAGGCTGCGTTCCCGAGTTCTTCATCCAAGCTTATACTTTCCAGGGTACCCCCGTTTTGCAGGACTGCCCTGAGGGCCGTGGTATCGTTATAATAGACCAGCCACTGCAGTGGTTTAACCCGGCCCTGCTGAAGAATCTCTGTCCACCCGGGAATAGAGAACAACCGGATAATAAAATCGGTTCTTCCTCTACTAATGGATTCTATGATCGCCTGGCTGTTCACAACAGTTTATTTTGAGGTGTATATTAATTCTGAAAAGCGATGAAATATATCGGTAGTCTTTTGGTGGTTAAAAGGTATGTGCTGGGTATAAAGGCTAGCAGCGATGCCTTTTTTGAAATCAATAAAAAAGAAGGTGTTGTAATATCCACCCCAGGCCACTGTGCCTTTGCTTCGACCATAGGGTTCAGGAGAATTGTCTATCATAAATGCCAATCCCCATTTGGAATCTGTATCCATCAGTCCACTAAAATTACAACAACTGCCAGGGGCAGAAAATCGTTTCCCCGGATTGAGTGATATCTCACCGACCTGGTTTTTAAGCATCTCGTTTACGGTGTCCTCCTTCAGTATCCTGCCTCCGGGGAATTCACCTTTATTAAGAAGGCAGTACAGGAGTTTGGTGTAATCATTGGGAGTAGAGAACAGACCTCCGCCACCGCTGAAAGTCTCGGTGACCTTAGCGGGAACCCGGGCATCAATTTCGACCAGGGATTGTTCACCGTCTTCTCCCCGGTGCCCCCTGGACACAATTAGGTGATGTAATGACTCTGGGACGTTATAAAAAGTCCGATTCATCTGCAGGGGCCCGGTGATATGCTTTTTAAAATAGATATCTAATGATTGACCACTGACTTTTTCGACCAACTTGCCGACCCAATCGGTACTGGTACCGTATAAAAATTGAGTGCCACTTTCAAACATCCTGGGTTTATCATCATAAGGCCAGTTATCTTCTCGAAATAAAGTAGGGTCCACGGTATACCCGAAGTAACCAAAGCCCGCGGTATGGGTAAGTAAATGTCTAAGGGTGATGGGCTTTTCCGCGGGAATAAGGGAGTCCCCCTGGAGGATTGGAATGGAGGCCATTTCAGGCATTAATTCGGAAAGATCACCATCGAGCTCCAGGAGATTTCTCTCAACCAATTGCATGGCTGCAATGCTGGTCAGTAATTTGGTCATGGAGGCAATCCTGAAAAGATGGTCGGCCGTCACCGGGATTTCCTTGTCCCAGATGGCTTTGCCTTTTTCATATACTACCCGCTCACCCGCTTTATCCACGGCTATGGCTACCACCGCCGGCAGGTCTGATTGATTAAACGCCACGTCCATATGGGCGTATATATTTTCCGGCTCCATAGGAACAAGAGTGGCCTGTGCACTAGCAAGACAGGGCCGCGATAGTAGCAGCAAGAGGATAACTATTGGATTCATTGCCCATACTTTATTGAAACAGCTTCTAAAGCAGGCTAATAATGCCTCGGGGGCTCTTATAAATATAGTGAAATAAGCGATTCGCCTACGAAGTTATCGGGTTTGTCAAGCGTATAAATCACCCTTCAGGTATTTTAAGCCCGAATCACAAACCACGGTTACTATCTTTTTTCCCGGACCAAGTTCTCTGGCCCGCTGTAATGCTGCCCAGACGTTAGCCCCGGAAGTAGCACCGCCGAAGATTCCTTCTTTTGTCGCCAATTCTTTGGCCATTTTGTAAGCATCTTCGTCTGTAACTGCTATTACCTCATCGATGAGATCTTTTCGTAAAATTGAAGGAATAAAGGACAAACCGATACCTTCCAGTTTATGGGTTCCGCTAGTGTCGCCTCCCGAGATATTACGGACGTAATAGGGTTCAACAGCTATAGTGCGTAAGCGCGGAATTTTTTCTTTCAGTATCTCCGTATTCCCGGAGATACATCCACCACCCCCTACCGCCATGACAAACTCGTCGATCTCAGTTCCCAGCTCATTCAAAATTTCACGGCCCATAGGATGGTAGCCCCGTTTGTTATCCGGGTTGTTAATCTGGTCAGGCCAGAAGGTGTCATCTTCCGCTATAAGTTCTTTGGCCCTGGCAATCATGCGGTTAATCACCTCCCCGGTTAATTTGCCATTCTCAGCGTGGATCAGTTCTACGGTGGCACCAAAGGCCCTCATGGTTTGTATTTTCTCTTCAGAAAAGCCGTTAGAGGAAACAAAATGAGCCCGGTAGCCTTTTCGGGCACAGACCATGGCCAGGGAACTCCCGGTACTACCGCCGGTATATTCGACCACCTTCATGTTTTTTTGTAAACGACCGTTTTTTTCTGCGCCTTCAATCATGGACAGCGCCATGCGATCCTTCATGCTGCCGGTCAGGTTAGCACCTTCAAATTTCACATAGATATCTGCACTGTTTTTATCGGTAAGATGTTCCAGTTTAATTAAAGGGGTATTTCCTATTCCTCTCATTTGTTTTTGGGATTGGGGTTTAGAATTTGACTATACGCAGAAAGCAATGCTTCCAGAACGATATCTTTGGATATTTCTTTTAGTACAAAAGTGGTTGCTCCTTGCTCTCCCCACTTATTGGGGATAGGATAGATGTTTTTGGAATCTATGGAACAGAAAACTTTTTGTTCTTCAGGAGACAGGAAAATGTTAGCAGAGTTGTCTATGTCGAGAAAGGTAGCGAACATACGCTTGCCTACAACTCGGTATCCAATTCTTTCAAAATGTGGTCGTTCTTCCGTCCCGGGAAAGGATAATGCTAGCTTTTTAAATGTTTCTTCAGTAACCATGAAGTCAATATTAAATGTTGTTGATTTTAAGAAATAAGCCTTACCGAACTGTTCAATTCCGAGGCCCTCGGCTTCTCCCCGGGCAACTTTAACCGTTCCCAAAACAATGCCCCAGAAGGTGAGGATAATAATTATGTTAAGCGTTTTGATCATTCGCCGGACATTGTCGTATTGACGCTCCTCGTTTTCCATTGTGATCTTAACAGGGTAATTTATATACTGGGGATATTGTTTCAGCTTGTTCAACCCAATAAATAAAACTGTTGCAAGCAGTGGCAAAACAAAAATTACGGTTTTATCCCCAAAATTATCGGCCTTGCCTTTGCCATTAAAATGAATTGGGATTTGTTCGGGGAGGCTGCTATAAGAAAACACAACGTACAACCATAATAGAACTAACAGCAAATAGCTCCCGGTTTCAACACCTGTATAAATCAACTTAAGTAATCGCCTGGGGGTTCTATTTTCCACTCCTATCAGAAATTATTTCAGGTGTTCAATCTCATCTTCATCCAAAGTACCGGAATACTCCTCCCTTTCAAAATCCTCCCGCCCGATCCAGTAGTCCGAGGTTATGATCCTGTAACTGTCCAGCCCGGTTGTTTCCATTTGCCAGATGATACTCTCAGCATCCTTCAGTTCGCCATCCGCATCCAATTGCTCCTGGAAAAGTCGCTTCAGCACGCTTTTAGGGGACAATAGGTCGCTAAGCGTTCTTAAGATCACCTCTTTATTGACCTTCAGCATTCCCGCTAGTTTTAACTGGAGGTCGATCACAGAAGCCTTAGATCTCGGAAACTTACCATTAAATGCCTCTAACAGCAACTGGTTGATATTAAATAGTGGATAGTGAAAGGAGATGTCAGGATATTCTTCTCCCATGGGATTATCTAGCATTTCATGAGAAAGGTTGTTGATCTGGCTCGCTTTAAGACGTTCTCCCAGTTTAAAACGCAGTACTACTTCGGCTGCCTCTTCCGGCTCAAGCTCACTCAGGGCCATATAGAGCATTTCTTTTACTTCATCTTCAGGAATACTCTCCGCATCATCGTAATCCATGGACTGCAGCAAATTCCTGTAATCTGCAGCTTGCCAGTAATTATCGATCCGGTCGGCAGATCGGATCTTTTCAAGTTTAATAGAGAATTTCATTGTTCGTATATCTTCTTATGAAAATACGAAAGTCGGACTGAAATTTCAGAAGATTACAAAGTAAAGTGTATGATTCACAATCCAGGATATTTATTGGTCAAAATGATGAGGTATTTCTTTAATATGGTCAGGCCTACACAGAGGCTTTCAGGGTGCTGGTTTTATGCAGTGGCCGGGCTTAAATTACAACCGGGGCGGGTGGGAAGCCCATAGAGACAATGTGGTAACTACACTCATAGTTCTATCCGTTTCATGTCACCATCACATTTCTTGCGCCGGGGTCTGACTAATATATTATTCACTGCAAGGAAACTGCAGTGAGAATTTATAACTTATACCTGGGGAGGGGTTTAGTGTTCCCCGGTCGTTTCGCTTCTGGGTTTAATTGGGAAAAATACAGGTTTTCTTCAATCTGTAGTAATATCGCATGTTGGCAAAGTTTGCCACTTCCTTTCTGTGATAGGTTCGAAATACTTATAATATGGATATGTCTACTGCAAGGAAACTGCAGTGAGATTGCATAACTTATACCTGGGGAGGGGTTTAGAGATCCCCGGTCATTGTGTTTCTGATTTTAACGGTAACCAGGTTGGGGGTTTGGATCCCCAGAATCTTCCACTTTTTTAATGTATAATCTGCATTGCCCCTTGTTCACCACTTTCAATGGCAGAGAAGGGAGGCCTATCTATCCATACTATTTTATCCAAGCCATTTAAATGATTTATAAAAGCTACTAGGACTTATTAAATCGATGTCTGGCCCAGCTTAGCAATTCGCTTCCCACCACAGCCATAAAAGCAGCCAATGCATTGAACAACATGTCTATCGGATCAAAAACGCGCTGGGGTACAAATGCCTGCACACTTTCGTCCAAGACCCCGACGAATGTGGCAGCAAGTATCGCAATTATGGATGGCGAAGAAATTTCTGCGCCCTGGGACCTTCGTTCTTTCAAGGCCTCGTGGATAAGAAGTGCCACCACAGCGTATTCAAAAAGATGACTGCGTTCTATAGGGCTTCGCATCCGAACAAAGATCATAATATACACGGCCGCGAGTCCCAGGGCTAGGCCTATCTCTGCTTTCCCCGGTTTCCTGGAAAGTCCGTTGGTGATTACCATGGCAAGGACCAGCAAGCAACATAGAATAAATAGTCCGACCCCTAATACACTCTCCCCGATTTCCCTGGCCAGGGAACCGGCGAACCCAAGCGTGGTAAAGATCGCAACCAGTGCAGCCGCCAGCCAAAGCCACAGCCGTTTCTCTCGTTTGGAGGTGAAGTAGGACATGTTTTTAGATTTTACGTCATTTTACGGGCACGCACCAATGTGCCTTGCACCTATTATACTATCTTTTCCTGAAGCCGGTTTCTCAGGATAATAATGGTAAGGATATACATCAGGGCAACGGCCAAATGATGAGTTCTAATAAAGGAGTAGCCAACTGTTCGGGCAGCAAATTCTTTTCACTGCATTTCTATTGTTCTGTTCTCGATGCTCATGTTTTGTGGCGCTGTTCAATTTTTGGGATTGCGACTGTAAAGCATGCCGAAACCCGCATACCTTTTTAAAGATAGATGAAAAATCTGCATATGAGGATATTGTGAATTTTTCCATCTCGGTATTCGGGCAGAAAACACAGTCCTAGAGATCTAAGATAAGGGTGCGGAAAGCAGAATTGAAATTATTCCATGTAGATCGAGTCTATCTCTATCCTGAAGGATTCTTCCACTTTATTCCCTATAAGGATAGTGACTTCGGCAATCTCATCACCCGAAAAATCAGGGAGGTTCAGGATCCTGCCTCTAAAAACGGGGTACATATACTTCAGGTCAATGGCGATATCTTCCCACTCTCCGGAAGTATCAAAATGCGAGGTGTAGGAATAGTAGTTTCGGACGTGATCCTTTATTCGGAACTGGTATTTTTTACCGTCACCCTTGGCCCGGAGATGAATCTGGCTGTGATCAGAGACATTCATTTTAGGGAACCTGTAACGCACAGAGGAAAACCCGCCATTATTTTCAAGTGAGATTTGGCCTTTGAAGAGGGCATGACCTTCTTCTGTCAGGCAGAATTCACCTGTAGATTTTCCGCCCATAACGCCATCCACCACAACGACCCAACCACTGATATCTGCAGATTTGGAGAAATTAAAAATGATATCATTGGTCATGAACGAAATCAGTAATATTATGAAAATGAAATATTTCATAACAGGGGTTTTACATATACTATAAGATAGTGATTTTACGGCAGATAGCTACTATTTCCTCTAGCCAATGTTTTACCGGCCACCAAAATACCTTACCCGCTTGTCCGGCAATCTCTCCGAATGACAGATGTATAGAAGTTAAATTTGCATCAAACCAAACCGGTCGATAGCTCTTATGCCATATCCGGGAATGTCAAACTCCAGATTCTTCCAGGCAGTACCTTTTAGGCCAGAGAGACTAAACTTGTTCTTAGTTTTCTGAATTGTAAACAAAAATTCGGATTCATCGGGGTGATTCTGAGGTAATGGAGTATCCAGGCGTGTCATACCCCGGTGATTGATTGCCTGAGGAGTTTCATCTTTACTTGTAAAGCTCAGTGAAATCCAACTACAGCCTTCTTTGCACAGCAGTTTTAGGCCTCCTTTATTCTCCTTCACTATTATTTTAAACGGTATGGGTTCTGCATCCTCATTTTCCTGTGCATTTAAGGGAACAGCACATAATAATAGGAACAGCACATATTTAACACCTTGTATGGTCTGAACAACTTCTTTCATAACGAAATGATATATTGAGTCTGAAAATTAAAATAGTCTATGCAAATGACTATGAATATAGAAAATATACATTAACCGGTCAAGGATTTTTTTTTATGTGTTTGGTTAGTTGAGGGGTGCTAAACTAGTTATCTGAACACACTGAGATGAAATACCCATCCGGATCGCGCAGCGAAAATTCCATTCGGCCCGAATTGGTATTTAAATGCGGACGTGCTTCTACTTTGGTCTTTAATTCTTCGGCATTTTTCCAGGTTTTCTCAAGGTCATCGACTACAAAATACAGGATGAGCCCATTACCCGGGGCTATTTCGGGGTTTTTAAAAGTGGGATGGTCATGTGCATCCCAGCGGTGAAGGGAAAGGAGCTGTTCTCCTGCTTCATCTGTCAGGATCTCGAACAGCGGGCCTCTATGGCTCCTATTGCATCCTAGTAATTCCATATACCAGGAAGCACTTGCTTCTACATCCCTTACGGCTATGATAGGTTCTGATCTTAGCATCTTGTAGAAAAAATGTGGAGAGATCCTTTAATCGGAGTACTATTTCATTTCTATGAGTTGAATGAGGTTGCCGCAATTATCATCGAGAACTGCAATTTTGGCAGAGCCAACATCTGTGGGTTTCGTTGTGAACTCGACCCCTAGTTTAACAAGGCGATCATACTCCTCATCCAAGCTGTCTACATTGAACTGCGTACACGGTATCCCGGCATTATATAAGGCCTCCTGGTACGTCTTGGCGGGTTCAAAATTATTCGGGGCAGGTTCCAGTAAGACCTCCGGACCGTCCTGATCGTCCGGTGCGACTAGGGTCAGCCAGCGATTTTCCCCTCCCACTGGAATATCTTGTTTTTTTATAAAGCCAAGTTTTTTGGTGTAAAACTGTAAGGCTTTTTCCTGTTCCCTAACCATTACACTAACGACCCTCACTCTCATAGTTGATTGTTTTTGCATTAATATTCAGTTGTATGGTAAATATATAAAACCGGTCATTCTTCACTTAGCTCTTTCACTTTCTGAAGCCAATTCTTCCAAACTACTTTCTGTGCTTCGAAATCCTGGCCATGGGGTCCTGAAAATACCTGTAAATTAGATCCGTAATCCCCCCCACTGAGGGTAAACTTCTCAACATAGGCCATGCCATCAAAATTATAATCTACCTGTATCAGTTTGCGATCCACTCGTTTTGCCACAACTCCTGTCGCAACAATACCCCCGGTACTGTACTTAAAATGAACCTTGGAGCCCAATTCCCAATCCGACTCCAGGTATGCATTTTTGTCAAAGGCATTGCCCAGTATCCTGGCGTAATCGGGATTAGTAATTACATCCCATACATGCGCAGTTGATGCAGCGATAGCAATTTCGGATGATATGACCGGGCTACGTCCCATGGCCTGAGTATTTTAAAAGGACTCCTATTAAAGTTACTAAATTAGAGTAGTGACTCCATGTCTTTCAGGAAATATCTTGCTCAATATTTTGGTTTTGATGAGTAGGCATCAGTACTTCTTTAGCTTTTCAAGCTCAAACCCTATTCGGACTTAAAGACCTCTAACTCGATCTCGATCATGAATTCGGGTAAGGCCAATTCTTTTACCCCAAGCCAGGAACCGGTTGGAAAGTGGTTGGTGTACACCTGGTTGCGGTAGGCTGCAACTTCCAGGAACTGGGGCATATCTGTGGTAAAAATATTTTCGACGATCACATCGTCAAAACTGCAGCCAAAATGTTCTAATACCTTCCCTAGATCCTCGTAGCAATTCTTCATTTGCTGTTCCATGTCCCCTATGGCGGTAGGATTACCTTCTTCGTCCATACTTACAGCTCCTGAAATTCTTATTTCGTCTCCTATCTTTACCGCGTGAGAATACCCATAAGCTTTTTCCACTCCCGGGCGCAACAGGAAATATTCGGCAGTATCGCGCACCATCACTACTTTCTTCTCAATCTCTTTGTGCTCTTCATTTCCTGTACAGGAAGTCATACAGAGTAGGGATAAATTTAATGAAATGGCTAAAGTGGTTGCCAGCAGGCGGACAGCTAGAATTCTCATGAGTTACAGTTTTTAGCAGAAGACCATTCTTCTTGCCTCAAAATGTAGAAGTTAATCCTATTTGTTTAGAGAAAACAAGGACGAAGCATATTGATTATTTCCCCGGGCGGATAAATTTCTTAGCAGGCAGCCATTTAAGGATTAGGGCAACTTACAGCTCCAATTTCCTTACTTCCTCCGGGAATTTATCTCCTACCAGATTAAGTTGAATGCCGTGTTCCAGGTAAGCTTTTAAACCGGCGATCAATAAGGTGAATCCACCGGTACTGTCCTTAATCACGCTAAGTAATGCATCCCCGGTTTCCGTAAAACCATAGTTGCGAATTTTGAGGTAACAGGAATGATCAGAAACAGCCATAAATTCAAAATCGACAATGGTCGCAGGATCTCCCCAGGAAATGGAAATCTTTCGGTCTTGTACCATTTCCCTGACCATTACGGAAGCTGATACTCCGTACATCTCCCATTCCCAGGTCACACTCTTCCCTTCCTCTAATTTACCACTCGATTTTGTAAACCAGAATTTAGTAGTGATAGCGGAATCTGTTAATGCCTGGTAGACCGTTGATACGGGTTTCCTGATCAACATCTGTGCCTCTGCCGATGCAATATTAGTAGAGCTCATAATTGAATACTTGCTTAGTTCTGTCCTTTCTAAAGTAAGTAAAATATTGTACTTTATAGGAGCCGGCTTGGTATATGGCTAATAGATAAATTCTATTAAACTGCAAAAATACATAGCGATTTCTTTGGTAAATTGCTTAAGCGATACAGATACGAAATAAATAACAAAATCAATTATGGAAGAAAAGGATACAAATGTGATCTCTTCGGAGAATCACGGTACATCGAGTTATAATATGAATGATGCTGCACAATGCCCTTTCCTGAATGGCGCGCTGCGGCAAACAGCCGGCGGGGGAATGACCAATAGGGATTGGTGGCCTAACCGTCTCAATTTGGATATCCTCAGGCAGCAGTCGAGCCTGACAGACCCTATGGACAAAGACTTTGATTATGCGGAGGAATTTAAGTCGCTGGACCTGGAGGCAGTAAAGAATGATCTCCGTGAGCTGATGACAACATCTCAAGATTGGTGGCCAGCAGATTACGGGCATTACGGGCCTTTCTTTATTCGTATGGCCTGGCATAGTGCGGGAACTTACAGGGTGTACGATGGACGAGGAGGAGCAGGGTCCGGAACTCAGCGTTTTGCCCCGCTGAACAGCTGGCCTGATAACGCTAACCTGGATAAGGCACGATTATTACTTTGGCCAATAAAGAAAAAATACGGTCGTAAAATATCCTGGGCAGACCTTATGATCCTCACCGGTAATATGGCTCTTGAAACCATGGGGCTGAAACCATTCGGTTTTGCAGGAGGACGTGAAGATATCTGGGAACCGGAAAAAGATATCTACTGGGGATCTGAAACCGAGTGGTTAGGTGATAAACGTTACACGGAAGATCGTGATTTGGAGCAACCCCTTGCCAATGTGCAAATGGGGCTTATTTACGTAAACCCCGAAGGGCCTAACGGTAATCCGGACCCGCTTGCTGCCGCAAAGGACATCCGCGAAACCTTTAAAAGAATGGCGATGAACGACTATGAAACCGTAGCGTTGATCGCCGGGGGGCACACCTTTGGAAAGACCCATGGTGCTGCCAATCCTGAAGAATACGTAGGACCGGAACCTGCCGGGGCTACAATCGCGGAACAGAGTATGGGATGGGGCAACACCTTTGGTACCGGTAATGCCGAATATACGATCACCAGTGGATTGGAAGGCGCCTGGACTAAAACACCTGCCCAGTGGAGTAACGATTATTTTGATCACCTATTTGGGTTCGAATGGGAGCTTACCAAGAGTCCGGCCGGGGCCTTCCAATGGAAACCAAAGGATGGTGCCGGGGAAGGTTTAATCCCTGACGCACATGATCCCGGGAAAAAACATGCCCCTTTTATGTTGACCACAGACCTTTCACTGAGGATGGATCCTGATTACGAGAAAGTATCAAGACATTTCCACGAGAACCCGGAGGAATTTGCTGATGCTTTTGCACGTGCCTGGTACAAGCTTACCCACAGGGATATGGGGCCTCTGGAGCGTTACCTGGGACCCGATGTGCCAACAGAAGAACTGAGCTGGCAAGACCCTATTCCCGAAGCGGATTATGAAACTATTGACGAGGCAGATATAAGAACCCTGAAAGGACATATCCTCGAATCAGGATTGTCCATATCTGAAATGGTGTCTACGGCCTGGGCCTCTGCATCTACATTCCGTGGATCTGATAAGCGGGGAGGCGCCAACGGTGCCCGTATCCGGTTTGCACCACAGAAGGACTGGGAAGTAAACAACCCTGGGCAACTGTCTAAAGTGCTGGATGCCTATACAGGAATTCAGAATAAGTTTAACGATGCGCAGTCCGGGAATAAGAAAGTGTCTATGGCAGATCTGATCGTCCTTGGAGGTTCTGTGGGAATAGAGAAGGCGGCTAAGAATGCTGGCAGAGAGATAACTGTTCCATTCTACCCGGGGCGCAGGGATGCCCTTGAGGAGCAAACGGATGTAGAATCTTTTGAATACCTGGAACCACAGGCTGACGGTTTCCGCAATTATGCGAAGGCCAAGCACAATGTTACCGCAGAGGAGATGTTGGTAGACAGGGCACAATTGCTTACCCTTACAGCTCCGGAGATGACAGTTTTATTGGGTGGAATGCGTGTTATGGAAACGAATTACGACAACTCCAGGCACGGTGTATTCACCGATCGCCCCGGGGCATTGACTAACGACTGGTTTGTAAACCTGGCAGATCTTGGCATTTCCTGGAAAGCAACTTCAGAAGAAGAGAAGGAATTTGAAGGACGCGACCGCAAGACCGGAGAATTAAAATGGACCGGTACTCGTGCGGACCTTATTTTTGGTTCTAATACTGAGTTGCGGGCATTGGTAGAGGTATATGGATGTGAGGATGCTCAGGACAAATTTGTTAAAGATTTTGTCGCGGCATGGACCAAGGTGATGAACCTGGACAGGTTTGATCTTCGATCCTAAAAGTCAGGTTCAAATATGTTAAAAGGCGCCCAATATTGGGCGCCTTTTTTATGGCCTTTTATATTCATAATAACTTCTGGTAATCCAGTCTTCTGAATCGTCAAACTGCACTTCTTTTTTTAGTGAGAACTCACTTTTGTCGATGGTATACGTCATCCTATTGATGGCCATTTTTCCTTCGTTCCCGTCCTTCTGCCGGTATTTAGCTACGATCTGTAACTGCCCGTTGGATAGTGTTTTACGGGATTTGATGGGTTTTTTATTGATGAACCTGCCGTCTTTGGATATTGAAAGTCTTGATTTGTTGTTGGCCCCGGGCTCGTTTGGGAAAATTTCCTCTAGTCGTAATTTAAAAGGCGAATTGCTTTCATATACCTTGAGTTGTACAGGGAGGGAGAAAGGATTCCCACTGCTGTAATCCAGGTAGGTGAGCAGACCTGTCCAATTACCGACCAGCATTTTTAAATCTTCTGTTCTAATACGATCTGAACCAATATTTTGCCCGAAAAGTGCGGCAGGCGGAAAAATAAACAGCATCAGGACTATGAAAACTACAATTCGCGAGTTGTGGTGAATATTGATCCAAAAAGGATTGAATAATTCGGGATTCATGCCGGCGGATTTAAGATCCTCTGTATGAGATATTTGCCACGGTAAGCAATTTTTTCAGACAGAGCACTTTATATCCCAGGGTGTAAAGCGACTACTTTTTACCGCCTCAGGATTATATTAATAAGCTTAGTTGTTGATGCTCGGAAATATTTTATTAAAATACGGGGGTAGACTAGCTTCAATATAGATGAGCCGTTCTTGTATCGGATGCCTAAATTCTAATGATGCAGCATGTAGATATAGTCGGGTACCCTTGAATTCCGAACCGTATTTCCTGTCTCCTAAGATGGGGTGACCTATCCCGGCCAGGTGCCTTCTGAGCTGATTTCTTCTACCTGTTTTGGGGTGAAGTCGGAGTAGGTTGAGCTGCCCGTATTTTTCAGAGGGGACACTAGCAAGAATTTGGAAGGTGGTATGTGCAATTTTTTCGTCAAGAGGAACTCTGATTTCGTCTATTGGTTCCATTATTCCCATGGTAATTGCATAGTAGGTTTTATCTACCTGCTTGTCTTCGAACATTCTATTTAATGCCCGTATACAACTAGCGGTTTTCCCTACTAGCAAAATTCCCGTGGTGGGGAAATCCAGGCGATGGACAGGTTGTGGGATACAGGAATCGGATTCACTACTGTCTTTTAAGTTAAAGGGGAGGGCATTGGCAATAGTCCGGAACTTGTTTCCACTCACCGCAATCCCGGCAGGTTTATTGATCGCCGCCAGGAACTCATCTTCGTAGCGCACTTCTAAGGGCAGCTCCAGGAATTTCGTTGGCTTTTGAATTGTCGGCAAGTTGAGGTGAATAGTTTCACCTCCGCGGATCATAGTAGCAGTACTGGCCGTGATCCCGTCTACGGAGATACACTTTTTTTTGAGCAATTTCTTTAAGGCCGACTTGGTCGCGGTGGCCTCAAATATGCCTACACCGTATTCCTGCAACCGCATGGGCTCTGGTAGGCGTGGTACATTATGAGTATCGGTTCTGTTGATATTTTTATCGTTTAGCCCACAGCTCTTCACCCTTATAGAGGTATTCGGTCAAGAGGGTTTCATAGAGCGGCATAGCATTATCTCCATTGAGAAAGATAAGGAATCCATTTCCGGATTTGGGAAAAATTATGGCCAGGGTGCTTACCCCGGGATCTTTACCGCTGTGTAGTAATGCATACTCTTCCTCACTGAACCCGGTCAGGATTTCCCAGCCTAACCCGAAGAAATTTTCTTCCCGGGTTTTTACCTGCTGCCGGGTCATCTCCCGGAAAAGTTCAGTGGATAGCCCGGCACCATTGATGACGTACTCCAGGAATCGGCCGTAGTCTGTTGTGGTTGTGAGGAGGTTGGCTGCAGCATTAGCCTCGTAATACTTATGGATTGGTATTTGGTTTCCCTCAGCATCAAAGTTCCGTGCATATCGAGATTCATCCATGCTTTTATCCCACCAGAACCGTGTATCGGTCATGCCCGCCGGGTCAAAGACCAGTTCGCGGGCCAGGTCTTCAATTGTTCGTCCCAATTTCTTCTCAATCGCTTTGCGCAGGTATTCGAACCCTTCACCGGAATACTGGTAGGCTGAACCCGGATCAAACTGGAAACCCAGTTTATTATTTTCCTGTAAGTATCGCCAATTGGGGAATCCCGTCTGGTGCGTTAATACTAATTTTGGAGTCAGCATTTTATATCGCTTATCTCCTTTTAAATCCGGATCAACCCAGTATTTATACAAAGGTTCATCCATTTCCAGAAGACCCAGTTCAATAAGTTTAAGGGCAGTCATTGCAACGACGGGCTTGGTTAGCGAAGCTACCTTGAAAATAGCATTTTGAGGTGCCGAACGCTCTCCATCCAGACTGCCGTATATTTCTGTACTGTGAAGCTTGCCATTCTTGATGATCGCCAGCCCCAGTGCCGGCACTTTATTTTCCCTTAATAGCCGATTGAAGTCTCTCGTTCTAATATCCTCGGGATCGGGTTCGCGGTGGTCATAACTGAGAACTTCTGCCAATTTCCATTTTTGGTTGTCAAACAGCCAGGTATGGGTAAATTTCGCAATACCGGTCCAACGGTCTTCCTTGCCTTGTTCCCGAATAAAAAAATTATGAATACCATGCTGAATGGCCCCATACAGCTGCCCCTTATCATATAGAGGGTAAACTTCCAGGCTTCCCGGGTCTACTTCTCGTATGGGCTTTACACCCTGGTTAGCACAAATATTGTTCTTAATATTCTCCAGGAATTGTTGACGGTCTTGCATACCGCCCTGGTCATGGTAAAAACGCAGGTCTTTGGTAATATTTTCCTCCAGGTAATCCAGATCGCATTGATTAAAACTTCGCTCAAAGTATATACTATCCTTGGCCTTAAGGGTAAGGTAGAGATTACTATGGGCATCTTCTTGTGCAATAATGGGGAATACTCCCAATAATAACGTTAAAACAAATAGCTTCAGTGGTTGAGACATAGAGTTCAATTTTGCCGCAAAGTTTTCAAATTTACCGATTCAGATCACCAGTTTATCCCCGCCAATAAGCCGTCAAAAACCTGACAATAGTTATAATAGACTGAAGTTTAGGCTGATATACAGTTTTCCATGCCTGTCCAGCTCTGCTGCATTTCTCAGTATAATAAATACGTTAGACAGGGCGAGAAACAGCATAACAGCTGGCATCCATACCCTGCCTAAGGAAAGCCATTTTCCAAGGAATGTTGAAGAGAGAAATAGGAATGCTGCTGCCAGTGCCCATAATATTTGTACGGTAATCAGCTGCCGGCTAAGCGCGTTGAAATCCTTTCTGATAAACAAGATCGAAAGTGGGAATAAAATGTTTAACGGGGGAAAAAATGCTACCGGCAGGGAAGACAGGTTTACAAGCTTCAAAAAGCCTATATTTAAAGAGGGTGCCCGGTCAGGTTTGGAAAGCAGGTAGGATGCTTCAATTTCTAACGCCTTCGCCAGTGCCTTAAGTGTGTGTCCCTTTGGCTGGGTGCCGGCTTCGACTCGTTGAATGGTGCGGACAGAAATCCCTGAGCTTTTACTCAGCTCTTCCTGGGTCATATTCCTGGCTTCACGGAATTTTAATAATTCAGACATGTCCGGTAAAAGAAGTATTGATTGATCCTTAAAAGTAAGATTTATCTTTTAGTTCAAAACCTTTTCTGTGGCGGATAAATCACCGTCAATATCTGCCGGGACTTCAATCCCGAGGATTTTACAGATGAGTGGGTAAATATGAATGTTCCTTATAGGGGGGATACTGTAACCACTTTTAAAAGCAGGGCCGTTCGCATAAAATATCCCGTGCATATCCTTCAGCTTGGGATCAAAGCCATGCAAACCGAAAACTTTTTGGGAAGATTGCTTGCGCTTTTCTATGGCCCGCTGGCTGCTGAAATAGAAGCCGGGATCCGGGATGACCTGCAGTGGTCCCCAATTTTCATTCCTCGGTACATATTCAAAATGAGGAGCCTGCTGGGTCCGGTATACCTTATAACCTGATTCCTGTGCTTTTAATTGCTCGTAAATTTCATCAACACTGTTTTTGCCTTTAGGATGTATGCTCACAATAGCTCCGTTACTAATGGCCCTGTATCGGCTGGTGTCCTGTACCATTTCTAATGGTAGCAGGTTATCCACCGTGGCAGTGAACATCCCATGATCTGAGACCAGGATTACATTTACGGGTAATCCCGAATTTTCTATTCCCCGGAATAGGTAACCCAGGTCTTCGTCAAGCTTTAATAAGGCGCGGGTTATGTTCTCTTCGTCTTCGGGGCCATATTCATGACCGGCATCATCCATGTCTGAGAAATACATGGTGATCAGGTGGGGTCTTTTCTTCTCGGGTAATTGCAACCATTTCAGCGCTTGCGATACGCGTTCTTCATTAGTGGTTTTACCGTCGTATTTAAAATAGTATGAAGGGTGCATCCCCTGGATATCGGCTTCTGTACCCACAAAAAAATAACTGGCAGTGACCATGCCTGCTTTGTCTGCCTGTACCCAGATCGGAATTCCCTTATAAAATGTCCCATCCTCTACCACCTCGCGATTGCCGACAGCGTAGACCTCTTCCTTATCATAATGGTAATAAAGGTTTCCCAGAAGTCCATGTTTGTCCGGGTACATTCCGGTGGCAATCGAATAATGATTAGGAAATGTTTTGGAAGGGAATGTCGGGATAAGTGACTCTGCCTTAACACCTTTCTCGATGAAGTTTACAAGCTGGGGAGGAGAGAATCTATCTACGTAATCCCAGCGGAAACCATCCAGGGAGATCAGGATTACATAGGGTTTATCTAAAACTGAATTATCATTCTTTTGAACAGCACCTCCCAGGGTTTTGCGACTACAGGAAGCCAGGGTGATAAGGCTGATTATAAGAAGCAGGACGAGAGCTTGATATTTTTTAAAAAGGTGCATGAGAAATAAATATTAAAGAAATCTGAGCCAAAGGTTTCAGATTATTAGCCGGAATTCTTTTTCGGGCGGGAAGTTAAACATTCTCCTAATTATGATGGCTGTTCCGAAGGATGAAAATTGACCGGGAACCAGTATTTGGAGTCAGTAATAATATGATATTCAGAACATTATTTTCATTCTCAACTGTAACATTTTGCCTGAAATAACATCTTATACCATGTAGACACTATACTTATAAACCATATCGTAATGAAACTTCTGACTTTCCTTTTCATTTTAGCTTTTTCATATCCAGTACAATCGCAGGTTACCCTGACAGCTCAACAATGGCAGGAAGATCTCAGCTTCCTGCAGGAAACAGTACACAAGGATTATGCATTTTTATTCAAGAAAACCACCGAGGAAGAATTTGACCGCTCGGTAGCCTCGCTCCATAAGGCAATCCCGGAAATGCAGGACCACGAAGTGGTGGTCGGATTGGCAAAGATTATAGCTATGTTCAAATACGGGCATACTGATATCAGCTTCCGGCAGGAACCCTACGATTTCCGGAACTTTCCTTTTAACCTTTACCAATTCCAGGATGGGATGTATATCCAAGGCACCCATAAGGAACATGCAGGAGCCCTGGGTGCCAAGGTCGTCGCTGTGGCAGGAATGCCGATAGATAAAGCCCTGGAAGCTATTTACCCAGTGGTGCCGGCAGAAAATGAACAATATTTTAAAGCCTTTGGTATTAACTACCTGCGTTTCCCGGAAGTTCTGCATGCGACGGGAATTACCCCGGAATTATCTGAAACCGTTACCCTGACCCTGGAGAAGAACGGCAAGACGTTTACTCATGAATTCAGGGCCATGCCAAAGGGAGAACGCCCGCCTGTAAATTACAGTTTGATACAACAGGATGGGGATTGGCTGGAAGCCCGTGATCAAACTGTTACCCCGCATTACCTGGGAGAGCTGGATAAGCATTATTATTATAAATATCTTCCCGATGAAAAAACGGTTTATGTTAGGCAGAGCTCAGTCTTTCATGATCCTGCAGAGGATATCCCTTCCTTTTATCAGCGGGTGTTCGACTTTATAGATAAAAACGAGGTTGATAAATTGGTGTTAGACGTACGCCTCAACGGGGGTGGAAATAATTTTAATAATAAGGAAGTGGTCACCGGGATCATCCGCTCTGAGAAGATCAACCAACCTGGGAAGTTTTTCGTGATCCTTGGCAGACGAACCTTCTCGGCCTGCCAGAACCTGGTGCTGGAACTGGACAATTATACCCATGCTATTTTCGTAGGCGAACCCACATCTGAGAATGTAAATTTCTACGGGGATAATAACAAAGTGACCCTTCCCAATAGAGGGATCCCGGTGTTCCTGTCCTGGGCATGGTGGCAGGATAAACCCCAATGGCAGAATGCACCCTGGCTTGCTCCCCATATCGCGGTAGAGATGAGTTTTAAGGAGTATAGTACAAACCAGGATCCTGTTCTGCAAACTGCTTTGAATTTTGATTCTGAGAACTTCATCATAGACCCGATGCAGTATATGACCGATTTATATAAAACCGGCCAGCAAGAGAGATTAATGACGGAAACCAAGCGGATGATGGCCGACTCCGCTTATAAATTTTTCGATTTTGAAGCCGAACTGAATAGTACAGGCTACAGGGTTTTGAATAGTGAAGATTACCAGGAGGCTATTGCCATCTTCGGATTTGTAACGCTTTTGTTCCCGGAATCTGCCAACGCCTGGGACAGCCTTGCGGAAGCGTACTGGAAATCCGGGGACAACGAGCAGGCGATTGCCCTGTATAATAAAGTACTGTCCATGGATCCGGATGGCCCTACCGGGAAGAATGCCCGCGAAAAATTAGCCGAGATCAGGCAGGGCACTCATTAAGCTGATGGCAGGGAAAACATGAGGCCATATTAAATTTATTTTTTATTGACGGCCTCTTCTTTTGTTGTTCGGTAAAGGCGAAAATAATACCAGGCAGCGATCCCGCCTATTAAGTAAAACAGTGCCATCATCAGGAATACGTCCTGGTGTCCCTCCAGCCCCGGCGAATTATCCAGTAAATAACCCATGGCCGGACCGGCAAAGATATCCGGGGTGTAGCCGATAAGGGAGATCATTCCCACGGCTGTACCTGTGAGTACCAGGGGAATCCGGCCTCTTTGCATGACGGCAAAATAGAGCGATCGGGCGGCATATACCCCCGCAGCAACAATAAGTATGGAAATAAAAAACAGGGCAGTGACTGAAGGTGTGATCAAACCCATCGCGAATAGAAGGGCTCCGATAAAAGCAACCACAAAACTCACAAGTAGCCAGTAAGTCGTCTGTGAACGATCTGCAAGGATCCCGATGATCACCCCGATCACGGGACGAACAAAAAGGAGGAAGGTTCCTACCTGGGCAGACTGTACCTGGTCATACAGCATCACGTCCTGGGCATATAGTGAGAAAACATCGGTGATCTTATAACCTACGTAGGCGCAGAGAATAATGACCATCAACAGCCAGACCGAGGGCAGGCGTAATACAGCACTTACCTGGGAGAGCTCGATCTTTTTAAGTACGATGGTCTCCTCAACCGTGGTATCCAGTTTCATAAAGATCCATACTAACAGGCCTACAATCACCACTATGCCAGAGCAAACCAGAATAACCTGCCTGAAAGCAGCCCTGCTTTCTGATATGCTTACTTCGGAAACTTCACCGCTAATGAAAAGGGAAAAGATGAGTACACCTAATGCCCCGAAGAGTGCACCCACCAGGCCACGACCGCCATCGAGAAAACCAAAGGCCTTCCCTTGTGAAGTTGTTCCTCCCCAGACCCGGGTGGCTTTGATCATAGGTGCCCAGAAAAGAAAAATTGTCGTGAATCCCCAATACCCATAAAGCAATTTCAGTACAGTGTAACTAGGGAAAGTAGCATACAGCAGGCCGCCCAGGGCTGTCATCCAGAGTGCCACCGCGATCAGTTTACGGGGGGGGTACTTGTCAGCTATCGGACCTCCGAAAAGATAGGAGACCAGTGCCACAATCCCGTATACAGAATAACACAGGCCGAGTTGCAGGTTATCTAATTCAAAGACCTGCAGTACCGTAGGTCTGAAGACCCGGGCCAGTACGAAGGGCAGAATAAAGACCGATTCCCCGGCGAGAATAAGTAATACAAGGTAATACCAAGGCGCTTTTCTATCGTCCATAGGCTAGTCTTCCAAAATAATGGCCGGTAATCCTAGTGAGTTGTAAAGTGCATTATAGGCTGCCATTTCGGTATTGACAATAACTTCTTTTTCCTTGTAAAATACCTTCCATTGAGCCAGCAGATCCTGCATCCTCTCTTTGGCTCCTGCGGTGACCTTCGGCTCGGCGGAATCCACGTATTCCCTTAAATTCATGAATTCAGCATTGAGGCGGTTATTAAAGTTAATCACATCCTGGAAGGTTTTCTGCTTGGGCTGTATGAGATTCTCTTCCCAGGTATTGATGCGCTCTACCAGCTCGTTTCCTTTGGCGATCAGGGAATCTGCTCCTTCCTTGTCTTTCAATAACTTCTCGTAGGACTGAAGCTGGGTCTTCACTGAACGCATCTGATTTACAGCCGTGTGCATTTCCTTAATGGTCTCCGCAATCCTGTCCAATAACTCCTGCTGTTCTTTATACTCCTCCGGACTTGCATCTATTTTAGGATTCGGCAACACCTTCACCTGGGTTTCGGCAGTTTCATCCCCCAGGGTCAGTCGTAATTCATAAGTTCCGGGCGCAACCCTGGAGCCGTCGTAATTGCCATAGACAAACACCTTATCCACTGCCGGTAGCGACGCTTTCCTGAAGTCCCAGCTAAAGCGATTGTAACCTTTCTTGACTGGCAGGATTTCCGGTTTAGAAGGTCCTCCCGGCCAGGATCTGAAATCCTCCTGTTTTTGGTTGCTGTAAGTCCTGATCACTTCCCCGTTTTGCAGTACTTCCAGTGTAAGTTCCAAGCTGTCGACCTTTTGATCCAGGTAATAATCTATAGTAACCCCCTGTTTGGGGTTCTGCCCGAGACCCGCTACCGGTTTATCCGTACTACCCCCAAAAAGTAGGTAGGTGTCTTTTGGTTGAATTACCTCAATTGACTTATTGGTAATTGGTGCGTTCTGAATAGCTCCGACATCGTCCAGTATCCAGAACGACCGCCCGGCCGTGGCCACAACCAGGTCGTTATCCTGGAAGGTCATGTCGTTGATAGGGACTACCGGGAGGTTCAGCTGGAAGGGCTGCCAATGGGCTCCGTCGTTAAAGGAGACATATAAACCGGTCTCTGTACCTGCGTAGAGAAGCCCCTGCTTCTTAGGATCTTCACGGACCACCCTGGCAAATCCATGTGGATTGTTTAGACCATTGACGATCTTGGTCCACGTCTGTCCATAGTCCATAGTCTTATAGATATAAGAGCCCAGGTCCATAAACTTGTAGCGCATTACTACTGCGTAAGCCGTGGCCGGATCATGGGGAGAAACTTCAATGCTATTAATAATGCCTTCCTGCAAACCCTGGGGTGTAGCATCCACCCAATTTTCACCTCCATCCCTGGTCAGGTGGATCAGTCCGTCATCTGAACCGGCCCAGAGCACACCTTTTTCATGGGGCGACTCTACCAGGTACATGATGGTGTTATAATTCTCTCCTCCCGCAGCTTCGTTGGTATAAGGTCCGCCACCGGGGCCTTGTTTGCTCTCTTCGTCCCGGGTCAGGTCCGGGCTCACCACGGTCCAGCTCTGCCCTTCGTCTGTGGATTTGAAGACCACGTTCCCGGCATGGTAGATAGTAGACCGATCATGGGGGGAAGTAATAATAGGCGCGTTCCAATTGTAACGGTATTTAAAATCGGCCGGTACATTACCTAAGGCCAATTCCGGGTATTCCTTGATAGATTTTCCTTCCCTCGAAGCTTTGACCCACTTCTCTATGATCCCCTGGTAGCATCCCCCGTAGATCACCTGGGGGTCGTCGGGGTCAAACGCCAGGTAGGCACTTTCACAACCGGCCACGGAATACCAGTCCTTCCAGTCGATCCCACCGTCATTGGTACGGCTTGCAATGGCTATGGCCGAATTATCCTGTTGTCCCCCATATACCATATAAGGCACCTGGTTGTCCGTGATCACCCTGTAGAACTGGGCAGTTGGCTGAATTTCCTGTGAGCTCCAGCTTTCTCCACCATTGTTTGAAACATTGGCTCCCCCGTCATTGGAGTTGATCATCTTTTGATTATTCTCAGGGTGTATCCAAAGGTCGTGGTTATCTCCATGGGGGGTAGATAACCCGGAAAAGGATTTGCCACCGTCTATGGATTTCATCACCGGTGCGTTTAATATATATACCCGGTTTTCGTCCTGTGGATCGGCAAAGATCTCCATGTAATACCAGGAACGGGCCACGTTCACCCGGTCTTTATTTACCTGCATCCATTTTTTACCGGCATCGTCAGAGCGGTAAACGCCGGCAGAATCCCCGGCCGCTTCAAGGACCGCATAAACCCGTTCCGGGTTGGCCCTGGAGACCGAGATCCCGGCTTTACCAAATTCTTTTGGCAACCCCTCCTTCATTTTCTCCCAGCTACTACCACCATCGGTTGATTTAAATAGTGCAGACATGGCTCCACCGGACTCCATGGTCCAGGGATAGCGTCGGTGCTGCCACATGGCAGCATAGAGTATTAGCGGGTTCTTCATATCCATAGACAAGGAGGAAGCCCCCGTGGTCTCGTCGATATACAATACCTTTTCCCAGCTTTTTCCCCCATCGGTAGAGCGGTAGATACCCCGATCCTTAGAAGGGCCGTACTGTGCTCCCTGCGCGGCGACAAATATAATGTCAGGGTTGTTCGGGTGGATGATCACATCCGAGATATGCCTGGTGTTATCCAAGCCCATATGTTTCCAGGTTTTACCTGCGTCGGTCGACTTATAGACCCCGTCGCCCATGGACGTCATTACTCCCCGGGCGGCGTGTTCCCCCATCCCGGCAATGACGATATTGGGATTGCTTTCAGATACGGCAATGTCTCCGACGGTTCCGGTTTTAAAGTATCCATCCGAAATATTTTTCCAGCTGATACCATCATCGGTCGTTTTCCAGATCCCACCGCCGGTTGTGCCCATATAATAGGTCATCGGCTGGCCGATCACCCCGCTACTGGCCACACTACGGCCGCCTCGGAAGGGTCCGATATTACGCCATTGCAAACCATGGAAGAGGCTGTCATGGACTATAGGTGGGGGTGGGGTATTGCGCGACTTTCGTCTTTGGGCCTGCAGAGAGCAGGGAATTATCATTAAAGCGATCAGCAGGAATTGGATGGTTCTCATAACAATAGTTCAGTGATAGGATGCCGTGAAGAGCAATTGGTCAGTTAATGAATAGGATCAGAAATATAGAAATTATTTACAGAATAATAGTACGAACCACGAGATCAGGCAGCAGGTATTATTTAAAGATCAGCGATGCAAGGAAATGCAGGAAGGAAACTTACCTTAAAACCGGGGAGGGGAGGGACTTGTCCCCAAACTTTCTCTGAATGCAAATATGCCCTGGTAACATTGAAATTTTATTGAGTGTGATTGTGCTTTTTCATTCATATTTGATAGCTGTATATGCGACCCAATGTCTGTTATTGGCTATGGCAGTAGTTTCCATTCCCAGGTCCTCAACTTCGATGAGCTCATGGTCAATACTGCTCTGGTATCCCAGGAAGTCGCCCTGAAGGCTTTCTCCGTACTGTAGCTCGTTAAGGCGATTGGCGAAAGCCAGCCCAAAAGGCACAGAATAGCGACCGCACCAAACCCACTTGTATTCCTTGTAATTCTCCGGCTGTACGGTGTATTCTGTAAATGTTTTAATTTTTTTATTACTCAGTTCTCCTGTCAGACATTTATCGATAATCTCCATATCTCTTTCCCTGGCTGAAGCCGTACCCAAAGAATCTGTTCCAAAAGGGGCCATGTTTTTGGAGTCTCCCCATTCCAGGTCTCCGTAATGCACAGCATCATTAGAAATCACGATAGCGACATCCTTCCCGAACTCCCATTGCTTATTTTCCATAACCTGGTTTACTGCTTCGGCCAGTTTACCGCTTATGCTGTCTATTCCCTCGTAATTGATATAGGGAACGAGGATAGGTATAATGTTAGCCCCAGGGTTTTTCCTGTGGATCCAAGGAACAATGGCCTCCAGGGAATGTTCTATCAGCTGCATACTATCGTGCACTATAAAATTGTCCTCGGACAGTTTTTTCATGATTTCCCGATTAGCCGGGGAGACCTGGATCTGCCCGTATGGAGTTTCCCAGTGCGTGTAGTTACCAAACACGATTTTATCCTGTAACCCAAAATTACGTGCCCTGTGTGCTACCCCGATCAGGATGATATTCGGGGCATTGATCCCGCGAAGCGCCTCGTAATAAAGCGGGCCTGCATAGCTGTAGTCGTCATGTGGGCTGATGGCTGCTTTCCATCGCAAATCATTTTCCAATTGGTTTACACCTATCCTTGTAAAGAGAGAATCCATCTGCCAGCTATGCCTGGCAAAGCCGTGGGCATTCTGACCCCTAACCAGGGCTGGGGTATCCTCGCTTGTGCTTTCTTGTTTACAACTAGTTCCGATAAGTAGAAAAAGTAATAGCAGCAGGGATATCCTCATGATCAAAAGGTTGTTGGTTATGAATCAAATGTACGAATCGGGGAGTTAACTATTTAAAATTTATGGAGAGGTCAGGTTCACGTCTTGTGCCTTATAATCTCTATCTTGCGTCGAATAAATTCGAAGAAGCCTTATATGAAGAAAAATATCTTTACGAGTCTCTACCTGTTTTTTTCTACTGTCTTATGCCTTTTTTCCCAAGAGAAGAATGTGTACTTAAAAGCAGGCTCTTTCTATGATAGTGAACAGAATAGTATTCTAAAGAATAAGGTAATACAGGTAAAAGGCAACAAGATTATCGGGATCGGGGGAGCAGGCCTTATCCCGGCAAATGCCGAAGTAATTGATCTTACTGAATACACCGTACTACCGGGCCTGATCGATGGGCACACCCATGTTCTTTTTGATCAAAGCCCCCAGGACGACTGGGCCAAGCATAGTATTGCAACTCTTACCCTTGAGAGTGAAGCTCTGAGAACATTGCGTGGGGCAAAGAGAGCAAGATCTTACCTGGATGTTGGTATTACCAGCATTAAGGATCTAGGGAATTCCGGGCTATTCCTGGATGTTGCTTTGCGGAATGCTATTAATGAGGGAACAGCCATAGGCCCAAGAGTATTTGCTGCCGGCCCCATTATGGCTGCCCAGGGCGGCCAGATTTATGGGGTTACCCACGGTCACCAGGATCTTGTAGATATTGAATACCGGGTCGTTAAAAGTCCTGGAGACGCTATAAATGCCGTACGGGAACATGTAAACCAAGGCACCGATCTGGTGAAGATCTGTGCGGACAACCTTCCTAATAGAACCAGAATGACACCCGAGGAGATAAAGGCTATCGTAAAAACAGCACATTCTTATGGACTGACAGTAACTGCACATTCTATCGGGAATGAATCTGCCTGGAATGCCGTACAGGCTGGCGTAGACGGGATAGAACATGGATTTAACCTGGCCGATTCTACACTTTCATTAATGGCAGAGAAAGAGGTTTTCCTGGTCCCGACAGAGAATAGCCGGCAGTATATGGATACATACTATGCATTGGAGGGAAGTAGTAAAGAAGAACTCAAGTGGCTGGATGGTTATATGGATAATATGAAAAACAGGTTAATGCGGGCCAGGAAGAAAGGGGTCATCATCGTAGCCGGTTCTGACAATTATACAGACATAGGCGTAACGCGCGGAACTTCTTCTAAAGACATGTTGCGCACTTACTTTGAAGCCGGGATGGAGCCCTTGGAGATATTACAAGCTGCTACTTATCACGCAGCTGCCAGTCTTGGTAAAGAAAAGATGATTGGTGTGCTTAAACCCGGAGCTATGGCCGATATCATTGCCGTAAAAGGAGATGTAAAACAGGATTTCGTCAATACTTTGAACAAGATTGTATTTGTAATGAAAGACGGGGAGGTATACCTAAGGACTACGGATTAATCGACATCTTTAGTGCCATTTATTGGTAGTAGGAAGAAGGTAGTTTTTCGGAGGTTCTGAAGATGAACAACATAGGAATTTGTGAATATCTCTTGCCCGGTTTAACAGTGCTCCTCTTTGCAAAAATCTATATTTGGCACCCCAAAAATAATATAGAGATATGAGCGTAACTTGGTATGAATGCAAGGTGAAATACAGGAAAACCCACGACACCGGAGAACAGAAAATGACAACAGAGACTTACCTGTTGGACGCTATCTCCTATACAGAGGCTGAGGCAAGGATCAACGAGGAAATGGCAGCCTATACCAGTGAGGAATTTTTAATAACGAATATTAAGGTGGCTAACTTCTCCGAAGTCCATCCCTACGAGAACTCGGATCGTTGGTTTAAGTCAAAGGTTTCACTGATCGCATACGACGAAGAAAGTGGAAAGGAGAAAAAATCAAATATCTACCTGCTGGTTCAGGCAAATGATGTAAAAGAAGCTTATGACAACACAATCACCGCGATGAAAGGCACCATGGGGGAATACAATGTTCCTTCTATTACGGAGTCGCCCATCATGGATGTGTTCCCTTATTTTACGGGTGAGGAAGAGCAGCTTGAGCGTTATAAGGTGATCGAGAAAACTGAATCTTCTGAGGAGGAAATCCCGGAAGAGAGTGAGGTCGCATAATATTTAAATGAAGAAAAAGCGATCCGGGATTGTTAACGGATCGCTTTTTTTATTCCCCGGCAATCGGGGTTAAGATTTTTGCCATTATTCCTGTTCCAGCAATTCGGTCAGAACTTGCTTGTAAACTTCTACAGGCTGTGCCCCGGTTAGAGCACTCTTGCGGTCAAACACCATAGTGGGTACCGAAGAAACCCCCAGGCTCTGCCAGTAGTTCTCCTGGGACGCAACCTTGTAACGCGCGTCATCATCATCTAGGCGTTTCATGGCCTCGTCTGCATTTAATCCTACTTCCTTTAAAGCCTTTTCAAGGACCTCCCGGTCAGAAACATCCTTTCGTTCGCTGAAATAGGATTCGATCAGACGCATGTTCAGTTCGGTCTGCTTACCTTGTTCGTTGGCATAATCCAGGAGCACATGCGCATCCCTGGTGTTCACAATTTTCATGTCCTCGAAATAATAAAAGTTGAATCCCAGTTCTTCCCCGAATTGCGAAAGGCGTTCCTGTGACTGTTTTTGATCTTCCGGGCTGGCGCCGTATTTTTTGGCGATATGCTCCCGGACATTTTCCCCTTCTTCCGGCATTAAAGGATTGAGCTCAAAAGGTTGCCATTCTAACTCGATTTTATCCTCTATGCCCAGTTCGGAGATGGCCTTTTCCAATCGTTTGTACCCGATGATACACCAGGGACATACAACGTCTGAAACCACATCTATTTTTATTTTATCTACCATTATGCTTATAGTTTAATTCCCATTAAGTTGCAGAGCAATTAAAGTATATTCAGCAGCTATCCTTGCCTAAAAGGAATATATTTCTGCCGCATTTAGCATTGACTTATGGAATTATTCTTGTTGTAACGAAGGAATTTCCAGCCCGGCTCCACGTGGCTTCATACCTAATTCCCTGTATATGTCATCGGGATTGTAGATAAGGCCATTTTTAATTACCATACTCACCTTCCTTATATCATCAAAGTTCTTTGTCGGGTCACCGTCTACCAGGAAGAGATCAGCTAGCTTTCCCTCTTCAATTGAACCTAATATTTGATCCATACCCATTGTACGGGCCGCATCTATAGTAGCAATTTTCAGTACATCATCAGGAGAAATTCCGGCCTCAACGTACAAAGATAGCTCCCCTATAAGGGCATCACCACCCCAGGCATCGCTTCCTGCCACCAACTGAACTCCTTGCCGGTGCAGGTGCTTAATGAGTACTAGTAGATTTTGTATGGCTTTATCTTTGGATAAGCGGGACAGGGGGTTCTGGGCCTCGTAAAAAAACAGCAGATCTGGCGGCAGACTATGGTGTAAATTTCTTGCGATGTTCGGCGGGTAATTGTCAATGACATCGGAGAGAAAAAAGGGCAGACCAGTTTCCATAATGAAGTAGGTGATAGAAGGATCTACAGCTATATCTTTTTCTTTTAAAATTGAGACCAGTTGATCTAATTTTTCTCTATCCTCAAAAATTTCAGAGAATACCTGGAACCAGACCTCATCTGTTTCGTAGTCTGGAATTTTATCCGATGTTGGATAAGCTAAAGACCAGGCCAGCCACCAGATATGCTGAATTTCTTTATACCCGGAATTAATAACTCCCGTAACTGTCATTTCATAGGGTAAATGGCCATTTATAAACATGTTGTTTTTCCTGGCCTCTTTCGTTACGGCCTCCACCAATTGCGGGGTCATATTATTATAGATTTTCACATGATGAATTCCTTTTCGTGCATACTCCCGGATGATCTCGGAGGCTTCTGACGGAGTGCTGACACGTACTCCTATTGTCCCAATACCCGTGCGATTAAAATTATCAATGTACAGGGAAGGAAGTATCCTGGGTCCTATAAATGTATTATTGTCAAAGTATCCCTTATTAAAGAACATTTCGTTCATATTACTGCCCATATCTCGTACCGTGGTAATCCCGCCGGCCAAATACAGTGGTGCGGAATTTCCATTACGGAACATTATCTGGGGGTCAAAAGGGTAGAACATATGCCCGTGCATCTCCCATAAGCCTGGAATAGCCATCTTCCCCCTGGCATCAATTTTCTGAACATTCTTTAATTCCGAAAAATCTGTATCAGGACCTACCTGGGTAATGGTATTACCCTGGATCACTATAGTTGACGATGGTAAAATCTCGCCGGATTTCGGATTAAATACCCGGGCGTTGGTAATAAGTATAGGCTGCTCGGGTACACGGGTTATTTTTTGAGACATCGTAGTTTTATACGATGCTTCTGCTTGTCGTAGTTTTTGCTTTAACTCTGGGAAAACTGTTTCCCAGCCCTTAAGGATGCTCCATTGGTCAGCAAATGTTTTGAGATCATTATCTAACCAAACGTATCCCGGCACTAGTTCATGCCCACAGATTCGAGATAGGGAAACGGTATTTTTTTGGTTTGATTTGGTAAGCTGGTGTTGCGATATCTTCTCAATTCTGGCTTTCCCCCTTGGAAGGAGAGGGATCACTGAATCGGGTTGTTTCAAAAGAGCCCGGGCCAATACACCGAGGTCATGAGCGGGGTAAATTGCAGAATAAAATGAAGGAGTATCTACGGAGAGATGATTTCGCTCCAGCAAAGTGATTACGAAAGCTGAATTATCTCCCTTCATTTCGAAACGTTCCAAATACTTAAAGTTATCCCGGATTTTGCCACGGATATCTAGAAAGATAGGAAGCTCATTCTCATTCAGTACAAGTTTCTCCGAACGTACAAAGGATCCTTTAAAATCTGCCTGGTAACCAATTGTATCTCCAGCTATATTCCAGGTTTTCCAAGTTCCCCACGGTACTTCGTCAAAGATCTGTGTATAATAAGTGGTGTCCGCCACAGATTGGGATGTAACGATGGCCGGGAATAAGAAAGAGACTAGGAGAGGGTATAGGGTAAAGGCTTTGGTTATTTTTTTCTGAGAAAAAAGATTACAACCAGAAACTAATTTAATAAGGGTTGATGAAAATATGTAGTCAGTAATCCGAATTTTGTCTAAAATGCAAGCCCCCATAGCAGTTTGATT
Organism: Zeaxanthinibacter sp. PT1; assembly: GCF_028464225.1. Lineage (GTDB taxonomy): Bacteria > Bacteroidota > Bacteroidia > Flavobacteriales > Flavobacteriaceae > Zeaxanthinibacter. The sequence goes on from NZ_JAQPCN010000001.1 coordinate 1,226,871, forward strand.
ATCAGGTTTGTACTTAGAGGGAGCTATGTCTAAAATAGAAAATATTTTTGATAAGGAGAATTAAATCCTAGGCGCAACCAGAATAGCAGTCCGGTGAAATAATAGGGTGATTATTCTAAAGATTCCGCTACGTCAACATATTTCTGCATGCTTTATGCAGTGTAAAGATTTATCTTGAACCTGGGGCGGGGTTTAGAGCCCCTGTGGTGAAAACCTATTTTATAACGAGACAGGTCTAATCATTCCTGGTACCCAAATGTCCCTTTGTAACTATGTACCTGTGTCCCTTTCTTCATGACACATTCAGTAACTTAGTAACACCATGCAGTACTTTGTCGAAAAAGATAGCATTGTCCGTGAGATCTGGGGCAAAAGCGACACCATCCTCTTCATTTTTGCCGGGGGTGCGGCCGAATTCGCCCTGAACAAGGCGGTGGACTGGCTCTACTATACCGGTAAACTACCTTCGGATCCCATTGGCAGGTTATTCTCTACCGTCAATTACGCGAAGCGCATCGTCTTTGCGCCTAGACAAGAGGCGGAAAAAGCCATTGCCACTATGGCCAAGATTCACGAGAACCTGGAATCCTCGCGAGGTTATAAAATTCCTTCCTGGGCATACCGGGATGTCTTATATATGCTGATCCATTACTCTATAGCATCCTACGAATTGCTGGAAAGGAAATTAAGTCTGGCGGAAAAGGAAGAAGTGTTCAACGTCTTTTACCGGGTGGGCAAAGGAATGGACCTTCAAGATCTTCCGGGTGGATACAGACAATGGCAGCCCGATCGTCAAACTCATCTACAGAATAACCTGGAAAGATCAGCTTTTACAAAGGATCTTTACCGGCAATATAAAAGGCAACTGGGACCATTCCGATATCGCTTGCTAATCGAAGCCCAGCTGTTGGTGGCTCCCGCGGAAGTAATAAAACTTTTGAAATTCAGGAAAACCTCCTTCCTCCTTCCGGCAGTACCACTGTATAAGTTATGCAGGAAATGTAAGTTAGACGGGCTGGTAAAAACGCTTCTCCTGCCGTCAGAATACAAAAAGCAGATAGCCGGGCTGGATATACAATAACACAGGGTTTATGCCATGCTTGTAAAACTTGGTCCGTTCGCACACCTTGTTTTTCTTAATGAAATGTTAAATACAATGAAAAAAATCCTATCTTGAGAAGTGAACACCTGTTCCTGTAAATTTATTGATAATGAAAAATTTATTTCTCTGTATTGTAATGTTATTCGGGCTGATCAGTATAAGTCAAAAAGCCCATGCACAAGTCACCTCTGTACAGGTGGTTGATAGCACCCAGGTAGAACCAAAATTGAAATTCGGATGTGGGTTTGGATTGAGTTTCATAGGAGGGACCAATATCAGCCTTTCTCCCAACCTCATCTACCTGCTGAGTGATAAAGTCAGTTTAGGAGCGGGTATACAAGGGAGTTACACCTCCATTAAAGATTTGCAGAAGACTACCACCATAGGGGGTAATGCGATTTTTCAGTACAATCCCGCTAAACGGTTTATGACATTATTAGAGTTGACACAACTGAATGTCTCCACTACAACCGAAGAGATCACCGGGGATATTAAGGACAGTTATTGGGATACAGCACTTTTCGTGGGAGCAGGACTGAATATCACACCTAAAATCTCCCTTGGTGCCAAGTATAACCTATTGTACAAAGAGGACGAAAGTGTTTATACGAGTCCGATAATTCCTTTTGTCAATATTACTTTTTAAAGACTGTTCTAAGTCTGAATGTGCTGATTCCCGTCGCTAAGTAAAACGGGCAGGATGCTGTCAGGCTGGTCCATGCGCATACCACTGCCAACGCCATGATCCAGATTCCTGTTAACCCGGAGATGACCTCTGTAAAGTAGAGGGAAGCTAAAATTCCCGTGATGATCATCCTGATGACCCGGTCTGTAGACGACATGTTTCTTCTCATTATTCCCATTTTTTCAAGACATATGTGATAAGGATAAATGTATGTTGACCCGAAGTGATATACAGTGACTTCAGTCATATTACATTCGAATTCTTCCACTGTAGAAGTCTTATCTTTGCAGGCGATGATCAGAATTTCCCACCACCCAATTTACGCACACCCACTTCCTGAAGGTCACCGCTTCCCTATGCTTAAATACGAGCTTTTACCGGAGCAGTTGTTGAGACAGGGAACCTGCAGCAAGGACCAGTTCTTTTCTCCGGAAATTATCGAGGAGGAACATGTGTTAAGGGCACATAAACCGGAGTACTACCGGGATCTCGCTACTCTGCAGCTAGACCCTAGGGCTGCGCGTAGGATAGGCTTTCCGTTGTCGGAAGCTCTGGTGAAACGGGAGCTGATGATTGCCCAGGGCACCTTACAGGGATGTCGCTATGCCATGGAATACGGTATCGCATTCAATATAGCAGGGGGTACGCACCATGCATTTTCTGACCGGGGCGAGGCATTCTGCCTGTTGAACGACCAGGCCATTGCAGCCCAATATCTTTTGCATTCAGGAAAAGCCAGCCAGATACTTATCGTAGATCTCGACGTGCACCAGGGAAACGGTACAGCTGAAATTTTCCGGGATAATCCTGCTGTATTTACCTTCTCTGTCCACGGCAAGTCTAACTACCCTTTTAAAAAAGAGGAGAGCGACCTTGATATTGCGTTACCAGATAATACCGATGATCGCACCTATCTTCAAATACTCAGAGAACACCTACCGCAATTATTTGACCGGATTAAGCCCGATTTTATATTCTATCTCTGCGGGGTAGATGTTCTGGCCGAAGATAAGTTGGGTAAGCTGGGACTGAGTTTAAAAGGAGCCCGGAAGCGCGATGAAATGGTTTTATCCCTTTGCCATTCGATGAAAGTCCCTGTACAATGCAGTATGGGAGGTGGTTACGCCCCGGATATCCGCACCATTGTTGATGCCCATGCGAATACATACCGGGTAGCAAGGGATATCTATGAATAGTACTCTGGCCACGATGGTATTGTTCAGAATTTAGGAGAATAGTGATCAGTCCTCCCCGGTCCCTGTCATAATCCAGGTTTCATAACCCATACCTTTGAAAAGACACCAATATTTTTTTGAGTTAAAAGTAATATTGATGCATTCGCTTTCTTTCGTACCTTTAGGTATCAACCTGTATATGAAACAATTATGAGAAACATTCTTTGGTTAGTCGCGGTGATCGCTATTGTAATTTGGCTTTTAGGATTTTTAGGGATAGTTCCGGGACTCGGGACAAGCAGCCTGATCCATATCCTGCTGGTCATTGCAGTGATCGCAATTTTGTATAATGTTATAAGTGGAAGAAAACCCTTATAGTGATTTTGTGGGTATCCAAGGTATTCACAGGAAACTCAAGTTGTACGCAACAATATAGAACTGGCCCCAGTTTTTTTGTTCCACATAATGCTGCTTAAAACCTTCTTACAAACCAGGTCTGTAATTCCTGTCTCCGCAATTCATTTACCATATAGTTCCGGTTAATGAAGCCATTAATACTACAAACCCAATATATAGTTACCCCACTTTTCCTTGTCTTCATTTCCAAACAGGACCGACATTCCTGCCCTGGGTATTCGTCAGTTGAATTCTTTCCCCATTTCCTGTATCAATCTTCCAGATATTATATATTCCATCTGCACCGGCCGTATACACGAGCCATTTGCCATCGGGGGACCAGTCTGGGGAATAACATTCAATGGTGTCATCCGTCAGGTTTTGAAGGTTACCGCCCTCTACATCCATGATATAAATATCCCACTGGTTGCCATTACTGCCGTAAAAGGCAATTTTTTTGCCATCCGGCGAGAATTTTGCACCGGAATCATACCCCTCTTTATGGGTCAGTCTTCGGGTGCTGCTACCATCCGCATTCATAATATGAATCTCCCCATTGCCTGCATGAGAAGTATCCGAACTGTCGCGAAGCTGCCGTGTAAAAAGGATATACTTACCGTCGGGGGACCAGGACGGACTTTCCTCGTAATACTCGTTTTTGGTCAGGGCTTTTACATTGGCGCCATCAGCATCCATAAGGTGTACATTCCTGCTGCCGGTTCCGCGGTCACTCATGAATACAATAGAGTTGCCATCCGGAGAAACAGCGGGGAGTACATCAGCTGCCGGGTGCTCCGTTAGCCGCTTTGGCGAGCTCCCATTTACAGGAACACTAAATATTTCAGGATTGCCTTCTCTTTTTGAATAGAAGTAGAGTGTTTTGCCATCCGCAGACCAGGAGGGACTGAAGTCGAGCGAATCATGCGGGGTCAGGTTAACTACGTTATTGCCATCGGCATCTATGAGGAAAATATCCGGGTTACCGTCCCTGTCCGATACAAAAGCGATTTCATGTTCTGACAGCTGGTTTTGTATGGTTTTCTTCTCTTGATCTTCTTTACAGGAAAGTAAGAGTAGAAATACAAGTGTGATCTTCAGTAACTCCATGCTTCTATTTCAGTTTGTCTTTTCGGAAGCAGATTCCGCATATTTCTTAAAATTATCAAGGATGGACTGCCAGCCGTTTCTTTGTATATCTTCCGGATGGGTGTTATCCATTTCGAAAGTCTCTTTTACCCTGGTCTCAGACCCCACGGACTGAAAATTAATGGTTACTTTGCGTCCGTCAGCAATCTGGTAAGAAATAATCTCCTTTGGTCTGATTTCGTCATAGGTCCCGGTATAATCAAAACCCATACTGCCATCCTTTGCTTCCATTCTCCAGTCCAGGGTCCCCCCGGGTCTTAAATCATTGACCGCGGAAGGACAATGCCACTCATCCGAGGCAAAATTCCAGCGGGTAATATGGTTTGGCTGGGTCCAGAATTGCCAGACCTTTGCAATCGGACACCTAATAGTGGTTGAGATGGTTATTTCTGTTCTGCCGGGAGTTGTATCAGCTTCCATATTTGAAATAGAAATCAATTGTTTACGTTCCTGAATTTAGGTGATTTACCGTTAATTATCAGATGTGTTGGAAAAAAATTGGAAGAGATAATAAGTAAGCAGTAGCGAAAATAGATTTACTTATTTCACTCGGTATACTCGCAGGCCATAGTTCCCGGTTCAGGAAAATTTCATGCTGTTAACTTCCAGCCAGGCCAGTGCGGCAGGACCTAATATGGCATCTGCCCGGGTAGCTTTGGAGAGCAGTATTTTGATCTTTCCCTTATAGGCATTAAACAGATGTCTTTCCATACTTTCAATCAGCGGATCTAACAGGATGTGCCCGGCCTTGCTCAGTCCACCCGAAATAATAAACGCCTCCGGATCCAGAAGGGCAACGGTATCGGCCATTTTACTTCCCAGTATTTCCCCGGTTCTTTTAAAAGCTGTCAGGGCAACCAGGTCTCCATCCAGTGCAGCGTCAGAAATATTTTCGCCGTTTAGTTCATCAAAGCTGAATGAACGCAATTCGGAATCGTAGTTCAATTCGGCCAAAAGTTCAAAAACAGTTCGCCTGATCCCGGTAACAGAGGCATAAGTTTCAAGGCAGCCCCGCAACCCGCAGTTGCACTGCCTGCCCCCGGGTTCAACATTTACATGCCCGATCTCCCCGGCCACACCGTGTTGACCAATGAGTAATTTTCCATCGATGATAATACCACTTCCAAGGCCGGTTCCCAAGGTAAGGGTGACAAAATTCTTCATCCCCACAGCAGATCCGAATAGCATTTCTCCAAGTGCTGCAGCATTGGCATCATTGGCGATAACTACCGGTAGCCGGAATGCCCGCTCAATTTCCGTAGCCAAAGGCGATACCTTTCCCCATCCCAGGTTAGGCGGATTTTCAATGTTCCCAGTCATGGGATTTGCATTTGGTGCTCCCGCCCCTACGAATACCAGTTGTTGTCCGGGGTGAAGTTTGTTCTGGAAGCCATTTACGACCTCTTTAAGACGGTCCATAAAATGGTCAAAAGGGAGTGAAGCCTCGGTAGGGTAGATCGTTCTATGCAGAATTTTACCATCCCGGGATACCACTCCTATTTTGGTCAGCGATCCGCCGATATCGATACCAAGAACAAGTTCTTTTGCCATACTACAAATCACGGGGATTCCCTTCAGAATTTCACTGATTGATGTCATATCATGGGAGCAGTAATGCGCGGCAGTATTTTCCGGGATGTACAGTTCTTAAGACCTGCCAGGTTATAAATTCTACAATAATCCAAGAGCGTATAGATGCGATCTAATCCAGGTATAATTCTTTGAAATACCGGAGATGGTTTCCCGGGATGATCATGATCCAGATCTCATGCCGGGATAGAATATTCTTAGCGACCAACCGTCTCCCGTCCAGGTAACTTTTATATGCGAGCAGATAAATAATGATTATGCCGGCAAGGAGGTCCGTGCTGATCTCGTAATAATTATATAACCAGTAGATCAGGGCCAGGGGCGCCAGTAAACATAAATAATATATAAAAACGTTTTTCATGATCCAGTTTAGCTGGGTTCCAGGTCGAGCTGCGCCAACACACATTCCAGTTCCTCCAGGGAATCTTTGTCTATGATCTGTGTATCTATGGTAAGCTGTGCCTTTTCTGTCATGAGGATATAGTCACCCGCAAATTTGCGGATACATTTAATATCAGATAGGAGGAGTTTCCGGGAGAAGAGCAGGTTCTTGTATAAATAGCCCTGCTTAATTGTGAGGTAGGCTTTTTTGCGGGAGTAATAATACTGTGAAAGCGAAATCAGGGCCAGCGATAGCCACAAATAGCCCAACAGCTGATCAAAACCATGCAGCATACGCCAACTGCCCAATAAAAGGAATAGAATCCCTAATAACAGGTAATTACGTAAATGCTTTTGTTTGTAACTGACTTTCATCACCAATAGATGCTTTTTCACAAAAAAATTGGTGGTAAGTTCTGGCCTGGAGAGAGGGGAGTGCTGTTAATATATAGATTATTTACGAAAAAATTATGCATTAAGACGATTTTTTTTCAACAACATCTTAACAGCACTGCTTTTGCCCTTGTTTAAACCTATTATGGGTATATACTTTTACCCTATCTCTAATGGAGGACCTACAACTTCCATTTCGTGATCCAGGAAAATCTTTGCGATCTCCTCTTTTCCTGGTTCGTGATCCAATCCAGAAAGGGTCAGAAAAAACTGTTCCATTTTTCCGGCCGGTTGAAAGATCACCGTCATCCTGCCTTTCCTGGATACCTGGGTCCAGGCGTGAGGAACATTCATCGGCAGAAAAATACTGTCTCCTTTCCCTAGGCGGAATTGCTTATCTCCGACACGAAAGGCGTAGTTTCCCTCCAGTATATAGAATACTTCATCCTGTTTATAATGCACATGCAAAGGGGTACCGAAACCGGGAGTGCGTGAGATCTGCTCAAAAATGCACATTCCTCCCAGGCTATCGCTGCCGGAGACTTTCATATCCATCAGGTTACGGTTGACTCCTTTTAAAGGGATGTGGCCATGACGACGTCCTTCCCCTGCTGCAACCGTAAATCCTTCACGGTCCTGTATAGAAGAACTGGAACTTGTAGTAAACAAGTAGGGTAAAAGCGGGATTGCCGCGCAGGATGCCAGGAATTGATCTCTAGTCATAGTTATAAGATTAAAGTGTAAATCGTATTTTAAGTGGTCGTATTCCAGGATGCTTACTATGGCAGCTAAACGGGCCTTTTCAGCAACGATTTCACCCGATCTGATAGGCGCAGGCTTAAAGCCGTTAAGGTGAGCGTAGGATTGGGGGCTCCTGAGGTCGGGAAGCATGCTGCTCCGGCAATATGCAGGTTAGGGATGCCGTGAACCTTACAATTTGCATCCACAACTCCTTTTTTAGGGTCGGTACTCATCCTGGTTGTACCCATATGATGCCATCCCCCATTAGTGGTGTCCGGAAAGGTACTGTCATTTTTATCTCTCAGGAATTCGCGTAGTTGAACCCTGCCGATCCCGCTAAGTCCTGCTTGTTGGCCGACCAACTCAGCAATACGTCTTACGCTGCTTTTGTCCAGCCCGGTCAGGGCCCAGTGAAGATTGGTCTTGGGAACCCCGAGAGCATCTTTTTCCCGGATCAGGCTTAACCTTGATACCGGGTTCGGGCTTTGTTCAATCCGGATATTCAGTTCAAACGCCCGTTCTATGGAACCTTTTTCTTTCTTCCCGGCCTGCAGGGCTTCATCCCAACTCCTGAACATATTGTCAATGCTTTTGCGTGGATCTTCATTCTGCCAAGTATCCATTCGTGCCTTGGTGTGTTTGCCAAACACCAATGGACGTAGCGATAAGGTGCCGTTTAGAATTCCTTCTTTTTCCTGTGTGGCTCCCGAAATGGCTAGCTCGGCGGCGGCTTTGGTTTCACCGTATTTCCAGGTATAAAGGTCTGTAGGGAAAGGGGCTGCCATCCAGAGATCGGCCACCGGTACTTCCAGATGCTCCATAAAGTAACGACCCACCATATCATGCTCGTTTCCCAGGCCCTGGGGGCGTTGGGTATCAGAGGCCAGTAAAAGCCTGGTGTTCTGAAGTGTTCCGCAAGCGAGAATATAATGCCTGGCCTTAACACGGTGTGTTTTACCGGCATGATTTTTTACCTGTATATGATCCACTTTGTCAGATCCTTCTCTTAAACGAATTGATGTGGCATTGGCATAAGTGAGCAATTCTATGTTCTTTGCATTTACCAGTTCATCCTTGTACAGCGGTCCGAACCTGGCCGTACTGAATTGCCACATTTTGTTCCAAACCACTTTATGGTCGAAGGGGAGGGGATTCAGGTTGGGTAATTCCTTCTTCCAGAATTCAAAGGCGTAATTATAGGGTCCCAGCTGCAGGGGTAGGTGAGCTTTTTCATAATAGGAGTCCAGGTCCTCCCTGCTGATCGGCCATCCACTGTGGGGAATCCAGCTACGTTCCATAAAATCTATGGGATCAAATGGGGAGCACATACCGGCCCAATGCCCCGTAGCTCCTCCAAAATAATGTAATCGCGTAGATCGCAACGGAAAATAGCGCTGTCCGCTTGTCGTCCCGGACATCAGGTCTTGCACCTGGTCGTCATACTCAAAGCCACCTCCTTCCAGGAGTATTACCTTATATGGACTGTCCTTCCAATCCAAGGCAATACTGATCCCTGCTGCGCCAGCGCCGACGATACAAATGTCACCTTGTACGAGGCTGTTGTTCTCCAGGAACCTGCTGTCGGTGTGCATCGCTATGGTATTGGATTATCTATGGAGAATAACGCACATTGACGTGCTTCGGTCACAGAGAGCATCCAGCCATCGATCAGTACGATCCTGTTCTCCCGGTAATCTTCCTGTACTTGCTGTTCCATGGCAAGAGCCAGTGCTTTCTCATCTTCCGGCTTATCACCGGTCAGTAATTTGAGAAGTTTTCTTTTGCGATCTTCATCCGGGTACAGCTCCCGGTAACACTTACCTATTTGCTGAATTTCCGGGCCATCCTCCCATATCCTGCACAATACAGTTGCCCTACCAAGAGAAGGGTCATAGGATGATCCTTTAAAATAGAACCAAGTTGGGACGGTCAGCGCCGCTACCCCCGCAGCACCTACCAGTAAAGCTTTTCTTCGATCCATAATGATGCTATTGCTGCCTTTCGGAACAAGACTGTTTAAGCTTGGATTACGGGGAGAACTTCTACTTGAGAAAATAAGAGGAAGGACTTTGCTAAAAATCCGCTATTACTTTCTTATAGGTTGATAATCACTATTAAAGATAATGAAATAAGTGTCTCCTTGCCTAAAAAAGATATGAGCAATACTCAGAAACAAGGGCTGGTATGATATGTTCTTTCTCCTTTAATGCTTTCTTGATCCATGGAGAATATTTGCTCTGCAGCTGTCGTTTGCAGTTGGTAATATGCGTGCCTCCAGTTATCCGTTGTGGCCAGGCGAAAAGTGCCGACGGGGTATCCATCATTAAAAATTTCATAGAAATGTTCCTCTAATGGCCGGTCTGCCTTTACTGTAATCTTCTCCTCTTTTTTTACCAAAATTTGTCTGGCAGTACTTCCTTTAAATTCCGCCCAGAGTGCGTTATCGTTTTCATCAAAGGCCAGCATCAGCACCTCTTCCGAGCTCTCACCTGCAATATAACAGAGGTAATAGGATGGTTTTGGTGACTGTTGCTCAAGGGATTCCATTTTGTGAAGACCAAAGTTATTATCCGGCCCCTGGTTGACATCGATAACTCTGAGGTAGATCATCAATTCCGAACCTTCTATTAACCCGTAGTAGATATAATTTTTGTTGTTATGCTTGCTGTCAATAGAAAAAACTGCCGCTTTTGGTATGCCCAGGTCTTTGTATTCTTCTTTTGGAATTAATTCCACGGCTGATCCTTCATTAATCCAGACCGGGTATTTCCAGGATTCCGAGATGAGAAAAATATCCTTCCTTGAATCTAAACTATCAGAATTTTCATTTGTGCTAACTATGAATGAGAAATCGTAATCGTTATCTACAGTGTCTTCCAGGGAGGCCAGTTCTACCCGCAGATCTTCCTGCAAGGCATCGGGGTCGGGGATGAGATCTGTTTCAAAATCAGTTTTCATCTGCCCGGGTTCGGGCTGTAATAAGGTGTCTGTCCGAACATAGGACTTCGGTGGTTGTTGAGATAAAACATATACCGTTTCTGTGGCGATATAAATTACACTTTCCCCTGATGGATCGTATTGAGGGTAATATTCAAAAATATGAACTTGCTCCAGGGCGTCTTTGTCCAGCAGGAAATATTGATTGTGTATTCCATACTCATGGCAGTTGGTAGAGTCGGTAACGATCCGGAGAGCATCTTTTCGGTATTCACGCAGCCTTGTAATGCAATCACCGGCCTCGGTACCCAGGGCCTGGGTAAGATCAAAAGAGGACAAGTCGTTTCCGAATGGGAACAGTGCTGGTAGTGGTTGCTTGGCAGGAGCAGCGTTGACTATTGGGATGGAATCAATCTTCTGGGTGCTTACTTCTTCTTCCGTGCCCGGGGTTTGCTTCTTGCAGTTGATACAGGTCAATATAAGGACCATGAGTAGTAAACCCGGGAGGTTTTTAGCTGAAGAAAACATATATATATCTGAAAGTTAGGTTCGCTATTTCTGCACTGCGAAATTGCTTCTTTCCATCAAATCCTGCAAGTCATTTTTTTCATCAAAATGTTTTTCTGCAGCTCGTATAACCATCCTGGCATGGTGTTTCACAGCCTTGCGCTGATCCTGGTCCTGGGCAAAATTGTGAATGGTTTGCAGGGCTTCCATTAGCCGGATCATTACCGAGGGACTACCGCCTGCAAACTGCCTAAGCTGGTTAAAGGCTGCGTTCAGCATCCCTTCAAAAGTCAGGGAGTCAGCCACCACTCGCAGCGCATTATCTTTGTCATAGCGATAAGGCGATGGAAACTGTACCCGGGTGAGGTAACAAAGGGTGCTGCAAAGATTATCAATACAGGCAATGGCGGTAAATGGGTCATTGATCCCCGGGGACAAGGCCCGGGCTGCGATCTCTACCATCTGGTGAATGGAGAATTCCGCATCTTGTTGGGTAGTGCGCGATTGCCCGTAAATAAAGGCATCATGAATTTTGACTAATTCCTCAGGCTTTCTAGTTGCCACCGCATAGGCCTCACCGATATTCTGATTTTCCACGATAAATGCACCCGGTCTTACTTTCAGAAATAAGAGGACGTCCAGTTCGCTAGCGGTTTCAGATACAAGATCCTCATCCACATATTGCAGGTAACCTCCTTTTTTTGCCAGTATTGCAGTCTTGTGCTGATACTTATATTTTAAAGCTTCGAGATCAGGGGAGGATTTCTCGTTGTCATCTCCGAGTTTATCAGGGAAGAGGGTTTTCATATTGCGCGACAGGGATGATGAAATATCGGCAATTACCTGGTCTGCCTGTATACTCATGGCGATATGATGGATGAAAACGATGAGTAAGATAATATTGGCTACAGTTGCCAGGATGGCTGCAAATACAGAGATGGTCGGGATAAAATCCAGGGTATCATTCTGGGATACGGAATTCAAAACCAGGAGACAGTACACATAGGTCGCTATATATGCCCCAAGGACAACCTGGTTAAGTCGATCATGCATGAAATTATTCAACAATCTTGGGCCAAATTGGGAGGAGGCAAGGGTCAATGCTACCAGCGTAATTGAAAATACAGTCCCCGCTACCCCAATCATGGCTCCGGAAATAGTAGACAGTACACTCCTGGCAGAATCTGCGCTGCCCGAGAAAACCAATTGCACCCACTCGCCGGGTTGATAGTTTAAAAGGTTATCCAGGTACAATAATCCAATGGCCATACCAATTGCCAATATGACGATAAGGATGGGAATGAACCAAAAGGTTGAAACCAGTTTTCCCCAAAGAAATTGCAGTTTATTCATAGCCGGCTAATTTTGGGACATTTTTTATTGAACTGGTCCCCAAGGACTACCTAAGGTATGCAATTCATCGGTTACCTCTTGTTGAATGAAGAGATATTTCAGGTGCTGACTATTGCCTTTTGCTGCTTTATGCGGTCTGCAATGGCATCCCATAGCCAAATTCTTTGCTGCAGTGCCTCCCGGGCAGTGCTGGCTGCTTCTACCCATTTTATTTCGTCATCTCCGCATAGTTCTGATACCATTTGAAGGGATAAAGGGCCGTGCTCGTCCCCGTCCAGCTCTATATGCCTGTCCAGGTAGTAACTCAGTTTGCTGTATCTCTCCGTCCCGCCATCTGCTCTTTTAAGGATCTCTACGAACATATCCGGGATCAGGTCTTCCCGTCCAAAGGTAAAGGCCGATGCGATAAGGTGAGCCTGATCGGTCTCAATAACACTGAAGGTGTAACGGACAAAATCGAGAACTTTAGGGTCTGTCTCTAAGCGATCTAAAGCATCATTTATTCCGTACCCTTTTTCGAGCAACTCTACCAGTAACTCAACCTGCGCAGTGTCAGCGCCAATTTGGTCCATGGCATCCAGGTACATTTCAAAATGACTTTTAGGTTCACCCAATTCGTTCATGTCACTTTCTTCTCCATGAACGATCTCGTTGATAAACCTGGCAAGGGCGGCATTTTTCTTCGGCAGCCAGGGCGTAGTTGTTGAGGTCAGCCTTATTTGAAGTGCTTTAAGCAGCGACATAAAATCCCATACCGCGTATACGTGCTGTTCCATAAATACACGAATATCCCCTACGTCTTCCAGTCGATCGTATAAAGGATGGGTTTTAAGGATTTCTCTGAGACCTTGCAGGTCTTGCTCTATTTTTTCAATGTAATGCATAGCAATGATTTTTTCCAGGAGAGCGGTTGAGCTTCCCGAGGAGATGCAAAAATACAACCCGTTGAAATTCTGAGGAACTGAATTTTGAAAATATGGAGTGCTTACTGCTTATTGAGCGCTGACCATAGCTCTAGCCGGTTCAGAGATGAGTTTCCTGGTGACGACGAAAACTCCCGGTTTTTGTAAATATGGAGTAGTGTAGTGAGATGCACACTCTGTATCGGGAAAACTTTGAAGATCCATGAGTACCAGGACTTTGCTGCTTACTCCCTGCCCATCTTTAACAGCGGGCAACCATCCACCTTGTAATCTGCCCAGGGCACTCAGGAACGCCGTCTTCATCCCTGCAAAAGGCACCTTGTCTGCTGTAATGGATTGTAATTGTCCATGTGGTCCTATCACCAGGCTGGCCTGGAATAGACCGCTGCAATTGGCTTCGCGAACCGATTTTTTTAAAGGGAATTCCTGCTGAAGTAATTGGGCGAAATCGGAAGGGTCACCCAGGTAAAGTGGCGGACTTTCTACTTCCTCTATCCGGTAGGTCTCCTCTTGTAAAACAGGTACACTCAAGGGAACACTGAGCAGGTTCACTGCTTTCATCAGGGTGCCGTCCTGGTAGTGAAAGGCCAGGATGATCTCTTTTTTCTGGTTGAAAAAGGACCAGCTTCTCTTGCTGTCGCTTGGATTGCTGCCCGAGCTACCTCCTCCCGGGAGAAATTCTGAGGGCGATACAGGGGTGCCTGCGAGGATGTTATTTTCTTCCAGGGGTAAAGATTCCCGGGAATCAGCGGATGCCTGCCCCAGTAAAGACTGGGTGACGAACATTGAAAAGGCAATAATTGCGATCCTGTACATAGGGGGAACTTTTATACGGGTATAATAATAACTCGTAAAATACGAAAGTTGTTGTGCTTTCGCATCAAATTGTGCCATAAAAGTGATTGCGCTCAAAATGCCTTGTATTGGGTCATAGGCCGGAACCAGTGCGCGTAGTCTTTACCGAATATTGCCTGGCCGAAGTGCCAAAATAAAAAACTCCGGCCTTATCCGGGATCTGTGGCGTTTCAGGTAGAGAACTATATTGACCGGTGCTCATGTAAAAGGTGTGTACCAGGAAAATTTTGGAGGTCACAGGTTTATTATCCAGTGTGGCAGGTATCCAATGCCCTTTCACCAATTTTAAGGCATTCACGAGTGCTTTGGCCACATGGACGGAGGCTGCCTGCTCTACTTTTACGACCCTGGAATTTCCCCGGGGATCTATGATCATAGAAAGTACAGTTAAGCCTTGTTGCCAATTCGAATTCATGAGGTTCTGCTCCTGTAAAATCCGGATCATCTCATCCTGTAGTTTCCCTTTATAACCTACGAAAACCGGGGCCCTGTCCACCTGTTGCAGGACAAATTCACTCTCATGCAGTATAGGAATGCTATCCCCTGGCGACCCTACCGGCCACGCGGGTTTGGAGGAGTTAGTATCATAATTAAAAGAGAGAAATTTCTTTCCATCTAAATCCATGAATTGCCATTCTCCCACGCGTCTTCCTTGGTCATGCTGGCCTATTACCAAAGTGTCTCCTGAAGAATCGTTTATTTTATAATACCAGCCATGTTGCTTTTTAGTTTCTTTATCCAACTGGTAGATGGTTTTGTGGAAGTTAGATCGTTCTTTCTTGGTTTTGAGTTTTTGAGCGTTTAGTGAAACAGCAGTAAACAAGCCCAGGGATAAGGTTAGGATAGAAAGCTTCATAAGGAATATTTTCTATAGCAATATAGGAATATTATTCTATCGTCTCTTCAACAAGGATTACGGTGACATAAAAAAGCCTGCAGTTATAGCTGCAGGCTTTAGTGAATTAAATCTTATATCTAAATCATAGGGTACGCAGGTATTCCGCGATAGCCCTGGTTTCATCACGAGTGAGATTCTGGTTAAGCATGATGGCGTTGTTGTACTCTTTCAGCAAGGCTTTGGCGATAGGATCTTCTTTCAGCATACCGTCAGGGTTCAGGATCATGTTCATCACCCACTCAGGGCTTCTTCTTTCGTATATGCCTGAAAGAGCAGGACCTATCATACGCTGATCGGCCATATGGCATGCGGTACAGATGGCGGTGTACTTGGCCTCACCCTGAGCGGCGAGCTCCATGTCTATCTCTTCGCCGAATTCGACCGATTCTACAGGACCAATCCCTTTATTGCTCATATCAACAGGGACCTCTACGGACTCGGTTGCTTTCTTTTCTGTTTTTTTGGTGCGGTTCATTTCAAAACCGTCCTTGGATTCCTCTTTTTTCTCCTTGTCTCCGCAGCTGATCATCACAGCTCCCAGGGCCAATACCATGGCTATTTTTTTCATTGTTCAATTATTTAGGTTCACTAAGATAATAAATACAGTTGTTCAGCTGAGATCTTCGAAGAAATTTATAGCCCTTTTTTCCGAATAGGTGATATTCTGTTCCCCGTAAAATCCTACATGCCCCCCATAGATTGGTGTTTCCAGGTATAAGCAGGAATTGAGGTCGGCAATTTCAAAAGGGTAACAGCTCTTGCCGAGGAAAGAATCGTCCCGGGCGTTGATGATCAGGCTGGGAATCTGGATTTGAGGTAAAAATTGCAATGCACTGCATTGATCATAGTAATCCAGTGCATCTTTAAACCCATGCGCCTTGCTGGTATACAGGTCGTCAAAATCTTTCAGAGTCCGAATCTTATTGAGAAGACCGTCAGGAAGTTTATCCGGAAAGTTCTTTTGTTTTTCCTTCAGCTTCTGAACCAGGTGTTTTCTGAACCTGCGCGCATAGAGGTAATTCTCTGTAGAGAGCAGTCGAGTCAGGGAATCGTGTAGATCGCAGGGAACAGAAACTCCGACAGCCCCTTTGACTTGGGGAGGAAGGCTGCGACCCTCACCCAGGTATTTCATGGCCATATTCCCTCCCAGGCTGAATCCTTTAAGATACAGCTCGCTGTATTTTTTATGCTCCAGGATATGCTGGACCACAGCGTGAAGGTCTTCGGTGGCACCGGAATGGTAAGAACGGAAAAGCCGGTTGGTCTCCCCGCTGCACCCTCTGAAATTCACTGCACAGGCGTCATAACCGGCCTCGTTAAAAGCTTTGGCGCTACCGGTGATATAGGGCCGCTGCCCGTTACCCTCCAGGCCGTGCAGTAATATCACAACCTTACCGGTGGGAGATTCGCTATAACTCCAATCAAGATCAATAAAATCACCGTCCCAGAGTTCTACCCTTTCACGCTGCTGTTCCAACCCATGTACTCGCCTGAAGAGGCCGTGGTAAATGGTGGAGAGATGACCGCTTTTAAAGTAGAAAGGGGGAGTGTATTTTGCGGGAAGAAGGGGCATCGGGATTGTCTTATTATTATTCTTTCGGGTAAGTGTTCAGTAAGGACGCCTGGTATTCAACCGCCTCCTTAAATTCACTTTTAAGTTGGTCTACAAGACTTTCTACTGGTAAGATATCGTCAATAGTGGCTACGCCCTGCCCGGCAGACCAGATGGTTTTCCAGGCCTTGGCTTCTGTATCCAATTCTTTACCAAAATCAATTTTACCGCCTTTTTTAAGGTCCTCTTCGGATAAGCCTGCTGCTTTAAGGCTGGGCGCTAGAAAATTTGCGTAAACCCCGGAAACTGCTGCGGTATATACCACATCGCTGGCCCCCGCATCTACGATCATTTCCCGGTATTCTTCTGGGGCATTGCTTTCGCTGGTATTGATAAAACGCGTACCCATATATGCGAGATCAGCTCCCATCTGCATGGCGGATGCTATATCACGGCCGGTACTGATACAGCCCGAAAGCAAAATGGTCTTTTTAAAGAACTGCCTGATCTCTGCCACCAGGGTCATCGGATTGATAGTACCCGCATGTCCTCCTGCACCTGCAGCGACCAGGATAAGACCGTCAACCCCGGCACCGGCAGCTTTTTCAGCATGCCGCTTTTTGATCACATCGTGGAATACGAGTCCGCCGTAACTGTGCACCGCATCTACCACCTGGGCAACCGCCCCCAGCGAAGTGATTACCAGGGGCACTTTGTGTTTAATACATAATTCAAGGTCTGCCTGTAAGCGGGGATTGCTCTGATGGACGATGAGGTTCACTCCGAAGGGGGCAGCTTTTTTCCCACTTTCCTTTTCATATTCGGCCAGAGCTGTTTTTATTTCGATCAACCACTCTTCAAAACCTTCACTGCTTCTTTGGTTCAGGGCGGGAAAAGTGCCGACAATTCCTTGTTTGCAGCAGGCGATGACCAATGCCGGGTTAGAGATCAAAAACATAGGGGCAGCCACTACCGGGAGGGATAGTTCTTGGAGAAAGTCGGGTTTGTCTTGCATGGGAATAGAGTTAAGGATAAAAATACGCTAATTTTTTAAGGCCAAAAACTGTGGCTCTCTCCAAAACTATGGTATTTTTGGAAATAGTATGCATGCATAATAAAAAACCTTTAATATGTACCTGAAAGAATTTGAAGTCCGCTGGAGCGATGTTGATGCCAACCGGCACCTGGCTAATTCGGCTTTCGTAAATTTTATGAGTCATACCCGTATGGGCTTTTTGATGGAAATGGGGTTTAATCATAAGACCATGGCAGAGCGGAGCCTGGGCCCCGTTGTGCTCTATGAACATATCTATTACTACAAAGAAGTGTTTCCGGGCAAACCCATCAGGGTATCCCTGGAAATAGCGGGGATGAGCGGAGATGGGATGTTCTTTGAGTTTCACCATAATTTTTATGATGAAAAGGGCAAACACCTGGCCCATGGTGAAATGATGGGTGCCTGGATCGACCTGAATAAAAGAAGCCTGACGGCTTTACCGGCAGACCTGTTGAAGACTTTCAACTCCCATGAAAAGTCCGGGCAATTCCGGACCCTTAGCAAGGAAGATACCCGGGCACATGGCAGGTATCCTAAAGATTTGGCTTAGGTCGTTTGCTCGCCAGGTAAACCCCTGTTAATACCAGGCCGGCCGCGAGGATTTTTAGGAGGCTAAGTTGGTCCTTGCCACTGGCTACAGCGTAAAGTATCCCGATAAGCGGCTGAACGTAAACAAAGGCGCTGACTGTACTGGCCTTGAGCTGGGTAAGCGCAAAAGCGTTGAACAGGTAGGTGCAGAAGGTAGTGCCAAGAACAACGAAGCCCAATCTCCAGGCCACCTCCCATGGGAGTGAGGTCCACTCTACAGCTGCGAATTGGTTCCATCCAAAAGGAAGGTTGATAAAGACAGCGATCAGGAATAACCATTTCATCAGGGTGAAAGGATGGTATTTCCCGATTAGTTTTTTTACAAGGATAAGGTAAAGGCCATAGAATGTTGCATTCAGTAAGAACAATAGGTTGCCAAGGGGAATATTGGGAGCATCCTGTCGTAGTTCGCCTCCGTACAGGACCAATATCAGGGCGCCTACCAGGCCTATCCCTATCCCCACTGCCCTTAGTTTATAAATCTTTTCCTGTATCAGGAATGCAGACAGGATCACTACGATGATTGGGGTGGTGGTCACCAGGACACTGCTGTTGATAGGGGTAGAGAGTTCCAGGCCTGAAAAGAAAGCGAGCATATTGATGACCATCCCGCAGATGGCACAGATCAGGACACGGCCCCAATCCCTTTTTTCGATACGTTCTTTCGGGGCCAGGAAGGATATTGCCCAGAAGAGCGCGGCGGCCCCGATCACCCTGAGGAGCACAAATCCCATAGGACGGATGTGTTCGGGCATAACTCCCTTAGCGATGGTATGGTTTACCCCATAGATGGCCGTTGCCCCGATCGCGGCCAGGATGGCCAGGGTACGGCGACTCAAGAGCCTAGAAATTCTTTGGCCTGGGCCACGGTTTTCTTACTGTTGCCTGCAAAAATTTGATCTTTGCCTACGATAACCGGTCTCTTCAAAAAAGTGTAATGCTCCAGTAATAATTTTTTATAATCCTCTTCCCCCAATTGCTGTTGATTAAGACCCCGTTCCTTATATAGCCTTGCACGTTTGTTGAACAGAGCTTCATAGCTCCCACTTAACGAATGCATAGTCTCCAGTTGTGCAGCGGAAACCGCTTCAGTCCTGATATCCTGCAAGGTAAACCCTGGAGTAGGTCCGATTTCACCGAGAATTCGTTTACAGGTATCGCAGCTGCTGAGATGGAAGATCGTCTTCATACGAGATTGATATTAATAAACTGCCTATTGGGCATAAAAGGCAAAACTAGGATATCTCCCGGAAAGAGGCTTTCGTAAAAAATACTTTTTTGAATATTGCCCCGGCTCAGGAACGGAATCTAGGTTTCAGAAAGTCGCGAACCTGGTCCATGGGCAGGGTAAGCGTAACACGGCCATCGGCATAAGAGGCCACCTCGTATTCGTTGTACAAGAGGGTGATTCCTTTTCCGGAAATCCCTATATTTTCCGGCAGGTAAAATGCGTCATCGGCAAACATAAAACCGGTGCTATTTATAGAGCTGCCCTCCGGAATCTTTTCCTGTTCACGGAAGCGCAGCTCGGCAAATTTTTTAAAGGCATCTTCATCCTGGAAAAGTTGTAGCGGCTCTAGCTCGACCCCGTTATCACGATCAAAATTCATCAATCGGGTCACCCTGTACCCGTGTGCACCCCCGGTAAACATATCTGCCTCTATACTTATACTGACCAGCTGGAGGTCCTGGTAGGTCACCTCGGCACTTATATCGGCCTTCCAGCCGGCCATTTCATCAGAGAATTTATCACGGATTTCCCTGTATTCAGTTTCAAAGACTTCAACGGCTTCATCCAAAGTTGCTGCCTGTCCTGATTCCCCGTTGGTCAGGATAGCGATGATCTCTTCGCGTAGTGCAGTGTTGATGGTTCCTGCGGTTTTCTCCTTTCCCATGGCCTCCGGAATAGCAATCATCACCTGGGGGCAATCCTTGCAGTTATCACCTTGATACTCTATAGGTTCAAAGAATAGAGGTTCTTCCTCTGAACAGGAAAGGAATAAGAAAAGCATACTGCTTATGAGAATAAAATACTTCATGGATCATGGGTTAAGATACCGGCGAAGCTACAAATTCATTTTGATTGGTTTCTAGGAAAGATAACGATACTTTTGTATTCCAAATTTAGGATATATGAGTGATAAAGACCTGAGATTTAACAGCAAGACTATACATGGAGGGCAATCTCCTGATAAGGCATATGGAGCAGTAATGCCACCCATCTACCAGACCTCTACATACGCACAGGACACCCCTGGCGGACACCAGGGATTTGAATATTCGCGCAGTGGCAACCCGACAAGAGCAGCCCTGGAAGCTTCCCTGGCAAGCATAGAAAATGGGAATTACGGTTTGGCTTTCGGGAGTGGCCTTGCAGCTATAGACGCCCTGATGAAGCTTATGAAACCGGGCGACGAGATCGTATCTACTAACGACCTGTACGGTGGAAGCTACCGATTGTTCAAGAAGATTTTTGAGGATTTTGGTTTGAAATTTCACTTCGTAGGCATGCAGGATATCGCTGCGGTGGAAGAGTGTATTAATAAAAATACACGCTTACTATGGGTAGAAACACCCACCAACCCTATGATGAATGTGATCGATATTGAAGCCATGGCCGCCCTGGCCAAAAGGCACGATCTGCTGCTGGCGGTTGATAATACTTTTGCCACACCTTATCTACAGCAACCGCTGGACCTGGGTGCTGATATCGTTATGCATTCGGCCACTAAATACCTGGGAGGGCATAGTGATGTGGTTGTCGGGGCCCTTGTCGTTAAGGATAAAGAACTTGCTGATAAACTTTACTTTATCCAGAATGCCAGCGGAGCAGTTTGCGGCCCTATGGATAGTTTCCTTACCCTCCGCGGAATCAAAACCCTGCACGTAAGGATGCAGCGTCACTGCGAGAACGGCAGGATCGTAGCCGAATATCTCAAGGCTCACCCGGCCATTGAAAAGGTATACTGGCCCGGCTTTGAAGATCACCCTAACCACGATGTTGCTGCCCGGCAGATGAAAGATTTTGGCGGGATGGTCTCTTTTGTACCCAAAGGAAGCTCCTATGATGCAGCCATAGCAATTGTAGAAAAATTAAAAGTATTTACCCTGGCCGAATCCCTGGGTGGAGTGGAAAGCCTTGCAGGTCACCCGGCCAGCATGACACATGCCAGTATCCCTAAGGAAGAGCGTGAAAAGAGCGGGGTTGTGGATTCCCTGATCCGCCTCAGTGTGGGAATTGAAGATGCTGCAGACCTTATCGCTGACCTGGAACAGGCCATCGTCTGATCCTCTACACTCTTGAAATTGTCATATTTTTAAAAAAATCAGCTGCAAAATATTTAAATAGCATAATTTAGCGCTGAAATTGCTATATATTGAATAATATTAAAAATATCCCTGTTTTTAGGAGGTTCTGTCCATAACAGAGCTGTGGTTTAAAACCGGGACAGAACCAATTACATTAATTAAGCATATAATATGGAAGCGAAAATCAAAGCTTTTATGGATGAGGTGACCAGCCGAAACGGGCATGAGCCGGAATTCATCCAGGCTGTACAGGAAGTAGCCGAGACGGTGATCCCTTACATTGCAGAACACGAAATTTACAACGGCAAGAACATCCTGCTCCGGATGGTAGAACCCGAGCGACTGATCTCTTTCAGGGTAGCATGGGTAGATGACAATGGAGAGATCCACGTGAACCGAGGTTACCGTATCCAGATGAACTCTGCTATCGGACCTTATAAAGGGGGATTGCGTTTTCATCCTTCGGTGAATGCGAGTATCCTGAAATTCCTTGCCTTTGAACAGGTATTCAAGAATAGCTTGACCACCCTGCCAATGGGTGGAGGAAAAGGGGGGTCAGATTTTGATCCCAAGGGAAAATCGGATGACGAGGTGATGCGTTTCTGTCATTCGTTCATGACCGAGCTCTGCCGCCATATTGGACCTAATACGGATGTTCCTGCAGGGGATATCGGTGTAGGTGCTCGGGAGATCGGTTTCCTTTTCGGAATGTATAAGAAAATAAGAAATGAATTTACCGGGGTGTTAACCGGGAAAGGACTTTCCTGGGGTGGATCCAAGATCCGCCCGGAAGCAACAGGATACGGTACCGTATACTTTGCTCAGAACATGCTGAAAACCCGTGGTGAAGATATCCAAGGAAAAGACGTCGTTATTTCCGGTTCCGGTAACGTTGCGCAGTTTGCGGCAGAGAAAGTGTTACAACTTGGGGGGAAAGTGCTTACCCTTTCCGATTCAGGGGGGTATATCCATGATGCAGATGGAATTGACGAGGATAAACTGGCGTATGTTATGGATCTCAAGAATAACAAACGCGGTAGGATCTCTGAATATGTGAATAAATACCCGAATGCGACCTTCCATAAAGGTGGTTCGCCCTGGGAGGTGAAATGCCATATTGCACTTCCATGTGCTACCCAGAACGAACTGGATGGGAATGATGCCAAGGCGTTGCTCGATAATGGCTGCGTTTGTGTAGCTGAAGGAGCTAATATGCCATCTACCCCGGAAGCCATCCATGCTTTCCACGAAGCCAGGATACTTTTTGCTCCTGGGAAGGCTTCTAACGCAGGGGGTGTAGCCACTTCCGGATTGGAAATGTCGCAGAATTCGCTTCGTATCAGCTGGACCCGTGAAGAAGTAGATGAGCGATTAAAAGGGATTATGAAAGACATCCATGATTCATGTACAGCTTACGGGAAAGAAGACGATGGATATTGTAACTACGTTAAGGGAGCAAACATTGCCGGTTTTGTTAAAGTAGCCGACGCCATGCTCGCTCAAGGAGTAATCTAATATAATTTTTGCTCAGAGAATGCTTAAGGCCGGGAATTCCCGGCCTTTTTTATGCATTGTGATTGTTTATATTTGCCATTCTCATACCCGGACTATGCAGGTTACCACCAGAGCTATTGTTCTATCTTCCCTGAAATACGGGGACAGCAGCTTGATCGTAAAGGCTTTTACGGAGTCTGACGGTTTAAAGACTTACCTGTTAAAAGGCGTATTGTCTTCCCGGAAGGCTAAGATCAAAGCAGCTTATTTTCAGCCCCTGATGCAGTTAGAGGTGGTAGCATACCATAAGAATAAGGGCACCCTTGAACACCTGAAAGAAGTGCATGTGGCCTACCCCTACGAGAGCCTGCACACCCGCATGGATAAAAGTGCGATCTGCCAGTTTCTAGCCGAGGTATTGGTGTATAGCCTGCAGGAGGAAGAAGAAAATACCGCACTATTTAATTATTTGCAGGCCTCCCTACAGTGGTTAGATACCCATGAACAAGCCGCAAATTTCCATTTATTGTTTATGGTCGAATTAAGTCGATACCTTGGGTTCTACCCGGATTCAGAAGGGGAAGACTACCCGTATTTTGATCTTGTAGAAGGACTCTTCCTGCCCGATGCGACTGGTAACCTCCTGTTGTCCGGGGATGATTTATTCCTATTTAAAGCCTTCTTAGGCATAAAATTTGATACTCTTTCAGAGATCAGACTAACAAAAACCCAACGAAAGGATCTGCTGCAAATCCTCTTACAGTATTTTGAGATACATTTGCACGGATTCCGAAAACCCAAGTCGCTTGCTATACTCAATGAAGTTTTCAGTTAAATCCCGTTATATACTCCTGTTAATTATTCTGCTGGTATGCTCTGGGGTCCGGTCCCAGGTGATCACTATCCTTGATGTGGATAGCAAGGAACCGGTGATGAACGTAGCTGTATTTAATGATGATCAATCCAAGACCGCTATTTCCGATATAGACGGCAGAGTCAACCTCCGAATTTTCTCAGGGCAGGAGCGAATTATTTTTAGACATATCGCTTACCAGACTAAAAAAAGCCTTAAATCGGTTATCCTGAGGCAAGGGAACCGGGTGTACCTGACTATGAATGCCGAACAACTGGATGAAGTGGTCATGTCTGTTTCTAAATGGGAGCAACAGAAAAGAGATGTCCCCCAAAGGATCGCTTCCGTAGATGCCCGTGCAATTGCCTTTTCGTCACCGCAGACCTCTGCAGACCTGCTGCAGCAAAGCGGGCAGGTGTTCGTTCAGAAAAGCCAGTTAGGAGGCGGAAGCCCTATGATCCGCGGATTTGCAACCAACCGCTTATTGCTGTCTGTTGACGGGGTTAGGATGAACAATGCTATATTCAGGGGAGGTAATATTCAGAACGTCATTTCCCTTGATCCCTTTACCATCAGTAATACTGAGGTGATCTTTGGCCCGGGCTCCGTGATCTACGGTAGTGATGCTATAGGCGGGGTTATGAATTTCTTTACTAAGAAACCACTTTTTGCCGTCGCTGACAGCCTGCAATTGCAAGGGGCGGCTCAATATCGTTTTTCATCGGCCAATAATGAGCAGACCGGTCACCTGGAACTCAATTTTGGCGGAAAAAAGTGGGCTGCACTCAGCAGTATCAGCTACAGCGATTTTGACGACCTGCGGATGGGCGCGCACGGACCGGATTCTTACCTCAGGGAAAAATACCAGGTCCGGGTAGATGGTCGTGATTACGTAGTGGCCAACCAGGATCCGCTTGTACAGGTGCCTTCGGGTTACGATCAATGGAGCCTGATGCAGAAATTTGCTTATAAACCTAATAATTACTGGCAGTACGATCTTGGGTTGCATTATTCGGAAACTTCGGATTACGCACGTTATGACCGGCTTGTTCGCCCATCGAGGGATGGGAAGGGTCTCAGGTCCGGGGATTGGTACTACGGTCCGCAGAAGTGGTTCATGGGAAATTTGCAGGCAACCCAGAAAGGACAGGGTGCTTTTTATGACGGGCTGAAAACAACCTTGGCATACCAGCGCTTTGAAGAAAGTCGCTTTGATCGCGATTTCCAGGATGCCATTCTCTACCGAAACTTGGAAAAGGTAGATGCACTCTCTGCGCAGTTAGATCTTGAAAATAAGAAAATCGGAGACCTCCGGCTGTATTACGGTGCAGAGTATGTCTATAATAAGGTAGGCTCAGCAGGAAGCCTTGAAAATATTGATAGTGGGGAGACTGAAAAAGGCCCCAGCCGATACCCGGATGGTTCAACCTGGCAGTCTGCAGCGGCTTACCTGAGTGGGGAATACCGTGCACGACCCAATCTTACGCTGATGTCAGGACTACGCTACAGCCACATCTGGTTGCACTCAGAATTTGACCGGAGCTTTTATGCATTCCCCTTCGAAGAGGCTAAACTGAGCAATGGCGCGGTAACCGGGAGCCTGGGACTGAGCTGGTTCCCGAAAGAGCACCTGCAATTAACTTTTAATACATCTACAGGATTCCGATCTCCTAATATTGATGACGTGGGGAAAGTATTTGATTCTGAGCCGGGCTCTGTAGTGGTACCCAACCCTGACCTTAAACCGGAATATGCTTATAACGTGGAAATGGGGGTCATGAAGAACTTTCACGATTTCCTGGTTCTTAAAGGAACGGTGTATTATACCTACCTGGATGATGCCCTGGTTCGCCGCGATTATTCTTTTGAAGGTCAGCGACAGATCGAATACAATGGCGAGCCCAGTAATGTACAGGCCATACAAAATGCGACAAATGCATATGTATATGGATTTGAGTTTGGTATGGAGGCATTCCTGACCGAGCAGTTCTCCCTGAAAAGTAACCTTACCATAACGGAGGGCACTGAAGAAGAGGAGGACGGCACGTCTTCTGCCTCAAGGCACGCTGCTCCTGCCTTCGGAGACCTGCACCTGCTCTACGAGGTACAGAAGATTAAAACAGACTTGTTTTTTAATTACAACGGGGAGATCGCATACGAAGACCTTTCAGTTTCGGAACGCGGGAAAGAATACCTGTATGCTTCCGATAGGGAAGGTAATCCATATTCACCCTCCTGGTATACACTTAACCTGCGTACCCAGTACCAGCTGAATGATGCGGTACGGGCCACCATGACCCTGGAAAATATTACCGACCAGCGTTACCGTTCTTATTCCTCGGGCATTGTTGCTCCGGGCAGGAATTTAATCCTATCACTGGGGTACTCCTTCTGACCTCAAACGAGATCAGTGATCGTCCTCGTGAATTTCCTCGTCAATTTCTTCTTCTATCTCTTCCTCGGCTTTTTTTGCAGCCTTTTTAGTTTTGTCCCAGGCTTTTTCCCCGGTTCTTTCCAGGTCTTCTCCGGCCTTTTCAGCCTCTCGTAAAGCCTTTTCCCCAGCTCTCTCCAGATCGTCACCGGCTTTTTCCATGTCTTTTCCTATTTCTTCGATGGCATCACCGGTTTCGCGTGCATTTTCTGAACAACTGTCACAGGATTGCAGGTAAATTAAAGGGAGTAACGAAAGGACAATTAATAATTTTTTCATGTTAGAGTTTTTAGTGATCCTTAGACGTCGTTAATCGACTGATATGCAACTGTATAGTTGCGTTTAAAGCGGTTAAAAACGCCGGAACGTCCGTAAATACGGTGTTAATGAGTTCTAAAAAAATAGTGCATTTCGTCGAAACTTTGGAGATTTTAACACTTTTTTAGAAGGGTAAAGTGGCAGATGGTTGTTGTATGGGTGAATGTCTAAAATTAAAAATTCACAACTATGAAGCATTATTTAAAACCTACAGCTTTGGTATTAGCATTAACATTTTTTGCGGTATCCTGTAGTAAAGACGAGAACGATGGTGGAGATGCAGGGGCGCAATCATACAACACCACTTATAAAATCACAGACGCTCCAATTGATAATGCCAACGTGGAGGCAGTATTTGTCACCATCACGGATGTAAAGGTAGACGGGCAATCCCTTGAGGGCTTTAGTGCTACTACTGTAGACCTGAAGGCCTTGGTAGACGGTCGTACGGAAACCTTGGGTAACCTTGACATGAAAGCAGGTACGTATTCCAATATTGAACTAGTACTGGACTATGAGCAGGATGTGAACGGGAATGCACCCGGATGTTATGTAGAAATGGCGGACGGAACCAAGGATGAACTGACAGCTGCTTCTAATTCTATCACGGTCAATGATGCTTACGAAGTTTTCGCCGGAGCGAAGAACGAGGTAGTATTGGATTTTGACCTTCGTAAGACGATCAAGGAAGAGCAGGGTACTATGAGTTCTGATTTTGAATTCGTTTCCATGTCAGAGATCAGCGCAGGAATCCGTACGGTGAATGCCGAAACAACCGGGATGATTAACGGTACGGTGAATGACAGCCAGAATACTTCGGACGAGATTATTGTCTACGCATATGAGAAGGGTACTTTTAATGCAGAAGCGGAAACTAAGGGAAGTGGTGAAAGTAAGGTTACCTTTGCTAATGCCGTTACCAGTAGTACCGTTAGCGGGCTTACCAACTCATACAGCCTGAATTTCCTTGAGGAAGGTGAGTATGAACTTGTATTTGTCTCGTACACAGAGAACCAGGGAAGTTTAGACTTTAATGCACTGCTGGAAGCTGAGTCTTCAACAGGACTTAACCTCGGTGGGATCAGCGTAACAGGAGCCCTGCAGGTCAGTGCTAACGTAACCATTACGGGAACCAAGTAGTCAATTATTTGAATTAGTTTATAATAAGCCCCGTTTATCGGGGCTTTTTTTGTATGCTATCTCCCGTGAATTGGGCAAATTTTCATTAATTTTGCAGACTTTAAATAGCGCTTATGACGAAATTTACGGAATATAAGAGTTTGGACCTACCCAAGGTAGCCGAGGACGTACAGTCTTTCTGGGAAGCGCAGCAGATATTTGAGAAAAGCATCAGCAGCAGGGAAGGAAAGGAGAGCTATGTCTTTTACGAAGGACCTCCTTCAGCAAATGGGAAACCAGGTATCCACCATGTAATGGCCAGGACTATCAAGGATATTTTTCCGCGCTATAAAACCATGAAGGGATTCCAGGTGAAGCGTAAGGCCGGGTGGGATACCCATGGTCTCCCCATAGAACTGGGAGTGGAAAAGGAGCTGGGTATTACCAAGGAGGATATTGGGACCAAAATTTCCGTAGAAGAGTACAATGACGCCTGCCGTAAGGCGGTGATGCGGTATACCGATGTGTGGAACGACCTCACTGAAAAGATCGGCTATTGGGTAGATATGGAAAATCCTTATGTGACCTACGAGCCCAAATACATGGAAACCGTTTGGTGGTTGCTGAAGCAGATCTATGACAAAGGACTTATTTACAAAGGTTATACTATACAGCCCTACTCTCCTAAAGCAGGTACAGGGCTTAGCTCTCACGAGCTGAACCAGCCGGGAACTTACCAGGAAGTCACGGATACAACCGTTATAGCGCAATTCAAGACGAAAAAAGAAAGCCTTCCCGCAGGTTTAAAGAAATATCAGGATGAAATTTATTTCCTGGCATGGACTACCACCCCATGGACCCTGCCATCAAACACCGCGTTGACCGTAGGTCCTAAGATAGAATACGCCTTGGTTCGTAGTTTTAACCAGTATACTTATGAGCCTATTCTGGTAATGGTAGCCAAGAACCTGGTGTCCCAGGTATTCTCAGGTAAATTTGAAGCTGTCACAGAAGAAGATACTTTTGATACTTTCACTTCGGACTCCAAGAAGGTCCCTTACCAAATTGTGGATTCATTCACGGGCTCAGAATTGGTAGGAATCCGGTACGAACAACTCTTACCTTACGCACTTCCTTACCAGGACGCGGAGAATGCATTCCGCGTGATCTCCGGTGATTTTGTTACCACCGAGGATGGTACCGGTATCGTACATACCTCGCCTACTTTCGGGGCAGACGATATGCTGGTAGCACAGAATGCCAATCCGCCTGTGCCGCCTTTACTGGTTAAGGACGAGAATGGTAATCCTGTTCCCCTTGTGGATCTGCAGGGTAAATTTCGCCCTGAACTACAAGAGCTCGCCGGGAAATACGTAAAGAACGAATATTACGATGAAGGCGAAGCCCCGGAACGCTCTGTAGACGTGGAGATAGCCATCAAACTCAAAGAAGAGAACAAAGCGTTTAAAGTAGAGAAATATGTGCATACCTACCCCAATTGCTGGCGTACGGATAAGCCAATTCTTTACTATCCGCTGGACTCCTGGTTTATCCAGGTTACTGAGGTTAAAGACCGCATGTGGCAGCTGAACCAAGAGATCAACTGGAAACCCAAAGCTACAGGTGAGGGCAGGTTTGGAAACTGGCTTGCCAATGCCAACGACTGGAACCTTTCGCGTTCGCGTTACTGGGGGATACCTCTGCCGATCTGGAGAACAGAAGACGGGAAGGAAGTAAAATGTATTGGCTCTGTAGCCGAATTAAAGGAGGAGATGGCCAAAGCCGTTTCAGCCGGGCTGATGGAAAAAGACATTTTTGAAGGGTTTGAACCCGGAAACATGGATGAAGCCAATTATGAAAAAATAGACCTGCATAAGAATATCGTAGACCAGGTTGTGCTCTTGTCCGATTCCGGAAAGCCTATGCGCCGTGAGAGTGACCTGATCGATGTTTGGTTTGACAGTGGTTCCATGCCCTACGCCCAGTGGCACTATCCTTTTGAAAATAGTGAACTTATTGATGAAGGCAAGACTTTCCCTGCAGATTTCATCGCGGAAGGTGTAGACCAGACCAGGGGTTGGTTTTATACGCTGCATGCAATTGCTACACTGGTATTCGACTCAGTCGCTTACAAGAACGTTGTCTCCAACGGCCTTGTGCTGGATAAGGAGGGTAAAAAGATGTCTAAACGACTGGGAAATGCAGTAGATCCTTTTGAGACCATGAAAGAGCATGGTCCTGACGCTACCCGCTGGTATATGATCTCTAACGCAAACCCATGGGATAACCTTAAGTTTGATGTAGATGGTATTGTTGAGGTGAAGCGTAAATTTTTCGGGACACTTTATAATACCTATGCTTTTTTTGCACTTTATGCCAACATAGATAGCTTTACTTATAAAGAGGCAGATATACCGCTGAACGAGAGACCGGAGATAGATCAATGGATCCTTTCCGAACTGCATACCCTGATCCGTGAGGTGGAAAATGCCTATGAATCGTACGAACCCACACGTGCTGCAAGGGCAATCTCGGATTACGTTCAGGAAAACCTGAGTAATTGGTATGTCAGGCTCAGCAGGAGACGATTCTGGAAAGGTGATTACCAGCAGGATAAAATTTCTGCCTACCAGACCTTATACACCTGTCTTAAGACCATAGCGCAATTAGGGGCACCGATAGCTCCCTTCTTTATGGACAGGCTCTATTCTGACCTGACAGCGGCTACGGTGAGCGACAGGGAAGAGAGTGTGCACCTGACCAATTTCCCGGTTTACCGGGAAGAGCTGGTGAACAAGTCGCTGGAAAGTAAAATGCAGAAGGCACAGCAGATCTCCTCGCTGGTACTGTCTATCAGGCAGAAAGAGAAGATTAAGGTGAGGCAGCCACTGCAGAAGATCATGATCCCTGTTTTGCACGAAACACAGCGACAGGAGATAGAGGCCGTGGCAGAACTGATAAAATCTGAGGTTAATGTAAAAGAAATCCAATTACTGGACGATGCTTCCGGGGTGTTGGTGAAAAGCATTAAGCCTAATTTTAAAGTGCTGGGCCCCAGGTTTGGTAAGGACATGAAAAAAATAGCCGCAGCCATTGCTGCTATGGGGCAGGAGGATATCCAGAAAATTGAGCAAATAGGCGAAATAAACCTAGGGATAGATAATAAAAGTGTTATCTTACAGTTAAATGAAGTTGAGATTACTTCCCAGGATATCGAGGGTTGGCTCGTAGCCAGCACCGGCTCAATTACCGTAGCTTTAGATATTACCATAGACGAAGACCTACGTAAGGAAGGGATCGCCCGGGAATTAGTCAATCGTATTCAGAACCTCCGAAAGGAGTCCGGCTACGAGGTGACAGATAAGATAGACGTGAAAATCCTGAAAGACGGATTCGTGGAAAAGGCAGTGGAGAGTAATATGCATTATATTAAATCTGAGACCCTGACCGCCGAATTGAACATGGAAGAAAAATTGGATCAAGGGACAGAGATTGCCTTTGATGAGGTTAACACAAAATTATATATCCAAAAACACTGAGTTATGGACAAGGATACAAAAGTGCGCTACAGTGATAAAGAACTCGAGGAGTTCAGAGTGCTAATAGAAGAAAAAATAGAAAAAGCAAAGAGTCACCTGGACCTGCTTCGCAGTTCCTACATGAACGATGGAAACAATGGTACAGACGATACCTCTCCTACCTTTAAGGCGTTTGAGGAGGGCTCGGAAACCATGAGCAAGGAAGCTAACACCCAATTGGCGATCAGGCAGGAAAAATTTATCAGGGACCTCAAGAACGCCTTGATGCGTATTGAGAACAAAACCTATGGTATCTGTAGGGTTACCGGAAAACTCATTAACCGGGAGCGCCTAAAATTGGTTCCGCACGCTACCTTGAGCATTGAAGCCAAGAACATGCAGAAATAAGTAAAGAACGTCCTTCGGGACGTTTTTTTTATGCTATGAATAGTCTGACCATCATCTTACTTAGCTTACTGTGCGGCCTTTTGCATGCACAGAAACAGGTGACAAAAACCTTGGAAGCTAAGGATATCTCTTACCTCCTGGTCGATGCACATCACAGTTACCGCGTAAAACTTACCACGGGCGATTCAGAATTGATCCGCGTTACCGCCCAAAGTGAAGGGGAATACCAGTCTGTCCTGGCCCTAAAGCTGGAAAGTGATGGGGCGACCGCTAAAGTGGCCGCCGGATTTCAGCCAAATTTCCGTTTTCCCAATGACAAACTCGGAGCCCATAAAGTAGTATCGGTTTCCCTGGAGATATCCCTGCCCCTGCGAAAAAATGTAAAGGTTTTTGGGAATAGCAGTAATGTCATTGCCAGTGGGCTATACCAAAACTTTGAAGTTGTACTGGCCGACGGCAGCTGTTCTTTAGAAGATATCCAGGGAACGATCCGCGTCCAGACCCAGCAAGGAGATATTGTACTTATCAATGCAACAGGAGAAGTGGATGCCGAAAGCAGTTATGGTAAAGTGGACCGGGAAATCATACCCCCTGGAGATAATCATTTTTTCCTGCGCACAATCTCGGGGCATATCAGCCTGTTTAAAAAAGAATAATCCCTATTTTAGCGGCAATTATACCACACTGAATGAACTTAAGGAAATCCCTGCTGCTTATAGCCATTGTGCTGCTGGTAGACCAGATCAGTAAAATTTATATCAAAACCAACTTCATCCTGGGTGAGTCTGTCACCGTTTTCAGCTGGTTCAAAATCCTGTTTATCGAGAACGAGGGGGCCGCATGGGGGACTAAACTCAGTGATATTTTACCCATTTCCGATAGTTCAGGGAAGTTGATCCTTACGGTATTCCGTCTCTTCGCGATCGTGGGTATCGGGTACTGGTTGTATGATATCATTCGGAAAGGTGCTTCGAGGACCTTGATCTTCGCAGTATCCCTGATCTTTGCCGGGGCCTTTGGAAATATAATCGATTCCTTATTCTACGGACTTATATTTAACGACAGCAGCAACCAGGTGGCCACGCTCTTCTCTTCTGAGCCTTATGGCGGACTTTTTTACGGCAAGGTTGTGGACATGCTTTATTTTCCCATCATCGATAGCCGCTGGCCGGAGTGGGTTCCGCTAGTCGGTGGACAGATCTTCAGGTTTTTTGAACCGGTCTTTAATATTGCAGATACAGCGATCAGTACCGGGGTTGGTATATTGATCGTATTCAATAAGAAGGCCTTCGGCACTTCTGAGGATCAGGAGGTAAAGTCATAGATCTTTTCAGGGGTAACACAGTAATCCAGGGGTATGTCCGTTTCTTCAATATCGGAAATGACAGGAATTGCCTCAAATAAGGAGAGCCCTATTTTTAAAGTGTCCGGTCTGCAAGCGGACAGGAAGATATCATAAAAGCCTTTTCCATACCCCACCCTGTGCCCTTTCTCATCAAAAGCCAATAGCGGGATAAATACCACGTCGATTTGCTCAACCGGAACCTGAAGTCCATTCAGGGGTTCAGGGATATTCCATTTGTTCTTAGCAATCCGCGTATTATCCGTAAGTAAGAGATGTTCTAATTGATTATTTGCTCCCATCCGTGGGATGACCACCTCTTTATCCCTGCCTTGTAACAAGGTGAGTATATATGAGGTGTCTATCTCTTTTTTCTCTGCGATCTGCAGGAAGAGATGGTAATATTCGTAGTCCCATATCGGGATTTTCAGCAATTGGTTAGCTAGCGAAAGACTGGCCTTATCCAGTACTTCGATATCCATGCTCATCCTGAGTTGGGTGTAATGATTCCTAAGCCCTTTTTTTAACATGAGAGGGAGGGAACGGGTGTAGAACGGGGAACTTATTTTAAGATGTTAATCTTTGGCCGCAACGGCAAAGTAAATTTTAAAGAACAGCATTAACATTAAATACATGCCCAGTGTTATTAAATAGTTATCCATAGATTAAGGTTTTTGACGATAGAAAAATAATGAAAAAATTCAATTCTACTCCATAAAGAGCACATTTTTATCGATAAACAACACATTTTTGGCTGACTTTTAACAGATGCAGCTCTTCAAAAGCTCCAAAAGGGTTGTAAATGCTGAGGCTGCAAACTTTGTCGCAGCGGTAACAGGAATGGATTTTTTTGTCCAAATCTGTCCATAATTTTGGGTTCTAAAACCGCTATTAAGGATATATAACTACATTCTTTGTAGTTATATTTGTAAGACACTACCGTATTGAATGCCCGAAATCCCGATTGATATCCAAGTGAGTACCCTGCCTAACGGTCCGGGGGTCTACCAATTCTATGACAAGGATGGTAAGATTCTCTATGTTGGTAAGGCAAAGAACCTTAAAAAACGGGTAGCATCATATTTTACCAAAACCCACGCCTACGGTAAGACCAAGGTAATGGTTCGGAAGATCGACACTATCAGGCATATTGTAGTGCCAACAGAATCCGATGCCCTCCTGCTTGAAAATAACCTGATCAAGAAATATCGTCCACGCTACAACGTATTGTTGAAGGACGATAAGTCGTACCCATGGATTTGCATTAAAAATGAAAGATTTCCAAGAGTCTTTCCAACCCGGAAGTTGATCCGGGACGGTTCCGAGTACTACGGGCCCTATACTAGTATGAAAACTGTAAAAACGCTGCTGGAACTTGTAAAAAGTGTATATCCACTGCGTACCTGTAATTATGATCTTTCGGAGGAAAAGATCCAGGCCGGGAAATACAAGGTCTGCCTCGAATACCACTTAGGGAATTGCCTGGGTCCTTGTGAGGGACTGCAGTCAGAGCAAGCCTACAACCAGCAGATAGAAGACATCCGCCAGATCCTGAAAGGAAATTTTAAGTTCGCCCTGCAATACCTTAAAAAAGAGATGAAGGCCAAGGCGGAGGCCATGGAGTTCGAGGCTGCCCAACGATTAAAAGACAAGATAGACGTGCTGGAGAATTACCAGGCAAAAAGTACTATCGTCAACCCCAGGATCACGAACGTGGATGTTTTTTCCATCGTTTCAGATGAAGCTTTTGCCTACGTCAATTTTCTGCAACTTGCCCATGGAGCTATCATCCGGTCACATACCATAGAGCTGAAGAAAAAATTGGATGAATCAGATGAAGAATTGCTGACCCTGGCCATTACGGAAATACGGCAGCGATTTGATTCAAACTCCCGCGAGATCTATGTGCCCTTTCCTGTAGAGGTAAGCCCGGACATAAAAGTAACAGTGCCTAAGCTGGGGGACAAGAAATTGATCCTGGATCTCTCCCAGCGAAATGCCCGGTATTTCAGGCAGGACCGCTTTAACCAGATTAAAATAATAGATCCGGACAGGCACACCAAGCGGATTATGGCGCAGATGAAGAAAGACCTGCGACTTTCCAAAGAGCCCAGGCACTTAGAATGCTTTGATAACTCAAATATACAGGGCACTAACCCGGTAGCTGCCTGCGTTGTGTTCCGGGATGGGAAGCCTTCTAAAAAAGAATACCGGCATTTTAAGATCAAGACCGTAACCGGGCCGGATGATTATGCCTCTATGGAGGAAGTGGTATTCAGAAGGTACAGGCGGATGCTGGACGAAGGAGAAGAGCTACCGCAACTTATTGTTATCGATGGGGGGAAGGGGCAACTTTCCGCTGCACTGAAAAGCCTGGAGATTTTAGGGCTCCGGGGCACCATCGCGATCATTGGTATCGCCAAACGACTGGAGGAGATCTATTTCCCGGATGACCCGGTTCCGCTTTACCTGGACAAGAAATCGGAAACCCTGAAGATCATACAGACAGCGAGAAACGAAGCCCACAGGTTTGGGATTAAGTTTCATCGTAACAAACGCAGTAAAACCGCAATTTCTTCCGAACTTGAGGCCATAGATGGGATAGGGGAAAAGACTGCCAGTGACCTGCTTAAAAATTTCAGGTCTGTAAAAAGGGTTAAAGAGGCTTCCTTTGAAGACCTGTCCAAGGCTATAGGAAAAGCTAAAGCCAGGATCGTTTATGATCGTTTTCATTAATTAATTTCTATGAGGTATTTTGTTCTTCTCGCGTTACTTTTTTTGACCACGGGTAGCATTGCACAGCAGGCTGTTAACCAAGCCCCGGTTAAGGTCGGTTTAGTGCTAAGCGGTGGCGGAGCCAAAGGGATTGCGCACATCGGGGCATTGAAGGTGATTGAAGAAGCGGGCGTGCATATAGATTATATTGGAGGGACAAGTATGGGAGCCATTGTCGGGGCGTTGTATGCCAGTGGATATTCTGCCTCTGAACTGGATTCTATTTTCAGGAGTACAGATTTTAATGACCTGATCCAGGACAACCTTCCCAGGAGCGCCAAAACCTTTTATGAGAAAGATGATGCAGAGCGCTACGCCCTGACCCTTCCGTTTACGAATTTCAGGATCAGCTTTCCCCCCGCGATCTCCAGCGGGCAGAGCATTTATAACGAATTGGTCCGCCTCTTATACCACGTAAAGGATGTGGACGATTTTAATCAACTTCCAATTCCGTTCTTTTGTATTGCGACCAACGTAGAGACCGGGGAGGAAGTATTGCTAGATAAAGGGTACCTGCCCGAGGCCATCATGGCCAGTGGAACTTTTCCCTCACTGTTTGAGCCTGCCGAAATTGACGGTCAGATCCTGATTGACGGTGGTGTGCTGAACAATTACCCTATAGACGAGGTAAAAGCCCTTGGAGCTAATTTTATTATCGGGGTAGATGTGCAGCATGGGCTCAGGGACAGGGAATCCCTGTTGTCTGCAACAGAGGTGTTATTGCAGATCAACAACTATCGCACCGTGGGTGCCATGACCCAGAAGTCTGCAGATACCGATATCTATATTAAGCCGGAAATCGATAAATTCTCGGTCATCGATTTTAACCTGAAAGAGACCATTGCTGAACGGGGGGAGGAAGCAACCCGGGTACATATGGACGCGCTAAAGGAGCTGGCTGCCCGACAGCAGGAGGCTCCTAAAGGATCAACACCGATACCTGCAGTGGATTCCCTGACTGTAAACCGCCTGATTATTACCGGGAATGATAATTATACCAGGGGATATGTAAAGGGGAAGCTTAGGTTCAGCCTGGGTGAACCCACCACCTTTGAAAAACTGCAACAAGGGATCAGCAACCTGGCAGCAACGACGAACTTCCAGACCATCAGGTATAAACTGATCTCTAATGGCCTGGCCCAGGACCTGATCATCAGCCTGAAGGAGGCACCCAATAAGACCTTTATAAGGATGTCTGCACATTACGATGACTTATATAAAAGTGCAGCACTGATCAACATCACCAGGAAAAGGTTTCTGTTCAATGATGATGTGGCCTCCCTGGACATTATCCTCGGGGATAACGTCCGCTATAATATGCAGTACTATATAGATAAGGGGTTTTACTGGAGTTTCGGCATCAATTCGCGTTTCAATGAATTTTCAAGGGAGATCAGTTCGGACCTGATCACTTCTAATTTCGAATTGCCGGGTGCAGAGTTGATCAACAACCTAAATATAGACGTTACCGATCTCACCAACCAGGCTTACATTCAGACCGTGTTGCAGGAAGAATTTGCTTTTAGCCTGGGAGTGGAACATAAATTCTTAAAATACTCTTCCCTGACCCTCAACCAACCCGCACAGGATTCGCTCCCGCCAACTTCGGCCAGGACAGTATTTGAGAAGAGTAATTATTTCAGCACATACGGTAAGCTTACCCTGGATACCTATAACGACTCCTACTTTCCCAGCCGGGGCTTATACTTTGACGGCGATTTTCACGTCTACCTGCTGTCTTCTGATTTCAATAATAATTTTAAAGAGTTCTCTATCGCCAAAGCACGGATGGGTATGGCCTTCCCAATTGTACCCAAACTTTCTGTCAATGTAGAGACCGAAGGTGGTTTTAAGCTGGGCACCTCTAATGTCACTGCGCTGGACTTTGTCCTGGGAGGTTACGGGGCGTCCTTCATTAACAATTTTGTGCCCTTTTTCGGCTATGACTACCTCAGTCTTCCGGGGAACAGCTATGTTAAGGCGTATATGCGACTGGATTACGAATTTGCCTCAAACAACCACTTGCTTTTCGCGGCCAATATGGCCAATGTGGAGGATGATATCTTCCGTACAGGGGAATGGTTCACCGCCCCCGATTACACCGGTTTTGCCATAGGCTACGGCTGGCAGTCTTTTATGGGCCCGGTGCAGGCATACTATGCCTGGTCGCCCGAACTGGGCGATGGGCGCGTATTGATCAGCGTGGGCTACTGGTTCTGAATTTCTGCAGCCGCGCCCCACCGGGCCGGCGCCTGTACTACAAGGTTTGAGAAGCAGCCCGGATACGCTGCTGTTTCATAGAATTTTACGATATTTGCAGCACAAGGAACGCCCTATGTTAGCTATGCGAACGGATATTTCTGCCCACCTCAGGGCAATGTGGTAATACGGATTGACTTCAATCCCGGTACAGTTCTTTATATTTTCTAATTACAATTCAGTAAATTATTATGGCAACACTAGATAAAACCTCTTTACAACTACCTAAAGAAAACCCGGAAGCAGAAGATTTCCTGCCACTCCTGGGAACGGACCACGTAGAATTATACGTGGGTAATGCAAAACAAGCTGCTCATTATTATATGTCGGCATGGGGATTTCAACCCTTGGCTTATTCAGGCCTGGAGACCGGTTCCAAGGACAGGGTCTCTTACGTCCTGCAGCAGGATAAGATCCGCTTAATCCTAACTTCTCCTATGCGACCTGGGGGAGAGATCAATAAGCATATCGACTCTCATGGGGATGGTGTAAAATCCATTGCATTATGGGTAGATGATGCTACGAAAAGCTACGAGGAAACCACCAAGCGCGGTGCCAAAAGTTACATGGAACCTAAAACCATTAAGGACGAACACGGAGAAGTCACCCTTTCCGGGATTCATACCTATGGTGAAACGGTCCACATTTTTGTAGAACGCTCCAAGTACGACGGGATCTTTATGCCCGGCTACAGGAAATGGGATCCGCATTACAAGCCTTCTGATGTAGGTCTTAAGTACATAGATCACATGGTGGGTAATGTCGGCTGGAACGAGATGAACAAATGGTGCGAATTCTATGCTAAGGTGATGGGCTTTGCACAACTGGTGTCCTTTGACGATAAAGATATCTCTACAGATTATACAGCCCTGATGAGTAAGGTGATGAGCAACGGGAACGGGCGTATAAAATTCCCGATCAATGAACCTGCTGAAGGGAAGAAGAAATCACAGATAGAGGAGTACATAGAATTCTATAACGGAGCCGGTGTGCAGCACATGGCTTTGGCAACAGATAACATCATACAAACGGTTGCTTCCCTGCGCGATCGCGGGGTGGAATTCCTGACCGTTCCTGCTACCTATTACGAGGATGTGCTGGACCGCGTTGGGGAGATCGATGAGAACCTGGAACCCCTCAGGGAATTAGGAATCCTTATCGACCGGGATGACGAAGGATACCTTCTGCAGATATTCACCAAACCCATCCTGGACAGGCCTACCATGTTTATCGAGATCATACAACGAAAAGGAGCCAAATCATTCGGGAAAGGAAACTTTAAGGCCCTGTTCGAGGCGATAGAGCGCGAGCAGGAATCAAGGGGCACATTATAAGAGCCGTTTTCCTGATAAAATGTGAATTTTGAAGCTGATACTATAAAGTATTGTTAACGGTGGAGTTAAAGTACGTTAAAAGGTTTTTCACTCCCTGATTACCGCCGTATTTTTGTGTCATGCAAGGGGTGGTTCCCTTGTTACTTTAAGTATTGGTTTTTCATAATTTAAAGTTTGGTTGGTTATTTAGGAAAAGCCCCGACGCTCGTCGGGGCTTTTTTTTGTCTCTTTTTACGCCCAGTCCGTGCGCGGTATCCCAGCAGCAGCACAATACTTTGGAACAAAATTTGTTTAAATAACCGAAAACGTATTCAAATGAGGCCCTATTTAGTACTTTTGAGGCAAATTAAGGCGATGAGAAAGTTTGCTTGGCTCTTACTGTTATTGCTCAGTGCATCAGCATATTCGCAATACCAGGAACCCTATGGTAAACCGGCACCGGAATCGGCCTTTAAGGTCGGTGAATGGCTGAAATTCCGTATTCATTACGGCTTCCTGAATGCCAGTTATGCTACGCTACACGTCAAAGAAGACAAGGTACAGGGTTCCCCTGTTTACCACGTGGTGGGTAAAGGCCGTACCACCGGATTCGCCAGTATATTCTTCAAGGTGGACGATACCTATGAAAGTTATTTTGACAAGAAAGATGGCAAGCCCTATAAGTTTGTCCGCAAAATAGACGAAGGTGGGTACACCAAGGATATTGAGATCAATTTTGACCACAGGGAAGATCAGGCGCTACTGAACGACAAGAAAAATAAGAAAAAGTTTAATTTTAACTTCCAGGAAAGCATCCACGACCTGATCTCGGCCTTCTACTACCTGCGTAACCATTATAATCCTGAAGACCTGGTGGTTGGCAAGTCTATAGAGCTGAACATGCTTTATGATGACGACGGTATTTTCAAATTCCGTTTGAAATACCTTGGAAAAGAAGTGCTGAAGACCAAATACGGTAAAGTAGAATGTCTTAAATTTCGGCCCTACGTACAGGCGGGAAGGGTGTTCAAAGAACAAGGAGATATCTCTCTTTGGGTATCCAATGATATGAACCGTATTCCTATCAGGATTAAAGCGGATATTGCTGTTGGTTCTATAAAGGCAGACCTGGACGGTTATAACGGTCTTAAGCACCAGTTTAAGATCATAATGGACTAAACCACTTTATGAAGGATAATGATAAGCTGCAATCGCAATTAGAAAAACTGGAAGAAAAGTTCAAGGATTCCGGCCAGGATATGAGTTCTTACCTGGACGGCCTGCTTTACCAAAGATATCTTACCTATTGGGATTACATCCACCTGGACACCCTGTTAAGCCTGCAGGTGCCCAGGACACATTTTCCAGATGAAGAGATCTTCATCATGTATCACCAGATCACCGAGCTTTATTTTAAATTGATACTGCACGAGCAGAAGCAGATCGTTGATGATAAGTCTCAGGACGTAGTTTTCTTTACGGAAAAGGTGAACCGCATCAACAGTTATTACAAGGCCCTTATCTCCTCTTTCAGTATAATGATCCGGGGAATGGAAAGGGAGCAGTTCCTGAAATACCGCATGGCCCTTTTACCGGCTAGTGGATTCCAGTCTGCCCAGTTCAGGATGATCGAGATTTACGCTACTCCATTAGAAAACCTGGTACATGCAGATACTCGTGAGCAGTATGGGCCGGAGAACAGTATTGAAGAGCTGTATGAGCAGATGTACTGGAAGCGTGGTGCAACTGACCTGTCAACCGGGGAAAAGACCCTGACCTTAAAACAATTTGAGTACCGCTACACCCCAAGATTCATCCGGATCGCCAATGAAGTAAAGGGTTGCACTATCTATGAAAAATATCAGCAGTTACCTGCTGATAGTAAGGATAATAAAGCGCTGAAAGAAGCGTTAAAGCTAATGGATGTGAATGCCAATGTGAACTGGAACCTGATGCATATAGGATCGGCCCATAGGTACCTGAGCAAAGGGGATGAGCAGATCGATGCGACGGGCGGAACCAACTGGAAGCAATACCTGCCTCCAAGCTTCCAGAAAATCGTTTTCTTTCCGGAGGTTCACACCAATGAAGAGTTAAATAATTGGGGAAAACAATGGGTAGACCATATCTTTAACCCCGAGAAAATAAAACACTAGGAATGCGAAAAATCTGGGGCACCTTCCTCTTACTGTCAATTCTCCTGGCTTCCTGTAAAGATCAGCAGGCCATCGATGAAACCGCCAGCGCGGATGTCGAGATCAAAAAAAACAAAGAACCAAAAATTGAAGAGCGGTTTGGGTTTAACCTGGCCGACTTTAACGTGGTTCGGGATACCATCCGTCGTGGTGATAGCTTCGGGGAACTGATGACGGCCAATAAGGTAGACTATCCTAAGATTTTCAAGATATCCACAGAATTTAAAGACACTATAGATGTAAGGCGTATCCGCGTTGGAAGGCCTTACCTGATCCTCAAATCCAAAGACAGCCTGGATGCCGCCCAGGTATTCATCTATCAGAATGATGTGATCAATTATACCGTGGTGGATTTCCGGGACAGCGTTTCTGCTTACAAGGGAAAACGAAAGGTGAAATACGTGCCCCGGGAAGCTTCCGGTATCATTACTTCGTCCCTTTCTGAAACCATCATGGAGCAGGGCATAGACTACAATGTCACTAATAACCTGGCCGACATTTATGCCTGGACGATCGACTTCTTCCATCTTCAGCGCGGCGATAAGTTCAAAGTGATCTATAAGGAAAAATACATCAACGATACTATTTATGCAGGAGCTACTCCCATTGAAGCGGCTTATTTTGAGCACAACGGGGAGCCTATCTACGCCTTTGCCTACGAATCCGATTCGCTTAAGAACGTAATAGATTATTATGACGACCAAGCGAATAACCTGAGAAGGACATTCCTTCGTGCACCTGTCAAGTTTAGCCGCATATCTTCTAAGTACAACCTGAAACGCCGGATTGCGTATTACGGCTATAAAGTTCGTCCTCATAAAGGAACCGACTTTGCAGCGGGGATCGGGACACCGATCATGGCTACGGCAGATGGGATCGTAACCGAATCTACCCGCAGGGGAGGCAATGGAAAATATGTAAAGATCCGCCACAACGGCACTTATAGCACACAGTACCTTCATATGAAGGCACAAAATGTAAAAAAGGGTGACTTTGTACGCCAGGGCGATGTGATTGGCTGGATCGGGATGACCGGGAATACCGGTGGACCCCATGTCTGTTATAGATTCTGGAAGAATGGAAGGCAGGTAGATCCACTACGTGAAAAACTCCCCGCGGCAGAGCCACTGCCCGAACCGTTGAGACCGGCGTATTATGAATTCATCAACCCTAAAAAGGTGCAGTTGGATTGCATGGAATACGACCAGTTCGCGACGGAAGATCTTTTAACAATGAAATGAGAACATGCCTTTAGAGAACATTAATCCTGAGACCACCAATGCCTGGAAAGGTCTGGAGAAACATTACCAGGACACGAAATCGCTGGAACTGAAGAACTTATTTAAAGATGATCCCAAGAGGGCTGAGAAATTCAGCATTCATTGGGGTTCTTTTTTGGTGGATATGTCTAAGCATCGCATCACCTCGGACACGCGCAAATTGTTATTGCAACTCGCCGATGAATGTGGTTTAAAAGAGGCAATCGATAAATATTATAAAGGTGACCCGATCAACCTAACCGAGGGAAGAGCTGTATTGCATACTGCACTGAGAGCAAAAAAATCAGAGCAGGTGATGGTAGATGGGCAGAACGTGGTACAGGAAGTTTACCAGGTTCGGGAGCAGATGAAAGCCTTCACCGAGGCTGTAATTTCCGGGGATAAAAAAGGTTATACCGGGAAAGCCATTACGGATATTGTGAACATCGGGATCGGTGGTTCAGACCTCGGCCCTGCCATGATCACCGAGGCGCTGCAGTTTTACAGCAATCACCTGAAGACACACTTCGTGAGTAACGTGGATGGCGACCATATCCACGAAACCCTTAAATTACTGAACCCGGAGACCACCTTATTTGTGATTGTTTCTAAAACCTTCACTACACAGGAGACCCTGAGCAATGCCACTACAGCTAAGAAATGGTTCCTGAAACATGCTAGCCAGGCAGATGTGGCCAGGCATTTCGCCGCTGTTTCTACCAATACCGAAAAGATAGATGAATTTGGAATTGCCGCGGAACATGTCTTCCCAATGTGGGATTGGGTAGGAGGACGATTCTCCCTGTGGAGTGCGGTAGGACTATCTGTTGCCCTGGCTGTAGGTTTTAAGAACTTTGAATACCTGCTGGAAGGAGCTCGCGAAATGGATGAACATTTCAGAACTGCGGATTTTGAAGAGAATATCCCGGTTATGCTGGCTATGATCAGTATCTGGTACAATAATTTTTATGGGGCCGAAACTGAAGCAATCATTCCGTACAGCCAATACCTGAACCGCTTGTCTGCATACCTGCAGCAAGGCATTATGGAAAGTAACGGGAAAAGTGTAGACCGCAATGGGAACAGGGTGAACTACGAAACCGGTACTATAATATGGGGGGAGCCGGGAACTAACTCCCAGCATGCCTTCTTCCAATTGATCCACCAGGGCACAAAACTGATTCCTGCAGATTTTATCGGCTTTAAGAAATCATTGCATGGAGACCAGGACCATCACCTGAAACTGATGGCAAATTTCTTTGCACAGACAGAAGCCCTGATGAATGGAAAAACTGCTGTGGAAGTTACCGCCGAACTGGAAAAACAAGGTATGTCTGCTGATGCACTTGCTTCACTGCGTCCTTTTAAAGTGTTTGAAGGGAATAAGCCTACGACTACTATCCTGATAGAGAAGCTTTCTCCGCGAAGCCTGGGATCCCTGGTTGCCATGTATGAGCATAAGATCTTTGTGCAAGGTGTGATCTGGAATATCTTCAGTTTTGATCAATGGGGGGTTGAGTTAGGAAAGCAGCTGGCCTCTACTATTCTCAGCGAATTAAAAGGCGAAGAATCTGGAAATCACGACAGTTCTACCAAGCAGCTCCTGGAGTTTTTTAAGAGATAATTAACAAATTTTCTATATCTTCGCCCTCGGAAAAAAGCTTCCCGGGAGCATATTTAGGGTTGATTCCGCGCGTTTTTTAACAACCGGATTTAACATTACCTTAATACTCGCCTCCTTAAAAAGGGAGATTTTTGCACCGCATATTTAA
This sequence comes from Zeaxanthinibacter sp. PT1, assembly GCF_028464225.1. Lineage (GTDB taxonomy): Bacteria > Bacteroidota > Bacteroidia > Flavobacteriales > Flavobacteriaceae > Zeaxanthinibacter. The sequence goes on from NZ_JAQPCN010000001.1 coordinate 1,271,515, forward strand.
ACACAAAAACACAATGCACATGAAACAATTGTACTTTGCAATCGCTGCTTTCCTTTGTATGGCAGTAGGTTTTGCACAGGGGGTTACAACTTCCTCTATCGGGGGAAAAGTAACAGACCAGACCGGGGAGCCTTTACTGGGTGCGACCATCGTTGCAGTTCACCAGCCATCTGGAACTACTTACGGTGCCGCCACCGATTTTGACGGCTTTTACCGGATCTCTAACATGAGAACCGGCGGACCCTACACTGTTACTATTTCTTATGTAGGTTTCAATGAGAATGTCAGCAGTGACGTTTACCTAAGCCTTGGTCAGACTGCCCGTATCAGCGCAGAGCTTTCCGAGTCTGCGACCGCACTGGATGAGGTTGTTTTGACAGGTGTTTCTAACTCGGTTTTCAGTTCAAATAAGACCGGTTCTGAGACCAACATCTCTCAGCGAGAGATTGCTACCATCCCTGCAGCTTCGCGTTCTATTGCGGATTTCGTTAGGTTAACTCCTCAGGCGCAGGTAACTGAAGGGAATGATGGATTCTCTGTCTCCCTTGCAGGTCAGAACAACCGTTACAACGCTATCTATATTGATGGAGCTGTTAACAATGATGTTTTCGGACTTGCCGGTTCTGGAACCAACGGAGGTCAGACAGGTGTTAACCCATTCTCTGTGGATGCAATCGAAACCTTCCAGGTGAACATCGCTCCTTTTGATGTACGCCAGTCAGGATTCTCCGGGGGATCGATCAACGCGATCACCAGGTCGGGATCTAACGAGTTTGAAGGATCTGCTTACTCTTTCTTCAGGAACGAGAGCTTGGTAGGTAAAACTCCACCTTCATTAGTAGGAGACGGGGAAGAGCGTAGCAAGGTTGCAGATTTTAAAGCCCTTACTTACGGGGTTCGTTTAGGTGGGCCGATCATCGAGGATAAATTATTCTTCTTCGTGAACTACGAGCGCCAGGATGACGAAACTCCACAGCCATTTAATTTCAGCAACTACGCTGGTCGTGCCAGCCGTGCTGAAGTAGATAACCTGGCTAACTTTTTGCAAACTACATACGGGTACAACCCGGGGATCTTTGATGCCAACACCAGGACACTTGTCAGTGATAAACTTACTGCCAAGATCGACTGGAACATCAACCAAGACCACAAATTATCTTTCCGTCATGGATACGTAAAGGGAGACAACCTTGAAGCACGTAGCTCTGGGAACAGGAATATTGGTTTTATCAATGGATCTGAGTCTTTCGTAACAACGACTAACTCTTCGGCCCTGGAGATCAGCTCTAGGTTTGGAAATAAATATGCGAACAACTTCGTAGCCAGTTATACTCGTGTAAGGGATGACCGTGATCCTCTTGGTCAGCCTTTCCCGACAGTAGACATTCAAGATGGTGGAGGAACTATATCTTTCGGATCCGAGCCTTTCTCAACAGCTAACTTGCTGAACCAGGATGTTTACACATTCACAAACAACTTTGATATTTATGCCGGTAGGCATACCGTCACCTTGGGTGCTAACATGGAATATGCGAAAATGCTGAACCTGTTCTTCGCATTCAACTATGGAGATTATACATTCGAAGACCAGTTTGACAATGATGGTAACCTGCTTTCTTCAGGGATCAACCAGTTCATTACAGGTCAGAACGCAGACGTTTACCAGCATGGTTACTCGCTTATCGGTAACGGTGTTACCGGGGACGAATCTGCCGGTTCTTCTCAGTTTGATACCTTCCAGGCCGGTTTCTATATCCAGGATGAGATCCAGGTAACAGATAACTTCAAGGCCACAATTGGTGCTCGTATTGATATTCCTTACTGGTCTGACGGACCTGTTAACGAAGATTTCAACAACAGGACTGTTGGCATCCTTGAGTCATTCGGGAAAGACCTGCAGGGCGCTCGTGTAGGACAGGGAATTGATCCGAACGTACACTTTGCACCAAGGTTAGGTTTCAACTGGAGCCTGAGAGGAGACCTTACTACGCAGATCCGTGGTGGTATCGGGGTATTTACTTCCCGTCTGCCATTGGTATGGCCAGGAGGTACTTACAACAATAACGGTAGTATTGGTGGTTTCATGTTCGAATTTAACCAGCCATTTGAGCCAAACGTAAACCAGCAGTTTGAAGATCCTGCTCCTGGAAGCGGAGGATTTGGTGGAAACATCGACCTGATCGCCAAGGATTTCAAATTACCACAGGTAGCGAAATTCAATATCGCCATCGACCAGGAACTTCCTATCTGGAACCTGATCGCTTCTGCTGACTTCCTGTACACTGATGTGATCCAGGATATCTACTACGAGAACCTGAACCTGAGAGGCCCAGCAGGGTTCTACGAAGGTGCCGATAACCGTCCATTCTACGATCGTAGGAATGAGATCGATGATACTTACCAGGGAATCTACCTGGCTTCTAACACAGGAGGAGGTAACTCTACTAACGTTTCCTTCACCCTTAGGAAGCCGTACCAGAACGGGTTCTCAGGACAGGCATCTTATACCTTCGGGGAGTCTAACAAGATCTTTGATGGTACTTCTTCACAGAACAGTTCTCAATGGAGGAACCAGATCACTGTAAATGGTAAAAACTCTAACCTTCCTGTAACCCGTTCAGACTTTGCTCTTGGAAACAGGATCACTGCTAACCTTAACTACGAGTTAACCTGGAATGAGAACGTAAGTACTACCATCGGTTTATTCTACGAAGGTGTACAGAGCGGACCATACAGCTTTACTTACCGTGAAGGACGTGATTTACTGAATGATGATTCCAGGGACAATGCACTGATCTACATCCCTGCAAGTGCAGACGAAATCACTTTCTCCGGAACTGCAGTTGAGCAAGCTGCTCAGTATGACAGGCTGGAGACTTTCATCAACAGCGTTGAGTACCTTCGTGAGAACAAAGGTGGTTATGCTGAAAGGAATGCATCTCGCGGACCATGGAGCCACGTTGTAGACCTTAAGGTTCTGCAGGACTTCACTGTAAACTGGGGAAATAAGGAGCACACGCTTCAGTTCTCTGCTGATATTTTCAACTTCACCAACCTGTTAAACAAGGATTGGGGTAAGCGTAAGTTCATCAGGAGCGAAGTATCACCTTTAACCACTGTTTCTACAGGAAGCACTCCAACATTTGCAATCAACGATGGTGTGATCAACGCAGACGGTACTCCGAACATGGAGGAACTGGACGACTTTGGTCTTCAGTCATCCAGGTGGCAGGCACAACTGGGTATCCGCTATATCTTTAACTAAGAGACCTTTAGTATATATAGAACCCCGGCAATCGCCGGGGTTTTTTTATGCTCAAAAATCATTACATTTAATTTTTCTAAACAACCGAACATGGAAATTATTCAGATAGTACACTCTTACCTGGCCTACGTGGTCCTGATCGTTTTATTCCTGGCCGTTGCCAATGCCATCACAGGGCTGGTCAGCAACCGAATGTTTACCCTGGAAAAGGATTATCGCATCAGCTTATTCGCTTTAATATTGTCTCACATCCAACTGCTGGTGGGGCTAATACTGTATTTTTTATCTCCGAATGGCCTGAGTGCTATACAGGAGTTTGGAATGGGAGGTTTAACTTCTGCGGCACGCCTGCTGGCAGTAGAGCATCCTTTTATCAATATCCTGGCGATTGTCCTGATCACTATCGGATGGTCCAGGCATAAGAAATTCCTTGATGGCAAGAAGAAATTCAAAAGCATCGGAATTTTCTACGGATTAGGATTGATCCTTATCCTTAGCCGGATTCCATGGAACCAATGGTTCAATTAATTGCAATCAACAAATTAAATACAATCAGCTTTTAAACTACAAAAACCTACTGCAATGAAATACTGCCTGAGTCTTATCGCGATATTTTGCTTCACCCTCTTAACAGCCCAAGAAGAACTTTTTAACGGTGAGGACCTGCAAGGCTGGACGGTCTACGGTACTGAGAAGTGGTATGTAGAAGATGGCTTATTGGTGTCTGAAAGCGGCCCGGATAAAGCCTATGGCTACCTTGCTACCGATAAACACTACAAGGATTTTGAACTTACGCTGGAATTCCTGCAGGAATCCAATGGGAACAGTGGGGTTTTTATCCGCTCTACGGTCGATGGAACTAAAGTCAGTGGCTGGCAGGTAGAGGTGGCCCCGAAAGGATTGCATACCGGTGGAGTCTACGAATCATACGGCCGTGGATGGCTTATCAAGCCCGATGCCGCTAAAGAAGAAGTGCTAAAGGAAGGAGAGTGGAATACACTCAGGATAAGGGTTATGGGAGACCAGCTTACTTCCTGGCTTAACGGCACGGAAATGGTATCGATAACGGACGAGAAGATCGGCCAGGGAAAAGGGAGTATCGCCCTGCAGATCCATGATGGTGGCGGCATTAAAGTAAAGTGGCGCAATATTAAAGTTGTGGTTCCGGAATAATTTCAATCTTCCTTGAACAATACCAGGTAGACGGGGAAATGATCACTGTATCCCCCGTTATACCTTCCCCCTGCATAGGTTCTGAAAGGATATCCCTTGTAGGGCCCTCGTGATAGACGCAGGTAATCAGGGCTGAAGATCCCCGCAGTCAGGTAGGTCCATTGGGTCCTCTGCCTTTCCAGGTAGGTGGTGCCTAGGTAGAACTGGTCAAAGAGGCTCCAGCGGTTCCTGTAGGCCAGGCTGCCCCCACCTTTCCTGAAGATCCGGATCATAGGGTTGAAAAGGGAGGTATTGCTTTTAGCCTCTCCTTTGGATTTCGCTTTTAATACCTTATACATGCTGTCATCATCCGGGTTGTCATTAAAGTCGCCCATACCGATGATCCCTGAATCCGGGTGTGATCTTCGGATCGAATCGATCATGCCGAGGTTGAGCCGTGCAGCTCTCAGCCGGTTTTCATTACTACGAGCCTTTCCCCCGCTGCGGGATGGCCAGTGGTTAACCAGGAAATGAACAGCCTCATCATCCAGCCAACCTCCTACGATCAATACATCCCTGGTGTAATCCCGCTCCCCGTCCAGGTTGTAGAGTAGTAAGCGCCTACTTTTAAAACTGACGGGGAAGAAAGAATCCTCCCGGTAAAGTAAGGCTACGTCTATACCGCGCTCGTCAGGACTGTTATAATGTATAATTCGGTATTGAATCTCTCTTAGTAAGGGGTGAGAAATAAGATCGTTAAGTACATCGTAGTTTTCCACTTCGCAAAGACCTATAATATCCGGTCCTTTTTTATCCAGTATGCTGCCTAGCCCGGAGATCACTTCAGCCAAGTGAGCTATCTTTAATTGGTAGCGCTCTAAGGTCCATTTGTCTTTTCCTGCCGGGGTCCGGTCCATATCCAGTATACTGGAATCGCGCCGGATGTCGAACAAATTTTCAACGTTGTAAAAGGCGATCAGCCTGTATTGTATTTCCCCTTCCCCGGTAAGTTCATCCTGGGGAATCCATGGTATCTGGCAGGCAAAAAGCAGGCTGATCAGAATTGACATACTACGCGATTAACACACTCCAATATATTTCCTCCCACTGCAAGTAAACTGCAGTGGGCCACATTAATTTGCCTGTTGTTAGGAACTACCAACGGCGTTGGTCATGGTTATGAAGAGTGATGATGGAGGTTTGCAGGCTTATGGCGATAATTGTTTTCTGGATCAATATCATAAGCAGCCAGGAATCTAGCGTGACCGGTGCGGTGTATGACCGGGAAAATGGACTTCCTTTAAATGAAGTCTATGTTACTGTTATTGGAGACAGCACAGGGGTTTATACGGGAGACTCGGGCCAATTTGAATTACATGTAGGGCGTCCCGGGTTCACCGAGATCAGTTTTAATAAAGAGGGATATGGCACCCATAAAACCCGGGTCTCGGTAGAAGGTAAACCGACACAAGTTGGAGATGTTTTTTTGTCTTATCTGGGATCACCCTGGGAAGTCTCCCTGCCGCTACAGGAGAATGAGTTGTATGATGAGGAAAGCGGTTGGGGAGACCGGGTGCTCCTGCAGGCCGGTAGGGATGTGTTTCTGAACCGGGCTGCATTTGATTTCGGGCAGGTGTATTTTAGGTTGCGAGGTTATGATTCTGCGGAGAATGAAGTCTTATTCAATGGATTCCCTGTGAATAGTCTGATGACCGGCCGGGCCGAGTGGAGCCTGTGGGGCGGTCTGAACGATGTAACCCGCAACCAGCATATATCTTATGGCTTACAGGCTTCCCCTGAAACCCCCGGGGGTATGCTGGGATCAAGTACTATCGTTACCGCTCCGTCTGATATGCGGATGGGTAGCAGGATCAGTAGCAGCCTGTCTAACCGGACCTATGCCGGAAGGCTTATGCTCACCCATGTAGGTGGAGATAGCGGGAAAGGACTCAGTTATGCATTATCAGCTTCCGGCCGCTGGGCCGGCAGGGGATATATTGCGGGCACTTCCTATGATGCCTACTCCATGTTTTCTTCCCTGGTCTATCAATGGACATACCACAGGTTGTTGCTCACCGCCTTGCTGGCCTATAACCAGAGAGGGAGATCAGCAGCTATAACTCCCGAGGTAATGAATTTAACCGGACGTGATTATAATCCCTATTGGGGCCTACAGGACGGTAAAATACGAAATGCCCGTATCCGCAAATTACGGGAGCCAATCTGCCAGATACAGCACGTTTATAAAAAGGGCCGATTTTATCTGCGATCAGGCCTGGCCTACCAGTGGGGAGAACGGTCTAACAGCCGCCTGGGATATTTTAACGCGCCCAACCCGGACCCTACCTATTACAGGAAGCTGCCATCTTTTTATTTAAACAGCCCGTCTGCACCGAACCTGATCAGTGCTTACCAGTCTGAAAGGGCATTTACTGCAGCACCACAATTCTCATGGGAATCACTTTATCTCGCTAATCAAAACCCTTTCTTACAAGGGAAGTCGGCATATCTGCTATCTGCTGATGTAGTCCGATCACAGCTATGGTCTGCCTATATCCGGGGAGAGTGGGATATCTCCGGTTTCAGACTTTCCTGGGGATGGCCCTGGCGGAAACTGCAGGCACGCCATGGTTCAGAATTGAGAGACCTTCTGGGGAGTGAATACCACCTGGATATGGATCCATTCTCCGCTACACTGAATGATATGGAGGGAAATGCTAGGAAGACTAAAGGAGACATTTTTGGCTATGATTACACCTTGCATATTCAGAAATCCCGGCCTTACCTGCAACTGCAATATCATAAGCCGGGTATATCTGCCTTTATTTCCGGTTCTTACGAATTGACGAGCTTGCAAAGAGAAGGTCATTTTCAGAATGAGAGGTACCCCGAAAATTCCGTTGGAAAAGGGGAAAGCATACGGTTTTCCGCAGTAGGGATCAAAGCAGGGGTGCGCTATGGAATAAATGGTAAACACTGGTTGGATGTCAATGCTGGCAGTTTTGAGAAAGCTCCATTGCCAATCAATACTTATATCAATCCAAGGGATCACCACCTTGCTGTTCCCGGACCGGTCGTGGAAAAGAACAGGGGTCTGGAAATCAACTACCACCTGCGAAGCCCCTCTTGGATAGGGCGGTTTACGGGCTATTACACTCGTTTCCGCAATCGCTCTGATGTCAATTTCTTCTACGCCGATACCGGCCTGGGATCTGATTTTATACAAGAGGTGGTCAGTGGGATAGACTATTTGCACAAAGGGCTGGAACTGGGGCTGGAACACGAGCTGGGTGCCGACCTTAGCATTTCTTTGGTGATGGCCCTGGGTGATTTTCGCTACAGCAGGGATCCGGAAGTCCGCCTCTATTTTGATAATAGCGGGGAGGAAGAAGAGCAGATCAATTCGGAAGGAACTGCCTACCTGGGATATGCCGACCTGGAACAATATTTCCGTTCTTCCGGCCCGCAGACAGCTGTCTCCCTTGGGTTTAATTACAGGCATCCCGATTATTGGTGGATCGCTGTCAATGCTGATTACCTCTCCGGGGCATATCCCTCTTTAAGCACCCTTGCCAGGACTCCTCAATTTTCCTTGGATCCCGAAACAGGAGTGCCCAACCCGGCGGCAGGAGATGCTGAGCTGAGGCGAATGCTTCGCCAGCAGTCTATCCCTTCGGTATACCTGCTCAATCTCACAGGGGGCCGCTCCTGGCGACTTAAGCAGTATTACCTGAGCTTTTTCCTCAGCCTTTCCAATTTGTTTGACAGTACGTATGCGACCGGGGGTTATGAACAGGGGCGAAATGCGAATTTCGGCCAGTGGCTGAAGGATCACAGGAGCGGCAGGCCATCGTTCGGAACTAAATTCTGGTATGGCCGTGGCCGGAGCTATTTCCTGAACCTGGCCATCAGTTTTTAAAGTAGATAAAATAGGAATAATCTAAATCGAAAAATCATGAAGAATATAATGTATTGCCTTGCGGGCATAGTAATATTGACTTTGACATCATCATGCATCAGGGATTTTTTATCGGACGAAATAGGCGGGGATTGTAAGGGACTTCCGGAAGTCAAACATAGTATTAAAGATGTATACGGCCTTTATGAAGGGAACACCCGGGAAATTACAGAAGACTGGACTATCGAGGGCTATGTGATCTCTTCCGACAAAGATGGTAACTTCTTCGGAAGCCTCCACTTCCAGGACCATCCTTCCAATCCCGCATACGGCTTGCAACTGGAAATCGATTTACCGGATTCTCACCTCTGGTATCCTCCCGGCTCCAAAATACTGGTTAAGCTTAAGGGATTATATCTTGGGAAACGTAAAGGAGTGCTGACCCTTGGTGGCGCTTTCCCAACCTTCGGAAACCTGTCTGTTGGCAGGCTCCCGGCAGCATTGGTGCCCGGGCATATTATAGCATCCTGTGATGACCTGGTGGATATTGTTCCTGTACCTACTGATGCTATTAACCTGCCCGGCAGATCCGCGAATACCCTGGTTTCCATTCCCGGGCTTCAATTGATTGAGCAGGAAGCCGGGCTGCCATTTGCAGAAAAAGATAAGGAGACGGAAAGGAATTTACAGGACTGTGATGATAACCGCCTGCTATTACAGAACAGCGGCTATGCCGATTTTGCCACAGCGATAATGCCCGGGGGGAGGGGATTGTTGACCGCGGTCTATGTGCCTGAAAACGGTAGGTCCATAGTCCGAGTTCGCGGTATGGATGATATGCTGTTTGAAGGAGAGCGTTGCCTTGACGGAAATATCCCCGACGATACAGAATCAGGAGACGATTCCAGCGAAGATAGTGAAGACCCTTCGCGAGACGGATCTGTATTGATCACGGAGCTGGCAGATCCCGATAATAACCCGGGCGCAAGATTCCTGGAATTATATAATGCAGGGGATCAGCCACTATCCCTGGATGGCTGGACCATCCGGAGGTATACCAATGCGAATACAGAAGCAGGTGCGATAACCGATCTCTCCGGAATGAGTATAGCTGCAGCTGGTTTCATACTGCTGTCACCGGACGCGGCAGAATTTCAGGCGATATACGGGATTACCCCAGACCTGGAGGTGGCCGCCAATAGTGCAGCAGATTCTAACGGGGATGATAATATAGAGCTGGTCAATGCAAATGGTTTGGTAGTCGATGTGTTTGGCAGGGTTGGAGAAGATGGTTCAGGTACTGATCACGAGTTTGAAGATGGCCGTGCGGTACGGATTCCTTCGGTTATAACAGCTAATCATGTTTACGACCCGGTGGAATGGGAAGTATACAATGATACCGGGGCCGCCGGCACTGTGCAGCAGCCCCAGCAGGCTCCGCAGGATTTTAACCCGGGAGTGCGGTAAGGTTAATAGTCGTGAAGCACCTCCATTACGGTCGACAAATCTTTTGGCGTTACCGGTTTCAGGATGTAGTTATGGACAATCTCGTAATCTTTGACACGTTCCAGGTCACGTGGATCAATTGAAGAACTGATGATATAGATGATGAGGTTATCCTTCTTGGGGTGATTGATGGTAATTAGCTGGTCCAGGAATTCCCAACCGTTCATAATCGGCATATTCAAATCGAGGAAGATCACCGAGGGGAAATTCTCATCAGATTCCACGATAGATGACAGCCCATCCAATGCCTGCTGCCCGTTCTGGTATACAAGAATTTCATCGCAGAAATTCACTTCCTTCATAATTCTTTTGGTGCCGTAGATGAAGATGGGATCATCATCGATTATACAACTTGTACGTATTTTTTTCACTTTAATTCTTTTAATAACCTTCGTTCAACGTAATAATAAAAGTGGTTCCTACGTCCACCTTGCTCTCTACCGAAATAGTACCGCTCATGGCCTCTATCTGGTTTTTGGTAATGAACAAGCCTATCCCTTTAGAGTCTTTGTGACTGTGGAAGGTCTTGTACATGCCAAAGATCTTGTTCCTGTGCCGGTCAAGGTCTATCCCCTGCCCGTTATCGCCAAAACGAATGATAATTCGTCCGTTGCGTTTAGCCGAGGTTATTGTGATCATTGGGGTGCGATCGGGGGAGCGGTACTTGATCGCGTTGGTAAAAAGATTTAGGATAATACTATCTAGGTATGCCGGAACTACGTTCACAAAGTGAGACCGGGCTATTTTGATGTGGCAGGAAGTATTGTTGGCTTTCAGCAAAGCATTTACATTCTTCTCCACGGCCAATACTGCACTCAGAAGGCTCACACTGGTCATTTTTTCCAGGGCACCTGTCTTCACCTGTACCACCTCGTTGAGGTGCTGAACGGTTTCATTCAGGCTTTCCGATGCATTTTTCATCATTTGAATGATGTTCTTCTGCTCAGAAGGGTCTGTTTCCCCGTCCAGGAAGGTAGTCAGCATAGACATATTTGTCGCATGAGATCTTAAGTTATGCGATACGATATGTGCAAAATTCAGGAGGCTGTCATTCTGGTCCTTGGTCACATTGACCAGGGTTTTGAGACGTTTTTCGGCGGCGATACGCGAGGAGATATCCATAATCTGGGAAATAAAATGGGTTAACTTCCCGTGGATGTCCTTTACTGCCGTAACCGTCAGTATCACATGGACTAAATGACCTTCTTTGTGGTAATAGCGCTTCTCTATCTGGTAGGAATCTCTTTTATCCTCAATTACTTCGTGTAAAAGGTCCAGGTCTTTGTTCAGGTCATCCGGGTGGGTGATATCCTGGAAGGTAAGTTTCATCAGTTCACTCCGGGAGTATCCTATACTTTTACAGAGACTGTCATTCACCTTTTTCCACCGTCCGTTGAGGCCAACCAGGGCCATCCCGACCGCTGATTGATCAAAGGTACCTGTAAAAGACTCTTCACTACGGGCAAGTTCTAGCTGAGCATTCTTTAATTCGGTGATGTCCCAGTTTGTGCCCACCATTTTTATTGCATTACCATGCTTATCACGCTGGGTTTCGGCCAGTGCCCGGATATAACGGATCTCCCCATTTGGCCAGACCACCCTGAATTCCGTATCAAAAGGTTTCTCACCAGAGATAGCCATTTCAATCTCTTGCCCCCCTCTTTCTTTATCTTCCGGGTGTACACCAGCCTGCCATGCTTCGTATACCCCGGTAAAATCTTCTTTTTTTATACCGTATAGCCGGTACATATTATCATCCCAGACAAGCTTGTTATTGACAATATCGTAATCCCAGATACCAACCTGGGCAGCTTGGGTGGCGATCTCCAGTCGATCAGAAATTATGGCGTGTTCTTCAGTAACCCTTTTCTGAGTATCGATATCCTGGAAAGTACCGTATATACGTACACACTTCCCATTGACCAATTCTGGCTGGCCTTTGGCCCGTACCCATTTCTCATTTCCTTTAGCAGTAATGATCCGGAGCTCTACATCCCAGGGCTTGCCGGTTTCTATGCCGCGGTTCACCAATTTGGTGATCTTCTCCCGGTCCTTACCTTCTTTGTAAAAGTTAATTCCGGTCTCAAGGTCGGGCTCAAAATCCTGTGGGACCTCGTGGATGTCCTTGGTAATCTTACTCCAGTGAATGCGATTGTTCACCAGGTCTACTTCCCAGCCACCGACATTGGCTACCTCTTGGGACATGCGAAGTAATTCTATCTCACGCTGGGCAGAGGTCAATGACTCCAGGACCAGCACCACACCCCCTACATCACCATCTGCATCTGACCAGGGGTTAATATTCCATTTTAACCAGTGACTACTGCCATCTTCCCTGATAAAGCGTTCTCCCTCGTTGACCTCGGACTTTTCTTCTTCCAGGCTTTTTTTCAAGGCATCGACAAGTTTCCCGGGGATATCCGGAATCAGCTCCTGTATGGATTTTCCTTCCGACTGCCCGTTGGTAATCCCATAATTTCGATTAAAAGAACCAGAATTTGCAAGGATCCGAAGATCCTTGTCCAGAGAAGCCATAGGGACAGGGGAATGCTTAATGAAGTTAAGCGTCTGAATATTTTCCAAAAGGGTCAGTGTTTGTGGTTATTAACTCCAACGCTAAGTTAATACATATAGTATAAGGTAGGGCTTTACCCACGGGATATTTGGTGGACTGTTAAATGTTTCTACACTCATTTCTCAACATAACACTGGAAAATTTTATACAGGATTAAAAATTTGCCTATAATTTCAGCAGACTGCAAAAGTGTGGAGAAAGAAGTTGGTGTAAGTAAACTTGTCAGGGAGGGTTCTTATATTTACAGGACGATAGCGATAGATATGGAACAATTTTTTAACGAGATTAGGCTGGGAAATAAAAATGCCGTGAGTACCATGTTGGCGAAGGAGCCGGGATTGGTGAATGCCAGGGATCAGCGTGGATCTACTCCACTCATCCTGGCGGCCTACTACAATCATTCCTCCATAGTTTCCGAACTGCTGGATTACAACGCCCCAATAGACGAAAAGGATGCAGCGGGGAATACAGCCCTGATGGGTGTCTGTTTTAAAGGCTTTGGGGATATTGCGAAGCAATTGATCGATGCCGGGGCCGATGTAAATGCGACCAATGCCATGGGAGGCAGTTGCCTCATCTTTGCCATTACCTTTAAGCATGTAGGTATTGCCAAATTACTTATAGAACACGGGGCAGATACCAAGGCAAAGGATGCCAGGGGGAATACAGCACTGGACCACGCCCGTATGCAGGAGGTGAAACCTTTGATAGAGCTTTTAGAAAACCACTGAAATATGCCATTGACCATGAAGATAGCCCTTGTTCAAACCCCTTTGACATGGGAAGATCCAACTGCCAACCGGAAAGCACTGGAAAGTATTATCCGCGGAGCTGCGGAGGATACAGACCTGTTGGTGCTGCCCGAAATGTTTACCACGGGGTTCACTATGACTCCCCAGCACATGGATAAGGAAGAAGGTCCTAAGACATTAGAGTGGATGCGAATATTGGCCAATGAGAAAGAGATGGCCATTTGCGGGAGTATTGTTTTCCAGGAAGGAGACCAGTATTACAATCGCCTTTGTTTTGTGAAGCCGGACGGATCTGTGGCGACCTACGATAAGAAGCACACCTTTACCCTGGCAGGTGAAGATAAGGTTTATACAGCGGGCACGGAACGACTGGTTTTAGAATATAAAGGCTTCAGGATATGCCCACTGGTCTGTTACGACCTGCGGTTTCCAGTTTGGAGCCGGAATACGGAAGACTATGACCTGCTTATTTACGTCGCCAACTGGCCTGCTCCCCGAACATCTGCCTGGGATATCCTCCTGAAGGCAAGGGCGGTGGAGAATATGGCATTTTGTGCCGGAGTGAACAGGATAGGAACAGATCATACCGGTCATGAATATTCCGGCCATACGGCTGTATATGACGCACTCGGATCTCCACTGGGCTATACTGAAAAAGAAACTGTGCTCTATGCTACATTAAAAAAAGAAGAGCTGGACGAGGTAAGAGGGAAATTAAAATTTCTGCAAGACCGGGATGCATTTACCCTCCTACCGTAAAAGTCTGTTCCAATTCCCAGTTGGCCCTGACCTCTATGACTTCGGGGTAGTAGATCACCCTTTCGGGCTGCCGTTTTTCAAGGTATCGGCCGGTATCCCATTCCCTGTTTTCATTAGTGTCAAAGATGAGTCGGACCAGGTATTTCCCGGGGTCAACATTATTAAATTCCAGTAGTTCCTGCTGCTGTATATAACGCTCTCGCATAACCTTGCCTTTCTCATCGGTCAGTTGTACGATCAACGGGAATGCCAGTGCCCCTTCCAGTCGCATCCTCAGGTTACCTAAATCAGCATACCCACCGGTGGAAAGCCTGTAAACCATACTGTCATTGGTCTGGCCAAAGAAATCCATCAGGCTGCGTTCCTCCAGGGTGATTTTATAGTCTGTATTAGCCTCCTTTTCAAAGGTGATATTCACCTTGTTTTCCACGGTATCCAGTACAGACTGGAAATCCAGCGGCAAAGAATCCTGGTAAACAACACTGATCTGCCTCCTGTCAACGGCGATAATAGGGGTATTGGCCCCTACAGAGAAGGTCTCTTCAAAGGGTAGCTTAGAACGGTGGCTGGGATTGAGCAACAAGGTGTCCGGACCCAGTTTCCTGGTCTTTACCGTAAAGGTGTCTATCTGCTCGGTATTCTGAAGCCGAACCCGGAACACCAGGGAATCTGCCTTAAAAGGGGTAAGCCAGAAATTGAGCGAATCCTTACCGGGTACTTTAGACACCATGGTCTTGACGCTATCGGGCAATTGGGTAAGAGGTTCTATAAAGACATCGGGATCCTGCCCCTGGTAGCCAAAAAGCACCCTGTTGGCCGCTGCAAGGCTAGGGGGGAGCATGCTGTAATCAGGAATCTCCCGGAACATATTCAGCAGGTACGTGGTGTCTGTGGGTAACTGTATGGTGTCTTCTACAAAGGCTATCTTATCGGTGTCCTGGTCAAAAGTATTATTCTTGGCCTCATCTTTAACACCCACGAGCACATATTTCCCTGCTTTCAGGTTCTTAAGGGTGAAGATGGTGGTACTGTCCAGCGTGTTGGTCATGTAATTCGGCGGGTCCTTATAGATAGTAGAATCCGTAAAAGAACTGTCCAGCTCGTAGAGCATCACGCTGACGAACTGGTCTGCCACATTATTAAAAGCATCCTTTACCACTCCTGAAAGGGCGAGAGAATCAATATAGTCGCCGGTAGAAAATACATAAGTGAGGAAAGGATTGGGATTGCCCTCGTTATTGTCTACTATACTTTGCCCAAAATTAATGGTGTAGGTGGTACTGTCGCGTAAGGTATCCTTCAGGATGATCTCGATAAACTTGCTGGCGCCTCCCTGTGGTTTTATCTCCGGTGTATATTTTAAGGGTGGGGATATGATCAGCTGGTTCTGCACATCCTGCAGTTTAATATACTCATCAAAGAAAAGCCTTATCCGGTTACCTTTAAAATTTACGCTCAGGTTCTCCGGTTCTGCCTTTATCATTACAGGGGCCTCTACATCTTTAGGCCCTCCTGTAGGGCTTCCACGTTTAGCACACTGAAGCAGGGCTGCGACGAGAAGCAGGGCAAAGGTGAGCATCAGGAATCTTCGGAGCAGGGCCATAAGTCTTTTCTGTGGAGGCAAAGAAACGATTAATTTACAGATTTATAAAATTAAGGAACTACTGCCATGGCGGCTATATAGACCTCTGTATCCCCTCCTTTTTTCAGGGCCTCGGAGCAGGCTTCAAGGGTTGCGCCGGTGGTGATTACATCATCTACAAGCAGTACTTTTTTACCGGCTAATTGCTCTCTGTCTACCACGGTATACAGATCTTGCTGACTCTGCCAGCGGAAGGAACGGTCTTTCCGGGTCTGGGTGCGGACATTAGCGGTTTTGACCAGGATTCCTGTACGGAATTCTGCTCCCAGTAGAGTGGCCATCGCCTCGCCAAACAGGTCTACCTGGTTGTATCCCCTTTTCCTTTGTTTCCGGGGGTGCAGGGGAACAGGAATAACGTAGTCCGGCCGGGCCGGCATACCGGCCTGCAGCAGCTCTGAACCGAACCATTCCCCCAGGAAGGTTCCTATTTGCTGTTGTTTCCGGTATTTCAGGTAATGGATAAGGTTTTTGACGATGCCTTCGTCGGAATAATAAAGAAAGGCGGCCGCTTTACTCACATCCGTTCGTCCGTAAAAAATGCGGTCTACAGGATTTTCCACGGCCAAATTGTACTCGGTAAGGGGTAATTGATTTCGACAAAGGGTGCACAAAAGGTGCTCTCCTCGATATAATCGAGCGTTACATCCAAAACACAAGGGGGGTAAAAGGACCTTGTTGATGTCATTTAGTATATTTGATAGCTTAAGAAAAATCAAATCTTAACGCAGATAACCAGCTGAAAACTTAGCCTCGATTGAATGGATTTTCAAGATACTAAATTCAATTACAAGATCATTATTGCCGCAATGGTCGCTGTGATCCTGGGCATCCTTATTGCCTTTTATTACAGCTACGCGCAATCCAAGGCCCAGATCAGCTACCTGGAGGATGAGCGGAACCTGCTGGTTAAGGATCTCACCATCATGAAATCTGAGGTAGATCGCTTGGCGGCGATGAACGAGGTGAACGAGATAGACCTGGAGGATTCCAGGTTCCGAGTAGAACAATTGCTCGATTCTGTAGGGCGACTCAATTTCACGGTGGGAAAGCTTAGGGAAGATCGCAGGCGTCTCAGGAAACTGGAAGCCATGTATGACAGCCTTAAACTCAAGAACAACTACCTGGAGTATAACAACAGCCTAATTACTGAAAAATACGAGGAGAGCCGGGAGATCCTGGAAGAATTGCGGAGCAAGAGCAGTGCCCTCTCTGCTGCCGAGACCTTATTAAGGCGCAAAAACAGGGAACTCAGCCGGGAGCTGAAGACCAAGAATTATCTGCAAATGCGATTTGCAGAAGGAAGTGGTTTCCGCCTGAGAAGTGAAAGACCCATCAAAACGACCAAAGCCTCTACCATTGAAAAACTTCGCGGTTGCGTAACCATTCTGGGGGAGCCCAATACGGAAAGCCAGCAACGCGTTGTTTACCTGCAATTCCTGGATCCACAGATGCAGGTGATCGAGGATAACGCCAGTACGGTTTCCGTCAGCGGGAATATCTACAGCAAAAGGGTAGAAGTGATGTACGAGGGTGATGAAATGATGATCTGTGACTTTATCACCGTCCCGGAATCTTCCTTGCAGGAAGGCACCTACACGCTCAACGTTTTCGAGGACGAAAAACTCCTTACTTCCTCCGAATTTCAATTGAAATAATTACCGCAGTTCTAGGCTAATATTCTATTTTTGCCGCATGGCAAAGCAAGAAGACAATTTCAAGAATGTTATATCCCACGCTAAGGAATACGGCTATGTATTTCAGTCCAGCGAGATCTATGACGGGCTTAGTGCCGTCTATGATTATGCGCAGAACGGCGTGGAACTGAAAAAGAATATCAGGGAATACTGGTGGAAGGCCATGGTGCAGATGAACGACAATATTGTCGGGCTGGATTCAGCCATCTTTATGCACCCGACCACCTGGAAAGCATCGGGGCACGTTGATGCCTTTAACGATCCCCTGATCGATAATAAAGATTCCAAGAAACGATACCGGGCCGATGTCCTCATCGAAGACCACGTCGCCAAGATCGAGGCTAAGATAGAAAAGGAAGTCAGTAAGGCAGCAAAACGCTTCGGGGACGACTTTGACCAGGAACAGTTTGAGGCGACTAACCCCAGGGTGCTGCGCTATAAGGAAGAGTCATCTGCCATTGTAAAGCGTATGGCCAGCTCACTCGAAAAAGAAGACCTGGCCGATGTGAAACAGCTGATTGAAGAGCTGGGCATTGCATGCCCGCTTTCCGGTTCTAAGAACTGGACAGATGTCAAGCAGTTTAACCTGATGTTCGGCACCAAGCTGGGTGCTTCTGCTGACAGCGCAATGGACCTTTACCTCCGGCCCGAGACCGCCCAGGGTATCTTTGTAAACTTCCTGAATGTTCAGAAGACAGGGAGGATGAAGATCCCATTCGGGATTGCACAAGTAGGAAAAGCATTCAGGAACGAGATCGTCGCTAGACAATTCATCTTCAGGATGCGCGAATTTGAGCAGATGGAAATGCAGTTCTTTATACAGCCGGGCACTCAGGCCGAATGGTACGAGACCTGGAAGGAGAAAAGGATGAAGTGGCATCTTTCACTGGGTATCGATGCAGAAAATTACAGGTTCCACGACCACGAGAAACTGGCCCATTACGCCGACGCTGCTGCGGATATAGAATTCAAATTTCCGTTCGGGATCAAAGAATTGGAAGGAATTCATTCACGGACCGATTTTGACCTGAGGCGCCACGAGGAATTCTCAGGAAAGAAGTTGCAGTATTTTGACCCGGAAACACAAGAGAATTACGTGCCTTACGTGATCGAAACCTCTATTGGCCTAGACCGGATGTTCCTGGCGGTTTTCTCTAATTCATTACAGGAAGAAACCCTGGAAAACGGGTCTACCCGTACGGTGCTGAAATTACCGGCGGTGCTCGCTCCTACCAAGGTAGCTGTGCTCCCTCTTGTGAAAAAAGATGGACTGCCCGAGCTGGCCAACCGGTTGCTGGAAGAGCTGCAGTGGGACTTTAACGTAACCTATGACGAGAAAGATGCAGTAGGTCGCCGATACCGCAGGCAGGATGCCGTGGGGACGCCTTTCTGTGTCACCGTGGATCACCAGTCCCTGGAAGACCAAACCGTAACCCTGCGTTACCGGGACAGCATGGAGCAGATTCGTATCCCGATGAGCGAAGTGGCTGCTAAGGTGGCTCAAGAAGTGGATATGAAGTATTGGCTTCAGAAAATGAAATAAGCTATAAGCGGTATTCCAGCCGCAGGCTGCTATAAAAGTTGAGGTTGTTCCCCGGGTAGAAATACCTGGGGGCATTACCTCCAAAGCCGACAGCGTTGATCAGTACCGATCGCGCATATCGGGTGTCTAATAGGTTGTCTATCCCGGCAGACAGGGCAAAACTCCATCGATCACCGATTTCCCTGCTATACCCCAATTTTGTATTGAGTAATTCAAAAGCTTCACTATCCAGCGTATTGGCGTCGGTCAGTGGAATAGCTCCTACATGTTCAATTCCCAGTGACCACCACAGCCCTGATTGGTGTTCCAGCCTCCAGCCGGCAGTATATCGGTGCCTGGGCACCCCGGTAAGGGGATTGCCGGAATAATCATTATCCCCATCCACGTAATCCACGAATTGGTGATCGCTGAAGGTATAGCTCAGGTAGGGAGTCCACCGTACCCCGGCCCATGGTTTCAGCAGCAGCTGCGCATCCAGTTCTATCCCCTGGTGCCTGGTTTCCCCGGCATTACGACCTATGAACTGGTCCTGTCCCACCCGTTGCGCCACCAGCAGGTTTTTAATATTCATCCGGTATACCGCCAGGTCTATCTTCAGCCCCGGGTTCCGGAAATACCAGCGGGTACCCAGTTCGTAATTCATCCCGGTCTCCTGGGAGATATCGGGGTTGATGACACCATCCGGGGTAAGGGTCTCCTCCAGGCTGGGATTGGAGTACCCCCTGCTGATGTTTGCATAGATATGCCGTGAGGGAGTAAAGCGATATTCCACGTCCAGGCTGGGAAGGAGCAACACATCAAAACTGCGTTGGGCACTGCGGTTCCCTGCGCCTTGCCTGAACTTATCCCTGAAATCGTAATAGGTTTTATTTACGGCTAGCCCGGCCCTTGCTTTAAAGCGATTTGTAAACGGCCATTCCAGGCTCCCGAAGGCATTGAATTGCCGGCGGAATTCCTGGTTGTCGCTCAGCCGGTCGCCCTGCAGGCTGCCCCGGCCATCGTTTTCTTCATAGCGGTTTTCAAAAGTGCCCCAACGATATTCATCCTTGTATAACTCGGCTCCAAGGGTATAAGGGGCAGTCTGGTCTCCCGTGGGAATTGTACCTTCAAAGATGCTGCGAAATCCATAGCCATGGGTATACTCGTCCAGGATATTAAAGGGCCTGGGTTCATAGTGGTCCAGGTAAGAGTAGAATACACTGGTGCTATTACTGAACCCTGGGGTGATCTGCTGGCGGAAATTCAGCCCGGCCAGGGTATAATTATTATCCTCGTACCCCCTGGCTTGTCTCCAGGTGAAAGCGGCTTCCCTGGGGCTTTCCCGGAAATCGGTCTCATTCAGTGAGCTGGGGATCTGGGCAAAATAATCGATATGATTGATCAGCAGCCCTAAGCTTGTACGCTCACTTAGAGTAAAGGTACTGTTCAGCAGCAGGGCATCCCTCTCAAAATCGTTATTATCCCGATATCCCTGAGTCTCCAGGTGACCGTAAGTGAGTTGAAGATCGAGATTCTCATCGGAAAGGGAAAGCCCCACATTGTTTTTAAAAAGGTTATAGGAACCCAGGGTAGTGGTGTTATATACCTTGTTTCCTTTAGCTCCTGTTTTTAAAAGGATAGCCCCTCCCAGGTTGGCACCATAAGCGCTTCCCTTTGGCCCTTTAACTACGGTGATATCGGCCAGGTTTTCCAGGTCGAATAATTCGATCGTAGAGAATCCTGTCCCGTTGGTCACCGGGATGTTGTTGAAATATAATCGCACTTTATCTGTCCCGAACGGGGTTCTTGCACCCACACCACGGATGGTGATCCTGTTGGTGTTCTGGGCGCCGGAAAGCAGGTATACCCCGGATACCCTGTTCATGGCAGAGGGCAGGTCTATCGGGCTCCTTGCCTCGAGGACTTCGGGCCCCAGCCTTTGTACATCTGTAATCCCAAGGGAAACAGGGCGGTCTATGGGATCGTAAAGGATCACTTCCTGCAAGTAGGTGACAGAATCCTGTTCTTTTTCCTGGGCGATTATCGGGGATAAGAATAGCGATATAAGTAAAAGGGGGAGTAATTTTATCATCAGAATCGTATTCCTATGGCCAGCCCG
The DNA here is from genome assembly GCF_028464225.1 of Zeaxanthinibacter sp. PT1. Taxonomy (GTDB): domain Bacteria; phylum Bacteroidota; class Bacteroidia; order Flavobacteriales; family Flavobacteriaceae; genus Zeaxanthinibacter. The sequence continues at coordinate 1,292,399 of NZ_JAQPCN010000001.1, forward strand.
GCGCGGTACATAAAATCACTCTGGAATTCTTCCGGGTTCAGGTTTCGTCCAAAGCCCCCAAATACCTCCAGGGAAAATCGCTGGCTACGAGTGGTCCATTTATTGCCCATGCCCAGCCCCATGGCCAGGGTGCTGTAGTCGTTATTTCGGTTCCCCAGTTCCGTGGTCTCAATCTCGTCTTCCCCCGTAAAATACAGGCCGAAGGCTTCGGCGAAGAAGCCGGACCTGGGTTGGTAGCCAAAATAGGCCCTGAGGTTGGGGCCTATCCCAAAATTCCCGTTATAGTCGGTCGGGTCATCATCCAGGTAAATGGTCCCCCCCAGACTGACGTCATCACTCAGGTAATATTCATAAGAGGCCTCTACCGTCTTGGTGGCCAGGAACAAGCCGATATTGAACTTGACTTCGCTTTCCAGCTCCAGGTTGGGATACGCCTGCCCCTGTGCAAACCCAAAGAGCAACAGGAAAAATGGCAGCAACAATTTCTTCATACAGGATATTTCTAGGATCTGTGTAAAAATACGTATCTCAACCTTTACATGCCCAGCTTTATTTATAAGACCTCTCTATAGTGCATCAGAACTTAGAGGGGGATTTGTTGTACATGAGCGGCAAACATTGTTATTTTTGTGAAAAACACGAAGATTTGAAGATCGTTTCCTACAATGTAAACGGCATACGTGCCGCAATGAACAAAGGATTTATTGAATGGATGAAAACGGTGGATGCAGATGTGATCTGCTTGCAGGAGATCAAGGCCATGGAGGACCAGGTCACCACCCACCTGTTTGAAGAGGCGGGATACCCCTACCACTATTGGTACAGTGCCCAGAAGAAAGGCTACAGCGGGGTCGCCATTCTTTCCAAGGTGAAACCCGATCACGTGGAATACGGCACAGGGATCGACTACATGGATCACGAAGGACGCAACATCAGGGCTGATTTTGGCGATATCTCTGTAATGAGCCTTTACCTGCCATCGGGGACCAATATTGCCCGGCTGGATCACAAGCTGCAGTATATGGCCGACTTCCACGAATACGTAAACGAGCTCAGGAAAGATCGTCCCAACCTGGTCATCTGCGGGGATTACAATATTTGTCACCGGCCCATTGATATCCACGACCCGGTTCGGAACAAGAATGTTTCGGGATTCCTGCCTGTAGAACGCGAGTGGATTGGGAATTTTATCGACAGTGGATTCATAGACAGCTTCCGCTACTTTAATGATGAACCACACCAATATACCTGGTGGAGCTATCGCGCCAACGCCCGGGCGAACAATAAAGGCTGGCGACTGGATTACGGGATGGTAAGCGAACCCCTGGCAGACCGACTGAAACGATCGGTCATCCTCCCGGAGGCCAAGCATAGCGACCATTGCCCCATCTTACTGGAGATAGCGTCCTGAAAGTAGTGCATAGGGCACCTTTTTAAATCATTATAGCAGTAATTTCACCCATTTTTGAAGATATGATATACACTAAGCTCCCCCACACTGATATTGAGGTAAGTAAGATCTGCCTGGGCACCATGACCTGGGGAAAACAGAATACCGAGGCAGAGGCCTTTGAGCAGATGGACTATGCCCTGGACCAGGGGGTGAACTTTTTTGATACGGCAGAACTGTATCCCATCCCTGCTCATCCGGACCGCTATGCGCATACAGAAATCATTATCGGGAACTGGCTAAAGAAGACCGGGAACAGGGATAAAGTAGTGCTCGCTTCTAAGATCGCGGGGAGGTCTGCCCACACAAAATTTATCCGCGAAACCGGGTTTGACCGGGAATCGCTTACCGAAGCGGTAGAGGGGAGTCTTAAACGGCTACAGACGGACCACCTGGACCTTTACCAGCTGCACTGGCCGGAAAGATCTACCAATTATTTCGGGCAGCGGGGCTACGAACACGACCTGTCCGATCATTGGGAAGACAACATACACCAGGTTTTAGAAACCCTCAGGGACCTGATCGCGGAAGGAAAAATCGGGCAGGTAGGATTATCCAATGAAACCCCCTGGGGCGTTATGCGCTTCCTGGAAGAAGGGAAAGTGCATATCAATTTACCCCGGATGATCACCATACAAAATCCCTACAGCCTGCTGAACCGACTCTTTGAAGTGGGCTTATCCGAAATATCCATGCGGTCCAAGATAGGCCTGCTGGCCTATTCACCCCTGGGATTTGGAGTGCTCAGCGGTAAATATTTGGGAGGCAAACAGCCTGCCGATGCCCGCATCACCTTGTTCCCTAATTACAATCGCTATAGCGGGGATAACGCCGTGGAGGCGACCAGCCGCTACGCAGCGCTCGCAGCTGATCACGGTCTTAGCCCCACACAGATGGCCCTGGCCTTTGTGAACAGCCGGCCATTTGTAACCAGCAATATTATTGGCGCAACCAGTATGGTGCAATTAAAGGAAAATATCGGGAGTGCAGATGTGGAGCTGTCTGACGAAGTATTGAAAGGCATAGAAGAGATCCATAAGCAGATTCCTAACCCGGCACCTTAATTCAGAATAGTGCCTCTACGATCTGTTCTATCTTGGAGGCCAGCATGATCTTGATCTTGGTATTCTTCAGGGAGATGGTATTGTTCTTGGAGACATAAATGGTCGTAAACCCAAGCTTTTCGGCTTCCAGGATACGCTGCTCCACCCGTTGTACCGGCCTGATCTCCCCGGCCAGTCCTACCTCGGCAGCAAAGCAGATGCCCTTGTCTATGGCGGTATCATCATTGCTGGAAAGTATGGCTGCCACTACCGCAAGATCTATGGCAGGATCATCCACGGAAATACCCCCGGTAATATTCAGGAATACGTCTTTGGCGCCCAGCTTAAACCCGGCTCGCTTCTCCAGAACAGCCAGCAGCATATTTAATCGTTTAGCATTGTAACCGGTTGCCGAACGCTGGGGCGTACCGTAAACGGCCGTACTGACCAGGGCCTGTATCTCTATCATCAACGGCCGCATACCTTCTACCGTAGCTGCAACCGCGGTGCCGCTCAGGCCTTCGTCATTTTTAGATAGGAGGATCTCTGAGGGGTTGCTCACTTCCCTGAGGCCTTTACCCTGCATCTCGTAGATGCCCAGTTCTGCCGTGGACCCAAAGCGGTTTTTCAGGGCCCTTAAAATCCGGTATACATAATTGCGATCCCCTTCAAACTGCAGTACGGTATCTACCATATGCTCCAGGATCTTGGGGCCGGCCAGGGAGCCATCCTTAGTAATATGCCCGATCAGGATGACCGGGGTGTTGGTCTCCTTGGCAAACTTCATCAGTTCTGCCGTGCATTCCCGTATCTGGGAAATGCTGCCGGCGCCGGATTCGATATAATTGGAATGCAGGGTCTGAATGGAATCGATGACTACGATATCCGGGTCCAGTTTTTCCACGTGGCGGAAAATGTCCTGGGTACGGGTCTCGGTAAGGATGTAGCAACTGTCATTATCAGGCTGAATACGGTCTGCCCGCATCTTGATCTGTTTCTGGCTTTCTTCCCCGGAGACATAGAGGGTGGTGTAGGGTAGTTTCAGGGCGATCTGGAGTAATAGGGTACTTTTCCCGATGCCGGGTTCCCCGCCTAATAATACCAGCGAGCCCGGGACCAGTCCGCCTCCCAGTACGCGGTTGAACTCCTGGTCATAGGTGTTCATTCGCACTTCTCTCTCCGTGGAGATCTCTTTTACCTTCAGGGGTTTAACCCTGGCCCTGTCTTCACTGCCCGGTTGTTTCCAGTCGGCCTTCTCCGGGGCCTGGATCACCTCTTCCACTACGGTGTTCCATTCTTTACAGGCGCCGCACTGGCCGACCCATTTAGCGTATTGGGTGCCGCAATTCTGGCAGAAAAAGGCAGTTTTGGTCTTGGCCATCACAGGGTTTTAGGATGGCTAAAGATATTGTGGTTACTGCTAATAACAAAGTGCTGATGGAATATTGGTCAGAAGCCGAAATCGGCTTTCAGGGCGTCCATTTTTTCCAGGGCCATCTCCTTGGTCAGGAAATCGATCTCTTCCATCCCAAAAGCCTTTTCGTAGGTGCGCAGGGCTTTCTTAGGTTCCCCTTTCTGTTCGTAGTACTCCCCTTCCATATAAAAGCCCAGCATGGTTGTGGGGTAGGCCTTATGGCAGAGTTCGGCCAGATCTTTAAGCGACTCCAGGTCCTCTTTCTTCTTGCTCGCGGCGTAGATGGCCATAATGTCGTTCAGCTCTACCGGTTTGCGGAACCCGAACAGGTCTTCTATCATCTGGTATTTGTCATCCAGGTACTGGAAAACGGGAGCTTCAGAAGCCAGGATATTCTCCTTGTACTCTTTTCGCGAGATAGGCTTAAAGATGCTGAAGGTGCGGTCCCAGGCTTTCCCCAGCCCGTAACTGATCACGGAAAGTTCGTTGGCCTGCGGGTACTCGTCCAGGTAATAGGTGAAATTGTCTTTTTCTATGGCAGACAGGGCCCTGTCCAGTTGTAATATATTGTTCCGGGTTTCATCGCGGTTTCCGCCTACGATGAGGTGGTAAAAGATCTGCTGGTCAAGGGCGGCGACTCGTGTAGGAACCCGGTTTTCCATTTCCGGGGCTAGTAGGGGAGAAATGCTGATAAATGCATTAAAGAGGGAGCGGTCCTTGAATAGGTAATAGTTGCCAAAATTTGCGGTGATATCGTAACCGACAAAGATCTTAAAGGGTGCTACATTATAGGAGGTGGCCAGGTAGGGGATGATCTCCATCCCGAGGAATTCGAAAAAATTCTTGGATTTCTCGGTAGGTAGACCGCTATCCTCGTCAAAGGCACAATCTTCCCATCGCATTTCGTTCTTGGATTGATGGATACCCACCACTATAGATTGGGGCATTCCCTGGAACCTGCTGTAAAACTTAGAAATTGCTACGACCTGGTCAAAAAGGTATTCCGCATCGAGTACCACGACCAGGGGGTAGGTCTTTTCCGCGTCGTAATCTTCGGGGAAGTAATAACGAACATCCCTGCGTTCCTGCAGTTTAAAGGATTCAAAGATTTCCTGGGTGACTTGTGCAGAAAGGCCCAGGCTGCAGCTGAGGGCGATCAGCAGTAAAAAATATGATTTCATGATGTTGGGTTGGTTACCGGTTCCGGTTCAATAACGGTAATAGCAGAAAAGATATTGCACCAAAGACCACTACCATTAGGGTCTGTGCAATCCACATGATCCAGCCGAATGCGTCCCCCGAGACCGAGGAGATCCCGAAAATGGCAAGGGCCCCGCTTACCGCGATAGGATAGAGGCCAACACCCCCGTTCGTGGTGGTCATGGCAAAGGCTCCCGCAACAAAGGCCACCAGTAGCTCATCCAGTCCCAGGTTAATGGTTTCCGGAACAGTGTATTTGATCACCCAGAACATGGCGATATAGCAACCCCAGATAAAAAGGGTATGGGCAACGAAGAGGACTTTCTTTTCCATCCGGAAGATGCTCATCACCCCATCGAGCAGTCCTTTTACCAGGTTGCGGATTTTTAAGGCCAGTTTGGATTTGGACCTCCGCAAAAAAGCCAGGAATATAAACAGGCCCAGTACGCCGGCTCCGGCCAGTACCAGGGTGCCCACCAGGGTGAACCCGCGTCCTTCCAAATAACCCAGGATGATGTCTGTCTGCAGTACCAGGGCAATAACTATAATAAGGAGCAGCATCAGCAGGTCTATCACCCTTTCGGTGACAATAGTGCCGAATCCTTTCTGGAAGGGAACATTCTCATAGGTGGCCAGGGCGGTAGCCCGCAGTACTTCCCCGGACCTGGGGATACCCAGGTTGGCAAAGTAGGCCATCAGGATGATCAGGACGTTATTCGTAATACGTGGACTGTATCCAAGGGGTTGCAGCATATAGTTCCACCGGATGGCCCTGGAAATATGGCTCAGTATCCCGATGAGTATAGACATCCCTACCCAGAAGAGGTCGGCTTCCCTCACGTAATGTATGATCTGTTCGCGTTCTTCTGCCCCGGTCATCTGGTAAGAATACCACACCAAAAAAACTCCCAGGGCAATTGGGAGTATGGTCTTCAGGAGTTTTTTGAGCCTTGGGTTCAAAATCAGTCTAAACGATTGGTCTCTTCATTGGGAAAGACCAAGGAGGGATTGAATTTTTTTGCTTCTTCTATGTCCATCCGGGCATAGGTAATTAGGATGAGTACATCGCCCACGGCGACTTTACGGGCAGCTGCACCGTTCAGGGTAAGTTCTCCGGTACCGCGTGCACCGGGAATAGCGTAGGTTTCCAATCGCTCCCCGTTATTATTGTTCACGATCTGTACCTTCTCTCCCTGTATGATATTGGCGGCGTCCATCAGGTCTTCGTCAATCGTAATACTACCGATATAGTTGAGATCGGCCCCGGTAACTTTTACCCGGTGTATTTTAGATTTTACTACTTCTATTTGCATCGCACAAAGGTAATTAATTCAGCGCTATATTGTCTATCAACCGAACTCCGTCGGCATAGGCGGCAATAAAGGCCCTGTATTTAGTGTTCTCTTTTTTGTCTTTTGCAGGAGTCAGGGTATCCACGTCCGTGATCTGGATGTATTCCAGGTCTAAAAGGTTGTTACGGCGGAACTCCTCTTCTACCCATGCAGTTATATTAGGCGCACTTTCCGTGCCAAACTTACTTTTGGCAGCCTGCAGTATCTCGTAGATGAAAGAAGCCTCCTGCCTGCTGTGATCTGAGAGCCGGGTGTTCCTGCTGCTGAGCGCCAGGCCACTGGCTTCCCTGACAATTGGGCAGCCGATTACGCTTACCGGGATGTGCTCGTTCTGAGTGAGTTTCCTGATGATCTGCAGTTGTTGAAAGTCTTTTTCCCCAAAATAGGCCCTGTGGGGCTCTACGGTTCGGAACAGTGCTTCTACGATAGTGCCCACCCCGTTAAAGTGGCCGGGGCGAAAGGCGCCTTCCATTACTTTATCCAGGCCCTGGAAATCATATTTTTTGGATTCTAGCGCCTGCGGATAGATCTCGTCTATCTCCGGTGTAAAAACGAGCAGTTCTCCGGAGACCTCTTTGAGCAGGGAAAGATCTTTTTGCAGCGGCTTAGGATAATTGGCCAGGTCTTCGGCATTATTAAACTGGGTGGGATTCACAAAAATGCTCACCACTACGACCCCGTTTTCCTCCAAAGCCCTGGAAACCAATGCAAGATGTCCTTGGTGTAAGGCCCCCATAGTAGGTACCAAACCTATTGGTACGTTTTTTGTGCGGTATTGATCCAGATGATCACGTAGTTCAAATTTGGTTTTAAAAACCTGCATATTCCAAATTTAGAGCGTGCAAACTTACTATAATTAAAGCTATTCTACATAATTTTTGTAATTTTGCACCTACGTTTTCCTCCTTAAACAAAATACAGCTTTTATGAATGGTAAAAAGATATTGTTTGTATCTTCAGAATTAGTGCCCTATCTACCCGAGAACGAAGTTTCCTTAATGTCTTACGAAACGCCCAGGATGGTCAACAGCAACGGTGGCCAAATCCGTATTTTCATGCCTAGGTATGGGAATATCAACGAGCGCAGACATCAACTTCACGAGGTGATCCGGCTTTCCGGGATGAACCTGGTGATCAATGATATGGACATGCCTCTTATCATCAAGGTTGCTTCTATACCCAAGGAGCGGATTCAGGTATACTTTATTGATAACGAGGAATACTTTAAGAGGAAAGCGACATTTACCGATGAGAACGGAACCATGTTCCCGGATAACGACGAACGGGCGATCTTTTTTGCCAAAGGTGTCGTAGAAACGGTTAAGAAACTGAACTGGTCCCCTGATATCATCCATGTTCACGGATGGATGGCGTCATTGCTCCCGTTGTACCTGAAGAAATTATACGCGGACGAGCCACTGTTTGCAGACAGTAAGATCGTTACCTCGGTCTACGGTCGCAGCTTTGAAGGGGAACTGGATGAGAAGATGATGTCTAAAATTGCCTTTGACGGAATCCCGGAGGAAGCGATCTCTCTCCTTGAAAAACCCACCTATAATAATTTGTTAAAAGTCGCAGTAGATTCTTCTGATGCCGTTATTTTAGCCGCCGAAGAACTGCCCGAAGACTTGCAGCAGCACATTGATCAGCTCGATAAACCGGTGCTTCCCTATGTTTCCCTGCAGGAATTTGAAGAGGCTTATGCCGATTTCTACACCAATAAGGTGTTGAACGCGACCGTAAACTAGCGAATTGAAAAAATCATTCACATTATAATGTATCATGAAAAAGGACTGGCCTGTGGCCGGACCTTTTCATTTGAGCATACAGCAGAAAGCAATATCCAGTGAGTAGAACAGAACGAATGAACAGAATTATGCCGGGGAAGATTTTTGCAGCCTTAGCCATACTGACAGCGCTAACCTTCGTGGTGTCCTGTGATGAGGATCCTACCACCATCGGCGCCACGGTCACCGGCGGGCAACCATTTAATACAGATCGTGCTGTATACGACGTTTTTGCCTACAACAGGAATATCATCGCTGCCCAGACCAACAAGTTGCCCTTGTACCAGCTTGGCGTCTATAACGACCCGGTTTACGGGCAGACCCGTGCCAAGATTACCACCCAGGTTCAGCTTTCCAATGCAAACCCCATCTTTGGTTCGCAAAGCCAGGAAAACGAGTCTACCCCTGAAAATGAAACCGTAAAAGAGGTAATCCTTTATATGCCTTTCCTGCAGAATAATACAGGGGATGAGGACCGCGACGGTGTGCCGGATGTCTTTGATGCCGACCCTACTGATGCCAATAGTGACAGTGACGGGGATACGCTGACCGATATTGCTGAGACCAATAGTGGTACCGATCCACTGAACGAAGATACAGATGGTGATGGTATACGCGATGATGTGGATACCGAAACCATACGGAATAACTTTCCTAAAAGAGTAGACCTGGATTCCATTTACGGGAACCGGGACATTCCTTTTAACCTGAAAGTGACCCGCTCTACCTATTTCCTGAGAGACCTTGATCCCAATACCAATTTTCAGCAGGCCCAGCCTTATTACTCCAACCAGGACCTCACTTCTTTTGCAGGGGAAGTACTGTTTGACGGGCAGGTGACCATAACAGAAGAAGAGACAGTGATCTTTGAGGAAGATGATCCCGATACCGAGGAGGACGAATCTACCATCGTGGACGAACGTATTCAACCTGGGATCCGGGTTGCACTGGACCCAGCATTTTTCCAGCAGAACATCCTTGATAAGGAGGGAAGTTCCGAGTTGTTGAGCTCCAGTAATTTTAAAGAATTTTTCCGTGGCCTGCACTTTGAAGTAGAGCCCGGAACTGAAGAATTGTTGATGTTGTTAGATCTGACCAGTTCTAACATCACCATAGAATATGAATATGACAACGCATCGGATGAAGAAGATGATATGAACGAAAGCAGTTTCACCCTGAACTTCCTGACCGGTGGTGGTACAAGCCCTGTAAACGGGAATGCGTTGAATACCCTGATCAGCGATGCGTACCCCGCATCTATTTCTGATGACCTGGACAGCGGGAATAACGCCTCCCGGATCTACCTGAAAGGTGGGGCAGGGACCTATGCCAATATCAGGTTGTTTGATACGGACAACGGCGATGCGCTCATCAACCAGATCAAGGCCAACAACTGGATCATCAACGAGGCCAACCTGGTCTTTTATGTAGATCGTACCGCCATACCGGCCGGCGCCAACGAGCCGCCGCGACTTTATATTTTCAATGCGGAGACCAACGCTCCTTTATATGATGCCATCAACGATGTATCTACAGAAAATACCCCCCTGGGTGTACTGCAGACGCACGACGGTATCCTGGTAGAGGAAGATGACAAAGGCCTGAAATACACCATCAGGATCACCGAGCATATTAATAATATCGTAGTGCGCGATTCAGCGAATGCCATGCTTGGGTTAACCCTGACTTCGGACATCAGGCTGACTACCGTGAGAGATGTACTTTTACCGGGCGATACCATGGGAGAGATCCCGGAGATGTCTGTCATCAGTCCTTTGGGTACTGTGCTGTATGGCAGCGAAGTACCTGCTTCCGAAGAAAAGAAACTAAAACTCGAGATCTTCTACACAGAAACCAACTAGGTGAAATTGTGCTTTTTAAAGCATATCTGTGCGCGATTAACGTGATTTTAAGGTAGTAAGCACAATATCTGCTACCTTTGCGCGTATTAACTTCAAAGGAATACCACTAAAAGAAATAACAGAATCATATGTGTGGAATAGTAGGATATATAGGTCACAGGGATGCATATCCCATCATCATGAAAGGGCTTCAGCGCCTGGAGTATCGCGGCTATGACAGTGCCGGGATCGCACTGTACGACGGCACCGATATCAACCTTGCGAAAACTAAGGGAAAGGTCGAGGATCTGAAGAAAAAAGCTGAAAGTGACATTGCCTTAAAAGGCAGCCTGGGAATAGGTCATACACGTTGGGCGACCCATGGGGTTCCCAATGATGTGAACTCGCACCCACACTATTCCAATTCCGGGGACCTGGTGATCATCCATAACGGGATCATCGAGAACTACGAGTCTGTCAAGAAAGAATTAATAAAAAGGGGATACACCTTCAAGTCCGATACGGATACCGAAGTGTTGGTTAACCTTATAGAAGAAGTTAAGAAGAAAGAAGATGTCAAGCTTGGGAAAGCGGTGCAGATCGCGCTGAACCAGGTGGTAGGAGCCTATGCTATCGCCGTTTTTGACCGTAAGAAGCCGGATGAGATCGTCGTAGCTAAACTGGGTAGCCCATTGGCGATCGGGATAGGTGAGAACGAATTCTTTATCGCATCAGATGCTACGCCTTTTATCGAGTTCACGAACAAATCCGTTTACCTGGAAGACGAGGAGATGGCCATTGTTCGCCTTGGGAAAGAGATTAAGCTAAGGAAGATCAAGGATGATTCCATCGCTTACCCTATGGTACAGGAACTGCAGTTAAACCTCGAGGAAATAGAAAAAGGAGGTTACGACCACTTTATGCTGAAAGAGATCTACGAACAGCCCAGGGCGATCAAGGATACTTTTCGTGGTCGTTTGCGTACGGAGCAGGGCATCATTAAGATGGCCGGGGTAGACCAGAACATTGAGAAATTTTTGAATGCCAATCGCATCATCGTGGTGGCTTGCGGTACCTCCTGGCATGCCGGGCTGGTGGCCGAATATATTTTCGAGGACCTGGTAAGGATCCCGGTAGAGGTAGAGTACGCTTCGGAATTCCGTTACAGGAATCCTGTAATTACAGAGAAGGATGTGGTGATCGCCATTTCACAATCCGGGGAGACCGCAGATACTTTGGCTGCCATCAAGCTGGCCAAGGAAAAAGGCGCTTTCGTTTTCGGCGTATGTAACGTGGTAGGTTCATCCATTGCCCGTGAAACCCATGCCGGAGCTTATACCCATGCCGGTCCCGAGATCGGGGTGGCATCCACCAAAGCATTTACAACACAGATCACCGTACTGACCCTTCTGGCCCTGAAACTGGCCAAGCACAAGGGAATGTTCTCCGAGGACAAGTTCCACGAGTTCCTGACCGAGATGGAGAATATGCCTGCCAAGGTAGAAAAGGCCCTGCAGTCTAATGCCCTGGTTGAGATCATTGCGGATGTATATAAAGATTCAGAGAACTGCCTGTACCTGGGACGTGGATTCAACTTCCCCGTTGCCCTGGAAGGTGCTCTAAAATTAAAAGAGATCAGTTATATACACGCGGAAGGATACCCTGCTGCAGAGATGAAGCACGGACCTATCGCCCTGATCGATGAACATATGCCTGTAGTAGTTATTGCTATCAATAAAGGGCATTACGAGAAGGTAGTCAGTAACATACAGGAGATCAAATCCAGGAAAGGAAAGATCATCGCCGTGGTTACCGAAGGAGATGAGCAGGTGAGGGAACTGGCCGATCACGTGATCGAGGTGCCGGAGACCATGGAAAGCCTGAGCCCGCTGCTGACGACCATTCCACTGCAATTGCTTTCTTACCACATCGCGGTTATGCGCGGTTGTAATGTAGACCAGCCCCGTAACCTGGCCAAGTCGGTTACTGTGGAGTAGTAAGAAAGAAACATAGAATTTAAAGCCCCTGCATAGGGGCTTTTTTTATGCCGGGAAAAGACTTACTGTCCTGTTAAATGTGTTTTAGTAAGGTGCCCATCCTCATGAATCTGAAGGATTTGGCGGATTAAATATTAAATTCTCAGTGAAGCCCTTGTAGGAAAACGGAATTATTACTATGCGTGCATAATTTTTTTCAAATTCCTAAAGAGCGCTTAAAAAATTGTGTATCTTGGCATCGTTCGATCAATTAACAAACAATTAACATGACTCTGAAAAGACTTATTTTACTGGTTCCCTTGTTATTTCTTAGCCTTGGAGCCTTAGCGCAGACAGTAATTAAAGGTACTGTGACAGACGAAAGCGGGGAGCCGATCCCGGGAGCTAACGTGGTTATCGTAGGAAAAGCTATAGGAACAGTTACTGATTTTGACGGGAACTATGTCCTGGAAACCCAGGAAGAGCCACCATTTACTATTCGTGTAACGAGTATTGGGTACGCGGAATTTACCACACAGGTGACCTCGAGCAGTGAATCTATGGATATTACCCTTCCCGAGGCAAGCACCCAGCTGGATGAGATCGTGCTTTCAGCTTCGAGGAGCCCGGAAAGAGTATTTGAATCCCCGGTTTCTGTAGAGCGTTTTGGTTTAAAAGAGATCAAGACCACCTCTTCAGCATCCTTTTACGATGGGCTGGAGAATTTAAAAGGTGTAGACCTGAATAAGAACAGTTTAACCTTTACAAGTATTAACACCCGTGGTTTTGCCACTTTTGCCAACGTGCGATTCCTGCAGCTGGTAGACGGAATGGATAACACCGCTCCCGGGCTGAACTTTGTACTGGGTAACCTGGTGGGGATGTCAGAACTGGAAGTACAGAGCGTGGAGATCCTTCCCGGTGCATCTTCTGCACTTTATGGAGCAGGTGCATTTAACGGGATCCTCTTTATGAGGAGTAAGAATCCTTTTGATTACCAGGGTATCAGTGCTTATGGTAAAGCCGGACTTACTTCCCAGGATGCCGCAGGGGATAATACTTATTACGATATTGGAATCCGTGCTGCACATGCTTTCAGTGATAAACTTGCCGTTAAAGCCAACCTTTCTATCCTAAAAGGAGAAGACTGGTATGCCACGCGTACGGATGATGTAGGAAACCCCGGTTTCACTCGCGCTAACCCGGCATATAACGGTCTTAACGTATACGGTGATGAAGTAGGTACTACCCTGAACTTTGATCAATTGGCAGGACTACCTGATGGCACCCTTGGCGCGCAACGTGTCACCCGTACCGGCTACGAAGAACGAGACTTGGTAGACTATGGTGCGGAAAGTGTGAAGTCTGATTTCTCTGTCTACTACCGTCCTTTCGCCAATGATTTCGAGATCATCTACAACGGGCGCGTAGGTCGTGGTAATACTATTTACCAGGGGGCCAACCGTTTCGCTGTGCGAAATTTTAACCTGCAGCAGCATAAACTGGAGTTCCGTAATAACAACTTCTTCCTGAGGGGATATATTACTTCTGAAAATGCGGGAGATTCTTATGATACCCGTTTTGCAGCTATTAACCTGAACCGTCGATGGAAATCTGACCAACAATGGTTCCAGCAATATGCCCAGACGTATATCGGGGCGCGATTGGGTCTGGTACCCGGAGGGCCATATGACGAGAACACTGCCCACCAAATTGCACGTGGACAGGCAGATACCGGCCGATTGGTTCCGGGATCGGATGCCTTCCAAAACAACCTGAATTCAGTGATCGCTGATGGTGATCTTACACAGGGGGCTAAATTCATAGATAACACTAAGTTCCGTCACGTGGATGCGAATTACAACTTCTCGCACCTGATGGGAGAGATCGCCGAATTCCAGGTAGGTGGATCTTACCGTGAGTACGAACTGAACTCGCAGGGAACCATTTTTACGGATTTTGACGGACCGATCATCTACCATGAGCAGGGAGCTTATGCCCAGGTTCAGAAAAAATTGATGGACGAGCGTTTAAAATTCACAGGATCTGTACGATTTGATAAGAACGAATTCTTTGACGGCTTTTTCTCTCCGAGGTTATCCGTAGTCTATACCGCGGGGGACAACAGGAACCAGAATTTCAGATTCTCTGTACAGCAGGGTTTCCGTAACCCAACCACCCAGGACCTTTTTATCGGGCTGGATGCAGGGCAGGCGATCCTGGTAGGATCAGCTCCTGATAACCTGGACAGGGATGTGCGGACCTTCCCGCTTACCGCAGGTGGACAGGCGTTCACCGGGCAGGAAAGTGTACAGGTAGTAGGGCGTGCAGCTTACGAGAATGCATTCTCCGTAGCTTCAGTACAAGCAGGTGCTCCTGTGGCTATTGATACGGACCTTGTACAACCGGAAGAGGTAACCGCTTACGAAGTTGGATACCGTGCACAGTCGGGCAAATTTGCGCTGGACCTGAGTGCTTACTACAACCAGTATGACAACTTTATTTCTACCCAGTCTGTATTAGTACCTCTTTACGGGGAGGCAGGAGATAATACTGTTTCACTGCTGGCCTTGCAGAATGGAGATTTCAGGGCTTACCAGGTGTACACCAACTCCCTGGCAGACATCAAATCTTATGGTGGGTCTATAGGAGTAGATACCAAGATATTGGGCGACTTTGACCTGGGTGCAAGTTATACTTATGCCGATTTTGAATTTGACCAGTCTGCCAACCCGGACTTCAGGCCCGGCTTCAACACCGCTAAACACAAGTTCAAGGCATCCTTCGGGCATACCGAGCTGTTGCAGAACTTTGGTTTTAAAGTAAATTACCGCTGGACGGACTCTTACCTGTGGCAGTCGTCTTTCGCTGATGGCGTAATCGATGCCTACGGGGTCCTGGATGCACAGATCAATTATTCGGTTCCATCGATCAAGTCGATCTTTAAAGCGGGTGGTTCTAACATTACAGGGAATGAATATTTCTCAGCTACCGGTTCCGGGGCTATCGGATCCATCTATTACCTGAGCTGGACCATAAACCCTTAAGCATCAAAAATCAACACTATTTATAAGCACCCCGGCAGGGGTGCTTTTTTTATGCCCAAAAAAGGCGTTAAAACCATTCCTAATTAAAATGTAATCTACTATCTTTGCAGCCGGAAAAACAGCCCCATAGGCACTAAGCTTATGGTTTTTAAATACAATATTAAATACGTAAACAATGGCAAAAGTTACAGGTAAGGTTCTACAGATCATTGGGCCGGTGATAGACGTTGAGTTTCCATCCGGAGCCGACCTTCCAAAAATTTACGATTCGTTGGAGATCACTCGTGAGGACGGGAGCATCCTGGTACTGGAAGTGCAGTCGCACGTAGGTGAGAACACCGTTCGTACCATTTCTATGGATTCTACAGATGGTTTAAGCCGTGGTGTAGATGCTGTCGCTACCGGTAGCGCCATACAGATGCCCATCGGTGACGATGTATATGGTCGTCTGTTCAACGTGATTGGTGATCCTATCGATGGTCTTGGAGATCTGCCTAAGAGCGGGAAGGACGGACTACCGATCCACCGCGAGGCACCTAAGTTCGAGGACCTGACCACCTCTACCGAAGTATTGTTTACAGGGATCAAGGTTATTGACCTTATCGAGCCTTACGCCAAGGGGGGTAAGATCGGACTGTTCGGAGGAGCAGGGGTTGGTAAAACCGTATTGATCCAGGAATTGATCAACAACATCGCCAAAGGCCACGGTGGACTTTCAGTTTTCGCCGGGGTAGGAGAACGTACCCGTGAGGGGAACGACCTGCTGAGGGAGATGTTAGAATCCGGAATTATCAAGTACGGGGACGACTTTATGCACTCTATGGAGGCAGGAGGATGGGACCTGAGCAAGGTGGATAAGAAAGCCATGCGCGAGTCTAAGGCGACCTTCGTTTTCGGACAGATGAACGAACCACCGGGAGCCCGTGCAAGGGTAGCCCTTTCAGGACTGACCATCGCGGAATACTTCCGTGACGGGGCAGGAGAAGGACAAGGAAAAGACGTTCTTTTCTTCGTTGATAACATTTTCCGTTTCACCCAGGCAGGTTCCGAGGTATCGGCACTGCTAGGACGTATGCCTTCTGCGGTAGGTTACCAGCCAACCCTGGCCACAGAGATGGGGGCCATGCAGGAGCGTATTACTTCTACCAAGCGTGGATCCATTACTTCTGTACAGGCGGTTTACGTACCTGCGGATGACCTTACGGATCCGGCACCGGCAACTACCTTTGCCCACCTGGATGCCACTACAGTATTAAGTCGTAAGATCGCGGAGCTGGGTATCTACCCTGCGGTAGATCCACTGGATTCTACTTCACGTATTCTTACAGCTGAGATTCTAGGAAAAGAGCATTACGCTTGTGCGCAACGCGTAAAGGAGTTGCTGCAGCGTTATAAAGAATTACAGGACATCATCGCCATCCTTGGTATGGAAGAATTGTCTGAAGAGGATAAACTAGCCGTAGGACGCGCTCGTAGGGTACAGCGTTTCCTGTCACAGCCTTTCCACGTGGCAGAGCAGTTTACCGGTATCCCCGGAGTCCTTGTAGACATCAAGGAAACCATTAAAGGTTTCAACATGATCATGGACGGGGAACTGGATCACCTTCCGGAAGCAGCCTTCAACCTGAAAGGGACTATCGAGGAAGCTATAGAAGCCGGTGAGAAGATGTTGGCCGAAGTATAAAGAATGGTTTAAGGTTTGGGGTTTGAAGTTTGAAGAGAACTTAACCCCAAACTCCAGACCCTGCCCTGAGCGTAGTCGAAGGGCCTTAACTCCAAACTAAAAAGCATGCATTTAGAGATCGTATCACCGGAAGCGACCCTGTACAGCGGGGAAGTCACATCGGTTACCGTACCGGGCGTCGATGGAGAGTTCCAGATGCTGGACAACCACGCTGCCATCGTTTCTGTTTTGCAGGAAGGTGATGTTAAGATAGAAGGTAACATAATCCTGGCCGAGGGCGTCAAGAACCACTTTACTAAGAATGCAGACGGCAAGACCGTGTTGCACATTCAGAGTGGTACCGTTGAGATGAAGGACAACAAGGTCATCGTCCTCGCAGACTAAGCGATCACGGATTTATAATATTAGGAGACCGCGGCTGAGAAGCTGCGGTTTTTTTTTGGCCGCCTTGCAGGCGGGGTTACAGGGTTACAAAGGTACATAGGTACAGAGGTACAGTAAACTTGAGTAAGGGTATATCCTGGAGTAGCTCCTCCCTTTAGTTAAAGGGAGGTGGCGCCTGCGAAGCAGGTGACGGAGGGACATAGGTACAAAGGGACATGGTTACAGGGTTACAAGGTGACAAAAGTACATCGGGACATAGTACGGGGATATCTCAATTTGACCCATGTCGCGAACATCGAATTTACCTGCCATGGCAGGCTTAAAACTTCAAACTTCAAACGGCCCTTCAGGCCTCCCCTCACCCTACGTCTTCCTCTCGTTCACTACGTTCCCTCGTCGGAGACGGGAGGGAGAGGGGACGCCTTGCTACGGTCATCTCGAGCGGAGTCGAGAGGCTTTGTGAGTTGCTTTCGAATGGTTCTCGACTCCGCTCGAACTGACAGATCGTGTCTTAACTATGAAGAAAACGAAGGCCTCGAACTTCGAACATCGAACCTCGAACGGCCCTTCAGGGCCCTGCCCTCACCCTAACTCTTCGTCTTCCTCTCGCTCACTACGTTCCCTCGTCGGAGACGGGAGGGAGAGGGAGACGAATTACTTTCGTGATTACGCATGCAGCTCCTCCTTTTAGTTCAAGGGAGGTGGCGCCTGCGAAGCAGGTGACGGAGGGTTTGTTTGACCGCCTAATAGGCGGAGGGACATAGGTACAAAGTTACATAGGGACAGCGATAGCTAATTTGAGGCCTCGCCCCAAAACTCCGAACCCCAAACTTCAAACGGCCATAGGCCCACCCAAGTAAGAATTTTAACACACTGATTTCATCGTATTTTTATTCTGTTAACACAGGATTTGTAGAAATTTTCCTATATTCACCTTCGTTTCGTTAGGACTATGTCCATTTGCGACGACCAATGATTAAACAACCAGCCCGGTAGCCGGGCAATGCCCCCTGATGGCAAGGGCATCAACTGGCTACCTTTTTTGATAGTAATGAAACAGCACCTACTTTACTTCCTGTTGCTGCCGGGGGTTGCCCTCCTCGGTAGTTGCGGGTTGTCTAAGCACCCTGCATCCTATCAAAGAGACGGGGAAGAGGTACAACTACAACCGCTCTGCCAGGCGCAAGGACAAGAGCAAGAATTTTTTGACGGTGGTGCCCTGGCACTGGCCTTGGCCCCCAGGCTGGTCAACCTGGCCGCCTCCTCTCTCAAGACTTATTACGAAAAAGAAAGCGAGAAATACGTCGCCTCTTACGGGGCCACCTATGTGGGTGAGGATTTCTACGCGGACGATCTTAGTTTGAATGTTAGCTGTAAGGCACTGGAGCTCCGGCGTACTGTAAAGAACAGCGCCGGGGCCATTGTGCCTGCCGCAACCATCCGCTTACAATGGGTAAGCAACACAGAAGGAACTCTTTTGGCCCTGCTCCCGGAGTATCTCGAATTAGCTCAATCCAAAACCGCGCTCCGGGCCGGGGACCAGAATGCCGACCTGCAGATCAGCGTCAATCTCAACGGCTGGTGGCAGGATAAGAACGGGCTGGTAAAGAGCAAGACCCTGGGTGAAGCCGACTTGCAACTCCGGGATATCAGCCTTGGGGAAACCTACCGGCTTCATGGCAATCTGAACAACTCCTATTTAACCGATAGCAAAGGCAATAAAAGCAATTATAATATACAATCGGCCTGGATGGCCCCGGTCCCGGTATCCCGCGATCATAAGGGCGAACGCCTGCCCAATGCCCGCGGCAATTACAGCCTGGCCTTCACCGTCACCGAAACCGATGATTTTGGTAAACGACTGTCCCATAAGGGGCAGCAGCTCTATGATCATCGGGGGATACTGATGGAGGTGCTGGAGAGTGTGTTGGATGAATAATGATTACAGCCCGCCCGAACGTGCCAAAGGCATGGGCGGGGGTTACAAGGTTATAGGGTTACGGGCCGCCCGAACGGGCGGGGTACATAGGGACACAGTTACATAGGTACATTATAGAATTAATAAAACATTAGAATAATATACACCAACCAACATATTACAAATGATCAGCCACACCAAACCCTGCCCTGAAGCGCCCGCCCGTACCGGACGGCACGTTCGGGCGGGAAGTCGAAGGGCCCAAACCCCAAACCCCAAACACCAAACTCCAAACCCATGCCAACAAGTAACTGCCAACTGCGAACTGCAAACTGACCACGGATATGAACTGGTACCTTAAAGTCATCAGCCAATACACCGACTTCACCGGCCGTGCACGGCGGATGGAGTACTGGATGTTCGTTCTCTTTCATTTCATTTTTAGTGTTTTGGCGGTAGCTATAGACAACCTGCTGGGGATCACCTTCGGGGATATCCCCTATGGGTGGTTATTCCTGGCTTATGCCTTGTTCAGCCTGCTGCCCGGACTGGCGGTACAGGTGAGGCGACTGCACGACAGCGGCCGCAGTGGCTGGTGGATCCTTATCGGTTTTGTGCCCTTGGTGGGCGGGCTCGTATTGCTGGTGTTTTACCTGCTGGACAGCGAGGACGGGCCTAATGACTATGGCCCGAATCCCAAGGTCTTACGAATCTAGATTGAGTTAGTTAGTTGGCCCCCATAGCTCATTCAGTGGAGGTGTGGGGGTTTTTTGAAAGCACATTATGAAGGACAGCCGCGGGCAACCGGCGGATTAATTTTTAATATAAAACCATGTATATGTAGACAACTCAATTTTAAAACCCTGGGCTTATGGAAAAGTATAAAAGCCTTCACCTGTGGATGATCCTCCCCATGCTGCTGATGCAGCTGGGTATTTTTGAAGATTACTGGGGCGATTTTACGGACAACGCCTGGTCTGTACACGTCCATTACTGGACCGGCACTATTTGGTACCTCTATCTGATCCTGCAGCCCTATTACGCCACCCATGGCAGGCTGGCCTTACACCGCACCAATGGCATCATCGGTATGTTCCTGGCCGGGGGCGTCAGCATCACAGCCCTGAGCATGCTGAACCGGGATATCGTGAACACACAGCGTGCAGCGGCAGACCCGCTTGCCTTTGGCCCTTTTGAACCCTGGTTCTTTTACGGGGTAGCCGCCGTGGAGATTCCTATGATCCTGGCCTTTGGCTATGCCGTGATTTTGAGCATTATACAGCGCAAACGGCTGGAGGACCACGCCTGGTGGCTGATCTCCACCGTCTTTATCATCATGATGCCGGCCCTGGGCCGGGGCATACAGAACCTGTATGTTGGGTTGAATATAGCGGACTGGCCGGAGATTGATATAATGTGGCCCATATATATCACCCAGGCCATCATTATTGTGCTGGTCTTGCTGGCGGCCCGGAAGTACAAGAAGCTGAAACATCCCGCCACGGGCCTGGCGGTAGGAGTGAACATCTACACCTGCTTCCTGGAACCCCTGGGAAGATCGGAGGCGGTACAGGGGTTTTTGGTGATGATTTTGAGAGGGTGATAGCAGCCTAGGATACGTAAAGGAAGTATAAGGATTAGCCGGGATAGGGAAAGTATGAATATGATAACTATTAAGATTATAATGAGTTGGCAGTAATTCAAAATAGATGACGAATACAGATTTAAATAAAGTCTTAAAGTACATAGAGGAAAATATCAGAGTAACTGATCAAACATCTATAGAGTACTTAGATCCAAAAGGACATATTGAACGACTTGATAGCAAGCAAAATCAAATCATTTTTGGACGAAGAGGTTCTGGGAAATCTTTACTGTTAAAATCATTAAAGGAAAACAAACCTGAAATATTGTGCATTTCTATCAACCTTGAAGACTTTAAAGACATTAGTTTTCCCAATTCAATCATACAAGTTCTAAGAAGTATAATAAAACAACTAAAAGGTGAAATAAAGGGTAAGTACGGCTTTTTTAAGTCATTCAAAAAATGGAAGGAAACAAAGCGTATCATTAAAAAATATGACAGAATTCTATCCAAACTAGAAAAAAGATTGGTGCAACCCGATAATTTTGATGAATCCATTAGAGAAAAAACTGGTGCAAAAGTAACAGGAAAAGCTAAGTCTGGCTATGCCAGTACGTCTGCCTCATTAAGTGCAGAACAATCTGAGGAGAGGGAAACTTCAAAACAAATCAAAATTGATAAACTGAATATTCTAAAAAATGAACTACCTGATTTAAAGGAATTGGTGAATCAAACTTGTAATCTGATAGATAAAAATATTTTCCTAATACTTGATGACTTTTACTTTATACGAAAATCGGACCAGCCCTATTTTATTGACTTTTTTCATCGCCTCTGTAAGAATACAAATATGTTTTTGAAAGTTGCCACTATAAAACATAGGTCTTCTTTATATGTGCAAGGAGAATCTTATGTAGGAATGGAAATCGGCCACGATGCCCAGGCCTTAAACCTTGATTATAGTCTGGAGAGTTTTAATGCTCTAGTAAATTTTATGCGAGAATTACTTGAGCACGTTAATTCCAAAGTAGGTGTTAATATTGATTATAAAAATATACTGACTGATAACGCTTTTAGATTTTTATGCCTTGCTTCAGGAGGTGTCCCTCGAGACTTTTTCGCTTTATTCATTTCATTAGGTAATAAAATGATCAGTGGGGACAAATCAATAAGTAAGCCCAATGTAATTGATTGTAGTATTGAGAACTTGCCAAATAAGCTAGAAGCTTTCAAAACGGATACAGCTGATGAGAAGGAAGTTTTAGAACACTATTTACAGTTTATTCGTGATGAAATTATTTCAACCAAGAAGAACAACTCGTTCCTCGTGTCAAATTCTGAAATTCAGAAACACCCACAATTAAATCAAGCTATAAAAGAATTAGTGGATTTACGTCTCATCCACTTGGTGAATTCTAATACAAGTTCTGCACCAAGTGATGGACTGAGGTACTCGGCCTATATGGTTGATATTGGATTGTTCCCAAATGCAAATCCAAGAGATTTTAATCAGATCCTTCCCGATGAAAAAGATGAGAAAGGTAGAGATGATAAAATCAGGTCTGCTCCGAAGTTAGCCATTGTTAGATTCCAAGATTATATAGATAGCCTAAATATAAAATCAGAATTAGAATTAACTGAATAAACTACTGCCAACAATACCTATACGCAATGCCCTTCGGGACACTGCGTATAGCCAGACCGTTGCGCATTACTAACCAACAGCAATGAAATAATGAGAAAATTCCAAAAATTATTAACCTGTTTTGTTCTTACCATGTTAATGTTACCAGTAAACAATTTATTTGGACAAGATTCAAATAACTTGAAAGCTAACGAAACTATTGGCCCAGAAAAAGGTACATTAATTATTACTGGTGATGGTATTTATGGAATTTTCAAAGAAAAATTCTTAGAGCTAATTGGTGGAGCTGATGCACCAATAATTGTTATCCCGACAGCTGGTTCATCTGAAGGTCTAACTGCTGAATTTTTAGATAATTACAAACAAAGGTATATTAAATCTGGTTTTAATAATGTAACGGTAATACACACTAGAAATCCAGAAGAAGCAAATACAGAAGAATTTATTGAACCAATTAAAAATGCTAAAGGTGTAATATTCAGCGGAGGAAGACAATGGCGACATGCGGACTCTTATTTAAATACAAAGGCACATGATGAATTTATTAAGCTCTTAAATCGAGGTGGAGTTATCGCCGGAGGATCTGCTGGTGCCACGATTCAGGGTTCTTATCTCGCTAGAGGAGACTCAAAAGGAAATACAAAAATGATGGGAGACCATGAAGTTGGATTGAGTTTTATAAAAAATGTCGCGATTGACCAACACCTTTTAAAAAGAAACAGACAGTTTGATATGTTTGAAATTCTGGATAATAGACCTGAATTATTAGGAATAGGAATAGATGAAGGTACTGGAATAATTGTTCAAGGAGACAAATTTAAAGTTATAGGAAAAAGTTATGTAGTCATGTATGATGGCACACGTTGGTCAAAAGAAAGAGATACCATTTATGAATTACCAAAAGACAGTAGAGAATTTTACGTATTAAAAAATGGTGATGAATATAACTTAAAAACAAGATCTGTAATTACATATAGAAATAGAGAATATATTAATTTAACCGAAACTAACTTAAAAAATTACTGTGGTGAATATCAATTAACTGGAACAGAATTAAAATCTGAAATTTTGGTTAAGAATGGTTCTTTATTCAGTAAGGTGAATGATCAAACTTTCCCCCTACTTCCGGAGTCTGAAACTCGATTTTACATACCACATTCGGACTTTTACATAGACTTTATACTTGATTCCACAGGGAATATAATAAGAGCAATAGTTCCTGCTCAAAATGAAACTTGGGTGAAACTGAATTAAAAGCAGTCGGGCATCGGAACACCCGGACCATGGGGCGAACTATACCAAAGAAATCGTTTTGCAAACAAAACATACTGGACCAGAACGGATGACAGAAAAACAAAAAATGCTGGCCGGCCAGGCCTATGATTCGCGCGATCCCGAACTGCTGCAACTGTACCACCGGGCGCGAACTCTCTTGCAGCAGTACAACAGCCTGGAGTCTGCGATGACCGACCTCAGGGCAGGCATCCTGGAAGAACTTTTCGCGGAAAAAGGGAAAGGGGTGTGGATAGAAACCCCCTTCTTCTGTGACTACGGCAGCCTAGTTTCCATAGGGGAGAACACCTTTGTGAATGCCAACTGCATGTTCATGGATAACAACTATATCTATATTGGCAAGAACGGGCTTATCGGCCCCGGGGTGCAGATCTTAACCGCCCAACACCCCTTAAAAGCATCAGAGCGCATCGTTGCTGCCGAGGACGGCGGCACTCGTTACCTCACCTCTTCCCAGCCGGTCCATATTGGCGATAACGTATGGATTGGTGGTAACAGCGTGATCTGCCCGGGGGTGGGCATCGGGCATAACGTCACCATCGGCGCCGGCAGCGTGGTCACCAAAGATATCCCTGATAATGTACTGGCCTATGGCAATCCCTGCAAGGTGATCCGGGAGCTTTAATTTAACGGGAGATGTGCTATATTTAGTCCATCGCAACTATATCCCTGATGACCCTTAAAAAATTACTGCTTCTCAGCTTTCTTTTCACCTCTTTTATTCATGCCCAGGACGCTGATTCCCTGAACCTGCAATCCAAGGAACTCCTCTACCAGAAGAATTTTGACAAGGCCTTCCCGCTGCTGCAACAGGCGGCCGAGATGGGGCAGCCCGAAGCCCAGTACAACCTGGGGTATGCCTACCACCGGGGGATGGGTACCCGGATAGACCTGGAAGCGGCCAACAAATGGTACGGCAAATCTGCCGAGCAGGGCTATACCGATGCCCTCTATGCCATGATGATGGCCTACGGCAACGGGGACGGCCTGGAACAGGACCTGGAAAAGGCTTTTGAATATGCGCTCCGATGTGCAGACAAGGGGGACAGCACCTGCATGTGGAACGTGGCCAATTGTTATAAACAGGGCATGGGGACAGAGGCAGACCTGGAAAAGTTCCTGGAATGGAGCGTGCGCCTGGCGCAGCTGCCCAACCCGGACGACCTGCAGAAGAGCGGATATATCACCTCGGTGCGACTTACCCTAGCCTATATGTACCGCGATGGGCGGGATGTGGAAGCAGATCCCTACCGGGCCTACCTCTGGTTTTTGATCTATAACGAGTTTAAGCGCGACTTCTCTTACCTGCAACAGGAGCAGGTCGTGGCGGAGATACAGCAACTGGAAGAAAAACTGGATGTGACCCAGATGGAGTCGGCCCCCTCTGATGCCGAGGCCTTACTGGGCAGACCGCTCATGAACCTGGAAAAGCTGTACGAGGCAGAGCTGTAAACCACCTAACTTCAGAATACGAATACCAACCTTAAGCATAACCATGAATAAATTGTTGTTATCAGGCCTGCTGGCCCTGCTGATCTCCTGCCAGCAACCCACGGAAAAAAAGGAAGTAACAGTAGAAGCCCCGGCACGGGAGGGTATCCCGGTCCTGAACCTGGGCACTTTTCATATGGGCTATACCTCGGATGCCAATACGACCGAGTTTGATGAACATGATCAGAAGAAAAAGGAGGAAGTACACCGGATCGCGGCGAAGCTGGCCGAGTTCCGCCCTACGGTCATCCTGGTGGAAATGGAACCGGAGTACAACAACAGGCTGCAGCAGCAATACAGGGCTTACCTGGAAAACCCGGAGATGCATTTTGAACACCCGGACGAGATAGAATTGCTGGCCTATGAAGTGGGCCGCTTAAGCGGGGTGGAAAAGATCTTCGGCATAGACCACCAGATGGGGTATAACTACCCCGGGATCGATTCCCTGGCCAACGCCCTGGGTACAGCTGCATACAAAACCTATATGGATAATGCCGGTTACCGCGGGGAGCAGGATTATGATTCGGCTTCCACGCTGGACAAGCTGAGGATCATCAACCGGGACATCAACCTGGATTTCCTGATCACCGTGAATGCCGATATCCTCACCCATGTAGCCACCGAAGGCAACTTTGAAGGCGCAGATGAAGCCGCAAAGTTCTACCACCGCAACCTGAGGATGTTCTCGAATATCAACCAACTGCCCCTTGCTGCAGACGACCGGGTCTTTATGCTGATGGGGGCTGCCCACACGGCCTTCTTCCGGGATTTTATGAGCCGGAATCCAAGGTACCATATGGTGGATACGTATGGGTACCTGGATTAGTTCGAGGTTCGATGTTCGAAGTTCGAGACCTGTGGGTAAATATCGTCATCGCTGTCCCTTTGTCACTTTGTAACCCTGTCCCCCCGCCTGCAAGGCGGTCATTCAAACCCTCCGTCACCTGCTTCGCAGGCGCCACCTCCCTTTAACTAAAGGGAGGAGTTACCATCCTAATCACCTTACCAACGTACCCCCTCTCCCTCTCCGTCTCCGACGAGTGAACGGAGTGAGCGAGAGGAAGACGAAGGGTCGGGGTGAGGGCGGGGCCCTGAAGGGCCGTTCGAAGCCTGCCACGGGCAGGTAAATTCGATGTTCGAAGTTCGAAGTTCGAGACCTTCCATATATAAGTTCACGATCTGTCAGTTCGAGCGGAGTCGAGAACCGATTTAAGTAGTGGAATACCTTGCTCACGGCAGGCTCAGTCGAGAACCACTAATGGGCAGTCTCACAATGCCTCTCGACTCCGCTCGAGGTGACAGTAAGATGGCTATACCTATGTCCCTGTACCACAACAGAAAATTCAACCCTACCATCACAACCAAACCCAAACTTCCCTACCTTTAAACAAGCGGCCCCCACGTGCTAACGTAAAATTCTATCGGTTATGGGAAACAGCAGTCGTTTTTTCCTCAGCTTCTTATTGATCCTTTCTTCAGGGATCCTTGTATCACAGATAAAATCAGTTAAGGTCAATGGGGCCGAGCTGCATTATACTGACCAGGGTAAGGGGGAAACCGTACTTTTTGTACATGGCACCCAGGAAGATTATCGCGTGTTTTCGTTTTATACTGATTCCCTCGCCAAGGACTTCAGGGTGATCACCTATAGCAGGCGTTACAACTATCCCAATACCAATGCCTATACCAAGGGCGATGAATTTTCAGCACGTTCAGAAGCAAAAGACCTGGCCGACTTTGTAAAAGCTCTAGGACTAGGTCGTGTTCACCTTGTCGGGCATTCCTTTGGCGGCATCATAGCCATGCAGTTTGCCAGTGATCACCCGGAGATGCTCCGCAGCCTGGTCTTATCCGAGCCTGCCCTGGTAAGCTGGGTGCCCGGTATACCCGGATGCGAAGGGGAGGCAGATGCGGTTCAACAAGAATTGATCGAGGATACAAAGGCAGCTTTCGAAGCGGGGAATGATGAACAGGCCCTGGATGAACTGATCGAATTCTTCTGGGGAGCGGATTTTGAAGGGGAAATTCCGCCGGAAATCATACTGGCCCTGGAACAGAATCTACCCGAGGTAAAGGCTCTCGCTTACAGCGAGGATCCGTTCACGGTTCAATCCCCGGACAATTCAGGCTTTCCACTACTGATCCTGACCGCCGGGAATACCATGCCCATGCTGCGCTGTACCAATAAGAAACTGCTGGAAAAGTACGCCGAGGCGAAAAACCATCACCTGTTACATGCTACCCACGACCTCTGGGCCACGGAGGCGGAAGTATTATTACCCTTATTAGCAGGTTTCTGGAAAGGATAGTATTCCCTTGTCACATTGGAAAAAGTTGCCAGTCTTTTCAATAAAGACCATCATGAAATATTTAATACTTATCAGCTGTCTCTTCCTCCTCGGGTGTGGTTCTACCACCGAAAGCGAAGAGATGACTGCAGAAATACTCGTAGATCGATATACCGAGGCCATTGGCGGCAGGATGGCCATTGAGAGCGTGAGCAGCCTTGAATTCCGCGGACTCTATGTAGAGCCGGCTTACAATATTGTGATCCCGGCAGGGATACTGCAGAAACGACCATACTACAGGGTGGTAGGCGACCTGGGAACGGTAGGTTTTATGGAGGGCTATAATGGAACTGCTTGGGAATACCATGAAGGTAAAGGTTTAACCCTCAGCAAGGGTGAGGCCCGGGAGGCCATCCTGGTAGGCAGCCAGTTTGACCATCCCTTCCTGGACGCCGATAAGAAAGGAAACAAACTGGTGTACCGGGGACTGTCTGAAATTCACGGGCAACAGCTGCACGAACTGGAAGTGGAAATGGATGTAGCCGGGCAGGCTTACACCACCCTCTTTTACCTGCATCCCCACACCTACCTGCCTGTTGCCCAGCTAAAGTCCATGCCCATACATGCAGTTGGGGAAGAAGTACCCATACTGGTGTATTTCAGTGAATACCGCCCCGTGAATGGCTACCTGATACCTTTTACGGAAACCGAAAGGGACTCTCGCAGCGGAAAATTACTGAACGCAGTTTTCTGGGACGAGATCATCCCTAACCAGGAGATCCCCCTGGAGAAATTTGATCCGCCTGTGGAGCAGGGTACTTGATATGTTTCCCTTCCAATGTTGGATCGCGATCCTGGGCCTAAGGGTAATTCGCTGAAAATTACTAACTTGTAGTATACCCAAAACCCTCGACCATGCTAATAGATCTGCCAAATAAACCCTGGTTTCGTCGGTTATTTCTATTATTGGTCGGGCTAATAATGCTGGTTTTTACTAAGGACCTGCTCGGTGCAACTTTAGAAGGCTATTCATTTTATTGGTCGGAATCTCTCTTGTTCGGGTCTTTCTGGCTGCTTTTTATACCCTTGCTTTCCCTGAACGGTTGGGTGGTCTACTATAAGGAACCACCGCTATACGTGGTCTATACCTTTTTCTTCGCCTTATTGCATATACTATTATTCGCTTCGGCAGTCGCAATTTTGTCTTCCTTATTCCTGGACCACTCTTTTGGGATGGCAGACGTTTTGCGCAGAAACGGACCGGAAAACGGGGCCATCGCATTAGTGGTATATGGTTTGGGAAATTTTTTCTTTAAAAAGTACCGGGAAAAACGGTCCGGGACAGCAGATTCTTCCCCGGCGATATCCAGTATACGGGTCACCAAATCGGGTCGACATATTGTATTACCACCTTCATCTGTAATATGTGTACAATCAGATTCCCCTTATATCTCCATTAGCAGCACCCGGGGAACCTACCTGCACTCTTCCAGCCTGCAATCCTTTATGGAGTCTTATCCCTTGCAGCAATTTGTACGCATCCATAAGAGCTGTATCGTGAATACAGTATTCGTGGAGTCTTATGTATCCCGTGGTAACGGGGATTATGATATCACCCTGAAAGATGGTACAGAATTACGACTTAGCCGCAATTATGCCAAGGAATTTTTTAGAAGGATGAACTGAACTCGTTTCAGCCAGCCCTGTACTCCATTTAGCACATTTACCCGGAGATAAGAGGATATTTGATATAATTTTAAAGAAAAAACCATGGGTTCAATTATTAGGATTAAAGCATTCGGGTTCCTTTTCTTAGTAAGTTTTTTAGCATGTTGCGGACAGGACAGGGGAGGCATTTTAGGCGGACCCTGCGAGGGCTGCGAGGCGGTTCATGATTATGGTGACCGGGTACTCAGCCCGGTAGATACTCTTCCCTTATTTGGCCTTGAACCCAGGCTGAGGATCACAGGCACGGTATTTAAAAAAGACGGGAAGACTCCGGCTGAAGACGTTATTCTCTACATCTATCAAACGGACCGACAGGGTATATACCGGAAAATCGGGGAGGAAAAAGGCTGGGGACTCAGGCATGGTTCTATCCGCGGCTGGGTAAAGACGGGTGCAGACGGCAGATACACTTTTTACACCTTCAGGCCCGGGGCTTACCCGGACAGGGGAGAACCCGAGCACATCCACCTGACGATCAAAGAACCGGGGAAGAAGGAATACTACGTGGATGATTACACTTTTGAGGATGATATTTTATTGACCGAGGAGCGCAGGAAACGAATGCGCAACCGGGCAGGGTCCGGGATTGTGATGCCGACACGAAAAGAAGGCATATACGTTGTAGAGCGGGATCTCTTCCTGGGCATTAATATACCCAATTACGAATAAGCTTGATGTGCTCACGGGATGCGGTGCAGTGGTGAGGCGTGCAGAGGGGGATGGTCATCCCGCCCCGGTTCAAAGTTAACCTCCTTCACTGCAATAAACTTGCAGAATCAGAATGTCTTATTGGATTCCAGGTTTAAAGAGAAATCCTGAGACCAGGTCGGGGGGTACTAAACCCCGCCCCGGTTCTAAGTTAATCGAGATCACTGCAAGAAACATGCAGGGAAAACCGTTACACGCTGAAACCGTTGGGTGGATAATCTGCGAACCGCAAACCGAAAACCGCGAACACGAAAACATAGCTACAAATGCGTGACAAAGGTGACAAAGGTGACAAAAGGGACAAGGAAGCTTTACTATAATGATGAACCTCGAAATCAGTACAACATCCATAACCCTACTGCCCACTGCCTGCTGCTGACTGGAAACTGCCAACTGAAAACCGGGGTTCTAAACCCCACCCCGGTTATAAGTAAATGTTCTTCACTGCAGGAAGCTTGCAGGGTCAGAAAATAATTTTGTTACAGGGTTACAGCCCGCCCGAACGTGCCGTCCGGTACCTGCCCGGACTGGGTCCATTCAGGCGGGCGGGCGGGGGTTACAGGGTTACATAGGGACAATTCATCTCATATACGAACTGGTAAGGAGAATACTGCATGCTGCTAATTTCGAACTGCTGACTTTTCACCGGGGAGTTCTAAACCCTGCCCCGGTTACAAGTTAATTTTCTTCAATGCAGGAAACTTACAGGGGCGGAAGTTTTTCTGCAAATGCCGATGAAAAGCGGGCTGTGGTGAAAGTGGGATTCTAAATCCCACCCCGTATACAAGTCAATGGGTTTCATTGCAGAACGCTTGCAAGGACGGAAAGAAAATTCGGTTAGAATGGTACACTCCAACGGTGTTAAAAAGAGCTGAAAAGAAAATTGAGAAATGAAGCTTTGTGCTATTAATAAAACAATATTCCGCAAACCGCAAACCGCAAACCGCAAACCGCAAACCGCAAACCGCAAACCGCAAACCGCAAACCGCAAACCATCTATACCCTCACCTCTTGCAGCACTCTCCGGTTAGGCAGCAGCACCCCGGCCAGGATGATGCAGACACCTACCCATTGCCATCCGCTGACCGGTTCGGACAACAACAGCATAGAAAAGAGTACGGCTACAGGCAATTCTACCGCGCTGAGGATAGAAGTGAGCCCAACCCCTATGATGGGCACCCCGATAGCAAAGAAAAGCGGGGGGATGATGGTACCGAACAGGGCTAAAGGGATCCCGTAATAGAGCAGGCCTTCTGTTAAGGCCCCGTTCCAGAGAAATTCTGGCGTGTAGACCGAAAAAATGAGCAGGGTAGCCCCGGTCATCATCCATTTGCTTTTGGGTACTGCAGCCACATCGGTAGCTACTCGACCGTTGATCCAAATAAATGCACTATAGGAGATTGCCGCCAGGAAACCGTAGATGGTACCCCAGAAATTAAAACTTTCCGGCCTTACCCCTGCAACCAGGGCTGTACCGCCTAATAGTAATACCAATGCAACCAGTTTAATGCCTGAAGGAAACTCCCTGTTGGCGATGGCCTCGGCGAGTATACCGATCCAGGTGAACTGGAACAGTAGTAAGATCCCCAGGGAAGCGGGAATAAATTCGACCGCCTGGTAATAAAACATACTGGTGAGCCCGATGGGTAATCCCAGTAACATCAGCTTAACTACTTTTTTAACTTTTAATGGACGGCGTTCCGATTTCTTGCGGGCGGCACTTTGAGACAGGGAAACGATCCAGAAGAACAGCATCCCGATCACTGCCTGTACCCCGGTGACATCACTGACCGTATAGCCTGCACCATAAGCCAATTTAACGATTGGGGAAAGCACGCCGTAACTACAGGCTGCAATAAAGATCAGGATGATTCCGCGCATGGGTCAGATTTTTGTGGGCGCAAAGATACGGGAAATTGTTCGAGGTTCGAGGTTCGAAGTTCGAGGCCTGCCGCAGGCCCGTCCCCGGCACCTGCCTGACTAAGTCATTCATGGGGGCGGGCTGTAACCTTGTAACTTTGTAACCGAAAGCACTGCATGCTTTATGCAGTGGAAACACTTAACTTGAGCGTGGGGCGGGGATTTAAGCCCCCGGTCGACAAGTACCTATATTCACAAAACTTCATCAGCCTGAATCTAATCGGTCGTAATTACGGCGATCTGCTTGTCCGTATTTAGATAATCTCCCGGACTGTCTTAACTTGCACTTCCATATTCCTGAGCAGATGAATTTACAGATTGTCCACTACCAACCCGAGTACCGGCAGGCCTTCAGAGAGCTGAACGAAGCCTGGATCAAACAGTATTTTAAGATCGAAGAATCGGATCGCAAGGCCCTGGGTGATCCACAAGGGTATATCCTGTACCAAGGCGGTTTTATACTCGTAGCCCTGGAAGGGGAGGCCGTTGTCGGTGTTTGTGCGATGATCGCTATGCCTGGGAACCCCGGTACTTTTGAATTGGCCAAAATGGCGGTAGCTCCATCCACCCAAGGGAAGGGCGTGGGCTATAAACTGGGTATGGCCGTGATAGAAGAAGCGCGACAAAGGGGAGCTGAAAAAGTCTACTTGGAAAGTAACACCGTGCTGGTGCCGGCCATTGCGCTCTACCGAAAACTGGGATTTAAAGAAACCAAAGGCTATGCCTCTCCCTATGAGCGCTGCAATATCCAGATGGAAATCCGCTTGGAAGGGTAAAAGAAGAAGATTATTCTTGCAAACCCCAAACCGCAAACCCCAAACCCCAAACCCCAAACCCCAAATATTTTAAAATAGCTCCCGAAAGACATAGCCTACCAGGTTAAGCTGTTATCACCTAACTTAGTCATAAACCTATTTCCTTATGGCATCTAAATTTCTTCAGTTCACCGTCCTTATACTGGTCAGTTCCACGGCGATAATTTCCTGTAAGGCAGATGTGGAGGAGTTCTCCGAGCTGGAAAAATCTGAGATTCGGAAAGCCATAGGCAGGAAAGTCCAGGACGGGGTGATTGCCACCCGTGATAAAGACATTGATACCTACATGGCCCAATTGCCCGAAGATCTCCTTATCCATGATGAAGATGGAAAAGTGATTAGCAGGGAACAACAGCGCGAATACACACTGAGATCCTGGGAGATCATAGATACTACCTTATTTATAGCGGTATTAATAGACAGTATACGCTTTAGCGGAAGGGACAGTGTCATCGTTTATAATTCCCAGCGATGGGAGCGCCTAATGCTCCAACGGGATGGCCTTACCCTGGATACCATTCTAACCACACAACGTCATCGCGAAACCTGGAAAAAGAACAACAAAGGATGGTTTGGATATACCATCGAGGAGTTGGGAGGTGAGATTTTCATCAATGGTCAACCCTATTCTGAATAGGTTCAGCCGGTTGGGAAAGTTGGCCTCTAAAATCCTTTTCATGACCCTTTCGGGGGTTGATATTTCATTCCTCAATTCATGTAAGAAAATTAACACGAAACCTTCTCCATACCCACTAATAATTTGATCGATAGCGACGGATATTTTCTGTTTCAGAGATTAAGTTTGTGATTATTAACTCAAACCCAAATTGTCATGCAACAAATAAAGAACATTATTGTAATTATTGCCTTATTGATCGGCGCAATCGGGCTGGCACAGTCGGATAAGAATGCCGAATTAATGAAAGATGTTGAAAAAGCTAAGCAAACCTTATTGACTACCAGTCCCGATATCCAATCCTATTTTGATAACAGTGCGGGCTATGTCATATTCCCCAATGTCGGGAAAGGTGGATTTATCGTCGGAGGTGCTGCCGGTAATGGGATTGTCTTTGAGAACGGACAAGCTGTTGGGGTAGCCAATTTAAAGAAAGTCACCGTTGGATTACAAGCTGGTGGTGCAGCGATCATAGAAGCTATTTTCTTTGAAACCCAGGAAGACCTGGATAGTTTTAAAGAAGAGGATTTCGAATTTTCAGCCGGGGTCTCCGCCGTGGCTCTGAAAAGCGGGAAATCCTATTCGGCAAAGTATGATGAAGGTGTAAAAGTCTTTACCTATTCTAAAGCCGGACTTATGGCAGATGCCTCGGTAGGTGGTCAGCGTTTTGACTATCATGACCTCGGGGAAGCTGCTAAGGACGACGACGATGATGACGACGATTACAGGAAATAATTTCTATTTATCATACTCACCCGTCTTGATACAAGACTGGGAAAAGGCTGGTCGCATGGGTCCGGCCTTTTTCTTTTTATAGCAGTAAGCCTGCGATCTCCGTCCAGGTGTTCACCCTTTCATAATGATTTTCATTCACGTTATGCGGTGAAGTAAACAACATTCCGCGCCCTTTAAAATTTTTGAGGTTATAAGACCGATCGTCGATCAGTACATCCCCGTCCAATATGTGCTTATGTCCCAGTAATATCCTGTTCTGCCATGGTATAAAGGGGAAGTGTTCGTCCAGCCAGTCGCTTTTTTCCCTTAAACTGTTAGGGAACTGCATAGCCGCGGACGCGATATAGATTTCGTGCTTACGCTGTAATTCTTTAACGACCCTGATACTGTCTTCAATAGGTTTTAAGGGTCTGAAAAATCCTTCCTGCCGGGCATGGTCTTTTACACTTTGCTGTCTCGCCTCCGGGACACTCTGCCATACCTCGCGCCCCATACAATCTTCTTTGGTCAGGTTTTCACCAAATTCTTGATTGTATATTTCTATATGTGCGCCGTAAGTATCTGCCAATACTTCGTCCATGTCCAGGTATAAGATCATCTATCCAAATTTTTTGCAAAGATCGTAATATTTATGTGATTCCTGAAATGCCGCCTGTTCAGGACGATGATGCAGTAGGTAACCCGATAAGGTGCCAGGTTCGCCCGTCGGACTCGTATACTTCCATATCTGTAAAACCAACGGCATAATGCGCATTTAAGGATCGTTGGTTCCGGTCATCTACTTCGGTAATGATCCACTCAAAGTCGTTCTTCAGTGCCACCTGCATTCGATGGTAGAGTCCTCGGAAAATTCCTTTTTTTCGATAGTCCTTTGCAATACATACCTGCCCCATAACCATAAAGCGGGTACCTGGGGCCAGTAATCCCTTAACTCGTTTAAACATGGGTTGGATTAATGGTATTTCTTCGGAAAACGACGGGTGCATACTTAGCGCATATCCAATGACCCTGTCCCCGTCCAGTGCTACAATGTGGGGGCAGACCGCATTCATATGTGCCAGTAGCTCCAGGCTGTGTTTTAAGCTCACAAAGCCCTCTTCCGTGCGCATTTCTTCGGTCAGGACCTCGACCAGGTTTTCACGCTGTAACTCCAGGATCTGTTCTAACTGGTCCGCACTATGCGCCTGCCTGTAAATAATGCCCATTTTTCGCCTGTTTTGGGAGATAGTTTCCATTCTTCAAATTACTAATTAAATTCAGGATATGCTACCTTTGAGCTCATGGGAATTTTTCCAAAAAAATTAACCCGGAAATTAGCCGACCGGGAGGCATCAAATGCATTGAGATCCTTAGGGGAGAAAGAGGAAAAAACCGACTTCTATTCTAACGACTATCTCGGTTTTGCAAGGCACGCGGCTATACATACCTGGGCTTCCCAATTGGTTGCGGAAGCTAATACAACTCTGAATGGAGCGACTGGCTCCCGCCTGCTTTCCGGGAATCACAATCTGTACCTGCGCCTGGAAGAATACCTGGACCGGTATTACGGGCAGCCTTCCTTAATATTCAATTCGGGTTACGATGCCAATACCGGTTTCTTCTCATCAGTTCCGCAACGGGGAGACGTTGTTCTTTATGACGAATTAGCACATGCCAGTATCCGGGATGGTATCCGGATGGGCCTTGCTAAGAGCTATAAATTTGAACATAATGATCTGCAGGATCTGCGCTCACAAATTCTGATGGCCAGGAAGCGTTCTAATACTTTGGAAAATGGGGCAGTTAAAGAAGATCACGAGATCTATGTGGTCACTGAATCGGTGTTTTCCATGGATGGAGATAGTCCGGACCTGGAGGAAATGTCTAAATTGTGCAGTGAACTTAATTGCAGGCTGGTTGTTGATGAAGCTCATGCTATAGGGGTGTGCGGGGAAAATGCCCGGGGAACAGCCGGGGCAGGCAAAATGCAGAACGATGTTTTTGCGCGAATCCTCACCTTTGGTAAAGGCATGGGTGCCCACGGGGCAGCCGTAATCGGGCCGGCAGAGCTCAGGCTATTCCTGCTGAATTATGCGCGTAGTTTTATCTATACAACGGCATTACCTCCCCACTCTGTAGCCACTGTCCTGGCGTCCTACCATTTTATGGATAGCCCGGAGGGACAAAAAAAACAATGGGAACTTAAAGAAAACATTCGTTATTTTAGGGAACAGCTGCAGGATCTAAGTATTGCCGGGTTATTCATACCCAGTAATTCGGCCATCCACTGCTGCCTGCTCCCGGGAAATGACCGGGTCAAGGCTGTGGCTGCAGAATTGCAGCTGGGAGGATTTGATGTCAGACCTATACTGTCTCCTACAGTACCCGGGGGACAGGAGCGGCTGAGGTTCTGCCTCCACAGCTATAATACCTTTAAAGAAATTAAGGAAGTGCTGCGCAAGCTTGCGACTTCCATTGCAGATCATGAGTGATCGATTAATAACTATAGGAACATTTGAGTACGTGGCAGACGTACAGATCGTTAAAGCTAAGCTGGAGTACGAAGGCATACCTGTATTCCTTAAAGATGAGACCATCCTGGCAACAGATCCGCTGATCAGTGCAGCTATCGGCGGGGTGAAACTGCAGGTATATAGCTCGGACCGCGAAAGGGCACTGGAGATCTACGACGAGATTCGCAGCTATGCCAAGGATGAAGAGGGGAACCCGGTAACCTGTCCCAATTGTAAAGCTCAGCGATCTGAAGTCTATTACAGCCGGAAAAAAATACTTCACCGATTGTTTCCCTTCCTGGAACCCGTGAAATATCGATGCCTTAAATGCCAGATGATCACCAAACCAAACCCCTGATGAAACGCATATTTGTTACAGGAATTTCAACTGAAGTCGGTAAAACCGTGGCCGCTGCTATTATCACGGAGGCCCTTAAGGCTGATTACTGGAAGCCCATACAGGCAGGAGACCTGGACAGCTCAGACAGCCATCGTATTCGCTCCTTGGTTTCTAATCCAAAGACCGTGATCCATCCTAACGCCTACGCCCTGAAGTCTCCTATGAGTCCGCATGCGGCGGCAGCAAAAGACGGCTTGTATATAAACCTCGCAGATATATACGAACCCGAAACCGATAATACCTTGGTTATCGAAGGGGCAGGAGGCATACTAGTTCCCATTAACGATGAGGATACTATCCTGGACCTGATCAAACCGCATTACAACGTGGTGGTGGTATCCAGGCATTACCTGGGAAGTATCAATCATAGCCTGCTAACTCTCTACCAATTGCAACAGCGTGGATTCCGGCCGGCCATTATGTTCAGCGGAGCAGAACACCCCAGTACTGAAGAGATCATTCTGAAGAAGAGCGGCGCCACTTACCTGGGCCGTATTGATGAAGAGAGTGGTTTTGATAAAGATAAAATCAGCTTCTATGCAGATCGGTTCCGCCCGGCCCTCGAAGCTCTCTGAATCACTGGCGCTGAAGGATATCGGCCCCCTCTACACTACCTATGACCCGGTAATGTATATTGAGGAAAGTCTGCATATATTCATTTTCTTCCAATAGTTCCTTGTCAAAAATTGGCTTTCCTCTCCTTACGACAACGATTTGCGGTCTCAGGCTATCCATGACAAAACGCAGCTCTTCCATAGCGGTAGCCCTGGGGTTATTGTAATGCGGGAATAACTCTGCCCGGCATAGGTTGCTGGGATGGGTGGCCGATTTAGTCGGTGGTAGCTGTCCTGTCTGCCAATAGCCAATATGGTATTCTAAAAACAGGGTAGACTGCTCTGTCAGACCTTTTTCTTCAAGCCAGTTAGGTACACTTATGCCTTCCCCGTTAAAGAAGCTGCCCTTCTCTATTTTGTGTTTTATGATTGCGGTGTATTCCAGGTAGGACTCAACCGGCAGCAATAACAGTAATAATAGCAGCAATTTCCTGCCCCAACTCCCGGGGTTGGGAATGGAACGACTGATGACTACGGATAAAAGAACCAGGAACAGTGGGTGGAATTGTATAAGATAGTGCCCATTGATCCGTCCCACTTTCATAAATGAGAACAGTATGCCGATCAGGGAAATCACAAGGAGCAATGTCCCTTGTTGTTTTGCTTTGAGCCAGCCGTTCTTAAAACTGGGATATAAAAAGGTTCCCAAAATGATCAGGATTGGGAGGAAGGTGAGCAAGGATCTTTTTTTGTGCTCGGAATAAGCAAGGGGGGCCTTAAAAACCGAATCCCACCATAACGCTCCCTGCCCATCATGCCAGTAGGGTAGGTATGTGGTTATAATGATTAATATTATGCCCGAACCCAGTAGCATGCCTGAGCCTATGGCCCTTTTCCAGCCTGCACTACGCCAGCTGTCATAGGTGAAAAACAATCCAAGAAGGATCACTGCATAAGCGAGATTTAGTTTGGTCATTAATGCAATGCCGAGGCAGATACCGGAGAGCAATACGGTCCGGGGCCGGTAGCGCTGCATCAGCAGGAAGATCCCGGGCATAAAGAAAAGCATGCTCAGGTGTTCAGACATGACTCCCTGCAAGCTTCCGAAAAGACTGAGTAGGTATATCGTACCAATTCCGGCCCAGAGCCCGGTTTTAGTACCATTGAGTTGCCGGCCAATCCGGTAGCTGAAAAATGCGGTCCCGGCTACTGCCAGGACACCAAGGAGTCTTATGGCGATAAAACTCTTGCCGAAGATCCATATGACCGAAGCGAAGAAAAAGTAGACCAATGGGGGTTTCAGGTCCCAGAGTTCTGTATAAGGTAAATGACCCTCTACCCAGGACTGCGCCACCAGGATAAATGTACTTTCATCCCTGTCTATATAATCCCTGAAAAAGAAGGGTAGGCGAATAAAAAATGAAAGAAGGAAGAATATGATAAAAACTGATCCCTGACTGAGCCTCTGATAGTCAGGTTGAAGCCGCTCCAGCGCCTTTTTTAGCATGTGGTCACTATTTTTATTCCCATCTTTGCAAGATAGATAAAAAGACATTTACAGTGAATCCGGTCTCTTTGAAAAATATTTCGGAAAAGGATAAGAAGTTCGTGTGGCACCCGCTTACCCAACACAAGCGCAATCCGGAGATGCTCCCTATTGCCAGGGCAGAAGGTTGTTTGCTCTACGACATGGAAGGGAAGCCCTATATTGATGGGATCTCTTCCTGGTATACCAGCATGTATGGGCATTGTAACCCGCGCATTACCTCCAGGGTAGCCGAACAGATGACGACCCTGGACCAGGTGGTTTTCAGTGGCTTTACTCATGCCCCTGCTGTACAACTGGCCGAAGAATTATTGGAGGTCCTCCCTGGAAACCAGTCGAAGATCTTCTATTCGGACAATGGTTCCACCTCCGTGGAGATCGGCATCAAGATGGCATTACAGTACCATTTTAACCGGGGTGAGAAAAGACCGGTACTGCTGGCTTTTGAAGATGGTTTCCACGGTGATACTTTCGGTGCCATGTCCGTTTCCGGCCTTTCGGTGTACAACGGTCCTTTCGAAGATTTTTTCCTGAAAGTAGAACGGCTTCCGGTACCTACGGCAGAGAACCTGCAACAAATATTGGAGTGGTTAGAAAACCGCTTAAAAACCAAAGATATTGCTTGTTTTGTATACGAGCCCCTGGTGCAGGGTGCTGCGGCAATGAAAATGCATAAAGCAGAGCACTTGCAACCTCTTCTGGCCTTATTACAGCAAGAGGGAGTTGTGACTGTGGCGGATGAGGTGATGACCGGTTTCGGGAAGACAGGCAAATACTTTGCCTCTCTTTATATGGAGACCAAGCCCGATATTATATGCCTCTCCAAGGCACTGACGGCCGGACTCCTGCCCATGGCCGCAACCAGTTGTAGCCAGCAGATCTACGATGCCTTCTACAGTGACGAATTGGGAAAAGGATTCTTTCATGGTCACACCTATACTGCGAATCCATTGGCCTGCACTGCAGCCCTTGCTGCACTGCAGTTGCTGAGGTCTGGTGAGATTCAACGCGATATAGATCGCATTGTGAACAGTCATCGGAATTTTGCCTCGGAAATCGAATCCCATTCCAGGGTTGCCAACGTCCGGCAGTGTGGGGTGATACTGGCCCTGGACCTGGATGTCAGCATGGAGCGCTACGGCAATCTCAGGGACCGCTTGTATAAACATTTCATGGACCAAGGGGTATTCCTCCGGCCCCTGGGGAATACAATTTATATCCTGGCTCCATACGTAATCACGGTACAACAATTAACTACTGTCTACGACAGTATTAGAACTGCCCTGGACCTATTCTGATGAAACAACCCATATCTATTACGGCTATAGCATCGGTTTCACCCCTTGGACAGGAGCCCGGGGAGATCTGGGCCCGTTACCTGGAAGATAAAGCCCTCTTGGCCTTTGAATCGTACGGAAAGGAAAAAGCCTGGGTGGCACCCTTAACCCCTGGCGCTCGAAAAGCGGTAGACCAATTACGAGGGGAGTCGGCCTTCTACCGCTCCCTGGATGATAGTGTCCTGTACGCCCTGCTAGCCGGGAGAAGTGCCGCCGAGCGCGCCGGCTGGAAAAAGGGAAATGATTTTGGGATCAACGTTGGTTCATCCCGGGGGGCAACCAGCCTCTTTGAAAAGTACCATGCAGAATTCCTGCAGGATGGACAAAGCAGTACACAGGCATCACCGGCTACCACTTTAGGGAATATCTCTTCCTGGTTAGCACATGACCTGCAATCCCAAGGCCCGGATATATCACATTCTATTACCTGTTCTACGGCATTACACGCCCTACTCAATGGCGTGGCGTGGTTAGAGGCAGGGATGGCCGATAAGTTCCTGGTAGGAGGGAGCGAAGCATCCCTTACCCCCTTTACCCTGGCGCAAATGAGGGCCCTCAAAATATATTCTACCCTGGGAGAAGCAGAACCCTACCCTTGCAGGGCATTAGATCTCGATAAAAAAATGAATACCATGATACTGGGTGAAGCTGCAGCAATGGCTTGCCTGGAAAAGGGGGTCAGGCCAAATGCTCTCGCGCTGGTTTCAGGGATAGGTTACGCAACCGAGCCCCTGCAGCACAGTGTATCGCTCTCTACCGATGCACAATGTTTTCAGCGATCGATGAAGATGGCTGTCTCGGGCATAGATCCGTCACAGGTAGATGCGATCGTTATGCACGCCCCCGGAACACGCAAAGGAGATATGGCAGAACACAGCGCCATTTCCGCCGTTTTTGGTGAGCATAAGCCTGCACTTACTTCTAACAAATGGAAAGTGGGGCACACCTTTGGTGCCTCCGGTATGCTCAGTGTAGAACTGGCGGTGCTGATGTTGCAACATCAACACTGGATCCCGGTACCTTTTCTGCAAGAAAAGACCGGCCCGGGAAAATTAGAGCGTATCCTCGTAAATGCCGTCGGCTTTGGTGGCAACGCGGTGAGTATCCTTCTGCAGAGACCCGGCACTCCCTGATATCATGCAAATTGTTCCCTATTCTTGGAAAATGTAATCATTATAGGCTATTTTTGGCACATAAATTAGACGTATGAGTGCGGAAAGACACAATTGGACCAAAGAGGAGATACTTGAAATTTACAACCAACCAATGATGGATTTGCTGTTTCGCGCAGCCAATGTTCATCGCGAATTTCACGACCCTAATACGGTCCAGGTCTCTACCCTGCTCTCTATCAAAACCGGGGGATGCCCGGAAGATTGTGGCTACTGTCCGCAAGCTGCACGCTACCATACCGATATTGAAGGGAATGACCTGATGACGGTTCCCCATGTAAAAGCACAGGCCTTAAGGGCTAAAGCTTCGGGAAGTTCCCGGGTATGTATGGGTGCTGCCTGGAGGAATGTGAAGGACGGACCCGAGTTTGACCAGGTGCTGGAAATGGTTCGTACTATCAATAAATTGGATATGGAGGTTTGCTGTACCCTGGGGATGTTAACCGAAAACCAGGCACAACGCCTGGCTGAAGCAGGTTTATATGCCTATAATCATAACCTGGATACTTCTGAGGATTATTATAAAGACATTATATCTACAAGGGCTTTCGAAGATCGCCTTAAGACTATAGACAACGTCAGGAAGAGCAATGTAACCGTATGTAGCGGTGGAATTATCGGGATGGGCGAGAAACTGGAAGACAGGGCAGGGATGCTGGTAGCTTTAGCTACCCTGAACCCGCAGCCCGAATCTGTGCCGATCAATGCCCTGGTAGCAGTTGAAGGTACCCCCATGGAGGATATGGAGCCCGTACCGATCTGGGATATGATCCGCATGGTGGCTACGACCAGGATAGTGATGCCTAAGACCCAGGTAAGGCTCTCTGCAGGGAGAACTTCCATGAGTCGTGAAGGACAGGCACTTTGTTTCCTGGCCGGAGCCAACTCTATTTTTGCAGGGGATAAATTACTGACTACACCTAACCCGGATGTGAGCGAGGATATGGAAATGTTCAAACTCCTGGGGCTGAAACCACAACAGGCCTTTGTAAAAGCCCCGCAACCTAAGACCGTTGAACAGCAGGAATCGGTACTGCAACCCTTAGGAGAGAAGCCAAAATGGACACGTCCCGGGCACAAGATAGAACGCAACGAGGAGGCCAAGGCTAAAGCAAAGCGTTCTTAAGTTATCGTTAATTTACCGGTTCAGCTTCTCCGGCTTTTTTAACTTTGCGAGCTAAAGAAGCAGATTTCCTTTTGAACCTACAAGAGATACCCAAAGTAGCCTCTATTACCAAGGAGGCGTTTATCAAGGACTATTACAGGCCACAAAAGCCAGTGGTGCTGCAGGGCTTGGTATCGGACTGGCCGGCGTATCGCAAATGGGACCTGGAATACATTCGCAAGGTAGCAGGGGAGAAGGAGGTCCCTCTCTATGATAACCGTCCGGTGAGCCATAAAGATGGTTTTAACCAGGCGCATGCCAGGATGCGGATGGACCAATACATAGACCTGCTTAAAAAAGGTCCTACCCATTACAGAATATTCTTATGGAATTTACTGAAGGAAGTTCCGGAACTACAGCAAGACTTCAGCTACCCGGACCTGGGGCTGCCATTTCTTAAAAGTCTGCCCATGCTATTTTTTGGGGGGCAGGATGCTTATACCTTTATGCATTACGATATAGACCTGGGAAATATCTTCCATGTTCACTTTGAAGGAAAAAAAGAGTGTATTCTTTTCTCGCAGGCCGAAACGCCTTACCTGTATAAAGTGCCTCATTCCCTGATCACCCATGAGAGTATAGATTTCTCTGACCCGGACCTGGATCACTGGCCGGCCCTGAAACATGCCAATGGCCACCGGACCACACTGCAACACGGTGATGTGCTTTATATGCCCGAAGGATATTGGCATTACATGCGCTACCTGGACCCCGGATTTTCGATGAGCCTGAGGGCACTGCCACTACGGCCGAGGAATATGGGTAAAGCACTGTATAACGTGGTGTGGATGCGTTATTATGACGCGATGATGCGGAAGCTGAAAGGGGAAGAATGGATCCGGTGGAAGAACGAAGAGGCCATCCGGAGAACACATGAGCACCTGCAGCTCGTAGAGAAAAACGGCCAGCTGTACTAGTCGATCAATTCCTGTAGTTTTTCATAGACGAGATGGGTTTCCCAACCTCGGTATAACAGGTAGTCGGCCAGCTTCTTCTTACGCTTCAGCGGGTTTCTTTCCCTGATCTGTTCCAGTCTTTTCAGCGCCAGGGCATGCAGCCTTTCTTCATACCCCTCCTCGGTTTCCTTTAAGGCTTCACGGATAATGTATTCCGAGATTTCCCTTTGCTTGAGTTCCATCCGGATACGAACCCTTCCCCATGATTTCTGGTGGTACTTTCCCCTTGCGAAGGCTTTGGCAAAACGCTCTTCATTCAGGTAATTCTCCTGTATCAGGTGTCCTATGATCTGGTCTATGGCCTCGGGGATCATATTCATCTTAAGGAGTTTCTCCCGCACTTCCTTATGGCATCGCTCCTGGTAGGCGCAATAGCTTTCTATCTTGCTCCTGGCTTCGTCAAGGGTGTAAGTTGCACGTGAAAAATACATAGGCCACAAATTTAGCAAGACATTTCACGGGATTTTCCTTCTCAGGGTAACTTTTTGACTTTTACTCCTGTATAAAATCGAATCTGCAGAATCCGATGGTTCCGC
Source organism: Zeaxanthinibacter sp. PT1 (assembly GCF_028464225.1). GTDB lineage: Bacteria > Bacteroidota > Bacteroidia > Flavobacteriales > Flavobacteriaceae > Zeaxanthinibacter. The sequence goes on from NZ_JAQPCN010000001.1 coordinate 1,336,537, forward strand.
AGTCCCCTCTGTAAGTTCAATAGCTCCGGGACCCGGGAGGCTTAACTCAATTGTCCACCCGGGATTTTCCTGGGTAACGGTCAGGGTTTCCAGGGAGTCTTTCCTGGTATAATATACTGAAATTGTATTATCTCCAATTGCCACATTCTGAAGGGATACATCGGACCATGTCTCAGGCATCCGGGGTGTCACCTTAACCAGTTTTTCATGGGCCCTGGGCCGGACGCCAAAGAATTGCTGAACGATCGGGATCGCAAAACTATAGATGTTCCATGCCTGGACGATCATCCCGTAATCCGGGGATACTTCGTACATGCTGCCGGGAAGGGCATAACTGAAGGTACGAGTCATTCGCTTCAGGTAGTCCAAAGCCTTCTCGGGGCGCCCGTAATTATTCTCGGCAATTGCCTGTACCCCTGTTGGTAAGGTCATAACGGCTCCTGTATAAGAAAAAACCTTACTCCCTTTAAAAGAACCGTGTTCTTTCCCTGCGCTTTCGTCACGGTCTATCCCTGTCACAAATACTCCATAAGGATTTACAAATTTTTCCGCAGTTTGCAGTGCCTGGATGGCTTTGAGAGAATCGGCTACCTTCATTTCCATTGGAGTGTTGACTACCCAGTTGTGATGTAGTACAAAAGGACGGGGTTTATCAGAGGGTGAGTTCCTGATTTTTTCTGCCGTGCGTTTCAATTCGTCAATTGCCCAGGGTTTGTTCAGGGTATCCGCCCTGATGATCGCATCTTTGATCAATCGCAAAGCCTGGTCATCTGTTCCAATAAAATCGGCATAAGATTTAAATTCTTCGGACCAGAATTCATTATTGATCTTGGTTTTTAGTTTTTCGGCCATATCACGGTAATATGCGGCAACCTTGGTGTCCCCCATTACGACCGCCATCTGTGCTGCGTCACCAAATGCCCTTTGGGTATAGACAGCTACATCTATCATTTCGCTGTCCATCCCGTGGATCTCCATCATCCCGAACCCATCGGGGAAAAGATTCTTATTTGTATCCTTCTCGTCCATCAGCCATGCCAGGCCTTTCTTTACAGTCGGGTAGTATTTCTCCAGGAATTCCCGGTCTCCGGTCCATAAAAAGGTTTCCCAGATAAGGGAGGCGAACTGTGGAGTTTCATTTATATTGCCGGGATTAAAGACCTTGCCATTGGTAGACATCTCGTGAATGATGCGCCCATTGCCATTCTGGGCCCCGGATACACTGTCCAGAAGGGAAATGGTTTGGAAGGCCGGATCCCACTGCCCGATAGCCATATATCCTTTCAGGGCATATTCACTGTCGACCCCGAACCACCAAGGGTAGTCGGGAATGCCCGCCGTGATACCTGTCCCGATTTCGGGTACGGTTCTTACCAGCCAATCCGAATTGTATTTCAGCCATTCAAAGGCCTGGGCAATTGAGGAATCGGGAATGTTTAGTTCAGATCGGGATGCAAGCTGCTGGTATCGCTTTTTCTTGGTAGTAACAAGAGAGACCACCTGATCCCGAAGTTCATTAAAGGTTTCCAGGGCTTGTTCTTTCCCATTGTACGACCCACTTATCACAAGGTTAAGTGTTTGTTCTTCCCCTGCTTTTACCTTAAGCGGGTACACTAACGCTGCAGCGGCGCCCTGCCCGGAATAATGGGTGTGGGTCTCGCGTAATTCCCTGGTTCTGCTCTCTGAGCCTACCACGCTGAACCAGGGATTCGCCTGGTCCTTGAATATCGCCAGATTCTCTTCAAATGTTACGATATCAAGACTGTCATGCATACCTGTTTCCTCACCCAGCCATGTGGGTCGAAGATCAGAAAAAGCAGTGAATTCAAAATCGAATTCCAGGTCTTTGTTTCCCGAATTTGAGAAGAGATACTGTATTATTATCCCTTGTTTTCCATCAGGGACTACCTGGAATCGTTGTATTTTCATCGGGATCCCTTGCGGATAGTATTCCAGGACATTTGCCATAGGGTAATTCACAAACCGATCTGCCTTCTCCAGCGAGAGAGAATCTCCCTGATGGATCAATCGGGCAGAAAATCCGTCCATTAATTTTACAGGGTGATTCCAGATTCCCCCCATTTCGCCTTTGATGTGCCATCCTATTTCCTGGAAACTTCCGTCCTGGTGTCCTACCATATAAACTCGATCGCCTGCAGTGACGTAAGGGGAAGTAATGTATTCTGGCCTACCTTCAATTGAGGGTAAGTCCTGCAGTATACCGCTCAGCTGAACCTTGTTCTTCTCCCCGGGTGAACATCCCAGGAACAGGAAAAGAAAAGTAAAGAAATACAGGGGTTTCATAGGTTGGTAAAACTTAAAAAATCAGGATTTAAGTTAGTGATTTTAAGGCAAAAAAAAAGCGACTCCCTTTGTGGGAATCGCTTTTTATTTAGTTAAGGGTCTGACCTTCTTTGTCTTTAAAACAATATTCGAGATACGTGTAGGCATCTCGTGGTTGGATCTTTATCCACTTCTTGTGTTCTAAAAACCATTTAGAACGTATAGAAGGGAAGCCCTTGGTCAGGTATGCTGCAATAAACGGATGGGTATTCAATGTGATGCTTTTGTCTTTCCCGTCGCCTTTCATGAGGCGCTCCAGGTCTACGTTGATCTTTTCTATCAGCACAATCGGTGCTTCTATTTCCTGGCCATTACCACTAGGGTTGGCTTCGGTGGTTTTGATCTTCATTTCCGGACGTACCCGTTGTCTTGTAATTTGTATCAGGCCAAACTTGCTTGGAGGCAAGATCTTGTGCTTGGCCCTGTCGTCTTTCATCTCGTTCCTGAGGTGATCGAACAGTTTTCGCCTGTGATCCGATTTTACCATATCGATAAAATCCACCACGATGATCCCGCCCATATCGCGAAGGCGCAATTGCCTTGCTATTTCAGTAGCGGCCAACAGGTTTACCTCAAAGGCAGTGTCCTCTTGGTTCTTGGCCTTATTAGAACGGTTTCCACTGTTTACATCAATTACGTGTAATGCTTCTGTGTGTTCTATGATCAGGTAAGCACCTTTGCTCATAGAGGCCGTTCGGCCGAAGGAAGTTTTGATCTGGCGATCTATTCCGAATTTTTCAAAAATCGGGACAGGTGACGAATACAGTTTTACAATAGACTCTTTTTCGGGCTCGATTTCCAGAACATAATCTTTGATCTGGTTATAAAGCGTTTCATCATCCACATGTATACCGGTAAAACTGTCGTTGAAAACATCTCTCAATATTGAGGAAGCACGATTCATTTCTACCAGGACTTTGGATGGGGTGGGCGCCTTATATAATTTCTTACACATTGCTGTCCATTTATCCAGCAAATTCTGAAGGTCCTTGTCCAACTCGGCGACTTTCTTGCCTTCTGCTACTGTTCTGATGATGACTCCAAATCCTTTAGGCTTAATACTCTTAATAAGCCTTTTAAGTCGGTCTTTCTCCTCTTTACTGCCGATCTTCTGGGATACAGAGACGCGGTCAGAAAAAGGGACCATTACCAGGTAGCGGCCGGCTATAGAAAGCTCGGAGCTGATCCTTGGTCCTTTGGTGGAAATGGGTTCTTTTACTATCTGAACCAGTAGTGATTGATTTGCTTTGATAACATCTTTAATGCTACCATTCTTATCAATATCTTTTTCGAATGGAAAATTCTTAAGGGAATAATCTTTAAGTTTTCCCGTACTGACAGCCTTCACAAATTTTAACATCGAGGCCAACTGTGGTCCCAGGTCATGATAGTGCAAAAAGGCATCTTTCTCATAGCCAACATTAACGAATGCTGCATTCAGACCGGTAACCGGCTTCCTGATCTTGGCGATCATGATGTCGCCCACGTTAAAATTGTTGGTGTCCTCTTCTTTGTGTAGTTCTGTTAGTTTTCCATCTTTCAGTAAGGCAAAATCGACGGCATTGGAATTGGATCTTACGACTAATTCTCTATTCACCTGAATCAATTTATATCCACCCCATACAGGGATGAATGGTTAAACAATATTTGTTGCAGGTTGTATTTAACCCGTCGAAATCCTTTTTGGAATTTCTATGTCAATGAACGTATAAAGCGAAAAAGTAGTTATGAAAACTACTTTTTCTTGTGTCGGTTGGCTCTTCTGCGTTTCTTACGCTTGTGAGTAGCCACCTTATGTCTCTTTCTTTTTTTACCACTCGGCATAGAGTTCTACTTTTAAAAGGTTATTATTTTACTTGAACGTTACTTTTTACTCCTTCTACAAAAACCTTTGCAGGTTTAAATGCCGGGATGTTATGGGCCGGGATCTTTATGGTAGTATTCTTGGAGATGTTCCTACCGGTCTTTTCAGCCCTGGTTTTGACGATAAAACTTCCAAATCCTCTAAGGTATACGTTGTCACCGTTTTCCAGTGAAGACTTAACCTCTTCCATAAACGTTTCTACCGTCGCCTGTACGTCTCCTTTTTCAATTCCCAGCTTTTCTGAGATTTTCGATACGATATCCGCTTTCGTCATTGTAAAAATTAATTTTCTATGTGTTTTTAAAGGGATGCAAATATATAAATTAAATTCGTTCTTTCGTCTTAACAAACTAATATTAAGTCCTTAAACCGTTACTTTTGTTCTTTATTTTCCAAGCATGCTATTTTCTTCCAAAATAATTGAATGGTACAGGGCTAATAAACGCGATTTACCATGGCGAAATACGCGGGACCCTTATAAAATATGGCTGTCAGAGATTATGCTACAACAGACCAGGGTGGTACAGGGACTACCGTATTACGAGCTGTTCCTGGAGCATTTTCCCACGGTAGACGACCTCGCGGATGCCAGCGAAAAAAAAGTGTTAAAGTTATGGCAAGGCCTGGGCTACTATTCGCGCGCCAGGAATCTGCATACCACTGCAAAGACCATTAGCCGGGATAACCATGGGAAATTCCCGGATACCTACCCGGAATTAAAAAAACTGAAAGGCGTCGGGGACTACACCGCCAGCGCAATTGCCTCCATTGCTTTTGATCGCCCGGAACCCGTGGTTGACGGAAATGTTTACCGGGTGCTGTCACGTTATTTCGGAGTCAGCCTGCCCGTAAACAGTACTGAAGGAATTAAATATTTTAAAGAGCTGGCCCGGGAAGTGATGGATCCCGAACGTGCCGCGGAATACAACCAGGCACTGATGGAATTTGGTGCGCTGCAATGTTCACCTCGAAATCCGGCTTGCGATACCTGTCCGTTAAATGCCTCCTGCATGGCCCTTGAAAAGAAGATGGTAGGGGAACTCCCCGTGAAGATTAAAAAGACCAAGGTGAGGAACAGGTATTTTAATTACCTGGTGCTGCTGGATGAAAAGGGGAAGACCAGGCTTCAGCAGCGCGATAAAAAAGGGATCTGGCAACAACTGTACGAATTTCCTCTGGTAGAATCTGAAGAAGTCCTGGAACAGGATTCCCTATATAATAAGGTAGAAGAAGTTTTTCCAGGCTATGATCTCTCTTCAGTTTCACTGGAAAATGAAGAGCCCATCGTCCATAAATTAAGTCACCAGCACCTCTATACCCGCTTCTGGCGTATTGATATCCCGGGCGAATTAGAACGTGGGATCCCCCTTGAAGAACTGGATGAATATCCTGTTCCCGTCCTTATCGCAGATTATATTAAAACTCTTAAAAATTCGTACTTTTGACCCAAGATTAATATTATGAGCGGAACATTGAATAAAGTGATGCTGATCGGGCATCTGGGAGATGAAGTAAAAATGCATTATTTTGAAGGAGGTAACTGCATTGGTAGGTTCCCGATCGCTACCAACGAATCCTATACCAACCGGCAGACAGGTGAAAAAGTCACCACTACGGAATGGCATAACATTGTTGTGCGTAACAAAGCCGCCGAAATATGTGAGAAATACCTGAGCAAAGGTGATAAGATCTATGTGGAAGGCAGGCTCAAAACACGCCAGTGGCAAGGTGAAGATGGGCAAACCAGGTATTCTACAGAGATACAGGTGCAGGATTTTACTTTCCTCACTCCAAAAGAAGGTGGAATGCCAAACCAGGGAGGTGGCTCCCAGGCTTCAGCTCCAAGCCAGCAAAAAAGTCAGCCGCAAAGACCGGCAGAGACCAGGCCCGCGCAGCAGGAAGAAGAAGAGGACGATCTGCCATTCTAGTAATGCAAACTAATATCACGACATTTGGATCCTGACCCCTTAAGTATTTTTCTAAGTGAATTTGCCGTAGAATCCGCCTTAATCGGCCGGGGAATTGTATTATTCGTACTCCTGGCCTGTTCTGCCATGATCTCGGGTGCAGAAGTGGCTTACTTTGGTCTGTCTGCTACTGATATCAATGATATTGCAGAGAAAAAAACCACCCGGGGGAATATCGTCGTTAAACTGCTTGACCGACCGAAAAAATTACTCGCTACCGTATTGATCGCCAACAACGCGATCAACATAGGGATCGTCCTGCTCTTTAATACCATTGGCGATTACATTTTTTCCGGGATCACCTATATGATCTTCGGGGTCGTTTCCCTGCGTTTTATCGTAGATGTGGTAGTGGCCACCTTTCTCATCCTTATGTTCGGTGAAATTTTACCAAAGATCTACGCCAACCGGAACAGGGTGAATTTCGCGCATTTTATGGCCTACCCTTTACGGGTGCTCGATTTTGTTTTCAGTCCCCTGAGCCTGCCCATGAGGTCCGGGACCATTTACTTGTACCGCAAATTGGGAAAGCAGAAATCTAACCTGAGTATTGATCATCTTTCCCAAGCACTTGAACTGACCTCTGAAGGGGACACCACCAAAGAAGAACAGCGAATCCTGGAAGGCATCGTTACCTTTGGGAACACCGACACCAAACAAGTGATGCGACCGAGGATCGACATTTTCGCCTTATCAGAATCGATGAAATTCCCCGAGGTCCTGGCAGAGATTAAAGCTCATGGGTATTCGCGAATCCCTGTTTTCTCTGAACACATGGATAACGTTATCGGGGTGCTTTACGTAAAAGACCTGCTGCCTTACCTGGAGAGAAAGACCTTTAACTGGCTCTCCCTGATCAGGGAGCCGTTCTTTGTGCCGGAAAATAAGAAACTCGATGATCTGCTGCTGGATTTCCAGACCAAAAAGAACCACCTGGCTGTTGTTGTCGATGAATACGGGGGCACATCCGGAATTGTAACCCTGGAAGATATTATAGAAGAGATCGTTGGCGATATCAGTGACGAATTTGATGACGAAGACCTGATCTTTTCCAAGCTGGATGAACACAATTACGTCTTTGATGGGAAAACTACCCTCAAAGAATTCTATAAAGTGGCCCGTATAGACCATGAAGATGAATTTGAGGCTCAGAAAGGAGAATCAGAGACTATCGCCGGATTTGTACTTGAAATTGCAGGCAGTTTCCCTAAGAGGGGTGAAACTGTTCAATTTAACGGCTACCAATTCGTGGTAGAGAGCCTGGACAGGAAACGACTCAAACAAATTAAAGTAACCATTCCCCATGCGACTACTTAAAAATACAAGCTTGCTTTTTATCGCTTTGGTGTTCCTGGGTTCCTGCGGGGAAGAATCACTCCCTAAACCTAGAGCTATGCTGAGGCTCAGCTACCCTGAAGCTGATCTGGCCACGTATAAGGACAGTTGCCCTTTTGGGTTTGATTATAACGAGAGGGCGACCCTGGAGTCGGCTAAAGGCTGTGCATTAAAATTGGATTACCCCGAGATGAACGGGGCTATCTATATCACGTATAAACCGGTTGAAGACAACCTGCAATCCTTATTGACCGATGCACAGAAGCTTTCTTATGAGCACGTGGTCAAGGCAGATAATATCCTGGAACAGCCTTTTGTAAACAGGGATGACCGAGTTTACGGGATGTTTTACGAGGTTAGGGGGAATGCAGCCTCACAGGCTCAGTTCTATGTGACGGATAGCACGGAACATTTTGTTACGGGCTCCCTGTACTTCTACGCCAAACCTAATTACGATTCTATTTACCCCGCAGCTGTTTACCTGCAGAAAGATATCAGGAAGATCATGGAAACCATGAAATGGAAATAAGTTATGGTCGGAGCTAAGGAACTTCTGGAATGTCATAAAGCTATTGCTCCCCACATTCACCGTACCCCGGTGCTCACTTCCCGCCTGTTAAACCACATGGTGGGAGCACAGTTATTCTTTAAATGCGAGAACTTCCAGCGGATGGGAGCCTTTAAAATGAGAGGTGCCATACAGGCCATCATGCAATTGCCGGAAGAGAAGCGCAATAGAGGGGTGGTAACCCATTCCTCGGGTAATTTTGCCCAGGCCCTTTCCCTCGCTGCACAAAGCCTTGGAGTAAAGGCTTATATCGTCATGCCGCGTACGGCAACTGCAGTTAAGAAAAGGGCGGTGATCGGCTATGGGGGAGAAGTGTTTGACTGCGACCCTAACCTGGAGGCGCGGGAAGCGCTTTCCAAAGAAATAGAGGAGAAGACAGGGGCTACTTTTATACACCCTTCCAACAATATGGATGTGATCCTGGGCAACAGCACTGCGGCCACAGAATTACTCCAGGATTACCCGGACCTGGATGTCATCCTCTGCCCGGTAGGTGGGGGTGGACTGGTAGCAGGAACCGCACTATCTGCACACTTCCTGGGAAAAGGCTGTAAAGTTATCGGGGCAGAGCCTATGCAGGCTGATGACGCTTACCGCTCATTCCACAGCGGGAAGATAGAGGGTAACAAATCTGCCGATACTGTAGCGGATGGTCTGCGGACCATGCTGGGGGATATTAATTTCCCGATTATACGGGAATACGTAAGTGCGATTGAAAGGGTAGAAGAGAGAGATATTATCTCCTCTATGCGCTTAATCTGGGAGCGACTCAAGATCACAGCCGAACCTTCATGTGCCGTGCCTTTTGCAGCTGCACTGCAATTAAGAGATGAACTCCGAGGAAAAAAAGTGGGAATCATTATTTCCGGGGGGAATGTAGACCTGGAAAACCTTCCATTCTAAATCATTCGATAGTATCTTTTTCCAATAATTCCCGTGCCCTGTTTATACTGGAATTAATCTGTTCCCGAACCTCCTTGATCTTTTCCTCTTCTTCAAGCAGCCATTCCTGTTTTTCCTCTGACAGTTCCTTGCCATTAATGATCTCGTCCGGATCAAATCGATCGCCAAAATTCTGCATCCATTCCATCATTCCACTGTAGGCCTCCTGCAGCTCTTCCATGGCTTCTTCATATTCCTGCCCCCTTTCCGTAGAATCGACCCTGGCTTTCATTTCTCCAACTAACTTACTGAGTTCCCCCATCCTCGGCATGGCTTCATCGTGAATTTCCATCACCTTTTGCATTCGCTGACCCTTTTCTTCGGATTTATCCTCCTCCTTACAGCCGGATAGGGATATGAACAGGACCAGGAAAAAGAATTGAATTGTTTTTAGCATTGGATTCGCTTTGGATTGTTAAAATTAATAAATAACAACACATATAATTCAACAAAAAGCCTGACTTTTATGCCCTTTTAAATTTCCCGAATGAGTGACGTAAACAGAAGATGGTTTTACCTGGTCGTATTATCGATTATATGGGGAACCTCTTATATCCTTATTAAGAAAGGCCTGCAGGGTTTTTCGCCTATACAGCTTGGTTCTGTCAGGATGGTGATTACCGCTGCCTTCCTTCTGCTGTTCGGGTATCGCTCTGTCCGGAAAATCAAAAAAAATGAATGGAAGTGGGTGGCCCTGTCGGGATTCGTCGGTAGTTTCTTCCCCGCCTTCCTGTTCGCCTTTGCAGAGACCGAGATAGACAGTAGTATTGCCTCTGTCCTGAATTCCCTGGTCCCCTTGTTTACCATTTTCGTCGGGTACATAGTGTTTAAAATTCCATTTTACAAGAACCAGGTGGTTGGAGTGATCATTGGGCTTGTCGGGGCTGCCATGCTTGTTGGTATCGGGGCTGATATCAACCCCGGGCAGAATTACTGGTATGCCGGCCTGGTCATCCTGGCAACCCTGTTTTACGCACTCAATGCCAATATCATCAAGAGTAAGCTTTCAGGGGTAAGTCCCATAGGGATTGCAGCCGGGAATTTTGCCGCGGTGCTTTTGCCTTCACTGGTCGTTCTTGCCTTTTCCGGGGCTTTTAGCGAAGAGGTAACCGGTGGAGAGTACTATTACAGTTCATTGGTATATGTCGTTATCCTGAGCGTGGTGGGTACCTGCTTTGCCAAAGTGATGTTCAATAAGCTGGTGCATATTTCATCACCTGTATTTTCAGTATCGGTCACCTACCTCATACCCATTGTGGGTGTCATTTGGGGACTCCTGGATGGCGAACGCTTTTCGCTCTGGCAGCTTGCCGCAGCAGCCATTATCCTGTTCGGAGTTTACCTGGTGAACAGGCGTAAAGTGAATCGCTGAGTGATCAGATTCCTGCTATAAACAAGAGTACCAGCCCGGTATGATTTAACTTTCCTTATACCACGGATTATAAATTAATCTTAAAAATAGAGGGCTTTAACCCTTGATTCTATGGTATATACTTTAACAATTATTATCTTAGATGTATAACTAACGTTCCCGTTTATGAAATTTTTCACATTGCCTATACGATTCGGAATCGCCACCAGTGGCTCCCTGATAGCATATTTCTTGATATTATCGCTCTTCGGGTTGCACACCAATGTTTTTTACAGCCTATTTAACGGGGTAATCACGGGCTTTGGGATCTACGAAGCGATAAAGTATATGCGAATACAGCAAGGGGATAAGTTCAACTATACCATGGGCTTTACAACGGGTATCATCACCGGTTTTATGGCCACCCTCGTATTTACAGTGTTTTTCGCAATTTACAGTACGGAAGTGGATACCAACTTCCTGCGCAATTTATCTGAGAAGTGGTTTAATGAATTGGAATTTGAGGGCATTGTCTTTTTTACGGTGGCCATCATGGGGTTCGCGACCAGCTTGGTCCTGACCTTATCTTTTATGCAACTTTTTAAATCCTCCAGGAACCTGGGTAAAAATTCGGCTGAATTTCCTAAAAAGTCCTTGTGAATTTGCAATTTAGGCGTATATTTGCACCCGCCTTTGGGATACCTCCCGTGTTCCGTACCAGGCAATTAAGAAACAAATTAATACACAAGCTATGTACGCAATTGTAGAGATAGCAGGGCAGCAATTCAAAGTTGCAAAAGACCAGAAAGTGTATGTACACCGTCTGAAAGAAGAGGAAGGTAACAAAGTTACTTTCGACAATGTACTTCTTTTAGAAGATGGTAGTGACATCACGATCGGCGCCCCGGCTATAGACGGAGCTTCAGTTGAAGCCAAAGTCATTAAGCACCTAAAAGGTGACAAGGTAATCGTCTTCAAGAAGAAAAGACGTAAGGGGTATCGTAAAAAGAATGGCCACCGTCAGTACCTGACAGAGTTGGTTATTTCTGATATCGTCGCTAAAGGTTCTAAGAAAAAAGAAGCTCCTAAAGCAAAAGCTGAGCCTAAGAAAGAAGAGACTGCTGCTAAAGCTGCTCCTAAGGCTAAAAAGGAAGAAACTTCTCAAGACCTGAGCAAGAACACGGTAGCTGAGCTAAGAGAAATGGCTAAAGCTAAAGGCGTAGAAGGTTACTCTTCTATGAAGAAAGCTGAGTTGATCGAAGCGATCGAGAAAAAATAAAAGTACAACCTGCGCATTGGGTCTGATCCCGGGACGCGCATTAAAATAAATTATCATGGCACATAAAAAAGGTGTTGGTAGTTCCAAGAACGGTAGAGAATCAGAATCGAAACGATTAGGCGTTAAGATTTTTGGTGGTCAAGCTGCTATGGCGGGGAATATCCTTGTTAGGCAACGTGGTACTAAACACAATCCCGGTGACAACGTATACGCCGGTAAAGATCATACTTTACATGCCAGAGTAGATGGTATCGTAAAATTCGATAAGAAAGCCGGAGGTAAATCCTACGTTTCTATCGAGCCGTTTGAAGCATAAGACCTTCAATCTGGTTACAGAATAAAGAACCCGGTATATACCGGGTTTTTTTGTGCCCGTAAATTAAGCTTTTAGTATGTTAAGCTTAATTTTAAATTAACCTCTAAAGTGTTAATTCCCACGACCTTTAAGCTGTTCAGATTAAATTTTGAGCTAGCTTAGTGTAGTACCGGCCCCTGTGCCGGTTTTTTGGGCATAAAAAAATCCCTGTAACCGAAAGATTACAGGGATCGTAGTTTAAAGCTCTCAGGAATTAGTACCTGTAGTAGTCCGGTTTAAAGGGCCCCTTTACAGTTACCCCGATATACTCGGCTTGCTCTTCGTTCAGTTCGGTCAGTTCTGCTCCCAGCCTTGAAAGATGTAAGGCCGCAACCTTTTCATCAAGGTGTTTTGGCAGCATATAAACCTTATTTTCGTATTTATCTGTGTGTTTCCACAGCTCGATCTGTGCCAGGGTCTGGTTGGTAAATGAATTACTCATCACAAAACTTGGGTGGCCTGTTGCGCAACCTAAGTTTACCAATCTTCCCTCTGCCAGTACTATGATATTCTTACCGTCTAAGGTATACATATCTACCTGTGGCTTGATCTCATCCTTAGTATCCCCAAAGTTGCCATTCAGCCAGGCCATATCAATCTCATTATCAAAGTGGCCGATGTTACATACAATAGCTTTATCGCGCATAGCCCTGAAATGCTCTTCGCGGATAATATCTTTGTTTCCGGTAGCTGTGCAGATGATGTCTGCATTTCCGACAACTGTCTCCAGTTTCTTTACTTCAAACCCGTCCATGGCAGCCTGTAGCGCACAGATAGGATCTATCTCGGTCACCGTAACAATTGCTCCGGCACCGCGGAAAGAAGCCGCTGTACCTTTACCTACATCCCCGTAACCCGCAACGACTACACGTTTCCCGGCTAGCATGGTATCAGTGGCCCTGCGGATTGCATCTACTGCACTCTCCCTGCAACCATATTTATTGTCAAACTTTGACTTGGTCACAGAGTCGTTCACGTTAATGGCCGGCATAGGCAGTGTTCCTTTCTTCATTCGCTCGTAAAGCCTGTGAACACCAGTTGTAGTTTCCTCGGAAAGTCCCTTGATCCCCGCTCCCAGTTCAGGATATTCATCCAGAACCATGTTAGTCAGGTCGCCCCCGTCATCAAGGATCATATTAAGTGGCTGCCTCTCTTCCCCAAAGAACAGGGTTTGCTCAATGCACCAGTTAAACTCCTCCTCGTTCATCCCTTTCCAGGCATATACAGGTATCCCGGCTGCTGCTATAGCTGCTGCCGCATGGTCTTGTGTAGAGAAAATATTGCAAGAACTCCAGGTAACCTCTGCGCCAAGGGCAACGAGGGTCTCGATAAGTACCGCGGTCTGTATGGTCATATGAAGACAACCGGCAATACGAGCCCCTTTCAGTGGCTGTGATTCCCCGTATTCTTCTCTTAATGACATTAACCCGGGCATTTCAGCCTCGGCCAAAGTGATTTCTTTCCGGCCCCAGTCTGCAAGGGCAATATCTTTTACCTTATAGGGTACATAAGGAACAGTTTTGGTACTCATATCCTTTTTTATTTTTACTTTCGTTAAAGAGCCATTTTCGTGCTGAAACAGCGAAAACAAAGGTAATAATAAGTTAAGTAATCTTATGCCTCTTTACAAAACTATAACAGTAACTGAGCACATTACAGTATACATCTGGAAGATCACAGAATCGGAGGAGGAGCTTGCAAAAGGTATACAGCTGACATCCGAATGTAAGGCCCGGATGGATGGGATGAAATCAGAATTACACCGCAGGGGTTTTCTGAGCATACGGCACCTGATGGCTAAAGCAGGATATGAGGATAAAGACCTGTATTACGACGAAGGGGGTAAACCTCACCTGAAAGATGGTAACCATATCAGCATAAGCCATTCTCATCAGTTCACCACTATCATTATCAGCAAGGACCGGGAAGTAGGTATCGATATTGAAATGCAGCGCGAGAAGATCCTCAGGATCGCTAATAAATTCACCCCACTGGAAGAATACCGGACCCTGGCAAATTCCGAGGCTTTGATCCGTAAGCTTACCATCGTATGGGGCGCTAAAGAATCGCTCTATAAGATCTATGCCAAACAGGGGCTCAGCTTTCTCCACCACGTAGACGTAAAAGATTTCTCCTTTGATGACAGCCGAACCACGGCAGAGATACTCTACCATGGGGATACCTCTGAATACCGGATTTCCTTCCTGGAATTTGAAGGGTTTACCTGTGTCTATGCCATTAAGAATCCCTGAATCACACATAACCTAAAGAATACTGAATAAAGCACTATGAATATATCCGTAGAACTTACCCTTACTCCTTTACAGGACGAATACGAACCAGCCATCATTAACTTTATTAAGAAACTCCGCGAATCCGGGCTTACCGTGCTGGAGAATCCCCTCAGCACCCAGGTTTACGGGGAATATGATAAGGTTATGGCGGTACTGCAGCAAGAAGTCAAAATCGCTTTTGATGCAGTGGAAAGAGGGTTACTCTACATGAAGATCGTCAAATCTGACCGAAGTGATTATGAGCCTCATTTCTGATTGGATCTTTGCGCAATATGAAGGCGTAGATACCTACCTCGTAATCCTGGAAATGATAGGGGTACTTTTCGGATTTCTCAGTGTTTGGTATGCTAAGCGAGAGAATATCCTTGTATTCCCGACCGGCATCATCAGCACTGCGATCTTCGTTTACATCCTGGCCATCTTTGGTTTGATCGGTGATATGCTGATCAATGCCTATTATTTTAGCATGAGCATCATCGGCTGGTATAACTGGACCAGGAAAGTAGATGAAACTCACTATATCCCCATAACTACCGCTACCTCTAAAGAAAAAAAATGGTCTGTCTTACTTTTTATTGGGGCTGTTTTGTTCGTGACGGTGGTCTATTTCCTGCTCGATCGTTTTAATACCTGGACCGCATACGTGGATACTCTGACTACGGCGATATTCTTCGTCGGGATGTGGCTGATGGCAAAGAAGAAACTGGAGAACTGGGTCTACTGGATCATCGGGGACCTGATCTCTGTCCCCCTCTACTGGTATAAAGGCCTTATCTTTACTTCCCTACAGTATTTTCTGTTCACCCTGATTGCAATCTTTGGTTACCTAGCATGGAAGAAAGACTTAAACAAAAGCCCTCAGACCTTATTAAGATAGTGCTGTTCGGACCGGAATCGACCGGGAAGACTACCCTGGCCAAGCAGTTGGCTGATCATTATAAGGAACCCTGGGTTCCGGAATACGCCAGGGAGTACCTGCAGGAGAAATGGGAGAGGGAACAAAAAACCTGCGAACCCCATGACCTGATCCCGATTGCCATCGGACAGATGCGCCTGGAAAATACTCTGGCAGAGCAGGCAGACCGTTTGCTGATCTGTGATACAGACCTCTTGGAAACCAAGGTATATTCAGAAGCTTACTACTTGGGAAGTTGCGATCCCTTGCTCGAAAAATATGCGCTGGAAAACGACTACAAGCTATATTTTCTGACCGGGATAGATGTGCCCTGGGAGAAGGACGATCTGCGTGACAAGCCGAATGAAAGAGAGCAAATGTTTGATTATTTCAGGTCAACCCTTGAAAAATATAATCGTAATTTCGTTACTTTAATAGGAGATGAAACGTCCCGTTTACAGGCCGCAATCGCCCATATAGATAAATTATTAGCAGCATGACGACATTCACAGAAAAAGATCAGAAACAATTTAAAGCAAGGGGAATTTCTGAAAAGAAGGTCCGTGAGCAAATAGATATGTTTAAGGCCGGGATTCCCTTTGTGGAACTGGAAAAGGCTGCAGTGGTCAATGATGGTATCCTTAAGCTTAGCGAGGCAGAAGAAAGTGAATACGTTCAGTATTTCGAGAAGAATAAAAAAGGGAAAGAGCTGCTGAAATTTGTCCCGGCATCAGGGGCCGCCTCCCGTATGTTTAAGTCATTGTTCAATTTTCTTTCAGATTATGATCCTCATGAAGAAACCCTGGATGATTATTTTGAACGCACCGGTGATAAGGCGATGAAAAGATTTGTAGATGGGATCACTGATTTTCCATTTTACACCATGATCAGGAATCGGATAAAAGGAAAAGTAAATTCTAAGGACGAAGAGGTCTTTCTTTTCGTGGCAGAGATGCTTGAAGAAGATAAACTGAACTATGGATTTTATCCAAAAGGACTATTGCCCTTTCATAATTACAGGGATTATTTGGCCACTCCCTTCGAGGAGCATCTGAAAGAAGGAGCTGCCTACGCCAGCCAGGATAATAGCGCCAGCCTGCATTTTACGATATCCGAACAACACGGAGAGTTGTTCAATAATGAATTCAGCGCGGTAAAGGACAGGCTGTCCGGTCAGACTCAGACCTCTTTCAACGTAAGCTACTCCTACCAGAAACCATCTACTGATACCATTGCCGTAACCATGGAGAATGAGCCCTTCAGGGAGGAAGATGGCAGTATTCTGTTCAGGCCGGGCGGGCATGGAGCGCTGATAGAGAATCTCGATGAACAGGAAGCAGATCTCATCTTTATTAAGAACATAGATAATGTAGTGGTCCCGGAACATGTAGGCGAGGTTATCCGCTCTAAGAAGCTCCTGGCGGGGCTGTTGTTACAAGTACAGGAAAAGGCTTTTAAATATGCAGCAATGCTACAGGAAGAAGAACTGCATGGAGAGCAATTGCAGGAGATCAGGGAATTCCTGGAAAAGAAGCTGAATGTCAGGTTTACCGATAAGTTCCAGGGATACAGCGCTGCACAACAAATAGAGATCCTTAGAGATAAGATCAATCGCCCTATCCGGGTTTGTGGAATGGTGAAGAATGAAGGGGAACCGGGGGGAGGACCATTCTGGATCAGGGATGGTCATAACAATGTATCGCTACAGATCATCGAGTCTGCCCAGGTAGACACAAAAAACGATAAGCAGCATTCCATCTTCAGGGATGCGACCCACTTTAACCCTGTAGACCTGGTCTGCTCTGTTAAAAATCACAGGGGGGAGAAATTTCACCTTCCTAATTACGTGAACTCACAATTGGCTTTTATCACGCAGAAGACCAAAGAAGGCCAGAAGCTTAAAGCATTGGAACTACCCGGTTTATGGAATGGAGCCATGGCATTTTGGAACACCATCTTTGTCGAGGTGGCCCTGGAGACATTTAACCCGGTAAAAACGGTGAACGACCTTTTAAAACCTGCCCACCAGGTGCGCTAAGCCAGTCAGGTATCTTATAAGCATCAGGAAAGTGTGTAAGTATTACACACTTTTCTTGTGTTTTACCCAATGGTAAACGATAAGCCTTATTGCCTCATGTGTCGTAACTGCCTGTAAATCAGTCAATAAACTATATTTTCAATGTCGAGATCTTACTGGCACTATATTTTCGTATGTATCAGTGATTACAAAACAAACATTAATTTAATTTTAAAAACAGAACACATGAAAAAGATATTATTTATGACCGTATTGTCTCTGGGAAGTTTAACAGCTTTCGCCCAGGAGACTGAAGCAGAAATCAATGTTGATACTGAAGTTGCTGCTACTGCAGAAGTTCAGGACGACTTTTCAGCGATCGAATTAAGTGAAGTACCGGCTGCAATTTCCGAGGCTTTAACTAGGGATTTCCCAAACGCTGAAATTGATAACGCCTTCGTAAATGAAGAAGAGCAGTACAAATTGCAGGTGACTCTTGAAGATGGGAGTACCTCAGAACTGTATGCAGATAGTGAAGGTAACTGGCTAGACATGTAATACCGGCTTCATAGCGAAGCGCAAAAGATTATATTGATTAGTTAGTAGAGCCCCGGGTAATCCGGGGTTTTTCTTTTTATGGTATGTCGGTCTCCTCTAGTGATATCCCGATAACTGGCCTTTTCCTTTTATGATTATGCCGCTTCTCCCCCCCCCTTTTTTAATGTGTAATAATTACACACTTTGTGCACTGGGATCACACAATTACACGTGGTTACAAAAACAAGGAATTACGTAATTGACTGTAAAACAGATAGTTAAGCTAAAGCAGGGCGCTGATTTCATTTTGGTATTATTATAGCATTAGGTATAGGGAATTCAATTAATAATGAAGTTTAATCTTAAAACACACAATATGAAAAAGCTAATGTTTGCAGCAGTATTATCACTAGGTAGTTTAACCGCATT
Source organism: Zeaxanthinibacter sp. PT1 (assembly GCF_028464225.1). Classification (GTDB taxonomy): domain Bacteria; phylum Bacteroidota; class Bacteroidia; order Flavobacteriales; family Flavobacteriaceae; genus Zeaxanthinibacter. Next base: position 1,354,713 of record NZ_JAQPCN010000001.1, read on the forward strand.
TGCACAGCAGGATGCCCAATCCGTTCAAGGAGAAGGAACTGAAGTAGTAGCAACTGCTCAGGATAATTATTCTGAAATCGCCGTGGAAGAAGTTCCTCAGGCAGTAGCGGATGCAGTAGAGAAAAACTACCCAACTGCGACTATCGATAAAGCATACAAGAATGAGGAAAACCAGTTTAAACTGGAAGTATCTCTGCAAGACGGTACCACTGGTACTTTGTATGCTGACGAACAAGGTAACTGGCTAGAGCAGTAGAAATAACTCTGGTTTGATTTAAAACCGAGTTATTTGTTTTGTATCAAGTTGGTTTGGTTAGAAAGGGGCTCGGTGAATCGGCCCCTTTCTTTCTACTGTGCTACGGCACCCCAATTATCTTACCAGGGCAGTAAAGACTGCCTGGCCTAGTAACCCCGGGACATTCTCCCGGGGTTACTTTTTTATGTTCATAGCTATAGCGCACATCTTTTACGATAAATCACCCTTCTGGCCATCTAATCGGTAGTACATTTGCGTACATAGGTATACAGAACCTTGCCATGCCAAAAATTCTTATCATTGAAGACGACGCTGCATTTTGCCAGATGCTACAACGCTTCCTGGGCAGGCATGACCATGAAGTGATCATAACTTTTAACGCGCCCGAGGCCAAAGAAGCTCTGAAGAAAGAGGTTTTTGACCTGGTGGTCACAGACCTCAGGCTACCCGATTTTGACGGGATACGAATGTTGAGCCATATCAAGGAAACTGCTCCCTCAACCCAAGTAATTGTGATGACAGGATACGCAGAGGTGGGAACGGCTGTATCTGCAATGAAAAAAGGCGCTTACGATTATATCTCTAAACCTTTTACCCCTGAAGAAATGCTGATGGTGATCTCTAATGCACTACAGGCAGGCCAGAAAGCAGAAGTAAAAAAACAAGCTCCCCGAACCGTAGAAAAGCAGTCTACCGGGGAGACTCCGGGTGTCATTAAGGGAGTGAGCGAACCTTCCCGTAAACTTTTAGAATACATTAAGTTGGTAGGGCCTACTAATATGTCGGTTTTAATTACAGGCGAGAGCGGTACCGGTAAAGAAGTCACTGCCAAGGCCATCCATGATCACAGTCCGCGAAAGGAAGAGAACTTTATTGCGGTTGATTGCGGGGCTATTGCAAAAGAATTGGCGACCAGCGAATTCTTTGGTCACCTTAAAGGTAGTTTTACGGGTGCCGTTGAAGATAAAATAGGTCACTTTGAAGCCGCGAACAAAGGAACTCTTTTCCTGGACGAGGTGGGTAACCTCTCCTACGAGCACCAGATACAGTTGCTGAGAACACTACAGGAACGTAAAATTAAACGGGTTGGCGGTACCAAGGAGATCGATGTGAATGTCCGCATCATTGCGGCTACCAATGAAGACTTGCGGCAGGCCGTAGCAAAAGGAAATTTCCGGGAAGATCTCTACCATAGGCTGAACGAATTTTCCATTGCCATTCCTTCTCTCTCTGAACGCTATGAAGACCTTCTGCTCTTCGCCGATGCCTTCCTGCGCCAGGCCAATGACGCCCTGGATAAGGAAGTACTGGGGTTTTCAGACGAGGTTATAGAGGCATTTCAACGTTATCACTGGCCGGGAAACTTACGAGAATTGCGAAATGTGATCAAACGTGCCGTTTTACTGACCAATACCGATGAGGTGGCGGTGGAGTCCTTGCCGCAGGAAGTACTGATGGCCAAGAACGATGTGGCGGGCATAGATGATTTTTCAAAAGCTGATTTTGAGAAGGAACGCATCGTCAATGCTTTAAAGAAGACTAACTTCAACAAGACAAAGGCGGCAAAATTATTACAGGTGACCCGTAAGACTTTGTACAATAAGATCAACCATTATAACCTGGATCTCTGAGCCAATTGTTCTTCCATATAGACCAGGACCTCCTCGATTTTGCCGGTAATTCGTTTTAACTCCTCAGGCGGAATTTCCGATATATCCTTATAGAAGCCCGGTTGTTCTAATTTTTCCAAACCTGGAATTACATCAACTATCCTAAGTTGACGAAACATTGGGAGCATCCGGTGAGCCGTATCGCGCACAAGGGACAATTTTTCTTCTTTGTAGGCCCGGTATAAAAGATCTAAGTTACTACGGCTGTCCCGGACAAAAGTGATGAGTACATCATCGATTACCTCCTGGTTATCCCCGAGAAATGATTGCAACAGGTCTAACTGGTAATATGGAGATTGCGATTTTTTAGCTTCAGCTTTGTTCACGGTATCCGCGGTATTCAGATCAAGTTTTAAAAGTTTGTCCAGTACCTGCAGTAACTGGTCTTTGGAAAATGGTTTTTGAAGTACCGCAGAAAATCCCTGCTGTAGATAATGCCCCTCTTCCAGGTCTCTTCTCCCTGTCATCGCAATGACCGGCTGACCCCTGAAGTGAGCAAAACTCTCTTCTTTAAGCGATGCCAGGACTTCAAACCCGTCTGTGCCCGGCATCTGTATATCGGTGAGTACGGCCCTGTACTTAAGCTCATCGCCCTCGGGGATCTCTTTAAAATCATTATAGATCAGGGCTTTTATATTGAGTTGCAGGCAAAGCTCTTTCAATAGCTTTAACATGGAAAGATCATCGTCGACGATCAGTAGTCCAAAGTTCTCGGAAACAGTCTTCTTTTCCGCTGCGTCCCGTTGTTCCACCTTTTTTTGTGTAAGCTCCAGGGGGAGTTGCAGGTAAAATGAACTGCCTTTGCCTAATTCACTTTTCAGTGATAACGATCCTCCGAGTAATCCTGCTAATTTTTTAGAAATGGTCAGGCCCAGCCCGTAGCCCCCGTATTTTTTCTCGGTCTTTTCCTCGGCCTGGGTAAATTCGCGAAAGATCAGGTCTTGTTTAGACTTTTCTATCCCTATCCCTGTGTCGGTAACTTCTATCAATACCTGCAGATGATTGCTTTTTTGTTGTTTTACCGTGGCTTTTACCTTAATCTCCCCTTGCTCGGTAAATTTAAAAGCATTACCCAAAAGATTGGTAATGATCTGCCTGATCCGGAACGGGTCTCCAAGAACCGGCGAATCAAGGGGAGTATCTACGCTGACCTGCAGCTCAACACCTTGTTTCTCCTTGTAAACTGCTCGCAGGTTGTCTGCTGTTTCATGGATTAAATTGGCCAGGATAAACGGTACTTTCTCCAGGTGAATTTTGCCGGCCTCCAGTCGCGAAAAATCCAACAGGTCATTGACCAGTTGCTCTACATAAAGAGAAGCCGACTTAATCTGGGCCAGGTGTTTTTTTTGTTTTCGGTCCAGGCTGGAATGCTCCATCAATTCGGAATAGCCGCTGATAGTGTTGAGAGGCGTGCGAAGATCGTGGCTTACGGTAGCGATCAGTTGTTCCCGGCTTTTCAGGATAGATTCCGAGTATTTCTTTTCTTTTTCAAGCTTTTGCCGATAGGTGTGTACCCTCCAGAAATCCCGGTAGATCAGGAAGGTGAAAATAGCGACAATGACCAACCCCATCATGGCGGCAATTCCCGCTACCCGCATACTCCTCCTGAACAAGGTTTGCTTATTCTGGTTGTCGTTAATAGAATTGATCAGTATTTCCTGTTCAATGGCCGCGATAATACTCCTTAATTGTTGGGAGAGTTCCAGGTCATTGCTGACAATCTCTTTTTCCTTGTCGGCCAGTGATTTCTGGCTTAACGATTCCTTCTTTTTTGCCTGGGTCAGTAGTTGCCGTGAAATCTGCAGGATCGAATCTAATTTGCGACTGTCTATCTGGTCTCCTTCTTCCGGGATGTTTTCATTGAGATATTTGGCCATATCCCTGATCACCTGCTGGGCTTTGGGAGATAGTTGATCGATGTTCGGGGCCAGAGCCTCGGGGGTAATTCTACCCAGGGAAGCCTCTAAAGAATTGAACTGTTGTAGTGCACTGTCAAAAGAATTATCGGCCCTGTTCTTTTCCTTTAACCGGCTTAACTCGTTGCTGTTGGCCACCTTTAAGCGTAAAAGGGCCTGTACACTGTCTAAAAGCTGGTGTTGAAAATCGTTATGGGTTAGGATCTTCAGGGAATCAATTTCCACGTAGATAGAATCGATATTCTGTTTATAAATATCAAAATTTTCCCGTGTTTTGGTTTGTAAGGCGAGCCTGGAAAAGCTTTCAGCCTCGTATAACCTGGTGAGCAGGGAGCTGGTTCTTAATAGTTTATTATCGCTTTTATCTGTGGATTCTGCCGAAAAATAGGTGCGCACCTCCGCGTAAAGGAGGTAGCCCACCACAAGGGCCAGCACGGCCAGCACCAGGTAGCTGATGATGATTTTGAAAGTGACCCGGTTATTGGATGAGTTTCCCATTCTTAATTAAATCTCTCCTAAGTAAATACGGGGATAGAGGGCTAATTGATGTCCTCTATCCAATTTATTTTTTAAAATTTTCTATGAATACCTGGGTAGGGCATGTATCTTTGCGGCATCTCAAAGGGGTGCGAACTCCGGAAGTGCACTAAGCATTAAAGGATAAGCTGAGATCATACCCAATGAACCTGCGCGGGTAATGCCGCGAAGGGATGGCCAAAATCACAGGCCCGGCATGCCGGCTGGGATCGAAGCCCGAGATGGCTTGCCAAATGGCAACATCTTTCCGAAAGGGTGGCGGTAGAACCGCACTTTAATCTGTAACCAAAATAGAATAATGCCCCTTTTATTCGTCTAAAACAATAGCACGAATGAAAAGAGTGTGGATGATGATGGTCTTTATGACCATCGCACAAGGAACTTATTCCCAGCAAAAGCAAAAGGATTCCTTAGAAAGTGTAGAGATCGTACTGGACGAAGTACTCGTTTCTGCCATCAGGGTGACCAAGGAAACTCCGGTTACTTTTTCAAACCTCGATAAAAAGGCAATAGAGCCGCGTAACCTGGGGCAGGATATACCCATACTGATGAATTACCTGCCTGCAGTGGTTACAACCTCCGATGCAGGAGCCGGGATAGGGTACACGGGTATCCGCGTCCGGGGAAGCGATGCTACACGGGTAAATGTCACCATTAATGGAATTCCCTACAACGACTCGGAGTCCCAGGGAACTTTTTGGGTTAACATGCCCGATTTTGCTAGTTCCGTAGAAAACCTGCAGTTACAAAGAGGAGTGGGGACCTCGACCAACGGATCCGGAGCTTTCGGGGCCAGCCTGAACCTTTTGACCGATGCTGTTTCACGGGAAGCTTACGCCCAGTTATCTTCCTCTGTAGGGAGCTTTAATACCTTGAAGAATACCTTTAAGTTCAGTACCGGCTTATTAAATGATCACCTGGAAGTATCCGGGAGACTGTCGCGGATCAATTCTGACGGTTATATAGACCGCGCAAGGGCAGACCTGGATTCTTATTTTTTGCAAGCCGCATACCTGGATGAGAATACCCTGATTAAAGGGTTACTCTTTGGAGGACATGAGATCACCTACCAGTCCTGGTTTGGCATAGATGCCCAGACCCTGGAAACTGACAGGACCTTTAATCCTGCAGGGGCCTATACGGATGATAACGGGCAGCTGAGGTTCTATGAGAACGAGGTGGATAATTATAAACAGGACCATGCACAACTGCACTGGAACGAAACCCTTTCTCCTAACTGGCGGACCAACCTTTCGCTTCACTTCACCCGTGGAAGAGGGTATTTTGAACAGTTCAGGGAAGATGATGACCTGGCTACATATGGTATAGCACCAGCGACGATTGATGGGGAAGAAATCATGACCACAGACCTGATCAGGAGACGCTGGCTGGACAATGATTTCTACGGTGCATTGTTTTCGGCAGAATACCAACAAGAAGGTTTTGATCTTATTCTTGGTAGTGGGTATCATATCTACGAAGGGCTGCATTATGGCGAAGTGATCTGGGCAGAATACGCGGGTAGTACAGAATACCAGGATCGCTATTATGACGATAATTCCCGTAAAACAGATTTTAACTTCTTTGCCAAAGCCACCTATGAGTTTGATGAACATTGGAGCGTATACGGGGACCTGCAATACCGCGGTGTGACCTACGAGGCTAATGGTGAGGATACCGGCCTGGTCGACGATACTTTTAATTTCTTTAATCCCAAGCTGGGTCTTACCTACGACCTCAATGCCAACAATAATTTTTATTTCTCATACGCCCGTGCCAACAGGGAGCCCAACAGGAATGATTATGAAAATGGCAACCCAAGACCGGAGCAATTGGACGACCTAGAACTGGGGTGGAGATTTGTTAGCCCCTCCCTGACCCTGAATACAAATCTGTATTATATGCAATACAAGGATCAATTGGTGCTCACCGGAGAGCTGAATGATGTAGGCGCACCATTGCGTGCAAATGTAGGGGATAGTTATCGTTCAGGACTGGAGATCGATGCCAGTTTGCAATTGGCAGATAACTTACTGTGGCGGCCCAACCTGGCCCTGAGCATCAACAGGAATAAGGACTTTGTTTTCCAGAGAGATGGACAGTTACAAGAGCTTGGAGACACAAAGATTGCCTACTCTCCGGGGGTAGTCGCCGGGAGTGTGCTCACCTATATGCCCGGTGAAAATTTCCGGGCTTCCGTACTCGCTAAATATGTCGGGAAACAGTATATGGGCAACATAGATTCCGAGGCTTCCGTGTTAGATGCCTATGGAACTGTTGATCTGAACATTCAGTATACCTTTAATTTTGATAGCGTTTTGAAGAAACTGGTGTTAAGCGGCTTGGTCAATAATATTTTTGATGCCCAGTATGTCTCCAACGGATATTTCTTCACCTACGATGATGATTTCTCCAATCCGGGGACGATTACAACCATAGAAGGTGTCGGTTTCTATCCACAGGCAGGGATTAACTTCTTGCTGGGGGCTACGGTGCAATTCTGATTTTTACTAGTAATGTAAAGAACCGCTTCCGGACATAGCTGCCGGGGGCGGTTTTTTCGTATATGGAAGTAAACGGCAGTCATGAAAAATGCACCTTCTTTTGGTAGTAAATTGCGAAATAATATTGTCATGGTGCCGGAATGTATCTCGCAGTCATCGGGGATACTGGTGTTCGGCCAGGTCCTGAAATCCTTCATATTCTCTACGGATGTGGCGATCATCAGGAATACCAATGCCAATGCCATCATTGCTGTATATCCTTTTACACCACAGCCGACCATCTCACAAGCCCTGATACTGGCGGCTGATAAACCTATATTCTGTGGAGTAGGCGGGGGAGTAACCACCGGGGAGAGATCCCTGGCGCTTGCCCAGCATGCCGAATTCCAGGGGGCTCTTGGAGTGGTGCTTAACAAACCCACGCCAAATAAACTTATTGAAAAATTAAAAGATACCATTGATATACCGGTAACTGTCACCGTAGTCTCCCTGAAGGATGATATTCGTGGACGGATCGCAGCAGGAGTGGATATTCTCAATGTTTCAGGAGCAGAGCATACGCCCGAGATCATCAGAAAGATCAGGGATATAGCGCCGGAGATCAGTATCATTGCCACGGGTGGAAAAACCGAAGATAGTATTATGAAAGCCATAGAAGCCGGGGCCAATGCCATTTCCTACACCCCTCCGAGCACCGGTACCCTCTTCCGGGAGATCATGGAGCGCTACAGGACAGAATAAGCCTAGGTTCAATTAGAAATCAGGATAACATCCCCGCTCCGGGTAGCGCGATACTCCAGCATATCGTAATAGCGGTTTCCGTCGTCCGGCCTGCTGAGCAACTGCCCGGTGAATAAGCTGTACTGGAAGTCATCACAATCACATGTAACCACCTGCCCGTCTTGTTGCAGGGTAGAGCAGTCGTTTGGGGAATGATTGGGACAGGAAGCTTCAAAAGCCCGATAGGTGCTAAAACCTGTATTAGTGACATATACGCCTTTGATACCTACGCCCTGGGTGTTGATAAATACAGAATTGCCATCATTATTCAGGGCGCTGTATAAGGGCAGGTTGGTGTTCAGGTCAAACCGAAAACCAACCTCGGGCAAGAAGGGATTTCGGTTGGTGCCATCACTGGAACAGGATAATGAAAGCAATAATAAAAGGGCTGATAGACAGCCGGATATGTGCGATAACGATTTCATAGTTGTGGCACAAAAGTGAGCAAAATTTATGTATATTTGCGTTAAATCCTCTTGAAAAAAGGGGATTTTCCTATTAGGGTACCTAGGTATCAACTTCCAATCCGCAAGCGTTGAGGTACTTGCCCAAATTAAAGGTGTCCTGGTGTGGAGACCGTCTTTTTGCCGGTCAGTAGTACGACATCCAATTATACGTTGAAACAGGGTGATCATGGGGGTTTCGAATAAGGGATTCCCGAAAATGAATTAGTTATGAGTAATGTTTCTTATTATACCGCAGAAGGCTTACAGAAGCTGAAAGATGAACTTAATCACCTAAGGGATGTAGAAAGGCCAAAGGCCTCGCAGGCCATTGCTGAGGCTAGGGACAAAGGTGACCTTTCCGAGAATGCAGAATACGATGCCGCCAAGGAAGCCCAGGGGTTGTTAGAGCTGAAGATAGCCAAGCTGGAAGAAGTAGTTGCTAATGCCAGGTTAATCGATGAATCCCAGTTAGACACCTCTAAAGTGCTGGTATTGTCTACGGTAAAATTGAAGAACCAGCAGAACGGGATGGAACTCAACTATACCCTGGTATCCGAAAGTGAAGCAGACCTGAAGGCCGGAAAGATATCCGTGACCTCGCCAATCGGTAAAGGGTTACTGGGTAAGCGCGTGGGAGAGGTAGCCGAGATCCAAGTGCCTAATGGTACCTTAAAATTTGATATCCTCGAGATTAGCAGGAAATAATCTTTTCCTGAAATTTGTTATATCATCCTTTGTTGTTTTCAGCAAAGGATTTTTTATTTTAGATGGTCTAACCAGGCCCATGATCAGAGGCCAGAAATCGATAATGCAATGCCCAGCCTGTTTACAAAGATCATCAATGGTGAGATCCCCTGCTATAAGATAGCAGAAGACGAAAATTACTTCGCGTTTCTAGATATCAATCCCAATGCCGAAGGCCACACCCTCTGTGTACCGAAAAAGGAGGTGGATAAGATCATGGATATGGACGAAGAGGCTTATATGGGTTTAATGGCATTCTCCAGGAAAATAGGAAAGGCCCTGGAAAAAGCTATTAGTTGCAAACGGGTTGGTATGGCAGTAATCGGCCTGGAAGTTCCCCACGTACACGTGCATCTTATTCCCTTACAAAGTATGCAGAATGCCACTTTTCAACATAAAGTTTCCTTAGAGCAGGACCAATTTGAAGCCATAGCCCAAAAGATCAGGGAAGCCCTGGGCTAGGACTCTAAGCCGGGAAACCGCCCTGGATAAACATGTAGGTGCCTGCGCCGACAAGGACGATAAGCAATAATACGAGTGCATAGAATAGGAAGGTGAAACGGATAGAAGATCGGTTAGGAGTAACCAGCTTCCTGTAGTATTCAAAGGTACGATCTATATCCTGGGTCCATTGTACCGGGTAGATTACGGATCCGCATTTTTTGCATTGTATCTCGTGGCTGAGATTCTTGGTTGTGCGGTGAAATAGTTTGCCATAACTCTCCTTCTGGTAAAATGTTAGCCGAAGGTCCTGTGCAAAACATTCAGGACAATTATTGGTCAGGTCGGCTTCTTTTATTACGATCAGTTTTTCCTTCATCATGATGAGCCTAAAGTTTTTAAGGAGATCTGCATTACAGTGCCTTCCTTGCTCGAGGTGAGCACCTTGATCTTTCCTTGGTGGTATTCTTCAACGATACGCTTGACCAGCGAGAGTCCGAGGCCCCATCCGCGCTTCTTGGACGTAAAACCGGGAGTGAAGATAGAACTGTAATCTCCTTTCGCAATACCGTGACCGGTATCGGAGACCAGGATTTGGACAAATTTGCCTTCTGGGATAATTTCAATAGAGATATGACCTTTTCCCTTCATGGCATCAATCCCATTCTTCACCAAATTCTCTATGGTCCAGTGGTACAAAGAACGGTTCAAAAGTACGGGAAAATTTTCGACTTTAGAATGAAATGAAAAATGGATAAGCTTGGAACTTCGCATTTTCAGGTAGTCAAAGGCCTGTCTTGTTTCTTCTACTACATCAGCCCGTTCTAGCTTAGGAAGACTACCAATTTTAGAAAAACGTTCGGTGATGGTTTGCAGCCTGCTGATATCCTTATCGATCTCCCTGGTGATCTCCGGGTTGATATTCTCTGCCCTCAGCAATTCGTTCCAGCCGAGAAGGGAGGTGAGGGGTGTACCGATCTGGTGAGCCGTTTCTTTGGCCATCCCGGCCCATAGTTTATTCTGTTCCGATGCTTTATTGGTCCTGAAAAAGAAAAAGATAACCGCTCCGAAGAGGAAAATGATCAGCAGTAAAGCAATTGGGTAATACTTCAGCTTATTCAGCACTTCAGAATTGCCATAATACAGCGTAGCAAGGTGTTCTCCTTTATAATTAATAGAAATAGGGGTGTTCTCCTGTTGAAATTGCTCTATCCGTTCCTGGACCAAAACTGGGTCCGCAACGGCATCCTCCCCCATATTATTGGTCTTTATAGATCCATCTTGGTTCACCAGGATCATAGGGGTGGCGGTGTTGTTCTGGAATATTTTTACGTGCAGGTTCCCCAGGTCCCTGTCTTCAGAAGATTGTAGTAATTCGGATTGGGCGGTAGCCCATATTTCCATTTTGTAGCGTTCTTCCTCCTTGAATTTCTTAAAGAAGCTGTTCGTGTTCCATAGAATAAGGCTTACGATCACGAATGATGCGATCAGCAAAAAAATATTTGAAGTTTTCCTGGGTCGGCTGAATTTCATCAGGGCTGTTCTTTGCGAATTTAAAGATAATCCAAATTGGGGGACCGGGACGGTTTTCGTCTGCCAATCCGGTTTTAAATAGCCTACAAATTACGTACATTTGCCACCTATGCAAGAGATGATTACTATTACCCCCGGAGAAGTTGCAACCCCCAAATTACATGGGTATCTGCTCGGGGCAGTAGGGCCCAGGCCTATAGCGTTTGCAAGTACGATAGACAACGAGGGAAGACCTAACCTCTCTCCTTTCAGTTTTTTTAATGTCTTCAGCGCTAACCCGCCTGTCATGATCTTTTCACCAGCCCGTAGGGTACGTGATAATACGACAAAACACACCCTGGAAAATGTTCTGAAAACTAAGGAAGTGGTCATCAATATTGTGAACTACGATATGGTGCAACAGATGTCGCTCTCCAGTACGGAATACCCGGAAGGGGAGAACGAATTTGTAAAAGCTGGATTGACCATGCTCCCCTCAGATTTAGTAAAACCTTTCCGAGTTGCGGAGTCGCCCGTGCAATTCGAATGTCGCGTCACTAAGGTGGAAGCATTAGGGGAAGAAGGCGGTGCTGGTAACCTCATTTTTTCGGAGGTAGTTAAGATGCATGTGCACAAGTCTGTCCTGGATGAGAACGGAAGCATAGATCAGCATAAAATAGACCAGGTGGCCCGGATGGGGGGGAGCTGGTATAGCCGTGCTAATCAAGGGATGTTCGAGGTTCCCAAACCCTTGTCTACCCTGGGAATAGGGATAGACGCCATCCCGGAAAAGATTCGGAACAGTAAATTATTAACTGGGAACGATCTCGGGAAACTGGGAAATGTGGAAGAATTACCCGCGGAAGAAGAAGTGATAGCATTTGTTGCGGAAAAAGAAGAACTCAAGGAAATCATCCGTGCCGGTGATGACGAAAAAAGGTTCAGAATGGCACAAGAATATTTAAATAATAATGACATGCTTTCTGCCTGGAAAGTACTGTTGGCAAACAATTAGAAGATGGAATTAGAAGGAACGATCAAATTAATCGGGGAAACCAAAACTTTTGGAAATAACGGTTTTCGTAAGCGCGAAGTAGTAGTGACTACCGATGAACAGTACCCCCAGACCATTATGGTCGAATTTGTACAAGACAAGACAGACCTGCTTAACAACTTTAAGCCGGGGCAGCCTGTAAAGATCAGTATTAACCTCAGGGGTCGTGAATGGACTAACCCACAGGGCGAGGTAAAATACTTTAACTCCATCCAGGGTTGGCGGATAGAAGGCGTACAAGCCGATGCAGCTGGCGGAAGTATCCCACCTGTGCCACCTATGGAAGCCTTTGAACCGGCAGACGACCTGAACGAAGAAGATCACGATGATCTTCCGTTCTAAGTTAAAATACATGGAGATGGTCCGGCCTTATCCAATGGTTATAGCCGGATCTCTCACTATTATATGAAGCTTACCAGGGGCATAGAAACGGTTTTCAGGAGGTACTTGCCTTCCCCTTTTACCATAGCCGTACTACTGACCCTTTTTACTATACTGCTTGCCTGGATCACTACAGATGCGCCGGAATCGGGGTCGCACTTGGGATCTATACTTTCACATTGGGAATCCGGTATATGGAATAACGGTTTGCTGGTATTCGCATACCAGATGATGCTTATCCTGGTGCTTGGCCATGTCCTTGTGCTGAGCAAGCCGGTAGCCAGACTCATTCACAAGATCACGGGCTTAGTTAGCAGCCCTGCAAGCGCAGCTATACTGGTGGCCCTGCCCACTATGCTGATCTCTTTTTTTAATTGGGGACTGGGACTCATTTTTGGTGCTCTCCTCGCCCGGAAAGTAGGTCAGTATGCACAAGAAGAAGGTATACCGATCAACTACCCGCTGGTAGGCGCTTGTGGATACCTGGGATTAATGGTCTGGCACGGGGGGATTAGTGGTTCTGCCCCCATTAAAGCCTCGGAGGAAGGCCATATTAATGAACTGATGCAGCTATCCGGTAACCAGGAATTACTGTCTGTGCTCCCGGGAAGCATCCCTACCTCCCTGACCGTGTTCAGCCCGGCTAACCTGCTGATCTTCGCAACGGTTGTGGTCGCAATTTCGGGTATGGCATTTTACCTGGGACGAAGTACGCATACCGCCAAAACAGCTTTGCCGGCACTCTCTATGGAGCAGGAGCAGGAAACAAAAGCAATGGGATCGGAAAAACTGGACCGTTCCCCCTGGCTTGCCGCTGTTTTTGGCTTGCTTATCCTCGCTGTCTTCTGCCTGCAGTACACTTCATTCCTCTCAGCGCTGAATATAACCCCTAACATGCTCAATTTCTTTATGCTGGGACTGGCTTTGTTACTTCATGGAAGCCTGGCAAAGTTTGGGAAGGCGGTGGAATCGGCAATAGGTGACACCGCCGGGATATTGATACAGTTTCCTTTGTATTTTGGAATTATGGGTATTATGGCCGGAAGTGGGATGATCGGTGATATATCGGATTTCTTTGCTTCTGTAGCCAATAGTACGACCCTTCCAGTGCTGACTTTTTTCAGTGCCGGACTCGTCAATATTTTTGTTCCCAGTGGAGGCGGGCAATGGGCAGTACAGGGCCCGCTGGTCCTGGAATCGGCCTGGCAGCTCGGGGTTCCCTTACCCAAAGCAATCATGGCACTGGCCTATGGGGACCAGGTAACCAATATGTTGCAACCCTTCTGGGCCTTGCCTTTACTGGCCATTACCAGGCTCAAGGCTAGTCAGATCCTTCCTTATACTTTGATCTTCATGATACTTGGCTCTGTTATCTACCTTACGGGCTTACTGCTATTTTAGCCTAAATTTGTACAAAAGCTATTTTCGTGAACCATTCACCAAATTCCATAGCCTTCCTGACTGAAGCCTTGGTTTTTCCGCCCGTTGAGAAAGCGAATTCCGAAGGCCTCCTGGCCGTTGGGGGAGACCTGTCTGCAGACCGCTTATTGCTGGCCTATCGCAATGGGATATTCCCTTGGTTCAACGAAGATTCCCTGATCCTGTGGTGGAGTCCTGATCCCAGGATGGTACTGTTCCCCGGGGAATTAAAAATTTCCAAGAGCCTGAAGCGCACGCTGAAGAAGAATCTCTACACCGTGAGCCGTAACCGGAGTTTTGCCGATATTATTCAACAATGTGCAGCGGTCCCCAGGCCCGGCCAAGGCGGTACCTGGATCACTTCCGGTATGCAGGAGGCGTATATCGAATTACATCAGAGGGGTATTGCGGTGTCTTACGAAGTGTGGAAGGAAAAAGAGCTTGTAGGCGGACTTTATGGTTTGCAGCTCGGTAAGGTGTTCTGTGGTGAGAGTATGTTCAGTACAGCGAGTGATGCTTCTAAAGTAGCTTTGGTGCAACTGGTCAGGGATTGCCGGGAAAACGGCATTGAGCTAATAGATTGCCAGGTGTACACCAGTCATCTTGAGAGCCTGGGGGCAAGAGAAATCCCCAGGGAAGAATATTTAAAATACCTCAAAAGGAAATAGACAAGGAGTTATTAATAAATATGAGGTGTTGGGCGCGCTGTGTATAATCATCCAACCTGTATTCCAGTCCTGTTTCAAAATTAAGTCCTTTCTCCAGGTGCCACCCTAGTATGATCTCCAGTCGCTGTTCGTATTCCGGATCAAGTGATTTTCCGAGACTCAGTAAGCTTTCCGTGTTTAAGACCAGGTAGGTTTCTCCGGCATTTAGTATTTCGCCCTGCAGAGGTGCGTCCAGGGCCAGGCGGTAACGCATACGATGTACAGTATACGGATTTTGTATTCGCTGTTCTAACCGGAAACGATGTCCCAGCCGGTAACGCCTGTAAGTCCGAGTGATATTATATTGCTCGGTTACTCTTAGTTCATTGTTTTCATCCGGCTCAAAGGATTCGCGCCATCGGTACATAACACCTAAGGCAAGGCTTTGGTTACCTCGGATACTGAAGCCGGAAAAATGCCCTAATTCTAATTGTCTTGTTCGGAATGTAAGCCTGTTGTCATCATAAGTATAAAGTCGTGTAGCTAATGCAAAATTATGCGAGTATCCCTTCCCCAGGTCGTAATTGACCTCCACTTCGGGTTCCCAGAATCCCCGGAGATTTTCTTGGGCCTTGGAGGTAATCATACCGCAAAGAAGTAAGATCAGCAGCAGGCCATTAGTAAATGATGTGGGCATATGAAGCAGGGATTGAGGTTCTTATAGAGATAAAATTTCCCGAGGCATCAAAAAGAATTTCATATTCGTTGTAAGTCCTTTCTTGTTTCGCAGAGATGACCATTTCATAATTCAGCTCCGGGATCAGTAGGTTCTGAAAAGCATTCCTGATGGTTTTTTGAGGTGTGCTGCCTGGAAGGAGTGGGTACTGCTGTTGTATCTTCTTTATTCTGAATTTCGTGAAATTGTCTTTAAAATACCGCTGCATGGTCTCCCAGGAATCCCCGGGTATATCCACTTCTTTTACCAGTATCTCGATGTCCTCTAATTGACCATCCTCACTGAATTCAACACTATAAAACATCCTGCCTTTTTTAAACTTCAGTTCATAACTAACCTTAGTACTATCCTGTTCCCGGTAATATCGCAGGCGTTTAACATCTGTTAATTGCGGCGCGATCAACTCCAGTGCATTTTCAGGAAACAGGGAGGGCTTAATACGTCTTTCGGATTCGCGCTTGTACTGTGAATTGCCACTGTAAGAGAACAACAGTAAGAGCAGGAGACATAAAATTCTAAACTTGGTCATAACGGAAACAATCTACCTGGTGATCATTGACCATACCGGTGGCCTGCATATGGGCATAGACTACGGTTGGTCCTACAAATTTAAATCCCTTCTTTTTAAGGTCCTTACTAAGCGCTTCAGATAAGGCGGTTGTGGCCGGGGCATCCTTATGATGGGCCAGGGCATTTTTTATAGGCCTATGGTCCACATAACTCCAGATGTAATCACAGAAGCTGCCATGCTCTTGCTGCACTTTGATAAATGCCTGTGCATTAGAAACAGTAGCATTGATCTTAAGCCGGTTCCTGATAATCCCCGGGTCCTCCATCAAAGCTTCGATCTTTGATGGGCCGTAAGCCGCAATTTTGTGATAATCAAAATTGTCAAAAGCCTTCCGGAAATTCTCGCGCTTCTTCAGAATAGTAATCCAGCTAAGTCCTGCCTGGAAGGTTTCCAGAATGAGAAATTCGAACATAGTGGAGTCGTCCCGTACCGGTACTCCCCATTCCCGGTCGTGATATTCTTCATACAGCGCATCTCCTTCGCACCAGCCGCAGCGTTTTAATTCCATGCCTAAATTTAATTACTTCGGATGGAATAAAAAACGCTATGACGCTGGTGAACGAGATTTAAAACAAAGCTTTCTCCTAACGGTTCAATTCTCCGGATTGAAGGGCTCTGTCCACATGGGCGGTTACTTCCCTGTAATGCCTGAAATACTGTTTCCGGTTTACCGGCTGTAGGGTAGCAACCTGGTGTCCCTCTTTATCGGTACTCACATCCGCTACTACTACGCGTATCCCGGCCAGGCTTTTATAATCCGGAAGTATTCCCTGCTTGATCAGGAAATTCGGCCTTGGAAAATCCAGGTGGTTAAACTGGTTGCCTTCGGGCTGCTGAATGGTAAATTCGTCTCCTACATTCACTGACGTATCCTGGGCTTGAAGTGCGAAAACACCGGTGAGGAGCATTGATAGAAGTATAATTCCTTTTTTCATCTTTAATATAATTTTGGTTCCATATAATTTACGGAAAATCAGGCAAATTACTGGTTACAAAAATAAGAAATATGACAGAAAAAAATAGTGGTAAGTTACTGCTACTTGCTCTGGAAGATGTAAGTGATGGTGCCTATCTGGGAGGATTTGGAATCCGGGTTGAAACGGGCACGTAAGGCGTAAGTGATGGCGTTGTCTACGAGACAGCCATTACTGGTATTAGAACTTTTAGCGTTATAGTCGGCCGCAGTCACATAGCCATTGCTGTCAACATCGATATTGATCACCACTGTTCCTCCTTCTATGCAGGTATAGATGGGGGGTGGTAACCTGTAACTGGTACGATCTACCAGGGAAAAGGAAACAGAGGTGCGTCTCTTTGCAAGATTATTGGTGTATTCTTTTTTCTGGGCATCTTTTTCCCCAAGTTGTTGCAGGCGTTCCTCGCGCTTCCTGGCCAGCTCTTTTAGGCCATCAGAAAAATTAGAATCGGGTTCATTATATTCACCTTCTTCGCCTTCCTCGGATAATTCTGTCCGTTCTTCAAGCAGCTCTTCTAGCGTTTTTAGTGGTTCCGGGTTACCCATGCTGGGTTTAGCAGTCTCGTTAAAAGCCATATGGGATTCAATGGGGTCTGACTGCTCCATTTCCTCCATTTGCTGCTCCTCTTCTTCCAGCATTTTTTCAAGGTCCTCATCAGCCAGGCTCATTTCTATCACATATTCCTCTTCCTGCTCAGCGCCGAGATGGATATTGAAAAGTGTCAATATCAGTATTCCCAGCGTAAGTGCGGTAATGATAAAAGCAAGCTGTGGTCGATTCAGGTGCATAAACCTATAACCTTTTTTTTTACAAAATATTATATTTTGCTGACGCTCGGAGCTTTACAAGGAGGGGTGGTAATCAGTTATTCGATGCTTCTGGGAGCAGTAATTCCCTGAATTCCTCGGGGGTCAACGCATTATTTACGTTAAATTCCCCTATTTTGGTTCTCCGCAGCCGGGATAAATACCCGCCGGAGCCCAAATATTGTCCAAAATCATGGGCCAGTGACCTGATATAAGTGCCTTTGCTGCAGACAACCCTGAAATCTACTTCCGGTAAATTGATTTTCGTTATCTCGAAAGTATTTATAGTGATCAGGCGTTTTTTGATCTCCACTTCTTTTCCCTCGCGAGCAAATTCATACAGCCGTTTACCATCTTTTTTCAGGGCGGAAAAGACCGGTGGCTTCTGTGCTATTTCCCCGGTAAAGTGGGCTGTGGCCTTCTCAATAGCTTCTCCAGTGATGTGATCTATGGGATATTCCTGGTCTACTTCGGTTTCCAGGTCATATGAGGGCGTGGTCCCGCCCAGGGTGATCGTACCGGTATACTCCTTGACTTGCCCCTGTAGTCCCTCTATTTTCTTCGTGGCCTTACCGGTGCAGATGATCAGCAGGCCGGTAGCCAGGGGATCCAGGGTGCCGGCATGACCTACTTTTATCTTTTTAAGCTGGAACTTACGCCTGATAGCCCATTTTACAGCATTCACGGCCTGGAATGAAGACCATCCCAAGGGTTTATCAATAAGCAAAATCTGTCCGTCCAGGAAAGTTTCTTTAGAGTCAGGGTTCATGTGGTTCTTTTTTTTAGGTGAGCAGGCCGTACCCGAGGGCCAGGCTTCCTACGATAAGGCAATACACGGCAAAGTAAGTCAGCTTACTGTTGCGGACCAGCCTGATCATCCAGGTACAAGCGATCATCCCGGAAATGAAGGCAGCCAGGAAACCTGCCGCCATGACCATGGATTGTCCTCCCTGGTAAGTGAGTTCCCCGCTGAAAAGATCTTTGGCTATTTTACCGAAGATCAGCGGGACTACCATAAGGAATGAAAATCTTGCAGCCCTGGTCTTGTCAATGCCCAATAAAACGGAGGTAGAGATGGTGGCTCCACTCCTGGAGACACCGGGAAGCATGGCGATTGCCTGCGATATCCCGATCACCAGGGAATTTCGGAAACTAACCGGTTTACCGGTGTCTTTCGCCCTGTCGGCCAGGTACAGAAGTAATGCGGTAACCCAGAGCATGAATCCTACCAGGACAATATTGCCCCCGAATAGAGCTTCTAACTGGGTTTCAAAAACCAGCCCGATAAATACGGCGGGAATCATGGAGATGATAATTTTCAGGGAGAACTGCGTCTGCTCATTCCAACGGAACTGTAACAGGCCGTGGATGATCTCCCAGACATCTTTACGGAATACCACCAGGGTGCTTAGGGCTGTGGCAAAATGTACAACCACGGTAAACAGCAGGCTGTCTTCCGGGACTGAGTTATCTCCCAGTAAGGCTTTCCCGATTTCGAGATGACCGCTTGAAGAAACGGGCAAAAATTCGGTGAGACCCTGGATAATCCCAAGGATGATAGCATCTATTAGTTCCAATTACTACTTATTTTTTGTGAGGATTAAGAAGAATGGCATAGATTTCTATACCCAGGCCTATGAGAACAAGTGTCGGGGCCAGGCGAATCCTGACAAAGCTGTAAATTTCCGGGTTAAAAACATTGGGGTCATCACTTCCGCCTCCACTCATGAGAATGTAGCCCAGTGCAATACATGCGATGCCGGCAAACATAAAGATGTAGTTTTTCTTTTGGAAGATAAATTCCCTTTTTGGGTTTTTTTCAGCCGTTTTCTTGTTTGTCTTACTCATGCTGCAAATTTAATAATATAAATCATCTGTCCTCAGGTTTAAGAAACGCTGAGTGGCAAAATATGTGCTCAAAAAAGAGATCAGTATCCCAAGGGTGAAGACCCCGATAAATAAGCTGCCAAGCAAAACCTCGTCCTTTAAAAGTCCTAACTCGGGGAAATTAAGGTCCAGGTAATACAGGCAGGCTCCCAGGGTAATCAAGGCTAATACAGCACCCAGCATTCCCAGGCGCAGGTTGGTCCATATAAATGGTTTTCTAATAAACATCTTTGTAGCGCCTACCATCTGCATGGTTTTAATGATAAACCTCTTGGAGTAAATAGAGAGCCTGATAGAGCTGTTGATCAGCAATACGGCAATACCTGTAAAGAGGGCACTGGCCACCAGGATCCAGAAGCTTATCCGCTGTACATTTTCGGTGAGCAGGGCGATCAAAGGCTGGTCATAACTCACCTCTTCCACAAAGTCTTTCTCCCCAAGATCTGCAGCTATTTCTTCAATTTGAACCGTGCTGACAAAATCTGCCTTCAGGGTGATATCTACCGAATTTTTTAAAGGGTTTTCCCCCAGGAATTCCATAAAATCTTCACCGATTTCTTCACTATAAGCCGCCGCGGCTTCTTCTTTGGAAACATAAGTTGCCGTGCGGGTGTAGTCTGCCAGGGCGAGGCTTTTCTGCAATTGCTCCACCTCTACCTCCTTGGTATTGTCCTTTAAAAAGACAGAGATCGTGATCTGTTCCTTAAAATGATCTGCGAGTTTCTTGGTATTCAATACCAGGATACCCAATGCTCCCAGCAAAAAAAGGACAAGCCCGATGCTGAGTACTACAGAAAAGTAGGAGGATATTAATTTTCGTTTCTGGTAACGTTCAAAAGCTTTGCTCATGGGACATATGAATGCCGTAAAAATAGGAAAGTAAATTGAATAAACTTATTTTTGCGCCTCACAGAACGGAAATAGAAGACATGAGTTATACGTTTAGGGAAATTGAAGATAAATGGCAAGAATACTGGGCTGAAAACCAGACTTTTAAGGCGGACGAATCCCGTGATAAACCTAAATTTTATGTGCTCGATATGTTTCCCTATCCATCAGGGGCCGGGCTGCACGTGGGTCACCCGCTCGGATATATTGCCAGCGACATCTACGCGCGCTATAAACGTCATAAAGGATTCAATGTTCTTCACCCTATGGGCTACGATTCCTTCGGTCTTCCTGCAGAACAATATGCCATACAGACCGGGCAGCACCCGGCCCTGACCACTGAGGCCAATATTAAACGCTATCGCGAGCAGCTGGATAAGCTTGGATTCTCTTTTGATTGGAGCAGGGAGGTGCGCACTTCTGATCACAAATATTATAAATGGACGCAGTGGGTCTTCATACAGCTCTTTAACTCCTGGTATGACCAGGAAGCTGATAAGGCGAGACCCATCGAGGAGCTGATCCGGCATTTTGAAAAATACGGGAATACAACTGTTAATGCGGCCTGTGATGAAGATACCCCTGCAATAGATGCTCAAAGCTGGAATGCCATGTCCCAAAAGGAACAGCAACAATTTTTACTGAAATACCGGCTTACTTACCTGGCCGATACGGAAGTGAACTGGTGTCCTGCCCTGGGAACCGTCCTGGCTAATGACGAGGTTATCAATGGCCTTAGTGAACGAGGAGGGCATCCCGTTATGCGTAAGAAAATGACCCAATGGAGTATGCGTATCACCGCATATGCTCAAAGACTCCTGGATGGTTTGCAAAAAATAGATTGGCCCCAACCCTTAAAGGATGCACAGACCAACTGGATCGGGAGGTCTGTAGGTGCCGCGGTGACCTTTTACACGCAGCCCGAAACCGGGACGGGAGAATCCTATCCCATCGAGGTTTTTACAACCCGGCCCGATACTATCTTTGGTGTTAGCTTTATGACGCTTGCCCCGGAACACGAACTGGTGGATAAGATCACAACCCCGGCACAACGCGAAGAAGTTAAAGCATATGTAGCCGCTGCTTCCAAGCGATCTGAAAGAGAGCGGATGGCAGATGTGAAACGCATAACCGGTGTCTTTACCGGTGCCTACGCCATACATCCATTCTCTAAGGAGCCTGTTCCTATCTGGATTGGCGACTATGTCCTGGCGGGTTATGGTACTGGTGCCGTAATGTCCGTACCATGCGGTGACCAACGTGATTACGATTTTGCTAAGGAATTTAATATCCCTATCTTAAATATCTTCCGCGATGTGGATATTTCTGAAGAAGCTCATGCTGATAAGGAGAATACCGTTATCGATAATTCTGATTTCCTCAACGGGCTCAGTTATAAGGAGGCGAGTAAGAAAGCAATTGCAGCACTGGAGGAAATGGGCCAGGGACAGGGCAAGGTGAATTACAGGCTTCGCGATGCCGTATTCAGCAGGCAGCGTTACTGGGGAGAACCCTTCCCGGTGTACTACAAAGATGGGTTGCCTTATATGTTGGGTGAGAAGCACCTGCCGTTACGCCTGCCCGAAGTTGAAAAATACCTGCCGACAGAAACAGGGGAACCACCCCTGGGTAATGCCACGGACTGGGCCTGGAATGAAGAAAAGGCAGAAGTGGTGAGCAATGAGGAGATAGATCATAAGTCTGTATTTCCGCTGGAGCTCAATACCATGCCCGGTTGGGCCGGAAGCTCACAGTACTTTAACCGCTATATGGATCCTCATAACGAGGAAGAGATCTTCTCCCAGGAGGCCATTAATTACTGGAAAGATGTGGACCTCTATATCGGGGGGATGGAACATGCGACGGGGCACTTGCTGTATTCCCGTTTCTGGCAGAAATTCATGTATGACCTTGGACTTGTTCCCCAGGATGAATTTGCGCGTAAGCTCATAAACCAGGGAATGATCCTTGGAACCAGTGCGTTTGTCTGCCGGTGGAATATGCCCGGGGCCAAAGTGCCTGTGATCGTCAGTGCCGGGGTGGTCGAAAATATTAAAAAAGACGACCTCAGTCTTAAAAAGATTTCTGGAAAAATACAGGATCTGCTGGGTCCGATGATCGTAGATGCTGATGATGATGCGGCTGAAGAACCTCATTTTACACCACTACATGCAGATGTGTCCCTGGTGAATTCCTCGGATGAACTGGACATAGAAGGATTCAAAGCATGGAGGCCGGAATTTAACGAGGCGATCTTTGTCAAGGAAGACGACGGTGTGTTTAAAGTTACGCGGGAGGTTGAAAAAATGTCCAAGTCTAAATACAACGTGGTGAATCCCGATGCCATTTGCGAAGAGTACGGGGCGGATTCTCTAAGGATGTACGAAATGTTCCTCGGTCCATTGGAACAGGCAAAACCGTGGAATACTGCCGGGATTTCCGGGGTACATGGATTCCTTAAGAAACTATGGAGGCTCTACCACAGTGGCCCGGAAGACAGTTTTAATATCAGTGATGAACCGGCTTCTGCAGAAGCATTAAAAAGCCTGCATAAGACGATTAAGAAAGTGGAGGAGGATATAGAGAATTTTTCTTTTAATACCACTGTCTCTACATTTATGATCTGTGTTAATGAACTCAGCTCACAGAAGTGCAATGCACGCGAGATCCTTGAACCGCTGGCTGTTCTGATCTCCCCTTATGCGCCGCACATTGCAGAGGAGCTTTGGGAGAAATTAGGACATGCTGAGTCTATCGCTACGACGGCTTTCCCTGTTTTTGAGGAAAAATACCTTGTAGAGCAGAACAAGGAATACCCTATCTCTTTTAACGGGAAGATGAGGTTTACCATGCAATTGCCACTGGATATGGACCGGAAAGAAATTGAAGCGGCGGTCATGGCAAATGAGAAAACTAAAGCCCAGTTAGATGGTAAAACTCCAAAGAAAGTAATCGTGGTACCGGGTAAGATTGTCAATATCGTAGCCTGATCCAACAGGAAAATAGGATAACCTCAGAACCCCGGACTTGTTCCGGGGTTTTTTATGCGCCAGGTTTAAATAGAATTTTAATATACCCCTGTAAAAACATGGTTAAACTGAAATAACTGCATAATTTTATCATACATACCCCTTGAAAATACGTTTAAATATTAAAATAAATAGATAAATTGTCACCTAACCCCTGTATTTTGTCGATTTTATTTTTCTCTTATAGCAGATTGTTGGATTTTAGTTGTATCAAAACTGAACGATATGAAAATAGGGGTGCCAAAAGAAATTAAGAATAACGAGAGCCGTGTCGGGATGACCCCGGCAGGCGTCTTGGAATTGGTCAGGGAAGGCCATGAAGTGAGTATTCAGTCCGGTGCAGGTGATGGCAGCGGATTTTTTGATGATGACTACAGGAAAGCGGGAGCCCGGATCGTAGAGACTTTAGACGAGGTTTATGGCCTCAATGATATGATCGTCAAGGTAAAAGAGCCATTGCCCCAGGAATATCCACTGATCAGGAAAGAACAGCTGGTTTTCACTTATTTTCATTTTGCATCCGATCAAAGCTTAACCCGGGCCATGATAGATAGTGGAGCTGTCTGTATCGCCTATGAAACCGTCGAAGACGGGGAAGGGAACCTGCCTTTACTGACGCCCATGTCCGAAGTTGCGGGACGGATGGCTATTCAGCAGGGTGCGCGATACCTGGAAAAACCAGTTAAAGGACGTGGTGTACTTCTCGGTGGTGTGCCCGGGGTCGCTCCTGGTAAGGTCCTTGTACTGGGAGCAGGTACCGTTGGAATACAAGCGGCAAAAATGGCAGCAGGTCTGGGAGCGCATGTCACCATACTGGATGTGAATATGAAGCGGCTGCGTTACGTGAATGATGTAATGCCCAGCCACGTGGTGACCGAGTTCTCCAATGAATATAACATCAGGAAACTTATCAAGACCCACGACCTCATCATCGGGGGAGTTTTATTAAAAGGAGCCAAAGCTCCTAACCTGATCACACGCGACATGCTGAAGGAAATGAGGCCGGGAACCGTAATGGTGGACGTGGCTGTAGACCAGGGGGGCTGCATGGAGACCACCCACCCGACAACTCATGAAGACCCGGTTTATATCATTGATGATGTGGTCCACTACGCCGTTGCAAATATGCCCGGGGCAGTGCCTCATACTTCAACCGTTGCCCTGACCAATGTAACCCTCCCCTATATCATCCGGATTGCATCTAAAGGCTGGGAGCAGGCCTGCCTGGAAGATGATGGCCTGCGAAAGGGATTGAATATCGTCAGTGGGAAGGTATTGTATAAAGAAATTACTGAGGCCTTTGCCGCCGCTGTCTGATGATATCTACGTACATTTTGTCAGTTTGTTTCCACTGACATTTTATTTGGCGAGATTTTTGCTAATGGATTTATAGAAGGCCAGGAGATCATGGTATTGAAATCCGGATTCTTCGTACCTTTAAACAGATAAATTCTATAGCAATATGATGATGTATTATATACTGATCGGAGCCATCGCCTTAGTGAGCTGGCTGGTCAGCAACAAGTTAAAAAGTAAATTCAAGCATTATTCTAAAGTGCATTTGCGCAACGGGATGAGTGGTGCAGAGATCGCGGAGAAAATGTTGTCCGATCACGGGATTCGCGATGTTAAAGTAATCTCTACCCCGGGAAGACTTACAGATCACTATAACCCTAAGAACAAGACCGTAAACCTGAGTGAAAGCGTATACAACCAGCGCAATGCGGCTGCGGCGGCTGTAGCTGCCCACGAATGTGGTCACGCCGTACAGCACGCACAGGCCTACGAGTGGCTTACCATGCGCTCCAAATTGGTACCCGTGGTGAGTGTAACTTCCGGGCTTTCTATGTGGGTCGTTTTCGGGGGTCTTATGCTCGGAGCTGCTGCAGGGGTAGGTTTTGGATTCTATATTGCCGTTGCAGGTTTAATTATGATGGGTCTGGCTACACTTTTCAGCTTCATCACCCTACCGGTAGAATACGATGCCAGTAACAGGGCATTGGCCTGGTTACAAAATAAGAATATAGTTACCCAGGAGGAATATAAGGGATCTGAGGATGCGCTTAAATGGGCGGCCAGAACCTACCTCGTCGCGGCCATCGGTGCCCTGGCTTCTTTAGTGTACTGGGGACTGCAGGTGTTTGGAGGCAGGGATTAATTTTCGCCCCTAACTAAAAGTAATTTAATGAAAGACCGGCGATCAGATACTGATTTGCCGGTCTATTTGTTGGTTCAGGGAAATAAAGGTTTCGGTTCTTGAAACACCTTCTATCTGCTGAATATCCTTGTTTAAAACATGCATCAGGTGTTCATTATCCTTACAAAGTACTTTGATAAGGATAGACCAATCGCCGGTGGTGTAATGACACTCAAGAACCTCGGGAATCTTCTCTAATGCTTTAACAGCCATAGGGTTGCTCATGGCCTTGTCCAGGAAAATACCGATATAGGCCATGGTCGTATACCCTAACACTTTAGGATTGATCACGAATTTAGATCCGGCGATAAGACCGGATTTCTCCAGTTTCCTAAGTCTTTGATGGATGGCCGCCCCAGAAATCCCGATTTGCCTGGCGATTTCCAGTATGGGTTTCCTCGCATCTTCCATGAGGTACCTTAAGATCTTCTTGTCAATACCATCAATTTTCACCGAATTATCATCGTTTTTCATGCGAAACTTCCTGTTTGTCGGTAAATATACTATAAATACTTACACTCCTTAACCTGCAACAGAGTCGGGATTGTATCCTAAGTATGGTATTTTATATTCTTTAAAGACCACTCCGTGTTGTTGTAATTCTGAGAGAATCGGTCCGTAAACTTCCTTTTTAATGGGGATCTGTACGCCGGGAGTTACGATGACCTTATCCAGAATCAGAAGGGTGGCAATAGCTACGGGCAGTCCCACGGTCTTAGCCATGGCAGTATGTCTCCGGTTCTCACCAGTGACGACCATGTTCGAATCTATTTGTTCTTTTTTGCCGTTGAGTTCGTAACCAAACTTGTGGTACATAACAATCATGTCTTTGTCATCATCACCAAGGGTCCAGCTATCCTCGAGGATTACTTGAAGCATTTGAGCAGGGCTGGCGTTCTTGAGACCAATCTTTTTATTCTTATCAAAAAGGTTGAGTTCCACGAGCTTGTTCCACATTATATCATCCTGGTCTATCTTGAGGTAATGACGCAGTTTAAGCTCAACACTATCTGTAGGGGAGTAAGGAAGAAAAAGGTTGGTGAATTCCCTGTAGGTCATGTCTTCAGAATTTTCCACCTTATAAGTATCATCTGTCATCCCCAGCTGAACAAACATGTTCCAGGCCTTAGAGAAACCTACCCTGCGCATGGTACCCCTGTACAAGGTGAGAACATCTTGCAGGCCATAGGCCTCCCGGTATTTTAAGGAATCACGGTTGGCATAGGCCTCGAATTTACCGTAACCTTCGATTTCCATGAATTCGGTACGTCTGAATAATTTGTGATAAGGAATGTATTTGTAAGTGCCTTCCTGGTAGAATTTAGCGGCTCCTCCCTGCCCGGCCAGTACAACATTCCTGGGGTTCCAGGTAAACTTGTAATTCCATAGGTTGGTGTCGCTTTCCGGTGCTACCAATCCCCCGGTAAATGATTCGAACAGCAACATTCTACCGCCCTTTGCGCGAATACCGTCTATCACTTGCATTGCACTCATATGGTCTATGCCGGGATCCAGCCCTATTTCATTCATAAAAACAAGACCTTTAGCCTTTACCTGCTCATCCAGTTCCTGCAAGGCATCACTTACGTAAGATGCGGTAACCAGGTGTTTGTCATAGGTCAGGCAGTCCTTAGCGATGTTGATATGCAGATGGGCCGGTAACATGGAAACTACGATATCGGCATCTTTAACAGCCTTCTGGCGCTCTTCTTCTTTAAATATGTCTAAGGTGATTACGGTGCAGCTGGAGTTTGATCGGAATTCCTGTGGTATTTGATCCGGGTTAAGATCACCTATAGTGATGTGAAGTTCTTTTTCTTCAGCTTTGTCAATAAAATAGTCAAGTAGGTGGGAGGTACTCTTTCCGGCTCCGACAACGAGAATATTACGAGGCATATAAATGGTTTTTTTATTTTAAGCGGTTGTGATTTTCAGTTTTCCGCATTGATTATCTGGAGTGGCTGACAGAACTGCTGCAAGGGCATTGGTAGTGTAAACCACGCGATTCAATTCTTTTTTCGTTTAAAACGAACCCTGACGAAGGTATCAAATTGTTACATTTGCCTAAAATTGGCTTGTTAAAGTTATGAACAAAACAATTCTTCTGACCGGTATCGGGTTCGCATTTTTGGCTGTGATTTTAGGAGCTTTCGGCTCTCACGGACTCAGGGAACTGGTCAATGCCCAATCGATGTCTGCATACAAGACGGGCGTGGAGTACCAAATGTACCACGCCTTATTATTGATTATTCTCGGGGGTACAGATTTCCTCGAAGAAGGAGCTAAGAAGGCCGTGTTCTATTTTATGACCTTCGGAATCCTATTTTTTTCTTTCTCGCTTTATACCCTTGCGATTGCCAATGCCCTGGATTGGGACCTGGGGGTATTTGGAATTATTACACCTATTGGCGGAAGTTTATTAATTGTAGGATGGTTTTTACTGGCTATCCGGGTATTTAGGCGGTTGGCCTAAACATTGAGTTTTATCATTATGATTACATTATATTATTGCTAATTTTGCACAACTAAAAACAAGTTAGGTATGAGCACATCCAACCCGACGACGAAATCGATTTCGTTAAAGGAATACGGAATTAAAAGTGAAAATGTACATTATCAGCTTTCCCCCTTAGAACTGCATGACGTCACCCTTAAAAAAGGGATGGGTCGGGAAGCCGATTCCGGAGCACTCGCGGTAAATACCGGCGAGTTTACCGGGAGATCACCTAAAGACAGGTTTATCGTAAAGGACGAGATCACCGAAGACAAGGTGTGGTGGGGAGATATCAATATCCCGTTCAGCACTGAAAAATTCGATGCACTCTACGAGAAAGTAGTCCAATATCTCGATGAGAAAGAGTTATTTGTAAGAGACTGTATTGCTTGTGCCGACGACGACTACCGCCTGGACATCCGCGTGATTAACGAATACCCCTGGTCTAATCTTTTTGCCTATAATATGTTCCTCAGGCCATCAGGTGAGCAGTTAAAGAACTTTGACCCGGAATGGACCGTGATCAATGCACCTGGTTTCAAAGCCGATGCAGAGATCGACGGAACTAGGCAGCACAATTTTGCCATCCTCAATTTTACGAGAAAGATTGCTTTGATCGGTGGTACCGGGTATACGGGTGAGATCAAAAAAGGTATTTTCTCTGCCTTGAACTTTATCCTGCCGGTATACAAGAACACCTTGCCTATGCATTGTTCTGCCAATGTTGGAAAAGAAGGGGACACAGCTATTTTCTTTGGACTTTCAGGTACAGGGAAAACCACGCTCTCTACAGATCCTACGCGCAGGCTGATCGGGGATGATGAGCATGGATGGACAGAAGATAACAGGGTCTTCAATTTTGAAGGAGGCTGTTATGCCAAAGTGATTAATCTTTCTGAAGAAAGTGAGCCGGAAATTTACGGAGCCATAAAAAAAGGCGCGATCCTGGAGAACGTGATCATGGATGGCGATGGGAAAGTGGATTATTCCGATATATCAATAACCCAGAATACCAGGGTGAGTTACCCTATTTACCATATAGACAACATCATGGAACCGTCTATCGGGGATAATGTGAAGAACATCTTCTTCCTAACCGCCGATGCTTTCGGGGTACTGCCCCCTATATCTAAACTGACCCCAAGCCAGGCCGCTTACCATTTCATGTCCGGTTATACGGCCAAAGTAGCTGGTACGGAAGCCGGAGTTGTGGAGCCTGTTCCTTCATTCTCCGCTTGTTTCGGAGCTCCTTTTATGCCGTTACACCCGGCGAAATACGCTGAGATGTTGAGTAGAAAAATGCAGGAATCCGGCGTAAATGTCTGGTTGGTAAATACAGGCTGGACCGGAGGTCCTTACGGTGTGGGTACCAGGATGAAACTTAAATATACAAGGGCAATGATACATGCGGCCCTGAGTGGGGATTTGGGCTTGTATACTTACGATACATACCATATCCACTCTGTATTCGGGGTAGCGCAGCCTAGACAATGTCCCGGGGTGCCTACAGAAGTACTATCGCCCAGGACTACCTGGAACAACGATGAAGAGTATTATAAGACCGCATTTAAGCTGTCTAATGCCTTCAGGGAAAACTTTAAGAAGTACGAAGCAGGTGCCAGTGAGGAGATTCGCAGGGGTGGACCGCAGCGTTATGCGTTCTAAACCAGCAAAGATCTGAAATGCAAAAGCCTCCCTAGGGAGGCTTTTTTATTACTGTAGAGTGTAAATCTTATTATTTCTTATTTACGCTGGTGATGTACTTTTGCAACGCCATGGTCATGGACGGAGTTTCAGGGGTAGGTGCCTGTATATCTATCCTCAGGCCTGCACCCGTGGCAGCTTGCACCGTAGAGTTCCCGAAGACAGCGATCCTCGTGTCGTTCTGTTCAAAATCCGGGAAGTTCTGCAACAGGGATTCAATTCCTGAAGGGCTGAAGAACACCAGGATGTCATAATACACATTCCTGAGGTCAGACAGGTCGCTGATCACGGTTTTGTAAAAGATACCTCTTTTCCAGTTTAACTTAAGTTCATTCAGGGTTTCCGGCACAATAGGCTTAAGGACATCTGAAGAAGGAAGCAGGTAAGATTCGTCCTTGTATTTCTTTAATAAAGGAACCAATTCCGCAAAAGTCCGCTTTCCTACATAGATCTTACGCTTACGGTAAACCACGTATTTCTGCAGGTAGTATGCAACAGCCTCAGATTGACAGAAATACTTCATAGTATCCGGCACCTTGAAGCGCATTTCTTCCGCGATCCTGAAGAAGTGGTCGACTGAGTTCCTGCTGGTCAGGATTATGGCCGAAAAATTATGAAGGTCGATTTTCTGTTGCCGGACATTCTTGGCATCAACGCCTTCCACGTGGATAAAAGGCCTGAAATCTACTTTTACCTTTTCTTTTTCGATCAGTCGTAAATAAGGCGAATTCTCCATTTTAGGCTCCGGCTGCGAAACCAAAATTGTTTTTACCTTCATATGAGCATCATTTGGTTAGAGCGTTCACAAATATCACGATTGGTGCAATTTCGAGTGCGCAAAGGTACAAAATAAAATAGAAAAACTTCGTGGTAATTTCTTTTTGATAGTTTTTAAGAATGGTGACCCAACCTACTAGATTCACGGCGATAACAAGGAATACTGTAATATAGATCACAAGCCTGGAATCCTTAAAAATATACACCAGGCAGATGTTGGCCAGGAATACGATAATACTGCTGTAAAATAGATAGGAAAGTTTCTTAAAGATCAGCTCGGAGACCAGTTTAGTATTGTTGAAGAAAAATCCGTTGGCCAGTTGTAAAAATAATTTGATCAGCGAGAAGGTCAGCAATAGCCCAAATATCACGATATAGAGAAAAGGAAATATTTCTTCGGCAGGGTCTTGCCAAAGTGGCCTGCAAAGGTAAATGAAGAGGGAGTAATTAAGTAACTGGAAAATTCCGAATAGGATATTGAAGCCATTAAACAGCCTGTCTTTTTTATTGTACATAAAGATGTACTTGTTGTTAAAAGGCAGTATGATAAAATTCAGGAACCTGGCATAAGACACCTGCTTTGCGACCACGGCAAAGAATAGGCTGGCAAAGATCACTACAGTGATCCAGTCCGTTGATACCATTGACCTGCTTATGGGTTCCATGATTCGTATTTTATATTCTCCCCGTTGATAGCCCAATATAAATTGTTTTCGGAGATGGTGATCTTAAAATAGCCGGGATCCTCTATTGGGGACTCAGGCATATTGAAATAAAAAGAAGTAGTATCCTTTCCTTTCAGTAGTAATTCTTCTTCTTCCACCGGCCGGACAGGAAGAGGCTGTATCTGCTGAACCTGTTTATAGTGATTTAGAAAGGTGATCCCGAACTTTAATGAATCGATGGGGATGGATTGGGGATAGGGGTTATAAACCTTCAGTTCGGCCTGCCCGTCTCCTGCAATCCCGGCGTCCTCCACCGTGGTACCCAGCCTCCTGAACGATTGGAAATCTTCCATGAATTTCCCGTAAAGGGTACGTCCCTTCGCGGTCTGGTATTTTATGTCACCTTTTTTATACGTTTTGGCGATGTACAGTATTTTTTCACCTCGAACTCGCTCTTCAGAACCATCGATAGTATATTGGTTCTGCCGATATTGTATGTTATTCAGGGAGAAAGACGGGATACCGGAGTAAAATTCATACATAGGTGCTTCCCGGTAAGAGTTTTCGAAGACTACCGGGGTTTCCCCGATCTGGGATCTGATAGCCGACACCCATTCCCGGTTGCCATGGGTCTCAAAGGTGATAGGGAACAGGGGGGCATACATCAGTCCTACCCGGAGAATACATATTATCACCAGGTTAGCTATCCCCATCCGCATGATCCATTTCCTGTCCTGGGAGGAAATCAACATGTGGTTATAGACCAGCACAACCATTGGGATGCAGATTACGATGATCCACTGGGTCTGCACCCTCCGTTGAAAACTGGAGATAAAAAAGAAGATCAGAACCCCGTAAACCAGGAATAATAAGGCTTTGTGGAACAGGTCCTTAGACCTGGATTTGAACAGCGATCTATATATCCATGGGAAGGTGAGCCCGAACAGGGCTACCAGGTTGATAAAATAACCCAGGGTGAAATCATTGAAATCATAAGCGCGGTTGGGTCTTTCAAACAGGTGGTATTTGAGGGAAACAAAATTGTTCTCATAAAGCCAGAAGAAATGCGGGCTATAGCACACTAAGGCTACGATCACGGCCATCCATGCCTTGCCACTTCTCAACAACTTCAGGTTAGACAGCAACACAAAACCAATGACCAATACCGCGTGATACTTGCTGTACATCAGGGCTGCCATGACTATCCCAAGCCCCAGGGCTAGTAGCAAGGACTCTTTTGTTAGGAATTTCTTGTAGAGCCATAGGAATAAGGCGGTGAAGAACAGAAGGGGGGTATCCGGTAATGTGAAAAAACCGTAGGCATTCAGCAGGGTCATGGAGGTGACAAGGACAAAGAAATGCCAGACATATTGCTGTTTTTTCACCGTATCCACCATCAGCCAAAGCAGGTAGAGAGTTGCTGCAGAGAGGATGCAGCTGACAAACCTAACCCCCAGTTCACCATCGAAGAAGAAGTTGCTGATTTTTATCATCAGAGCCACCATGGGAGGATGATCAAAATAACCCCAGGCGAGATCCTGGGCGTAATACCAATAATAGGCTTCGTCAAATAACAATTGAGTGAAATGGCTCTGGACCATGTTCAATGCAAACAGCAGGCCTAGCAGCCATAGTAATAGGGTAGGTGATTTAGGTTTCATCCGCACTTCAGATTGGCGTCAAAATTACAATTTATTGATTGGAACAGCTTGTTTAAAGAAACGATAAAATCAGCGGGGTATTTCTTTGACGCTATTTTAAGTACTATTTTTACCCAAATTATGCGAGTGCATGGCCGACTGCTTAGTGATCATCCCGACCTATAACGAAATTGAAAATATAGAGGCTATAATCAACGCTGTCTTTGAACTGGATAAGGGATTCCATGTGCTGATAGTGGACGATAACTCCCCTGACGGAACTTCTGAAAAGGTCCGGGACATGCAGCTGCAGTTCCCGGAAATCTTACATCTGGAGGTGCGTAAAGAGAAATCCGGACTTGGAACAGCCTACATTCATGGTTTTAAATGGGCACTTGCCAGGTCTTACCAATACATTTTTGAAATGGACGCCGATTTCTCTCACCGGCCTTCAGATCTTCCAAGACTTCTGCGATCCTGTAAGAATGGTGCAGACCTTGCCATCGGTTCGCGTTACACCAAAGGGGTAAACGTAGTCAACTGGCCCTTGTACAGGGTATTGTTATCTTATGGGGCTTCCTTCTATGTGAAGTTGATCACGGGAATGCGAGTACACGATCCCACGGCAGGTTTCATCTGCTACAGACGAAAGGTTCTCGAAACTATAGACCTCGACGCTGTAAAATTCATTGGGTATGCCTTCCAGATCGAGATGAAATACCGTGCTTACCTGAAAAAATTCGTCATAGATGAGGTTTCCATTATTTTCACGGATCGGGAAAAAGGGAAGTCTAAAATGAGTTCTTCCATTATCTGGGAAGCAGTTTTCGGGGTTATTAGTATGAAGCTGCGTAGCCTGTTTAATCGCAATGGTTTTTAATATGAAAAAGATCTTACTAAAGAATGCCTTAATCATTAATGAAGGAAAACGAAGGGAGGCCGACCTGTTGATTGATGGGAGGGAGATCACCCGTATCGGGAAAGACCTCAGTGACCCCCAGGCAGAAGTGATCGATATTAAAGGTAAATACCTGCTACCGGGGATCATCGATGACCAGGTACACTTCAGGGAACCGGGATTAACCCATAAAGGAGATATTGCCACGGAAAGCAGGGCCGCAGTTGCCGGGGGGATCACCACCTATATGGAGCAGCCCAATACGCAGCCCCAGACCACCACCATAGATCTCCTTGAAAAAAAGTTTGGTCTTGCCCAAGGTCGTTCTTACGCTAATTACTCCTTTCTTTTCGGGGGTACTAATGATAATCTTGAAGAACTGAAGAAACTGGATAGAAATGCCTGTTCCGGGGTTAAACTGTTTTTAGGGTCATCTACCGGTAATATGTTGGTGGATGACAAAGAGGTCATCGAAAAGATATTCCGCAATACAGAAATGGTAATCTCGGCACATTGTGAGGACGAAGATACCATCAGGAGAAACCTGGAAATTTACAAGGAAAAGTACGGCGATGATATTCCGATCAAATATCACCCTGTCATACGAAGCGAGGAGGCCTGTTTCCTCTCGTCCTCACAAGCTATTTCCCTGGCGAAGAAAACGGGCGCCAGGCTGCACGTTTTCCACCTTTCAACTGGGAAGGAAACCGACTTATTCCGCAACGATATCCCGCTAAAGGAGAAGAAGATTACGGCAGAGGTCTGCATTCATCACCTGTGGTTTTCAGATGCGGATTACGATAGTAAAGGAACGTTGATAAAATGGAACCCGGCGGTAAAAACCTCGAGGGACCGCGAACAGCTATGGGACGCACTCTTGGATGACAGGATAGACGTAGTAGCCACCGACCATGCTCCTCATACCTTTGAAGAGAAGGATAACCCTTATATCAATGCGCCATCCGGGGGTCCATTGGTGCAGCATGCCTTGCCGGCTATGATTCAAAAATCCAAAGAGGGTAAGATCAGTCTTGAGCAGGTCGTTCAAAAAATGTGTCATAACCCGGCCATTCTGTTCCAGGTAGAGAAAAGAGGGTATATACGGGAAGGTTATTATGCAGACCTGGTTGTGGTAGACCCGGAAAAATCCTGGCAGGTCGGATCCGGGAATATCTATTATAAATGCGGCTGGTCTCCTTTTGAGGGAGTTACTTTTGACGCATCGGTGACTCATACCTTTGTCAATGGGAAGCTGGTGTATAAAGAAGGGCGTTTTTCTGATATCAGACCCGGTGAGCGATTAACATTTAACCGATGATCATGAACAGTAGGCTTGTATATATATTCCTTTTATTCTTGTTCGTTGCTTGCGGTGAAGAAGTAATCGAACAACCGGAAAACCTGATTCCGAAAGAAAAAATGACAGAGATGCTGTATGAGCTGGCGATCCTTAACGCGGCCAACGGAACCAACCCGGCATTGCTGGAAGAAAGGGGTGTGGAAACCATGTCTTACCTGTATAAAAAGTACGATGTTGACAGTGCCCAGTTCGTAAACAGCGATATTTATTACGCTTCAAAACCGCTGCAGTACGAAAGTATGTATGAAGATATCGAAGCCCGGATCAAGGCAGTCAAAAAACAATTGGAAGACGAGCGAAAACGGAAAACGGATAGTATTAAGAAGGCTGCTGAAGACAGGGAAAGTCCTGTTGATAAAAAAAAGGACTAATTACATTCCTATTCCTGCAAGTACTGCTTTGCGGAGAATTGAATGGATGAAGTTATCGGCTCATAAGTATAATCAAGTTTTTCTTTTACCTTACTAGTATCAAAAATAACCTGGCTTCTTAAAGAGGCTACCCGGTCCCTGGTCAATTTTCGACTGGATCCCGTAAGTCTTGCCCGTAACCAATCCAGTCTCCAGGCGATCTCCAGTACCCAAAGCGGAATTTTTTTTGTTGGCGGAGCTACGCTCAGGGCGCTGCTTAACATTTTTAGAAGTTCCTTATAAGTCATATTCTGGTTGACCAGGATGTACCTTTGGTTACGCTCGTTTTGCTGCATAAGACTCATCATGATTTTGACAACATCGTTCACCCCTATGACCCCGGTACCCCCGGGTGGATAGAATGCCCGCCCTTTAGCGGCAATATCAAAAAGCTTTCCGCTGCTTCGCTCCCAGGAACCTGGTCCTATGATCAGGCCGGGGTTAACAATCACAACAGCCATCCCTTCCTGCGAACCTCTCCAGACTTCCATTTCCGCCCCGTGCTTGGTGAGGGCATATACGTTGTTCACAGGGGTGAGTAGTTCATCTTCTTCTGTCGCTACTTCATTGTTTACAGGACGGCCAATAGTAGCGATAGAACTTACGTAACACATTTCCTTAACCCCGGACGCCAGGCAAACGTTGACGAGGTTGGCCGTCCCCGTAATATTTGCCCGGCGAAGTGCACGGTAATCCCCCGGGTCAAAAGAGACCAGGGCTGCGCAATGATAAACGGTTTCTATTCCCTGCAGGGCATTTTCCAGGGAAGGGATGTCTAGTAAGTCTCCTTTTATCCACTGCAATTTTTGCTGTAATTCCCGGGGGGAATGACCATAATACTCCCAGGTCTTATATACCTGCTTCTGCCCTGCCTCATCTCGGTAGAGCGCACGGACTGCCATTCCCTTGTTGAGAAGATGTAAGAGGAGGTGAGCGCCTACCAATCCTGTTCCGCCGGTCACAAAAATCATGGCTCAAATGTACTTAATTCGTGTCGATATCTCCACCTAATGGGGAATCCGGCACAGGATTTCTTTTATATTTGCAGCAACCTTTTAAAAAGATAAGATAGCATGGTTTCTAACTTTGTGGAAGAACTGAAATGGCGGGGAATGCTTCACGACGTAATGCCCGGAACAGAAGAACACCTTTTAAGCGGGATGCAGTCTGCCTACCTGGGGATAGATCCAACAGCAGATTCTTTACACATCGGTCATATGGTAGGTGTTATGATGCTGAGACATTTCCAGTTGGCGGGGCACAAGCCTTTTGCTCTTATCGGCGGAGCTACGGGAATGATCGGGGATCCTTCCGGCAAGTCTGAAGAGAGAAATTTACTGGATGAAACCACCTTGCGGATGAACCAGGAAGCGCTGAAAGAACAACTTTCAAGATTCCTGGATTTTGATAGCGCTACAGATAATTCCGCAGTCATGGT
Organism: Zeaxanthinibacter sp. PT1; assembly: GCF_028464225.1. Lineage (GTDB taxonomy): Bacteria > Bacteroidota > Bacteroidia > Flavobacteriales > Flavobacteriaceae > Zeaxanthinibacter. The sequence goes on from NZ_JAQPCN010000001.1 coordinate 1,391,497, forward strand.
GAACAACTATGACTGGATGAAAGATTTCACTTTTCTCGATTTTATCCGTGACGTAGGCAAGCACATCACAGTGAACTACATGATGTCTAAAGATTCTGTCAAGAAAAGACTTTCCTCGGATGCTAAAGAAGGAATGTCTTTTACAGAGTTCACGTATCAATTGGTCCAGGGATATGATTTCCTGCACCTGTATAAAAACCACAATTGCACCCTGCAGATGGGAGGGAGTGATCAGTGGGGTAATATCACCACCGGTACCGAAATGATTCGGAGGATTGAAGGTGGAAAGGGATACGCCCTAACCTGTCCCCTGATCACCAAGGCAGACGGGACCAAATTCGGGAAGACCGAGCAGGGAAATGTATGGCTCGATGCACACAGGACCTCTCCCTATGCCTTCTATCAGTATTGGCTGAATACCTCCGATGAGGATGCTGAAAAGTATATCAAGATATTTACCTTCCTTTCCCGGGAAGAGATTGAAACGCTGATTAAGGAACACCAGGAAGCTCCTCACCAGAGAAACTTGCAACGAAGGCTGGCCGAAGAAGTTACCGTAATGGTGCATTCGCAGGATGACCTGGACAAGGCCATCGCTGCCAGTAATATCCTGTTTGGGAAATCTACTTCGGAAGAGTTGAAGGAGCTTGACGAAAACACCTTTTTGGAGGTGTTTGAGGGCGTACCCCAAGCGGTGGTAAGCCGTACGGAAATTGAGGAAGGCCTGGATATAATTGCGGCCCTGGCCGCCAAAACCGGATTTCTCAGTTCTAATGGAGAGGCGCGGAGAGAACTGAAACAGAATTCTATTGCCGTGAATAAAGAAAAGGTCAAAGAGGGTTACAACATCAGTGGTACAGACCTGATCAATGAAAAATACGTGCTGCTGCAACGAGGGAAAAAAAATTACATGGTTCTGGTGGTCGAATAAATTTTCGGCCCTGTCACTCCCGGGTGGCAAAAGCTTACTATCTTAGATAAATGGAGGTTTACAAACATGAGGTAGTCAGCGGGATCAATGAGATGTACGGTGAACTGTTGCGTTCCTGGAAATCATTTGATTCCATAGCAGCTCACCTTGAGGCCTTGTCTTTGCGACTGTGGGAAGAAGTGAGCCAGGGAAATCCCCTGGCTTTGCAAGAAGTGCGGAACTATCATTGGAGCCATCTTGGGCAAGCTGTAGAAGTTTTGAAGAATGCCGGATTGACCGAGGCCGACTGTAAGCAGACCATAGCTAATGAATACGGTTATCGCCGATGGTCAGAAGTGAAACATGTCCGCTACCCTTACCATGTTAATTTTGAGAATTCTGTCGAACTACTGCTACAGGGTGATGAAGCGGGATTACGAGAATTATTGAGCGGAGACCCTGCTTTGATCAACCAGAAATCTCAATACGGGCACAGGGCAACCCTGCTTCATTACGCCGTGAGCAACGGGGTAGAGCTATGGCGGCAGTCTGTTCCCCTGAACCTGCCCCGATTGGTGGAATTTTTGTTGGATAACGGTGCAAATCCGCGGGCCAAAATGAAGGTCTATAATGGTGAGTATACAGCCTCCGAATTACTCATGTCCAGTGAACACCCCCGGGCGGCCGGGGTACTCTCGGATCTCCGTGATACTTTTAACAAAGCTGTTTTATAATACCATCAGGTTACAACCCCTGATGTCCGAATGGTCAAACCGGCCAAGGACTTCAAAACTCCCGTCCTGGTATATTTTCCCCAAATCCTGCGTGGCTATAAAACTGCAGGAATCAACATTGGCCAGGTCTGTTATATTAAGTCCCCCGGAACGTCCATCAGCCTGCCAGCTCAGCGGATCTTCCGGATCCCTGGCGGCAACCCTCATCCATGGGGGGCAGTTAAATCTACCTTCTCCTTTAGAATAGGCCTGTGAAAGCAATTCGGTCATCCCGTATTCCGAATGGATACGCTCTGTTCCGAATCCCTTCTTTAACAAGCGGTGCAGTTCTTCCCTGACGAGTTCCTTGCGCCTTCCTTTCATCCCGCCGGTCTCCATAACCATGGTGTGTTCTAATTGCATGGGGTGTTCTTCAATAAAGTCGAGCAGGGCAAAAGAGACCCCGATTAGCAGTGTTGGGATCTTTCGTTCTTCCAGTGACAGTATGCGCTGCTCCAGAGCGTCTAATTCGTTGAGGTAAAAACCGCTTTCGGGATACCGGCTTCCGGCGATCATGTCAGCGACCATATATACCAGGGACGAACCGCTTCTCTCCAGGTAAGACGGTAATAAGGCAAGGACACAATAGTCGTTCACATCGCCATAAAACAGTCTGAAAGCTTCCCTGAAACTCTGCTCATAGACAGCCAGGCGCAGCACCTTATGTCTACTGGTCAAAGCCCCGGTAGTTCCGCTACTCGTAAACACGGCCTCGGCCTTCCCGCTGCCGCTAAAAACCTCTGCCGACTTAAAAAATTCAATGGGCAGGTATGGAATTTGTCCCGGTTCGGAAACCTTGGACGGACTCCTGTCCAGCAGATCGCAGAACTGCCGATATATCTTGTTCTCTCGGTGCTGGTAGCGAAAGATTTCCATTGCGGCAGCATCGAATTCTTCGGAATTGGATATGCTGAAAATGGTCCGGGTATCCATAGTTGATTTTGAGAGAAGCAAAAATAGGAAAATAAAAAGCCCCACTTAATGGTGGGGCACGGTCAATATTTCTGGAATCTCTTTATTTAACGACAAGCTTACGAGACATGGTCTTTTCATTTTCCCGTAGCTGCAATACATATACACCGGGAACGAGTCTGGAGATATTTAATGTCCCCGTTGCAATTCTTTCTCGAAGAATTATTTTGCCAAATACATCAAATACAGTTACCTGTTTATTATCGTAATTCCCACTGTTGATATAAACTACATCATCAAAGGCAGGGTTGGGGTAAATACTAAACTCTGTTGAGTCCTTTTCCAGGTTCTTGTCCATGACACTGCGTTGCTGTGCAGAGACAGACCATGTGCATACCAATAGGAGGATAAAGTAGATTGTTTTCATGCTTGATTGATTTGGGGCTCAATAACAAAGTAAAGATAGGATACGCGTTTCGGAGAGGTCTCAAATTGTTGTGAACCCTAACTTTTTGTATGTCAACGGCTAAGGTAGTTTCCGTTCGTCGAAGAAATTGGTATTTGAACGAGAAGTCTTACAAGCTTGTAAGTGGTGATAAATGAGGAGAGTAGCTATTTAATCACCAGTTTCCTTGTGGCTATTTTGTCTCCTTCCCGCACCCTTAATACGTATACGCCGGAATTTAATTCAGAAAGGCTCAGTTCCTTGCCCAGGATAGTAGTCTCCAGGACCTGGGTTCCGAGGACATCATAGATGAGAATCTTTTTGGGCGCGTTAAGGCTGGTATTGATAAAGACCTTCCCCTCCGTGGCCGGATTGGGATACAATCGGAAGCCCGGAATATCGGCTTGGTTACCGGCATCCTGCCCGTAACTGAAAGCGACAAATAAGAAGAAAACTAGTAGGTAAAGGTGCTTCATACACTAAGGTCTACAAATAGTGTACCACAAAGATATAATTTTTAGGGTGTTAGCGAGAGCGAAGATGAATTATATCCGATTTTTTATGAACCGGAAAAAACTGTACTCCTACCCTTGTTGAAGAATCGTAGTGTTTATTCCTTAAGTTAGTCGTATTGTCTTGTTTCATTGGGCTCACAGCCTGTTTTCATGAACAGGGAATGAAGGAGTATAAAATTCTGAGCGTGACTTTATTAACAATAAGACAATGCAGGATTTTTTATACTTTTTAGTATTATATTTACTTTTGAGCATTAAAACCTCGCGCAAACCCCATGAAAAAACAGGATATAAAGATTCTTCTTGTAGACGATGAACCGGACATTTTAGAGATTTTATCATACAATCTGTCTGCAGAGGGATACCAGGTGTTCACTGCTGAAGACGGGGCGGAGGGTGTTGAAAAGGCTAAAAAGAAAAAACCCCACCTGATCATCCTGGATGTGATGATGCCGGAAATGGACGGAATAGAAGCTTGTGAACGCATCAGGAAGACTACAGGCCTGGAAAATACGATCATCACATTCCTGACGGCCAGGGGAGAAGACTATTCGCAAGTAGCCGGGTTTGAAGCCGGTGCTGACGATTATATTACCAAGCCGATTAAACCCAAAGTATTGGTGAGTAAGGTGAAAGCCTTGTTACGAAGACTTAAGGAAGACAATACTGAAAAAGAAGATATCCTGGAAGTTGGTAAACTGGTGATCAACCGCGAAGAGTACAAGGTCGTCAATAGAGGGGAAGAGATCATCTTACCTCGTAAGGAATTTGAATTGCTGGCCCTGCTGGCTTCCAAACCGGATAAAGTTTTTAAACGGGAGGCGATATTAGATAAGGTTTGGGGGCAGGAAGTGGTTGTTGGAGGTCGAACTATTGATGTTCATATCCGAAAACTCCGGGAAAAGATCGGGGATGACCACTTTAAAACCGTTAAGGGTGTAGGTTACAAGTTTGTTCTCTGATGGCCATCCGCTTAAAGAAATCGTATAGATTTGCCTTCCGTTCCTCCCTGCTGATCACCCTAATTTCTACCCTTATACTCCTTTCATTTATCTGGGTATTTGATCTGCTGCAGTATTGGAGCTTTCTCCTGCTCTACGCGACGCTTACTTTTCTGGTCTGTATGATCGTTCTGCAGATCCGGGTCCAGAAGTTTATTTATAAGCGAATTAAGAAGATCTACGATGATGTCACCCTCCTGGAGTCCTCTAACCTGGCGGCGGGTCCGATCACTACAGATATGCGAACCCTTACAGAAGAAATTGAGAAGTTTGCGAGGGACAAGAAAATTGAAATTGATACCCTTAAAATCAGGGAGGCTTACAGGAGGGATTTCCTGGGAAATGTCTCACACGAATTAAAAACACCACTTTTTACCGTGCAAGGATATATCCTTACCTTATTGGATGGAGCTATAGAAGATAAGCAGGTCAGGAAGAAATACCTGCAACGTGCAAATAAAGGTGTAGAGCGACTGATCTATATTGTAAAGGACTTGGATCTTATCACCAAATTAGAAATAGGGGACCTCAACCTGAAATACACAGTTTTTGATATTATAGAGCTGATCCAGAGTGTTTTTGACCTGCTGGAGATCAAAGCTTCAAAGAAAGGAATCGCCTTAACGTTTGATATGGAATACGAGAAACCAATCTGGGTTCACGCAGACCAGGAGAAGATCAGGCAGGTGCTGACCAACCTGGTTGTAAATTCCCTGAAATACGGTCACAAAGGCGGTACTACGGAGGTAAGTGTGGAGAACCTTATCAAGAACAAGGTAATCGTCAGGGTGACTGATAACGGGGAAGGTATGAGCAAGGAGCATATCCCCAGGATCTTTGAGCGGTTTTACCGTGTAGACCGGAGCGGAAGCCGCAAAGAGGGAGGGTCGGGACTTGGTCTGTCTATCGTGAAACATATCATAGAGGCCCATGGGGAAAAGATTTATGTAGAAAGTGTTCCGGGTGTGGGATCCGAATTTTCATTTACACTGGAGAAAGACAAAAACCCATCCGAGGCTGGCAAGGCGGTTTCCAAAGAATTATCTTAGTTTTGCCACCAAATATCCAGGTAGATAGTGGGAAGTAAAAATAAACTTAAACGTTTCAGGGAGAATGAAACTTTCGGGAACGTCATACAGCCAAGCCGTGAAGAAGTGGTATCCGGTAATTTTTCTTTTAAAGGAAAATGGGCAGAACACTTTGGTAATGAGAACCCCATAGTTCTGGAATTGGGTTGCGGTAAGGGTGAATACAGCGTTGGCCTGGCACGGAAATACCCCGAGAAGAATTTTATAGGGATAGATATTAAAGGGGCTCGTTTCTGGAGGGGTGCAAAGACAGCACTGGAAGAGAATATTTCCAATGTGGCCTTCCTGCGCTCACAGATAGAGCTGATCACCGATCTTTTCGCTGAAGCTGAGGTTTCAGAGATCTGGCTTACTTTTCCGGATCCGCAAATTAAATTCAAACGAACCAAGCACAGGCTGACCAACCAGGCATTCCTGGAAAAATATAAACAGGTTTTAAGTAAGGAAGGTTGTGTTCACCTGAAGACCGACAGCGAATTCCTTCATGGATACACCCTTGGCCTGCTTCAAGGCAAGGGGCACGAGATTTGTTATGCCAACCACGATGTATACAAGAATGAGGGAAGTCCGGAAGAGGTGCTCGGTATCCAGACATTTTATGAAAATCAGTACCTTGAGGCTGGTAAGGCAATTACATATATAAGGTTCAAGGTAAAATAATGACACACCTCTTAATACTGTTCTTCGTCACATTTTCTGCTGCATTTATGGCAACCGTGCCACCGGGCCTTTTGAATATGAATGCCGCGAAGACCAGTGTTAAAAAGGGTAAGATGAACGGGATTATCTTTAGTCTTGGAGTGAGTACCGTGGTAATGATACAGGCCTACATTGCCGTTCTGATCTCTAAATTTCTATACAGGAACCCTGAAGTTATAGATCTGCTCCTGAAAATGGCGATCCTTGTGTTTGCATTTTTTGCCATTTATTTTTTCCTTCTCGCAAAACGAGAAAAACAGGTCCCGATGAAAAGGGTGAAGGTCAGTAAAAAGAACAGTTTTTTTAAAGGGATGCTACTGGCGGCCCTGAACCTGCTGACTATCCCTTATTACAGTGGTTTGAATGCCATGTGGAATGCCTCGGGATGGATTAAGTTTAAAGTATGGGATATCACGGTATTTATCCTGGCTGCCGGCAGTGGGACATTTACAGTGCTGTACTTATATACTTTTTATTTTAATAAGCTGGAAGCAAAGACGCATCGTTTTTCCCGGAATTCTAACTACATTTTATCTGCCCTTATGCTCGTACTACTGGTCATTACAGTGATCCGAATTTTTTATACCTGAGAATAAGATGGCGGGCAAACAACACTTCTATGAAAAAGTTTACGAGCTGGCCAAACAGATCCCTTATGGAAGGGTGACTTCGTATGGCGCTATTGCGCGATGCCTGGGAGCGGGCAGGAGTGCCCGCATGGTGGGTTATGCGATGAATGCCTCGCATAATATGCCGGAAATCCCGGCACACCGGGTTGTGAACAGGAACGGCCTACTCTCCGGGAGACACCATTTTGACGGAACAAACCTGATGCAACAATTACTGGAAAGCGAAGGCGTAGAAGTTAAAGATCACCAGGTGGTCCATTTTGATGAACTTTTCTGGGATCCGGCTTCAGAGCTCCCGGACGATGCAATCCCGACCCATTGATAGACTCTTATGGTCATAGATTAGTTCTATCGCTTTTCACCCTTCAGACTTCTTAATTACAGCCCTATACTGTATCTTTGTTGTTTAGAATCATTATATATAAATAGTAAAGTTCCGGCCGGTTGATAAGGGCAGGACGGATCGGTAAACATAAAATATCAAGAGATTAATGAAGTTGGATAAACAAGCGATACTGAAAGCATTAGAGACCATTACGGTTCCCGGGGAGGGACAGGACATGGTGAGCAGTGGTGCTGTAAAGAATATTCAGGTATTCGGAGACGAGGTGATAGTAGATGTAACGATCAAGAATCCGAGCCTGCAGGCCAAGAAGAAGACAGAAGTAGAGATTCTGAAAGCCATCCATCGCGAAGTATATGAAAAGGCTAAGATTACGGTGAATCTCAAGGTAGATGCCCCTGCTAAACCTAAGGCAGCTTCTATAAAAGGTAAACCCATCCCGGGAATACAGAATATTATTGCAGTGGCCTCCGGAAAAGGTGGTGTAGGTAAATCTACAGTTACCGCTAATCTTGCCGTTACCCTGGCTAAAATGGGTTTCAAGGTTGGATTACTGGATGCAGATATATATGGTCCTTCTATGCCCATCATGTTTGACGTAGTCGGGGAAAAACCAAGGGCGACCAATGCAGACGGAAAATCTAAGATGTTACCTGTAGAGAGTTACGGTGTAAAACTTCTTTCCATCGGTTTCTTTACAGAACCCGACCAGGCCGTAATCTGGAGAGGACCTATGGCGGCAAAAGCACTGAACCAGATGATTTTTGATGCCGCCTGGGGCGAGCTCGATTTCTTGTTGGTAGATCTACCTCCGGGTACAGGTGATATCCACCTGAGTATCATGCAGGCTATGCCGATTACAGGTGCCGTGGTGGTTAGTACGCCTCAGCAAGTTGCATTGGCAGATGCCAGGAAAGGGGTAGCCATGTTTAAGCAAGAAGCGATCAGCGTTCCTGTATTGGGAATTGTTGAGAACATGTCCTATTTTACCCCGGAAGAGCTCCCGGCCAATAAGTACTATATTTTTGGGCAGGAGGGAGCCAAGAACCTCGCAGAAGATATCGGCGTGCCTTTCCTTGGAGAGGTGCCCTTAGTACAGGGAATACGCGAAGCGGGAGATGTCGGTAGGCCGGCAGCTTTGCAAACCGCGACTCCTACGGAGCAGGCCTTTGAGGAATTGACCAAAAACGTCGTCAGGGAAGTGGTAAAGAGAAACGATGCCCTGCCCCCGACAGAAGCGATAAAAATTACTACAATGGCCGGTTGTGCAGCCGTAAAAAAGAAATAATAATGACTTCAGAGGAATTAAGAACCAAAGTGGAAAATGCTCTTGATGAGATAAGGCCCTTCCTGCAGAGTGACGGGGGGGATATCTCGTTAGTTTCTATCGATAACGACACTCAGGTGAAGGTTCGGCTGGAAGGTGCGTGTGTCGGGTGTTCTGTAAACCAGATGACCTTAAAGAGCGGGGTAGAAATGACCATTAAGAAGCATGCGCCACAGATAGAGCAGGTAATTAATGTGAATTAAAACAATTGCAGAACTGCTTTTGGGGAGCCTGTGCTTCCTCTCCTCTTTTTTAAGCCACTCTTTTCATGATTAAAACAGATATATTAATAATAGGTGCCGGACCAACTGGATTGTTCGCAGTTTTTGAAGCCGGGTTACTGCAGTTGCGTTGCCACCTTATCGATGCCCTGGCACAACCCGGCGGGCAATGTGCCGAAATTTATCCCAAGAAGCCCATTTATGATATCCCGGGATTCCCGGAAGTTCTGGCTGGTGACCTGGTGAAGAACCTGATGCAACAGATTGCACCCTTTCAACCCGGATTTACCTTGGGCGAACGGGCCCAGACAATAGAGAAGCAAGAAGACGGAACCTTTATTGTAACCACGAATAAAGGGACTAAACACCATGCCCCTGTAGTTGCCATCGCCGGTGGTTTGGGAAGCTTTGAACCCCGGAAACCCTTATTGAAGGACCTTCCTAAATTTGAAGACAAAGGTGTTGCCTATATGATCAAGGACCCGGAAGTATACCGGGATCAAAAAGTGGTCATTGCCGGTGGAGGAGATTCTGCCCTGGACTGGACCATCTTCCTGGCCGATGTGGCATCCGAAGTTACATTGGTTCACCGGAGGAACGAATTCCGTGGGGCGCTGGACTCGGTTGCGAAAGTACAGGAATTAAAGGACCAGGGTAAAGTAAGGCTTATCACTCCTTCGGAAGTAGTAAGATTAACTGGGGAAGACCATTTAGATGGGGTTGTGATCAACAGAACTTCAGACCCGGCGTCTGATATCCACTTAGAAACTGATCATTTTATACCGCTGTTTGGGCTGAGTCCAAAGCTCGGGCCCATTGCCGACTGGGGCCTGGAAATTGAAAAAAACGCCATCAAGGTAGATAACACCCTGGATTACCAGACGAATGTTCCCGGGATCTACGCAATTGGCGATGTGAATACCTATCCCGGGAAACTGAAACTCATCTTATGTGGCTTCCATGAAGCCACCTTGATGGTGCAAAGTGCTTACCAGCGTATTCACCCGGACAAAAGGTACGTTATGAAATACACCACCGTGGGCGGAATCAATGGTTTTGACGGTTCAAAAAAAGAAGCACCGAAAGCTGTGGTAAAGAGTATCGATTAAACCGCGTTATAAATTAGAGAAGCTCACATGTCTGACATAAAGATTAAGATTACGGACCGGGAAGGGGTACTGCATGTTGTAGATGCACCAACAGATATGAACATGAACCTGATGGAGCTGGTACGTTCTTACGAACTGGCACCCGAAGGTACCATTGGGGTCTGTGGGGGAATGGCCATGTGTGCATCCTGCCAGTGTTATATCCGTTCTGATCACCATCTCCCGGAAAAATCGGACGATGAAGAGGCTATGTTGGCCGAAGCTTTTTACGTAGAAGCAGACAGCCGCCTTGGCTGCCAGATACACCTGGAACCCTCCCTGGACGGACTGGAGGTGACCCTGGCACCTGAAAGTTGAAAGGGGCATAGAACTGTAGGCGAGTTTTCGTAGTTTTAGCAAACTATTGAAATACCGGCCTTATGAGAATCCTCTTTTTCTTCCTTTTTATCTCCTTTTTATCCTGTAAAACTGAACAGCGATCTCCCGAAGTGGAACGCTGGGAAGAGCACGCAGCGAATACCACCATCATCCGGGATAATTTTGGCATACCTCATATTTACGGTAAAACTGATGCAGATGCCGTTTTTGGATTGCTCTATGCCCAGTGTGAAGATGATTTTAACCGGGTAGAACAGAATTATATCTGGGCAACCGGTAGGCTCGCCGAAGTTGAAGGTGAGGAAGCCTTGTACAGTGATCTCCGGGCACGGATGTTTATGAGCAAGGAAGAGGCCATTGAATATTACGAGAACAGTCCCGACTGGTTAAAAGAGCTTTGCGAGGCCTTTGCCGATGGGATCAACTATTACTTACACACTCATCCCGAAGTAAAGCCAAAGCTGCTTACCAAATTTGAACCCTGGATGCCAATGTATTTCAGTGAGGGCTCAATCGGCGGGGATATTGAGCGTATCAGCACTGAAAAAATTAAAGCCTTTTATGAAAAAACAGGGGAGTTACCCGTTGTACCCGAATCGGAATTGACCACTTTCGAGGAACCGGGTGGATCCAATGGTATTGCTATCTCCGGTGATCTCACCCAATCTGGTAATCCCATGTTGCTCATTAATCCACACACCTCATTTTATTTCCGGGGAGAGGTACATGCGGTAAGCGAAGAAGGTCTTAACGCCTATGGGGCTGTTACCTGGGGGCAATTCTTTATCTATCAAGGCTTTAATGAGCGCACCGGCTGGATGCACACCTCTACCTATACCGATGTTATGGATGAGTTCGTGGAAACCATTATAGAAAAAGGCGGTAAGCAGTATTACCGCTACGGGGAAGAGCTACGAGCCGTTGAAAGTTCAACGGTGAGCTTGCAGTACAAGGAGGGGGATAGCCTGCGTTCCCGTACATTCCCCGTTTACAGGACACACCACGGGCCTATTACCCACCTGCAGGATGGAAGAGCCGTGGCTTCTGCCATGATGTGGGACCCCGTAAAAGCCTTGGAACAATCCTATATCCGGACCAAGAAAAATGGGTATGAAGGTTTCCGGGAAATGATGGACATCCGTACCAATTCTTCCAATAATACGGTATATGCTGATGCCGAAGGAAACATTGCTTATTTTCATGGGAATTTTATCCCTGTAAGGGACGAAAGCTTTGATTATGAGAACCCTGTAGATGGCAGTAACCCGGCGACGGACTGGCAAGGCCTGCATACGGTGGATGAGAACATCCTGATCCTAAACCCGGCTAATGGCTGGATTCAGAACTGTAACTCGACTCCCTATACCGCCGCATTAGATAACAGCCCTAAGCGAGAAGATTACCCGGGATATATGTCTAAAGACCGGGAGAATTTCAGGGGGGTACATGCCATACGCTTGCTGACCGATAGAAAAGGATACACCATAGACAGCCTCATTAAACTGGCCCATGACCCGGTCCTGCCGGCTTTTGAAGCACTTATCCCGGGACTCGTTTCGGCCTATGATGCTGCCCCGGAACAAGGGAGCACTATGGCAGCAGCTATAGATACACTCCGTTCATGGGATTACAAGACGTCTGAAAACTCGGTCGCGATGACCCTTGCTCACTTCTATGGTACCCGTTATGGCGCTGAAGGTAATAGGCCTGAAGGGCTGAGTGACATGGAGCTGATGGAGTATTTTGGAACCTCCTCTCCACGATCGGAACGACTGCAGATATTCCGATTGGTTCTCGAACAATTACAGGATGACTTTGGAAGCTGGAGCATACCCTGGGGCGAAGTTAACCGCTACCAGAGGCTCAATGGGGATATCAGGCAGCCCTTTGACGATAACAAGCCGAGTATACCGATCGGGTTCGCATCCGGGCGATGGGGAGCACTGGCAGCCTACGGCGCACGCTACCATAACAATACCAAGAAGATCTACGGAACCCGGGGAAATAGTTTTGCAGCGGTGGTAGAATTTGGCCCAAAGGTGATAGCCAAAAGCATCCTGGCCGGCGGGCAGAGCGGGGATCCGGCATCTCCTCACTTTGATGACCAGGCACAACCATATGCAGATATAGAGTGGAAAGAAGTCGCTTACTATAAAGAAGATGTATTGCATCGGGCAGAAGAAAGCTATCATCCCGGCCAGCGAAGGAAATAATTACTCGGCTTCCTGTACGATAATGAGGGAAGCTTTGGAGCCGGTGGATAACAGCCACTTATTGGAATAAATAAGCTGTCCTTTTTCGTCGTACACATTCACTTGTGCGGTATTAGGCCCCGAAGATCCCTGGTTAAGGGCTTCAAAGTCTAAGCGGTTAAAACCCCGGTCCAGGGTGATATTAGTACCTTTAAAACTACCATCCAGCAAAATATTGGGTTCTACCACATGATCGTTGGCGTAGATCTTTACCCGGTCTCCGTCTACGTATTCGTGGTCCCTGCAAACGATCCCGACATATTTAGCTTTAGTGGTTATATCCCCCAGGTACATGTCCCCGAAATGTTTACCCGATGAGCCTTTTTCAGTATTGCCCACTTTGGGGTCGATCTTCAGATCAAAGCCGGCTTGTTTCAATTCTCGCTGTGGGAGCATCTGTACATTCCTTTCAGAAAGAGCATCATTGAGATTTACCGGGTTGGGGTCTTCCAGGATAGAGGGCATATTTAATGCATTGCTTTTATCCGGATTCTTATTCATATCCAGTTTTTCTCCCGCTTCAATCTTCAGCGGTTGGGACTGAGGAAGATCGGTCTGGGAATAAACACCTAGAGCACAGAAGCCAAACAATAAAAAAGCAAACAACCTCATAGCAGGGCCAATAATTTAGGGTAAAGTTAGCAAATACCGCGCCACGCCTGTTTAAACGGCTTGTTAAATTCGACGAACGTGATAATTGTATAGCTGCAATCTGTTGAAAGTGAGTTAGATCAGCTTCTGTGCCGGCCTTTAAACCTGATTTTTTCCTGCCATTCATGATCCCGGGCCGCAACTCGCCATTCGGCTATGACCTCGCCCTGTTCTACGACTTTCAGTTTGGGATATTTAGCAACGGTAGGGCAGATATGCATGGGAATCGCATAGATTATATCGCCTATAGCCAACCCCTTGCCCTTCTTTAGCTTAATGACCAAGTGCTCTTCACTCTGTGAGAGCTGCTCAGCATCTTCCTGTCCTAATAGCTTAGCCCTGGGGAATGACATTTCCGGAGCTATGGACTTGTGGCCCAGGTCCAGGCAGTAAAGTCCCTCGGCAGGCTTACTTAGTACCCGGGTCAAAAGCACGGCGGCCGGGAGGAAGTTAAGATCCGGGAATGAACTTGCATAACGCTCATCCCATAAAAGTGTAGTACCCGGGCTGCATTCCACGTCCTTTCTTTTGCAGTGTACAGGAAAGGTAGGTGATCCCCCTGCGATGATAACGGGCCTGTCCATGCCGGATTTTACCAGGGCATTGCACAGGTCAGTAACTTTTTCGAAGGCCTGGTTACAGGCTTTCTCCTGCCTCTTGGGATCAGAGAACCTCAGGTGCCCGTCATAGACATGCAGCCCCAATATGTTTAATCCTTCCTGTTTATGAATAAAGCGGTACAGGTCTTCAGCTTTTTCACCCGGCGCAATTCCGGTACGGTTCATCCCCACGTTCAGGTCCAGGTAAACATTAACGATATGTTCATCAGCCTCTGCTGCCTTGGCCAGGGCAATAGCCGTTTCTTTATGATCCAGCAAGGTTGAAAAAGTGGTTCCGGGGTATCTCCAGCAAAGCTCCAGGTACCTGTTAATATTGGGACCGACAAGCTGCATGGCCACCAACACATCCTTTACCTTACAGCGTCCGAGTAATTCCGCTTCCGCAAGTGTAGCACATTTAAACTTCTCTACTCCTGCTTCCTGCTGCATCCGGATGATCTCTGCCGTTTTGTGCGTTTTTATATGAGGTCTCAGTCGGGAGGTTTCGCCCACCATTTCGCACATCATTTTGATGTTGTGGGCAATCCGTTCAGGATAGACCAGGAGGGAAGGAGAATAACAGTTTTCCGGTTCGTTTAGTTGGTACCAGGGAAGTGAAGTCATGCTGCAGGAATTAGTTGAGTTAACGCTGCCGGTTCCCGGCCTGCCGTGACAGAAGACCAGTTACCTTCTACTTCAAAAATAACATAATGTATTTAAACCGCTTGTCTAGAACTCCAGGTCTAGTTCCTGTTCTTTGATCCTTCTTTCAAGTTCAGCTTCTTTGATCATCCTATTCGCCTCATCCAGGGCTTCGGCCGTAGCTTTTGGTGGCGTTTGAACATCTGCCCCTGATGGTTCGTAATGTAGTTCCACGTATACAGGGAAATGATCCGAACCAATTTTTTTGCCTCTCTCCATGTGCAGGTACCTGTAGTCTGGTGATACGAAAATATGATCCAGGGGCCAGCGCATGATAGGATTCTTAGCGTTATAAGTATTGTACAAGCCACGCCCTTTACGGATATCTAAAAGCCCACTTACCTCTTCAAATAATTCGGTAGTACGCGACCAGGCAACATCGTTAAAATCACCGAGGACGATCACCGGTAACTGAGAGCTCCGGGATAGCTTTGCAATGATCATCATTTCCGCATCCCTGGCTGTTGAAGTAGGGTTTTCCTGTGGCATCGGAGGGGTGGGGTGGATGCAGTACAGTTGAAGTTTGTCCCGTGAAGGTAATACCACTTGTGCATGTATTGAAGGTATACTATCGTGAACTAGATACTTTACCTTTTCCTTCCTAAGGGGTAATTTTGAATACAAGAGCATCCCATAGGTATTGTCTTTTGGCACTTCAACAGCATGTGGATACTTTGCATTCACCACCTCAGAAATGTTTTTCATCCATTCGTTATTGGTCTCTGTCAACAACAGTATATCGGCATCGTAATTCTCGATTGAACGAATCAGCGAAGCGTAGTCCTCGTTATCCTGCAACACGTTTGCAGTAAATATTTTAAACGAGGTTTTTCCCATTGGTTTTTCACTGTCCAATACCTCCAGGGAAGCCAGGGGTGTATACGGCTGTATCTTCACGCCTTGGTAGATAAAGCATCCAAGAAGTATGATTATAAAAGCGTAATCGCTTTTAGATCTTATATCAAAACGAATAAAATACGCCAGTAGAGCTGTAAGGGTGAGTAATGTGAGCTGTAAGTGGGTGAAATCAAACATTCGTATCCACCAATAATCTACAGCAACTATAGGTATGATGGTAAGGAGCACGGCGATGGCTCCGAAGACCTGTAAGAAGATCTTAAGTTTCATAGTGGTTCGGTTTTTTTAAATATAGTACTAAGTCAACTTACTAACAGACGTAATGAATTTAATTTTCATCGATAAACATTGAAAATGACCATAATAACTATACGAGTTGACCGTAAGGCTGCATTTTAAGTCCTGCTCACATTTATGGAATTTTGCTAAGCTTTTTTGCAGGGTCTGTCTAAATAAAGTAACTTTAATAAGCTGTCATCCAGTTTTTTATAAGTCATAAGCCTGGATTCTGCCCTCGCTACCTATACCAAGCAGGAACACATCTGAGAATTCCCCTATTTATATTTCACGTACCGGGTACTCCCGGGAATAATTGCTATAGTTATGAATCCTCCAATGTTCTTTCTGATCCTGATCCTTTTATTCCTCCTCGGAGGGATACGTGTTATTTTTGAATATAAAAGAGCTTTAAAATTCAGGTTTGGTAAGTATATCAAGACTTTACAGCCTGGTTTCCGCTGGATAATTCCCCTGGTAGAGACCATACAGGTGGTTGATATCCGAGTGATCACGATCAATATCATCTCCCAGGAAGTAATGACAGAGGATAATGTGCCTTGTAGTATAGACGGGGTGGTCTTTTTCAAAATAACCGATCCGGAAAAGGCAGTACTGGAAGTAGAGGAATTCAAGTTTGCCATCAGCCAGTTATCCCAGGCGGCATTACGGGATGTCTGTGGTAAGGTGGAACTGGATACTATCCTCTCCAAAAGGGAGGAGATGGGGCATAATATAAAACAGATAGTGATCTTGGCGACCAGTTCCTGGGGGATAGAAATCATAGATGTTAAGATCAAGGATATACAGCTCCCTGAAAATATGAAACGAATGATGGCCAACCAGGCCGAAGCTGAACGTTCCAGGAGGGCGAGGATCATCCTGGCGGAAGCGGAACAACAAGCGGCGGGGAAGCTGCTTGAAGCCGGTAAACTTATAGATCAATCCCCATCTGCCATCAAATTACGTTTATACCAGACCTTATCCAATATTGCGGCAGAGAAGAATTCGACCATATTGTTTCCATTCCCGGAAGAAGTATTGCCAAGGAATAAGAAGGATTGACTTAGAGGTCTCCTATAACAGAAATAAAAAAGGCCCGCACATCGGGCCTTTATTCTTGTTAGTGGCGGATCAGAAATCAAAACCAAGTCCTACCTGTATTAAATTGCCTTCATCCGAATTAAAGAAACCTCCCTGTACCGTCAGGAAATTATAGCCACTCAACCAGATCCCGATTCCCTGGGAAGTGTGCCATTCTGAAGAATTCTGTTCAGGGGTCCATACCCTGCCGTAATCAAATCCCCCGTAGAAGCCGGCATTAATTGGTGCCACAGGTGTCATCGTCTTCAGCACCCTGAACCTGAGATCCGAGGATTGATAGAAATAGGTCTTTCCTGAAAATCGCTGGTCCCTGTAACCTCTTAGCCCGTTGTCTCCGCCTATAGATGGAGCATGGTAAAAAAAGTAATCTTCCCCGAAGTTAGTCTTTACCTCTGCCTTGGAAGCGAGAACAATTCCGCCGGAGGGGATCAGTTGGTGTGCAAAACCCAGGTCAAAAGCTACGTAACCAAACTTAACATCACCGAGATCAGTATTCCATTTATATCCCCCTGTGAGCCCAAAACTGAGTGCCTTAGATGGAAAGTCCGGTGCATTCTTATTTTCATAACTCAGGCTGGTCTCGGCTCCCACGTAATACTGGTCATCAAAGACGGTTTCACCAAGGTTGTCCGGGGTAAAAAGCCGGTTCTCCATTTCCTGGACTTTGTACGATTCAAAGAGCCCGCGGATCTTGAGAGAATGGTAAGAAATACCGGCACTGGCCTTGGTAACCTGCATCCTGGACCTGTAATAATCACGCCCAAAGTTGTCCTCGTTATTCACTGTTTCATTCCCGATCCCGAAGAAATTAGTCGTGAAACGGTTATTGGTATGGTAGGCTTGAAGTTCAAAATTCCATGAAGGAAATATATTTGCCCAGATTCCCTGGTAAGAGAGTTCTAATGCCCGGAAGGCAAAATAATAGTTGGCAGACAAGCTGTGCTGTTGCCTGAAAGGGTTCCCGTTAAAACCATTATCAGTAAATGTATTCCTGGCCCCGATGAAGAATCCATCATCTGTCCGGAAGCCCAGGTTGGGGGCAAGGACATTAAAATTAGGTTCAAAATATCTCCAGTGGAAGGTGTTGGTCTCGTAGAGATCTGAGAACTGTTTATCCGGAGTCTCTTCGGTGAAAACCGTTTCTTCGTCTTTCCAGTCGTAAACCTTGAGCTCATCATCGTTGGTTATACGGAAGCTATCTTTTCCATATCCCCCAATCAGACGGATCATTATTTTGGCCTTCCCGGCCCCGGCAACTTCAAATTCATCATCATCTGAAAGTCCGTAAATCCATATTTCCTTAGTGATTTCCGGGTCAAAGGTTCGGTCGTACATAACCTCATTCTTCTCATCGCTTAATAGCCTTTGGATAAGAATCCGGGTGCTGCCATCCTCGTTTCTCGTGATGGTAAATTTATCGTCCTTCTCTGTCCCCTTCAGGGCTACCATCCGGTCCAGGTATTCGCTGTACTGCCGGGCATATTTTGGAAGCTGCTTCAACCTTGTTTGCAGGTCTGCCGCGATACGCTTTGCAGTGGAGTCCTGTACCTCCTGGGGCAGGCGATCAAATGCGTTGGCGATTATCTCAGGGCTGAGGTGTTCTTGTATATAGCGTGCTTCTTCCTCCCAGACTTCAGCCGGGAATTGATTTAAAACGGCACGATCTAGCCTGTTGCCACCCATATTGAGCCATTTTACCGATTTAATATCAGGTCCGTAAGATTGGAACCTCCTGCTCGCAGGGACAAACATCTGTACGAGGTCCATCCCTACACCATCAAAACGTGGGAATGCATTATCCCTGTCCCTTGGAATGGGGATAAATACCTTATTGTCATCATCTTTCTCGTATTCTATCCATCTCCACTGGTCCTGGTGCCTGTCCCAGTCACCAATGAGCATATCAAAAATCCTGGCCCGGATAAAATCGCGTTGATCTATTGAATAAGATTCGTCCTCCTTAATCTTTTCCAGCATGTCCGTGGTACTTTCGAACTCTTTTACTTCACCCCGCTCATCTATAGCACGCCTGTAGCCCTTATTATTAACCTGTTCTTCTGAAGGGCGGGGCTCGATAAAATACATCTCTCCCCCGAATTCTTCGTTCAGTTCTCCCAGTGCTTCTTGTTTGGGAATGTAATAGAGGTAAGGATCAGAATGGTTAACATCTACAGCACGAGCCAGTGGATTTATGACCAGCTGCATGTAGGGGTGAGCCGTTGTAAAGAAATCATTGATAAACTCCTCAACGACAGTGCCCTCGTAATTATTCCCGGTGTAGGCTATACCCTTAACCTTGAATTTCAGGAACTTCAGGGCGTTTTTCCGAAGGGAGCGCATAGAATACTCTTTCCCGTCTTTATCTTCCAGGCGGATGGAATAAGATTGGTGTCCCCCACCAGTCTTTGTAACTTCCAGTCCTCCGTAAAGCGTGTCTAACATGGCTATGGGTGCTGTAACCGATTCGCCAAAATAATCCCGGTAGCGTTCGCCCCACAGGAAACGGTAAAAACCAGGTTTATTGAGGTCATTGGGATCAGTCCATACTGAACTTGTTACGCTATCACCTCTGGTCTCCGGGAACTGTTCCATTAAATTCTTTTCAGGGAAAGGGGGTAGAATAGAAATCGGTGCTAAGCGATCCTCTTCGGTAATGAATGTTACTTTAGAAGACCCGTCTTTAAAATATTCCAATTTGGCAAATCCTTTCTCCCCATAGGTGAATTTACCCTCGTAAGGCAGGGATCCTCCATAAGTGTTAATACGGTCCTCAGATCTTTTGGTTGCGGCCTTTTTGGCTACCGAACCAACGATTAGCTGGTGGAGACCTCCTCCTTCAAGATATTGTAAGCTCTCCTCGTGGCCTGAAACCAAAGTGATACGGTCCGAATCCTGTGCAAGAGCACTGACGAGAACCCTCAGGTATCCATAGCGCATGGAAGAAAGTCGGTCGGGGTTAAAGCCGGAAAGATCGTCTATCCCTTCCTTGATGGTTCCCAGGACGGGTAGTGGTAAGAGGTGATCTTTTACCGTGGTTTTTCCGGCGAACTTGCCATTGCTGAATACCGGGTGATGCATCACGATCAGGATATTCTTATCCTGGGCATCCCCGATCTTATCCTCTAATTCTTCAATAAACCTGCGACGCGTGTTGATGTCTGTACATTTCCTGTTTATACCGCTGATACGGGACCAATTAGTGATAAACCATTTAGAATCCACCAGGATGAGCTCCAGGTTGTCATTCACGGAAAAATTTTCGATGGCACAACCGTTGTTCGGTTCTACCTGTATATTACTGAGATCTAATTCCTTGATGTAATCCTCGGCTTTCTCCATTTTATCGGCGTCATAACTTTTCCATTCGTTATTCCCCGGGAGAAAGATGGTGTTACCTTTAAAGCCCTTAGCTAATTTTATTTCACGTTCTAGCAGGGCTTTGTTGGTCTCCCATTGTTCCGAATTCTCGGTAATGTTATCCCCCGTAAAGACCAAAGTGCTTTTTGGTCCCGCTTCAGCCAAGGTTTTCTGTAACTGTTTTAATAAGGGTGATTCCGAGTTAAGAGGCACTTCACCCATTCCACCCACGAAATAGAAAGTGTGTTCCGGATCTTGCTTGTCCTGCTCCGAAGAACGAAGATCATTTGCTTTCTGTACATCAAATGTGGCGCATCCTGCAATCAATAAGGAACATATAAGAAGGAAGCTAAGGGAAAATCTCAATCCTTTTATTCTTGCCCCTGCATATATTCCTTGATCACTCTTAGCAGGGTAATCTTCCACTAAACGGACGGAGTTTTGGGCGTTCTGTACTTTTCTTCTGTGAGAAATATGCATAATGGGGTATGGTTTCTAGTATTAGGTACTATAAGTAAGCTAGGTAGGTCCGGAATCTGCAGGTAAGAGAGGGGATGCTATGGAGTTTCCAGGAATACCCCGGAGACGTAAAGTCCTATGAGTAATAAAACAAGGAAGGCAGCCACAATAATCACAGCGATCTTA
Organism: Zeaxanthinibacter sp. PT1; assembly: GCF_028464225.1. Classification (GTDB taxonomy): domain Bacteria; phylum Bacteroidota; class Bacteroidia; order Flavobacteriales; family Flavobacteriaceae; genus Zeaxanthinibacter. The sequence goes on from NZ_JAQPCN010000001.1 coordinate 1,412,291, forward strand.
GTAATAGAATTTTTCTGGAAAATGTATTTCCGGGTCTGGGTAGCCTCTTCTTTAACAAATTCGGTATTCTCTTCACCTTGTTTCTTAGACATGTTGCATCGGATTTGGACAACGAACTTACAATTCGATTAAAATATGGCTTAGCCTTAAAGAGAAAAATGTTAACTCTTTATGGTGCATGGCTGTGGTAACTAAGCTTTAGGGAGTTCAGTGAGATAAGGGAATAAATGAAAAGTCGATAGTACCCATATGAGGATCCTCAATATGGTCTTTCTCCCATTGAACCCAATCCAGGGACATCTTTTCTCGCTCTCCTTTATACTGGTCCATTAGATCTTCAGACAGTAATATATACTCGTCCAGCTCAATATCATTCTTTAAAAGTAGATGAGCGGTAATAACATCCTCACCAATGAGTTTAATCCGCTTGCCAACGGGAACCTGGCCAACCTCCTTACCAAAGTGAAGGATCATCTTAAGGCCTAACATGGAGGTGATCTTATCTGCTTCCGGAGATGCACTGTAACGCGCTTTTAGTTTATGCAGCTGCTTGTGGAATTCTGTCTGGAATTTCTTGCACTGAGAAACTAAAGTTTCAAGCTTAGGAAGCTCTCCCGTCTTGTAAAATAGAACGGCATCTCCCTCTATCTCGGATATTTCAAGACCGATCTCGTTAGAATACACAATCTTGTTGAGCAGGGAGGGGATGACTTTGGAGCTCAATTTGAAATCAGTTTCACTCATAAAGCGCGTAAAACCGGTTATGTCCGGTATACATATAAGGGTTTGTGCGGCTTCTTTGGGGACGTTTTCAGAAGTTGATTTTTTTTCCTTTACCTGCTCGGCCTGGGCCTGATTTGTCTTTTTATCCATGGTTGTGCTGCATTGCGTCATTATTATGGGTGACTCAATTGAATATACGCAAAGTAAATACAGATTGTTTTACGCTCCACTGTTCTTTTAAACTGGTTTCACTGAAAAATGGACTCTATCAGAAATCGAAGGGTAACGAAAAGACTAACAGGGTGTTATGTTTTTTGTCAACAAACTAATTACGTTAAACAGTTGCGCGATTAAGCACATAATTTCCGAAATATGGTTGTTTCTTTGATACAGATCATTGAAAGCAATATTCCTGCAAGTTTTAATACAACAACAGGATTTAAAATATAAATAAGATTAAATGTTCTTCTGTTATCCATGTTCGATAACAAGTTTGGTTGGTTGTTTGCAAATGGTTCTGGCTATCTTCTAAGTCCAGGACCATTTTTTTTTAAATACTTTGATACTTATGAATATATTTGAAGCCCTTCGTGAAGACCATGACGTGCAGCGCGACCTGGTAAAAAGATTAATTGAAACATCCGGTGACCAGGATGCGCGGGATCAGCTGTTTATAGCCTTACGTTCAGAATTGGAATCTCATGCAGAAGCGGAAGAACGACATTTCTATGTTCCCTTGATCGAGAGTGACCTTACACAGGAAAAGGCGAGGCACAGCATTGCAGAGCACCACGAGATTGATGAACTTATCGAGGAACTGGAAAATACGGAATACAGTTCTCCCGGATGGCTGGTAACAGCCAAGAAATTGCAGGAGAAAGTAGAACATCACCTGAGCGAAGAAGAACACGAAGTTTTTCAAATGGCCGGGAAAGTATTAACTTCCAAGCAGAAAGAAGACCTGGCCAAATCTTACCAAAAATACATGTCTGATAGCCGTTAGTATTTCTAATAGCGAGAACCACCTACTTTAGGGAGCGCAATGGCGCTCCTGACCCATCTTGTGCTATTGGCAAGAAACCAGAGTTATATAACTCGATCAGCCCTGAGTTTCAATCGGATCAATTTATATGATTCGGTTTAGTTATTCCTGGCTCGGATTAAATTAATGCTAACTAAATACAACACAAAATGTTTAAACTTTCAGATGCATGGAATAAAATGCTCGAGAAAATTGAATCATGGATAGATGCCCTGGTTCTTGGATTGCCCAATTTTATCATGGCCGTCCTGGTGTTTATCATCGTCTTTATCCTGTCCAAATATATCAGTAGCGGAGCCCGTAAACTACTGGACCGCAGTAAGCTTCAGGATTCCATGAAGCATCTTATATCCAGGATCGTTGCGATCGTCATTATAATTTTTGGTCTCTTCCTGGTACTGGGGATTCTCAATTTAAGTAAGGCGCTTAACACTATTCTCGCCGGTGCAGGAGTTGTTGGTCTGGCTGTTGGTCTTGCCTTACAGGGCGCTTTATCAAATACTTATTCGGGAATAATCCTGTCTTACGTCAAGTATGTTAAATTCGGTGATTGGATTGAAAGTAATGGTTATGCCGGGGAAGTAGTAGAGATAGATCTGCGTTCGGTAACCTTGAAACAGCCGGATAATAATATGGTCTATATTCCCAATAAACTTGTGGTAGAGAATCCGATTAAAAACTTTTCCACAACTTCACAATCCAGGGTCATCCTGCATTGTGGTGTAGGTTATGACAGTGATCTCAGTTTTGTTCGGGAATTGGTCCAAAAAACAATATCTAAGCAGTTTGATGGAGTGGAAGAGGATGATGTGATCTTCCTCTATAACGAATTTGGTGACAGTTCTATCAACTTTGAGACCAGGTTCTGGATAGATTCTACAAAGGCCCTGGACATCCACAAAGCTCGGACAGAGGCCATGATAGCTATAAAATCAGCCTTTGATAAAGAAGGAATAGATATACCATTCCCTATTCGTACACTCGATTTTCCTGACAGTGTAACGATCAGCAGGAAAGATAACGAGAGCTGATAAATAGGCTTGTAAAATTTATAAACCGGGTGGGATCTTCAAGATAAATGTTGATTTTACCCGGTTTTTTAATGCACAATCACCTGGAAGATCACGCGATTAAATATCTAATTTCTAAAACCTTAGGAGCTGTTCTAGGAAATTGGCAGAACGAACCCTGATCCTCCTAAAGCATCAAATTTTTAAATGATTGGATTAAGCTCTGATGGATTATGTAGGTAATTTTATAAAAAAATAAGATAATGATTATCTATATAATATTAGGAATTGCATTGGCTCTGGCCGGGCTTTTGATATTTGCCCTGGGAGCATTCCACGATACATCAGGTGAAGACACTTTGAATTACAATGAGCAGGAGATACTAAAACCTGTTTTTGAGGACGAGTACATGGAGATTCCCCTGGAGCAGGTAGTAATTGCAGATAGCTCGGACGCTTCGCTCAAGGCACTGTCAGAAAAGATCAGGAGCTTTAAGCAGCGCAATGCATTTTATCGCAACTCAGAATTCAGATTTATGGATGGGTCTGATAACAAGTACTAATATACCATCCATGATGCTAAACGGTGTGCATCTGAGAAATCACCGTATATAATTGATATTAATACACTATGAATACATACACAGATAAAGTAGGTTCCAAGCTGAACGACTTGCTGGAAAAGACCTACGACGCAGAGAAGGGATTTAAGAAAGCAGCTGAAAACACCAATCATGAAGGTTTAAAGGCATATTTTGAACAGAAAGCCGGAGAGCGCTACAATTTTGGACATGAGTTAAAGTCTGAATTAAAGCAATACGGACAAGAAGTGGATAAAGGAGATAGCTTTACCAGTAAAGCTCACAGGGCCTGGATGGATGTAAAAGCCATGTTTTCTTCTGATAACGAGGAGTCTATGCTAGAAGAAGCCATCAGGGGAGAGAAGGCAGCAGTTTCTGAATATGATGAAGTACTTGCTGAGACCGACCTGCCGCCAAGTACACAAACACTGCTGGCAAGACAACAACAAAAGATCAAAACCGGTCTGGATACCATTAAACGTCTGGAAGATTTGAGCTAATCAAAGATTCCCCCATTATTTAGTTCAAAAGATCCCACATTCGTGGGATCTTTTTTTATAGTGACATCCCTGGGATGACTTCGGATGATTCTTTTGAAATGTGTTATTAATTGCTGTCTTTGAATCACCCTTATCATCTTTAAAATAAGTACTTAGGCCATATGTATTACCGCTTATCAAATACAGCCCACAGGTCACAAATAGAGCAAGAACTTGGAATACCTTTTAAGTTCCCACAGATCTATAAACCCCAGGCCTTACTGAACGGTTTGGAAGAGACCACCCTTCCTGTGATCACTATGGATGACCCAAGCTGGATCAATTACTCGATCTGGGGGATATTACCCGAAGATTACCTGGAAGACTGGGAATTCTTCCAGAACATCTATAATACCCTCAATCTTGGGAAAGAATCGCTGGATTCTAACCTATGGTACTCCGCTGCGATAGAGAGAAGAAGGTGTATGGTGGTGACCACGGGATTTTTTACCACCTACCTGCATAAGGGTGATATCTATCCTTATTATGTGCATGCCCCGGACTATAAACCGTTCTGTATCGGTGGAGTATACAATCAATTGGAGGATGGTTTCATCACATGCGCCCTGATCATTGTTCAGCCCGATGAGCTCGTTTCGCAGATTCAAACTGTGGACCGCGGAATGCCGTTGATCATTGGGGAAGAGATGCGCAAAACCTGGTTAGATCCCAAAGCGCCCTCAGAGAATATCGTGGAGATGATCCGGGACCCGGGAGGGTACAGGTTGAATGCTCACCCCATCGCCAAAGAATTCTACAAGAATAATATCAGTTATAATTCCATGTTAGACCCTGTACTGTATAAGGGGATACCGCACCTGCTGTAAGACCGTGTCAGCGCTTCTAAGTTGCTGGCAATGAGTTGTTTAGCAATTTTCTCATAAGAACCCCTTTAATGCGTTAAATATTGCGGTTTTAACGTTAAGAGCTCCTTAAGAAATGAATTATTTTTATGGTACATAATCGGGGCACCCCCGATAAGACCTAATATTAACTACAAAAATTAAACATATGTTACGTTGGACCGTCATTTTCGTGATCCTTGCAATTGTCGCAGCCGTTTTTGGTTTCGGTGGCATCGCATCAGGAGCCGCGAGTATAGCAAAAGTTTTATTCTTTATTTTCCTGGTACTTTTTGTACTCTCACTGATTTTCGGCAGGAAAAAGATTCTGTAATAAACCAATTCAAATAATAATTTTTAATCTCTAAAAATCAATTTAAAATGAAAAAATTAGTATATATCGTATCATTCATGTTCACCTTTATGGTAGTTCTCTCTTCTTGCAGGGATACCAACTCCGGTGAGAAAGTGGAAGATGGTATGGAGCAAGTAGGTGAAGGCATCGAAGAAGGTGCTGAAGAAGTAGGTAGAGATATCGAAGAAGGAGCTGAAGACATGGAAAATGAAATCGATGAAGAAATTCATGAAGAAACCCATGACGATGACCATACTGATGACAACTAGTAGAAAATTCCCCCACAAATAAAAGCCGCAAGGCTTAATAAAAAGCCATCCATCGGATGGCTTTTTTATTTATTGGTCCTTCATTTCTTCTTCCAGCTCCTCCTGTTCCTCATCATCCATCAATGGATGGTCTTCCTGGCCCAGTCCAACAATTTTAATCATACTTACAACGGTATTATAAAGCATCACCACCACAACGATCAGGGCTGCACTCATTATACTGGTCATGGCGAGAGAGGCATAATAAACTATGGTGAACCAATGGGTGGGAACATTCTCTGATTCCGTAATAGGCAGGTTAAAAAGCAGAAAGGTACTCAGGGCACCAATCAGGACCCAGGTATCAAACTTGGCAATCTGCATAATATGTTGGTAGTGTTCTTTTTTTAACCGGTTCTCCGCCCCGGAACTCAAGCTAAGTACTGTTAAAAGCAAAGCAAGTATGGTGGCCGAGGCCAGTACGATGGTATTACACAAAGTGTTGATTCCGGAAACCGAATGCTTTATTAAAGTTTTAGCTTCGTATCCACTCAATTCTCCCAGCATAAAGTTTCCCGCTCCTAAAATCGCCATGGCGATCAAAGCCCCTGTAATTGCTCTTTTGGTCGATGGGTTAAAGTTGATTTTCATACTAAAGGTTCTATTAACAGGGCTTCATAATGTAGTTTTCCCTGTTAGGGTTAATTACTCTTAAATTAAAAAGAAGGTAAGTAAATGGCCACTAAAGGTAGTTCGCTAAGCCTCTGATTTTTAACTGTACCGTTAATACGGGTATTTTTAAAATAGCATACGGTCAAAGCTTGTACGACTCCAGGGGCACGGGCCCCTCCAGTAAGACACGTGCAACTTTTAAAGTACCATCCTCGGTGGTGTCTATATGCCATTTGATCAGGGAGATGGCGCCTTCTTCAATCTCCAACCCAGTTATACTCCTGGGGTGCACACAACTGCCGTCATTAAAAAGAGGGATATCTCCGGGCAAAGGGAATCTTGGGCGATGCGTATGCCCAACCACGGTAATCTTCAGCTCATGCTGCAGTATCCATTTTTTGATCCTTCGCTCTACTTTGATCAGGTTCTTGTAATTCTTAGCCGGGCTGGTAGGATCTGCTATACCCCATACTTGTAAGGGTTTCCACAGCACGCGAACAAGGAAGCGACCCAGGCGCCAAAAAGTGTAATTCCACCAATCTGCCTGGTGACCGTGGGTTAAAAAAAGCTCCTGTCCCGTTTCGGTATATCTCAGGACAAGCCCTTCGTAGTAACTAATTCCCTTAAACAAATCTTTGTCTGTTTCATCGATAGGTTCGTAATAACTACCGAGGTGCTTATCGACATATTCCTGGTCCTTATAAACCATATCGTGATTTCCCCATATCATGAATAACCGGTGTCGTAGATGGAATTCGCGTAGTAATTTGTACACATTCTTGTGGGCTTCAAAAATGGATTCAAAATGCACATTTTCCCAGAGCTCATCCCCGTCCCCGAGTTCGCAATAGGTAAATCCATGCTGATAATAGTACTGCAGTGCATGGTAATAAATGTTCCGGTTATTGGCGAAATCGTCGGCGAAGCTATTATCACCGCGATGGCAATCACTGAAGAGGATGAACTTATCCGTCTTGTCAAAGGTTAATGTTTGGGCATTTTTATACGCCCTGGTCAGCCTGCTTTGGGAAGACATAATCTGCTTTTGCATAAATATCCGAAAAATTGAACCATGGACGGCTAAAGTTCGTAAAACAATAAATTGAGCGTACTTTTGTAACTTTAAGACTAGAATTCAGATAATTAATCCAATGGATCTCAATCAAGAAAATGACATGCCTATGCAGTTCCTGATCAGCTTTGATATGCTGTTGAGGAAATACGAGGCAATGGCAGAAGGGGATGATCCTTTGCTTGCCCGGCGGGCAAAAGAAGTACTCAAGGCCCAGGAGCCATACCCGGTTTTAAGGGAAGGTTTTATAGATCCTGAAATCCTGGAAAAGCACAAAGACGTGATTCAGGTCATCTTAAAAGATTCCTTTAGCGAGATGCTCTCTGATAATGAAATCAAAATAGCTTCCCTGCCTTATTATAATATCATGTTCAATGCTTCGCGAAGATTCCAGAAGATCCTGGATAATGCCGGGCCGGACTTTGAACTGAAGATCCACAACCAGGAGGAGAAGGAAGCTTATATTATGTCCTGTACCGTAATCCTTAATTTTTACTACGGATTTAAACTGGACTTCAGCAGGCCATTATATTACCAAATTCCGGACGCTAACGGGGTAATCCGCACTTACAGGATTTTGTATAATGCCGATTTCCTGGAGATCAGTCCGACAGGAAAAACCAAAGAGCTGACCCAGTCAGACGTTGACCAGTTGTTAGAGCAGCCTGATAACCTGGCATTGTGGAAAGATAAAATACCGCCAAACAGCTTTATTACCAAGGGGTTTGTCATAGCCAATATGTTTGATGTCACCACGGAACACTCTATTTCGGATATTAAAACAGAGCTGATTGCAAACAACAAACGCGGGAGCGATACTTTTATAGCACATCTTGAGGATATTTTCCAGTCTTTTTTCAAATTGAAGAACCTGAAAGTTGGCTTCGTAACCTTTGACAGTAAGAAAAGCAGGTTCGAGAAGGTGTATGGTAAAGGGATATATAGTTTTTTACTCCAAGATCGTGAATATGCCCCGTGTAATAAGGTACTTTGTCCCCATTCTTATGAGCAATTGATTAGTGACAGTAAATATTTTGTCATAACAGATGTAGACCGGCATAATGAACAATCAGGGGGGATGTCTCCCTATCAGGAATTAAAAGAGCAAGGGTTTAAAAGTGCGATCCTTGCACCTATCGCACCCCGGAACGAATTATTGGGCATATTGGAAATTGTATCCACCGAAAAAGGCGTGCTGAACGGGGTGAATGCCACAAAACTTTCCGATGTAATGCCTTACCTGGAAGCAGCTGTGCTGCGATCAAAGCTGGAACAGGAAAACCTGATCGACGCCATAATTCAGCACGAGTGTACCACAGTTCATCCGGCGGTTGTTTGGAAATTCCAGGAGGAAGCCAAAAAATTTATTGTCGACGAGCTGCAGGACCGCCAACCCCAGTTTAATGAGATCGTCTTTAAGGATGTATACCCCTTATTCGGACAGACAGATATCCGTGAATCTTCCAGGGCCAGGAATATAGCTATACAGAGAGACCTGATGATTCAGCTCTCGGAGGTAAATATAGTGCTGAAGGCAGCGTTTGAAAAATATAACCTACCCATATACGAGGAATTGATGTTCCGGGTGAACAACCATATGGAGGATATCCACGAGGTTTTAAATACCAACAGTGAGCAATCCATTTTTGATTTTGTCCAGGAAGAGATCAACCCTGTATTTGAACATCTGAAGAAAACGGATAAGGAAGCCCTGGACCAGATTAAAAGATACGAGGCCAATATTGATTCAGGTACTGCGTCTTATTACGATCACAGGAGAAATTACGATGAAACCGTAATGAGCATCAATAAAAAGCTCGCCGGGATCATTGACCGAAGACAGGTACAGGCACAAGAGATGTTCCCTCATTATTTTGAGCGATACAAAACAGACGGGGTAGAGCACAATATGTATATCGGCCAATCCATAGCGGAAACCCGGGAGTTTGAGCCTCTGTACCTAAATAATTTACGCCTCTGGCAATTACAGGTGATGTGCGAAATGGAAAATGCCTATTACAACCTGAAGCCAAAACTACCGGTGAAGCTGGATGTGGCGTCACTGATCCTGGTCTATAATTCTGCCTTATCCATTCGCTTCCGGATGGATGAGAAACACTTTGACGTGGACGGCACTTACAATGCCCGTTACGAAGTGATCAAAAAGCGGATAGACAAGTCCTTTATCAAGGGGACGGAAGAGAGGCTCACACAGACCGGTAAACTCTGCATCATCTATTCCCAGAAAAAAGATGAATTAGAATACCTGAGGTACATCAAGTTCCTGAAATCCAAAGGATACTTTACCGATAATATCGAGATCCTGGAATTGGAAGGGCTGCAGGGTGTTTCGGGACTCAAGGCTATCCGCGCAGAGATTCTCTACCAGACCGGAGAAAGCCAGACTAAGACCTATACCTACCAGGATCTTGTCGATGAAATTAAGGGTTAGGCTGCGGTAGATCTATCACCTGCTCAGGTCCATAAAACTTAAGTGCTACAAAGAAGGCGATTACAGAGAGGATCATCCCTATCATAAAAATGGTATACGTAAGCCTCAGTAATTTATACTTGCGATTTAGAACTACACCGAGGAAATATAAATCCTTGGTCAGGGAAGAATATACGTATTTCTGATCCTTGATCAGTTCCTGTATAGCCCATTCGTAATCCGGTAGTTTCATCTTGTGGAAATTTCCGAAGAACAGGAGGTTTACCTTTTTCTTGTCCACATCTTCCTTAGTGAATTCACCACTGGTTACATTAGGGCGCGTTGCTAATATAGACAAGATCATAGACGCTACACTAAACAAGATGAATATGGCCGTTGGGTAAATCAGGTAATCATTTTGTGGCGTGTCCAGTTTAGGGATCAGGTTGGCCAGTACCAGGGAAATAATAATGGCGTTTACAGAGAGCAAAATATTAGCTTTCGTATCTGCAATATCACTGAGTTTCAGGTGGTTTCTCATGGTGACCCTGAACATGGTCTGTATTCCTCGTTCCGGGCTCGCATTCTTGAATTTGGCCTTCAGCTGTTCTTTTTTGGCCATTTTTTTACGCTTCTTCTTGGCCTTTACCAGCTTACGGAGGTTCTTATCTTTTCGCTCCTGCCAGTTTTCCTTAGCGTAATCCGTATAAAACCTGTGTTCTGTACGGAACATCTTTATATTTTCATCACGCCACTCGCTCGCGTTAAAATCGGCTATTCCCAATAACGAAAGTTCTTCCCTCAGCAACTCGGAAACCTCCAGGTAGTTTTTCTTTCCTATATGTGAAGAGTCAGCATCTCTCAGAATCTCTTCATGCAGGTTGCTGGGTTCGTATATTCTTTTCGTCGCCCGGATCAATTCACACACCTTGTCCGTGTCTTCTTTTGGAAAATCTTTTTCCTCAAGGAATTCCCTGGCTATTTCACAACTACTTTCTTCATGTTCCTCCGGACCTTTGGTATATCCTGTGTCATGAAACCATGCCGCAAGCGTTATTACATCACTTTCTTTACCTTTTATGTCATAATGATCCAGCATTTCTTTAGTATTTTTAACCACGCGCTGTGTATGACGTAAGTTGTGATACAGGAATTTAGGATCTAACTGATCGGTAAGATATTCCACTACAAAATCTTCAGCTTCTTTAATTAGGTTCGACATAGTGTTCGATTATTATGTTATCCAAAGTACAAATTTTCAATTTTTAATTGAATCCTTATGAAGAAACATTTAGCCCTAATATTGGTATTTCTGATGCTCACGGGTTGCGCTACCTATGAAGCTAAGTATGCTGACGAGAAAACGGCTAAAGATGTCAAGACTACCAAAGAACTTTCTCACACTTTTTACCTCATCGGTGATGCCGGGCTTTCCACCATGGGAGGTATGAACCCGGCGCTTAAAATCTTTAAAGAAAAGGTTCAAAAAGCCGATACCAACAGTACTGCTATATTCCTTGGGGATAACATCTATCCTGCAGGCTTACCGGACCCTAAAGATTCCACCGTTGCCTTCCTGAGGGCCAAGAACCACCTGGATGCACAACTGGAAACCGTAAGGGACTTTAAAGGCAGGGTAATCTTTATACCCGGGAACCACGACTGGTATACGGAAGGCCTGATAGGTCTGAAAAGGCAGGAGGTGTACGTAGAGAAACATATTAACCGTAAAGATGCCTTTATACCAGAAAATGGATGCCCCTTAGAACTGGTTGAAGTGAACGAGGATATTGTTGTGATCGCTCTGGATACAGAGTGGTACCTGACCAACTGGGATTACCGTCCTTCAATAAATGATGATTGCGAGATTAAAAGCCGTGAGAAATTTATGCAGGAACTGGAAAGCCTGATCAAAAAAAATGCCGGCAAAACCATTGTGATTGCACAACATCATCCAATTTTCAGTTATGGCCCTCATGGCGGACAATTCACTTTTAAACAGCAATTTTATCCCACTTCCTCATCGCCGGTACCCATGCCGATCCTGGGTTCATTCGTCAACCTGTTTAGAAAGACTGCGGGGGCTTCCGTAGAAGACATGCAGAATAAACGATATCGAGAACTGAGGAATCGCATTTTTACATTAGCTCAGTTTGCAGAGAAAGTGGTCATTGCTTCCGGGCACGAACATGCTTTACAATATATCGTTGAAAATAATGTCCCCCAGATCGTCAGCGGTTCGGGGGCTAAAAAAGGGGCTACCAACCTTTTAAACGGAAGTAAGTTTACAACAGGTCGTATGGGATATGCTACTTTGGAAGTATATACTGACGGATCATCCCGCGTTCGTTTTTTCGGGGTGAAAGAGGAGGATAAGGACGAAGAGGAATTCTTGTTTACAACAGGAGTGTTCCAGCGCGATACCACGGTCAATGAATATCAATTCCCTGACAGTTTCCCTGAAAAGGTGACTACCTCTATCTATACAGAGGATGAGGTAGACCGCTCAGCGTTTTTTAAGTTGATATGGGGGGAGCGTTACAGGAAATATTATGGGACAAAGGTGACGGTACCCACCGTAGATATCGATACTCTTTTCGGGGGGTTAGAACCTGTGAGGAAGGGTGGTGGAAACCAATCTAAGTCACTCCGTCTCAGGCATGCCAGTGGCAAAGAGTACGTTATGCGTGCGATGAAGAAATCTGCAGAGCGCTACCTGCAGGCTATGGCCTTCAAGGATCAGTACATTATTGGGGAATTCGAGGAAACCTATACCGAAGGATTGCTGGAAGACTTTTATACCGGTGCTCACCCGTACGCCCCATTCACCGTGCCGGTCATGTCTGAAGCCATCGGGATTTACCATACCAATCCAGAGTTGTATTACGTGCCTAAACAGCCAGCCCTCGGCGATTTTAACGGGGACTTCGGGGACGAACTATATATGATAGAAGAACATGTTTCTGAAGGACATAATGAATTGGAAAGTTTTGGGCGGGCCAAAGAAATTAAAAGCACATACGACTTCCTATCAAAGCTGCGATCTGACGAGAAGTACCACGTTGATAGAGATATGTATATCAGGGCCAGGCTTTTTGATATGGTGATCGGCGACTGGGACCGGCACCAGGACCAATGGCGTTGGGCAGAATTTGAATATAAAGGTAAAGACAGCGTGGTTTACCAGCCCATACCCCGGGACAGGGACCAGGTGTATTCTATCATGGGTGACGGATTGCTCATGAGTATTACCACAAAGATTATTCCACCCCTTAAACTCATGGAAGGTTTCCGTGATAATATCAGGAACGTGAGAACTTTTAATTCCAATCCTTATTCCCTGGATATGGCATTATTAAATGGTACGGAACTGGACCAATGGATGCGACAGGTCTCTCTGCTCAGGGAAAAACTGACCCCCGAAGTCATAGACAGGTCTTTTGAAGCATTTCCGGAAGAGGTCCATGATGAGACCGTACAGAAAATAAAAGAAATTCTGCTGTCCCGGCTCTCTAAACTGGGGCAAATTGCCCAGGATTACTACAAGGTACTCAACAGGGCTCCGGTGATTATCGGGACAGATAAGGACGATTGGTTTGAGATCACCGGGATAGAGGACCATAAGACCCGGATCCGTGCATTCAGGATCATCAAGGGAGAAAAAAAGAAGATGTTTTACGACAAGGTATTCGACTCCCGCTTAACTAGGGAAGTGTGGATCTATGGTTTGGATGACGATGATTACTTTGAAGCCAGGGGCGAGTCCGATAACCGTATAGATATCAAGATCGTAGGAGGTAATGGTACAGATATCTATGATGTTCAGAACAGTTCAGGAATCACAGTCTATGATTACGAGACCAAAGAGTATACCTTTAAAAACGTTAAGGGAGTTAAGGTGGTGCTAACAGATGACTATGAGACCAACACCTATGAACCCCTAAAATTAAATACTTCTTTTAACCAGCTTATACCTACCATTGGATTTAACCCCGATGACGGTGTAAGGGTAGGAGTTAATAATACCTATAGTCATTATGGGATTCGCCAGAACCCGTTCACGAACAGGCATGAGATCAATGCTGCATTCTATTTTGCTACCAGTGGGTTCGACTTTAAATATACAGGTGAGTTTGCCAACGCTTTCGGCAATTGGAATTTCGCCATCAATGGTCACTTCACCAGCCCTAATTACAGCGTTAATTTCTTTGGTTTAGGAAATGGAACGGACAATCCTGAAGACCAGTTAGGTATGGATTATAACAGGGTAAGGTTACGCACCATTTCCCTTGCGCCTGCCTTGGTATGGCGAGGTCCACTAGGAGCAAGCCTGGATGTGAGGCTCTTTTACGAGGATATTAAAGTAGATAATACTACAGACCGCTTTGTGAATCAATTCTACGTGGAAAACGGGGGAGAAGTGGGTAAAAGTTTCCTGGGAACTTCGGCACAATACCATTATGAGAACGTAGACAGTGATGCTTTCCCTACCCTGGGAATGATGTCTGACCTCGAGGTTGGTTTCCGTGCTAATGCGGACGATCTGGGAACTAACTACGGTTATGTGATTCCCAGTCTTGCCCTGGACCACCGCTTAATGGCCGATGGTACCCTGGTGGTCGCCGCCAAGTGGAAGGCTCATTTTAATATCGGCAACGGATATGAATTCTACCAGGGTGCCAGTCTCGGTGGATCGGACGGGTTAAGAGGTTTTCGTAACCAACGCTTTATAGGGAAGACAGCCTATTTCCAGAATACCGATTTACGACTGCGCCTACGGAGAATGAAAACAGGGATCCTACCCGTTTCGCTTGGCCTGTTCGGCGGTTTTGACTACGGGAGAGTGTGGTACCCGGGAAGCACTGCTGGGAAATGGCACAACTCTTACGGGGGTGGGATATTCGCCAACGGTGCTGATGTATTTACAGGAAGGATCTCGTTATTCTACGGGGGCGAAGGACCCCGGGTATCCTTTGGTATAGGGTTCGGGTTTTAAGGCAAAGTGAATTCATACAGGTTGCCCCCGGAGCCTGCTCTTTCTTCATCGGCCAATAGCAAGGTCTTTGCATCCTTAAAGCAAAGGGATTCTAATTGAGTGCTGGCTCCAAGATCAATAGTTTCCATATTCGCAGATGAGAAGGTATCCCCGCTAAAGTCGCTGAGTATCCATAATTTACCATAACCGAGCAGCACCAGTTTGCTGCCATCCGGTGAAAGACTGGCTGCAGTAACCACACAGACCCTGCGATCTTCACACAGGGTAAGTTCACCCACAAGTTCTGCAGTATACCTGCCGGGAACTGAAGGGATTTTATATATATATGTTTTCCTGTCAAAAGGCCGTAGCCGGTTTTTGGTAAACAGGTACAGGTGATTCTCTGCATAAAACAATGCTTCGCTGTCGTGGGTATAGTCCTCTGACAGGGTGTGGTCCCACGGATACCTGAACTTGATGGTTTCGGCCGGGATCTTATCCCCTTTTTCTTCAGACGGATCCGGTAATTTATAGATTTTGAACTCCTCCCGGTCCATGCCGTTATTTCCTGTATCCGCGATGTACAGGTTGCCGGAATCATCCCTTGTAAGGTCTTCCCAATCCTCGTTATCTACATTGGTAACCTCAAAATTCTTGACCAACTCCCCTTTAAAGTTTACCCGGTATAAATTATCCGCATTGCCGTGATCTTCAACCAACCAGATTGCATCTTCTCCGGCAGTAACAATCCCTGAACATTCGTCCAGTTTACCCGGAAGCCCGGTTATGATTTTTAATTGCCCGTAGTTAGAACAACTGGTCAGCAGGGCAAGGATGATATAGGTACTTATTCTAATCATTAGTTGTCTTTATCGGTAAATAGATCTCGGCTGTCCATTCCAGTTCGTTACCACCCATATTTGGGTTGTTGTGAAATATCTCTACCGGCAAGCCAGTTGTTTCTATTCCATTTTTCCTGGCATAGTTCAGCAATGCATACCACGCACGGTCAGAGGTAAGGTAGTTGCCGTTATATACCGCCCTGATCGCTTTGATCCTTGGCCTTTCTCTATAGTGTATTTCCTGGTGCAAGGGGAGGGAATCCGTTTTGATAATCGGATAACAGAAATTAAAACTAATACTGTCTTTTATCCTGTTCCATTCCAGCAATTGCACATAGGGCCTGCCATTCAAGGGTACTGAATCGGCGGCCAGGACATCGCTGAGCAAAGGGTAGTTGTGCATCATCCCAAAAGCTTTCCCGATCTGCGTGGTCCTCAACTGGGTACAGGCACTATAAGTGGCAGGTATTTCTGCCGGGCCGGTGATCCTGATCCTGAACTTATCCAAATGATCGTTGAGATATGTTGCAAAGTCAGTGATACGTTGCCGGGTATCTTTTTCAAATGCGGTATCAGAAAACAGTATAGCTGCCCTGTCCTTAAAGTTACTGTCTTTCCCGGTAACAAATACCTGGACTGATGAAGTAGTGTCCGATTCTGGAGATATTTTCCAGTGATATTCGTGCTGTGAATCCCCGGCAGGAATTAACTGGACGATCTCTAAAAAGTCCCGTTGAGCCTTAATCTCGGCATTTTCCTGGGTACTGTTCCAGGTTTTTAGGGTCTGGTTTATGGTTCCCGCATTGCCGCGGGTTTCAAAGCGCACAAGGTAATCAAATGGTTTCATGAACAGGTACCACCCAAGGGCAAGCAGAACAACAACCAAGAAGATAAGACCCAGTCTTTTCATAGATTATTGCCCGGCTAATTTTGCATCATCTACCTTCATATTCAATTTCTCAATAACATAGCGGCCAAGATCTCTTCCTTGTTCCACCCCTATCTCTACAGCAGCCCGGTAGTGGATCCCACCATACATCCTGCTGATCGCGGCTTCGTCAGCGGCTTCGTTAAAGGAATCAAATGAGCGTACCGGTAGGCCGTACTCTAATTCGGTGTCATCATCAAAAGCGAAATTATCGCCAAAAATATCGGTGAGCACTGTCGCTGCCGCCCCGGAAACAACGCTGTGTCCACTAGGGTATTCCGGGAAGGGCGGAGTTTGTAAAATAGGCTTCCAGGCATCGTCAATATGCTGGTTGATCAGCGTTTCCGGGCGGATGAGGTTACTCCTGTATTTCTCGTCCCAACAACTGATAAAAGCATCAGCAATAGCCATAGAGGTCTTGGTGTAGGCAAAGAGGGTGTCGTCAAAATCCATCCCTGCTTTCCGGGTAGCTATCTTGGTGATCCCGATCCAGTGTGCTCCGGGGGTGATCTTTTTAGTTGCGAACATCAGGTGACCTCGTGTTACCGAAACGTAGGGGTTACAGTCCCAGAATTTAGCGATCTGCACTTCTTCCGTTTCGTCCCCGTTTTCGGTAATCTTCTCACTAATATCGTATACCTCCTTTAATTCTTTAAAGAACTGGCTGTCTTCCTCCATGGAATAATCCGGTGGTGGAGGAGGAGTGAACTGCTGGGCCGAATCTATCACGAAAGGCCTGATCTTATTCCAATGCGGCTCTATACCGTCCATGTATGAAGGTGGAGTAGGTTGCCATCTGCCTGGTTCCTCGGTGTCTACCGTGAATTTGGGCATAGTTCGCGTTTGTTTATAATTGTCCTTATCCATCCAGGAAGCAATGTGATCAGCAACCTCTAAGCCGTAAGACTTACTCGCCTCGAATTCTGTTTCGTTGAGAGCGCTCCATTTGCCATAAAGGCTGTCTTGGTATTTCTCCATGCGATCTTCGGAAAATATCAGTTTTTTACTGAGCTCCATATGCGCAATCAATGCTGCGAGTTCAGGATTCACAGTGTTCTCACCATCAGGGGCGGGGATAGGAGTTAAACCTTCTAATTGCCCGGCGAGCGATTTGTACCCGGGGTTCCCTAGAGCGATGATCTCGTAAGCAGCAATATTGGGATACGCAAAAATCCTGCTCGCCACGGGAGGGGAGAAGATATCGTGTATCATGATATCGGTGACATGATCGATAGATCCGTGGAGGTCATCCGGTGAAATCTCGATCGGTTTTTTCTCGGCGCATGCGATGCACAGTCCTAATGCCAGGAAGTAAATAATCTTTTTCATTTTCCTTTGCTCGTGTTTGGTAATTTATAGACCTGGGCCCTTTCGTTATTAAGGGTTACCAGGAGGTAAGTCTGTCCTTGTAAAGTAATGAGGTTAAGATGCCTGACCGATTTCTGCTCAAAGTCAAGTCCCAGGTTGCTTCCCAAAATTACATCATTTTTACTTTTTATCATAGCCCCGGGAAAAGAGCCCAGTCTGCCGTGGAAAGGCTTTAGGCCAAAATAATTACCCCCGGCCAGTACCTCCTCCTGCCCGTCGCCGTCAAAGTCTGCTTTAAGCATGGCCAGGACAGGTGCGAGTTGCAGCTCATTCTGCAAGGGTACAAAACGGAAACGTCCCCCGCTGTTCTCCAGGTAGCCTGTTCTCAGTTCTTCTACCTCCAGAATCTCAGCCTTTTCGAGCATAGAACCCTCTAATACCTGTTCTATGGTTTTACCGGCAAATGAGCGATACGAATTAAATTTCTTGCGAAGGCTGACCAATTGCCCGGAAAGTTCGGGTAGGCCATCCAAGGGATAGTACGCACCGTTCTTATAGGTAGCCAGAATAGTTTCTGTACTTCCGTTGTCATCCAGGTCGCCGTAATACATGCGCATCGGGTGTTCGATATTAGCGGTAAACTTGCTGTTAAGGCCCCAGTTGCCCAAAAGGTAATCTGTATCGCCGTCCATATCTATATCAAAAGGCTGAATACTCTGCCACAATCCTGTCGGCGCATCTTTTAAAGGAAACTCTTCCTCGAGGACACCCTTTTTATTCCTGAAGAACCTAGGGGTCATCCATTCCCCTACAAGGACCAGGTCTATGGTACCATCTCCGTCATAATCATCCCATATCGCGTCATTGACCATTCCTGCCAATCGCAGGGCGTCATTCTTTACAATACTGAATAGACCGTTGTCATTCCTGAGTAAGTGCGAATGTGGAATACGGCCAAAGTCGGCCGATACCGCGTTACTTCCCCGGAATACATCCAGGTCTCCATCCCCGTCAAAATCGAATGGTGCTAAGACCGAAGTATTGCCGTAAATTTCGGGGAATACGGCTGGGGTATACGTACTGTCTTGTTGGTAATAATGATCCAGTAAAGGCTCCATGCGATTATAAAAATCACCGCCACCGGTGCCTATAAGCAGGTCATTCTTCCCGTCTGTATCAAAATCAGCAATAAGGGCAGAAACATCCTCTGCGATAGAGTCAGCAGCAACCTTTGGTAAAGGATAAGGATTGTAGATGCTATTGCTATTTCTAAAGATCTGTACCGGGAAATACTTAGATCCCCCGAATAAAATATCATCCTTACCATCTCCGTCCAGATCCCCTACAGCTGTAGCGGGTCCGCGGTCAGAGACCATATAAGGGATTAGTTTCTGCCTGTTAAAATCCAGGTATTTGTCTTCCTCGTGAATGAACTCTATTCCCAGGTTGTCATCAACCATTTGAAAGAGGGTGTCCCGCAAAGGCTTAAGACTGCTGTAATCAAAAGTTGCGAAGTTTGACGGACTCAACTCCAGTGTTTGGTTAAGGGCCACTTTTTGTAGTAGCTGCGTAGACTTATCCGGCCAGATGACCCGAAGGGAATCAAGCATGTCTATATCTCCAAATCCAAAATGCAGCAGAGGCTCACTGGAAGACTGGAAACCCCTGGCCGTATAGAGTTCCTTATACTGAAGCTTTCCTTGGGAATAGGCGAAGACCTTTGTGCCGATCCCAAAACGGTTTGATCCGGCTAAGCGGAATTTAAGTTTCAAGTAATTCGCCCTGTCGTTGGTCTGGTTGATATAGAGACTTACAGGGCTGTTAATATTGTTGACCACAAGGTCCAGGTCCCCATCATTATCCAGGTCCCCTACTGCTGTAGCACCGGAAATTAAGGTGTCATTGACAATCCAATCCGATGACATATCCTTGAACTCCAGGCCATCAATACCCTTAAAAATATAGTTATGGACCCTGCCGGAAGGCATCATGTCCAATGCTTGCTGGTCTACCAATTTGGTATTGTTCATTTTGTTTCGCATCTGGTCGCTTGATGCAAAATTGATAAAATCAAGATCGTTCGGGCGCTTGGGAATTCCGTTAGCGATAAAGATATCCTGAGATCCATCCTGGTCAAAATCACCAAACAAACTACTCCAGCTCCAGTCCGTTGCAGCTACTCCGCTCAGCAGTGCAGTTTCCCTGAATTTTCCATTCGGATCATTGATATGGAGCATGTTCCTCGTGAACTGGTAATGATACCCATAACGTTCTGTTCTTAGTTTCTGGGTCTGAATATTATCATCTCCCTCAGATGATTTTAATACTTTTTCATCTTCGGGGAGCATGTCAAGGGAAAGCAGGTCGGGCCAGCCATCGTGGTTGATATCGGCCACATCATTGCCCATTGAAAAGCGTGTTGTATAGCCAAAATGATCCCGCAAGCTTTCGGTAAAAGTGCCGTTACCATTATTGAGGTAATAATAATCATCTTCGTGAAAATCATTCCCGACGTATATATCGGGGTAACCGTCCTGGTTAAAATCGGCAACAGCTACCCCTAGTCCATAGCCATTGATACCCCCATAGATACCGGCTTTTTCGCTTACATCGGTAAAGCTACCACCATCATTCCGCAATAGTTTATCACCCGTCTGGTAATTGCGAGTATAGCGAAGATCTGCGCTGCCAAAAGACTCCTGGGTGTGCACTGCATGGTTCAGCAGGTAGATGTCCAGGTCACCGTCCAGGTCATAATCTAAAAATGCAGCTCCGGAGCTATAGGTGTCAAAATCCAGTCCATATTGACCCGCACTCTCTGTAAAGGTCAGGTCCCCGTTATTGATATAGAGTTCGTTGTAACCATCAAACCCATTAATACCCACCACGGCACATACGTAGATATCCAGGAGTCCGTCCCCGTTAACGTCTCCCATGACTGCCCCTGTATTCCAGCTACTATTTCCGTCAACCCCGGCAGTAGCTGTTATATCTTTGAATTTCAAATTTCCCTGGTTGAGATAAAGTCTGTTTTTCACCTGGTTCCCCGAAAGATAGATGTCTGTTAATCCATCGTTGTTGATGTCCCCTAAAGCCACACCTCCACCATTGTAGAAGTAGAGGTAATCCAAGATATTCAGGTCATCGGTCTCCGTCAGTTGGTTTGTAAAATCCAGGCCCGTTTCGTTCTTGTCCGGGTTGATAAACAGGGATCCTCCTTTATCCTTACATCCCGAGAATACGACTATCAGAATTATGAAATAGAACAGCTTATTCATCCAGGGCATAGATTTTAGGTTCCTTGTCGTTAATTGCGACGATCAGGTAAGTTCGCCCCATAGAATCCTTAAATGCTTTTAAGTGTTTGATCTCTTCACGGACAAAAAAGCCACTCTTTTCGTAATCCTGCCATTTAAAATCAAGATTTTCTCCCCCGAGCAATACAGAACCGTAATTAGCATCCAGCCTGGAGTATTGAGGTTTAAACTCAAAATTGTTTCCCCCGAGTAAAATATCTGTATAGCCATCCTTATTAAGGTCGGTACAGGCAATTCCGCATACACAGGATAATTGTACCCTGGGAGGTAACTTTTTGAGGGTGAAGTTCCCCTTGCCTTCATTGATGGCAATCACGGATTCGGAGATTACGGCCTTTTTTACGATCGAATTACTGATCACTTCACCGGGGAACAATTCTTCTATGGTCCTTTTGGCATAATCCGAGGCCTTAAGATTCTGTTTCTTCAGGGCGACCATCTGGTTGGTGAGTTCCTTCTTCTGGTGCAGAGGGTAATCTGCTCCATCCTGAGTTTGGGTTACAATTTGCTCAATTGTACCATTATTATCGAAATCATTTACCCACATTTTCATCGGTTGCCCCGGTTCCGGTTTATAATGGAGATTTCCTCCCTGGTTCCCAAGGATCAGGTCCATATCTCCATCCTTGTCCAGGTCTTGGGCCTCAACTACGTTCCACCAGCCGCCAAGACTATCCAGGCTGGATTTTGCCTTAGACAGGCGCCTCCCATTATTCCTGAATATCAGCGGGCTTCCCCAATCTGAAACGGTGACAAGATCTTTCTTCCCATCCCCGTCCATATCGGCCCAGGTAGCAGAAGTAATCATACCGGCATCTTTCAGGTCGTACGCCAGACGCTCTGTGGCATCAGAAAAATTCCCCTGTCCGTCATTCTCGAGGAAAAGATGGTCCGGGTTAACTCCGTAAGTACCCACTACAGATCTGGAACCGAGAAACACATCCACATCTCCGTCCTCGTCAAAGTCATAAGGCTCAAGGGTTGAGATATTTTTAAATGTTGATGGTAATAGTTTTTCCGAAGCAGTGAAGCTTCCTTTACCGTTGTTAAGGTAGAGCCTTGGCCTGTAAGATTGTGCATCTCCGACCTGGTTGCCACCTGTTCCTACCATAAGATCAAGATCGTTATCACCATCCACATCAAAAAGTGCCGCTGCCACGTCTTCCATGGCTGAATCTGCTTCAAATGCAGGCTGGCGACTAACATTCAGTTTACCATTGCCCATGTGCTTGTAAATGACTCCCGGCTGACCTTTTGCGCCTCCGAGGAAGATATCTTCGTTCCCATCGCCGTCAATGTCCCCAACTGCCAGGGCGGGTCCTTCCTGGGATAGTAATTTGTAGATAAGCCCTTCATAATCAAAATCGTTATAATTATTCTCCTTATGAGCCATGAGACCAGGATTGTCAAGTTCACGGATAAGGGGTTTACCTCTATTTATTTTTTGCGGGCTATAGGTTTCTTTTGCATCTGCATAGTTAAAATGGAGCAATTGATCAGCTTTAATATCAAATATGGCTTCCGTCCTGTCATCAGGCCAGATCACACGCAGGGAATCGATCACTTCTGTTTTTCCCAGGCCAATGGTCATCTTATAATCCATGGAAGACTGGAATCCCCTGGAAGGGATAAGTTCCTGTAGATAAATTTTATCTCCCATGTACAGCATGACCGAAGTGCCTACTCCAAATGGATTTTGTTCAGGACCTTTGAATTGTAATTGCATGAAATGGTTCCCGGTCATTTCACGACTGTTGTTCCTATATACAAAGGCAGTCATATTCACGTTATTAACCACAAGGTCCAGGTCACCATCATTATCCAGGTCCCCGTAGGCAGCACCGTTAGACAGGCTGGGTAATTCAAAGCCCCAATCTTTATTCGCATTGGAAAAAGTGATATCCCCGTTATTGCGAAAGGCATAATTGGCTTGTGGTTTTACCGGCATCTTATTAATAATGGAATCTATAGACTCTTTACGTCCTGTGAGCGCCATTTTCTGTATGATCTCGTTGGCAAAGAAGTCGACAAAATCAAGATCTGTCAGGTCGTGGTTAATACCATTTGTCACATAGATATCCCGTAACCCGTCATTGTCCATGTCAAATAATAACCCCGCCCAGCTCCAGTCCGTGGCATCGACACCGCTGAAATAGGCTACTTCAGAAAAGGACCCATTACCATTATTTAGTTGCAGGGTATTCTGTATATATTGTTGGTAGAAATCTTTACTCTGTTTCAGTTTAAAGACATTATAACCTTCAAACTCCATCACAGATTTTACCCGTTCATCCGGTTCTGGGAGCATATCGGTAATAAAGATCTCGGCATGACCGTCATTGTTGATATCGGCCATGTCTATCCCCATGGCAGATAAAGATAGGTGAGAGGTCCAGTCCTTGATCTCTTCCTTAAAAGTGCCGTCCTTCTGGTTGATATACAGGTAGTCTCGTTCGTAAAAATCATTAGATACATAGATGTCGGGGTACAGGTCTTTATTGATATCTGTCACCATTACGCCCAGTCCAAACCCAATAAGGCTGCCATAGATTCCGGCCGACTCGCTCACATCTACGAATTTGCCGTTATCATTGCGGAGCAGCATATCCCCAACCCCTTTAAAAATATCGGGCACCCCTTCCCAGTCCTGAGCCCGAACTCCTCTCTGTTCCGCATAGCCAAGACTGCTTACCGGGATATTACTGTTATTAAGGATGTAGGCATCCAGGTCGCCATCCTTGTCATAATCAAAGAATGAAGCATGAGTAGAAAAACCTGTCTTTGCGAGGTTGTATGCTTCAGCCTGTTCTGAAAAGGTGAGATCCCCGTTATTGATATAAAGATCGTTGTCGTGGTTGTTGCCTTCCATGTTCCCGGCGTTACTCACATAAATGTCTAACAAGCCATCAGCATTGATATCGACCATGACCACCCCGGTAGACCATGGTTTATTTCCTTCTACCCCGGCTGCTGCGGAAATATCTTCGAATTGCAAATTCCCCTTGTTAAGGTAAAGGCGATTGGGTTCCATATTTCCGGTCAGGTAAATATCAGCAAGTCCGTCATTATTGATATCGCCTATCGCCACGCCGCCACCGTTGTAAAAGTTGCGGTATTTAAAAATATTGAAATTCTTCTGGTTCTCTACTTTGTTCACAAAGTCGATCCCCGTCTGTTCAGGGGTAAGCAGATCAAAAAGAGTAGGGTCGGCATTTTTCGCTTCCTCCGTTTGTTTCTGATCCTCTGTACAAGCTGTAAGGCCAAGAATTGTAAATAGTAAAGCGGCCTGCAGCAGGTTCAAACGTTTTAATCTCATATAGTCTTAATTCTGGTCGGTGGTCAAGAATACCGGGTGATGGTTGTTGAGCCCGGCAATGTAATGAGGTTTCTTCCCAATTCTTATTTTCAGGAGCTGCCGTACAGGTCCGGAGAGACCTGGGACTGCCTGCTGATAGGTAAAGAAACCACCCTTTTTATTATTGAGCAAAATTAAGCCATGCAGGGCATCCATCCTACCCAATTGGGTGCTAATTTCCAGTGTATTACCTCCTAATAGGATATCTGCGGCACCGTCTTCATTAAAATCATCTATCAGCAGATCCTGCACCGTGGAAGTTTGGGCTTGCCTGGGTAAGTCCTGTATAACAAAGGTATTGTCCCCATTATTTATGAAAACAGAACTCTTTAATACATTCACTTCCTTTTTTATAGCCTGCGACAGCTTATCTCTCGAAAAAATTTCATCTATACTCGCCCTGGCAAAATCTGAGTAAGAAAGAAATTTTTTGTTAAGGTATGGTAATTGCTTAACGAGTTCATCTTTAGAGGCTAAGGTCGTTTCTATGTCCTTGTAGTAATAGGTCATTACAGGTTCTGCCGATCCATTCTGATCAAAATCTGCCCGGTATAACCGCAATGGCTGTTCTACAGATGCAGTAAGCCTGCTGTTCTCTCCCCAATTGCCGGCAATTAAATCCATATCTCCATCCCCATCCAGATCTACGGCTTCAATGGTATTCCATAGACCCGAAGTGTTTTGCAGGCCATTATTTTCTTGCAATCGCAACGATGTACCGTTATTCATCAATATGCTGACAGGCATCCAATGGCCGGCTGCAATCAGGTCTTCATACCCATTCCCATCTAAATCTATCCAAATCACCTCCTTAACATTTCCCAGGAGTTTTATTGCTCCATAGGCCTTGTTGTTTAGTAACGTGAAATTACCATTACCGTCGTTGGTGAATAGGTGTTGAACGGGAGTCTCGCCATATTTTCCGGGTACCTGGTCAGATGTTATCAATACATCCGGGTCTCCATCTCCATCCAGATCAGTAGCTGAGATCGAGGAGGCATTCACCTCTATACCTGCAAATTGATTTTCCCTGTATTGAAAATTTCCATTGATGTTCAGGTAAAAACGAGGAGTCAGGGCTACACCATTTTTAAACTCATTACCCCCGGAGGCGATCAGGAGGTCCGGAAACCCATCGTTGTTCGCATCAAAGAACAGGGCAGCAGTATCTTCGTTTAACTTCACTTTCTCAAAATGAGGAATCAGTGCTTTTTCGAAACTACCGCCAGGACCTTGTATAAAAAGAGCCGAAGGTTGATTTTTTGCACCACAAATGAACAGGTCTTCCAGGCCGTCTTGGTCCACATCTGCTTTGGCTATTGCCGGTCCTTCGTGGCTGCCGGCCAACGGGGCTAGTGGTTCCCGGTTAAAATCCAGGGTCGAATTTTCCAGGTGCGTAAATTCAATAGGCGATGATGCCCTGAAAAGAATATCGTCGGTACCGCTGTTTCCATTACCGTAGTAATCACCGCCGGCCTTCGAGTAATCTGCTGTGTAATTTTGATCCGCCAATGTGCCTGATATTGATTCAAAATTTCCATCGGCCCAGATAACAATGAGGGAATCCGGGCTAGCTGCGGTACCCAGTCCAAAGTGAAGTTGATTCGGGACTGCCGATAAATATCCGCGGCTGCTGTAATGTTCCGCAACCTGCAATTTTCCCTGGGAATATACATGAACCTTGGCTCCTACGCCCTTGCGATTGCCTTCCGGCCCGTTTAGTTCAACCGTGATGAAGTGGTGGTTTAATAATTTATCTCCATTATTCCTGAGAAGGAAAGCAGGGGCATCTACATTATTGACGACCAGGTCCAGGTCTCCATCGTTATCCAGGTCTGCATAACTGCTCCCGTTGCTAAAAGAGGGCAGCGCATTTACCCATGCGTCACTTTCATCTGTGAAATGTAAAGAATCCCTATTTTCAAAAAAGTAATTGGACACTTTCTTTTCAGGTATTTCTTCGATGAACTCCATTTCTTCAGCACTCATTCCTTTCATTAACCGCTTTTGGATATTCTCATTGGCGATAAAGTTGATAAAATCCATATCATTGGTAGCGCCTTTGATACCATTAGATATAAATATATCTCTATCCCCGTCGTTGTCGTAATCTGCCGCGAGAGGTGCCCAGGACCAGTCAGTAGCAGAAATACCTGAGAGATGGCCCACTTCGCTAAACCGGTCGTCGCCGAGGTTCAGCTGAAGTGTGTTCTGCATATACTGGGGGCGGTAACCATTTTTAAGGTAGAGTTCATAAGTAGGGTATGCGTATTCTGCTCCTGATGTTTTATAGGTTTCCAGGTCTCCCGGAAGCATATCCAGGGAAATGATCTCCGGTAGGCCATCATTATTCAGGTCAGCTATGTCATTACCCATAGAAAAGTGACTGCTATGGCCTATGTGTGCGTCACTTTCCGAAATGATCTCTTTAAAAGTGCCATCCCCCCGGTTGATGTAGAAGTAGTCGTTTTCAAAGAAATCGTTCCCAACGTAAATATCTGGGTAACCGTCGTTATTGGTATCGCTGATGGCGAGCCCAAGGCCGTACCCGATCTTCCCGGAAAAGATGCCGGAATCCTGAGATACATCCGTGAATTTTCCATTATCGTTTCGGTATAAACGGTCCCCGGATGCTGTGTCAGGGACCACCCGCTGAGCACCGCGACCATAATTCCTGTTAGGGTGCACAGAGTGGTTCAGCAAGAACATGTCCAGATCATTATCGAGATCATAATCAAAAAAAGCGGCCTGGGTAGAAAAGCCTGAAAAGTCCAGTCCATAAGAGGCAGCCTCTTCTTTAAAACGGGGGATTCCCTCTTCATCTATACCTTGATTGATATATAAAAGATTATGTCCCTTTAAGCCAAGGTAATTAGCCACTTTGGAGATGTACAAGTCCTGGAGTCCATCGTCATTGATGTCAACATGGGTCACCCCAGTGGTCCAACCTGTGGAATTTTCAATGCCGGCAGCGGCCGTCACTTCTTTAAAAGTAAAATTTCCGGTGTTGATAAACAGTGCGTCAGGCCCTTGATTGGCAGTGAGATAGATATCTGCTAAGCCATCCTTGTTAAAATCGGTTATGGCAACACCGGCACCGTTGTAGTAGTATAGATAGGTCAGAATATTGAGTTCGGGAGTAGCTGATAATCGATTCTCAAAAAGTAACCCGCTTTGTGAAGGATCGATCAGGGTGAAAAGTTTTACCTTTTCTTCCTTACAACTACTGAAGAACAGGCTCATTAATATAATCAGCCGGAAGTACTTTGCCATGCCTGTAAAAGTGTATTGGCAATATATATAATCTTGTAGTAAGAGTAAAAAGATTAGGGTTAATGTTATAAGTATGCGGGAAGCTTGTTTCTTTTTATTGACTCAAGTGAATTATAGGGGCTTACAAGACAAAGTTTGCGAAGAAACTAATATATTTAACCTTCTAACTAACCAATTTAAACGATATGATCGGGATAATCTCATTCGTCGGCTTTACCTTATTGGTGGCCATAATCGCCTACTACGCCACAAGGAAAACCGATGAAAGTTCCTCTGACGGCTATTTCCTTGGAGGGAGAAGCTTGACAGCCGGAGTTATTGCAGGATCTCTATTATTGACCAACCTATCCACGGAACAGATCGTGGGTTTGAACGGAAATGCCTATTCAGAAGGAATCCTGGTGATGGCCTGGGAGACCCTGGCAGCTATTGCAATAGTTGTTACGGCGGTATTCCTCTTGCCACGGTATCTTAAAAGTGGATTAACCACGGTACCCCAATTCCTGAGAGATCGCTATGACGTAAGTACTAAAACTCTTACTTCTGTACTTTTCCTCACCGGTTACGTGGTAGTATTACTCCCAATCATCCTGTATTCCGGATCACTGGCGATCAGTACCATGTTTGATGTACCCACACTTTTAGGGGTTTCCAGTAAAGCTGCACTCGTAATCTGCGTATGGGGTATAGGAATCATCGGGTCAATTTATGCTGTATTTGGAGGGTTGAAAGCCGTTGCGGTTTCGGATAGTATTAACGCGATAGGATTACTGATCGGGGGATTACTGATCCCAGTTTTTGGACTTGTAGCGATAGGAGATGGTAATTTATTCCAGGGGCTGGATGTGTTATACGACAGTAACCCGGAGAAATTTGATTCGATTGGCGGGCCAACGGCCTCAGTACCTTTTGCCACCATATTTACAGGGATGATGCTGGTACAGTTATTTTACTGGGGTACCAACCAGCAAATTATTCAGCGTGCTCTCGGTGCCAAAAATCTTAAGGAAGGCCAGAAAGGCTTGCTGTTGGCAGCCTTTATAAAGGTATTAGGACCCATCATCGTAGTATTACCCGGGATAATTGCCTGGCACATGTTCGAGGGCCAGTTACCAAAAGCAGACCAGGCTTACCCTGCCCTGGTGAACGCTGTACTCCCGACCTACCTGGTAGGATTCTTCGCAGCAGTATTATTCGGAGCTATCCTGAGTTCTTTTAACAGTGTATTAAACAGTTCGGTAACCTTGTTTGGGATTGATATTTACAAACAACATATCAACCAGGATGCTACGGAAAGCACCGTAGTAAAGTACGGTAAGATCTTTGGGATCATCCTCGCGTTTGCCGCCATGTTCATTGCGCCGCTGATCGCGAATGCAGAAAGCCTTTTTGAATACCTGCAGGAAGTCAATGGAATTTACAGTATTCCAATCCTTACCATTATTGTTGTAGGTTACCTTACAAAACGAGTCCCGGCCATTGCTGCCAAGATCGGAATCTTATCCGGATCATTTTTGTATATCCTTAGCCAGTTTATCTTACAGCCCTATTTTGTGGATAATGCAATGGCTGAAGCTAAGGCGGCGGGGATAACCGATGCCGCTGAGCTGGCGCAGGTAGAAGCCGCTGCTTACCCTCATTTCCTCCATGTTATGGCCATATTATTCGTGCTAAACGTTGTACTAATGCTGGTTATTGGTAAAATCTGGCCTCGAAAAGAGGATTACTTACAGGAGTATACCAAGCAAGTGGATATTCAGCCGTACCGATATGTGAAAGCCGTCGGCTTAGGGATCGTTATCCTTGTCGTAGGTATCTATATCTATTTTGCGAATTAAGAAACATCTTCACTTAATCTAACACTTTAAAACCCGCTACTCCGCGGGTTTTTTTATGGTCAGAGGTAGCGATTAACAAGGTTTTCATACAGTTCCTGCTTACCACTGGTCAACGGAACTTCCCCGGTATTCTTTGCGATCTGGGAAAGCTGTTGCAGATTCAGCTGCCCATTTTTAAATTGTAAGCCTTCAGCTGAATCAAATGAGCTGTAGCGAGCGGCACGAAGCCTTGTATAGTCTGATGATTCCAAGATGTCTGCGGCGCTCAGC
Source organism: Zeaxanthinibacter sp. PT1 (assembly GCF_028464225.1). Lineage (GTDB taxonomy): Bacteria > Bacteroidota > Bacteroidia > Flavobacteriales > Flavobacteriaceae > Zeaxanthinibacter. The sequence goes on from NZ_JAQPCN010000001.1 coordinate 1,441,912, forward strand.
AGGGCCCTGGCAAATATATCCACACCACCGATATGGGCGTGGAAGAGATCCTCGGGGTCCGTTGAATTACGACGCAGCTTGGCGTCAAAATTAATCCCTCCACCTTTGAGTCCGCCGGCCTGCAGGAAGGATAACATCACCTGGGTTAGTTCGTACAAGTTGTTTGGAAATTGGTCAGTATCCCAACCGTTCTGGTAATCGCCACGGTTTGCATCAATACTACCTAGTAAGCCGTGCATTGCAGCCACTTCCATTTCGTGTTGCATACTGTGGTTGGCCAGGGTTGCATGGTTTACCTCCAGGTTTAGTTTAAAATCGTCTGCAAGATCGTAGTGCTTCAGGAAGCCGACTACCGTGGCTGCGTCAAAATCGTATTGATGTTTCATCGGTTCCATGGGCTTAGGCTCGATAAAGAAATTCCCTTTAAACCCCTGGCTACGGGCATAGTCCCTGGCCATCCCCAGGAAACGTCCTAAATGATCTAACTCTAATTTCATGTTGGTGTTCAGCAGGGACATATAACCTTCTCTTCCGCCCCAGAAAACATAATTCTCCCCACCGAGTTCCATAGTCGTATCCAGGGCCATTTTCACTTGTGCCCCGGCCCTTGCAACAACTTTGAAATCAGGGCTGGTAGCTGCCCCGTTCATGTAACGGGGATGGGAGAAAAGATTGGCGGTTCCCCACAAGACCTTAATACCTGTTTGCTGTTGTTTTTCTTTGATATAATCCGTGATCTGCATTAATCGCTTTTCCGATGCGGATAGGGAATCGGCCTCCTGTACAAGGTCAAAATCGTGAAAACAGAAATAGTCGAACCCTATTTTACTGATAAATTCGAAAGCCGCATCCGCTTTTGCTTTGGCGGCGTCGATAGGATCTGCCGGGTTATCCCAGGGATGTGTAATAGTGCCGGGACCAAAGGGATCAGCCCCGGTTCCACAGAAGCTGTGCCAGTAGGCCACTGCAAATTTCAGATGTTCTCGCATACTTTTCCCCCGGACTATCCTGCCTGGTTCATAGTAGCGGTAGGCTAAAGAGTTGTCCGATCCAGGACCTTCAAATTCTATCTTGCTTATTCCCGGGAAATATTCCCGATGATCGTGTATGTTCATTATTGATTAGTTTAAGTTGGCATCGAGCATAAGTGCCCATTGGGAGTACGCCTTGTTTAATATTTCTTGCTGCGGCTTAACGGGTTCATAGGTGTGAATGTGGGTGGGAGCGAACTTGTCTTTCTTAAAAACATCCCAATCCTTTTGATGCACCACACAGGCACGTGCAGCTCCTACAGCCCCGGTGGTATCATAGAGATGTATCTCTTTTTGTAACAAGCTGGCCAGGGTAGTGGAGAATATAGTAGATCGGAACAAATTGTCATTCCCGGTTCTTAATAAGTTGGCATCTGCACCTTCGGCTTGCAGTAATTTCATCCCATAAGCAAAGGCAAATGCAATTCCCTCCAGGGTGGCCCTGCAGAGATGACGTTGATCGTGCCTGTTAAGATCGATATTGGACAGGGAAGTTCCCGGGTTGCGATTCTGAAGCATGCGCTCCGCACCGTTACCAAAAGGGAGTACGATAAGTCCTTCAGATCCTGCCGGTACCTGCCCTGCCCATTCGTCCATTTGCTTATAAGAGGAGGCGTTCAGAATATTCTTCAGCCATCGGTATTGTATTCCCGTGCCGTTAATGCAAAGTAGTTTCCCAATCCTGTTCTTTATCGCAGTATGGTTAACATGGGCAAAACTGTTGATGCCGGAATTCAATAGGGCTTCGCACTTATCGGTAACTCCATAAAGTACACCGGAGGTGCCGCCGGTACAGGCTATTTCACCTGGCTCCAATACATCCAGACTCAGAGCATTATTGGGTTGGTCCCCCGCCCTGTATAATATTGGAGTGCCCGCGGCCAATCCGGTATTCAGGGAGGCGTTGGCTGAGACTGTGCCTTGTAGGGAGAAGGTGGGAAGAATATCCGGAATATGTACTGTACTGAGTTCGTATTCTTCTAACAAGCGTTCTGCAGGTTCATTTTCTTTAAAGTCCCAGGCAACTGCTTCAGAGAGCCCGGGGACGGTGGTTGTGATTTCTCCGCTTAACCGGAAGGCTACATAATCTCCCGGTAACATCCATTTGTAGAGCTGGTCATATAGACCGGGTTCATGTTCCTTAACCCAGCGTAACCGGGAAAGGGTGAAGTTGCCCGGACTGTTCAGCAGGTGAGTTTGGCAATAGGATTCGCCAAGGGTTTTCAAGGCATTGTCTCCTATATCGACAGCACGACTGTCGCACCAGATGATAGCGGGCCTGAGGACGGCTCCAGCTCTATCTACCAAGACGAGCCCGTGCATTTGATACGCTATACCGATCCCGATGATCTGTTCGGGCCTGAGGGTGCTTTCCTTCAGCAGGATCTTGGTTGCATTACATACATATTGGTACCACTGTTCAGGATCCTGTTCTGCCCATCCTTTCTCTGGAATCCGGATTAGCATTTCCACTGAAGGAACCTGCACCAAATTGATCTTCTCTCCTGTTTCGGCATGCACCAGCGCCGCTTTAATACTAGAGCTGCCGATGTCATACCCAATATAATAGTTCAATGATTGTGCTTTTAGTCGTATTAAGGTAACTAAAATCCAAGGAGCAGCCAATGCTTAATTCAGCGGGAGGTATAAAAAAACTCCGGGCGTGGACCCGGAGTTTTATAAACACTTAAATCAAATATTAGTAGCCTGGGTTCTGAACCAAATTAGGATTAGAAAGCAAGGCATTAACCGGGATCGGATACAGGTTTTTGGTTTCGTCGCCAACAGCTGCAGCATCTTTAAATTCCCAGTCCCTTGTGAATTGTCCGAAACGGATCATATCATTCCTTCTCCAGAATTCTTCATAAAGTTCTCGTCCTCTTTCCTCCAGGAGATCAGCTTCGCTGACAGATCCCAGTGGAGTAGCACCCCTGAGTACTCTTAACTCGTTCACTAATGCAGTTGCATCACCACTGGCTCCACGAAGAATCGCTTCGGCTTTCATCAGGTGAGCATCCGAGTAACGGAAAATAATCAGGTGAGGCGTAAATCCACCATGACGAGGATTGTACTTGATAACACGGATACCGGTGTTTTCACCGTTTCCAACTAACCCTGGCAGTGATTTAGTAAATGTAAGGTCACCCCCTGGGCGTGTTTTCAATTTAGAACCGTTATAGTCATACTGTTGTCCTAAAAGGAATCCATATCCTACGTTAGAGCCGTCGATAAACCCGTCATCGTTACCGTCAACACCGCCAACTACATTATCATCAATACCGTCATCATTGGTATCGACAAATACGGTACCACTCTGTGGTACGCCACCTCTACGCTCTTCCTGGGCTCCACCCTCAACATTAGTGTCAGATGGACCTTCGTACATATCGTAGAATTCAGCCAGGGTAGTAAACCCGTTCCAACCACCACCAGTGATTTCCGGGGCCATGTTGTAATGGAGTGTATTCCAGATACGGTTACCTACAGCTGCAGGTCTCCACCAGATAGTCTCAGAATCAGCAGTTTCCGTAAAGATGTCGAAAAAGCCTTCTTGTAAGTCAAATCCAGCACCATTTATCTCATCAACAAGGGAAACGACCTGGTTCATGTCTCCGGTGTCAGGTGATCCTCCCGTATAAACATGTTTGTTCAGTAACACCTTAGCTAACATATACTGAGCTGCAGCTTTACTGGCGCGTTGGGTCCCTTCCAGATTGTTGGCATTCACCACGGGTAGCCCAGCTATCGCTTCAGTAAGATCATTGATAACAAAATCTGCAGCTTCGGCCCTGGTAAGTACTTTAGGACTAATTTCTGGTCCTTCGTCCACTTCCCTGAAGGGAACCTGTCCGAATAGGTCCATTACTACCCACATACTGAATCCGCGGATGAATTTAGCATTGGCCACTTGTTCTGCTGTAGCGTTAGATCGGGAGTCGATTACTTCCGAGGCGCGAAATACATTCTGGTTAAACTGGTTCCATGTATTCAGGATGTACTGGTGTGACGGAGACCAGGTATGGGAATGTAAGGTTCTCCATATCCCGTTATCTCCCCAGTCTGTTCCCCTTGTAGGTACCAACAGTTCATCTGTGGATACCTCTGTAAGGGCAAAAAGGTTAGCCTGGTCGCCGAACTGGCCATTCATATCATTATAGAGCTGGTCTACCGAGCTCCCCGGGTCATTTACCCCGTCAAAACCACCTGTAGAAGTCTCGGGAAAGATTGAGTCGCTTTCCGAAATTTCGAGGTCTGTACATGAGAGGACAAATGCCGAAGACAAGGTCACCAACATAAGTTTCTTTAATTGTTCTCTTTTCATGATCATCAATTTTTTTGTTTAGAAAGTTGCGTTTAGTCCAAAAGTAACCGTTCTGGGCCTAGGGAAAGCAGTGTAGTCAATACCCGCTGTTGGAAGACCGTTCAACAGGTCTCCGGAACCGGGGTTAACACTAACTTCTGGATCCAAACCGCTGTAATCGGTAATGAGGAATAGGTTCTGCCCGGTTAATGAAAGCCTTAGGCTTTGGAACAGACCGTCTCCTGTTAGAGGCACGTTGTACGCAAGGGTTGCGTTCTGAAGCCTTACAAAATCTCCTTTTTCAAGGAAACGAGTAGATACTTCAGCCGCTGCATTTCCTGCTTCCCCACTGTCAAGTACATCATAGGTCACGTTACGTGCGTTATTGATAGCACCCGCGGTAAAGAAAGCATTTGCCGTGTTGTTATACACAGAGAATCCGAACTGACCTGCAAGGTAAGCTGAGAAATCCCAGTTGCCTACGGATACACTGGTAGATAGACCAGCAGTTACATCCGGTAAGGCATCCTCACCTACAAAGGTCTGAACGTCCCCGATAGGCTGACCATTGGAATCAAATCCTTGAAATTCTCTCAGGTAATATGAGAAAAGGGGATAACCACCGGCAAGAATCTGTGCGAAGGCCAGGGAAAGTCCCTGTCCACGGATAGTTCCTGCGGGGATCTGTCCTCCGAAATCCTGTAATTCATTATCGTTATAAGCGATGTTAAAGGAAGTGTTCCAGTTCACATCTACGGATTGGATGATATCGTAACTGATATCGAATTCAACCCCCTGGTTGATCACCATGGCATCCAGGTTCTGGAAGAACCTTGGCTGAGGTGATGGCTGAGCAGCCTCGATATTCAGCAATAGATCGGTAGTTTCTTTACGATATACGTTTATACTACCACTAAGCCTGTCATTCACAAAGCCGTAATCCAGACCGATGTTGTAATCCAGCGTTTCTTCCCACTTAAGGTCAGGGTTCGCGAAGGTTACCGGGGTAAGGCCGGGAGCATCTACGTTTCCGTTGTCCTGGATACCAAATCCTGCATAACGCTCACGACGAATAAATCCGCCATAACCAAGACCTTCCTGGTTACCGGTGATACCGGCACCTAATCTCAGTTTAAGTGTACTGAAGGTATCGCCCATGAAATCCTCTTCGCTGATCTTCCAGGCAAAAGCACCGGAAGGGAAGTATCCATACTGGTTGTTTCCACCAAACCTTGAAGAACCATCAGCCCTGATCGTGGCTGTAAAGAGGTACTTGTCTGCAATGGTATAGTTCACCCTGGCGAAGAACGACTGTAATTCGTCGGTTACATCAAAGGTATCAGCTGCCAATGATCGAACTCCCAGTGCTCCGGGAGGGGCTATCTGGTCAGAAGCAGGAGAAGGGAATAACCTGTTTACAAATATTTGTGAGCCTCTGGAATCAAACCCGAATTGCTGGTAAGACCCGTCAATATTATTCCTGATAAGGTCTACGGTTTTTACGAGGTCGTCGCCCATAACATTCAGGTCAGTACTTCCGAACCCAAATCCTTCCGTATTAAATCCGTTTCTTCCAAATTCCTGGTAAGAGTAACCTACCAATGCATCAATGTTGGAGTTAGAGAATTCTTTCTTAAAATTAAGCGTTCCTTCTAATAATTTGTTTTCCACATCGATGACGTTGTACGACCCACGACCATTTCCAAACACGGTACGGTCAAGGTTCCTTGCTTTTGCGGATGCTACCGCAACTGTAGTACCCTCAGACCTGTCATAACCGGTACTTACTTTCGCAGTCAATTCCGGTGTTAACTTGTATTCTGCTGAGAAATTCAACAGCGCACGGTCAGTAGTTGTAAGGTTCTGAGTATACCTTAACATGGTGGCCGGACTTAACTGTCCGCCGGAATTGAAATCCGGATTTGTCGGCCAAGTTGGATTTGCCGAGTAAGCAGCACCTAAAAGGTCACCACGGAATCCTGCACTACCACTTAAGGGCGCTGCCTGGTCGTTCACACGAGAACCAGTTGCCTGTAGGTTTAAGGTAAGGTTGTCATCGAGGAATCGCTGGATCACGTTAAGCCTTGCTGTAATACGTTCCAGGTCTGATTTTTCGATTACACCAAACTGTTTTCCGTATCCGAAAGTTGCCCGGACAGATCCACTGTTGTGAGTATTGGAATAAGAAAGGTTCTGGTTCTGTGAAGCTACCGTACGGGTAACAAAGTCTTGCCAATCCGTTCTTGCACCAAAGTTTTGTGCATTCCTGTCTCCCCCGAATTGCTCAACGGCATCAAGGAAATCATTTGGAGACAATAAGTTGTAGCGTTCTGCAGGTTTGGAGATACTAAGGCTGGAACTGAATTCGAACAGTCCACCTACTGCTCCCTTACCACTCTTGGTAGTTATGATCACAACCCCGTTAGCACCCCTGGAACCGTAAATAGCGGTTGCAGAAGCATCTTTAAGGACACTGATACTTTCAATATCTGCCGGGTTAAGGAAGTTAAGCGGGTTCCTGGAGGTCGAGGTTCCTACCCCGATGTTACCACCTGATGGAGATGTATCATCTCCGGCCAATGGCACTCCGTCTACCACGAAAAGTGGGTTGTTGTTAGATCTTACCGAGTTAGTTCCCCTGATTCGAAGCTGAACTCCGGCTCCCGGTTCACCACTGGTCTGGGTAATCTGTACCCCTGCGGTCTTACCTTGGATAAGTTCTTCAGGAGAAGCGATAACCCCTTTGTTAAAGTCTTCCGAGGTTACTGCTGCCACCGCACCGGTTGCATCTTTAACCGTGGTAGTACCGTAACCGATGATCACCACTTCGTCTAATGCCTCGGCATCTTCTTCCAGGGTAACATCAATGGTAGACCTCCCATTTACGGGAACTTCTTGTGTCTTGTAGCCAATATAGCTTACCACGAGGATAGCATTGGCATCTACGTTGTTCAAGGTATAATTACCATCGAAGTCCGTTTGTGTCCCCGTAGTAGTACCCTGAACCACCACACTGGCACCTGGTAACGGGCCACTGGCATCCGTTACAGTACCTGACACCTCTTGAGCCTCCATCAGGCCAAAGCTTAACAAAGCCCCGACCAAAAGAAAGCATTTTAGTAGTGTAATCTTCATAAATTGTTGATTTTGAGTTTAGTTAATTCATTCCTAGAGTTAAACTTATGTAAAAAAAGTGTTAAAAAGCTGTGTTTTTCGAATTGATAAAGCACGAAATCGGTTTCGTGTTAATAACTTTTAAAATTTATTAACCCCGCAAATATTCTCTGATATAATTGAGTATTTGGTTTTTTTGATGTGTGATTGTTTACGAGCTGCTATCAAATATAGCACTTTTTTGATTGCCTTAAGATTATCTTAATGGGCAAATCATTCGTCCATTTACTTTGATACTGTTAAAATTAGTATTTCTTTTAAGCTTGATATTTATACCTTTCAGCATCATATTCTAAATACTTCTCTTACCTGTGAAACGAAAAATTACACTTAAACACATTGCCAGGGAATTGGATGTTTCCATTTCTACCGTGTCCAAAGCGCTTAAGAATAGCGAAGAGATAAGCCGGGAAACCAAGGAGAAGATCCAGGCATTTGCTAAGCTTTATAATTATAAGCCTAACAATATCGCGATAAGCCTGAAGAATAAGAAAACTAAGAATATCGGGGTGATCATCCCCGATATTGTTCATCATTTTTTTACCACTGTTTTCCGGGGGATCGAGAAATATGCTAATGATAAAGGGTACAATGTGATCGTCTGTGTTTCCGATGAATCATTTGATAAGGAAGTGATCAATATGGAAATGCTGGCCAATGGGAGCATAGATGGTTTTATCATGGCACTCTCCGCCGAAACTCAGTTAAAGAACGACTTTAACCATCTTAAGCAAGTGACAGACCAGGGAATTCCCCTGGTATTGTTTGACAGGGTAACTGATGAGGTTAATTGTGATAAGGTAGTCATCGATGACCAGGCGGCTGCGCATATGGCAGTCAGTAAAATGATCGCGGATGGCAGGAAGCGTATTGCCTTGGTCACCACGGAGAATTACCTTAATGTCAGCAGTAAAAGAGAGGATGGGTATAAGCAAGCTTTGCAAGAGCACAACATCCCTGTCAGGGAAGAACTGATCTTACGCTTACCCTACCAATATGAGGATGAGAAATTAAGCGAAGTCTTCTTTGCCACCCAGGAAGTCGATGCTGTACTTTGTGTGAACGAGATCTTTGCCATAAGGACCATCCGCTTTCTACAGGATAACCAGTTGCAAGTACCGACAGATGTTTCCGTAATTGGCTTTACCGATGGCATACTTTCAAGACTTTCTAATCCTACCTTGAGTTCCGTAGCCCAGCACGGGGAAGAAATGGGAACTATTGCGGCCAAAATGCTGATCGATAAAGTGGAAAGTGATGTGGAAGAAGGGGATGAGCAATACCATACAGAAGTAGTCGAGGCTACGCTGATCGAGCGGGAATCCACCCGATCATCATAACCCAAATTGTAAATACTATCTGACCCTGAATTGGAATACTTGTGATGCAGCGGTGTTCCCTGCTAAGTCCTTAGTAATAACCCTCCAGTAATATATTTGTCCGCTATTGACGTTTACTGACGTTGAGGTTTCCGCAGTAGTTGCTATGTCCGCTGTAGGAGGGTTCATGGTATCCAATAATACCTGGTATTCAGCAATGTCATCATCGATGTCAGTCGTGGACCAAGAAAGCGTTACGCTTCCCGGGTCTACGGCCGAACCGGAAGAAGGGGAGATCACATCAGCAGGAAAAGGAGCATGATGCGCGGTAGCCTGCCCTGCATTGTAAAACTTCCAGACAGGGCTTTCTGCTGTCTCTGAGGAAGCGGTAGCTTTAGAGATCACTTTCCAGGAATAAGGTGTGCCGCGAAGAATGGCGATGTCTAATTCGGTCTCGGAAGTGTTTGCCGTCTGTTCGCTGCCTGTTTCCAGATTAGAGATGACCAGCTGGTAACTATCCGTGTTTTCGGAGGCGTTCCACTGGAATAAGACCCGGCTTTCCGTATCGGAGATAATACTTCCTTCCTGGCATTCTGTATTGTCTTCAGGGAATATTAGACTCGCTGCACCCGGAGGTACAACCGGCTCAGGTTTAGGTTCACTGCTATCCCCACCACTGCTGCAGGAAACGAGTAATACCGTGCAAATGCAATTGAAAAGCTTTTTCATATTTTGAGAAGTTTATGGAATTTTTGACCATCTTTTGTCGTAATGCCTACAAGGTAGGTCCCTTCGGCCAGGCCTGAGATATCCAGGGATATGGATGGAGACGCGGGCTGGACCGTGGTGCTTAGTTGAATCCTCCCACCCAGGTCGTAAACGTCTATCATCACTTTTTCTCCGACCAGGGATTCCTGCAGCTCCACGTTCAGTTGCTGGGCGCTCACCGGGTTAGGGTACAGGGGCGAACTACTCAGGTAAATGGTCTCGTCATAAACTCCTTGACAATCCTTATCGGTAGAAACGCTCAGTTCATTGGCTCCCCGGTCTAAGGGAAGTTCAAAATAGCTAGCTGTGGTGGTATATTGCCTGCCATTGAGGATGATCTCATAAGTGCTACCTCCTTTAAGCTGCAGGGAAACAAATTTACTGCTGTTATTTACCTTGGAACTAACCGATAGGTCTTCGGGTTCGGTGATCTCCAGTTGATAGCATTGTTCATAACCACTCTCTGCATCCACAGTTATGCAAAGGGTATATTGGGCGGCAGACAAAGCAGTAAATACGGTCTGTTCCGTAAATCCCTGTACAAGTGTCGATGGGCCTGTTAAAGTAGCGGTATAAGCCAGGGATTGCTGGGCATTGATCGTAATGCTCCCGTTATCACTGTTCCTGCAGGTTTCGCTGGCCGTCTCTATGGTAAAGTTCCCTGCAGGCAGGTTAAAGACTACGCAGCCATTTACATCTACCGAAGATCCTAAAGGAGTCCCGGGGCAGCTGTCAAAGCTATTTTCTACCCCGTCATGATCATCATCCGGGATGTTCTCATCCGGGAATAGTGCCGTAGGATTATTTCCGAAAATCCGGAATTCACCCGGTTGCAGGCTGATGGATTGATTACTATCCGTGACTATAAATTTACGGTTGCCATTTAAAAACTCGTACCAAACCCCTGTTTCCTGGAATTCCGGATTTATTTGCTTTTCCTGCACCCCGAAGTTTCCAATGATTGTCACATATTTAATCTCGTCAGCGGTGGCAGAATCAAGGGCCAGGTGGATTTTTTTCAGTCCGTCTGTACTCCCCAGGTCCAGCTCAAAATCAGAGGTTTCAAAAATCGGTTCATTGATCCTGAGTTCTATGAGGTCGGCCCAGGTATCATATATGGATTTACGTGCAGGATCGTCTGCGTATTCCCAACGGATGGGTTTATTGCCGACACGACCGTTAAAATCTATAGATACTTCATAACCCAGCTCTCCGAATTGCCAGATCATCTTAGGCCCCGGCACCGTAAAAAAGAAGGCCCCGGCAGTTTCCATGCGTTCAAGTGCTGTGGGCAGATCTTTAACGGAGTAATTAGCAGGCCCCGTATTCCCGAACTGCAGGTTCTTATACATCAGACGCTCCTCGTCATGGCTCTCCATATAAGAGATTGCAGATGGTCTTAGAAAACCTTTCTGGAGATGCGATACTCCTGAGAAGTCAGACTTACCGTTCTCGTGGTAGCCCAGGGTGGCTTCGTTATAAGGCTCCGTCTGTTTATTCCATAACAAGATACCTTTCCCTTCATCTTTCCGGTATTCTGCCCATTGGATCTCTTCCTGTATTCCTCCCAGGTGTTCAAAGATCACGTAGAAGTCAGGGTCAGAAGCCCATTGGGTATCTGCATAGCCCTGTAAAACATCTACACGGTCTTGTTGCAGGTTGTTGGTACAGTTCTGGTCTGATGCTGAACAGTTCTGGGTAAACCCTTTCGTAAGATCCCATCGCATCCCATCTAGCCTGAATTCTTCGATCCAGTATTCTACGGTCTGGTTCACGTAATCCCGGGTAGCCTGGCTCTGGTGGTTGAAATCATTGAACACGCTGTAGGAATGTGTCGCTGTTGGGTTAAAGAAGGGGTTATCCGTACTGGCCTGTCCACCGGTACCTCCGTTATCGGTATTCCACATTCGGTAGTAGGGATGTTGTCCCGAAGCGTGGTTATAGACTACGTCAATGATTACGGCCATACCCCTTGCGTGCGCTTCATCCACCAATTGCTTAAGGGCATCTGCAGTTCCGTAATACTTATCCAGTGCCATGTGAAAAGCGGGGTTATACCCCCAGCTTTCATTCCCGTCAAATTCATTTACCGGCATCAATTCGATGGCGTTGACACCTAACTCTTGTAAGTAATCCAACCTGGCCCTTACAGCATCAAAGCTATGCAGGGCATCAAAATCACGTATCAATAATTCATAGATGACCAGGTCTGTCTTTTTAGGTTTTTCAAAGTTAGTAACCTGCCAGTTGTAAGGAGTGTCCCCGGTCCGTAGTACGGTGATTGCATGGGATTGCCCGGTGGGGTATGCGGGTAAATCAGGATAGGTGGTTTGGTCGATAAATGCGTCGTTTCCGTACCCATCCAAAACGAGGGTAGAGTAGGGATCTGCGACATTGATATCGTATTCTACGAGGTATTGAAATAAATGGTTAAACTGGGGGGTAAGGCCTGAGAGTTCTAACCAGAATTGGTCTGTAGCAGGGTCTTTCTTCATCAGGTAATCGCTGTTGACCAGCCAGTTGTTAAAATCGCCGATTACATGTACAAATTCTTTCCCCGGGGCGTAGAACACCAGGGTAGCTTTGGTAGGATCGGCTTCATCCCGATTTATACCATTCTTCAATCCGGCAGGAAGTGCTTCTTCCGTAACCGTGGGTGCGATTGCTGCGGTAAATACTTCTTCCAGGTTCTCGGAGCCGTTGGTTGCCACTAGCCGGAAGTTGGTGGTCTGGTTCACCACCTGGCTGTACGAATAAGTGTCAGTAGCGGATGCCGTATGGATAAGTACATCATCTGCATACAGGCTCCAATCCGATACTTCGGAGGTCGTAGCCTCAATGGTAAAGTTATTGCCGGCTGTAACAATGGTTAAGTCTTTAGACGGGCTTGTCAGCCCCATCTGGTACCCACCCACATCATAAAGGTAGTCTGTTGTCTTATTGCTGCCATCTTTTGATTTAACGAGCAGCCCGATTTCGGTAATGCCGGTCGCTCCGTAGAAGGTCGTTGGGGTAAATACATAGGAGTAGGTTCCATCACCGTTATCCGTGAATTTTGCAGCCTCATCAGAATTAGACCAGCTACCATTCGAGGGAGCATCTGCTCCGTTAGAATCCGGATTGTACCAAGCCCAGAGATAAAGATCAGGAGTGCCCCATTCGGAAACCGGATCAAAATCTGAAACAGTAACCGTTATCTCTGTATTTTCTGAAAAGACCGGCGGGTCCAGAGTGATGGTCTGGGCTACCGTAGTCAGTAAACCGGACAAAAAGAGAATTAGAAAACCGTGTATTTTCATAGTTGAGTGTATTGAAACAAAAGGGCCGTTTAAAACGGCCCTTGAGCAATATAGGAATGAATTAAACACAATCTTGAGTTCTTGCGAACATCTTAATAAAGAGATATAACTTTATTAACAGTATCTACAGTTAGGATATAAGTGCCATCTGCACCGACGAAGGCAAAATTACTGTCTCCGTCTCCTGCGTTCTCAAAATTGGCATCTATAGTATATCCTTCACCTTCAAAATAGGGGAAATTTAAACCAGAACCCCAATCACCTTCTACGGTGAAGAACCTGAAATTATTTGCGTCGGCAGTACTTTGGAAGGTTACATTCGCAGAGTAAATACCGTTGCCAGAGCAGCTCACCTGAACAGGTGTATCCCAACTCCAGCCAGCATCAGGAGCACCTGCTCCTACAATCCATAGCTGGTCGTATTCACAACTCGGTGATCCTAAACTGATCACTTTGTTAACGGTATCTACTGTTAAGGTATAGGAGCCGGAAACACCAATAAAAGCAAAGTTACTATCACCGTCACCGGCATTTACAAAATTACTATCAATCGTATATCCTGCATCTGCGAAGTATGGGTAATTCTGGCCTGATCCCCAATCACCTTCCGTTGTAAAGAATCGGAAATTATTATCCGCTCCACCGTTATTTTGTAAGGTAACATTGGCAGAATAGGTCCCTTCACCTGTGCAACTAACTTGTACTGGCGAATCCCATCCCCAGCCCGCTGCAGGGGCACCAGCACCAACAATCCATAATTGGTCCAGGTCGCAATTTGGGTCACTTACAGGAGGAGCAAGAGTAATCGTCAGGTTTTTTGTGTCAATGGTCAGGTTATATGTGCCAGTAGTACCGACAAAGGCGAAATTACTGTCCCCATCCATGGCATTTTCAAAGTTATTGTCAATGGTGTAGCCAGCATCCGCAAAATAAGGGTAATTCTGACCAGATCCCCAGTCACCTTCTGTGGTGAAGAATCTGAAATTATTGGCATCTACAGTACTTTGGAAAGATACATTAGCAGAGTAAACCCCATCTCCTGTACAAGGTACTTGTACCGGGGTATCCCAACCCCAGCCGGCATCAGGTGCACCGGCACCAACAATCCACAGCTGATCAAGCTCACAATTGGCATTATTGCCTTCTGCTTGTTTTTCTACCATAGTAATTGTCATCGACATTAACTCGGAAACAGATTTAACCTCATTGGTAGCTCCATCGCTTCCTACAAAAGCCTTAACACGGAAGTAGACTGTTCCGGTATTATTGGGTTCTCCTTCCTCATTCGTAGTTGCAGGATCGGAATCAAGTCCTAAAGTTTCAGCAAGTTGAATCAGTGTATTGACAAGGATCGCGTGATTGGTTTCACTCAATGTTCCTGAATCGTAGTCCACAGTACTGAAATCAGCACTAACTGAACCTTCGACCGTATAGCTCACCGTTGTTGGAGCTCCAAAATCCGGTTTGTTCCAAACAAATCGCTCGGCAATGTTATTTTTCGTTTCGGCAGACAAAAGGTAGTTAGCTGATGCCGTATTCTCAAAGCTAATCGCTTCACTGGGTTCCTGTGCGGTAAAGATGAGATAATCCTCCTTGTCACAGGCAACCATACCGAAGGCCAATACAAAGACCCCCATGAATATTTTCAGATAATTGGTAAATGCTTTCATAATTGTTCAGTATTAGTATCCTTCGTTTTGAGTTAGATTGGTGTTGATAAGTAGTACGTTTTCAGGTAATGGGAAAACCTTGCGGAAACTCTCCACCGCTTTTCCATTCTGAGCCCCACCTTTAAAAGGCCAGAGATATGAGCCGGTTGTAAAAAGATTATAACGGATCAGGTCTGTCCGTCTCAGGCCTTCCCAGTGCAGTTCCCTGGAACGCTCTGCCAGTACAAATTCCGGGTCTATGTCAACTGAGGTAATAACCGGTGCACCGGCCCTTGCTCTAAGTTCGTTAACCAGGGAAGTGGCTTTAGAGATATCTCCACCGGCACCTCGGGCTACTGCTTCCGCATAGTTAAGGTAAACCTCTGCCAGCCTGATCAGTGGGAGATCTGTATCGACAAAATCTCCTGACTTATCACTTCCTTGTTCGCCATTCACATTTACATTCTTGAATTTACCAAGGGCATATCCATCCTCGAAAGTGTTAGCGATAGTTTCAATTTCATAATTCTGACCTTCTGTAAAGAATTGGGCTCTTGCATCGTTCCATGCCACCGGATGATTATTTCCATCCCTTTCTGTAACGGCGTAGTCAAACTGGTCTACAAAAGCCTTGGTGGTGCGGTATCCAAACCAACCCCCGTTAACGCCGAAGAGTACAGGATCCATATCCCCACCTAGAGGGGCATGGGTTAGGAAGGTTGTTCCTCCAAAAGTTTGCTGGTTGATCCCGTCAAAGGTGAGGACAAACAGGAACTCATTCTGAGCTCCATTTGTATCGTTATCCGCCAGGAACAATTCATCATAAGCTGATCCATTGCCGTTCCCGTCGTTGGTGTTGATACTGTAGCTACTGTTAATCACCTTATCTGCATTGGTGATCACATCTGCATAGCGGTTCTGTCCTACGAATTCTTCTGCATTCAGGTACAGTCTTGAGAGTAATGCCCAGGCGGCAGCCTGGTCTACCCGACCATATTCGTTAGCACCGGGTGCTTTTAGGTCGGCTTCAATAGCTTGTAACTCACTTTCTACAAAGGCAAAGATCTCATCCCTGTTGCTTTGCTCCGGAAGCTCCGTGGTAATCTCGGTCACCAAAGGCACATTTGCAAAAAGGTCCATCAGGTTATAATAAGCATAGGCCCTGATAAAACGCGCTTCGGCAATAAAAGAGGCTACCTCCGGGTCATCGGATAATACCTCTGCATTTGAAATAAAGGAGTTTGAGAAAGAAACTACCTGAGACAAGCGAAAATACATGGCTGTCGTAAAGTCGTTCCCTGCTCCCCAGCTCATCGCGTGCAGGTTAGGTAAACCCGGGTCTCCCCAGCCAACCACCGCGTGATCTGTGGTGAGTTCATTTAAGTTGAACAGCATCCTTGAGAATTGTGAGAATCCCTCATCAACCCCGCTAATGTCTGCTTGCCCTGCCGGACCTTGTTGACCGGTCAATGCAAGACCTGCATAAAGTTTAGCCAGGGCGCCTTTTGCCTCCTGGGAATTTTTATAAACGTCTACTTCCGTAAAAAGGTCCGGATCTATAGGCGTCTGGTCCAGATCGCTGGTACAGGCACTGATGCCGATAAGCAGCAAAAGGCCTCCCATTAATATTGTATACTTTTTCATGGCTATTTGTTAAAAGTTGATATCTAATCCGATGGTCAAGACCCTCGGCCTGGGATAAAAATTATTGTCGATTCCACCCGTGATTTCCGGGTCGAGCCCGTTGTAATTGGTCACTACCAGCAGGTTCTGACCAGATGCGTAGAAACGCAAAGGGTTGCCAAAAAATCCTTCCGTGAGGGTGTATCCTAAAGTTACATTATCGAGCCTGAAAAAGGAAGCATTCTCGATAAAGTAGTCGCTTAAAAGGTTGGTTTCGGTAAACTGCTGGAACTCGGTTCTCAGGTAATCTGCCGGGATATTCCTCAGGATATCATTAGAAAACACCCCGTTCAGTGCGGTTGTACTGGCTACGTTGTTGTAGTTGTAGTTCCCGATACTGGCACGAGATACGGCGGAGAAGTCCCAGTTCTTATAAGATAAGTTGGTGCTTAGCCCCATGAGAATATCCGCATAGGGATTCTTGTACAGGTAGCGATCCTCAGAGTTGATCTGCCCATCGTCATTCAGGTCTGCATAAGCACCTTCTATGGGCTTGCCATTCACATCGTAGATCTGCTTATAAACGAAATACGAAAAAGGAGCAGCTCCTACCTGGTGGCGTTGTACCGTGTTACCAACACCGCCTGATATCCCACCCACATCCTGAGTGTCTGGTAAACGAGTGATCTCGTTGTCGTTTACGGAGATATTGTAATTAATGCTCCATTCCAGGTCCTCGGTGCGCACAGGTACCAGGTTGAGTTCTACCTCAACACCCCGGTTCTCCATATCGCCGATATTAGCACTGATGGTATTTCCGAAGTTGGTAAATGGATCAACTACGGTTGTGGCAATCAGGTCTTCAGTCGTTTTGATATAGGCGTTCACAGAACCGGATACCCTGCTTTCTAGAACAGAGAAGTCGATTCCGGCGTTTAAGGTGTTACCTACTTCCCAACGGAGATCTTCGTTGATCGGTTCGGGTCTGAAAGTTCTGAAAAACGAATCCCCGAACTGGTACTGGGCACTTGGTGTACTGATTACGTACCTGGTCAGGAAATTGTAATCTCCTAATCCGTTAACATTACCAACCTCACCATAGCCAATACGAAGTTTTAATTGGTCAAAGGGACCATTGGCCAGGAAGCTTTCATTATGGATGTTCCAGGCTAATGCTGCAGATGGGAAATATCCCCATCGGTCATTAGGGTTTAATTTGGAGGAAGCATCCGCTCTTAAGGTAGCTGTAACCAGGTACCTGCCGTCAAAATCATAATTAAGTCGCCCGAAATATGAAAGTAATACGTTACGCGACTTGTCAATGAAAGTCTCGTCCAGGGATGCTTCATCATTTAGAGAACCATCGGCATTGAGGATGCGTTCCACGTTGTTGGAAAAATTATCAAACTCGAATCGCTGGTACGAATAACCTCCGGTTACGTCCAGGTTGTGCTTATCAAATTCTCTTTTATAATTAAGGTAGGCGTCAAACAGGTAGTTCTTGGCTTCCTGTGTGTATCGCTCAGTCCTGCCGTCATAACCGGTTGCCGATGTAGGAAAATTATTGGGGATGGTCTTTCCGCCTTCACTTTTAGAAAGGTCGTAACCTCCGTTTACTGTAGCAGTTAAACCGGTTACCCAATGTAACTCGTAATCGGCCTTTAAATTTCCGACAAAACGATCTACTGTAGCCTGGTCATCGATAAGATCCAGGATGGCCACCGGGTTAGTCGGCGCCAGGTTCAGCTGACTAGTTCCTGCAGCGTTCAGCCAGGAGTAATAGCCAAAGTCGGTACCATTATCATCGGTAAATGCGAAGAAAGGTGAATTCTGATCGTATACGGGTTTGGTAGGGTCAAATGAAACAGCTGATCCGATAGCCCCCCTGTCTGCAAAAGTGTTCTCGGTGCGTGCAACCCTTGCATTTACCTCAAATTTCAGGTGGTCATCAAGTAGTCGTGGAGTCAGGTTTACAGATGCGGTAAGACGATTAAAATTATCACCGCTAAGAATACCATCCTGGTCAGAATATCCCAAAGAGGCTCTAAGTGGAACTCCGAATGCAGCACCTACAGCGCTTAAGGAATGATCAGAACCGAATGCGGTCCTGTAAATCAGGTCCTGCCAATCAGTGGAGGCAGTACCCAGGCGGTCTATGAAATCCTGGTTACCGGTATCCCTGACCAGTTTCCTGAACTGGGAGGGATTCAGTACATCTACGGTATTTACCGGTTCGTACACTGAAGTATTACTTCTCAGGTTAAATGAGAATTCCCCGGCTTTACCTTTCTTGGTTGTGATCAGAACCACCCCATTGGCAGCCCTGGATCCATAGATCGATGTGGCCGAGGCATCTTTTAATACGCTGATCGCCTCAATATCATTTGGGTTGATCAGGTTTAGCGGGTTCCGACTTCCACCTACGCCGCCATCATTCAAGGGTACACCGTCCACGACGAAAAGGGGATTTGAATTCAGGTTAAGGGATCCAATACCCCTGACCAGGAAGTTAGAACCTTCACCCGGAGCACCCCCGCCGTTCACGATAGAAACACCGGCTATCTTCCCTTGTATTAATTGCTGTGGAGATGAAACTTGCCCTTTGTTAAAATCCTTAGACGTTACAAGGTTTACGGCTCCGGTAAGATCTTCTTTTCGGACAGACCCATAACCAATCACTACTACTTCGTCCAGCTGCTCCGTATCTTCCTGTAAAGTGACATCCAGGTTGGGGCCGGTTACTGTTACTTCTTTGGATTTGAATGCGATATAGGAGAATTGTAGAATATCCCCGGTACTGGCATTAATGGAATAATTTCCATCAAAATCTGTGGTGGTCCCGGTTGTTGTACCCTTAATAACGATACTAACTCCGGGCAGCGGTTCCCCCGAACTGCCATCGGTAACCGTACCACTGACATTCACCTGTGCCAGCATTAATGCAGGGACAAGGAATAACAGCAGTGACAGATACTGCTTGATGTTTTTCATAAAATTGAGTTTAGATTGCTTAATTTGAGCTTAGCGGGGCGTAAAATATGTAAAATTAATGTTAAATCTAGGCTTATTGCCCTATTGCATTCAACTCAAACGTTTTCGTGTTGATAAAATATATTTAGCTAAACCGGGGCGATTTTTATGAATACTACAAATATGATGGTCCGATTCAGGAAAATTTCGCAGATATGAAAATTTTAACATAATTTTTGATGTGCATCACCGGTGTTAAGGAAAAGTTAATTCCTGAAATCCTGTCTTTACACTGTCTACCGAAGTTGAAGCCCTAATTTCCCAACCCCTTATTCCGTTCAAAGAACTCCGGAATCAAATGTTCCTATTTGGACTGAAAACGTTTGCGAAGCCTGCAACAACAGAGGTTCAACGGACCGGGATCGCTTGTACTTAAAATTAATTTCTATTTTTGGCGCAGTCCGAACTCCAGCTAATTTCTTGTCAGCAGGGGTGTATGACCAGAGTGTAGATGCAGAAGTATATCCCGCTATGTAACCGCTTATTCCGGTTTCGGGCATTGAACGAAAGCCCGAAAGGTGGGTTTAAATTGGTATTGGTCAGCGGAAATAAATAAAAAAAATGGAAAAAATTGGATTTATATTTGACCTGGACGGTGTTATTGTAGATACTGCCGGTTATCATTACCTCGCTTGGAAAAACCTGGCAGATGAACTGGGTATCCCTTTTGATGAAGAAGCGAATGAAGCTTTTAAAGGAGTCAGCCGTAAACGCTGCTTACAACAACTGTTGTCTATGGGGGATATGAGTGTGTCCGAACAACAGTTTGAAGCCTGGCTGATCTCTAAAAATGAAGACTATTTGTCGTATATTGAAGGCATGGATTCTTCAGAGATCCTTCCCGGGGTCATGAAAGTCCTGGATTACCTCAAAGAGCGAAAGATACCTATGGCTTTAGGCTCTGCCAGCAAAAATGCCAGGGCTATCCTGGCCAAAGTAGGTCTTACAGATTATTTTGATACGGTGGTAGATGGTAAAGCTGTTACCAAGGCAAAGCCTGATCCGGAGGTATTCCTGATCGCGGCAAAGGAACTGGGGGCCGAAGCACGGTCTTGCGTGGTTTTTGAAGATGCCCTTGCGGGCATAGAAGCTGCTAATACTGCAGGAATGACCAGTGTTGGTATAGGTCATCCTGATATCCTGACGGAAGCCGACTATAATTTTAAGGATTTTACAGAAATCGAATTAGCATTTATAAAAGAATTAATACAGAAGTTATGAATCAAGATTACATCATTGCAGATGCATGGTCCATTATAGAAGAGGGATTTGACAAGGAAAGAGTAAAATCTTCCGAAAGTCTGTTCAGTATGGGGAACGGTGCCATGGGGCAACGTGCCAATTTTGAGGAGAATTACAGTGGCCCAACTTTCCAGGGAAGTTATATAGGCGGAGTTTATTACCCCGATAAGACTCGCGTTGGTTGGTGGAAGAACGGTTATCCGGAATATTTTGCAAAGGTGATCAATGCTCCGAGCTGGATCGGGATCCAGGTATTTGTCAACGATGAGGAATTAGATCTGAACAGCTGTACTTCTGTAGATAATTACAAGAGGGAACTTAATATGAAGGAAGGTTGGCATAGACGAAGCTTTGAAGCTACTATGGCTAATAAGACAAAGATTTCTGTTAGGGCTACGCGTTTCCTGAGTATGGACCTGGACGAAGTAGGAGCAATCAAGTACGAACTTACCCCGCTTAGCGGTGATGCCAATATTAAATTTATTCCCTACCTGGATAGCGGTATCACCAACGAGGATACTAACTGGGATGACAAATTCTGGAATACGACCGAAGTACTTTCGGAAGCTCCGCAGGCCTTTATCAAGGCTCATACCATGAAAACGAATTTTGATACCTGCACTTTTATGGAGTGCAGTCTTGAGTATGATGGAAAGTCAGTTAGCCAGGAACCGGAGGAAAAAACCGAAGAAAAATGGGTGGGCCATACCTATACCCAACAAGCGGAGAAAGGTAAAACAACAGTGCTGTATAAGTTTGGTGGATATACCGTATCCCGAAATCACAAGCCGGGGGAATTGGTGTCTGCAGCAAAATCCGTGTTAAAACAAGCGAAGGCAGCCGGCTTTGAAGCGATGTTGGAACAGCAGAAGGAAGCTTGGGCATCGATATGGGAGATGAGTGATATCACCATTGAAGGCGATGTAAAGGCGCAACAGGGGATACGCTTTAATATATTCCACCTTAACCAAACTTATACCGGGAAGGATTCCAGGTTAAACATCGGGCCTAAAGGATTTACCGGCGAGAAATACGGGGGAAGTACCTATTGGGATACCGAAGCCTATGGCCTTCCTTTCTATATGTCTACCAAAGATCAACTGGTAGCGAGAAAACTGCTGAAGTACCGTTATAATCACTTGCAGAAAGCGATAGAAAACGCAGCTAAACTCGGATTTAACAACGGCGCTGCGCTATACCCCATGGTGACTATGAACGGGGAGGAATGTCATAACGAATGGGAGATCACCTTTGAAGAAATCCACAGGAATGGCGCGATCGCATATGCAATTTATAACTATTATCGTTATACCGGGGATTACAGCTACATCCCGGAAATGGGCCTAGAAGTCCTTATCGGGATAGCGAGGTTCTGGCACCAGCGTGCGAGCTATTCGGAGCAGAAAAAGAAATATGTTATCCTTGGCGTAACGGGGCCGAACGAATATGAGAATAACGTCAACAATAACTGGTATACCAATTATATCGCAAAGTGGTGTATCAACTACACCCTGGAACAGTTGCAGAAGGTAAAAGACGGTTATTCTGATGATTACGAAAGGATCACGGGTAAAACCAAGCTGACTTCAGCAGAAACTGACAAATGGAAAAAGGTTGCAGACCATATGTACTTTCCCTATTCCGAAGAAAAAGGAATTTACCTGCAGCAGGACGGGTTCCTGGATAAGGAATTAATCACCGTGGCAGACCTGGATAAGAAACAGCGACCAATTAATCAGAAGTGGAGCTGGGACCGTATCCTGCGTTCGCCTTATATTAAGCAGGCAGACGTTTTACAGGGCTTCTATTTCTTTGAAGATCATTTCAGCGAGGAGGAATTAGAAAAGCATTTCGACTTCTATGAACCATTTACCGTTCACGAGTCTTCTTTATCCCCATGTGTTCATAGTATACAGGCGGCGAAACTGGACCGAATGGAACAGGCTTATGCTTTTTACCTCAGGACATCGAGGTTAGACCTGGACGATTACAACAAAGAAGTTGAGGAAGGGCTGCATATTACTTCTATGGCCGGAACCTGGATGAGTATCGTTGAAGGGTTTGGGGGCATGCGGATCAGGAATGATAAATTATCTTTTGCCCCGAAGATTCCCGAACAGTGGAAATCGTATTCCTTTAAGATCAATTTCAGGGACAGGATTTTAAAAGTTCATGTGGATAAGGATAAAACGGTATTCACCCTAGACGCAAAAGAGGAAATGTCTTTACGCCTTAATGGGCAGAAAGTAGTGCTTCAACCGGGTACCGCAACGGAAGTTCAATAGGCGAATAAATAAAGCTTATATGGAGCAAGGTTCAATTTTGTCTCGTAAATGCAGCATTAGTTATGTTTTATTTCTATTGGTTGTAATGTCAGCAAGTGCTCAGGAAATTCGTGTTGAGCCTCCCAATTGGTGGGTGGGATTTAAGGACAGTGAGTTGCAATTGATGCTGCATGGCCCTGATGTCGGTAGTTTTGATGCTGTGATAGAGGGTTCAGATGTGACCCTTATCAAAGCGCAGGCAGCTGATAGTCCTAACTACCTTTTCCTCGATCTTAACATTGGTCCGGGGGCCAGGGCAGGGAAGATTGATATCGTCCTGAAGAAGGGTAAGGAAGAAATCCGGCTGCCTTACCTGTTAAATGAGAGGGTAAAACCTGCCGAAGATTATGTAGGCTTTGATAGTAGTGATGTTATTTACCTGATTACCCCTGACCGATTTGCTAATGGGGATCCTTCCAATGACAAGGTTAAAGGTCTTAAGGAAACTAAGGTGGACCGCAAGAATGACTACGGCAGGCACGGTGGTGATATACGCGGCATTATCAATCACTTGGATTATATAGATGAAATGGGTTTTACTGCGATCTGGTCTAGTCCATTGCTTATCAATGATATGCCCAATGCTTCATACCACGGTTATGCAATGACAGATTTTTACCTTGTAGATCCACGTTTTGGAACATTACAGGAGTACAAAGAACTTGCAGAAAAGTCTTCGGAGCGGGGCATAAAACTCATCATGGACCAGGTGGCTAACCATATCGGGGTGGAACACTGGTGGATGAAAGACCTCCCTTTCAAAGACTGGATCCACTACCAGGAGGGTTTTGAGAATGGGGAAAAAATCCCGGTGACCAATCACCGGAGGACAGTTAACCAGGATCCTTACGCCGCTAAGGCAGATGTAAAACTCATGGACAATGGTTGGTTTGTCACATCCATGCCCGATCTGAACCAGGATAATCCTTTTATGGCCACCTATCTAATCCAGAACAGCTTGTGGTGGATAGAAACTCTGGGCCTGGGTGGTATCAGACAGGATACTTACCCCTACCCGGATAAGGAATTTATGTCTGAATGGGCCGGCAGGATCATGACAGAGTATCCCAATTTTAATATAGTTGGAGAAGAGTGGAGTTATAATCCGCTATTGGTGGGATATTGGCAATCCGGGTCATCGGCCTCCGGGGATTACGAATCTAATCTGAAAACTACGATGGACTTCCCCTTGCAGCAAACCCTTGTTAATGCCTTAAAACAAGAGGAAAGCTGGGATAAAGGATTTAATACCCTTTACGAGGGACTAGCCAATGATTTCTACTACCACGATCCAAAATCAATAATGATCTTTGGGGATAATCATGACATGGACCGTTTGTACACACAGCTGGATGAAGACGCTGTTCTCACAAAAATGGCCCTGGCCTATATATTAACAGTGCCTAGAATACCCCAGCTGTATTACGGGACAGAAATACTCATGGAGAACAGCGCGAAGCCGGGCGATCATGGCCTAATCAGGACCGATTTTCCGGGTGGATGGAAAGGAGATAAAGTAAATGCCTTTAACGGGCAAGGATTGAGTGATGAACAAAAGGATATGCAGCAAACCCTAAAGAAGTTATTGAACTTCAGGAAGGGAAACCAAGTGCTGCACCAGGGTGAAACCAGGCACTTTGCACCCGAAGATGCTGTATATACACTTTTCCGGACCATTGGTGATCAGGCAGTAGTCCTGTTCCTGAATAAAAATGATTCGGCGGTAAAAATTCCACTGCAACGATACTCTGAAATGGGATTGAAGGGGAAGAAGGCAAAAGATGTGATCAGTGGGGAGGAGTTCATTTGGAATGATGTGCTTCAACTCGACGAAAAAGGATTCTTATTACTCACTTTATAATTCGCTGCTTTTGTACAAAACATTTGTAAGTTTATTAGTATTCCTGACGGTATTGTTCGCTTCCTGCCGCCCGGAAAATCGGAAAGAGGAAGCTAAAGGGATCAGTGCTACTATGGAGAAGGAACATAAAATTGTCATTTACCAGGTTTTTACCCGTTTATTCGGAAATACCAATACCACCAATAAACCTTGGGGAACACTGGAGGAGAACGGGGTAGGAAAGTTCAGTGATTTCACTGAAAAAGCACTTGCAGAGATCGTAGACCTGGGGGTAACCCATATTTGGTATACCGGGGTACCTCATCATGCCTTAGTAACAGATTACAGTGAACATGGGATCTCATCTGATGATCCTGATGTAGTTAAAGGTAGGGCCGGTTCACCATATGCGGTGAAGGATTATTACAACGTTAACCCGGACCTGGCCGAAGATC
The DNA here is from genome assembly GCF_028464225.1 of Zeaxanthinibacter sp. PT1. Lineage (GTDB taxonomy): Bacteria > Bacteroidota > Bacteroidia > Flavobacteriales > Flavobacteriaceae > Zeaxanthinibacter. The sequence goes on from NZ_JAQPCN010000001.1 coordinate 1,466,967, forward strand.
CCGCTAACCGCCTTCAGGAATTCAAAGATCTTATCGGTCGTACTCATGACGCTGGATTAAAATTGTTAATTGATATTGTGCCCAATCACGTGGCCAGGTTTTACGAGGGGAAAAGTACACCTGAGGGCTCACAGCCTTTTGGGGCAAATGATGATACCTCAGTAGCTTACAGCAGGGATAACAATTTTTATTATTTACCGGGACAGGAATTCCAGGTGCCAGACGGACGAGGGAGCTATAGACCCCTTGGCGGTGAAAAGCACCCTGCAGCGGATGGAAAATTCCGGGAGGTTCCTGCAAAGTGGACCGGCAACGGGGCCCGGAAACCAAAACCTGACCTGGACGACTGGTATGAGACCGTAAAAATCAATTACGGGGTCAGGCCTGATGGTGGTATCGAGTTTGATACTCTCCCGGAGGGATACGAGCACAAGGATCACCGGGAGCATTACCAGTACTGGGAAGGAAAAGATGTACCTTCTTCATGGATAAAATTCAGAGACATTGCTCTTTACTGGCTGGATATGGGCGTTGATGGCTTCCGTTTTGATATGGCAGAGATGGTTCCGGTCGCCTTTTGGAGTTATTTGAACTCGCACATAAAGCACAAGAATCCAGAGGCTGTACTTTTGGCTGAAGTGTATAATCCGGGACTCTACAGGGATTATATTCATAAGGGAAAAATGGACTATCTCTACGATAAGGTAGAATTCTATGACAGCCTTAAGCATATTATGCAGGGACATGGATGGACGGATCATATGCCGGTGGTGGTGGATGGGCTTAAAGATATTGAGCATCATATGCTTCATTTCCTGGAGAACCATGACGAGCAGAGGATTGCCAGTCCGGACTTTGCCGGAGATGCCCAGATCGGTCGACCGGCAATGGTGGTTTCGGCAACCATGACCACTTCGCCTACCATGGTATATTTTGGCCAGGAGGTTGGAGAACCTGCGCGTGAACATGCCGGTTTTGGAAGACCTACCAGAACTTCGATCTTTGATTATATAGGGGTTCCGGCTCACCAGCGGTGGATGAATGATGGAAAGTTTGACGGGGGCCAGCTAAGCCAGGAGGAAAAGAAACTCAGGGACTTCTATAAGCGATTATTGAATTTCACCATCCAGAGTAAAGCGTTGATGGGAGCTTACAGGGATATTCATTACTATAACCGTGACAACACGGAGAATTATAATTACAGGGTGCTGTCTTACGTAAGGTACAAGGATGATGAGAAGCTGATCATAACTACTAATTTTGATACTGCTACTACCCATCGTTTTAACCTGAAGCTACCCCCGGAGCTTGTTCAGGAATGGGGGTTGGAAGAGGGTAATCTAAAATTATCAGAACAGCTGTATGGCGAAATGCAAAAAACATTGAGGGTTAAGGATGGTAAAGCAGATGTGGACATTATCCTGAAACCCCTCGAATCCTTTATATTTAAGGTCGGGGAATAAAAAAACCCGGTGTTTACCGGGTTCTCTAGGTGTATTACGATTTTTAAGCTGCTTTAGGTGCTGTTTTCTGGTATACCAGGCCAATAACGGCGCCAACAATTCCATAGAAGACAATATTGATGATCGCTTCTACAATGGTGCCTGTCATGTCCATGATCTCCGTTGTTGCAAACCACAATAATCCCAGGCCAAACCCGGTAAAAACTCCGATCCACGCTCCAAATTTGAAGCCGCTACCCGCACTGGGAGCTGCGTGGGCATAGGTGCCGTAGATAGTGCTTAAGGCAAAGGCCGCGATAAGATTGGCCAAGGCGATTAATCCTATGTTCATAGGGTCTTTCGAAACATCGGCAAGCGTGTGTTCCGCATAGAAATCAACGGTGGCAAATCCCCAGATAAGGTAACCCAATAAAAAGGTAACCAGGAAACCGGCCAGAGTGGCCAGTAAATTCTGCTTAGAGAACATAATAATTGGTTTAGTTGGTTAATAATAAATTAAATGTATGAAAATAAATTTAACATATTCTCACTCAGAATCAATATTATTAAGAATATCATAATCTTAAACAAAAAAATGCTACTTATATTGATCGTAGAGAATTCATTTGCATATTGTATTTTTGACCCTGCCGGGTTACTATTACACCTGTTATACGGACTAATACAATAGCGCATGTTTACACGCAAATTTGCAAGGAATTTCCCTTTTAAGATTTTACTGATTTCCCTACTTTTTTTAAACTGCAACACCAAAGATCCCATGATGATCATAGGACATAGAGGTGCCATGGGGCACGAAACCGAGAATTCACTGGCTTCTATTGAGAAAGCTATGGAACTTGGAGTGGATATGATCGAAATAGATGTTTTCAGGATTAAAAGCGGTGAGATCATGGTATTTCATGATGACAGGCTTGAACGCCTGACCAACGGAGCAGGAGATATAGAATCTTATTATTTCGTTGAGCTCAGACGTCTTGACGTGGAAGGAGGTCATAAGATACCTATGCTGCAGGAAGTCTTAAGGACAATAGATCATAAGACGAAATTGAACATAGAATTAAAGGGCACCAATACGGCCGGACGGGTTAATTTTATCATGGAGAACTATATCGAGAAGCAGGGCTGGAAGCTCGAGGATTTCCTGATCTCCAGTTTTCGATGGGATGAATTAAGAGAAATGCGCAAGAACAATCCTGATGTAGACATTGCCGTGCTTACAGATGGGGATCCTGAGAAAGCTATTGAAGTAGCCAGGGAACTTAACGCAGTGGCTATAAATCCTCACTATAAAAAGTTAAAGGACACCAATGTAAAAGCTATTCACGATGCTGGATTTAAAGTTCTTACCTGGACGGTGAATGAGCCTGAAGAGATTGACCGGATGAGAGAACTTGGGGTGGATGGTATCTTTACCGATTTCCCGGAAAGGGCTCGCTGATGTATGATGTAATTGTCATCGGTGGGGGTGCGGCTGGTTTTTATGGTGCGATCCATGCGGCTCGACAACGACCCGAATTCCGTGTGCTAATCCTGGAACGCAGTAAACAGGTTCTTAGTAAGGTGCGCATATCCGGGGGTGGCCGTTGTAATGTTACCCATGCACAATATGATCCTAAGGCATTAGTAAGACATTACCCGAGGGGGAATAAAGAGTTATTAGGTCCTTTCTATGGGCATTCATGTGGTGAAACACAAGCCTTTTTTGAGGAGCTTGGGGTAGCCCTGAAAACGGAAGAAGACGGTAGGATGTTCCCGGTAACGGATTCTTCACAAACGATCATAGATTGCCTGATGGGCGAAGTGAGCAGGCTGGGGATAGAGCTCCACCGGAGCGCAGGGGTGCAGCATATTGAGCGATCAGCTATTAAAAACAATGAGGATTCAGGGTATTGGGCAGTAAGGACCAGTGATCAAACCTATATGGCGAAAAATATCCTCGTAGCAACTGGAAGCAGTCCTAAAATGTGGGAATTACTCCAGGGGTTAGGTCACCGGATTATTCCTCCCGTTCCATCTCTCTTTACATTCAATATCAAAGATCCCCGGATAGAGGGGATTCCCGGTATCAGCACCCAGGCCATAGTAAAAGTGGTTACTGCCAATAATATTCCTAAAGGTTCCGGACTTGAGGCCGAGGGGCCTCTCCTGATTACTCATTGGGGGTTAAGTGGACCGGCTATCCTCAAATTGTCAGCTTGGGGAGCAAGAATATTACATGAACTCGATTACCATTTTAAGATCGAGGTAAATTGGTTGCCCGGTCATTCACCTGCAAGCCTGGAAAAGTTATTGCTGGATCAGAAAGCGGTTAGCCCGAGGAAAGGCATTCAAAAATTGAATCCCATCGATATACCCAAGCGCCTATGGTCGCGCCTGGTAGCAGGTGCGGGAATAGGCCCAACTCTTAACTGGGCTGAACTCAGTAAACAACAGCTGCAAGATCTAAGTGGACAAATACTGCGAAGTGAATTTGATGTAAGGGGAAAAAGTACTTTTAAGGAGGAATTCGTTACCGCCGGAGGTGTAGATCTTAAGGAGATCAATTTTCAGCGTTATGAAAGTAAAATACATCCCGGGCTTTATCTGGCAGGAGAGGTTATCAACGTGGATGCAGTTACAGGGGGCTATAATTTTCAAAACGCCTGGACCGGTGCGTACCTTGCTGCCATGGCTATATCCGAAACCTGAAGACTTAAGTGATCAGCAGCGCTAATACCGCAGCCAGGGTGCCGCCAATTATAGGTCCGATCACCGGTATCCATGAATAACTCCAGTCACTCGTCCCTTTATCCTTGATGGGTAAAAGTGCATGCATGATCCGTGGACCCAGGTCACGCGCCGGATTAATAGCATAGCCGGTAGTACCCCCAAGAGAGAGGCCTATACCCCATACGGTAAAGGCTACAGGGATGGCTCCTAAGGAACCAAGTCCTATCAGGGTGTCTGTAGAGGTTATGGTAGCATCCGTAAAAAACAACACCGCGAATATCAGTACAAAAGTGCCTACAACTTCACTAAGTAAATTGTATTTGGTGTTCCTGATGGCCGGGATGGTTGAGAAAACCCCCAATTTAGTGGATTTGTCTTCTGTGATTTCAAAATGATTTCTATGCATCAACCATACAAGTCCACTACCGGCCATGGCGCCAAATAGCTGGGCCAGAATGTATAGGGGAACATCCATCCAGGGAAAGAGACCAGCTACAGCAAGTCCAACAGTTACAGCCGGGTTAAGGTGAGCGCCACTGTGTGGTGCAGCAACCACAACACCAATGTATACGGCAAAGGCCCAAGCTGTAGTGATGACGATCCAACCTGAGTTCTGTCCTTTGGTACCTTCAAGGATGACATTGGCAACAACCCCACACCCTAAAAGTATCAGCAGGAAAGTCCCCATAAATTCGGCAAGTAATGGATGCATTCAGATTTGGTATTAGTTGGTTAATGGTAGATCTTAAATGTAGCAGAATTTTTGATTACTTCATAATACGCAGCATGGATGAGGACATTAATTATTATATTAACTCCCCAGAGAACATCCTTATGCCCAATTATGTCGCCTTGCTGAGAGCGGTAAACGTCAGCGGAAAGAACAGGTTAAAAATGAAAGAGCTCGCTGCAAATATGGCCGTAATGGGAGCGCAAGGGGTGCAAACCTATATTCAGAGTGGTAACCTGGTCTTCAGGCATAAATCTTCCGATGTACAGGAATTAAAGTTGGCCATGGAACAGTTGATCCTGGATAAACACCAAGTAAGCACAGTGGTAATGATATTTACTGCTGAGAAGTTTTGTAAAATTTCAACATCAAATCCTTACCTTAATAATCAGGAGATAGACGAAAAACAGCTGGGAGTGGTCTTTCTAGAGGAAAGGCCCGATTCCGGGGCTATAGAGCTACTTAAGCGTTCAGATTTTGAAAATGAATCCTTTGAAATTCACGATACCCATATTTACCTGCATTGCAGGAGGGGGTTCGGTCGTGCCGTAGTAACCAACAATTTCCTCGAAAAGCGCCTGGGAGTGAAAGCGACCACACGAAATGCCAGGACTGTCAGAACGTTATCGGGCTTTGTGAGGGCAGAACCGGGTTAACTTAGTTCAGCATCCAGATGCGGTAATTAAGAACAGTAGCAAAGCATACCCAGAGGAAGTAAGGGACCAGGAGTAATGCGGCTGTTTTACTTACTACTTTGAACCATTTATAGGTAAGCGCGATGAAAACCAGAAGCAGCAAAATGACGATAAGCCCACCCAGTGGGTTCATAAAACCAAAGAAGACTATACTCCAAAGCCCGTTGAGAAGAAGTTGAAATATAAAATGATAGAGAGCCGTTTTCACCCAAAGGTGGTGGAAACCTTTAGACCAGACCATACCGGCTGAAATGCCCATTAAAATATAAAGAATCGTCCAAACAGGGCCAAACACATAGTTGGGAGGATTAAAAGAAGGTTTGTTCAGTCCTGCAAACCAGTCGCCCACAGATGATTGCGTAGCGTAACCCGAAAGAAATCCAATCAGCAAGCAGACACTTACCGAGACAAGAATATATATCAATTTTTTCTTCATAGATTTTGCCGGATCTTCCGAACTAAATTAGGAAATATATTTAATTAGATAGAGACGAAAATATTGCATGCATTATATTTGTCGGGGTATGAAGGAAAATGATTTCACAGGGAAACTCCCTAATCATGAATTGCCGGGGGGCTCCTTTAATTGGAAGGCTCCAAGTAACATAGCATTAGTAAAATACTGGGGGAAGCGTCCACCGCAGATACCGGCAAATCCCTCGGTCAGTTTTACCCTGGATCATTGTGCAACTCGCACTAGTCTGCACTTTGTGCCCATGGAATCCACTTCCGGGGAATTCCATTTTACAATATCATTGGATGGAAAATCCAGTGATAGTTTTCGTCCCAAAATTCAGACTTTTTTAGAACGGATAGAACCTTACCTCCCTTTCATCAGGCAGTATTCTTACCGTATAGAAACCAGTAATTCTTTCCCACATAGTAGTGGTATTGCCAGTTCGGCCAGTGGTATGGCTGCTTTGTCTCTTTGCTTTCTTTCTATGGAAAGAGCCCTTTTTCCTGCTATGGATGAAGACTATTTTAGGAAGAAAGCCTCATTTCTCTCCAGGCTGGGGTCGGGTAGTGCCAGCCGTAGTACGGAAGGTCCCCTGATGCAATGGGGATACCATACAGCCATACCCGGAAGTTCTGATCTTTACGCCGTAAACTATCCATTCCCTGTACACGATATATTTAAAAATTTTCAGGATACTATATTATTGGTTGACAAGGGTAAAAAACAGGTAAGCAGTACTGTAGGACACGAGTTGATGCATCATCACCCTTTTGCTGAAAATCGTTTCAGGCAGGCAGCTGAGAACCTGGTAAAATTGGAGCCTGTTTTTAGAGAAGGCAATCTGGAACAGTTTATCAACATAGTAGAATCTGAGGCGCTCAGCCTACATGCTATGATGATGACCAGTAGCCCTTATTTTATGCTGATGAAACCTAATACCCTGGAAATCCTGAATAGGATCTGGGCGTATAGACAAGATACTGGTAGTCCTGTTTGCTTTACCCTGGATGCAGGAGCTAACGTACACTTACTGTATCCTGGAAATATTGAAGAGGAGGTTAAAAAATGGATCGAATCTGAACTGGCGCGGTTCTGCGAGGGCGGCCAATATATCCATGACCGCGTAGGGCTGGGAGCCCAGCCATTTTAAATTGATGGTTGCGGTAATTACTTGAAATTCACCTTCAGGTTGGTGGCAGATGTATACTGCACAATATAGGTAAGCAGGGCGTATAAGAATGTTGTCATACCTGTCATTTCAAGGAATTCTTCAATGGTGTAGTAGATGGCATAGGTGTAGTTTTGTTCACCCATCAATTGACTTTGTTTACCTCCAAGCATTTCCATTCCCAGGGAACCGGAAAGAAACAGGATACCTGACAAGAGGAACAAGAATTGAATCTTACGGGGCAGGCGATACATAAATGGAAGCAGGACTATCCCGAGGATAACGAGGAGGATGCTATACGGAATAATCCAGGCGTAGTACAGGTAACCGGATAAGTCGAAATTCTCACGCATTAATGGGATTAACCTTTCGTGGATGGAGGCTGTCTCATCCATGGCCAAAAATAGAAATACCCCAGAGAGGATCAGCCAGGATTTCCTGCTTTTACTCTCTTTTTCCAGGCTGTTATAGATGTAAAATAAGACTGCAGAACACAATAAGATCAAAAGGGTTGAAAATAAGGTGGGAATATTAGCTTCGGTATTAAAGTCGAATAATTCACCTAAGGACAGAATAACCCTATTCTCTGAATTCAGTTTGGAAACAATGGAGAATAAATTACCGATTGAAAGTAAAATGGTAAACCCCAGCAAGTACTTTAGGATGTTGTATGGGGATAGATTTACAGACATGGAAGGTTAAGATTGGTAGCATAAATAACGTAATTATGTGCAAAATCTTATCAATAAATCGATGAACTGGATTTTCAATATGATAAACAACTCAAGGGCAATGACTTAGGTGTGCCTGATTTGTCCTCAGTTTTTTGAAAACTTTAGGACTACTTTGTTCCGGATTTGGCCTAATTCGTTGTACGAAGCATATTTAGTCGTATTTTTGTAAAGTAATATGACCAGTTCTACCATGAAAGGACCCCTGTTTTACTCAAAGATCCTGCTCTTCGGAGAGTATGGGATCATTAAGGATTCTAAAGGTTTATCCATACCCTATAATTTCTTTAAGGGGGCACTAAAGACGGATGAAAACCTTTCTGAAGCAGCTAAGAAATCCAATGACAGTTTAAAGAATTTTGCGAAATACCTGGAAAACCTTCAGCAGGAAGAATCCGACCTGGTAAGGTTTGATATGGATTCCCTCAGAACTGATATCGCCGGCGGGATGTATTTTGACAGCTCTATCCCACAGGGATATGGCATAGGTAGTAGTGGCGCACTGGTAGCTGCTATTTATGATAAGTACGCCTTGGATAAGATTACGGTTCTAGAGAATCTTACCAGGGAGAAACTGGTACAGCTAAAAACCATATTCGGAAAGATGGAATCTTTCTTCCACGGGAAATCCTCAGGGCTTGACCCTTTGAACAGTTACCTGAGCTTACCCATATTGATCAACTCGCAAGACAATATAGAATCTACCAGTATCCCTTCTCAGAATCCTGAAGGAAAGGGAGCTGTATTCCTTTTAGATAGTGGGATCACGGGCGAAACCGCACCAATGGTCCAGATCTTTATGGAGAAGATGAAACAGGATGGTTTCCGAACTGTTTTAAAAGAACAATTCATTAAACACACAGACGCCTGTGTTGAAGATTTTATAAGTGGAAATGTCAAGAGCCTTTTCGGCAATTTGAAACAACTTTCCCGGGTAGTCCTGAACCACTTTACGCCTATGATCCCGGAAGAGTTTCACACCTTGTGGAAAGAGGGCATAGAGTCTAATGCTTATTACCTGAAATTATGTGGCTCCGGGGGAGGCGGTTATATTCTTGGATTTACCGAGGACCTTGAAAAAGCGAAAGCTGCACTTAAAGGGCATCGCCTGGAAGTGGTTTACAACTTCTAAGGAGCGCCATGCTTAGCAGAAAGAACAAACTACTGCTATTAAAAGCATTAAGCCTTTTCTCTATCGTCAGGGGGTATAACATCCTGATGATCGCACTGGCCCAATACTTAGCATCTATTTATATCCTGGCACCGTTTCTTCCTGTGAAACAGGTTATTTTTGACGGTCAATTATTTGCAATTGTCGCTGCTTCTGCGCTGGTGATCGCAGCTGGGTATATCATCAATAGTTTCTACGATTCTGAAAAAGACCTGATCAACAAACCCAGGAAAAGTATGCTGGACCGCCTGGTGTCCCAGCGGACGAAATTAAGCGCTTATTTCGTACTCAACTTTATCTCGGTGTTCCTTGCCAGTTACGTGTCGTTCAGAGCCGTAGTATTCTTTTCAGTGTATATTTTCGGGATTTGGCTCTACTCGCATAAACTAAAGCGTCTGCCGTTTATCGGAAACTTTATATCCGCTATGCTCGCCATAGCACCCTTCTTTGCCGTATTTGTATATTATAAGAATTTTGACAGCGTCATTTTTGTGCATGCACTTTTCCTTTTTCTTTTGATCCTGGCCCGAGAAATGATCAAGGATATAGAAAATATTTCCGGCGATATGGCCCAGAATTACCGTACGGTACCCATTATTTACGGGATGCGATTCTCTAAAATATGTATCAGTATTCTAATCCTGGTCACCTTACTGCCTGCCTTATTACTGATCACCAGGTTCGAGGTAGGCTTAATGTATCTCTATTTCATGGCCAGCGTGGTTTTTTTGATCATTTTCCTGTTATTTCTTTGGAAGTCCGTGACCAAAAAACATTTTATCTACCTGCATAACATCCTGAAATTTATAATCGTTTTGGGGGTATTCAGCATCTTGCTTATCGATGTAGACCTCGTCCTTAGCAGGTTCTTCTGATTATCCCTGGTTTTTGTTAATACAGCAATTAATTTATCCTCGCTATATATTGCAGACAGCCCTATTTTCCTACCTTTGCCAAAATATTGTTTATGAGCAGTTCAGAATCAAATTCAGGTCGAAAACCAGCTTCTAAAGGGAAGGGAAAATTCGGCGATAATAAATCAAAGCGAAGGGAAGCACCCGGTGGAAAGTCCGGGAGCAAATCCAAGAAAAGCTTTGGAGAAAGATCGGCTGCTGGAAAAGGAGGGGAGAGGCCATACCGGAAACCAGGGCAAAGGCCGACGGCTTCCAAAAAATCGGCTCCAAAACAAAGTAAGGATCCCAGCCTTATCCGTCTGAATCGCTATATCGCTAATGCAGGGATTTGTTCCCGCCGTGAAGCGGATACCTATATCGCTTCCGGAAATGTAACGGTGAACGGGGAAACCATTTCTGAAATGGGCTACAAAGTGAAGCCCGGAGACGAGGTGCGCTTTGACGGGAGGTTACTTAACCGGGAGAAGAAAGAATACGTCTTGTTGAATAAGCCTAAGAATTTTATCACTACTACCAGTGATGAAAAAGGAAGACGGACCGTAATGGAGCTGATTTCTAATGCTTCAAAAGCCCGACTCTTACCTGTAGGCAGGTTAGACAGGAATACAACGGGACTTTTGCTTTTCACCAATGATGGTGATCTGACAAAAAAACTTACCCACCCTAAGCACGAAGTTCGCAAGATTTATCACGTAGAACTCAATAAGAACCTTACTGCAGCAGATCTAAGAAAAATTCAGGAAGGCCTGACCCTTGAAGATGGACCTATAGAGGTTGATGATGTTTCTTATGTGCAAAATGCTCCGAAAAAAGAAGTAGGAATTCAGATTCACAGTGGGAGGAACAGGATTGTCAGGAGGATTTTTGAACACCTGGGGTACGATGTTGTAAAGTTAGACAGGGTTGTTTTTGCAGGTCTTACGAAGAAGGACTTGCCCAGGGGACATTGGAGGAACCTGACAGAGCAGGAATTGATCAACCTGAAAAATATAAATTAAATCTTAGGCTACACTGCTGTTTAAGAGACTGCCAACATTCTTCCAGAATTGTCGGGAGACTATGGTGGTATCATAATTGGGCTTGGGGTTTAAGTAGAAATTCTGCAAGGCCAGTCGCACGTAATAGAGCTGTGCATTTTCCCCGTATACATTTTCAAAGGCCATATCCCATTGATCAAATTCTCTGTGTTCGGTTGCACCGTAAGATAATAACTGGATTTTTGTATGCCTGGGGTCTTTGGTGATCTTATCATATAAGTTCAGGACCTGTAACTGGGGACCTTCTAAATACTGTATGAATTCACCGTTGTGATATAAAAGACAACCCGTAATGCCATGGTTAGAGTTGTAAGCCCTCGCTCTTTCCAAAAGCACATCAATATCCCTGAAGTTGAATAAGGGGGTCGCAACTGATTTATATACAAGGGAATACATATCTCAATGTACACCCAATTGTATATAAATTTTAGCTCTATTAAATTTAAACTTGTTCCATTTTCTTCCAAATCTCGTCCAGGCATAAATTCCCCAAACTTCCTTCATGAGTATGCGCAGCAGTTTTCAGGGGTTTGAACTCGCCTCGTTGGATGGCCTCACCCATCTGTTTGTAGGCATCCCGAAAAGGAACCCCTTTTAGCACTTGTTCATTCAGGGTGTCCACACTGAAGAGGTAGTCGTACCGAGAATCATCCAATATGGTGGGGTTCACCTGGATGGACTTAAGACTGAAATGCATCATTTCCAGGCAGGATTTCATTTCCTGCAGGGCAGGGAGAAGGATCTCTTTAAGTAATTGCAGATCCCTGTGGTAACCGGACGGGAGATTGGTGGTCAGTAGAGCGATCTGGTTAGGGACAGATTGCAGTTTGTTGCATTTGGCCCTGATCAGCTCAAATACATCGGGATTCTTTTTATGGGGCATTATGCTGCTCCCGGTGGTCAATTCATCAGGAAAGGAGATGAAATTAAAATTCTGACTGAGGTAGAGACAGATATCCATAGCCAGCTTAGCTATAGTACTTGCCAGCATGGCCATGGCTTCCGAGCTTGCTCTTTCTACTTTACCCCTGCCCATCTGTGCGGCAACAACATTGTATTTAAGGGTAGAAAATCCAAGTTCTTGTGTGGTAAAACTCCGGTCTATAGGAAATGAACTTCCATATCCCGCAGCACTTCCCAGCGGATTCTGGTCCACTACCCTGAAAGCGGCTTTCAAAAAATACATATCGTCTACCAGGCATTCGGCGTAGGCGGAAAACCAAAGTCCGAAAGAGGAGGGCATGGCCACCTGTAGGTGGGTATAACCGGGAAGCATGGTGTTTTTGTGCTCTTCTGCCAGGGACATCAGTAAATTAAACAGGTCATTAGTATCCTGCATCATGTGTTGCAGTTCATCCTTCAGGAACAATTGCATGGCGACGAGAACCTGGTCGTTCCTGGAGCGGGCTGTATGAATTTTTTTGCCGATATCTCCAAGCGCCTCGGTCAGCATGAACTCAATTTTGGAATGCATATCTTCAAAGTCATTCTCAATTTTAAAATCACCTGCGGCTATTATCCTGTCAATATTTTCCAGTTCTTCCACCAGTGCGCCTACTTCTTCATTTTTAAGCATCCCGATCTTCCCGAGCATCCTGGCATGTGCTATTGAAGCGATTACATCGTAATGTGCGAGTTGTTCATCCAGGGAACGGTCGTTACCTACGGTGAACAGGTCAATTTTTTTGTCAGTACTGATACCTTTGTCCCAAAGTTTCATAAGGCTCTATTTTATTATGGTCAATTAATTACGGAGCAGGAAGCCCTCGAGTATCTTTATATATAAATCTATTCCCTCTTCGATCTCTGAGATATAAATAAATTCATTCGCCGAATGTGACCGGGTACTATCTCCAGGACCCAATTTTAAGGACTGGCAGGATAGTGTAGCCTGGTCAGACAAGGTGGGTGATCCATAGGTGGTCCGGCCCTGGCCTATCCCGGAAAGGACTAAGGGATGATCTTTACTTATGGATGATGAATTAAGGCGTAACGACCTTGGTTTCATCAGGCAGGGTGCTTCTTCGCTTAGTATTTTGGCAATCTCCTTGTTGCTATAACAATCGTTTACCCGGACATCCACTACCAAATGAACCTTGGCAGGTACTACATTATGCTGGCTGCCCGCATTAAGCTGGGTCACTGTCATTTTAACAGGCCCCAGAACAGGTGAGACTTCTTTAAAGGTGTAATCCCTGAACCATTTTAAGGTATCTATGCAATTATAAATAGCATTATCATTATTTGGATGAGCGGCATGGGAAGGTGTACCCGTTACCTCGGCATCAAAGACAACCAGCCCTTTTTCTGCTATTGCCAGTTGCATTAAGGTAGGTTCCCCCACGATGGCGACATCTACAGGAGGTAATATTTTCAACATGCTATTGAGGCCGTCCGGTCCTGAACTCTCTTCCTCTGCAGAGGCCACTATAATGATGTTATGGGTCATTCCCTGGGTATCATAGAAGAATGCGAAAGTGGAGAGCAAGGACACTAATGCGCCCCCGGCATCATTACTGCCCAGGCCATATAATCTTCCATTTTCAATTTCAGCTTTATATGGGTCCCTGGTGTATGCTTCATTGGGATGCACAGTATCATGGTGCGAATTAAGTAATAAGGTAGGCTTGGAATCGTCATAATGTTTATTAAAAGCATAGACATTGTTTTTAACCCTTTTAGAAGGGATACGCCTAAGACGGAACCACCGCTCAATGGCATCGGCGGTTTGATCCTCTTCTGAAGAGAACGATTGGATAGAGATCAGTTCCTTTAACAGGTCCAGGGCAGTTTCCTTTAAGCTCAGTGTAGATTCTTTCATAGCTGGATGGTTGTAAAGTTGTCAGCTTTCTTTTGCAGCATGCCTTTGTCCCCGATACAGACTCGAGAAACGTCCTTGTACAGGGCATGGAAACAATTGTCCATTTTTGGAAGCATTCCGTCCGCAATAACCCCTTCTGCTTTTAACTTAAGGTAAGCAGCTTCATCTATGTGTTTTATGACAGAATTGTCGTCAGCGACGTCTGCCAGTACACCTTTTTTCTCAAAGCAGTAATACAATGTGGTCTGGTACTGGGAACTGAGTCCAATTGCCAGTTCCGAAGCAATAGTATCTGCATTGGTATTGAGCAATTGGCCTTTCCCGTCATGGGTCAGCGCACAGAATACAGGAACCAGGTCTGCTTTTAGCAGTTTATCAACAATCCTGTAATTCACTTTTGTCACATCCCCTGCCCAGCCATAGTCTATATCTTTCACCGGTCTTTTGACGGCGAGAATACTATTTGCATCCGCACCACTCATCCCTATGGCATTACACTGTAATGCCTGCAGGTGTGCCACCACATTCTTGTTCAGCAAGCCTGCGTAAACCATAACCACGACGTCCAGGCTGTCATTATCGGTAATCCGTCGTCCTTGGTGCAATTTCGGACTTAGACCTAAGCGTGCTTCAATCTGTGAGGCTCGTTTCCCACCACCATGAACCAGAACTTTTGGATTGGGTAAAGCCGCAAACAATGATAGGAACTCGGATAGCTCTTCCGGTGATTCAATAATATTACCTCCTATTTTTACAATGGACAGTTGGGGTTTCATAAGTGCTGTAATAGTTTTTTAAGTACAATCTGGGCAGCGTAGGTCCTGTTGTTGGCCTGTTGTATGACTAATGAACTTTGGCTGTTGAGTACGGCATCTTCTACCACCATGTTTCTTCGAACCGGAAGGCAGTGCATAAAACGTGCTTTTCCCAGTTTTTCCATGGTGATCATCCAATCCTTATCCTGGCTCAGCACTTGCCCGTAATGTTCAAAGCTGCTCCAGTTTTTTGCGTAGATAAAGTCGGCTCCTGCTAAAGCTTTGGACTGGTCATGTTCTACAGTGATACCCTCGCGTATTCCCGGGTCAAGGTCATATCCAGGGGGGTTTGTAATGATGAATTCGGCTCCCTGTTGTTTTTTCATCATTTCGATAAAGGAATTTGCAACTGCATGGGGGAGAGGTCTCGGGTGAGGTGCCCATGACAGCACTATTTTTGGGCGCTTAAGCGTGTTGTTCTCCGCTAAGGTAATAGCATCGGCCAAGGCCTGCAATGGATGACCGACCGAACTTTCCAGGTTAACAACCGGGATGCCGGAAAATTTGGCAAAGGCAGTAATGATCTGCTCAGCCTGGTCAAGCTTCCTGTCTTTTAATTCTGCAAATGCGCGAATTCCTACTATATCGCAATACTGGGCAATTACTTGTGCTGCTTCCCTTACGTGCTCAGCCGAGCCCTGGTCCATAACGCTTCCGTCTTCGTATTCGAGAACCCATCCCTCACTTCCAAAATTCATCACGATAACCTCCATCCCGAGGTGTAGTGCCGCTTTCTGTGTGCTGAGACGTGTACGCAGGCTATTATTAAAAAAGAGAAGGCAGAGCACCTTATTTTTTCCTAAGGATTGATCCCTGTAAGGATCTTTCTTCAGATCCCTGGCTTCTGAGACCCATTCTGGTAGCGATCGGATTTGCTGTAAGGAAAGAAAATATTTCATCGGGTATAATTCAGTTTTACTGACCTTTTAACCGGTCTTCTTCAATATAGTTCAATTCTGTTCGTAAAGCCTCGAAGAAGCGGTCTATAGCCTCTTTATCTATATTCAGTGCAGGCAGGATGCGAAGAACCTTTCTATTACTGGCGCCTCCTGTAAAAATGTGCTGCCTGTAAATGAGATTTTTCCTGAGTTGTGCGACTTCAAAATCAAATTCGAGCCCCAACATCAGCCCCTTACCCTTAACCGATTTCAGGAAGGATAATCCCTCTGACTTTATCCTGAAATACTTTTCCATGAGCCCGGCATGCCTGATCAATTGCTCTTCTTCTATAACTTCCAGGACAGCCAGCGTGGCAGCACATGCCAGGTGATTACCTCCAAATGTAGTACCCAACATGCCGTGAACCGCCTGTATTTCCGGGGCTACTAAGATCCCTCCCACCGGAAAACCATTCCCCATTCCCTTCGCGATGCTGATGATATCAGGCCTTATTCCAAAATGCTGGAAACTGAAGAATTTTCCACTTCTACCAAAACCAGACTGTACCTCGTCCGCTATTAGAATTACCCCGTTCTCTTTGCACAGGCGGGCTATTTCTGTATAGAATTCAGGAGAGGGTTCATCCAGCCCTCCCACACCCTGAATGGCTTCAATGATCACGGCACAGATATCGTCTCCTTCTAAGGCAGTTTTAAAAGCGGCTATGTCATCAAAGGGAACAAAGCTAACTTGTTGCTGGGCATTGATCGGGGCGTGGATCTTGTGGTTGTCCGTAGCAGCTACCGCTGCAGAGGTTCTACCGTGAAAACTATTCCTGAAAGCGATTACTCTGGCTTTAGCAGTGGTAAAGGATGCTAACTTTAAAGCATTTTCGTTGGCTTCTGCACCTGAATTACACATAAAGAGTTTATAATCCTCGCAACCCGAAATCCGTCCCAGTTCCCTGGCGAGTTGCTGCTGTAGCGGGTTAATGATCGAGTTGCTATAAAACCCGATCTTATCCAATTGTTCTCTAATCCTCTTCACATAGTGCGGGTGAGAGTGACCAATAGAGATAACCGCATGTCCCCCATAGAGATCCAGGTATTCTTTGCCCTCTGCATCTGTTACGGTAGACCCACTGGCTTTTACCGGGGTCACGTCGTATAAGGGGTATACATCAAATAATTCCATCTTATCCTTTTTTGATCTGGTTGATCTTTTCGTGAGAAGCTATAATTCCCCTGATCAAGGAGGAACTTAAGCCCTGGTGCTCCATTTCGTTCAGCCCTTCTATGGTACAACCCATTGGGGTGGTTACCTTATCGATTTCCTGCTCCGGGTGATTCCCGGTGTCAATCAGAAGGCTTGCCGCCCCGTGGCAGGTATGCATGGCCAGTTCCTGGGCTTCCTTGGCATCAAATCCCAACTGTATGGCTCCTTGTGTTGTTGCCCTGATCAGGCGCATCCAAAAGGCTATTCCACTGGCACAGATGACGGTGGCTGCCTGCATCCTGTTTTCGGGAATTTCCATGGAATGCCCCATCCTGTTGAAAATAGCTTTGGCTAAATCTATTCGTTTTTTCCCTGCCTCGTTAGTACATAGACAGGTCATGGATTCACCAACGGAGATTGCAGTGTTCGGCATGCTCCGGATAATATACCTGGATTTCCCTACAATGGTTTCCATGGCTTCTATACTAAAACCGGTAATCGTACTAATAAGAACGTGCTTTTCGGTGAGCAGATCCTTGGATTCTTCCAGGATAGCAGCAAAATGACGGGGTTGCACTGCAAAGATGAGAATGTCAGATTTACTGACCGCCTCCCGGTTATCCGAGGTGATGGTCACATTGCCGTATTTCTCAAAAGACCGGATTTCTTCCAGGTTTCTTTTGGTAAGGTACATACTGGTAGCCCCGTTGCTGTGGAGTATGCCCTTGGCAATGGATATTCCGAGGTTACCTGTACCTATTATGGCTATTTTCATGGTTTATCATTTATGGTTGATTATCATTAGAACACCCCGGCTTTTAATTGCAGACCTGTTCCTTCCTCGATACCAAACATCAGGTTCATATTCTGAACGGCTTGCCCGGACGCTCCTTTTAATAAGTTATCGATGACAGAAGTGATCAATAAAAGTCCTTGGTGCTTGTGAAGGTGAACATGGCAATGGTTGGTATTGACCACTTGTTTAAGGTCTACTGGTTGATCAGAGACATGAGTGAATGCTGCATCCTTGTAGAACGCTTTAAAAAGAGCTGTTGCTGTTTCCAGGCTATCGTCATATTTCAAATAAGCGGTGGCAAAAATACCCCTGCTAAAATTTCCTCGCATCGGTAAAAAATGAATCGCGGGAATACTGCCTTGCAGCGCTTGCAGGCTTTCGCTGATCTCATCCATATGCTGATGGGTGAAAGGCTTATACCAAGAGATATTATTATTTCTCCAGCTAAAATGTGTTGTGGCAGAAGTGGCTACCCCGGCACCGGTACTTCCTGTCATAGCATTTACATGGACATCATTATTGAGCGAATTGTCATGAGCCAAAGGAAGCAAGGCCAACTGTATTGCTGTGGCGAAACACCCGGGATTAGCAATGTGATCCGCATGTTTGATTTTATCTTTATTCAGTTCAGGCAATCCATAAACAAAGTCACGTCCATTAAGGGATGCATCCGCGGACAGCCTGAAGTCATTGCTGAGATCGATTACTTTGGTTCGTTCTGAAAAACTATTAGACTTTAGGAAGGTGGTAGAATTACCGTGGCCCAGGCAAAGAAATACTACATCCACGTCAGGATCTATATCCCCGGAGAAAACCATATCAAAATTTCCTAGGAGATCCGGGTGAGTATCAGAAATTCTTTTCCCCGCTCGAGTAGTGCTGTATACAAATGAAATTTCCGTAATCGGATGTGCCAAAAGGATCCTGATCAGTTCGCCACCGGTGTATCCCGATCCGCCTATAATACCTGCTTTGATCATGATTGTTGATTTACGTGATTTGCGATCTTCCCCTGGTTAGATAATATTTTTATAAATCCTTTGGCATCTGCAGCGGTCCATGCTTTATTCATTTCACCGTACTGCCCGAAGGAAGCATTCATGAGATCGTGTTTGGAAGTAATCCCGTTTAGCTCAAATCGATAAGGGTGAAGGCTGACGGATACGGTCCCCGAAACGTGTTTCTGAGTGTCCTGCAGGAATGCTTCAATGTTCCTCATAACTTCATCCAGGTAATTTCCTTCATGAAGCAGCATGCCATAAAAATTGGCCAGTTGCTCTTTCTGAAATTGCTGCCATTTGCTCAGGGTATGTTTTTCTAACAAGTGATGAGCTTTAATAATGATTAGTGGTGCCGCTGCTTCAAAACCTACCCTGCCTTTAATACCTATGATAGTGTCCCCGACATGAATATCCCGGCCAATGGCGAAGGCTGAAGCAATCTTCTCCAACTTCATGATGTTTTTTACCGGGTCTCCTGTTTCCCCGTTTAATGCAGTCAACTCTCCATATTTAAAGGTAAGGGTAATATCTTGCGACGCTGATGCTGTAAGTTGACTGGGGTAAGCGTTCGAGGGGAGTGGTTTCTCCGAAGTAAGGGTTTCTGCACCTCCTACAGAGGTGCCCCAAAGTCCCTTGTTGACAGAATACTTGGATTTTTCCCAGGAGGCATCCATCCCGTGAGCTTTAAGATAACTGATCTCCTCTTCCCTGGATAATCTTAAATCCCGGATTGGGGTTATGATCTCGATATCCGGGGCCATGATCTGGAAAATCATATCAAATCGCACCTGGTCATTCCCTGCGCCAGTACTGCCGTGTGCAATAGCATCGGCTCCGATAGATTTTGCATAATTCACGATTTCTACAGCCTGGACTATACGTTCTGCACTAACCGATAAAGGATATGTATTATTCCTGAGGACATTTCCGAATACCAGGTATTTTACCACCTTCTCGTAAAAAGACTGTAGGGCGTCTATACACTGGTAATCCTTGGCTCCCAGTTGCAATGCCTTCTTTTGTATGTCTTCAATTTCCTCATCTCCAAAACCGCCGGTATTCACAGTTACGGCATGGACCTCGTAGCCTTGGTCTTCTGAAAGGTATTTAGCGCAGTAAGATGTATCCAGTCCGCCACTATATGCCAATACTAATTTTTTCATGATTCTTTTTTTTTGAGAAACAACTGTTCCTTGATGCTTTTTAATCTTTTAAATGCTTTACTGTTTACTTCCTTCTTCGGGGGAGTTGTCTTTTGCAGGGCAGGATCATATAACATACCTGTACAGAGACACATCTTCTGTTCTGTCCTCGTGAGAATATCGAAGTTCTTGCAGGTCTGGCATCCTTTCCAGAATTCGGGGTCATCGGTAAGTTCGGAAAATGTCACGGGTTTATAACCCAGCTCGTAGTTCATTTTCATTACGGCGAGCCCCGTAGTAATACCAAAAATTTTTGCATCCGGGAATTTGGTCCGGGACAACTCAAAGATGGCTTTCTTGATCTTTTTGGCAAGCCCCTGATTCCTGAAGTCGGGATGTACAATTAAGCCGGAATTGGCTACAAATTTCTGGTGCCCCCAAACTTCGATATAACAGAAGCCGGCAAAAGTATCCCCATCCAATGCTATTATGGCGTTGCCGTTGACGAGCCTCTTCACGATATATTCCGGACTGCGTTTTGCAATCCCGGTACCTCTTACCTTGGCCGATTCCGAGATGGTATCTGCGATGACCTGGGCATACTTGATATGTGATTCGTTAGCAATAACAATTTTCATTGCCAAAAATGGGTTGAAAAAATTAAAAGAAAGAAGTTTGTTGATTTTGCGGAAATGGACTCACCTATTTCCAAAGAAGAAGCGCACCCTTACGGGCGGCGTGTGCGCACAAAGCGGGTTACCGGGAAAGAGCTCCCGGAAATCAAAAAGTTATATGCTTTATTGTTCATTGAAATCAAAAGTACAAATTAAATTGAATTGACCTCGTAATCCGCTCAATTTTTGGGGATTAGGATTTATCCTCGTCTCTTTCTGAATAATTCATAGCTCATCATTCCTAAAACTGCTAAATACTCAATCGAGATGGCCAGCATATTTTCTTTGAAATCCGGATTTGCGTAAGCGGTATAACTTAGGATGGCTACCGCAGACCAAACGATAGGGAATCGGTAGGGAGTAAAAATACTGAGTAATAAAGGCACTATAAGATACCATGGGTGAACAACAGGGGCTAACAGATAATAGATAACCATTACCCATAACATAGAGTTGATGAGGTGGGGGAGGGACGAATCTCTCTTGTAAAATGTATAGAAGATCACCAAAGCTACAGTCAGGTACGGAATAAGGTTACCATACCATTGGATCAATTCCCAGGGTTTTGCATCAAATTGTATGGCAATCTGTTTCAAGGCATTGTAAATGCCCGCATTGAATTCGAAATTTGAGAACCACAGCCGGATAGTATCCAGATAATTGGGGAGGAATTCGGGTGTGTAAAAATAAAGGAAGCTCAAGACCACAACTCCTGTAACACCAAGGTAGAACAAGATGCTTTTGCGTAGGCCCAATGCTGTAAAGTAAAGCGGTAAGAGCATCATCGGAATCAGCTTAACGACCACCGAGGCGCCATAAAGTAGGGAAGCGAGGGCAGTACGGCCTACAATCAGCAAATACAAAGCCGCTACCATGAAAAAGAGCATAACTCCTTCAAAATGCAGGTTCCCTGTTAATTCCAGGATTACCAGGGGGTTCAGGAAGTACCAAAATATAAGGTGGGCAGACCTGTTCATTTTTTTGAGCAGTAGACGTCCCAGGTATATGATCCCTATATCGGCCATGATGATAAAACATCTTAGGGTAAGTATTCCTCCTAATATACTTTTCCCTCCAATAAGTGCGGCGATTGTGAAAAATAGCTGGTTCAAGGGTGGATAATTGCTAAAATTTCCCGCGCTGAGATCCCCCATAGCAGTATGAAGAGCGGCGAAATAAGGATCGGTGCCCAGTTGAGTGATCAGGTCGTCAGGTTTATTCAGGTAAGGGTTTAAACCATCCAGGACCAAGTGGCCGTCCCACAGGAACCTGTAGAAATCCTGGGAAAGGTTGGGCACCGCGAATAGCAGTGCCAGGCGGAAAAGGATTCCGCTTACCAATAAGAACCTGTAGTTCCATTTTTCAAACTGTATCAGTTTAAAACAAAAGAAAAAAAGTGCAGCATAAAGGCAAAAAAAGCGGATGGTATCTTCCCGTTCCAGGGCGTATCCTGCCACCCAATAAAACAGCAGGCCGGATAAAACCATGAGCAGGGGGAACCTATGAAGATTCCAGTAAGAAACAGCCCTGCCAAGCATATAAATAAAGGTTAGTTGGTTTAGTGGGTACCGAAAATATTAAAAATATAATTATTTACTATAGCAGTGGCAGTGAAGAAATAAAAAGGCCCCTTAGTGGGGCCTTAGAATCTATGCTTTGGAGGTAAGTGACTTAAAGAATACAAAGCCAAAACCTAGGAATAACATGAAGTGGAAGGGGAACAGCCCGAAATCATTAAGCGGGATAGCGCTGTACATTCCGAAAAGGAAGTAAATCATTAAACCGAATTCCAGGATCATGTTTGGCGATAGCTTGGTGGTCAGGTATTTGTTTCCTTTCCAAGTATCGGTTAAATTGTTGATGTTGAACTTTGGGGTTCTTACAAACTCACTCCTTTTACCCATATGCCCTTCCAGAACAGCTACGGTATTGTGCAGAGAAAAACCTAATGCCACCGAGAAGAAAGTGAAAAAGAGTTTTATATAATCCACAAAATTATCAAAACTACTTCCCTGTATACTCTTATACGTAAACCAATAGCAAATAAAGAGAATAATAGTACTGACGATAAAAAAGCTGGTTACTTCAAAAATCCAGCCCAGGTGACCATACATATTTTTAATGTACAGCATGGGAATACTTAATAGAGCCACTAGAAATACGCAAAGGAACATGGAGCTGTTCAATAAATGCATCACTCCGTGGAACTTGGTTTTAAAAGGGATATTCTTGGCCTTGATAACACTCCAGACAGTCTTTTTAAAGTTTTCTGCGCCTCCTTTATTCCAGCGAAATTGCTGAGAACGAGCAGCACTAATGACCACGGGAAGTTCAGCAGGAGTTTCAACGTCTTCCAGGTATTTGAATTTCCAATTCTTCAACTGAGCACGGTAGCTCAGATCCAGGTCTTCTGTCAGGGTATCTCCTTCCCAGTTTCCTGCGTCCAGGATACACTCTTTTCTCCAGATACCTGCAGTACCGTTAAAATTGATAAAGTGACCTTTAGCATTTCTTCCTACCTGTTCCAGGGTAAAGTGGGCATCCAATGCAAATGCCTGTATCCTGGTCAGGGTAGAATAGTCCCTGTTGATGTGGCCCCAGCGTGTTTGTACTACACCGATCTCAGCATCTTTGAAATAGATAACCGTCTTCTTAAGCCAGTCCGAGGAGGGAAGAAAATCTGCATCAAAAATGGCGATAAAGTCACCTTTGGCGATCTTTAAACCTTCTTTCAGAGCACCTGCTTTAAAGCCAGACCGATTCTCCCTGCGTATGTGCTGGATATCAAGACCGGTTTCTTGTAGTGCTTTTATGCGCGCTGCTGTATCATGTACAGAATCGTCCGTGGAATCATCCAGTACCTGGATTTCCAGTTTGTTGGTAGGATATTCTATTTTAGCAATGTTCTCTAATAACCGTTCTACGACGTACTCTTCGTTATAGATGGGTAGCTGAATGGTAACAAAAGGAATTTCTTTGGGATCCAAAAGATTAAATTTCGGAGCAAAGGCATTTACTTTTTTGTTGCCCAGGTAATTGACCAGCAGGTTCAACTGAGCCAGGCTGTAAAAGAAAATTAACAACAATGCAATACTGTAGATTGCGATGATGATGTAAGTGATTGTTAGTCCCATTTATTTATTTAAAACTGTATTTAAATATCCAACCAAGGATTTTAACGCCTGCAAATATAGTACCTTTTACGGTACCGGACACCTTGGATATGCCAATTCTTTTCCTGTAACCCACTGGTACTTCGATATATGCCAGTTTATGTTTCAGTGCTTTCAGTTGCATTTCAACAGTCCATCCATAGGTCTTATCTTCCATGTTCAACAACATTAATTTGTCGTATCTAATGGCCCTGAAAGGCCCCAGGTCTGTGTACTTTGCTCCAAAAAATAATTTCATCAAGAACGTTGCCAGCCAGTTTCCAAACAACTGTTGCGGAGTCATGGATCCGGGTTCTCGTTTCTCTTTTACGCGTGCACCAATTACCATATCATAAGCTCCTTTTTCAATCGGCATAACCAACTTGTGCAACTCTTCAGGGTAATCAGAATAATCGGCGTCCATAAATACGATAATATCGGGTGGTTTGGATTGGCCGCTTATATAATTAATTCCTTTTAGGCAGGCATAACCATAGCCTTGCCTGTCTTCGGTCAACACTGTTGCGCCCGCTGCCTTAGCCCTGGCTGCAGTGTTATCTGTAGAAGCATTGCTGACAACGATCACTTCGGATACCCTTGTGGGAATTTCCGCCAGTACTTTTGTAATGGAATCTTCTTCGTTAAAAGCTGGAATTACGACCTTAATGTCTGGCATAGCAGGGGATTCTGAACAGCTTTTCTCATTTGTGAAAAGCGAGGAGTTCGCATTGGTGATTCTGTTGGAAAACGGTGGTGCAGTAAATTCAGAGAACTTGGTTTTTCAAATTTGATTGGCGTGTCAAAAGTAGTATTATCTCCAGAACTTAAGGCTTTCAGTTAAAAATTATTTGTAAAACGCAAGTGGTTGAAAAGTAAAAGGTTACTTCCTGTTCACCAGGTCCATGAGGTCTACATCATTCCCCAGTAGTACTTCTGTGCTGTTAATCCTACCTTCTAAAGGACCATTTTCAAGCTTGAGTACACCTCGTGGGCAGACGGCAGAACATATACCGCAGCCCACACAGCTAGAACGCACTATATTTTCGCCTTTTTGAGCGTATGCCCTCACATCTATACCCATTTCACAATAGGTAGAGCAATTTCCACAGGAAATACATTGACCGCCATTGGTAGTGATCCGGAACCTGGAGAACAGCCGTTGTTGGAATCCAAGTATGGCTGCCATTGGGCAACCAAACCTGCACCATACCCTATTGCCGAAAATCGGATAGAAACCCGTCCCGATAACCCCGGAGAAAATACTGCCTATCAGGAAGCCGTAAGTCTTTCGTAAGGTGCCGGAAGAAAAAAGGAACACCTGGTTATTACCGCTGAAGTAATGAAGGCCTACCAGTGCTATAATGATCACGAAATATCCTATGGCGCCGTATTGTGCATCCTTTTTTAACTGGTTTCTCCTGAAGATCATTGCCCATGCAAATACCAGGGTCAGCAGCAAGGCCACACCGATGAGGAAAACATCTCGAGTCAACCAGTATTTACTGCTGTCATCACCGAGGTAAGAGTAAATAACGGCTGTGGTCATCAACGTAACAAATACCACGACACTGTGAACAACCCATCTCTCTATCTTCCAGGCGACCATACGTTTATCGCTGAGATGACGGAATGGGTCACCTGCAGTTTCTGCCAGCCCACCGCATCCGCAAACCCAGGAACAGTACCAGCGCTTACCATACTTGAATGTCAGGATGGGGGTGATCACAAAAATAGACAACACCCCGAATATCAACATTGCAACACCAATGTTGCCTGCATCTATAAAGGCGTTTACGCGATATTGTTCAAAGTTGTAATAGTTAAGGGGCCAGATGTTCTTCAGGTCGTAATAAGGAAGGTCTCCATTTAAGCGGGCCATAAATTCCGGGATGAGAAAAGCAAATCCCGTCTGATAAAACATAACGCTGTACGTGCGTAGGATCTCGTAACGATTATGCCTGTATTTCAGTATGAACTTAATACCAAAAGCCAGGATAGCCACGGTATAGAGAGTGCCGTAAACGAACCATTGGCTGGCCGGGTTTCCACTAAGTAGTCGGCTGAGGGGGTCAAAAAGTGCTATTACCCCGGTATTGTCCTGTCCTTGCCGTAATCCCAGGTATTGAGGATAGAAATATAGTATGATATAGAATCCTGTGAGTACGATTCCCAACATCCAGGCCCAAAGCCCCCTGCCTGAAATCGACTTAAACCATACACCATCGTTCTTTATCCCGGCCTGGCTATGTGCATATGCCTGCTGCGAAAACCAAATGATCCCAATACTAATTGCCATTAAGGATATGGTTAACCATAGCGTTTTATTCGGGAAATTGACATTGAATATGGCCAGCAGCATAATGAGTAAGCCGGAAAGGCCAAGTGCGGTGGCTAATTTTTGGGCTGTGTTCAATGCTTTTGGGGGGTGCCCGGCAAGCGACATACTTTGCTCTGTGGTCTCCATAAATTATTTGGTGTTAAAGAATATCCGGTGCCAGTTCTTTTTAGCCGGTTTTAATTGAGTATCAAATTCGGCGTTATAGGCAGAGATTATATCCCTTTCATAATGATCGTAAAATTCCGGGTCAAAATTCGCGTCTTTAAGGAATTTCATGATATAAGCCAAGTCCCTTTTTTCTGTTAGCCATCGATCAATTACCTGGTGTCTCAGACGTATGCCAAATGTGTTTATGCCTAAGAATTCCCTTGTATCTTTATGGTAAGCGATGGTGATACACTTGTCGTCATCAGGGTGTATCCAATGAAAATGATTTTCATACGCCTTCCGCTTCCGCTCGGAAAATACCCAACCATAAGTCTGGTATTCTATGTCAAAGAATTTGGCGCTATTAAACCAGTGGCCCGGATTATATTTGGTTCTATTTCCGCAGATGGTTTGTGCTACCACTTCCCCCATCATCCTGCCGGTATACCAGACCGCCTCTACGGCTGGCCGGTTGCCAATAGGCTCTCGCTGTTGCGCGCAATCGCCAATGGCATAAACACCGGGTATCCCTGTTTCCAGGTAACGGTTCACTAAAATTCCCCTATCGGTATGAATGGGGCTGTCTTGCAGGAAACTAATGTTAGGTCTCACCCCGGTCGTAACCCCCACGAGTTTACAGGGTATTTCTTCTCCTTCTTCGGTTAAAACAGCACGGACATTACCATTCTCATCTCCCAGTATTTCTTTTAAGTTGGTATTATGGCGAAGATCTACATGGTGTGACTGAATATGCCTGCTGATCATCCTTGCCTCCCCTTGGGGAAGAACACCGTTCCAGAAAGCACCTTCTCTCACCAGGAAGGTGACTTCAATGTCCCTGGTCCTGAGCATTTCGGCTAATTCCACCCCTATCAAACCACCACCAACTATTACGGCTCTTGGACATTCGTTTTTGGTAGGAGCATGTTCTTCTAATTCTTCGAGGTCTTGTTTACTAACTAGTCCTTGCACGCCTTTGAGGTCAAGGCCGGGCCAGCCAAAGGTGTTGGTTACCGAGCCAGTGGCCAGGATGAGGGTGTCGTAAGTGAAATCACTTCCGTCAGATAGCTTAAGGGATTTGGAGTCGGGTAATACATCGGTAACCCGGGCCCTTAAAAGTTCAAAATTGTTCTTTTCCCAAAAACATGGTTCGTAAGGCTCAATGTCTTTCCAGCGCATATGTCCCATGTAAACATACATCAGTGCGGTTCGGGAAAAGAAGAAATCTGCTTCATCAGAGATAATAGTGATTCTCTTATTGGAAAGTTTACGGATATGCCGGGCTGCGGTAATACCGGAAATCCCATTCCCGATGATGACTATGTGCTCCATTTGATCAGGTTGCTTACAAGGGTTAAGTCGACTCTAAAGATAAAACTTAACAATCAATACGGAGGGGATGTGGATTTATACTTTATTTTTATTAAGAATATCTGGTAGGCATGAAGAAAATTATAGTCATTTTTCTTTGTTTGTTGCAATGGCAATGTGGGAGCAAGGTGGTTAAAAAAATGAACGGGGTAAGTTTTGTGGCCACGCGTGAAAAGGCCGTTCAGGAAAACGTAGAACTACTTAAAGAACTACATGCTACCCATGCCGCGATAATGCCCTTTGGTTTTATAAGGGAGCTCAATTCTCCGGATATCATATATAATACGGAACGTCAATGGTATGGGGAAACCAAGGAAGGGGTACTGCAATACATAAGGCTGTTGCACAAAAACCGAATCAAGGTGATGCTAAAGCCCCAGATCTGGATCTGGAGAGGAGAATTTACGGGCAATATGAAGATGACATCAGAAGAAGATTGGCAGCGCCTGGAAAAATCCTACGAGGATTTTATTCTTACCTATGCCTCGGTGGCGGAAGAAAGTGGAGTTGAAATTTTCTGTGTCGGTACGGAATTGGAGCAATTCGTGCAGAACAGACCGGGGTTTTGGGATCAACTGATCATCAAAATTAGGGATATCTATAAAGGAAAACTTACCTATGCGGCGAACTGGGATGAGTACGGCAGGGTACCGTTTTGGTCATCCCTGGATTATATAGGGGTAGATGCCTATTTTCCATTATCTGAAAAGAAGACTCCCAGTACTGAAGAGTTGCGACGTGGATGGCAACCCTGGAAAGAAAAGTTACGAGCTTTGTCCCTTGAGCACCGTAAGAAGGTGCTCTTTACAGAATTTGGTTACCGGAGTATGGATTACACCGCGCATAAACCCTGGTTGGTTGACCGTACCGAGGAGGGGGTGAACTTACAGGCACAGGTGAATGCTAAAAACGCGATTTTTGAAGAATTCTGGAGGGAAGACTGGTTTGCCGGGGGGTTTGTCTGGAAGTGGTTTCCTGGACACGAAAATGCAGGAGGCAGTTCTGATAACCGTTTTACACCCCAGAATAAACCGGCAGAGGCCGTTATACGCTCTTATTACAAAGCATATTAAGCTGAATTATATAAAGTGGTCCTTACTTGGATTTAAATCCCAAATTTGATAATCTTTGTAGTAAAATCACCTTTAGTGAAAATCAATTATTTTTTTGTATTAGTGTTCCTTGCCGTCTGCAGTAGTGGTACCGCGCAGGACAGCTTACTTGTCGTTACCGCAGAACGGGGAGACGGAGTTTATTCCCTGTTACGTAAACAAGGGATGGATCCCGCCAGGTATTATGATATTTTCCTGGAAATGAACCAGGTCAACCTCAGGGATGGACAAGAACTTTATGCCGGTAGAAAATATCGTATCCCATATATTCCGGAGAGTGTTACGGAAGCGGAGACTGAAGAGCGATTAGGTAATGGCACCGAATACCCAATCTTTGGAAGCAAATGGGCCTATGTAAGCCCGGTGAGTGAAAAACTCAAGGGTGCAGTTTATTACCTGATCTCTGGTCATGGGGGGCCGGATCCCGGGGCTATAGAGGAGTACAATGGTAAGACGATCGCAGAGGATGAATATGCCTACGATGTAACACTACGCCTGGCCAGGGAATTATTATCGCATGGAGCAAATGTGTATATCATAGTTCGCGATGCTGATGATGGGATAAGGGATGAGCGTACCCTGGAAATTGATAACGATGAGGTTGTTTATCCTAATGAGCAGATCCCTCTCAACCAGTTAGAACGGCTTCGCCAACGTGTGGATGCCGTAAATAAATTGTACTACCAGAATATGGGAAGTTACCAGAGATTGATAGTTACCCACGTGGATAGCCGCAGCAGAGGTCAGAATATCGATGTGTTCTTCTATCACCATGAAAAGAGTAAAAACGGGAAGCGATTGGCCGAAAGCATCCATGATACCTTTTATAATAAATACCGGCAATACCAGCCCAACAGGGATTATGAAGGAACTTTCTCTGACCGTAGCAGTTTATACCTTGTCAAAAACACCCTGCCGGCCATGGCTTATATAGAAATTGGAAACCTGAGGAATAAAAGGGATCAGCAGCGGATATTGGACCCGGACAACAGGCAGGCGCTGGCCAAGTGGATTTCAGAAGGTGCTATCCTGGATTACAGTAAGAGATAGGCAGTAGCTTAGGAAGCTATTTTCCTGTTGTAATAGGAATATAATTGCTCCGGCCCGGCGCCCAGGAAATTTTTGAGGTGTATGATGCCAAAGTGGTATTGTAACTTAAATATGCCCAGATCCCTGTACTTCCTGGCAGAAGTGACTACATGATCCGCTATAATAGTAAAGCGCGTAAATCGATACAGCCTGCCAATCAATTCACTGTCTTCGTAAATCCTGTATTTTTGGTTAAAGCCTCCGCATTTTTCAAAAAGGTGCCTGTCAATGAATAATGATTGGTCTCCGCCACGACAGAGCCTGATATTGATTCGGCTACACCAGGCAAAAAAACGTAGCAGCGGATGCGAGTGATCAAATCGCATCCTGAAGCATCCCGCTAGTCTATCGGGGTTCATAGCGCTCATGATCTTCTGGTCAAAATCTTTAGGTGGGAGAGTATCTGCGTGCAAAAAATACAAGATACCTCCTAAAGAAGCACGTGCGCCAGTATTCATTTGTGCTGCCCTGCCCTTTGGGGCGGTTATCACCTTTGCACCTAAACTATGAGCTACTTTGGCTGTTGCATCTGTACTGCCTCCATCAACAACGATGATTTCCAAATTAAGATTCCCGCTACTGGCCTCGTTCAGATGACAAAGTAAGGCTGGGATAACTTCACTTTCGTTCAGAACCGGTATAATTATACTGATATCTGGTTTAGTTGGAGTCATTCAGTTTCCAGTTATAATCTTTATAACTTACCGTGGCCTTGTCATTAATCTCAACCTTGCTGTAACGATTGAGGTAGTCTATCAAAGAGCCATTATTGGTGAAGTCTTCTTTATACCAATCAAATATCCTGGATATATTAAGCTTTTCAGACTGGATGCTATTGTATTGTGAATCCCGGATAAAAGACAAGGTGGCTTCCTGTAATTGTTTTTCCATGGTTCCCGGGCGAAAAGCATCTCGCGCCAAGGCAGGACAGGACAATGATGCGCAATTAATGGCAAAATGAATCCTCGGCTCATCCATCTTTCGTAATACCTCGTTTTCAATGTGAGCTAGGGAAACTTTTTTGTCGCCTATGGATATCCATTTTCTATTCCACGGGTCCCTGAGATCTTTGATGCTCTTCAAAGGATAGTTGTCCAGAATAAGTTTAACGGTCGCTGCGTTGTACAAGTTGATATAATAGGAGAGTTTCTCTTCCTGTGTTGATTCATCCAAGGGAGCATTTTCAGCAAGAACTTTTAAATAGGTGTCTAAAACAGCTATTTCCTTTTTCATCCCTGCATAATTGACGTTCCCTTCGGCATTTACATAATTATTCAGTAAATACTGCCATGACATGTGCAGGTCGTCCTCTTGTTCCGTTTCATTAGCTTTCAGCACTGAGAATGGATTCAAAACGGGATTAGCACTCATCGCTATAAATAGGAAAAGGGAAATAATTAAGTTCATAATAATTCTTTTCTACTTGATTAGCAGCATCCGCCCCCATCATAATGCCAGGTGCTCTCGCTGACGTGGATCTGTGGATTAGCTTTAGCCAGGGCAGCGGCGGTTTTATCGCATACCGCGATTGGTTGGTTTTGCATCAGTACATGACCCAGCCCGTCGTCAAAATATTCCTCATCCCCGTAGTAGATGGCTGTTTTACCGGTAAAGATACACGGCCCGTCAGCAGGCATGGGATCTTTGATAGCGGCAATCTCTATAGATTCTATATGGATCAGGTTGTCGGTAGGGTAGTGGTTGGGAGACAGAACCCTGTACGATTTTCTAGCGCGGATCTCAATGGTTCCGAACCCGGCATCCGTCAATACTTTTACATAATCCGCAATAGGAATACTACCGCTTAAGCAAAGTGCCCGAAGCCTATCGTCATTCCGCAGTTCATCAGACATCTGCTGTTCACAGGTGGGGTCGCTCATAACGAGGCGGCCATGAGGCTTTAACACCCGGTACATTTCTGAGACTGCTTTTTTAAGGTCTTCGAGTTTAAAAATATTAAAAAGGCAATTTTGAGCAGCCACATCGATACTTTCATCTGCAACTGGTAAATTCAGCGCATCCCCTTTTACCAAGTTTACAAAATCGCTGCTGAACCAATCATTTTCCTCTTCAGCAATCTTAAAATTCTTACGGGAAGCTTCCAGCATTTCGTCTACAACATCAACCCCAGTGACCCCGCCGGCCTGGCGAGAGAAATAAGAGAATTGCAGGAGTTCCATACCGCCTCCAACTCCGACGTATAAAACTTTTGGATTGTTTACGAGATCCTGTGCAGAGACCGTGCTTCCACAACCGTAATTCATTTCTTGCATGATCTTAGGGATAGAAAGACCCGGAAATTGCCAAACAGGGTTAGTGGTGCAACACAATCCCACATCCGGGGTCTGAGCTGCAGCCTTGTACAGTTCATTGGTAGCGTTCAAATAGCTCATATACTCTTGATTAGTTCATTAAACAATTTTATCATTTTTGGTTCGGTCTTGCTTGCAATAGCCAGGATCTCCTCTATATTAATAGGTTCAAGGTTCTCGGGATCACATTCATCAGTTAAAACAGACACTGCTACTACAGGTAGTCGTAAATGATTGGCAACAATTACTTCCGGTACTGTACTCATTCCTACGGCATCAGCACCGATGATCTTCAACATTCTGTATTCTGCCCTGGTTTCGAGCTGTGGCCCCATGACAGAGGCGTAAACTCCCTTTCTCAGGCTGATGCCTTCCTCCCGGGCAATCTTTTCAATATGCTTACGCATTTCCGGGTCATAGGGTTCACTCATATCCACAAAACGGTCCCCGAATTCCGCAACATTTTTAAAAGCCAGAGGAGACCCTCCCTGCAGGTTGATATGATCTTCGATGAGCATGATATCTCCCTTCTTGAAATCTAAGTTGACTGCCCCGGCTGCATTTGAGATAAAGAGTTTTTTAATGCCAAGCAGGTGCATTACCCGGATGGGGTAAGTAACGTCCAGTACATCGTAACCTTCGTACATGTGGAAGCGTCCCTGCATTACAACTACCTTCTTGCCTTCAAGGGTACCATAAATAAGTTTTCCACTATGAAATTCAACGGTCGCCAAGGGGAAAAACGGGATATGGTTGTAGTGGGCCACAACCTGGTCTTTTATAGAATCTACCAGCTGACCTAAACCGGTTCCGAGAACTATGCCTATTTCAGGCTTGTCAAACCCCCTGTCGCGCAGATAGGCGGCTGATTCTTCCAATTGTTTATGCGTCATTTTTTATATGTTTTAAAAAGGGTTGAAATGCCGGGACTTCTGCGATGTCATCGTATACGTCCACATCATTTCTCACCTCCAATTTAGTGATGTCTAAACTTTTCAAATCACGGCAAGTTGCTTCAAGTACGGAGTCGGTACCCCAGTCCTTATTTTTGAAAACTGCAGGCTGTATTTTATTCATGCCCAACAAGTAATATCCACCATCCTTAGCCGGGCCTATTACAGCCTCTGAATTCTTAAGTAACTCAAAAGCATTCATTATATCTTTAGAGCTGAGGTCATAGAGATCACTCCCAATAATGGCAATATGTTTATATCCTGCTTTGAAGCCAGCTCTGAAGGCGTTTTCCATACGCTCTCCGAGATCGTTACCCATTTGCAGTTTCTTTTTAAAATAATCGGTATCCCAGTGATCATCAGGGTTAATGGCTTCAGAATAACACACCCATTTAGTCAGGGAAAGATCCCTGGTGACATTCTCCGTGTGCTGCAACAAAAATTTATAAATATTCAATGCTGCTTCATCGCCTATAGTGGCGGCGAGGCGAGTTTTGCACTTACCCAATTCCGGGTTCCTGGTAAAAATGAGCAACAGGCTTCTATCTTCAATCAATTAGTTTAATTTTTATCATTCATACACTTTTACTCCCTTGACGAGCAGGTGATCCCAGAATTTACTGAAGGCATGTACCTTATCTGTCGGGTTGCCATTTGGATCTAAAACCGGGTACCCGGCATTTTTCCAGCCAAAAATACCACCGTATAAATTTTTTACATTGGTGTACCCTGCTTTTTTGAGCTCTTCCCCGATTTTTTCAGATCGGACACCTACCGAACAGTAGACTACAATTTCGGTGTTTTTGTTCGGAATTGTATTACGGACTGTTTCCGGTTCAAATTCCTTATAGCCGATCCAGATAGCGCCAGGCAGATGACTTACCATAAATTCCTCCATTTCACGCGCATCGAGTCGAACTGCATGCTCATCTTCTGCCAATTCCTCTATTTTAATATAGGGAACACTGCCGGAATTATAACGCTCTAAAGTTTTTTCGATGGTCTTCTGTCCTTGGCAAGAAGAGATCAGGAAAAGAATGAGTAAAAATCTTATGATATGCATAGTATAAAGCGATAAAGGCCTTAAGCAAAGATACTGTTTTGCGGACTGTTCCCCGGCAGGCTGCACCTTAAGAAAATGATAAAATAATTAAGTATTTTTAGGGAAATATAGCGAGAAAGATATGAGAAAATCCTTAACCATTACCATACTTACTTTCGTTGTATTGGTTGTCAGTTTTATATCATGCAAAGAAGAAAGCAAATCGGGGCTTGGGGAAGACGCCATTATTGTGGATACCCTGGTGTACCGTGAACAATATCGGCCTCAATACCACTATACTCCTCCTGCCAAATGGATGAATGATCCTAACGGGTTGGTATTTGAAAATGGGACTTACCATCTCTTCTACCAGTATTACCCCGAAGACATTGTTTGGGGGCCAATGCACTGGGGTCATGCTATTAGTAGTGACTTGCTGCATTGGGAGCATAAATCCATCGCCTTGTATCCGGATACCCTGGGATATATTTTTTCGGGCAGTGCTGTTTATGATGAAAAGAATACCTCTGCTTTGGCTCCCCCTGGAGAATCTCCTTTAGTGGCAATTTTTACCTATCACGATCCTGAAGGAGAACAGGCCGGAACATCTGATTTTCAAACCCAGGGAATTGCCTATAGCATGGACCGGGGGGCGAACTGGTCTAAGTATGAAGGAAATCCTGTTTTGGATAATGAACAGGCGATTAGGGATTTTAGGGACCCAAAGGTTTTTTGGTACGATGAGGGGCAATATTGGATCATGGCCTTAGTAGCCGGTGATCGGGCTCAATTTTACCGTTCGGAAAATCTGACGCAGTGGGACTTTATGAGCGAGTTCGGAAAAGATAGTGGTGCCCATGGAGGCGTTTGGGAATGTCCCGATTTATTTCCATTAGAGGTTGATGGAGAAGAACGATGGGTGCTGATTATAAGTATTAATCCCGGGGCGCCAAATAACGGAAGTGGCACCCAGTATTTTATAGGTGATTTTGACGGGACAACATTTACTGCCGATCATGATGATATTCGGTGGCTGGATTGGGGGACGGATAATTATGCGGGGGTAACCTATAATCATGTACCTGGTGGAGACCGCATCTTTATAGGATGGATGAGTAATTGGGATTATGCCCGTGAGACACCAACCGAGGTTTGGAGAAGTGCGATGACCTTACCGCGAAATCTAAGCCTTGAAAAAATTAAAGATACTGTTCGTTTGTTGAATTACCCTATTGAGGAGTTGGATAAGATTATTAAAAAAGGTGAATTGGAGAGTGTATCTATTCCGTCCGAAGATAAAATTGTGCGTGAATCTGATTTTCTAGGGCAATCTGAAATAATTTTCCGGACCGAGGGCCGTAACTTCTCCGTAATCCTGGAGAATGGAGAAGGTGAGACTGTGGATTTAAAGATGGATGGGGGTTCTGGAATCTTCAGTTTGGACCGGTCAGAGTCTGGACAGACGGCATTCAAAGAAGGTTTTGGTGCCATTCAGCAAATGCCGATACATGGATTGCCAAACGAATCGGTTGAAGTCAGGATATTGGTTGATCGATCTTCTATAGAGATATTCATTAACAAAGGCCAATATGTGATGACGGCCCAGGTATTTCCTAATGAAGCTTATAACTTGTTATATGTTATGAATAATGATAATGAGCCATTGCAGTTGGATGGATTTGGCATAAGTGCCGTTGAGCGAGTTTGGTGATCTGGGGCTCAATAACAACTAACATTTAGAGCAAGTAGGGTGGCCGAATTAGCTCGAAACGATATTTGGACTAAAGCTGAAAACAATTTATCCTTTTGGGGAAAGCCTCCTCCCATGCCAAAAAGATAACGGGTACTGCTGCAGGAAACAAGCAGGGGAAAACCGGGTTTTTAGGCATGAAAAATTCCAATCGAAGCATTAAGGAGGTCTGTCAGGTTCTTTTTGACACTTCAGGATTCAAGGTAATTGCTGTTGTTGAGTGCCGGTCTACCATTTAGGGGAAAGCCCCCTCCCCATGCCAAAAAGATAACGGGTACTGCTGCAGGAAACAAGCAGGGGAAAACCGGGTTTTTAGGCAGGAAAAATTCCAATCGAAGTATTAAGGAGGTCTGTCAGGTTCTTTTTGACACTTCAGGATTCAAGGTAATGGCTGTTGTTGAGTGCCGGTCTACCATTTAGGGGAAAGCCCCCTCCCCATGCCAAAAAGATAACGGGTACTGCTGCAGGAAACAAGCAGTGGAAAAATCACTTTTAGAGCGCCCGACTGTAAAGAAAAACAGACCACATAGAGGTGAGTTCTGTTCGGAGTTCTTGATTTACATACCAGGAGATACCTCGCTGCGCTCGGTGTTCCTTGGGATTCAGCTGTAAAAAAGGCAGAAATATCTTTGCGTTGTCAGTGCCTGGAGTTTTAATTGAATCCTAATCCAGGATATACCTCGCTACGCTCGGTGTTCCTTGGGATTCAGCTGTAAAAATGCAGAAATATCTTTGCGTTGTCAGTGCCTGGAGTTTTAATTTAATCCTAATCCAGGAGATACCTCGCTACGCTCGGTGTTCCTTAGGATTCAGCTGTAAAAATGCAGAAATATCTTTGCGTTGTCAGTGCCTGGAGTTTTAATTGAATCCTAATCCAGGAGATACCTCGCTACGCTCGGTGTTCCTTTAAGTTCCCCTTCTGTAAATACAAAACCCTCCTGCCTGCGGCAGTTGCTTTTTTCGTTTTTCACTCGCTTAGAAAAGCGAGCTTTTCACGCTCCTGGAAAACGAAAAAACCCACTCCTGTGGAGTGGGTTTTGTGAGTAATGTGGTACCTCCAGGAATCGAACCAGGGACACACGGATTTTCAGTCCGTTGCTCTACCAACTGAGCTAAGGTACCAATACGTCAATTTTCTACTTGCGAAACTAAAAGTATATCGCTTTAAGAGGGGGCAAATATACTTTCAAATTTAGGAACTACAAACAAAAAAAGAAAAAAATGGATTTCGTTTTTATCATTTTACAATCTTTGTAATATGAATCTGATTGTCGATGCCGGGAATACCCAGGTGAAACTTGCTGTATATGACCGTAATGCCATGGTAGACTACCGGACTACGGGGATGGAAAATTTTGCTTCGGAGATAAAAAATGTCTTCAAACAATTCCCGAATATCCGCTATGCCATGGTTTCTTCCGTGACCTGCCTTGACAAGACAGCAATGAATGTTCTCTGCATTTTCTGCAAGGTATTCGTTTTAGATCACTCCTTTAAAATGCCGTTCAAAAATTCTTATGCTTCACCAACTACCCTGGGGGTGGACCGGATGGCCTTAGCAACAGCTGCATTTTATCACAATCCCAACGGGAATACCCTGGTTATTGATGCTGGAACGTGTATTACCTATGACATTGTGAACGATTACGGGGAGTACCTGGGTGGTGCTATATCACCAGGGCTTCGGATGCGTTATAAAGCATTGAATCA
Organism: Zeaxanthinibacter sp. PT1; assembly: GCF_028464225.1. Taxonomy (GTDB): domain Bacteria; phylum Bacteroidota; class Bacteroidia; order Flavobacteriales; family Flavobacteriaceae; genus Zeaxanthinibacter. The sequence continues at coordinate 1,504,364 of NZ_JAQPCN010000001.1, forward strand.
ACAGACCGCTAAATTGCCGCTGTTAGAACCTGTAGATATGGTTGGCTTTATCGGAAACACAACGGACAGCTGCATACATAGTGGCGTGGTGAACGGGATGTGCCATGAGATCGATGGGATCATCACGCAATACCGGGAAAGATTTTCATATTTAACAGTTATTTTAACAGGGGGTGATGGGCAATTTTTGTCTAAACGATTAAAAAATACCATATTTGCGCATTCTAAATTCCTGCTCGAGGGCTTGAATTATCTACTGGAATACAACAAACGTTAAATGGTAAAAAAAATAGTAACTGCAATACTGTGCTTTGCATTGTACGGGGTATGTGCACAGGACGGAACAGTATCACCTTACTCTTACTTCGGGATTGGAGACCTCAGGTCTCCGGCTACAGTAGATAATCAGATGATGGGAAGACTCGGTATGTATACGGATAGTATACATGTCAATTTCCAGAACCCGGCTGCCTACGGGAAACTGAGGAGAACCACCTATACCGCGGGTCTGTCTCATACCGAGATGCGTATTAAAAGCTTCACCGATGAAGAATCTACTTCTGTAACTAACCTGGATTACATCGCTATCGGTATTCCCCTGGGTCCTAAATGGGGCGCCGGTTTTGGCTTGCAGCCATACTCTTCCGTGGGCTATAACTTGATAGGGAATAGCATTAATGGAAATGGTGCGGAAGTTACCAACCGGTTTTCCGGTGAAGGTGGTTTAAACAAGGTGTATTTCTCCCTTGGGCACGAACTGTTGAAAAACCTGCATATTGGAGCCACTGTGAATTTCAATTTTGGTAAAATTGAAGATCGCCGTGAACAAACGGTAGAAGATGTGCAATTTGGAACGCTCGATCTGCGGGAGTCCAGGGTGAACGGCTACGATTTTAATTATGGGGCTACCTATAGTCCGAAGATTACAGATAAGCTAACCCTATTCTCTTCACTGCGCATTAATACCCAGGCTAACCTGGTTTCGGAGAATGATCAACGTATTGGTTCTTTTTCCGCAACAACGGGTAGAGAGATAGAAATTATAGACGTGGACCTGGCATCCCGCGGACTTGAAAGAACCGAGATAAAAGTGCCAACAGCTACAACATTGGGCCTAGGGGTAGGTGAAGATCTGCATTGGTTTGTCGGTGCAGAATACACCTTGCAACCCATGAGTGACTTCAGGAACGAATTTGTTCAGTTAGAAGAAGCTGTCTACCAGGATGCCTCAAGTTTTTCGCTGGGAGGATTCTATATTCCTGATTACACGTCCTTTAACAATGTATTCAATCGCATTACCTACCGCGCCGGTCTTAGGATGAATAACAGTGGTCTGCATATCCGGGATAAGGAGATCAAGGACTTTGGCATAACTTTTGGTCTTGGTATACCGCTGGGCTTCCAGTTTTCTAATCTGAACCTCGGTTTCGAAGTAGGTAGGAGAGGGACAACGGTAGCTGACCTGATCGAAGAAACATATTTTAAAGTCAATGTAGGATTGTCTCTCAGCGACAGATGGTTCCGAAAAAGACAAATAGATTGACAAAAATTTACTATTTTAACCACATTAAATGAAGACTAAGATGAAAAAGGATTTTTACGCAATGATGATTGCGGTTTTTGGGCTTGTGACCTTTGGTTTTTCACAGGCGCAGAACCCGGAGTGTATGACTAATCTCTCCATTTATGCCGAGCATGCCAAGGTGAAGAACTACGATGCGGCTTACACTCCCTGGAAAATGGTTTACGACAACTGTCCTGCCATAAATAAAGCTAACTTTTCCCTGGGGGAGAAAATATTAATGCACAAGATTGATAATAGCAGCGGTGCCGAAAAAGATGGTTACATCAAGGACCTAATGGCCTTGTACGATGCTAGCCTTGAATATTTCCCTGCGAAATACAGTAAGGCAGGAGTTGCTATAGATAAGGCGATTGTTCAGTACGATAATAAAATGGCCTCTGATGAAGAACTTCACAGTATGCTCGATAAGGCATTTAAAGAGGACAGGGATAATTTTAAAAATCCTAAGGCTCTGTACCTGTACTTTTCCAGCCTGGTAGATCTTCACGCTGCAGGTAAAAAAGAACTGCAGGATGTGTTTGATGCATATGATGATGTGACCGAGAAATTGGAAGAAGAGAACCAGAAACTGACAGACCAGATCACTAAGTTGCTTCCAAAAGAAGACGCCGGAACTTTAACCAGGCGTGAGAAGTCTCAACTTAGGGTGGCTACTAATAACTCCGAGACCTATGGTAAAATTGCCAACAGTATCGATTCTAAATTAGGTGGCCTGGCAGATTGTGATAACCTGATCCCATTATACGAGAAGAACTTTGAAGCCAAAAAAGACGATGTCAGCTGGGTGAAGAGAGCTGTGGGTAGAATGTTCAGCAAAGAGTGTACAGACGATCCGCTTTTCCGTAAACTTTTTGAAGCTCAGTTAGCACTGGAACCTTCTGCAAGCGCATACTTGTATGGTGGTACACTGAAGCAGAAAGCGGGTGATAACAAAGGAGCTTTGGAAGATTTCCGTAAAGCGGTTGAATTAGAAACTAACGCGAATAAGAAATCAAATATTCTGTATAAGATTGCAACCATCGTTAGGAGAACCAGCAAGTCTGAAGCACGCAACTTTGCGCAACAGGCAATCGATGCTAACCCATCTAACGGTAGGGCTTACCTCCTGATCGCTAATTTGTACGCTAGCAGTGCTAACGACTGTGGTAGTACGCCGTTTGAAAAGAGGGCTATCTATTGGAAAGCTGCAGATATGGCCAACCGTGCATCAAGGGTAGATCCAGCTCTGAGCAGCACCGCAAACCAGTCAGCTGCCAGTTACAATGCAAAAGCACCTTCTAAAACAGACATCTTTAATTCCGGTATGGCCGGTAAGACTGTTAGTTTTAGCTGTTGGGTAGGAGGTAGCGTAAAAGTGCCTAACCTATAAGAATGCGATTAGCGCTTACAAATAATTTTAAGTTCATTGCCACAGTCTTCACTGTGGCAATACTTTTTATATCCTGTCAGGACACTTACAGGCGGGTTGGAGAAGAAGCCGGTGAGGAAGTTTATCCGCAAGGTGTAGCCAGGGATTTTACCCTTATTTATACAGAGACGAAAGAACCGTTAGAAGGCGAGGATCTCGGGAACTCAAGGGTAATCGCTATCCTGGAGAGCCCTGTAAGCAAAGACTTTGATAACCTCGCCTTTCCCTATAGGACCTTCCCGGAAGGTTTGCAGGTAGAATTCTTTGATGAGGAGAATAACAAAAGTGTGATCAATGCCGATTACGCGATAATATACTCGGCTACGGACCTTATCGATCTCAGGGGGAACGTAGTTATAGAAACCCATGACGGTAAAAAGCTCGAGGCTCCACAATTGTTCTGGGACCGGGACAATGAGTGGATCTTCACCCAGGAGAAGTTTCGTTACACCAACCCTGAAGATGGAACCGTGATGGACGGAGAGGGAATGGATTTTGACAGGGATTTTCAATATTTTAATGCACATAGAACCTATGGTCTGATGACCATAAAAGAAAACCAATCATGATAAAGATTCTTAGGTACACAGAGTATCTCTACCTGGCTGTGGCAATTGTATCGATTTACAAAATCTTCAGCCTCTGGAATGTTGACCGGGATGGTACATATATTTTCATTTTCTTTGCGGTGGTATCCGTAGCTATGTTTTTGTTCCGCCGCAACTACCGTAAGAAATTTGAAAACAGACAGCAGGATAAGTCCTGATCATTTTGGAAACACAAATTATTATCATTGTTATTTCATTGCTCCTCTCGGCCTTCTTTTCCGGGATGGAGATCGCTTTTATTTCCTCTAACAAGATTCATATAGAGATAGAAAAGAAGCAAGAAGGTTTTTTGGCTAAGGTGCTGGCAAAACTCACTTATAAGCCTTCTAAATTCATCGCCACCATGCTCATCGGGAATAATATAGCCCTGGTGATCTACGGTCTGTTTATGGGCGAATTGCTCATGACCTGGTTTAATGGTATGTTGCCGCATGCTGGCGGCTTCCTTAGGTTGATTCTGACTGATTTCAGCCTGGTGACCCAGACCATTATATCTACGGTGATCATCTTGGTAACAGCAGAGTTTTTACCTAAGGTATTATTCCAGATCTATGCTAATTCACTTCTAAAAGCCCTGGCAGCCCCGGCTTACTTCTTCTATTTTTTCTTCTCCTTGATTTCGGATTTTGTGATCCGTGTGTCCGACTTCATCCTGAAGGCGATCTTTAAAACTGATGGAGATGATGTGCAGCTGGCATTCAGTAAAATAGAATTGGGGGATTATATTACGGAACAGATGGAAACCGTGGAAGAAGCAGATGAGGTCGATTCTGAGATACAGATCTTCCAGAATGCACTGGAGTTTTCTGCTGTTAAGGCACGTGAGGTAATGGTCCCCAGGACAGAGATAACGGCGGTCGAATTACATGAGACCCCTAAAAACCTGGCTAAACTCTTTAGTGAAACGGGTTATTCAAAGATCCTGGTCTTTAAGGACACAATTGATAATATCATTGGGTACGTGCACTCATACGAATTGTTCAAAAAGCCCAAAACCATCAAAACTATTCTTCTCCCAGTTGAATACGTGCCCGAAACCATGCTAATACAGGAAATACTGAACGTATTGACCAAGAAGAGGAAAAGTATGGCTGTAGTGTTAGATGAATACGGGGGTACATCTGGGGTGATGACCGTTGAAGATATTGTAGAGGAGCTCTTCGGGGAAATTGAAGATGAACACGATTCTACCGATCTGCATGAAGAACAGTTGTCTGATGTCCATTACAAATTCGCAGCACGCCTGGAAATTGATTACATCAATGAGAATTATAAGTTAGAGCTCCCTGAAAGCGAAGAGTACGAAACTCTTGGGGGCCTTATCGTGAATGAGACCGGGGAAATACCGGAGCAGGACAGCCAGATCAGGATTGCAAATTTTATGTTTACCGTCCTGGAATCTTCTAATCACAAAATAGATCTTGTATCCGTAGAAGTGCTGGATAAGGATTAGAGTTCTCGGCTGTAGAATCCACTGTTTTAGTGCTTTTATTATTTGATGGAAAGTGGTATTTTCGCCAACTGATTTTAAACCCACCAAAAAATGGCAATATTAGAAAACATTAGAAAACGGACTACCGTCCTGATCCTGATTATCGGACTTGCACTATTTGCATTCGTGATCTCAGGAATTTTCACCAGTGACGGATTTTCCGACGGAAAGGTCGGGTCTACCGTAGCTGAGGTCAATGGGGAAGAGATTCCGATCGAAACTTTTCGTAACCAGGTAGAGCGACTGTCCAGAAGGGTGGGGCCAAATACCACGAGTATGCAGCTTGTAAACAGTGTATGGAACCAATTATTGAGGACGACCATCCTGGAACAACAGATCGAAGACCTTGGTATTGCCATTGAAAAAGACCAGATCATTAATTTAATCAGGTCAAACCCTGCTTTTGTGCAAAATCCGCAATTCCAGGATGAGAACGGTAACTTTGATGAGCGTCGATTCCGTGAATTCATCGCCGAACTTAAAGCTACTGCGCCTGCTCAGTACGAGCAGTGGTTGCAGGATGAAGATGCCATCGTACAGGCTGCTAAAGAACAAATGTACCTGAACCTGGTTAGAGCCGGGATAGGCGCCACCCTGAAAGAAGGGGAGTTGGATTACCAGCTTTCCAACAATAAGGTGGATATTAAATATGTAAGAGTGCCTTACTCTTCCATTCCGGACAGTAGCGTAACAGTTTCTAAAAAAGAGATTCAAACCTACATCAAAGAAAACAAGGAGTCTTTTAAACAGGAAAAAGCCAGAGATATACAGTTCGTATACTTCCAGGAGCTACCTTCTGCTGAAGACGAAAAATCTATTGAAGACGATATAACGGCCTTATTGAAAGATAGGGTTGAATATATAGAAAGTGAAGACACTACGGACACTATCCGCGGGTTTGTCAATACGACAGATTACGATGCTTTCCTTGATAGGAATTCCGATTCTAAATTTGATACTATTTATAAAGCCAAAAAAGACTTGCCTCAGCAATTCGCTGATAGCATATTTAACCTTGGCGTAGGTGAGATTTTTGGTCCATATAAAGACAATGGCGCCCTCAAGGTTACCAAGATGGTCGATAAAAAAGCTAATGGTAGCGTTAAGGCAAGCCATATTCTTATTGCCTACGAAGGTGCCCGGAGAGCAAATCCTAATGTGCAAAGGACTAAAGAGGAGGCTGAAGCTAAGGCAGAAGAGCTATTGGCAGAGGCAAAGAAGCAAGGAACAGTATTCGCAGAGTTAGCACGTGACAATTCGGACGGACCCTCTGCTCCGCAGGGAGGAGACCTGGGGTATTTCCAGGAAGGAGTAATGACTCCTAAATTCAATGATTTTGCTTTTGACAATTCTGTGGGTACCATCGGATTGGTTGAAACTGAGTTTGGTTACCACATTGTAAAAGTAGATGACAAGCAGGATGTTGTTCAAGTAGCAACCCTGAGCAGGGCTATCGAAGCTTCTGAAGAAACGATCAATACTTTGTTCACCGATGCCACCAAATTTGAAATGGCAGCAACTTCCGGTGATAAGCCTATGACCGAGCTGAGTAACGAAAGTGGTTACCTTTTACGCCCGGTAAATAAGATCAAAGCCATGGACGAAAACCTTCCCGGGCTTGGAGCGCAAAGATCCGTAGTTCAATGGGCGTTTAACCCGGATACAGAAGTAGGGGATATCAAGCGATTTAATATTAACAATGGCTACGCTGTGGTACAGCTTACTGAGAAGTACAAAGAAGGAACCATGACTGTAGAGGATGCTTCTGCAACGGTATTGCCTATACTCAGGAAAAAGAAGAAGGCTGAGATGATCAAAGAAGCTAACCAAGGTAAGACCATGGAGGCGATAGCATCTGCTAACAACAGTACTATCTCCACCGCTTCTGCCCTAACAGTTAAGTCCCCCACCATTCCCGGAGCAGGTCGCGAGCCGATGGTAGTGGGAACTGCATTCTCTATGGAGCAGGGAGCTACTTCTGGCTTGATCTCTGGAGAGACCGGTGTATTTATGATCCAGGTGACCAATAAAACGGAAGCGCCTAAATTGGATAACTATATTACATATGCAAGGAGTTTGCAGGCGAACAACGCCAACCGTGTGAATGTAGATGTCTACAATGCGCTTAAGGATAAAGCAGAAATTGAAGACAACCGCGCTTCATTCTATTAATAATACAAGGTTTGAAACAAAAAAAGGCCCCGTTAATCGGGGCCTTTTTTTATAAGATCATTTCACGATAAGGAACAATGGTTTGGTAACCCTTGGTGCGGAAGTATTCAGGAGTGTCCGGACCACCGGTAGCCAACACGAAATCTCCGCCCCAGGCACCGAGACTTTTGAGGCTTCCGGGAAAATCAGGGAATAGTTTCTCCTTAACCATGGGTAACCTAATTGCCTTAGAGATGAGCTGCTCATGCTTTTCAAGATAAGAGGCAAATTCATCCAATTGTGTGGCTCCAATTAACGCATGGGTTATCTGGTTTAATTCCTTGACCAGGGTTGTTTTGTTAGCGGTACTTTCCCGGTATATTCTAATACCTTCCCGACTGTTTTGTTTCTGGTTCAGGTGAACAAAATAGAGCGATTCAGAGAAGGACGGATCAAATTCCACCGTTTCTATATTAGGCTTATTCTCTGTTAATTGATACAGAAGAGGCAAATGCTGTCGTGCGCAGGCAATGTCATAACCACTGCCACCAAAACTTTCAGCAAGTAAAAGATACGGGTCCGTATCGGTCCATTGGGCAATATTATTGACCAAAGTGGAGGAGGAGCCCAGTCCCCAGTCTCGAGGAAAACCCAGGTGGCAAACCACTTTAAATCCTGTCTCGCTGGCAAAGAATTCAGGCTGCTGTTGTTCCGCCGTTTTAAGGAGCTTTAATAAGGTGGAGTATGATTCGGAGGTTGCTTCTTCGACATTATTCTCAGGAGCCTCTAGGGGCAGCGGGATAGCTGTTTTAAACCAGGTATTGTCCTCAATGTCGCGACTTTCCCACTGTATAATTCTTTCTTTTATTCTTTCCACTTCCATGCTCTGTCCAAAACGGGTGGGGAGCGCAAGACTGAGAGCGCCATCCAATACCGCGTATTCACCGGTGATCAGTAATTTCCCATGGCTGTAGAATGTTTTTTTCATCAAGCGGTACGTAGTTTCTCTAAGGCTGCTGCAACAGCCCTATGCGTGACCTGCTGGTCGCGAAACAACTGTACAATAGCTGTCTTTTCCGGGGTGCTGGCTTGTAACTGGTTCAGAATGTTAAGAAGGTGCATCTTCATATGGCCCTGTTGTATGCCCGTGGTGACCAGGGACCGCAGTGCTGCGAAATTTTGGGCGAGACCGGCTACCGCAGCAATTTGCATTAATTGCCTGGCCGATGGATTCTGCAGGATATCGAGAGACAGGCGAACCATCGGGTGTAAGCCCGTAAGGCCTCCCACAGTACCCAGCGCAAGGGGTATCTCTATCCAGAATTTAAATATACCGTTTTCTATCGCTGCGTGTGTCAGGCTGGTATACCTGCCGTCTTTAGAGGCGTAAGCATGTATTCCTGCCTCTACCGCCCGGAAGTCATTGCCTGTGGCCAGTACCACGCTGTCTATGCCGTTCATAATACCTTTATTATGAGTCACAGCCCTGAATGGCTCCGCTTTGGCAATGGCAACGGCCTGTACCATTTTCTCTGCGAATTGTACGGGAGAGATATCGTCGTGTTCATCCAATTCTTCTATCTTACACGATACCTCGGCCCGTACCGTGCATCCCGGAACATAGTTGGAAAGTATGCTCATGACTACTTCCATACATTCATCCATAATCCCGGGATCGTCCTTTGCTTCCCTTTCTAAGGTCTGGGCAAACTGCTCGAGGCAGGAATTAATGAAATTTGCCCCCATGGCATCGGCAGTTTCAAAGGTGCAGTGTAATTGGAAGTAATCGGACAGTTCCGAACGCTTATCCACTAATTCGATCTTCTTAACGCCACCACCGCGCTTTTCCATCTTCGCTGTAAGATCTGCTACGTCACTTCTCATCACAGGAATAATTCTCTTAACAAAGGTGGCCAGTTGTTCGGCGTCTCCGCTATAGGTGAAATGAACCTGCCCTATCTTCTCCGTGCCGAGGACTTCGGCTGTAAAACCTCCCCTGTTTAACCAGAATTTTGCCGCTTTACTAGCGGCGGCGACCACAGAACTTTCTTCGATGGCCATAGGGATGGCATAGATTCTTCCATTGATCAGGAAATTAGGGGCAATACCAAGGGGTAGGTAGTAATTGCTGATCGTGTTCTCTATAAATTCATCGTGCAATTGCTGCACCTCTGCATCTTGGTTCCAGTAGCGTTTAAGGATCTTTTTCGTTTCCTCGGAATTGTCTGTAAATCGTTCAGCTATCCAATTGATCTTTTCTTCTTTGGATAACTTGGAAAATCCTTCTATAGGGGGGGTCATGCCATTTGCTTTAATGCATTCAAAGATACGGATAAAGTGTAAAATTTTCAGGAGAGGATTCCCTGTCACTGCTCACGAGCTTCCTTATCATATTTAGAGTTTAAAGTTATTTTATTCGTGAAAATATTAGTAAACTTGGGGGTTTTTAATCAATTTTTGATAATTCATGAAAATAGTTCCCCTTTTTTGTTTTTTGGGTCTTTCGTTAATGCAGCTGGCCATAGGCCAGGAAAAGCAGATAAGCCTCGAAGAGATCTACGACGGCACCTTCAGTACGGAGGGGCTTGAGGTTCTCCGATCTATGGATAATGGCAAACAGTATAGTGTACTTAATTTTGACCGATCTGATCGCAAAAGCACTATAGACTTGTACGATTACGATACCCAGGAAAAGGTGGAAACATTGGTGAACTCAGCCGATTTTAAAGACATCCCTTTCTTTACCTCTTATGAGTTCAGTGATGATGAATCTAAAGTAATACTCGCAACAGAGATAGAACCTATTTTCAGGCATTCCAGGATTGGGATCTATTATGTATACGACGTAGAAAGTAAAGAACTGACAAGGATCTCGGACCAAAAGATACGGGAACCCTCCCTTTCTCCTGACGGCTCTAACGTTGCTTATGTATATGAAAACAATATGTATATACTGGACCTTGAAACTTCAGAAACTATACAGCTGACCACGGATGGGAAAATCAACAGCGTAATCAACGGAGTGACCGATTGGGTATATGAAGAAGAATTTGCGTTCGTAAAAGCCTTTGAATGGAATTCTGACGGCAGTAAGATCGCCTTCCTTCGCTTTGATGAATCCGAAGTGCCTGAATTTTCCATGGATGTTATTGGACAGGAACTCTACCCTTCACAACACCGTTTTAAATACCCGAAAGCAGGAGAGGATAATGCTGTGGTTTCCTTGAATATATACGATAGAAAAAAAAGGGAAACCTCTATGGCGGACCTCGGTAACCCTTACTACATCCCGAGGATCAAATGGAGGAACCACCCACAGCACCTGAGCGTACAGACCCTGAACCGCCACCAGAACGAATTGGTCCTCTACGACGTTAACGCTAAAAACATGGAGACTTCTGTTCTTCTCAGGGAGAAGGACGATGCTTATGTGGATATTCACGATAACCTCACTTTCCTCGCTGATGACAGTTTTATCTGGACCAGTGAACGCGACGGGTATAATCATATTTATCTCTACGACGAGGATGGAGAACTTATGAACCAGATCACAAAAGGTTCATGGGAGGTGACAAACTACTATGGCTACGATCAAAATGAAGATAGGGTTTATTACCAGTCTACAGAGAATGGTTCTATTAATCGGGATGTATACGCCATTAGTAGCGGTGGTGAAGATAAGATGCGATTAACCAAACAGGAGGGGACCAATCACGCCGACTTCAGTGCAGATTTCACCTATTTCATTAACACCTTTTCCAATGCCGAAACTCCCCCGGTCTATACACTTCATATGTCCAGGGAAGGCGAGCTGGTTAAAGTACTTGAGGATAATGGAGCCTTGAAGAATTTATTAAAGGATTACCAGTTGAGCCCTAAAGAATTCTCTACCATCAATATCAACGGGAACGAGCTGAACATGTGGATGGTGAAACCCTTGGATTTGGACCCGGATAAAAAATACCCCCTATTACTTTTTCAATACAGTGGTCCCGGATCACAGCAGGTGGCTAACCGCTGGATGGGGACTAATGATTACTGGCACCAGCTTTTGGCTGAAAAAGGGATTGTCGTTGCCTGTGTAGACGGTCGCGGTACAGGGTTAAAAGGACGTGATTTTAAAAAGGTGACTTACCAGGAACTTGGGAAGTACGAGGTAGAAGACCAGATATCTGCAGCAAAAGTACTTAGTGAACTACCTTATATAGACGATGCACGTACGGGTATATGGGGCTGGAGTTACGGTGGTTTTATGTCGACCAACTGCCTGCTGAAAGGGAACGATACTTTTGAGATGGCTGTCGCGGTAGCCCCTGTGACCAGCTGGCGATTTTACGACACCATCTATACAGAACGATATATGCGTACTCCTCAGGAAAATGCGTCCGGCTACGATGAGAATTCGCCCCTGAATTACCCTGAACTACTTCAAGGTGATTACCTGTTGGTCCATGGGTCTGGTGATGACAACGTTCATGTTCAGAATACCATGAGGATGATCGAAGCCCTTGTACAGGCCAATAAGCAATTTGACTGGGCTATTTACCCGGACCGGAATCACGGTATCTACGGGGGGAATACACGCTTGCACCTGTATACCATGATGACCGATTTTATGATTGAAAATTTACTGAAAACCGATAACCAATAAATAGTTAACTGATCATGGATACTAAAACCGAATTCATGGAAGAACAGCAAATGTTCGGCCATCCGAAAGGACTCTTTTATCTTTTCTTCGCTGAGCTCTGGGAGCGATTTAGTTTTTACGGAATGCGTGCCCTGCTGACGCTTTACATGGTAAACGTGATCTTTGAAGCCTTAGTTGCCAGGGATTATGCCGCGGCAGCCGTTTACTCGTCCTATGGTTCACTTGTGTACGCATCAACTGTGATCGGTGGGAGGATTTCCGACACCATCCTCGGGATGCGGAAATCAATCTTTCTCGGTGGTGTCCTGATGGCCTTGGGACACTTTGTATTAGCCATTGAAAATAATATGGCCTTCTACCTGGCCCTTGCACTGATCGTTGTGGGCAATGGTTTCTTTAAGCCTAATATTTCAACCTTTGTGGGAGCCCTGTACAAGGATGGTGATCCAAGGAAAGATTCAGGGTTCGTGATCTTCTATATGGGAATCAATATTGGTGGATTCGCCGCCCCGCTGCTTTGCGGTTGGTTGGGGAGTGAATATGGCTGGCATTACGGATTTGGACTTGCAGGGATAGGAATGCTAACTGGTCTTATTTTCTTCTGGAATGGGATTAGGAAAAACGTGTTCGGGGATAAGGGAATGCCTCCCAGTGAGGCCGTCCTGGAAAAAAAGGTTGTAGGAGTTAAACAAAAAGTGCTGGTGCCGGTTCTCGCCTGTGCCGCAGCCCCGGTGATCGCTTTTCTGCTATCGTCCTATCGTCCGCTGGGTGCGGAAGGAAGCTTCTTTGAGGACCAGAATATCGTAAACGTGATCTTTAAGCTGGTAGGAGTAACCATACTGTTATACCTGGGTTATATTATGTTTAAAGCCACCCTTGATGAACGTAAGAAACTCTTCATGGCTGTGTTGATTACATTTTTCATGACTATTTTCTGGGGGTTCCATGAGCTTTCGGGAAGTGTGATTACACTCTTCGCCGAACGTAATGTAAACCTGAGTATTGTGGATGCGGCGCAGACGAATGCGCTTAATTCCATGTATATCATAATTCTCTCCATACCGATCTCACTATTGTTCACCTATCTCTCAAAGAAGAAACTGAACCCGAGAACTCCATATAAATTCGGGATGGGTCTTGCATTTGCAGGGATCAGCTTTTACATCCTGGCCTTGAGTGGTGGAAGTGCCGACGAAAACGGGATGGTTCCTTTCAGCTATCTGTTGATTATGTATTTCCTTATCTCGGTAGGAGAATTATTTATGTCTCCGGTTGGTCTTTCAAAGATTACGGATCTTTCGCCTAAACGGATCGTGGCTTTTATGATGGGAGTTTGGTTCCTGTCTTCAGCTTTTGCCTTCCAGGTGGTTGGTTTTATAGGTAAGCAACTGGCGGTAGAGAGTACTGATGCCAATGTGGGTGGTTTTGAATCACTGGATATCTACATCAATGGATTTGAGTTGATCGCACAATATGCCCTAGGAGCCGCTGTTATTGTTTTGGTAACTGCACCGCTGATGAAAAGGCTGATGGGAGACGTTCACTAGGTAAATACTTAAACCGTACCTCGAGTTATTCGCTGCTCATGGCATTCCGGATCTAATTTTAAGGTAGTATTGTGCCGACATAGACGGAACTTTATTATTTTGGTAGCAACCAATTAGAGCCAACCAGATGAATACTGATATCGAGAATTTATTTAAAGATAAAGTGCTCGGCCACCCGGCCGGGCTTTTTGTATTGTTCTTTACCGAAATGTGGGAACGTTTTTCCTTTTATGGAATGCGAGTGCTGTTAGTACTATTTCTCACTGCCCCGGTGATTGGTGATAATCCCGGATGGGAATGGCCAAGAGAACATGCGCTAGCCTTAATAGGTACCTATGCTTCCCTGCTATACCTGACCCCGATTCTCGGTGGCTATATAGCCGATAAATTGATCGGGTACAAAAAAGCGATTATCATCGGCTGTTTTATTATGACCCTGGGGCATGCCTGTATGGCTATAGAAACGGTTTGGTCCCTGTATATTGGATTAGCATTCCTTATTATCGGTACCGGGTTTTTTAAGCCCAATATTACCTCGGTAATTTCTGAAATGTATCGTGGGAAGGAATCCAAGAAAGACGGGGCATATACAATATTTTACATGGGGGTCAATGCAGGGGCATTCTTCGGGATGATGCTCTGTGGTTACCTGGCAGAGAATTACGGTTGGTCCTGGGGATTCGGACTCGCAGGTATCTTCATGTTTCTCGGGATGCTTCAATTCTGGCTTGCCAGTCCGCTTTTCGGCAGGATAGGAGAAAAGCCTATGAAAACATCTGAAGTCCTTGGGGAGACCTCCGATACTCAACCCGATCCTGATGAAGAAAAACGGAATCCTTTTACACCCTTGGACTACCTGTTGATCATACTATCATCTCTTGGGGGGCTGTTATATCTTTTCAATGATCCGATCTCCAAAATTGAAGGCATTAATTTCCTGAACTTTGAATTGTTCGGAATGGAGGGGTCTAATGCAACGGTCCTGCTATCATTAATATTATTCTTAATTCTTATCGTAAGCCGCACTCTGCGCTATACCCCGGTAATCCGGAATCGTATTTTTGCCGTTGCCATATTCGGGCTTTTTACGGTCATCTTTTTTGCCACATTTGAGCAAAACTTGGGGACAATGACCATTTTTGCAAGAGATTATACCAACCGTACCCTGACGGGATCCGCTTCCCTGGTCTTTAAAATAGTGGACGCTCTTTTAACTACCGTTCCCATGATGATCATCACCTGGGTACTGTACCTCTTGTTCAAGAAAACTTATTCCAGGATACCCTGGTCTAACTGGGCGCTGGGAATCGCTTTTGCAGGGATATGGGGACTACTTATATTCAGATTGTACGATAAGTTTGCACAGGAGGGGAACGAAGTAGAGGCTAGTTGGTTTGCCATTCTGAACTCTTTCTTCATTATTACATTGGCTCCCCTGTTCTCCAGGTGGTGGGAAAGTAAATACAACCCCAGTGCCGCGCATAAATACGGTATCGGGCTCATATTGCAGGGCCTAGGTTTCGGGGTATTGGTTTTCGGTACTCTTAGCATACCACAGGGAGCGGCAACCGCATCAGTTAGTATGATCTACCTTATTCTTTCCTATCTTCTGATCACCTCCGGGGAACTATGTGTCTCACCCGTCGGATTGTCCTACCTGAGTAAATTGGTACCTCCGCGAATGATCGGGTTCATGTTTGGAATCTGGTATTTGGCCATCGCCATCGGTCAGAAATTGGCAGGAACCTTAGGAGGAATGATAGACCAGATCACTGCCGAATACTCGCTTAGCAGCTTCTTCCTGATCTTTACGGTCTTATGTATCGGGATTGGCTTTATCTCTATAATTCTAAACAAGCCATTGAAACGAATGATGCATGGAATCAGGTAAATTAATCCCCGGGGTCTAATAACAGGGCCCCGTCTGCACCAGTGTAGTGGAAGGGGATACCTCGATCCTGGCAACTCTTACGCCAGCGATCCACGTAGCTGTGATAATTACTGCCATCCGCGATGATCATTTGGGGGTTGTTATAATCTATAAAACGATCCAGGTGTAAGCCGGGGGAGTTTGTAAACAGCACCCACCTGGGATTAGGGGTGAGCTGATCTGCAGGAGTGTTTTTACCCACGATCACAAGATCAGCTCCTCGATACTCATAGAAATTTTCCAGGGATCGGTGTTGTTGCCTCCTGATATTTTCTCCGATCCGGAAGGCTCGTGTAGATTGTGCAGGGTTATCATCATTAGTGTATACGGTCATGCTTTGCCCTGCCTGGTGCAATAACTGTGTTTTACCATTTTGATGCATGACCCACAGGCTTTCTCTCTGTGATGTTTTCAGAAGGATGAACATGGAATAGAGCTGTAAGATCAGGAGTACTATACAGCCGCTAAGGATCCTTCGCAGTGAAGGTTTTTCTAAACACCATAAGAAACTAATCACCAGGCAGGCGCTTATGATCAGCATTGGCAAGTCAAAACTGATCTCGCTGAAAATAAAATCCTGCTGATCGGAGATCCAGTAAACCAGCTGGTTTTGCGTATTTATTATGGAGTGATAGAGGGCTGCGAGAAATTTCGGTAAACTTCCAACAGCGGCCCATATGGTGATAAAGATGCCCCCACCGAGAATAATTCCAAGGAATGGGATGATGAAAAGGTTACTTATAAAGAAAAGTCCGGGGAACTGGTGGAAGTAATAAAGACTTAAAGGAAGTACGCCTAGCTGTGCCGTGAAACTTACAACGGTAAGCTGCCAGGCTCTTCTGAGTATAAAATTTTTGGGTGACCAAAGCCTGCAGATCCTGGGATAACCCCATAATATGCAGAGTACAGCTGCATAACTCAACTGGAAACCGACCTGGAATAAAAGCCCGGGATTGATGAGCAACAGTATAAAGAACATGGAAAGGGCTAGGATATTAAAACTATTACTGGGCCTGTTAAGGTAGAGGGCGTAGGCGACAAAAGAGAACATGGCCACCGCCCGCAGAACGGAAGGTGTAAAGCCGGCAATCAAGGCATAAGACCATAGGATAGTTACCAGCAATATTAATTTGAAGACGGCACCTCTCGGTGATCGGTCCAGGAATCCCAAAAGGAAATGAAAGATGTAAAGAAGAATGCCAACGTGCAATCCTGATACGGCCAGTATGTGTATTGCCCCGGCATTTTTATAGGCGGTGTAAGTGTCCTCTTCAATATCAATTCGATCACCAAAGAGTAGCGCCTGTATTATGGCCAGCTCCTGTCCTTTAAAGCCTGAAGAGTGGAGAGAATCTGTCAGCATTTTCCTGAATGATGACGCAATCCCCGGAATGGTAGTCCTATAGGAAGTCGTAATTCTATAACTTCCGGGAGCCGGTCTCAAGCGGGAATAAACCCCTAATTCCTGCATATAGGTTTTGTAATTGAACTGGCGGGGATTTAAAGGGGGTCTGATGGCTTCCATCTCTGCCATTGCTATAAGCTCCTGGTCAATTAGCAAAGGTTGCTGAGAGGAGTCCGCAGCCAGGTTAAGGAGAACCTGCCCTTTACTGCTCCTACCATTAATATGAAGAATGTCCGCTAGGTATTGATCCGTATATGCAGTCGATTTCAGGACCTTCCTGATCTTTAAATGCCATTGATGGGTGCCTTGAGGCCATGGGGAAGGTTTTTCTCTTGAAAGTTTAATGCTGAGAACACCCAGGAGTATAACCGTCAGAGCAACCACTATTTCATAAGTATACTTCCGGCGATCTCTTTGATTGTAATGCATGCCCAGGTAACTAAGACCGCTTAATACCAATAATAGAATAATCCAAGTTTGGATATTTACATAGTGGGAGAGGGCTATACCAAATGCCAGGCAGAAGGTGAGCTGAATCGGTATGAACCGAAGCGCGGTCATCAGAGGATACGGGCCGCCTTGACAAAGGCGTAATTCCAATATCCTTCTTTGAGAGAGGAAACTATGACCCCGCGTGAGGTCGTTGAATGGATGAACTTAATATCATCCCCGTCTACATCGACAACCAATCCTACATGGTTGATCTTATGATTTCTTCGGCCGGTGGTAAAAAAAAGAAGGTCACCCTTGTCTACCTGTTCTACCCTTATACGTTTTCCTTCTTCGGCCATCTGGTGAGATACTCTCGGGAGCGGCACATTGTGTTCTCCGAAGGCCACATAAAGCAATCCTGAGCAGTCCATACCGCTTTGGGTCGTTCCGCCGTATTTGTATTTTACCCCGGAATAATTGAGCGCAGTGCTAATGATCCTGTCGGCCTTTTTGTTGGAATCGGGAATTGCAATATCTGCCGCATCCTTAGTATTGGTGAGATCGGGCTTTTCTGTGACCGGACTCGCAGAAACACTGACTTTTCGCTCTTCAGAATAGGAAGTGCTTCTCTTTACTCCGCCACAGCTGGCGAGTATCAACAACAGGATAAGGGAGGTAATTCTGCGGTCCATCCAAGGAAACTTAAGTGCTCTTGGTTCTCAAAATTAAGGAAAAATTTCTATGTCGGTACTTTCCTACGTCAAATTTACCCGCTGTGAAATAAGGAAATAAGGAATAACCTGACTATTTCCGGGCATTATTTAAGCCGGAAATAATAAGCTGGGCTGCTTTTTTGCTGGCACCACGCCCTCCCAGTTTTTGTCGCAATTCCTCGTAAGCACTAAGCTGTTCCTGGCGTTCGGGCCCTCCTAATATCTTGGCGAGTTCCTGGCCGAGTTTTTCTTTGGTCAAGTCTCCTTGTATTAGTTCTTTGACCACTTCCTTTCCCATAATCAGGTTCACCAGGGAGATATAATCCAGGGTAATAATCCTTTTGGCGATCTGGTAAGAGATCCAGTTGCCCTTGTAGCATACAACCTGCGGCACTTTCAAAAGAGCGGTTTCCAGCGTGGCGGTACCACTGGTCACCAGTGCGGCATGGGAGATGCTCAAAAGGTCATAGGTCTTATTTTTTACAAAACTAACATTGTGCTGTCTGACGAAAGTCTGGTAAAAGGAATCTTCCAGGCTTGGGGCACCGGCGATGACAAACTGGTAATCGTTCATCTCCGCGGCCACGGAAAGCATAACATCCAAGGTTTTCTGTACCTCCTGCACCCTGCTCCCCGGTAAGAGGGCTATAACAGGTTTATCGGGGAGAAGATGATGTTCTTGTTTAAAGGTATCTGCGGATACTGCGGGAGAATTGGCAATGGCATCGATGAGAGGATGTCCCACAAAATGCACGGGGAATTGATGTTTCTTCTCGTAAAAGTCTTTTTCAAAAGGTAGGATGACGAACATCGCATCTATGTCTCTCTTGATTTTATTGATCCTGCTTTCCCTTGAAGCCCATATTTGTGGGGAAATGTAATAATTGGTTCTGTAACCCTGTTCCTTCGCCCATTTCGCGATCCGCAGGTTAAAGCCGGAGAAGTCTATAAAAATGATGACATCCGGATTAAATCGTTCTATATCCTCCTTGCAAAATGAAATGTTTCGGAAAATGCTCCTTAAGTTGGCGATCACCTCAAAGAAACCCATGAAAGCCATGGATTTATAATGCCTGGCAAGTGTGCCACCGGCTTTCTGCATTAGATCTCCTCCCCAGCATCGCAGCTGTGCATTGGGATCCTGAACCCGTAGTTCGCGGATGAGGTTAGAGCCGTGAAGATCGCCGGATGCTTCCCCGGCTATGATATAATATTTCATTTTAGGTGATCTTGAAATAAAGGATGACCAATGCTGTTAGCACGGTGGCCATAAGCACACCCTTGGCACGGTTATCCCTTCTTATCCTTAAGAACCCGAAAAAAGCGAGCAGGTTCAGAATAGCACCTAGTGCTAAAAGGCTGCCCACATGTTCCTGTTCTACTGCAGCATGCCAGGTATCTGCGATGCTCAGATCCGAGAAGAGGAGAATATATAATAAGGTTCCGATGGTGTTGGCGATCAGGCCCACGAGGAACCCGGTAAGAATGTCTTTTTTACTGTTCATTATAAATTCCAATTATTAATATCCTGAATGGCGTGGTGTGCAGTAAGGTCAAATTGGGTCGGTACTACGGAGATATATCCCTGGGATAGTGCCCATTCGTCTGTATCCTCGCCTTTATCTAGTAGTTCAAATTCGCCGGTCAACCAATAGTAATCCTTACCCATGGGATTGGTACGCTTGTCAAATTTTTCCTTCCAATTGGCCCGGGCCTGCCTGCAGATCTTTATGCCTTTTAATGCTGACTTTTCTAAGGGAGGAATGTTTACATTGAGCACCACTCCTTTAGGAATGCCATGTTCTATGGCTTCCTTTACGATCCTGATGATATGATCTTTTGCGGGTTCAAAATCTGCCTCCCAGGAATAGTCGCACAGGGAAAATCCTATGGCCGGAACTCCTTCAATCCCAGCTTCAATGGCTGCACTCATGGTGCCGGAATATATCACATTGATACTGCTGTTAGACCCATGGTTAATCCCACTTACACAAATATCAGGTTTCCGGTCCAGTAATTCTTGCAAGGCTAATTTGACGCAATCTGCCGGCGTTCCGCTGCAACTGTATTCCAGAGGAGCGTTATCTTCCAGGTCTATACTCACTTTCTTAGAGTAAAGAGTGCTGTCCAGCGTAATGGCGTGTCCCATTCCGGATTGTGGGCTATCTGGTGCTACGACAATAACATCACCAATCGCTCTCATATAAGAAATCAGGGCACGTAAGCCCGGGGCTGTGATCCCATCATCGTTGGTAACCAGGATAAGAGGTTTTTGCATTTGGCATACTTTATGGGGTAAAAATACGTTTTAAACTGGGAAATGCCGAATGGATATGCCTGGCAATTGCGGACATTGGTGCCACTGAAGAAATGTCAGTTGATAACAGGCCGATTCAACCTTATTTTGCCGCTTAGCTGTCAAAGGGATATCGCCGGAACACGCCCAAATACGGCGTTTAACATAAAATTAATTCTTAAACTGCTTAAACTGGCATGGAATTTTCAGTATCTTAGGGAATTGAAATTTATTTCATAGGTTTAAGTTTCCCCTGCAGTCTTCAATTTAGTTTACAAGGGGTTTTGACCGATTAAAAAAGAATATTCGATGAAAAGGAATTTGACGCTTGGATTTCTGGTGATATTGATCGCCGTTGCCTCCTGTAGTTTTACCAATAAATCTTTTGAGACCAATGATAAGGATAAGCTCCTGTTAGATCTGATTACTTATGTCCTGGAACGTGGTCACTACGAGCCCAAAAACATCAATGATGATTTTTCCGTCAACGTATTCGAAGATTTTATCAATGTAATAGATCCTACAAAGAGGTATTTCCTCCAGGAAGATATTGCGGATTTTGAACAGTATAAATTCCAGATCGACGACCAGATCAAGAATACCGATATCACTTTTTTTGAAATCGTCTATGATCGCCTGATGAAACGAATGGAGGAGGCGAAAGGTATCTACAAGGAGGTGCTTTCGGAACCTTTTGATTACAACAGCGATGAATCTATCGATATCAATTATGAAAACCAGGATTTTGCCAGCTCTAAAGCCGAATTGAAAGAACGTTGGAGGAAGCAGCTGAAACTGAATACCATCGGCACCTATGATTCCAAACTGAATAGCAGTACAGAGGAAGAAGATGCAGAGAAACTTTCTGAAGAGCAAATTGAAAAAGAAGCCAGGGAAGCTACCCTTACTACCCTGGACGAGTTCTTTGATTTTGTAGACGACCTGGAACGAAAAGACTGGTTTGTACAATATATCAATACCATTGTAGATGAGTTTGACCCGCATACCTATTATTTTGCCCCTGAGGATAAAGACAAGTTTGACATCAGTATGTCAGGGAAGTTTGAGGGGATAGGAGCCAGGCTTCAGAAAAAAGCCGAGGGTGCCAAGATCGTCGAAATCATTTCAGGCGGACCGGTTTGGAGAAACCAACAATTAGAAGTTGGGGATGAGATACTGAAAGTAGGCCAAGATGGTCAGCCACCCGTGAATATCGTCGGAATGAGGTTAGACGATGCCATTAAACTGATTAAGGGACCAAAAGGTACTGTAGTAGACCTTACGGTCAGAAAAGTTGATGGGTCCATCGAGGAAGTCTCTATAACCCGGGATGTCGTAGAACTGGAAGAATCTTACGCCAAATCGGCAACAGTAATAAAAGACAACCAGAAGTTTGGACTGATAAATCTTCCGAAGTTTTATGTGGACTTTGAAGATTATGGAGAACGCAACGCCGCTACCGATGTAGCTAAGGAAGTAGAAAGGTTGAAAGCTGACGGGGTAGAAGGATTAATACTGGACCTCAGGGATAATGGCGGAGGATCCTTAAAGACCGTAGTGGATATGGCCGGACTCTTCATTAAAGACGGGCCTATCGTACAGGTGCGTTCTTCGGGTAAAGACAAAGATATATACGAGGATAAGGATGAACGTATTCAGTGGGACGGTCCTCTGGTGATCCTGGTGAACGAATTATCGGCATCGGCTTCTGAGATTCTCGCGGCTGCGATGCAGGATTATAAACGAGCCGTAGTCATCGGTAGCCAGCAGACTTTTGGTAAAGGCACCGTACAGAATGTGATTCCCCTGGAAAACATAGTTCGCTCTAACGAACACGGTGACCTGGGAGCAATTAAGTTAACCACACAGAAGTTTTACCGAATTAACGGGGGATCTACCCAGCTCAAAGGAGTAGAAAGTGATGTGGTGGTTCCTGACAGGTACAGCTATATCGATCTTGGGGAGCGCGATCAGAATAACCCCTTAGCCTGGGATAAGATTTCCCCTGCAGATTACCAACCCTGGGATGGTTACATAGATTATGAGGCCACCATAGAGAACAGTACAAAGCGGATGGCGCAGAACCCGCAGATAAAGCTTATTGAAGAAAACGCCAAATGGCTGAAAGAGCAGCAAGACCAAACAGTCGTTGCCCTTAATTACGAGGCTTACAAAAAGGAGATGGAAGCGGATAAGAAACGATCTAAGTACTTTAAGTCGATCAGCGACTATGATTCTAAGCTGACCTTCAGTTCTCTTCAATACGAACAAGAACTGTTTACAGAGGATTCCGTACTCAGGGAAAAACGTGACCGTTGGCACCAGAACCTGGCAAAGGATGTATACGTAGAAGAAGCAGTTAACGTCTTGCGAGACCTGCAGATCAACAACATTAAGCACGGGAAGCTTGCCAGCAAGGACTGAAAAGCCCCGTTTATACCATAAGAAAACCCCGGTTATCGCCGGGGTTTTTTGTTGCTGTCAATGATAACTTTAACTGACCTTGTTCTTGAGAAGTCCCGAATGCACTTGTCTGAGTTTAGCCAATTTGGGATTGATTACATAGGTACAATAGGGCTGCCGTGGGTGTGACCTGTAGAAATTCTGGTGTTCCGGCTCTGCTTTGTAAAAGGTGTCCAGAGGGGATATTTCGGTAACTATGGGTTCGTCATAGGCATCTGCTAAATCGGCTATTACGGCTTCTGCGTCCTTTTTCTGCTCTTCATCATGGTAGAAGATCACAGATCGGTATTGTGTGCCTACATCGGCGCCCTGCCGATTCAGCGTAGTAGGATCATGTGTGGTCATGAAGACTGCTACGATATCACGGTAGGATATTACTTCCGGATCATAGCTCAACTGTATTACCTCTGCATGTCCTGTTCTCCCTGAGCAAATTTCACGGTAGGTGGGATATCCAGGAACATTGCCTCCGGAATACCCGGACACTACATCCAGAATCCCTTCAACTTCCTGGAATACGGCTTCTGTACACCAGAAGCACCCTGCTCCCATGGTGGCAAGTTTATGACTCATAGGCTTCATTCTTTTTTATAAGTTCCAGGGACTCCGAATTGATGCAGTATCTTAAACCACTGGGTTCAGGGCCATCCGGGAAAACGTGTCCCTGGTGTGCATCGCAGGTGTTGCATTGTACCTCTACCCTGATCATACCATATGAGGTATCCCTGATATATTTGATCGCGTTCTTTTTAATCGGCTGTGTAAAACTGGGCCAGCCGCTTTTTGATTCAAACTTAATGGTCGAGTCAAAGAGGGGGGTGTGGCAACCGGCACAGGCATATTTCCCTGCCTCATGGCTACTGCAAAATGCTCCACTGTGTGGAGCTTCTGTCCCTTTTTGCCGCATTATCCTGTATTGTGAAGGGCTCAATTGAGCCTTCCATTCTTCTTCTGTCTTTTCAACGCGTCGGTCGGGTACGGGATTTCCTTTAACCGAATAATGAATTACATCTTCCCAGGTAATCATAGTTTTTTAATTTATCGGGTTGAATTACGCCCTGAAAATGGGAATAATACCCGGTTTATGTCGTAGTTTTTCAGGATAACTTACAACTATTCAATATCAATGACTGTTGTAATTCCCTTAAATTTACACCTAAAAATAGAGAGAACTTGAAACGTGATCGTCTTATTTACAGTATTGTTTTGATCCTTTGTGTTATTGGGTTCTGGCTTTTTGATAACTTTTATACCCCCGCGGTCTACTCTGACGAGCATACAGTTGAAGCAGTCGAGGTTTTTCCTGAATATTATCTGCCCGGGCCCGGTGGGGGTGAGCTCGTAGTACATTCACATTATATGCTTTCATATAACGAAACCCATGAACAAGCTGAATGGGTGGCTTATAGCTTGCACAAAGATCACCTTACATACCAGGATAGGGATCGACCGTATTTTGAAGAAGACCCGTTCGTCAGAACGAAGTCTGCTGATTGGCGGAATTATAAAGGATCGGGCTACGATCGTGGACACCTCTGCCCTGCAGGGGATCGCAGGTTTTCAGAACAAGCTTATAACGAAACCTTCTACACCAGCAATATAAGTCCGCAGGACCGTGAATTCAATGCCGGGTTATGGAACCGTCTGGAGCAACAGGTTAGGCGATGGTCAAAGGAGAAGGGCAGCCTGTACATTATTACGGGTGGTGTATTAGAGCGAGGTCTACCGGGAATAGGTGATGAGGATGTTTCCGTGCCCAGGTACTTTTATAAGCTAGTGATCACAGGGCAAGAGCATAAACCAAAAGTTTTAGCATTTCTAATGCCTAACCGGGAAAGCGATCGGCCATTACGCCACTTCCTGGTGCCCATTGACAGCATAGAGGAAATGACCGGAATAAATTTTTTGGGGCAATTGCCCGAAAGCCTGCAAGATCAGCTGGAGGCAGTTGTAAATGCTGATGACTGGGAGCTCCGGAACTGATCTAAGACCATTCGTTCAGACGGTTGGCATCCAGGCGGAGAAAGATAAATAACAATACCGTGAACCCGAGTAATCCTGAGCCGCCATAACTAAAAAATGGCAAAGGAATCCCAATAGTAGGGAGGATCCCGATCACCATACCAATGTTGATGAAATAATGGATGAGCAAGATGGAAATTACCCCGTAGCCGTACATTCGGCTGAATTGGTTCTTCTGTCGTTCAGACAGGTAAACCAAGCGTAACAACATTAAGGTAAATAGGATCACCACGGTGGCTGTGCCAAGAAATCCCCATTCCTCTCCCACAGTACTAAAGATATAATCCGTGTGCTGCTCGGGGACAAAGTCTCCTTTAGTCCTTGTGCCTTCGAGGAATCCTTTTCCAAAGAATCCTCCGGATTCAATGGCCTTTTCAGACTGGTAAGTATTGTACCCGATGGTCTTCTTAATCTCGGCGAGTTTTACAGGGTCCTTTTCCAAGCGAAGCCAAAGACTGAAGCGATCCCTGTGCCGCTGCTCAAATACGTTATTGAACACCAGGTCTACCGAGAGTGAGAACCCGATGGCTATGATGAAAAAAACGAAAAGTGGTATTAAAGGGATTTTCAGTTTCTTTCGCTTAAACAGGAATACAATCCCGATCAGGAGAGAGATCCCTATGGCGACCCAGGTGGTTCCGAACATCAGGGTGAAAATAAAAAGTAGCACGGCCAGTAGTGCTATACCCAGGTGATAAAGCGGGAGTCCCTCCCGGAACATGACGAATACCAGTGAAAAAAACACCAGGGCACTACCGGGGTCAGGTTGTGGGATTACCAGGAAAGCCGGGATAAGAATAATGAGGAAGGCGTATAACTGATCTTTCCAGCGTTTAATATCGGTCTGTATGTCACTGAGGTATTTAGCCAGGGCTAGGGCTGTAGCCATCTTGGCAAATTCCGAAGGCTGCAGGTTAAATACTCCGAGGTCATACCATGAAGTGGCTCCGGCAATGGTTTTTCCAAAGACGAAAAGGCCCAATAACAATACCATGGAGATGATATAGAAGATACTTGCAAATCGTTCATAGCTGTTGGCTTCAAGAGCCAGTATAACGATAATCGCAGCAAAGGACACCACAATATACAGCATCTGTTTCCCGTATAACTGTCCAAGATCAAAAATAGAGGGGTTGTTTTCCGTGAATGTACTGGAGTAGATATTCAACCAGCCAATACCGACAAGCAATATATAGAATAGAACGGTGAGCCAATCGATTCGTTTTAATATGCTTTTACCAGACATATTCATTGATCTTGAATTCCTCCCCACTCAGAGGTTTGGCGTATTCGTGTTCTAAGGTCTTTTCCAGCATCCTTTTCTCCAGGTCTTTCCTCGTGATTTCCCCCTTAATATATTTCTCGATCAGAAGAGAGGCAATGTGCCCGGCGTACCGTGATCCGTAATAGCCATTTTCAATGTAAACGGCTATAGCGATCTGGGGATTATTTACAGGGGCAAAAGCGACAAATACCGAGTGATCGGTTAGCTGTGTCCTCACCCCATCTATCTTGGTGAAATTTTCAACAGTGCCGGTCTTCCCGGCGATTTCTATCCCCGGAATTTGCAGCCATCTGGCAGTACCTTTGGTATAAACATCGGCCATACCCTGGATCACCGGGTCAAAATGTTGAGGGGAAATGGTCGTTTTCTTTTTCTCGGTAAATTCGGGAATGCTGATATCCTTGCCCCCGATCTGCTTAATCACGTGTGGAGTATAATAAAATCCCCTGTTCGCAATCGCAGCGGTCATATTTGCTAGTTGTATAGGGGTCGCGGCGATCTCACCTTGTCCGATCGAATTGGATATAATATAGCTCGATGACCAGCGGTTGTCCCCGTATACCCTGTCATAATATTCTTTACCGGGAATCCTTCCTTTTCGTCCCGTGGGTAGATCATAACCGAGGTAATCCCCCAATCCAAAACTTTTCATGTGCTTTTCCCAGACATCCATTCCCTTGTCCGTGGTCTCGAACTTATCGTAGATTTTTCGGAAGGTGCCTGCGAAATAAGCGTTACAGGAATTATAGATTCCACTGTTCATGGTGCGCATACCGCCTCCGCAATGGCACCCCCTTAGTGTTCTGCCAACATAGAAACCGTTGTAACACCGGATAGTGGTGGAAGGGGAGATCACCCCTTCTTCTAATGCGACCAGGGCATTAAGCGTTTTAAATGGCGATCCGGGGGAGGGTTCTGCCAGGATTGAACGATCCCAGGTGGGCTTGGAGATCGAATCGTAATGTAGCTTACTGTAATTCTTGGATCGCTGTCGGCCCACTAAGAGCGAAGGATCATAGGTTGGACCGGATATCATAGCCAGGATCTCACCGGTTGCTGGTTCAATGGCGACTATGCCTCCTCGTTTCCCATGCATGAGCTGTTCCCCGTATTCCTGAAGGTCCTTGTCCAGGGTAACCCTGATTTCCTGTCCTTGCTGGGGTAGGGTATCCAGGGCACCATCCTTATAGGGGCCTATATCCCGGTTAAACCTGTCTTTCTGTATATATTTAACACCTTTCCTGCCGCGAAGAACTTCCTCGTATTGCTTTTCAATCCCTGTACGCCCGGTAAGTTCACCCTGTACGTAATAAGGATTCCGGGCAAGGTCACCCTCATTCACTTCACTGATATATCCCAAGACGTTTGCTCCGCTGTTAGTGGTGTAATACCGCAGGGACCGTTTCTGTATATAGAAACCTTGGTATTTACGCATCTTTTCCTGTAGACGGGCGTAGTCTTCCTTGGAGAGTTGGTGTACCAATACAGAAGGCAACCTGGGAGAATATACCCTCGCTTTTTTTAATTTTGATTTAAAATCCTCTTTTTCAATCCCCAATAATCCACAGAATTCGAGGGTGTCCAGGGGTTTCACTTCCCTGGGAATAACCATTACGTCATAGGCCGGTTGGTTCGCGACCAGTAAGGCCCCGTCCCTGTCATAAATGTATCCCCTCTCCGGATAGTCATAGATCGCCTTTATCGCAGGGTCTTCGAGCACCTGGTTAGGAGAGAAGCTGAATATCTGCAAATAGGACAATCGCCCTATAAAGACGATGCCTACAATAATAATAATGGAGGATAGCAGGATTTTTTTCATCACTCGTTTTAGACTTCCGGAAAATTAAGGGCTATTCTTTTCGTACACTGAACAGGGTCCTGAATAACAGGCAAACGACCAGTGTAGCCGCCCCGGTAAATACCACCTTTTTCAAAATTAACAGCAAATTAGAGAAACTAAAAATTTCCAATGTAAAGAATAACAGGTGGTGTGTTATTATCAATAACGCCAAAAATGTGATTTGTTGTATCCGGGTAGTGTTACTTAGCTTAAAGGATTGAAATTCAAAGTTTACACCGAAAACAAATCGCATAATTGCAGGTCTGAGGTAGGCAATGGTCACAGATGAAGCCGCATGAAGGGCCATGGTGTCGGAAAAAATATCAATGATAAGCCCTAAGAGAAAACTGATGCTTATAAAAGCAGAGCGGTTCTCCTTGATCGGGTACCAGTACAAGAACAGGATATAGACCATAGGATTGATGAAGCCGAAAAAATTGAGTTTGTTGAACACCAAAACCTGGGCCGCGACCAGCAGCAAAAACCGAAGGGCGTTCATCAAGTAGGAATTACTGCTCATCGTCTATCTTTGCTTCAAGTTCGCGAATCTCCGGACCATCGGTATTCAGGATCACATAAACATTCCTCAGGTTCGTCATATCATTAAACAGAGCAACATCAATGCTGTAAAAGCTCTTGGATTGGTTAAGATCAAATTTTTGAATTGTACCGATAGGGATATCCTCGGGGAAAATGCTGGACATGGCTCCGGTCACGATGGTATCACCTATAGTGAGGTTCACCAGTCTGGGAATATCTTCTAACTGTACTACATTATAATTTTTCCCATCCCAGGTCAGGGAACCAAAATAAGAGGTGTTCTTAATCTTAGCGTTGATCGTAGACTTGGCGTTGAGGATACTCTGTACCGTTGCAAAGTTGGCCGTGGTGTGTTCTACGATTCCCAGGACCCCTTCAGGGGAGATTACACCCATATCCTGTTTAAGGCCGGCTTTGGAACCTTTGTTCAGGGTTAAATAGTTATTGGGTAAGGCGTAACTGTTCTTAATGATCTGGGCAGTCGTAATAGTGTACTTAAGCTGGGAGGTATCCTGTAATATTGTATCGATGTCCGGATGATTGGCTAGCGCTCTACGCAATCGTTGGTTTTCCTCCAGGAGCTTCTGGTTCTCTGAGCTGAGATTGAAATAGCTGCTGATATTGCTCGATTTTTCATAGATAGATCCCGTGATATAGTTCGCAGAGTTGAATACCCTGGATCGGTGATAAGATCGGGATTGAACTGTAAATGAAATAGCGAGAATCATGAAGAACAAATACAGCAAGGTAGTCTTGTAGCGTACAATAAAATTGATGATCTGCTGCATGTACTAGTCCTGTTGTGGTGACGGATTTCCGGGGTATTATTTATGACTCCCGGCTCGGTCTATGTATTTCTTCAGATTACTTGATAAGGATGCTTTTATAGCGCTCCAGGTTTTTCAAGGCGATCCCCGTACCACGGACTACTGCACGTAGTGGGTCTTCTGCAATGTAAACCGGGAGGTCTGTCTTCTGGGATAGGCGCCTGTCCAGTCCCCGCAACATGGATCCGCCACCTGCCAGGTATATTCCCGTGTTGTAAATATCTGCCGCTAGTTCCGGGGGTGTCTGGGACAGGGTCTCCATAACAGCATCTTCTACCCGTAATATAGATTTGTCCAGGGCTTTCGCGATCTCACGAAAAGAAATTTGGACCTGCTTGGGTTTCCCGGTAAGTAAGTCTCGTCCCTGTACAGACATATCGTCCGGGGGTGATTGCAGATCCTCCGTAGCAGAACCGATCTGGATTTTAATATTCTCAGCTGTACTTTCCCCCACGTATAAATTGTGCTGGGTACGCATATAATAGATGATATCGTTGGTGAAGACATCACCGGCGATCTTAACCGACTTGTCACAAACAATACCTCCAAGAGCAATGACTGCAATTTCGGTAGTTCCCCCACCGATATCTACAATCATATTTCCTTTAGGTTGCATAATATCTAACCCTATCCCTATGGCGGCAGCCATAGGCTCGTGGATCAGGTATACTTCCTTTCCGTTCACTCTTTCTGCAGATTCTTTTACCGCACGCATCTCCACTTCGGTAATCCCGGAGGGAATACAAATCACCATCCTCAAAGCAGGAGGAAACCATTTCTTCTTTAAAGCCGGAATGTTTTTGATGAACATATTGATCATCTTTTCAGATGCATCAAAATCGGCAATCACACCATCCTTCAGTGGCCTGATGGTCTTAATGTTTTCATGGGTTTTACCCTGCATCATGTTGGCTTCCTTACCAACGGCAATAATTTTCCCGCTGATGCGATCGCGGGCAACAATAGAAGGGCTGTCCACAACAACCTTATCGGCATGTATGATCAGGGTGTTAGCCGTTCCGAGGTCTATGGCTATTTCCTCAGTTAAGAAATCGAAAAATCCCATTATAAATTAAGTTTGGTTTCAGTTCACGGGGTGCAATATCGTCAAATGTAATGAAATTAATGTTTAAAATGACGTGTGCCTGTCATTACCATAGCAACACTATTTTCATTGCAATAATCGATGCTCAGCTGGTCTTTTATAGAGCCACCCGGTTGTATAACGCTACTAATACCACTTTTATGCGCAATCTCCACACAATCAGGGAATGGGAAGAATGCATCACTGGCCATGGCAGCACCCTGCAAGTCAAAATCGAACGATTTTGCTTTATGAATCGCCTGGTTCAATGCATCTACCCTGGAAGTCTGCCCGGTTCCACTGGCGCACAGTTGTTTGTTCTTAGCCAGGACTATGGTGTTAGACTTGGTATGCTTACAGATGCGCGATGCAAACAACAGGTCTTCAATTTCCTGCTCACTAGGTTTCTTGTCCGTGGCGTAGTTGAGATCGGAGAGCTGGTCAGTCTTCGCATCCTTATCCTGTACCAGTATTCCGTTGAGGCAACTCCTGAAAATGGTCCCCGGTAATTCTACCTGGTTCTGTACCAGTAGGATTCGGTTTTTCTTTCCTTTGAGAATTTCAATAGCCTTATCCGAAAAAGAAGGGGCGATCACCACCTCGCAGAATAAAGAATGTATGAGTTCTGCCGTATGTTCGTCCAGCTCGGTATTAGCGATCAAAATACCGCCAAAAGCCGATACCGGGTCTCCTGACAGTGCATCCTTGTATGCCTGGGCCAGGGTAGGGCGTGTAGCTACTCCGCAGGCATTGTTATGTTTCAGAATGGCGAAGGTAGGATCATCACCGCGGAATTCATTCATCAACTGCACAGCGGCATCAACATCTAACAAGTTGTTATAGGACAATTCCTTACCGTGTAGTTTGGTAAACATGGCATCAAAGTCTCCGTAAAAGAATCCTTTTTGATGCGGGTTCTCACCGTAGCGCAATACCTGGCCTTTGTCTTCGCTGATCTTCAGGGCTGTCTCATCCCCATCTTTGTTGAAGTAATTGAAAATTGCGGTATCATAATGTGAAGATACCTTAAAGGCTCGGGTCGCAAACTTTTTACGGTCCTCCATGGAGGTTTCCCCGTCTTTTTCGTTTAGGAGCTCAAGGAAATCCTGGTAATCTTCCATGGATGACAGGCAAACTACATCCTTGAAATTCTTCGCGGCCGCCCTGATAAGGGAAATTCCGCCAATGTCTATCTTTTCGATAATATCTTGTTCAGAAGCTCCGCTTGCCACGGTCTTCTCAAACGGGTAAAGATCTACGATTACGATATCGATCTGTGGAATCTCGAATTCCTGGAGCTGGGCTACGTCACTTTCGTTATCCTGTCGATTTAAAATACCCCCAAACACTTTTGGATGCAGCGTCTTTACGCGTCCCCCGAGAATAGAAGGATAACTGGTTACATCTTCTACAGCCGTCACCGGGATCCCAAGGTCCTTGATAAATTTTTCTGTACCCCCTGTAGAGTAGAGTTGTACGCCGAGAGCGTTGAGTTTTTTGACAATTGGTTCCAGCCCTTCTTTGTGAAAAACGGAGATCAGTGCGGATTTGGCCTTTTTTATAGTGCTCATTTTTATCTGCTTAGCGTTAGATGTTCAGGCAGACAAAAGTACTTTATTTATATAAAAAGGGGAGCTTCCTTTATCAACAAAACACGAAAGTTTTAAAGAATATTGGATACTTCCTTATTTATAAATTCCAGGAAACGCTCATCCTCGTCCGTGAAAGGATCCGGTACGTTAGAGTCTATATCTATTTGACCAATGTTCTTTCCATCGAGGAAGAGAGGTACCACGATTTCGGATTTTACAGTAAGGCTACAGGCGATGTAATTATCCTGGGCACTCACATCGGGCACTACGAAATTCTGGTTGCTTACAGCGACTTGTCCACAAATGCCTTTTCCGAACGGGATCACTGTATGGTCCGTAGGGGTTCCGGCATAGGCTCCCAGTTTTAACTGTTCCTTTTCTCCGTCCCTGAAATAGAAGCCTACCCAGTCGTAATGAGGGACAGTCTCCTTGAGAAGATCGCAGATGGCTTGCATGCGTTCTTCGGCCGATTTTTCTTCCTGTGATATAATGCCTTTAATGGCGGGGCGCAATGCGTTGAACATGGCTTCTTTTTTTGCAAAATTAGTTAATAAAGTGGCTCTGGCCACCAAGGATTTAAAAACAAAAAACCGTCCCGGGCTATCCCAAGGACGGTTTTTGAACCATTGCCGTATGGGCGGTTGATCTTACATCATTCCGGGCATACCTCCACCCATCGGTGGGGCTGGTGGGTTATCCTCTTTAATGTCTGTCAGGGCGCATTCTGTGGTCAGAATCATTCCGGATACAGAAGCAGCATTTTCCAGCGCGATACGGGTTACTTTCTTAGGATCGATGATCCCGGCCTTCATCATGTCTACATACTTCTCAGACTTGGCGTCATAACCGTAATCGTTCTTGCCTTCGTATACTTTTGCGACCACTACAGAGCCTTCTCCTCCGGCGTTTTCAACGATAGTTCTCAGCGGAGCTTCGATGGCTCGAGCTACGATCTGGATACCTGTTTCTTCATCGGCATTCTCCGGCTTTACCTTAGAGAGAGAAGCTTTAGCCCTGATCAAGGCAACGCCTCCACCAGATACGATACCTTCTTCAACAGCCGCCCTGGTAGCGTGCAATGCATCGTCTACCCGGTCTTTCTTTTCCTTCATCTCAACTTCAGAAGCTGCACCTACATAAAGTACGGCTACACCACCGGCCAGTTTAGCCAGGCGTTCCTGCAGTTTTTCTTTATCGTAATCAGAAGTAGTCGTTTCTATCTGAGCTTTGATCTGGTTTACACGAGTCTTAATGTCTTTCGCATTACCTGATCCGTTTACGATCGTAGTGTTGTCTTTATCAATGGTTACTTTTTCACAAGTACCCAACATGTCTATAGTAGCATTCTCCAGGGAGAAACCACGCTCTTCAGCGATCACTGTACCTCCGGTTAGGATAGCGATATCTTCTAACATTGCTTTCCTGCGGTCTCCAAAGCCCGGGGCTTTAACGGCAGCGATCTTAAGTGATCCGCGCAGCTTGTTAACCACCAGTGTAGCCAAGGCTTCACCGTCAACATCTTCTGCGATGATAAGTAGTGGCTTTCCTGACTGGGCAACTGGCTCCAATACGGGAAGCAAGTCCTTCATAGTAGAAATCTTCTTGTCAAAAAGAAGGATATATGGATTGTCCAGTTCTGCGACCATCTTTTCAGAGTCGGTCACGAAGTATGGAGACAGGTAACCGCGGTCAAACTGCATACCTTCCACTACATCCACATAGGTGTCTGTACCTTTTGCTTCTTCAACAGTGATCACTCCTTCTTTTCCAACTTTTCCGAAAGCTTCAGCGATCAGTTCCCCAATAGTTTCATCATTGTTAGAAGAGATAGAAGCTACCTGCTTGATCTTTTCAGAAGAATCACCAACTTTCTTAGTCTGCTTAGCCAGGTCTGCTACGATGGCCTCAACAGCTTTGTCAATACCGCGTTTCAGGTCCATTGGATTGGCTCCTGCGGCAACGTTCTTAAGTCCTTCTTTTACGATAGCCTGTGCAAGAACAGTAGCAGTAGTGGTACCGTCACCTGCAAGATCGTTGGTTTTGGAAGCAACTTCCTTCACCATCTGGGCACCCATATTTTCCAGGGCGTCCTTTAATTCAATTTCTTTCGCTACGGTAACCCCGTCTTTAGTTACAGAAGGAGAGCCAAAGGATTTGCTGATAATTACATTACGACCTTTTGGTCCTAAGGTAACTTTTACGGCATTTGCCAGTGCGTCAACTCCTCGTCTGAGGCCATCGCGTGCTTCGATGTCAAATGTTATATCTTTTGCCATTTGTATATAGTTGATTTTAAGTTTATATAATTGCTAAAATGTCACTCTCGCGCATCATCAGGTAATCAGTACCATCAAGTTTTAACTCGGTACCGGAATATTTTCCATAGAGCACTTTGTCTCCCACTTTGACAGTGACTTGTTCATCCTTGGTACCTGGGCCAACGGCCACTACTTTCCCCTGTTGTGGTTTTTCTTTAGCCGTGTCGGGAATATACAGACCCGAAGCAGTTTTTGTCTCTGCTGCCATAGGCTCAATAAGAACCCTATCAGCCAATGGTTTGATGTTTACTTTAGCCATCTTATTTTAGTTTTTAATATTTAGTTTAAAATTCCGTTTTCAATAGGCAGAAATTGTGCCACTGCCGAAAAACTGACAATATGTGAAACAAAAAATGCCAGCTTGTCATTGTGCTGGCATTTATTTGTACTTTATAACTTTAAGCGTTTACTGCTGATCTGGATCGGCAGGAGTTTGCTGAGTTTCCGGGAGTGTTTCCGGTACTTCTTCAGGAATAGTTGTTTCAATGTCATCTCCCTGCAGTAATCGTGAATCCGATTCACCGAAGTTTTCTTTAAGGGCTACATTGGATAAAAGGATCAAAACGATCAATAAGGTTGCCAATGTCCAGGTGCTCTTGTCTAAAAAGTCCCCGGTTTTCTTAACGCCACCAACTACCTGGCTGCCTCCACCTCCGAATGAAGATGATAATCCGCCGCCTTTAGGGTTTTGTACCATGACCACGAGAACAAGCAAAAAGCATACTACGATGATCAGCACCAGGAAAATAGAAAATGTACTCATTTCTTAATTGTCTTTTTGTAATTTTTTCACCGCTTTTATGCGGTCCGCAAAGAAACTACTTTTTTCCGGATATTTCAAACTTAAAATCTTATACGCCTGGATGGCATTTTTATACTTCCCCTGCTCCAGGTATACTTTGGCTAGCGTCTCTGTCATAAGCTCCGTTTTATCGAGCTTCGTCGATGCTTTGATGTCTACTTTGGGCTGAGATTCCTGTTGCCTGTCTATCTTCGGATTGTTCTTTATAAACTTATCTATCAATTCAAACTTCTCCTCTTTAGTGAGTGTTTCTTCTTCAGAGATAGTATCAGTGGTGTTTTCTATAACTTCTTCTTCTTCTTCTTCTTCCGCAGTAGGTGTTTCTTTTTTCAGGGAGGTGAGCTGCAGCCACTCTCCAAAGGAATATTTCTCTTTCTTGGTAAACGGAATAGGCTGTCCCAATTGCAGCTCTTCCGCAGCTTTCTTTTTTGCTTCTTCAAGAGATTTGTCAACTTCCGGATCTAAGGATTTAAATAAGGAAGGATCCAGGATATTATCCGCATCCTTAATGGAGCGGGGAAGGGGTTCATCTGTAGAAGCTTCAATCATTTCCTGGGTAGTACCCGGTTCTGCTAATACCTCTTCAGCGTCTACCTCTTTTTCGACCAGCGGTAATTTTTTACCCGATATGGTATCCGCAATGGTATTCTGCAGGAAATCTTTTGAGGTGATCAGGTCAAACAACACATCCCGGTCAGCCGTGTAGGCAGCAGTGATCTTAAGGGCGTTGTTGTACTTAAAACTGTTCAGGTTCCGTAAGCCTTTCAAATGTACGGCCCGGGCTGCCTGGAAATAGGGGTATTCCTCCAATACATCTTCCAGTTGCTTGGTCTGAACCGGCGAGACCAGGCTTTCAGGGTTTTGTAATAAATATGTGAAGTCGGATACGTTCATATCATTTTTTACCAATCGGCCAGGGCTGCCTGGAAAATGTCCTGGTTTATTCGTTCAAATATTACCTGGTGCGCTTCATCTCTTACCGCAGACAACTGCGATGCTGCATCGTAATCATAGAAATGGGAGAACCTGCGTTCAAAGTCGGCATCTTCTTTAGTATTGTTGAAGAAGCGGACATTTACACTTATAGACAGCCGGTTCTGTGCAGCAGTCTGCTGGGCAGTCGCACTCATGGGGGTAACGCGGTATTCTACAATCTCACCTTCAAACAACAGGTCCCCGTTGGCTGATACCAGGTCCAGGCTGGTCTGGTTCAGGATAAGATCCTGCAGGGCCAGGGTAAACTCGCGGTCCAGCCCCGGATCAAAAGTAGATCCCGGTGATTGGGACGCATAGTTCTGGAAATAATTTACTTGGAAGGTCTGGGCAGTTCCTACATCCCCGCCTGTAAAATTATAAGCCCCACAACCGAATATACTTAAAGTGCAGGTGAAAAGTAAAAATCTTATAAATCTATTCTTCAATATTGTTGGCATGGGCGGTCTTATACTGTTATTAACAGATCAGAGATCGTACTGTTTAATCTTGCGGTAAAGAGTCCGCTCAGAGATTCCTAGTTCAGAAGCTGCTGCCTTGCGTTTACCGCGGTTCCGTTCCAGGGATTTCTTGATGAGCTCAATCTCTTTTTCCTGTAAAGATAGGGTTTCTTCTTCTTCAATTTCTTCGGCAAAATGATACTTGTCCTCCAGGCTTGGTTCTGCCGGCCGCTCTCTTCTCAAAGGTGCAGAAGGCAAAACTTCCAAGGCAGTACTCTCTTCTTCAACAGCCTCGTCAGCATCTCCGTAAATCTTGCGGATCAGGTTCTGATTCTCCTCCTGTACCTTGTCAGAGTCGTTGTTCTTGAGCAGTTCCAGGGTAAGCTTTTTAAGGTCGTTGAGGTCGCCCTTCATATCAAATAGCACCTTGTAGAGTATTTCTCTCTCGTTGCTGAAATCTCCTTCTTTGGATTTAGGGCCTACCACAGCCGGCAGGTTAGAATCGCCTGCGTTGGGGAGGTAACTATTCAGACAGGAAAGACTTATCTCTCTGCTCTCTTCCAGTACAGAAATCTGTTCCGCAACGTTGCGCAACTGCCTGATGTTTCCCGGCCAGCGATATTTCAGCAGTAATTGTACCGCGTCATCCTCCAGTCTTATCGTAGGCATCTTGTATTTCTGAGCGAAGTCTGATGCAAATTTCCGGAAGAGCAGGTGTATGTCTGCCTGTCGTTGTCGTAGCGGGGGTATGTTTATTTCCACAGTACTGAGCCTGTAATAAAGATCTTCCCTGAATTTACCTTTTTTTATCGCTTCCAGCATATTGATATTGGTAGCCGCAACAATACGCACATTTGTTTTCTGTACCTGTGAAGACCCTACTTTCAGGAACTCACCGTTTTCCAGGACCCTTAATAAACGAACCTGTGTAGTTAGCGGCAGTTCGCCTACCTCGTCCAGGAAGATGGTGCCGCCGTCAGCCACTTCAAAATAACCATTCCTGGTTTGAGTAGCTCCTGTGAATGCCCCTTTTTCGTGTCCAAAAAGTTCACTGTCTATAGTGCCTTCAGGAATGGCGCCACAGTTGACCGCGATATACTTTGCATGTTTCCTGTGTGACAAGGAGTGGATGATCTTGGGAATGGACTCTTTACCCACGCCGCTTTCCCCGGTGACCAGCACCGATATGTCTGTAGGGGCCACCTGAATAGCTTTTTCCAGGGCACGATTCAGCTTTACATCGTTCCCGATGATCTCAAATCGTTGTTTGATGGCCTGTATAGATTCCATATCTCTTTTACTTATGTAATTGACCCCAGTAGGACTGTGACAGGGATCCGAATAATTTAAACTAAGAGGATAGTCCTACCGCTGTACCCAAGAGGGTGGCGGAAGTGCAGTCCTGAATCTCCACCATGACAAAATCCCCCACTTGGTAGGATTCCTTGGGGAAGACAACAACAGTATTCTGTGAATTGCGGCCCATCCAGTGTTCGTCGGATTTTTTGGAAACCCCTTCTATCAGTACTTCTTCGGTCTTTCCAAGGTGCTGGCGTGTACGGTAATGACTGTGGTTTAATTGCAGTTCAATAACCTCTTGCAGCCTCCTTTTTTTGATGGCCTCCGGGATGTCATCCTCCAATTTCCTGGCGGCCATGGTACCCGGTCTTTCCGAGTAGGCGAACATAAAGCCGAAATCGTATTTCACATATTCCATGAGGCTGAGGGTGTCCCGGTGATCTTCTTCGGTCTCAGTTGGGAAGCCGGTGATCATATCCATACTGATCGCACAATCCGGGATCAGTTTCCGGATGTTATCGATCATCGTAAAATACTCCTCCCTCGTATGTTGCCTGTTCATGGCTTTAAGGATACGATTACTACCGCTCTGAACTGGTAAGTGTATATAGTTGCATATGTTCTTGTAGCGCGCCATGGTCTCTATGACATCCATGGTCATGTCCTGAGGGTTAGAGGTGGAAAAACGAATGCGCATACCCGGCTGGGCTTCTGCAACAAGTTGCAGGAGGCTGGCAAAATTTACAGCGGTAGCTTTCTGCATTTCGGTGGCACGATCAAAGTCTTTTTTAAGACCACCGCCGTACCAGAGGTAACTGTCTACATTCTGTCCTAGTAGGGTGATCTCCTTGAACCCCTGTTCCCATAATTCGTTTACCTCTTTGAGAATGGATTGGGGATCCCTGCTCCTTTCCCGCCCCCTGGTGAATGGGACAACGCAGAAAGTACACATATTATCGCAGCCCCGGGTGATCGATACAAATGCTGTTACACCATTGGTGTTGAGGCGAACCGGGGCCACATCACCATAGGTCTCTTCTTTAGACAGTATAACATTTACGGCGTTACGGCCCTCGTCTATTTCGGCGATCAGGTTGGGCAGATCCTTATATGCATCCGGGCCAACAACCATATCGACAATCTTTTCCTCTTCAAGGAATTTACTCTTAAGGCGTTCTGCCATACAGCCAAGGACGCCTACCTTCATATGGGGTCTCCCTTTTTTTACCGCGTTAAATTTCTCCAACCGCTTCCTGACCGTGGTCTCTGCTTTTTCTCGTATAGAGCAGGTGTTGACCAGGACAAGATCAGCGTCTTCCAGGTTAGTGGTGGTGTCAAAACCTTCCTTAGAGAGGATGGAAGCGACAATTTCACTATCCGAGAAATTCATCTGGCAGCCATAACTTTCAATGTAAAGTTTACGGGAGTTGCCTTCCTTCTTGTCCAGGACTAATGTACTGCCCTGTTGCGATTCGTTAATTTCTTTCTCCATTACAACCGTAGATCTTCGTAAATTTCTTTGCGATGGCAAAGATAGGATTAAATCCCTGTTTATGACAATATGACAGTCAATATATTTAGGTTTTTCGCGCAACAAAGCAGGCCATATTGCATCTGTCCGAATACAAACCAAATTTTAAATAACCGATGAAAACAAAACTGATACCTCTTTTTATCGCTGCCCTTTTTATACTAATGTCTTGCAACGACAGTGAAGGGGAATACCGTGATTTCCTTGTCGCTAAGCCGGTGACCATGAGCCTGGACGAATTTAATGCCAGTGTTACGGTGATGCCTCCAAAATCCCTGGAACAGTCCGGAAAGATCTACGCCTATCAAAATTTCATATTTGTCAATGAGAAATTTAAAGGGATTCATGTGATCGATAATACGGTGCCTGAACAGCCGCAAAAGATTGGATTTATCAATATTCCGGGTAACGTTGATATTTCGGTTAAGGGGGATTTCCTGTATGCCGATAGTGTTAATGACCTGCTGGTCCTCGATATTTCACAAATGGCAGACATTACCTTGGTGAAAAGGTTGGAAAATGTGCTGAATGATAATGTGATCTGGCCTGCCGACGCCGAAATTTTCGAATATGACCAATACGACCCCAGTACCGAAGTGTTACTGGGATGGGAAGTGGTGACAGAGACAAGACTAGTGGAGGACTATAATGATAACGTGGTTTTTATGGCAGAGGCCGCTGCGGATGTAGCCACAGGACAGGGCGGGTCCCTGGCCCGGTTTAAGATCGTGGATGATTTCTTATACGCCGTGGATTCTCACTACATTAATATCTTTAACATAAGTGACCTGGATAACCCCCGGGACCTTGAGGATGTATTTGCCGGTTTCGATATCGAAACCATCTTTCATTACGAGGACAAACTGTTCCTGGGCAGTATGCGAGGCATGTATATTTACGATATTTCCAGTCCGTCAAGCCCAGTTGCAGTTTCAGAATTCCAGCATGGTACAGCCTGTGACCCTGTGGTGGTACAAGGTAATTATGCCTATGTTACCCTGAGAGGTGGAAATGGCTGTGGTGCTACGGAAAGCGGGCTTTTTATTGTAGACCTGGCCGATATCTCTCAGCCTACTTTGGCAGTTTCATATCCTATGGACCAGCCATACGGCCTCGGCGTAAGGGACAATGCTATTTATGTCTGCGATGGAGCATCAGGTTTAAAGGTATATGATCAATCGGATATTATGAACCTGGAGCAGGTACAGCATTTTTCTGATCAGACTGCTTTTGACGTGATCCCTTTGGAAGATAAATTACTGATGGTGGGTGAGGGTGTGGTGCACCAGTATGTCTACGAGGGACTGCAAATTAGATGGATCAGCAGCACGGACCTCCGCTAAGAATACCCGCCTGAATATTCTGACACCTGTGAATCCGCAGGTGTTTTTTTGTGACCGAGAAAAATGGACGGGACCGGAAATCAAAAAATTCCCATACTTTTGTGACTTCAAAAACCTCTGAATGGCAAAGAATTTAGTAATAGTAGAGTCGCCCGCTAAGGCAAAAACCATCGAAAAGTTCCTGGGTAAGGATTTTAAGGTTACCTCCAGTTTTGGACATATTGCAGACCTTCCTACCAAAGAACTAGGCGTGGATGTGGAGAAAGACTTTACTCCTAAATATATAGTAGATAAGGAAAAGAAGGCGCTGGTTAAGAACCTTAAGGAATTAGCATCTAAAGCAGAACTGATCTGGCTTGCCAGTGATGAAGACCGGGAAGGAGAAGCCATTTCATGGCATCTGGCAGAAACTTTAAAGCTTGATAAAGATAAGACCCGGAGGATTGTTTTTAATTCCATTACCAAGAATGCCATACAGAAGGCTATAGAAAATCCGCGGGATATTAATTATGACCTGGTAAATGCTCAACAGGCCAGGCGTGTTTTGGACAGGCTTGTGGGGTATGAATTGTCTCCTGTGCTATGGAAGAAAATAAAACCCGGCCTTTCTGCAGGAAGGGTACAATCTGTTGCCGTGCGCCTGATCGTAGAACGGGAACGGGATATTGAAGGATTTACACCGGTAGCATCTTTCCGGGTTGCTGCAGAATTCACTACCGCTAAGGGCGAGGTGTTTACGGCAAAGCTGAATACTACTTTTGAAAGTAAGGAAGAAGCTGAAGAATTCCTGAAAAAGAATATAGGGTCTGAATATAAGATTGACAGCCTGGATACCAAACCGGCCAAAAAATCACCTGCGGCACCTTTTACAACCTCCACCTTACAACAGGAAGCTGCAAGGAAATTATACTTTTCTGTTTCCAGGACCATGCAGGTGGCACAACGCTTGTATGAAGCCGGGCATATTACTTATATGAGAACCGATAGTGTTAACCTTTCCGGGGAGGCCATAGAATCTGCCAAGGAAGCGATTATTGAAAACTACGGGGAAAAATACAGCAAGGTCAGGAACTACAAAGGGAAATCTAAAGGAGCCCAGGAAGCTCATGAAGCGATCCGACCGACCGACATGAAGAACCAATCACCTAACCTGGACAGGGACCAATCTAAATTGTACGAACTGATCTGGATGCGAACCCTTGCTTCCCAGATGAGTGATGCACAGTTAGAGCGGACCAATGTGAAGATCGCCAGTGATAAACACGAGCAGCTTTTCACTGCAAACGGGGAGGTGATCAAATTTGATGGTTTTCTTAAAGTATACCTGGAGGGTAAGGATGAAGAAGACCTGGCCGAAGAGCAGGAAGGAATGCTGCCGGCAATGAAATTAGGAGAAGCTCTTAATAATAATCATATAACAGCCACCCAGCGATTCACCAGGGCTCCTTACCGTTATACAGAGGCGTCTCTTGTAAAGAAACTGGAAGAGCTCGGTATAGGAAGACCGTCTACCTATGCACCGACGATATCAACTATCCAGAACAGGGGATATGTTGAAAAGGGGAGTATAGACGGTACAGAGCGTAAATATGTACAGCTAGAACTGAGATCAGAAGAACTGAAATCAAAAACCCTGACCGAAACAGTAGGATCTGATAAAGGAAAACTAGTTCCTACAGATATAGGTATTGTAGTAAATGATTTCCTTGTCAGTCATTTCTCGGGTATCCTGGACTATAATTTTACGGCTAAGGTTGAAAAAGATTTTGATGAAATCGCCGCCGGTGAGGAAGACTGGCAGAAGGTGATGAAGAACTTCTATAAGGATTTTCACCCCAAGGTACAGGATGTAGAAGAAAACGCCGAACGTGCCAGCGGGGAGCGTGTGTTGGGTACCGATCCTAAATCCGGAAGGCAAGTTTCTGTAAGGTTGGGCCGGTTTGGCCCTATGGTACAGATAGGTACCGTAGAAGAGGAAGAGAAACCTCAATTTGCCAGCCTGTTACCGCACCAGTCCATTACGACCCTCACTTTTGAAGAGGCCATGGAGCTTTTTAAGCTTCCGAGAAGCCTGGGTGAATACAAAGGAGAGGAAGTGGAAGCTAATGTCGGGAGGTATGGTCCTTACGTGAGGTACGGAAAGAAATTTGTATCACTGGGAAAAGATGAAAGTGCGTTTGATGTAGATTTTGACCGGGCTATTGAACTCATTAAAGAAAAGGAAAAGGCCGATGCGCCTATCGCCTCCTATGAAGATAAGGAAGTTACTAAGGGTAAGGGGAGATTTGGTCCTTTTATCAAGTGGGATGGGATGTTCATCAACGTAAATAAAAAGTACGATTTTGACAACCTTTCGCAGGAAGATATCGAGGAGCTGATTGAGGCTAAGAAGAAGAAGGAAGCCGAAAAGGTGGTCGTAGATTGGTCCGAGGAAAATATTCGTATAGAAAAGGCCAGGTGGGGCCGGCATAATATCATCCAGGGTAAGATCAAGGTAGAACTTACCAAGGATGTGGATCCTACCAAAATGACGCTGGAAGAGGCCAAGGAGTTATTGGAAAAGAAAAAACCCAAGAAAAAAGCCGCTAAAAAAACATCTAAAAAAACAAAAGGTTAGTCCTGCAATATGGCGTTTGATTTCCTCATCCCGGTAAGTGACAAAGTTCTGGCTCATTGCGAGTTGTTGCCTCCCCAGGCTCTTGGAAAGAACATCAATAAACATACCACTCGTCATGGTTTACCCGTGCTCGCTAATGTGTCTTTTGCGATTCTCGGGGTAAATGAATCCCGGAATGCCTTTGAAAAAAAACCGGAAGCCCTGGATATTTCCCAGATCCGCCTGCAGCTGTACCAGCTTATGATGGGAAACTGGAATGCTTCTATCGTAGACCTGGGCGACCTTAACGAAGGCGAAACGGTAGAGGACACTTATTTCGTGGTTAAAGAAATCGTAGCCGGTTTGCTGGAAGAGGATATCATTCCAATTGTGATCGGGGCTACCCAGGATATTACTTACCCTACCTATAGGGCTTTTGACGGGATAAGGAACATGGTCAACCTGGTTTCTGTAGATAGCCGGTTCGACTTTGGTGCTGACGAGGAGCTCATCTCTTCTAATTCGTATATGAGTAAGATCATCACGGATAAACCTAATAACCTATTCAATTTCTCTAACCTGGGCTACCAGAGTTATTTTAACAGCCAGGAAGAGATAGACCTGATGGAAAAACTCTTCTTTGACGCCTATCGTTTAGGAGAGATCACTTCGGATATAAGCCTGGCAGAGCCGGTGCTTCGTAATGCCAACATTCTCAGCCTGGATGCACGGGCGATCATGGCCAGTGACCTGGGAACCACTTCCCCTAACTTTTCCCCCAATGGCTTTAATGGACGCGAGATCTGCGCCATTGCACGCTATGCGGGAATAAGCGATAATCTTTCGGTCTTCGGCATATACGAATGCGAGAATAATATACAATCCTTCCAATTGGTGGCCCAGATCATCTGGTATTTTATGGAAGGCTTTAATTACCGAATAAAAGAAACTCCAAGTGCACGGAACAATGACTTCACTAAGTTCAATGTGCCAACCGAGACAGATCAACTGGTCTTTTACAAAAGCCATCTTACCGAAAGATGGTGGGTAGAAGTACCATCTCTGTTTACTTCGGATACTAAAACCAATTCACCTGCGTTATTACCCTGCACCGAACAGGACTATCTGGATGCTTGCGACCAGAATATCCCTGAAAGGTGGTTCAAAGCCTACAAGAAGGGCTTTAACTAAATGATCATTATTTTTTTGTGGCGCACCATTTTACACAATAAATCGCATAAAATGCAGTTTTAGTGAATAATGCATTTCGTTACTGTGAATTGTCTTAATCGAAATTTAACCTAGAGTATGAAGAAGCTATTGTTAATCCCTATAGCGTTTGTTTTTTTGTTATCCAGCTGCGGGTCCAAGTCCAAAGGCGAGCTGGTTGGGGTACAGGGGAAAAAGTGGCACCCGGAAAAGCCCTATGGAATGGAATTGATTCCCCGTGGTGCTTTTATCATGGGTAAGCAGGACGAAGATGTAGCCAAGGTCTACAACGCGCCGACCAAGACCGTTACCGTTCGATCCTTTTACATGGATGATACCGAGATCACCAACAGTGAATACAGGCAGTTCGTAGAATGGGTTAAAGACTCAATCGTACGAAGCAGGCTTGCAATTCTTGCTGATGAATTAGGTCTTACCCCGGAAGATGGTGGTATCGGGGAGTATTCATTTAAATCTGCCGACACGACCAAGATGTCTGTCTACGAGCGTTATATGCTGGACAATTATGCGGGGC
The DNA here is from genome assembly GCF_028464225.1 of Zeaxanthinibacter sp. PT1. Lineage (GTDB taxonomy): Bacteria > Bacteroidota > Bacteroidia > Flavobacteriales > Flavobacteriaceae > Zeaxanthinibacter. The sequence continues at coordinate 1,549,301 of NZ_JAQPCN010000001.1, forward strand.
TGGGTGAAACCGGTTATGAAGGATACGCTCTTAATAGAGATGAGGAGCTTATCTGGGACACCAGTGATTACCCGGACGAATACTATACCGAGGTTATGGACTCCATGTACATTCCTGAAGAGGAGTCGTACAATGGACAACGCATGATCGATGTAAAGAAATTAAAGTATAAATATACCTGGATGGATATCCAGGAAGCTGCAAGAGCGAGGGAACAAGGGCGTAAGCCTTTTATCAAGCAGGAGGAGATAGAGATTTACCCGGATACCACGGTTTGGATCAGGGATTTTGAATACTCCTATAACGAGCCCATGCACAATGACTATTTCTGGCACGATGCTTATAGTGATTACCCTGTAGTAGGAGTATCCTGGCAACAAGCTAAAGCTTTCTGTAACTGGAGAACTAAATTTAAGAACGATGACCAGAAAAGTCGCGGGAAACAATTCGTGAACCAGTTCCGTCTGCCAACTGAAGCAGAATGGGAATACGCAGCAAGGGGTGGAATAGAAGGAGGAACATACCCTTGGGGTGGACCTTATGTGATCAGTGATACCGGTTGTTTCATGGCCAACTTTAAGCCGCAACGAGGCGATTATGCCGCTGATGCTGCCCTGTACACTGTGGAGGCGAAGTCTTACGAGCCTAATGATTTTAACTTGTACAACATGGCCGGTAACGTAGCAGAATGGACTAACTCTAGCTACTACCCGGGATCATACGAGTACGCATCGACCATGAACCCTAATGCTGAGGATGGAAAGAATACCCGCAAAGTGATCCGTGGAGGGTCCTGGAAAGACGTGGCTTATTTCCTGCAGGTGAGTACCAGGGATTATGAATACAAGGATTCCGCAAGAAGTTATATCGGATTCCGAACTGTACAGGATTATATGGGAGAAGAGGATTCTACCCAGTAAACCTGTAAATCAACCAAGTAACCAAATACTTATTATAACCTAATTTTTTAAATCAACATTATGGCACAGTCAAAGTCAACTAAGAAATTATTCAACATGGCCTACGGCCTTGGAGCGTCGGTGGTGATCATCGGTGCCTTATTTAAGATCCTTCACTGGGAGTTTGGTCCCCTGACAGGAGGATTACTGCTCGCGATCGGTCTGATCACGGAAGCCCTTATCTTCGCCATCAGTGCATTTGAGCCTGTAGACGATGAGTATGATTGGTCCCTGGTATACCCGGAACTTTCCGGTGGAGCTGCCTCAGGTAGGGCCAATGAAGCCCAGGAAGCCCAAATGGCCGAAGGAATGTTATCGCGCAAACTGGATGAATTGCTGAAAGAAGCAAATATCGATGCAGAGCTGTTTGACAGCCTAGGTAACAGTATCCGCAATTTTGAAGGTGCTGCCAAAGGAATTGCTCCTACAGCCGATGCCATTGAGCATACTAAAAAATACTCTAGCGAGCTCTCTACAGCCGCAGAGCAGATGGAATCCCTGAACAGCCTGTATAAGGTTCAGTTAGAGAGTGCTAGTCGTCAAGCTTCTATCAATGAAGAAGTGGTACAGAACGCTGGTGCATTAAAAGAGCAAATGGAGTCGCTGGCATCTAACCTGTCTTCGCTGAATGGCGTTTACGGAGGTATGCTGACCGCCATGAACAGAAACTAATTAGTTTTTTCTTTTAACCCAAATCAATTAATCAACAAAACTAATTAGAAAACATGGCAGGAGGAAAAGCAACACCACGTCAGAAGATGATCAACCTTATGTACTTGATCTTCATCGCAATGCTGGCGTTAAATATGAGTAAAGAAGTACTCGCCGCTTTCGGTCTTATGAACGAAAAGATGGAGGCTTCTAACGTAAAGACCTCGGAAACCAACACGGCTTTCCTGGGGAATTTAGAGACAAAAGCAGCCGAAAACGAGGAGAAATACGGACCCTTGTACCAGGATGCAATCAAGATCAAGCAATTATCCGAGTCTTACTACAACTACCTGGAAGACATCAAGACTAACATGATGGAAGGGATAGAAGATCCTAAGGATTACGTGGTAATGGACAAGTCGGACTACCTTGACCAGAAATTCTTCCAGGGAGATAACCTGGCCCCGGAAGGGAAAGAATTTATGAAGCGGTTGAACGACTACCGCGACCAGGTGGTATCTATTTTGCCTGATGAAATGGGCGAAGTTAAATCGCTGGTTAAGGCAAAGTTTGAAACCGGTGATGCTAACGGCAAAGTAGAACGTCGTGACGGTGTCAAAGTAGATTGGATCAACTATCACTATGAAGGCTTCCCTATGGTAGCTTCCCTGACTAAGTTGACCGCATTACAGGCTGACATCCGTGAAACTGAGCAAACAGCCCTGAAAGCAATGTTGCAAGGGCAGTTGACTGCTGAGGTTTCAATGACCAATTATTCAACCCTGTTGCAGCAAGAAAAGTCTGCTTTTTACTCGGGCGAGAAATTTGAAGGAAGTATTGTTCTTGGACGGACTGACAACTCTACTAAGCCCGACAGGGCAGAGCTTACCCTGGATGGCAGGAAACTGCAGGAAGGTAAGGACTTCGTTTACGAAGGCGGAGGAGTCAAAATGCTAGTGAGTGCCGGTAATCCTGGTGATCACAAGATTGAAGGAAAGCTGATATTTAAGCAGGATGGAAAAGAAGTTGAGGTACCCGTATCATCAACCTTTGCCACCATCAGCAAGCCTAATGCAGCTGTGATTGCTGCAGATAAGATGAACGTGGTCTATCGCGGGGTTGCAAACCCTATGACCATCTCTATCCCCGGTGTCCCTGACAACAGGGTGAGTGCGTCGGCTCCTGGTTTATCAAAGAGAAGTGGAAGCCAGTACGTAATGAACCCGGGTACGGGAAGAACTGTGACAATCGTTGCTTCAGGTGTTTTGCCCGATGGGCAGAAGATCAATACGCCTGCAGAATTCAGGATCAAGGATATCCCAAGACCATCCGGTTCTATCAGGGGTGAATCCGGAAGTGTCACCATGCCTAGAAACAACCTGGAGATCTCTACGGTTGGGGCTATGCTAGAAGATTTTGACTTTGACCTTAACCTTGCGGTTAGTGGGTTTAAGTTTAAAGTTCCGGGGCAGCCTACGGTAATCGTTAACGGAAATAAACTGGACGACAGGGCTAAATCTGCCTTGAAACGTGCCGGACGTGGCGATGCAGTTCAGATCTTTGATATTGAGGCCTACATCACAAATAATAAGACCTACAAATTGAAGAAAGTGTCTCCCGTAATCGTGGAGCTCTCAAACTAAGAATAGTTAAATTAAAGTATATGAATTGGAAGAATGTTTTATTGGTAGGAGCAGTGGCTCTTCTCCCGATCTCAATCTCAGCACAGGCAAACATCCTGAATGCCAAGAAGCCGGAAGAGATCGGTAAGAAAACCGAAGCTCAGATTGCAGCCGATAATGATACCCCACTACAATATGGTTATGTGGACGACAGGGATATTCTCTGGTCCAAAACCATCTGGGAGGTCATTGACCTTGATGAGCGGGTAAATTTCCCCTTGTATTATCCTCTGGACACCATCAACATTGGGTCAGACAGGCGATCGCTCTACGATGTGCTGATAAAGCATATCAAAACCGGGGAGCTTACAGATGTGTATGTAGACTCCTATTTTACGGAAAAACGTAAGTTCAGTGACCTGGAAGCTACCTTGAAAAAGGTAGATACCACAGACCTGGGATACGAGCAGATCAATGCCGGGGAGCAGTTATCGCCGGAATACATTAACAGGAGAGAACTCACTGCTGCAGACATCGAGGAATACAGGATCAAAGGGATCTGGTATTTTGACAAGAGGCAGGGAGAACTGAAATACCGTCTGCTGGGGATTGCCCCGGTAGCACCTGACGTGAACTTCATAGACGATGAGTCTATGGCTCCGGAAGATGCTTTGGTAGAGCTGTTCTGGGTTTGGTTCCCGAGTGCCAGGGAGATCCTGCATAAAGCAAAGGTTTTTAACCAGCGAAACTCGGCTCAGCCTATCTCTTTTGACATGCTGCTTAATGCGCGTAGGTTTAACGGGGTCATCTATAAAGAAGACAACGTTCACGGAGATCGTGAGATTGATCAGTACATCGCAGAAAATGCCTTGTTCCAGTTGCTAGAGTCCCAGCGTATCAACGAAGCGATCAGGGATCGCGAACAGGATATGTGGGCCTACTAATTAGGTTATAAATGTAGAATATTCCAATTCGTAATAGATAAGAACCCCGGCAAAGCCGGGGTTTTTTTATTTGTGGTCTGGGCCTCTTTATTCTTCTCAATACTATGCACTGCTCCCGGCTTTAACTAAATTTGCCGTATGATCGATTATATAGTCGTTGGATTGGGCCTGGCCGGTATCACTTTCTGTGAAACCCTTGCTAGGCATGGGAGGAGTTTCGCAGTGGTGGATGACGATTCTCAGCAAGCGTCCAAGGTTGCCGGGGGGCTGTATAACCCGGTGGTGTTAAAGCGATTTAACCCGGTGTGGATGGCGGGTGAGCAGTTAGAATTCGCACTTCCTTTTTACAAGGAACTGGAGGATAAATTAGCTGTTAAATTGTTGTACCCATCCCGTATCAAAAGACGCTTTGCTACCATAGATGAGCAGAACCAGTGGTTTGAAGCTAGTGATCATCCGCGTCTTAAAAATGTGCTGCTCCAGCAATTGCAGGCCAATACCAATCCTAAAATTGCTGCACCTTACGGTTTTGGAATTGTACAACAGAGCGGGCGGTTAGATACTTCTCTTTTAATTGCGAGATATGCTGAGTTGCTGAGAAAACAAGGCCAACTAATTAGAGAATCATTCTTCTTTGATGAATTGCAGATTCTCGCGGAAGGTGTTCAGTACAAGCAACTAAAAGCCAGGCGAATCGTCTTCGCCACCGGGTTCGGGCTTGTGCAAAATCCGTATTTCAATTACCTGCCCATTCAAGGGTCTAAAGGAGAATATGTAAGGATTTATTGCCCGGATCTGCAGGAAACAGAGATACTTAAAGGTGCTTTTTTTGTGCTGCCGGAAGGAAACGATGAATACCTTGTCGGAGCTACCTATTCTTGGAATGACTTAGAGAATACACCCACAGCAAAAGCTAGGCAGGAGTTGATAGAGAAACTGGACAGGATACTGAACTGTGACTACAAGCTAATTGGCCAGCAGGCAGGAATTCGCCCTACTGTTACAGACCGAAAACCGCTGGTAGGCAGGCATCCTGTACATAATGACCTGTATGTACTGAACGGCTTTGGCTCCAGGGGAGTCATGATCGGTCCCTGGGCAGCTGATTTATTGTATAGGAATATTGAGGCAGGAGACCCTTTACCGGCAGAAATAGACCTGTCCAGGTTTAAAAAGAAATACTTCGAGGCCGGTCAGGCAAGGCGAGGATCGTAATGGATAAACAGGTTGATCCAGATATTCCTGGAAAGACGGATGATCACCGGCATAAAAACTACCAAGGTGATGAAAATAGCTATAAAAGTTTGTACCAGGGAAGCATTCAGAATCAAGAAAGCGATCACGAATGCCGCCACACCAAAGGCGATACCTACCCCATAACTCACGTACATGGCTCCGTAAAAAAAGGACGGTTCTATCTTATAGCGCGTGCCACAATGGGAGCAACGCTCGTTCATTTTAAAAAGGGTGCCCGGGTTATACGGATTCTTTACCTCGTACATGCTTTCATGATGACATTTGGGACAACTTCCTGTTAAAATGCTGTATAGTTTGTTTCCTTTTTTTAACATTTGCAAAAATTTACACAAAGGTAAACATTAACAGTGTTTTACCTATAACAAAGTTTACAATTGCATGCTCAACGTTCATAATTTATCAGTTGCCTTCGGTGGAGAATACCTCTTTGAAGAAATAGCCTTCCGGTTAAACCCGGGGGACCGTGTCGGGCTGATCGGGAAGAACGGGGCAGGTAAGTCAACTTTATTAAAACTCCTCGCCAAGGACCAGGCACCTGATTCCGGTACATTGGCCACAGACAAGGATGTTCGTATTGGTTTCTTAAGGCAGGATATTGATTTTGAGGCCGGGCGTACCGTTCTGGAAGAAGCACACCAGGCTTTTTACGAGATCAAGGAAGTAGAGGGGAAGTTAGAGCACATCAACCAGCAATTGGCAGAGCGTACGGATTACGAAAGTGACTCCTACAACCAGCTGATCATCGATCTGAACGACCTCACCCATCGATTCGAAATCCTGGGAGGGTATAATTACGAAGGTGATACAGAAAAGATCCTGCGGGGGCTTGGCTTTACCCGCGAGGATTTCAGCAAACAGACCGATACATTTTCAGGGGGATGGCGGATGCGATTAGAGTTAGCTAAGCTTCTGTTACAGAAACACGATATTCTTTTACTGGATGAGCCTACTAACCACCTGGACATTGAATCCATTCTGTGGTTAGAACAATTCCTGAAATCATTCCCGGGGGCAGTGGTCATCGTTTCTCACGATAAGATGTTCCTCGATAATGTTACCAACCGAACTATCGAGATTTCCCTGGGCCGGATTTACGATTATAATAAGCCTTATTCAGAGTTCCTGTTACTTCGTGACGAAGTTAGAGAACAACAACTGAATGCACAGAAAAACCAGGAAAAGGAAATACAACAGGCCGAGCGTTTGATAGAGAAATTCCGTGCCAAGTCGTCCAAAGCGTCTATGGCCCAGTCCCTGATCAAGAAACTGGATAAGATGGACCGTATCGAGGTTGATGGTACGGATAATGCCGTTATGAATCTTCGTTTCCCGGTTTCCGTAAACCCGGGGAAAGTGGTAGCTGAAATTGAAGGTTTATCCAAAAGCTATGGTAGTAAAACCGTGCTGAAGAATATTGACCTCCTCATTGAAAGGAATAGTAAAACAGCTTTTGTTGGACAGAACGGACAAGGAAAGTCTACCCTGGCCAAGATCATGGTGGGGGAACTGGAGTACGAAGGAAAGATGAAGCTGGGGCATAATGTGCAAATCGGTTATTTTGCCCAGAACCAGGCCGAATATCTGGACGGTAATAAAACCGTTCTGGATACGATGATCGATGCGGCCAATGAGAAGAACAGGAGTAAAGTCCGCGATATCCTCGGGGCCTTTCTCTTCCGGGGTGAGGAAGTAGAAAAATATGTCAAGGTCTTATCCGGAGGTGAAAGGAACAGGCTTGCATTAGCCAAGTTGCTGTTACAACCCTTTAATGTGCTGGTGATGGATGAGCCTACCAACCACCTTGATATTGCATCGAAGAGTGTATTAAAAGAAGCATTGCAACATTTTGAAGGCACCCTTATCCTGGTGTCCCACGACCGGGATTTTCTTCAGGGGCTCACCAATAAAGTATATGAGTTTAAGAATCATAAGATCAAGGAATACCTGGGGGATATCAACTTCTACCTAGAAGAGCGTAAGGCCGAAGACTTCAGGGCTATTGAGAAAAAGGACCCGGTTAAAGAAAAGCAAAAAGAAAAACCGGCTGCAGCTGCTGATCATGAACAGCAGAAAAAAGAACGTTCGCTGAATAATCAATTGAGCGGGGTGGAGAGTAAGATCGCAGCCTTAGAAAAGGAAATTGCCGAAATAGATCAAGAATTGCTGATAAATTACGATGAGACCATAGCCCGCCCTGATTTCTTCGAGAAGTATCAATCCAAGAAAAAAACAGTTGAAAAGCTGATGAAGGAATGGGAAAAAATTACCTTAGATCTCGAAAAACTCACGTCTGCCTAGCAAAAACCAGGGGGCTTAAACGCGTTTCACCACAGAAAAGCCTGTCTTCACAACAAAGTTGAACCGTTCAACGACAAAAAGTATTATCTCCGGGACGAAGTGCGTATTTTTGTTTGTAGGGTAATTCCTAATTGAAATAGCAGTAAGCATATTTTCTCTAATCTCAAATCGTCATGATTAAAAAGATAGTACTCTTATTAGTATTCCTGGTAGGCGCAGGTCAACTGACTTCTGCCAAAGTTTCTCGTGCTGAAAAGAAAGCACTGATCGATTTGTATGAAAGTACAAATGGATTGCATTGGGTAAAGAAATGGGACCTGGACAAGGACATCGAGGAATGGTACGGCGTCAGTGTTGAAGATAACCACGTAGTTGGCATCAACTTGTTCCGGAATAACCTTATGGGGCCACTGCCGGAAAGTATCTCTTCATTAAAATACCTCAAGGTGCTGAACCTTGCATTCAACCATATAACCGGGGAGATTCCACAGAATATAGTAGCCCTGGAAAACCTGGAAGTGCTGAAACTTGAAATGAACCGAATTAAAGGAGAAATTCCTTCAGAGATCGGTCGTTTAAAAAATCTACAGGAATTGACCGCTTTTAATAATTTTATTGAGGGAAGAATTCCACAGAGTATCGGGGAGATTTCCCAGTTGAGAACACTGAACCTCTCTAGTAATATGCTCAGGGGAGAAATACCTTCTTCTATAGGCAAGCTCGCCAATCTGGAAAGGTTAGGCTTGTTTGAAAATACCCTATTTGGTGAGATTCCGGCAGAGATGGGACAACTCTCTATGTTAAAAGAGTTAGTGCTTTCCAATAACGGGCTTGGAGGATCGATCCCAGCGGAATTCGGACAATTGGCGAGCCTGGAGATCCTGCAACTGCAGAATAATTCTTTTAATTCCTTTGAAGGCTTAGATCAGATGAACCAAAACCAGTTCCTGGTTTTTGATTACGACAAAAAAGATGATAAACTCGAGTTTAAGGATGTGGACTTCTCAAGGACGAGAATGGCCGATACTAAGTTCGAAGATGATGAGATAGACGAGTAAAACCTTTTATTATAGTTCTGTTACTGAAAAAGACACCCTGGGGTGTCTTTTTTATTTGTGCTTGAGAAGATGAATTCATTTAAGATTTATTTAACTAAAGTCCCTTAAACTATTGGATAGTTTTACCGTCTAACCGGTAAGTGAATCAGCCTGATGAATACTAGAAAAATATTGCTTTCCATTCTTGGAGGTGTAGTAATTTTGCTATCCTTCTACCTTGCCAACTCTATCATTAAAAGTAAGACCACTCCGCGCCCCACCCCTGAAAAAGTGGTCAAAACGGTTTTCACCGATACGGTGGTCAATGGTATTGTACCCATAGTAGTGCCTGCCAATGGAAACTTGGTAGCAAAGAGACGAGTTGAACTATTTTCTGAAGTGCAGGGGATCTTCAGGCCGGGGAGTAAATTATACCGCCCCGGGCAGACCTACCGGGCCGGAGAAACCATGATCCGCATAGACGCACAGGAATACCGGGCCAGTGTGCAATCCGCTAAAAGCAACCTGTACAACCTGATCACCTCAATTATGCCCGATTTAAGGCTGGATTATCCCGAGATCTCCGGGAAGTGGCAGGAATATCTGAATAATTTTGATATGGAACGGCCGACCCCTGAACTGCCGGAGCTAAGTACGGAAAAAGAAAAATACTTCATCAGTGGGCGAGGGATACTGACAAACTATTACAATGTGAAGAACATGGAGCAAAGACTTGGCAAGTACAGCATTCAAGCTCCTTTCGCAGGTGTACTTACCGAAGCCCCGGTTACGGAGGGAACTTTGATCAGGGCAGGACAGAAGTTGGGCGAATTCATTAATACCGGGACTTACGAACTGGAGGTTGCCATCAGCAAAACTTTTAGCGATTTACTAAGGGTTGGGGAGGAGGTAAACCTCAGTAATTTGGACGGAAGCGAGACCTATAAAGGTAAAGTATCCCGGATCAATGCACGAGTAGAACAGGGGTCACAGACCATTACCGCTTTTATTGAAGTGAATGACTCGCAACTCAGGGAAGGAATGTACCTGGAAGCACTCCTGGACGCAAGGAATGAAGAGGATGCCATCGAGATAGACCGATCGCTCTTGCTGGAGAATGACCGTATATTTATCGTCAGGGATTCCATCCTGGATTACATAGATGTGGATCCAATTTATTTTACGGATAAGAAAGTGGTTTTAAAGGATGTTCCAAACGGTACAACCATCATTTCCAAACCGGTTGTTGGCGCCTATGCTGGTATGCTGGTAAAGGTTTACGAAGAGAAGCAGGAGTAGCAATAAGCGCAACAACATGAGATCAATCTTATCCTATTTTATCAAATACCATGTCGCGGTGGACGTTTTTATTATCGCGTTCTTCATTTTTGGTATTTACGGGGCCATGTCCCTCAAGTCATCCTTCTTTCCTTTAACGGATTCCAGGAATATACAGATCGCGGTAACCTATCCGGGAGCCTCACCTCAGGAAGTTGAGGAGGGAATCGTTCTGAAGATTGAAGATAACCTGAAAGGTCTTGAAGGTATAGAACGTGTCACCTCTACCTCGCGCGAGAACAGTGGATCCATTGACGTGGAAATTGAAAAGGGGAGGGATGTTGATTTTATGTTACTCGAGGTCAAGAACGCTGTAGACAGGGTTCCTTCCTTTCCTACCGGGATGGAACCACTGGTCGTTTCTAAAAGGGAAGCGATTCGGCAGACCATTAGTTTTGCCATAAGCGGTGACAATGTTCCGCTAGCTACCTTAAAACAAATTGGGCGGCAGGTAGAAAATGACCTGAGGGCCATTGAGGGAATTTCCCAGATTGGAATTTCCGGCTACCCCCAGGAAGAGATAGAAATCGCCCTGAACGAGAATAACCTGCTGGCTTACAATATGACCTTCTCGGAGGTAGCCCAGGCAGTGGCCAATGCCAACATTTTAGTTACCGGTGGAAATATTAAGACATCTACCGAAGAATACCTCATCCGTGCCAATAACCGTTCTTATTATGGGGATGAATTATCTAACCTAGTGGTCAGGGCGGATGCATCGGGAAGAACAGTTCGCCTAAAAGACGTGGCGGTGATCCGGGACAGGTTTTCCGAGACTCCCAATGCTTCATTTTTCAACGGGAATCTCTCTGTCAATATTACGATCACCAGCACCAACACCGAAGACCTTATATCCGCAGCGGAGAAGGTGAAAGAATACATAGGGGATTTTAACCAGAAATACAACAATGTACAGTTAAGTGTCCTGAGTGATCAGTCTAAGACCTTGAACCAAAGAACACAATTACTGACGGAGAATGCGGTCATGGGAATGATACTCGTACTGATCTTCCTTTCGCTTTTCCTCAATACAAGGCTTGCGTTCTGGGTGGCTTTTGGCCTGCCCATATCCTTTTTAGGGATGTTTATTTTTGCACCGCTATTTGATGTGACCATCAATGTACTGTCCCTCTTTGGGATGATCATCGTGATCGGTATCCTGGTCGATGACGGTATTGTTATCGCTGAAAACATATACCAGCATTACGAACGGGGTAAAAAACCGATACAGGCTGCTATAGACGGAACTATGGAAGTAATCCCTCCCATCGTTTCGGCCATTATTACCACCATACTGGCATTTTCAATTTTCTTTTTCCTTGAAGGGCGTATAGGTGAATTCTTCGGAGAGGTTTCGGTAATCGTTATTCTTACTTTAGCTGTATCCCTGGTGGAGGCCCTGATTATATTACCGGCACACCTTGCGCATTCTAAGGCTTTGCAAAAGCAGTCAGATAAACCTAAAAAAGGCTTAGCTAAAATATTCGCGAAACTAAGAGGAATTAACCGCGCAGGGGATAATATGATGGCCTGGATGCGGGATAAGATTTACAGCCCGGTCCTGGCCTTCACCATAAATCATAAGATCCTGACTTTTTCTTTATTTTTTATGGCATTTGCCCTGACCATTGGATCTATAGGGGGAGGTGTTGTCCGTACGGCATTTTTTCCACAAATCGCCAGTGACAGGGTGTCGGTAGAATTGACAATGCCCAATGGGACCAATGAAGCAGTAACTGATTCGATCATTACTTACATCGAGGAAAAAGCAAACATCGTTAATAGGGAGCTTACTGAGAAATATCTTTCAGGTACCGGGAAAGAGTTGTTTGAAAATACGATACGGAACCTGGGTCCGGGATCATCCAACGCAAGCCTTGTCATTAACCTGTTACCGGGAGAAGAGCGTCCGGACCAGATACGATCGGATATGGTAACCAATCGCCTGAGAGAGCTTGTGGGGCCGGTAACCGGGGTTGAAAGCCTGATTTTTGGTTCCGGAGGGAATTTTGGCGGAAGTCCCGTATCTGTTTCGCTATTGGGAAATAATATAGAAGAATTGAAAGCTGCCAAGGTAGAATTAAAGTCAGCACTTGAAAATAATGCCCTGCTAAAGGACGTAGCCGATAATGACCCTGCCGGGATTAAAGAAATCCGTTTAGAATTAAAGGAAAACGCTTACCTGCTTGGACTGGACCTCAGGAGTGTGATGAACCAGGTACGGGCCGGTTTCTTCGGGACGCAAGCACAGCGATTTCAGCGTGGACAGGATGAAATCCGGGTATGGGTTCGGTATGACCGTGCAAACCGCTCATCTATTAAAGATCTCGACGAGATGCGTATCGTAACACCCTCCGGGGATCGGATTCCACTAAAAGAGATTGCCGTATACGAAATTGCCAGGGGCGAAGTGGCGATCAACCACCTTGATGGGCGCCGGGAGGTGCAGATCACCGCGGATATTAAGGATAGTGAAACCACTAGCGGTACCGACATCATGGCTTGGGTTAAGGAAGATATCATGCCGGATATTACTTCTAAATATCCAACAGTAAGTCCGTCTTATGAAGGGCAGAACCGTGAAGCAGGGAAGACTATAGACTCATTGCAGACCGCAGGTTTTACGGTCTTAATGCTGATTTACATCGTGATAGCTTTTACGTTCCGCAGTTTTAGCCAGCCACTGTTATTGCTATTGCTTGTTCCTTTCAGCCTGACGGCTGTAGCATGGGGGCACTGGTTACATGGATTCCCTATCAATATATTATCCCTCCTTGGGATCATTGCTTTGATAGGAATCATGGTAAACGATGGCTTGGTATTGATCAGTAAGTTCAATACTAACCTTAGAAAGGGCATGAAATTTGACGACGCCATCTTTGAGGCAGGGAAATCAAGGTTCAGGGCAATCTTCCTGACTTCAATAACAACAATAGCGGGTCTTGCACCTTTATTGCTGGAAAAGAGCAGGCAGGCACAATTCCTGAAACCTATGGCGATTTCCATCGCATATGGAATCGGTTTTGCCACCGTGCTCACCTTATTGCTGCTGCCCTTGTTCCTGGCTTTCAGTAACCGTTACAAGGTAACCGTTAAATGGTTGAGAACAGGCGATGACATTTCGCGGGAAGAGGTAGAAAGGGCTATTAAAGAGCAAAGGGAGGAAGAGCACCTCAATGGACAAATGGATAATACAAATAAAGGGATGGAAGAGGACCTGTCTGAGAACAGGCTGAAACATTCTGAAAATTAGTAATGGAATGCGGATGAAGGAAAGTTTTACCTCGGTACTGTTTTTGATCACAGGGCTGTGCCTGTTACAGGCACAATCCCCACTGCTGACTAAAGAGGAAGCTGTGGCGCAAGCCCTGGAAAAAAACTTCGGGATCGAGGTTGCGCGGAACCAGGTGGCTATTGCGGATAACAATCAGAGCATTCTTAATTCGGGCTATCTACCCACATTGAGCGCTGTTGCTGGAGCTAATTATAGCAGGGACGACTCCAACATCGAATTTCCGGGTCAGGTGGACGATAACGGGAATCCCAGGGCTGACCTGGAAATCAACCAGGCGGAAGCACAACGCTATAATTCGGCACTCCAGCTCAATTACACCCTCTTTGACGGACTTGGGCGACTGTATAATTACAAGAGTTTAAAAGAAGAGTATGAACTCACGACACTTCAGGCCCGGGAAACTATAGAAAATACGATGCTCGAATTATTCAGCGTGTATTACGAGATCGCCAGGTTAAGTGAGAACGAAAAAGTATTGGAAGAAGCCCTCAGAATTTCGCAGGATCGGACCAAAAGAGCTGAATACGCTTTTGAGTTTGGGCAAAACACCAAGCTGAATATCCTGAACGCAGAAGTAGATGTTACCAATGACAGCATAAACTTGCTGAACACCAGGCAGCAACTTAAGAACGCCAAACGAGATTTAAACCTGGTCCTGAACAGGGAACTCGACAAGGCATTTGTCGTAGATACTCTTATCCAGTTCACATCTCCATTGGTATTACAGGATTACATAGACAGGGCTGCGGAGAACAACGTATCGGTTTTGCAGGTAGAGCGGAACCTTGCCATCAATGCCTACGATATCAAAATCAGTAAATCCGGGTATTTACCAAGGGTGGGACTGACAGGTTCTTACGGGTGGAACCTGAACCAGAGTGCTGCCTCCGCTTTTTTCCCCGGTACCAATAACACCAATAAAAATTTGTCCCTTGGGGCCAGCTTAAGCTGGAATCTCTTTGACGGTGGAAATACGGCGGTTCGCATCAAGAATGCTAAAATAGCCTATGACAACCAGGAAATCCTGAAGAAACAAGTAATGTTAGAGGTTGACAGGGATATTAAAAATGCCCTCGATATCTATAAAAATCGCTTAAATATTTACAGGATACAGGAGAAGAACGTAGTTACGAATAAGAATAATTTTGAGCGCTCCAGGGAGCAATTCCAATTGGGAAGGATCACTTCTATCGAGTTCAGGCAAGCCCAGATCAACCTTCTGAATGCCCAGACCAATAAGAACCTGGCAAAGTACGATGCAAAGCTAGCCGAGTTGCAGTTATTGCAGCTTACGGGGCAGTTGCTCAATGTGCCACTCTGATAAAATTGAAGAACTATGTTAGAACATTTTTTTCAATGCCCGTATTGCTGGGAAACTATTTCAATGTTGTTTGATCCCTCTACAGCGCAGCAACAATACATTGAGGATTGCGAGGTGTGCTGTAACCCCATAGAAGTGGATGTCAGCTTCAGTGGGGATGATCTCGTATCCCTGCAGGCTAATGCCTTACCCTGATAAGCTTTCTTTTGAGTGGATTCACATGCATAAATAAGTCATTTAATCAAAATGCAATGGGATACCACTGAAAATTGGCCCATATATTATTTATCTTACCTGTGAACTAGAAACTCCTGATAATTCTTTTTAAATAAATGGAGTGCTTTTAAATTTAATGACGGGTGATGCATGCAGTGATCTATATTTCTAAAGCCGAACCTTCTTTTTCCAAAGAAAAAATTAAGGAGATGTTGCTCAGGTCCAAATCCTATAACCAGGAGCATGAAATCACGGGTTGTATCGTATACCACAAGCAACAGTTTATACAGCTGATTGAAGGTTCAGAAAACGATGTCCGCGAGCTTTACAAGAATATTAAGCAAGACAACAGGCACGATAAAGTTACTACGCTCTACGATAATCCATGTGGAAGTCGTCTGTTCCCCAATTGGTCCATGGCCTTTTACGAGTTTGATGAAGAAGACAGCGCTGTACACACCAGGTTGCAGCTAGATCAGATTTTGGATCAGGCCACTGTTGCTGAGAATAACAGGGACGCCTTCGGGGTATTGGAGGGTAGCGCCGAAAGACTTTTAGCTCAAGATAAACACGATCTTTTCAATACCGTTCGCCGCCTTTTCGGCAAATAATACCTAAAACAAAAAAAACCCGGGGTAAACCCGGGTTTTTAATAAAACTCTTAATCTATTCGGTGCCTTCTTTTTTAAAGTCACCGGCATTGACCACGGTCCACTCGGTAAATGGTTTAATGTACTTTTTAATGGCTGCATTTACATCTTTGACCGTCAGGGAAGTCACTTTATCTTCAATGGATTTATGAAATTCCATATCCCGGTCATAATAAATATTATTATTGACTAAGGAAGCTAATTCGTTGTCCTTGGCCCTGGAAACAGTTCTGCCCTGCACCCAGCCATTTATCGCATCTTTAAGTTCCTCTTCAGTAATCCCGTCTGTAATAAATCGCGCTATTTCCTCTTTGAAACCTAATTGCACCTTGTCGTAATTAGCAGGTGCATAGATGGCATAAATGAACATGCGCGAATTGGAATCATCCTTATCCGAATCGGCCTGGAATCCTGCCCCGGCCCCATAACTGACCCCGTCTTTCTGTCGCAACCTGTCTGCGATGCGCGAATTCAGGAAACCACCGCCAAGAATGGTGCTGGCTATAGTTAAAGCAGCGTAATCCTCATGGTACTCACTGATGTTTATACTCTGCCCTCCAAAAGTCATCGCGTTTTGTTTGTCGGGGGTTTGTATGTCCTCATGTACCGGCTTATTAGCCTGGAAAGGATTCTTGATCTCCGAATAGGGATGATCACTTTCAAAGCCGGTAAAAGCTTCTTGCATCATTCGCTTTAATTGGTCGACATCCTGGTCACCAATACTCACCAAAATAGATTTACCAAGTCCGTAGAATTCGTCGTGAAACTTTCTGATATCCTCTACAGTCACAGCTTTAATCGCAGCCTCCTGCTCTTCAATCGTCATCGTATAATTAGGATGACCTTTGGGATAGGTGTTGTTGATCTCCCCCAGACGCTGGGAAGCCAGGAATTGTGGCTCGGTTTTATTATTCTCCAGGCTTGCCAGGCGTTCGGTTTTTATTTTTTCTAGTTCAGAGGGTTCAAAAGCCGGATTTTTAATCATATCTATCATCAGCTTAACCACCTCCTGGAGGTTTTCTTCCGTACTTTCTATGGAGGCGTATGTATTCCCGTTCCTGGCATACAGGTTTACCGAACTCTTTAGTCTGCTCAACTCGTCCTCGATCTCCTGCCGTGTCATGCTGGTAGTTCCTTTGTTCAACATAGCTGCTGTAAAGGAAGGAATCATTCCCTTATTCGATAGCGATTTCACGTCTCCGTTCCGGATACTGAAATTGAAGGTGACTGTAGCACCCCTGTTACTCTTTTCAATGAAACCATACTTTATTCCATTGTCCATTTCACCACGCACTAGTCGCTCTTCAATTTTATCATAGGCAACATCAAAGGCTTCACCTGTACCTTTGCTTTCTTTCCCTTTGTACCCGGATACCAATGAATCCAGGTTAGCAACGTGCGGAATAGCGACTCTTTCCGGGTCTTTTGTAGGATAAAAGCGGCCGATGGTACGGTTAGATGGAATGAGGTATTTAGAAGCAGCCTTATTAACTTCCTCTAAGGTCATCGCTTCTACCCTGTCCCTGTGTATAAAGGCAAGCCTGAAGTCGCCTGCGCCAATGAATTCACTCATGTAGGTGCCCAGCCTGGCGGAATTCCTGAGGATCTGGTCGAAGTCTTTCATCAGGTTGGCTTTCGCTCGATCCAGTTCTTCCTGTGTCACAGGATTCTCCCTAACCTGATCCAACACCGAAGTCAATATGGATTGGACTTCATCGGCATCTTTATCCGAAGGTACATCGACATTGATATACAGGAAGCCGGGTTCTTTTGTAAAAGGGGAAAATGACCAGAGTGAGGACGCTTTCTGGGTTTCTATCAACGCTTTATACAGCCTTCCCGATGGTTCATCGGTAAGAACCTGCTCTACGATGGCCATTGCTGCATAATCAGGGTCCGAGCCCGAGGGCGTATGGTAAAGTGATGAGACCAACTGCAGGTCTCCAACCCGGCTGAGGGCTACTAGTTTTTCACCGTCCTGTGCCGGTTCTTCTGTGTAAGAATCACGGATCGGGCTATCGGGTTTAGGTATATTTCCAAATTTATCTTCTACCAGTTCCAGCGTCTTTTCTTCATCAAACTTTCCCGTAATCATGAGGACCGCATTGTCTGGCCTGTAGAATTTTTTATAGAATGCCTTTAGGTTGTCTATCGGCACGCGCTCAATATCGGAGCGGTTACCGATTGTACTATTACCGTAGTTGTGCCAAAGAAAAGCCGCATTGATGACTTTCTCCAAGAGAACTCCGGTAGGGTTGTTCTCCCCGGATTCAAATTCGTTGCGGACTACGGAGAACTCTGAGTCGAGGTCTTTTTTAGCGATAAAGGAATTTACCATTCGGTCTGCTTCCAGGTCCAGAGCCCATTCCAGGTTCTCGTCCGTCGCATTGAAAGTTTCGTAATAATTGGTCCTGTCATACCAGGTGGTACCATTGGCGCGTGCACCGTGGGAAGTGAGTTCTTTTGGAATATCTGGACGATTAGGGGTTCCTTTGAACACCATGTGTTCGAGCAGGTGTGCCATTCCTTTTTCTCCATAACCCTCATGTCGTGAACCCACCAGGTAGGTGATATTCACGGTTATGGTTTGGGCCGAGTTGTCAGGGAACAGCAATACTTTTAAGCCATTGTCGAGCTCGTATTGCGTAATACCTTCCACGGAGGCGGTCTTTTTCATTTGGGCATAGCCCGTGACCCCGGCGATCAAAAATGCCAGGAGGATCAGTGTGTAATTAATTGTTTTCATGTTGATTGCTTGTGATGAGAACTTAAAAATAGCGATTTATTTCAGTGATATAATACCCTTTAGAGGGTATATATACAGTTGAAGTATAAAGAATAATAGTAGTTTGATCAATGAAGTAAAGGATACCGCCGTCAGTGAGTAAATTTATTGATAAAATTATAGGGTAGTAGTCAAATAAAAACAAGGCAGAAATGTCACGGCGATATTCGGGGGATAAACCCCTCCTCCCCAAGGACAATTTAATACAGGGGACTGCAGAAAGCTTGCATTAACTAGAAAAAAATCAAAGAGGCTGATCTGCAATCGATTTTGATCGAACACTCAAAACAATAGGCAAACCGGACTCGGCACAGTGGCCTTGTCTGTAAACTCCAAAGTTCCTTTGCTTGGGTTTCGCTTAAAAGAAACGATGCTGTTAGAATTCTGGTTAGCGACCAGTAAAAAATCTTCACCCGGTGACAGCGTGAAATTTCTTGGCCAGTTGCCTTGGGTATGCTGGTGGTCGAGAAGGTACAATTGGCCGGTGGTTTGGTCAACCTGGTAGATCACAATACTGTTATGGCCACGGTTAGATCCATAGAGAAATTTACCATCGGACGAGATCCTGATATCTGCGCAGTAGTTCTCGCCTTCAAATTCCCCGGGCAGGGTACTGACGGTTTCACGGATATGGTACTCTTGATCTCCGGTTTGTTCCAGGCGCGTGATGGTCGAATTAAGTTCGTTGATCACATATAGCCATTGCTGATCAGGGTGGATTGCCAAGTGCCTGGGGCCAGATCCTGCTGGAAGGGTGATTTTACCCGTAAGATTTAATTTTGTTTGTTCCTCGGGTTTATTTTTGTCGTATAGCCAAAGCTGATCTGTGCCCAGGTCTACTCCAATTACCTGGTTTCTTTTCTCATGAAACCAAGCCGAATGAGCATGAGGACCTTCCTGCCGTGGATCAGGACCGCTGCCTTGATGTTGAGATACGTCTGCAGGGCCTTCTAACTTACCATCCTTTTTTATTTTAAGGAGGGCTATAGTTCCGCTGAGGTAATTGGATACCAGGAGTTGTCCCTGATCGTCTAGGGCAATATGGCAGGGTGCATCCCCGCCGGAACTTCTCCTGGAAAGGAATTGCAGTGAGTCTTTTACAATGGCAAAAGATGCCACTGTGCCTCCATTGTTTTTTTGATCACTGTTTTCATTAACGGCGAGTAAATATTTACCATCAGCAGTTTTGGCCAGGAAGGAAGGGTTCTCTTCCCTGGCCACTAATCCAAGTGATTTAACCTTTCCGTTATGATCCAGGGCAAAGCGATAGATGCCCTCACTGTTTAAATCCGTGTAAGTACCCACATAGAATTCTTCTAGTTGAGGTGGAGTAGGTAATTGAAAGGCGCTGGCTGAAGTCCCCATAAGAATTAATAATAAAGTGGTTAGGATGCGGATGTGAACAAACATAAGTAAGGTCTTTTCTTTGTGAAAATTCTAATCTGTGATCATCGGTTTTGCCAAATTTTTAATTTTCAGAGATCTGGAAATTCAAACTTTGACTTTTCCCAATAGGCGACCTTTTAGAGGGGAATATTGCCATGTTTTTTCTTTGGTAAGCTTACCGCTTTATGTTCCAGCATAGCAAATGACTTGATCAATTTTCCCCTGGTGTCTTTTGGGAGAATTACCTCGTCAATAAACCCTCTTTCTGCTGCACTGTATGGGTTTGCAAACATCTTGGCATACTCCGTTTCTTTCTCGAGTAATTTGGCCTCCGGATCTTCGGCTTTAGCGATCTCCTTCCTGAAAATGATCTCACTGGCACCTTTGGCCCCCATTACCGCGATCTCTGCACCGGGCCAGGCGTAGTTCATATCGGCCCCGATATGCTTAGAATTCATTACATCATAGGCACCCCCGTAGGCTTTACGGGTAATTACTGTGACCTTGGGCACAGTAGCTTCACTCAGGGCATAAAGAAGTTTTGCCCCGTTGGTGATGATACCGTTCCATTCCTGGTCTGTTCCGGGTAAAAATCCGGGTACATCCACGAGAACAAGCAGGGGAATATTAAAGCAATCACAGAAGCGGGTAAACCGTGCAGCCTTCTTAGAGCTGTCCACATCGAGGACCCCGGCCAGGCTCATGGGTTGGTTGGCAACGATCCCTATGCTCTTACCGGCGAGGCGGGCAAAGCCCACCACGATATTCTCTGCATAGTCTTTATGGATTTCAAAGAAGCTTTCTTCATCGATAATGCCATTGATCACATTTCTCATGTCATACGGCTGGTTGGCATTACCCGGAACAATTGTTTCCAGGACTTCACGGGATTCATCGCTGAGGTTATATGCAATATCTGCAGGCTTATCTTCACAATTCTGTGGCATGTAGCTCAGCATAGTTTTGATCTGTTCAATGCACTGCAGGTCATTCGCCGCGGTCAGATGGGTTACTCCTGATTTGGTGGCATGGGTGGAGGCGCCTCCTAATTCTTCCGAAGTCACGTTTTCATTGGTTACCGTTTTTACCACGTTCGGGCCTGTTACAAACATATAACTGGAATGTTCAACCATCAGCGTAAAGTCTGTCATAGCAGGAGAATAAACTGCTCCTCCGGCACAAGGCCCCATGATAGCGGAAATCTGAGGGATTACTCCGGACGCCATGACGTTCCTGTGGAAGATATCGGCATATCCCCCTAAGGACCTGACACCCTCCTGTATGCGTGCTCCCCCGCTATCATTCAGCCCAATAACCGGGACCCCGATTTTCATAGCCATGTCCATGACCTTACAGATCTTTTCAGCATGGGTTTCAGAGAGTGCACCACCAAAAACCGTGAAATCCTGTGCAAAGACGCAAACTTGCCTTCCGTGGATGGTGCCATATCCCGTTACGACCCCATCCCCATAGATCATTTGTTTATCCATGCCAAAATCCTTCGTTCGGTGAGTAACTAAGGCTCCGACTTCTTCGAAAGATCCTTCATCCAGTAAAAAATGGATGCGCTCCCGTGCCGTTAATTTTCCCTTCTCATGTTGTTTGTCAATTCGGGCTTGTCCACCGCCCAGTCGGGATTGGGCTAATTTTTCTTCAAGTATTTGTTTTTTGTCCTTTGTATCGGCCATTTGAGTTGGAGTGTTTTTTGTTTAATTCCTGTTCAATTTCCAGTTAGATTCCAATTTAGCGGGAATTCTGACCGCCTTCCGATCTTCCAAAAGCAATTTAAGACCGACGAGGGCAGCGATCCTTCCCTCCTCTGAAAATTGATCCATGAGCTTCTCGGGGGAATAAAAATTCTTGACAAAATGAGTGTCAAAGTTTCCGGAAGTAAAGGCAGGATGTTCGCAGACAAATTTTCCGAATGGAAGGGTAGTAGCGACACCTTCAACCTTGTATTGGTCGATGGCTTCTACCATCTTCTGAATGGCTTCCTCCCTGTTCTTGCCATAAGTGATCAGTTTGGATAACATGGGATCATAATGGATTGGGACTTCCATTCCCTCTTCAAAACCATCGTCCACGCGTATTCCAATACCCTCTGGTTGCTTGTAGACCTCGAGGGTTCCAATACTAGGCATAAAATTGTCCAGGGGATCTTCTGCATACACTCTTAATTCCAGTGCATGACCATCAATGCGCAGATCCTCCTGTTTAAATTGCAGTTTCTCTCCCTTAGCAATCCTGATCTGTTGTTCCACCAGGTCTATTCCTGTAACCAGTTCGGTCACCGGGTGTTCTACCTGCAGCCTTGTATTCATTTCGAGAAAATAAAAACTCTGTTGTTCATCCAATAGGAATTCGACAGTTCCGGCACCTATATAGTCACAGGCTTTGGCGACGTTTATGGCGGCCTGGCCCATTGCAGAACGTATCTCAGGAGTTAGTACGGATGAGGGAGCTTCTTCCACTACTTTCTGGTGCCTGCGTTGGATGCTGCATTCCCGTTCAAAAAGGTGCAGGGTATTTCCATGGGTATCGGCCAGTACCTGTATCTCGATATGCCTGGGGGAACCGACGTATTTTTCGATGAAAACCGAGCCGTCCCCGAAAGCCGCTTTGGCTTCGCTTATTGCCCTATCCATCTGCTCGGGCAGTTCCTTCATGTTCTCTACGATCCGCATGCCCTTTCCTCCACCACCGGCGGCGGCCTTGATCAGGATGGGAAAGCCAATGTCTTCTGCGATTTTCTGTGCCAGTTTCACATCGGTGATGGCCTCTTCGATCCCCGGCACCATGGGGATATCGTATGCACGGACGGCATCCTTGGCGGCCAATTTGTTTCCCATCACTTTTATAGCATGGGGCTCCGGACCAATAAAGGTAATCCCGTGGTCTTTTACCAATTGGGAAAACTTGGCATTCTCACTGAGAAAACCGTATCCCGGGTGTATGGCTTCTGCTCCTGTTTCCTCAGTGGCTTTGATGATCTTCTGCATATCCAGGTAGGATTCTGAAGAAGGAGCTTTGCCGAGTAGAACAGCTTCATCAGCAAATTTAACATGGGGGGACAGGCGGTCTGCCTCAGAATATACTGCAACGGTTTTAATACCCATTTTACGGGCCGTTTTCATGATGCGCAGTGCTATCTCTCCACGGTTGGCAATTAATATTTTTTTCATGTCAGATTTTTAAATAAAACGCTACTCCATTTCGATGACCAGCTGTCCTTTTTCAACTGCTTCATCTTTTTTAACCGGGATTGATTTTACAACTCCGTCTCCTTGTGAAACGATGATATTTTCCATTTTCATAGCTGATAGGACTAAGAGGGGAGTACCCTCTGTAATCTCTTGCCCTTCTTTCACCATCACATCCAGTATAAGTCCGGGCATAGGTGCGTTTATGAAATTCACTTTTTGGGATGCCACTGCAAGCAATCCCATCTCTTTGACCCGCTGATCGTACTCGTCTTCAATGCTAAGCTCGTACGTTGTGCCGTTTACTGCGATTTTGAGTGTTTTGTTGGGATAATCGGCGTGAATTAGCTCAATCCGGTATGCTTTCTGTTCCTTCAGCAAGTGGTAGGTTGAAGGGCCTGTTTTTATAATATCAAGGGTTTCAGCATCTTGAGCGTCTGCGGTGTGCTGTTGTTCCCCGACGGTTATCCTATAATTGGTCATAGTTGAGGGTTATAATGCGAATGTGATAGAGTTTAAAGATATAGAATGAAGTCCGTCTTATCAAGCCGGGATACGCTTATACGGTGCTAATTGTTTTTGCGAACACAAGTTAAAATGTTTTGCGGCAATTTTTATGTATTAATATAGGCGGTGTAATGGTAGGGTGATTAACTGAGTTTGCTTGAAGTTGAGTGGTGTTACAGCATATTTAAATGGCTCTACCATGAAATGTAACAGCTTTACGGGGCATGTCACTGTCTAACCTTAGAGCAGAGAAATAAAAAGGTTTAAACCCTGGCCTGAATTTTTTCCTTCGTTTCACTACGGAAAGGGCCTTTTGGGGTGGTTAATTAAGAAAGTCGCACAACACTAAAGCGGATAATTAAAAATCTGGATTTCCAAACTTCGAACTTCGAACACCCTGGCCTGGATTCTTTCCTTCGTTTCACTACGGAAAGGGCCTTTTGGGGTAGCTGATTAAGAAAACCAGCACTGCGCTGCAGTGCGGTTTATTTTATGGCCTTACTTCGCTCAAACAAGTTTGGCTCATTTAGGCCATAAAAAAAACCAGCTTCAAATGAAGCTGGTTTTCTTAGTAGCGGGGACTGGACTCGAACCAGCGACCTTCGGGTTATGAGCCCGACGAGCTACCTACTGCTCTACCCCGCGTTGTGGACTGCAAATATACAATGGTTTTTTAGACTAATCAAAGCATCTTGCAAGAAATATTTCTGATGTTGCCACCACGCTGAAAATGATCAAAATCCATACCTTCGGTGCCTACCAAACTATTATCATGGAACTGATCAATAACTTTCTTTCGGGCCTGATTCCTTACGCGGAATGGGTCATGCTTTTCCTGGTCATCGGGGGCGGTTTATTTCTCGTTTTGTACTCCAGGGCAATGCCTTATCGATACTTTAGGCATGCCATCGGGATCACTGCGGGGAAATACGACGATCCCAATGACCCGGGAGAGGTAAGTCATTACCAGGCATTATCCTCGGCAGTTGCCGCTACTGTGGGGTTAGGAAATATTTCCGGGGTAGCTATAGCCATTTATATGGGAGGTCCGGGAGTGATCTTCTGGATATGGATCACTGCCCTGGTAGGGATGTGTATTAAATTCTATTCCTGTAGCCTGGCCATAATGTACCGTGACCAGGATAGCGAAGGGGCACTACAGGGCGGCCCTATGTATTATATCACTAAAGGTATTGGCCCCAAGGCAAGGCCATTGGCGGTATTCTTCTGTGTCGCGGGTCTCGTTGGATTCCTGGGGGTGTTCACTGTAAACCAGTTTACCCAAACCTTTATGAGCGTGGTAGAACCGGATAGCACTATCTATGCTATGGGCGAGTTTAACTGGAAACTTACTGTCGGGATTGTACTATCAATAATAACGTCTTTCGTCATTTTCGGGGGCTTAAAGAAAATTGTGAAAGTAGCTACTGCTATCGTACCTTTTATGGTGCTGCTCTATTTTGCAGCGGTCTTCATTGTAATGGTACTTAATGCAGGAGAAATTATACCTTCTCTTGAACTGATCGTCTCTGAAGCCTTTAATTTTAAAACCATGGTTGCCGGTGGTTTTTGGGGGATGGTGATCCTGGGGGTGCGGCGCGCGGTTTTTTCTAATGAAGCAGGATTGGGAAGTGCTCCCATGTATCATGGACAATCAAGGACCAAAGAGCCTATACAGGAAGGCCTTGTAGCTATGCTTGGTCCATTCATCGATACCATAGTCGTTTGTACCTTGACTGCAGTCGTGATTATCCTGAGCGGTGCTTACCTGGAGGCGGAAAGTAATGGCATTTTAATGACCCTTATTGCTTTTGAGAAAACTCTTTTTGGATATGGTGATATTCTATTAATGCTAATAGTTGCTGCTTTTGCGCTCTCAACTTTGTTCACGTATTCTTATTATGGTACTAAATGCCTTTCTTTCCTTACCAACGCAAAGATCGGCAAGTATTTTAACGTATATTATGTAGCGACCATTACCTTTGCAGCCGTTGCGTCGGTCAACCTGGTAATTAACCTGATCGACCTCGCTTATGCATTGATGTGTATACCCAATATGATCGCAGTACTATACTTGGCGCCGAGAGTGAACAAGGAAATGAACAGGTATTTTAAAAATTTAAAAGATGGCAGAGCACAAAGCAGGATTCGTTAATATTATTGGAAACCCTAATGTGGGTAAATCCACATTGATGAATGCTTTCGTCGGTGAAAAGCTTTCAATAATTACTTCAAAGGCCCAGACCACTCGTCATCGAATTCTCGGAATTGTCAACGGGGATGATTTCCAGATGATACTTTCTGATACTCCGGGGATCATAAAGCCAGCTTATGAATTGCAGGCTTCCATGATGGATTTTGTGAAAAGTGCTTTCGAGGATGCCGATGTACTTTTGTATATCGTTGAGATCGGTGAGCAGTCTCTAAAGGATGAACATTTCTTTGAAAAACTAAAGAATACTGATATTCCTATACTGTTACTGATCAATAAGATCGATAAGAGTAACCAGGAGACCCTGGAAGCCCAGGTAGAGCACTGGAAGGAACAATTACCCAACGCTGAGATCTACCCGATCTCCGCCCTGAGAGGATTTAATGTTCCGGAAGTATTTAATCGTATTATTGAATTACTACCGGAAGCTCCGGCATATTATCCGAAAGACCAGTTAACAGACAAGCCGGAACGATTCTTTGTCAACGAGACCATCCGTGAAAAAATCCTAAAACAATACAAAAAGGAAATTCCCTATGCTGTAGAGATTGAAACGGAAGAATTCCTGGAGGAAGAAGATATCATCCGTATCCGCTCAGTAATCATGGTAGAACGCGATTCGCAGAAAGGGATAATTATTGGCCACAAAGGAAATGCCTTAAAAGGGGTGGGTATCGATGCGCGTAAAGACCTGGAAAAATTCTTCGATAAACAGGTGCATATTGAACTCTACGTTAAAGTCAATAAGAACTGGAGGAGTAACCCTCGGCAGTTAAGAAGGTTTGGTTATAATAAGAATTAACTTAATTTTCCACTAATATCTATATTCGTTTAGTACGTATAAGATCACGGCGTTCTGATAGATTAGGCCATTGTATTTTAATTAAACGTTTATATAACCTTGTAGTGTTTATCCTAATCAGGGACTCCTATTTCTCGCCATTAGAGATACGTTTTGTTCTTATAAAGCGCTTCAATTTTCACTCATTTTACGGGGAATGATATACATTTGATTAATTCGATAAAGTGTGTATTTTATCGATGAATGGTTTTAAATCCCCCCGAATCCATGAAAAATGTTGTCATCTTTGGAGCTTCTGGTCACGGAAGTGTCGTGTTGGATTGTATTGAGCAACAAGGTAAATACAATGTAGTCGGATTTGTGGATTCCTTTAAGAAAGAAGGCCGCAAATTTAATGGCTACGAAATATTGGGGTCAGAGCGTGATCTTCCCTATCTGAAGGACCGTTACAATATAAAAGGGGGTATTGTAGCGATTGGTGATAACTGGACCCGTAAAATCATGGTCGATAAAATTCTTTCTGTTGTATCCGATTTTAATTTTATCAATGTCGTCCATCCCAGGACAATTATAGGAAGAAGTGTTTGCATTGGACAGGGGACAGTCATAATGCCCGGCACCACGGTGAATGCCAATTCCATAATAGGGGACTTCTGTATTTTAAACACGAACTCTTCCTTAGATCATGATGGTTTAATGAAAGATTACTCCAGCCTGGCTCCAATGGTGTGTACTGGTGGAAATTTAGAGCTCGGTCAATTTTCGGTAATCGGGCTGGGTACTAATGTGATTGAAAGTATTATAATTGGAGATCATACCGTAATTGGTGCAGGTTCACTACTAGTTAATAATATACCGGGTTACGTGGTAGCCTATGGATCCCCGGCAAAAATTATTAGAAACAGAACAGTCGGGGAACCTTATCTGGCTGGAAGTAAAATAAGAAAATCTTCGCCCCTTTTTTTTAATAATTATTAATTATCATTTGTCTTTTTCGTTGGTTTCCAGGACTTAATTTATTCTTATCTCTCTTTAATAGGGATGATTCTCATTTTTTTCTCCTTCTTTAATACTACCTTTGCAGCCTAATTGAATAATATGGGTGCTATTGTTGCCATTGTAGGACGACCAAATGTAGGGAAGTCAACTTTCTTTAACCGGATGTTACAACGCAGGGAGGCTATCGTTGACGCTACCAGCGGAGTGACCCGTGATCGCCACTATGGAAAAAGTGACTGGAACGGTAAAGAATTTTCACTGATCGATACCGGGGGTTATGTTGTAGGTAGCGACGACGTGTTTGAAGAAGCGATTGATCAACAGGTTAACCTTGCTATAGACGAGGCAGATGCCATATTATTTATGGTGGATGTTGAAACCGGTGTGACCGGAATGGATGAGGAAGTGGCCAAATTACTTCGAAAAGTGGATAAGCCTATTTTCTTGGTAATCAATAAAGTGGATAACGCCCAGAGGAATGAAGATGCTGTTGAATTTTATTCTCTCGGGCTAGGGGAATACTATACAATTTCCAGCATTAATGGTAGTGGAACCGGTGAATTACTGGATGCACTGGTCAAAGTTCTTCCCGAAGGAGAACTTCCAGCGGATGATCTTCCCAGGTTTGCTGTCGTAGGGCGCCCAAATGCAGGGAAGTCCTCATTTGTCAATGCGCTGATAGGAGAGGAGCGGAACATTGTAACGGACATAGCAGGAACAACCCGAGACAGTATAGATACGAAATACAACCAATTCGGGTTCGATTTCTACCTGGTGGATACGGCCGGAATCAGGCGTAAAGCTAAGGTCAGGGAAGACCTGGAGTTTTATTCGGTTATGAGAGCGGTTCGCTCCATAGAATACAGTGATGTATGCTTATTGTTACTGGACGCTACCAGGGGCTTTGACGGACAGGTGGAAAACATCTTCTGGTTGGCTCAAAGAAATAATAAGGGTATCGTGATCTTGGTCAATAAATGGGACCTGGTCGATAAGGACACGCATTCCGTAAAGGAGTATACCCGCATGATAAAACAACGAATAGAGCCTTTTACAGATGTGCCCATTCTTTTTATTTCAGCCCTAACCAAACAGCGGTTATACAAAGCGATGGAAACTGCAGTTGAAGTCTTCCAAAACAGGAGCAAGCGG
Organism: Zeaxanthinibacter sp. PT1; assembly: GCF_028464225.1. Taxonomy (GTDB): domain Bacteria; phylum Bacteroidota; class Bacteroidia; order Flavobacteriales; family Flavobacteriaceae; genus Zeaxanthinibacter. The sequence goes on from NZ_JAQPCN010000001.1 coordinate 1,577,932, forward strand.
ATTCCTACTCGTAAGTTGAATGACACCATGCTGCCGATCATTGAGCGTACTCCACCGCCAGCATACAAGGGCAAGTATGTGAAAATTAAATTCTGTACACAATTACCAACTCCTTACCCGCAATTCGCATTCTTTTGTAACCTTCCCCAGTATGTAAGGGATCCTTATAAACGATTCTTGGAGAATAAGCTGAGAGAGCAATTTGACTTCAAGGGTGTGCCCATAACCATTTTCATGAGAAAGAAATAGGAGCAAGGGATAGCTTTGGCCACATTCACTTTTCTTAATTCACGTTACAACAGAAGTGTAAGCCGGAGTATGTATTCTAGCTAAGTTACCGGTGTGGAACTATGTAGCGCTTTTCTGGATGGGGACAAGCCCCCTCCCCGGCCATAAGATCGTCATGTTCACTGCAGGAATCAAGCAGAGTAAAAAAGTATTTTCTGGCAATTTATATTAGTCCAGGCTCTCACCGATGGGGACAAGCCCCCTCCCCGGCAATAATATCATTCATAACGCTGCAGAAATCAAGCAGGGAGAATTTATTCTTTGTGCAATTAAAGAATTCTACCAGCCTCCCGAAGCTCCTCCGCCACCAAATCCACCGCCGCCGAAGCCTCCTCCGAAACCACCACCAAAACCTCCGCCACTGCCAAAGCCTCTGCCTGAACCACCGCGATATTCTCCGCGGCCCATATTACTCAGGATAATCATATCCCAGATATCTGGTCCACGCCTTCGTCCCCCGGAGCCGCCACCACCGCGTTTATTACGGTTGGCTAGAATAATGATGATGATGATAAAGATGATAAAAGGCAGGATAGCACCAAGTGGAAAACCGTTTTTGCGACCTTCACGCTGAGGTTCTCCCTGGAATTCGCCCTGAAGGGCCGAAAAAATGGCATCTGCACCCCGGTCTAAACCGGAATAGTAGTCTCCCTGCTTAAAACGGGGAATAATCACCTGTTCGATAATGCGTTTGGATAAGGCGTCAGTGATTCGTCCTTCGGTGCCATAGCCGGTATTAATGGCAATACGCCGATCGTCCCTGGCGAGTAATACCAGGATACCGTTATCTTCATCCGCCTGGCCAATGCCCCATTCCTGGCCCCATTGGGCGCCCAGGTAGTTTATGTTTTCCCCTTGCGTACTGCTGATGATAACGATCACAATCTGGGTAGAAGTGGTGTCAGAATACCGGATCAGCTTTTGTTCTAATACCTTTTCCTGGCTTTCCGGCAACAGGTCTACATAATCATAGACGCTGGTTTCTAAGGCCGGTTTCTCCGGGATTTCAAACTGTCCCTGTACATGGTTCAGGGAAAGTAGGAATAAGAAGAGTAAACTAGCCTTTAGATACTTCATTAGTAAGTTCGTTGCGATTATCAGGATCATAAGGGAAATGAGCCTTCAGTTCTTGCCCAGCATTCAGGATGCCTGCCACGAGGCCGTCCCGGAATGCTCCTTTTTTAAAGTGTTGTTGTATAATATCCCTTGTGCTTTCCCAGAAATCCTCGGGTACCATCTGGTCTATACCTTTATCCCCAAGAATAACAAATTTATGATCGGCCACGGCTACGTATATAAGCACTCCGTTCCTTTCCCGGGTGTTGTCCATTTTAAGGCTGTGAAAGATTTCCTTGGCACGTTCAAAATGGTCCTGATCCGTGTGAGGTTCCAGGTGCACGCGAATTTCTCCCGAAGTTTTCTGTTCTGCCTGCAATATGGCCTGCACAATCGCTTGTTCCTCCTCGGGTGACAGGAATTCCTCTACCTCGTCGTGCATGTTTACTCGAATTCAAATTCTACATCCGGGGCGTTCTCCGATCCTGGGTCTGCCTGGTACCTACTCATTTTCTCAAAATCAAATACACCGGCAAGTATGGAATTAGGGAATTTCCTGATATGAATGTTATAGGTATTCACTTCTTCATTGTAGCGATCACGAGCTACATTAATACGGTTCTCTGTACCTTCTAACTGAGCCTGGAGTTCCAAGAAATTCTGGTTAGCTTTAAGTTCCGGGTAGCGCTCCACTGTTACTAACAAGCGCGAAAGCGCTGAAGAAAGCCCGGTCTGTGCCTGTTGAAAAGCGGCCATATTTTCCGGGGTAAGATTATCGGCGTTGATGTTGGTAGAAGTAGCTTTGGCACGTGCTTCTATAACATCAGTAAGAGTTCCTCTTTCAAAATCGGCTGCGCCCTGTACAGTTTTAACGAGGTTGCCGATAAGGTCATTCCTCCGTTGGTACGAACTTTCTACGTTAGACCATTTGGTCTTAGCATTCTCTTCGTACTTAACCGCTGTGTTATTGAATCCTACTGCCCATTGATATAAGCCTATTGCGATCACCGCAATAATAATTACAGGAATAATCCATTTTTTCATGTTAGCTGTATTTAAAGTTGGTTTTTGATCTTCTCCAGTTCTGCCTTGATCCGTTCCAGTTTCTGGATAATCTCAAAGTTGGATAGTGTTTTTTTTCGTTCTTCTTTTAAGTGAGTTTTGGCACCCTCGAGGGTGAAGCCGCGCTCTTTGACCAAGTGGTAAATCAATTGTAAATTTTTGATGTCCTGGGGGGTGAATTTCCGATTACCCTTGGCGTTTTTTTTGGGTTTAAGCACATCAAACTCCTTTTCCCAGAATCGGATCAGGGAGGTGTTTACATCAAAGGCCTTTGCTACTTCGCCTATGCCGTAATATCGTTTTTCAGGCAGTTCTATGTGCATTAATCCAGGGATTGATTTTCTTGGTTGGCAAATTTCAGCATATTCTCAAACTCTTCGGCGGTCAAACTGCCATAATAGAAATTGATCGGGTTAATGCGCTCTTCGTCTTTCCATACTTCGTAATGTAAATGGGGTGCTTCTGACCTCCCTGTACTACCGACAAAGCCTATAAGATCTCCTCGTTTTACACGCTGCCATTTTTTAACATTGTAGCGGCTAAGATGCCCATAGAGCGTCATATATCCATAACCATGATCTATCCGGATATGTTTACCATAGCCCGAGGAATTGTTATCAGCCCTGATTACCTTTCCATCCCCGGAGGCATAGATAGGAGTTCCTTTAGGTGCTGTAAAATCCATCCCCCAGTGCATCTTCCTGGCCTTGGTAAATGGGTCTGATCGCCATCCGTATCCTGAGGCCATGCGAGTAAGTTCTTCATTGTTTATGGGTTGGATGGCAGGAATGGCTGCCAGCAGTTTCTCTTTTTCTGCAGCAAGTTTTGTTACTTCGTCCAATGATCTGGATTGTATGGCCATCTGTTTCTGGATGATATCCACACGCTTAGCCGTGGCAATGATCATTTCCGAATTATTGAATCCCTCGAGGGATTTGTACCGGTTCACCCCTCCAAAACCTGCTCGGCGTTGTTCCGGGGGGATGGGGTTTGCTTCAAAATATAATCGGTAAATATTATTATCCCTGTCTTCGATGTTGGCGAGTACCTGCTCCATCTGTTCCAGCTTCTTGTTGATAAGTTCAAACTGTAATTCGTAATTCTTCACCTCCCTGGCCAATGAAAGCTCACGGGGAGTGTTAAACAAATTAGTGTTGAGCAGAATCATCAATCCAAAGAATCCGAAGATCGCAGAAGCGAGGATAAACAGGAATATATTCCGGTATTTTCTGGATTTTTTGGGTTCTATCTTCCGATACGAAAGAGTATCCGGATCGTAATAATATTTTACCTTAGACATGTATGGATTTTATCCTATTTTTGTGCCTCTGTTGGGTGCGTTTAACAAATATAAAAATTGTTTCGCACAAAGCGCTAAAATTAGTAAAACCTTGCCTTTTTATATGAATTCCAAGGATATCCGTTCTACCTTTTTAAATTTTTTTCAGGATAAAAAACACAAGATCGTGCCCTCGGCCCCAATGGTTATGAAGGACGATCCCACGCTGATGTTCACCAATGCCGGGATGAACCAATTTAAAGAGTTTTTTCTTGGGATAAATACACCTGCTAACAGCAGGGTGACGGATACACAGAAGTGCCTCAGGGTGAGTGGTAAACACAACGATCTGGAAGAGGTTGGTAAAGATACCTATCACCATACGATGTTCGAGATGCTCGGGAACTGGAGTTTTGGTGATTACTTTAAGAAAGAAGCTATAGAGTGGGCCTGGGAATTACTTACAGAAGTTTACGCTATAGACAAGGATCGCCTGTATATTTCGGTTTTTGAAGGCAGTGGAGATGCGGATCAGCTATCCCTGGACCAGGAGGCTTATGAGCTTTGGAAAAATATTGTGCCCGAAGATCGTATCCTGATGGGGGATAAGAAGGACAATTTTTGGGAAATGGGCGACCAGGGTCCTTGTGGCCCTTGCTCAGAAATCCATGTAGACCTTCGCTCTTCAGAAGAGCGGAAGAAGGTGTCCGGGGCCTCATTGGTTAACCAGGACCATCCATTGGTAGTGGAAATATGGAACCTGGTGTTCATTCAATACAACAGGAAAGCGGATGGAAAGCTGGAACCACTTCCCGAGAAACATGTGGATACGGGGATGGGCTTTGAACGCCTGTGCATGGTATTGCAAGGGAAGCAATCTAATTACGATACAGACGTATTTATGCCCCTTATTCGAGAAATTGAAACCATCACCAATTCTGAATACCAGGAGAAAGAGGATGTTGATATTGCTATCCGGGTTATTGCAGATCATATCAGGGCAGTAGCCTTTGCCATAGCGGACGGTCAACTTCCCAGTAATACTGGTGCGGGTTATGTAATACGCAGGATACTTAGGAGGGCTATACGGTATGGATTTACCTACTTAGGTACAAGTACACCCTTTATGTATAAACTCGTTAAAGTTCTTTCGGACCAGATGGGAGAAGCATACCCGGAACTTAAGAGTCAAAAGCAATTAATAGAGAACGTTGTCCAGGAAGAAGAGCAGGCGTTTTTACGCACCTTAGAACAGGGTTTAGTACTCCTGGATAGTATGATCTCGGGTATGGAGGGTAAGATGCTGGACGGCCGTAAAGCTTTTGAGTTATACGATACTTTCGGATTTCCGATTGATCTGACAGCCTTGATCCTAGAAGAAAAAGGATATCAGTTAGATGTTTCCGGTTTTGAAGCTGCGATGAAGGAGCAGAAGAATCGGTCTAAAAAAGCCTCCGAAGTTTCTACCGGGGACTGGACCACCCTACTAAGTGATAAGGAGCAGGAATTTGTGGGCTATGACACCCTGGAATCCAACGTGAAATTGGTGAAATATCGTAAGGTGGTTTCCAAGAAAGAAGGGGAGCAATACCAGCTGGTATTCAATCTTACGCCATTTTATCCTGAAGGTGGTGGGCAGGTAGGTGACAAGGGTTACTTAGAACTCCCCAATGGCGATGTGATTTATATCCTTGACACCAAACGAGAAAATAACGAGATCGTCCATTTCGCTGAATCTCTTCCCGGAGATACCTCTGCCATATTAAAGGCCGTGGTTGACAAGAATCAAAGAAAACGAACAGCCCGGAACCACAGCGCTACGCACCTGTTACACCAGGCTTTAAGAGACATATTGGGAACTCATGTGGAACAAAAAGGTTCTGCCGTTCATTCAAAATACCTGAGATTTGATTTTTCACATTACAGCAAATTAAGCGAGGAGGAGATTCGGCAGATAGAACAATTTGTCAATGCCAGGATATCCGAACAACTGCCCCTGAAAGAGGAGCGAAGTATCCCTATGGATAAGGCTCTTGAAGAAGGAGCCATAGCATTATTCGGCGAAAAATACGGGGATTCTGTACGGACAGTCCGTTTTGGACAGTCGATCGAATTATGTGGTGGAACTCACGTGGCCAATACCGGAGACATCTGGCATTTTAAAATCACTTCGGAGGGAGCAATAGCTGCAGGTATAAGACGTATTGAAGCTATCACCTCTGATGCGGTTAAATCGTATTACCAGGAGAATAACGAAACACTGTCAGAGATAAAGAACATGCTCAAAGGCCCTAAGGATGCTATTAAAGCTGTGGCATCTCTCCAGGAGGAGAACAGCCAGCTTAAAAAACAGATCAGCGAGCTGCTAAAAGATAAGGCCAAGAACTTAAAGTCCGAATTGATAAGTGAACTGGAGGATCACAATGGAATTCGTTTCCTTGCCCAGAAAGTAGATCTGGATGCAGGGGGGATTAAGGATCTTTCTTTTGAAATCGGAAGTAAAGAAAGTAACCTTTTCCTCTTACTGGCTTCTGATCAGGGAGGGAAAGCAATTCTTTCATGCTATATATCTAAATCTCTGGTTGAGGAAAAAGGACTTAATGCCGGGACCATTGTTCGTGAATTGGGCAAGTATATCCAAGGAGGGGGTGGCGGACAGCCGTTCTTTGCGACTGCAGGCGGGAAAAACCCCGGGGGAATAGAAGAAGCCCTTAAGGCGGCTAAGCAGTATATCAACTGATATGGAACTTCTGACCATGGTGCCGATAAGTAGTTCGGGCAATCCGATCGATTACCGATCCAGGGTGCTTGTACTGGGTTCCTGTTTCGCGGAACATATGGGTAGTAAACTTGAATACTTCCAATTCCGGAACCTGCGTAATCCATTTGGTATCATTTACCAGCCCCAGGCGATTTATGAACTGGTAAGAAGGTCCCTGGAACGGGATTATTTCACCGGAGAAGAACTCTTTAAACTCAATGAGCGATGGCATTGCTTTGCGGTGCATTCAGACCTCAGCAACCCGGATAAGGAAGCACTTTTGCAAAACCTGAACCAAGGCCTGGACGACACGGCATCCTATCTCCAAAAAGCCACCCATATCTTGATCACGTTGGGTACTTCATGGGTCTATAGGTACAAAAGAACTGGGAAGCTAGTCGCCAATTGCCATAAGGTGCCCCAACGCGAATTTCAAAAAGAACTGCTAACCCAGGCGGTAATCACAGGCTACCTGGATCAATTAAGTCAATTGTTGCGAAAAAGAAATTCCCGCATTCATCTCACCTTCACCGTCTCACCGGTAAGGCACCTCAGGGACGGTTTTGTTGAGAACCAACGAAGTAAAGCCCAGTTGATATCGTCAGTGCACCAGCTGAAAGGGGTTTCGTATTTCCCTTCTTACGAATTGATGATGGATGAATTGAGGGACTATCGGTTTTACACGGCAGACATGGTGCATCCTAACGAAATCGCTATTAATTATATATGGGAGCGCTTCAGGGTGAGCTCAATAGCGGCAGACGCCTATCCAATTATGGAGCAGGTAATGGCTATCAGGAAGGGTATGGCCCATCGGCCGTTCAATCCTGATTCACAGACCCATCGTGCTTTCCTTTCCTCCCTGGAACAGAAAATCATGGTTCTCAGGGACTCGTACCCGTTCATGAAATTTTAGGCATTTACCGGACCAGGGACTGGTCTACCAATGCTAAACCGTCATCGATCAGGTGACCGAGATTGGGATTTTCTTCTTTTACCTTGTTGAGATGAGCTGCTATTTCTTCAGCAAACTCCTGGTTATTACTTTCAACGGCAAGCTCGTAAAGTTCAACGGAGAGTAACCAATCTTTTGGATAGTGCGAAACCAGTTCCTTGAATACCTTGTTCCTGGAAACCGTCGTGTTAATTCCTTCCCGGAAATGACGTATCTGCTCGTACAGTGATGCGAGCTTTTTACGTTCAGGGGACCGATTATCTTTGGGCGGAGTCTGGGAGATTTCGTGGGTGATCAGATCAAAACTTTGCAGATCTGCAGGCCCATTGTAGGCTGATACAATTCTCTCACCTACAGCCATACTGTATAGGTTCTCATTGGAGGCGAAGATCACTTTCTCTTCATGGTTGACTTTGCAATTACGGAAGGTGATCAGGATAATTTCTCCTTTAAGGTTCCTGGTGCCGGTGACTATTTCACCTTCTATGGTAACACCACCTTCAAATTCCAATTTTACGGTTTCTCCTTCGTAAATATTGTAGGCCTTGAGGTCTACAGGACTCATATCTTCTATCGGGAGATTAATTCCTTTTAATTTTCCTATAGGCGTACCGAATCCGGAGCTGTGGTGGCGTGTGCTGTGGCCTACCAATTCCCTGTCTCTGAATGCTAATGCTGCAGGCCCAACTGCTTGCACATAAACCGGGTTACCTTCATGAGCGATGACTTCTTTAAATACTCCTGAAATCTGCAAACCTGTATTGAGCTCCACCGTGCCTAAAGCTTCGGAATGGATTAATTTTCGGACAGCTTCTAATCCTCCTTTTCTCAGCGCCATGGTATTCGCAAATTCTTCCAGTACCTGGCTGAGGTAGGCAAAGTCCGGAGTGACAAATAATTGCGGTTGTGGTTTAGTGATATCAAAGGATGTCTGTGCTGCCTCGATGGAATACGGTATTTTTTTTACTTTCTCAGTCATACACCAGGCGCTCTCGCCTATGGAAGAGAGCAATCCCGCCCCGTAGATCTTGGGGTCATCTATACTGCCGATCAGGCCGTATTCTACTGTCCACCAGTGCAGGTTACGGATAAGGGCCATTTCACTGGGTTCCCCCATGTTTTCCTGTAAGTATTCTATGTGCTTTTCGGCCTTCTCTATCTCATCTTCGGGAGTGTCTTCGGCTTCTTTAATGATTGATAAGTGCCGTACCGCTTCGTAAAGCTCATAGTCCCTTGCGCTGGATATGGCCTTACTGCCAATTTCACCAAAACGCCTCAGGTATTCGGAATACTCCGGGTTTGCAATAATGGGGGCATGCCCGGCTCCCTCATGGATAATGTCCGGGGCAGGGGTGTATTCTATGTGGTTAAGTTGTCTTATGTCTGAGGCAATCACCAGTACATTGTAAGCCTGGAATTCCATAAACGCTGATGGAGGTATAAAGCCATCTACGGCAACAGCGGCCCAACCGATCTCCTTTAGAATACGGTTCATCCCATACATGTTGGGTATATGATCTATACTGATCCCGGTTTTCTTCAGGCCGTCCAGGTAAGAGGAATGAGCAACCTTGCTCAGGTAGTCCACGTTTTTACGCATCACATATCGCCATACTGCCTGGTCTACGGCCGTATAGGAATCGTAATGTTGTGGCTTTATATATTGCTTTAAATGCTTGGGTAACTTGTCCAGAATAGGATTACTCTCGTACGACATTCGTTCAAAATTTTCTCTTGTAAAGATACAAAAAACCGCCCGAAAGGGGCGGTGAATTTTTAATTGGCAGCAACAGTATTTGGAGGATATTCTGATAGTATCTCACTGACAAATTCCTTAATCCTCGCTTCTTTCTTTTCAATATTGCCTGAATAGTTCAAAGAGCCTATACCGCGACCTTGCCATACGAGTTCTTTGGTCCTGGCATCGATCAGGTCTATAAATAATGAGCCTTCGGTTCGCGTAGAGACGTTGTAGCCTCCGTACCCGGGCCAGCCATAGAAACCGTAAGGATTCCAGGCACCCCAGCCCCAACCCCAGCCCCAGCCCCATCCAAGGCCAAACCTGTTGTTGTAAACGTCTACTCTTTCTTTCTCCCTGGTAAAGATACTTACCAGGATATCCGGTTCCTGTGATTTAATGAATCCCCTGGCGTTCATTTCCGATTCAATGGCTCTCAGGATGCGCTTTTTGTCAAGATCAGAGATCTCTGCCTGGTCTATGCCTGTCTTATAGAAGGCATAGCTTTTGTAGGTGTTAAAATCGGCCTTGGTATCATAATCAGTGGCTACACGAACAGAAACACAGGCGCTGACTACCAGCAATAGCAGTACCGGAAGTCCAATTAGTTTAATTTTTTTCATAGTATTTTTTTTAAAGAACGTATTGTTAAAAAGTCACAAATACCATGCCGAAAACCTAATTTTAGTAGCTGTTCGTTTTCGCGTCATAGCCATAAGGACAGTGCCTGCAGCCGCTTTCACAACAATAACCTCTCTTTAGCAGATACTGTGCTGTGAAAACCCTGTATCCTTCTTTGGTAAGGTAGTAATCTCCTTCCTCGGCAGGGATGGATTTCTTCATGGGGATATGTTTTAAGATACAAAATTACGGAATTATCAATTGAAAGATGTTTGTGCCCATATGTAGTGATTGTAAGTCAGAATTAACGATTTAACGTTAAATCTTGCTCCAAAACATGGATTTGCAGCTAGTTTGGCATTATACCTGTAACTTTATATAACCTAAAAAGGAAGTATTTCATGATCGTGGTATTCAGACCAATCTTTCTCAAGAATTATGTAGGCCTGTCCCTATGGCCGCTGATCATACTCAAGGCTGATGCCTTACGAGCAGATTCGGTACTCATTAACCATGAAAAGATCCATTTGAGGCAGCAACGCGAATTACTGATTATCCCTTTTTACCTTTTTTACTTCACCGAGTGGTTAATTCGTTTGCTGTATTATCGCAATGCCTACAATGCTTATAAAAATCTGAGCTTTGAAAAGGAGGCGTACCATAATGAAACGAACCTGGACTATCTGAAAACTCGGAAACCCTTTACATTTATTAAATATCTTTGAGGCGATGGGCCTTAGCTTTCCTATTATAGTGACTACACAGAGTGTTGAACTTTCGGTATTGGAAGACGCAGACGTCGTCTTGGATATCCGGCGGGAAGATCTTATTCACCCGCTGATTTCGGGAAATAAATACCGCAAGCTGAAATATAACCTTATTGAGGCCAAGGAAAGGGGAGTGACTACTTTACTGACTTTTGGCGGCGCCTATTCTAACCATATTGCTGCCACTGCATGTGTGGGTCGTGAATATGATTTCAGGACCATTGGAATTATCAGGGGAGAAGAACTGTCTGTAAAAACAGATCAGAACCCAACACTTACACTTGCTGCTAAAAATGGCATGGCCCTGGAATTTATCAGCCGTGAAAAGTACAGGCAGAAGAACAGCCCGGAATTCCTGCAGGCCATGGAGCAGCGCTATGGTGATTTTTATTTGCTGCCGGAAGGTGGAACCAATAGTCTCGCGGTTAGAGGCTGTGAGGAAATATTAAGTTCGGAGGATGAACATTACGGGTATATCTGCAGCAGTGCCGGAACCGGGGGAACCCTTGCCGGGCTGATAAATGCATCGTTTAAACATCAGCAGGTCATTGGTTTTCCCGCTCTGAAGGGTTCTTTTTTAAATAAAGATATTTGTAACTTTGCCCGGAACCCAAATTGGTGCCTGGAAGAAGATTACCACTTTGGCGGGTATGCCAAAATAAATAAAGAGCTCATCCATTTTATTAACGACTTCAGGGAACAAACCGGAATTCCGCTTGATCCTGTTTATACCGGGAAAATGATGTATGGAATCCTGGACAAGGTCAGCAAGGGGGATTTCCCCAGGGGGAGTAAGATATTGGCCATACATACCGGGGGCTTACAGGGAATTGCAGGAATGAATGAAAAACTGATGAAAAAGAATCTGCCTACACTATGTCTATAAGATCATTAGTGCTTGTGATGGTTTTACTTGTCTTCTTGTCCAGTTGTGGTTCCAAGAAGCGTACCACCTACAAAAAACCCGAACGTACTGTTACGGAGCAAGCCAGCATTAAAAATCCTTCGGTCGAAGAAAAGAGTGATTACCCTATGCCAGTGGACGATGGCAAATTTGTTTCAATCGCTATAACTGATATCCAGGATTATATCAAAACCTTTTCCGAGATCGCTCAATTTGAGATGAAAGCCTATGGTATTCCGGCTAGTATCACCTTAGCGCAGGGTATACTGGAGAGTGGATACGGACAGGGCGAACTCACCCGTAAAACCAATAATCATTTTGGGATTAAGTGCCATACAGGGTGGAATGGCGCCTATGAATCACATGACGATGATGAGAAAGGGGAATGTTTCAGGAAATACAACCACCCGATGTATTCCTTCAGGGATCACAGTATTTTTTTATCTACCAGGGCCAGGTATGCCTCCTTATTTGACTTGCGAAGAGATGATTACAAAGGTTGGGCTCACGGTCTTCGCGCAGCGGGATACGCTACAGACCGGCGTTATCCTCAAAAGCTGATCGACTTCATAGAGCGATACCAATTATATAAATACGACCAGGAAGTATTACAGGATGGTTACAGTGTGAAGAGAGAACCTAAGGCGGTTTTTTATTCCCGTCACACCGTACAAAAAGGAGATACTCTATACTCCCTATCGAGGAAATATTTTATATCTGTTCCAGATCTTATGGAGCTTAATAACCTGAAGGATCACAAGCTGGCGATAGGCCAGGTTCTAAAGATCCGCTCAGAACATAGCAGACAATAATATGAGATATCAACGAAGCAGCGCCCTTTTTAAAGAGGCGCAGCAATATATACCCGGCGGAGTCAATTCGCCCGTAAGAGCATTCAAGGCAGTGGGAGGGAACCCGGTCTTTGTAAAAGAAGCCAAAGGCGCTTATTTCTATGATGAAGATGGTAATAAGTATATAGACTTCATCGCTTCCTGGGGCCCACTTATATTTGGCCATGCCTACCAGCCTGTACTCGATGCACTTATCGAGAGTGCAAAAAAAGGAACATCCTTCGGGATGCCCACAGAATTGGAGACCCGGATCGCTAAACTGGCGGTTTCCATGGTTCCCGGGATAGACAAGATACGTTTTGTGAATAGTGGGACGGAGGCTTGTATGAGTGCCGTACGCCTAGCACGGGGTTTTACCAAGAAGGAGAAAATTATAAAATTTGCCGGTTGCTACCATGGCCATGCCGATGCATTTCTGATCCAGGCAGGTAGTGGAGCGGTTACATTTGGTAGCCCGAACAGTCCGGGGGTAACCAAAGGAACTGCGAAAGATACGCTGCTGGCCTCTTATAACGACCTATCACAAGTAGAAGAGTTGGTTAAAGCCAATCAAGGTGAGATTGCAGCCATTATCCTGGAGCCGGTAGCCGGAAACATGGGGTGCATCCCCCCTAAAGAGGGTTTTATAAGTGGACTCCGTTCACTTTGTGACAAAGAAGGAATACTGCTTATTTTTGATGAAGTGATGACAGGGTTCCGCCTGGCAAAAGGAGGTGCCCAGGAAGTGCTGGGGACACTAGCCGATATCGTGACCTTTGGCAAAGTCATCGGTGGCGGACTCCCAGTAGGTGCTTTTGCTGCCAGGGCAGAAATCATGGATCACCTGGCGCCAAGCGGACCCGTGTACCAGGCCGGTACACTCAGTGGTAATCCATTGGCGATGAGTGCAGGATTTGCCATGCTGAAGGCTTTAAATGAAAACCCGGCAGTATTTACAAGCCTTGAGGATAAGGCAACGTATCTACAGGAGGGAATGAAGCCCATACTGGATAAAAAAGGGGTTCCGTACCGGATCAACCGTTTTGGTTCTATGATTTCACTGCATTTTTCTGAACAAGAGGTGATCGATTTTGCCAGTGCAGCGGCATGTGATCACGATCTGTTCAATAAATATTTCCACGGAATGCTGAACAGGGGGGTATACCTTCCTCCCAGTGCATTTGAAAGTTATTTTCTCAATGATGCCATTAGCATGGATGACTTGGACCATGTTCTTACGGCATTCGCTGAGACTATAGACAGTTTATAGTTTTTATTCCAGGAATACTTATAACAACAAGGGCGCGGAATAACCGCGCCCTTGTCTTTCAGAACCAAATTTAAGTTCCTTAAATCATTGTACAAATTCCAGTTGGACCACTGCTTCAGGTGTGAGTTCTTCGGCCTCAGCATTTTTTACAGCATCTGCAATGACATCTTCCCGAGTAGGTTCAGGTTCTGTCAGTTCGTAGATGCCAATGGCTGCCAGGAAACAAACAAAGTAGAGCAGGCTTTTGATTTTGTAGGACATAATTTGGGGTTTTAATACAACTAAGATAGGGTCTTGAAATACACAGACCGGCAGTATGTTGTGAACCCACTGCATTTTGCTGTTAACTATCTAAAAGTTGTGGTAAAAGTTAAACAACCTTCGTTCACACCGGAAACAGCCTGCATTTCATCGGTGAAATTCACGATTTAAAGCTGTGTTGGTCTCCTTACTTCCTGATACTAGTCGACTTATGTTGTTAAACTAAACCTAAAATTGTAACAATCCGGTTCGTTACTAGTCTATTTAAGTATAAAACCATTCATCATTAAACAATCAAAAAATGAACCTCATCCTATTATTTAGTGGCCTTTTACTGCTGGGCAGTAATTCCACACCGCACGACCCAATCAACAACACATCTGAATCCGATGTGGAAATAGTAACTACCTCTTTCCTAATCACACACCAGGCCCTCGTGGAAACGTGGAGGGAAAACGAGAACCCATGGGGGCTGGAAAGGGGACTTTCAGTAGCAGAATATCGCGAACCTGATCTTAGCGAGATCATTTTTATCGAGGAGGAAGAAGATATTGATCTGGGCTTTGATACCAGTCTGTACCTGCCCGAAAATTTTGATCCTTACAGTGCACCTGCAGATCCAATGAGTGTATCTTTTATTGAGGATGAAGAGCAAGACCTGGATCCTGAAATCGATACCAGCTTATTCCTGCCAGTAGGCTTCGATCCTTATGCGCCGTATAGCGAACCGATCAGAATCACAGTCAGGGGGATAAAGTGTGCCACTGGTAAAATATCCAACACAACGGTTTCATCCTTTTAGGAAAGAAACAGCCCCAAATGTTATGATCTTGAATTAGCGGACCTCCCTTCGGGGAGGTTTTTTCATTTTAGAACATCAATGGAATCACCCATTCAAAAAGCATTACCAGGAGCACAACGGCAATAAGGTTAAGAATAATACCAACCCGTGCCATTTGGTGCACCTGTATATACCCGCTGGCAAAAACAATGGCGTTGGGTGGGGTAGCCATAGGAAGCATAAATGCACAGCTACTCGCAATAGTGACCGGAATTAAGAGGTGAAGCATTGGTATATTTAAGCCTATAGCTATACCCGCAACAACAGGTGCTAATACCGCTACCAAAGCTACATTGCTCATCAGCTCTGTCATAAAAAGCATCAGGAAGATCAACATGGCCGCGGTAACCAGAATACTGACATTGCTAGTCGCAATGGCTGCTGATACCATATCGACGATCCCGCTTACAGACATGCCGTTGGCAAGAGCCAATCCTCCTCCGAACAAGATCAGGATCCCCCAAGCCAACTTCTCGGTATCCTGCCAACCCAGTATAAAATCTCCTTTTTTATAATTAAAGGGAATAGCAAACAGCGAGATAGCGCCCATCATGCTGATCAAAGTATCTGAAAGTTCGAGCCATGGGAAAATCCCGTTGATAACGGTACGGAAAATCCAGAGGAATACGGTAAGCCCGAAAATGCTCAACACCATTTTTTCTTTACCAGTAGTGGGGCCGAGTTTTTCTAACTCGTCCTGTATCACTTCATGGGAAGCGTCAAATTTCAGTTGCTTGTTAGGAAACATCCATTTAACAAGGACCAGGTAACAGATGGTTAGCAATACTATAGAAAACGGCAGTCCGAGAGTCATCCATTTTAAGAAAGAGATCTGGATATTATATTCATTTTCTAAAAGGCCGATCAAGACAGAGTTAGGAGGTGTGCCGATAACCGTGGCAATACCACCGGCGTTAGCCGAAAAGGCAATTCCGAGCATAACACTTAATGCAAAATTCTGATCGTCTTTTGTAAACCCATCGGCATCATTAATCAATAATTTTATCACCGATAAAGCAATCGGTAACATGACCACTGTACTGGCGGTGTTGCTGATCCACATGCTTAGGGCAGCAGTCGCGATCATAAAACCGAGAACCACCCTGTTTGGGGTTGTTCCTGTGATCCTGATGATGTTTAAGGCGATCCGTTTATGCAGATTCACCTTTTCCAGAGCCAGAGCTAGTACAAACCCACCAAAGAAAAGGAAGATGATAGGGCTACCGTAGTTAGCGCCAACTTCGCCTATAGGCATTATCTTCAGTAGGGGAAAAAGAAATAGTGGTAAAAGGGCTGTGACGGAGATTGAAACTGACTCTGTTATCCACCAGGTGATCATCCACAGAGCTACGGCTATCACCCGGTCCCCGGAATCAGAAACCAGGTCAAAGGGTAGCATCAGGATCAGGAAGAAAAGAGCAGGCCCCAACAGGAGACCTATTTTTTTGCTGAGGGCCATAATTAAAGTTTGGTCCTAAACTAGTTTTTTTCCCTTAGTAAATAAAATAATAATTAGGCTACCATGGTTCCCATGCCACCGTATTCAGGTCGTGATCAAGGGCTCCGTAAAGAAGTTGATCACCCTCCGGGCTGGCATATTTTGCAACTAAATACAGTTTACCTTCTTTTTCGATAAAAGAAGGTACTTGTTTGCCGGGATACTGAAGGGATATAAGTTGATCACCCTGGGCGTTAAATTTTCGCAAGAACCGATCACTGGAAATGATGAATGTATCCCTTAAACTGACCAGTCCCTGGTTGTTGAGGGTATTCTCGTAAAAATGTGATCTGATGATATTACCAGAGCTATCTGTAACCAATAGTTCCCCCAGACCATAGAGCACGTAATTTCCGTTGGATAAACGGGCCATATCAAATGCGCCGTTCAGATCTGCAGTGGAAATAATCTTCTCGGTAAGCATAGAATTATCATAGATTTTATAGCTGATTAATTCTAAAGCCTCATCCAGGAATATTAGTGTGGGGCTATAATCGGCGATAAAGGGCTTGCTGTCATTCTTTATAAAACTCCCGCCAAATGCCACGTAACCGTTTTCTGTCTTGATCAAATTCCCGATATGTGAATCATTCTCGCCGACCTGGTGCAGAATCCGCTTAAATGAATCTCCCATAGCATTCCGCATGTCAATAGCGGCTTTATTTAATGCGCCATCTTTAATTGAACCATAGAATAAGAGGTTGCCGTTATCAGCAAGGTAACCATAGCTTACCTGGTCGGCAGAATTCAGCTGACCAGACAGGTTCCAATCAGCATCGTAATTAACTTCCCGGGATCCATAAAAACCGTTCAAGGTTCTTGAAAAATGAAATCCACGAACACCGCCCTGGAGAAACCAGCTAAAGGCATTATTCCCTTCGTAAGTTTGATCTCCGAGGTAATGTGCATCCTCCATCATAGAGGAACCCAGGGAGTGATAATAGAATTTATTTCCTTCTAATCCCCCTTCGTCTTTAAGGACTGTTATAGCATATAAACTTCCGGTATGGCTATCTAACCCAAAATCTATAGGATTAGCAGTATACCCTTGCGGAACCTCTGGATAAACGAAATTAGGACCAACAACCTGTATAGTGGTGCTGAAGGTATCCGAAGTATTCCCTTCCCCTGAAACCGTAAGACTCAGTTCGTAGCTCCCGGCTTCTTCGTAAAATATAGTGGGTTGATTTTCGGTGCTAGTCATCCCATTTCCAAAATCATACAGGTAGGACTGTGCACCCTCTGAGCAATTCGTAATAGTCAAGGAGGCTCCGGCCATAATGCTGTTCTGAGAAAGCTGGAAGCAGGCGCGAAGCTCGGTTTCCCCCAACAAAGGTGGCTCCGGAGACAATTCCGTCTCTTTGTCCATGCTGCAGGAGTACAATAGTACAACCGTTGCCATTAGCAATGAGTAGCGTTTCATAAGGGTAGCAGATTTGGGATCTATTACTCTAAAACGCTAAATGGAACGATTATATTTAAAATTTTCGACAAGCGGTAATCCGGGCGCCTATAAATTCACCCAAACTTAAAAAATGCCTATGCCGGGTATCAGGACTGCAGGCTGACCACAAGCTCATCTTCCTCCTTGGAAACCTTGGTGAGCCCGTGCTTATTCAGGCCTTTGAGGCCTTTATCCCAAGCCTTGTTGCTGAGCCCGGCCTTTTCTTTTAGTGCCTCCAGTGACATCTTTCCTTCCGATTTTAATATATCCAGGATTACTTTTTCATTATCACTGAGCTGCAGTGGTTTTTTCTCCGGGCGCATTTGCGGGAAGAATAATACTTCCTGTATGGATGAATTATTGGTCAGCAGCATCACAAGCCTGTCTATCCCGATTCCTATCCCGGAGGTAGGTGGCATCCCATATTCCAGGGCTCGCAGAAAATCCTGGTCGATGAACATGGCCTCATCATCTCCTTTTTCGGATAATTTAAGCTGTTCTTCAAATCTTTTTCGCTGATCGATGGGATCATTCAACTCTGAGTACGCATTAGCGAGCTCCTTACCATTTACCATCAATTCAAAACGCTCGGTTAGCGCAGGGTTGTCCCTGTGTTCCTTGGTGAGCGGACTCATCTCCTTGGGGTAATCTGTTATAAAGGTGGGTTGTATGTAATGTTTTTCGCAATGCTCCCCGAATATTTCATCGATGAGTTTCCCGATACCCATACTGTCATCTGCTTCTACATCCAGCTTTTTAGCAACTTCGCGAAGTTCAGATTCATTTAAACC
Source organism: Zeaxanthinibacter sp. PT1 (assembly GCF_028464225.1). Classification (GTDB taxonomy): domain Bacteria; phylum Bacteroidota; class Bacteroidia; order Flavobacteriales; family Flavobacteriaceae; genus Zeaxanthinibacter. Next base: position 1,596,298 of record NZ_JAQPCN010000001.1, read on the forward strand.
TGCTACATCGTATCCTGTGTGCTGCCTGATCGCTTCAAGGATAGGTACCCTAGGGTAAGGAGCTTTAAACTCGATCTCCTTATTCCCTACAGTAATTTTGGTGCCTCCCGTGGCATCGACAGCAACTTTTTCTAATAATTGTTCCGTGGTTTCCATCATCCACAGGTAATCCTTGTAGGCCACATACAGTTCCATTACCGTAAATTCCGGGTTGTGGGTCCTGTCCATTCCTTCATTTCGGAAATCCTTGGAGAATTCGTAGACGCCGTCAAACCCTCCAACGATCAGTCTTTTCAGGTATAATTCGTTCGCTATCCTGAGGTATAATGGGATGTTGAGTGCGTTGTGATGGGTAAGGAATGGCCTGGCCGCGGCGCCCCCTGGGATGGGTTGCAAGATTGGTGTCTCCACTTCCAGGTATCCTCTCTGGTTAAAGAAATCACGGATACTGTTGGTTATCTTGGTCCTTTTTATAAAAGTGTCCTTGACGGATGGATTAACCGCAAGGTCTACATAGCGCTGGCGATATCGTTGTTCCGGATCATTGAATTTATCGTAGGTATTACCTTCCGCATCCTTTTTAGGAAGGGGTAGGGGACGAAGGGCTTTACTGAGTAAAGTAAATCCCTTGACGAGGATGGTTTTTTCTCCAACCTGGGTCGTGAATAACTCACCCTCCACCCCGATGATATCACCAATGTCTAATAGTTTCTTGTATACGTCATTGTACAGGGTTTTATCATCTCCGGTACAAATCTCATCGCGGTTAAAGTAAACCTGTATCCGACCGGTACTGTCCTGTAATTCGGCGAAGGAGGCTTTACCCTGTATACGCCTGGACATCAGCCTGCCCGCAACTGTTACGTGTTTGCCTTCTTCGTAGTTTTTCCGGATACTTTCAGACGTATGGTCTACCGGGTATAATGCAGCAGGGTATGGGTTGATCCCGGCCTCCCGCAATTTGGATAATTTCTCCCTTCTAATAACTTCTTGTTCGGACAGTTGCATAAGCGCGAATTAAGTCTGCAAATATAGCGACTTAGCCCAAATCTTTCAATGCCGGGCAGTCGAATGTTCGTTGAAGTGGATAAAGTTTGAAATTGGGGTGTAACAAAAGCCATATTTAATCGTCATACAGTTGTCATCAATCAATCCCTCCCGGGATAATCAAATCAAAATTTATGAGTTTTTGGCGCGTTCTTCTCGCTATTCTATTTCCTCCCCTTTCTGTAATTGGCAGGGGTTGCGGTTCTATCCTAATCGTATTTCTTCTCACCCTGTGTGGCTGGGTTCCAGGTGTGATCGCGGCCCTGGTCATCCTGAATAATCCCAACGGATAGTCGTACCTTTGCACTATCTGAAGAGTATTTAGTATGAACAAGCGGATAACCGTTGAGGAATTAGGACTTAAAGACTATAAGGAAACCTGGGATTACCAGGAAGAGTTGTTTCAAAAGATCGTTGATCTCAAGATTGCGAATAGGAGAAACAATACCGAAGTATCTACACCCAATTATTTTCTTTTCGTAGAACATCCGCACGTGTTTACACTGGGAAAGAGCGGAGATATGTCCAATCTCCTGGTCGATGAACAGCAGTTAAAGGAGCACAACGCTAAATTCTATAAAATCAACCGGGGTGGAGATATAACCTATCACGGCCCGGGTCAGATCGTTGGTTATCCCATCCTGGATCTCGACAACTTCTTTACGGATATACATAAATACCTGCGTTTTCTCGAGGAAATGGTGATCAGGACATTAACGGATTATGGCCTTAAGGCGACCAGGTCTGAAGGTGAAACCGGAGTCTGGCTGGATGTTGGAACTCCCTTTGCCCGAAAAATCTGCGCTATGGGGGTGAGAGCGAGCCGATGGGTTACTATGCATGGATTTGCCCTGAATGTAAATGCAAACCTTGGGTATTTTGACCTTATGATTCCCTGTGGTATAAAGGATAAGGCAGTAACTTCCCTGAATGCAGAGCTCGGACGGGCAGAAATACCCATGGAGGAAGTGAAGGAAAAATTACTTTTCCATTTTAAAGCATTATTTGAAGCGGAATTAGAGCGGGATGCTGCGGCAACCTGATCGGTTTATTATTTCGAAAAGGCCGTCAATTCCATCTTCCCGATAGCATTCCCTTTTTTATTATAACTCTCCTGTTTGATCACCCCGATTCCTTCAGCCAGCCAGGTTCGTGATGGAAATGTCTGCTTGCCCATCATCATTTTGGTGCTGGTCTCGCTATAGATCACGAAACAATCAAAAGTGCCGGCCGGAGTGGTAACAGTTTCTTTTTTCTCCACTTTACGGTTAATGGTCTCCACATTCATGTTCATATTCATAGCTCCCATGCTCATCTTCATGTTAAGGTTGGCATCATTGAGTGACTGGCCAACGGCAAGGTTGTTGGGCAGCTCCAGGTCAGTGCCGCTTAGCTCTACGTCCATTTCCTTGAATTGTTCTATCATCTGTTGATTCATCAGCGATTTAAAATCGATATGCACTACATTATCCTTACATCGTACCTCGTATTCTGACTGCATTACTTCTTCCCCATCCGGGTCCTTCAGGGACATTTGCATGACTGCCGTGGTGCCGTCCGAGTTATTTTCTGAGCTGATCACTTCATAGGTTATAGTTCCGTCGGGTTTGTCCTTCTTATCGTAATTGGTATATTCTAAGGAAGTTCCTTCCTGAAGTGGATAATACTTACTGCAATCTTGTCCAATAATACTAGAGAAGCATAACAGTAATAATATGAATAAAGCAGTTTTTGTTTTCATGATCTTAAGAGATTAGGTTTTTATGAATTCAACTCGGCGATTCTTAGATTTTCCTTCAGTAGTAGTGTTATCGGCAATCGGTTCTTTTTCACCCTTACCTTCTGTAGTCAGCCTTCCGGCGTCAATGTTATAAATAGTTACCAGGGCATCCCTGACCGATGCTGCGCGATCTGCCGAGAGCTGCAAATTGGTTTCATCTGATCCATCAGCATCTGTATGTCCAACGATAAGTAACTTCATATCGTTTTCCTGTTGTAACACCTGGGAGATTTGTCGTATGATACCCATGGATTGTGGTTTGATCTCTGCGGAACCGGAATCAAAAATGATCCCGTTGGTGGACACCGATCCATCAGCTATTAATTTTTTACGTAGGTCCAGGCCGCCTTCGGCTACCTTGAGGTTCTTGATAAATAGCCGCTCTTTCCCGTCCTTAAAATGGAGTAGTTCAAACTTCAACGTTGAGGGCCTGTTTTCCAACGAAATCATCCTGGGGATATCTACATACTTGGACTCGTCAACCCAAAGTCTAAAACGCTGTTGATTTACAGCTATAGAGACGTGGGGCTGGGCAATGACTTTGTTCCGGATATCCGCCTGTATGTTGTTGTTGATGTCTGCATGATTCCTGACATGGAAACCTACAGGGTGATATTGACAGAATGGAATATCTACTGTAATATCCTTTCCATTTTTAAAACCGGGAGTATTGGATAGAATGACCCGAAATTTTGCCGAGGAACTGGTCTGCCTATCAAGCCCTGTCGCCAAGACATCAAATTCGATTGTATATTCATCAGGGAGTGCGGGAACATCCGGAATATAATAGGTGTTGTACCCCGGGATCATTGAAAACCATTTCTCGTTATTTTGGTTTATACTTACAACCTCTCCGCCCCCGTTCGTATTCCATTTGGAAGGGAAGTCTCCTATAAAATCATTACCGAAGTCATCGTAAAAGATGGGCTGGTCTCCCGGGACGTAATCAAATTTACTATAAACTTGAATGGTCTCCGGCGTGCTGCCGCTCTCAGGTAGCTTATTTTGATCGTTTCCCGAGGGAGCAATGATTTCCGGATTTCCGGGTTCAGGTCCTGTGGGGGTGGTTTTAGAGCCCGGTTCAAGGATACTGTCAAGGGCAGCATCCGTTTTCTTTTCTGTTTCGCGCTCAACGCGTCTTTCGATTGTTCTTTCGGCAGCTCGTTCTGCTTTTTTGCCTAATTTTTTAAGCAATTGGGCCTCCAGCCGGGGGACACATAGAAACACCATTAGCAGAAGCGCCAGTACGGGGTATTGGCTTCTGATTTTCATGGTACGTCATTTTAATGCCTATTAAAGATAGCTAAAAACACTGATTCTTACTATATTATTGTGTGGTTTGCGGTCCTTGCCTGATAACCGGAAACCACTAACCTTATTGCTGGCTGTAGATTACAATATCAGAATCTCCTTCAATGGTGACCAAATCCGGTTTTCCATCTGTATTCCAGTCGGCCAAATCTGCCACTGAGCTTCCATATACCGGGTAACCGGGTAGATGGTTTCCTTTATTATCTAAAAGAAAAACCTGCCGGGATTGCAGATCTGTGACCGTGATTAATACCTTTTTACCCAGTGTATGTATTAGGGGTCTTGAATATACCCCGTAATCCAGTGAAACTTGGCGGTTGCCTATCGCTATAAGATTTTCATTGGTGTAGGTAAGGATATTACCTTCTGCCGCCCACCCGTGATCAGCAGCTAAGTTCAATTGGCGTTCCGTGATTTTTCCCCTTGAATCAATCAGGATCATGTTCCCGTCTTTTTCGGTTATGGCGAATTTACCCGTGTACTCAAATACTTCGTTGTCCGAAAAATCCAGTTTCCTATTGACCGGGATCCTGGTTTTGCCTACCCGGCTGAGTATTTCCAGCTGGCCGTTCTCCAGCAGGAAGACCAGGTAATCCCTGCCCGAAATCCTGAAGTGTTTAGGTGCTTTTAAAATTGGGCTGGGCGCTGCAGTGTATTTAAATCCTTTTACGATCTTCCCTTTTGAGTTATACATCTTTACTGTTTCACCCTGGGTCACCACCAACCTGTAGTCGCGATTCTTGTTATAGTCAAAGACGGCCAGTGGATTCAGATTACCCCCGGCATAAGTGAAAGTGAAAGGAGCCACTTCTTTACCGTTCCTATCCAGGATTAGGAATTGCTGGTCTGTGGTAAAAGCTAGTTGTAGTCTTCCGTTTTTGTAAAGATCCACCTGGTGGATCTTTCCCTGTATCGGGCCGTCGAGTTGCTTTGTCCAGCGTACACCGCTCTGAGGGTCGATCAGGTAAAGCCGATAATTTTCGTCCTGAACCACAACTTCTTTTTTGCCGTTGAGGTGGTTGGTTACAAATTGAGGATCCGTTATGCCTTTGGATTGTAAACTGAATTTGGTCTTATTCCAATTCTTGTCGCGATTACCTTCAGCTTGTTCTTCTTGTGCGAGCAGGGTGGTGTGAAAATAATTGTCCTCTGCAATGAGTTGTAATGCAAATATGTAATCACTTAACCCGGCGCTATGAAATATAACTGGGGTGGGTATACTTAGACCATCTTCTGCTATGCGCTCTAAACCCTTTTGGGATGCAATGAGCATCATATTACTTTCATCGGCGAGCGAGGTCTGTACTACTTTATAGCCAGGGTTATGAGCAAAGGTAGATTTACGGCTGTATGAAGCGATGATATCCTGTATGGTTTCACTATCCTGGCCAAAAATGAATGTGTCCTCCAGTACAGTGTAAAAACGGGGACTAAAATTGGTGATAAATGGATTGAAAGTATTGGCCAGTATATCGTTCTCACGCAATTCAAAAATCTCGCTTCCCTGTATATTGTTAGTTGTGATGCTGTAGGTGGCTAATAATTCGTTGAGGTTCTCTGCACCATAGGTGTGCAACATAACAGCTTTGGAGCTCTCAAAATATACGATTCCTAATTCTTCCACGGCCTGGAATCCTCCTGTGATTTTGAGGGTGTCTCGTAATGCGTTAAGATTGTTATCCAGGATCTTTTTATGCTGAAAAGCAAAACTGACCATGGCAAGGATATTATCTGGGGCTATAGCGGGAGTTTTGGAAGGGAGCGTGCCGGTGTCGCGTAGCAGGGATGCTAGGCTGCTGCTAGAATCGCTAATTATGCCGACCCCGTTTAAGCGTAAACTTGTTAGTGATATCTCCGTGTCAAGGGCTAGCCAATCTGATAGTAGTGGAAGCTGTGTTTCACCTGTCGAAACAGGGCTATAAGAGACAAAGGGATTCTTGCGGGTCAATTTCAGGAAGATATTAGAGCTCTTTTTCAGATTCGCGGTTTCGTACAGTGTTTTCAGGATCTGATCTGTTTCGGTATGCGCTGCGCTAACATTGTCTTTTAACAGGGCCAGGGAGTTACTCATTTTAAATATTCCCCGGTCCCGGGTAGTGAAGAAAAGGAGATCCTCTATCTCGTATTTTATAAAATCATGACCGGCAGATGTGATGGTTTCAATGCTTTTGTTTTTTGCTGATGAGGTGAGAATACTGTCGGGTGCTTGTCTTGACAGGTACAGGTAGGCCAATGAATCCTCATGGCTTCCCGATAATGCCAGTAATTGCTCTCCTTTTGATGCGTTTAATGAAATTCCGCTGAGCAAACCAGCGACCTTCTTAGTCAATTTTTCTTTTATGGCCGATTGAACCAGTTCGCTGGAATTTAGTTCGGAGATAAGATTTTCCCTATCGTTTATTTTTATAAGCACCGAAGATTCTGAGGGTATGTGTGCTAATATATCTTCGGAAGAAATTCGCTCCTGGGTACACCCGATGCTAAAAATAATGAGAAGGAAAGTGAAAATTCTACGCGACATTAAGGGCTGGAGGTTTTTATAAAACTACAATATTACAACTCAAATTTTAGTTGTCTTGGCAATAACTGGAAACTCTTCCGGTGGTATGGAGAGATGCCGTACTTTTTGATCGCTTCACGATGCTCTGCCGTAGGGTATCCTTTATTTTTTATCCAATTATACATGGGGTACTCCTCGTGAATTTGTTCCATATAGGCGTCCCGATAAGTTTTGGCAAGGACAGAGGCAGCCGCAATGCTGAGATATTTGCCGTCTCCTTTTATTACACATTCATATGGGATAGTACCGAAGGGTTTAAACCGGTTGCCATCGACGAGGATTTTCTGCGGATTTTGTTTAAGGACGGAAAGCGCATCGTGCATGGCCTGGATAGAGGCGTTTAAAATGTTTATCTCATCGATACATTCTGGCTGAAGATGAGCCACTCCGAAAGTCACTGCATTTTCCTCGATCAGTGGCCTGATCAGGTTGCGCTTGCGGACACTTAATTGTTTGGAGTCGTTAAGTTCCTCATATACAGTTTCCCCATCCAGGATTACAGCGGCTGCGGTAACCGGTCCGGCCAGGCAACCCCGTCCTGCTTCGTCGGTTCCTGCGATTATTAAAGAAGGGTTAAATCGTGTTAGCATGCGGCCGCAAAATATGAAGAAAAGGTTAATTGTGTTAATGTTTCAGCGCCGGATTTGGAAATGTTGGAAATGCGGAAATGTTCCACGAATTGTGTTAAAAATCTAGCATTATTAGAGAAACCTTGCAAATTATATAAAAGAGTAAGATATTCGCCGACTGATAATCCAAAAACCTAATTAAATGAGATTAAAACTATGTAGTATATTAACACTGTTCGCGGTGTTATGTACGGGCCTGTCTTTCGGGCAGGACAAGACCATTACTGGTACCGTGGTTGACCAATCCGGAATGCCACTTCCAGGAGTGAACATTCTGGTGGAAGGTACAACGAACGGTACCCAATCAGACTTTGATGGGAACTATTCCATCCAGGCAAGCGAAGGTCAATTTCTTTCGTTTACTTACATCGGGCAACGTAACGTAAGACGTAAAGTCGGAGCGTCTAACACTATCGATGTAACAATGCAAGAAGATGCCCAGGCTCTTGAAGAGGTAATTGTTACCGGGCAAGGATCGGGTATCGCAAAAAGGAAACTTTCTACTACGGTTGACGTACTTAGGGAAGAAGACATCGATAAATTGCCGGCCAACCAGATCGACCAATTACTTCAGTCTACTACTCCTAGTGCACAGATCAGATTGAGTTCTGGTCAGCCGGGAACAACTTCCATCATTCGTACAAGGGGACCAATTTCTGCGGCCTCTTCTGCCACTCCGGTAATTATTGTAGATGGTGTGCGAGTAGATAACCTGAACTCTAACCCTGCTACGGGTATCGGTACTGGAGGTGCAAACACTTCAGCTCTTGCCGATATTCCAACAGAATCTATTGAGAGAATAGAATACATTAAAGGTGGTGCTGCAACGACATTATACGGTGCGGATGCTGCAAATGGTGTTATCCAGATTATCACGAAAAAAGGTAAAGATGGTAAGGCAACAGTTTTCTTTGAAAACAGGTTGGGTATCATTAAAGCGACTGACGATTTCTTAAAGTACGAGAGAACTGGTGAAGCTATTTTTGAGCCAGGTTTTTCTCAGGAATACCGAATCGGGATCAACGGTGGTAATGAAAAATTCACTTACAACTTTGGTGGTAGTCTTTACGCTGATGACGGATTTAACGACCTGAACAAGCAGATCAAAAGAAGTTTTACTTTTGGTTTAGGTGCACAGGTTACAGATAAATTAAAGTACCAGGGATCTTTCTCTTATGTCGGGTTTGATTCTAACCTGGATTTTAATGCCAACACAAGTTTCTCTCGTTTCTCTGCTTTTGAAGGCGGTGGACGTGGAAACCTTGATGAACTTAGCGAAGCTGACTGGCAAGTTGAAAAAGACAGAGCTCAGCTAATTGGGGAGTTGGTGGATATCCGAAGGGTAAACAACCGTTTCACTGCTTCCAATAAATTCATCTACACCTTTAGTGATAGCTTCGAAGCTAACGGAACTATTGGTATAGATTACCGTACTTCTATGGACGAAGAGAATGATACCAACGCATTGTTGATCGCTCTTGGTTCTGAGCCGGAAGGAACTACTGACCAGGCGAGCATTGCACGTGCTTTAAGAAATAACTTTACGGTCACTACAGACCTTAACGTTACGCATAGGGCATATACGGACAATTTCTCTTTCGTCTCTATTTTAGGAGCACAATTCTTCCGTACTGCTGATCGCCAGAACAGGTTAGATGGTTCAGGTGGGGTAGATGGTACTACTTCGGTAAACTTTTTCCCTACAAAGAGTGCTTCTGACTTTGTATTAGAAAACGCTAACTACGGGCTTTATTTCCTTGAGAACATTGGCTTCTACAACGTGGCTTTCCTTGAACTGGGAGGTCGTCTGGATGCCAACACTTCTGCTGGTAAGGACACTGAAGCGTTATTCCTGCCTAAGATCGGGGTAACTTATAATGTTTCTGATCACGAATTTTACCGTGACAGTGGAATCTATGATATCGTATCTAGCATTAAATTAAGAGCTAACTACGGTGAAGCTACTAACTTTGCTCAGCCATTCTCTCAAGACAGGACTTTTGCTCTTGAGTCGTTCTTAGGTGCTCCGGCTTTCCGTTTTGATCAGCCTGGTAACCCAGACCTGATTTCGGAAACTGTGAAAACTACAGAATTTGGTGCAGAGCTTGGATTCCTGAACAACAGGTTGAACTTCTCTGGTACTTATTATAAGGCCATTACCGAAGATGCATTATTTACGCCAACTCAGCCGCCATCTTCAGGTCTGATTCCTCAGATCCAGAACATCGGTGAGATCGAGAACTCTGGTTGGGAATTTGCACTTAGTTCAAGAATTATTGATACTGAGAAGCACCAGTTACAAGCTACTGTATCTTACAACACCAACGAAAACGTCGTGACCAGCACCGGTGGTGCAGCTCCTTTCGTAGTGGGTGGATTCACCGTGATCGGATCATGGGTTGAAGAAGGTCAGAGCCTTGGATACCTAAGAGGAACAGCTGCTGTTCTTCAGGATGATGGTTCTTATGCATTTGAGCCAAATACTGCGCTGGGTAAAACTTTCGCTCCTAACTTTGGATCAATGACTCTGAACTACACTTGGGGTAAATTCAACCTTTTCGCCTCTGCTGATTACCAGTTTGGTGGTAAAGCGGTTGACTTAAGTTTCTTATTACGTCACCTGAGAGGGGTTGATGATACCGGGATTCCTGAAGAGTTAATCGGTACTACCTCTCCATTTAACTATGTGAACTTCTTCACTTTTGACAGTGATTTCTTGAAAGTGAGAAACATAGGAGCTTCTTACAGGTTCGGAGATATGCTTAAGCCTTTTTCTGATGTAACCCTTGGGTTCTCTGTAACAAATCCATTTAACTGGACAGCCGGTAACTTTGATCCTGAAACTACGGGTTCTGGTATTGGGGCGCAGAATGGATTTAGCTCTGGTGGATTCGCCTATGGTACTGAGTCTGTGCCAAGGGTATTCATGAGTTCACTGAAATTTCAATTTTAATACGTAAGGCAACATGAAAAAAATTCAATTATATATAAGTGCTGTACTCTTATCTACTATGGTAGGATGTACAGGAGATTTTAAAGAGGTGGTCGACTTCACAGACGTGCAGAACCCTAACCTCTCTGAGACATCAGTGGTTGGACAGCCCAACTCTGCAGTGATTTGGTCAGCAGGTATCGAGAGAGAAATTTCAAGAACCTTCAACGAGATTCTTATCCTGGCAGAGCTTGGTTCTGACAACTATGTAAACACTCAGACTTTCTTTAGCCAGTTTCTCGATGGTCTGGATATCCGTACTACGGATCCGGATATCAGGGATACGCAGAACGAGATCGCTCGTGTAGCAAAAATGGCTGAATTTGGATTGGAGACCGTAGGTCCTAACGATCCTAACTACGGACCTGAGCAAGAAGCAGAATTCAACTACTATCTTGGAATGTCAAGGATGTTGGCTGCTATGTACTTTTCAGCACTGCCACAGGAAACTGTAGGTGTACCAGCTAGTTCTGAGGAAAACTATAATTCAGCTATCGCTTCTTTCCAGGCAGCTGTTGCTATCAGTGCTAAGCCGGAATATCATTTGGCTATCGCAAGATGTAACTACTACCTTGGGAACAAATCCGCAGCTGTTTCTGCAGCGAATGCTGCCTTGGCTCTGAGTGATGATTTCACCAGGGAGGCACAGTATGATCAGCAAGAAGGACCGGTGAATGTCATGGATAACGCACTGTATCAAAGGGCGACTTTCGATGATTTCCAGCCATTGCCTAGCCTTGACTTCTTAGATCCGAAATATTCTTTCGTTTCTGCGTCACGTGATGCTTCGGTTCATTACCTGAAGGCTGAGGAGGCTTACCTGATCCTTGCTGAGGCTAACCTTTCTGATGGAAATGTAGCTGCTGCACAGGCTAACCTTAACGACCTGCTGGACCTCGTTGCTACGAGAGAAGTACGTCTTATCGATGACCGTGCTGAGCAGCGTAGCGAAGTGGATCCAGGAGGAAGACCAGATAACTCAGGAGTTGTGGTAAATGGTCGTTCAGGACTTGTTCTGGACAGGCAAGATGATCTTGTGCCTGTTCCTTCAATTTCAGGAACTTCTCTGACGACAGATGATATCGCTGCCTTCTCCAATAACGATGAGTCACTTTCTAAGCTTTACAGGACTCGTCAGGAGATCTTTATTGCTGAGGGAATCCGTTTTGTAGACATGGGTGTAAAACTTGTGATCAACGAGAATGAAATTCTCCAGAATGAAAATGTAAATGAAGGTGATTTTGGAACGGTTGCAGTAATTCCGTCTTTTATTGTATCTGTAATCCCTGATTTGGATGCATTTTCATACGATGCAGAAGCAGGAATCGTTGACACAGTTATCGATCTTAACGATATACTTGCAGCAAACAAGACTTCTGAAGCTGTTGTTCCTTTCTACTAGTAGATAGGTTTCAATAATATCTTAAAACCCTCGCTTCGGCGGGGGTTTTTTGTTGGTACAGGTTCTGCTGGGTTTTACTAACTTTGAGGCCGTAATTACCCATTATGAGATACCTGATCTTAATCCTGCTTATCATCAGCTGCACCGGCCTCAGCGCCCAGGAAGATTCCCTGCCTCCAACACCTGTTGCGGACAGCCTTAGAGCTGCCCCCGAAAAATTACTGCCTAAAAAAAGACGGGATACGGTAGCCGCCAGGGAAATCAGTATTAAGGATTATAAGATTATCTCTTATGCCAGGGATACCACTTACCTGGATACGACCCTGACCATTAATAAGGAATACAAATACAATTACCTTCGCCGCGATGATTTTGAGTTGATGCCATTTGCTAACGTGGGTCAGCCTTATAACGCACTGGGGCGCGATTTTATAGGGGTAGAACGGTACCCGGGAATGGGTGCTAGTACCAAGCACTTTAATTACATGGAAATAGATGATATCAATTATTACCATGTGCCGACTCCTATGACCGAGTTGTTCTTTAAGACGACCTTTGAGCAGGGGCAGCTTCTGGATGCCTTACTAACATTGAATACTTCTCCCCGGTTTAATGTGTCCATTGCTTATAAAGGTTTCCGTTCCCTTGGTAAATACCAGCTGAACCAGGCGGAATCAGGAAACTTTAGAACTACAGCCAGTTATATCAGTAAGAATGGTCGCTATTGGTTAAGGGGGCACATTGCGGCCCAGGATATAGAAACGGAGGAGAATGGCGGATTGCTGAATGCGGAACTGCAGTTTGAATCCCAGGATCCGGAATTCACGGACCGTTCCAGGATTGATGTGGTGCTTACTGATGCCGATGGCAAACTTGTCGGGAAACGATATTTTCTTCAGCACCAATATACACTACTTGGGAAAGCCTCCCCGCTGGATCCGCAGCGCACCACTACACTGGGACTGCGTCATCAGTTTGCATACGAGACCAAGTACTACCAGTTCCTGCAAACCAGTCAGAACGATTATTTCGGTGAGGTATTCCTGGACCCCATTAACGATAAGACCTATTACAAAACAATGTTCAACAGGGTAGGAGCTGTTTTTACTAACCCGGTATTGGGTAGCCTTGAGGGTTATTCGGGAGTCTACAATTATAACTACTATTTTAATAACCTGCTCATTACTGAAGAGGGGCAGGTAGATAACCAGTTGAAGGGAGAAGAGATCAGCCTGGGTGCTGCGTACCAGAAGAATATCGGTGGATTTGACCTGGACGCTGACTTTGCTTATACGGTTTCAGGGGAGCTGACCGATTACCAGTTCAGTGGGCAGGCAGGGTATAATTTCAATGAACAGACGGGTCTTAAAGCCACACTGACGTCAAGTTCGCGCATGCCCGACCTGAATTTCCTGTTGTACCAATCAGATTACCAGAATTACAACTGGCAGAATACCACTGTATTTGATACCCAGAAACTGAACAGTCTCCGGGTGGAGTTCAGCTCTTCCTGGTTTGGGGAGCTCAGTGGGGAGATCACCAATATCGATAATTACACCTATTTTGCTTCCACCGCTACTGCAGAGCAGATAGCAGAAGGGCAGGAGAATGCATTCGTTAAGCCATTTCAGGCGCCGGATGCGGTGAATTACCTGAAACTTGGGATCCGTAAAGAGTTTCGTCTGGGGAAATGGGCTTTGAACAATACTGTTATGTACCAAAATGTCTCCAACGGGGGTGAGTATCTCAATGTTCCAGAACTGGTGACACGGAATTCCCTGTATTTCTCCAGCCATATTTTTCAAAAAGCTATGTTCTTGCAGACGGGGGTTACCTTCAAGTATTTTACACCCTACTATATGAATGCTTATAATCCTTTGCTGAGTGAGTTTTATATTCAGGACAGGGAGGAATTGGGTGGGTATCCGCTGCTCGACTTCTTCATCAACGCCAAAGTGCGGCAGACCAGGATCTATTTGAAGGCCGAACATTTCAATTCCTCCTTCGGGGAGAGCAACTTTTATTCGGCCCCTGCATATCCTTATCGGGATTTTGTAATACGTTTCGGATTGGTCTGGAATTTCTTTTCCTAAGCTTCCGGCATAAGACTACATTATATTCCAACTACCGGATACAGCCATTTACTTGTAGTAAAATGTTAAAATGGAAAATAATAAATCCGTTAAAGCGCTGTGTTGCAGAAGACTTTGTGAGGCGGTAAAAAAAAGTTCGCCCAAGATGGGCAAAAAGAGTTGCGGGATTAAAAAACGGTTGTATATTTGCAGCCGCTAAAGACAACAGCATAGTTGTTAAGCAGAGGCCTGAAGAGGCTGAGTTCTTTGAGATTTTACTGGAGCCAAAACAAGAAAAATAAAATTTTCATAAAAAGTTTGGCGGAGAGAAAAACGGTTGTATATTTGCACCCGCTTTGAGAGACAGTAAGTGCTCTAGGGCAGAAGAAAAGTAAACAAGTTCATTGACATATTGGTAGACAAAAAGCGTTTTATTACTTATGTAATAGAATCGAAAAATTAACAGAAAATCATTTTGAGACCATTGGGGCTATAAAGGGATGAGGGGAAACTCTTGTTGACTTATGGTCGCGAACATTATTT
>NZ_JAQPCN010000002.1 GCF_028464225.1 Zeaxanthinibacter sp. PT1
GAGGAGCAACGGACCAACTTTGTGACCTACGAGCTGGTGGATGGGATCAATACGATCGACTTTGGACATCGCGAGGATGGGGTAGGTCTGGATAAGGTCTACATTACCAAGACAGGGAATACTCCCAGCGGTTTAGGTAACCCTGCGACCAATTGCGGAAATACCAGTAAAATAGCACAGCAAGACCCATTGATCATCTCCATGAACCAGGATATTTATAAGGTAGACCTGTATCCAAACCCGACAGCGGAAATTTCTAACGTCGTCTTGGATCAACAGTTACCTCGCCTGGATAGAATATTGATCTTTGACGCTACAGGGCGATTGGTCAGAACTCAGAAAATATCTAGTGTCGCAACAGCCGGAATGCAGCAGCACCCAGTAAATGTTGACGGACTGGAAGAAGGTACCTACCACTTGCAATTCCTGACAGCAGATGGTAAATCATTCTATAAACAATTGGTGGTGAAGAAATAGGTCTAATAGAAAGACTGAATCGTTTTGTGGATGACCGGTGTGACCATTTTCAGGATTTTCTTGGAAATGGTCACCTCTTTCAAGGATTGTAGTTGATGCATATTGTGAACATCAGAAGCGATAAAATCGATCATATTTTCTTCCAGTAATTTTTGAGCAACCTTAGGTATTTCTTTACCATAGTAGTTGCTCAGGGATAACAGGTTCAGCTGGAACAAGATGCCCTCCGACTTGAATTTTTGGTATTTCCCGAATCGCTGGTGTAAGAACGCATAGCGCTCCGGGTGGGCCAGCACTGGGAATAAATGATTGCTGGCGACCTTAACTATAGCTTCATCAAAATGAATAGGTGGCTGGAGGTAAGACATTTCAACAAGCAGGTAGCTCGAACTTAATGGCAACATCCCCCCTTGCTCGACCATGGGAATAAAATTTTCGTCGATCATGTGTTCAGCGGCAAATGCCAGTTCAATCTCATCCATGCCGCATTCAATTAGCTCATTCTTAACCAAAAGATGTGCCGCTTCAATGCTTTCCCTGGTATTGGGGTAGTAGTTGTGCATAATATGCGGGGTGGCGACAAAGTTCTTCACCCCGAATTCTGAAAACCCCCTGATAAGCGCTAAAGAATCATCGACAGTTTTAGCTCCATCATCTATTCCCGGCAAGATATGATTGTGTATATCTACAAAATTCTCCAGCTGGTCGACCAGGAAGTGCTTCTTACTGAATATGTGGATCATGTTGGTTGCAATTCAGCTGCAAAAATAGGGTTTCTGAATGGAACCCTCAATTGTTATAAACTATTAAAATCGGGGATCGTCTATATATTCCATTAACATTTAAGTCAAAAACGAACGTAAGAAAGGGCTAATTTTTACATCTTGCCTTTAAATATTTAGATAAATGAAAACAGTAACGCGTATCACCTTATTACTCTTGATATCACTAACGATATTTTCCTGTAAGGAAGAGAAAAAAGAAAAAGAAATAACCGTAGAGGAATCAGAAATAGACACCCAGGGTGAAATGACCACCGATATGGCTGAAACCTCTTTTAAATCCGGATTAAGTGGCGATGTTTTCCACCATTACCTGGAAGTGAAATCCGCTTTGTTTGATGCCGATGAAAAAGCTGTTTCTGTAGCAGCAGCAAATATGGCTCGTGGATTAAAGGAAGGTCACCCCGAAATTGGAAAATTGGCAGCAGATATTTCCAGGGCTAAGGATATTGATACACAGCGTCTACTCTTCTCTGAGTTCACCCATGAACTGGAGCCACTGATATACGATAACCTTCAGAACGGACAGATTTATAAGCAATATTGCCCCATGGCCTTTGATAATAAAGGGGCCTACTGGCTGTCAGATTCTAAGGAAATCCGAAACCCTTACTTTGGCGAGAAGATGGCTAACTGTGGCTCTGTCAAAGAAACAATCACCCCAAAAAGCTAAACATTAATTTTTTTCGCAAAATTGACTTGCGAAGAAATAATAGGCACAAGCAAAATACCTGTGTCCAAATTGAGGTTGCCCTAAAGTGACCTGACTATCTATTAACCTAAATTATAAAAACATGAGACTTTTCAGAAATACACTTTTAATTTCAGGTACCGCATTGTTAATGGCCAGTTGCGGAGCAAACAAGTCTACCGCGGAACAGTTGGAAGACGATGATTATAAAGAAAGGATGTTCCAGACCATTGTCTCGGACGAAGGTAATTTTACAGACCTTTTGGAAAAAGCTCATAACATCAGGCAGGCGGAACTTATCCTGATCAAAGATCACCTGGATATGATGGAGAGTGGCAAAGTAAGTGCACTAGTTGCAAACCATCCTGACTTACAGGAGCGAATGAAATCCATGATGCAACAAAAACTCAATGAGAATCCGGAGCTTTGTCTAAATGTTAGAGACAAATTGATGGAAGACCAGGAGTTCAGGAACGCCGTGAAAGACCAGTTAAGGGAAGAGATGGCCAATGATCCTGAAATGGTAGACATAATGATCGTTAAAATGACCGAAGATCCTGAAATGCGAAAAAAAGTTGTTGATAAAATGATGGAGGATGAGGAAATGAAAATGTTGATCCTTCAGGAGATGGAAGAATATGAAGCTTCGCTCCAACCACATATGAGTAAGGACGGTTCACAATAATGTATTTTATATAGCTGCACAAAAAGAGGGCAATGGCCCTCTTTTTTTGTTTAACCTACAAGAAGAATAATAAGTGATCTTTAATAGGGGACGAGATTGGATAGTTATGGATAGATTAGTATGGGAGTGTGATTCAGCTCATGGCAGGAATGGATGCTGAATAACAAGAAAAATTTAAAAATTCTAGAGTGCATGTATTCTGCAGGGAGTCGGGTTATATTATGACCGGGGAGGGGAGGGTCTTTGACCCCAAAAATCCCAGGATAGATAAAACGAGATTTTTTAAAATAAACAACTCCGAATACAAGCATATTGCAGGCTGAGCAGATAACTTATAACCGGGGAGGGGAGGGTAGTATACCCCAGTCGAATAATCATATAGATTGGGATTTACTTGAATGTTAAATAACACATAATGCAAGTTTGTTACAATGGGAGCAGATAACTTATTACCGGGGAGGGGAAAGTTTTTAACCCCAAATATCCAGCTCGTGTAAAATCTAATATGGAAAAATGAAAACAGCTAATGCCAGGATGTTGCAGGGAACGGACTTAAATTAAAACCGGGGAGGGGAGGGCAGTATACCCCGATAAAAAAATTATATGGAATGAGTATTTACTTATTAAATAAATGCAGCTTAATGAAAGAAAATATCAGTGATAGCCAATAACTTAGAACCTTGGAGGGGACGGACTTGTCCCCAATCAATCAAGGGATAGTAAAAATCTTAAACAAAAATGGCATTGCTTACAGTTATCAGCATAATATTTAAGAAATTTCTTCTTAAAATTTGGCTTAAAGGAGGATTTTATTCCAATCGCTATAATTTTGTTTAACTTTTTATTTAAGAAAGAAATGAAAAATCAACGAATCACTTATCTTTAATTGGTGTAAACAGAAGACCATGGACGTTCTGAAGAGAAATAATGTAAAAGTACTAGGTGAAGGTAAGCAAGTGATGATGTTCGCCCATGGTTTTGGATGTGATCAGACCATGTGGCGGCATGTGATTCCAGCATATATCAATGACTATAAAATTGTATTATTTGATTATGTAGGCTGCGGGGAATCAGACCTCACCCAATATCATGAAGAACGGTACAGCTCCCTCCATGGATATGCTCTCGATATCCTGGATATTTGCGAGACGCTAGATCTTAGAGATATTATCCTAATAGGTCACTCTGTTAGTTCCATGATCGGGATGCTAGCCTCGATCAAACGCCCGGAATATTTCCGATCGTTAATTCTCGTTTGTCCTTCTCCTTGTTATATCAATAAACCAGGATATCACGGTGGTTTTGAAGAAAAAGACCTGGAAGGCCTTATGGAGGTGATGAATAATAATTATGTCGGCTGGGCCAGTTTCCTTGCACCGGTAGTCATGAAGAATAATGAACAGCCCGGTCTAACCGAAGAACTGGAACGCAGTTTTTGTTCTATGGATAAGGAGATCACCCAGAATTTTGCCAGTATTACTTTTTTCTCTGATAACCGTGATGATTTAAAAAAAGTTAGAGTTCCTTGCCTTGTACTCCAGTGCTCCGAAGATGATATTGCTCCTGAAGATGTTGGTCAATACGTTAATGACCAATTAGAGCATAGTGTTATTTATTACATGAAAGCCACGGGCCATTGCCCACATATGAGTCATCCGACGGAAACCATAGAATGTATATCGCGTTACCTCGAAACAGAGTTAGCGATCTCATGAAAGAAATTGCCCAAAACACCCCCTGTTACATATTCAGCTTTAAGGCAAATGGACTGATCACTGAGGTGAACGATTTGCTTTTAAAGGCATTGGGATACCAGCGTGAAGAGCTGATTTCTAATTATCGATTTGAGGATCTGCTGACAATGGGCAGCAGAATTTTTTTTAAAACACACTTCTTACCTATGCTGATGATGCAAGGTAATGTGAACGAAATGTTTTTATCCTTCAGCACGGCAGATGGTAAAGAATTTCCGGTACTCCTTAATCTTGTATTAAAAGGAGAGGAGGGACAACGCGAAATTCACGCTGCAGGCATTCAGATAGCCAAGCGCAATAAATTTGAAAAGAGCATCATAGAAGCTAAGGACACGGCAGAGAAGGCTCTTAAAGAGAATGTTCTTTTACAGGATCTGAAATCAAGGCTGGAAAGGAACCAAGACCTCCTGGAAAGACAATTGCATGATTTAAAACGCATCAACCGGGAGCATGTCGAATTCAACAAGATTCTCGCCCATGATTTACAGGAACCCATGCGCAAAG
Source organism: Zeaxanthinibacter sp. PT1 (assembly GCF_028464225.1). Taxonomy (GTDB): domain Bacteria; phylum Bacteroidota; class Bacteroidia; order Flavobacteriales; family Flavobacteriaceae; genus Zeaxanthinibacter. The sequence goes on from NZ_JAQPCN010000002.1 coordinate 4,894, forward strand.
TTCGCCTCTTCGCAGGTCTTTTAGAAGGGAAAACCAGCAAGGAAGAACTGAATCCTGAAATGCAGACATACCTAGCCAAGCTTCTCGGTTTATCAGAATATGCTCATGAACTGATAGCTCGCTTACAGAACTTTCACTCCCTGGAAGAGCGGATGACAAACGCTGCCGTAGGAAACCTGGAGGAAATGATCGGTGCTGCCATCAGTAGGATTGGAAATGAGGATTTAATGCCTGATCTTGGCGGACTTAAGGAAAAAAGAGTTTACGGTGACATTAAATTACTGACCAGGGTATTCAGGGAATTGCTTTCCAATGCGTGGCAATTTAGGAACCCAGAAAGACCCCTTGAAATTGAGATCGCTTCTGAGATAGTGACTGATAATTACTACAGGTCGCTTACCGGTGCTTACCGCTACATGGATTTCTTACAGATTCAATTCAAGGACAATGCTTCAGGATTTCCGTCAAACGTCAACGATCGTATTTTTGGTCTGATGCAAAAATTTCATGAAAACAGTGGACGAGGCTTAGGCCTCGCCTATTGTAAAAAGATTGTCGAGCTGCATAATGGTCGCATTCTCGTTAATACTAAACAGATCCAAGGTACACAATTCACCATCGTATTGCCCAATGCATTAGACCTGTAATTTTCAAAGAAATGCTTTCACCTATGCTGTAAATATGGATGTAATAGATAGGGTGCATTTGCTTGATTGTGTCAATTTTCATCACAAATTTCACACAAGAAGAATTAAAATGTATTTATTTTTGTTAAGATAAGCTTCTGTCAACTACTGCTCTAATTAAGGAATTGACCATTTCTCTTGGTATTTATTAAAAAATAAAAGAATTTAACTGTTTATAATAATTCCCGTAAATGACTGATATTCAGTCGATCTATAAATATTTCCAGTCCGATAATTATGTCTAAAACAACAAACACTCCTTATTTCTTGCGTGGGGATGGTGAAATGGCCAAGCTCACGAGGGATTATGAGTGGGAAGAAACTGAGCTGGGTGATCCAATAAAATGGCCGGATGAATTGAAAATTACGCTGGATATCCTTCTGAATTCACAATTCCCAATGTTCTTGTTTTGGGGAAAAGATTACAGATGTTTTTATAATGATGCCTATAGACCAAGTCTCGGAGCAGGTGGGAAACACCCTTCTATATTAGGGATGAAAGGGGAGGAGGCATGGTCTGAAATCTGGCCGGATATCGAGCCTTTACTTAGGCAAGTGAGTAAAGGGGATGGCACAGTATATCGTGAAAATCAATTGATCCCTTTTTTCCGTAATGGGGTAGTGGAAGATATTTACTGGACCTACAGTTATAGCCCTGTACATAACAAAAATGGAGAAATTACAGCGGTACTTACGGTCTGTAATGAAACCACCCAGGTACTTGAAAAGCAAAAGAACCTTCGTAATAGCGAGCAGCGCTTCCGGAGTATGGCAGAGGATACGGACTTATTTATCGTCACTGGTGACGAATCAGGCAATGCAACCTATTTTAACCCTGCCTGGACAAGACTCACCGGGGCTAAAATGAGTGAATTAACCGGAACCGGATGGTCCGATTACGTACACCCTGATGATTTAGAGCCCTTCTCAACCCTTTATTTTGGATCCCTGGCGAAAAGAGCGCCGTTTACGGGTGAGGTAAGGGTTCGGGCAAAAGATGGAGATTTCCGTTGGATTTTGGCGAATGCCACGCCCCGTTTTAATCCGGACGGAGCATTTGCAGGTTATATCGGCATCTTTACCGATATCACTGAGCGAAAGAGGATTGAAGAGAACTTCGAGCTATTTAAAATCATCGCGGAAAATGCAATAGACCCGTTTATTTTGATGCGTGAAGACGGCACATTTGAGTACCTCAACAATGCCGCAATTAAAAAATGGGGGTATACAGAGGACGAAGCTAAGAAATTAAGAGTCCCGGATGTGGATACGGTGTTTGACTTAGAAGGATTTAGAGCTTTATTCAAAAAAGCCCAGGAAGATTCAATCCCCATGTTTGAGACCGTACATATCAATAAAAAGGGGGAGACTTACCCAGTAGAGGTAACGTTAACTGGTATTACTCTTGGTGGGACCCCATATATGCACGCTATTGCAAGGGATATTTCTGAACGGAAGATAGCAGAACAACAGTTAATGGCCAGTGAGCAACAGTTTAGGTTGCTTGCAGAACAGGCCCCAGTATGGGTTTGGATGGCAGATCCTGACCTAAACGTGGAATATGCCAACAGCCAGATGCTGGACTTCATGGGCTTTGATGAATTAACAGAATTCCTGGATCACGTTTGGAAAGATGTAGTGCATCCTGACGATATTTCTGTAATTCAAGAAACCTTTCGTGAGGCTCAAAACTCAAAAAAGTCATTCGAATATGAACATAGGGTTCGCCAAGCTATTACCGGTGAATATCATTGGTTTCATGTCCGGGCGGTTCCAAGGTACGAAGATGATCAACTCATTGGTTATATCGGTACCGGGGTCAATATTGATGAACAGAAGGCCTTTACCCAAAAATTAGAGGAAGAAGTGTCTGAACGGACTAAGGCGCTGGCAGAGTCGAACAAGGTACTGGGGGAAATGAACAAGGAATTAGAAGCATTTGCGTATATCTCCAGTCATGACTTACAGGAACCTTTACGAAAGATACAGACCTTCAGTTCCCAGATCATGTCGAAGGATTATGAGAATTTATCAGATAAAAGCCAGGATAAGTTTCAAAGGATGCAGCAAGCAGCGGAGCGAATGCAGGCTTTAATTCAGGATCTGTTGGCCTATTCCAGGACCAGTACTGAAGAACGTAATTTTGAGATCACCGACCTGACCGAATTATCACAACAAGTAGTTGGCACCTTACAGGAAGAATTAGAAGAGCTGAACGCTGTGATCACTATTGGTCAACTGCCAACTGCCCCCGTGATCCCGTTTCAGTTTCAACAACTGCTATTTAATCTGATCTCAAACTCCCTGAAATTTGCACATCCCGAAAAATCACCTGAAATAAAGATAGAAGGTGAGATTGTCAATGGTAAGCGCTTAGAACACAAAAAGGCTCAAGCCGGGATTAAGTATTGCTGTATAACGGTCGGTGACAACGGGATAGGTTTTGAACAAAAATACGCAGACCGAATTTTCGAAGTATTTCAGCGACTGCACCCCAAGGACAAGTATATAGGTACGGGCATTGGACTTTCTATAGTTAAGAAGATTGTCGATAATCACAACGGAGTGATCAGTGCAAAAAGTCAGACGGGGGAGGGAACAGAATTTATGATCTGTATCCCACTTGTTCAGTCATAAAGGAGCTGGCACATCACCTTGTGGTTCTTCTCATTTTGGCGCTTCATTATAACTAACGCTTACCTCTTCCTAACATAGAACTTAGCTTAGCCCACGATTGGTGGCCTATCTGTTATAAACGGCTGATGGTAATGCCTTCTTCCAGTGGCTTTATACAAGGCATTTGCCAGGGCTCCCATGATGGGAGGGAAGGGTGGCTCGCCAAGGCCTGTCGGGTCAATTCCATTGTCCACAAAATGAGTTTCGATTTCCTTTGGCGCTTCACTATGCCTGATCAACCGGTACTTGTCAAAATTAGTCTGTTCAGGGGCTCCGTCTTTAAAGGTAATAGCGCTGTACATCGCGTGTCCAATACCGTCTACCACGCCCCCCTCCGCTAAATTCCTGGCAGCGTCCGGGTTGATCACGATACCACAATCAATGGCAGTAGTAACTTTTTGAACTACGGGTTCATTATTTTCCATAGCGATATCCAATACCTGGGCCACGTAACTGTTGTGACAGAAATAGGCGGAAACTCCTCGGTGCATACCTGTTGGAGAAGCATTCCAATTTGATTTATCCTTGACCAGCTCCAATACCCCGGCATATCTTTCTGCATCGTAGTCGTTGTTTTCACCTACGGGATTTTCCTGTGCTTTTTTTAGCAATTCCAGCCTCATTTCAATAGGATCTTTCCCGGCTGCTTCGGCAACTTCGTCCAGGAATGACTGTTCGGCTCCGGCGATGAAATTAGATCGTGGTGCCCTGAAAGCACCGGTGGTAATATTGGATTCTATGGTCCAATCCTCCGCGAGGTAATTGTCTAATGCACCTGCCGGGAAGCGGTTAGCAAATAACGGACTCTCCGGAATGCCCCCAGTTTTTACATGCAAGGCAGTTAAATTATTGTCAGCATCAAGAGCCGCACGGTAGGTGGCGTAATAGGAAGGTCTGTAAGTCCCCTGGGACATATCGTCTTCCCGGCTATACACCAACTTCACGGGTGCTTTCGCCTTTTGCGAGATGGCTGCAGCCTCAATCATAAAATGACCATAGAGCCTGCGACCAAAGCCACCGCCCTGGCGGGTCATATTTATATCTATTTTTTCCAGTGGTAAGCCCAGTAACTCGGCTATGGCCGGTTCCATCCATTCCGGTGTCTGGGTTGGCCCCAGCAGTTCGGCATGATCTTCGGTAACATGGGCGAAGAAATTCATGGGCTCCATAGTATTATGTGCCAGGAAAGGACAGGTGTAACTCCTCTCGATGACTTTAGCAGCATTCTTAAATGCTGCTTCAGGATTACCGTCTTTCCGGACGACCCTCCCTTTTTTGGCATTCAGTGCTTCCATTTGTTCACGGTGCGTCGTCGTATTCTCCAGACCGGCTGGGTAATTGACTTCCATGTCGTTCCCGAACATGGTCATGCCGATCGAGGCACTGGGAGCCTTTTCCCATTCAATATTTAATGCCTTTTTTGCCTGCATGACTTCCCAAGTACTCTCGCCTACAACAGCTACTAGGGTATTAAAAGCGGTATGGTGAAAAGCACTGCGTTTAAAGTCATCATCAAACAGAGTGATGGAAAACACGTCTCGAATCCCTGGCATTTTCTTAGCAGCTTCGGCATCCAGGGATTTCAATTGCATCCCGAAAGCCGGAGGATGCGCAACTGTAGCGATCAGCATCCCTTCTCGTTGCACGTCGATCCCAAATAGTGGCTGACCGGTTACGATTTTTAAGCCGTCTACATTTTTTCTCGAGGTCCCTATGATGGAGAAGTCGGACCGATCTTTTAAATTAATTTCTTCCGGCACTGCTTCTTTAGCAGCTGCGGAAGCCATCTCGCCATAGCCAGCGGATTTTCCACTAGCCTCGTGGGTAAGTACACCTTCAACTGCCCTAATTTCTTCCACAGGCACCTGCCACGCTGTTGCTGCGGCTTGTTTAAGCATTTGTCTTGCCGTTGCTCCGGCCATCCTCAGACTCTGCCAGGAACTGCTGATCGATCTGCTGCCACCGGCTACCTGCCAGCTGTAGAGATTGGTGTTGAGCGGAGCCTGTTCCACTATGACGTCCTTCCAGTCAATTTCCAGCTCATCGGCAACGATCATGGGCATTGAGGTTTTTACATTTTGCCCTATCTCCGGGTTGGGAGACATGATGGTTACCAACCCATTGTCGCCAATTTTCAGGTAGCCATTGATTTCGAACCACTCCTTGGGCATTTCCCTTACCGCCATTTTTTCTGCCTGCTCCGGTTTGCAGGAATTCAGGAAACTGAATCCAAGGACTAAACCCCCACTGGCAAGGCTGGTATTCTTTATAAATGCTCTTCTTCCGATATGCGTTTTAAGTAATGTCATGATGGTTGTTTTTGAGTGGATCAGGATAAGTTCCCTGCAGCTGTTTTGATGGCCTTTTTTATACGGGTATAAGTGCCACAGCGACAAATGTTACCATCCATGGCAGTATCGATTTCCGAATCGGTAGGATTGGAATTATTCTTGAGTAATGCACTTGCACTCATGATCTGCCCGGCTTGGCAGTAACCGCACTGGGGAACATCGACCTCCAGCCATGCTTGTTGGACTGGGTGGTCTCCATGTTCGGATAATCCTTCAATAGTGGTGATTTTTTTATCGCCAACTGCCGAAACCGGTAATTGACAAGAGCGTACGGCATTGTCATCCAGGTGGATAGTACAGGCCCCGCATTGGGCGATACCGCATCCGTACTTAGTCCCGACCAGCTTAACGTGATCGCGTAGTACCCAGAGCATGGGCGTTGAAGGGTCAACATCCACTTCCCGGGATTTCCCGTTGATGTTTAAGGTGTAGTTTGCCATGGTTGAAATTGTTTCTATTAAATTATGAATTTTTCTCAAAGAATAGCGGTAATTAACTGTGTAATATATAATTACATATGTTAAAATTCTACTGTTCTTTCAACTTTACGCCATAACTAGAATACGCTTTAACCATGTCCGGGCCTGCCGCCTGGCTTCTACTTTTGATTTCCAGTAAATACCGTCGTGTTCCACGCCTCTTTATACCTGGATATCTTCCAGGATATTACAATCCAGGCATAGTACTTGATCCGAAACCAAGGCCGTGACCGACTCTAGTGCTGTAAGGGAGAAAATTTATCCTGTCAATGTGCTTACATTTTCCTGAAAATCATTGACAAATAGAAATAATAAAAGAATGTTACCTATAGCTAACAGGCTTATTTCTTTAGTTGCTTCGCTACGCTATCATAGTATTCCTGGGAAAGCACTTCGGTCCAGGTGGTAGGTTGTTCTCCACCATATATTGCCAAATAGGTAACATCATTTTCCTTGGTTGATGAGTGCCAATGCTCCGTATCTTTCTTGCATCTGATCACATCTCCCGCTTTAAGGATAACAGGATCTTTTCCTTTTTCCTGGTAATATCCTTCACCATCTATATAAATTAAGACCTGCGCCGAGGAGTGCTTATGCCAGTCTAAAGTAGAATTTGCCTTAAAGGTCGCTTTGGTAATATTGAAGTCAGTTTCATCATCGGCCCGCAGGATCCCGTTCAACCAGGCCTCGCCTATATAGTGAATATTAGGTGCCTTATTACCTTTATCCTTATACGACGAGATCTTGTACTCGTCATGTTGGGAATAGATGCATACGGGAATGATAAATAGTACTATTCTGATTAGATTTTTCATGTTCTTTACTTTTTAATTTATTTTTTTGTCGATAGCCAGTTGTACATTAAGTTGGCTATTTTTTGAATATTTAGGTCAGACACTCCATTGATTAAATTATTTCCCGATACAGAAGTTCGCAAAAATATTCCCCAGCAGGTCGTCCGTGCTGATCTCCCCGGTGATCTCACCAAAGTGGAAGAGCACTTGCCGGATATCGATAGCGAGCAGGTCTCCCGGTAAATCGTCTTCCATTCCCATACGTACCTTCTGGGTGGCTTCCAAGGCTTTTAGAAGGGCGTCGTAGTGCCTGCTATTGGTCACTATGGTCTCGTTATTCCGCAGTGCCCCGGTATTGACAAAATTAAGGAGCTGTTCTTTTAATTCTTCTACGCCTTCACCTGTACTGGCAGACATGAAATGGCCTTCAGGGATCTGCTGTTTCCAATGCTTCTTCTGTTCTTCGCTGAGCAGGTCCGCTTTGTTCATGATCACGATCAGCGGTTTCTGCGGGTATTTGTTCTTGATCTTTTCCACTTCTACCTTCGCGTTCTCATCAGCATCCGTGGTGTCAAACAAATAGACTACCACCTGGGCCTTATCAACCTTCTCAAAGGTTCGTTGTATCCCGATGCCCTCGACCACATCCGTGGTCTCCCGTATCCCGGCGGTATCGATAAAACGAAAGCCGATCCCCCCGATCGAAATTTCATCTTCTATGGTGTCCCGGGTCGTTCCTGCAATCTCCGAGACAATGGCCCGCTCCTCTTTTAATAGTGCATTGAGCAGGGTAGACTTCCCTACATTAGGGGCCCCTACGATGGCAATGGGGATGCCGTTCTTGATCACGTTGCCCACGGCAAACGAATCGATCAGTCGTTTCAGTACTTCCTCTATCTTACCGATGAGGGCCTTAAACTGGCTGCGGTCTGCGAATTCCACATCTTCTTCGGCAAAGTCGAGTTCCAGTTCCATTAGGGAGGCGAAGTTGAGCAGCTCTTCCCGGAGTTTTGCGATCTCGTTGCTGAAACCTCCGCGCATCTGTTGAATGGCAACCTGGTGCGAGGCCTCGTTCTCCGAGGCGATCAGGTCTGCCACCGCCTCTGCCTGGCTGAGATCCATTTTCCCGTTGAGGAAGGCCCGTAAAGTAAATTCTCCGGCTTGTGCCATCCGGCATCCGTTCCTCAGGAACAACTGCAATATTTCTTGCTGAATATAAGGAGAGCCGTGGCAGGAGATCTCTACCACATCTTCCCCGGTATAGGAATTAGGATTTTTAAATACAGAGACCAGTGCCTGGTCTATGGTTCGGTTTTCGTCAATGATATGGCCTAAATGGATAGTATGTGTTTTCTGGGCATCCAGTTTTTTCCCGCTGACTGAACGGAATAGCCCCGAAGCTATCGAGAGCGCCTCGTTCCCGGAAACCCGGATCACGGCAATTGCCCCTGCCCCGGAAGGGGTAGCTAATGCCACAATTGTATCCTGCTGCACCATAAAAAGTAATTTTATGCAAAAGTAGCGAAAAGCATTCAGCGGTGAAATCCTGTAGAACATGTAACAAAACCGTAGTTCCTGCGTCTGATAAGTAACTGATTATTCACTTAATACCTGTCAAAATGGAAGTTGTTAACCAAACCGGCCTAAGAAAAGATACCTCCTTACTCGTGATCACCCACTTAACCCAATTGCTGTGTTACGTGATCGGCTTTGGCGGATTAATCGTTCCCCTGATCATCTGGCTGACCAGCAAGGATAAGGTAGAAGGGATGGATGTTCATGGCAAGGCAGCCGTAAACCTGCAGCTCAGCCTCATTTTATATGTAATTCTCAGTATTCCGGCCATCCTCCTCTTGGGCTTAGGTATACTCACATTGATCGGAGCGGGAATATTGGGCTTCGTATTGCCCATTGTGAATGCCGTAAGAGCTAGTAATGAGGAGGAACCCAGTTATTTTCTGACGATCCCCTTTATTAATTAATAGGAAGTTAAGGCTGCAATTTCTTCAACGAACTATAAGGTAATTCCCGAGGTTTAAGAATGTCAAGAATTACCTTTAAGTTCCAAGATGATTTTCTGTTTATTAGCCCGGTATTAAGTTTGCGGCGTTGAAATACATGGCCCAATTATCACCGGCAAAATTACATCCTTCAGCCCATGCGGTTTCAGATGATGAAGATTGACCCTTAACCACAGCATGTGCAGCAATAACGTATCCTTTTGCCATAGGTATGGTATAAGATACTTCATCTGAACATGTATGGTTTTCTGAATATTCAAAATCACCGACGACCGGACTCCCGGATTGGTTTACAGGAAAATCAGCATATTGATTGACTACGGATAAGTGTGTTTCTTTTAAGCAATATCCCGGTTCAGTAATAGTATAAGTTACTATGAAGTATTCCGCCCTGTCCACAGTTATAGAAATTTCACCGACCTTTAAGTTCTGACCAGCCATTAATTTCGTGCTGAAGTAGTTACATGACTTAGAAGGAGGTATGGCAGTGCTTATTTCCTCGACCATGATCGATTCGGTTGATTGATCGGAATGTGTTAAAGGATCGTTGCCAGTTGATATTAAAATAGGTATGGCTAAGACAAAAAGAACAAATTTCATCATTTTAGTAGGTTTTGATTTGGGGTCAATAGTATGTCCCTAAAGATAAAGGAATTTATAGGTATGCAGATTATTTTTCAGATTTACAGCCTGAAAATTAGATGAATAGCTTAATGAGGAGGTTTAAAATTCTCTACCTTATGTAATCCATCTCTCTAATTTAACCCAGCTCAGAGACAAGAATTTCAGATAATTAAGCAATCTATGTAGTTGCAGTTAAATAAATCTGAAAATAAAAATCCTGCTTTAAAAGAGCTTTAAAGCAGGATTGACATTATTAATGTTGAATTCTTAGTTGTTTAGCATTACCGGCATCACCAGCATGGTCACATGTTCACCTTCATCCAGCCCGTCAATAGGGGTAAGGATACCCGCCCTGTTGGGGAGGCTCATTTCCAGTGAAACTTCATCGGCATTCAGGTTCCCCAGCATTTCCACCAGGAAGCGCGAGTTAAACCCGATCTGCATATCGTCCCCCTGGTAGGTACAGGTAAGGCGCTCTTCTGCTTTGTTGCTGTAATCGATATCCTCTGCAGAAATGTTTAATTCGGCACCGGCTATTTTAAGACGGATCTGGTGCGTGGTCTTATTAGAGAAAATAGAAACCCTTCTTACCGAGCTCAGGAACTGGTTCCTGGAAATAGTCAGTTTGTTGGGATTTTCTTTTGGAATCACGGCTTCGTAATTCGGGTATTTTCCATCGATCAGCCTACAGATAAGTTCGGTTTTCTCGAAGCTGAACTTGGCGTTGCTCTCGTTATATTCAATTTTCACCTCTTCCTCGCTGCCCGCCAGTATCCCTTTCAGCAGGTTCAAAGGCTTTTTAGGCATGATAAATTCGGCCACCTCGGATGCAGTAACATCTTTCCGCTGGTATTTCACCAGTTTATGGGCATCTGTAGCAACAAAAGTCAGGCTTTCCGTAGAGAACTGGAAGAACACCCCGCTCATCACCGGGCGAAGATCATCGTTACCGGCTGCGAACAACGTTTTGGTTACCGCTGTTGCCAGGATATCCCCCATAATGGTAGTGGAGCTCGGGTTAGAGAGCTCTACCGCTTTAGGGAACTCGGCCCCGTCTGCGTAAGCCAGGGCATATTTACCGTGGTTGCTGCTGATCTCTACGGTATTGTTATCCTCTACCACGAAAGATAGTGGTTGCTCCGGGAAGGTTTTCAGCGTATCCAGCAATAAACGCGCAGGAACCGCGATCACTCCTTCAGATTCAGATTCTACTTCCAGGATGGTACTCATGGTGGTTTCCAGGTCCGATGCGGAAACGGTAAGCTGATTACCCTTGAGATCAAAAAGGAAATTGTCTAGAATAGGCAAGGTGTTACTGTTGTTGATAACGCCTCCTAAAACTTGTAGTTGTTTTAATAAATAAGTACTGGAAACAAGAAATTTCATGAGTGATTTTTAATTCAAAAATTGCGCATACGCAGTATGTACGCTTATATTTTTTGGAATTGCAATTAAGCAAATATATCCCAATTGTCTTAGTGTGTAAAACAAACTTATCAACACTTAGCGACCGTATTTTTTTCGCCTCAGCCAATTAGCTCCCAAACCCAGCATCAGGATAACACCTATGGGAAGCCCGATGTTTATGAGCTGCCACTTTACTTGCTGTTCAGCAACCTTCTCCTGGTCCAGGATGGGGATGTCTATATTTTTGGTGCGTATGTTTATAAGTCCGCTGTCGTCTAGCAGGTAATTCACGCTATTGACGAGGAAATCCTTGTTCCCGTAGAAGTTGTTGGTCCATTTGTCATAACCGAGTTCTAATGGTCTCCCGTTGCGCATCTGGTTTTCGATCAGGTCTCCGTCAGCAATAACGATCATTTTACTTCCAGGTCCTGTAGTGAGCGATTTGTCCATGGCTACAGGTTTTACCCGGTTAGCATAGGCCGAGGTGAATTCACCTTCCAGTAGAACCGCCAGGGGAAAATTCCCGGGAGCATAACGTTCCTTATCCGGGGGTATATTGATCATATCCAGGCTGATCTGTAATGGAGCTCCATCCACCCGGGACAGAGGAGAACTCTGGTAAAGTATAGTCTTCTTTGGGCCGGTAGCCAGGGTGTCAATAGTACTGGCAAATTGCATTCTCAAAGCCTCCAGGTTGGTATTAACCGGGTGGTCATTGGCAGAGAATACCATGGGGTTATAATACCAGGGAACCGGGTTGTATTGGGATCCCGAGCCTTCCCCGCTGGCCAATACGATCTGGGTAAAATAGAGGTCGTTTACCAGCACAGGGTTCAACCGTAACCCGTACCTGAAAAAGAGATCGTCCAGGTTCAGATCCCTGGGTAGGGCTATACCGGTCCCTTTTTCATTAAAGAGACTATCCAGCTCCATGGCGACCGGGTCAACCAGCCAGAGTGATTTACCTCCCCCCACGATATACTGATCAAGGATATATTTTTCAGCATCCGTAAACGCTTCTGTTGGATTTGCGATAAGAGCCAGGTCATAGCTCTTAAGCTGCTCCAGGGTAGATTGCGGGCTTGTGGCCACAGAATCAAGGGTAATGGCCGCCAGGTTGTAATACTCCCTTAAACTTCCAAGGAAATCTGCGATTCGCATGTCTGCCGATTCGCCATTTCCTTTGATCACCGCGATACGCTTTTTATCCCGGACCAGTAGTTTGGTAAAAGCATCAGCAAAGGCGTATTCCAGGTTCTGCACAGAACCGGTGATCCTTTGCTCCATATCCGCTCCCAGTTTATTCTTGAGCAAGGGCACCCTCACCGTCTTTTCCTGGTAATTGACCATGGCCCATGGAAACACCAATTCCTGGGACATTTTACTGCCGTCTTCAACGGTAACGTTTACCGGGGTTAGTCCCAGCCCCTGCAAATTGGCAATGGTTGCTTCTGCAGTTTCCGGGTTCTCCAGCGGATCCACAAAATTGAATTTTACCAGCCTGTTTTCCGAGGCAAAAGATTCGAGCACCTGTCGCGTTTCAACTTGTAAACGGGCAAATTCAGGAGGCAAGCTGCCGCTGAGAAGTACGTCAACTACGACTGGACCCTCAAACGCATCCACGCGTTCCAAGGACGGTCCTGATAGGGTGAACCGCTGATCCTCTGTCATGTCCAGGCGGATATGCCAGAAATTACCCAGGATAAGGACCAGTATAAAAATCAGCAGGGCCAGGAGGGCCAGTTTTATTTTGCTATTTGTCATTATCTCTTCTGGTTTTGGAGTCTTACAATGGCTAATGACAGGAATAGGAAGGTAGCTGCCAGGAAGTACAACAGGTCCCTTGAATCCAATACCCCCCTGGCAATACTGTCAAAATGTGCCTGCATCCCAAGTTGTTCAACGGCTAGTACATTTTCCCCATCCTCAAACAATCCTGCCAGTCCCTCAAATCCGTAATACATCAGGAAGCACAGGCTAAGGCCCAGGATAAATGCTACTATTTGGTTTTCTGTCAGGGTAGAGGTGAACATGCCAATTGCGGTGTAGTTAGCAGCCAATAATAAAAGGCCGATATAAGAACCCAGCAAAACACCACCGTCAGGACTGCTGCCGGCAATGCCAAGTTCTGAAATGGTGACCACGTATAGCAGGGTAGGGAGCAGGGCTAAAATAACCAATGCCAGGGCTCCGAAGAACTTTCCCATGACCATTCGACTGATTGAAATGGGTTTGATAAATAGCAACTCGAGCGTACCCAGTTTTTTCTCTTCGGCGAAACTTTTCATAGTGATGGCCGGGATAAGTAACAGTAACACCCAGGGCGAGAGCAGGAAAAAGGGCCCGAGGTCGGCAAAGCCATACTCAAAGATATTATAAGAACCACTGAACACCCATAAGAACAGGCCATTCAGTAGTAAAAATAGCCCGATGACAAGGTAGGCAACCGGGGAGGTGAAAAAGGAGGTGACTTCTCTTTTAAAAATTGCAAGCATGAGCTTATATTAAGGTTTTGACAGGGTCTACGCTCCAGGCTTCGGCTTTTTCCCGGAACATGGGCTTGGTCTGGCTCCAGACCTTTTTAAAAAATTCAGAGTTCCTGTATTTTTCCAAATGATCCGTGCTCTCCCACTTACTGTAGGTGAAAAAGATCCCTTCGTTATTCTTGTCTTTGTAAAGCTCGAGGAAGAGACAACCATCAAAATTCCTGATCTGCTGTTTAGTCTGGTCAAAAAGTTGCTCAAAACTAGCAATATTTTCCTTTTTGAATGTCAGTTTTACAATCCTAATGAACATTTATAAGAAGTTTACGATGATAGTATCCCGGTAATCCAGACCTAACAGGCTGGATGCACCACCTACGGTATTCAGGTCACTTTTATAAATGGCTAGTTCAATATAGCCCGCAGAATTAAAAAGTGCGAGGAGATCCCCGGCACCTTTCCTGCTCTGGGGCTCCAAATCAAAATTTATAATATCACTGTATTTATTGTGTATTTCGTACAATCGTTTATTCCTGGCCTGTAATTCAAATTTACGGCCTGCGCGATAGGCATCAAAAAGGCTGCGTTGGATGTTGCTGATCACGTTCCCGTAATTGTCAATGTAGATCACACTGCCTATAATGGTCTGCCCGTCATTGGTGATTCGGGGCGAAAATTCTTTGAGTTCCCTGAGTTCGTTGAAATTCTTGCCAACAACGTCAAGGGTTCCTCCACGGGCGATATGGCAGGCAACCTGTACAAAAACGTCCAATACGGGGAAAGACCCATGGGCGGGATTGGGGATCTTGATCTCCACGACCTTATCCGGCTTAATGCTCGTGGTTATCAGGCTGACTACCCCGTTATTGGCCGCGATAAAATAATGACCGTCTACCAATACCGCTACATGTTTGTTTTCTTCCGTGGGCTCAGAATCCACTCCAACAATATGTATGGTTCCTTCCGGGAATGCTTTGTAAGAATTTTTCAGGATGTAGGCACACTCCTGTATGTTGAAAGGACTGATATTATGAGAAATATCTACAATCTTAGCATCTTCAAGTTCCCTGTAAATGGTACCCTTTATGGCTCCTACAAAATGATCTTTAGTTCCAAAATCAGTAGTTAATGTAATGATTGCCATGCAACACTGTTGATATTTTTTTGGCGATTCAAACCAAAATTTGGTTAAGTTTGTTTTAACAAAATTACACAAATATAGTGCTGCGCGAAATATTATTTGTGGGTAACTATCTCTAAAAAAATCCATCCTTGAACGAACTTAGCTTAGAACTTACCGAGATCAGCCCCAGAGAGTTTTTCGGGCACCAGAATGAGAATATCAACCTGCTGAAAAAGCACTTTCCTCAGCTGAAGATCGTGGCGAGGGGAAGTAAGATTAAGGTATATGGGGATGAAGAACGCCTGGATGAATTTGACAAGCGTTTCCATATGCTCACCACCCATTTTGCAAAGTACAATAAGATAGACGAAAATGTCATTGAACGCGTCCTGACGGCAGAAGGGAAGGAAGACTACGAATCATCGGCTAAGAGCGGGGATATACTGGTGCATGGCGTCAATGGCCGTATGATCAAGGCAGAGACAGCTAACCAGCGTAAACTGGTTGACCTCAGTTTAAAGAACGATATGGTATTTGCTACAGGGCCGGCAGGTACCGGTAAGACCTATACCGGTGTTGCACTGGCAGTCAGGGCACTGAAACATAAGCAAGTAAAACGAATAATTCTTACCCGGCCTGCAGTAGAAGCTGGAGAGAATCTCGGATTCCTGCCCGGGGATCTTAAAGAGAAGCTGGATCCCTATATGCAGCCCCTGTACGATGCACTGCGAGATATGATCCCGGGAGAGAAATTAGCTCAATATATAGAGAATGGTACCATACAAATAGCTCCTATGGCCTTCATGAGGGGACGTACCCTTGACCATGCTTTTGTTATCCTCGATGAGGCACAGAATACCACTCACGCACAGATGAAGATGTTTCTGACCCGTATGGGGAAAGATGCTAAATTCATCATTACGGGCGATCCCGGGCAGATCGATCTTCCCCGAAGGGTAATTTCCGGACTTAAAGAAGCATTGTTAATCCTTAAGGATGTTGAAGGTATCGGGATGATACAACTGGATGACAAAGACGTTATCCGTCATAAACTGGTTAAGAAGGTGATCGATGCCTATAAGAATATTGAGCACCAGAACTAATGAAACATACGCTTACCTCCACAGATTATAAATTTCCCGGCCAGGTTTCGGTTTACAAGGGAAAAGTTCGGGAAGTCTATCGATTGGAAAGAGACATCCTGGTCATGATCGCCACGGACAGGTTATCGGCCTTTGATGTGGTGATGCCTAAGGGGATTCCCTATAAAGGGCAAATCCTGAACCAGATCGCCACCAAAATGATGGACGCCACCAAGGATATTGTTCCCAATTGGCTACTCGCCACTCCGGATCCCAATGTAGCCGTGGGTCATGCCTGTGAACCATTTAAAGTAGAAATGGTCATTCGGGGTTATTTGTCCGGACATGCGGCCAGGGAATACAAAGTAGGGAAACGAAGCATATGCGGGGTAGCCATGCCTGAAGGGATGAAAGAGAATGATCGATTCCAAGAGCCTATCATTACGCCTGCCACTAAGGCAGAACAGGGAGATCATGACGAGGATATCAGCCGAGAAGACATACTGCAACGTGGTATTGTCTCAGAAGGAGATTACAGGCAATTAGAAGAATATACCCGGGCCTTGTTTAAGCGGGGAACCGAGATCGCGGCAGACAGAGGTTTGATCCTGGTCGATACCAAGTACGAGTTCGGGAAAGCGAAGGATGGTCGAATCCTGCTGATTGACGAGATTCATACGCCGGATTCTTCCCGGTATTTTTACGCGGAGGGTTACGAAGAAAGACAGGCCAAAGGAGAACCCCAGAAGCAGCTGTCTAAAGAGTTTGTTCGGCAGTGGCTGATCAGCCATGACTTCCAGGGACTGGAAGGACAAACCCTGCCGGAGATGCCGGATGAGTATATTGAAACGGTTTCTGAGCGGTACATTGAGCTGTATGAAAAGATCACAGGGGAGGCTTTTGTTAAATCAGATGTATCTGATATTCAAGGTCGTATACGTAAAAATGTGCTTAATTACTTGAAGCACTAGTATCTCTGTTTACATCAGATCCATTACGGTAAGATTAAGATATTTTTTCCTCAGAATTTTAACGATCCTGATAAAGGCCAATGCTGTAATATAGGCATCACCCAAAGCGGTGTGCCTGTCTTTTTTGGACAGGTTGAACTTATCTGCCAGTTCATCGAGAGAATAGGATTGTTTTTTTCGCAATAAAGGTGAAGTGATGAGGGTCTTCCGGTACATCTTCGAGGTGTCCAATGTCCTGTTTTTCAAAGCAGGTAACCCTTGTCTTTTTAAGGCCTTGTTGATCATGGTCATATCAAACCGTGTGTGATGTGCCACGATAATAGCATCGCCTATATAGTTGCTCAGTCTAAGCATGGCTTCCCGCTCCTGCACACAATCCCTGCCCTCGTTTTTAAGGATGCCGTGAACCTCGGTCGATTCCCGGTTGTAGTGTTGTTGATCGAGGTAAATCTCCAGACAATCATTGACATTGATCCTGTCCTCTCTCAATTTCAATGCTCCTACACATAATATCCGGTCCGTGTAATAATCAAATCCCGTGGTTTCCGTATCCAGGACCACGAACTCAAACTTCCAGGGATCCTGATAGAGATCATCGCTATAAGCTTCGGTAATGGAACGCCAGAGGCGAGAAAAGAACCTTGAAATGCTGATTCCGCTCATACCACCTTATTTGATACTTTAAAGCGAACAGCGATCAGGGTCTGTATTTCCTTAATCGTTTTAAAGGTTCGCTTAAGCTTTATTTTTTCTTCTTTAGAAAGTGTATTCAGTGCAATAAAACGGCCTGAATCATGATGTAGCATTCCCTGCTTGGCCCGGAATTTCAGCAGGGCTTTCGTCGCGTAAGAACAAGAGAGGTACAATTCCCTGTTGTTTTCCTCCAATTCTGCCATTTTCTCGTAACGTTCTACGGTGCCGCTGATCGATTTAATTTTCTGGGAGAGAATCAGCACCCTTGCTGCATCGGTCAAGGGCATAAGAGCCCTTCGCTTAAGATCGAAAAAATCTTTATGTGCCCCATCCTGTTCCACCAAAAAATCTCTGAAGAATCCGGATGGAGATGGGTTTTGTAAAGCGCCTTCTGCCAAATGGTAGAAGAATTTCGGATAATCTTCTGTCGCCTCAAAAATGTGCTGGGATAACTGGTCCACAAGTTTAGAATCCCCGTAAACCGAATTATAGTCGAAAAAGATAGAGGAGAGCAGTACCTGCTCCTTGCCCGGGTTTGAGATCCAGCCGCTCACAGTAAGCTTCCATGCAGCAAGGTTCTTGCACCAATCGGGATTGGAGGCCATCATCTCTGCCGGGCAGTACTCATACCCTATCTGTTGCAGGGCTTTATTCACCTTAGTGGCAAACTTTAGGAAGTAGCCCTGTGTGGCTTCTTCTTTTTTCGGCTCCACATCCTGGTAGATAATGGCGTTATCCTGGTCTGTCTTTAGTAATTGCTCTCTCCGGCCCTGGCTTCCCATAGCCAGCCAGGCAAAAGGCACTGGGGGAGGAGCGTGCATTTTTTCCAGGCAGATATGTATCACTTGTTTAACACAGGCATCGTTGAGCTCAGAGATGATTTTCAGGGTGATAGACATAGGTATATTATTGTCTAAATATCCCTGCAACAGCCGCATAATGCCTTTATGAGCAGCCTTAACCTGTTTAACTTTGGTGGCTCTTTTAACGGCTTTGATCAGCACACTGGGGTTGTTTCCAAGGGCAACGATCAGGTCATTCTTGGAGATCACCCCTACAATTTTAGAATCGGTAGTGCCGTCTGCGGTCAGGCAGAGATGGCTTATCCCACTTTTCATCATTGCCATCTGTGCCTGGGTTACCGTCAGGTTAGCGGGATAGGTAATAACCGGGCTACTCATGATCTCAGAGGCTTCTGCTGTAACCGGTAATTTGCCGGTAACTATGTTATTCCTTAAATCTTTGTCCGTGATGATACCTAGGGGGAATTTATCCTCTACGACCAGTACTGACCCCACTTTCTTTTTTGTCATGATCTCTGCAACTGCCTTTGCAGTAGTTTGAGGCTTACAGCAGACCGGCTTCTTGGTGAAACTTACCGGTTGAAAATCGAGCATCCGGGACGACTGGTCTAAAGTAGAATTACTGCCGATAACTGCCGCTATTTGTTCGGCCTGTAGTTTAGCATAGGGGCTCCGGGTATTAGAGGCAAAGCTTTCTATCAGGAAATTACCGATCTCTTCGTAAGTCTGGGTATACGGCTTAAAAGTCTCTATAGGGATCGCATAAAGGATACTTTCTTCATAGGCTTTGGCCTGTAAAATGTATTCTTCCTTGGCCAGTAAGGGTCTGAGTCCAAAGATGTCTCCCTCATCACAGAGGTCGATCACTTCATTGTTGCCTTCATTACGCAGTTCTACAGCACCTTTGTGCACAACATAGAAATGGGGGTGGGCTGTTTCGCCCCCGGAAAAAACCACCTGTCCTTTGTCTCGGTGCACGATGGTCACCTCCTGGGAGAGCTGCTGCAAGTCTTTTTCGTGAAGCTCGTTAAAAGGAGGGTATTTTTTCAGGAAATCCGCTACCCTTTCGGAAATGATATTCTTCATAGAATAAAGGTACTTTATTTCTAAAGTGCGGACAATTAATTATGGATAGCGGGTAGAATCAGCACCTGACAATACAGTTGCAGTTCCTTATTACCCGGAAAGGAAGTTTTTTGCAGCTATTTCTGTGGGTTAATAAGACCCGCCCGATTCGGAATTCACATAACCGAACATCCATGAAAATTTAAATATGCTTAAATGTATGCTAGTTGCAGGGAACACGGTTAAATTAAAAACGGGGCGGGGAGGGTAGTATACCCCGAAAAAAATTTTGGCAACCTTAATACTGTTTTTAAAACCTAAAATATTCCTCAAAGCATGTTTATCCATGGTACAGGGTTAAATTTAAAGCGAGGGGGAGATGGCAACCCAGCTTATGGCCATAGTATTCCTGTTCTATACCATTAAAATGGCCTTAAATTCTTAGGTATATTGACCAAAATCAGTGTTTTAAAGGCGTATTGGGGCTAACTTGAATGTCAAATTTTAGTGGTCATGCAAGTAAAAAAGAATCCCAGGGCAGATTTGGACCGGTATAGTGGGCTCTATTTTGTGATAGGGCTGGCCATAGTGCTTTTTACTGTTTGGAGGGCATTAGAATATAAAAGTTATAAAACTGTCCAGAATGAGATCGTCATGTCTTACCTGGAAAAATCGGATCTGGATGAAGAAGTGCCCATCACTAAAAGTATAAAACTACCCCCACCACCCGTTATGCCCGCGGCCCCGGCGGTGATCGAAATTGTGGAGGATACCAAGGAAATTGAGGAGACGCTGATCCTTAGTACAGAGACAGACCAGGAAGCCGCGGTCGCCGAACGTGTAATGACTGTAGATGAGGTAGTGGTAGACGAAGAGGAAGAGGAGATTACCGTACCCTTCGCAGTAATCGAGGATGTGCCTGTCTTCCCCGGGTGTGCACAGGGTACTAAAGATGAAATAAGACAATGTTTCCAGGACCAGATACAACTTCACGTGCGTAAACATTTTAAATATCCGCCTATCGCGGCCGAGATGGAAATACAGGGTAGAGTTTACGTACAATTCGTTATCAATACCGAAGGCTATGTAACGGATATTCGCAGCAGGGGGCCCGATAAACTATTGGAGAAGGAAGCGGAACGGATCATCGCTTCACTACCAAGGATGACCCCGGGCAAACAACGGGGAAGACCGGTAAAAGTCCCCTACAGTATTCCAATTAATTTTAAACTTCTTTAAATGTATAGCAGTGGCATCCGGATTACATTAATAAGGCAATTGGGTTTCATAAAATTTTTAGACTATATCGAAGCGAAGTGAGCTGCACGTCTTCCGTAATACGTTATAGAATATTTTCTATTAACGGTGTTTTAAATATTGAAAATCAGTATTTTATACGAATTTATTTAATCTTTCAGTTGAAGAAATATGTGTCACTGGTTTGGTTTGAAATATCAATCCATCCTCCCTCTTATTCATGCTTTTAAAGAAGCTGAAATTTGGTGTTTGTTACCAGGTTGACATAAATCATTTTACATCACAGTCTACTATTGTACTTTCAATCTTCCTGATGTATTTGAACTCAATAATTCGGTTTCTAGGATCTTTATGTTGAAGGATTCGTCTGCCACTATTTGACTTCTCAGGTGAAATTTTCTTTTCCATGAGAACGGTAATGAAAGTTTCCGGACTGATGTTCGCTATGCGCCTGTCCAATAACGTTAAATATATGTATCAATTAGAAAATGAGATTGTTTTTGGCACTGCATAATATAACCGCCGGAATGATAATTCCTTTTTCAACTGAGAAGTACGGTCGAATTTCTTACATCTGGTACTCAAAGTTATTCGAACATTAAAATTAATGAGCTATGACAACAACAGATTTATTCGATGCCCATGTGGCGCAATACGAAAAATGGTACGAGGATCACCAGGAGGTATTTCAATCCGAATTGTTGGCACTCAGGGAACAATTCGCTAAACTTCCTGAAAATATTCAAGGGATAGAGATTGGATTGGGGACCGGAAGATTTTCTCAACCCCTCGGAATTAAGGAGGGCATTGAACCTTCGAAAGAAATGGCAAAACTGGCTAGGAAGCGAGGAATTGAAATCATGGGAGCAATGGCAGAAAGGCTTCCGTACGCGGATCTACAATTCGATTTTGTGCTGTTTGTAACGATATGCTTTTTGAAAGACCTGAAGAAGGCTTTGCAAGAAGCCCGGAGAGTTTTAAAACCAAAGGGAGCTTTAATCATGGGATTCCTCGATAGCGACCAAGCTGTGGCTAAAGCATATGAGGCAAAAAAGAAGCATAGTAACTTTTACAGGGATGCTCGCTTTTATAAAGTAAGCAGAATAGCGTCCTTACTCAGGGAGACCGGTTTTGTAGATCCAGAGTATAGTCAGACCCTATTTGGAAAGCTAGAGGATATAGAACAGCTGCAATTTCCGCTGCCGGGCCATGGAGAGGGATCGTTCGTCGTTGTCAAAGCCATCAGGAAATGAAAATTAAATACTTGCCTCATACCGCAGACATTCGGATGAAAATTGAAGGCTCAAGTTTTAAAGAAATTCTTGCAGCAGGAGTACTGGGGATGGCAAACATCCTTAAGGACGGGGCATGTAATTCCAAGGGAATTATGAATCTTAAAGTTGAAGTAGCAATAGAAGCGGCTGATAAGACATGTTTGATGATCGACCTGTTATCGGATGTTCTTTCACATTCCTATACGAGCAAAGGAATATTTTGCGAGATCTATTTTAACGAGCTATCTGACAATAACGCTATAGCAGTCGTCCAGGGGTATAGAACGAATGGATTTGACGAGGAAATAAAAGCCGTGACCTATCATGAAGCACAGGTGGTGATGAACAAGGATAATAGATGGGAGACTATAATCATTTTCGATATTTAAAAGGTGAAGATCAGGAAAGAAGATATAATAAGAATTGAAGATTTTCTCTGGGAAATACCTCAGGCCTTCAATTCTAGGATGAGGGTACCCGCCAGGGTACTGGCATCAGAAGAACTCCTTGAGGCTATCATGGAAGATAGATCTTTAGTGCAATTGGTAAATGTAGCATCTCTACCCGGAATCCAAATGGCTTCATTGGTCATGCCAGATGTCCATGAAGGATATGGTTTCCCGATAGGGGGAGTGGCGGCCACAGAATTCCCCGGGGGAGTAATATCTCCGGGAGGGATAGGGTACGACATTAATTGTGGAGTTCGATTACTCACTTCATCCCAGAAAATATCCAATATTAAGGACAAGCTGGAAATGCTGTCCCAGGAATTGAACAAAGAGATACCCTCGGGTATGGGGAAAGGGGGAACAATACACCTGGAACCAGAGGACCTGGACGAGGTGCTGAGAAAAGGAGCGGCATGGGCTGTAGAGCAGGGATATGGAGAGCTTGAAGATTTGGCATATACCGAAAGTAACGGTTGTCTGGAAGAGGCAGATCCTGCGCTGGTATCCGATATGGCCAAAAAAAGGGGGGCAGATCAGTTGGGTACCATTGGATCAGGAAATCATTTTGTGGAGGTAGATTATATTGAGGAAATCTTTGATCAGGATGCAGCCAAAGCCTTGGGACTTTCAGATGGTCAGGTAGTAATCTTGATCCACACGGGGTCCAGGGGACTCGGGCATCAGGTGGCAACGGATTATATTCGTGAGATCATGAAAACAATGCCTGGCTATGGAATCCAGGTGCCGGATCGGGAACTTGCCTGCGTTCCTTTTAATTCTGAAGTAGGAAAGGATTACTTTAAGGCCATGTGCGCCTCCGCAAACTATGCATGGTGTAACAGGCAAATTGTTTCCTGGGAAGCCAGGACAGCATGGAAGAATATATTTGGAAAAGAGGCAGCACTTAAATTAATGTATGACGTGGCGCATAATATCGCCAAGGTTGAATCACATAGAGTAAATGGCAGCCTTATAAAAGTAATTGTCCACCGAAAAGGAGCTACCAGGGCATTTGGTCCGGGATTTGAAGAACTGCCGGAGAAATATAAATTCGTTGGCCAACCGGTGATCATCCCCGGAAGCATGGGCACCTGCTCCTATGTTATGGTCGGAACAGACAAGAGTAGCGAACTAACCTTTGGATCGTGCTGCCATGGTGCAGGCCGGAGACTATCCAGGACCGCGGCTAAAAAGCTGGTAAATGCTCCCGTATTAAAGCAGAAGCTCCGAGAAAAGGGAATTTATGTGGAAGCAGGATCCTTTAAGGGTATAGCGGAAGAGGCTCCAATTGCCTATAAGGATGTCAACCAGGTAGTGGGCACCGTCTGTGCTTCCGGAGTAGCAAAGAAAGTGGCAAAACTGAGACCTGTGGCAGTTATCAAGGGTTAATACAAAAGGAGAATTGATTCTGACTGTTCTAAAGTTATGTATTCGTATACTACTATCATATGGCTGCTGGAAAGTGAAAATAATTCATGGAAAACTTAACCTCTAAGAGCAAAGAAAGTAGTTTTTAACAGAGAATAATGATCAATCCCAATATAAAGTTTGTAAGCTATCACAAAGGTGGATTACCTGGTTTTGTCTGAGGAGACTTGGGAAGTCAGGGCTATAGAATCTTCTGATGATTTTAGAGTAACTACGCGATTCACATTCTTCCAGATGATATAGTGGTCGAACATCTTCTTAAAACCTTCAATTTTTAAACTATTCGTGGATTGTAATAAAAATATAAGCAAGTGTTTACGGTGACCCCCATTTGACTGACCTGGATCATGGTATACCCAATATCTGAATACTATTTTTAGTGTATATAATCTTTATTCTATGAAAAAGATCATCATATCAACGGATTTCTCAAGCAATGCTGAAAATGCAATTCAATATGCACTACAACTGTTTGCGAATGAGAAATGTGCATTTTACCTTTTAAATGCTGTAAAGCCGCCCGTTCATTTTGAGCAGTATACATGGCATGGCAGTCCAGAGCCCTCTAACCAGGAAAAGTCTTTGGAGCAGTTGACGGCCCTGGTGGAGCGCCTTTCTAATACAACCAAGAATCCAGAACACTTGTTTATTCCACATTCGGCAATGAATAATGTATCAGGAGAAATCAAAGAACTCGTTCAAAAAGAGCAGATAGATATTATTGTCATGGGGAAACAAGGTACGACCGGGGCAAAACATATTTTATTCGGTTCCAATACCACAGAGGTGATCAGGAGTTTGAAGTGTCCTGTAATCACTGTTCCTGCTGATTATGAGTACAATGCGCCCAAGCACATCTTGTTTGCGACGGACCTTGAAATAACTTATGGGAATGAGCTATTAAAAGAATTACAGTTCTTAGCCACCCACCATCAATCGCAAATCGCTGTTCTGCACATAAAGTCAGCCTCAGGACTTTCTGAGCAGCAAGAAAACAACAAAGAGGTTTTAGATGAAGTTCTTGGGAACATAGATCACCGGTTCCATCTCATTTCCCACAAGGATTTTCGGACTGCTATCAACGATTTTCAAGCGGAGCATCATATCGATTTTCTGGCAATGGTCAAGAACAAGCACACCTTTATAGAGCGTCTCTTTCTAAGCTCAAATATTAAGCAGATAGGACTTCGTATGTCCGTGCCTTTCATGGTACTCCCTTTTCCGACAATAAAATAGTATTATGAATCACCTTTGGGATAACCAGGCTTTTCAGGAGAGGGGATTATGGGAATCCTTGATTGCGAAGGGTTAAGAATGGGAAAATCATTATATCAATTCTATCTCTACACACTCAGTATGGTCCTTTGACGCTCCGAAGTTTGGTTTCATGTGCAATCGTGTATGTTGGCAGAGAACTGATAAATGCAAGACATAAAAAAACGGATTGCGAGTCACAATCCGTTTGATAATCAGGCCTTAGGCCTTGTAGCGAGAGGGGGACTTGAACCCCCGACCTCAGGGTTATGAATCCTGCGCTCTAACCACCTGAGCTACCTCGCCTAAAGGGCTGCAAATATAAAGTTTAATTTTTTGTTCCTCAAAATTTAGGAGCGCAAAAATATTCCTATTTAATTATTTTTTTATCATACAGATTTCTATATATTGCCCGAAGTAAATCAGCCAATAACATGAACGAGAAGGAGAAATTCCAGCTTGAATTCGTCATTCAGGCATCGCCCCAATTGCTATATCAATACCTGTCTACACCCTCAGGGCTGTCCGAATGGTTCGCCGATAATGTGAACTCCAGGGGAGAGGTATTCAATTTTATTTGGGACGGTTCTGAGGAGGAAGCGCGACTTCTGAAAAGAAAGAGTGACGAGTATGTAAAGTTTGCATGGGAAGAAAGTGATGACGATTCCTTTTTTGAGATGAAGATCATTGTTGATGAGATCACCAAAGATGTGTCGCTGTTCATTACGGATTTTGCCGAGGAAGACGAGGTGGAGGAAGCAAAGTTATTGTGGACCAACCTGGTATCAGACCTGAAACAGGTCCTGGGATCCAAATAAGAAATCCTTCAATAAGCCGTATCTTTGGCCTTGAAATTTTTCAAGGCTTTTTTTATGTTCAATTTTGACGGGCAATTACTGCCCGAGGATTCCAAGATATTTAATTATACTAACCGTGGACTTCGTTACGGAGATGCCCTTTTTGAAACGATGAGGGCCGTTAACGGGAAACTCTATTTTTGGGAGGACCACTACCTTAGGTTGATGGCTTCTATGCGCATGCTGCGCATGGAGATCCCCATGAATTTTACCATGGAATACCTGGAAGAAGAAATATCAAAAACCATTAAATCCGGAAACCTGGAGCAAGCCCCGGTTAGGATAAGGTTAACCGTGTTCAGGAAGGACGGCGGAAGGTACCTCCCTACAGATAATAACACTTCGTTCTTAATTGAAACTGAACGCCTGGAACAGCCTTTTTACGTACTGCCACAAGGGGAATACGAGATAGAACTCTTTAAGGATTATACCCTGAATGCCGACCCGCTTTCTACCTTGAAAACTTCCAATAAACTGCTCAATGTTGTTGGCAGTGTATTTGCCTCAGAAAATGATTATGATAATTGCCTCATCATAAACCAGCACAAGCATATCGTTGAAGCACTGAACGGAAACCTGTTCGTGGTGCACGGGAAAACAATCAAAACGGCCCCGTTGTCTGATGGATGTCTGAACGGTATCATCCGGAAGAAACTGATTGAACTGGTTGATAAGTTGGAAGACTACGAAATAGATGAAGCTCCGGTATCCCCATTTGAACTACAGAAGGCAGACGAGTTATTTATCACTAACAGTATTGTGGGAATCAGGCCGGTCACCAAATACAGGAAAGCTACTTTCGGAAATAAAGTAGCAGCTGATCTTATTGGTAAATTAAACGCTGTGGCGCGTTTAGGCTAATTGAGGCTTGGGTTTTCGGGAGAATTGGACCATAACACGTAATCACCTCCCAGTTCCATCATCTTTTCTTTCCAGAAGGCATTAGAAGATTTTTCAATGATACTGGCTTCATACTGGTTGGGAAGAACAATCCAGGATTTGGACAGCAGCTCTTGGTCTAGCTGCAGCGATGCCCAACCGGAGTACCCCAGGAAAAATCGGATATCCTTACTGGTGATCGTCTTATTGTTGATGAGCTCTACCGTAGTGTCAAAATTACCACCCCAATAAATACCATCAGAAATTTCAACGCTGTTTTCAATAAGGTGCGGGACTTTATGTATAAAGTAAAGATTGTCCTGTTCTACAGGACCTCCATTAAATACCTGGAAGGGTACATGAATCTCTGCGATCAGGTCACTGATATCGTAATCAAGGGGTTTGTTGAGGATGAATCCCACGGAACCCTGGTCATTGTGTTCTGCCAGCAGGACAACAGACCGGTTAAAGGACACATCCCCGGTCAGGGCCGGTTCCGCTATCAGTAAATTTCCTTTATTCGGCTTAGATCCTACCATGGTCGCAGTATATGTACTTCTTAAAAATAAGATAAAATCTTTAATTATCACAAACCCTCCTAAATGAAAAAAGCACTTCCTTAAAGAAGTGCTTTATATATTTTTTGGAGGATGGCTTAGTTTACAGCGTCGCTCAGTTCTGAACCGGCTTTAAACTTTACTACATTCTTGGCTGCAATCTGGATAGTTTTACCAGTTGAAGGGTTTCTTCCTTCTCTCGCATTTCTTCTGGATACTGACCAGGATCCAAAACCAACTAGAGAAACTCTGTTACCTTTCTTAAGAGAGCCTTCTACATTTCCTAAAAAGGATTCTAATGCTTTTTTTGCTGCTGCCTTAGTAATACCGGCATCTGCTGCCATTGCATCGATTAATTCTGTCTTGTTCATAATTTAAAGAAATTAATTAGTGTTAAAATATCAAAGCTTAAACAAATTTATACGGATTTGCGGTTAACGCAAGTAAAACGGGGGTAAATCGCGGTATTTGTTAATAACTTCGGACCATTGTTGATAAAGTTAGCATTTCATCGATATTCTCTGAGGTCAATGATAACGGGACTTCAGCTCATTTTAGCATTTTCTTCAAACTTATAGCCGTTGAGCACCTCCTGTACCTGCAGCTTTTTCTTTCCCGGCATCTGTAATTCCAGCACCGATATGTAACCCCCGGCGACGGCTACTTTCAGTTCTTTTTTACTGGTAATTACAGTACCTGTTTCCAGGCTATGCGTGGCTGCTTCAGTTGCGGCTTTATAGAGCTTCACATTAAGGACTTCATCCCCGTTGATCAATTGGGTCCAGGCTGCAGGGTAGGGACTCAGTCCCCGGATAAGGTTATAAATATCCTCCATAGCTGCTGTCCAGCAGATCCTGGTATTTTCTTTGTTCAACTTAGGCGCCTCCTTTATTTTGGTCGCTTCCTTCTGGGTAGTGGTAGTTACGGAGCCCTTCTCAATTTCCTCTACGGTCTCCAGGACAAGGCTGGCTCCCAGTTGCATTAAGCGATCATGTAGTTCCCCGGCACTCTCCTCCGCTCCGATAGGAGTTTCCTGTTGCAGGATGATCTCCCCCGTATCTATTTCCTCATCGATAAAAAAGGTGGTGACACCGGTCTTATCTTCACCATTGATCACAGCCCAGTTAATCGGGGCTGCCCCGCGGTAATCGGGCAGGAGGGAAGCGTGGAGGTTAAAGGTGCCGTAGCGGGGATGCTGCCAGACCACTTTAGGCAACATCCTGAAGGCTACTACGATCTGCAGATCGGCATCTACCTTATCGAGTTCATTGATAAAATCCTCGCTTTTAAGATTGGTTGGCTGTAAAACCTTTAATCCATGCTCCTTGGCGAAGATCTTGACCGCAGATTCCTGCACTTTGCGTCCTCTCCCGGCCGGTCTGTCCGGTGCGGTTACAACAGCACTGATGGTATGCCCGTTTTTAAGCAACAATTCCAATGGGGCCACGGCAAAATCCGGGGTACCCATATAGATGATCTTTAATGTATTCATTTAATGTAAATAATATTGATTCATTTGGTTAATGCCTATCAGGCCATCTTCCAGCATTTCCTGTAAGGTATTAATTAGCTGCTGTTCATCAAAGTTCAGCTGGCGTAGCAAGGCTCTTGACGTTAAAGGACTATCCTGCAATTGCAGCTGTATCTGGGCAATTATATAATCCCGATTTGTTTCTGCTTGCTGACGATGACCCGATAGACAGACATCGCACTGCCCGCAGTCTGCCCTGGCCTTCTCGCCGAAATAATTCAATAGCTGCCTGCTGCGGCATAGCTTGTCATTATTCACATAGCGGAGCATAGCCTCAACATTAAGCGTTTTCTGTTGCTGGTGTTCTTTAACCTCCTTGGCAAAGGTATGAATGGTGCGCTCATCTTCACGAGGGACCAGGAATGTGAGTTGCAGGTCACCTACTTTTGATTCATATTCAATGAGGCCGTCTGTATGTAGTTGTTTGAGAATTTTAATGACCACCTCCTCCGGGACACCGGCTTTTCTGCCGATCAGGACCTCGTTAATCCTGGTGGTGTAATCGGTTATGCCCCCGTATGTTCTCAGGATTACCTGAATAACAGGCGCCTGGCCCCGGTGCTGATCCAGGTAAGCCATGATCTGCCCTTTGGAACTGGTAAACTGCACCTCTGTCTGCCTGTTAAAATGTTGGGACAAGGCGATGACCGAGTGCTGGTCTAATATCTGCAGGCCATTATAGGTGAGACCCGGGTTCAGTTTGTAGGTTTCGCAAAACGTATTAAAATGAAAGTTGTGAGTGGTATTACTCCCATCACCATAAGGTATCTGGAAATAATTATTCAGTTTCTGGTAGAGGTGTTTTAAAAAATCGATGCCGGGCAGCGTATCTAAAAACTGACGTCTTAGTTGCTTTTCATCTGTTTTGTTGGTCAGTAATACCGCCTGTGCCGGGTTGCCGTCCCTTCCTGCCCGGCCCGCTTCCTGGAAATAATTCTCTATACTGTCCGGCAATTGGTAATGAACAACCAGGGATACATCCGGTTTATCGATTCCCATCCCGAAAGCATTGGTGGCCACCATTATCCTTGTCCTTCCCTGTAACCATGAATTCAGTTTGGCGGTTTTCTCTTTTGTCGGCAGACCGCCATGGAAGAAGTCGCTACTCTGTTTATGCGCGTTGAGATAAGCCGCGAGTTCTTCGGATTGCCTGCGACTTCGTACATAGACGATAGCACTGCCCGGAGCATCGGCACACAGTTGCTTAAGCCTGTAGTGCTTATCTTCTTCCCATAATACCTTGTAAATGATGTTTTCCCGGTGAAAGCTGTCCTTAAAGACGCGGTGATCGGCCAGTTTAAGATTTTCTATGATATCCTTTGCAACACGGGGAGTGGCTGTTGCGGTCAAAGCGATCATCGGAACATCGGGTTTTAATTCCCGGATGATGGAACAACCCAGGTATGCAGGACGAAAGTCGTTCCCCCATTGTGATATACAGTGGGCTTCGTCTATTGCGACCAGGTTGACATTCATCTGGGTGATACGCTCCATCACGATATCCTGCTGCAAACGCTCCGGTGAGAGGTATAAGAACTTGTAATTACCATACAGACAATTGTCTAAGCGGTTGAGCACTTCTTCAAAAGCAAGTCCACCTATAAGTGATAATGCCTTAATCCCTTTGCGCTTCAGGCTGTCTACCTGGTCCTGTATCAGGGCCACAAGGGGAGAGACAACGATACATATCCCTTCTGAAGCGAGGGCCGGGACCTGGTAACAAATAGATTTTCCTCCGCCTGTGGGGAGTAAAGCCAGGACATCCTGCCCGCTAAGTACAGCATTAATGATCGTTTCCTGGGATCCTCTGAATTCCGGGTAATTCCAATAGGTTTTAAGTAATTCTCCCGGAGTTGGCATCAGATCTCCGACTTTAGGGTTTCCAGGATCAACTTTGTGCGTTCCTCTACAGTGCCTTCGGGTACGATTCGCGTAGCATATCCGAGGGCCTGGTAACGGTCTTGTAGTGCGTGGTGCAGCGCAACAGCTTCTTCAAATGTTTCTAATCTCTCGTTATCTGTAACGTAGATCTCCTTCCAGGGTGGAAGTAGAAATACAGTGTCGTAACGATGGTTGCTAGCCGTCTGTAAGAAATACTTGTCATACTCCTGCCCAAAATAATCCATATATGCCAGGACATCCGGGATGCCACGGTCAAAAAATACCAGATTTTGGTCCAGGGCAGATCCTTCCTGGTAATGGGATAACCTTCCCTTTAGGAGTTGAAGATTAAACTGGTGAGGATCATCCACGAAGGCAAGCGGATTTATTATCTGTTGACTGCTCCTCCCCGACTTCTTAGCTTCAAGGGTCATGGTCC
Source organism: Zeaxanthinibacter sp. PT1 (assembly GCF_028464225.1). Lineage (GTDB taxonomy): Bacteria > Bacteroidota > Bacteroidia > Flavobacteriales > Flavobacteriaceae > Zeaxanthinibacter. Next base: position 35,958 of record NZ_JAQPCN010000002.1, read on the forward strand.
TGATGATCTCGTGGAAACAATAGTATCCCCATTCCTCCAGTTGATCAATAACCGAAGATTTTCCTGTACCCGGTGCGCCGGTAATAACTATTTTTTTTGGATTCAATGTAGTAGGTATATTGCTGCAAAAGTAATCAAACCCAGCAAGCCGGAAAAATTGGTGGCGAATCGATATATTTGCAAAAAGAAAAGCATGAGCAAGGATAATCCAGAAGAATTTTACGGCAGGCTTAGGGAGGAATTAAGTTCTACCCATAGCTGGCCTACCGATTACCTCTATAAATTTATCGTACCCAGCGACCCGGAAAAGATCGAGCAAATCCAGAGGATATTCGATAATACGGGGGCTGTAATAGAATCAAGAAAATCCAGTAAAGGTAAATACACTAGTCTTTCTGTTACAATTCATCTGAAAAATCCGGATGAAGTGATCAGCAAATACAAAGAAGTTGGAGAAGTGGAAGGGGTTATCTCTTTATAAGCTGGTAATTCTTGTATTATTTTGTTACTTTGCATCAGTCGATTTACTTCCGACAAATAATTTAAGCTTAAACTTTACAATTTGAATCTCGTAGAAAACTTAGAATACAATACTGAGCGCTCGCAGCTCATTATTCCGGAATATGGTCGCCATTTCCAGAAAATGGTAGATTATGCCGTATCCATTGAAGATAAAGAAGAACGGAATAAAGTAGCCCAGGCGATCATCAGTGTGATGGGTAACCTCCAACCCCATCTGAGGGATGTACCCGATTTTCAGCATAAGCTATGGGATCAGTTGTTCATCATGTCCGATTTTAAATTGGATGTAGATTCTCCCTTTCCTATTACATCACAGGAGACCTTGCAACAACGCCCGGATCCCTTAGAGTACCCCCAGAACCATCCCAAATATCGTTTCTATGGAAACAATATAAAGCGAATGATCGATGTGGCCGTGAGTTGGGAAGAAGGGGATAAGAGAGACGGCCTGGAGTATGCCATCGCCAACCACATGAAGAAATGTTACCTGAACTGGAATAAGGACGTGGTAGACGACAAGGCTATTTTTGCTCACCTTTACGAATTGAGTGACGGGCAGATCGACCTGGCCTCTGATGGAGAGAATCTTACGGAGAGCGGTCAGTTTTTAAAGAATAAGCCCGCCAAATCCAGCAGGAGTAGCTCAGGCAAAAAAAGTCAAAGAACCGGTGGTCGCGGTAAAAAGCGATACTAAACAATTTTCTATCTAACGTATGGGAACTTTCAGAATTGAAGGAGGGATAAAGCTCCAAGGAGAGATAACACCCCAAGGTGCCAAAAACGAAGCACTGCAAATACTTTGTGCAGTATTACTGACCCCTGAAAAAGTGGTCATTCACAATATTCCGGACATCGTAGACGTGAATAAGCTGATCGCCTTGCTGGAGGATCTCGGTGTTAAGATCCAGAAAAAAGGTAAGGGTTCCTATACCTTTATGGCGGATGATATCAACCTTGATTACCTGCAGTCTGAACAGTTTAAAAAGGACGGAAGAGGTTTAAGAGGATCCATTATGCTGGTTGGCCCACTCTTGGCCCGCTTCGGAAAAGGATATATCCCAAAGCCGGGAGGTGATAAAATCGGCCGGAGAAGATTAGATACTCATTTCACCGGGTTTATTAACCTGGGGGCTAAATTCCGTTACAACAAGGAAGAGCATTTCTACGGTGTAGAGGCTAAAAAGTTAAAGGGAACCTATATGCTTCTTGATGAAGCTTCGGTAACCGGAACTGCTAACATAGTAATGGCAGCGGTGCTCGCAGAAGGAACCACGACCATTTATAATGCAGCCTGCGAGCCTTACCTGCAGCAACTGTGCAAGATGCTGAACCGGATGGGGGCCAAGATTAAAGGTATAGGCTCTAACCTGCTCGAAATTGAAGGTGTTAAGGAACTGGGCGGTACGGAGCATACTATGCTGCCCGATATGATTGAAATAGGAAGTTGGATTGGCCTTGCCGCTATGACTCGCAGCGAACTGACCATTAAAAATGTCAGTTGGGACGATCTTGGGCAGATCCCGGACGTGTTCCGTAAGCTGGGAATTGACCTGCAGCGTAAGGGAGACGATATCTTTATTCCGGAACAACCGGACGGTTACGAGATACAGAACTACATAGACGGCTCTATACTAACAATAGCTGACGCTCCATGGCCAGGACTTACCCCTGACCTATTAAGTATCATCTTGGTCATGGCTACACAGGCAAAAGGAGAAGTGATCATTCACCAGAAAATGTTTGAAAGCCGACTATTCTTTGTAGATAAGCTCTTAGATATGGGTGCTAAGATCATCCTTTGTGATCCGCACAGGGCGGTTGTGATTGGTCACAACTTTAAATCGACCTTGAAAGCTACCACTATGACATCACCCGATATACGGGCGGGAATCTCTTTGTTGATAGCCGCGTTATCTGCTAAAGGAGTCTCCACAATTCATAACATTGAACAAATAGACAGGGGATACGAGGATATTGAAGGTAGGCTCAGAGCGATCGGGGCTAAGATTACCCGTGTCTGATCAGGATGATTTATTGAATATTATTTTTCCACCTTAGTGCCATCAGGGTAGAGGGCAAACCTGCCTTCTTTCTTCCCGTGAACGGGATCAGGATGTCGCCAGGGCCAACCACCAAACTGTGTTAAGCGATATTCCTGCATGGCCTGTTGTATCTCGGCCTGGGAATTCATGACAAATGGCCCGTGTTTGGCTACTGGTTCTGCAATGGGTTTACCCTGTAATAATAGAAGATGAGAGCGCTGCTTACCATTGACCAGGAGAATTTCTTCTCCAGAATCTAATTCGGCAGCTTGCCCCTTGTCATGCTGTTGTCCTTCTATGGTTAAACCACCCCCTTCGTAATAGTAAAGGTCCCGGTTTATTCCCCGTATCGAAGCGGGTAAAGTGAAGCTCGCCCCGGGTTCCAGGTGAATATTCCAAATGGCGACATGGTTATCGGGATCAGCGGCCCAGGAATTCGGAGCAGGGTCAGGGCCTTTGGTTTCCCGGTACTTTCCACTGATCACTTTAACTTGTACATCCTTTTCAGATATAACCGGAATCTCCTCATGCCAGAGCATTTTAAAGTGGGGCTCAACAAACTTATGTTTTTTGGGCAGGTTCAGCCATATCTGGAATAATTCTAAGGGGTTATCCTTATCGTCATTTAATAAGGGAAACATTTCTGAATGGTTAACGCCTTTCCCTGCGGTCATCCATTGTACATCGCCCTGCCCAAAACGACCTGCGGCACCCAAAGAATCTGAATGATCACAGAATCCTTTATTGACAATAGTTATGGTCTCAAAGCCACGGTGGGGATGGTAGGGAAATCCCGGTATATCTTTGCCATGGTACATGCTCCAGCCGTCCTTTCCATCAAAGTCGTTTCCCAGATTCCTGCCCTCAAGGGAGCTATCCGGACCTAATTCACCATTACCATTAGGGTAATGGTCCAGGTGATATACACAGAATAAAAAGGGATCCTGGGTCTGCCAGGGGAAGCCCATGGGGTAAACACGTTTTATCTTAGCTGACATTAGTATACTTTTTGTTTAGTGTGCTGCAGTATTAATCTCCACCCAGTTACCCTCCGGGTCTTGCAGGTAGATCTGTCTTACTCCGTCCGAGCGCAAGCTTACTTTACCTTTTTCCCCGGGCCAATCCCAGAAGGGGATGTTCCTTGATTCCAGGTACTTTATAAAGGTTTCTAAATCATCTATGGCCAGGCATAGGTGTACACTTTTACTTCCCGTCCGGATCACGGTGTCTTTCTCGATCAGGTGAAGCTGGGTGTTTCCATTGATGCGAAACCAGCGAAAACCCGGGGCCCTGTCCGGGTGCGGGATCTCTTCTAACTGCAGTATATCTGTGTAGAAATCGCCCGTCTTTTCCACATCCTCTACAATGTAAGAGTAGTGGTCATAGGTGAAATTAAAAGTTTGCGAGTTGGCTGCAAATACAACAAGGCATCCGAGCAGGAGAAAGTATTGCTTCATCTTTTTTAAAATAGGTGCATTTAGTAATTGTCGGATATGATATGCGGTTTACCACTCTTCGGATTTTTGCATATAATGCGAAATAAACGGGCATCCCACCTTCACATCAAGTCCCTTGGCTTGTACATCTTCCAGGACGGCTTGGGCAAGTTTTGAGCCAATACCCTGACCTTCCAGCTCATCGGGAACTTCGGTATGCATCAGGTGGATGGTTTCTCCCTGGATACGGTATTCCACAAACGGTGTATATCCGTCAATATGAAATTCATAACGACCGGAGTCCTTATTATTGATCAATTCTGAATTTTCGGCAGACATAATTTTATTTGGTATCAATTGGAGGTGGTCCGTCCGGGACTATAGCCTCGTACACTTCATCACCTTTTCTCTCCTTGTATTCTTTTTTAACTGCTTCTACCAGTTTAGGGTTCTCAAACAGGTCTACCATGGTCATTCCCATGGCTTTGGCCGCATAGACCATCCCTTTATGACCAATACTCATGCCGCCGCAGGCTACAACCGCCCAGGAGTGCCATGGGGTATCTTTTGGAGCAGTGGTTACACTCAGGTTGATATTAGCCACATTCCAGCTGACATCTCCTACATCTGTAGAACCTCCCCCCGGGTTTTCTTTGGTATCCAGCAGTGGTTTTATTTCGCTGTCCATTCCCAGCTGTGGTTTCCCGGTAACTTCCTGTATCTTTTTTCCGAAAGCCGACTCTTCTTCGGTGTAGGTTATCGGGCCTAGTAATTCAAGGTTTTTCTGCATGATCTCACCCCCGGCACGGTTTACCAGCACCTCGTAGATCCCGGAGATAAGCGATATCTTGTAATCCACATTGGCCAAGATCGCTGCACCTTCGGCCATCTTACGTACTTGTTCATATACGGGCATCATTCCGCTGCGTTTCGTATCGCGAACCCGTACCCATAATTTGGAATAATCCGGCACAACATTGACCACCTGGCCACCGTCCTGTATGTGGTAATGAATCCTGACTGTTGGTTTAATATGCTCCCGGTAGTAGTTGATCCCCGTGGTGTAGAGTTCCAATGCATCCGATGCGGATCGGCCGTTCCACGGGTCGGCGGATGCATGGGCTGCCTGTCCGAAGAATTCTACTTTAAAGTCGACTAATGCCAGTGAACTTTGTACATCGGCTTCGGTATTGGCACCGGGATGCCAGCTTAAATTCACATCAACATCGTCCCATAATCCTTCCCTGACCATCCAGATCTTTCCAAAAAACTTTTCTTCGGAGGGGGTGCCAAAAAACTTAATGGTCCCACTGAGCTTCCCGGACTCTATGAGTTCTTTTGCCGCTATAGCAGCACCAAGACTACCGGCTCCAAAGAGGTTATGCCCGCAACCGTGACCGGCGGCCCCTTCATTTAACGGCTCTTTGGTAGGTTGAGCTTTCTGGGAAATTCCAGGTAGCGCATCAAACTCGCCCAGCACCCCGATAACAGGACTACCGGAACCATAGGTGGCAACAAAAGCCGTAGGCATTCCGGCAACGCCTCTTTCCACTGTGAATCCATTCTTTTCGGCATAATCTGCCAATATCTTACTGGATTGGTCTTCTTCGAAAGCGGTCTCGGCAAGGCCCCAGATAGAGTCACTTATCCTGATCAGTTCTGATTTATGTTTTTCTACAGAAGCAACAATGGCTTTTTTATGGGTATTCATTTTCTGAGCAGATGCCGCGGTGGCGATCAGCAGCAAGAGGGGAAGGAGAATTTTTTTCATCGGTTTTTTGGTAAAAATTTCAGTGGTTAGTACAATATTGTTTACGTCTAAAGTTCTTTAACAAAAACTTTATAACTGGTAATGAGCACCTTAGGTGTGCATCACCAAAAACTCGAAAATCGAGGTTTTTAAAGATAGTAAAATCTATTGATGAAAAAATTATATACGTGGAGCCCTGATCAATTTTATCAGCTTCAATTTACTGGTTCAAAGCCTTTTTATAGGTAGCGAGACAGCGTTCGCGCGCTTCCTTATGATCTACCATTTTTTCGGGGTAATCATCAGTATCTACTTCAGGCACATACGCTTTAATGTAGGCTCGTTGTTTATCAAACTTATCTACCTGGGTCATTGGATTAAAAATTCTGAAATAGGGAGCAGCATCAACACCACTGCCTGCCGCCCATTGCCAGTTCCCCACATTACTGCTCATCTCGTAATCCAGGAGCTTTTCAGCAAAATAGGCCTCCCCCCAACGCCAGTCGATCAGTAAATGTTTACAAAGAAAGCCGGATACCAGCATCCGTACCCTGTTGTGCATATAACCTGTTTTGTTCAATTGGCGCATGCCTGCATCTACGAGTTCAAAGCCGGTATTCCCCGTCTTCCACTTCTCGAATTCTGCTTCGTTATTGCGCCATTGGATGCGATCGTATTTTTTCTTGAATGCATCGGTCGTGGTATTCGGAAAATGCCATAGGATCTGCATAAAGAACTCTCTCCAGATCAGCTCGTTCAGAAAAGTTTCATTTTTACTATCCAATGCCTTCTTCACCATTTTTCGGATAGAAACCGTACCGAACCTTAAATGCGGCCCCAAGTGCGAGGTACCGTCCTTTGCCGGGTAATTCCTCGTATCCTCGTATTGATCGATCAAAGTAGGGGTTACATCGTAATCGGGTACCTGTATACCTGATTTTTTAAACCCCATATCGGCTAAGGTAAGATTGGGAAGTCTGCTGTGCTTTACAAGGTTGTTTAAGTAAGAATTAGTGTAATAGATCTTCAGATGATCAGAGGTATTAAAGTTGGATTTCCAGGTTTTCATATAGGGCGTGTAAACCACATAAGGGTCACCATCATCTTTCACCACTTCATCTTTCTCAAAAATAACCTGGTCCTTAAAAGTGTGGAATACTATATCATTATCATCCAGGAAATCTCTTATTTCCTGGTCTCTTTTGGTGGCGTAGGGCTCATAATCATGGTTGGTATATACTTCCGCTACCTGGTATTCTGAGCACAGGTCTTTTATGAGCTGTAGGGGCTCTCCATGGAGCAGTGCAATAGAACTGTCGTGTTCATCCTGCAACTGTTGCCTCATTTGCTGTAAACGTTCAAAGATAAAAGTCACCCTGGCGTCGTCTTCGGGTAAACTATCCAGTATTTCTGTATCAAAGATAAACAACGGCATAACAGGGTAATCCCCTTTTAAAGCATTCCTAAAACCTACATTATCATCAAGGCGAAGGTCTCTTCTGAACCAGAAAATAGAGATGGGTTCTTTCATCTTAGTTAAGGTTTAATACACCAAGACCGCCGTCAATACTGAGAGTCTGACCGGTCATCCAGCTGCTTCCGTCACTCAATAAGAAGGTCGCCATGGCGGCGATGTCCTCCGGTTTTCCAAACCGCTTTAAAGGGTGTCTCTCTGCCATAGCTTCCTGCTTTTTCTCGTTGCTGAGGAGTCGGGAGGATAATGGAGTATCGACCAGTGAGGGGGCAATCACATTTATCCTCACCTTAGGAGCGTACTCGGCAGCCATGGCCCTGGCGAAGCCTTCTATAGCACCTTTGGCAGCGGCGACGCTGGCATGATAGGGCATCCCGGTCCCAACGGCTACAGTACTGAACAACACCACGGATCCCCCTTCGGTCATCTTGGGCATGACGGCCTGTAGAATCTTGACCAGGCTGAAAAAGTTGAGTTCCATTTCTGAGCGGAAATCATCTAGCTTCAACATTTTAAAGGGCTTCAGGGTGATACTACCCGGGCAGTATATAAACCCGTCTAAGCTGCCTGGTAAAGCCGAGGTATCTAAATCGTCTGCCAGCACATCCAATTTATGATAGTGTACATTGAGACCCTCCAGCCCGTCATTGGTCCTGGATGCCACATGAACTTCGTGAGTGTCCTGTATTTCTTTTACGGTGGATTTGCCGATCCCGTGGGAACCGCCGATCATCAGTATTTTCTTTTTCATTTTAAATCGTTTTTAATTCGAAGGTATTGGCCTGTCCTGGAATGGAGCCGAACATCTGGCTGAGTTTTTCGGATCTATACTTAAATATACGTTTCAATTGCTTTTTCACCAGTAAGGTATGTCCCAATTTTCCAATAGGTCCAAAAGGGAGTTTGTAGTCTACAATGTCTTCCATGACGACTCCTTCCGGGGAAGGGTGTATCATATGTTTATGATGCCAGAAAGCATAAGGGCCAAATCGCTGTTCATCGACAAAGTATTCACCCTCCTGCACATGCGATATTTCGGTCACCCAGCGGGTGGTAATTCCGGGGAATGGCGATATTTTATACTCGATGATCTGGCCGGGAAACATCGGTCGTTCTGACCCCGAGAGGATGTGAAAACCCATGTGTTCCGGGGTCAGTTTTTTTAAATTTTCAGGGTCTGAAAGAAAGTCCCAGGCTTTTCCTGCTGTTATGGGCACTGCCTGGGTAGTTCTGATTTGGTACATAACGCTATTTAATCATAAAATTAACCTGATTATTGTTCAATAAAAAATTATAAATGTTAAACAAATAGTAAATTTGTTTAAGTGAGATGTTCGGGTTTCAACCTGGGTAGTTAAACTGCTCTTAAATAAGGGGTTCTATTTGTTATGTTATTGGCATGATGATTGCCTAATTTGTAATTTTCGCCCAAATTTGATGAATGCCCGCTATGCTGCCGTTTTTAATATACCTATGGATTATCTTCTCCCTTCAGTTACAGCAGCCTACCCAGGTGGTGGCCGAGCTGCCATCGGAAGTAAAAGAAACGTCCGGACTTGCCTTTTACGACGGGAAATTATACACCCATAACGATTCTGGCCGTGATGCCCGGATCTACCAGCTAGACACCGATACAGGTGCCGTCATCCGTTCCGTAGCCTTGCGAAACGCAGAAAACAGGGATTGGGAAGACATGGACCAGGATGAGTCTTATGTTTATATAGCAGATATCGGCAATACTTTTGGGGACAGGGAGGACCTGGTGATCTATAAAATAGCAAAGTCAGATATGGAACTTCAGGACGAAGTAACTGCGGAGCGCATCGAATACACTTATGAAGACCGGGAAGCGATTAAACGAGTTGGTCGAAGCGAGTGGGATGCCGAGGCGCTATTGGTGATGGAGGATCAGCTGGTGGTCTTTACCAAGTCGTGGCAGTCCGAAACCACTCGTGCCTATGCTATCCCAAAATCTCCCGGTAAGCATATTGCCCGGCACATCGGCACTTTTACTATCAATGGACTGATCACGGGGGCTACATATAATGCAGATTCGAGATTCATATACCTCTCCGGGTATTCCCGCTTGCTGCAGCCGTTTGTCGTAAGTGTTTCCGGAATGACAACAGAGAATATTTTTGCGGGGGAGGTGCGTAAGAAAGGACTGGATATTAACTTCTCACAAGTAGAGGCAATTACTGCCGCAGGTCCTAATAAGTATTACTTATCTTCTGAGAATTTTACTGCCTTTGATGCTAATTTGTATACAATTGACACTGCAGACGACGCAGCCGGAAGCAATTAAAACGTCATATACATTAAAGTTTAAGAAGACGTAGTAAATGAGCATGAACATCCGCACTTCACCGAACTCAAAATAAGCTTCCAGCCCACGAAACCATACTTTATTTAAGGATTCCTTAACAATTTCAGCTATCATTATGGCTAGCTTTGTAGGTATACAAACTAATTTCAAAACAAAATGAAACGATTAACATTATTCCTGTCCACTGTATTATTGACGTTGGGCATGAGTGCCCAGATCTCGGCACCTGCGCCCAGTCCTTCTTCAACCTTGGAACAGAAGGTAGGTCTTACTGATGTAACTGTAGAATACTCCCGTCCTTCAATGCGAGGGAGAACCATTTTTGGAAATCTCGTGCCTTACAACGAAGTATGGCGTACTGGGGCCAATGAAAACACAAAGATTACTTTTAGTGATGACGTAAAGATCGGCGAGCAGACACTGAAGGCCGGCACTTATGCTGTCTTTACGAAGCCTGGTGAAAGTAGCTGGGAAGTTATGTTCTACTCGGACACTAATAACTGGGGTACTCCCCAGGAATGGGATGATAGCAAGGTAGCTGCTACGGCAACTGCAGATGTCCATACCATGGAAATGGATGTGGAAACCTTTACCATGACTATCGATGACCTTCACAACAACGGAGCTACCCTGGGGATCATCTGGGATAATACCTATGTAGGGGTTCCTTTTACAGTACCTACCCAAGAAAAGGCTATGGCAAGTATTGATCGTGTCATGAACGGGCCGGGGGCAAATGACTATTATGCCGCTGCGAGCTATTACCTGGAAGAAGGTAAGGACCTTGAAAAAGCCAGCAAGTGGATTGAGAAGGCGGTAGAAATGAATCCTGACGGCTTCTGGGTCATGAGGAAACAATCACTGATCTATGCCAAAATGGGCAAGAAGGATAAGGCGATAGAAGCTGCTAAAAAATCACTGGAAGTTGCGCAGAAAGCAGGAAACCAGGATTACGTAAAACTGAATAAGGATTCCCTGAAAGAATGGGGTGCGATGTAAGCCTTAGCTGACGATATTATTAAGAACCCGGGAGATCCCGGGTTTTTTTATGTTCTGATGGGAGGGTTATTGAGCAAGCGATCAAATCCTTCCAGGATAAAAGCGATCAGGATGACCATAGCACATCCGAATGCATTGAGCCACAAGTAGGACATCCAGTCCCAGTACCAGCCGACGATCACGATCACCTGTGTTACCAGGGCGGCTATAAATACGGCGTTTCCTTTTACGTACTTAAAGAAGAAGGCCAGCAGGAATATACCCAGCACGTTTCCGTAGAAGATAGATCCGATAATGTTCACCAATTGTATCAGGTTGTCAAAAAGGTTGGCTACACATGCGATGAGGATGGCTACAATTCCCCAGACCAGGGTAAAAAACTTAGATACCTTTACAAAGTGTTCCTGTGTAAAATCACCGGTTTTATAGCGTTTATACAGATCCAGTGCACTGATAGTTCCCAGGGCATTGAGCTCAGATGCAGTTGAGGACATGGCTGCAGAAAGTATCACAGCCAATAATAGTCCGATCAGTCCCCTTGGAAGCTGGTGTAGTATAAAATGGATGAATACATAATCCTTGTCATTGGTCTCTACCGTACTATCTGCCTTGTTAATCAAGGTCCTGGCTGCCGCACGGTTATTCTTTTCCATTTCGTTGATCTCGGCGATCTGTTGTTCAGCCGCCACGATAGCGGCGTATTCTTTTATTTCCAGGGCTGAAGCAAACTGGTCCTGTGCCATCTTTTTGTCCTGCTCTATCTCCCGGTGGCCTTCTATCAGCATTTTGTAATCATCAGCATAAGGTGATTCCATTACGGCATTGGTAGCGGCCGGGTTAAAATTCAGGGGAGAATTGTTGTACTGGTAAAAGACAAAGACCATAACTCCGACCAGGAGAATGAAGAATTGCATAGGGATCTTAAGGACCCCGTTAAAAATAAGGCCGAGCTGCATTTCCCGGACCGACTTACCGCTCAGGTAACGTTGCACCTGGCTTTGATCGGTTCCAAAATACGCAAGCATAAGGAAGAGTCCGCCGGTTAGTCCACTCCAGATGGTATACCGGCTATCCGTATCCAGGTCAAAATTGAGAATTTCTAGTTTACCATTGGCCCCGGCAATTTTTAATGCTTTTCCAAAACTGATATCCTCGGGCAGGTATCCCAGGATAAAAAAGAATGCGATGAACATCCCGGACATAATGATGAACATCTGTTGTTTCTGGGTGACGCTCACCGCCTTGGTGCCCCCGGTGACAGTATAGATGATAACGAGGATCCCGATGATGATATTCAGGGTTCTCAAATCCCAACCCAAAACAGCAGATAGAATGATGGAGGGCGCAAAGATGGTAATCCCCGCGGCCATACCTCGCTGTATAAGGAATAAGATAGCCGCCAGGGTCCGGGTTTTAAGGTCAAAACGATTTTCCAGGAATTCGTAGGCGGTGTAAACTTTTAACCTGTGGTAAATTGGAATAAAGACCATGCAGATGATGATCATGGCCAGTGGAAGTCCAAAATAGAACTGCACAAACCCCATCCCGTCATGGAAGGCCTGTCCTGGAGTAGAGAGGAAGGTGATGGCACTGGCCTGGGTGGCCATTACGGACAAACCTATAGTCCACCAACGAGTGGTATTGCCTGCGAGAACATAATCGTTTACATCTTTACTACCCTTGGTCTTCCAGACCCCGTAGGCCACGATAAAGATCAGGGTGGTCGCTAATATAATCCAATCAAGTGTTGCCATATTAGCTAAAGGTCGTCATTAGGTAATAGAAAATGAGGATGTAAGTGGCATTCAGTAATAATACCCAGGTGTAAGATTTCTTCCAAACAAATTTCTCTTCCATGCTAACCTTTTGTGGCTTGTTTCTCGGACTTGGTCTTTTTGCCCAGAGATAACATATTGGCAAATAATTTATAAGCGCCCGGGACACCGGCGGGAAGCTCCCTGAAAAAACTCAGCCCAGTGTAAATATAATGGCCTTTTCCGTATGGGGCTACTAATAGGGAACCTTTTTTTGGCGATTCCCCGGAATCATTCATGGAAAGAATGGGGGTAAAGGCCTGGTCCCAGGATCCCGGGAAATATAGTCCGCGCTCCTGCACCCAGCCTTCAAAATCCTCCTGATTTATGGGGTTCGGTTTATTAACCAGGGGATGATCCGGGGCTATAATATCAACCGGCGCATTCTCATCAGAAACCCTGTCACGGGACAATTGAAGCGGGTAAGGGGCTAAGAAATCCATATCGGCATCCCTTCGCCCTGCAGTATTATACTGGAGTATCAGGTTGCCTCCTTTTTTTACGTATTCAAATAAGAAAGGTTGTTTAAATTTTAATTCATCCAAAACATTATAGGCGCGGATCCCCACCACAATTGCATCGTATTTGTCCAGGCTTCCTTTTTGAATAGAAGCGGGGTCTATCATACTAACTTTATACCCGATCTGTCTCAGGCTTTCAGGGACCAGGTCTCCAGCGCCCGCGATATAACCTATATCTTCCCCGGCCTTTTTAATATCCAGGCGTACTACTTTGGCGCTGGCCGGCAGGAGCACTGATTGGGTAGGAATATGATCGTAATCTATAGTCACCAGTTCACGGCTTAACTTCTTACCGTCAAGACTGATAACCGGTCTGATCTCGCTTTCACTTTCAGTAGTTGGAGAGGTCAATGAGAAATTTACGGTGATCTCATCTCCCTTATTTGCTATTTCAAAAGGAATGTTTGTCTCCTCTGTAGACCAGCCATCTTTGGTATCCAGGGCGATAGATCCTTTGACATTGTTCCTGTTGGCCCTGATACGAACCGGGATCAGGTGCGGATACCCGTTCGTGTAAATGAATACGGGTTCACTGAACCTAGCCGTCACTTCGGGTAATATTTCAAATGGCCTGTAGATCTCACCCTTATCCGGTTCTGAATATTTATGGATGATGGAGCGTGTCACTTCCAGGGGATAACCTGCAATATCCAGTTTAAAAACAGCTTTAAACTCCCTTGGGGTTTCCGGTTGCCCGATGAGTGATCGGTCTTCTACTTTATACATTCCCAGGCTACCTTTTTCATTTAGCCAGTAGGGACTGGAATAAGCTGCATCTGCAGGGATGGTGAGTTCCAGGGATTCGGTTAATTTTTGGTTGTCCTCAAGTTTTTTATCAAACGATTGGAGTGGAGTAGCAGTGAGATCAGCGGAAACTAATGTCACATCATTCTTGCTGCGGTTAATCACTTCAAGCGCTACGGTCACGGCACCCCCGGGATAGCTGCTTGGCTCGTCTGCAACTGCTTCAAGGAATATGCCGCTTACGGACAGGATAATCTGTTCCAGTTCCCTAAGTTTTTGATCCTTCCAACTGCTGTCACCCAGTGCGCTCAGCATACCGTGTGCTTTCAGTAAGTCCGGAAGGTGTACCGAAGGGTCTTTAAAATTGAAATTATTCTCGAGGGGGTATAACAGCTGACCGATTTCTTCGCCCGCCTCAATACGGGACCAGCTGGTGTCTATACCATCAAAAAGTTGCTTGGTGGATGCAAATGAATCCCCTTTCAGTAATTCTATATATTCATTCTCTGAGCCCCGCTGTAACATCCGGCCAAATCCCTGGCTAAGGTGTTGGCTGCTCGCCTGGGCGGCGATCTCGTTATTAGACTTTCCCAAGACCGGGTAATAAATCCCGGTGTCAAAGGTCAGCATATTGGATTTATCCGCTTTTTCAAAATTCTCCTGGCTGCCATAAAACCACCAGGAAGTATTAAAAAACAGTCTTTTAGGTTGCCAGGGGTCTACCTCGCTTAATTGATCAGGGTAGGCCGTTGCATCTCCTGCAAGGTCAAATGCCTCGGTACTCAGCATGGCAGATGAAGTATGATGACCATGTGTAGAACCGGGAGTCCGGTGGTCAAATCGATTGATGATCACGTCGGGTTGAAAATTTCGGATCACCCAAACCACATCGCCTAGTACCGCTTCCTTATCCCAGATCTTTAGGGTTTCGTCGGGGTGCTTGGAGTAGCCAAAATCATTTGCTCGCGTAAAATACTGTTCACCTCCGTCTACACGTCGGGCGGCCAGGAGTTCCTGTGTTCTTAAGACTCCTAACAGTTCCCTGAGTTCCTGGCCAATCAGGTTTTGTCCTCCATCACCACGGGTGACAGAGAGGTAGGCAGTCCTGGCTTTCTGTTCTTTAGAAAGGTAAGCGATCAGGCGGGTGTTTTCGTCATCCGGGTGGGCAGCGATATACAGGGCCCTCCCAAAGAAATTCAATTCTTTCAGGTTCTGGTAGATATCGGAGGAAGATTGTGGTGGTGGTGCCTGGGCCAGTGCCGGAAAGGAAATACATTGTAATCCAAGAAGGAAAACCAGTAAAATACGCATGTTTGTTTAGCTTTTGTCGGTACTCAAATATAGAAACTTTAACAGCGAAGCTTTTCCATTTAAAACTTCTTTAACAATTACAAAGCATCGCTGCCTTCACGGGTGTGATCGTAAGTATCGATCAGGGAAACTGCCTTTTGCAAGAGCAGGTTGTTGGGATAGGTCATTAATTCCCCATTATCCTTTCTTAAGTGTATATGGTAAGCGCGAATATCTTCGATGAGCAGGCTGCCTTCATAATCGATTTCCTTATCAAAGATCTTGATCCGGTCTCCGATCTTGAACGGAAAGGTAAAGAAGAGAATCACCCCTGCCGTGACGTTACTTATTATGGACCAGGAGGCGAAAAGGGCTACACCTATCACGGCGAAGATGGAAGAAAAAACCAGGCCTATATCCCTGATGTTAACTCCCCATACAAAGATGATCGCGACGATTCCGAGGAATGTCAGTCCAAAAGACAGGTATTTTGTAATGAGGCGGGTGCGGACCTCGTGGATGTCACTGAGTCGGCCTACTTTTCGGACGGTTTTGGTGATTCCAAATTTCAGCAAGAGCATCAGGAGCAGAATAATACCCGTGCTGGCCAGTTCATTTTTAAATGTAAAAAGTAATTCTTTCATAGAGGTTTATAATCCAAGACTATCGCGTAAAATTACATCCTTATTTTTGTTTCTCTGCCAGTAAGGGATGTTCATTGTTTTAATTTTTTTCGCTGTAGAAGTCATCAGCTCCGCTGCATCTCCAAAGCCACTGGGATAGGTTTCGGTCCACCCTTCTATTTGGTATGGAAATTCACCCAGGTAGATGATCTTCAGCCTGCGCTGCAGCTCCGGGTAATGCAATTCAAATACCATGTGTTCGCCATCAGCGTAGCGGCTTGTGCTGACGCCGTAAGCTTTCAATTCTTTATGCGCCAGCCGCAGGTATTCAAATGAAGGTATCATCCTGGTCTCACCGATGGGAAGGCTTTCGGGGTCTACCCTGAGCTGAGTCCATATTTCATTTTCCAGGATATCCTTATCCAAAGCCAGTTCCTGGTCTCCCTCTGATTCAAAATAGGAATAAGCATTCACCTGGAACTTATCCCTGTTGTTGAGCTGTGCAAAGACCTGCCCGCACCATTCCTGCACACTATTGGTCACTTTCAAGGCATGAGCCTGCCCGTTTAAGGGGTAAAAAGTGCTGGTCATGATAGAGTAGGGGTAGATCCCAGTAAGAAAGTTTTTAGTGCTGTTCAATTTCAGTACCGTGATATTGGAAGGATCACTATTATCGGCTTTAACTTGTTTGTCTTTTACAAAAGGTTCTGTTACATATATCAGGGCTGCGTCACCTTCCCTCAGCTCCCCATACCTCGCTTGCTCCAGTTGGTAAGAGCTGATCTCTGCCTCCCCGGCAAACCAATACGACTTAAAATCTGGGGTCAGGGCGGGTTTCTCAAATTGTTGATCTTTAGCCTCATCTGCCCGGTTCTTTGCTATGTCATCAGTTCCTGTGCCTTGATCCTTACAGGATAAGAACAACAGGACATACATTGCAGCCAGTGTTAAAGCACCCGGTATAGAAGACTTTTTCATCGTAATAGTTTTTATAAAAATACCCAATTTGCTTCAGCCTGCAATTAGCCTTAACATATCGCAAACCATAGTGGTGGGCAAACCAACAACATTAGTATAGGATCCCCTGATCTCTTCAATGGCGACCAGCCCGATCCATTCCTGTATCCCGTATCCCCCTGCTTTATCGTATGGGCGATACTCGTCTACATAATAGGTAATCTCCTCCTCGCTAAGCACCTTGAACTTAACCCCGGTGGTTCGGTGATCAGTCACTCTTTTTTCAACTGTAGACATGGAGACTGCGGATATTACCTGGTGCCAATCCCCGGATAAATCCCTCAACATCTGTACAGCCTCTTCCCGATCAGCTGGTTTGGGCAGCATGCGGTCCCGGTGCCATACGATGGTATCAGCCGTGACCAGGATCTCTCCTTTGGCCAGCCCGTCTGCCTGTGCATCTGCTTTGAGCTGGGCGAGATACTCGGCAATCGCGGCTCCTTTTAAATGATCCGGTGCAATTTCCTCGACTGGTTTTAGCCGGAGTTCGTAAGGGATCCCCAGCTCCTGGAAAAATTGCTGTCTCCTGGGAGATGCCGAGGATAGGATGATTTTATTTCCCTTTAGTAAGCTGTGCAACATTCTTGTATGGTTATCAGTTTTAGTGAACCGGCCAATCGCCCCGAACTTTCAGTACTTGTTCTATCACCTCCCTGACACAACCTTCTCCACCGGATTTATGGGAAACGTACTTGGCCACGGCTTTTACTTCTGCAACGGCGTTCTGCGGGCAAACAGGAAGTCCCACTTTTTTCATCGCAGGGATATCCGGTAGGTCATCTCCCATATAAAGTGTATTGGCAGGTTTTTTTGCATAGATATCCATATACTCATCCAAGGCTTCTTCTTTAAATTGCACACCCAGGTGGATGTCGGTTACTCCTAAGCCTTGCATACGTTTACGGACCCCCTCATTCTTCCCTCCGCTAATGATACAAACAGCATAACCTGCATCGATGGCTGTGCGTACGGCGAATCCGTCAAGCATATTCATTTTCCGGAGTAACTCACCCTCGGAGGTAATCAGGATATTCCCGTCAGTGAACACTCCATCTACATCAAAAACAAAAGTGTCTATGTCTTTTAATTGTGTTTTATAACTTGTTTCCATAGTTGGTTTGGATCGATTTGCTGATCAGGCGATATATATCTTTATGTAGTTCATTTTTAAGGAGATCCAGGTGTTTATCCATGGTTCCGTAATCCGCTCTTCTGGCCGGGCCGGTCTGTGCATCCAATGGAGAAAGTTGTTCTAGTTTTGCCGTAGTTTCCCTGATCAATGGCCGAAGTAGCTCAAAGTTTAACTTGTTCTCCTCCAGGAGTTCCTGGGAAATTTTCAAGAGGTGATTCGTGAAATTGTTGGCGAATACGGCGGCGAGGTGCAGTTGCTGTCGCTGCTCACTGGAAATCTCGACCACTTTTTCCGACAGCGTATGCCCCAACCTTCTTATTTGTTCCATGTCATCCTTATCCCGGCTCTCTATACAGATAGGGATCTCCCTGAAATTGGCCTGCCGGGAACTGCTAAAGGTCTGAAGTGGGTAAAAAACGCCACAACGTTGCGTTTTGTCAAATACATCAATGGACAGGTTTCCCGCAGTGTGTAACAGGAGTTTATCCTTTATGTTTAGTTGGGCAGCTACTTCCTGCACGGAATCATCGCTGATGGCGAGGAGGTAGATATCGGCCTCCTGATTTATTTTGTGCACTTGCCCGGTCTCCGTAAAGGGAGCAAATGATTGTAGTTTTTCCTCGCTTCTACCGACGACCTGGATGAGGTCTACTTCCTGTACCGTTCTCCAGGTTTGGAACAGTTGGTTGGCGACATTCCCGGTGCCGATAAGTACGACTTTGATCATGTGGTAAAAATACACATTAAATAAAATCCTGGCCTATTTATAGCTGCGGAGAACGGCAATTACACCATGAACACCATACTTGGTGGCCCTACCTATGGTACTTATACTACTAAGATGTTAATTTGGCATAAAATAGTTGTAAATGCTGTATTTTTGCAGCCTGAATATGTAAATGCAAAGCATTCAGCCATAATGACAAACATCTTCAAGAATTTCTTGTTCTCCACTCGTTTTACCGCAATACTCTTTATCGCTTTTGCCACGGCCATGGCCTTTGGTACATTTATAGAGAGTTGGTATAGTACTGAAACTGCCCGGATCTGGATTTATAATGCCACCTGGTTTGAATTGATCATGTTGTTCTTCGTGATCAACTTTATCGGGAATATCGGTAGGTACCGCTTACTGCGAAAAGAGAAATGGGCTGTATTAATGCTGCATGTTTCCTGGATATTGATCATTATTGGGGCTTTCGTTACCCGGTATATCAGTTTTGAAGGAATGATGCCTATCAGGGAAGGTAAGACAGAAAATGTCTTTTATTCTGACAAAACATACCTGACAGCCTTTGTGGATGGGGAGATAGACGGGAGTGTTAAGCGAAAGACCCTGGAAGATGACCTTATTGTAACCTCTGAGGCTATGAAATCTAACCTACCCTGGAAAGGAGATTTTGGAGGACAGGATTTCAAGATCAGTTTCGTAGAATTCATACGTGGAGCAAAGGAAGGACTTATTCCCGGGGAGGAAGGAAAGACCTATCTGAAGATCGTCGAGGCCGGTGATGGGAACAGGCACGAACATTTCCTCGAATCCGGGAAAGTATCCAGTATTCATAATGTTCTGTTTGCCCTTAATAAGCCCACAGAGGGCGCCATCAATATTTTCCAGGAGGGGGATTCTTACCAGATCCGTTCTCCATTTGAGGGAGATTACCTGAGGATGGCCGATCAGCAGCGTGGTACACTCATCAAAGACAGCCTGCAAACCTTGCAGCGAAGAGCACTGTACACCGTTGGTACTATGCAGTTTGTTATCCCGGACCCGGTGGTAACAGGCACATACGGGGTGGTCAGGATCCCCGAAGAAGAAGTTACAGACATGAGCCAGGATGCCTTGGTCCTGCAAGTGGAAACAAATGGGGAGAAAGTTCAGAAGAAGGTTTTGGGAAGTAAAGGATCTACCAATTTTACCGACAAGTTCGAAGTAGGAGGACTGGAATTTACCCTGGGATATGGATCAAAAGTTCACGAACTCCCCTTCAGCATCACCCTGAATGATTTTATCGCGGAAAAATACCCCGGGACAGAAAAAGGATATGCTTCGTTTATGAGTAAAGTGACTGTTGAAGACGAGCGCCCATTTGATTATGATATTTATATGAACCATGTGTTAGATCACCAGGGATACCGCTTTTTCCAGGCGAGTTTTGACCCGGATGAAAAAGGAACCGTACTCTCCGTAAACCATGACTTCTGGGGAACCTGGATCACCTATATTGGTTATTTCTTACTGTATATTGGCTTGATGGGAATCATGTTCTTCGGCAAGACCCGCTTTAAGGACTTAGCCAATTCTCTGGACAAGTTGAAGAAGAAAAAAGCTGCCTTAATGGTCGGTCTGTTCCTCTTATGTGGTACATCCGCCTTTTCCCAGCAAGACGATGATCACATACACGATCTCTCACCCGCCCAGCAACAGATAGATTCCCTCATAAAGGCTACTACTGTAGCCGAGGAACATGCTGAGAAATTCGGCAAGCTTGTCATACAGGATGATGGAGGTCGAATGAAGCCCATCAATACCTTTTCTTCCGAATTACTGCGAAAACTCAGTTTTAAAGACGACTATAAAAACCTGAATTCGGACCAGGTTCTGCTTTCCATGATGATGAATCCACCGGCCTGGTACAATACTGATTTCATCGCTTTGGATAAGAAAGGTGCCAATGATAGTATAAGGCACGTCATCGGTGTGCCAGAAGATCAGGATTACGTAAAAGCCACGGATTTCTTTGATGAGAAAGGGCAGTATAAACTGGCCAGTTACCTGGAAGAAGCCTATGCGACCAACACCCCGGATAAATTTCAGAAAGATTTTAAAGATGTTGATCTCAGGTTAGGCTTGCTGAACAGGGCTCTCAGTGGAGAGATCATAAAGGTTTTCCCACTGCTCAATGATGAAAATAATAAATGGATATCTGCCACAGAGTTCAGGTCCGGATCTTACCAGGTAGGGGATTCCCTTTATGCTAATTTTGTCAGGAACGCAGTGCCCTATTACCTGATGTCGCTCAGGGAAGCGACCAAAACCGGTGATTATTCAGAGGCCGACAAACTATTAGCCGCCTTTGAGCAGAACCAGAAAAATCATGGGTATGAAATACTTCCTTCTCCTGAAAAGGTAGAAGCCGAGGTCATTTACAACAAGTTAGACATTTTTAATCGGTTGTATAAGTATTACGCCTTGGTTGGTCTGCTGATGTTCGTCGTACTGATTTTCCGCATCTTCAAGGATAGATCCCTTTGGCGAGTCGCGACCTATTTCTTTAAGGGAGTCATACTGTTGTTCTTCGCCTGGCATACCGGCGGACTTATTCTGCGTTGGTTTATTTCGGGTCATGCTCCCTGGAGTGATGCCTATGAAAGTATCCTGTACGTTTCCTGGGCCACCATGGGAATGGGTCTTTTATTGGGGAGAAAAAGCGAGCTTACCATCTCAGCTTCTGCTTTCGTGACCAGTATGTTATTATGGATAGCTCACCAGAGCTGGGTAGACCCTTCTATTGCCAACCTGCAGCCTGTGCTGGACAGTTACTGGCTGATGATCCACGTGGCAGTGATCGTGGCGAGCTATGGACCGCTTACCGTAGGAATGATCCTGGGTGTAGTGTCCCTATTGCTGATGATCCTCACCAACAAAAAGAATAAAAAACGAATGTCTCATGCGCTAAAAGAACTTACCATCATTAATGAGCTGGCGCTTACTGTAGGCCTTATTATGCTGACTATAGGTAACTTCCTGGGAGGACAATGGGCCAATGAGAGCTGGGGCCGGTACTGGGGATGGGACCCCAAAGAAACCTGGGCACTGATCTCTATTATGATTTATGCTTTCGTGATCCATACAAGGCTGATCCCGGGACTAAGAGGCAGATGGACCTTTAATTTCCTGAGTATTATCGCCTTTGCAAGTATTATGATGACCTATTTCGGGGTAAACTTTTACCTGGCCGGATTGCACAGTTATGCAAGTGGTGCGCAGGTGATCACACCTTCATTCGTCTGGTATACAGTAGCCGGAGTTGGGGTGCTGGGAGCTGTTAGTTACTGGAGAAACGGTATCCATTACCCAAAGAAGAAATCAGCCAAAGCAAGCTGAGTGTTATTTTCCCCCGTTGGCTCTCAGGTCAGCGATGCACTGATTATCCAAAGATGGGATATTTCCACCGGTGAGCATGTCAACAATGCCCTCACCGGTCTCAGCCGTCCAGTACATAAGACAATTCTCATCGGTACAATGCCTTCCGTGTTCAGTATCCTGGTGATTGGATTGTAGCGGTGCACCGGCATTCACTAAGCCCATAAGGTGCCCAAATTCATGGTTGAGTACAGTAGACTCTAACACAGTTCTGGAAGGGGAGAAGGGGCGATTGCTGAAATCCTGTATTGAAGATTCAAATAGCGCAAAAGAAGTATTTCTAAAAGCTACCCCTAACACGGTACCGTTCTCCGTATTTTCTGAATACTCAGCATCCAGGAAAATACCCCAGACCGCGATCTGGCGGTCATCATTATAAGCCGTCCTATGATTGTTCTCCAGGCTGACAATATCGTCAATACTGTAAAATTCTTTATTTCCGGACGGAATCTCTTTTACGGATAGGGTAATACCCTGGGGTTTGTTCAGCCTGTTTTCAAGGAAATCCTTGAAGTTCTCAACGGTCTGCTGGCTGGGCTCCATTCCCGGCATGTACTGGAGCTCAAGTTGTATGGAAGTAAACGCCTTTTCAGAAAGTAAAGCTTCTGAAGAACTACCGGTACTCCGGCGGTTGGCATCCTTATCTATATTTTGCTGTTCCTGGTTGTCTACGCTCTCATTAATGGGCTGCATAGCATCTGTAGAACAGGAGGAATAAATTATGGATAGAACTACAATGGCAATGATGTTCAGAGAAGATCTGAATGGGGTTGTCAGCTTCATAGTTAAAGATTGGGGTAACTCAATAACGGTCGCCCCTGCTAAATATTTTATTTATATATCGGTTCAAACGGCTGCAAAAGTCGTTTTTTTTATCGATTTTTCAAATAAATAAGCATCAAAGCTTTTGGTGCCAGAC
Organism: Zeaxanthinibacter sp. PT1; assembly: GCF_028464225.1. GTDB lineage: Bacteria > Bacteroidota > Bacteroidia > Flavobacteriales > Flavobacteriaceae > Zeaxanthinibacter. The sequence goes on from NZ_JAQPCN010000002.1 coordinate 58,714, forward strand.
GTTTACGCTTTCCAAGCTGCTCCCAATCAGGGTATTGTTCCTGAGTGTACCTCCACATTCAAAGCCCAGTTTACTAAGCGTGATATTTCTGCCGTAAGAGGTAGCTCTTGCCTGCACACATATCGATTTGAGCGACCTTTCTTTTGCGCTCGCAATCATTTTTTCTACCAGGTAGTATGAAAGGTTCTGTCCCCTGTGATTAGGATGCGAGGCAAAATCTGAGATCTCTGCGTGTACCAATTCAGGATAGACATACATTCTTGCGGTCTCAACCAGTTTGCCTTCTTCAAAAATTCCAAAATATACCGCTCCTTTATTAAAGCCTTCGTCTACTTGCTTAGCAAAACGTGAAGGGTAGGGATAGTCCAGGTAGGCTGCTTTATACAGGGCGATCAATGAATCTTTGTCCTTCTCAGTCAATTCTCTCAATTGGAAATTCCCAGACATTTTATACGCATTGGAATTTGTCACTGATGCTTTGGCAATAGTTTTGACGGAATCTATGACTTTCTGTTCCCGCTTTTCGCAATGTTTCCGTTGCGGGTCAAGAAATTGTGAAAGAAAATAACCGGTGGTGTCCCCATCAAATAAGCCGGGTATTTTGGCTTCTTCCTGGTACCCTTTAGCGAGGAACGGTTCTATTCCCCATTCAGGAACTTTAGAGACGATCTTATCGCAATCCAGTTCCTTGGCCATATGGTTCATTTTAGCTATCACTTCTTCAAGTGTTTCACGTTGGTAAAGCGTAACGTACAGGTTCTTGTTGCCCCCTCCGTGATGAACTACGGCTCCGTTAATATTTTCCATTGAATCATATCCCATATATGCTGTGTAATTTTCCGGTTAAAAGCAGAGCCACTTCCTGTCGCTGTATTATACAGCAAGAGGAAGTGGACTACCTTAAATTCAGTTAAGACTAGGATCTAACGTGTCCGTCCCCGTACACGTAATACTTATTGGTCACTAATTCATTCAAACCAAGTGGTCCCCTGTGGTGCAGTTTGTCTGTACTTATGGCTAATTCTGCGCCTACACCCATACTTCCCCCATCTGTAAATCTCGTAGAGGCATTCTGGTATACTGCGGCACTGTCTACCTGTTCCATGAATTGTACAGCGTTCTGCTGGTCGTCAGACATAATGGCTGCAGAGTGTCCGCCTGAATATTTGTTGATCTTATCCATGGCTTCATCCACGCTGTCCACGGTACCAATCACGCATTTCATGGCCAGGAACTCTTCATACCAAACCGATTCGTCTTTGACGGTCTCGGTTTCAGTGAGCACCTTGTTGGTCCTTTCATCTGTAAGAACTTCAACGCCATTTTCTTTTAAGAACCCATGCAATTCATTCAGCTTAGCTTCATATTCCGGGAACTCGCTGTGGACTAATATCTTATCCAGTGCATTACAGGCAGAAATTTTATGCGTTTTTGCGTTCAGAATTACCTGCTTGGTCTTTTGCCAATCGGCGTGCTTGTCAATAAACAAAAAGTTGTTCCCTCTACCACTGACCAATACTGCACATTCTGCATGATCTTTCACAAAATTAATGAGGCGTTCACCTCCCCGTGGTACGATAAGGTCCAGGGGCTGGGTAGGATTCCTTAGGAATTCCTGTGTTTCTTCACGACTCATGTTCATGAGTTGTATCCAGTCCTTGTCAAGCCCGTTTTCGGTAAGAGCACGATGCCAGAATTCGACCAGCATGGCGTTACTGTGCTTGGCCTCTTTACCGCCTTTCAACAAGATCTTATTATTGGCTTTAAAAGCCAGGACAGCTGCTTCTATAGTGACATCAGGCCTTGATTCATAAATAATCATGATAGTCCCGAAGGGAGCTGTCTTATTGATCACCTTTAAACCGTCGTGTACTTCACGGTCAGAGATAACTTTCCCAACAGGATCTTCCTGTTCCATGACCGATTGTACAGACGCGATCATACCGTCTACTTTAGAATCATCTATAACCAGCCTGTCATACATGGCCTGGTCGTCCCTTTTAAACAGGTCCAGATCTTCCTTGTTGGCAGCCAGTAATTCTGACCGATTTTCCCCAAGGATCCGGATCATGGATTTAAGGACATTATTTTTCTTATTTGTATCTAGTAATTTCATTGAATTGTTTTTGAGTTTATAAGCTCACTCTTGTTCCTACAGCTTTACCGGCAACAATGTCCAGGATAATATTTTCCGTTTTACCGTTGGCGATATAGGTAGGAATATTATTAGAGGCAGCTTGTTTTGCGTAATCCATTTTTGAAGCCATTCCTCCACGACCTTCTCCTTCTTTTTTACCGGATTCCGCGATATATTTATCGATATTGTCATCTACGTGTACATCCTGCAGCAGCTTGGTCTCATCGTCTTCCGGGTGACCGGTGTAAAGCCCGTCAATATCCGTAAGAATGATCAGCATATCCGCATTCAGTAAATTGGCAACAAGTGTGGCCAATTCATCATTGTCTGAGAACATAGACATGGTAACTGAAACCGCATCATCTTCGTTCGCAATCGGGATCACTCCTTCAGATAATAAGCCTTCGTAGCAATTGATCATATTTTCACGATGTACTCCCGGGTTAAAGTCCCGCTTGGTCGGTAAGACCTGGGCACATTTTAACCCGTAATCCTGGAAGATGTTGTAATACAACCTCATCATCCTGGGTTGCCCGATGGCAGAATATACCTGCCTTCTCTGGGTTTTATCCTCAATCTTGGATTTTCCAAGGACTTCTCTCCCGGCAATAGCAGAACCTGAAGAAACTAAGACGGTTATAATGTCTTGTTCATACAATTCTGCGATCTGGGAAACCAGGCTCCGTAGCACCGGTCTTACGATCCTGTTATTTTTGTTGGTCATCACGTTAGTACCAACCTTGATCACTATTTTCTTCTCGTACATAATTAATGAGTTTCTCCAAGCTCTACAGCCCTGTTAAAGGCGGCGAAAGCAGCTTCTTTAATTAATTCACTTACATTATTATCATCCATAGAGTCTAAGGCTGCCCTGGTGGTTCCACCCTTAGAGGCAACCATTTCCATCCAGGAGTTAGGTGAGAGTTGGGACTGGTTAAATAATTCGACCGCACCGGTAAAGGTCTGACTCACCAGCACTTTAGAATCGTTGGCATCAAAGCCCATCTGTAGTGCTGCTTCCATCATACTCTGCATAAAATAGAAGACATAGGCGGGTCCGCTTCCGGAGATACCGGTGGAGGCATCTATATATTTTTCACTGCTAACCCTGATTGCTTTCCCTGTACTGGCGAGTAAACCTTCTACAGTGAAAAGTTCTATCCGTGAAACTTCAGGTGCAGATACATAAGAAGTAATTCCTTTTCCTACGGCAGCCGGTAGGTTTGGCATGGCTCGTACGATCTTAGAAATGCCGGTGGCATCCCGCATCCCCTGTATCGTTACCCCTGCCATTATGGAGATGATGATCTTATCATTGTTCAGATAAGGTTTCATCTGCTCAAATAATGCATCCGCATGGTATGGTTTTACAGCGACAAAAATGATGTCTGCTGCGGGAACACAATCTTTGAGGTCTTTAAACCCATCAAAGTATTCGATCTTCCCAATTTGTTTTTGTTTTTCTTCAGAAGTGTCCAGGATCATGATGTTCCTTTTTTTAAGAAAGGGGGATTTGGACATTCCTTCGGCGTAGGTAAGTCCCATGTTTCCTGCACCGATGACTAATACTGTCATAACTTTATGTTATTTGTTTAAATATTAAGAATACAACCTAAAAAAATCTGGGACATATAAAAATTCATTGAGTAATGACGGGAGTTTTAACAATAAAATCATCAAGCTGATAATCAGACACAGTTAAATTGTCAAATTGTTAACCCGGTGTAAATTCCGGTGGTCTTACTCAAGGCATACCTTGAAATATAAGGCTACAGAGGTGTTATTCTTTGTGGTATCACTAGTATTATTGACGTATATGGTTGAGCTATACTCATAGAAACTTCCCCAATTTTGTTGTTGTTGTTCTTAATAGGCAGTTCTGCACTTTTTACTAACTTTAACAGCTATAGGAACCAGCAATTATGAAGGAAAAAAAATTAGGTCTTAATACCATTTGCACCCACACAGGCGAACTGGAAGACGCATCTTTTAAAGGCGCCGTTTCTCCATTATATATGAGCACGTCGTATGCCTTCGAGAATGTGGACATAAAACGTTACCCCAGGTATTTTAATACACCCAACCAGGAGGCTTTGAGCAGGAAGATCGCCGCACTTGAAAAAACAGAAGCAGCTCTGATCTTCGGAAGTGGAATGGCGGCCATCAGCACAACTCTGCTGGCTTACCTTAAGTCCGGGGACCATATTGTTTTGCAGGAAATGCTGTACGGGGGTACCTATAACCTGGTTACCGAATTATTTGAACGCTATGGAATCGGCTATACCTTCGTGGAAGGCAGTAATGTGTCTGCTTTTGAAGCCGCTATCACCCCCGATACCAAAGTAATTTATATAGAGACTCCGTCCAACCCTCTATTGTCCATAACAGATATGAAAGCAATTGCGGCATTGGCTAAAGAACACAAGCTGGTCTCCATGATCGATAATACTTTTGCCAGCCCTGTAAATCAAAACCCGATCGAGTTTGGAATAGACATTGTACTTCACAGTGCCACCAAGTACATGGGCGGACACTCCGATATTCTGGCCGGTGCGGTAGCCTGTTCTGAAGAGCATATGAAGCCCATTAACCTTATGGGAAGGAACCTGGGAGGTAACCTGAGTGATTATACTGTCTGGTTGTTAGAGAGAAGCTTGAAGACTATGGGCATCAGGGTAAGAGCACAGAATGAAAATGCCATGAAAATGGCCAATTACCTCAGTACTCATAAAGCGGTAAAGATGGTGCACTATCCCGGGCTGAAAGCCCACCCGGATCACCTTCTTGCCACTAAGCAGATGAAAGGTTTTGGGGGTATGTTGTCCTTTGACCTGGTCCAGGGCTACGACCCTGAAAAATTCAGGATGTCCCTGAAGCTGGTGAAACCTTCCATGAGCCTGGCGGGGATAGAAAGTACAGTGACATCCCCCGCAGCAACTTCTCATGCATTATTACCCGAGGATGAACGGCTAAGACTGGGAATATCATTAAGTATGATCAGGTTCTCGCTGGGGATAGAGGATATTAACGACCTGATAGCCGACATAGACCAGGCAATTATGGCCAGCACCGAAAAAACAGCGGTTACCTCTAAATAAATTAAACGATAACGACATTCTCCGGTTACCCGGTAATGGCATTTAGAATAGTTATGAAATTAGACATTTTGGTTTTCGGGGCCCATCCTGACGATGCAGAGTTAAGCGTGGGGGGCACCATAGCAAAAGAAGTAGCCCTGGGTAAGAAAGTAGGGATTGTAGATCTTACTCGAGGTGAGCTCGGTACCAGGGGAAGTGCAGAGATTCGCGACAGGGAAGCTGCGGAAGCGGCTAAAATCCTGGGGATTTCTGTTCGTGAGAATATGGAGTTTGCCGATGGGTTTTTCGTCAATGATAAAGAACATCAACTGGCACTCATCCGAATGATCCGTAAATACCGCCCGGATATTGTTTTGTGTAACGCGGTAAAGGACAGGCATATTGATCATGGCCGCGGTAGCGCCCTGGTCAGCGATGCTTGTTTCCTCAGTGGGCTGATTAAGATCGATACCCGCATGGAGGGCGATGACAAATGGCAGGATCCCTGGCGGCCAAAACAGGTATACCACTATATACAATGGATGAATTTAGAACCCGACTTTGTGATTGATGTTACGGGATATATGGATACCAAAAAAAAGGCAATTGCCGCCTATTCTTCTCAATTTTATGACCCGGATACCAATGCACCGGATACACCGATCAGCAGTAAGAACTTCCAGGAGAGTATAGGTTACAGGGCAAGGGACCTGGGGCGTCTCGTCGGTGTGGAATACGCAGAGGGATTTAATACAGAGCGAGTAATCGCTGCCAATTCGTTGAGAGATCTTATTTAGGAGGCTTTACTAAGGGCTTTCTCGTATTTGGGAATTGTGAAATAGAAACTGGTTCCAATTCGTAACGCGCTTTCTACCCAGATAGTTCCCTTATTTTTCTCTACCATTTCCTTGCAAAGGGAAAGTCCAAGACCGGTACCTTTTTCGTTATTGGTTCCATATGTACTGACATTGGCATCCCTGGAAAATAATTTTTCCTGGGTGATCTTGTCCATACCCACACCGGTATCCCTAACTGAGAACTCAAAATGTTTCTGGTGATCCTCTACCTTCAATTGGATGATCCCATTGTCCGGAGTAAATTTAAGCGCATTGCTGATCAGGTTTCTCACCACGATATCGATCTGGTTAGAATCGGCATAAACCAGGGTATTCTTAGGGATTTCATTATTTATGGTGATCTTCTTATTTTCCGCCATTTCCGATAACAGGTTGATGTTCTCAGCTACAAGTGAATCAATAGCTACTACCGTTGGTTTGGTGACCGCCCCGTTCATCTGGGTATACCCCCATTGTAACAGGTTATTCAGGGTAAAACTGATATGGTCTACGTCATCCCGAAGTTTGGGGATGAAATCCCAAAAATCGTCTTTTCCAACTTCACCGTCTTTAAACATATTTAGTAAGCTCTGTAAGGCGCCGATAGGTCCCCTTAGATCGTGTCCGATTATGGAAAATAATTTGTTCTTCGTACTTATATTTTCCTCCAACTCGGCCTCCCTGAGCTTCAGGCTCTCTTGTTTGGATTTCAGTTCTTGGTTAAGTACCTTCTGTATTTTCTGACCGCGGTGCACCAGGTAGGTCACTACGATAAATATCAGGAGAACAAAGAGGGCTATATTCACATAACTCTGCTGCTTGGCTAATTCTCTTTTATTATCCTCGATCAAGGCAATCTTTTGCTTATCGTATTCATTTTTTGTCTTGAGCATGCTCAGGATCTTGGAATTCTCATTCCTTGACAAGGTATCGGAGAGTCTTTGAAAAAGTTCGTGGTATCTCAGCGCCTCAGCGAAGTTCTCTTTATTCTTATGAATCTTATAAAGGGTTTTGGCACATTTCTGGGTTCCTTCGGTAAATTGTATCCGGGTAGAAATTGTAAATGCATTCTGGGCGTAATGCTCAGAGATGCTATCATTACCTTTACCCAAGTGGGCTTCGGCCATACCGTTATAAAGGTCAATAATACCCCGGTCATCCTGGATCTTTTGATGAAGTAGTTCACTCTGGTGGTACCAGTATAAGGCCCATTTATAATTCTCTTGTTGCAGGTATACCTTCCCTTTTGTCTCGTAGGCAAAGGCAAGCCAATCTTCCAGGTTACGACGCTCAAATACGGCAATGGCCTTGTTGATGTGGAACATTGCGTATTCCTGTTCTCCCATTTCGGCGTAAACAGAAGCCAGGTTACTATTGGTCTGGGCCGAATAAACCTCGTTCCCGATCTCCTCATTCAGTTTGCTGACTTTTTTGAAGAATTCCAGTGATTGCGTATAATCCTTTTGGGAAGCATACAGGTTCGCAATATTCTCGTTCATGATAGAGAGCATCTCCTTATCATTGACCTTGTTAGCCATTTCAATACCTTCCAGGTATCCACTTAATGCTTTGGAATAATCCCCGATATAACCATATTCAGAAGCGAGGTTATTAATGGTTTGCAAGGCTATCCCGGTATTTTTAATTTCATTGGCGATGTTCAGGGATTTTCCGTAGAAGGTAACGGCCATTTTATTATCACCCTTATCAGAATAGTAATCACCAATGCGCATAAAGGAGTAGCTTTCACCTTTGCGATAGTTTATTTTTCTACTAAATGCCAAAGCATCTTTTGCGAGAATATAGAGGCTATCCGAGTTGTAATAGCGAATTTCTTTTCCCAGGTTCAGTAAGAGATCGATATAGACCGAATCTTTCTGGTAATTGGCATTGCTGGCCTGTATTTGTCTGATCTTCCTTTTAAGTTCCTCCCGTTCGTTGACCTGGGCACTAAAGGCAAAGGCGACTACCGGCAGCAGAAGTAAAAATAATCGGATAAATCGCTTATAGGATGATCTCACGAACATGAATAGTGGTTGTTTGGGACAGGTTTGGTTTCAATAGGTTGTGATAAAGTTATCTATACAACGGCGCTACATTTAATTTATGTTGTGAAAACGGAAATTTTGGTTGTTTTATCGGTATTGAAGTGTATTTCATCGATATTTTAAAAATTACCTTCAGCAGAAGTAAGTAATGGATTACATAAATTATTGGAGAGTAAATGAAGTGGAACGAAATAAAATTTTGAATTTTTTTTTGGAAGCTTGTGCTAAAAAAAAGTACCTTTGCCACCGCTGACAAGCAGGGGATTCTCTTAACTGGGGATCTATAGGCCGAATAGCCTTACTGATTGCGGCTTAGATGACAAACGGTGGTTGTAGCTCAGCTGGTTAGAGCGCTGGATTGTGGTTCCAGAGGTCGCCGGTTCGAACCCGGTCTTCCACCCGAAACATTGGACAAAGTCCCTTTCTTTACTGATCGGGACTTTTTTTTATATAAAAAAATGGAGGTCATTGACCTCCATTTTTATTGAATTAGAATTTAATCAACTGCACTATTTCGTGGCTTTATCAACGATAATACGCCTATCCCGGTTAGCCAATTCCCAAGCGGTATAAAAAACCAATTGCGTCCTGTTTTTCAACAGATCATAATTGATCTTATCAGGTGTATCTGTATCCCTGTGGTAATCTGCATGGGTCCCGTTAAAGTAAAAAATGATCGGAATATTGTTCTTTGCAAAATTGTAATGATCGCTCCTGTAATAGAAACGATTAGGGTCATCTTCATCATTATAGGTATAATCCAATTCTATATTGGTATACTCGTCATTTACCGATTCTGACAATTGGTGAAGATCTGTACTCAACTTATCCGATCCGATCAGGTAGATATAATTGCGATCGCCATCTCTCTTGGGGTCAATTCTTCCGATCATATCTATATTGAGGTTAGCGACCGTATTTGCCAAAGGAAAAATAGGATCGACATCGGTATAGTACTGTGATCCAAGTAGACCCTTTTCTTCACCGGTCACGTGCAAAAAGACCAGTGATCTTTTGGGTCCGTTCCCCGCTTTTACTGCTTCTTTAAAAGCTTCGGCAATTTCTAACATGGCGACGGTACCGGAACCATCGTCATCGGCTCCATTATTAATCTTACCATCGTCATTAACACCAATGTGATCCAGGTGTGAAGAAACTACAATGTATTCTTCAGGTTTCTCTGATCCTTTGATAACGGCTACGACATTTTCAGAGCTGATCTGTTCGTTTTCACTTTTCAACTTAATTTCTATTGGTTTATCCAAAAGGGTAGCCTCTGCCTTTTCATCGATCTCCGGATGAAGTGAAGCAGCCATATCTTTAGATATCACGATTAAGGCAGCACTATTGTCCTCCTGCTTTAAACCCATCCTTCCACTGTTATTGCGACTCATATAATCAAATGAACGCTTGAACCTGGAATAATTCTTTGGGTCATAAAAAAGAATGGCTTTAGCTCCCTTTTCCGTGAGTAATTCTGCTTTTTTAGCCAATCCTTCAGACATCCTGCTCCATTCCGAAGGCTGCATAGATCCTGATACACTGTAGGTTTTATCTTCCTTTACAGGTTCTCCCGCTTTGATCAAAACCACTTTGCCCGCTACATCAATAGCATCGAAATCTGTATAATTGGTATCCTCAATACCATAACCGGCATAGACCAACTGGTCTGAACTTATTTCAACTGAAGAAAAGGTGATGAAATCCTTTCCCATAGTGTAGGTTGCATCTCCTGATGCGACTGAACCTTCCGGTAGCTTAGTGATCTCCAATGGAACTTCCTGGAAATAGTTTCCATTGGCCTGTGCTGCCGGTATCTGCATTTGCTGGTATTGTTCTTTAAGATAGTTTACCGCTTTTTTCTGTCCTTCTTTCCCGGTCTCCCTGCCTTCAAATTCGTCAGAAGCATAGGTAAACAGATGTTCCCGTAATTCAGATTCTGTGATGGTAGCTGCATAGGTCTTAGCCGGATCAGCCATAGATTTATTTTCCTGGGACTCCGATACCGTGGTCTGGGACGAATTACAGGCCATGAATAAGGCGAGAGCCAATAGGGGTAATTTGTTTTGCATTATTCTATTTTTAGTGAATTCATCAAAAATAGTGAAAACTTCTGCAATTATCAGGGCAACTTTTCAAGTCTGGTAGTATGGATCTCTGTCCTGAAAAAAAGGTTTGTTATCGTCTATTAGCCTAGGTTTTGGTAAAGCGATAAAATATGTAGAGCTACCTTGTGACCCATAGAAAAGAAATGTATTTTGCAAGGTAAACCGACCAATTATGAAATTCAGATGGGAAGGCGTTATGCCGGCAATGACCACAAAATTCACCGCTAAGGACGAGTTAGACCTCCCCGCATTTAAACACAATCTACAGGCGCAATTAGACGCGGGAGTACACGGAGTCATATTGGGGGGATCCCTGGGGGAAGCCAGTACCTTATCCCAGGATGAATTACAGCAACTACTTCGAGAAGCTGTGATGGCGGTAGAGGGACGAGTTCCGGTGATCAGTACTATTGCTACAGGTTCTACCAAAGATGCAGTCCATTATGCCAAAGCATCGGAATCCTGCGGGGCAAGTGGTCTTATGATACTGCCCCCGATGCGATATAAAGCCACGGAAAAGGAGATTTTACACTTCTTTGAAACTATCGCCGGGGAAACTGAATTACCTATAATGATTTACAATAACCCGGTAGATTACCAGGTAGGGGTGAGTATTGCTATGTTCAAAACCTTGTTAGAACATGAAAATATACAGGCGGTAAAGGAGTCTACCCGCGACATCTCTAATATCACCAGGATTAAGAACGAATTTGGAGACCGACTTAAAGTTTTATGTGGTGTGGATACCCTGGCTATGGAAAGCCTGTTGATGGGTGCAGATGGCTGGGTAGCCGGATTAGTCTGCGCGTTTCCGCATGAGACGGTTGCCATATATGAATTGATCAGGGCCGGCAGAACGGAGGAAGCCCTTAAACTCTATCGTTGGTTCCTTCCTTTACTTGAACTGGATATCAATCCACAGTTGGTGCAGAATATAAAATTGGCAGAAGTAGCAACCGGGCTAGGAACGGAATATGTACGACCACCAAGGCTGCCGTTGAGCGGTGATGAGCGTAGAACAGTAAAATCCATAATAGATAAGGCTCTTTCGGAGCGACCGCAGATACCGGATTTCAAAAAACATTTTCAGCAATGATCACAGGACAGAATTTTATAGGTAAAACCCGGTCTGCACAAGGAAGTAGTCATTTTTCTACCTATAACCCGCTAAAAGATGAGCCCAACCAAGAGCAATATTTTGAAGCAACCGAAGAAGAGATTGATCAGGCCGTTACCCTTGCTACTTCGGCCTTTCCTGCATTCAGCGAATTAGCAGGAGCAGAGCGGGCTAAATTCTTAAGAGCTATTGCTGAAGAGATCAGTCGGCTTGGAGATCAGCTCATCCTTACTTACTGCAAGGAATCCGGTTTGCCGGAAGGCAGGGCGATAGGAGAGAGGGGCAGGACCCTGAACCAACTGCAGTCCTTTGCTCATTTTATCGAAAATGAAGATTGGAGACATCCCGTGATTGAAACTGCAGATGCTGAACGGCAACCCCATCCGCGACCCGATCTCAGGAATGTACTATTTGCTATAGGGCCGGTTGCTGTGTTCGGAGCAGGTAATTTCCCTTTCGCTTTTTCAACGGCCGGTGGTGATACGGTGAGTGCACTGGCAGCCGGGTCCCCGGTGGTCTATAAATGTCATCCCATGCATGCCGGTACCAGTGAATTGGTCGCTTCGGCCATTATTAAGGCAGCGGAGAACACGGGAATGCCGGACGGAGTTTTTTCACATTTGCATAGCCAGGGAACTACGGTAGGACAACAGCTGTTAATTCATCCGGGGATTAAAGCCGTAGGTTTTACTGGTAGTGTGGCGGGTGGAAGAGCATTGTACGACTTGGCAGGGCAGCGCGAAGAACCTATCCCGGTTTTCTCAGAAATGGGTAGCGTAAACCCGGTAGTACTATTACCGGGTGCACTCGAATCAAATGCCGACAGCTGGGCAGAGAAATTCGCTTCCTCGATTACATTAGGGGCCGGTCAATTTTGTACCAACCCGGGCTTACTCATTGGAATTACGGGTGAAGCCCTGGATCAATTTTCGAGTACGCTTAGTACTTCTCTCATAAAATCAGAACAGGGGACTATGCTACATCCCGATATACACCAGAATTACTTAAGATGCGCATCGGCCCAGAAAAAACAACCTAATACCCACATAGTATCAGATCCCGGGGAGAGTGATAAAAATTACAAAGCTGCCCCGGTACTCTTAACGGTTTCAGGACACGATTTTATGCAGAATCCTGACTTACAACACGAGGTATTTGGACCCTTCAGCCTGCTAGTGTCATGTTCGGATTTACAGGAGATGTTCAATGTGGTAGATAGCCTTAAAGGACAACTAACGGGGACTGTTGTCGGGGAAATGGCAGAATTGTCGCAGAACGGAAAACTTGTAAAGAAACTACAATCCAAAGTAGGAAGATTATTATTTAACGGTGTTCCTACCGGGGTAGAGGTTTCAGAAGCCATGCAGCATGGAGGTCCATATCCTTCAACCACGGACAGCCGGTTTACATCGGTAGGCATGCGAGCCATTTATCGATGGGTAAGACCGGTTTGTTTCCAGGATTGTCCCCAGTCGCTATTACCGGTAATATTAAAGGACACTAATCCACTTGGAATTAACAGGAAAGTAAACGGTAGGTATACCGATCACCCCCTATAATAGACGTATGGCAGTGCATGTTTTTGAATGTATTGATGGTCACACCTGTGGTAACCCCGTGCGGGTTATTGCCAAGGGAGCACCTTTACTGCTGGGAGCCAGTATGGCAGAAAAGCGCTTGCATTTTCTCACCCATTATGATTGGATACGGAAGGGGCTTATGTTTGAGCCCAGGGGGCATGATATGATGAGCGGGAGTATGATCTATCCCCCCACGAACCCTGAAAACGATGCCGGGATATTATTTATAGAGACCAGTGGCTGCCTGCCTATGTGCGGCCATGGTACTATTGGCACCGTAACTATTGCGATAGAGCATCAATTGATAATTCCGAAAAGTCCGGGTACTGTTCGCCTGGAAACTCCGGCCGGGCTCGTCACTGCGGCTTACGGTCTTAAAGGAAATAAGGTAGACTGGGTAAAAATTACCAACATAGCCTCCTTTTTGATGGAGCAAGATTTAAAGGTCGATACCAGGCGACTGGGGCCTTTGATATTTGATGTCGCATATGGCGGGAATTTCTATGCGATCATTGATCCACAGAAGAATTACGGGGGTTTACAATATTTGTCGCCTTCAGAAATCGTCCATTTCAGTGGGGAGATTCGTCAAAAGATTAACCAAACTTACCCAGACCGTTTTATACACCCCCTTGATAGCAGGATCAGGGATGTTACCCACCTAATGTGGACCGGGGACACGATCAGCCCGGAAGCTACAGCACGGAATGCTGTTTTCTATGGTGAAAAGGCCATAGACCGTTCTCCTTGTGGTACCGGTACCAGTGCTCGTATGGCGCAATGGTTTGCCCAGGGAAAATTGCAGGCGGGTGAACCCTTTATCCATGAAAGTATTATAGGATCACGCTTTACGGGTCGCATTGAACAAATTACCAAAGTAGGGGAAAAGCCCGCGATCATACCTAGCATTGAAGGCTGGGCCAGGATCTACGGACAAAATACCATTACTATAGACGATAATGATCCATATGCATATGGCTTCCAGGTGCTTTAATTCCCAGAAGCCATTACATAAGTTTCCTTTAAAAAATTATATTATTTGAATTCATTTACTGCCTCTCCAAGGTCATATACGTCCTGGTCCAACTCTTTAGCCAGGATACTACTACCCGCTGCACTTCGGTATCCTCCTGCACAATGCACGACTATGGGTTTATCCCGAGGGATCTCGTCTACAGTGTCCCTTAGGGTGTTGAGCGGGTAACTCAGCGCATTCTCAAAGAACTTTCCTTCCTCGACTTCACTGGCATTCCTGATATCGACAATGGTATATTGATCAGGATTTTTCTTAAAATCAGTCAAATCCAGACTATCTGTCGCTACCATGGATTTATAGGGTAAAGTCACTATAGAGCTCAATTGCTGTTCGTAGCCAATTTTACATACCCGTTCCAGCACGGGCACCATATCTGTAGGTGATTCTACGACAATGTGAAATTCCTCTTTTGGCTTAACGATTGCTCCCAGCCAGGTCTCGAACTTAGAATTTTCAGAAACAGCCTGTATATTAATACTGCCCGGCAGGTGGTGAGCTTTGAATTTACTTTCATCCCGTACGTCAATTATTATTCCCTTACTTACGGACTCATTTATTTTGAATGGAACAGCAGCCATGGCATCTCTTAATGAAGGAGCACCGGCTTTATTCAGGTCCACATCATACCCAAAATAAGAGGGGATAAAGGGTTGACTGTCTAAAAGGGTATTGATAAAATCTTCTTTGGACTGGTCCTGGAAGGCCCAGTTCCCCATTCTCTCGTTACCCAGGGTACTGCTGCTATCATCGCTCATATTCTTTCCGCAAAGCGATCCTGCTCCATGTGCCGGGTAAACTATAGCATCGTCCGGAAGGTCCTTAAATTTTTCCTGTATCGTGTGGTACATGGCCTCGGCCAATTCTCGCCGTTTAGCTTTCATATTCCCGGCTTTTTCCCTCAGATCAGGGCGTCCGACATCACCTATAAAGAGTGTATCCCCGGTAAATAACACGGTTTTATCTCTTTCTTCTGCTACAATTGTGATACTGTCCGGAGAGTGACCTGGGGTGTTAATCGCACGCAGCCTGGCATTGCCTATATTAAGCTCGTCTCCTTCATCAAAAGTTTGATGGGTGTATTCTGCCCCTAACTTTTCACTGTTGTAGATGGTGGCCCCTGTTTCTTTATGAATCTGCAGGTGAGAACTGATAAAGTCGGCATGAGGATGGGTCTCAATTACAGCAGTAATCACGGCCTCCTGTTCTTTAGCAAAATTGTAATACTGTATGGGGTCCCTTTCGGGATCTATGATTGCCATTTCTCCGTTGCTTACAATGGCATACGAATAATGGGCTAACGGATTATATTCAAATTGTTTAATAATCATTTTTCTACTGTTTTTTCAATAGTAAAATTAGTGTACTGTAATGTTTATGGCAGTAACATAAGTTACTTAGACTGAAAGGACAGAAAGGAAAGCAAGAAAAAATGAACCAAAAGCCTTTTTGATTAATTTTTCTTACAGGGCTATAACCATCAGACCATTTTGCCTTTCAGCATTTTATTCCAATAGAGGTAGGGGAGACCGTATTTTTTTAACAGCCAGAGGCGCCAGTGTTCTTTGGCACTGTCAAATACGAGCATCTGCTTTAATTTTGGATCCGGTGTAAAGTTATTCTGATAGTCAAATTCGGCCAGCACCATCTTTCCGTAATCTGTTACTAGTGGACATGAGGAATACCCGTTATAACTCAATTGCCCCATTTTATGGTGCCTGATAAGCAGGTCCAGGTTATCAACCACTACGGGAACCTGTTTCCTTATCGCTGCCCCGGTTTTGGCGGTCGGTAAACCGGCCACATCTCCCAGGCTGAAAATATTAGGGTAGCTATTGTGTTGCAGGGTATCAGGATTAACATCCACCCAGCCAGATTTGTTCGCCAATGGAGAGTTCCTTACAAACTCGGGCGCTACCGAAGGTGGTGCTGTATGTAACATATCATAATGTATACCGTACAGGTCTCCATTAACAGAGACTTTTACGTCTTTGTAATTATATTGCAGGGATTCGTCAAGGCTTTTAGTATCACCATCGCGGTCTGCGATCACTTGCTTCCCGTCTTCTATCTCTTTACTAATCTCATACCAGGCAATTTGACGTTCGCCATCAACCTTAACCAAATTATGATAGAATCTCAGGTTGATATCTTTCCTATTTACGACATCCATTAATGTATTGGCAATTTCCGGTATACCAAAGATGATGGTTCCGGGTGTTGCGAATATTACTTCGGATTTATTGCGCACACCGCTCTTCCTGAAATAACTCTCGGCGAGATACATAATTTTTTGGGGGGCACCCCCGCATTTTATAGGGGTGGCCGGCTGTGTGAACAAGGCCGTTCCGCCTTTGAAATTTTTTATGACTTCCCAGGTATGTTCAGGATCGGTATAATTACTACATACAACACCACGGTCTATGGCTTCCCCCAGTCCGGGTACCTGTGAGTAATCATAGGTAAGTCCCGGTGCTACGACCAGGTAATTATAGCTGATTGATCCTGATTCTGAAGTAAATATTCTGTTGTGATTCGGATCCAGCATCGTTGCTTTTTCCTTGATCCAAGTAACCCCTTCAGGTATTACTGAAGCCATGGGTTTAGCTGTTTTGCTAAAATTGTAGGCCCCTGCGCCAACCAAGGTCCATGCCGCCTGGTAGTAATGAGTGTCCGCGGGTTCTATGATGGCGACATCATTTATTTTCTTTTGCCTGAGTAGCTGGGAAGCCACCATAATTCCGGCAGTTCCACCGCCGATAATTAGTACTTGGTAACGTGGGTCCATTTTCATGAGAATTAGTTGTTTCTCTAAAAATACACCTTAGTGTGTTGCCTTTCAGTAACTTGAGTTACATTGAGGTCCCGCTGCTGTAGTGCCTGAACTACGATCTTATCGTTTCCAGGCATTGAAACCGCCCTTAAGATCATAGACTTTTGTAAACCCCATATCTAAAAGCTTTCTGCCAGCCTTTAAACTTCGAGCTCCTGACCGGCAATAGAGATATACTTCCTGGTCCTTGTCCAGTTTCTTTACAGATTCTGTAAAGTTCTTTTGCTTGAACCAGTCGATATTTTTGGCGTTCTTAATATGGCCGCTTCGATATTCACTTGCTGTTCTTACATCGACCAATTGTACCTGGCCCATATCTATTGCTTCGGCATATGCTTCCGGATCAAGGATGGTGATCTTCTCTGAGCTATTGGACTTCTGACCGAATAGATTGCTTAAAAAGGACATATCTTAATTCTTTAATGATTTATTTTAAAATTATGATGTTTACTACGCTATTTTATGGGTGTATTATTGGTAGTTTCAGGGTAGGAAGACGAATTCCATATAAAAAATAAAGCCAGCCATAAGTAGTATAAAATAACCAAACCCTTTTTTTAGTTTCCTGCTGTCAATAAAATTTCCAAGGTAGCTTCCAATGATAATGCCTATAAGGGATGCTGCTGTGAATATACTTAAGAATATCCAGTCAATTTCCATGGTCATGGCATCGCCGAGGAAAAACCCCGATAGAGATTTTACTGCTATAATGATAAGAGAGGTACCTATCGCTTTTTTCATTTCTACATTAGCCAGTACCACCAAGGCCGGGATGATAAGAAATCCGCCACCTGCCCCGATAATCCCGGTAATTCCTCCCACCACAATCCCTTCAAGCAGTATCAATGGATAATTATAGGAAATATCACCGCTAGGTTTCTTAATACCAATCTTATCTTTCTTAAGCATGGAATAGGCAGCTGGGATCATCAGGATCGCAAACAGGCCGAACATTCCCATCCTGCGTGTAAAATCAAAACCACCTACAGAAAAGAGCAGTTCAGGGAGCGCAGGGATAAAAAAATACCGGACCAAAGTAACACCTGTGATCGCTGGTATGCCAAATACCACGGCTGTACGCCAATCTACATAGCCCTTTATATGCTGTTGATAACTACCAACCAAAGCGCTGGTCCCTACGATGAAAAGAGAATAAGCGGTAGCGAGTTTTTCATTGATAGAAAAGAGGTAGGCCAGTACAGGTACAGCCAAAATGGAACCTCCACCCCCAATAAGTCCTAATGATATTCCAATGATCAAAGCCCCGGCATAGCCTATAATTTGCAGTATTTCCATTCAGTACCAATTTATTTGTACGAAGGTAAGAGCACTATTAATGATCAGGAGTAACAAAGGTTACAGAGCTGTTATCCCCGTCCGATGAATTAACCAGGTCTATTTTAAATGATTTTCTAGAGTGTGGGGAAAGGCATACCAGTGTGGTTCATTATGGGATTATAAATCAGATTAATAGGTTGTTTTTGATTAATAATTTAACGAAAGACTATTGATAATAGAAAATCCTTTTTATATTTGCAGCCGCTAAGGAGGAATGGCAGAGTGGTCGAATGCGGCAGTCTTGAAAACTGTTGAGGGTCACACCTCCGGGGGTTCGAATCCCTCTTCCTCCGCATAAAAACCCTAGGTGAAAGCCCAGGGTTTTTTTTATTCCCCAAAGCGTAGGGAGCTTGCTCCCTTAAGCGTAGGGGAATAAAAAAAAGCCATCGATGCGCCAGCATCGGGTTTTTAATGCAGGTCCCCCACCCGGGATCACGAGCTAGCCTGCCGTAAGGCAGGCAGAGCGAGTAATCCGGATGGTTCGAAGTTTGAAGTTTGAAGTTCGAATTGGGATGTTCTTTCCAAAGCGTAGGGGAATAAAAAAAAGCCATCGATGCGCCAGCATCGGGTTTTTAATGCAGGTCCCCCACCCGGGATCACGAGCTAGCCTGCCGTAAGGCGGGCAGAGCGAGTAATCCGGATGGTTCGAAGTTTGAAGTTTGAAGTTTGAAGTTCGAATTGGGATGTTCTTTCCAAAGCGTAGGGGAATAAAAAAAAGCCATCGATGCGCCAGCATCGGGTTTTCACCATGCAGGTCCCCCACCCGGGATCACGAGCTAGCCTGCCGTAAGGCGGGCAGAGCGAGTAATCCGGATGGTTCGAAGTTTGAAGTTTGAAGTTCGAATTGGGATGTTCTTTCCAAAGCGTAGGGGAATAAAAAAAAGCCATCGATGCGCCAGCATCGGGTTTTTAATGCAGGTCCCCCCTTGGGATCACGAGCTTGCCTGCCGTCAGGCGGGCGGAGCGAGTAATCCGGATGGTTCGAAGTTTGAAGTTTGAGGTTCGATGTTTGAGCATGCCTGCCGCCAATTGTTGCAGGCAAAAGTGAGCAGACTAATTAACGCAAAGAGTCGAGTTATCCTTTCATCACCCTGGCCAATTATCACTTCATTCACTGCAAGTTTTCTGCATTGAAGAACATTAATTTGTACGCGGGGCGGGGTTAAGAACCCCGGGTTGGTTCGAAGTTCGAGGGCGCCAGCATCGGGTTTTCATGGAGGAACCCCCACCCGGGATCAGGAGCTAGCCCGGCGGTAGGTGGGCGCAGCGAGTAACTCTGGTGGTTCGAGGTTTGGAGTTTGAAGTTCGAGGGATAATATTCCACCGGGAATTTACAACCATCGTGACGCAGCATAAATAACTGGCTGTGGCGGAAGTTGTTTTTGTCCCTTTTTCAATTACCCTGCATGTTTCCTGCATTGGACTTAGTTAACTTAGAATCGGGGCGGGGTTAAGAACCCCGGGGGGTGGTTCGAGGTTTGAGCTTTGAGCATGCCTTATAATAATTCAGTCTCTTTTGTCCCTCTGTACCTATGTCCCTTTGTAACTCCCGCCCGAACCGGACGGTACGTTCGGGCGGGCTGTAACCAAAAACCCCACTACTTGATTCCTGCAGTGAAACCAATTATCTTTTGGTCATGGGGAGGGGGCTTGTCCCCAAAATGTAGGTTGGTCTCCAAAATAGAACTTAACCGGTGTGATGTCCATACTATCATGGCATAAATGTAACTTAAGCACTTGCCGTTTTTTTGTTCCATCTTTGTAGCTACGGCTTTTAAAATTACGCTATGAATTGGTTGCTATTGATCATCGCAGGATTATTTGAAGTGGCGTTCGCCTTTTGCCTTGGTAAGGCGAAGGAGTCCGCAGGTAACGAGGTGACCTACTGGTACAGCGGCTTTGTCATCTGCCTCGCGGTTAGTATGTTGCTGCTGGTGAAAGTGACACGGGAACTCCCTATTGGTACGGCTTACGCGGTCTGGACAGGGATCGGGGCTGTTGGAACCGTCTTGGTCGGTATCCTGGTATTTAAAGAACCGGCAACCTTCTGGAGGGTATTCTTTATTACCACCCTGATAGGATCTATAATAGGGCTAAAATACGTCTCCGCTTAGTAATTAATGTAAAAGGGGGTGGGAGGTAAGCTTAGTATTCTTCGAGCTTGGTGTGAATCAGGCGGTCAAACCATTCAAGTTCAGGATCACGCTCATCGATCAATTGGTTGCCGACAATCTCAAAAGTTGCATTACCCATCACCACTTGCCCGTCATACATATTCCATGTGCCTCTCTTGATAAAAGCCTCATTTCCACAGGCATAGGTGTAACCCTTACTCACCGGATCAGTACTGGTCACCAGCTCAACGGCAATAGTCTCGTACGTATGGTCTTCTTTGATCACGGTGATCACTTCTAAACAGGGTAAAGCTTCGATAAGGTTATATGAAGCCACTCCGCCATAATTAAATTCAGAGGGATCATTAGACCGGAGTTCGGTCAGTTTGTAGGTTCCATATAGTCCTGAAAGATCATCAGTCTCTACAGCATCCGTAGAACAGGAAACAGTCAAAAGCAGTGATCCGAATATAAGGAGTAGCGTACTGATCTTCATAGGTCGGGGGCTTATAGGAAATAACTCACAAATAAAACTAGTAAAAAAATAGAAAGCCATCGTCATGCTGTAGTTATTAATCGATGAAATGCGCATGCTTTCAGCAATAATCTCGATGAACAAACTATGAACTGTTGCTCAAAGCTTATTTTTGCTTGATGGAAGAATGGTACCATTATCCCTTATTGATCGCAGTCGGATTTATTGTAGGGTTTATCAATACAATTGCAGGAGGAGGGTCCCTGCTCTCGCTACCGGTGCTGATATTTCTTGGTCTCCCGCCTGCTGTGGCTAACGGAACTAACCGGGTTGCCGTTATTCTGCAGACCGCCATGGGGGTTGCAGGTTTTAAAAGCAAAGGTGTCTCTACTTTTCCCTTCAATATATACCTGGGGATAGCCGCCCTGCTGGGTTCATTAATAGGCGCTTACCTGGCTGTTGATGTTAAGGGGGAGACCTTCAATCGCATCCTGGCTGTAGTTATGGTCATCGTGGTCTTAATCATTATCTTTAAACCCAGGATCAGGATGGAGGAATTACAGGAACGCCTAAGCGGCAAATACCTGTGGATAGCGATAATTTCCTTTTTCTTTATCGGCATCTACGGAGGGTTTATCAATGCCGGTATCGGCTTTATTATCATTCTCTTCCTGCACTATATCAACCGCTTGTCACTGGTGATGGCCAACGCAACCAAAGTAGCGGTAGTGTTTATCTATACTATAGGCGCATTACTCATCTTTGTGCTCAATGACAAGGTAGTATGGCAGGTGGGACTTGTCCTCGCGATAGGGAATGGGCTGGGGGCCTGGTTCTCGAGTAGGGTTTCTGTCGATAAAGGGGACGGTTTTATTAAAACATTTTTAGTGATTATGGTCGTGATCATGGCCGTGAAATTATGGTTCTTTAACCCATAGCTTTATGAAAGATTTTATACAACATCTGGAATGGCGATACGCAGTAAAAAAGTTTGATGCAGAGAAAATGCTGCCG
The DNA here is from genome assembly GCF_028464225.1 of Zeaxanthinibacter sp. PT1. Taxonomy (GTDB): domain Bacteria; phylum Bacteroidota; class Bacteroidia; order Flavobacteriales; family Flavobacteriaceae; genus Zeaxanthinibacter. The sequence goes on from NZ_JAQPCN010000002.1 coordinate 80,424, forward strand.
GATACGGATATCGCCGTACTGAAACAATCATTCAACCTGACAGCCACATCGTTTGGGCTTCAACCCATCCGTTTGGTTGTGGTGAGTGATAAAGACCTGCAGAAGCGCTTACTTCCGCTTTCTTACGGACAGAAACAGGTGTCCCAGGCATCCCATGTCCTGGTGATTTGTATAGAGAAAGAGATTAGCCCGGATTACATCAGTTCATATTTTAAAACTATCAAGAAGATAAGGGGTACGAGTGATGAGATTCTGGAACCCTACAAGGAACAGATGCTGGCAACCTTTGCGGGCTGGGACCAGAAACAGGTAGAGGATTGGGCGAGGAACCAGGCCTACCTGGCATTGGGAAACCTTTTAACGATCTGCGCTTTTCGTAAAATAGATTCCTGCCCGATGGAAGGATTTATGCCGGCCGAGTACGATGAACTCCTTGGACTTGACAAACTCGGCTTGTCTTCCGTTCTTGTATTGCCTGTCGGCTACAGGGCAGAGGATGATATGTTCTCTGAATTCAAGAAAGTAAGAAGGTCCATTGATAAAACCATCATTCATATTCCCGACCCATCATAGCGGCTCGCTCCCGCAGAAATTATAATTTACCTTATTTGTTATTCTTTTTTAAACCCTTATAAGTATGCCCGGATTCGAATTTTTTGGAGATAATGAACGAACAGAAGTTCAGGATGTTTTATCCTCTGGAGTGTTGATGCGTTATGGATTTGACGGAATGCGACAAGGGCATTGGAAAGCGAAAGAATTGGAAAATGCACTGGCATCTCGGATGCAGACCAAGTACGCCCAGTTAGTGAGCAGTGGTACCGCAGCATTAACCGTAGCCCTGGCTAGTGCCGGGGTAGGCGCAGGGGATGAAGTGATAGTACCGACATTTACTTTTGTAGCGAGCTTTGAGGCCGTACTGGCACTCGGAGCTATTCCCGTCCTGGTAGATATTGATGATACGCTTACTCTTTCTCCGCAAGCTGTGGAGAAGGCTATTACCGATAGAACCAAGGTGGTTATGCCTGTACATATGTGCGGTTCCATGGCCGATCTCCAGGCGCTAAAGACAATTTGTGACAAGCATAAATTACTCCTGCTAGAAGACGCCTGCCAGGCCATAGGCGGCTCTTACCAGGGAAAGCCCCTGGGAAGTTATGGTGACTTGGGTTGTTTTTCATTCGATTATGTGAAAACGATTACTTGTGGCGAAGGAGGCGCATTAATCACCAATGACGAAACCTATTATAAGCATGCCGATCATTATTCGGATCACGGGCATGATCATAGCGGGAATGATAGGGGAGCAGAATCTCACCCCTTCCTCGGTTATAATTACCGTATTTCTGAACTAAATGCAGCGGTTGGTGTCGCCCAACTTGCCAGGCTTGATGAATTCCTCGAAATCCAGAAGAAACATTACCTGGTCATGAGAAATGCTCTGGAAAAAATACCCGGGATTACCTTCAGGCGAGTGCCGGAGGGGGGTGTTGAAAATTATTCTTTCCTGAACTTCTTCCTTCCGGGCGAACAAGCAGCCCGTGATGCACATGCAGCCCTGGGTGCTGCAGGGGTAGATGCCTGCTTCTATTGGTATGACAATAACTGGCATTACCACAGGAAATGGGATCACCTGAAGCAATTAAAAAGCCTGGGTAAACTGAATTCCGAAATTGAAGAGAGGATCAGTGCAATGACTAATGCCCAATTTCCTGATTCTGATCAATGGATGGGCAGGACTATTTCCAGTTTAGTCAAGTTAAGTTGGTCAGGGCAGGAGGTGCAAGACAGAGCTGATAAAATGGCCGACGTCTTAAAACAGTTTGTCTAATAAGGAACGTAATCTACAATCTCGAGGCCGTAACCTACAATTCCGACTCTCTTTGTCTGGGTTGTATTGGTCATGATCCTCATTTTACTGATGTGCAGGTCGTGGAGGATCTGTGCGCCAATACCAAAATCCTTACTATCCATTTCTATTTTCGGAGCCTTCATAATTCCTTTTTCCTGGTTCTCCTTCAGGCCGCGGATACGTTTTAACAGGTTGAATGATTCGCTCTGCTGGTTAATAAATACGATCACTCCCCGACCTTCTTCATTAAGTGCCTGGAACATATCGTCCAATTTCTTGTCTGCATTATTGGTAAGGGTACCGAGGATGTCATTATTGACCAGGGTAGAGTTGATCCGGGTAAGTATTGCTTCTCCCGGGGTCCAGCTGCCCTTGGTGAGCGCCAGGTGCACCTGGTCGTTAGTGGTCTGCTGGTATGCATGTAAGGTGTATTCGCCAAAACGGGTGTTCACCTGGAAGGATTCCTTTTTCACGATTAGGCTGTCATAGCGCATCCTATAGGCTACCAGGTCTTCAATAGAGACAAGCTTCAGATCAAATTTTTTAGCCACTTTAACTAAGTGTGGCAACCTGGCCATTGTTCCGTCTTCGTTCAGAATCTCTACCAGGATACCGGCTGGTTCAAAGCCCGCCAAACGGGCAAAATCTACAGCAGCTTCCGTATGGCCGGTCCTTCTGAGTACTCCACCGTTCCTTGCCCGTAAGGGAAAAATGTGACCTGGTCTACCGAGGTCATGCGGTTTAGTTCTTTTATCTACCAGTGACTTGATCGTTTTGGCACGATCGTGGACCGATATTCCAGTTGTACAGCCCTGGCCGATCAGGTCCACTGAAACAGTGAACTGGGTATGATGCAGAACGGTATTGTTCTCCACCATCATAGAGAGTTCTAATTCGGAGCATCGCTTTTCGGTGAGGGGAGCACATATAAGGCCACGACCATGAGTAGCCATGAAGTTGATCATTTCCGGGGTCACGCTTTCAGCGGCTGCGATAAAATCACCTTCATTCTCGCGGTTTTCATCATCTACAACAATGATCACCTTTCCCTGCCTGATATCCTCTATCGCCTCTTCAATAGTATTCAGGACTATTTTTCCTTCTTTGCTGCTGATCACGCTGTCTTTTTTTTCTTTTTCCATTTAAATAGCCTACTAATCTTTTGTACAAAGTGGCCCATATCCATAAGCCCCCTGTCTGCCGTTGCCCTGCGCGTCAGGTAAACACCCAAAGGTAACATTATTAGCGTAGAAAGCCATGCCCCGAGCATAGGGTGTATATTCCCCTCCTTGGCATAATTACCGGCAAACACGCCTAAGAAATAATACGCCAGGAAAAGAACAATGGCAATGACCATGGGCAGTCCTAGCCCCCCTTTCCTGATGATGGCCCCCAAAGGAGCTCCTACAAAGAATAAGATGATGCAGGAGAATGCGAGTGCGTATTTATTATGCAGGGATAGGATATGCATATTGTAGATCTTATAACGGCGCTGAAGTTCCTCTTTCTTACCCTTAACGGTATTCAGGATATTGGTAACTGCATTGTTGGCCGAGTTGTAGATCTGGATTCGCTGCCACTCAGCATAAAGATCTGTTATGTTCTCAGGCACAGGCCCAAGAGAGTCTACCTCTGTCTTTTCCGGCGTAAACCCGGCTGTGACAAGACTGTCGTTAGCCGCAGACACTTGGCTATTCATACCTGGGGAGGGAGTTTTTAAAGAATCCGGTACGGCTAGCGGAAATCCACCCATTCTGTTGACAATATTTTTTGAAAAGGCCACCACGATCTCCGTGTTGTTATCCTTCAGGGAATCGATATCCTTTTTAAGACGGGAGATATTCTTCATCTTATCCGTCCGTACATTGCGTTCCTCTTCCAGGTCCTGGGTGTTATCCGGGATCTCTATGTTGATGGTATAAGTTTCAAAATTGGATTTGGCAAAAGGATATTTTCGTCTTTCTTCACTTGCCTTAGGCCGTAGTTCTTCGTAGTAATGTCCATCCTTTAGGACCAGTTGAATGATATCTGACCCTTCACTGGAGATCAACTCCCCGGATTTGGCTTTAATCACCGTATTATTGATCTGCAGCTCGGATTTTTTGTGAATAATGACATTATCCAAAAACCTGTCATTTTCACCGGACTTATTATCCACCTTAATATTTAGGCCTTCAAAATCACTGAATACCCCTTCTTCAATTACCGCCGCGGGCTTAACCGTAGCAATGTTCCGGCGAAGGTTGTAGATCTTCTGCTCTGAAGCCGGGATAACATTGTTGGCAAAATAGAAGGTCACAAATCCCAGGAAGGTAACAAAAACGATCAGGGGCAACATGGCACGTTGCAAGGAGATTCCCGAAGCCTTCATCGCGGCAAACTCGTAGTTCTCTGCAAAAGCACCAAAAGTGAGAATAGAAGACAGTAATACCGTGAGCGGCAGAACCTTTTCTGTCAGGTTCGGCATCAGGTAAAAAAGGAATTTCCCGATGATGATCAGGTCTAATCCTTTCCCGGCAAGATCGTCAATAAAAAGCCAGATCGTCTGGAATATGAAGATGAACATCAATATTACAAACGAACTGAAAAAATTTAGGAGAAACCGCCTTAATATATATTGGTCAAGGATCCGCAATGCTTAGTTTCTTATGATGTAGTAGCCTTCGTTCTCGTATTTGCTCTCATCAAAAGTAAATAAGGTTTTGGACAAGGGCTGATCTGTTTTAAAAGAATTAACAGTGATCGTGGTCTTTGTGCCATTTTTCCCGGTCTCGATCAGCTTATAGATATGCTTTGTTTCCACATCCACTCCCAGGAGAATAGACGCAATCTCAGAAGAGCTGTCTATCGGGATCAGTTTAACATACTGTATCTTCCTTCCCTGTACGTTTTGCAGGATATCCCATTCGTATTTATGACCGTCCCTGTAAAAGGTAAGCATATCTGATGGAGTAATGGTATTCCCTTCTTCAGATTTATCCTCAATTGTGATCTCTTCATTTTCAGGAACGATGGTGTACACCTTCTTGCCATCGTATAGCTGTTGAGACCCCATATAATTGAAAATATATTTCTCTCCCTGTAGGGTCACATCACCGCGTGTCTCCTGTTTCACATTGGCTTCAGTATTGTTGAGTTCGTATTTAAAATCAACAGTAATGTTGTCATAGCTTTTCACCTTGTTATAAACCTCTTCTAACAGGGCTTTCGCCTTATTGGCATCCTGGGCTTTAAGACCCGTGATACTGAAGGTTGCGAGTAGCAATAAGCAAATAATATTCTTCATGTTCTATTTTGTTTCATTTTCTAATAACTGTTCCAAAGCGTAAAGGTCCGTCACCAGTACTTGCCTGGCTTTACTTCCTTCAAACGGCCCTACAATTCCCGCAGCCTCCAGTTGATCAATAATTCTACCTGCCCTGTTGTATCCAAGCTTTAATTTTCGTTGGATCAAGGAGGCCGAACCTTGTTGGGCGGTAACGATAACTTCTGCCGCTTCACGGAACATGGCGTCCCGGTCTGCGATCTCATAATCAATACTCGTGCCAGAATCTTCTCCTACATATTCTGGCAGGAGATGAGCATCCGGGTAAGCGCGCTGCGACCCGATATATTCCGTAATCTTGGCAACCTCCGGGGTATCTACAAATGCGCATTGCAACCGGGTTACGTCGTTCCCCTGCGTAAATAACATATCCCCTCGACCAATTAACTGGTCCGCACCCTGGGCATCGAGGATGGTTCGCGAGTCAATTTTCGAGGTAACCCTGAAAGCGATCCTGGCCGGGAAATTAGCCTTTATGATTCCCGTGATCACGTTTACGGAAGGCCGCTGTGTGGCAATGATCAGGTGGATCCCGATAGCCCGGGCCAATTGTGCTAGCCTGGCGATAGGGGTTTCTACTTCCTTACCGGCCGTCATGATCAGGTCTGCAAATTCATCGATAACCAGGATGATGTAGGGCAGGAACTTATGCCCGTCATTAGGATTTAGTTTCCGTGCCTTGAATTTGGTGTTATATTCCTTGATATTACGTACCATGGCCAGTTTCAGCAACTCATAGCGGTTGTCCATTTCTATACAGAGCGAATTCAGGGTATTAATAACCTTGGTGTTGTCTGTAATAATGGCATCTTCAGAATCCGGGAGCTTGGCCAGGAAGTGACGTTCTATTTTATTGTAAAGCGTTAATTCAACCTTTTTCGGATCGACGAGAATGAACTTTACCTCTGCCGGGTGCTTCTTATACAAGAGGGATGTTAATACGGCGTTGAGCCCTACGGATTTTCCCTGGCCTGTGGCACCTGCCATAAGCATGTGTGGCATTTTCGCCAAATCTACTACGAAGGTCTCGTTACTGATGGTCTTCCCGAATGCAATGGGTAATTGCATTTCTGCCTTTTGGAATTTGCTCGATGCGATCACAGAACGCATAGAAACAGTTGTCGCGTTCTTGTTGGGGACTTCAATACCGATGGTCCCCTTACCCGGGATTGGGGCTATGATACGAATACCAAGAGCTGCGAGGGATAGGGCGATATCATCCTCCAGGTTCTTAATTTTGGATATGCGGACACCGGCCTCGGGAACAATTTCGTACAAGGTTACTGTTGGACCAATTGTCGCTTTGATCTGGGCAATCCCGATCTTATAATTCTTCAAGGTATCTACAATCCTGTTCTTATTCTCCTCCAGTTCTTCCTGGTTGATCGTAATTCCTCCCCCGGATCCGTGTTGTTCCAGGAGGTCCAGTGGTGGGAACTTGTAATTACCCAGTTCCAGGGTTGGGTCAAATTCCCCAAAATCCTCTACTAATTTATCGGATAGCAGGTCTGTTTCTTCTTTCTCTTCCGCCACAGTCTCCACTTCCATTTCCAGATCGTCCTCGGGCTCTTTCTTTATTTCGGCTTTGGGCTCCGGGCTTAAAGGGGGAATGTTTTCTTTATGGGTGTAAGGATCTAGTACAACCGGTGCTTCTTCCTCTTCATTAGTGATAGTCGCTACAGTATCCTTTTCAGCCTCAGGACTGCTTTTATCCGTTTTAAATTCGTTCTTCACGGCCGCCTTCTTCTTGTTGAAGAAATCGGCAACACCTTCCGGTGTGAATTTGAACAGACGGACCATAATAATAGTAAGGCCAAATAAAAGCAATAAGAAGACCCCGATCTTGCCGGTGTAATCCTGCAGGAAATCGTTCATTTCATAACCGACCAAACCACCGAGTAGCGGCATTTCTGAAGCAAAGAAGCCCATGGCGATGGAAATCCAGATGACAAATACCAGCCCCCAGATCCATTTTCTGACCAGGCCATTGCGACCGATACTCAGGAAAAGGTGAAGTCCTGTTATGCAGAGCAGGTAAGGAAATATCAATGAAGCGATACCAAATCCACGATACATGAAGAAATGGCTGACCGCCGCTCCAAATTTATTCAGCAGGTTCTTGGCGGTGGCATTACGATCCCTGAACTCGCTCAATAAACTCTGGTCGTCCTGCCAGGTAAAGTAGAAGGATATAAAAGAGAAAAAGAGTGCCAGGCTTAACAGGACCAAAAGGCTTCCGAAGATGACCTTATTCTGTTTAGACAGCCGAAATGAAACGCTTTTTTTAGAAGATGTAGGTTTGGACTTTTTTTTCTTCTTAGCCATGAATTCTTAAAATCTGGGAACTAAATTACAAATTTAAGCACGAAGGAGATTCCTCCGTTCTTTTTTAAAATATTTTCGGTACGTAGATCAGTAGGCCTATAACAGTTGCAGCTATAGAAACAATCATTACAGCACCGGCTGATACATCTTTGATAAACCCTATCCTGGGATCGTGATCAGGCTGCACAAAATCTGATAGTTTCTCCACTGCAGTATTAACTCCCTCGATACCCATGACCAAACCTATAGCAAATACCTGCATGATCCATTCCATGGTACTGATCTCAAAAAAGAAACCGGCTATGGTCATGATCACCACCAGTGCCGCCTGGATCTGGATACTACCCTCTGTGCGTAACAGTAGTATTGCACCTTTCAGTGCAATTCCAATACTGCGGACACGGTTAACAAAAAAACTTTCTTCAGCCATTGCTCAAAGCCTGTAAGGCTGCGTTATAATCGGGTTCATTACTCGTGTCTGCAACCTGCTCCGTGTAAATGACCTTTCCTTCCCGGTCTACCACTACAACAGATCTTGATAAGAGGCCTTTAATGGGGGTGTCTGTAAATTCTACTTCATAAGTCTTACCAAAATTACCACTCCTGAAGTCGGACAGCGGGATCACATTGTCTATACCTTCTGCTCCGCAAAAACGCTTTTGGGCATGTGGAAGATCTTTAGATATGCATAGGACCACGGTGTCTTCTAAATTTGCGGCTTTTTCATTAAACTTCCTTACGGAGGTAGCACAGGTGCTGGTATCTATACTCGGGAAAATGTTCATGAGAATCTTCTTTCCTTTGAAATCCTTAATAGATACATCTGAAAAATCTATCCTTGTAAGTTGGAAATCAGGCGCTTTACTACCTACCTCCGGAAGTTTTCCGAGCGTGTTCATGGGTTGTCCTTTGCCGGTAACTGTAGCCATTGTTGCGTTCTTAAAGTTAGGTTGTGAAATTATGAAATATAAAAAAACCTATGGCCATAAAACCTGCCCAAATTAAGTAATCCTGCTGGGAATCATATAAACCGGGATTTTAGGACTTGGCGAGCTGCTTTATCTTTATGCCAACTGCTGCAAAGAATAAGGTGGTAAAAGGGCTGAGCCAATTGAAGATGGCAAAGGCAAAGTACTCACCTACGGCCACTCCCAAGACACTGCTGTGGTATGCACCACAAGTGTTCCAGGGTATTAATACAGAGGTAACGGTACCGGAATCTTCCAGGGTCCGGGACAGGTTCTCCGGGGCAAGGCCCTTATCTTCATACGCCTGGGCAAACATTTTTCCGGGAACTACGATGGCAAGGTATTGATCCGAAGCCGTTACATTCAATGCCAGGCAACTACCGACCGTACTGGCAAAAAGCCCAAAGGTTGATTTAGCCATGCTCAGCAAGGATTGGGTGATGCGAGAAAGTGCTCCGATCCCGTCCATGATCCCACCAAAAACCATCGCACAGATGATCAGCCAGATCGTACCTAACATCCCGTACATTCCTTTTGCAGAAAACAGGTCATTAAGCGCAGGGTTATCTGTCGGGATAGAGGTATTAACCGTAATCGCGTTTATAACGCCTTTGTAACCCGACTCAAAGGTGAGTTGTTCGGCCCCGGTAATCCCGGCGACGATCCCCGGCTGGAATATCAATGCAAACACCCCGCCTAGAAGGGTACCAACCAAAAGAGCCATCAGCGGGGGAGCTTTTTTAACGATCAGGAAGATAACGGCAGCAGGAACAAGGAATAACCAGCCGTTAATATTAAAAGTACTCTTTATGGAGGTTAGGATGCTATCCGTATCAGGGGTACCCGTGGTATCTGTTGTAAGACCGATAATGATAAATACAGTGAGGGTGATCAGTATGGTTGGGGTAGTGGTTAGCGCCATATAGCGGATGTGGTCAAAAAGATTACCACCGGCCATGGCGGGCGCCAGGTTGGTAGTATCACTCAGGGGAGACATCTTATCTCCGAAGTAGGCACCGGATAAAACTGCGCCTGCGGTCATGCCCAGGGAAACTCCCAAAGCTTCACCAATACCAATAAGCGCAATACCTACTGTGGCAGAGGTAGTCCAGCTACTTCCCGTCGCCACGGATATCACCGCACAGATGATTACACAGGCTGCAAGGAATATGGTGGGGTTCAGTACTTGTAAACCATAGTAGATCATGGCCGGAATGATCCCGCTGATCAACCAGGTGCCAGCCAGGGCTCCTACCATGAGCAATATTAAAAGCGCCCCGGTAGTTGATTTTACGTTTTTGGCCACTTCTTCCAGCATTCGCTCGTAAGAGACCTTATTAAAGGCTCCTACGATTGCGGCTACAGCACCTCCCAATAACAGGATAAACTGGTTGGAACCGCTGATGGCATCATCACCAAAAACATAAACATTGTAGGCGAGCATCGCAATCAATGCGAATACTGGGATTAATGCCTCCCAAATGTTTAATTCTTTATTCTGTTCTACGGAGTCATCACTGTGGGGGGCATTCGCTGGTTCTTTCGCCATTTGGTCTTTTCAGTTTGTCCGTAATATTACGATTTTGATACATGTTCTGCAAACACTGTATCGGGTCATTATATTATCAAACGCTGACAGCCTCGCTGAGGATACCCAGGCTTACCATGCATTCGCGCATCTGCCTGTAGGTTCGCTCAATATCATTGTCTAAACCGATCGAGAACCGGATAAGTCCTTCACTAAGGCCCATTTCTTCTTGTTCTTCTTCAGAAATTTCTGAAGAGGTTGAAGAGCCGGGAGCACTGAATAGCGTCTTGTAAAACCCTAAACTAACAGCCAGGTAGCCTAAATTCTTTTCCTGCATCATTTCCATGAGGGCATTGGCATTGTCCAGGCTACCTACGTCTAGTGTCATGATACCTCCGAAACCAAATTCCTCAACGATCATGGATTTCATAAGCTTGTGCCCGGGGTGCGAACTCAAGCCCGGGTATACTACTCTAAGCCCGTCTTTCTCAAAACTCTGTGCCAGGTATAGTGCATTCTCACTGTGCTTTTTGATACGAACGTGCAGCGTTCGCATGTTCTTCAGTATAGATGCAGCTCTAAGGCTGTCTAATGTACTTCCCAGGAGCATTCCCGCGCCGTCATTGACATCTTTGAGGGAAAGACAGAAATCCGTGGACCCACAGACTACCCCGGCAACGCAGTCACTGCTACCATTGATGAACTTGGTCAAACTATGGATAACGATATCGGCTCCAAGCGCTATAGGATGTATAGATAATGGGGTGAAGGTGTTGTCCACCACCAGGGGTATATTATGTGCTTTAGCAAGTTTTGCCAACGCCTTAATATCTGCTACTTCGAGCAGTGGGTTGCTCACCGCCTCGCAAAAAATCATTTTGGTCTTAGGGGTGATAGATCGTTCTACAGCTGATATGTCCGTTATATCGACAAATGAAGTGTTGATATTGAACCTGCACAGGAAATTTTTCATAAAGGCATAGGTGCCTCCGTAGATAGTTCGGCTACTTACTAATTCGTCTCCTGCACCACAAAGCTGCAGGATCGTGGCCGTAATAGCGCCCATGCCACTTCCGGTTACGTTTGCAGTCTCTGTACCTTCCAATGCAGCCAGGGCTTCCCCTAAGTAAAGGTTAGAAGGGGAGGAGTGCCTGCTATAGAGATAGCAGCCTTCGGTGTTACCTTCAAAAGTGTCGAACATCGTTTTGGCCGAGAGAAAAGTGTAGGTCGAAGAATCGGAAATGGACGGGTTCACTCCACCAAATTCTCCAAAGTACTGTAAATATTGTAGCCTGTCTGCTGCTTTGCGATCCATAGTAATGTGTGTTTAATCATCAAATTTACAAAACACAAGTGTTATATGTTGTTAAAATGAGAGTTGGTAGTAAATTCAACTATGATATGAATAAATTATAGAATATTATTTGTAATTTATCCGTTTAAGATTTAAAAACAGAATAATATTCATGATCACATTAGACCATACAGATTTACAGCTACTGGGCATCCTGCAAAGGGATGGAAAAAAGACGATCAAGGAGTATGCCCTGGAGTTGGGCCTATCCGCTACAGCCGTATATGAAAGGATCAAGAGATTGGAAAAGCAAGGGATCATATCTCATTACGTGGCTTTATTGGATAAGAAAAAAGTGGGCAGGAATTTCGCAGTCTTCTGTCATGTCCGCTTAAGCCAGCATATAAAAGAAAATGTACTGCAGTTTGAAAAAGAAGTGCTGAAACTTGCAGAAGTTGTGGAATGCTACCATATAGGAGGAGATTATGATTATATCCTTAAGATTCATGTTAGCGATATGGAGGCATACCGGGAATTCATGGTGACCAAACTGACGGCCATAAAGAATATTGGTAGTACCCAAAGCTCCTTCGTGATCTCGGAGGTAAAATATACCACCGCAGTTCCATTGGGGTGACAAGCCGGGGGTTTTCTCTGAACCTTATAGGGATGCCGTTTCTGTTTAGCTTGCGCAACGTTAAAACATTTGTACTTTTGTAATTCGTTGCCGGAGTAGGCGCGAACTTGGAAACTTCCTTCATTAACGAAAAGTATACTATGACTTCATACGATGTAGCCGTAATTGGCTCAGGTCCCGGCGGATATGTCGCGGCCATCCGATGTGCCCAATTGGGAATGAAAACAGCGATCATTGAGAAATATTCAACCTTGGGCGGCACCTGCCTGAATGTGGGATGTATTCCCTCTAAAGCCCTCTTAGATTCTTCTCATCATTACGAAGATGCGGTCAAGCATTTTGAAGAACATGGCATTGAGATCCCGGGCGAGGTTAAAGTTAACCTTGAGAAAATGATCTCCCGGAAACAGGGTGTTGTTGACATGACTACCAAAGGAATTCAATTCCTGATGGATAAGAATAAAATTGAGGTGTACCAGGGACTGGGAAGTTTCAAGGACGCCACACATATAAATATCGCCAAGGAGGATGGCAAAACTGAGGAGATAGAAGCTAAGAGCATCATAATTGCTACAGGCTCTAAACCTTCCAGCTTACCATTTATCAATATCGATAAAGAGCGCATCATCACGTCAACAGAGGCGCTGAAACTAGGGGAAATTCCCAAGCACATGATCATCATCGGAGGTGGGGTCATCGGCCTGGAACTTGGACAGGTATATAAGAGATTGGGCGCTGAGATAACGGTGGTGGAGTATATGGACCGAATTATCCCTGGGATGGATGGCGCGCTTTCTAAAGAACTGATGAAGGTTTTAAAGAAACAGAAAGTGAAATTTAACCTGGCTCATAAAGTCACCGCGGTTGAGCGAAAAGGTAAAGAAGTCATTGTTAAGGCCACCGATAAAAAAGGTGAAGAAGTAGAATTTAAAGGCGATTATTGCTTGGTATCTGTTGGAAGAAGGCCTTATACAGACGGACTCAATGCCGAAGCAGCAGGAGTTAAGCTGGATACAGCAGGTAGGGTAGAAGTGAATGAAAAGTTGCAAACCAGTACTCAAAATATTTATGCGATAGGGGACGTAGTAAGAGGAGCAATGCTAGCCCATAAGGCTGAAGAAGAAGGTACTATGGTCGCCGAGATTTTAGACGGTCAGAAACCACACATAGATTACAACCTGATCCCGGGAGTGGTATACACCTGGCCCGAAGTTGCTGCAGTGGGTAAAACTGAAGAAGAACTCAAAGAAAAAGGAGTAGATTATAAAGTGGGGCAATTCCCCATGCGTGCCTTAGGCCGATCAAGAGCCAGTATGGATACGGATGGTTTTGTAAAGATCCTTGCCGATAAGAAAACAGACGAGGTACTGGGAGTACATATGATTGGTGCTCGTTGTGCCGACCTCATAGCCGAAGCAGTTACAGCGATGGAATTCCGTGCTTCTGCTGAAGATATTGCCCGGATGAGCCATGCACATCCAACCTATGCGGAAGCGGTAAAAGAAGCTGCGCTGGCGGCCACTGAAGACAGGGCGCTGCACATCTAATCTAACCAAATGAATATAGGATAACCCGGCTGTGAAAATAGCCGGGTTTTTTGTGTTATGATTTTACAAAACCGATTACCCTCATGATCCAGTTCATCGTGGATCTTAGTTGGCGGTATCCAAACAGGAGCACCGGTTCTGCCTGTTCTCTTATACCGTTAAGAGCGGTTGAGATTCTCCCTTTGATCGCCTCTTCCTGTGCATCATATTTCAGGGCGAGGTAGCTGCAAACGATCATAAAAATAGCGGCACCGGGAACAACTACAGAAGGAGCCACCCCGTGATGCAGGAATCCATAAATACCCAGGCCGGTAAAACTGCCGTATAGTACCACAAAATGGATCACATAGATAGAAAGGGTGTTTTGTCCCAGTCGTAGCAATGTTTTATTCGTTAAGAATTGTCTCAATGTCATAAACACCGCAAAAACAACCATTACATTCCCCAGGCGGATAAACAGGTAGTTGTTGTTGACCAGTCCTTGGAACACCGCAATTCCGGTGGCTTCAAAAAGTAAGTTGAAAAGCCCGGTAGAATAATAGATCAAAGCTACTCCGGAGATTAAAGATATTGCTATGGAAGCCGGGTACAGCTGTTTCATATTCCTGTATCGCGAAAATATTACAGAGAGAAATGCTCCAAAGGCGGTATATCCCATCCAGGGAATCAGTGTGAATACAGAACCATTGGCCTTGGTCAGGTAATTAGCCAGCATATCAGGTAAGAAAGAGAAACTCCACTGCTTATACATAGGTTCTAACAGGAACAACAGTACAGTAATGCTTACCAGGATTGCAGGAAAAATAATGGGTTTTTTCTTAGTTGATAATAAGTATACCCCAATAATGCCCAATAGAGATAGTCCTATACAATGAAGCACATCTACCAGGTAAAATGAACCATAGACTTCTCCTTTTAACAGACCAAAGAGATTCAGTCTTAAGAGGTAACCAATAAATAATAACTGTAATCCTCTTTTTACCCCTTTAAGTACCCTGGGGTTCTGCCATCCTTTCTCTGGAACTTTTATCAATAACAGGGTGAAAATAAATCCGGATACCGTAAAAAATACAGGTGCAGTGATTCCCCGGAAATATTTCCAGGTGGCATAAACTATGTTGGAATCATCCCGAAAAACAGGATCTAACAGTCCGTCCACAAAATGTCCCTGCAACATCATCAGGATGGCCCAGGCACGTATGGCGTCTATAAAATATAATCTGCTCAATTTTTGTTCCATAAAGAATACCCTATATACTTATCAGACAGGGGGTTTGGATGTTTCAGGGCGCAAAATTATACAAATTCTTCGCAATTCTCTGGGTTTTAGGGTATTTTCGTTTTTTTAAAATCTGATTATGTCCACTATTCTTGCCTTTGCCGGGAGTAATTCATCCACGTCCATCAACTATTCCCTGGTTAAATATACAGTATCCCTTATAGAAGGTCACCAGGTACGACTTCTTAACATGGTTAACTATCCTTTTCCCATGTACAGTGAAGATGCGGAAAAAGAACAGGGGTATTCCAATGCATTAAAAGAACTGTATAACGACATCCAGGAGGTTGATGCACTTATCATCTCGGTCAATGAGCACAATGGCGGCCAGTCTGCCTACTTCAAAAACCTGATCGATTGGTTATCCAGGCTGGACAGGGGTTTTATAAAAGAAGCTAAGATATTCCTGATGTCTACCTCTCCGGGAAAAAGGGGGGCAATAGGATCTCATGAACGAACAGAAAAAATGCTTACCCGTTTTGGGGCAGAAATTGTATCAACTTTTTCGCTGCCTTCTTTTAACGACAATTTTGATTCTCAAAAAGGAATTTCTGATAAAGACCTCGCAGAGCAACACCGACAGGCACTACAACATTTTCTTTCTAAAATCTGAGCACTTTGCGCATAGACCGTAAATTCGGGATACAAGACACCGGGTTCAGCAAATCGAAATTACTCGCATGGTCTCAACAATTTGAAGAGGTAATTTGGCTGGATAGTAATGGTCACCATGATCCTTACGGACAGTTTGATGCTGTGCTGGCCGTTGGAGCGCATCGCAAGCTGGTCACAGGAGTTACCGATGCCTTTGATCGTCTTCGATCATTTAGATCAGAAACCAAGGACTGGATATTCGGCTACCTTACCTATGATCTTAAAAATGACCTTGAGTCACTGGAATCAAGCAATGCTGATGGATTGGGATTTCCTGATCTCTATTTCTTCCAGCCGCTTAAGATTATCCGGTTGAGTGAGAATACGGCCACTTTCTCTTATCTAGAATCCGTATCTGCTGAGATTGACGGTGATTTCAGCTCCATCTGTGATGCTGATACCATTTCCCCCTACCGTGTTTCCAGCGGAGAGGGTCCTAAGATCAAAATGAGAATTTTTAAGGAAACCTATTTCAGGAGGGTTCAGAAAATGCTGGACCACATTCACCGTGGGGATATTTACGAGGCCAATTTCTGCCAGGAATTTTACGCAGAACGGACTTCCATAGATCCGTTACGGGTATATTCAAGGCTCAACGAGCTTTCCATGCCGCCATTTGCATCCTTTATAAAAATATCGGACCGTTTCTTAATGTGCGCTTCCCCTGAACGGTTTATGCGGAAAATCGGGCAATCCCTGGTATCCCAGCCCATCAAAGGTACGGCGAGAAGATCAACGGCTACCCGGGAAGACCAGCTCTTAAAATTGCAGTTGCAGCACGATGAAAAGGAACGATCCGAAAATATAATGATCGTTGACCTCGTCCGGAATGATCTTTCAAAACACGCATTGAAAGGCAGTGTAGAGGTGCCCGAATTATGTAAAGTGTATTCTTTTAAACAAGTTCACCAGATGATCTCTACAGTGACCGCTGAGGTGAATCCCGGTGCCGACCCTGTGACTTTACTACGGGATGCTTTCCCTATGGGGAGTATGACCGGGGCACCAAAGGTTTCGGCGATGAAGATTATTGAGGAATTGGAAGCTACTAAAAGAGGATTGTACAGCGGATCTGTCGGTTATTTCACACCTGCAGGTGATTTTGATTTCAACGTGGTGATCAGGAGTATACTTTATAATTCCAGCCGCCGATTTGTATCCTATTCCGTTGGCAGTGCCATCACGGCTAAAGCAACACCTGCCAGAGAATATGAAGAATGCCTGCTAAAAGCACGTGCCATGCGGCAAGTATTGGAACGGGAATCTAGGTAAGTAAGTGGCAGTGCTAGCTGAAAAGATTATCTTACCTTTTAAAGCATGCTAGAACTCCATAGTTTTAATAGTTGGAAAGATGATCAAAAGGTCTTCTTTGACCATGAACAACCCTTGGATCCTAAAGGTGTGGCTGTACTTATACATGGCTTTGGTGAACATTCAGGGCGATATACACAAAGCGTTATCCCCTTTTTAATAGCCCAAGGACAAGCAGTACTCTATTATGACAATCTGGGTCATGGTAAAACAGATGGTCCAAGGGGATATTGCCAGGGATATGAAGAGTTATTAGACTTGCTGGAGTATATTATTACCAAAGCAACAGATCTATACCCGGAATTACCTCTTTTTCTCTATGGTCACAGTATGGGCGGTAATTTAGCCCTCAACCTGGTATTAAGGAGGTCTACTCCAGTTTCTGGAGTTATAGCTACTAGCCCTTACCTAAGGCTTGCCTATCAACCACCGGGATGGAAGATGAAACTGGGGCGAATTTTGCAACGAATTGCTCCGAGATTTGCTATGCCCTCCGGCCTGGATCCCGAGGGTATATCCAGCATCCCGGACGAGGTGGAAAAATACAGGGAAGACCCCTTGGTCCATGACAAAATCACTCCCAATTATGCATTTCCGGTGATGGATGCAGGAGACTGGACTATAAAGAATGCCGATCAACTAGCGATTCCCACGCTCGTGGTACATGGAAAAAAGGACCCTATCATCGACCATCGCGGGTCGGTCGAATTTGCTGACGGGACTGATTACAGCAAATTGGTACTGCTCAACGAAGGTTTACACGAGTTACATCACGATGTGAGTCGTGAAAAGTTGTTTCAACATATCGCGAAATGGTTCACAGATTATTACAACGATCTAGAGGGATAGGTACATGTATAATTACTAGGCTAATATTTTTACCTTTGGCCCGGTGAAGAGTAGGTTTAAAGAACATATAGCTCAGGAGTTCCCGCAATTGTTAGAAAATACATTTCTTCTGGCATGCAGTGGCGGAATGGACAGTATGGTCTTATTAAACCTCTGCTATTCATCAGGTCTTGATTTTCACGTCGCCCATGCTAACTTTGGTTTACGTGGTAAAGAAAGCGACCTGGATGAAGAGTTTGTTGGTGATTTCTGCAAAGAACACCACATTCCACTCTATGTGAATCGCTTTGATACCTTAGGTTATGTGAGTCAGAACAAAGTGTCTGTACAGGTGGCAGCCAGGAATTTGCGCTATGAATGGTTCCATAATCTTTTAGAAGAAAAAAACTTATGTAAAGTGGTCACGGCCCATCATTCTGATGATGACCTGGAAACTTTCCTCATCAACCTTTCCAGGGGAACCGGGCTTTTTGGTCTGAGTGGTATCCCGGCAAACACCGCTTTAGTCGCCAGGCCATTATTACAGTTTGACAGGGATACCCTGGAAGAATATGCTGTTCAGAATGGATTAAGGTGGAGGGAGGATAGCAGTAATGAGGAACTGAAGTATTTAAGGAATCGTATCCGTAAGGAAATTGTCCCGCCCCTAAAAAAGACACATGCTGTTTTTATGCAGAACTTTCAGCACACGCTGAACCACCTGCAGGGAAGTACCGCAATAATACGTGGCCATATAGCCCAACTGAAGAATGAACTTTTTCGGAAGCAAGGGAATATTTACAGGATTGATATCCGAAAATTAAAAGAATGTAGACCATTGCGACCTTACCTTCATTATTTATTCGAGGAGTATGGTTTTGTTGAAGGTGAACCTATAGAAGTTCTTCTCAGTTCCGGGAGTGGTAAAATGTTATTAAGCCATTCACACCGCCTGATCAAAGATCGGGAAGATCTCCTTTTACAACCACTGGAACCGGAAAATTCAGGTATTTATGTGATTCCGGTTGAGCAGGGGGAGGTAAAAGTCCCTGTTCATCTACTCCTGCAGGAAGTTGATAATCTTGGGGAGACCGGGAAGAATATACTATATGTTGATAAAGAAAAGTTAAACGAGGTGCTGACCTTGAGAAAATGGGAAAAAGGCGACTATTTTTGCCCATTCGGATTGCCCGGAAAGAAAAAAGTTTCCAAATTCTTTAAAGATGAGAAAATGGATCTCGTCGCTAAGGAAGATCAATGGCTGCTATGCTCGGGGGATTCTATTGTATGGATAGTAGGAAGAAGACCTGATGAGCGTTTCAGAGTTCGTGAAAACACAAAAAATATATTAAAGATTACATGGGTAAATTAAGAGGAGTATTAGCCGTTTTATTTGCATTTATGGCTACGTTCACTGTTGCCGCACAAACAGACGAATCACCAGTGGTATGGTCACAAGAGGTGAATCAGATCTCCGATACAGAATTTGAACTGATACTGACCGCCGATATTATGAAGGGTTGGCATGTTTATTCCCAGCATACTCCTTCCGGGGGTGCCCTTCCTACGGAATTTACTTATGAAGGCGCGGGAGAGGGCTATGAACTTTTAGGACCGACTGAAGAAAGTGAAACAGAAACGGCTTACAGTGATATTTTCGAAATAGATGAAACCTTCTTCAAGGATAATGCTCGCTTTAGGCAGAAGATCAGAATTACTGACGCAGAAGTCCGGCAAGTAAAACTGGATTTATTTTACCAGGTGTGCAAAGAAGTTTGTATCCCTGTAGAAGAAACCTTCTACTTTCCTTTATACGGACAGGAAGTTGTGATCGAAGAAGCAACGATAGACGAGAGAAGCCTCGCCATGGGTGAATCCCTGAATATTGACCTAAAGAACCAGAAGTTGCTCAACCAATCTAATGGAGAGTCCCTGGAAGGTAGTGGAGGATTATGGGTGATCTTTGGACTTGGGTTCTTAGGAGGACTGCTGGCACTATTGACGCCCTGTGTATTCCCTATGATACCCCTGACCGTTTCATTCTTTACTAAACATTCCCAGAAAAAATCTAAGGGAATTATGAATGCATTACTCTACGGTTTCTTTATCGTATTGATCTATTTCTTGCTGAGTCTGCCGTTCCATTTATTTGATTCCGTAGATTCCCAGATACTGAATACGATAGCGACCAATGTATGGCTGAACGTATTCTTTTTCCTGATTTTCGTATTCTTTGCATTTTCATTCTTCGGCTATTATGAACTTACCCTGCCTAGTTCCTGGGCTAACAAGATGGATGCTGCCTCGGCTAAAGTTGGCGGTGGTTTAGGGATCTTTTTCATGGCACTTACCCTGGCAATTGTTTCTTTTTCCTGTACCGGACCCATACTTGGGGGGTTATTAGGAAGTACGGCCCTGGCTGAAGGGGATGTAGCGACCAATCTTTCTGCAGGTATGCTTGGTTTTGGAGTGGCTTTGGCACTACCATTTGCCTTGTTTGCCTTATTTCCTGCATGGTTAAATTCCCTTCCTAAATCCGGAGGGTGGATGACAACTGTAAAGGTTGTCCTCGGCTTCCTGGAATTAGGCCTGGCCCTGAAATTCTTATCCAATGCAGACCTGGTAGGAAATTGGGGAATATTGAAAAGAGAGATTTTCCTGGCCATATGGTTGGTATTGTCTTTAGGGATGACGCTATACTTGCTCGGAATTGTGGGGCCTAAAGGTCAAAAGAAGTCGGCCACACGAATAGCATTCGGATTGATAAGTGCAGCATTTACCCTATACCTGGCACTTGGTTTATTTAAAGTAACCCCGCTGAAATTGCTGAGTGGATTTCCACCTCCTGAATTTTACAGCGTGATGGAGCAGGAAAATGATTGTCCGCTGGGTATAGACTGTTATAAGGATTTTGAAGACGGCCTGGCTTACGCCCGAAAAGTGAATAAACCTATCCTGCTCGACTTTACCGGATGGGCATGTGTAAATTGCAGGAAAATGGAAGAGAATGTTTGGAGCGATCCTGCGATCTACGATATATTAAACGAGGATGTAGTCCTGATCTCTTTATATGTCGACGATCGTAAGGAGTTGAAGGAATCGGAAAAATTCTCTTATAAATACGATTCAGGACGGGTTAAAGAAATCGAGACCATTGGTCAGAAATGGGGTACCTTCCAGACGGTGAATTTTGGAGCTGCTTCCCAGCCTTATTATGTACTGTTATCGCCTTCGCTTGAAGTACTGGCGCCATCCATACAGAATTCAGACATCCCTACCTATCTCGATTGGCTGCAATTGGGATTAATGAATTTTGAGGAGGAAGCGGTGATGTTAGAAGACTAAACCAGGCTATTGGCCGATAGTTTTTTTCCCTGCCATAAAAACTGCTACCTTGTCGATAGAAAATAGATAGCAGTGAAAATAGTAAAGACGGTAGGATACATTCTCTTAGGAATTATCCTCGTGGTTATTTTGGTAGTCTTAATAGGCAGACAAAAGTTGAAACCTGAGTATGATGGGGCTGCATCGCTGCCCGGACTACAGAGGGAGGTCAATGTTTTTTATGATCCTTATGGAATTCCCCACATATACGCCAAATCTGAACTAGATGCAATTCGTGCCTTGGGTTATGTTCATGCACAGGACAGGTTATGGCAGATGGAATTATTGAGAAGGGTAGGTTCTGGCGGACTCTCAGAAGTGTTTGGGGAGGAATTACTAGACGCAGACAAATTATTTCTTTCGCTCGGTATTGCAGATGCCACTGAAAAAACCGTCAGGAATCTCGATTCTAATGACCCGGTGGTCAGGTTATCACAGGCTTACCTGGATGGTATCAATAGTTTTATATCGGATGGACCGACCCCCATGGAGTTTCTGCTGACTGGGATAGATAAAACTCCTTTTACCCTTAACGATATTTATAACAGTATGGGTTATATGGCTTATACTTTTGCTACGGCACATCGGACAGATCCCTTACTCACGGCTATTAAAACTAAGCTGGATAGCACCTACCTGGTCGATCTTGAAATCGATGGAGGAGCACATCCCACCAGGATTCCAAATCACAAAGATTCCCTAGCAATACAAGTAGGGGAGAAGATTGCCTTGGTAGTAAACAGTTCACTGTCCGGACTTCCTATTCCACAGTTCATGGGAAGTAACAGTTGGGTGATTGGTCCGGAGAAAACTAAGAATGGTAAGGTTATTCTCGCGAATGATCCCCACATTGGTTTTGCACAGCCCAGTACCTGGTATGAAGCACATCTGAATGCACCGGGATACGAAAAGTATGGCTACCATCTTGCAGGTTTCCCATTCCCATTGTTGGCACACAATCGAAAAGCTGCTTACGGGCTAACCATGTTTCTAAACGACGATACGGATTTTTATTTTGAAGAAGTCCATCCTAAAGACTCCATGAAATATAAAACTGCAGATGGATGGGCAGACTATTCTACCAGGACCTATAAGATCCCTGTGAAGGATGCAGATACTGTAGTCTATACCTATAAGGTTTCAGAACACGGACCTTTGGTCAATGGCATTTCAAAGGACCTTGAAAATATACCGGCAGTCAGTATGTCTTGGTTATATACCCAATTAGATAATAAATTACTCCAAGTACTACACGGGATCAGCCATGCAGAGGATATTGAAAGCTTCAGAAATGCCTTGCCAGACCTGCATGCCCCGGGACTCAACGTAATGTATGGTGATGCTGAAGGGAATATAGCGTGGTGGGCCACGGCAAAATTATATGATCTGCCGGAAGGAGTTAATTCTAAGTTTATCCTTAATGGTGCCAATGGACAGGAAGAACCGGTACAATATCGCGATTTCAATGAGAATCCACAGTCGGTCAATCCGCCTGTGAACTACGTGTATTCGGCTAATAATCAACCGGATTCTATCATGGGGGGGCTTTACAGGGGTTATTATTTACCGGAGAACAGGGCACGCAGGATAGTAAACTTATTGGATGGGAGGAGCGATTGGGACCTTGAATCCTCCAAAAAGATGATCACTGATGTAACATCGCCCATAAATCCCATGGTGGCTACGAACCTTGCTAAATCAATAGCTGTGAAGTCCCTAACAGACCAGGAGCTCAAGATTCTTGATATCCTTGGAAAATGGGAAGGGGATTACCCGTTAAACAGTGTTGCTGCAACGGTATATCACCGATGGATTTATTTTTTCCTTGAAAATACCTTCGCAGATGAAATCGGAGATACCCTTTTTCCGAAGTTCCTTGACACTAATTTTTGTAAGCGCTTGATCGCCCCAATGGCTACCAAGGAAGAATCGGTTTGGTGGGATGATGTCAGCACAGCTGAAAAGGAAAGTAAAAGAGATATCGTCCGGAAGTCCTTTGACGAAGCCATTTCATCTTTGAAGGGCCAACTTGGAGAAGATCATACCCAATGGACCTGGGAACGCACACATACACTAGAACACGAACACCCCATGGGCAAAGTTGAAGCGCTTCGTACCTTTTTTAATGTAGGGCCATATCCCGTTCCGGGAAGTCGTGAAGTGATCAACAACCTGGCCTTTCCATATGATGGAGACGGTTTATACCAGGTTACGGCCGGACCATCTACCAGGAGGATAATAGATTTTTCGGATATAGAGAACAGCGTCAGTATTTTACCGACCGGACAATCGGGAAATCCATTGAGCCCGCATTACGAGGACCAGGCTGAGATGTTTGTTAAGGGTGAATTCAGGAAAATGCTGCTGAACAAAAAGGAGATAGAAGAAACGTCTGTTTCCCGCCTGTTACTTAGGAAGGAATAGGCTTTTTGCTATAGATAGAAAATATTCTATATAATTTTGTATATTTAGGGATATCGACCTGGTATCCTTATGCTTACTAAAG
Organism: Zeaxanthinibacter sp. PT1; assembly: GCF_028464225.1. GTDB lineage: Bacteria > Bacteroidota > Bacteroidia > Flavobacteriales > Flavobacteriaceae > Zeaxanthinibacter. Next base: position 103,862 of record NZ_JAQPCN010000002.1, read on the forward strand.
TTTACGGTAGTGCAGTTTTTGGGGTCGATGCCCAGGTGATTACGATAGAAGTAAATGTAGGAAGGGGTATCGGTTACCATCTCGTGGGTCTTCCTGACAACGCGATCAAAGAAAGTAATTACCGGATCGCGGCAGCATTGACCAACAACGGTTATAAAATCCCCGGTAAGAAAATTACTATCAACCTGGCCCCGGCTGACCTTAGAAAGGAAGGTTCGGCGTATGATCTTCCCATTGCTTTTGGGATACTAATTGCTTCAGGTCAGATCAGAGCAACCGCTTCAGAAGACTATCTTATCATGGGGGAACTTTCCCTGGATGGTAGTTTACAGCCCATGAAAGGGGCTCTTCCCATTGCTATATGCGCAAGAGAAGCAGGCTTTAAAAACTTCATTTTACCTTGGGAGAATGCGGAAGAAGCAGCTATAGTCAGTGGGTTAAAGGTATATGGACTAAAGAATATCCGGGAATTAATCGAGCACTTTGATAAGGATATAGATTTACAGGAAAAGCAGGTAGATATACAGGCCATATTTTACGATCAGCAAAGCCAGGCCGAACATGATTTTTCAGATGTCAAGGGACAGGAGAGTATAAAGCGCTGTATGGAAATTGCAGCTGCCGGCGGCCATAATATCATCCTAATTGGCCCTCCTGGCTCAGGCAAAACAATGCTTGCAAAACGGCTCCCATCTATTTTACCTCCTATGACTTTAGATGAAGCCCTGGAAACTACGAAAATCCACAGTGTTGTAGGGCAACTGAAAAATTCGGGGCTAATGAGCCAGCGGCCATTTCGGAGCCCGCACCATACGATTTCCGATGTGGCTCTTGTAGGAGGAGGATCTTATCCTCAGCCCGGGGAGATCTCTTTATCACATAACGGGGTACTGTTCCTGGATGAACTGCCCGAATTTAAACGCAGTGTGTTGGAAGTCATGCGCCAACCCATAGAGGATAGGGAAGTCACCATTTCAAGAGCAAGGTTCACCGTCACCTATCCGAGCAGTTTTATGCTTGTCGCCAGCATGAATCCTAGTCCAAGCGGGTACTTCAATGATTCAGCCGCTCCCTGGAGCTCAACTCCATCAGAAATGCAACGTTACCTCGGGAAGATATCAGGTCCCCTCCTTGATCGCATAGATATACATGTAGAAGTAAATCCCGTACCTTTTGAACAACTTACCGAGAACAGGAGGGGAGAGCAGAGTATCGAAATCCGGAAGCGGGTGGTTGCAGCCAGGGACTTGCAAACTGCGAGGTTTAGAAAAGTTCCCAATATTCACTACAATGCCCAAATGAATACTAAGCAGATATTTTCATATTGTATGCTGACGCCCGAGTCCCTTTCATTGTTAAAGTCGGCGATGGAAAGGCTTAATCTCTCTGCACGGGCTTATGACCGGATTTTAAAGGTGTCCAGGACAATTGCCGACCTAGAGGCGTCTGATTCCATCAACGGTGAACATATTGCAGAAGCCATACAGTACCGAAGTTTAGATCGCGAAGGGTGGTTAGGATGACCTGTTTTATGCTATATGTTAAAACCCTGAATATTGTGTCTCTAATGCATAATATTATGACTAGAAAAAGGTTATTTATTAATATTCTATTATTTTCACGCGCTGACAGTCCCACGAAAAGCAACCTACTTATGTATCGATACAGACTTCATATAATAACATCTATAGTAATTATAGCAGCTATTGGCCTGAGTGTTGGTTTTATGTCACAAGAAGCAGCAGCACCATCAGAAAATATTAGTTCATCAGACCTGGCTGAAAAAGTACAGCCCAATCCGAAAGAAAACGCTCTACAGGTGAGGAGGCAACAGGAATTACAGATAGCATTACAAGCTTATTTTGACCAAGCCATCGCGTCCGGAGATATCGTTGGAGCAGGGGTGAGTATTGTAAAAGGAAATTCGATCGTGATCTCCGAAGGTTTCGGGAAAAAGAATATCCGTAGCCAGGAAGCGGTAGATGGCCAGACCATATTCAGGTTAGGATCACTTTCCAAAGGATTTGCCGGTATCCTTGCAGCCGATATAATAGATGAAGGTAAATTGCACTGGGAAGATAAGGTCAGGGATTATATTCCCGGATTTCAGTTGGGAGACCGTCAGAACACAGATAAAATCACCTTGGCCAATATATTGTCACATACCGCCGGAGCCCCATACCACAGTTATACTAATTTGATTGAAGCCGGTTTACCGCTTACAGATATTGCCACGCGTTTCAAAGAAGTAAATCCCATCAGCAAGCCGGGGGCAATGTATAGTTATCAAAATGCGCTTTTTGCCCTTTCGAGCGAGATGATACACAAAGCAACCGGAGAGGATATTACAAAATCCCTTGAGAATCGGTTTTTTAATCCTTTGGAAATGTGTTCTACGTCTATGGATCATGAAACATTAGTGAATGCCGGAAATGTCGCATTACCACATACAAGGTGGCGCAACAGTTGGAGACCAAGGCCATTAAATGATCATTATTATAACGCGGTAGCGGCAGGTGGAATTAGTGCTAACGCTGCAGACATGGGTAAATGGATGAAGTTTTTGCTCGGTCACCACCCGGACATCATGAATAAATCTGCCCTAGAGGAAGCTTTTACACCATTCATCGAGATAAAAGGGAGCCGAAAGTACTACCAGCGCTGGCCCGGACACGTATCCTCGTATTACGGCTATGGATGGAGAATCCATAAATTTGTCGAGGATAAAACTGCCCAGGAAAAAACCATATGGCACCACGGTGGAAGTGTTAACAATTACCGGAATGAAATTGCCATTTATCCTGAATCAGATATGGGTATTTGTGTTCTTTTAAATAGCAATTCCAAACTTGCTAAAACGGTAGTTCCTGATGTATACAAAATAGTTAAAGAGGTCTACCAGCAGACGGAAAGCCAGCTATCATTTAACGAAGTATCCATTGATACTGAACCTCTTGCCGCTTCGGCATCTTTCCACTAAGATTGCCGAGTAGCAACCTGCTTAATCAGAGGAGGAATATCTAGACTTTACCGGATTTTTCAACTTTATCTTATGACCACTTCACATACTTATCCCAAGTTACGTATTAGATAAAGCTGTTTTTCCCAGGATGTCAGAATCATTTTTATAATACTTGGAATGAGTCCGGGGTTCTTAACCCCACCCCTTGGTGAAGTTAGGTGTATTCAATGCAGAAAACATGCAGTGGAAATTCTTGTTTCCCGTGTTACAACCTGCCCGCACCAAACTGCGATCGGATAGAAGTAGGAACAAAGGTTAGAATGATAAAGGGATAATAGTTTTAAGGTCAAATGATAGTGTGATATATATCTGCCAATCACAAATCCTGCACGGGCAGATTCGTTTCACGGATATAGATAGATAGCTAAAGAACAATCAAAAACATACTAGAAGTAGGGCTCTATCCTTTTGGGGAAAGCCCCCTCCCCATGCCAAAAAGATAATTGGTTTCCCTGCAAGAAGCAAGCAGTGGGATTTTAGGTTACTGGGTTACAGCCCGCCCGAATGTACCGGCCGACTGCAAGGTGATTTTTAATTATACCAACTGCTGACTGTTGACTGCCTACTGCATACCGAAAACGGACCCACGGGGCCTTCGACCCCGCCCCACTTACAAATTAATGATTTTCAGTGCAAAAAACATGCATAATTTATAGTGACAGGGTTACAGAGTGACAACCCGCCCGCCAGACCGTATCAGTTCAGTTCGGGCAGGAACGTGCCGTCCGTTACGGGCGGGTTGCCAACTGCCAAGTACAAACTGTGAACTGCCAACCCGCCCAAGCCATACGGATTATTCGGGTCCAGGCATATTACAAGAGATATACCACCAGGAAACCGAGGTAAGTTCCCAGGGCGTTACCCAGGGTGCCAACCATGATGGCCGGGACAATAAGTTCGTTTCTGTCAAAGGTCTCCGCAAGGGCAATGGCCGTGGTTCCACCCCCGATATTTGCCTGGCTTACGATAGCTATCATCTCCCAATCTTTGTAGACCAAACCACCCAGGATAATTACCAGGACTCCATGTATTAGCACCCCTAGTGAAGCGAACAACAGCAAAGTAATACCGATTTCCTTAAGAGCGACAACAGAACTCAGTTCGCAATAAGCGCCGATAACCGCCAAGAAGAGGAATACCAGGTAAAGTCCCAGGGCATGTGCTCCTTTTAGCCGGGAAACAAAACGGGATTGGGCCAGGAGAATTCCTATGGTAGAAAGCGTGATGATAGAAGGGATGGCCGGGAAAATCCTGGTGAACCATTCAGTAATGACAAAAGCCCCGATACCCAGGAAGAGCAACCAGGATAAAGACTGAAGGCTCATAGAATCACCGTTGACACTTTCATCGGACCTTTGGGGTACGCCTATCTTCTTATCGGTCCAGAACCTGCGGAGTATATTGGGGATCGCTATGGTAATGATGATCCATAGCGTTGTAATTACATTATCTACAGCAATGGTTCCTGCATATAAAATACCCTTCTCCTGGAAATCGTATTCCAGGGCTACTGCGTTAAAATTTACGCTGCCCCCGGTATAGGTGCCGGTCAGCATGCCGGCCAGGACCCGGCCATCATCACCCAGGATATCCTGTGGAGAAATAATGGCCCATGAGATCAAAAACCCCAGGGTTGTTGCCAGCGAGCCTATGAGGAAAAGTACAATCATCGGGGCACCGGCGGTTCGTATGGAACGGAGGTTTACCCCAAGAAGGAGATAGAAGATAGAGATGGGGGCAACGTAGGTGAAAATTGCGTCATACAGCGGTATACTATCCGAAGCTGACGGGATGATCCCTATATTGGCGATCACCGCTGTAAAGAGGATGACCAACAGGGCCGCCCCAAGTTTTTTACCGATTGTAGTCTTTGCTGCGTAGATAGAGAGAACAACCATCAGGCAAAGTACGCCCAGGACGTATAGCGGGTTTTCGGAAATGCTCATTCTATAAATATATTACTTCTAGTATATTCTTGGCTGACGTGGTGTAGGAGTTGTTGAGGTTCTTAATAAAATCCCCTAAAAAGAATGAAACTTATTCTCCAGGTGGAACCAATAATAATCGCTCAACAGTCACCGAATCCACTTTTCTATCCGAGAAATACACTGGGAAATATTCATCCTTTGCCCAGCTTTCAAAAAGATTATCGTAGAAGTCACTTGCCGGGTCGCCTGATTGCCCGGGAGCATTAGTAGCTTCTGTAGCATCCCAGTCGCCGGAATTAACGATCATGCGGAAAGAAGCCCCGCTACTTTGCTGATTATTCCCTCCCGTCGATCCCGGGGTATAAGAATTACCTCCGCGTGGTAAAGGCCCAAGGTTCATCTTGCTCGCTAAACTGTCATTAACGATTTCACCCAGGGAATGAACCATGGCCGAGTGTTTAAATTTAGCCTGTCCATATTGCCATTGAGCTATATCAGGACCCAGGCTTTTCTCCAGTTCAGATACACTTTCCATGAATACACGGTGTATGAATTCATCTCTACCCTCCTCAGGATTAGAACCAAACCTTTCATCAGGATTCGTTACCCAGTCGATAATCCGCTTCATTTGTAAATAACTGATGATGTTTTTTGCCGCTTCAGGAATGAATTTTGCATCAGCCTCATCACCAAGCGTGTTTTCAAAGGCAACATAGATAGCAGCCGGGATAGACTCCGGCCCCAGGGTATGATCCCAGTTCTCGAGATATTGTTGGGCTTCAGCCGCTTTACCTGTAAATTGCAAATCCAGTATCAAAGGGGTTAATTTCCTTGCCGGAATGGAAACATAGTCCATCTGAAGTGCTTTCATATCCTTCATACTGAAGCTTTTTTCCTGGGATAATACTTCTTCAATGCGATATCCCCTGTACGGATCAGCCCAGGTATAACCTACAGCATTCCAGTGTTCATAATCTTCAGGAATAACATTCTGGTTGGCCGTGGCGATATACCCCTTTTCAGGATTCAAATCATGGGGTTTCTCTTTTATCGGGAGATACCCGTCCCATTCATAAGCGCCATTACCCGGTACGGGGACCAACCCGCTAAAATTTGGTCTGACGGGAGCTATACCTACTGCTTGCCATCCAATATTCCCTTCTTTATCCGCCCAGATCATGTTTTCGCCGGGAATGTGACTGTAGCTGCAGGCTTCCCGGAATTCTTCCCAGCTTTTAGCCTGGTCCATTCGCAATGAAGCCAGGTAGGGAGACCCACCGGGCTCAAGCCAGGCACAACGAACGGCATAAGCTTTATGGTTCAGGGTGTCTACCATGGTAACCGGGCCATGACGGGTGTATCTCAATGTTACCTCCCTGTTTTCTTTTCCCCTGACCGCGATGGTTTCTTTGATTTGTCGCATTTCTTCCCAACCATCACCGTAGCGGTACTGATCGGGGTTTTCCGGGTTCAGGTCATAAACATAAAGGTCTTCCCCGTCTGTCTCAAAGACCGTCAGACCCCAGCTTCCGTACTCGTTATGGCCTATAGAAATACCGGGAATTTCGGGTTCCCCACCACCAATGACATTCCATCCCGGGGCCACCAGGTGAGCCATATACCGTAGCGAAGGCACTGCGATCGTCCGATGAGGGTCATTGGCCATATAGGTATGTCCGTCAACGGTTCGGCTGTCATCAATTACCCAGTTATTACTGCCTATACCATGAGGATCAGTAAGACCGTCTCTGATATTGAGCAGTACCTTGGCAACTTGTTTGTGCCGGTAGTCCGGAACTATATCTTCCTGGCGGAATACTACTTTTTTCCGATAAGCCTTGTAAGGTGCCAGAATATCTCCCATGAGAAGCTTCGGGTCAATTGAAGGATCCATCTGAATATCAGGGTCCTTGGGATGAAACCAGTATAGGTCTTTCACCTTTTCCGGCCCCAATACAGCCACCGCCCGGCCTACCTCCAATTCATCTTCAATATTCCCGAGTAGTCCCTGGTGTCTCGAGATGACTACCTCCGGGGTCCATTTTTCAGGTTCTATTCCCAGGAGTTTAAATTCAATCGGCAGTTTTTCCGGTGTTTTGCGGATCTCTTCTATATAAGCATTTACCCCATTGGTATACGCCGTGATTATTTCCGCACCCCTTGGATGATAATAATTCATTTCTTCTGTCATATCTCCCCGGAATTTGAACAAGCGGGTGCCCAGGTCACGATCAAATTCACGCTCTCCCAGAATTTCGGCAACGGTACCTGTCGCCTGCCTTCTCCAAACCTCGAATTGAAAGAGCCGGTCCCGAGCTGCGGCGTAACCCTGTGCAAAGAAGAGATCGTGTTCATTTTCTGCATAGATGTGGTTTATGCCCCATTGATCTCTTTTTATCTCTACAGTTGCCTCCAGGCCAGCGAGTTTTACGTAATTTTTCGATTCGGTTTTACAGGAGAATAGGAGGAGGGTAAAGCACAGGAAAAGAATAATTCTCATGGTTGGTGTTTTAGTTGACGATCGGATCTTCTCGTAAATGAAGATAGAAAAAAATCTGATCTCCAAAAGTTTACAGCGCTCAAGCCCATATACCTGTTTATAGTGCATAAAAAAACACCCCTGGGGATGGAGTGTTTTTAGTGGTTATGATTATAAGTAAGCGTGTCGTTCCGTTATATTACTTGCTGTGATTGTTGAAGCCCTGCTTTTATCTGTAGGATGTCCTGTACCGTCTCCCGCATTTTTTCAGCAATAAGCATATGCGGTATTCTTAAAGTGGTAAATCCTTCATTCATGGATTGCATGGCTTCTTCAAGTTCTTCCATAGCTCTTTTATGGCTGTAGAGTTGAGGTTGATGGTCGATCTCAACATTCAGTTTCACCCTGGGCAGTGCGATGTCCACCGATTTCTTTCCATCCCACCAGGCCAGCATAGGGTTTTCCCCGGCTTCTTTTAATCCATAATAGAGTCGGATGGCTTGCAGGGATGTTTTTTGTCTTTTATTGAGTTTAAGCAGTCGGTCGTAGTGTCTTCTGCATAACTCCACACCGAAGAGTTCCATTGCGTTTTTGTGATCGATGTAGCTGAGTTCTTTATGGCATTCTAAGCAGGTCATTTAGTAGGTCTGTTGGGGGTTTGGGATAATTATAACAGCAGTATTTTTCGATTATTATATTTTCTCGATGTACGCCCCCCCGTTTTTAGATGAACTGCACATTTTTAGACGAACTGCACGATTTTAATCTTTTTTAAGCTTCAAATTTTACTTCTTATCCGTACGTACATCCTATAGAATCCTCCTATATTTACGAAAGTCACCCGCTAATAATTGCAGCATGTTTAAAAATATAGGACCGGGAGTTCTGGTTGCCGCCGCCTTTATCGGGCCGGGAACTGTCACCGTATGCACCCTTGCCGGGGTCGGCTTTGGGTACGCCTTACTCTGGACACTTCTATTATCAACCCTGGCGACCATGGTGCTACAGGAAATGGCTGCGCGACTTGGCCTGGTCACCCAAAATGGTTTAGCGGATGTGATCAGGGAGCAGCTAAGAACCCCGCTGCTTAGAAATTTGGTGCTGCTAATTGTACTCGGTGCAATCATCATTGGCAATACAGCTTATGAAGCGGGAAATATAGGGGGCGCTACCCTGGGCTTAGAAGCGGTCTTTGGGAATGTGTACACCTCTTTTTTTCCTTGGATCATAGGCTTAGCGGCATTTTTCCTGTTACTGGCCGGTAATTACAAGCTATTGGAAAAGGTATTTGTAAGCCTAGTATTGCTAATGAGTATATCGTTTATAATTACGGCTATCATCACAAAACCTGACATAGGTGCTGTATTGGACGGACTTTTATTGCCGGGACTTCCCGATGGTAGCTTCCTGACCGTTATCGCATTGGTTGGAACTACCGTGGTACCTTATAACCTGTTCCTTCACGCCTCCCTGGTCAATGAAAAATGGAAAGGAAAAGAAGATCTTGGTAAAGCCAGGGGGGATACCTTATGGGCTGTCGGACTCGGAGGTTTGGTTTCGATGACTATCGTAATTGCCGCCTCTGCTATCCCGGCTACAGAGGTTAATAACGCTTTAGACCTCGCAAAAGGGCTACAACCTTTGTTTGGAGAAGGGGCGCGCTACTTTATGGGAATAGGCCTTTTTGCGGCAGGGATCACCTCCTCCATTACAGCTCCCTTGGCTGCGGCTTACGTTGCTAATAGTTGTTTTGATTGGAAAGCTGATATGAAAGACGCCAGGTTCAGGGCAGTTTGGATGACGGTACTTCTTATTGGAGTTCTTTCGCTTTCCTTCGGATTCAGGCCGATTGAGATCATCAAGTTTGCCCAGGTAGCCAATGGGCTACTTTTACCGGTAATCGCGATCTTCCTGCTCTGGGTGGTCAATAAGTCTTCCGTATTAGGGGAATACAGGAATAGTGTTCTACAAAATATTTTTGCCGTGGTCATCATAGGACTGGCCTTATTGCTCGGAGCTAAAAGTATTATAACCGTATTTAACCCTTAAGAAAATGCACAGGAGAAAAATTGATATCAATTGTGATGTAGGAGAGGGAATAGGGAATGAAGCTGAACTTTTCCCTTACATAAGTTCGTGCAGTATTGCCTGTGGAGGTCATGCAGGAGATGAAGCGGAGATAAGACGAGTACTCTCTCTTGCCAATAGCCATGGGATTAAAATGGGGGCTCATCCTTCATACCCTGATCAGGAAAATTTTGGCAGGATTTCCATGAGCTTAACGAAAAGCGAACTGATTAATACCATCAGGCAGCAATTATCCCTAATCTGTAGAATTGCGGAAGAAGAGAATTGTACCTTATACCATATTAAACCTCATGGCGCACTATACAATGACATTGCTACAGATAGATCCCTTAGCAAATCTTTCCTGGAAGCGATAAAACCATATGATGATGAGTTGGTAATTTATACGCCCTATGGATCAGCACTGGTAGAAGAAGCCATTGGGTTGGGGAGAAGAATTGTTTTTGAAGCTTTTGGGGACAGGGCTTATAACAATGACCTGAGTTTGGTCTCGAGAAAACAGGAAGGTTCCATGATCGAGTCGCCCGAGGAAGTTTTGAATCACATGTTAAGAATGATCCTTAAAAGAGAGGTCAGAAGCATAGACCATAAAGATATTTCAATAGAGGCAAAGACCTTTTGTATTCACGGGGATACACCTTCTGCATTGCAAATATTGACGTATATTTCAAAAGAATTACCCAAATACGGAATATACCTGGACAAGTGAATAAATACCCTATATCCATAGAGCCCTTCGGGGAATATGCCATGTTAATTAAATGGCCGGAAGAAGTTAAGGAGTCTATCCTTGAAGATATGCTGCAGTTCAGCAGCTACCTCGAGAGCAACTGCCTTAAGAAAGAAAAGTGGGAACTGGTCCCGGCCTATCATACCATGGCAGTCATCAGGAGAGTGCCCATAGAGGACAGTGCTAACCTGAAGCGAGAATTGCTAATGTGGTATGAAAAAGCGACTAAGGCCGAAAGCCCCGATCGATTTCTCTGGAAACTGCCCGTATGTTATGATAAAGAATTTGCACCTGATCTGCCTGAAGTGTCTGAGAAACTCGGAATGACCCCAGAAGAGCTGGTCAGTTTACATACCTCTTGCACTTATACAGTATATGGCTTAGGGTTTCTGCCCGGTTTTATGTACCTGGGTGGTCTTCCGGAAAGCTTGCAGGTTCCCCGGAGAGAGCATCCGCGGATGAAGGTTGAGGCCGGATCCGTAGGACTCGCCGGGCAACAGACTGGTGTCTACCCCCAGGAATCACCGGGGGGGTGGAATATTATCGGCAATTGTCCCATACAGAGTTTTAACTCGGAGAATGACCCTCCTAGCTTTATAAGTACCGGGGATAAGATTCGTTTTTACGAGATCAGTGAAGGAGAGTACCAGTTATTTAAATTAGAGTCGGAAGTTGGTATTCATAAAATAGAAAAAATTAAGTTGGATGCTGACAGTTAAGAAAACGGGCCTATATACAAGTATACAGGACCTGGGACGATTTGGTTACCGGAAGTTAGGTGTCCCCGGATCAGGTGCTATGGACAGTTATGCCGCTTCCGTTGCCAACTCTTTACTTGAAAACGAGGAAGAAGATGCCGTACTCGAGATCACTATGACAGGACCAACCTTGGTTTTTGAGAAGGCTACCTATATCGCAACATCCGGTGCAGAGTTGTCAATGAAATGCAATGATGAATCCTTGGAGAAGAATAGCGTGCATAAGATAGAGGCCGGGGATGAAATTTCTTTTGGTCAGTTAGAACATGGGTTCAGGGGCTACCTGGCCGTTAAAGGCGGATTTAAGACTAAAATGGTGCTCGGCAGCAGATCCTTTTATTTCCCGGTAACGGACTTAGCAATGGTTAAGGAACACATGCAGATCCCTTACGAGGAAACCTTGGATTTTGAACCGAGGATCAGCAGTGTGACCACCAAGGGGTTTTATAAAGAAAATATACTGAAAGTAAGCCCGGGACCGGAGTATGCTATGTTGAACGACACCCAACTGGAAGCGATATTCAGTAAGAACTTCACCATCGCTAAAGAAAATAATCGCATGGCCTATCAACTGGAAGAAGCTATTGAAGGTCATAAAATGAGCATGCTAACTTCGGCAACCCTGCCGGGTACTATACAGTTTACTCCTGCCGGTAAACTAATCATACTGATGCGAGACGGGCAGACCACCGGAGGATACCCAAGGGTTTTGCAGCTTTCTTCTACGGCGGTTTCCCTGCTGGCACAGAAGAAATACGGGGATCATATCCGTTTAAGAATGCATTGATAAAAACTTCTGTTACTTTTTTACCCCTGCTGGATATAATAACAATACACCTCTTAAGTTGCTGTTTATCAATAATTTAAGTGTTATTGACAGGCATTGAATTTATCCTCTTTCCCTTCTGCCGGAATCCTGCCCTAGTCAAAGGCTTATCTTTGAAAGTCATTGTAATTAGGAAGACGCACCGCATATATGGAATTGAATAAATACAGCAAGCAAATTACCCAGGATCCTTCTCAACCGGCTTCCCAGGCCATGCTTTATGCCCTGGGGTTAAAAGAAGAGGACATGAATAAACCTTTTGTCGGTATCGGAAGTACCGGTTATGAAGGCAATCCTTGTAATATGCACCTCAATGACCTTGCCCAGGATGTAAAATCCGGTGTTGCCGAGGCAGGAATGGTCGGATTGGTATTCAATACCATTGGTGTCAGCGACGGTATATCTATGGGGACCTATGGGATGAGGTATTCCCTACCGTCCAGGGATATTATCGCCGACTCCATGGAAACCGTGGTACAAGCGATGAATTACGATGGACTGGTGACTGTCGTGGGATGCGATAAGAATATGCCGGGAGCTCTAATGGCGATGATACGGCTGAACAGGCCCAGTGTTATGGTCTACGGGGGCACAATTGCATCAGGATGTGTAAGGAATAAAAGTCTTGATGTAGTCTCCGCCTTTGAAGCCTGGGGTGAAAAAGTTGCAGGCAGTATCAATGAAGAGGAATACAAAGAAGTGATTCAGAATGCCTGCCCAGGTGCAGGCGCGTGCGGAGGTATGTACACGGCAAATACTATGGCTTCTGCCATTGAAGCCCTTGGTATGGCTTTACCCTATAATTCTTCTAACCCTGCTGTAGGTAAGGATAAGAAGGAAGATTGTATTAAAGCCGGTAAGGCACTCCGGGTACTGATGGAGAAGGACATTAAGCCCTTGGACATCCTCAGCCGTAAGTCTTTTGAAAATGCGGTGCGACTGATCATTGTTCTTGGCGGGTCTACCAATGCAGTCTTACATTTCCTGGCTATTGCCAAAGCTGCTGACATCAATTTTACCCTGGATGATTTTCAGCGTATCAGTGATACAACCCCATTCCTTGCAGATCTGAAACCGAGCGGGAAATACCTGATGGAAGATGTTTACCGGGTAGGCGGGATTCCGGCTGTAATGAAATTTATGCTCGATAACGATATGTTGCATGGCGATTGCCTTACCGTTACCGGTAAAACCTTGGCTGAAAACCTGAAAGACATCCCTGAACTTAAGTCAGGTCAGGAAGTAATTCATCCCATTAGTGATCCAATTAAGTCAACGGGACATTTGAGGGTCCTTTATGGTAACCTCGCTGAAGAAGGAGCCGTAGCAAAGATCACCGGGAAAGAAGGATTACATTTTACGGGTCCTGCGAAGGTGTTCGAAGATGAGTTTAAAGCAAATGAAGGTATAGGCAAAGGATTGGTCAAAAAAGGAGATGTGGTCGTCATTCGATATGAAGGTCCAAAAGGAGGCCCGGGAATGCCAGAGATGTTGAAGCCAACTTCAGCCATTATGGGGGCAGGTCTTGGTAAGGATGTAGCCCTGATCACCGATGGTCGGTTTTCAGGAGGCACCCATGGTTTTGTCGTGGGGCATATCTCGCCCGAAGCCCAGGAAGGGGGTACAATTGCCCTTTTAAAAGATGGAGATATGATTACCATTGATGCAGAGGAGAATAGTATTAGTGTAGCACTCAGCGAAGAAGAGCTCCAAGCTCGTAAGGACGCATGGTCTCCTCCACCGTTAAAGGTTAAAAGGGGTAGCCTTTTTAAATATGCCAAAACAGTGTCGTCAGCTTCCCAGGGTTGTGTGACCGACGAGTTATAACAATACTAACATAGTAGAGCAGGTCTATGGAAACTTTAAAAGACAAAAAAACGAAGAAAGAAAGCGGAATACGTTCTAAGATCAGTGGAGCAGAGGCAATTATACACTGCCTGCTGGCAGAGGGGGTAGACATAATTTATGGGTATCCCGGGGGCGCCATTATGCCGGTCTATGATGAATTGTACAAGTTCCAGGATCAATTATCCCACATCCTTACTCGGCACGAACAAGGTGCAGCTCATGCTGCCCAGGGTTATGCCAGGGCCACGGGGAAAGTTGGAGTTGCAATGGCTACCTCCGGTCCGGGTGCGACAAATCTTGTAACCGGCCTGGCAGACGCCCAGATCGATTCCACGCCAATGGTTTGCATCACCGGGCAGGTGCCCAGGCATCTATTGGGATCAGATGCTTTCCAGGAAACTGATATAATTGGAATTTCAACACCGGTTACTAAATGGAACTACCAAGTGACCAAGGCATCAGAGATTCCCGAGATCATGGCTAAAGCCTTTTATATAGCAAAATCAGGAAGGCCGGGCCCGGTATTGGTTGATATCACTAAAAATGCCCAGTTTGATGAATTGGAATTTGATTATAAACCATGTAACCAGGTGAGAAGTTACCAACCTTATCCCGAGCCGGATAAGGGTAGCCTTCAGGAGGCTGCGGCATTGATCAATAATGCTAAAAAGCCTTACATCGTTTACGGGCAGGGGGTTATCCTGGGCAAGGCTGAGAAAGAATTGAAAGCGTTCGTTGAAAAAGCCGGCATTCCCGCTGCGTGGACCATACTGGGATTATCAGCGATGGAGACCGATCATCCGCTAAATGTAGGCATGGTGGGCATGCACGGTAATTATGGTCCCAATGTACTTACGAACGAGTGTGATTTACTTATCGCCATCGGAATGCGCTTTGATGACCGGGTGACCGGTGACCTGGATACCTACGCTAAACAGGCCAAGATCATCCACTTTGAGATAGATCCAGCCGAGATTGATAAGAATGTCAAGGTTGATGTGGCTGTTCTGGGCAACGCAAAAGATTCTCTACAGCAACTGCTGCCAATGATAAAGGAAAACAGCCACGAGTCATGGCATAATGAGTTCAAGAAAAAACATCAGCAAGAGTACGAAGCAGTCATTAAAGCCGACCTGAATCCACAGAAACCCGGTCTCACTATGGGAGAAGTGATAGGTGCTATCAACAAAGCATCAGGTGATAACGCAGTTATTGTTTCAGACGTTGGCCAGCATCAGATGATCGCTTGCAGGTATGCTCGCTTTACCCAGTCTAAAAGTAATATTACTTCCGGGGGTCTTGGAACCATGGGCTTTGCGCTCCCAGCGGCCATTGGGGCTAAAATGGGGGCAGAAGATCGTGAAGTTGTCGCCATCATAGGAGATGGCGGGTACCAGATGAATATACAGGAACTGGCAACGATCTTCCAGAACAAGACCGCCGTTAAAATAGTGGTGCTCAACAATGAACACCTGGGTATGGTTCGCCAGTGGCAGGAATTGTTCTTTGAAAAGCGTTATGCCTCCACTGTGATGACCAACCCTGACTTCGTGAAAATTGCAGAAGGATACCACCTAAAAGCCAGGAGGGTAGAAGAAAGGTCAGATCTGCAGGAGGCAGTTACGGAGATGATACAGTCCAAGGAACCGTATTTCTTGGAGGTTAGAGTAGAAAAAGAGGACAATGTCTTCCCGATGATCCCTTCGGGCGCATCAGTATCGGACATTCGATTAAAATAATACAGCATGGAAAAAAAATGGTTTACCATTTCAGTATATTCTGAGAACAACGTGGGACTCCTGAACAGGATTTCCGGAATTTTCCTGAAGAGACACATTAACATTGAGAGTTTAAATGTCTCAAAATCAGAGATAGAAGGGGTGTCTAAGTTTACCGTGGTTGTCTTTACAACGGAAGACTGGACGCGTAAGATCGTTATGCAGATTGAAAAACAGATCGAGGTAATCAAGGCTTTTTACCACACGGATGAAGAAACCATCTACCAGGAATCAGCACTCTTTAAGATTGCGTCGCACTTGTTGTTCGATGAACGGCAGATACAGAATATTATCAAGGATAATCATTCCCAGATCGTGACGGTATCCAGGGATTTTTTTGTTCTGGCTAAAACCGGTAAACGGGAAGAGATAGAAGAAATGTACAAGCAACTTAAGCCCTACGGGATCATGCAATTTGTCAGGTCCGGGCGAATTACGGTGACCAAGGCAGAGATGAAGATCTCTTCCTTCCTGGCCGCCATGGAGGAAAAATAATCAAACCAATATTTATTTATCAAATAATCATTACAACAAATGGCAAATTATTTCAATACACTTTCCTTACGTGAACAACTGATGCAACTGGGTAAATGCCGGTTTATGGAGTCGAGCGAGTTTTTGGATGGTGTATCCGCATTAAAAGGTAAAAAAATAGTAATTATAGGCTGTGGAGCACAAGGGCTCAACCAAGGGCTTAACATGAGGGACTCCGGTCTTGATGTGGGCTATACCCTTAGGGAAGCGGCAATCTCGGAAGAGCGGCCATCGTACCAGAATGCCAAGGAAAATGGATTCAAAGTGGGTACCTATAAAGAAATGATACCCTCTGCAGACCTGGTGATCAATCTCACCCCGGATAAACAGCATACGGCAGTGATCAAAGCGGTAATGCCACAAATGAAAAAAGGAGCCACACTATCGTATTCCCATGGTTTTAATATAGTGGAAGAAGGCATGAAGGTGCGTGAGGATCTCACCGTGATCATGGTCGCCCCAAAAAGCCCGGGATCAGAGGTGCGAGAAGAGTATAAACGCGGATTCGGGGTGCCTACCCTGATCGCTGTTCACCCGGAGAATGATCCGGAGCATAAAGGGTTGGAGCAGGCCAAGGCATATGCAGTAGCCACAGGTGGTCATAAAGCAGGGGTACTGGAATCTTCGTTTGTCGCCGAAGTAAAATCGGATCTTATGGGAGAACAGACGATTCTTTGCGGTCTTCTGCAGACAGGATCCATACTTTGTTTTGATAAGATGATTGCAGAAGGAATAGAACCCGGCTATGCGTCCAAATTGATTCAGTATGGATGGGAGACCGTGACTGAAGGACTGAAGTACGGAGGGATTACGAATATGATGGATCGGTTATCCAACCCGGCAAAGATCAAGGCATTTGAACTGTCCGAAGAACTTAAGGAGATCATGAGGCCATTGTTCAACAAACACATGGATGATATCATGAGTGGTCACTTCTCGAAAACTATGATGGAGGATTGGGCCAATGATGATAAAAACCTCCACGCGTGGCGTGCAGCGACAGGAGAAACAGCTTTTGAAAAAACGCCCGCAGGGGATCACAAGATTTCCGAACAGGAATATTATGATCATGGCGTGTTAATGGTGGCTATGGTCAGGGCAGGAGTAGAGCTTGCTTACGAGGCGATGACCGAATCGGGTATTATCGGGGAATCGGCTTACTACGAATCCCTGCACGAAACTCCTCTGATTGCCAATACCATTGCGCGGAAAAAACTTTTTGAAATGAACCGGGTTATCTCGGATACTGCAGAATATGGCTGCTATCTATTTGATCACGCCTGTAAACCACTTTTAGCCGATTTTATGAAAAAAGTAGGCACCGATGTGATAGGGAAAGGATACGCCAGTGACAAAGGCAACGGGGTTGATAATGCCAAGCTCATCGCTGTTAATAAAGCTTTGAGAGAACACCCTGTTGAAATCGTAGGTGCAAGGCTAAGAGCATCAATGACAGCGATGAAACCCCTGGCTTAAAATTAACTCGATTATACAACAATTAACATAACCATTTAATTATGGAACATACTATAAATCAGATTCCAGCGGCCTATGCCATTGATAATCCTATTCACCAGCAAAAATACCTGGTGAACGGAAAGCTAGAGCACTGGGATGGTGCAACTACAGAGGTGTATTCCTCTATCTCGTCTACAGAAACCTATGCTCCGACCTTGCTGGGTAGTATCCCTGATATGGGGGAGCCCGAGGCCCTGGACGCCTTACAGGGTGCCCTTGATGCTTTTGACCAGGGAAAGGGAGTCTGGCCTACTATGCGGGTGAAAGATCGTATTGAGTGCATGATGAAGTTTGTAAGCCAGATGGAATCTAAACGAGACGAGATCGTAAAACTACTGATGTGGGAGATCGGGAAGTCACTACCCGATTCAGAAAAGGAGTTTGACCGTACGGTGGAGTACATCTATAACACCATTGAGGACTACCGGGAACTGGATAGGAATTCGGCTAAGTTTACTAAACATGATGGGGTGTATGCCCATATCAGGAGGGGGCCACTTGGTGTTGTTCTTTGCCTGGGACCTTATAACTATCCCCTTAACGAAACCTTTGCCTTGTTGATCCCGGCTATCATCATGGGAAATACGACCATTTTTAAACCGGCAAAGCACGGAGTCTTATTGATCACGCCCTTGCTGGAGGCTTTCCAGTCCAGTTTTCCAAAAGGAGTGGTTAATATTTTATTTGGAAGGGGAAGAGCAGTGGCCGCACCGATTATGAAAACCGGGAAAGTAGATGTACTCGCCTTGATCGGTAACAGCAAGTCGGCAAACGCACTACAGGAACAACATCCAAAAAGCAACAGGCTTCGACTGGTGCTGGGTCTTGAAGCCAAGAACCCGGCAATTATCCTGCCGGATGCCGACCTAGATCTTACCATTGATGAATGCATCGCGGGAACCCTGTCTTTTAACGGGCAGCGCTGTACTGCCTTGAAGATCGTATACGTTCATAAGGAGGTAAAAGAGGAATTCCTGGAACGTTTTGCAAAAAGGGTCGATGGTCTAAAATTCGGCAACCCCTGGGAAAAAGGTGTAAAATTAACCCCACTGCCGGAACCGGGAAAGCCGGATTACATACAGGAACTCATTGATGACGCCCTGGAAAAAGGCGCAAAGATCATTAATGAAAAAGGTGGGGAACGCAGTGAAAATTATATTTGGCCTGCCGTACTGTACCCCGTTACCAAGGATATGAGGGTATACCGGGAAGAACAATTTGGTCCGGTAATCCCGGTAATGTCCTTCCAGGATATCGAGGAGCCTTTGGATGATATGGCCGAGAGCAACTATGGGCAGCAAGTGAGCCTGTTCGGGAAAGATGTCTATACCCTGGCCCCTTTAATAGATACACTGGTAAACCTTGTATGCAGGGTGAATTTGAACAGCTCTTGCCAAAGAGGACCTGATGTGTATCCTTTTACCGGGAGAAAAGATTCGGCACAATCTACGCTGAGTGTTCACGATGCTCTGCGATCCTTCTCTATCCGTACTTTCGTGGCCTTCAAGGACAACCCCTTAAATACCGATACGGTAGAGCAGCTTTTAGAGACCAAACTCTCTAATTTTATCAGCACAGATTACATTCTATAACACATAACTAAAAATGGATTTCAAGCCCTTTCCAATACGGAAAGGGCTTTTCTGTTTCACTAGCCCACATGTCTGATTTTAACCCGGGTTTAGCTCATAAGAGAGCATAAAGGGTAAAATACTACATGAATCTGGTAATCCAAGACAGCTGTTCACTCGTATCTACTGCTAATTTTGAATTCAAAACTCCTCTGTAGTTCACCGAGGGGACATAGAAGCCCTAAAATTTATATAAATGAAACCGGATATATCGAGAAATAAAGCCCTCTTTGCCCTTGCCATGGGTGGTTTCGGGATAGGGCTTACAGAATTTGTAATCATGGGGATTCTGCCTAACGTCGCCCAGGACCTGGATATCAGTATCGCCAAAGCAGGCCATTTTATTGCGGCTTATGCCCTTGGGGTGGTTGTAGGAGCGCCTTTGCTGACCGCAGTTGCCGGGAAATGGGAGGCTCATAAAGTTATGTTATACCTCATGCTGTGGTTTACGGTTTTTAATACACTGTCAGCCTTTGCCCCTAATTACGAGCTGTTGATGCTAAGCAGGTTCCTGTCTGGCCTTCCCCATGGTGCATTCTTTGGAATCGGGGCCGTGGTGGCGGCAAAATTGGCCAGGAAAGGTAAGGCGGCACAGGCAATTGCAACCATGTTCGCGGGGCTTACGGTCGCTAATGTACTGGGAGTTCCCCTGGGGACATACCTCGGACAACAGATCCACTGGAGCTGGTCTTTCTTGCTGGCAGGTATCGTAGGATTACTAACGTTGTTTAGTGTATATTTCTGGATCCCGGCCCAGGAAAAGGCATCAACACAGGGATTTGGAAAAGATATTGGGATACTTGCTAAACCACAGGTCCTGGGTTTAATTCTTCTCACCACTATAGGAACTGGTGGATTCTTTGCCTGGTACAGTTATATTGCTCCGCTTTTAACCAAAGTTTCGGGCTGGGAAGAGGAGATGGTGAGCTACGCTATGATCCTCGCCGGCTTAGGAATGGTCGCAGGGAACTTCCTCGGGGCTAAACTGGCAGAATGGTTTGCGCCTATGAAAGCAGTGGTTACCAGCCTGGTGCTGATGACCTTGGTACTGGTGCTAAATAGTTTTATCGCAGTAGATCCTTATGCGGCCATAATTATGACATTTGTTATCAGTATGGTTGCTTTTACGGTGGGAACTCCGGTGCAGATGGCCATAATACAACAATCCAAGGGCTCTGAGATGCTAGGCTCTTCATTGAACCAGAGCGCTTTTAATATGGCAAATGCATCCGGGGCCTTCTTCGGTGGCTTACCCATCGCTATGGGGTACGATTTTACCAAGCCCGGTCTCGTCGGAGCAGGTTTGGCAGGGGTAGGGGTGCTTATCGCAACAGTTCTCTTACTTATGCAGCGTCGCCAGGTAAAGCATCGCAGAAGGAAACTGGCATTACAGTCCTAGATCTGCGCTGCTAACCAATCTCCTACCTCTTTTGTTCCATGTGCTGTGCCCTTATCGGCAAGGTCCTCGGTAACCACGCCTTTTTCCAAGGCCTGGTTTACGGCGTCCCTGATTGCGGTTGCTTCCTCTGTTAGTCCAAAATCATCGAACATCATAGCGGCAGAAAGTATGGTAGCCATGGGATTGGCAATATTTTTCCCTGCGGCCTGGGGATACGAACCATGGATAGGTTCGTATAGCGATACTTTTTCTCCAACCGAAGCTGAAGGCATTAATCCCATGGAACCTGAAATTACAGAAGCTTCATCTGTCAGGATATCTCCAAAGAGATTTTCAGTGATCAAAACATCATAAGTATTGGGCCATTGTACCAAGCGCATAGCCACAGCATCGACGAATTCATAACTGACGGTTACTTCCGGGTAATCCTTTTCCATAGCCTGTACCGTTTCTCTCCATAATCTTGAAGACTCTAATACGTTGGCTTTATCGACACAGCAAAGTTTCTTATTCCTTCGCATGGCCAGTTCAAAACCTTTCTTAGCCAGGCGTTGTACTTCTTTCCGGGTATAAGTACAGGTGTCATAGGCTGTATCCCCATTATCTTCCCTGCCGCGTTTTCCAAAATAGATACCTCCGGTAAGTTCTCGAAGGAAGACCAGGTCTGTTCCCTCTATACGCTCCCTTTTTAAGGGTGATTTATCGACCAGGGAAGGAAATGTGAAGGTTGGACGTACGTTGGCAAATAAACCCAATTCCTGCCGCATTTTCAGAAGTCCCTGTTCCGGGCGTACTTTGGCAGAAGGATCGTTATCAAACCTCGGGTGCCCAATAGCGCCGAAAAGCACGGCGTCTGCATCCTGGCATATCTTATGGGTTTCAGGAGGGTAGGGATCCCCGACAGCGTCGATGGCTGCGGCGCCCGTAAGGGCAGGAATCCATTTAATGCTATGGTCAAACTTTTTCGCTACTGCATCGCAGACCTTGACAGCCTGGTCTATTACTTCCGGACCAATGCCGTCCCCGGCCAATAAGGCGATATTTAGGTTCATGTGTTGATATTTGATGATTAAAAAATATTCAGCATTTTCTCCGTGGCTTTAATAGCCGATACGGTTTGATCAGAATCCAGCCCCCTGGTCTTGAACTCCTTGCCCTTATGTTCCCAGGTGATAATGGTTTCACAAAGGGAATCGGAATTACTGCCCGGTGGTATTCGAACGGCGTAATCGGTCAGGGTAGGGAGCTCCATTTTCCGAGAAGAATACACCTTCCTCAAAGCGTTCATAAAGGCATCAAACTGCCCGTCCCCCTGGGCATTCTCCTCGTGAGAATCTCCGTCGATTTCCACAGCTACCGTGGTGGATGGTTTAAGGCCCTTAGAATGCGTAAGAACGTAAGACCTAACAAAAACCCTTTGCTGATAAGTGTTGCTGTCCAATACATCAGAAATAATGTAGGGAAGATCTTCCTTGGTTACCTTTTCTTTTTTATCTCCCAATTCTATAATCCTCTGGGTAACTTTTTTGAGCTCTTCATCATTCAGGGTAAGTCCCAGTTCCTGCAGATTCTTTTGAATATTGGCTTTTCCCGAGGTCTTACCAAGTGCATATTTCCGTTTCCGCCCGAATCTCTCTGGTAAAAGATCATTAAAGTAAAGATTCTTTTTATTATCTCCATCTGCATGTATTCCAGCAGTTTGTGTAAAAACATTGTCACCTACGATAGGTTTGTTGGCAGGGATGCCAAAACCTGTAAAGGTAGACACCAGCTTACTGACTTTGAATAGCGAAGATTCTTTGACATTGATCCGGTGATGGGGCATAAAGTCGTTCACCACGGCCACTACGCTGGCTAATGGGGCATTTCCCGCCCGTTCGCCCATGCCGTTCACGGTAAGGTGTAGTCCATCACATCCGGCTCTCAGTGCTTCCATTACATTAGCGACACTCAGGTCATAATCATTATGGCCGTGAAAATCAATATGTAATTGCGGGTATTTCTTCCTGATATCGGACAAAAAGGTATAGGTTTCAGAAGGGGTTAGGATTCCCAGCGTATCAGGCAGTAAAAGTCTTTTTATGGGTAGAGTGGCCAGGTAATTGATAAAACTATAGACATAGTCCGGAGAATTACGCATGCCATTGCTCCAGTCTTCCAGGTAAACGTTGGTTTTTATCCCGTTCTTTTCTGCCTGTGCAACTACAGCAGCAATCTCATTAAAATGTTGTTCAGGTGACTTTTTTAGTTGATGGGTCAGGTGATTTAAGGAGCCTTTTGTCAACAGGTTCTGCACCCTGGCCCCCGCTTTAAGCATCCATTCAATAGAACTTCCGCCGTCGACAAAGGTAAGCACCTCAACCCGGTCCAGGTAGCCCTTTTCTGCGGCCCATTGGGTGATCTGAGCTACGGACTGGAATTCCCCTTCCGAAACCCTGGCAGAGGCAACCTCTATACGATCTACCTTTAATTCATCCAACAACAATTTGGCCAGGGTAAGTTTTTCCGAGGCTGAAAAGGAAACCCCCGAAGTCTGTTCCCCATCCCTGAGGGTGGTATCCATTATTTCTATGGTTCTCTTTTTCATTACATCACCGGGCTATGGGAATTTAGCAATATATTATAATGGATTCTGGGCGTTAAATGCGGTAATGTCGTCCTCGAGATTTAAAAGGAAATCGATATCATCAAAACCGTTCAGCATATTGTCTTTCTTATACGGGTTGATATCAAAAGTTTCCTTAGCACCGGTAGGGAGGATGGTAATGCTTTGCTCCGGTAGATCGACCTCAATTTCTGCCTTCGGGTCTTTTTCAATCGCTTCAAAGATCTGTTGCAGGAAAGCTGCACTCACCTGTACCGGGAGAACGCCAACGTTCAGGCAGTTATTCCTGAAGATGTCTGCAAAGAAACTGGAAACCACGCAGCGAAAACCGTAGTCATACACCGCCCATGCAGCGTGTTCCCGAGAGGAGCCGGATCCGAAATTCTTCCCACCTACGAGAATCTTACCCGAAT
Source organism: Zeaxanthinibacter sp. PT1 (assembly GCF_028464225.1). Lineage (GTDB taxonomy): Bacteria > Bacteroidota > Bacteroidia > Flavobacteriales > Flavobacteriaceae > Zeaxanthinibacter. Next base: position 127,419 of record NZ_JAQPCN010000002.1, read on the forward strand.
ATATTGGATTGTTCAGTACAAAATGTTCTTTAGGGCTATTGTCCGGGTGGTAACGCCAGTCGCGGAAAAGATTGTCTCCAAATCCTTCACGTTCCGTAGCTTTCAGGAAACGAGCCGGGATGATCTGGTCCGTATCCACATTTTCTATAGGTAAGGGTACTGCTGAGCTGGTGAGTACATCAAATTTATCGTAAGCCATTTTTTGTAATCTTTTAATTAATTCTTCGACTTTATGCGGTGGCCAATTCCAGGAGCTCTCTCGGATCAGTCACCTTCCCCGTTACCGCAGCAGCCGCAGCAACCAGGGGACTGGCAAGCAAGGTACGTGCACCAGGCCCTTGTCTGCCTTCAAAATTCCTGTTAGAAGTACTTACCGCGTATTTACCGGCCGGGATCTTATCGTCGTTCATCGCAAGGCAAGCCGAACAGCCGGGTTCCCTTAATTCAAATCCTGCTTCGATTAGTATATCCAACAAGCCTTCTTCCTTGATGGCAGCTTCTACCTTGTGAGACCCGGGCACCAGCCATGCCGTAACATGCTCTGCTTTCTTCCGGCCCTTTACAATACCGGTAAATGCCCTGAAATCCTCAATCCGGCCGTTGGTACAACTCCCGAGGAAAACGAAGTCTATCGGTTTTCCAATCATAGATTCCCCTTCCTGGAAATCCATATAAGCCAGCGATTTTGCATAGGTTGCAGCTCCGCCTTCCACAGCATCAGCTGTAGGTATACCCATGGTGATACCGACACCCATCCCGGGATTGGTACCATAAGTGATCATCGGTTCTATATCCTCCCCGTTAAAACTGACTTCCTTGTCAAATATGGCATCCTCATCGGTCTTTAAAGTATCCCAATATTCCATCGCGGTATCCCAGGCTTCTCCTTTCGGAGTATGTTCCCGGCCTTTGATATATTCAAAAGTCTTTTCATCCGGTGACATCATTCCGCCCCTGGCACCCATTTCAATACTCAGGTTACAAACGGTCATTCGGCCCTCCATAGACATGTCGCGGAATACTTCCCCGGCATACTCTACAAAGTACCCGGTGGCCCCGGAGGTTGTAAGTCGCGAGATAATATAAAGTGCTACATCTTTAGGGGTAACACCGGCATTCAATTTGCCATGTACATTGATTCGCATCCGCTTGGGTTTGGGTTGCAGTATGCATTGAGTGGCTAGAACCATTTCTACCTCAGAAGTCCCGATTCCAAACGCTATGGCGCCAAAAGCCCCGTGGGTAGACGTATGGGAATCCCCGCAAACAATAGTTGCGCCGGGAACGGTTATCCCGTTTTCCGGTCCAATGACATGTACTATCCCGTTCTTTTCATGCCCTAGTCCCCAGTAGGGTATACCGTGTTCGGCGGCATTCTGTTCCAACATTTTCAACTGGTTGGCAGAAAGTGGGTCCGCTACCGGTAAATGTTGATTCCGGGTAGGCGTATTGTGATCTGCGGTTGCAAAGGTCCGTTCCGGGAAGCGAACTTTAATCCCACGATTTTTAAGCCCCAGGAAAGCTACCGGGCTGGTTACTTCATGGACAAGGTGCCGATCTATAAATAGTACTTGTGGCCCGTTCTCAATCTTTTTGATCACGTGGGCGTCCCAGACCTTATCAAACAGTGTTTTACTCATAATTGAAATAGCTTGTGATTAGCCAGTAATTTAAGCCATCAAAAATACTAAAGCATATTTACAGTCCCTTGAATCCGCGATTTCAAATTACGATGTTCAATAGCCTTTAATAAGTTGTAAATACTTGATTGTGTGACAATTAATATGGTTATTGAGTAAATTTTGACCATTGTCAAGACATAGGCTTTCTACTGGAATGTCCTTGCACTCCTAACTTCAGCTCATTATATCAGTTGATACAATGCATAGAATAACAGAGTAAAGAATTTTGCCCCCTTTTAGAAGAATAGCGAAATATTGTCTAGCTGATATACGTCCAGATATCCTTATGCCGCGATAAACGGCTGTAGGCGACACGTACAGCAAGATTTTCCGGGGCTCCCAGCTCCGGGTCTTGCTTGAGTAATTGCTGGGCGTAGTAGCGCGCAGTTTGTAAAATATCCCTGTCTCTAACCACATCTGCGATCTTCAGGTTGAGCACACCACTTTGCTGGGTACCCATTAAATCCCCGGGACCCCTTAATTTAAGGTCTACCTCGGCAATTTCAAACCCGTCATTGGTCCTGACCATAGTCTCTAACCTGGTTTTTGCCTCTGACGACAATTTCTGCCCGGTCATCAGTATGCAATAACTCTGGTCTGCACCACGGCCTACTCGGCCTCTTAATTGGTGTAGCTGGGAAAGTCCGAAACGCTCCGCACTTTCAATGATCATTACGGAGGCGTTGGGAACATTGACTCCTACCTCGATCACTGTTGTAGCTACCATGATCTGGGTTTCTTTTTTAAGGAATCGTTCCATCTCGTAGTCCTTATCCTCGGCCTTCATCTGCCCGTGTACAATAGAGACCTGGTATTCCGGTTGGGGGAATTCGCGCACTACGCTTTCATACCCGTCCATCAGGTCCTTATAATCCAGGGCTTCAGATTCCTGGATAAGAGGATAAACGATATATACCTGCCTCCCTTTTTGGATCTCATCCCGTAAAAAACGGAACACCTTTAACCTATTGGCATCAAACCGATGCACGGTTCTGATGGGTTTCCTGCCCGGGGGAAGTTCGTCGATCACGGAGATATCCAGATCCCCGTACAGGCTCATGGCCAGGGTGCGCGGGATCGGGGTAGCTGTCATAACTAATACGTGGGGAGGTAATTGGTTCTTATGCCATAATTTGGCGCGTTGTGCCACTCCAAAACGGTGCTGTTCATCAATGATGGCTAGTCCCAGGTTGTTAAACCGGACCTTATCCTCAAGCACAGCATGAGTGCCCACCAGTATATTCAGGCTGCCATCACTCAATGCCTCGTGAAGGGGCTTACGATCTCTTTGTTTTACGGATCCTGTCAATAGGGCTATGCTTACCCCCAAATCTCCCAATAATTCTTTCAGCCCATTATAGTGCTGAACAGCCAGTATCTCTGTCGGGGCGACCAGGCAGGCCTGGTAATCGTTATCTATGGCTAACAACATAGCCATCAATGCAACAATGGTTTTTCCCGAGCCTACATCCCCCTGCAGTAACCTGTTCATCTGGGCATTGCTGCCCAGATCTGCCCGTATTTCTTTGATAACACGCTGTTGTGCCCCGGTAAGCTGGAAGGGTAAATGTTCTTGGTAAAACCTGTTGAAATATTGGCCTACCTTATCAAAAGGCATTCCTTTGATCTTCTGTTTCCGCATTTGTTTTTTAAAGAGCAGCTGTAGTTGTATATAGAAAAACTCTTCAAATTTTAGGCGGAACTGTGCCTTTGACAGGGCTTCCTGGTTCTTGGGAAAGTGAATATGGAACAAGGCCTTTGATTTACTACTGAGGTGAAGCTCTTCGATTAATTTATCGGGCAGGGTTTCAGCAAATGCACCGGGTAATTCACTGAACAACTGCTGCTGCAGTTTATTCATTAAGCGATTAGTGATTCCTTTCTTCTGCAGCTTTTCAGTGGAAGGATAGACCGGTTGCATTGCAATACGAATACCTTGTTGGTGTTCCTGGGCCAATTCCATATCAGGATGGGGCATAGAGAATCGGCCGTTAAAATATTGCAGTCGCCCGAAGATCACATAAGGAACATTTAGCTTAAGACTTTCACGGATCCATTTATGACCCCTGAACCACACTAATTCCATTTCCCCGGTCTGGTCCTCAAATGTGGCTACTAATCGGCTTCCCCTGGCCTGTTCAACAGTTTTTAAATGCACCACCTTACCCACAATCTGAACTTCGGCAGAATTTCGCTGTAATTGGTTTATGGTGTAATATTGAGTCTTATCTATATACCTGTTCGGGAATAAGTGCAGCAGGTCCTGGTAAGTGTGAATGCCCAATTCTGATTGCAAAGTCTCGGCCCTGTTGGGCCCCACGCCTTTAAGGTAGGCTATAGGGGTTTGAAGAAACTTGGCATTCATCCGACTAAAATAAAGGTTCCCCTATATACCTGCAATAAACTAAAAACCTATTTTTAATGTAATTTACAGCCCGTGAACCAAAGACCATTTCTTTTACTCATTTTTCTACTCCTCGCCTCCTTGCAACTCCTTGCCCAGCGGGAGAATAGTGTCGATTTCCTCGAGGCCAAGGTAGAGATCCTTGTTAACCCCTTAAACAGGGAGATCAGCGGCAAAGTAGATTATTCCTTAGAAGTTTTACAGCCTATAGAAGTCCTTAGCCTGGATGCGAGGAATATGGATTTCCATTCCGTTCGGGTAGGGGGGAAGAAAATACGGTTTACTGACGATGGCAGGTCCCTGCTGATTAAAAAGAAATTGAAACCCGGGAAATATTCCCTTTCTCTCGCTTACGTAGCACATCCCAAAGAGACAGTGTACTTTATTGGTTGGGACCTGCCAAATGAATCAACCGAAGTACGCCAGGTCTGGACCCAGGGCCAGGGTAAATACAGCAGTCACTGGTTACCGGGAATAGATGATATGACCGAAAAGATAGTTTACGATCTTCAAATAACGTTTGATAAAGATTATTTTGTCACCGCCAACGGTACACAGGAAGCGGTCGTAATAAATGATAGTACCGCAACCTGGTCTTTTGATATGGATAAACCGATGAGCAGCTACCTGCTTGCCTTTGTCATTGGGAAATACGGGAAAAAGGAATTAACGGCCTCAAGCGGGGTTCCCATTGAATTGTATTATTACCCGGAAGACAGCCTCAGGGTAGAGCCTACATACCGCTATTCTAAGGAAATATTTGATTTCCTTGAAGAGGAGATCGGGGTGCCCTACCCATGGCAGGTCTATAGGCAATTACCGGTGCGCGATTTTCTCTATGCTGGCATGGAGAATACCACTACCACCGTATTTTCCGATGCCTACGTCATCGACAGCCTGGCTTTTGCGGATAAGAATTACGTGAATGTCAACGCCCATGAACTGGCCCACCAGTGGTTTGGAAACCTGGTCACCGAAGTATCTGCCGAGCATCACTGGCTGCATGAAGGATTCGCCTCCTATTACGCGCTCCTGGCTGAAAAACATGTATTCGGGGACGACTATTTCTATTGGAAGTTATTTGAAAGCGCCCGTACCCTGGATCGTATGTCTCAACAGCATAAAGGCGAATCTCTATTAGATCCTAAAGCAGGCAGCCTTACCTTTTATGAAAAAGGAGCCTGGGCTCTTATTGCCCTCAGGGAATTAGTAGGAGATGAACAGTTCAAGGCTGGAATCCGCTTATTCCTGGATCGCTATGCTTATACCAATGCCACGGTCCGGGATTTCCTCGAGCAGGTAGAATCTGTATCGGATCGTGATCTATCAACTTTTAGTCAGACATGGCTGGAGGCAAAACAATTCCCCTATAAGGAAGCCATGGAATTATTGAGTAACCGTAATGAGGAAATCAGGAATTTCCGTGAATTACAGAACACCCTGACTGTAGCCAGGGATTCCAGTGCAACTATATTAAAATTGGACTGGTCAGAAAATGAGTCCGACCTTTTCAGGGCAAACCTTATCAGTGATTACCACAAATCCATACCTGCAGAACTACTTGCCGATCTTATGGAGACCGCAGGGCCAAAATCAAGGCAGGCACTTGCCTTAACCAACTCAGGTGTACCTGGACCCTTGGTGGATACCTACGAATCTTTCCTGGACGACCCAAGCTATGTCACCGTAGAAAACGCATTGTTTAAATTATGGGTACACCGACCGGAGGAGCGTTCATCTTACCTTTATAAGACCCGTAATATTCTGGGACTACCTAACTATAATGTCCGTCTTCTCTGGCTTACCCTGGCATTATTTACCAAAGATTATGATCCGGGTATGGAGAAGGAATATTACCTGGAATTATCCGGGTATACCGATCCCAAATACCCATTTGATATTCGCCTGGGGGCTTTCCGTTACCTGGAGGAAGCCAGGATGTTCACGGAAGAGAATATCCATGACCTGGTACTGGCAACAACACATCATTCTTGGCAGTTTCGGAAATTTAGCAGAGATTTAATGGAGCGTTTGATGAAAGACGATAAACAACTTGCCATGATTCGGCGTGTGGCAGCAGGAATGCCTGCGGATAAGGCTGAATATATCAACCAAAAACTAAAGGAACTATGAGGGCATTAGTCATATCGGGTGGGGGCAGTAAAGGAGCCTTTGCCGGGGGAGTTGCACAGTACCTCATGGAAGAGCACGGTCATGAATACGACATTTTTATCGGTACCTCTACAGGTAGCCTGCTGATATCACACCTTGCCCTGGGTAAAATAGAAAAGATTAAAGAGGTGTATACCTCGGTGAACCAGAACAGTATTTTTTCTCGCTGCCCTTTTACGATCAATAAGAAACATGGGGTGGCCACCATTGGGATCAATCACTGGAATGTGCTTAAGAATTTCTATGATGGCAGCAAAACATTCGGGGAAAGCCACAACCTTTTAAAATTAATCCGACAGACCCTGAGTCCGCAGGAGTTTGAAAGCTTGAAAGAACAGCATAAGGATATTGTTGTCACCGTATCCAACCTGTCACTTAACCAGGTAGAATATAAGTCGATTCGCGATTTTGATTATGATAATTTTTGTGAGTGGATATGGATTTCCTGCAATTATACCCCGTTTATGAGCCTGGTAAGAAAGGATGGTTGTGAATATGCGGATGGAGGGCTTGGATCCATGGTGCCTATAGAAGAAGCAATTAAAAGGGGGGCTACCGAAGTAGATGCCATTATATTACATACAGAAGTTACACATTATAACAGGCTTCCTTCAAAAAATGTATTTTCTTTACTCACAAGTATGTTCAGTTTTATGCTAGACCGGATAGAGAGGCAGAATATTCGCATTGGGAAGTTCGTGGCCAACCAGAATGAATCGATTATAAATTTCTATTATACACCTACTGTTCTCACCACCAACTCCCTGATTTTTGATAAACAGAAGATGACCAGCTGGTGGTCCAGCGGTTTTAATTTTGCACAATCAAAAAGTGAAAATCTAAGCCAGATAGAGCCCAACGAATAGTTATTCTACCAGAGTTCCCCGATTTCTTTCTTAATATAAGAAAGTGCAGTGGCAGAAGGCGAAGCTTTATCCATAGTATCATTCAGTATGTCTTCCCTTAATTTGTCAGCATTGTCGGCTTCACTCATCGCAGCCTTCCTGATAGCTTGTATAGTGGCATTTTTCGCGGCCTTAATGATATTCCAGCACTCATCACTCATATAGATCTGCTGGGATAGGTTATGATCAAATTCGTTCTCAATATTCCTGATCAACAGTGTTTCATAGGCATTCTTATCCGCTGATTTCGGTGAAATCCTCACCACCAGGCTTGGAATTGATATACGTTCCAGGAAAAGCGCCATCCTTTCATAGGCTTGTAAACGCAACGGGAGTGCATTCTTTTGGGCATCTTTGTGCAGTAAGAACCTGCGCCGACCCTCTTCATTCCTGGTATGTAACCTGAAAAAGTAAAACGCGATGGCTCCTGTTACTACAGCAGGTAATAAATAGGCGAATAACTGAAAGATTCCGTCTCCGGTCATGTTGTAATGTATTTAGTTGGTTTGCTCCCTTGTACAACGCTGGTTTTATTTAAAAATTATGACAGTTCAGCAAGCAATGGGACTCAGCGGCTCATTAAAACTCTTTTATCGCGTATTTTTCATGAGCTCCTTGACCATTTCAAAGAATTGATCGTAATCCGGGGTGATCCTTAGTAAAGTTTTATTGGCCGGGCCCTGTCCTTGACCTGTGGCGATCATAAACTCCGGGGAAATAGCCGAATTTTCTTGTAAATACTGCTTCACGGCACTGGCTCTCAAGGCACTCAGTTGCGATCCCGATAATGCTTTTTTATCCGTTGCCAAAGCTGGGGCCGGGTTACTCTCAATATAAAGCCTGGCCTTAGGATGTAACTTCATGATCTGGGCAACTTTTTCTAAAATCCCGTTCCCGCTTTCAACAATGGTGTATTGCTGGGGAGCGCTGCCATATAGACTGCTGTTGTCCAGTGCGATGGTGAAGACGTTTTTGTCCAGGGCTATGGGCACCTCGTCACCCAGGCTCTTTTTAATAGAGGTAAGTAATTGGATGGTAGTAGAATCCGTGCTGGTCAGGGTTTCGTTGATCTGTCTCAACTGGTTCTCCTTACGATTAAGATTTTCCAGGGATTTCCCGATATTTTCAGTTTGGGACTTAGATTCCTCCGTCACCCTCGTCAGGGTGTTTAAAAGGTCTGAATTGGTCTTCCGGGAATCTGCCAGTTGTTGCTCGTAATCAGTGATCACAGCCCGCTGTGCGCTTTCTTTTCTCTGGCATTCGCGTAAGAGTCGGCTGGTCGAATCGAGCTCTGTTTGCAATTCGTCAACTTTCAGGATCAGGTCTTTTTTCTTCTGCCCGTAAAAGCTGTGTACACAAAGCAGGGCGCTACACAATAGGAGTGCAGGTAATTTCATCATGGTGTTCAGGTGTTTAAATGGGCCCTAGTGAAGGGCCCGGTATTTTTATTGATTCAGGTAATCGAGGCTCATTTCGGTCAGGGTTTTTACGCCCAGCAATAACCCGCTGTCGTCTATCATGAAGTCAGGCGTATGGTGAGGATAAGATTCCGTAGTACCCGGGGTCATTCCGCCCAGGAAGAAGAAAAAGCCGGGAACCTTCTCCTGGTAATAGGAGAAATCCTCCGCACCGGTGATAGCGTTCTGGGTTTGTACATTGGTCTTGCCGGCAACACGTTCTATGGTGGGCAGCATCTGGGTCACGAGATCCGGTTCATTGTAGGTAATCGCAGTATTCGTGACGATCTCAATAGTCGCCTCTCCGCCATAAGCCTTGGCAATTGCAGGAACCATTTCTTCCATTCGCTTATTCAGTTGTTTTTGCATATCGTAATCCAGCGTTCGGATCGTACCGATCATCTCGGCACTTTCCGGGATTATATTAGACCTTACTCCAGCTTTGATCTTACCAACAGTGATCACGGCAGCTTCCTTGGTCAGGTTCATCTCACGGCTGACGATGGTCTGTAGCCCGTCGATGATCTTTGCGCTGATAAGGATCGGATCTACCCCGGACCAGGGTTGTGATCCGTGGCTCTGCTTCCCTTTTACTTCAATAGAGAATCTCTGGGCAGAAGCCATGGTTCCCCCGGATTTATACCGAATAACCCCTACAGGTGTCTGTGAATTGATGTGTAGTCCAAAAATGGCATCCACATCAGGATTTTGCAGTACCCCTTCTTTAATCATCAGGGCTGCCCCGCCTTCTTCCCCGGGAGGCGCACCTTCTTCTGCCGGCTGAAAGATAAATTTCACGGTACCATTGATCTTGTCTTTATTCTTGGAGAGAATTTCGGCCACCCCCATCAGTATAGCTACGTGGGTGTCATGACCACATGCATGCATTACACCCACTTTTTCGCCGAGGAATTCAGAAGTCACCGTCGATTTAAAAGGCAGGTCGTTCCTTTCGGTCACGGGTAGGGCATCGATATCGGCCCTGAGAGCGATGACTTTCCCGGGTCCATCCCCTTTAAGTACTCCGACCACACCGGTATGTGCAACACCGGTCTGTACGTCCATCCCCAGGGATTTGAGGTGCGCTGCTATTTTTTCTGCCGTTTTGAACTCGCGATTAGACAATTCCGGGTTCTGGTGGATATCACGCCTCCAGCTGATCACTTGCTCCTCGATCTCCTCGTATTGTTTTTCAAGGCCGCTGCCCTGTGCCATCCCAAAAACGGCTGTCAGCAGAATGGCGCATTGTACTAGTTTTTTCATGTTATCAGAATTTAATTAAACGGTATCCATCCCCCTGCAATTGTATCAGTGCAGTCATAGCTGAAAGGGCCAGTTGCACCCCGGGGATAAGTTCTTCGCGAGCAACCCCTCGACCATTGATCGATTGCCCGCATTGTATGATCTGAACTCCATGGTTGAGCAACTCCCGGATCAGGGGCTCGTTTGGGTTCGGTATTCCATATCTTTTCTCGTAAGCCTTGTTATCAATCATATTCAGCGTAGCAGATCCGTGTACGACCATGGCCACCGAAAGTTGTGATACCGGGACCCCTGCCTGTGCATGCATATTCAGGAACCTGGCCGCAGTTTCTATAGACTTGTTCAACTCTTCTTTGTTTTCCGGACTCGCGGTAACATCAAAAACAACGTTGAAATCCAGGGAAGTATTGGTATTAAAACCCGGATTTGCAATGGGATAGACTTTTCCGTAATTTTTGATCACCGGGCCGGCTTTTGCTTGTTGTGCATTGGTCATAGGAACCATAAATAGAAGGGCTAATATCAGGAGGAGAAATGTTTGACGCTTCATAGTAGGGTTTTGGAAACGCTAAATATATTCAAATTGTCTCTAAAACGCATAGCGACCCGGGTTAATCTTAGCGGAAACATTATTAGGTTTATTTTTAATAAGTTTATTGCCTCTCCGTTTCAGGATACGCCTGATTATAGCTAATTTTATACCCCGCCCAAGATTTTTAAAAAACTACTGTTGGAACAATTTATCAATGAACTGAACGAGGCCCAGCGAGCCCCCGTATTGCACAAGGAAGGACCCCTGATGGTAATTGCCGGTGCAGGCTCGGGAAAGACTCGTGTACTGACCTATCGAATCGCTTACCTCATGGACCAGGGAGTGGATCCGTTCAATATCCTTGCCCTTACCTTTACCAATAAGGCTGCCCGTGAAATGAAACACAGGATAGCGGAACTTGCCGGTAAATCGGAGACTAAAAACCTGTGGATGGGAACCTTCCATTCTATTTTTGCGCGCTTATTGCGATACGATGGCGACAAACTGGGGTTTCCAAGTAATTTTACGATCTACGATACCCAGGATTCCCAGAGGCTCATTGCTTCCATCATTAAGGAGATGGGACTTGATAAGGATATCTACAAATACAAGCAGATCCAGAACCGCATTTCTTCCTACAAGAACAGCCTGATCACGGTAAAGGCCTACTTCCAGAACCAGGACCTTGTAGAAGCGGATGCCATGGCAAAGAAACCCAGGACAGGAGAAATCTATAAAGAGTATGTGGATCGCTGTTTTAAGGCGGGTGCCATGGATTTTGATGACCTCCTGCTAAGGACGAACGAGTTGCTGACCCGCTTTCCCGAAGTTCTCATGAAATACCAGGATCGTTTTAGGTATATCCTGGTTGATGAGTACCAGGATACTAACCATTCCCAGTACCTGATCGTAAAAGCTCTTGCAGACCGGTATAATAATATTTGTGTCGTGGGAGATGATGCCCAGAGTATTTACTCTTTCAGGGGAGCAAACATCAGTAACATCCTAAACTTCCAGAAAGACTATGATGATGCAGCCATGTACCGGCTGGAGCAGAATTACCGTTCTACTAAGAATATCGTAAACGCGGCAAATACCATTATTGCCAATAATAAGAACCAGCTGGAAAAAGTGGTCTGGACCGCTAATGATGACGGCCCTAAAATAAAGATCCACCGCAGTGTAACCGATGCGGAGGAAGGACGTTTTGTAGCCAATACGGTTTTTGACGAGAAGATGCGGTCGCAAAGGCCAGATAGTGACTTCGCTGTGCTATACCGTACCAACTCTCAATCCAGGGCTATTGAAGACGCTCTGAGAAAAAAAGATATCCCGTACCGTATTTACGGGGGATTGTCCTTCTACCAGCGGAAAGAGATCAAAGATGTATTGTCTTACCTGCGGCTGATCATCAACCCTAAAGACGAGGAAGCCCTGAAACGGGTTATCAACTTCCCGGCAAGGGGGATAGGACAAACCACGGTAGACCGACTGACCGTTGCTGCCAACCACTACGGGAGATCGATTTTCGAAGTGATGCAGAACCTGGATAAGATAGACCTGAAGATTAATTCCGGGACTAAGAGGAAACTGGAGGATTTTGTCAATATGATCCGGAGTTTCCAGATCATGAACGAAACTGCTGATGCTTTCAGCCTTGCCGAACATGTGGCGAGAAAAACCGGGATGCTGCTCGAGTTCAAAAAAGACGGAACCCCGGAAGGTATTGCCAGGATGGAGAACATTGAAGAACTCCTGAACGGTATAAAAGATTTCGTGGAGGGGCAGAAAGAACTGGCTGATGAACAGGGAGACCTGTCAACCTTCCTGGAAGATGTGGCCCTGGCCACAGACCTGGATAAGGACACCGGGGATGATGACCGGGTGGCCCTGATGACCATTCACCTTGCTAAGGGACTCGAATTCCCTTTTGTCTTTATCGTAGGGATGGAAGAAGACCTGTTCCCATCGGCCATGAGTATGAATACCAGGAGCGAACTGGAGGAAGAACGAAGGTTATTTTATGTGGCCCTCACTCGTGCAGAAGAACAGGCTTACCTGACCTATACCCAGAACCGGTATCGCTGGGGAAAACTGATCGACTCTGAACCCAGCAGGTTCCTGGAAGAAATAGATGAACAATACGTTGAGCGACTTACCCCCGTAGATACTTATAAATACAAATCTTTTATCGATAAGAATATCTTCGGGGAAGTGGATAAGAGCAGGTTACGACAAGAGAAGCCCAAGAATGGTGCTCCGCCTAGTGGCAACCAGCCCACCCAGAACCAACTGAGAAAATTGCGAAAGCTTAAGCCTGAGCTGTCTACCCCCGTGGGCAACTCTAGTGCAACCGATACTTCCCTGGAAGTTGGAACCCGTGTCAATCATTCCAGGTTCGGCAGGGGAGAAGTGCTGATGATAGAAGGGGTAGGGAACGACAAGAAAGCCGAGATCCGTTTTGAAAAAGGGGATATAAAAAAATTGTTACTGCGATTCGCAAAACTGGAGATCCTGGACTAAGGATCCACGGAGCGGAGTCCAATCTTAAATGAATATGGCAGAGTTTATCAGGATTTACGAAGACAATCCATCTCCGAAGGAGATAAAACGGGTTGCCGATATACTCCGGAAGGGCGGCTTGGTCGTTTACCCGACCGATACGGTTTACGGCTTGGGATGTGATATTACTAATAGTAAAGCCCTGGAGAAGATCGCCAGGATAAAGGGTGTTAAGCTGGCCAAGGCCAATTGGTCTTTTATCTGCGCAGACCTCAGTAACCTTTCCGATTATGTTCGGCAGATAGATACCCCGACATTCAAAATACTGAAAAGAGCGCTTCCCGGTCCTTATACCTTTATTCTGCCCGGGAACAACAGCCTGCCTAAAGATTTTAAGAAGAAGAAGACCGTCGGGATCAGGGTGCCGGACAACAATATAGCCCGTGCTTTGGTTGAAGCCCTGGGAAACCCCATTGTCAGTACCTCCATAAAGGATGAAGATACACTGTTAGAATATACTACAGACCCGGAACTTATCCTGGAGAAATGGGATAACCTCGTCGATGTTGTGATTGATGGGGGTTACGGGGACAACCAGCCTTCCACTGTGATCGACCTGTCCGAAGCCGAACCTTTTGTTGTTCGTGAAGGAAAGGGCGACCCGGATATTTTCTGAGGCTACCTGCCTTCTTCAGCTTTGATCGACATGTCCGGGTTATAAGGCGCAATAAAACGCTGTCCTTCTTTTGCTTCCCCGATTACTTCGGCCAGTTCTTTTTCCAGGTATTGCAGGTGAGCCCTGGTCATCCGGTGGTTGATGACCGTAAGGTTGCTTTTAATATCCTTCTGCAGCTGCAACAAGTAACTCAAAGCCAGCGACCTCACATCGGTGTTAGAGGTGTAATCTTCAGAGAGCTTTGCGAGCAGACCTCCAATGGCTCCTTTTGCCTTGTCCGGGCGGTAGAGGGCGATCAGGTTTTCTACATAGGCCTTCTGTAGTTTTCGACGGTATGTACTGGCCTGGTAGAATACATTCAGGTCACCCCAGGTCATTTTATATAGATCGTCCATATATTCTTCAGGCGTATAGGTATTGCGGTCCTGGAAACGCTCCGTGATAAAGGTCATCCGGCTTAAACGGCTTCCGCCCAGCAGGTTCAGCATTACACTTTCCATAGTCCTTGTAACGGCCTCCTTAGATTGGGGCGACTGGATGTTATTTAAAATTTCGTTGGTAAGCAGCCATTTGGGTTCATTAAATATATGGTGATCCAGGAATACCAGGGCTTCCCTCTGAAGTTGTTCATCCACCGGGGCATAGACCTCCCCGGTCTCTCCCATGGTTTTTGGCGTTTCGTAAATTCCGCCGATGTTTTTCACCACATGGAACAGGTAATTGTCATATTGTTTAACCAGGGCGGTATAAACCTGGTCCAGGTTTCGATAGCTGTCGCTGCGTCTCACCCGGGTCCATTCCGGTAAGTGGGGGACGATGCGCTGCAGGTTCAGGATACCGTAATTACTGGCAATGACGGCCTGGTCACCGAGATCTTCACGCTGGGAACGGGGATCAAAATCCCGTCCTTCGCCTCCGAACCACAGCCGGGGATTATTAGAGATGCTGTCTACTACCATGGCATTCAGTAATTCTTTTTCATCCATCCCACCGGGATTCTTTGGTAAAGGGCCATATCCCCATTGTATGGCCCATAGGTCGTAATCGTTGATCCTTGGCATCAGGTCTTCACGAGCAATACTGTCTTGTGGCTGGGCCACATAGTTAAATCGAGCGTAGTCCATTATGGAGCTGGTATGACCGTATTTTCGTTGCCATTCCGCATCCCTGAGTTTTTCTACCGGGGTGGCAAAACTCGCCGCCATATTATGTCGAAGCCCTAAGGTGTGTCCTACTTCGTGGGAACAGACAAAACGAATCAGTTGGCCCATTAATTCCGTATCGAACTCCATTTTCCTGGCCCCGGGGTCCACAGCTCCTGCTTGTATCATATACCAATCGTGTACAAGGCTGAGTACGTTATGGTACCAACCGATATGACTTTCAAGGATCTCACCACTCCGCGGATCAGTGATGTTGGGGCCGTAAGCATTTCGTGATGGTGATGCAAAATATCGGAGTACGGAAAAACGAGAATCTTCCAGGCTCATGTCCTTATTGTTTTCCGGCCATTCTTTCCCTACAATGGCATTTTTGAAGCCCGCTTTTTCGAACGCCTTCTGCCAGTCGTTGATTCCCTGTATCAGGAATGGTCTCCATTTTTTAGGGGTGGCAGGATCAAGGTAGAATACTATGGGCTCCTTAGGTGTAACCAGCTCTCCGGATAACCAGCGCTCCCTGTCCTCTTCCCGGGGCTCCAACCTCCAGCGGTGGATGTAAATGTTTTCCGCAACTTTCTGCTGCTCATCCCCATATTCCAGGTAAGAGCTGGCAAAATAACCCACCCTGGGATCATAAGCACGTTTTTTCATCGGTTCTTTCGGAAGTAAGATGAGGGAGTTGTTGATCTCTAAAGTAACTACCCCGGATAAGGCTATGGCCGGGAGTTCTTTCCTCGAATCCCCGGACCTGGCTTTATACGTCTTTACACTCCTGATCTCCGTGTTGATTGGGAAAGAACTGATGTTCTTTACATATGATTTGTCATCCTCAAGGGTGCTCAGTTTATAGGCGTCCTTCTGTGAAGGACTCATCGTTAACAGGGGGTTATCGCTGTTTAAAAACTTGTCCACCCGAATTAGAGAACTGCCAATTTTATCATTGCGCGCTTTTATATCAAAGGCTTCCAGGATAGGGGTGACGGTTGCATTATTAACTGCGGAGGCAATGGCCTCTTCCTCATCGGCTACACTGACCAGGGTCGAAATCCTCAAGAACAGCTGGTCTGACGGACCTTTCTCCCAGTATATGGTTTTATCACCAATTTCTTCACCTCCATAATTCTTGGCTCCCGCAGGAGTCTTAATAAATCGTGTTACTACCAGCATTTCCCGATTCAACAGGCTATCGGGTATTTCAAAATAGATCTCGCCTGCCTTCTGATAAATATTGAACAGCCCTTCTGAAAACTCTGCATCCTTGCCCAGTAAATCTTCAATACTGGGAATACCACCGGTCTTGCCGGCATTTGCGGTAACAGTATTCTGTTGGACTAACGCTTGTTTAGAGGCACAGGATATGCAGATTAGGAGTATGAATAACGACAACGATATGATTCTCATAGTGTCAGCAAGATTTGGGTTAACAGAATAGGTTGAATTGATTGATGATCTGTATCAGCACTATTAATTTCGCTGATTGAATTCGTATTTATTACAACATAACAAATATTTACGGGTACAAAAAAACCACGACATTGCCTTCTTGGTTTTGCCGTGGTTTGGTTTAAATGTGTTGCTGAGCAGCTTTGCTGCTACCAGCGGTATCAGGAATAACGCTTAGTTATTGATAGCAGGATCCTTCATACCTTCTTCGATCATACTGTAAAACTGATCAATTTTAGGTAATACTACGATACGGGTCCTCCTGTTCTTAGCCTTGTTATCTGAAGTGGTGTTTTCCACCAATGGAGCGTAATGGCTTCTTCCAGCGGCAGTCATCCTAGCCGGTGCAACACCGAAATCTTTTTCAAGGATACGCACTACAGAGGTTGCTCTTTTTACACTAAGATCCCAGTTGTCTAACAATACTCCGTTGCTTCCACGGTAAGGCACATTGTCTGTATGTCCTTCTACCATGAACTCAAAGTCAGGCTTGTTGTTGACTACCTGGGCTACTTTACCAAGAACATTCTTAGCTGCCTGGGTCACGGTGTAACTACCTGTGCTGAAAAGCAATTTATCAGAGATAGAAACAAATACTACTCCTTTTTCTACACTGATCTCGATGTCTTCATCATCAAGATTTCCAAGAACACCTTTTAGACTCTGTACCAATGCAAGGTTCACAGAATCTCTCCTGGTGATGGCATCCTGTAACTTACGGATAGTAAGATCTTTCTCCTTAAGGCTTTCCAAAGATTTTTCTAGGTTCTCTGCACCTTTGGTGGTAAGGGTGGTAAGGTTACCCATATTGTTAATGAGCTCCTGGTTGTTAGCTTTCAGGAAAGCGTTCTGATCTTCTAGGGTCTGTAACCTGGAACTTGCGGTAGCTTTCTCTTCAAGACATGTATTCAGTTTTACAGTGGCACTGTTTAACAGGTCTTGGGTCTCTTTTTGTTTTGATTCAAGTTCTGCATATTTTTTTTGTGATACACAGGATGAAAGTAGAAGGGTCATCCCCAGTACCCCTAACATGATTTTTTTCATAATAATGATTAAATGATTTAATTGTTTGTTATTTGTTTTCTATCTAGTTTGAGTGATTGTGAAATCGAGATCAAAATTATATATATTTCAATCCGACAATTTACCAATATAGTTAATCTTTTACTAAATCGTTAAAATTGTCTACTTGATGTACGAAGTGTGACCATACTATGGACGTTACGATGTAGTAATTTTTTAAAAAATCTTTCTTTTTTCTTTTGCGGTAAACAGCCCTGAAATGTTTGTAATAACTCAGGTGAGCCCTTAAAATCGTCCAGGCATGCCTGATTTTCAATTGAAAAACAAAACGAAGTGCCGCTACAAAGTCGAGCAGTAGCCTGCATAAAATGAGTGGGAATGCTCTCCTGCGGGGAAGATTTTTTGTGATAGAATAAAGGGAGTTCCTGAAATTCAGGAAGGTTTTTTTGGGATTCATGTTGCTCAAGGTAGAACCTCCAAGGTGATACACCTCAGAATTCCCGGTATAGAATACTTTAAGCCCTTCATTTTGTGCTCTCCAGCACAAGTCAATTTCCTCTTGGTGCGCAAAATACAGCTCGTCAAAGCCTCCCAGGCTCTTATAGACATCGCTTCGGATAAACATACATGCCCCGGTGGCCCAGAAGATTTCACGGGTATCATTATACTGACCACGATCTTTTTCAAGGGCCTGGAAGATTCGTCCACGACAAAAGGGATAACCCAGCATATCCAGGTAACCACCTGCAGCGCCTGCATATTCAAAGTGATCTTGTCTCATCAGGTCTAGGATCTTGGGCTGTACGATGGCGGCTTCAGGCTTGTTTTCCATCAGGGCCTCTATCGGCTCTAACCAGCCTTCGGTAACTTCAACATCAGAATTCAACAGGCAGTAGACGTCTGCATCTACCTGGGGCAGGGCATCGTTATACCCTTTGGCAAAGCCACCATTGGTAGGGTTCTCGATAATTTTAATATCTGGATAATGCTCTTGCACAAAACTGACAGAGCCATCTGTGGATGCATTATCGACCACGTAGACATCCCTTCCTGGTGAAAATCGGACAACCGATGGCAGGTATCGTTCCAGCAGAGCTTCCCCGTTCCAGTTCAGTATTACAATGGCGAATTTAAGCATGTGTCCGGTGGCTTGGTCTGTTGAGCCTTTTAGGTTTGGTTAAAGCTGGCAAAGTAAAGAAATATTTTAGAACTGCAGTGCTGTTCCCATACTGCTCAATTGCCTCTTAGGTGGGCGGAATACCGGGGGAGTGCTGGGAGGAACTCGTATCGTTGTTCGTCGTAATGTAATCGGCAGTAAAAATGTTCCAGGCCGTTGGTCACCATCAGGTATCGCGATCGCAATTGCAAGTTATAACGGGCGATCTGGTCAAAAGTATCCTGGGTAATCTTCACCTGGGGTGCTTTGCACTCTACCAGCACTTCCAGGGAACCATCAGGATTAAAGACTACAATATCGTAACGCTTTTTTAATCGGTTAACTTCCAGTTGTTTCTCTACATTAAGATGACCCGCCGGGTAACCCATCTCCTTATGAAGGTATAATAAGACATGTTGTCTTACCCATTCCTCGGGCTGCAGGAGAACGAATTTTTTGCGGATGAGATCAAAGATACGCACCTTATTTTCGCTACTTTTGAAACGAAATTGATATGAAGGGAAGTTCAATCGTTGCATACCGCAAAGTTGATGATTTTATCTGAATGGAGGAAGTAAAACAGATCGTAGCGGCAATCCGCAAAGGGGATATCAGGCCCATCTATTTCCTGATGGGAGAAGAGCCCTACTTCATTGATAAACTGGCCCAGTTTATTGGGGAATCTATCCTAAACGAACAGGAGCGTGAATTTAACCAAACCGTGGTCTATGGGAAGGACACCAGTGTAGATGAGATCGTGTCCATAGCCAAGCGATTTCCGATGATGGCCGAAAGGCAAGTAGTCATCGTAAAAGAAGCGCAGCACCTGGTGCGAACCATAGAACAACTAGCGAGCTATGCCGCCCAGCCACAACCGAGTACAGTCCTGGTCATATGCTATAAGTACAAGACCGTTGACAAGCGTAAAAAACTCATCAAAACCCTTAAGAACAGCCAGGCTGTGATTTTTGAAAGCAAAAAGCTTTACGAGAATAAAGTGGGTGACTGGATACGTCAACTGATGAAGAGCAAGGGACATGCTATCTCCCTCAAGGCATCCATCCTCCTTGTAGAATACCTGGGAGCAGACCTGAGCCGGATTGATAAAGAATTGGAAAAGCTACAGGGGCTTCTGAACGAAGGGGAAGAGGTAACTCCTAAACTGATCGAAAAGCATATCGGGATCAGTAAGGATTACAATCACTTTGAATTGAAGAAAGCCCTGGGGGAACGCGATATTGCTAAAGCAACACGTATCGTTAATTATTTTTCCCAGAATCCAAAAGAGCATCCTTTTGTCATGACGGTACCTTTTTTACATGGCTATTTCTCACAACTCCTGCAATACCACGGGCTGACCGATCATTCCTCCAGGAGTGTGGCCAGCGCACTCAAGATAAATCCCTATTTCGTGCCCGAAATACAGACCGCTGCCCGAAACTATCCTATGAAGGAAGTGAGCAGGATTGTCTCCAATCTCCGGGAAATGGATATGAAAGGTAAAGGAGTAGGGGCGGCTAATATGTCCCAGGCCGATCTCCTAAAAGAACTCCTGGTAAAAATTGTCTGATTTACTTTTTGTCAATGCTGTAACGCCCGGGTCCTAATAAAATGATTACGATAAAGAAGACCATGTATAAAAGGGCCAATTCCTTTTTACCAATGGGATCATTGGCGTGTACTACAAAAGCCGCTACCAGCATGGTGATTGCAGGGGGTACCGCAACCCAACGGGTCTTGTAACCCAGTATCACCAGTACAGGACAAATAAATTCGCCTATCACGGCCAGGAAAAGGGAGGGCGATTGCCCGAGTCCCAATGGGTCTGCAAATTCAAAATTACCATTGATCAGGCGCGTAAATTTTCCAATACCATGGGTTAGCATAAGGGCTGATGGCACGATACGGAGCAGGGCAAGCCCCAGATCGGTCTTTAAGCTTCTATTCATGTTGAAATAGTTAAGTTCTGCCTAAATGTAAAATAAAATTTACGGACAGCAGTAAACATCTATTATGATAAACGCAGAAAAATTACCGATATTTTAAGAAAAAAGCATTCAAAACACCTTTTACCTGCTCTTTTTCAATGTGTTATACCCGTTGAAATAGCACATAAAAAGACGCATAAAAGTTTGGGATTATGGTCCCGGAATTACAGCTTGGTTTAAAATCAGCGGATCATTACCGCAGCCATGGGTAATCTGCCGGGTTCGCTTCGTGCATGATACGATATACTTTTTCAAAGATATCCTCAGCACTTGGCTTGGAGAAATAATCTCCATCTGTACCGTAGGCAGGTCGGTGTGGCCTTGCAGCAAGGGTTTGTGGTGCACTGTCCAGGAATCGGTATGCCCCCTGTTTCTCGATCACCTCCTGTAAAAGATAGGCAGAACAGCCCCCGGGTACGTCTTCGTCTATGACCAACAAGCGATTGGTCTTTTCAACACTTTTACCCACTTCTCCTTCAAGATCAAAGGGTAAAAGTGATTGTGCATCGATGACCTCGGCATCAATCCCTACCTCCAGTAACTCCTTTGCCACCTCCATAACGATCCTAAGCGTAGAACCATAAGAAAGTAAGGTAATATCAGAACCCTCTCGCATGACCTCCACTTTCCCGATAGGCGTACAATGTTCTCCCAGGTTATTCGGCGTAGGCTCTTTTAATCGGTAGCCGTTCAGGCTTTCCACGATCAACGCAGGTTCATCTGTCTTCATAAGGGTATTATAGAACCCTGAAGCCTGTGTCATGTTCCTCGGGGTAAGAATATACATTCCCCTCAGTAAATGGATTACAGCACCCATCTGTGATCCTGAGTGCCAGATTCCTTCCAGTCGATGTCCTCTTGTTCTAACGATTAGCGGAGCTTTTTGCTTCCCTACAGAACGGTAGAGTAGGGTAGCCAGGTCATCGCTAAGCGTTTGTAGCCCGTATAAGAGGTAATCCAGGTATTGTATCTCTGCGATCGGTCGAAGGCCTCGTAAAGCCAAACCAATTCCCTGGCCTATAATAGTAGCCTCCCGTATGCCGGTATCAGCGATTCGGAGCTTACCGTATTTTTTCTGCAAGCCTTCCAGGCCTTGGTTAACATCCCCGATAGCTCCACTGTCTTCTCCGAAGATCAAAGCTTCCGGGTGCCTGCCAAACAATTGGTCAAAATTATCCCTCAGGATGATCCTTCCGTCTACCGCTTCAGGATTTTCATCGTAGGTGGGTGGTACGGCGGCTATCTCCGTCGCCTTACCTTTGGTTTCTTTATAAAGATGGGAGCTGTAGTTAGGTTGTTCTTTATCTATATAATCGGAAATCCAATCGGATAATACCTGTTTTGCTTCAGAAGTCTCACCGATCATGTATCTCAGCGCCTTTCGGGCTTTGGATACCAGGTCTTTCTTCATGGGCTCATCAATAGCGATGAGATCGTTCTTTAATTTGGCAATAAATACCTTGTTATTGCTGGCCTGTGCTGCATTTTCAAGGGTTGCTACCAGTTTTTTCTTGGCTTCTTTTTGTGGAGCCAGGAACTCTAACCAAGCCTCTTTTTTGGCCAGCCTGA
Source organism: Zeaxanthinibacter sp. PT1 (assembly GCF_028464225.1). Lineage (GTDB taxonomy): Bacteria > Bacteroidota > Bacteroidia > Flavobacteriales > Flavobacteriaceae > Zeaxanthinibacter. The sequence continues at coordinate 149,351 of NZ_JAQPCN010000002.1, forward strand.
CTTCTTTTTTGATCTTCTTTTCCAGATCGGTCAGGGCATCTTCATCAGCAATATTATTTTCTAGGATCCAGGAGCGGAATTTTTTATTACAGTCGTATTCCTTTTCCCACTCCAGTCGCTCTTCAGACTTATAACGCTCATGTGACCCCGAAGTAGAATGTCCTTGCGGTTGAGTGAGTTCAACGACATGGATCAGTACGGGCACATGTTCTTCCCTGGAAATATCCGAGGCATTTTCGTAAGTATGGATAAGGGCTGTATAATCCCAACCCTTCACTTTCAGTATTTCGTAACCCGGGTTCTCTTCGTCTCTCTGGAATCCTTTAAGAATCTCAGATATATCTTCTTTGGTGGTCTGGTACTGGGCAGGTACGGATATCCCGTATTTATCATCCCAGACACTCACTACCATGGGCACTTGTAAAACCCCGGCAGCATTTATAGTTTCAAAAAAATGACCTTCACTGGTACTGGCGTTTCCAATAGTTCCCCATGCTACTTCATTCCCATTGACAGAGAATTTTTCAGCATCGATTCCTTTGACATGTCGGTATATTTTGGAGGCCTGGGCCAAACCTAACAACCTGGGCATTTGTCCTGCAGTAGGAGAGATGTCAGGACTACTGTTTTTTTGTTTGGTAAGGAATTTCCAGCTGCCGTCCTCGTTCAGGCTGTAAGTGCCAAAATGCCCACCCATCTGCCTACCGGCACTCATTGGTTCCTGGGCAATATCTGTGGTGGCATATAAGCCGTGAAAAAAGTCTTTAGGTTTAAGCAGGTCTAAGGCCATCATAAAGGTCTGGTCCCTGTAGTATCCACTTCGGAAGTCGCCATCCTTGAAAGCTCTTGCCATGGCAAGTTGTGGTAATTCTTTTCCGTCGCCAAAAATACCGAACTTCGCTTTTCCGGTGAGAACTTCCCTGCGACCAAGAACACTGCATTCCCTGCTGGTTACTGCGGTCTGGTAGTCCTGGAGTATTTGCGCCCTGAAATCCTCAAATGATATATCGTCTCCGGTCTCTAGTTTAACTTTCATAGGGCTAAGTTCATGTTTGCTGCAAAAATATCAAATCCAGTTGATTTTTGCAATGAGAAAATACGCTAAATGATTAATAATTTTTTAACAAAGCTTGGTTTGATGCCTAAAATTTTATGTATCCACTAAAATAAAGCTGTTATTCTGAGAATTATTCAATAAATCAGAACCATTGCCTGGTGAAAAGACCGGTTAGTGTACGCGGGCTTAAGGTTACGATAAAACGAATTTTCTGGTCGTAATTGGGTTGCCCCAGTTCCCATCCAAGGCTCGAATACACCGGGAAATACAGTTCAAAATAATCGGTAACCAGGTTAAGGCGGATACCGGAATCATAGACGAACCTGGCACTTTCCCCCTTATTTTTAAGGAATCCGGCATCTCCGTATACCTCTATCCACCTCCAAAGATTGAAACTGGCATTGGTGGTGGCCATCCAATCATTCGCAAAGGGGTTGGGGATTTTAGATTTAAACCCACCCTCAGCGATAATGATCTGCTGGCTGGTAATCCCGGACTCTTCTGATCTGCCCAGGTAATTAAGATCGAACAGGTAATCCGTAGGACGGTCTAGCGCAAAACTGAAAAAATCGGAATTGGTGGTATTTGAAAAGAATTTACCGGCAAAAAACCTCAGGTTCAGCTGTCGGTTATTCTCAAACAGCTTGCGGTACTCCATATCGAGGGCCAGCTTGGTGAAATTATTTTCATATTGGAAATCGGCAAACCAAGAGAAATAGTCGATTATCCCATTATTACTATGAATAAACCTGGCATTGAGCACACTGTAATCCGGTTCCGTTTCCAAATCTCCTAATGATGGGTCGATGGTCCTGAATACATTGACGTGTCGCAACAGCAGTGACTGTCTTTTGTTGGAACGCAGGTTATCCGGCCGCCAACCTAATGAGAAGGAAGGGGTCAGGGTAGAATAGCGGGAATTCTCCTGGAAATGAAACGTAGACCCTCCTAAACTGAAGTTACTGACGTATAAACCACTTTTAGCATGGTAATTCCTCAGGGTAAAACGACCGTAGCCTACCATGGATCTCTCCCTCATAGCGTAAGTAGGGGCAAAGTCGAATATAAAAGGTCGCTCTATCAGAGTTTTATTGGTAATGCGAATTCCGGGCGAAACTCCATCGTAAATATTGAAATTGGCTACGGGCATATAGAAGATCTGCCGGTAGTAAGGATCTTCCGCATCTTTCAGGAACTGTAGTTTCAACTTCTTATTACTGGAAAAAAAACCGTTCAGGGATTTCCAGTTATCCCTTTGATTGAATTCCGGGATTACCTGGTCATAATTCAGGACCAATCGGTCCTCGTCACCCCGTGGTAGGGTAACCTCTTTTTCTTCTTCAAAACCACTGATCCAGTATTTGGAGACGACCGAATCATTCTGCAAACCGAAAATAGAGATGGGCACCTTAGTTCCTGTTTTGTTCTTCAGGGTCACATGTAAGGAATCTTCTGTCTTTTCAACATCTCTGATCTTAAAATCGATTCTTTTATTTGATGAGACATAGTCTTCAAAGAACCAACCGATGTCCTTATTCGAATTTTGCTCGAGAACCCGCTCAAAATCGGCGGCGGTAACCGGGGCTAATCGATACTCCTGGTAGAATTCCTTAATACTGTTATCTACGCGTTCTTTCCCGATATACTCTCCGAGATAGGCCAGGCCCAGGCCCGCCTTATAAGTGTTGACAATCTTCTGGTTGAACTTGATGAGGGAATCATTGGGGGTAGTCAGGGGCTGATCCAGGTTCTTCCGAGCCATCAGCATGTAGAACAATGAATACTGGTCGTTAAAATCCAGTTGTGCCAGTTGAAAACTGCGCAATCCCCAGATGTCGGACAATTTCCCTAATAATTTTTGGTCCGGGTAGAATTCTTCTACGAATTGTATCATCAGGTAATTGACCATGGCATCACTAACCCAATTTTCATGTCTTGGATCCAGGAAGACCGTTTCCCTCATATAGCTACGCAACGCGGTCTTCAAAAATTTCATCTCAAACTGGAACTGTTCGTTATACGGCCTGATGAACGAAGGCAGCATATTTAATCCATACAAGGGATTCTTGTCAAAATCGATCTCGGAGACCAGTAATTGCTCATAGGGGAATTTCCCCAGGTTATCATCGATAAACCGGGTGATCCTGTTAATAGACAAGCCCTGGGAGAGTTCGTCGTATTTATTAGCCTGTATATCCGTAACTACGATAAGTTCCGGGGTAACATGTTTTTGGAAACGCTTTTGATGATTCAGGATAATATCGCAATTCTTGCGGTTAATCCCTTTTAGTGATGCGTATTGCTTCCCGGGCAGCCTGGTGATACTCACTTCGTTAAAGTTTGTACCCAGGTAAAGGGAATCAGGGAATACAAAATTAAGGTATGTATCTGTTACATCGGTATACAGATCTTCAAGGTTCTTATTACTGTAAAGATGCCAGGTGCTGTCGTACACCACGGGAGTAAGGTACCAGTCTTTCAGGTAATAACCCCCGCGACTGTTGTAGCCATATGGGGTGTACTTATTTGGCGGGAGTTGAACTTTATAGGTAAAAAAGATTTTGACTGAAGATCCCGGTGCTAGGGGTTTATTGAGGGCCACCCGGATCATGTCTTTCCCTTGCAGGTGTTTATAAGAGATAGCCCTGTATTCATCATCTACCACACCTAGAATTTCGGTGTACCCTCTTTCGTCCTCCGAGGCGAGATGGAGACTTTTTTTAAAATCTTCAGCAAAGCGTTCTGCCAGGGCTGTATTCTTGTCGGAATAAGCATTGGCCCAGTCGTTAAAGTAGACAAATTGCAGGGTATCCCTGGAGTCATTAACGTAGACAAATTCTTGCTGAATCTCTATCTGCTTGGACTCAGCGTCTAGCGTAGCAGTAATAATATTATTATGCTGCCCCTTTATTTCCTGGATCATACCAGTACATAGATAGGACAGCAATAGGATGGTAAAGGCATTAGAGCGCAGGGACACCATAAGCCTTTAGAAGTTTGGACTAAGAGTATGCCCTTTGTAAAAGGCATCAATTATGTCAACCACTTCCTCGGCATTATCTGCCAGGTGGATTAGGTCCAGGTCCGTGGCAGAGATGTTTCCTACACCTAACATGGTTTCTTTGATCCAGTCCAGCAGTCCCTGCCAGAATTCGGATCCGACCAGAATGATGGGAAACTTCCCGATCTTATTTGTCTGTATCAGTGTGATCGCTTCAAAGAGTTCATCCAGGGTTCCAAATCCGCCGGGCATTACCACGAATCCTTGTGAATACTTCACAAACATAACCTTGCGCACAAAGAAGTAATCAAAATCCAGGCTTTTATCACTGTCGATGTACGGGTTATCGTGCTGCTCAAAAGGCAGATCGATATTCAAACCTACCGAGGTTCCCCCGGCTTGGTGCGCGCCACGGTTACCGGCTTCCATGATCCCCGGCCCACCCCCGGTGATGATACCGTAACCGGCCTCAGCCACCTTCTGTGCAATCTCGATAGCCAATTGGTAGTACTTCCCGTCCTCTTTGGTCCGGGCTGAACCAAATATGGAAACGCATGGTCCTATGGCACTCATTTTTTCAAATCCATTTACAAATTCTCCCATGATCTTGAAGATCGCCCAGGAGTCGTTTGTTTTTATCTCATTCCATCCTTTAGAATGTTGTTCTTTTCTCATTGGTAATAGTCTGTATGTATTTATTTCCGCTTATGATATTCCCCTGCGGTAATTATCGGTCTACGGATTGAGGTATTTTTATCTTAAGTTCCTCTTTCAAGAACTTCGCAGTATGACTTTTAGTATGTTGTGCTACTTCTTCCGGGGTACCTGTGGCGACGACCTGTCCGCCATCACGTCCGCCCTCGTAACCTATATCTATAATATAGTCTGCCATCTTGATAACATCCATATTGTGTTCGATGACCAAGATAGTGTTTCCTTTATCAACCAGCTTATTTAATACGCCCATCAGCACTCGTATATCCTCAAAGTGAAGTCCGGTAGTAGGCTCGTCAAGGATATAGAACGTATTACCGGTATCTCTCTTAGAGAGCTCAGTGGCTAATTTAACCCGCTGTGCTTCACCCCCGGAGAGTGTGGTAGACTGTTGGCCCAGTGAGATATAACCAAGGCCTACATCCTGGATGGTCTTGAGTTTACGGTAGATCTTTGGAATATTTTCAAAGAATTCGACCGCCTCATTAATGGTCATTTCCAATACGTCCGATATAGATTTGCCTTTATAGCGGATCTCCAGGGTTTCCCTGTTAAATCGCTTGCCGTTGCAAGTCTCACATTCTACGTAGACATCAGGGAGGAAATTCATTTCTATTACCCGCATCCCACCGCCCTGGCAGGTTTCGCATCGCCCGCCTTTCACGTTAAAACTAAAACGGCCCGGCTTATATCCACGGATCGCAGCCTCAGGGGTCTTGGCAAACAGCGATCGGATCTCGCTGAAGACCCCGGTATAGGTTGCCGGGTTAGATCTCGGGGTACGCCCAATTGGCGACTGGTTGATATCGATTACCTTATCTATATGTTCAAGGCCCTTGATCGACTTGTAGGGCATGGGTTTTTTAACCCCGTTAAAATAGTGAGCGTTCATGATAGGGTAGAGGGTCTCGTTGACCAGGGTAGATTTTCCACTACCCGAAACCCCGGTAACCCCGATCAGGGTACCCAGCGGGAATTTGACCTTGATATCTTTCAGGTTATTCCCTGTACATCCTTCCAGGGTAATGGATTTTCCATTGCCCTTTCTCCTTTCTTCGGGAACGGGGATCTCCCGTGTTCCGGACATGTATTCTGCGGTTAAGGTTTTGTGGTGTGCCAATTCTGACGGTGGCCCCTCGGAAATTATCTCACCTCCATGCCGTCCTGCACGCGGACCAATATCAATGACATGGTCTGCACTGAGGATCATATCTTTATCATGCTCGACCACGATCACTGAATTCCCTAAATCCCTCAGTGATTCCAGGGAATTTATCAGGCGTTGGTTGTCCCGTTGATGTAAGCCGATACTGGGCTCATCCAGGATATATAAAACTCCGACAAGTTGCGAGCCGATCTGGGTGGCCAGCCGAATACGCTGCGCTTCACCCCCCGATAAGGATTTTGAGCTGCGGTTCAATGATAGGTAATTGAGGCCTACATCCAGTAAAAACTGCACTCGGCTGCTGATCTCCTTAATGATCTCACTGGCAATGATCTTCTGGTTACCTTCCAGGGAGTGATCCAGATTCTCAAAGAATTCAGCCAATTCCCCGATATCCATATGAGCCAGGTCTGCAATACTTTTTTCAGAAATCCTGAAGTTAAGTGCTTCTTTTTTCAGGCGACTCCCCTCGCAGGCAGGACATTCTACCTTATCCATATATTCCTTTGCCCAGAGCCGGATAGCCCTGCTGTCATTACTTTCAAACTGGCTGTGGATAAAATTGGCGATGCCTTCGTAATCAATATGGTACTGCCGTTTTACCCCAAGGGTTTTGGAGGTATAATCAAATTTTTCGTTTCCGCCGTTCATGATCACATCCAGGGCTTCTGCCGGGATCTTCTCTATTGGGTCGGTCAATTCGAACCCATAGCGGGTACCGATGGTTTCCAGCTGTCGGAATGCCCAGGATTTCTTGAATTCTCCCAATGGAGCTAATCCTCCGGCCTTGATAGACAGCTTTGGATTAGGGATGATCTTTTTCTTATTAACCTGGTGAACGTGGCCCAGGCCGTTGCACTTAGGACACATCCCTTTGGGCGAATTAAAGGAAAAGGTATTGGGTTCCGGGTTGGGGTAGGAGATACCCGTAGTAGGGCACATGAGGTCACGACTGAAGTATCGCGGCACTTCGGCTCCTTCTTCCAGGACCATCATCACATTGTCTCCGTGGTACATGGCCGTGGGGATTGTTTCAGCAAGTCTTTTCTGGAAATCGGGGGTATCCGAGACCTTTAAACGATCTATAATGATCTCTATGTCATGTGTTTTATAACGGTCTACTTTCATCCCCTTGACCAGGTCGCGGATCTCACCATCTACACGTACTTTTACAAAACCTTGTTTTGCAATCTGCTCAAATAGTTCCCTGTAATGACCTTTCCGGGAACGTATGACGGGAGCCAGGATATTGATCTTTTTACCGTCGTATGAAGATGTGATCAACTGCCCGATCTGCTCATCGTTATAACTGACCATCTTTTCCCCGGTATTGTAGCTATAAGCATCTGCAGCCCTTGCGAACAGCAGCCTTAAAAAATCGTAAACTTCGGTGATGGTCCCCACGGTAGACCGGGGTGATTTAGAGGTAGTTTTCTGTTCTATGGCAATTACAGGCGAGAGACCATCAATCTTGTCTACATCAGGCCTTTCTAATCCCCCCAGGAATTGCCTTGCGTAGGCCGAAAAGGTTTCAATATACCTTCGTTGTCCTTCTGCATAGATGGTATCAAAGGCCAGTGACGACTTGCCACTGCCGCTGAGCCCTGTAATTACAACCAATTGTTCCCTGGGGATGGTGACATCAATATTCTTTAGATTGTGTACCCTTGCCCCCTTTACTTCTATGTTCTCTTCGTATCTTATCATTAACAATCAGCCAAACCGCTAAAATACAATAATCAGCCGTAAAACGGAAGCAGCATTCATCTTGCCGGCTGTTAATATCAGGTTAAGATTTAAAACGCTCAGGCACCCGGTAGAGCATTCGCCGGGTTCTTCTCACTCAGGTATTTCCAATAGCGACGCGGAACGTGTTGTTCGTGAAGTTTTTTGTTGATTCTTGATCGAATATTGGTCTTCTGAAAATAAGTGCCCCAGAGCTGCTGGTAAGCACTTTCATCTTCGTGGAATTCATCTCCCAGCTTCAGGCTATTGGTATAAGACTTAGGCAGGTCCATATTGACTAAGCTTAGTCGGTTTCCATCATAATGGAGGCCATAATTGCGTTTCAGGTCGTATATGATCCACTCCTGGTCTGCATAACGGGAACGGAAATGGCGTGAGATTAAGGGCAGTACATTGAAGTCAGGTTCAATATTGGCAAAATAGATTCCATCTGCGGTAAGCTGAAATCGAACAAAAGCTTCCATCCGATGCTTTTCACGCCCCACCTTACGAGCCAATTGTTCGATGCGCAGCACCATTTCGTTCCCGAGATCTGTGCGAACTGCACGTACTTCTGAAAAGATTCTCTGTATATAGGATAACAACAGCCGCTCTATACCTTCCTGCTCACTGAGAAAAGCAAAATAGATCTCTTTAATGGCCTGCCCGTTTTTTTTTCTTATCCCGTTCCACACCCTTTGAGCCAGGGCCGTATCAGTCACGATATAGACGGCATCCGAGAACAACCCATGTTGGCCATGGTCCGCTCTTTGGATATCCGCAGTGATGATCTTATCACTGTAAGTTTTAAACACTGCGGTCAGAAAACCGTTAAAACTTCCGTCGTAAAGTAAAATTGTAGCTTGTTCCATGATCAATTGAATAAACTGAGTTGATTAGAGTGAAGGTGTCTGTATTTGCCATGAGACTGCTGTAAGATCAGCGCTTTAAGGTTACCTGCTTCCCGGTCCCTGTGGTATACATCAGGGGAGGCACAGGTGATAAAATATTTGGCCCGGTTCAGGGCCAACTGAAAGCGGGAGAGGTGATCCCAGGTAAGGGCGCGGTGTCTTCTAGCTTTTAAAATAGTGTGTACACTTTTGATCCCGATCCCGGGTACCCTCGCCAGCAGTTGTTTGTCAGCGGTATTTATATCTACGGGGAACAATTGTAAATTTCGAAGGGCCCAGCTGAGCTTGGGGTCTATATCGGTATCGAGGAAAGGCTTTTGCTCATCCAACAGTTCTTTTACTGAAAAACCATAAAACCGTAGCAGCCAGTCTGCCTGGTATAAGCGATTCTCCCGTAACACAGGAACCTGGGAACCCAATGCAGGTAAGCGGGTGTCCGAAGCCACGGGGATGTAGCCGGAATAGTAGACGCGTTTCATACCGTAGTTTCGATAGTAATGGGTGGCACTGTACATGATGTCCCGGTCAGACTCGCCCGTGGCACCAACGATCATCTGGGTACTCTGCCCGGCCGGAGCGTATTTAGGAGTATGGCGGTTCACCTTTAACTCGTCCCGGTATCGGATGATCTCGTTTTTCACCTTATTCATGGGCTGGGTAAAGTCTTCGTGACGCTTATCGGGAGCCAGTAATTTTAAACCGGAAATGGTGGGGATCTCAATATTGACCGATAAGCGGTCCGCGTACAGGCCAGCCTCGTACATGAGTTCATCACTCGCGCCCGGAATGGATTTCAGGTGGATATACCCATTAAAGTTTTCCTCTAACCGCAGCTTCTTCGCCACTGCGATCAGTCGCTCCATAGTATGGTCTGCACTCTTAAAGATACCGGAGCTCAGAAAGAGCCCCTCAATATAATTACGGCGGTAAAAATTAATAGTCAGGTCTACCACCTCCTGTATCTTAAAAGCGGCTCTTGGAATATCATTGCTCTTGCGGGTGACACAGTAGGCACAATCAAAAATACAGTGATTGGTAAGCAATATTTTCAGCAAGGAAACACATCGCCCATCTTCTGTATAACTATGGCAGATTCCCATTCCTGTGCTATCGCCCAGACCTTTGGATGTATTTTTCCGGTTACTGCCGCTGCTGGCACAAGAGACATCGTATTTAGCGGCATCGGCCAGTATACTTAATTTTTCACGAATTCTGTTATAATCCATTCCCAGGTTAAGTTTTGATTTGAACTATTCAAATAGGTTCAGTTGCATTCCGCTGGTCGCTGATGCTTCTAAAGAAGAGGTGCTTTTTACCCTTCCCCGTCTTCTCACTCTCACCTGCCCGGGTTGTTGCCCCTGGTCCTCCATTCCCTTCCGTGCCCAATCGGCCAATTTCTGCTGTAGTATCATCACGCATTATTTGTAATTATTCCAAAATTATGGAAATATTCCTAATATTGGAAATAATCCAAATAAAATTTTGGAAATACTCCAAATTTTGTACTTTTGAAGAGGGCCGGGAACTCTGATGTGATAGGCGCAGCATCAGGATAGACAGGGGCTTATTGATAAAAGGATATGTATTATGGACCAGGAGTTAACGATTAAAAGATTCACCGAAGTTCGCAGGGCATTAGGGTATACCCAGGCAGAGTTCGCCCAGTTATTAGGCATATCCAGCACTACTGCGGATATTGAAAGGGGAAGGACCAAACTATCCGGTAAGGTGGTTGCCGAACTCCTGAAAACCTTCAAGATTAATCCGCTGTGGTTATATGGGGAAAGCGATCAGCAATACCTGGAAACCGCTAATGTGAATGTCATTCCAAAGGTGGTGACCGTCGATTCTGCTGACCGCGATAATATGGTCCTGGTCAATGCCAAGGCAGCAGCCGGATATCCTCAGAATATTCAGGATACGAGTTGGTACCAGCAACTGCCAGCGTTTGACCTTCCCTTACCCGAGTTCAGGAATGCCACTTACCGGGGATTCCAGGTAGAAGGAGACAGTATGCTGCCCAATCTTAGACCGGGAGAGTGGGTTCTTGCCAAGGCTGTAGAGAGTTTAGAAGATGTAAGTGCTAACAAGATGTATGTGGTGGTATTACAGGATGCGGTACTGGTTAAAAAGATAGAAAGGCCGCCTAACAGCAGGAGGGTAATGCTCATTTCCCTTAACGAGACCTACCCGCCATACGAGGTAGACCCCCAGCATATCCAGGAGCTCTGGCAGGTGAGCAGTAAGATCACATTTGGTCTGGATGCAACCACCGAAAAAGGATTATTAAAGCAACTGCAGGAATCCATGGACGACCTTAAACGCCAGCTGGGTAAATCCTGATCTGCAAATAGGGAATTAATCTATCAATAACCAACAGCGGTATCGTCACCCCTTGGATCGGCTCCGCCTTCCAGTCGACCATCCTCTAAGATCTTAATGGCATCTACCTTCCCGATGACCGGTGTACGTCCTTGGTTAATATGGTACCCTTTAGATTCCAGTGTTTTAATAAGCTCCTCGGAAAAAGCTTCGGGCTCAAAGACGATCTCGTCCGGCAGCCACTGGTGATGAAACCTCGGGGCATTTACTGCCTCCTGCATGCTCAGGTTAAACTCCTGTACGTTGAGAATGGTCTGTGCTACTGCGGTTATGATGGTAGAACCACCGGGGGTACCCACTACCATCCATAGCTTTCCATCTTTTTCCACTATGGTCGGGGTCATACTGCTCAGCATTCGCTTACCCGGTGCTATACTATTGGCTTCGGCACCGATAAGACCAAACATATTGGGAACACCTGCCTTAGCACTAAAATCGTCCATTTCATTGTTGAGGAAGAAGCCCAGTTCATCAGAATAGAGTTTAGAACCGTAGGCTCCGTTCAGGGTGGTGGTTACGGAAACAGCATTACCCTCCGAATCCACTATAGAATAGTGAGTTGTTTCCATACTTTCGGCCATCTGCACCTGTCCTTCCCTGATCTCCTCTGAAGGTGTGGCCTGCTTAAAACTGAAATCGGACATCCTTTCCTGCAGGTAGCTCTCGCTCAACAGGTAATCTAATGGAATATCCACAAAGTCCGGATCTCCCAGGTAGTAATTCCGGTCTGCATAAGCCCTTCTGAAGGCTTCGGTCAGCAACTGTATGGATTCTGCACTGTTATGTCCGAATTTCGACAAGTTATAAGGCGCGATCATTCTGAAGATCTGGTTCATGGTCACCCCACCACTGCTGGGGGGGCTCATGGAAATAATTCGCAGGTCCTCGTAATTGAAAATAACGGGCTGTCGCCATTTGGCCTCGTATGCGGCCAGGTCTTCGGTGGTCACATAACCGCCTCTTTGCTGTATGAATTTGGCAAGGGTTTGTGCTATATCGCCCTTATAAAAAGCATCCCTCCCATGCAATGAAATTTGTGTGAGTGTTTCTGCCAGGGCAGGGTATTTTAGGCTATCACCGGCCTTACACTGAGTGTAGAAGAAGGTGCTGTCCCCGCTGACTTCCAAGATCTCATCACGGTATTTATCTAATCGTTCTGCTTGTTTTTCTGTGACGACAACCCCGTTTTTTGCCAGGGCTATCACAGGGGCAAAGATCTCCTCTATAGGGAGGGAACCAAATTTTTTATGAACCTCGAATACCCCTGCTACGGTCCCCGGTACCCCGACAGCGGTAGCTCCTATCCTGCTTCTTCCCGGGATAACGTTCCCGAGCGAATCCAGGTACATATCCTTATCAGCAGAAAGGGGGGCCATTTCCCGGTAATCCAGCGCACCGACATCTCCGTCAGCTTTCCTGTAGACCATAAAACCGCCACCTCCTAAATTACCGGCAAAGGGGTAAGCCACAGCCAATGCCATCTCTGTAGCCACCATGGCATCAAATGCGTTACCGCCTTTCTTCAGGATTTCCACCCCTATTCGGGATGCTTCTTCCCTGGCCGATACTACCATCGCCTTTTCCGCAACAAACCCGGTGGGTTCTGCTTCTTTCCGGGCACATGAAATTATAAGTAAAAGAGGGATCAGGTAAATGAGTCGTCGCATAGTCTCAGGTATTTATCTTTGGCAAAAGATATAACTTCTTCAAAAAATAAGGTGAATTCAATTTCAAAAACGGTGTAATGTTCTTGCAGGTCTTCTACGGCAAAATTCATTTTACTGCGATTCTGTGTTCTGCGGTTCATTCCATTTAACACCCGGGAGATCCCGTCAATAGAGGCGTAGCTCAATAACCAATTGTCCGTGACCAGGTAGGGCATCATCCGTTGTACCCCTTCTGGTAATATCTCAAAATTCGTCTCGAGCAGATCATAAAACCGATCTGTATACAAGGGTAGGGGCATGCTGGAATAGCGCTGCCAGTTCTTGGCGAGGAAATGATCGTAAAATATGTCGACGATCACCCTGCTGTAGTGACTGTAATTCTTATGCAAACGTTTGCTACTCTGTTTGGTAATGGGATGTGCGTCAGTAAAAGTATCGATGGCGCGGTGCAATAATATTCCTTTTTGAATGCGGTCGGGGTAATGCTTAAACTTATTACCCTTGATACTGTCTGCTATAAAATTCCCAATGGTGATCTCGTCATCTTCAAAGGAAAGGTAGATATGCGCAAGGAAATTCATAGGTAACAGCTTAGGATCTCGAATTTACAAATTCACAACACAGCATCCTCATAAGAGATGTATATTTGCCAAAAAGTAAGAAGAACATATGACACTGATCAAATCCATTTCAGGGATAAGGGGCACCATTGGAGGTCGCCCGAATGATAACCTCACACCTATAGATACTGTAAAATTTGCCGCGGCTTACGGACGATGGCTGCAAATGCATACAGGCCGGATGGCATTAAAAGTGGTCATTGGTCGTGATGCAAGGATATCCGGGGAAATGATACAGAACTTGGTGGTATCTACCTTGGTTGGTTTAGGTATTGATGTGATAGATCTAGGTCTCTCTACTACGCCTACAGTAGAGATCGCCGTTCCCCTTGAGAAAGCTGATGGGGGAATTATCCTTACTGCCAGCCATAACCCCAAGCAATGGAACGCTTTAAAATTACTTAACGGGAAAGGCGAATTCTTGGATGCTGCACAAGGTGCTACCATCCTGGATATCGCGGAACGTGAAGATTTCAGTTTTGCTACCGTAGATTCCCTGGGATCTGTCTTGAACAATGACGCTTATATGGATATTCATATCGATGAAGTCCTGGACCTGGAATTGGTCGATGCGGATGTTATCAGGGAGAAAAAATTTAAAGTAGTAGTAGACGGAGTTAATTCATCCGGGGGTATTGCCATCCCCATGCTGCTTGAAGCCTTAGGGGTGGAAGTCGTAAAATTATATTGTGATCCTACCGGTCAATTTCCCCATAACCCGGAACCCCTTAAAGAACATCTAGGAGATATCTGTAAGATGGTCGTGGCTGAGAAGGCAGATTTTGGGATCGTTGTGGACCCCGATGTGGACCGACTGGCCTTTATCAGCAATGATGGAGAAATGTTCGGGGAAGAATACACCCTTGTTGCCTGCGCAGATTACGTATTAGGAAAGAAGAAAGGAGATACAGTGTCTAACCTGTCGTCTTCCAGGGCATTGAGGGATATTACAGAGAAGCATGGCGGAAAGTACCACGCTGCAGCAGTAGGAGAGGTGAATGTGGTGTCGCAAATGAAAGAAGTGAATGCCGTTATTGGCGGTGAAGGTAATGGTGGAATTATTTACCCTGCAAGCCACTACGGAAGGGATGCCCTGGTAGGTACAGCCTTATTCTTAATGTTGCTTTCAGAAAGGGGAGGAACAGTTGCGGAATTAAAAGCTTCCTACCCAGCCTATTTTATGAGCAAAAAGAAAATAGAACTTACCCCGGAGCTGAATGTAGACATGCTTCTCCAGGAGATGGCAGATAAATACAGCAATGAAGACATCTCTACCATAGATGGGGTCAAGATCGATTTTTCAGAAAGCTGGGTACACCTGCGTAAATCCAATACAGAACCCATCATCCGAATCTATACAGAAGCCAAAAGCCAGCAAGAGGCAGATGCTCTGGGCGACAGGATTATGGAAGAGATCAGGGCGACGGCCGGGATCACCTCCTAGTCCTCGCGCTATAATTTGTAAACCCCGGGAAACCGGGGTTTCTTTTTGATGGAAAGTAGCGACTATTAAGAATCAGGCCCCTGCTTTTTTGCGATGTTTCCATCGGCGGTGCGTCCATAAGTAATAGGCTGGAGCTGTGCGGATTCGATCCTCGGTCAGTGCCATAAATGTATCAGTGATCTCGTGTTCTTGGGTATTCCCGCCATTCAAGGTAATAGGGACCAATTCAAAAGTGTAATAGCCCCTTTTAATTTTTGTGACGCGGGCAAAATATACGGCCAGGTCCAATTTGCGAGCAAGGTCTTCCGGCCCGGTGAAGATAGGAACATAATGTCCCATAAAATTATTCCAGTACTTTGCCCGGTGTTTTTGAGGAGATTGGTCGGCCACGATCCCATACAGTGACCTTATGCCCTCTTTTTCATTTTTTACTATAGTTCTTACGGTCTCTTTCTGGTGAATGGGCTCTGCTCCCCATTTGGAGCGTATATTGCGAACCAATTGATCAAAATACCGGTTATTGATCTTCTGGTACACCGCATATCCCTTAGATTTTATCAGCCTGTTCAGGATTACACTCCATTCCCAGTTCCCGTAATGTGCAGTAAGCACCAGGGTGCTCTTATGTTTTTCAGATTCCAGTAAGGTATCCAGGTTTATTATTCGATAGTGCTTCTCCAATTGGGCCTGGCTGAAGTTCATGGTCCTGGTCATTTCCAGGAACATATCGCACATATGTTTGTAGAACTCTTTCCGGATTCTGAAGAGTTCTTCTTCTACTTTCTCCGGGAAACATAGTTTCAGGTTGTCCAGGACGACTTTTTTCCGATATCCCACAACATGGAATATGAGTATGTAGATGACGTCTGATACCCCGTAAAATATACGGGCCGGAAGTATGGAAAGTAACCACAAAAAGGGGTAGGAGAGGATGTAGATGAGTAGTTGCATGCAGTATTTTACTGTGGGCAAATATACTTATATTTGGCCCTAAATTAAGTACTGCCTATGAATATTGCCCTGGTAACCCTGGCTGTGATCGCAGCGAACGCCTTAATATCAATAAAAGGGTTTAATGATCTTAGTTTTTTTGAGCGTTATAAATTCGGAATTGGCCAGATCCAGGCGGGTCAAAAGGAGCGAATGATCACTTCGGGTTTTCTCCATGTAGACATCGCGCATCTTTTCCTGAATATGTTCACGCTCTTCTTCTTTGCCGATGTGGTTATTGCCTGGTTTGGCTCTGTAAAGTTTTTGTTGCTCTACTTTGTGAGCTTATTGGCCGGTAGTCTCCTGGCTTTATATTTTCATAGGAACGAATATTATTACAGCGCGGTAGGGGCCAGTGGTGCAGTAACCGGTGTATTGTATGCTGCCATCCTCCTACAACCCAATGACCCCTTGTATTTTATCTTTCTTCCCACAGTCGGGATACCTGCTTATATCCTGGGAGTTGGATACTTGCTATATTCCATTTATGGTATGAAGAAAAGAGTAGGGAACATAGGTCATACAGCTCATTTTGGCGGAGCAGTCGGGGGCTACATCACCACCCTGCTTTTTAAGCCGGATCTTTTGGTTACCGATACCTGGATGGTCCTGTTGCTCGCGATTCCGATTGCCCTGCTCTTTATCCTTCAGAAAATGGGAAAGCTATAGCGCCCTATTAAGGCTGTTCACATGAAATTTTGGCTAATTACTGTAATTCAAGGTGTTTTTCTTACCGAATATCGAAAAAGGACAAGAAATAGGATATTCGTTCGTTAGTGTAAAGCCCTACATTAACAAAAACACCTATTTATGCTTAAGAAGATCCCCCTGGTTGTGGTCGCTGTTTCACTATTGGCTACCTCTTGTTCTGATCAGACGACAATCTACCAAGACAACCTTACGGATACCGTCGTCACCGAAAATGACGCAACCGTATTGCAACCCAGTGTTTCATTCTCAGTAGCCGGAGTGCTAGACATCTATGAAGATGATGCTCCCGGCGCTAACGGCAAAGGTGCTGCAGACACAGCGGGTAATTACCCATTGAGCCTGGTGGCCCAAGTGAGTCCCCCAAATAGCCTGCTTACAGCCTCTCACGTGGATGTAGAAGGTGACTTTGCCTATGTGTCTTATAATGTGGTGAATGAAACCTTTTCCGGTGCCATTGAGATCATCAATATCTCCAATCCCCATGACCCCAGGGTTACCTCCAGGGTGGTCTACAGGAATGCGGATATCAATGCCCTTCAATATCACAATGGTCATGTATATGCCGTAGGCGGTGTAGATGCCATGATCTCCGATGCCGCTCCCAGCAATTCCTTTATAGCAAAGATCCCGGTAAACGCCGGAGATTTTTCTAATCTCAGTGGGATCATATACGGTTTCCAGCAAGGATTTACAGCCAATGATGTATTTATCCACAATGACGAAGTTTTGGTGACCAGTGGAAAAGACGGCTCGCTGACGGTTTACAGTCAGAATGACCTGACACTGCAAGATGAATTTATGTATGCCGATCTCAGGTCCCTCTCGATCAGGGGCGAAGAGATCGCTTTATTGGATGCTTCCCAAGGTGTAAAGGTTTTGGATAAAAAATATAAGACAGTCCGTGAGATAAACATCAATACAGATTTTGGTCCATCCACCAAAAAGACCTTGAAGTTTCACGACGACAGGATCATGGTTTCCGAAGCTGCCAAAGGAACCGGGGTCTATTCGCTGTCTGACGGAGCTCTGCTGGATTATATCCCAATTATGGTAGACCCGGAAGGGGTTAGCCCGGGAGACCAGGTAACCAATGCCGTGGCGACCAATGACGGGCTGCTGATGATGGCCAACGGCGGCGCCGGCCTTAGTCTTACAGAAATTGAGAATGGCAGTTCTAAGGTCGTGGGAGTGGTAGAGCTGAGAGGCTCTATCAACTATGTGGCTTCTAAAGGCGATTATATATTTGCTGCTTCCGGATCAGAAGGCCTGCAGATTATTAAAATGAACCGTCCTGCGGAAACGTTGGTAGACCGATGTTCTGATCTTCCAGAATATACAGGGAGTGATAAATTTTCTGTAAATGTCGGGGAATCTGTGGCCTACAGTGGTGCAAAAAGATTAAACCATATTGTCAATAAAGGAGCTTTACTTCTCTGTGGCTCGTGGTCTATCCGTAATGCTGTGAGTATTGAAGCCGATGCCCTTATGGAATTAAATGGCGTACTGATCGTAGGTCGTAATAATGGACGTAAAGATATAACGGTTAAAAAAGGTGCAACCTTTAAGATAGAAGGTGACATGATCTTGTACGGAAATTTGAAAGTAGAGGAAGGAGCAACACTGGAATTTCTCGGTGATTCATCCGTCGCTAATGTTTTCGGGGATGTGGTTATACATGAAAATGCCACGGTGAAAGGTAATTTTGAAGATGTAAGGGGTAAATTCTAATAATACATTCTATACCCTAAATAAAAAAGCCCGTTGATCAACGGGCTTTTTTTATTTTAAATATGGTTTTACTTATTGCAAAAGCTCTGCAATTTTTTGTTCAAGTGCTTCCCCTCGCAGGTTCTTTGCAACAATAACGCCGTTTTCATCCAGGATGAAAGTAGCCGGGATAGCATTGACACTATATAACTGTGCTATTTCGTCAAAATAATTCACGTTAGATACGTGATCCCAGGCCAGCCCGTCGTCTTCGATGGCTTTTTTCCAGTCTTCGGCCTTCCGGTCCAGGGAAACTCCGAGAATATTTAATCCCTGGTCCTTATACTTGTTATAGATCTTAACTACATTAGGGTTTTCTGCGCGACACGGCTTACACCATGCTGCCCAGAAGTCGATTATGGTTACTTTTCCCATGGCATCGGCCAGGGCTAATTCTCCACCTTCAGGAGTAGGGGCTGAAAAGTTAGGAGCCTTTGCACCGATGGAGGTGTTAGCACTTTTCTCCAGTTTTTCCTTGATACGCATTCCTACCCGGGTATTCTTGATCTCTTCGGTCAAAGCATCGTACATCGTCTTGGCCTTGTTATCAGCCAGCGATCCGGTAGTTAATCCTTTCTCGATGATTAAAGCAGAGATCAGGGAGTTGGGGTTTTCTTCTGCAAAAGATATTTCAAAATTTTTAGCTTCTTCCTGAAGTTCAAAATATTCCTCGCGCAGCGAATTCATCACTACGGTATCCTTTTTAGCAGTAGCAGCCCTCATGTCCTCGTTCATGGACATCGCCTTGCGCGATAGCTCCCGTGAAGCATCTAGGAAGTCGCCAAACAGGTCGTTTTGTAAGGTCCCTTCAACTTCGGCAAATGGAAGACTGTCCTTTTGGGCTTCCACTTCAATTTCTCCTTCTTCTATGATCACGGGAATATTACCCCTGATATTATCGATAAATACGTAATGTATTTCCGGTTCTCCTGCTTTTCCTTTAAATGAAAAGTTCCCGTCTTTCACTTGGGCAGTATCTACATCTACGGGCTGGTTCTGTTCGTTGGTCTTTTTAAGGAAGACCATTGTTCCGTCCTCTATTTCACCTTTGAGTTCACCATTGATGGTGAAGCCATCGGGTTCACTATTACAGGCAACAAGGCCAAGGACACTTAACAAAACTAGGGTGTATTTCTTCATTTCTTTATTTTAAGATGGCCAAATATAGCTAACTGCCCTCGAATAAAAAAAGTCCTTAACAAGAGCTTATGTTAAGGACTTTAAGGGATTTTTATTTAAAATTGGATCAGAACTGGTAACGAATTCCCAGTGCGATGTCAAAATCAAAGTTATCACTGAAATCATCATACCCGACAATACCGATCTCCGGCCTGAAATCTAATGAAAGCATCAGGGGAATATCAAAATCGTATTCCACACCAATGTTCCCGGCCCCGAAAAGGAAAAGACCATCATCAAACTCGGTGTTGGCGAAATCAACATTACCCAGTCCGCCTCCTAGGCCGTAAAACCAGTTGAAGTTGCCATCAAGAGGGCGCACCCACTGGTGTACAGCGGCCAGTTTAAAAGCATCGTAATTCCTGCTGTCTCTCCAACCCAGGTCAAGCTCCAGCCGGGTATCCGAACTCAGTGCGTTCTGGTAAGAGATCTCAGCTCCGAAACCGTCGCTATCCCCCAGTCGCAGACCAAGAGCGTGTTCGGATAAAGACTGTGCGCTGATGGCGCAAGTCGCAAATAAAAATAATAGTGTTAATGGTTTCAATATTCTCATGGTGAATCATTTTTTTAGTTAGACCAAAATTAGCTACTTGCTAATGGTGTATCGTTAATAAAGACTTAATTTAGTAACCAAATTTAGTTTAAATTGAATAATAATTTGCTCAAAGCCTTAGGTGACTCCCTGGAAGGGAACCTAGACTATAGTGACCTTGGCAGGAAACTCTATGCTACAGATGCCTCGGTATATCGAAAAACACCATTAGCGGTGGCTTTTCCACGCTCTAACGACGATATTAAAAAATTGTTGCGTTTTGCTACGGAACACGAAGTGGGAATCATACCCCGTACCGCCGGAACTTCCCTTGCCGGGCAGTGCGTAGGGGAGGGTATAGTTGTTGACGTTTCAAAGTATTTTACCAGGATCCTGCATCTTGATGTGGATAAGAAACAGGTGACGGTGCAACCCGGGGTAATCCGGGATGAGTTAAATGCATACCTCGCTGAACACGGATTATTCTTCGGACCTAATACCTCTACCTCTAACCGCTGTATGATCGGGGGGATGGTAGGAAATAACAGCAGTGGTACCACATCTATCCAGTATGGTGTTACCAGGGATAAAGTGCTGTCTTTAAAAGCTATTCTGCAGGATGGTTCTATCGCCACCTTCAGCAAGATGAGTTCTGCGGAATTCCTGGAAAAAGCCGAAGAAGACACATTTGAAGGAGAGGTTTATAATAATATATATAAGGAGCTGTCTAACAAAGTAATACAGAATGAAATTCATTCAGAATTTCCCAAGAAAAGTATCCACAGGCGAAATACCGGCTACGCCGTGGACGCCTTGCTGGAGAGTGAACTTTTTGGTGGTGATTCTCCTAGTATTAACCTCTGTTCACTTCTAAGCGGTAGTGAGGGTACACTGGCATTTAGCACGGAGATCACCCTGGCGTTGGATGAATTGCCTCCTGCCTATACTGCCATGGTGGTGACTCATTACGAGACCTTAAAAGCCTGCCTGGCTGATGTTGCCCCCTTGATGCAGCACACCCTTTACCTTTGTGAAATGATGGATAAGGTGATCCTGGACTGCACGAAAAATAATCGCGCCCAGTTGGCCAACCGCTTTTTTGTACAGGGAGACCCTGCTGCATTACTGATGTTAGAGGTGCGCGCAGAAAGCGAGGCCCTGCTGGAGGAAAGAGTCGCATCCTTATTACAATCCATTACGGCCTCAGGAAACAGTTATGCCCAGCCCGTACTGTCCGGTCCGGACATTAACAAAGCAATAGAGCTGAGGAAAGCCGGCTTAGGGCTACTCGGGAATATGGTAGGGGATAGGAAGGCTGTGGCCTGCATAGAAGATACTGCTGTCGCCCTCGAAGACCTATCCGGGTTTATTTCAGAATTTACGGACATTATGGATTCGTATAACCAGAAGGCGGTTTATTACGCTCATGCAGGTGCCGGGGAGCTTCATTTAAGACCCATCCTCAACCTTAAGAAGAAGGAAGATGTGGTGCTGTTCCGGAAGATTACTACCGATGTGGCTGAGCTGACCAAAAAATACAAGGGATCATTCAGTGGTGAGCACGGTGACGGAATTGTACGCGCAGAGTTTATTCCCCTGATGATCGGTGCAAAGAACTACGAACTGCTTCGCAGGGTGAAATCGTATTTTGACCCCAGGGGTATATTTAATCCCGGTAAGATCGTGGATGCCTACCCCATGGATGAATCCCTGAGGTATGTAGTGGAGCGGGAAGAACCCTCTATAAGCACATTTATGGATTTTTCAGACAGTGAGGGCATATTAAAGGCTGCTGAAAAATGTAACGGTAGCGGGGATTGCAGGAAAACGCATCATTCAGCCGGGGCTATGTGTCCAAGTTATCACGCCACCCGGAATGAAAAAGATACCACCCGGGGTCGTGCCAATGTTTTAAGGGAGGTGCTTACCGGCAATGGCAGTGCCAACAGTTTTGACAGTACTGCCCTGAAAGATGCTATGGATCTTTGCCTTAGCTGTAAAGCTTGCGGAAGTGAGTGTCCGAGTAATGTAGATATGGCGAGTCTTAAGTCCGAATTCCTATACCAATACCAGAAGGCTAATGGCTTTAGTTTACGGAGTCGGCTTTTCGCTCACAATACAAGCCTGAACAGGCTGGGAAGTTTATGGCCGGGATTGACCAACGCCCTCTACAGCAGTAAGGGACTCAGTGGATTATTAAAGAAAGTGACAGGAGTAGCCGCCGACAGAAGCCTTCCTAAAGTTTCAAGTTTTAATTTCCATAAACAATTAAAACACCTTGATAATAAAGAAATTACAAAAAATAAAAAAGTTATCCTGTATATTGATGAATTCACCAGGTACCTGGATACCGGCCTGGGAGAGGACGCCATAGTTTTGCTACGGTCTTTGGGATATGAAGTGGAACTTTTTTACGGAGAAAGTGGACGTACTTATCTTTCTAAGGGATTCCTGGGACAGGCCAAAAAACTTGCCGGCAAGAATGTGGAAACCCTAGCCGGTAAACTGGATGAAGATTGGGTGCTTTTAGGACTGGAGCCATCAGCCATACTGACCTTCCGGGACGAATACAAAAGATTTGGACTGGAGCAGGAAAGGGTGGACAAGATCGCCGGCAGAGCCTTCCTGGTTGAAGAATTTCTTGCCGCGGAAATTAAGTTGGGCCACCTGGATAAACAACTATTCACTAAAGAGGCAAAAACTGTTAAGCTGCACACACATTGCCATCAAAAAGCATTGTCTGACCAAAAGGTGAGCTTTGATCTGCTGAACCTGCCTGAGAATTTTAAAGTGACTATAATTAACTCGGGTTGTTGCGGTATGGCAGGTTCATTCGGGTATGAAAAAGAGCATTATGACGTAAGTATGGCCATAGGGGAGCTCAGGTTATTTCCCGCGGTTCGCAAGGCTGCTCCGGAAGTGCTGATTGCGGCTAACGGTACCAGCTGCAGGCACCAGATCATGGATGGGACCGGCAGGGAGGCTCAACACCCTGTAAGTATCCTAAGAGACGCGCTTGTGTAAAAACTTTTTGGAATCCCTGCCTTGTTTGCGTTTATTGGGTAAGTCCGCGAGGGCCCTGACGTCATGCAGGGCCAGGGCCTTAAGCTCTTCATCGGTATAAAAGGCACTGCATTTATCTGCATTGTACTTATATATCTTCCAGCGTTTGAAAGCGTATTCGAGGGCGGTCATTTCACCCAGCCAGTCCCCGGAGTTCAGGTAAAGCACATTCCCATATTTACCTTCCTTTAAGTGCTTATCCGCATGCCCGGTGTAACCGCAGGCGATTGCCTCATACCCCCTGTTACCGGCACAGCTGATCGCGTAATTGCGAAACTGCTTGAGGCGTAATGAGTCGATTACCGGTTGAGTTGTATCATTCTTTGTCTTTCTAAATAATGCTCTCAGGGGGCTAAACAGGCTATTCCACTGGGTTAACAAGGCGTAACTGTAACGCCCGAATGGTTTTAAAAATACTGCGGATTTCTGATCAAGATCAAAATGCTGCCCATGTAAAAACCAGGTTTTTTTATGATCCAGTTCCAGGATAAGTTCTTTCCTAATTTCTATGGTGCCGATGGCAATTCCGGTAAGTTTTTTTAGGTAGTGGTCTTTTTCATCGGCCAGAACATAAACTGATGTTCCTTGTGAAGCCATAGCGATAATCTTTTTGATCACTTTAAGCTGTATCTTCGGGAGTTGATACAAACCACTGCCGGCATCTGCGACTAGTCCGCCGTTGAGAATCAGGGTCTTTGGTTTAATGCTGCTCAGGTATGTCAGAAGTTCATGAGCCTTGCACGCTTCGCTGCCCAGGTAGAGGTCAGACACTACTACCACTTCTATTGTTCGCTTTCTCACGATGGTTAAATTTGTATGGGATAAAATTATATTACATTCCGTTTAGCACATAATCCACTGTGTCATTTTTGTTTAAGGCAAAGGTTAATATTAGATTAACAGGGATATGCCTGCTGTTAAGTGAATATTAAGTAGTTGGCGTTGCATTGGTTAAGACGAACCTTTATCTTTGATAGCTTAAACCAACAGGAATGCTACGGGTATTCCTTCAAATGATCAATTCGCTATGGCCGGCAATACTTTTGGAACCCTTTTCAGACTAATGACCTTTGGAGAATCTCATGGCCCGGCGATAGGGGGTATACTGGAAGGCTGCCCGGCTGGACTGAGTCTGGAGCTGGAAGCCATACAGAAAGAACTGGAACGCAGGAAACCCGGTCAATCGGCCATTGTGACCCAGCGGAAAGAGCCGGATACCGTTGAATTTTTTTCCGGGATTTTTGAAGGTAAAACCACGGGTACCCCGATAGGGTTTGCCATTCACAATACGAACCAGAAGTCTAAGGATTATTCCCATATTAAAGATTCTTACCGGCCTTCCCATGCCGACAAAACTTATGACGATAAATATGGTTTCAGGGATTACCGCGGCGGCGGGCGTAGCTCTGCCCGGGAGACTGCCAGCAGGGTAGTAGCCGGTGCTATTGCGAAGCAATTACTCGCCCCGATCCAAATACAGGCTTATGTTTCGCAGGTAGGATCTCTTACCATGGAGACGCCTTACCAAGAACTTGATCTTTCAAAAACCGAGTTAAACCCGGTACGCTGCCCGGATCAGCAAATGGCCGAGCAGATGGAGGCTCATATTCGGGATGTGAGAAAAGAAGGGGATACGATAGGAGGAGTAGTCAGTTGCGTGATCCGGAATGTACCCAAGGGACTTGGAGAACCCGTATTTGATAAACTCCATGCAGAATTGGGAAAGGCGATGCTGTCTATTAACGCCGTCAAAGGATTTGAATATGGCAGTGGGTTTGCTGGCGTCCGGATGAAGGGAAGTGAGCACAACGACGCTTTCAGTACAGACGGGACTACCCGCACCAACTATAGCGGAGGTATACAGGGCGGAATCAGTAACGGGGAGGATATTTATTTTAAAGTCGCTTTCAAACCTGTTGCGACCCTGATCCAGGCTTACGATACCATTGATAAGGAAGGTAATGCCGTAACCGTACAAGGGAAGGGAAGGCACGATCCTTGTGTTGTTCCAAGGGCAGTACCCATTGTAGAAGCTATGGCAGCCCTGGTGCTGGCCGATTTAAAGCTTCGTAATGAGAGCGCTAAATTATAGCAACTCAGTTTAGGGCGTTTGCCTGCAAAATGGTATCTTACCCGGCAAAATCAAATTTTACTTTATGAAGAAATTGGAATTGCACTGGCAGATCCTTATCGGGATGGTTGCCGGGGTCCTCTTCGGATTTGCCATGACCTATCCTGATTGGGGTGCATCGTTTGTACAGGATTGGATCAATCCACTGGGAACCATATTCGTAAAACTCCTAAAACTGATCGCGATTCCGTTGATTCTCGCATCCCTCATTAAAGGGATCTCTGACCTGAAAGACA
This sequence comes from Zeaxanthinibacter sp. PT1, assembly GCF_028464225.1. GTDB lineage: Bacteria > Bacteroidota > Bacteroidia > Flavobacteriales > Flavobacteriaceae > Zeaxanthinibacter. Next base: position 174,646 of record NZ_JAQPCN010000002.1, read on the forward strand.
TTTCCCAGTTCCGGAATATCGGCGTCAGGACCATCATGATCTACATTTCTACCACTGTGGTCGCAATTACTATAGGACTGCTATTGGTAAATGTTTTAGTACCCGGTGAGGGCATCTCCCAGGACACCATTGCCCAGCTGACCGAGACCTATGCAGGGGACGAACAGGTAACTTCCAAACTGGAGGAAGCTTCTAAGCAGAAGGAAAGCGGACCTCTTCAATTTTTGGAAGATATGGTTCCGGATAACGCATTTAATGCCCTTAGCAATAACAGCCTGATGCTGCAGGTGATCTTCTTTACCATATTCGTGGGGATCTCCATGTTGCTCATCGGTGAGAAAGCAGCCAAACCTCTCAAAAATTTCTTTGATTCCCTGAACGATGTGGTGCTTAAGATGGTAGACCTGATCATGCTAACCGCGCCAGTTGCGGTATTTGCCCTATTGGCCAATGTTGTGGTCACCTCGGGAGATCCGGACCTGCTGTTGGCACTGCTCAAATACGCTGGTGTCGTATTACTCGGGCTTTTCCTGATGGTTGTATTTTACAGCGTGGTTGTGGCCACTTTTACCAGGTATAATCCATTGACCTTCCTGAGTAAAATAACCCCGGCCCAGTTGTTGGCATTCTCTACCAGTTCCAGTGCGGCTACCTTACCGGTGACTATGGAACGTGTGGAAGAACACCTGGGGGTAGACAAGGATATTTCCAGTTTTGTACTTCCTGTAGGGGCAACAATAAATATGGATGGAACCAGCCTTTACCAGGGCGTTGCCGCCGTGTTTATTTCTCAGGCGCTCGGTTTTGACCTCACTTTTGGAAGTCAATTGACCATCGTGCTGACGGCTCTGCTGGCCTCGATTGGTTCGGCTGCAGTTCCCGGAGCGGGAATGGTAATGCTGGTCATCGTACTGGAAGCAATTGGTTTCCCGGCCGATAAACTGGCCATTGGTCTTGCGCTTATTTTTGCAGTAGACAGGCCATTGGATATGTGCAGGACCGTCGTTAATGTAACAGGAGATGCTACCGTATCGATGATGGTGGCTAAGTCCCTTGGCAGGACCCTGCATCCAAGAGTCAAAAACTGGGATGATCACCTGGACGAAGTAAAATAAAAAAACAGAATATTATGAATATATGCTTCCTGATGTATCCTTGGGAGGAGATAGAACCTGAAAAGGATTCCAGCCTTGCGCTGATCCATGAATGTGTGAAAAGGAACCACGGGGTGGCGTATTGTACGCCGGCAAACCTAACCATCCGTAATAGTGTTACCAGTGCTTTTTGCAAGGTGATCGGGAAGATGGAAAAGGTGCCGTCTAATATGAAGACCTTCTACAGGAAGGTAGAGCTGCGTGAAGAGATGCTTCCCCTGGCAGGTTTTGATGTTATTTTTATGCGGGCAAACCCGCCTTTGGATCCGCTAATGCTGAATTTCCTGGACTCTGTAAAGGATGATGTCTTCATCGTGAATTCGCTCCAAGGGCTCCGGGAGGCTAATAACAAGTTATATACTGCGGCTTTCGGGGACAGCCACAGTAATATTATCCCGGTCACCCATGTGTCCAAGAACAAGGCCTACCTGGTTGAACAGATAAAACAGTCAGAGGCAGAACGGATGATCCTGAAACCCCTAAACGGGTTTGGAGGTTCGGGGGTGATCCTGATCGAAAGGTCGGCCATGTCTAACATCAACTCCCTGCTCGATTTTTACATTACCAACTCTGACGGCACTTCTAACTATGTTATCCTGCAGGAATATATAGAGGGCGCGGAAGAAGGTGACGTACGTATACTCTTGCTGAACGGGGAGGTGATAGGTTCTATGAAACGTATCCCGGGTTCTGAAGATCACCGTTCCAACATATCGGCCGGCGGAAGTGTAGCCAAGCATAACCTGACCAAAGAGGAAAAGGCGCTTTGCAAACAAATTGGTCCCAAGTTGGTTAAAGATGGACTTTATTTTGTCGGTATTGACGTGATTGGCGGGAAACTGGTAGAGGTTAACGTGATGTCTCCCGGTGGGATCACCTACATTAACAAAGTATATAAAGCCAGGATACAGACCAAGGTGATTGATTTTATCGAAAGCAAAGTGCTGGATAAACTGGAAGCATTTGACCGAAGGTCGCGCCTGAGAAACGAGGTGCAGAATGCTTAAGCTCCCTGTATCACAAATCATCGAAAACATCGAGAGAGAAATTCCCTTCCATGCCATGGCAGAGGATAACTCTTTCCAGGTAAAAATAGAGCATTACGCCCCGTACCTCTGCGGGGCTGTTCACGACGGGCATCAATTCCGACAATCCTTATTGTCATACTGCCTGCATTCAGAATACGAGCGTTGGTACGAAGAGGACCCCTGTACACTGCAAATGATTGCCGATCATCCCATGGTGATCGCAGGCTGTGACAGTAGGTTCGAGTACGATCTTAATCGTCCGCCAGAACTCGCGATCTATAAGGATGCCTGGGGTAAATTGCTCTGGAAAAATCCACTCCCTGAAGACGAAATTAAGATCAGCCAGGGGAAGCATAAAGCCTTCTACGAGGTGACCCGTGCACTGGTAGCCAAAATGGAAGAACGCTACGGCAAGGCATTGGTATTTGACATGCACAGTTACAATTGGAAACGCTGGCAGCGAGAAGTGCCCACCTGGAACCTGGGTACGGCAAATATTGATAACAAACGATTTGGTCCAATAGCCGAATCCTGGTGTAAACTCCTGGGTCAGATGGAGCTGCCGGGAGCACTCAGGTCTACCTCCAAGATCAATGATACCTTCCAGGGGAACGGGTATTTCCTGAAGTTTATAACCAACAATTTTGACCATACGCTGGTTTTAGCCACAGAGATCGCTAAGATCTATTGTGACGAGTTAAACGGGGAGATCTATCCTGAGGTGGTTAAAGCCGTAACGGGGCAGCTGAAGGAATTTATACCTTTGCAGCACAGAATATTTGAAGAAACGATATTATGATCAGTGAACAGGAATTGCAGAAGTCTCATTCCGGTTTGATGGAGATCGATACACAGTTGGACCGCTTGGTAAAACGGATCGAATTGCTCAATTATGTGAACCCACAGAATATAGAGAAGGAAAAGAATCGCTTTTTTGCCTCCAAGTATACGGAAACTCCAGTGTTCCGATATCCCAAGCTTAAATTTGATCCCCTGAAACTACATCGTTTACTGTTCTCCTTAAGACTGGAAAGGATAGAAGATGAGGAAATCTACCGCATGTACAGGGACATTGTGTATTTCTATGCCAATATGGTACAGTGCATAGAGACCATAGGGAGTGGTCGCAAGTTCTACTACAATTCACTCAGGGTGTACGGAACACCTACAGAGAAGGATGTGCAGAATGCAAAATTCATCTTGCATTTTGAAAATGATCCCCCTTCTCCGGACCTGGAAAAAGTATTTAGTCCTGAGGATGCCAGGGGTTATTTCGAGGAATTTTCCAGTCGCTATTCTTTTCCGCTAAATATCCGGTTCTCAACAAATATCGCGGCGGATGCCATGGTAAGCAATGCAACCCAATCTTTGTTGTTAAAGCGGAATGCCAAGTTCAGCAAGAACCAGTTACAGACCCTGGCTAACCATGAAATAGGGGTACACCTGGTCACCACTTTTAACGCGCAGAACCAGCCCTTAAAAATATTTTCAAATGGTTTTCCGAAGAATGTTGAAACCCAGGAAGGCCTGGCAGTCTTCAGTGAATACATGAGTGGAGCCTTAACCTTGAAAAGGCTTAAAGAGTTAGCATACAGGGTGTTGGCATCCGATAGCTTAATTAAAGGTTATAGTTTTCAGGACACTTTTGACCTGATCCATTCCCAGTATAAACTGAATAGAGATGATGCCTTCAACATCACCTTGAGAGCACATAGGGGAGGAGGTTTTACCAAAGACCGGCTCTATCTCAGCGGGCTGCGTAAGATCTACAAAAGATACAGCAGGCAGGAGTCTAACAATATATTGCTAAGTGGAAAGGTTTCCATAGATTTCGAGGACGAGATCGCTTATTTACAAGCAAAAGGCCTGGCCACTGAAAATGCCTACGAGAACCTGGCTTTTCAAGAGAACCTGAATAGTAATACCAAACTCGATTTTATCCTAAATAACCTGAAATAAGATTTCAGCTGTCCAAGAAGCGAGCCTGGAGATCGGGAGTGGGTATCATACAGGCTTCTTTTCTTCCGAACCAACGGTACCTGTTCCTGGCCACGAGGTCGTATACAGCATCGCGAAGGGGTCTTGGGATCCATTCAAAAATAGCCAGCAGCTTCCAGCCACCGCCAAAGGCCTGTCCTATCTTAAGAGCGGCATCGGATTTGGCGTAGTAAGCCACAGAGGGCTCAATAAGGATGATGGAGTCTAGCTCTTCTGTATTAATTCTTCTTTCCAAGACCAGCTGCTGCCCCACATTGCTCTGCAGTGATGCAAAGACAAACTGGTGGGACTTATCCCGGCGAATCACGAATTGCACAGCTCCGTTGCAGAGGTTGCAGACCCCGTCAAATAGGATGATCTTCTTATTCCGGTTAAGGGATTCCATGGTGTAAAAATACATTAACGATCACAGATATACACTATGTTCACTATGTGAAAAATTTTGAATCTGCAGCCCTTGCTATTTCTTTTTCATTACCAATTCCAATTTGGACATATTTACCCTGGTGGTAAACTGCCCGTAATTGACTACCGCTTCTTTCTTTTCGATAGTGTCTATGGTGCCAACGGCCTTACCATCAGTTAGCCGGACACGGTCCCCGACCGCAAGTACGGGTTTCGGGGCTTGTTTTTGCTTTACATCGGCTTTCTTTTTAGCTTTTTCTTTCTTTTTCCGGATGTTTTCTACCTGAACCTCCGCTTCTTTAGCAACCTGCTCCTGTTTTACCTTCTTAGCTTTTGCTTCTTTAGCGGATGTCTTCTTCTTTTTACTGTTCTCTGTTTCTACGATCCTCAACAGTTCTGATACCAATGGTCTTTTCTTCTTATCTACAAAATAGCGTTCCGCGGCAGTGTGTACCTTATTGCCTAGGTGGATCATCCGCTGGTTATGGTCATAGAGTTCCTGGTAGCTTTCCAGCTTAGTCTTTACTCTGTCCTTCAATTCTTCCAGTTTACGGGCTTCTTCGCGTGCCTTACTCTCCTCAACTTGAAGCCTGGAGCCTGTTTCAGCCATTTTACTGCGTTCTTTCTGCATCTTGGCTATGGTGGCATCAAACCGTAGTTTACCGCGCTCTATCTTCTTCTTTGCCTTGTTGATCAGGCTGTAGGGTATCCCGTTTTTCTGGGCCACTTCAAAAGTAAAAGAACTTCCCGCCTGGCCCAGCATAAGCTGGTAGGTTGGCTCCAGGGTGCTGCTGTCAAACAGCATGTTGGCATTTGTCATGTGCGGTAATTCATCCGCCAGTAGCTTAAGGTTGGCGTAATGCGTTGTAATTACTCCGTATGATCCACGTTCGTAGAAGACCTCGAGACAGGCTTCGGCCAGCGCCCCTCCCAGTTCCGGGTCACTTCCTGTCCCGAATTCGTCGATAAGGAAGAGGGTCTCATTATCGCATAAGCGCAAGAAACGGTTCATGTTCTTTAAGCGGTAGCTATAAGTGCTCAGGTGATTTTCAATGCTCTGGTTGTCCCCGATATCGGTCAGAATTTTAGAAAAGAGACATACGGTACTACGCTCGTGAACAGGGATCAGCATCCCGCTTTGCAGCATTAGTTGTAGCAATCCTATAGTTTTCAAAGTAATACTCTTTCCCCCGGCATTAGGTCCCGAGATAGCAATGATCCTGTTCTCCGGATGTAGGGAGATGGTCTGTGGCCAGGTCTTTTCCTTTTTCTTCTTGTTCGACAAGAATAGCAAGGGGTGGTAGGCATCCCTGAGATACCATTGTTTTTCAGTATTGATCTCCGGCATCAGTCCACCCATTTCATCCGCATACTTGGCTTTGGCCGCTGTAAGGTCCATATGAGTCAGGTAGGCCTGGTACGATTTTAATACCGGACGCCAGGGCCTGATACGGTAGGTAAGCTGGTTCAGGATGCGGTGAACTTCCTCTTTTTCATCCATTTCCAGGTGCTCTAATTCCTGGCTGTACCGTAATACGTTATCGGGCTCTATATAAACAATACTGCCGGTCTTAGATGTTCCCATCACCCTTCCTTTTACTTTTTTCCTGTGCATGGACCGCACGGCAAGGACCCTGCGATTCTCCACCACCGATTCGCGAATCTCATCCAGGTAATCTGAAGCCTGTCCGGATTGCAGGGCGGAGACAAAGCTCTGGTTGATCTGGCTTTTCACGGTTTGCATCTGTCGTCGTATCCTGCCTAATGCTTCAGATGCATCATCACGTACTTCACCAAAACGGTCTATAACCCCTTCGATCATGGCCGCTACTTCGGTATCCTCTTCAACCGATAGGGATAGTCCATGGAGCAGCGGATAGTATTCTTTAAATTTCTTAAAGAACTTCTTCTGGTCTGCAACCACAGCACATAGCGAGGCAATCCTGCGAAATCCCTGTATCTCCAAGGTTGTATTTTCTATGGCAAGCAGGCGCAACTCTGCATTGATCTCGTCAAAACCATGAGCCGGGATTCGGTTATCCGTCGTAAAAGATGATAGGTATTCTGATGTTTGTCCCAGCGAGGTCAATATTGCTTCTCTCTCCCCATAGGGAACCAGTGCAAGTGCTGCATCCTTCCCGGGAGTTGTTGCGCAGCGGGAGGAGATTTGTTTTAAGACTGTTGGAAATTCAAGGTCTTCCAGGGTTTTTTTGCGGATCTTGTGCTTCAAAGTATATTGCAATAATTTTAGAGGTACAAAAATACCCAAATTAACGATGAAATTACACCTACCGGGCAGATGGTCTGATGCTTTATCAGAGGAATGTAAAAAACCCTACTTTGAATCGCTTATGCGGTTTGTACAGGGCGAATACAGAGACAATACATGTTTTCCCCCTGGGGAGCAAATATTCCGGGCCTTTGATCAGCTACCGTACGAAGAAGTAAAAGTCGTGATCCTGGGCCAGGACCCTTACCACGGTTATGGGCAGGCTGACGGACTTTGTTTTTCTGTGGGGGCTAAGGATTCTCTCCCTCCATCATTAGTCAATATTTACAAGGAGTTAGCCCAGGACCTGGGCCGGGAAGTACCAGCAAATGGTGATTTAAGTCATTGGGCACGGCAAGGTGTTTTGCTGCTTAACGCAACCCTTACGGTAAGGGAAAAGCAAGCCGGGAGCCACCAGGGCAAGGGATGGGAGAAATTCACCGACGCCATTATCCGCGTACTCAACGAGGATAAAACGGGCTTAATTTTCCTGTTATGGGGGGGATACGCCAGGAAGAAGGTAAAGCTGATCGATTCTGAAAAGCATTATATTCTCACTTCAGGCCATCCTTCACCACTCAGTGCCAATCGTGGTTATTGGTTCGGGAACAAGCATTTCAGTAAAACCAACCAATTATTACTAAAGCAGGGGAAACCTGCTATTGAATGGTAATTACGACTTTTTCCAAAGCAAGTCTGATACCGCTGCCTTTTCGTCAATAAGCTTTAAGTAAAGAAGTGTATTGCTCACATTTTCAATAACTTCCTCGCTGATCTGTTTCTGGCTCCAACGGGTGGAGGATAACCAGATCCGTATATCTTCCAGTTGTTGCCCGTATCTGTTAGAAAGTGTACGGTCTATGCTAGGAATATTCCTGAACTCGCTGGTATAATTATCCATAATTTCCAGGATGTGTTCCAGTGTACCGGGTTCTTTTTCCAGGAAACGGTGGTTGGCCGCAATGACGAAACAAGGCCAGGGTGTAGGGCAGTCACCCAGTCTCCTGAAAATCCCCTCATCTACAAGAGGTTTGGTCGTAAAATGTTCCCACATAAAGTAGTCTGCTTCCTTTTTACTCAATGCTTCAATAGCACCCTCGAGGTGCTGAATTTCTTTGAATTTCAGGGATTTGGTGTCCCAGCCCTGTTGCCTGGCATTTACAAAAGCCATCAGGTGGCTTCCACTGCCAAACCTGCTTATCGCTGCCCTGGCATGCTGTAGTTCCTCTACCTTCTGGTAATGACTCTGGGCAGCCACGTGTATACCCCATTGCAGGGGAGTGGATATATATTCCCTAACAATTTTAGCCTCCAGGCCTTCCGTGATCTTTTTAACGATGCCTTCGGTCAATACAATAGCCACGTCTGCTTCTCCTGCTTCCAGCATATCGCACATCCTACCCGTACCTTGCGGAATATCGGTCCATTCAAGGTCTATACCCCGGTCTTCAAAAGCCCCCTCCTCAATGGCCAGGTGCCAGGGAAGGTTAAAATGTTCGGGGACTCCTATAACATTAACTTTTTTCATAGATCTTGTTTTACTTCAAGTTTAGATTTGAGAAATTCGTAGATCTTGTATTGGGACCGGATATCTTTTTCAGCTGGAGATTTGGCCACGAAAGCATTAGAATCTTCAACATCTATGATTCGCGCTTTAACGTTATCTGCTAATTGTATATCCAGTACCTGTTTTAATTCTTTAAAAATATCAGGATCAAGAATGGGTGTAAGCACCTCTATTCGTTTGTCGAGGTTACGTGTCATCCAGTCTGCCGACCCCATGTACATTTTCGGCTCACCATCATTATAAAAATAATAGATCCTGCCGTGCTCCAGGTAACGGTCTATAATACTGGTGATCTTCAACTCGCCCTGGGAGCTTCCTTCTTCCATTACCGGCGGTACCAGGCAACAAAACCCCCGGACCAAAAGTCGTATATCCACACCTTTGGCATGTGCTTTATAGAGCTCGTCGATCATTCCCTTGTCTTCCAGACTGTTCATCTTGGCGATGACCAGTGCTTTTTTACCCGCTCTTTTGTTCCTGATCTCGTTCTCTATCAACTCCCTAAAAGTGCTTCGGGTATTGTATGGAGAGGCCATTAAATATTTCAGCTTGGGGATGATCAGCTTTTTCTCGAGTACAAGGAACACCTGGGCGAGGTCGTCCGTTATTCGCCTGTCTGCAGTGAAAAGCCCGTGATCACAATAAATCTTAGATGTTTTAGCATTAAAATTCCCTGTACCTATATATCCATAGCGCATTATACCGCCCTCTTCTTCACGCTCTATCATGGCAATTTTTGCATGGACCTTGATATTGGGTACGCTGAATATTACCTTGGCGCCGCTTTCTTCAAATGTCTTTCCCCAGTGAATATTATTCTCTTCGTCAAAACGGGCCTTGGCTTCCACGAACACGATGACTTCTTTCCCCTTCTTCAATGCACTTAACAGGGCATCGGTAAGGGTCGATTCTTTTGCAATGCGGTAAAGTGATATTTTTATACTGACCACCTGTTCATCTTCTGACGCCTGCCGAATAAAATTTTCAAGTACCGCGAAATCCTGATAGGGATAATGGGTTAGATAATCTTTGCGTTTTAAGGCAGTGAAGTAATCCGAGATACCGGCTAATTCAGGGTGGGGAAGGGGAGGCATTTCGGAATATTTCAAATCGGGTTCGTCCAGTGAAAGGCTAAAATCCATAAAATCGGAGAAATTGTGATATTTACCTCCGGGGAACATGTCTATTTTACTGATGCCCAACTTCTTCATGAGTGCCGTACAGAGTTCCTTGGGCATGCTATCGTCGTATAACAGCCGAGTAGGCTGCCCGGAAGTCCTCTGGTCTAAGGAACTGTAAATCCGTTCTACCAGGGCAGTATCCGAGGTTTCGTCTTCCAGGTAAAGTTCTGCGTCCCGTGATAATTTTATAGAATATGCATTGATGATCTTCCGGTCCTTAAAGAGTTGTTGCAGATGCGGGCGAACCACGTCATCCAGGAAGATAAAATGTTTGTACTTTCCGGGAAGTTGAATAAAACGACCATGTTTGTCTGAGGGTAGAAAGACCAGTGAAAAGGATCCGTCTTCAAAGGCGACCAAAAGGTATATTTTCCCGTTCTCCAGATCTTCGGAATCAAAATTATGGAGCACATTACAATCATCTATTACTTCCTCAGTGAAGAGATTGTCCATATACTTAAGCTGCTCTTCAGTACAACTTTCGGGAGTTTCAAAATAGATATCATGTTGCTTTAATCCTGCATAGATTTGGTTAAGGATTTTACCGAACCTGCATTGTTGGATATGAACCTCTTTAAGAATCTGTTTCAGGGTCTTATTAGACCTGGTCATCAGTTTCTTACGTAATTTCTTGTCTACCTTTTTTAACTGGCGGAGCTGTGAGATCCTTACCCTGAAATATTCATCCAGGTTAGAAGAAAAAATCGAAAGAAATTTTAGTCGCTCCAATAAGGGAGTATCCGGGTTTTCTGCTTCCTGAAGAACCCGCTCATTAAAGGACAGCCAATTGACATCCCTGTGCTTATACGATTTTTCCACTACGCTGTTTTGAGGGTAAAAATACGGATAAGTTCAGCAGCCAATTTGCTATATTGGTTAAACAAATGACGCTACAGTCAAATGTTCCAACACGTATTCGATCAGTTTTTTAACGGCTTTCTCAGGGTCTTCAGAAAATGTTCCATTGTAGCGGTTGGCCAGAATACAGTTCATGGAAACAGCTTGGTGACCCAGCAGCCTTGAAAGCCCGTAGATTCCCGAGGTCTCCATTTCCAGGTTGGTAATCATTCGGTCCTTATACCGAAAGGAGGACAGTTTGTGATTGAGATCAGGATCCTGTAGCTCTAATCTCAGCTTCCTGCCCTGGGGCCCGTAGAATCCTACTTTTGTTGCCGTAACCCCCATCAACACCTGCTCAGAAGCAAATAGTTGCAGCAGTTCGTCATCGGCCTTGATCACGTATGGAGTAGATTTAGCCGTAGACCACTGGGTATATTCAAGGAAAGCCTGTTGAACTTCGTGGTGTTGCAGGTGAGAACTATCGTAGAAGTGAAGCAAATTATCAAATCCTATGGCGTATTCGCTCATCAGGAAGGTATCTACTTCGATCTCGGGTTGCAGAGCACCGGAGGTTCCGACACGTATAAGTTTCAGCTGCCGTAAATCTTCCTTTACTTTTCGCGTTTTAAAATCGATATTGACCAGGGCGTCTAGTTCGTTCAGGACGATATCGATATTATCTGTTCCGATCCCTGTAGAGATAACGGTGAGCCGTTTACCCTTATAATGCCCGGTTTGGGTGACAAATTCGCGTTTTCCTTTTTTGACTTCGACAGAGTCAAAATAGGAAGTGACCATAGCGACACGGTCTGGATCACCGACAGTAATGATGGTGTCTGCGATATCTTCCGGATGTAAATTTAAATGATAGATACTCTGATCCTCGTTGAGGATTAATTCTGAGGGAAGTAAAGGCATATTAGAGTTTTAGGATCCTGCGAGAATCCGTATTGTATAGAAAATTATATTTAAGTGCTCCACCAAGGTAGGATTCATTATCTCTCAGTTGTGAATAATAATTGGCCTTACCCTCCAGGATTTCTTTTCCTTTATCGGTGATCTTAACAGGGTTAAAGCCCTTAAACAGTGGCTTCAGACTGGTGATAACCCGTTCATATTGGGTATCCCCAAATCCGTAGAGCGTTTGGGTTTCAAGAAGGTTAGTCAGCAGTGCCTTTTTAGACTTGGGTTTCTCCAGTAGGGAAACTTCCAGAATCCTATTCTCAATATCGTTCAGCCCATTCTTAATGGTTGGAAACCTCTTCAGGTGAGCTTTCAGAGCATCGGAGAGATATTCAAAGCTAAAATGATCAGAATCAGTGATATTTTCGAGCCTGATAGGATTGTCGCTGCAATAGAGTTGCCAGACATAATCTGCATATTCAATATCGTCCTGGCTCAGTACCTTGCGGCTATTGAACAAACTTAATAATTGTTCGTTGCTTAACTTGTTTAAGCTGGTCAGCTGTGATGTTTCCGGGTCTTTACCGGTGCGAACCATGGAAATCTCGGCATGCCGGCGATGAGTCTTTAACCAGCTCAGTACGGCGAGCATATTAATTTGACAATAGAGGTCATGCTCAAACCAGAGTATGATCTGGTCTTGCTGTTTATGGTTGCATAGAGACCTGTATTCTTTCAGCGTTTTCTCAACAAACCAGGATTTACTTACATTATAATTCTTATGAAGAAATTCGAACCTTGTCTTCCAGAAGGCCTCGCTACCGACGTTTGTTTCTGTTTTACCTTCGCATAGCATCTCCCTCCAGGTAATAATATCGCCCTTTAAATCCAGTTCCTGTAATCGCTGGGTGAAACTGTCCCCGTTAGTAATATGCAGTTGGGAGCTCATTGTCTAATTTGGTTTGTGTTCTAACCCCTAAGGTACATCAATAAAGAAAAAAAGAAAAACTAATTAACAGAATTCAGCCGCCTACACGCTTGGTTTTAAAGCCTTTTTCCTGCAATATTTCCATGATCTGGTCGCGATAGTCGCCCTGCAGGATGATCTGCTCGTTTTTATAACTTCCACCGACGCTCAACCTCGTTTTGAGCTCTTTACAAAGTTTCTTAAAATCTTCATCCGCCCCGGTATAACCGTCCAGAATGGTTACAGGTTTTCCCTTTCGTTTTTCGTACTTACAGAGGATAGGATCTTCCTGCATCCATATACCGCCACTCCTGTCCTCCTCTACAGCGTCCTCTTTAGGAACATGATCCGGGAACAAATTCTGTAATTGATCTTTTAGGTCCATTAAAGTTAGTGAAAATAACGCCTGCTATTCATTGATTATCAATAAATTAACAGGCATTAATTAAAGTTTAAGTTATTTTTTGATCAGACCGAGATCGATCAGTCTCTCGTGCAGAAATTCTCCTGCAGTGATGTCCTCAAATTGCTTAGGATTGTCCTCATCGATACAGTTTTCCAGGCAATTCAACGGCATTTCGCTGACAGGGTGCATAAAGAATGGGATGCTGTAACGAGACTTACCCCATTCCTCTTTAGGAGGGTTGACGACCTGGTGAATGGTCGATTTCAACTTGTTATTCGATAAGCGAGAAAGCATATCACCTACATTGATCATGAGCTGGTCGGGTTTCGCAATAGCATCTACCCATTCTCCCTCGTGGTTCTTAACCTGTAATCCGCGTCCGTGTGCCCCCATCAGTAAGGTGATCAGGTTGATATCCCCGTGGGCGGCAGCCCGTACCGCGTTTTTAGGCTCTTCAGTAATAGGAGGATAGTGAATTGGTCTGAGAATAGAGTTCCCGTTGGTGATGTATTCATCAAAATAAGTCTCTTCCAAGCCCAGGTGAAGGGCAAGGGCTCTTAATACATAACGAGCAGTTTTTTCCAGCATTTTATAGGTTTCCTTACCTACTTCGTTAAAATCTGGCAACTCTTTTACTTCTACGTTATCCGGGTACTCTTCTTCGAGTTTTGGATCGTTCTCCACGTATTGGCCAAAATGCCAAAACTCTTTAAGGTCACCTTCTTTTTTGCCTTTTGCATGTTCCTTTCCAAAAGAAGTGTATCCTCGTTGACCCCCTATACCGGGAATCTCGTAGGAATCTTTCACCTCTTGTGGCAGGTTAAAAAACTTCTTGATTTCTTCATATAGGTCTTCTACCAGCTGGTCTGATAAAAAGTGCCCGCTTAGCGCGACAAATCCTATATTTTCAAAAGCACTACCTATCTCCCGGATGAATTTCTCCTTCCGTTCTTTATCTCCTGAAATGAAATCTCTTAGATCTACACTTGGAATTGCGTTCATATTCATATTTCAAAATTGGAAGTCAAAGTTAATAAAATTAACCATATGAGGGACATCGGAGGCGCTGTGGAAATGTTCCCTATTTTATTACATTTACCTTATAAACTTCCAAACACTCCATCCGCTTATGCACTACCAGAATGACGGCATTCCCGAATCCTTACAAAAAGACCTCTACAGATCGATGCTATTTCCGCGGATGATCGAAGAAAAAATGCTAATCCTTCTAAGGCAGGGTAAGGTTTCTAAATGGTTCAGCGGAATAGGGCAGGAGGCCATATCTATCGGGGTAACTCATGCCCTGAAACCAGAGGAATACATTTTACCCCTTCACAGGAACCTCGGAGTATTTACAAGTCGGAAAGTTCCTTTGAAAAGACTTTTTTCCCAATGGCAGGGTAAGGCAGCCGGTTTTACCCAGGGTCGTGACCGCAGCTTTCATTTTGGCACACAGGAATACAAGATCGTGGGAATGATTTCCCATCTGGGTCCGCAACTCGGGGTGGCAGATGGAATTGCCCTTGCCGATCTTTTAAATGATAGAAAACGGGTAACTGCTGTATTTACGGGAGAGGGAGGTACCAGCGAGGGTGATTTCCACGAAGCACTGAATATCGCATCGGTATGGGATCTCCCGGTGTTATTCTGTATAGAAAACAATGGTTATGGCTTATCTACGCCCACGGAAGAGCAATTCCGCTGCGAACATATTGCAGATAAAGGCAAGGGGTATGGTATGGAATCTTATGTCATAGAGGGAAACAACATCCTGGAAGTCTACACAAAAGTTTCTGCGATCTGTGAAAGCATGCGTAAACACCCGAGGCCGGTAATGGTCGAATTCAAGACATTCCGGATGCGGGGTCACGAGGAAGCAAGTGGTACAAAATATGTCCCAGCAGAATTAATGGAGACATGGGCGGCACGGGATCCACTGGAGAATTATGAGACTTTTCTCCTGGAAAAAGGGATACTGGATGATGAAGAAATCAAAGCGATCCGAATCGGGATTCAATCAGAAATTGAAGAAGGATTGCAGGAAGCGGGCGAAGAACCGGAGGTCGAGTTTGATGAAGGACATGAACTGGGGTGTGTCTATAAAACATTTGAATACGAGGATACACCGGCAGGCACTACCTATAAGAATATCAGGTTAATCGATGCGGTTTCCCAGGGTTTAAGGCAATCTATGGAGCGCCACCCTAATCTGGTGCTCATGGGGCAGGATATTGCAGGATACGGCGGGGTTTTTAAGGTGACAGAAGGTTTTGCCGATACTTTTGGCACAGAGAGAGTCCGTAATACCCCCATCTGTGAATCCGCAGTGATATCTGCGGCCATGGGCCTTTCTATCAATGGTATGAAAGCCATGGTAGAGATGCAATTTGCCGATTTTGTCAGTAGTGGTTTTAATCCTGTTGTTAATTACCTGGCTAAAGTGCATTATCGATGGAACCAGGCTGCGGATGTCGTTATCCGGATGCCTTGTGGTGCAGGAGTGGGCGCGGGTCCGTTCCATTCCCAGACCAATGAAGCCTGGTTTACCAAAACGCCCGGGCTAAAAGTAGTATACCCTGCTTTTCCTTACGATGCCAAAGGATTGCTGGCAACGGCCATTAACGATCCTAACCCCGTCCTCTTTTTTGAACATAAGGCCCTGTACCGAAGTATATACCAGAACGTCCCGACAGATTATTATACCCTGCCCTTTGGCCAAGCTGCTTTGTTGAAAGAAGGTGAACAGATAAGTATTGTAGCGTATGGAGCTGCTGTACATTGGGCACTTAGTACCCTTGAAGCCCACCCGGAGATTTCTGCAGACCTGATTGATCTTCGAAGCTTGCAGCCTCTGGATACCGAGTGTATTTATAGATCAGTAAGGAAAACCGGGAAGTTGATCATACTGCAGGAGGACACCCTTTTCGGAGGAGTCGCAAGTGATATCTCCGCTTTGGTCATGGAGCACTGCTTTGAATCCCTGGATGCACCCGTTAAGAGGGTTGGTAGCTTGGAGACCCCTATTCCCTTTGCCGCAGCACTGGAAGCAGGTTTTTTGCCCAAGCAGCGTTTTGAACAGGAATTGATGTCACTTATCGAGTATTGATGAATGCGTCAATAATACTTTTGTTTCCATCATTCAAATCCTTCTTTAATTAACATCTTGCAGTACTATTTCGGTGAACCGAGTTTAATTTGATTCGACAGAACCGGAACACCAAACTTTACGTTAATAGATGTTGAATCATCAAAAGAGAAAGATAATTATGAAACAATCATTTTACTGGTTCAGTGGTTTATTACTACTGATCATTATTTCTTGCTCTATTTCAAAATCCGTACGTGAGCAGCGAAACTTGATAAGCGGGTCATGGACCCTCGAGAATATATCATATGAGAATAACCAGGGAAGTTTTAAGTCTGAGTTATTCGGAGACGCTAATGCCGTGTGTTTTGAAGGGAGCGATTGGTATTTTAGAGACAATAACAGTACCGGGAGGTATACGATAGAACAAGGCAGCCTATGTAGTGGCGGTGACCGTTTTATACGTTGGTCCGTAATTGAGAGACCCGAAACCTATTCGAGCGAATTACAATTTAAGTTTATAGATGAGAAGCGAAAAGATATTTCCGGGGGCACCGGGTATCGATTAAAGATCGCCCAGCTAACGGATGCACAGATGACCCTAAAATCAGACGTTAATGTCAATGGGGAAGCTGTGACCGTAGTTTACGAATTCAATAAAAAATCATAATATGTTAAGAGATATAAAATACACCAAGTTCATCAGTATGTTGCTGGTGATGGGATTGGTATTTGGATGTAATGCCGTTAAGAATGCCAACAACAAGCAGAAAGGTGCTGTCATCGGTAGCGCCGGAGGAGCCGTTATAGGTGGAGTTGTTGGAAACAATGTCGGTAAAGGAAACACCGTGTTAGGTGCTATCATCGGCGGAGTAGTCGGTGGAGTTGCAGGGGGTTACATCGGAGATCGCATGGACCGCCAGGCAGAGGAAATTGAAAACCAGGTACCCGGTGCAGAAGTCACCAGGGTCGGAGAAGGGATCAATGTGACTTTTGACGAGAACAGCGGTGTTTACTTTGAGTTGAATAAAAGCACAATTAAAGGACCGGCGGCTGTTACACTGGATCGCCTGGCCGGAATATTCAAGGAATATCCCAAATCTAATATCCTGATTGAAGGACATACAGACAGTAGTGGTAGCGACGAGTACAATATGACCTTGTCTAAACAAAGGGCAAAGTCGGTTAGTGATTACCTGATCGCCCAGGGTATTGATGCCAGCCGTTTTACCACAAAATGGTACGGTGAAGAGCAGCCAAGGTTTGACAATAGTACCCCTGAAGGACGATCTAAGAACAGGAGAGTTGAACTGGGAATAGTTGCCAGCGAAGAATTAAAAGAGGAAGCCAGGAGAGAAACCCAGGAATAACTTCTTCAAATAGACGAAAGTCGACCTGTACAGGAAACCGTCACTATACTTCATTCAAAAAATTATAGACGGTCTGATCCACTTGCCGATGTGGGGACGTTGTGGCAATAGGATTCCTGAACAGGTCGATTTTTTTTATGTCCAGAACTCACATCACACAGCCAAAATAGTATCTTCCTTCCATGAAACGCCATGAAGTGATCATTGTTGGAGGAGGCCTTGCAGGCTTAACTGCTGCGATAGACCTTGCTGTAAGAGGGCGGGAAGTGCTGATTATAGAAAAGCATGCCTATCCCCGCCACAAAGTCTGCGGAGAATATTTATCCGGCGAAGTATGGCCATACCTCCATACCATCGGCGTTGAACTTCCAGGAGCTATTACCATAGATACTTTATCCTGGTCTGTGCCAGGGAGGCGGCCCGTGGAAACCAGGTTGCCCTTAGGTGGGGTAGGGATCAGTCGTTATGGCCTTGATGCACTTTTGTATCAAAAGGCATGCGATGCCGGAGTCCAAGTGCTCATTGACGCTGTGACCGATATTAAAGCCCTCCCCGGCTGTTTCCAGGTAAGGACAAAAGGAAAAGTATACGAGTCCCGGGTCGTTCTTGGCGCATACGGAAAAAGAGAATCTCTCGATAAATCATTAGGCCGTCAGTTTATCTCCAGGAAATCACCCTGGTTGGCAGTAAAGGCCCATTACCATTGCCAGGGATGGCCAGATCGCCTGGTTGGATTACACACGTTTAAAGGAGGGTACGGTGGTCTTTCCAAGACCGAGCTGGGTACTGTTAATTTTTGTTACCTAGTGCGTTATGACTCCTTTAAACGCTATAGGAATATGACAGAATTCAAGGAAGAGGTGATCTCTGAAAACAGGGAGCTTCGTCATTTTCTGCGGCATTCCAAAATGGTATTTGACAAGCCAATGTCCATAGCGCAGATCTCTTTTGGAACTAAAAACCCTGTTGACAACGGCTTACTGATGATTGGGGATACGGCAGGAGTGATACATCCCCTGTGTGGGAACGGCATGGCAATGGCCATACACTCAGCCTCTATTGCTGCCAGGCTGGTCCACCAGTACCTGTCAACTTCCTCTGACGACCTACTGTCAGTTCGTCGAGAATACCGCAGGCTATGGCAGGCCAACTTCAGGAAAAGACTGATGATTGGGTCAGCATTGCAAACTGTACTGTTAAATGATTCGCTGGCGTCACTTTCACAAGCGACCATTGCCCGGTCTCCCAGTTTGTTAAGGGCGGTCATCCGGGCAACCCATGGAAAAGGTATACCGATATGATAGCATTTAAAAAACGCTCTGAGGAAGAAGAAGCTATGGACGATCCGGGGTTGAAGGAAGCAGACCTGGACGAAGTTTTTAACGATCTTAACCGTACCAACCAACTCCTGGCGGGGCAATATATAACACTGAAAGCCACGAGGAGATTACTGGATCAGAACCAGGGAAGTCCGGCTTGTATTGCCGATATGGGTTGTGGTGACGGTGACCTTCTTCGACGCCTGGCTGCTTATTGCAGGAAGAGCGGGATAGAAGCAACTTTTACAGGCGTAGATAACAGCGAGGCAGCACTTGCCATCGCGAGGCGCAAATCTGTAGATTACCCCGAGATTACGTATAAAAAGGAGGACTTGTTGCAATTAGACCCAGGAGATAATCAATATGATATTCTTCTTTGTACGCTCACCCTACACCATTTTGCGGACCGTGATATTGAAGTACTGCTTGGCATCTTTAGTCGTTGCGCCCGCAAAGCCATCGTGATACAGGATCTCCAAAGAAATAGAATAGCTTACTACCTTTTTCAGCTGTTTAGTCTTATTTTTATAAAAACAGAAATTGCAAAAGAAGACGGTTTGATCTCTATACGGAGCGGGTTCCGCAAACGTGAATTAATACGTTTTGCAGAAGCGCTCAGCGAATGGCGACACAGTATCCGGTGGCGTTGGTTATTCCGCTATCTCTGGGTAATTCAGGCCAAAGCACGCCAATCCTATGACTGATACTAGAATTGTTGCGGTAAGCAAGTCGCTTCCGCCATATTGCCGGGAAACCCCGGAGATATTACCATATGTAGAACGCTGGCTGGGAGCGCAGGAACCCAGGTTCAGGCGTAAAGTAATGAAGATTTTTGAAGGGGCTGCCGTGGACAAGCGATATAGCATCATGGAGGCCGATGATGTGTTTACCGAGACTTCATTTGAAGAAAAGAATCGCCTTTACGCGGATGCAGTTAAGGAATTGGGATCGGATGTACTTCAGAAAGCTCTGTCACAAGCCGGGTGGGAGGGGGGTTCGCTGGATTATATCATTACGGTGAGTTGTACCGGGATCATGATACCCTCTCTGGACGCATACCTTATCAACGATCTTGGACTCAGACAGGATATCATCCGTTTACCGGTGACAGAAATGGGTTGTGCAGCTGGCGTTTCCGGACTGATCTATGCGCGAAACTTCCTGAGGTCTAATCCCGGAAAGCGGGTAGCTTTGGTGGCCGTAGAGAGTCCTACAGCTACTTTTCAGCACAGGGATTTTTCAATGGCCAATATGGTGAGTGTAGCCATTTTTGGTGATGGTGCTGCCTGCGTGCTGCTTTCATCGGAAAAAGATGCGCAAGGACCACGAATCATTGGGGACGGGATGTACCATTTCCCGGAAGCTACCCATATGATGGGCTTTGATCTTACCAACCCGGGGCTTCGGATGATCCTGGACCCTTCTGTTCCGGATACCATCAATGCACATTTTGATGCTATCATCCATCCTTTCCTGCGGGAAAATGGCTCGGGAATTGACAAGCTAAACCGTTTGATCTTCCACCCGGGAGGGAGAAAGATCGTACAAGCCGTAGAAGATCGGTTCCGGCCCTTAGGTAAAAATATCGATGATACCCGCGAAACCCTCAGGTTGTATGGTAATATGAGCAGTGCTACCGTCCTATACGTGCTGGAGCGGTTTATGAAAAAACCGGCACAACCGGGAGAACAGGGCCTGGTATTGAGCTTTGGCCCCGGCTTTTCTGCTCAACGGGTATTATTAGAATGGTAATAATAAGAGTTAACCGAACAGTGAGATGACTAAAAACAACTTTAACTCCCAATGGGCGCTAATATTGGGCGGGAGCCACGGACTGGGTCTTGCTACGGCCAAAAAATTGGCGTCAGCAGGTTACAACCTAATAATACTGCACAGGGACAGGAAAGCCGATCTCAGTACTATAGACGAAGACTTTGAGTTCATCAGATCAGGCGGTACCCAGTGTATAGCTTTTAATACGGATGCCCTGAATAAACATAAAAGAGAGCAGGTCATTGATCAAATCACCACTAGCCTGGGCAAAGAGGGAAAGATCAAAGTAGTAGTGCATAGTATAGCAAAAGGGAACCTGAAGCCGATGACCGGTGATGGTCCGCTGCTGGAGCACGAGGATTTTTTACTTACGCTGGATGCCATGGCTGTAAGCTTGTATGACTGGATGAAAATATTAGTGCAACAAAAACTGACCCATGAGGATTGCAGGGTGATTGCCTTCACCAGCGAGGGAAAAACCCGTGTCATCCCAAACTACGCTGCCGTAAGCAGCGCAAAGGCCGCATTAGAATCTATATGCCAAAACATGGCCCTGGCTTACGCGCCTATGGGCGTACGTGTCAATTGTATACAGGCAGGAGTAACCGATACCAGGTCTTTAAGGATGATACCGGGAAGTGAAAAATTACTTAAAGCAGCGCGGGAAAGAAACCCTTCCGGAAGGCTTACCCTTGCAGAAGATGTGGCTAATGCTGTCTACCTCCTGACACTGGACGAGGCACGATGGATCACAGGAACAACGATTACAGTTGATGGGGGTGAAAGCTTAAGGTAATATGGACACAAGCGAGATAATTAAACGGTTACCCTATGGCGAGCCCTTTGTCTTTGTCGACAGCCTTTTAGAGGCAAGCGAAGAGGGAGTGACCGGCCATTATACCTTCAGGAAGCAATCGGTGATATATGAAGGGCATTTTAAGAAAAAAGCTGTAATTCCCGGCGTATTGCTGACCGAATGCTGTGCGCAGATCGGTTTGGTTTGCCTGGGGATTTTTTTAACAGCCAAAGAGGATGCAAGGGAAACGGCTTTTGCGCTAAGCAGTTCAGAGATGGAGTATTTAATCCATGTTTTGCCAGGTGAACAGGTAAAAGTAAGATCGGAAAAAATATACTTCAGGTTTGGAAAACTAAAGTGCAAGGTTTGGATGTGGAATGCTGAAGATAAGTTGGTTTGTAAAGGGGTATTGGCAGGAATGCAGCTAAAACGAGGCTATGAATAAGAGGGTAGTGGTGACAGGTATGGGAGTTTGTGCTCCGAACGCGGTTGGGCTGGAGGCATTTTCAAAAGCTCTTGCCGAAGGAAAAAGCGGAATTCGTTTCCAACCAGAATTAAAAGAGTTGAATTTTGGATGTCAAATTGCTGGAAAACCGAATATTAAACATATTGAATTAAATAATTACTTTACATCTATTCAACTGAAAAGTGAGCCCGGTTCAGGGCTGAAATATGGCGTCATCGCCGGTGTCGATGCCTGGAAGGATGCCGGTTTAGGGATAGAGAAAGAGGGCCCGCCGGATTGGGATAGTGGTATTATTTTCGGAACAGGATTATTAGGGGTTGACCGTTTCCGGGAATCAGTTTCCCAAATAGATCTTGGACAAGTACGGCGACTAGGAAGTACTGCTGTTGTGCATACTATGGCTAGTGGAATAAGTGCTTACCTGGGCGGCATACTTGGCTGCGGAAACCAGGTAACAGCTAATTCGTCGGCCTGCACTACGGGTACAGAGGGAATACTGATGGCCTGGGACCGAATACGCCAGGGTAATGCCCAGAGAATCCTGGTGGGGAGTAGTAGTGACAGCGGACCCTATATCTGGGGAGGTTTTGACGCCTTGCGGATTCTTCCGCGGGCATATAATGATGCTGCAGAAAAAGCCAGCAGGCCAATGAGTAAGACAGCTGCAGGCTTTGTTCCGGGTAGTGGTGCCGGTGCGATGGTATTGGAGTCGCTGGATAGCGCAAGGAATAGGGGAGCATACATCTATGCAGAAGTCCTGGGTGGTGCGGTTAACAGCGGGGGCCAGCGGCAGGGGGGAAGTATGACAGCGCCTAATCCCCTTGCTGTTCGTAGATGTATAACAGAATCCTTATCGATTGCCGGGATCAGTGCCGGGGAAATCGACGCTATTAACGGGCACCTGACTGCCACCAGTAAGGATTCTGAGGAAATCGAGAACTGGTCAATGGCCTTGGGGCGCAAAGGGCATGATTTTCCCTATATAAACTCTTTTAAAAGCACTTTGGGGCATTGCCTTGCAGCTGCCGGGAGTGTCGAAAGTGTTGGAGTGGTCCTGCAGTTAAGAGACGCAAAAATATATAGAAACATCAATTGTGATGATCTCAATCCTGCCATCGAACAAAAAGTTCATCGATCCCGGGTTCCGCTTAGTACGCTTAACGTTTCACCTGAGGTAATTGCTAAGGCCAGTTTTGGTTTTGGCGATGTCAATGCCTGTGTTATCTTTAAAAAAATTACCGACTGAACTATGACAGAACCCCAATATTACCAAAAGCTAAAAACTATAGTGAGTCCATATCTCCCGGACGATGTCAGTGTTGATGAGATCGGGATAGACAGTCATTTCCTGAATGAACTCAATATTAATTCCGCTAACCTGGTGGATATTGTCCTTGATGTGGAGGATGAATTTGATATCGTCCTGGAAAATGATGATATGGAAGCTATGCAGACCGTCAGGGATGCTATGGCGATAATCGAAAGAAAAAGATCTTCTTAGTCAAATGGATTGATGTATTACCTTAATAAGCTCTGGATATTCGGGTGGTAAAATAGGGGAGTCTCCTACTCCCACGGTGAAGTTTAGTTATTTTTCCGCTTAAGGAAAAACCAAGGATCATTATAATTCGTATATATGCCATAAAGTACTGTCATTCAGTTGGTCATGGGTCCGACACTTCAAAATATGGCACCCAAGGACATAGCTGCGTTCGTGGGGAAATGCAGAATGGCACCGGCTGAATGACAATTTTACTTCCAGAGATCTATTTTAATTCAAGTTTACCCCAGTGCTGCTATTGCCGGATGTTTCTTATCCTTTGGTCGATAGTGTAAAGAGAATCATTATTAGATTTAATATCTTAGGGGGGAGAACACTATACTAATGAACAGATACGCCTACCTGAGAACAGGCCTGGTCTGCTGTGCTTTTATGGCTATAAACGGCCTTTGCGCACAGGCTGAAGCACCTATTCCCCTGGATTCCATCCAGGAAATGCGGGTGAATAAACACACCCTGATGGCACGCTTTGAGCCCGAATTTGCTATAAGTGCGAAGGAGCGATTGCGTTTAAAAGAAGATCGCAGACGTGAATTGGAAGCGCGTTTAATGGCCATAGACACTTTAGACCTGTCTTTCAGGAAAAAGTGGAGATTATTAGAAGAGCTCTACCTAAGCCCTCATACCAGTCAATGGGATAAGGTAGTTGCCGATATGATTTTAAGGTTAGGGGAAGATGAGCCCGACCCATAAAAAAAGCCCTTAAACAAAGGGCTCTTCATCATTTGCATCCGTAGATGGTTCTTCACCTAAGGGCTTTTTGTCAAGGCCGGATGAATCTACATCGAAGAACTTAAGAATCCTTGAGGGTGTGTCTACCTGCAGGTAATCATCTCCGTTGACCGCTATGGGCTGCTGCAGCAGCACGGGGTTTTTCTTAATAAGTTTTAACCAATCATCCGTACTGAAATTAGCACCTTCGATCTCCGGAGCATCCGGGTGATCTGTAGCCAGTAATTTGCCTAAGGGTTTATTAAGCCCTTCGGCAAGGGAGACCCATACCGTATCTCCGAGGGATGTCTTGGAAATATCTACCATCTGGATCTTATCACCTGAAGATTCTACATAACCCACGGTCTGTTTCCCCAAGCTTGTCTCCGAGTTGTAGATAAGGGTTAATTGTCGTTTATCTGTTGCTAAAACACTCATATCGTCTGCCATCGGATTAATGAGATTTCATTTTTTCCTTTTTCTTTTTTAATTGTCTTTCCAATTCGCCTGTGGACTCCGCGATTGATTCCTCAAAAGTATCATTGCTCGCCTCTGCGAACAGTCGTGGACCTGGGACACTTAGTCTTATATTACAGACCTTTCCCTCTTCCGGGTCAGAGCTTTTTTCTTTTTTAAAGAAAACATCAGCACGTACTATAAAGTCATATTTATCAACCAGTTTATCCAGTTTCTTAGTGGCCATCTCTTCTAGTCTCGCACTGGCCGATACGCCGTCGTACTCAAAATTTATATTCATAGTTGTTTTTTCTTTGAATTCAAGATATGACGACGAGGACCCAATTCCAAATTTATTTTTGCTCCTGAACTCTCAAAAATTGTCACGATGTAAACAAATCTTCAATAAAAAGTTAAAGTCTGATTTTCTGAACGTTAGAGCATCTGATCAATACGTTTTTTTCGTACCTTATTATACGCTAAAACAATAATTTTTAACTCTAATGAACCTACTTCATGAGAACCCTACAAACAACCTCAAAACGGTCCTTGCCAAGTAGCAGTCATGTGATCCACAGACTGGAAAGGACTAATCAAGAATTAAGTGGATTGAGTGATACCCTCAAATCCTACGTATGTGAACCCAAGACGTACAACTTATTTGTGCGATTTGAATCTCTGAAACGTCGCCTGGAAAACTTAAGATCAGGGAACCAGGAGCTTATTACTACCATTAAAGAGCAAAAGCAAGCTGCAGGAGATCAGCTAGAATTATTCCGCAACAGGATTAGGGAATTCCAGGAATTGGAGCGTAGTGTCCTGGAGTACATTGGCATGGCCAGAATGCACTGCTAATTTTTTTGGTCCAATTCTACTTTTTCCGGATATAACAAGGAGGCCGCAATTCCACCGAGAAGAGCCACCAGGATCACCGTGAGCGATACCCACTCTTCTAAGTGCAGAAAATGCGAGAAGAGCATTTTAAGTCCAACAAAAGCCAATATGACCACTAGGCTGTAGTGGATGTACCTGAACTTGGCTAACATTCTAGAAATTAAGAAATACATAGACCGTAAGCCCAGGATGGCGAAGATATTTGAGCTAAAGACGATGAAAGGATCCGAAGTAATGGCCAGGATAGCCGGAATGCTATCCAAGGCAAACAAGATATCGGTAAGCTCTATTACGATCAAGGCTACAAAGAGGGGAGTGGCCGCCTTGATCCCCATTCGGCGAATAAAGAACTTATGACCATCAATCGCCGTTGTAATCGGGTATAATTTCTTCACCTGTTTAAAGACGAAAGAGTCTTTGGGCTTATAATCTTCAGCATCGGACTTAAACATCTTGTAGGCGGTATACAACAGGAATACGCCAAAAACGTAGATGATCCATTCAAACTTATTGATCAGGGCAACCCCGAACACGATCATGATGGCCCTGAATACAATGGCTCCCAATATACCCCAGAAAAGCACCCGGTGCTGGTATTTTGCAGGGATAGCGAAAGAGCTAAATATCACCGCGATCACAAATACATTGTCAATACTCAGTGATAGTTCTATCAGGTATCCGGTAATGTATTTCAGAACCGCGCTTCCAGGGGTGAGCCCGGTTGGGTTTTCAATCATTCCGGCACTGAAAAGCCAATAAATCACGCCACTGAAACCCATGGCAACACTTACCCAGACCGATGTCCATATAGCAGCCTCCTTAGTTCGGATCACGTGATCTTTCCGGTTAAAGACCCCGAGGTCTAGCGCAAGAAAGATAATAATCAGCAAAATAAATGATCCCCAGATCCACATAGTAATTTTCAGTTTAGGCGCAAATATAGCAATCGTATCGATAGGGAAAACAGCGGTATGGGCATGAAGACTTAAGCAACTAAAAAAAAAAGTGATTGGGTCAAGATAGGGCAGGTGAAAAAAATATATTCCCTAAAACGATGACTGTATGAAAATTCAATTAGCTCCCTATATTTTACTGATAAGTCTATTTCTGACCCAGTTGTCAGTTCAAGCCCAGGATCCCTACTTGCAATCTGAAGATCAGACAGCAGAGGAGATTGCTGTTGCCTTAACTAGCAGTTACCAGGCAGAATTAGGAATGACCGTTGAGCAGGGAAACAAGTTCCGGCAGAAAGTGGAGGAATTCCAGATCCGCAGGCAAGAAATTGACCAGATGGACTTGCCTGTTCGCGAAAGGATGACCTTAATGAAAAAGCTTTCACAACAGGAGAATGCCGAAATGGCAAATATCCTGACCAGGCCTCAGCTAAGAGCTTATAAGCAATTGAAAAAGGAGCTGCAGCCAGAACAAGTAACCGTAAATTAAAAAAGAAACATATGTTAATACCTAATGAAAAAGTCCCACAGTTAAAAGTATCGCTCATAAATGGTACGGAGTGGGATCTATATGCACAAGATCCGGAAAATTTCACCCTGGTTATTTTTTACAGGGGATTGCACTGCCCGGTTTGTAAAAGTTACCTCGAGGACCTGGCGCAACTTCGTGAGAAGTTTGCAAATAGGGGAGTACATATCATTGCGATCAGTACCAATACGGAGGAACTTGCTAAAAAGACTGCAGAAGAATGGGATATCCCCGGATTACCATTGGGATATGGAATGAGTATGGAGCAAGCCCGGGAATGGGGGTTGTATATCTCAGGAGCTATATCGGAAAAAGAACCGGAACAATTCTTTGAACCGGGGCTATTCCTGGTACGTCCGGACCAAAATCTTTATGCCGGTTCCGTGCAGACCATGCCCTTTGCCCGGCCAAGACTAGCCGAGGTGTTAAAGGCCGTGGATTTTATCCTGGAGAAAGATTACCCGGCAAGGGGATCAGAAACAAATTACAAACAAGCTAACGCATAAAACTTAAATGATGAAAATAGGAATAATAGGAAGTGGAAATATAGGAGGAACCCTGGGTAAGCATTGGGCCAAGGCGGGCCATGAAGTATTATTCAGTTCCAGGCACCCTGAAGAATTAAATTCGCTCGTGCATGATGCGGGTAAGAATGCCAAGGCGGTTAGCGTTGCTGAAGCCTTTGAGGCCAAAGCAGATGCATACCTGCTCGCAGTTCCGTTTAAGGAAGTGAATAGGATAGCAGAGGTATTTGCTGGGGAATATGGGCAGAAAGTAGTAATAGATGCCACCAATCCCTATCCCGACCGAGATGGGGATATTGCCCAGGAAGTCCGGGATAGTAATAGAAATGCTACCGAATATACGGCGATAAAATTCAGTACAGCCCTCACCTCTAAAGCATTTAATACCATCCATGCAGAGCATCTTAAAAAGAGAGCATTCAGGGACACAGAAAAGCTTGCAGTACCTTATGCAGCCCAGGATGAGAAAAGTCGTGAAGTAACGCGGCAGCTTATTGAAGATATTGGAATGGACGCCGTCTATGTTGGAGATTTATCCGCCACCAAGGCTATGGAGGTAGACCAGGGTGTATATGGTGTCAGTACAAGTAAATCAGAATTAGCAGAAAAGCTAAGTAACTGATTATAAATACTTTAAATATCTTTATTACAACTGATTGTTGAATTAGTTAAGAGAGCCGTGTCTACAATAAGTCACGGCTTTCTTTATGACTTAGTACGTACCCATTTTAATCGCCATTCCCGGATATCTGAGGATCTTGCTACCCCCAGTAGAAGTATGGAAATAAAGCTGCAGATTGAGAATCCAATAAATAATGGCAGGGCAGTACCTAGTACAAACTGTCCTATAAAGGTACTTATTGGTACAGCCATCAGTGTGGAAAGAAAGCCTGTAAGTGCCGCAGCAATCCCGGCGATATGGCCAACGGGTTCCATGGCCATGGCTCTAAGGTTACCGAAGAGAAAACCAATGGCAAAAAACTGTAGCCCAAAGAAGGTCAGTAAAACTGCGAGATGGGGATTATTCCCGGAGGGAAAAAGAAGTACGTAAGCCAGAGAAACAGCAAAAAATGAAAACAGGGAAACAGTAATCAGTTTTTGCATGCCAAAGCGCATGACCAGGCTTCCGTTCATAAATGTGGCTGTTCCTATAGTTATGGCAAGACCGGCAAAGATATAAGGGAAGCTTTCCTGCAGCTCGTATTGACGCTCAAAAATTTGCTGGGATGTACTGAGATACACCAGGAAAGACCCGGTTATAAACCCGGAAATCAAGGTGTAAATCATGGTCTGTCGGTATTTGATGAGTTCTTTATATCCCTGGCTGAATAGCTTTATTTTAAAAGGTTTACGGTTAGATGGGAGCAAGGTCTCCGCCTGTCGCCGCCAAAACCAGAGACAAACTAATAAGCTGCAGATCACCTGGGCATAAAAAATGGCTCTCCAATCATAAATATCCATAATCAGTTTCCCGGAAGCAGGTGCTATAACCGGAACCAAAATAAATACAACAGTCACAAAAGACATAATCCTTGCCATTCGGTCACCGCTGTAACTGTCGCGAATCATGGCAATACTAATGGTCCTGGGTGCAGAAAGCCCGATGCCCTGTAAAATGCGGCCTATAACCATGGTTTGCAGGTCAGCTGCGTTTACGCATAGAGCACTAGCTAAAATAAACAATGTAAAACCCATGAAAACCACCGGCTTGCGTCCAAGGCTGTCCGATACCGGTCCAAAGATCAAAGGTCCGGAACCCAGGCCCAGGAAAAAAAGAATTATCAGCAGTTGGTTCTCTGTCGGGTCGCTTGTACCTATAGAACGCCCAATAACATCCAGTGCCGGGAGTAAGGCATCCAGGGCCAGGGCGACGATAGCCATAAGTGACGCCATCAACCCTACAAATTCTACCTGGGAGCTGTTAGGTTTAACCATCCGGCAAAATTAGCAGATATTATCGAGGCTGTTTGTCAATTTTAGTTTAAAAAATTTCAAAAACGTATCCCAATAACCAGTACAAGATCAGGAATACCACTATTGTACCGATACAACCGCATTTACCCCCGCCAATTTTCTTAGCGCCATAGCCGGCAACAATTGCTCTAATTATATTTTTCATGAATGTATATTTACATTTAAAATTATAGCGTCTGTAGGGGAAACAAGTGCGCTATAATTTGATTTTCTGATGCTGAGCATCAAACCTCTACAAACTGTAAATTAATGCTGCATATGCCGGGATATTGAATTTGCCGGAGATGTTTTTTTGATCGGTAGAAAAATGTTCCAGTTCCGGTTCACTGACCTCCAGATCGGAGAAATGTTCATCATATCCTTTCCACACGGTATTAAGCCGTAGTTTCCATTCCAGGCCATCGTCCAGGCCTATCATATAATCCTGGTGATCAACAGCGCTGAAGTTCATCAGAATCAATAGTGGCTCTTCCATGCCCCCCCTTCGGAAGGCCAATATTTTGGTCTCCTGATTTGAATGAACAACCTCAATAGCCTGATCTCTTAAACCACCTGTTCCGCTATAAGCCCCCGTTCTGAGTTTCACCAGGTCTGAAACTAATCTGAATATGCCGGGATGCCTATCAAGTTTATTCCAGTCCAGCGGTTCAGTATCCTGGAAATATTCGTCTTCTATAAACTCCTGCCCTTGGAAGATCATCGGTATACCCGGAGCTGTTAGCACCAGTACTAAACCTAAAATCGCTCTTTTCTTGGCAAACCCGCTTTCAGCATCTCCGGGCTGGATCTCCTCCGGAACCCTGGCTTTGCCATTGGCCACTTCATCATGGGATTCTGTATAGATAATCCTGCGAAATACATCGCCGCTGTAGGAGTAGGTGAGGGCATCGATGATCTTCTGGAGATCCCTGCTGTCGTCATGGGTATCGGTCAAAACTTCCCTGACAGGGTGAACAAAGTTCATATCCCATTGTGAGCCGTACCCTATACCCCCAGCCGCTATGTCATCGGTGATAAAGGAGTGTCCTTTTAAGTCTTCAGCAATGGTCAGGACCTGAGGATATTTCTGCTGCAATTCAGCATTGATCTCCTGCATCATCTGATTCCCTTCGTCAATGGCCTTGTCATCACCCAAGCCACCTCCTTCAAACCGTATATAGGAAGTTGCGTCCAGTCTAAGCCCATCACAGTGGTATTTCTCTATCCACATCAAAGCATTATCCCTGAGATACTGGCGTACTTCCTGTCTGCCGTAATCCGGGCGGGTATCACCCCAGGGAGTCTGGCTCCGGTGATCATTGTAGAAATAGATTCCACCTTTACCATTTTCACTCCAGCCGTCAAATTGCCATAGATCCACATCCGAAGGGCCAAAGTGGTTATATACCACATCCATAATCACAGCGATCCCGGAGCGGTGGGCCTCCCTGACTAAGTAAGCAAGACCTTCCGGGCCTCCGTAATCCTGCTCAATAGCGAAGGGGTGAGCAGGATTGTAACCCCAGGAAATACCGCCGGCAAATTCGGCCACTGGTAACAGTTCTATACAATTAACACCCAATTCGGCGAGGTAGGGCAGCTTTTCAACAACATGGGCGAAAGTCCCGACTTTTTCCGGGTCTTTGCGATTAAAGGTTCCGACATGTAATTCATATATCACCAGGGTGTTCCAGGCTGGCATTGTAAAATCATCCCCATCCCAGTTGAAATTAAGTTCCCTGATCACAGAATTACCGTCACTATTAGTTACCTCGAAAGCATAGGGATCATTCCGTTCCAGTTGTTGTCCCTGGTAATGGATCAGGTATTTATATTGTTGTTGGGGTTGAGCCAGGTCTGTGGCGCCGGACCAGTAGCCGGCATCTTCATGTTCCAGTTCAAAGTTGGTTCGGTTCCAGTCGTTAAAATCACCGATCACAAAAACTTTTTCGGCATTTGGGGCCCAAACTCTGAATGTTGTGATCCCACCCTGTATTGTAGCGCCCATCCCGGGAGAGCGCTTTATTGTTGTTTCCATCTGTTAGGACTGCCGGAGATTTAAAGGAAAATTCCTGTCGCCGGCGAAGGAGATAAAAGTACGGCAGCGCCTGTGGTTGTTAGTGTTTCCATAAAATTGATTTTGCGCTTTAGAAGGTATAAAGTTGATCTTTAAGGATGGGAATTGGACTGTTTAAGTTATATGGGGTTACGTAGGTACATAGGGACAAAGGTACATAGGGACAAAGGTACATAGGGACAAAGGTACATAGGTACAAGGTTACAAAGGGACAAGGTTACATGGGGACAAAGGTACATAGGGACAAGGTTACAAAGGGACAAGGTTACAAAGGGACAAGGTTACAGGGTTACCAAGTTGCAGTGGTACAGTTGGGAATGGAAAGAAGCCGGGGATCTGCGATCCCGCCCCGGGGTCAAGATAATGGGATTCACTGCATAAAGCTTGCAGTGTGGAGGGATAAAGGTACGTAGGGACAAGGTTACAAAGGGACAAAGGTACATAGGGACAAGGTTACAAAGGGACAAGGTTAAAGGGTTACCAAGTTGCAGTGGTACAGTTAGAAATGGAAAGGAACTGGGGATCTGCGATCCCACCCCGGGGTCAAGGTAATGGGATTCTCTGCATAAAGCTTGCAGTGCGGAGGGATAAAGGTACGTAGGGACAAAGGTACATGGGGACACAGGTACATAGGGACAAAGCCTGGGATCTGCGATCCCGCTCCGGGGTCAAGATAATGGGATTCACTGCATAAAGCTTGCAGTGTGGAGGGACAAGGTTACAAAGGGACAAAGTTACAAAGGGACAACGGCGGGGGATCTACAATCCCGTCCCGGAGACATGATATTGGGATTCACTGCATAAAGCTTGCAGTGTGGAGGGATAAAGGTACACAGGGACAAGGTTACAAAGGGACAAGGTTACAAAGGGACAAGGTTGCAAAGGGACAAAGTTACATAGGTACAAAGGGACAGCGCCGGGGGACTTACAATCCCGCCTCGTAATCAAGTAAAGGGTTCTTCATTGCAGGAAGTATACATTGAGTCTATAAGATATAAAGAGATCAATTGGATAATTAACTAATTAGTTCAATATCCCCAGTTAAACTGAAGTTCATATGGTCATTGATGTTGAAAAATATCCGGACGCTGAGAAATAATTTCAGAAATGTTATCAGGAAGAGCGATATGTTCAAAACTATAATTAGCTAATATCTGCAGGTATAATTTCATTATAAGTTAGTATACCTTATATATAAACCAATCCGATACTATTGATGCACTTTACCTAAGTAGATATCTGCACTATAATTTACATTATGTAAAATAGAACTATTAAGAGCAGGGTCTGTTTCATTAATCGATGCCCCTGTCCTCTACAGATACTTTGTTATTCCTGAATCGTGAGAGTAATACCAGTTTCTTCTTGGTATTGATAAAATAGACTCCGGTAAGTAAGACTACGGCTGCTACTATAGATTGAGTCGTGATCGGTTCCTTTAAAAAATATCCTCCCAGGAACATGGCGACAATCGGGTTTACATATGTATTGGTGGCTACTTTTTCCGGCGATACGGATTTGAGCAGGAAATTAAAAGATGTAAATGCTACGATGCTGCCAAAGATCACCAAGAGCAGCATGGACCAGTTGGTCCGCGCACTCCAAGCCCATGGCATACTCCAGTTTTCCCGGAAAGCTAGGCTCATTAAGCCGAGAATGATACCCCCGGTCAACATCTGGTAGCCAGTATTCACAAAGAAATTCTTAGGGAATTCGGCCTTGCTTACAAATAGACTACCATACGCCCAGGCCAACATAGCCGCAAAGATCATACAGATTCCCAAAAACGAATTTTCTTGCTGCACTACAGTCTTCTGGCTGATCAACAAATAGATACCGCAGATGCCAAGGAATACTCCGACCAAAGACATAGGCTGGATTTTTTTACCTTGTATCAACCACATCATTAATAGTATGATCAGAGGCTGAGCAGATATTTCCAGCGCGGCAAAATTGCTGTCCACGAATCGCAGTGCCCAAACTACCAGCCCATTACCGAAACTAATAAATAGGAAACCGGCTATAGTACTGTTTTTTAATTGCTGTGGCGTTATGGCCAGGCCCTTCCCCATCAGCTTTGCGATCAGGAATATTAACAGTCCTGCTGTAACAAAGCGAATACACGCCAACATAAATGGCGGTAATTCTGTCACAGCAATCTTATTGAGCAGGTAGGTTGACCCCCAGATCACATATATAGCGAAGAATGCGGCTATGATTAAAGGTACGTTCGTTTTGGTCTGCATAGGTTGCTCCGTTGATTAAAAGGCAATATTACAGTATTTTAGGATGCATCTGCACGCACCTTATTCTTATTTAATGATCCAATCTCATCAATGACTGTGCATTTTAATACGCTTCAACCACTATTTAAACAACTTTCCTTAATTTTAAAAGATCATTATTCCTGTATCTATGAAAACTCCGCTCTCTATTAAATTGTCTTTCAACTTACTGCTGCTGTTCTTTTTTGTCACTCTTCTTCAGGGTCAATCACAAGAGAAATACGGCGGACTTGCTCTCTACACCGTACGCGATCATATGGGAAAAGACGCCAAGGCCACCCTTAAATCGGTTGCAGATGCCGGTTATGCAAATATTGAAGCCGCGGGCTATGATGACGGTAAATTCTACAATATGAGTCCGTCTGAATTTAAGGACTACCTCCAGCAAGTTGGACTGAACCCGGTAAGCACTCACCAAGGCAGTGTAACCCTTGAAAATGCGGAGCAGATGATGGCCGACGTTAAAGCAGCTGGGTTTACTTATTTTGTTATTCCCGTACCTCCTATGGGCCGGTTTTTTTATGACAATAAGACTCATTCCATGGGCATGACAGGAACGGTAAAAGAATTGGCCGATATACTGGAATCCCTTGGTAAGAAAGCTAATAAAGCAGGGTTACAACTGCTCTACCACAACCACGATTTTGAATTCATGAAAAATGAAAATGGCATTGTGCCCATTGATTACCTGCTTGAGAACCTGGATCCTGAATTGGTCAATTTCCAGATGGACCTTTTCTGGGTAACCAAAGCAGGCGCAGATCCCCTGGCCTATTTTGAAAAGTACCCCGGCAGGTTCAAGATCTGGCATGTAAAAGATATGGACGAGGATGGAAAATTTGCCCCGGTAGGCACCGGCACTATTGATTTTTCCAGGATCCTGGAACATAAAGAAACCGCTGGTATGGAATACTACATGGTAGAACAGGACAACACCTTTGACCTTGATCCCCTGGAAGCCATTAAGATTAGTCATGGAAACCTGGAAGAGATCGGGTTTGATTAATGTTGTAGATTACTTCTTTTACATATGAAGAACCACTTTTTCCTGTATAAGCCTTGTGGCATGCTCAGCCAACTCAGCTCGGGCAAT
The DNA here is from genome assembly GCF_028464225.1 of Zeaxanthinibacter sp. PT1. Taxonomy (GTDB): domain Bacteria; phylum Bacteroidota; class Bacteroidia; order Flavobacteriales; family Flavobacteriaceae; genus Zeaxanthinibacter. Next base: position 209,209 of record NZ_JAQPCN010000002.1, read on the forward strand.
GCCAAGCAACGCTCCAAGAAACGCTTCCTTTCCGAATTATACCACTTCCCTCCCGGATCCATGCCCATTGGCCGCCTGGACGAAAAATCTGAAGGATTACTACTGATGACCACCGATGGTAAACTCAGTGACTGGGTCAACCAATCGGGTTTGGAGAAAGAATATTACGCACAACTGGACGGCGAAATTGATCAGGAAGCTCTGAAAAAACTGGAAAATGGTATTGAAATTGGGTTCGAAGGTAAGAAGTATAATACGCAGCCCTGCAGGGTTCAAATGTTGGAGGAACACCCTTCCCTCCCTCCTGCCGACCCCCGCTTAAGGATTGGTCTTCACCGGCCAAGTAGCTGGATCAGCATAACCATCCAAGAGGGTAAATTTAGGCAGGTGAGGAAAATGACGGCAGCTGTGGGTTTTCCTACCCTCAGGCTGATCCGTGTCCGTATTGGCCAATTTCATATTGGGAACCTGAACCCCGGAGAGGTGTTACCTTTTAATCCAAAATCCTTAGTTCCCGGAGAACTGAACTGATCAGGGTTCGATAGAGAGTATTTGGATGGAACGGTCCCCTGCAGGCAATTTCAAATTAACCGTACTGCCCTTTTCCTGGTGCAACAACTGCTTTGCCAAGGGTGAAGTAAACGCTATTTTACCTTTCTTTATATCAGCCTCATCTACCCCGACAATTCTGAATTTCTGTGGTTTATCGGTCAAATCCATCTTCACGGTCACCACGCAGCCAAATCGTACAGTCTCCAGTGGTTCTTCAGTGGTCTCCACTACCCTGGCACTGCTTATCCGCTCATTGAGCTGTTTTAGTTTAAGATCTATGATATTCTGAGCAATCCTCCGATCTTTTTCAGTTTCGATCTGCAACCCCTCTCGTTCTTCATTAAGGTCCTTCCGTTCATCCAAAAGCTCTTGCATCCCAGCCGCTGTGACGTAATTGGGTGACCCATCCGGCAGGTCTGCCCTGGGGGAAATAAATGGTACTTCTTCCTGGTCATCTTCCTTTACAAATCCTCTGCTCATAAATTTCTTTTGAATTACTCTTTAAAGATAACAAACATCTATCTTCTTAGGTACAGAGGGTTTTATCTAAGATTTCTAATGCGGTCAATTTTTGCCCTTTTCCTGTCACCATTCTATACAGCAAATCAATAGATTATCCCCATTGGTTAAAACGATTTAAAGAACTGAAACTTTTCATATGTCTAATACTACACGAACCGACAACAACAAAACTACCTCCCCTACCGAGATATCAGGCTCGGGCTGGTGGGATATTCTAAAACGAGTTAAAACTCAATTGTCTAATGATCATGTACAGATTGTCGCAGCAGGGATTGCTTTTTATTTTTTCCTCGCGATTTTCCCCGCCATAGCTGCCTTTGTCTCTATCTATAGTCTTATAATGGACCCATCGTCCATGAACCAACAGTTATCCCATCTACAGGGGTCACTACCATCCCAGGCCTTTGGTTTGATCAGGGATGTGATGACTTCCGTAAGCCAGCAATCCCAGCAAGCACTTGGATGGAGTATCGCCCTGAGTATCCTTTTCAGTTTATGGAGTGCCAATAAAGGAACAACGGCCATCTTTAAAGGCCTGAATATAGCATACCATGAATCTGACGATCGCAGTTTTATCAAGAGAAAAGCCATTACCCTAGGCATTACCTTGCTTTCTATTGTGGTTGGGGTTCTTAGTCTCGGTGTTATAATTGCCTTTCCCTCCTACCTCTCGGGACTCAATCTCTCCGGCGGTTTAGAATTACTGGTCGGTGTTTTAAGATGGTTCTTGTTAGGATTTATAATCATGATGGGGCTATCCTTCCTTTATAAAATTGGTCCGGACCGGGATAATCCTGAATTCCGCTGGGTGAGCCCCGGGGCGGTGTCTGCCAGCTTATTGTGGCTGTTAGGTTCCCTTTTGTTTACCTGGTTCGTGAATAACTTTGGGAATTTTGGTAATACTTATGGTGGCTTTGCGTCCGTGATCATCCTGATGTTGTGGTTTTTCTTAACAGCATTTATCATCCTGCTCGGTGCCGAAATTAACGCGGAGAGCGAACACCAGGTTAGAAAAGATAGCACAGTGGGGGAAGATGATCCCATTGGGCAAAGAGATGCACATTATGCTGATCGAGTAGCTTCTAGAAATAAAAGAAGTGCTGAATGATCACTAAATCGATTAAAGGATATGACTATCGGGTTAAAGGAGAAAGGCCCTTCGACCTAATTTTACGGAGTTAGACTTTTTATAAGACCTTTATGGATAAGCATATTGAAAATCACCTTAGGCAGGAATTTCACCATTTTATTCTGGACCAAGATCATCCCTGTATTATGGCCAGGACCATGTTTAAACTGGATACCTTTAAACTTAAGGCCTACCCGGCAATGGGTAGTGCGCAGACCACGGATAAACTACTGGATGACCTGGAGAACTACCTGGATAATTACGATTTCTCATCCACGGAATTCTATAGTTTTATCGCTGCTTTTCCCGAAATGAACATACAAACGGAAGTTGAATATGAACAACTGTTATGGAAACAACTGCAGCAATTACACCTCAAGGATGATAAAGACTGGGATCCCGATGTGAGTTCGGATCCAGACGCTCCGGATTTTAGCTTTAGTTTGCTTGGGAAAGCCTTTTATATAGTGGGCATGCATCCAAAAAGTTCAAGGCTGGCCCGGCGCAGTCCTGTGCCCTGCATTGTTTTCAACCTCCATTGGCAGTTTGAGCAATTACGGGAAATGGGTACCTACCAGCGTATAAGGGATACGATACGGGAACGTGATAAAGAGAGGAACGGGTCCGTGAACCCCATGCTCAGTGATTTTGGCACCTCGAGTGAAGCCAGGCAATACAGTGGCCGACAGGTGCCGGGCGCCTGGCAATGTCCTTTCTACAGGAAACAATTAGAAGCAGAAAACGAATGAATATAATCCCAAAACAGAGCGGCACAAGTTTTCTCCTCAAGAAAGACCAGGTCTTAACCGTGGTAGATCCTGAGGGGGGACAAGTCAGTGATATGGTATTGTTCAATGCTTTAGACAAAGGAGAGAAATTATCATCGGGCAAGACACTCGATTTTGAGGAGACCATTCTCATTACCGAAGGACATCATCTCTGGAGTAACAGGTCTAATAAATTAATTAAGATCCTTGAAGATACCAACGGTCGGAACGATTTCCTCCTGGCACCATGCTCCCCTGAAACCTTTCAGATTATGTACGGGATTGAAGGGTACCATCCCAGCTGTTTTGAAAACCTTTGCCTGAATCTTGAAAAATTTGACATCCTGCCGGATGATATTCCGACTGCCTTTAATATTTTTATGAATGTACAATTTGAGACTTCAGGAAAGATCACGGTAGTCCCACCTACATCCCGAGCTGGGGACAGGATACGATTTAAAGCGCTGAAGGACCTGGTCGTAGCTCTGACTGCATGTTCTGCCGAAGACAGCAATGGCGGCACCTTTAAGCCTATACATTATATTATAGAATAAGAAAACAAGGCTTTAAAATAGCTTATATTGGTGGCAGTGATCCTACGCACTTGATTGACCATGTATCGCCATCAATTTACAAAATGACTTTATGAAGTATTATTATACCCTGTTTATTAGCTTTTTCTTTCTACCCCTCTTTACCCTGGACGCGCAAGAAATTCCGAACAGCACCATCAAAGAATATATCGTTGATTTTAAAAAAGATCCACGGGGTCCTTATCATAGGATACGCTGGTTCTGCAATGATGGATCTATAAGGGAACCCCGTGATCCCTGCCCGGATAGTATTGGAGGTGGAATTCAGCATGCCAGCTACAAGCAGGATGTTCTCTCCTTGGCAAAGAAGAATAAATTGTATTTCGGGCAGATTCTCGCAGCCACGGATAATGGTGAATTCTGGGATCATGAAAATAACCAGAGCAGGCTGAAACAATACCAGATAGGACGCTACCTTGCCAGTGTAGATGACGGATGGATAATGCGAAGAGCACAATTCTACCGGGGTGCAATTCAGTCCGAAGATGAGCAGGCATGGGGGATCGACTTCTATAAGGAGCTATTTTCCCGGGATTCTATCTTAAAGAAGCACTATTACCTGCTCAGGCAGTCCCTGAGGGATGTACCACATTCCGGGGATACGAATGTCGCACAGGATATGAGAAGCCAGAGTAAGGTGATCTCTGAAGCCTACGCCCCTTTTATGGATGCCAGGATCAAGATCCATGGTAAACCCGAACCTACAGATATCACTATGGTTCGGAAATTCCTGGATAAACAACGGGACAAACTAACCCCCGGTCTTATACGGGACATGAACGAGTTGCTGAAAACCATGGAGGAATTTCACAGCCCGGTTAGTATGACCGCCCTTGCGGCAAAGGTGGAGCAAGTACAAGGGGATAATCTGTTCACCCAAGCCTTAAAAGCCTCCCTGATGGCCCTGCACCATGAGAACGATGCCGAGACCATAGTGAAAGGTATTGCCGATATGCTCTGCGAGGTTCGTGAGAATGTCACAAGTCTCGAAAAACCGGAAGATCGATTGATGATCCTGGATATGAGTATTGACCTGGAGAATGAACTTATCAAACAATTACAGGATTGGAACCCCGATAACATTCGCCAACTCCTGGAGAAGATCTATACCTTGTCTTACGCCAGTATGGGGTCGGGTTTGATAGAAGCACATGAATGGGAAGCCGTAAATGATGCTTTAATGGTACAGGACGGGCAGGAAGAAATTAGCATGGAGAATATGTTAACCTTCCAGAGAGCGGCACGTTCCGTTGTAGAATGGAGTGCAGCAATGGTAAAAGCAGTTTACGGAACCGAGGTTAACCGGTATTCAGAATTTGAGCCCCTGGCCCGTACCTTTCTCGATGACCGGATTCGCAGCTCTGTAAGTCTTGGCCTGGGAGAAAGTGTCAGCAGGCTGGGCGACTATATTTCCTTAAAATCTTCCTTGGAAAACAAGGTATTCAATATTGCTGACCAAGGCGCCATTCGTGGTCTTAACCCCGGATATGCCAAAGGAACCCTGGTCGTTGTAGCAGGGGATCCTGAAGCTATAGAGGTGGAAACAGATAAAATTTACGTATTCCAGAGACCCCCGGCTGATCTTAAGCCGGTAGCAGGCATTATGACCGTCTCCGAAGGAAACCTGGTTTCTCATGTACAATTACTGGCCAGGAACCTGGGAATACCGAATGCAGCCCTTTCAGAAACTAACCTGCAGGAACTCAGATCAAAAGACGGTACAGAGGTATTTTATGCAGTCACCCCTGCTGGAAATGTCGTAATGAAGTCGGCCGCGAATATGACAGCAGAAGAAAACCAACTCTTCAGTTCCCAAAGCAGGAACAGCAACAAGATCACAGTACCTACAGAGAATATTAATACTGCCGCAGCACAAGTACTGAGTTTGCGCGAAGTGGACGCGGATGATTCAGGGGCGTTATGTGGTCCTAAGGCTGCCAACCTGGGAGAACTTAAGAAATTGTTCCCGGAGCATGTTGTAGAAGGCCTGGTGATCCCTTTCGGGATATTCAGGCAACATATGGAACATCCAATGCCGGGAAAAGATCTTTCTTACTGGGAATTCTTGACAAGGACGTTTAAAGAGGCCGACCAAATGAGGCAGGCAGGTTCTTCTGAAAAACAAGTAGAAGAATTCCAGCTATCCAAGCTGAAGGTCCTGGCAGATGCGATCCGGGGTATAAAATTGTCCGATGAATTCACTAATGCCCTGGAGGAGCAATTTAAAGATGTACTGGGTGGCAGCATGGGCGATGTACCGGTCTTCTTGCGTAGTGACACCAATATGGAAGACTTGAAGGAATTTACAGGTGCCGGACTTAACCTTACTCTTTTTAATATCCTGGAACGTGAGAAGATTCTCCAGGGTGTGAAAAATGTGTGGGCATCACCCTATAGCGAACGCAGTTTTAAGTGGAGGCAAAGCTACCTCTTAAACCCTGAAAATGTTTACCCTTCCATTTTGATCATTCCCAGTGTGGATGTCGACTATTCGGGCGTTATGATAACCAAGGGAATTAATGTTGGGACCGAAGAAGACCTTACGGTAGCTTTCAGCAGGGGTGCTGGAGGTGCTGTAGACGGCCAATCAGCCGAGACCTACCTCATTACAGATCATAGCTGGCAACTCCTCTCCCCTGCCCGGCAGCCAGATTACATCCGGCTTCCGGTCTCAGGAGGTGTTCAAAAACACTATGCCACTTACGAAGAACCAATACTGAATCCAGGGAATATTGAATCGATCAGGGCAATAGCTTCGGAGATCCGTAAAAAGATTCCGGAGACCCAGGATGCTTCTTACCAAGGGGCCTACGATGTAGAGCTCGGGTTCCGGGATAATAAACTCTGGTTGTTCCAGATCAGACCATTTGTCGAGAATAACAATGCCAGGACATCAGAATACCTGAACAGTATCAGCCCGGAGAAGCCAGATAATTTTAAGATTGAACTAGATACAAAGATTTAAAATATGCGTACCCATTTTCTACTCATCAGTACATTTTTTATACTCACATCACTGGGCTTGTTCCTGTATCCAATAGACGGCTATGAGAGGAGTGGGATTACCAGGTTGCTGCAAATACAGAAATTCCAGGAAGACAGTGTCCCCTATACTCGAATTCCCAAAGGGGCCTACCTTAAAATGGATAAAATAAGGCTAAACCTACTATCCAGGCAGGGAGACTCTATGGAGGAACTACTTACAGAAGACCGGGGTTTCGCAGAGAAGATCAATAAGCTCTTTCCGGGAAAGGGCTATTCGGCAACGGTAATGGACATCACTAAACCCGATTCTCTTCGCTATTCTGCTTACAGGGAGAATATTGGTTATCAACCCGGGAGCGTAGGGAAACTGGCCGTATTGATCGCTTTATTTGACCAGTTGGCTAAATTATGTCCGGAAGATTTTGAACAACGGATTGCTCTGCTGAAGAATCGTAAGGTAAAGTCAGGGATATGGGGTACGGGTGACCATCATACGGTACCCATATATAACCCGGAAACAGAAAAGCTGAGCAGACGTACTGTCAGGGCTGAAGATGAATTTACCTTATTTGAATGGGCAGATCACATGGTCTCTGTCAGCAATAACGGGGCAGCTAGCGTTGTATACAGGGAAGCCTTGCTTATGGCAGCACTTGGAGAAGATTACCTCACCTTAACACCGGAGGAATCTGAAAGATTCTTCAAGGAAACTCCACGTGATTCCCTGACCAACCTGTCTCATGCTATTGTTAACGATCCACTGAGGGAAATGGGAATCACTGAAGACGAATGGCGATTGGGAGGTTTTTTCACTAATGGACCAGACCGGTATGTGAGTCGAAAGGGTGGCAGTATAGGAACGCCTGTAGGCCTGATGAAATTTATGCTGAAGATGGAGCAGGGAGAAGCCATAGATGCCCCTTCTAGCTTGGAGATGAAGCGACTGATGTACCTTACAGACCGGCGCATTCGATATGCCCATTCACCAAGGCTCAATGATGCCGCTGTATATTTTAAATCAGGGAGTTTCTACAAATGTGATCGCCAAAAAAATCCCGATTGCGGCGATTATGCAGGAAATGTCTTTAATTATATGAATTCTGTTATCCTGGTAGAACATCCGGATGGAACCCGTTACATCGTTTGCCTCATGACCAATGTATTAAATAAAAATTCTGCAGGGGAACATATGTACCTCGCTACAGCTATAGATAGGATATTACATTGATCTAAACAGAAGTTGACAGGCGCTTCATTACCTGCTTAGCGAGTTCACTGACCTCCGGGTTTTTATGACTGGACAGTTTCCTGACCACTTTTTTGTATTTCTGATCCCTGAGCTCATCTATGATGCGCAAGCTGGCCAATTTTACCCGTTTTCCGCGGTTGGCCACTAGCATACTGATGCATTTATGTTCGTTCATCTTTTTCATAGCAGGCATGGCATTCTTCTGATCAATATTTTCAAGGATGCGGTATTCCAACAGGGGAAGAATAGCACCTTTCAGGCGATTGTGTAAAAGGTTATCCAGGAATTCCAGCGCGTTATTCACCGTGTCTTCCTTCTGGCTTTTTATCCCATAGTACGCCACTTCGATGTCTGCATGGTGATATTTTATACTGAGCAATTCAAAAATAGCCTGGAAACTGAGGTCTAATTGCTGGTAAAGAATCTGTAGTAATTCTTCCCTTGCAATCTGAAGGTTCAGCAGGTCTTTCTGCTTCTCGGGATCCTGGCTTAAGTTCAAAGATGCCTCTACAGTATTAATAGACCAGATCGTGTTCTTATAGTACTTAGTTTCCCGTATAATATATCTGTTGATCAGCCTGTCCGGGAATCGTAATTTAGGGTTGGATAATTTAAGTTTCCGGAGGTGCTTAGCGGAGGCTAAACGAGTCCGGACATCGCGGTTCTTTAATAATTTTAATAAGGTGTTAACCGAGTGCTGGTTGTGAAAGGATCCGATAACATCGGGCAGGTAAGGCTTAACCTGGTCTTCTAATAACTCCTGTTCCGCCATCGCATACAGGGTTCTTGAAATTTCCTGCCCGTAGTTTTTAAGGGCCTTTATCCCCGCCTTTCTATATTTCTTTTCCTTAAGCGCATTGAGCAAGGGGTGTATAAATCTTTGATCTGCAGTAAGACCTGCTGCCCTGATCGCTTTTTTGACCACCGCTTCTTCAGGCTTATCTATGTGTTCTTCAATAAAGGGATAAAATTCGGGTAGTCCTGCATGACCAATAACCAACAGCAATTCTGAAAGGAACTGTTCTGATGGTGATGATGCGCTTTGGGTAATTTTAATTCGCTGACCGATACGCTCTGCCAAATGGTAGCGCGCCCCAAGTTTTTCATTGTTCGTCGCATCCTGTGCCAGGCACAATAGGGCTGCGTCGGCAATCTGGGCTTGCGGATGATCCAGGTAGGTATTAAAGACGTACACGTCATTGATGTGAGTGTTATCCAAAATATATTCCATAGCTGCCAGGACCACTTCACGATCTTCGAGCTCTAAGAGCCCGACCACCTTTTTGGACGCCGTGCCTTTATCGTAGAAATGCAGCAATTTGAGCGCCTTCGTTTTAATCTTGTTATCCGGATGGTACAGCAGCGCTATGATATCGGGTTGTAAAGTTTTTAGCTTATAATCATCCAACTTATCGAGCAACCTGAGAATTTCTTCCTCCGTGCCCTTACTCAGTATTTGCTTTGCATGCCTAAGGGTAGCTGCCCTCCTATCCCCTTTCTTATCCTTGGCCACCGGATCTATGGAGCTTTTAAGATTTCTCCTGAACGAGTCAAAATATGCTTCACGCAACCTGTATATCAGTATGATCCAGACAAAAAGAAATAGCAGAATCAGGATGGTGATATAAATGGTGTCTATCTCCATTTTCCGGATCACGAAATAGAGTAAGAGGCCGGCGATTCCACCGGAGATACTGTCCACCACAACATCGATATAAGATTTGGCCTGGTTCTTAATTTGGAACGGGATGGGCATAATAGAAAGCTCCAGGGCAGCCTTATACACTGATTGTTTAAAGCTGCCGTCTATACCTTTAAGAAGCACCAGAACCCACAATTCCGGGAAGGTCAGGAATAATAAACTTCCCATGGCCAGTGCAAGAGGCATAAGTAACAAGGTACTCGCAACCCCGAGGCGATCCATGATCCGGGTGGTTAATAGTAATTGGATCAACAAGGCCAGTACGTTGAAGGTAGAAAACCAGAAACCGAAGAACGAGGCGAGGTCATCAGAGTCCGGAATTAATTTGTTGGCGTAATCACTGAATTGGAAATCAACCAATTTAGCTACAACGACCCCTACGGCAACAATCCCGGCAAGGTTAGAAAGGTGCTTGGAATCCAGGATAAGCCTGTACGCCGGGGATTCCTGTTCTGTCTTTGCTCTGGTGCGCTGTTTCCGGGTATACAGGTTTAACTTGGATATTCGCAATTTCCAGACGCTATGGAGGATAGGGATGCAACATAGTAGTAAAACTGCTGACAGCAGTATGGCGAATTTATTACCAAAATTAGAAGCTATAATAGAGGTCAGGTAGCCGCCGATGATCCCCCCGGATATAGCACCTGCACCAATAAAACTGAACAATCGTTTAGCTTCCCGGGAATTATATACCATGTTGGCAAAGAGCCAGAATTGTGATGTGGTGAGTACGGCGAAAAGCGATACACTGATGTAATAGGCAAAAAGGGAAAAGGTGTTTATGAGCTTAAAGTGGATCAGCAGGCTTAGTAAAATGAAGCAGGCTGAAAAGAAGACGAGGCTCGAATAGATGATAACCCTGAGTGAGAAATAGTGGACTGCCTTGCTGTAAAAGTAAAAACTGCCCATAGCGATCAGGGCAGTCAGCATATAGCCGTAAGGAAGGTATCCTGCACCCAGTTCGGACAGGAACAAGGCGTTAACCGTTGGTTTTACGATAAGTAAAACGGTAATGATCAAAAAGATATACAACTGCATCAGCAGTGATACCCGGAATTCACCGTCCCTCAGCAGGAAAAGTTTCTTTAAGGTAGTTTTGAGCATACCGGCTTATTAGGTCTGCTCAAAAGTACTTATAATTGGTGGCTTTTTTTGATAACATTTTCAAGGGGGCGAACTACTCTTCTCATAATCTGTTCCCCATAAGCGTCATCTACCAGCACTACAATGATATAACGCCGGTTAGGGCCCCAGACAAGAGCAGAATCTGAGTGATAGTTTCGCCAGGATCCCGATTTTCGGTAAAGTTTTGCTTTGGGTGCAATTCGGTCAAGGGTATTCACAAATTTATGATGTAATCCTGGGTCTACCATGATATCCAACATTTGCTCAGACCGTTCTTTACTCACCAGTTCACCCATGGCCAACATATAATAAAAGTTACTCACTTGCCTGGTAGTTGCAGCATGGCTCAGACCCTTCATAGGCTCAGGATGCCTGAGTCCGCCGGCAGCATAGCGCTTCCCGACCCAAAGGCCTCCCCCCTCTTCTTCATCGTAAAGTTTATATTTAGGGTTGCGCAAGGTAGATTCTATTCGGTCATAGCCCAAACGGTCTATCATCCGGGTAGAGGCCTGATTATTTGACTTCCTTATCATCAGGGTAAGATCTTCTATAACCTCCGGAGTTTCTTTCAGTGTTCCATCCTCCATGGCATCCATGGCAGCCAAAAGAATTGCAATTTTCGGCAGGCTAGCCGCATACATCATGTGGTCGTCATTTAAGCCGGCATATCGGACATTATCCAGGTCTGACAGATCGACCAAGCCGACGGTCATTTTCTTATTGTTGATCAGCTTTTTCCAGGTAGGGTTATTACAAAGTTCTGATTTAAGCAATTTCCTTAATTTTTCGCTGTGAAGTTCCGTCAGGGGCTTCACTTCCTCCTTCTGGGCAATAGGCAAAGAAGGCTGTGCAAGAAGCATTTGGACGAAGCATAATGCAGCTAAGAATAATGGAACACGTTTTATCATAAATTAATGCGATTTTGTAAAAAACTAGCGCAATATTAATACATTTCAAAATCGACTCTCATAAAATTTTGATAAAGTCGTACAGAAGTGCATCCCGTGCTTCAATATATTGAGAAAGAGTTTTTTACAAACAAAAAAACCACCCTGAAAAGGGTGGTTTAATGTATCTATCCGGAAATTAAATTCCTGGGAATATTATCCTTTGATCTCTACAACTTCCAGGTCAAAAACCAAGTCGTGTCCTGCTAAAGGATGGTTAGCGTCTATCACGATGTGCTCATCGTGTACTTCAGCTACCCTAAGCTGACGCTGGGAACCGTCAGGGTTCTGAGCCATAAGACCCATTCCTACTTCCGGCTCAATCTCCTGAGGCAATTCTGATTTCGGTACCTCCTGGAAGAGTTCTTTGCGTACGTCTCCGTAGGCTTTATCCTGAGGAACAGTAACGGTCTTCTTTTCTTTGACCTCCATATCGATCAGTCCTTCTTCAAAACCTGGAATCAACATTCCCTGACCCAATTGAATTTCAAGTGGATCTCTTCCTTCAGAACTGTCAAAAACCTGACCATTCTCTAATTTTCCAGTGTAATGTACTAGTACTGTGTCGTTTTCTTTTACTTTGCTCATCTAAACTTAATTATCTAATTTTCAATACTGTTATAAACGACAAAACTAGGAAATATTGAACGGCTGAACGAATAAACCCCCGGTTAATCCGGGGGTTTTACATAATCTTAACAATATGTAAGCCTATTCTGAGGCGGTATCCGACTTCTTCCCCTCTGCTTTCAGTACAGCACTGCTGTAATATCCCATACTATCTGTGATCTTACCTTCATCATTAAAGCCATGAATAAACATAACCGGAAAAGTGATCTTAGCCTGATCGGATTTTCTGACCAGGTAAAAGTTCCACCAGGATAAAACGTCTTTTTGATCACCCAGGTCGTACTCCAGGTAATCAGGGTACCCGCGGACATCGATACTCTTAATTTCAAAATCTTCTAAAAATTTCTTGGTCCACATTTTATCCTCTTCCAGGGACATGCTTTCACCGGGTGGCATTTCCAGGTCCCTGAAACTTGCATCCGGGCTGAAATAGCTGTAAGCCTCATCAAAATCCCCGAATTCCATGGCATGTAACATTTTCCTTACGGTATTAATATTTTCATGGTTCTTGTATATCGTCCCGTTAACTAGGTCTTTCTGGCTGGTCCATATTTCCCTGAAGGGTTGGGAATTGTTATAATTGATGACCATGTTTATTTTTCCGTCCTTGTCCATCCGGTATAGGCGATGCATAGGCATGTCGAGCTTTACACCCGTCTCCTTATGAACACCTTTTATATGATCCCAGGATTGCACCCAGACCCCGCTGTCGTCGTACTCGATCGCATCGGGATATGCGCCTTCTGAAGGCTTAACACTCAGGTGATTAAAATTTTTATGCCACCAATTTAAGCCTTTCAAGAAATTTTCCTTGTTACCCCCTTTGGCTTCTTTATTAGTCGTGGTACCATTGTATACCTTAAAATCATCTGCGAGGTAGGAAGCTAATCTGGCTGAATCACCTTCCACCCAGGCCTTGCTGAACGCATCCACCGTGCTGATCGCAGGATGCTCAATATAAACAGTTCCATTTTTCTTTTTTTGGGCGGCCAGACCTAAAGTCATCAGCAGTGCCATCATAAATACCAGTTGTTTCATTTTCTTATGGTTAAAAGTTACCTGCCAGAGTTACATATAAAATGAAGATTGAGCGCCTGTTTACGGACGAACACTGCGAAAAATTGTCCGGGCAGACGTTTAATATTAGCAAGGGATGGGTGGAGCACAGTTATCATTCCATACCTGGAAACAGCCTATGGGGGATTCATGGTCTCAAACGACTATTTTACTGTACTTTTGTTCAAAATTTCCACCTATGGATAACGGATTTATACACTTGCTGTATGATTATTTCCTTGAGCTGGGCATGAGTGAGTATGCCGCCAACCTGCTCAATATAACCACCTTGTTTGCAACCTCTCTCCTATTGGCCCTGCTGATGGATTATATCATCTGGAAGATACTGCGCTTTGTAACCATAAATATCGCCAGGCGCAGTCGTACCAATTTTGATAATTTCCTGGTGACCAACCGGGTTCCTCGCGGTGTAGCTCACTTATTACCGCTGGTCTTTATCCTGGAAATGATAAAACTGATATTCGTAGACTATCCAACCATCGGATATTGGGTGCTTAAATTTTTCCAGGTATTTGCCGTTATCCTGGTGTTACGCATCGTGAAAAGGGTACTGGCAAGTATTAAAGATTACCTTAAGACACTTCCCAGGTTCAGAGATAAACCGATAGACAGTTATATACAGGTGTTTATGATCTTTGCCTGGGCGGCAGGCCTGTTAATGGTAATTGCTCTGCTCACCGGGAGTACACTCTGGAAGTTTTTTGCCAGTTTTGGTGCCGCCTCGGCTATTATCTTACTCATCTTCAAGGATACTATCCTCGGCCTTGTAGCCAGTATTCAAGTCAGTGCGAACGACATGGTTCGTATAGGAGATTGGATCACTTTTGAAAAGTTTGGCGCTGATGGGAATGTTGTAGAGATCAATTTGGCCACGGTAAAGGTCCAGAACTTTGATATGACTATTACCACTATCCCAACCTACTCCCTTATCGCTGATTCTTTCCAGAACTGGAGGGGAATGCGTGAAGCTGGTGGACGGCGTATTAAACGAGCAATCATACTGCAGCAGAGCAGTGTTCGCTTCCTCGGTTCAGAAGAAGTGGAGTCCTTGAAGAAGATACAGCTGATCGCAGCTTATATTACGCAGAGAAGTGAGAAAATTGATCAGCATAACAAGGACCACCACGCCGATAAATCCCTGCCTATAAATGGCAGGAACCTGACCAACTTAGGGTTGTTCCGTAAATATGCAGAAACTTACCTGGAACAGCATTCGGCCATCAATAAAAAGATGACCCTGATGTGCAGGCAGATGGCACCCACCCCCCAGGGTATACCTATAGAGATCTATGCCTTTAGTACAGATAAGCGCTGGGAAAATTATGAATATATCATGGCCGATATATTTGATCACCTGATTGCCGCCACACCCTACTTTGGCTTAAAGATTTTTGAATTACCTTCTTCTTTTGAGCCTGCTAAAGCACAAGAGATTGCCTAAAAAAAAAGTCCGGTCCTGGCTTTTTCAAATAGTTGACAAAATCAGTTCTTTAACTCGGTTTCCAGGATAATTTCGGCCTTTAGCAATTTTGAGATAGGGCAGATGTCCTTGGCTTTTTTAGCGAGCTTTTCAAATTCTTCTTTTTCTATACCGGGAACCTTTGCTGAAAGGCTAAGGGTACTGTGTGTTATATTCCCATCTTCAAAGGTGATCTTGGAGTCTACATCTAAAGATTCCGGGGCATGCCCTTCTTCACTCAACACAAAACTGAGCTGCATGGCAAAACAACCCGCATGTGCCGCTCCTACCAATTCCTCGGGATTGGTTCCTACTTCGTCCTTAAACCGTGTATAGAAGGAATATGATGTGTCTTTTAGTACATTGCTTTGGGTTGTCAGTTTCCCGGATCCTTCCATCCCGCTTCCTTTCCACTGCGCTTTCGCTCTTCTTATAAATTTCATATTATTTTTTTAAAAATTTTATAATCAACAACTTGTAAATAACTAATTAAATATATTATTCAAATAATCGAGTAAGGTGATAAAACCTCATCTTTTCCTGCTTTCAACGGAACAGCTAGAACAACAACATAAAAAGCATCGCCAGGCTATGAATATTTACATTTTTCACAATACTGGGTTTAGTACTTAAAAATACGATTTTTATTGATCTTCTTTCCCCAATGCTTACTGTACAGCTATACTTGTACTAGGTTTATCATTTTTATTTGGAATGGACTAAATATTATTTTGATGCCACCCGGGAGTTTGCCAAAGAATTGGCATATTATGGTGAAATATTAAAACAATAGAATATGTCTTTAGTTACCATTATATTAAATCTCCTCCTTCCACCACTAGCTGTATTTCTAAAGCACGGTTTGGGAGGAACATTTTTGATCAATCTATTACTGACCTTATTGGGCTGGTTGCCCGGGGTGATTCATGCATTTATTGTGAACTCCAAATAATAAACCATTACATTGAGAAGAAAAGGGCCACCAGCCAGAGTGGCCTTTTTTTTACATACTCCATAGTTTTACCCTTAAGAAATGCATCAAAAACAAATCTCTCCCTACCACTCAGTTCCCACGAGTATTGAAGACGAAGCACGAAAAGCCCTCTCCTATTACCCGGTTTTAGCAAAAACCCACATTACCTTTAAATTCAAAGAAGATATCAGGAAATCTACCATGCAGGCTCAGCCGGATTTTAAAACCATACTGGGTGCTAAGGAAAAGAGAAAATATTATGTGTTGATCAGTAACCGGTTCAAGATTTCCGGACAGGAATTCAGGACCAGGGATATTCCACCCGAGATCATGATAGGCTGGCTGGGGCACGAATTAGGGCATATCCTCGACTATACACACAGATCCGGGTTAAATTTAATGTGGTTTGGCTTCAGGTACCTATTCTTCAGCAATTCGATCAAAGCGGCCGAACGCACGGCAGATGCCTTCGCGGTGGCTAACGGGATGGAGCAGTATATACTAAAGACCAAGGAATTTATATTGAACCATGCCGCAATTTCACCGGAGTACAAGAACCGGATAAAAAAATTCTACCTGAGCCCGGAAGAAATCATGGAAATGGTCGCAGAGCGAAATAAAGCCGGTTAAGCGATGATCAGCTGTTGGTTTCCCCGGCTACAAATTCTTCCCATTCCCGGAACTTATCTTCTCCCATGACCCGTTCCATTTTTACCTGCCCTCCTTTTTTCTTGTTCCTACCGTTCCATTCGTAAAATACTGAAGGTGCAATGCAGTGAACCTTGACGCCTTCTAAGGCTTTTGATCTGGCTACCCGGTAATTCTTATTAGCTTCTTTCAGGTACTCATCCAGTACTGCAGCAATGCGGGTATTTTCCATTTTAGTCTTTGTACCAAGGTACCAGGTATGGTAAAACCCATCCTCATATCGCTTGGCACATAAAGTGTACTCAGGAATTTTCAATTCCAGTTCATCCTCCAGTTGCTTTACGGCATCATCCAGCTTGTTTACGGATAACTGGGAACCTACGGTGTTGAGAAAAAACTTGGTCCGTCCGGTGATAATAATCTCCGCCCGTTCCATGTTAGTAAAACTAATAGTGTCACCAATGAGGTATCGCCAGGCCCCGGACACCGTACTGATCACCAGAACATAGTCCTTACCTTCTTCTACCTCAGACAAATTCAGGCAAGGTGCATCCTGTGTGATCGATCCGTCCTGTAAAATATAGTCCGGCTCAAAAGGGACAAATTCAAAATAGATACCATTATCCGTGATCAGTTTCATCG
Organism: Zeaxanthinibacter sp. PT1; assembly: GCF_028464225.1. GTDB lineage: Bacteria > Bacteroidota > Bacteroidia > Flavobacteriales > Flavobacteriaceae > Zeaxanthinibacter. The sequence continues at coordinate 226,209 of NZ_JAQPCN010000002.1, forward strand.
CATGGGTCTCCGGGCGGGATTGAAAAGCGATAAAACCCTCGGATGCCAGGTAGGTATCGATCACGGTCACCGGTTTACCCATCAAGGCCCTAAAACTTTTTTCATAGGGCCCGAAGGCGACCCCACCGGATGTGTATACCTGGAGGTTCGGCCAGATCTGGTGAATATGGTCCAAACCATGTTTTTCAATCACCTTTTCTAACATTAATTCTATGCACGAAGGAATCCCGCTTAGTGCCCCGATATCCCATTCCGGAGCTTTTTCTGCGATCTGTGCCACACGCCTGTCCCAGTCGTCTATTGAAGCGATTTCTTCTCCCGGTTTGTAATATTTCCGAAACCAGAATGGAATATTACTGGCACTTATACCACTGATCTCACCCTCTAAGCGACCATCGTTTTCTTCCAGATCTGTAGAACTGCCCAACATCAGGATTTCTTTTTCAAAAAAATCGGCAGGAAATTCAAAGTTGCTCAGAGAGAAAACCTGTTTGATTCCGGCCTGCCTGATAGATTCTATCATAGCATCCGTTACCGGTATTCTTTTGCTGGTTTTCCCGGTAGTTCCTGAACTCATGGCAAAATACGAACTGGAACCCGGCCATGTAATATCTGCTTCCCCATCCAGTTGTCTCTGCCACCAGCGTTCGTACATTTCATTGTAGTCATAGAACGGTATGGCTTCTGAAAAGGCTTTTTCAGTATTTTCGGCTTGTAACAGGGCTTCAAAATTATAGTGCCTTCCAAATACAGTATCCCTGGCAGTCGTCAGTAAATGCTTAAGTACATCGCGTTGTTCCTCGATGGGGTCAGATGCTGTTGTTAGGGCGTCCTTAACCTCTATTACTCCTTTGATTATATTTCCTAGTATCGCCATAATTATTCCGGGTATACACAAAAATAGGTCTTATAGGGGCCTCGGGGGTATCCTTAAACAATTTATATGTGTTCAATGGAGTAGCCATTCAGGCCAAAAAAATAAGGGCCTGCCCATTAATGTGGAGCAGACCCTTTTTTCAAGGTGATATGATATGTGTTTTTAATCGATCAGGCCCTGACCTTCAATCACCGGTGCGCCTGCTGCTATCAGCTCTGCTTCCAGCTTAGGAATCGTGGTATTGATCATTGTTTTAAGACGTGTCTCTACCGTATTCAGTTGCGAGATTCCTCTATCCAAAGCCTTGTTATGATTGGCTGTAGGACCATAGGTATTAGACAGGCCTCTTGAAGCAGCGCTCAGCGCTTCTCCCGGAGATGGCGGGTTCCTGTCCCCGATCTCGTTCTTGGCGGCATTACCTTCCATGATGGTCTGTAAAGACTGTAACTCCTGTCCTGCCTGGTAAATACGGCTATAAAGCTCAGGGCTAGGCTTACTGGCTTTGTCAAGTGCTCGTTTCATTGCAGAAACTTTAGCAACACTTTCCTTCAGGGTATTCCTGACAGCGTACATTTCACTTTGGAAATTGTTAAGCTTCTCCCTGTATGCCTCGATTTCTTCTTTTGACTTAGAAGGAAGGGCTCCTTCAGCAAGTGGAACGACCTCGAAACTTTCAGGACCGGCCAGTTGTTCCAGGGATCCATCTACCCATTGGGACAGGGTTACACTGTAGGTTCCCGGGGTAACATAATAGGATCTGCGATTCCACCGATTAACCTCACCGCTGGGTGCTTGCAGGGAAACCCCAGATCTGTCTGCATGCCTGAGATCCCAGGCAACTCGATTAAACCCTTTCTTATTGGTTCCGTCAACCGTATTGATCACGTTGCCCTTCGCATCCCTTATTGTCAGCACCAATTCCGGTTTTTGTTGGTTGGCCTCCTCCGCAAGGGCCTCCCACCCGGGAAATTCAATATCACTACCGGATTTAGCCATTTCCTTCTCTTTTTCCTGGCGTTCATCCCTGAGTGTTTTCAGTTTTTCCGGGAGGTAATAGGTGATTACTGCCCCGAAAGGAGGATTATCTCCTGTATAGTGTGTATGACCCTGGCTATCCATACCGTCTCGCTGAACATACAGGTGAGTCGTATTTACCGGGAATAATTGAGTCTCCTTGGCCATGGATTGGTTCATGGCTCTCAAAGGACTGATATCGTCCAAGATATAGAAGCCACGTCCAAATGAAGCAGCAACCAGGTCATCTTCGTCCCGCTGTATGGTGATATCCCTGAACGCGATAGTTGGAAGACCTCCCTTTAGTTGTGTCCAGCTTTTTCCACCGTCTTTGGTCATGTAAATCCCATATTCTGTTGCAGCGAACAATAGGTTCTTATCCTTATGATCCTGAACAATTCTCCATGTGAGTAAGCGATTCGGAAGGTTGGCATTAATATTGGTCCAACTGCGTCCCATATCGGTGCTTTTCAGCAAGAAGGGCCGATAGTCCCCTTCCTTATGATTATCGAGAACCAGGTACACTGTACCGGCATCATAAAGGTCTGCGCGTACATCGTTTACAAATGCCCTGTCTGGAACCCCTTTTATATTACCCAGCATAATCTTCCTCCAGGTATTACCGCCATCTTCAGATACCGATAACATCCCATCATCAGTTCCAGCATAAAGAACGCCTTCTTTAACAGGAGATTCTGATAAGGAAGTAATCGTGTTGTATTCAGACATGGCGTTCACATCCCAGGCGTTGTCCCAGCTTTGTTTCTTGCCCATGATCGGTAAGGTCATGCGCTCTTCATTTCGGGTAAGATCATCGGAAACAGCGGTCCATTCATCTCCCCTGTTCTCTGATTTCCAAACGCGGTAAGAACCAAAATAGATCCTGGACGGTTTGTGCGGACTCACCAGTATGGGTGCATCCCAGTTAAAACGCTCATGAGGCTCTCCAGGTCCGGGCTGAGGCTGTATATAGACGGTCTCACCGGTTTTCTGGTCGATACGCCAAAGTACACCTTGTTGAAATTCTCCGTAAGTGATATCCGGGTTACCGGGTTCTGTAGCCGACTGGTGACCATCTGCACCTAATGTTTTCCACCAATCAAAATTGGTAATCCCACCTTCACTGGTAGTCTGCGATGGTCCACCATGTGAACCGTTATCCTGGGTGCCTCCATAAATATGGTAGAAAGGTTTTGCATCATCTACTGCTACCTTGTAGTACTGGGTGATCGGCAGGTTAGAGAAGTATCTCCAGGTCTCTGTAAGATCATAAGATTCATATAATCCACCGTCAGTACCGAATAATACATAATCCGGATCAGACTTTTTAAAGGCCATCGCATGACTGTCAACGTGTTTTTTGTCCTCGTTCATCCGAGAAAAATTCTTGCCGTGATCATCAGAGATCAACACGTAGTTGTTCATCAGGTACAGACGTCCTTCCTGGTGTGGTGACGCATACAATTCCTGGTAGTAATGTGGTCCTGTCCCACCGGAAACGGCATCGGATTGCTTGCTCCATGAAGCTCCGCCATCGCGGGAGATAAAAACACCTCCTTTAAGACGCTCCAGTTCTATAGCAGCATAGATGGTCTGGGAATCAAAAGGAGAAATGGCTATTCCAATTTTTCCAAGCTTGGCATTGGGAATTCCGTTTTTGAGTGCTGTCCAGGTCTCTCCCCCGTCCGTACTTTTATGAAGGCCGGATCCCGGTCCACCTCCAAGGTATTTGTCTACGGTTCTGTGCCTGTCCCAGGTAGCGGCATACAGCACATCAGGATTTGATGGATCCATGGCAATATCGGTAACCCCGGTCCATTCACTGTTGCCCAGTGTCCTGTTCCAGGTCTCCCCGCCATCTGTTGATTTATAAAACCCTCGCTCTCCGCCTTTACTCCATAAAGGTCCCTGAGAAGCCACAAAGATCACGTCCGAGTTTTCCGGGTGGACGATTATCTTAGATAGATGTTCAGAATTTTTAAGCCCCATGTTCTTCCAACTGTTTCCGCCATCATGGCTGACAAAAATTCCGTCACCAAAAGCAACATGCCTTCCACCGACGTTCTCACCGCTACCAACCCACACTGTACTGGGGTTGTTAGGATCTATGGTTACGCAGCCGATTGAATAAGTAGACTGGTCGTCAAAAATGGGTTTCCAGGTGGTTCCTGCATTGGTTGTTTTCCATACCCCTCCTGAGCCAACACCAATATACCAGGTGTTCTCATCTTGTGGATGAATGGCAATATCTGCAATTCGTCCGGAGGTTGTTGCCGGGCCAAGGGACCGGAATTCCAATCCCTTATAAATGACAGAATCCTGAGCGCTGGCAGTTGTTGCAGTCAGGATCATCACAAAGAGAATGGCAAAAAAGTAGTTTTTTCGCAATTTGTTCATTGTTTAAGTGGTATTTGTTTAAGCCTGTAAGATAATTAAATCACCATCCAACCTCCAAGAGAAGACGGGCCCGGAATAGGGCTTTTCATGTTAAAATATTCTTAATTAACAAAGAGGTAAAACATGCCTCTATGGCATAACATTGTAGTTTAAAAAAGTGTGTAAAGAATATAAGATCAACTTGCCATATTATGATCCTCAATCAGTGCAAGAGCAGCGCCTTCCCCGGAGGCCATGGCGGCATTTAAAGAACCATTAAGCAGGTAATCCCCGGCCAGGTAAGTATTCTTATCCAATCTATATGCAGACAAGGGTAAACGATTTTTAAGATCCTCTACTACAGGCAACCCTTTCCTAATGGCATAATGTTTTAAAAATTTCACATCATTGATATCGCAAAAGCGGGATAGGTCTGCTTCAACCTGTTTCCGTAAGTCGACGGAGCTAAGTTGGTGAGATTTTACGACCGTGACTGACAAGATATAAGGTATTCTGGAAACAGCTGATCCTTGTGGTAGGTATATGATCGAATTGATCAGGGCCTCGGAATCCGCTACTAAGCCGATAAGTGGTTTCCGAATTTCATCCTTTAGACATTCAAAATATATGGTGTCACTGCATTGCCATTGCACAGACCTCTCCCCTGTTCTGCCAGTTAGGTTAGTATCTGCAGTGGCAATTATGATATGATCGGATAGTTGCTGAGACCCATCTTCAAAACTGATTGCCCCGTCTTTTACCTGGTACACCGGCCTGTTGTATTTGATCTTTGTTCGGCCGAGTTTTGATACGAGCTGGTCCGTTATTACTCCAATGCCATCCTTAGGAATCAGGGCACTTCCCTTGCCAAACATCTTATAGACAAATTTGAACATGCGACAGGAAGTCTGTAAATGCTCTTCGAGGAAAATTCCGCTAAAAAAAGGCAGGAAGAAATTGGTCATCATACTATCCGAGAACCCTTTCTGTAACAAGTAGTCCCTTGTAGGGATGTCCTCTCCATTAAAAATGTCTTTCAGGGATGTAGCTTGTAATTCCAGGTTGAGTCGTGCCACCTTTAATTTATCAGAAAATGTAGCCGATCCCGCCTTGATCGTCGGCCAAAGCAGGGCGATATTTCTCAATGGGTCTCCTATGATTTCTCTACGGCCATTATTGAAAATCATGGCACCGGGCCAGAGTTCTATCGGTTCCAGAGCCTGTATATCGAGGTATTGCTGTACTTTGGGATAGGCCTCTAGCAATACCTGGAAGCCGATATCTAAATGATAGCCATTAATGATTTCTGTCTTTACTCTTCCGCCGGCACTACCCGATGCTTCATAAATGACAGGGGCAAATCCATGCTTTTCCAGGACTAAAGCTGCGGTTAAACCACTGATCCCGGCCCCGATGATATGGACCCGGGCTTTTTTGTCCATAATTCTTTGTTCCGTTCTACTCATTAATGAACAGTGTACCTTTAAAATCTATTGTTTTCAATTGGCGTATCTTTATCATGTTCCATTAGTTCATCGGGATACTCCCCTGACTCACTAGCGAATCTTTTATGGAGTTCATATACTACCTTACGCTAATCTCGGTTTTTTCTTTTATTTTCTTCGGTATTGCCTGCCTTTCAACACCTAAGATGAAAAGTGAATTTGTACGATATGGCCTGGAAAAATACAGGGTGCTTACCGGGGCTTTGCAGCTCACTGGGGCGACCGGGATGTTATTAGGTATCTGGTTTTCAAATATTCTTGTCATTCTTGCTGCTTCAGGCCTGAGTATACTGATGTTTATGGGATTCATCGTGAGATTAAGAATAAAAGACTCTATAGTACTGGCCCTTCCCTCCTTCTCATTTGCAGTCCTGAATCTTTATATCGCCCTTTATTTTATACTAGAACATTTTGGTATTTAACCCAAGAATGCAATCAGGAGACACATCACCAGGAACAAAGCAGCCGGGAACGATTTGATCAGCGGATCATTAATCTTAAAATGCATAACTATTGATCCGGCGAGTAAAGCAGCCAGGGCCAGTGCTACAGGTTGTTTTAATGCAGGAAACCAGACCCCTGCAATCAGCAGCAAGGCAAGCATTACTTTTAAAGTTCCTACAACGTAGCACATCCACTCCGGGAGACCGTATACCTTAAATTCCTCCAGGATGTTCTGGGCATCCCCGCCCCTGTATTTTGTGGGCTTGTTGTATTGTACCAGCCAAACATTAAGAAGGCTTAAGCCCACTATTACCTGCAGGGCAACTATGAAATAATACATAAATAATTAGATAAGTTTTTTAAATATAAGTAATTAACTCATAGCGCTGGTCAAAGATGCCTGTATGTTATTGGGTACAGCCTTAAAAGAAGAAAAAGCTGATTTAAATGTAGCCTTCCCCTGTGTTAGCGACCTAAGGTTGGTAGAATAGCCAAACAGCTCTGCCTCGGGTACTGCACATTTCAGGATCTGATATTGGTCTATACTGTCTATCCCCTGTATAATAGAACGTCTTGATTGCAGGTCGGTCATAACACTTCCCACCATCTCTTCCGGTACTTTCACCGTTAATTCCTGTATGGGTTCCAGCAGTTTTGGTTTGGCATTCAGGAATGCTTCCTTGAACGCATGAGCACCGGCAATCTTAAAGGAAATATCGTTGGAATCTACCGGGTGCATCTTACCGTCGTAGACCATTACCCTAATGTCGCGGATATAGGAACCGGTGAGCGGACCGGATTCCATGACTTCAAGGATGCCCTTCCTGATAGATGGCAGGTATCTGGCGTCTATGACTCCACCTACGATACAATTATAAAATACCAATTTTCCACCCCATGGCAGGTCTATTTCATCTTTCCCCCGGATGTTGAAACCCTGGGGTTCGTTCATGCCTTCTAACCAAGGCTCTATTTTAAGATGTACTTCTCCAAATTGCCCGGCTCCGCCCGACTGTTTTTTATGCCGGTAACTGGCAGCGGCAGAGCGCTGTATGGTCTCCCGGTAAGCAATCTTTGGTGCCTCAAAAACAGCGGTAACTCCATATACATTTTCCAACAACCATTTAATCGTGGCCAGGTGAAGTTCTCCCTGGCAACCGAGTATCAGCTGTTTTAGTTCTGTAGAGTATTTCACCACAACTGTAGGGTCCTGGCTATGAAGTTTCCTAAGTGCATCGGAAAGTTTTTCCTCATCCTGTTGCTTTTCAGCACTGATGGATTTTCGGGTCCTGGGTTGAGGGTACTGTATAGGTTTTATGGTTGCCGGGTGCCCGGGAGTATACAAGGTATCATTGGTCTCCGTATGCTTTAATTTGAGAGTTGCCCCTATATCTCCAACTTCGAGCCGATTTACAGCCTCACGTTTTTTTCCATCCATGATAAATAGCTGGTTCAGAATCTCGGTCTCCCCATTCCTGGAATTCTCCATCTTATCATTGACATGAAGCACTCCTGATTTCACTTTGAAAAAAGTGATCTGACCCAAATTGGGCTGGTAAATGGTTTTAAAAACAAACAAGGTGGCCGGACTATCTTTTTTGCGTTCAAGAAGATCCCCTTCAACGGTTTGTTCCGGTGGCAGGTCTGCTGCTGCCGGTGCAACATTATCGATAAAGCCCATGAGACGTCCACTCCCCATATCCTGCAGGGCAGAAACGCAAAAGACCGGGAACAGTTCATGATTCAGCATCCCGGCCTTTATACCTTGTCTCATTTCATCTTCGTTCAAGGTGCCTTTTTCGAAGAATAACTCCATCAGTGCCTCATCGTTCTCTGCTGCTTTTTCTACAAGTTCATTGTGCAGGGTATTGGCTTTTTCTTTTTGATCCTCCGGAATGGCTAACTTTTCCGGTTTACCCCCTGTCTCCGGGAATTTATAGCATTTCATCTTCAGGACATCTACAATACATTGTGCCCCGTCTATGGTCATAGGATACTGAATGATCACGGCATTGTTCCCGACCAGGTCTCGTATACTGCGGATACTTTTTTCGTAGTTCGCGTTAATATGGTCTATCTGGTTGATAACAAATACCGTCGGTTTATTATAGGTATCGATATAATTCCAGATAATTTCTGTTCCAATCTCCACCCCATGTTGAGCGTTGAGGACTGTTACGATGGTATCCGCTACACGTATGGAAGAAATGATCTCTCCTACAAAATCATCCAGCCCGGGGGTGTCTATGATATTGATCTTATAGTTTCGCCACTCGGTGTGCAGGGGTGTCGCGAAAACCGAGGTACCTCTGTGTTGTTCAATTTCATGGTAATCAGATACCGTGTTACCTTGTTCAACAGTTCCTCTCCGGTTAATGAGGCCTGCCTCAAATAACATGGTTTCCGCAAGGGTTGTTTTACCGCTGGAATGAGCCCCTACGAAAACCACATTTTTAATGTGTTTGTCGTCATATACTTTCATAATGGATGGTTTTTGGTCTAGTAAAGGTTATTTGGCCAGAAAGCGCTCCATTAAGATAGCAATTTTTTGTTTTGATCTTTTTAGTAATTCCAATTAAATGAGGTAGTTAAGCCATTCATAGTTGAAAATTGGCGGGTAATAGTCCTCAGACCTCGATGGCCCAGCTTCAGTAGGCTAAATTGATATCAAAAAAAATCCCTGTTGCTTATTCAACAACAGGGATTTTTAATAAAGGTGTTTTATGTTAATCCAGTTCAATCTCTTGAGTTGCACCATTTGGATAGATCACGGTTGCGATATTATCACATTCACCGTCCCCGAAGTTCACGACTACGACCAGCCCGTTCTTATCAAGGGTCATAGCTCCGCTTACAAAGTATTCACATCCCAGGTTACCTACGATGGCTTCAGGGATATCTACGGAATAGGTATGGCCGTCAGCCATAACCGTCCATTCACCACTAATTTCAATGGTAGTGGTTTCAAGGCTGTCGCCTAAGGTAAGGGTAAGCGTCCTGGTGCCTTCTTCCGATATTTCTGAACCGTCTTCAAGGACAACATTCATATCACTGGTTACGGAAAAACAGAATTTAGATGCGTCTTCGTGATCGATCATGGTGTAGGTTCTACTTCCATTAACCTTAATTTGTCCAATATAGAAATCGGTGAAGGTAGCGGTAAAAGTCTTGCTGTTGGAAGTCCTGTCAAAGGTCATTTCCAGGGTTCCGTTCATGTTATCGGTACCATTCAGGTTACAATTATTGAACGTAACCATGTATCCTGTTTCTGTGTATTCGGCTTGGTAACACTCGTTCCCTTTTGCCGATTTGCCGCTGGTTCCATCGTCTGTGAATATATCAGTTAATACGGCATCAACAGCCCCTGTATACTCACTGGATTCCATTACGGTCTCTAAATCTTCTGGTGCAAGTTGCTCTTCAGGTAAGGCAGCAGTCTCGTTATCTTTACTACAGCCTACGGCCACTAATGCAGTTAACAGTATCATTCCTGCATATTTGCCAAGAAATTGAACTTTTTTCATCTGGTAATTGTTTGAGGTTTTGATAAGTAAACGAAGCTAAAGCTGATTTAGTACAATGGGCAGCCGCTTTAAACTATCTGGTGATTCAAGATCCTAGGTTGTAATTCGTTAGTTTCGTGTAAAGGGGACAAAACGAACAGCCATTACCCTCTTTTTCCGGAAAGTATTTCCCTTCCTGCTAATTATCGTAAGTTGCCTGACCCCGTTATGTGGTCCCACGGGAATCACCATCCTGCCCCCGTCCGCCAGTTGTTGCAATAGTGGTTCGGGTACTTCTGTAGCTCCGGCAGTGACCACTATAGCATCGAATGGGCCCTTATCTGGCCATCCCGCATAACCATCCCCAATCTTTACATAAACATTAGAATACCCCAGCTCAGAGAGCAATTCGCTAGCTTGTTGCCCCAGTTTTGGTACAATTTCAATAGTGTATACTTGTGCGGCAATTTCTCCAAGAATGGCGGCCTGGTACCCGGAGCCAGTACCTATTTCGAGAACTTTTTCTGATGGGCTTAATTCTGCTGCTTCGGTCATGAACGCAACGATATATGGTTGTGAGATCGTTTGTCCTTCTCCAATAGAAAGAGCACGATCTGAATAGGCTGCGATCCGGATATTTTCAGGAACAAAGAGATGCCTTGGTACTTTTCTCATGGCAGCCAGTGTTGCCTGGTCTTTAATACCCCTGTTCTCTATCTGCAAAACTACCATGTTCTCCCTGGCTACATCCCAGGCCTCTTGAGAAAAACCGGCTTGCATCATCAGCAACGGACCGATCAAGCGCAATAAATTAACTGGCCATAAATTAACAGTTATCAACTTTTTAAAGATAGCTTTCGTCCTGTTCATGACAGATGATATGATTTATGCGTATTATCTTTTCAGATCAGAACTCGTCAAGATACTACAGGGGTCAATATACTGAATATCAAAAACATACATTTGTTCACTTCGCTGTTTATGGTTTAATATCTTCTATAAGGTCTTCCGCAGATCCGGTGATTTTCAGATACATTCGGTACCCCCACCTGCTAAAGAATAGCAAACCGATCAATACAAGGACGATAAAATACCAGATCTCTGTCTCTTGAAATACATCTTTATCGTTCATGATCTTGCCGGTGAGTGCCAGCGTGACAAAAAAGAAAATAAAGCTGCTAAAAATCCCTATCCGCTGAAGGAACAAGAGCCGGTTTTTAGCCTTGGTGTATGCCACTATTGTATCCTTATACGGATTATTGATCAGGTCTATGGCCTTGATTTTTCTAAGCGCCAGGAGCACCGATGTTGGCAGTACCACTAGGAAAGCAATGGCAAATATGCCACAGGCCTGGTAGAAAAAGGTATCAAGTTTGTCAAAATTGAACAGGACAAATCCTGCAGAGAGTATGCAGATCACCGTTCCTGCGGTTTCATAACGGGTTATTTTATCAAATTTCCTCCGATATTTTTGCTGTGTCATTTCCATGATGATTTTATGATTTAGTTTTTTCTGTTTCTCAACCTCCTGACTGAGTTCTGTCCAGACCTGTTGTAATTCTTCAAGTTCCATCGCTACGCCTTTTTGGTCATCTTATTCCTTAATCGCTCTTTTATTCTCGAAATCCTGGTACCTACATTTGTTTTGGATAAGCCCGTGATCTCCCCTATCTCTTCGTATTTCTTGCCTTCAAGCACAAGGAGTATCAATCCCTTATCCAGGGAGTTTAATTGGTCAATCTGCTCATACATGGCCTGGAGTCGCTCTTCAAATTGTTTGTCATAAGGCTCTGCCTGCCGAATATTAAGATGATCCAGTGTTACAGCGCGAGGTTGCCGTTTCTCTTTCCGGATCCTGCTGAAAGCAGTATTTAATGCAACCCTGTACATCCAGGTACTTATCTTAGACTCGTTCCTGAACGAGTCATAAGCTGTCCACAACTGGTATACGATATCCTGGTACAGGTCCTGTTGTTCTGAAACCGAATTGGTATACACCGTTGTTATCTTGTAAATAACTCCTTCGTGTTCCTGGATTATAGCTACAAAGGCTTCTTCCTTGGTCATTTATTGGTCGATTACAACTCATTAGTATACTGTCACCTTAAAAGATCACACTAAAACTCAGAAATTTTATTTTTTATAAAGCGAGAAGAAAATATAACGGACTCCAAACTATTGATCAGCTTTTATTTGTTCGAGGAATTTGCGGAGGGCAGGCGGGTGATTCTGTTCATCAAAAATGGCTTCTATGATGTCGTCATCGTTTTCCAGGAACCAACTGTATTGCTCCCCGTCATTCAAGGGTGGTTTGGTTGGCAAATGAGATTCCCGTAAGGCTGACAACAGGATTTTCCGCTCTTCTTCATCGAGGCTGACATCCCCTTCGTAAGTCCGCCTGATTCCTGTAAATCCACCGTCGACAATCACCTTATATTTCATACTAATTGTGTTTCCAGTCCTACTGAATTAAAGCTGCGACTAACAGCGTCTGTTGCATTATCCGAAATGCGGCCCTCTGATGATAGTTTTTGGGTAACATCCAGGATCACGTCTACCATATCCTGGAAATTACTGGTTCGCCACAACTTTTTCAGGGTGTGGTACCAGACCAGGGCGCATTGTTCTATACCTATCTTTACGCAACAGAGGTAAAAAGCACGGTTGGGTATTCCGGAATTAATATGCACACCGTAATGATCATCAGAACCACTGTAATAATTATCCATATGCGCCGGTTGGCGATCAAATTCATTGGCACTGCCTGGCTCCTTCATGGATCTTATGGCAATTCCGGGAAAGGCTGATGTTACTATGGTATCCCCGATCAGCCAATCGGCCTCCTCTATATTTTGTTCCAGGTATTTTTGTTTTACGATGGTAGCAAATACATCCGAAAAATGCTCATTCAGCGCCCCGGGCTGACCTTTGTATTCTAGGTTGGCCATGAACTGGGTAACCCCATGGGTAAGTTCGTGTGCCACAACATCAATAGCGCTGGCAAAATTCTTGAATTCAATTCCGTCCCCATCACCATAGGTCATTTCATCACCATCCCAATAGGCATTGTTATAGGCTTTTCCATAATGCACGTTAGAGATCACGGGCATACCCATATTGTCCATGGAATTCAGACCAAAGGTGTTTTCAAAATAATCGCGTACAAAGCCCGAGGTCTCAAAAGCCTCGTTCACCACAACATCCCCGGATGGTTTATCTTCCTCTGTCCTTTGTAAGGAAACTCGTTGCTCATACTGCCCCTGGGAATCGTAGACAAATCGCTCTCCATCCCGTTCTGCTCTTGGTCTTAAAAGTAGGTTATTCAGGGCTTCGTTTCTTTTAGAAAGGATCCTCCGGGTGTCATTCAGTGCTTTCTTGCAGGATATATTCCCTTGCTTGGCAAGGGCTTCAAGGATGTGAGGAGGAATGATAAAACAAATTTTTCCGGTACACATAGTGGCGTTTTTCCTACAATTTCGAATCTTTTTACTAAGCTTGCAAATGTTTTTTCCTCCAAGGCTATTTACTGGAATCTCCCTGTTTTTTCTTTATGCGCTCATAATCACTTAGCGTGTCTATATCGGCTATATAAGAAGAGCCATCAATGGTAGCAATCATTTCAGATTCTGAGGAAAGCATTTTCTGAGCCCCCCTGTCCCCATCTAAAGCCAGAAGATCTTTAAACCGGCGCTGGTCAAAAAGGGCCGGGACTCCAATCTTATCACCATATCGGGTAGCCACTATTTCCGAGTCATGTTCTTGCCAATATGATATCAACCGGTCCAGGTAAGCTGTGTCAATAAGAGGCTGATCACCTAAGACAATAAGAATTCCCTTCAGTTGTGGTTTATTAAGCAGTATGTTCCGCACCCCAAACGCAATAGAACTGCCCAATCCCTGCTGCCATTCAGGGTTGATCATAAGATGCTCTGAAGGAGCATTCCAGTCGTCAATGATTTCGTCTGCAAAAGCACCGAGAACTACGTAGGATTCAGTAGCAGTGGTGGCCCTGCAATTAGCATATACGTGTTCTAATAGAGTTTTACCGTTCCACGGAAGCAATTGTTTGACCGGTTCCATCCGGGAAGATGCACCTGCCGCCATGATCAATATCGCTAAATCTTTATTCAATGGTGTATTCTACCCTTTTTGTCCTTTAGCGGCATAGGTTCTTGCTGCCTTATGACCGCCAGGATCTCTGCCACTATTGAAATGGCTATTTCCTGTGGAGTTTCTGCACCGATATTGAGTCCGGCTGGTCCCCGAAGCCGTTCCAGGAATTGTTCTGTAACTCCAGGGTCGTGCTCTATCAGGGCACCCAGCAATTTTTCTCTTCGTGAGGCAGGTCCTAATAAGCCCAAATAGGATGCAGGACAATCCTTTAAAGCCAAGAGGTATTGTAAATCTTTTACAAAACTGTGAGTCATAAGGACTATGGCGGTCCTGGAATCTATCATAGAAGTATCCAGTTGTTCCGGACTCACCGGGATCAGTTGGTCTATTCCGGGAAAGTCTGATACGGATTTCTCCTCCATGGGGTTGACAACCACCCGGACCTCCCAGCCGGTCGCACTGGCATACCGAGCTAATTCTACGGCATCGTGTTCACCCCCGATGATCAGTAAGCTAAAACAAGGAGATAGCTCCTGTTCCAGGCACGGAATGTTGACTTGCGACTTATATGCTATACGAAAAGGCAACTTTTGTCCGTTCAATACCATCTCCGACCCTGAAATGGTGGTGATGCCTTCTTTCTTTTCGTAATGTATATGGATTAGGATAGAATTTCTCTCTTGTAACTGTTTAAAAAACCGCGATGTAAAAACATCTCCGGGTTCAAAAGGTTCCAGTAAAATATACAGTATTCCCTCGCAACCCAGGCGGTACCTGCCATCGTAAGTCATCAACTTGGGCAGCCCGGTCTGGAAAACCTGTTGTGCTTGTCTCCAGATTTCTTTTTCTACACAGCCCCCACTGACAGCACCGGTCATAGTTCCATTTTCATCCAGCAGCATCCTTACCCCCGGTCGGCGATAGGAAGATCCTTCTAGGTGTACTACCGTTGCCAGAACTGTTTTTAAACCAGCCTCCCGGGCTCTCTGGTATTCGAGGACTATTTTTTTTAATTCGTGCAGCATTTAATGTAAGGTTCTTGTAGGCACAAAACGTACCGCTGTACCTTGTTTGTATGCCTCTTCCCTGGGTTCAAGACAAATAAAACCATCTGTCTGTGCCAGGCTTGCCAGGTCCCCGGAACCATTGCCGTGTACTATCCTGGCCTTAAGGCATCCACTGTCCCAATAGGTTTTTACCTGGATAAACTTAGTTAGTGTGCCCTTAATATCCATGTTCTCTGTAAGAACAACCTCTAACTCTTCTCCAGGGACCCCCAGAGACAGCCTTAACCAGTTCTTAAAATACAAATGATAATTGACAAAGGTAGATACAGGGTTCCCGGGAAAGGAAAATACTTGGGTATTAGACGCTTTTCTGCTCCCAAACCAAAATGGTTTCCCCGGTTGCTGGAGTACGCGGTGAAATATCTTTTCTACACCCAGGTCCTTCATGATACCAGGTATAAAATCATATTTACCCTTAGATACCCCTCCACTCAGAAGGAGTACATCCATTTCTTCAATGGCGTATTGCAGTTTTTGCCGGATCATATCCACATCATCATATACATGCAATAAGAGCGGGGTGATTCCTTCATTTCTTAATGCCGCGTAGAGCGTGTGGGCATTAGACTTCCTGATCTGGTGTGGCAAAGGGGTTTGTCCTACCTCTACCAATTCGTTTCCCGTAGAAATGATGGCCACTTTAGGAAGTTTCCTCACCTTGACCTGTTCGCACCCTACCGATGCGAGTATTCCAATTTCTGCAGGAGTAATCCTGCTGTTCTCCGTAATAAGAATATCACCCTTTTTAAGATCACTTCCACGGCGGTGTATATTCTGCCCTTTTACGGGCTTTGTTTTTAGTGTTGCCACCTGGTGTGCGATATCAATCTCTTCGTACATCACTACCGTGTCTGTATCCATAGGTACAACGGCTCCGGTCATGATCTCAACACAGTGTTCTGTCTCCCTGAGAGCAGTGAGTGGCTCTCCTGCAGGTACTACCGATTCTATCTCAAAATCTTTACGCCCACCTTGGAAAGATTCAAATCGAATAGCGATACCGTCCTTGGTGGCCCGGTCATATGGAGGGAAATCCCTGTCGGCATAAATATTTTCGGCCAGTACCCTGCCGCCTGCATCTTTGAGCAAAACAAGTTCTTCCCCATAACGACAAGCCTGGTTTAAAACTGCCTGCATTGCTTCCTTATAGGTAATCATCGTTTCTGTCATAGTTCTGTATAAATTCAATATATCACTACTGTTTGGTGGCCATACGGAGCGTATTCATACCTCCTTGGATCACGATGAGCCGTTCCGGGGCCACATGATCTTTCAGGAGTTCCCATGCCTTCTGGCTACGTACGCCGGAAGCACAGAGCAGGTAGACGTTTTTTGCAGGATGCAGTACATCCAGGTTCTGATCTAAGACATTTAAAGGGATATTAATGGCATTAGGTAAATGGTCTTCCCTGAATTCTTCTGTTGAACGTACGTCTATTAGCTGGTCAGAATCCGGATCGTATAGCTCTTTTAAGAAGAGTTCTATCTCCTGGCATTTCATTCGTGCATCGCAGCTAACACTGTTATAATCATTAGCCAGGTATTTGATTTGCCTGTTCTCTGCCTTTAAAGGATAACTTATTTGCTGGGAACGCTGTGAGAGTCCGTCAAAAAGCAGCAGTTTACCTGAAAGTACTTGACCAATACCCGTGATTACTTTTACAGCCTCGAGTGCTTGTAAGTTTCCTATAATCCCCGGCAAAACTCCCAATACCCCGTGTTGGTCACAATTTGCAATTTCACCACTCTTTGGCATTTCCGGGAAGAGGCAGCGGTAAGTTGGTCCTTCCATGTAATTAAATACGCTCAACTGTCCTTCAAAAGCATGTAAAGCACCATAAATAAAAGGCTTCCCTAATATGACACAAGCATCATTGATCAGGTACCGCGCCGGGAAATTATCTGTTGCATCAACTATGACATCATATTTCTCAATGATGTCCAAGGCATTATTCCGATCCAGGAAAAGCTGGTGACCCTTCAGATTTGTCTCTGAATTTTGCTTTTCCAAAAAGCGGATTGTAGCCTCCAATTTAGAGGTGCCACAATTTTCTTCAGTATATAAAACCTGCCGCTGTAAATTGTGAAGCTCCACCACATCTCCATCAACCAAACCCAATGTACCTACGCCCATGGCATTGAGGTACTGGGCAACAGGAAGACCCAAACCTCCTAACCCTACAATGAGCACCCTGGCATCAGCCAATTTTTTCTGGGCTTCCTGCCCAAAACTTTTTAATGTGGTCTGCCTGATGTAACGGTTACTTTTCACAACTTTTTAGTTTCTCATGGACTTCTTTATAATCTTGCAGGGAATTAGCATTGATAAGCCACTCATCTTTTGTCGCCCTAAGCAATTCGGTCTCTGAATTGATCAGAAATTTCCTCGGGCAGCTGCTCTGTGCATTTACCAGGTAAGCAATGGATTCTTCCAGGGCAGCGGGTTCCCAGATAGCTGCCAGGGGTTCCGGCAAATCGGATCGAGAGGTTGTAAAGGCGGTGGCTATCTTACCCGTCCTCCTGGAATTGAGCAGGGTGCGGATCCCTTCATCATCCATAAGCGGGAGATCGCAGGCAAGTACTAGCCATGCTGCTTCAGGAAATTGAGCATGCGCACTAAGAAGTCCGTTGTAGGGACCCCGATATTTATCTTGATCAATTATGGTATTGAAGTGGCTATCTAAGGAATCGAGTTGTTCCGATCGAATGCTCATGAATGTTTGATCGCAATAACGACTCAGTAGCTTGTACAAATATTCCCTTTGCGGTATTCCATGGTAGGAAATCAATCCTTTGTCCTGGCCCATCCTACTGCTTTGGCCCCCGCATAATACAAGTCCATAAAGCGGTGGCACTCCTTCTTTCTTATGATTCTCAGTATTCATAATTTCAATTCTTCAGCCTCCGATAGAGGTCATGGAATTCTCAAAAACTCCATCAAAATTTTCCTGTGCTTCAAAACCTGTTTTCGCCCTCTTACCGATGGCCTGTCTTACGGCTTTAGTAACTGCTTCAGCGCTATTATCCCCGCGGATCAGGTCCCTTATATTCGCTTTTGGTTTGCCATAGAGGCAGGTGATCACATCACCCTTAGCCGTAATCCTCAAGCGGTTACAACTACCACAAAAAGTTCTGCTGAATGAAGGGATGATTCCAAAACTTCCTCTATGCCCTTTAATCTTGTAATTTACAGAAGTGGAAGTTGCAGGAGATTCCAGCTTATCATACTCCGGGTAGACCGAACTTATGGTGTCCAGGATCTTTCGATGATCCCAGCGAATGCTATTAAAACTCTTACTTCCCCCATTAAAAGGCATCTCTTCCAGGAATCTTACCGATACGGGGTAGTCCTCAGCCAACTGAAGCATAGGGATGATCTCATCGGTATTCTGACCATCCAGGACAATACAATTGACTCGCACATTAAAACCCTTGTCAATCAACAGCTGCAGGTTTTGAAATACCAGATCATATTGATCTCTCCTGGTGATCCGCTTAAAATTTTCCCGGTCTATGGCATCTAAACTGACATTGACATTGGTCACCCCCAGTTCTTTCAGTTCTTCTATATAAGGACCGATCAGGGTGGCATTTGTCGTAATTGAAATGTCTTTCAGATCTTTTAAACCGGCCAGGAATCGCAATAATACCATCAGGTCTTTCCGAACAAAAGGCTCACCACCGGTAATCCTTATCTTATCAATTCCTTCTGCCACCATCAATGCACTCACCCGGCACAGTTCTTCCGTAGTCAGCAGTTGCTCTTTCTTAGCAAATTGTATGCCTTCTGAGGGCATACAATAATTGCAACGGAGGTTACAACGATCGGTCACCGCGAGTCTTAGGTAATTAATTGTTCTATGATGGTTGTCTATAAGCATATAAGCTGCTAATGGATTGATTGATAGCCTCCTGTTTGTAGGAAGTGCGATTTTTTTGGGTACTAACCACCGCTGACCGGTGGTATCAATGCAATTTCATCAAAATTATCGAGTTTAATGTCATCCTCGGCGTATGAATTATTGACGGCTACCAGGAGTGAAGACAAATTTTTCAACAACGGAAAAGTATCTTGCAGGTAGCTTCGGAGATCTCCGACGGTACGTATTGATGCAACCTTATCAACCGGCATTTGCAGGGCCTCGGCACCTACGATATCCCTGGTAACACCAAAAAGTAAGACAGTCATATTATCCTATTATTTCCTTTTCGGGAACGGTTAGTAATTCGGGGTATTTTATAAAGGGTTGCTTGTATAGACGCTTGCCTGTAGCGGCTTTTAAAGCATTGGCAACAGCTCCTCCTGCTGGAGGCAAGGTGGGTTCTCCCAATCCTGTGGGCGAGAAATCGTTTTCCATCAGGTGCACTTCAACTTCCGGAGCCTCGTTTATCCTGATCAGTCGATAACTGTCAAAATTCCCGGACTGGGGTACACCATTTTCAAATGCGAAATCCCCGTACATTGCATGTCCGACACCATCGATTACTCCTCCTTCTATCTGGTTCAGCGCTCCTAATGGGTTGACAACGATCCCGCAATCGACCACACAGGTTATCTTTTTCACCACCGGCATGCCATCTTCGATCTCCACGTTGGCCACTTCGGCCACATGACTGTTGTGGCAGTAATAATTGACAAAGCCCTGGTATACACCATCGGGCTGATTACCCCATCCGGATTTATCTACAGCGGTCTTAATGACCTCTTCCATTCGTTCCGGGGAATATTGTATCCTTTCGTCCGTGGTTCCCTTTACCTTCTGTAAAAGATCCAGCCTGAGCTGAACCTTGTCTACTTCCATCATTTCTGCGAGTTCATCAAAGAAACTCTGTTCTGCAAAAGCCAGGAAATTAGTATAAGGAGCTCTCCACGCCCCGGTGGTTATATTACTATCGTGCTTGGCTACATCCACCTGGTAATTTTCAATAGCTCCGGCGGGAAAGAAATTAGGGATCAGGCCATACATATTACTGTTGACCGAAGCTTCTTTGAGATGGTAACCGGTTACTTTACCGTCTTTTACTGCGGCCTTAATCCTGTATTTGATCGCCGGCCTGTAAATTCCGGCTGCCATATCGTCTTCCCGAGAAAAAACGACTTTCACCGGTTTACCGGCCTTATGTGATATTTCCGCAGCTTCCAGGGCAAAATCTCCGTACAACCTTCTTCCGAAACCACCACCCATCCGGGTCATTTCCAGGTGAATTTCATCGGGGTTTCGCCCTAATTTTTCTGCGATTTCCTGGGCTGTACGCTCAGGGGTCTGTATTGGGCCTACCAGGTGAATTTTATCGCTGCGGACGTCCGCGTAAAAGTTCATAGGCTCCAGGCAATTATGTGGGAGAAACGGTGATTCATAAGTCCTTTCCAGTACCTTATCGGCACCTGCAAATGCTTTTTTCACATCCCCATCTGCTCTCAGCGTCTGGAACTCTTTCCCATCCAGCAAGCCGGTCAGGATACGATCGTGATCTGTCGTACTTTCCAATTTACTATCGTTTTTCCAACTGACATCCAAAGCTTTTTTGCCCTTCATGGCCGTCCAGGTATCTTTGGCCAGGACTGCAATCTTATCGCCAAAAGGAACCACATCCAGCACGCCCTCTATTTGCTTAGCCGCAGAATCATCATAGGAATCCAGTTTTTGACCGAATGCCGGCGGTCTTATTACGGAGGCAATCAACATTCCTTCTTTTTTATAATCAAGACCAAATAGCGGTTGGCCGGTGACTATTTTATCCAGGTCGACATTCCATGTGTCTTTCCCGATGATCTTATATTCTGATTTCTTCTTAAGTTTTACTTTATCCGGTACTTCCATGCCGGCAGCATCCTTAACTACATCCCCGTAACCAAGGGTTTCCCCGGCACCATTGGTAATGACACCTTCGCTGGTAGAGCATTCTGCAGGGTCTACTCCCCACCTGGAGGCAGCGGCATTCACCAACATCTGCCTGGCCGTGGCACCGGTCTGTCGGAGTGGCTCCCAGCCAAACCTGATCGACTGGCTACCTCCCGCAACCTGCCTTGTGTAGTTATTGGTATCCAGAACTCCTTGTTCTACCAGTACCTTATCCCAGGCTACATCTAATTCTTCCGCGATCAACATGGGCATGGAAGTCTTTACCCCCTGCCCTATTTCCGGGTTCGGAGAAAAGATGGTGACGGCTCCATTATCTGCGATTTTTATAAAGGCATTAAAGTCGTTGTAATTGAGCGATGCAAGATCTACAGGAGGCTTGGCCTCCGGTTTACATGCAGTAAAAAGATTAAACCCGATTAATATTCCTCCACTTGCCAGTGAACTGGTTCGCATAAAGTCGCGTCGGCTGAAGGTTATTGTTGGCTTGGAAGTAGACATATCGTTGGTTTTGTGAATAGTTGTTTTAAAGATCCGGTTTATTAAACCGGTCAGTAAATATTATCAGCTGATGAGTTTTAGCTCATGTTAGAAGCTGCTTTTTCCACAGCCTTGTAAATGCGGCTGTATGAAGCACAACGGCAGAGATTCCCCTGCATAGCACTTTTGATATCCTGAGACTCGGGGTTAGGATTTTTATCCAGGAAAGCCGCTGCGGTCATGATCTGTCCTGCCTGGCAATAGCCGCATTGAGGAACATCCACCTCTTTCCAGGCTTGTTGTACAGGGTGCGAGCCGTCTTTTGAGAGTCCTTCTATCGTGGTTATCTCCTTGTTCTCCACTTGTGCTGCTGTCAGCACACAACTGCGAACTGCCTGCCCGTCCAGGTGAACAGTGCATGCCCCGCACTGGGCAATACCACATCCGTATTTAGCCCCTACCAGATCCAAATGATCCCGGAGTATCCATAATAAGGGGGTATCTTCACTGACGTTGACGGAACGACTTGCCCCGTTTACTTTAATCTGATAAGTTGGCATAACAAGCTTGTTAGTTTGTGAAATTGGTTGTCCTTACAAGGTATCAAAAAATGAATACTTAAAATGGGGTTTTAACAATATGTTAAATGTTAAAACTATTCGGCCCTACTGATCTTATCGCGCAATTCCCGATATGTCACCAGGATGATATCTTCTTCCTGTAGCAGACTTCGAAATGCTTCACTGGTAAAGTAATCGTAATCGGCCTGCCTCCAGCTTGCGCCCCAATCAGGATGATCTACGGTAATGGCTTGCATCTCTTCGTCGTCATAGGCCAGGTGAATCAGCAGGGAATGCAGTCCCGGGGGTAGCTCTCTCAATAAGCGATCGTAATATTTTTCCGGTCCCTTCCGGTAATCCTCAGGAACCACGGTATGGATACCGTCCATGAGAATTGTATTTTGATCTAGCAGTTCCCTGATGCCGGGATGGTCTAACTGCAGGATACTTTTTGGTAATAATTGTGGTAGCCGGTACTCTTTACCTACCCGCATATATGCAGCTATAAACTCCGGGGTGCTCAATGCCGCTCCCATATGGGCATCCAAATGGGTTACGTCTATTCCTGCCCTATATGCTTTATCCACCTGGTTTCTGAGCTCTCGCTCAACTTCTTCGGGTTTTCCCAGCCTTGCCGTACTATCTACGGTGGCGTAGAAATATCCTTCGTTATTGACCAGTGTGCGGACAGAATCCCTGGAGCTTACCGGACCCCATTTATAATATTTCCATTCGCTGTTCAGGGTCAGGTGCAAGCCGAGATCAGCCTGTTTATTTTTTCTGGCATAAGCGGCGATCTCCGGGAACCAGGGGCAAGGCACCATAATACTGGCAGAGTTAACCGGGCTGTCCTCCAAACCGGAAATACTGGCACTGTTCTCTGAATGAGCAACCCCAAGATCGTCGGCGTGAATGATCAGTAACCTGGCCTTTTCTGGGTAACCCAAACGTTCAGCAATAGAGGGTTGCTGCCCATGTATATGGCATGTTGTGAAGAGAATCAGCAGGGAAAAGAATGTTTTCATAGGAGCGTGATTAAAAATGGATAAAGAAAACTACAAAAATAAATTCTGAATCTATCGCATAAGAATTTTCCGTGCTTCATACTTTTGTGGCCAATCATGCGTTATGGACGCAGAACAATAAACCTTATGTCTATGAAATTTATACGCTCCATCTTTACTATTCTCAGCCTTGCAGCCCTGGTGGTGTCCTGCGGGAATGCCGATAATGATGTCGATTTTGAATTTAACCAGGGAGAATTAGGACAGGGAAAACCGGTTGATGATTGCCTTGGTCTTGGAGAAAATGAATTAATACTTTCTATACAGGACCAGTTTACTACCCTACCCGGTAAAGTATCGATCTTTTTTAAAGTATCCGACAGCAATGGAAACCCGGTACCCGGTCTGGAGGCCAACCAGTTCACCATTTATGAACAAGGCCGTAATGATGACTGTTTTAACACCATTTCCACCTCGGAATCACAAGCGCGAATATCGCCTAATTCCCAGATATTCAGAAATAACACTTTATTAGTGCTAGACCTTAGTAATAGCGTATTGAGCAGCAGCCTGGATGAACTGAAGTCTGCTTCCATAAGCTTTGTCAATAACGTTATGCCCGCAGCGGAAACAGAATCTTACAAAATGGCTATTTATTGGTTTGACGGGGAAGACAAATTACACCTATTAAACCCGCTGACCCAGTCCAAGACAGAACTGATCGCTTCTATTGATGGGATTACCAAGGATATCAGTACAGACCCCTCTACCGATCTTTACGGGGCCGTTATTAAATCAACCACCATAGCAGAGGATGTGCTGAGGGAAAGTAGTAATAACGACGTAATTGCTGCGGCATCCGTAGTGGTTTTCACCGATGGAACAGACCAGGCTTCCAGGTATACTGAGAAGGCTGCTATAGAGAAAGTTGAAAAGGCTAATCGCAATATATCCTTCTTTTCTATTGGTTTGGGAGCAGAGATCGACGCTGATATCTTATCTCAGATCGGTAAAACCTTCAGTGTGTTTGCCGGGAATAAAGAAGAATTGGAGACTACATTTAACGACATCTCTTTCCGGGTTTCTGAACAGGCCAGTAGTTTTTACCTGTTCGAATACTGCAGCCCCAAAAGGGATGGCAGCGGGGAGAACAACCTTGCGATACAGGTCAGGGATGGTAACCGGCAGGGAGCAGTTCAGACCAAATTCAGCGCTAAGGGATTTACCGGTGGATGCGAATAAGAAATGCACAATTTAAATATTAAAAGACCCTATCCAGGGTCTTTTTTTTGTGCTGCCGGTAGGGAAAAACAAAGCTGAGTTGTTTTATAATAACAAGGTAGTTCTCCCATATACTACCTTTCTACATATAGCCCCAATAGACCTTTATATCTGGCGCTTGTCTTCAGGGGAAAGAAGGTGAGTCCACTATATAAATGGTCTAAGCAATACGCCTCCCCAGGCGTATTGCTTTTTTAAACCCCTATCGTAAAATAAGGGCGTTCTTGAATTTGAACTCCTTTTCCTGTCCTTGAAGCGGGATAAGGAATCCATTTACTACGGCATACTCATTGTTGCCGTTTTTCTGCAATAAAAAGTTCGGATTACGATCTACCGATAAACGGAATTCCGGTAATTTATACGATGTGCTCAGCACATTGATCGGCAACTCGATATACTTGGCAGACTTGCTAAGATCAGCTACCTTAACATAGAGATATCCCTCTTTTAAGACTTGCAACAGGTCTAAGCCCTTTACCGCCTCCAGGTTGCCCAATGTTTTAGGGTATATTTTTCCGGGTACAGCTTGGTAACCCTTGGCATCCATAACCTGGTATCCATAATAGGTAGAAAGATCTCCCTGGTCCGCAATGGTACTTCTATTCCAAAAATCAGTATGCTTGGCATTGTCTATTTCAGTTCGTTGTATCCCCAGGTCAAGGACATATTCGTTTCCTAATAGGTTATAGGTAAGCCCTTCTAATTTAAGATCGAACAATTTGCGGTCATTCTCAGGTATTTTCTCATAAGAGGATAAGGGAATGTCTTTATGTTGCCCGGTTGCGATAGTATAGATCGCAGATAAGATAGATACGTAATTCAGTTTCCTGATCTCTTGTTTTTCCGGGTCACCGGGAAATCCGCCTGACTCTATGAGTATGGTACTCGTACCCCACTTCTGAATATTATCCCCAAAGGCCCTGGGCTCAAAATCATCATTGTAACGGCCTACCTGTCCCGGGGCATATTTCTGTATGATGTCGTTCATAAAGACGATTACCTTCATGGCATCCCCCCGGACATCATTAATATCCTTTTCATAATTATAGGCAGGTGCCAGGTACGAGATTGTAGCCGGTTTGGGTGTTCTTTCGGCGTTGTAATACACGCTTTGGTCATGGAGGTTAAACCCAAAGTCGGCCTCCAGGCTGTCGCGGACTCTTTTCAGGGTTCTTCCCTCAGGCGATTGCAGCCTCAGGGCATCGCGGTTGATGTCTATTCCCAAAGTGTTCCTGCGTTGAAACACCTCTGCCCCATCAGGATTAAGCATGGGAAGGAAATGAATCTTCAATTCGTTGAGCATCGCCTTTTTCTCTTCTTTAAAATCGTCACTAGAAAAGAAATTAAGAATGTCAAAAATTGCTTGTGTGGCCGTAGGTTCATCTCCGTGCATCTGTGACCATAAAAATACATCAGTCTCTCCCTCTCCTAGGCTGATTAAATGCAGCGGTCGGCCTTCTATAGAGGTTCCCACCTTGTTTACCTGGTATCCCTCCTTATTCCTGTACTTATCGATCAGAGGCTGTATATCCTTATGCTTGATACGTCTTTTCTCTATACTGTTCTCATGGTAAGAATCATATGTGGCGTACAAGGTGTCTGTTATATTCACGGTTTGGGCTTCAGAAACACAAGAGATAAATAACAGCGCCTGCAGCGCGAGAAGTCTTTTAATCATTAGTTTGCTTTTAGGAATGGTCTAAAAATACTACTTTCTGTCCCCGTCCAAAATATTGTACCTGATTCTTTTTTCAAGCTCCGGTTTAAAACTTGGATCTACGAATTAATCAGTGTTTTATTTTGGCAATGGACTGAAGGCCGAATCCGTTTTTACCGGGTAACTGATCAAAACTTTTTGCACACCCCATTTCCTTGCTTTCTTGATATCCTTCCCCATATAAATATCGATCTTGTTTCTCCATCGATAGTGCATCTTATCTTTTACGAGGAAGACGCCATCCAATCCTTCAATAAATACAGGCGTATTGTGATCCAGGCCCTTTTTCAATAGGTCGCGGGAGACCGCTATGGCACGCATTGTTGGTTTTAAAGTATCCCCCCAGGCCGCAAGGTTACTATCTTCGTCAGTCTGCCATTCTACCGAATTATAAGCCGATGCCCTTACCTCCAGGGTTTTCCAGGTGTATTCCGGTACGGATTCCCCCTTAGCGCAACTAAAACAGCTAAGCAGTAAAAAGAAGGACGATATTCTTTTCATAACTTAAATAAATTCAATCTACGGTCTGATTCTCCAATAGAAGAATATCGATACCGTACATGTCCCATGCCTTGAGCTGTTCCTCCGGAATGGGTGTAAACGCGTAGGTGAACGCGGTGAGGATCAGGTCTGTATCACCATCCTGGTCCACATCGCCCGTATCCATCAGGAACCATCGACCCATATCGGAAATGGACTGCCCTATGGCCTTGAAGCTGAAATTATCACTGTCCTCATTTTCAAGATAAATAAAAGTTTCAAGCATCTCATTTTCATAGTCAGGAAAGGTGGATAGTAAAGCGAAGTCTATATCCCCGTCCTGGTCAAAATCACGGGCACTTACTCTTGTGGCGCCATGCATTGGGAAAAAATAAGCTTCTTCAAATCGGTTTTCTCCATCGTTCAGGTATAACCGCATTCCGTGATAGGGTTTATGGATGTATGTTTTATCCGCGTTATCACCATGAACCGAAACTATATCCATGTCCCCGTCTTTATCGTAGTCCAGGAGTTCAAACCAACTACTGCCGTAGATCGGGCTGTAACGGATAAGTTTTTCCTGTATAAACTCCCCGTCTTGCTGTTGGGAGAGAAGGGTGATGCTTTCATCTCCCTGCGATGTCAGGGCAATAATATCCTGGAGACCGTCTGCATTCATATCTTCTACTGCAGTTTTTATTACACCGGCCTGGTGCATCAATATTTTTTTATCATATGTACCCTCTGTGTTTTTCTTGAACAGGCTTAAGCTTCCCCTCAAATTACCGAATTCGCTCACTAAGATCTCGCAGACCTGGTCCTGGTCTAGATCAACGGCAAGGGAATGGACCGGCCTGTGCAGCAGGCCCGGTAGGGCTATCCTTTCACCTGTATTTGCATTAAATAGATTTCCCCTCGCAATTTCTGAAGGGTCAAGCTTACCAACGCTGGTCACTATTTCCAGGGAATCTTTTCCGGAATACGATGTTATCCCTTTCTCAAAGGATCCCATATCCTGCCAGGTAGAATCTTTAAAATTGAATTTTCTTAAACGCCCATCCAGATCCCCCGTAAAAAGGGTGGAATTTTGTTCTTCAAAGTCCAGCGAGCTTATATATGTACCCTGGATACTATCACTGAGAAGAACCTTTAATTCAAATAGTTCTTGCTGCGGGAGAATAGTTCTGTTTTTTATTTCACCGATATCTGCCGGAGCCATTTCCAGGATATATTCCTTAAGTAATTCCCAATCTTGCCGGGCGATGAGTGGCTGCCCCGGGTAGATACCTGTTTTAATCACTTCTTCCTGCTCGCGATATGTAAGGCCTCTGTAAGGATTGTAGTCGCCATCCTCTATACCTAATCTTGCTGCCATATCGGGCAAAACACTTTTGGCCCAGGTATTACGGGGAAGATCCTCTATAGCAGGCGCCAGATGACAACTGGCACAATAGGATTGGTAGAGGGCCTGCTGTCTTTCCTTCTTAGAAGGCTTGCAGGACAAGGCCCCGAACATCGATATCGAGAGAAAAAAATAAACGAACTTCTTAAAATTGGCCGGATTTCCGGAAACACCGTGCCTGATACAATAATAGAACAAGCTATAACACCACAATGGTCTGGTCACTAAAAGCACGTTATTAAGAGGGAATAGAGGTTCATAATTTTCACTTCGTTTAGCTATAGCAAAAGTGTATATTGTCCTTTTGAAAGTTACAATAATTCTTATGAAACTAAGCGTAAAGATTCTTTTGGTATTCCTGTTGTTGATAACAGGGGTAGTCCTGTTTCAATTACCCAAACTGAATATAATATCAGGTTATGCCGCAAAATACATGGCATCCGGTGTACACCTGGCCGATAGAACACCGGCGGACATTATTCGCCAGGACTACAATGTGCCATTGATCGAATGGGCGGATGCTGAATTAGTGGAACAGGGCGGGGAAGCGAAAGCTTCTGTTTTTGGACTGGCAGAAAGATATGCGCTGTGCCGCGACGGGTTGGGATGCGTACTGTTCAATAAAGACTTTGAACCCAAAAACAACTGGCTCACCCCTAAACGAACTATAAAGGCGGATACCCTGGAATACCCTTTCGGAAGCCTGGAGCCAAAGGATACTGTATTCCCAGAGATCAATTATCGGCAATTAGAAAAAGCCGTTGCTCATGCCTTCCGTGAAAATGATACACAACGTACTCGAACCCTGCTTATCCTGTATAAAGACAAGATCATCGCAGAACGATATGCCGAAGGGTTTGATAAAAACACCCCGATTCTAGGTTGGTCAATGACCAAAAGTATATTAGCTACCCTCTATGGCATCCTACAGGAAAAGGAAGTACTGCATATAGAGGACCCAGCACCGGTAAGGGAATGGCAGGGAGATGAACGCAGCCAGATCAGCCTCAAAAACTTGCTGCAAATGCAAAGCGGATTGGAATGGGAGGAAGACTATTCCAAAATCTCTGATGTAACGGAAATGCTCTTTTTTGATGCGGACATGAGCCGTGCGCAACGCGAAAAAGAACTGCAGGCCATTCCCGGGACACAGTGGAATTACTCTTCTGGAACTTCTAACCTCTTGTCAGGTATATTAAAGAATTATTTTAATACAGAACAAGAGTACCTGGATTTCCCCTATTCAGCGCTTATAGACAAAATAGGGATGCACAGTATGCTCATAGAAACTGACTGGGAGGGCAATTTTGTCGGATCTTCCTATGCTTGGGCTAATACCCGCGATTGGGGAAAGTTTGGGCTGCTCTACCTGCACCGGGGCGAGTGGAACGGGGAGCGCTTATTCAATCCTTCCTGGGTTGATTTTGTGACTAGCCCGGTAGAAGATTCAGCAGGGCAATATGGCGGACACTTCTGGCTTAACCAGGGGAAAGTCTATCCCAATGCTCCTTCAGATCTTTACTCCGCCAATGGTTACCAGGGGCAGCATGTCTATATTATTCCGTCAAAAGAGCTCGTCATAGTCCGAACAGGATTGGCAGAATCGCCCGAATTTGATGCTGATGGCTTTTTAAAATCACTCCTCCAGGCTTTCTAGACCATAAAAGATATCAGGGGAACATACTTTCACCACAAGTTTTCAGCAGTTGACAACAATAAGTTTGAGACAGGCCTATGTGGTTGTATGTTTACCATGTAATAAAAAACGGAGTTAATTTTTTCATTTTCATATAGTGTTCTCGTAAAAGAGTCCTGGACGTAAGAACAGGGCTCTTTTTGATTTTAATAAGAAGTTATTTACCTTTTTTCCATTGTACTGATTAACGAATGAAAGACGAACTCGGTTCCATATCTGTCCTGATCCCCGATGGCGAGAGTTTTTATCTCCGTACTGTACTTCACTGTCTTTCGCGGATAAAAGGCGCGAGGATATATGTGCTTTCCGCTAAACGTTACACTCCCATGCGTTTCTCGCGGTATATATATCATTATGAATACCATGAACTTTCAGACGACACAGCTGCATGGATAGCCCTGATCAACCAGCGGATGCAGGAACACCATATTGATGTCCTGATGCCCATTTTTGAAGAAGGTATCCGAAAGCTGGTCGAGAATAAGCAGCAGCTAAGATTTCGTGAAAAGACACTTCTTGCCGCATCAACTACGGAATTTGATATTGCTAACGATAAATCGAAGCTTGCCCAACATTTACAACAACACCAATTACCGGTTCCCCGTTCTTATCTGCTACAGGACAAAAATGACAACTCGCTTCAAGAGTGTCATTTAAATTATCCCCTGTTAGCTAAACCTTTCCTGGTATCGGGAGGTGGAGAAGGTATTGTGCCTGTAAATAACAAAAATGAACTCCTGGAGAAGTTGGAAAGTGGCACTGTTCAAACACCGGTATTATTACAGGAGCAATTAGACGGCCACGACCTGGGTTGCAACGTGATCTGTAAAGAGGGCGAGATCCTTGCATTTACCATTCAGAGGGGGTTCTTATACAACAAAACTCCTTTCTCACCTCAGATCGGGCTGACGATGGTACAGGATGAGGCGGTAATACAATCCGTTAGAAAACTCATGAAATCCTTGAAATGGACCGGTGTGGCGAACGTGGATCTTTTCTACGATAATAATAGCCGGGAATATAAAATCCTGGAGATCAATCCACGCTACTGGAATACGCTCCTTGGATCCCTGGTTGCAGGGGTAAACTTTCCCCTCGTTTACTGCCAGGCTGTGCTCGGAAAGCCCATCACTGAAAACACCTATATGGCGAAGGATTTCGTAAATCTCAAAGGTATCTTTGCGAGTATTGGCAAAGATTATAGGGTTATTTTCAGACCTGGATATTTATGGAATCACTCCCCACTACCATACATCGTTAAGGATCCTCTCCCTGTGGCTTATCAGTTTGTCTGGAGAACCAAGAATATCCTTCTCAGGAAGATTAAGGGCAGAAAAACTTTATAGGTTAGATTCCGATCACGGAATCCAATTGTCTTTACCGAAATTCGGCTTGCGTTTTTCCAGGAATGCGTCCCTGCCCTCTTTAGCTTCTTCCGTCATATATGCCAACCTGGTGGCTTCACCGGCAAATACCTGTTGCCCAACCATCCCATCATCCGTAAGGTTCATGGCAAACTTCAGCATTTTGATAGAGGTAGGAGATTTCTCCAGGATCTCCCTGGCCCATTGATAGGCCGTATCCTCAAGTTCAGCATGCGGAATCACGGCATTGACCATTCCCATCTCATAAGCATCTTTTGCACTGTAGTTACGACCCAGGAAAAAGATTTCGCGGGCTTTTTTCTGCCCGACCATTTTTGCCAGGTAAGCAGAACCGTAACCCCCATCAAAACTGGTCACGTCAGCATCCGTTTGTTTAAATATCGCGTGTTCTTCACTTGCCAATGTAAGATCGCATACCACGTGCAGACTGTGCCCCCCTCCTACTGCCCATCCTGGGACAACAGCGATAACGACTTTCGGCATAAAGCGGATAAGTCGCTGTACTTCCAGGATATTCAGCCGGTGATACCCATCTGTACCCACGTATCCTTTATGTCCGCGGGCCTTCTGGTCTCCCCCGCTGCAGAACGAATACACTCCATCTTTGGGCGAAGGACCTTCTGCCGACAACAATACCACCCCGATGCTCGTGTCTTCCTGTGCATCGTAAAAAGCATCATATAATTCCTTGGTAGTCTGTGGGCGGAACGCATTCCTGACCTCTGGCCGATTAAAAGCAATCCGTGCCACTCCGTCACATTTCTTATAAGTGATATCCTGGTACTCCCGAACGGTTACCCAGTTAGCTGTCTCCATGTTGATTTAATTTATAAAGGCTAAAGATAAGGTACTTTTAAAAAAAGTTATCCCTGTTTCCCGGCCTGATTATTGTTCTTGGCTTCTATCCATTTGCTCATATATTTGGTAGCAGCCATCGAATGATGACGTAAAATACTGCCAAACAAGTTTTTAGCCCGGTGAGCTCTTAAGGAGCGATGTATTTCTGATAGTGTGCTTATTAGCTTGGGTTCCCACAGGTCACGATTATATTTTGCATCTAAAATGGTCTTCCCCGCTTCCACACTGTTTATCCAAAGGGTTTTATCAGTATACAAATCAGCGGCAGATCGTATAAAGTCTTCCGGTTCATCCGCAATACAACCGTTCCAGGGTAAACCATCGTGCATCCCTTCGGCCCCGATACTCGTAGTAACACTTGGGGTGCCTACTTGCATAGACAGCAAGAGCTTGCCTTTGATCCCGGCGCCGTACTGTAACGGTGCCAATTGCACCCTGGCATTTTCCATTGCCTTTTTTGCATCTTCTACCCAGCCTTCTACCAGGAAACCTTTTGCAGGTTGGTGCAGCTGTTGAATGGCTTTTGGTAGGTAAGCGCCATAGACCCGAATGCAGGCATCGGGAATGAGTTTTTTTAAACCCGGCCAGATCTTTTTGTAGAGATACTGCACGGCGTCCATATTGGGATGGTGCTTGCCATTCCCGATACATATAAAATCTTTGCGTTTGTTAAAATCAGTGGTTATCGTATTCACAGTACTTGTCATAAATGGGACCAGGACTAGCAGTGAGGAATCAATTTTTACCTGATCCTTCAGTAATGAATACTCATAAGAGGAAATCACCAAGCTCAGATCTGATCGCCAGATGCTTGCCAGTTCCCTGTAGGTCAGGTCTTGTTGTAACCAGGCATCTAAAGAGAAATCCCGGTCTTTCGTTAAAGCTTCTTTCCTGGCATTGCGGAGCGAATGCAAATCTTCGGTATCCAGCACGCGTAGCGCATCCGGCGCATTAGCCTCTACGCGCCAACCAAATTGTTCTTCGGTATGGAAGCGGTCAAATAGTACAACATCGGGTTGCAGTTCTTTGACAAAAGCATCAAAAGAAGAATCGTTTATCCGGATGGTCCTGGTCTGTATACCTTCGGCTTTGAGATCTGCAGTATAGGAAGAGGCAGCAGCGGTAGAGGCAAAGGTCTGTTGGTAGCCGGCTTCCCGGAAACACCGCAATAATTGCATCATGCGTACACCTGCAGCCGTAGTAGCAGGTTCCGGCCAGTTATATCCAATGATCAGGAGTTTTTTCATGACAATAAATTGCAGCGCTATTTCTGAACCTGGTTCGAAACTACATCCGGGCCGCGAATTTCTGTGAAATACTCAATCGGAGTTTACGCTCATAATCTTCCTCCAGCCATTCTTTGTAGCTCTTGGTATTATTCATGATGCAATAAGAGTATTGTCTTACCCGGTACGAGATCTCCTCCTTTAATTCTTTAGCCAATAAGCGGGCATCAAAGACATCACTACTGTTTTCCACACAGATCTGTGCATGTTGTTCTATAGATCTCTCAAGAACCGTTTTGGACTTAAGACCCTGGGCAAACACCTTTTTATATTCCTCTTTGACATCAAATTCGATGGAGTCCGACTTTGAGAATTTCTCCCTGAGTTCCTGGGGCATTTCATATACAAACTCCCGCTCTATATCCTCGTCATTCTTAATGTTCTCGAGGAAGAAATCAGGGAAGTGGAAAATTTCCTGCCAATCAATCGGGGCATCCCAACGGCCAAACCTCGCCACATTATTTCCGAGGTCTACTACTGTGAACTCCTTTTTATTCGGGAGCACTCGAGATCCCCGTCCAATCATCTGGAAGTATAGGGTAAGACTCCGTGTAGCCCGGTTCAGGATAATGGTTTCTACCGTTGGTTCATCAAAACCGGTGGTTAGAATACTGACGGAGGTCAGGATGGCATCGGGAGTCTCCGCAAACCATTCCAGGATCTCTTTTCGCTCCGAGGCCGTATTCTTATTATCAAGATGCCTGATATTATACCCGGCTTTCTTAAAGATCTCGTAGACATAACGAGAAGTACTTATCCCGTTATTAAAAATCAGGGTCTTGGTTCCCTTTGCAATCTCTTCGTACGCGCCCAACAATTTCCCCAACATATTCTGGTTCCCATACAGTTCGTCCGATGATTTCACGGTATAATCCCCGCTAACTCCTAGTTTCAGCGACTTAAGGCTAACATCGTAATTGTACATATTGGCCTTGGCGAGGAAATTCTTTGAAATTAGGGATTCTATAGATTCCCCTACGATCAATTTCTTGTAATTGTCCTTCATCGGGAGCTTAATGTTGGAACTGAGTGGGGTGGCGGTTACCCCGAGGATGATCGATTTCTCAAAATATTTAAAAAGTTTACGGAACGAATTGTAATGCGCTTCATCGATGATGACCATCCCTACATTATTCAGGGTGATCATCCCGTCCTGCAGTCGATTGTTAAGGGTTTCAACCATGGCCACATAACACATGTGGTCATCGTCCGCTCCCAGCTCTTTTACCTCGCTGTTAATCACTTTGTTCTTGACCGAAAATCCCTTCAGCATCTTCGAGGTCTGCGAACTCAATTCAATCCTATGGGTGAGCACAACGACTTTCTTACCGGTTTTCTGAATAAACCTCCTGGCAATTTCCGAGAATACTACCGTCTTACCACCGCCCGTGGGAAGCTGGTATAACAAATTGACGTTATCCGGGGCTTCGTCCAGGTAATCAAATATGGCATTCAGGTCGTCTGCCTGGTAATCGTAAAGTGTTTTTTCTTTGTTTCGGGTCTGCAGGTTCAAATCGAGATTTGGATTTAAGTTTGAGGTCTGTTGCCCTTTGAATACGGGAACATCAATTTTGCAAAACTAGCAGTTTTTTAAGCTTAAAAGAAATTATGAGTGTGAAAACTGGTGCTTTAATACCCCCGGCTACGGGAAACCTCGAAGCGTAAAGCATCACCATCAGTAAGCCTGCGGTAATTCTCAAGCAGCAATGATGCGACGGAATCCATGTCCGAAACACTGGCAACATGAGGAGTTATGAGGATATTGTCGTGTTCCCAGAATGGGTGATTTACCCCCAGGGGTTCCTGCTGAAATACATCCAGGGAGGCACCGGAAATCTTTCCATTTTCTATGGCCATAAGCAGGTCGTTTTCTACAAGGTGCCCTCCCCTGGCGACATTGATCAGGTAGGTACCTTCCTCAACCTTCTCAAAAAACTTTTCATCGAGTATTCCCTCGGTTTCCGGTGTCAGCGGAAGCAGGCAAACTAAAACAGTCGTATCATTCAGGAAATCGGTTAGCTCCTCCTGCCCGGCATAAGTCGTTATCCCGGGAATATCTTTAGAAGACCTGGACCAGCCACTGACCTGGAATCCCGCACCCTTGAGGTCTATGGCGACCTTAGCTCCCAACTGCCCTAATCCCAAAATACCCACCCGTGTATCCTTAATCCGGGTATACGCAATAGGTTGCCACCATCTTCGACGATGGTCCCCGTGATAAGTGTTCAGATTCTTTATATGACCTAAGACCAGGGCCAAAACAAATTCAGACATATCTTCCGCCAATAAGGGATCTACCACCCTGCTTATCGCCACCTGCCCGGGCAAGCCGGGATCTTCCAGGATAAAATCGACCCCCGCACCCATAGAGCTAACCAGTTTTAGCCCAGGGTATTGATTTAAGCTGTTCTCCGGATGTTTCCACACCAAGGCCATACTTACCTCTTCCTTTGGGAAATCATCTCCATGTACATACACTTCTGTATCAGGTGCTAACTCTAGGATAGCACTTTTCCATTCTTCAGATTTACCGTCTTGCCGGATGATTACTATTGCCATATGGTGTTGTCTTGTTGTATTAATGCTGTTGTTGGTCTTCTTCTAACAATTCGTATACCCTTATAAATTCACTTTCATAGGGCCATTCCCTTTCCTGCACCGTGTTGAGAATTTTCCTGATGCGCTCTTCAAACTCTGCTTTAAGGTGATGATAGCTGATAAACTGTATCGCCTCGGAGTACGATTTCCACATACTCTTATAAAAGGCATCAGATAGCGGCTTTTTTTCCTCGAATACCTGGGCAATTTCCAAGTTGTACAACATAAGCTCTGCCACCCATTGAGGATCCATTTCCAGTTTCCTGAAAGATTTGATATACTTATGGGCAACCGAACGTCTCGCCCGTGCCCTTTTTCTCCGGGTGGGAAAATATTCGTAGGATATCTTGGCTTTTGCTTCCTGAACCAGTGCCTCTTCTTTAGGGTTAAATATAAAATCGTAATACTTCTTAACTTCCGGGTATCGCTCATATAGCGCGATGAGTTGCAACTCCAATTCCTCTTTGGGCAACTCGGCCACATACTTCTTCAAGGCTCGTTTACTCATGCCCCGAAGATAATGATATCGAAAGTAAACTCTTGCTATACATCTTCCAATATACCCCTGAGGGTATAATTTTGCGCTCTTTTTGCTAAACTTTTGATAAAATCGGGTGTACAACCCTATCGCTTTTGGAAAAGACGGAATAAAATGTTATAATGAGAGGATATAACCCTTAAATCCCTTTACAAACATATGAGGCAACTAAAGATAATCAAGCAGGTAACAAACAGAGAATCCAAATCATTAGACAAATACCTGCAAGATATCAGCAAAATAGATCTGATCACTGCTAATGAAGAAGTTGAGCTAGCCCAAAAAATAAGGGAAGGGGATCAAGCCGCACTAGAAAAACTCACCAACGCCAATTTACGATTCGTCGTCTCCGTGGCCAAACAATACCAAAATCAAGGATTAAAATTACCTGACCTTATCAATGAAGGGAATGTCGGTTTGGTTAAAGCTGCAAAGCGCTTTGATGAAACCAGGGGGTTTAAGTTTATTTCCTATGCCGTTTGGTGGATCAGGCAGTCTATTCTCCAGGCCTTGGCAGAGCAGTCCCGGGTGGTACGATTACCACTGAATAAGATCGGTTCTATCAATAAGATCAAAAAGACTTTTTCTTACCTGGAACAGGCTCATGAACGCCCGCCATCTGCAGAAGAGATCGCGAAAGAATTGGATATGAGCGTAAATGAAGTCAAGCAGTCCATTAAAAATTCTGGCCGGCACGTTTCTATGGACGCTCCATTAAAAGAGGGAGAGGATTCTAATTTATATGATGTAATGAGATCCGGGGAATCCCCAAAGCCGGATAAATCACTCATGCAGCAGTCCTTGAATACAGAGATTAACCGGGCGCTGGATACACTTTCTCCCCGCGAAGCTGATGTAGTTAAGTTATACTACGGGATCGGGGACCAACAATCCATGACTTTGGCCGAGATTGGGCAGACATTTGATCTGACCCGGGAAAGGGTTCGCCAGATCCGAGAAAAAGCGATCAGGAAACTTCGGCATAATTCCAGGAGCAAATTGCTTAAAAATTACCTGGGATAAACATTTAACAATAAAAAAAGGGAGCTGAGAAGCTCCCTTTTTTATTTTACACTATACACTAAAACAATTAAGAACAGTTAAGTCTGTTGATATTAAAATTCATCAGTATTTCATTGAGATCTTCGATGAAATTCAGATACGCTGCTTGGTCTTTGTGATCATTTGCCATAGTAAAAAGGTTTTAGGGGTTAAACCGATTATAGATAATCCAGCTCGGCTAGTTCATTTAAACTTAAAATCTCATTCAATTCTCTAAGGAAAATTAAATATTCCTCACCGTAGGTATCATATAACATAGTAAGTGGGGTTTACGTGGTTTGATTGGTGTCAAATTTGCTTGTAGTAAACATATTTAATAATAGAAATTATCGCAACTTATTGTGGTGTACCCTCTTTTTTTTGTGGTTAAACACTGGTTTGAGTATGGTGAATTAAATCAGAAATCAAAGAAATATTGCAATCCCCCGGAGATGGCATAGAAAAAATTACCCGGGTCAGCAGCGAATTCTTGTCGCAATAGTCCAAGGTTTGCCCTGTACATAGAAGCAGCCTGCTTTGGCCGGAACTGGTGTTCTAATTGAAGTTGTTGAGAACTCACGAACAGTATAGTCTCTGAAAGGAGGGTATCATCTCTCCTGAGCTGTTTTAAGTCTGTATTATACCCTACTCCCAGTCGAATTCCCCAGAAATCATCTTTGGTCCGTGTATATTTCCTGGCCAGTAAGGATCCTGACAGCGAAACAGGTTGCCCGGTACGCGGGGTAATAAAAGGTCTTAATGAAACGTAATAATTACCTTTATACATACCCATACTACCCGTATAGACCAAAGCGTCAGATTTTTTAAAATCATAATAACGGGCTCCTAAAGAAGCTTCAATTCCCTTGGGCAGGTTAGCGAAAACCTCTGCACCGCCCCTTTGTGCCGGAAAAATGAAAGAGGAAGAATACGCATAACTAATATTGGCATAGATCTTTTCTGAAATTTTCGGGTACAATTCCAATTCATATTGCAGGCCTTCTGTATTAAAGCGGTTACTGTACAGTATCCTGGGGATAATTTTGCCAAAGGGAGTTTCCCGGGTATATTCAACACTCCCGTAGTACATTGGATCAAAAACCTGGTCAAAGACATCAACCTGGTTAGCTACCGATACACGGTTAGCCCTGTAATTTTCCTTCAGCACCGGCTTTTTCTCTATACCGCTAGCAGTAGCTGTAGGGTCGATTAATTTTAAAAGATGGGCTCTGAGCACAAGAATTTCCTGGTCTGCCGATAGTTTCTCGAGAGCTTTATTGGCCAATCCCAATGCGATATTATGATTACCGGCATCCATTTCGTTATTTATGGCTCCCACCCAGGCCTGTTGGTGGTATGGATCTTCAGATGTATATGCATTAAAACGCTTCCTTGCCTGGTCATACTTTCCCATCCAAGTTTGACTTTTTGGTTTTAAAGCTATAATATCTCCAGAGGCTGATTCTTGTTGTATCTCATGCTTTGAATTCTGGTTGAGTTCGGATTCCAAGGCAGTTCTCAGACCATTAAGTTCCGGATCTGTAGCCATGTATTTCAGTGCTTTGTTCGCAAGTCCCAGGGCGATGTATGTGTTTCCCGCGTACATTTCGTTCTTGATAGCGGCTACCCAGGCCTCCTGATTATCCCGATTCCTGGAAGTCATACGGTTAAGTTGTTTCCGTGCTTCCTCATAATTTCCTTCCCAACTGTAAGTTTTGGCCATCAGGGTTTTCCCATCTGAATGATCGGGGTGTTCTGCCAGTATAGTTTCAAGGGTATTCCTGGCATCGCTGTGCTGGCCATTAAAGGCAAGTTCACGAGCTTCAGAAAAGAGCAGGTCTGAATCCTGAAATTGAGCCTTCTCCTGGCCGTATGCCAAGCACTGCGATAACAGCAAAACGCCGAGGTATGCAAGGTATCCTTTCATATTTTTGCTGTTATGGAGTTTTTCACCTGCTTATGCCTGCTCTTATCACTTTTTTCTAAAAGCTGTTTTCTGAGGCTGGTCGACGCTCTCTGAAGTTTTTCATTCAGTACGTGGTCTTCCGGGTGATATTTTTCAATGCCAGTCTTCAATTCAAGGGCTTTGCTATGCTTACCACTCCAGTAATAAGCATCGAGAAGAGCCGCATAACCATCTGAATATACAGGGTACTTACGTACCACGCTACTGAGTATTCTTTCGGCTGGTTCATACTTCCCCTGCCATGCAGCTATCCTTCCCATGAGTATTTCGGTGTCGGCATGTCCGGGCACTTTGTCCAATATATATCGACAGAGGAGATCAGCCCGATCCCAATCTCCTTGGAAGGCAATCTCTCTTGCAATGCCGTAGGCTTTATCATAATCCTCCCCGTTAAAAATGCTCTGTATCCAGATCTGGTCTTCGTTACTGAATTCTTGGGATGTATATGAGTTTAGACCAATGTTAACAGGAGGTATAAGCTTGTTCTGCATGGTTACATAACGGTTAACCGCCTTAAAATATTGGAATGCCGATTCTACTTCCTCTTCCTTTTCATGATTCCTGAGCTTCGTGAGTGTAAAGGATGGCCCGATCTTGTACAAATCACCATTACTCCAAAAGTGAGATCCCATTATAAAATCCTCTATGCCGTTCTGGTATCGAAATAAAGGAATGGTCTTATGGTCGGACTCCATCAACAAATCATCCCCTAACCACGCTACCTCCGAAGGCTGCTTTATTGGATAGTCCTGGCCTAGTAGGCCCAACAGGGCGGGTACTATATCGGCATGGGAAGCCAATACACTGAATTTCCGCGCTTCTTTTATTAAAGGACTGTACATGATGAGTGGCACCCGGTACCGGTCTATATTACTCTCCTGGGGTAACTCTGAGAGGTTATGGCTACCGGTAATAATAAAAATGGTATTATCAAATTCCGGGTTTGCCTTATACTGTTGAATAAAATGTCTTACCGCATCATCCATATACAGGATAGATGCGAAAATATCGCTGTTTCGACTTATCCTGGAAGCTATCTCCTCTTGATAGTTTCCTGAAGCCAAGGTCTGCCTCACCTTTTTTACATAGACCTGCTTTTGAGGAATATTGAAGGGTTTACTGCTACTGAGGGTCTGGAATACCTCCAGCCTTGGTCTGCTCCTATCCTTTTTCTCAGAATGATAGAACGCAAACAATGCTTTATCAGGGTATCCTTTAGAGATACCGGCTTCGTCTTCGGGTTGTTGCTGATATGCTCTTCCAAAATTTTTCCTGCCAATGATCTCGTCTATTCCTTCTTCAAATAAGAATCGATCCATTTGATGTAAAGCTGTATTCCCCCCATAATAGAATGAAGTCCTGTAACCATTCTCCTGGAGCAGGCTAAATAGCGTATGGCGATTCAGTTGTTGATCGATCTTGGTAAAACCCCTTGTTCCAAATGGCAGTGAGCCGGTAATACTAGGGACAGCGGCATAATTTGTTCCCTGGTTGCTTAAGAAATGATCCCAGTGCAGTGATTTTTCAGACAATGAGCTTAGGAAGGGAGTAAATGCTGCGTATTTGGCATCGGTTCCCAGGAAATCCGCTCCTAAACCGTCAATGACAAGGAAAACAAGGTTTGGTCTCTCGGCACCCAATTTAAAGTAGGGACCTAATGCCACTGAGGAGGACTTTGGCCGTAAAAGTGGGTATTCAGCTTCCCCTTGGTAGGCGTTCCAGTCCATAAGCTCCGTTAACGCATTCTCTAGCAAATGCTGGGTTTTATTTTCGTTAACAGGGTTTTTATGAGACATGAGCGTGGCGAGGAATATACTGAGCAAAACCAGGGTGAAGGGATACATCCTCGATATAAGATGGTAAACACGGGCCACGAGGCGATACATTACAAGGAAACTCAATAAACCCAGTGATAAACCCAATCCAAGTCTTAAAATAACCTGTGAAGAAGTGTAACGGGCTAAATAAACCACGATAAAGTCCGATCCAAGCATTTCGTGGTGTTCAGTGAAGTATAGGGTGGTCAGGATTTCTGAGAACAACAGAAAGATAAATACCATCCCACAACTAAATAGACCCAATGATTTTTTTACCGATTCCAGGAATTTGAAAATAAAGGCCAGGATTATTCCTGCCAAAGATGCAAAACCTGTATGATGGACCACCAGGATTAACAGGCTCTTGTTGATCACGGAGTCCAATACACCTTGACGGTATAGGTGAAATTGCTGTAATACAGATAACAGAACCAGGCAGATAAAAAAAGTCAGGACCATACGGATGTAATCCCGAAGTGGTCGCTGATCCCTTATTTTGCTATCTGTAATACTTGTGAACATTTATTACGCTTTTGCGAATCCTTTTCTCGCCATAGTACCCCAGCCTGACTTGATATTGAACAGTTTTTTAAAGTTCCCTTTAACCGCCGAATAGACCACGATGGGGTGAAAAATAAATGGTTCTATAAGGGCACATAAGGCCAGGGTGAAAATATCTTTGGTTTTATTGTATTGGTTATAAGAGTACATTTCTGCCAGGATGGCGTAAAAGGAGAACATCACGGAGAACATATACACTGCGAGGGTGATTCGGATAAAAAATTCTTTATTGAGAACTCCCATATACCAGAATAGTATAACCGAGAGAAAACCGACGAATTCCAACAAGGGGGCCAGCCATTCATAAAAAAACCAATACGGGTAACTCAGCATTCCTAACCTGCCATAGCTGGGGTTAAAAAACATGTCTTTATGAGTGTATAATGTTTCCAGGTTACCACGTGACCAACGGTCCCGTTGATTCACAAACATTTTAAGATCTTCAGGAACTTCTGTCCAACACAGGGGATCGGGAATGTACTCTATGGAATAAGGAAGATCCCGATCATGCATAAAGCGGCGCATCCTGAAAACGATTTCCATATCCTCTCCAACCGTATTGGTATCATACCCGCCTGCGGCAACGGCGATCTCACGATCAAAAAAACCAAAAGCTCCGGAAATAATAAGTAAACTGTCTATTCTTCCCCAGGCCATCCTGCCAATGAGGAAAGAACGAGTATATTCTAACACCTGGAACTTGGCTAACCAATGTTTTGGCATACGGATCTGTTCTAGCGTACCCCCCGATATTTTACAGGAATTTGCAATCCTGATCACCCCTCCTACCGCGATAACCCTTTTCTGTGAACGCTGGAAGAACGATTTTACCACATGCAGCAAAGCTTCTGGAAGCAAAAGGCAATCTACATCGATACATCCTACATATTGACTTGTCGACAGGTGTATACCGGCGTTGAGGGCATCGGACTTCCCCCCGTTTTCTTTATCCACCACGGTGAGTTTCCCAAAAGATCGCTGGGTCGATTTGTAGATACCCCTAATTCTCTTACACTTCAGGTCCGGGTCCGTCAGCTCATCCGATTTTACCAGGTCGTAAGCGTCTATCATTTTCTGTAAGGTATCATCCTTACTTCCATCGTTGATCACCATCACTTCAAAATTCACATATTGTAAGGACAACAGTGACCTGATGTTTTCAACGATAGTAGGACCTTCGTTATAGGCCGGCGCAATGATGGTTATACTTGGAGCCAAAGGAGAAGCCATGATCTTTGACAGGTCACCGAAACTATTCTTATGCTTATAATGAAGCGAACTCCTGGAAGAGAGATACGCCATAAAACCGAACATAAGGAACAGCGTAGCTGTAAACAACAGGAAAACGATGTTCAGGTATTCAAATACGATTTGCAGTATATCTTTTTCCATTCTTATTTCATCAATCTGCGAATACAACTAAAGAACGATCCCGTAACGATTTCAGCAGACTCTTCATTAGATACGTCAGGTTCAAAATTCAGATGGAGGAGTCCCTCCTCCTCTTTCGCCGAATGTCCAGGGTCCACTTCTGTATCTGTAGAGGTTACTGCCAATCTCACTCCTTCATGCATGGATAACCCCGAGGACTGATCTTGCTCCGAAGATTCACAGTAAGTTCCAACGGGGAATGATTCCAGCAGGGAACCCAGTTTCTCTCGAATACACTCCACTTTCTCCAATACCTCGCCTTCTTCCTGTCCTAACAGGAAATCAAGGAATTCCAGCTCTTTTTCATCTCCCACGGCCAGTATTTCGTCCAGCAGCATCAACTTGGTATCTTTATCACAGCGTAGGAACAGATCGGAAAAGATACTCAGGTGAAAAGCAGGTTCCGGTGAAAAGTCGATCTCCAGCTCCGGGATATGATTCTCTCCTTTAATAGCTTCTGCATCTTCTAAAAAAGTGTTTTCATCCTCCGCTTTCAGGGCAATGCCATGGGGTTGCAATAAGCTGTCCAAGGGTACATCTTCCTGCTCCTCTTCTGTCTTTCCACCATCCCCGGCCTCAAGGATCTCGTACACGGTTTCCATATGCATAATGGCCTCACATTCGTCTTCAGACAGCTCGGAATCAAATGGTTCCACGGCTTGTGGTTCATTGACCAGGGGCAGGAAATCCAGGGATAGTACACCCCTTGGACTTAGCGTTCCTTCGTATTCACGAGCTTCCAGGATTAATTCTTC
This sequence comes from Zeaxanthinibacter sp. PT1, assembly GCF_028464225.1. GTDB lineage: Bacteria > Bacteroidota > Bacteroidia > Flavobacteriales > Flavobacteriaceae > Zeaxanthinibacter. The sequence goes on from NZ_JAQPCN010000002.1 coordinate 269,825, forward strand.
AAGAGATTCATGAAGGCAGAGGTCAAAAATCTCGAGGTCCTCTTCTTCTATCGGAAGCTCATCAGGAATACTTAAATCTGTTTCATCCTGTGCTGATATATTTTCTTTGCTTGCAGGTTCTTCGATCGTGGCAGCGACAGGCATTTCCTCAGCAGGGGGTATTCCGGGAACCGCTTCGATCAATACCTCCTCTTCTAAAGATGGTGTCTCCGAGGTTTGGGTTACAGTGACAGCGGGTATTGGCTCATTTTCCTGAGTATCTACTTTTTCTACTTGGTCTTCCTGCTGGGGAGCAACGGTCAGTTCTTCTTTTTCGGTCTTACTCAAAACGTCTTCGGGCAGGATACTGTCGGGTTTTATTTCATTCAGGCTGCTGATCGCCTTACTTTTCACCATAAAGTCTTTTTCTTCATGGATTACTCCCTCTAAGAAGGGTATTTCTGTTTCTGAGCCCAAGAAACCAATCGTATCTAATATGGTCCGTTTGATTTCTGCTTTATTTTCCGGGTATATTTTCTTTAAAATCTCCAGCGATTCTAAAACACAGAATTCTCTGACACATTCCAGGGCCTCCAGTTTAATCTGGTCATTTTTATGGCGCAGTAAACGCAGGATTGCATTATTGGCATCACTCTGTTTATAGTAACGTATCAACCGGAGTGCGAACAGGACAACATCTTTATTCCCGGAAGTGAGCCAGAGGCGGAAACTAGGGGGAATAAAATCTTCTTTTTCCCGGATAATATCGAGCAACTTTAATTGCTGCCATTCGGAAATAGCATATTTGGCCGTATCCAGGAAATAATTAATTCCTTCCTTTCTCAAGGTTACTGTGGCAATCTGGGCTTGTTTTCTTATCACACTTCTCCTGTCGTTTACAAAGGGTCTGATAAATGTATATGCCTTATCCACTTTCATTCTGCTCAGCTCCAGGATGCCGGACGAAATAATCTCCCATCGCCAGCTGGAAAGTTTTTCAAATGCATCAAAGTGTAACTCAAGATCTGCATACAGTTGTAGAAGTCTATCCTGTGCATCCCCGGATATATCTTTCTGCAGGTCCATCAGTATTTCTGTCAGCACTCCCCTGTTGTCCTTATCTTTTAGCATCTCCCGGATACGGATCTTCATCTCAACATATTCAACATTGTCCTCTTTGTTTCCTTCGTTTTCATAGAACAAAAAGGTACTGATCATAGGCGCCAGTATCTTCTTCCTGGCTGCGGTCCCTCTTTTTTTATTGGATTGAGTTCTCCGGTTGAGAAAAACAATAAGTAGAAGGATCAGTGCAATTACCGTAAAGCCCACCGTAAAGTACCCCACAAGTTCCAGGTGGAACGAGGTAGCATTCAGGATATAGCGGGGGACTATAGCGGCTTGCATACAGTTATGTTTAATTCTTATTTAATTCCCGGCCTACCCTAACGAGCAGTTCTGAAGGACTCACAGGTTTTGAGATAAAATCGTTTGCTCCCAGTTCAAATGCACTGAGAACGTTTTGTTCATTCCCTGCAGATGAAATGATAATTACCGGAACCTGTGACTTTAATTCGTTCCGGACAAAATCTATCAATTCTATCCCGGAGAAATAAGGCATCATAATATCGCTTACGATGATATCCGGAATATGATTTTTAAGCAATTCCTTTACTTGCTGCCCATCACTGGCGAGGAGGACATCGTAGCCCGCCTTCTTTAGCCGGAAATTGAGAAGGGATGCCAGTAAGTCATCATCTTCTGCAAGCAGTAATTGTTTTTTTGGGGGAGTCATATTTGGTTATTTAAGTGCATCCAGTGCTTTTTGTATCCTGGCTTCCATAACCGGGAACTCTTCTACGAAACATTCATATAAAAATTTCAGATGCCTGGAGTCCTTGTCCGTACGTGCATTCTGATGTATTTGCTCCGTCAGCAGGATCAGGCGTTCTGCATTGAACATCTTCAACCCGCATTTGATCTTATGTGCCGATTGCGCTATGCCTTCATAGTCGTTATTCTCCAAGTGCATTTTTACCATCCCGATGAACTCCAAGGCGTTCTGCTTGAATAATACGACCAGTTCCTTTAGCAAGTCGATCTGGCCCATACAATCCGCCAGCATTTCTTCCAGGTCAAGTTCATCAGTGGTCTCAGGTATTATTTCAGGTTTTATCTCCTTTTCTTTCCTGGCTTCATTATTAGAAGGGGCTCTCCTGATAAACTTGGCGAGTTTAGAAAGCAGTTCTTCTGAACTGAAAGGCTTAAGGATAAAATCATTCATCCCTGCCTGCTCACAATCACTCTTATCCTGGGCGGTAAAATCGGCTGTAAGTGCAATTACCGGTATCCCGGCTATACGATCCTGGTCATGGTTCCTGATGATCTCCGTAACCTGGTAACCATTCATTACAGGCATACAAAGGTCCATCAGGACAAGGTCTATCTCTTTTTCCTCTAATAGCTGCAGTCCATAACGAACATTTTCCGTGATATAAGAAATACATCCCCAGGTTTTTAACCGTTGTTCAATGATTTTCTGATTCAGGGGATTGTCTTCAAAAACAAGGATCCTGCTGCCCCTTACTGTATCCGGGTCCTGCCTGCTCTCCCGGGTTACCGCTCTCCCACTCTCCTTCCCCGTTTTAAAAGGAATTCTAAAGTGGCAGGTGGTTCCTTTACCAGGGATACTGTCTATCCCGATAACCCCCTGCTGCTGTTCTATGATCTGTTTAATGATGCTAAGGCCAAGGCCTGAAAAATTAAGTTTTGGGACCTGTCCTTTTGGGGGGGATATAAAAGCTTGGAATAATTGTTCCAGGGTTTCATCATCCATTCCATCCCCGTTGTCAGCAATCTTAAAATCCAGTTCTACAGCAGACATTTTACTGCGAGTTGCTCCTATGATCAGTTTTATCTCACCTCTTTCGACAAACTTTATAGCGTTTCCTACCAGGTTCAGTAATACCTGTGATAGCTTAGAAGGATCTCCTTCTATAAATTCTGGCACATCCTGATCCATCTCCAGGATTATGGAGATCTTTTTGTTGACGATCAGGGTTTTACACAGGTAAACAACTTCATTGATCAGGCTTGGCAAATTAAAGCTCACGGTCTCGAAAATCTCTTGTCCGCTGGAAAGTTTATATAACTCCAGCAATTCGTTAGTGATATTCACAAGCCCGTTAGAATCAGCTAATATGGCCTGGAGCTGAACTCGCTGATCGTGATTCAGCATCCCTTCCTGTAACTTCTCAGAATTCCCGATGATGCTGTGTAAAGTTGTTTGTATCTCCTGGCTGAAAGAAGTGACCAAATGCATATCTGTTGCACTGTTCACTGTCCCTGCCTGGGATTTATCGGTTACCGGGGAATTTCCCGGGTGTACGATGGTCGATTTTTCTCCCCAGATCTTCCTCTCCAGCTGAGCCTTAAAGGATTGGAAGGAATTCTTGAGTTCAGAAGCTTCTTCTGCAGATAATTCGCCAAAGGAGAAATGATTCAGTTGAGATTCTAACTGGTTGAGCTGGTCAAGTAGGTGGTCTGATTTCAATGGAGCTGTTTTTCTATTTTGAGATGAAAATCAATAGGTGCATTAACGCTCTAAAAATCTTATATTCGTCGGGGGCTGGCAATAATATGTTACCTAGAGCCCTTAAGCTGTTGTCAAACTCCTCTTTTTGTAGGTTTAAAATTTTAACAAATGCGTTACTTCACCTTATTTTTGTGCATATTATCGATAAACTGCGCTGAACAACCAGAGAATAAAAACGATACCGACCTGATGAGCAAGGCCCAAGAGATACACGACAGGGTGATCACTATTGACACCCATGACGATATCAATGTCAAAAATTTTACGGACAGCATAAATTATACGCAAGACCTGGAGACCCAGGTAACCTTGCCTAAAATGAATGCCGGTGGGCTTGATGTAGTCTTTCTTATCGTCTATACGGGGCAGGATACGTTAAGCCCTTCAGGGTATGAAAAGGCCGAAGAAAATGCCATGGCTAAATTTGAGGCTATTCACAAGCTCACAAAAGAATTTGCCCCTGACCAGATTGGATTAGCGGTGAGTTCAGATGATGTTCGGCAACTCCAGGCTGCGGGAAAAAAAGTGGCGATGATCGGGGTTGAGAATGCCTACCCCATGGGAACTGATCTATCCAATTTTGAGAAGTATTACAACATGGGTGCCAGGTATATCTCCTTATCCCATAACGGGCATAGCCAGTTCTGTGATTCCAATACGGGTGAAGAGGACGATCAATGGTTATATAATGGTTTAAGTGAATTAGGTGAAAAGGCTGTAGATGAGATGAATAGACTAGGAATAATGATCGATTTATCTCATGTTTCCAAGGCATCGATGATGCAGATCGTAGAACGATCAAAGGCACCTGTGATCGCATCACATTCTTCGGCCAGGGCGTTATGTAACCACAGCAGGAACCTGGATGATGAACAATTAAAAGCTTTAAAGGAAAACGGAGGGGTGGTTCAGACCGTTGCCTTTTCTTCCTACCTGAATACAGAGAAGCACGAAGCTCGTTCTGCTTATCTAAAAGAATTACACAACCAGGTCGCTGATTCCCTCGGATTACAATGGTACAGCAGGAGAGAACGCTATTCTCTCAGCGAGGCCGAACAAGAAGCCTATAAAGAAGATGCAGCGCGGATTCAGGAAGAGGTAGACCGCTTACTGTCAAGCCGCGAGGATGTACCCCCTGCAGTAAATGTGGAGGATTTGGTCAACCATATTGATTATATGGTAGACCTGATCGGTATTGACCATGTGGGGATCAGTTCTGACTTTGATGGAGGAGGTGGTATCGAAGGATGGAAGGATGCTTCAGAAACCCTGAACGTTACGGTAGAACTGGTAAAAAGAGGGTATACGGAAGAGCAGATAGAAAAACTATGGGGAGCTAACCTTCTAAGGGTACTGGACGAAGTAAGCTCGGTGGCAACTGCCCAGAAAAAGACTTAATCAGCCTCTCCAAGCCTGTCCTTAACATATTCAATTTTTGTTTTACCATGAGGTTTCGGCTTGCCGTCCTCTCCCAGGTTGACCATGATAATCTGGTCTATGGTCAGTATAGTGACCCGGTTCATTTTATTCCGGGCCTCTGCTTTTAGCGTGATAGAACTCTTCCCAAAATGCACCACTTCTATCCCTATTTCGACAATATCACCCTGCTGTGCTGAGCTCATAAAGTTGATCTCGGACATATATTTGGTGACCACCTTACGGTTTTCTAACTGGATTATACTGTACAATGCTGCCTCTTCGTCTATCCAACCAAGTAATCTTCCCCCGAATAGGGTTTCGTTAGCATTCAGATCTTCCGGTTTTACCCATTTTCTCGTGTGAAATCTCATTGGATAAGTCAGATTTAAGTGTGTTGATTAAAGTCGTAAAGATAGTTATGATTCCTAAAGTTTGTTAAGATGCATTAAACTTTTCTTAAGGCAAAACCGGGCAGAGGCATTATTAAATAGCTTTATATCAACGAACTAATCCTCAAGCCATGCAAACCGTAGTCAAATATTTTACCGCTGCGATCTTTTCCTTTTTCGGTTATATCGTAACCGGAGATTCTCGTGAGGCAGCAACCATGATCAATAATTCCTGTGTTACCGAGCAAAGCAGGACATTTTCCCTCAGCAACCAGGGTACGATTACAAACCGGGAGATACGGTATATTAATCTCAATCCGGCTGCAACCAACAAAAGCTGTCCCAGCACTACTTGTTGATGTAGACCGTCTTTTTATTGACGAATTCCAGGATTCCGTGTCTTGATAATTCACGACCATAACCGGAAGTATTTACACCTCCGAACGGAAGCCTGGGATCACTTTTCACCAATTCATTCACGAATACCGCCCCTTCATTTAATTGGGGAATCAACCTGTTCACCCTCTTCCTATCCTTAGTGAAGATTGAAACCCCTAAGCCAAATTCTGTGGCATTGGATAGTTCTACAGCCTCATCTTCACTCCTAAAGCGCGTAATTCCGATGGCAGGCCCAAACGTTTCCTCTTTAAAAACCGGCATCCCAGTTGTAACATCTCCCAGGACAGTAGGTTCAAAATACGCGCCTTCTCTCTTACCACCGGCCAGAAGTGCAGCACCCATCGAAACAGAATCGTTAACCTGTTTTTCCAATTCTTCGGCGAGGTCTTCCCTTGCCATCACCCCTATAAAAGTACTTTCATCTGAGGGGTCACCGGATTTTAATGAACTTACTTTATCCAGGAATTTTTTAGTGAAGTCATCAGCGATTGCTTCATGTATCAGTAAACGTTTACCGGCTATACAGCTTTGCCCCGTATTCTGGAATCGCGCCTGAACACAGGTTTCCACAGCAGAATCTAAATCCGCATCATCGAACACTACCAAAGCGTTACTGCCGCCCAGTTCAAGTACCGACTTCTTGATTTCCTGCCCAGCTAATGCAGCCACCGATGATCCAGCGGGTTTACTCCCGGTCAGGGTAACGGCTTTGACAATAGGATTTTTCAGGATATATTCAATCGCATCACTACCAACCACAAGATGCTGAAAACAACCCTTAGGAAACCCGGTTCTCTCGAAAACTCTTGTGATCATTTCGGCAGATTTCATCACATTTGAAGCGTGTTTTAACAACCCCACATTGCCGACCATCAAAGCCGGCGCTGCAAAGCGGAAAACCTGCCAGAATGGATAATTCCAGGGCATGATCGCCAGTACGACCCCCAGGGGTTCATAGCTTACATAACTCTGGTCAGCATCCGTGTCTATCGTCTCATCCGCGAGCTGATTCTCGGCATTATCGGCATAATAAGAACAGACCCAGGCACATTTTTCTATCTCTGCAACGGCTTGCGATATAGGTTTGCCCATTTCCTCGCTAATGGTACGGGCATATTCATGTTTATTTTTTTTCAATTCTTCTGCGGCCTTGATCAGAAGTGCAGATCGTTTCTCATAGGGGACTCTTTTCCATTCCCTGGCTGTCTCATCTGCTTGTTTCAACACTTGGTCAATTTGATTTTCTGACCACTCCTCAAATTCGTAGAGTACTTGGTTATTATATGGGTTGACGGACTTCTTCATAAATATCTGTGATTTTTTTAAAGATAAAATTCTGGCCGGCTTTAATGGTTGTCTTCCAAAAGGATTTTTAGTTCAAAACATAGCCCGGCTATGGCCAAAACTTCTCCACTGTTCATAAACTGGTTAAAAACTAATCGGACAGCCGTCTTTACGAGTCTATTTTCTCTCTAATTTTAAAAAAACCACCTGTGATGAACAATAGATCAACTGATCTCCTGCGATTCCGTCCAGAGATTCCCTCCGCAAGAATTAACCTGAACACCAGTGATGACGAAAGGTTTCAGAATGCAACCCTGAGGCCGATCATCAAATTCCAGAACCAACTTCTTATTGCTGCCTTTAAGAATTATATCGCCAAGCATAAGAATGGTTTCTATGAGCTATCGATGGAGCGAAGGCTCGAATACATCGATAACGCCATCCACAAGGACATCAAATTCCGTAATTCACTAAAAGGAATGCTCATCGGGCAATTCACCGTGGAGGAGTACGAATTATATATTCTTAATTCCTCAGCCCTGAACAAACGCATGATGAACATGGTGATTGAACGTCTGAAAGACCAGGTACAGGTCTTTGAATTGGTTCCTTTACTTTAAGAGGGACTCCCCGTTTAAGTTGGTGGTGAGGATATCGCTCATCAGGTCAAAATATGGCCTGATGGCTTTAAAGGAACTATTGACATCTTCTATAAAACCGGGATCCATGACCTCCTTGTCTGTATAATTCTTTACAAAAATGAATTGTTTTTTACGGATAAGGTCAATATCGGGATGCTCTTTATCAAAACCCTTGGGTGCTGTCTTTAACTCCTCCCCCTGCAGGCTTCCCCATGTTCCCCGTATTCCGGGTGATGTTATAATTTCCCTGAACTCAGAAGCGTCATTCTCAAATTCTTTCCTGATCCGTAATAAATCCTCCTTGTTCGGTTCCCAGAAACCCACCGCGATAAATGTTTCCCCCGGTTTGATACGAAGGTAATATCCACCTCTGCGATGTTCCCCTGCCCTAGCATACGATCCTGCGAAATGCGTTTTATACGGAGTTTTATCTTTAGAAAAGCGCACATCCCTGTAAATGCGAAACATCTTGAATTTTTCTATTTCGTCATGCAGACTCATCCTCTGGTGCAAGGAATTATAGAATTCTTTTACAGAGGATTCAACTGCTTTAAATTCTTTTTTGTGTTCTGTAAACCATTCCCGGTTATTATTTTTAGCCAATCGCTTAAGGAATATAAGCGATTCCTGGGGCACTCTCTCGTTACTCATACCACATAATCTGTTTAATTTAGTTTAAAGTTAACCAATTTGAAAGGCCTCCTTTTTATTAATTGGTTAATTTTGAGTGTTAAAAAGAATTATGGATAAGGATGATATAGTCCGTAAAATAAAGGACCACAAGAAACAACCCAACCTTCGTTTCCGATTGAAAACCGAGGTTGAGACATTTTCCAATAAACTCTTCCTCTGCCTCTTTGATATAGAGACACCGGTAGAGACCAGCCTGCAGCAACTGGAGGAGCAATTCAGCACCCTGGCAGAACTCGCATGCTGGGATCCGGAGAATTCCTGCAAAGAACTTTGGGGACAATACCTTGGGAAATTACCGGGAATCCTGGAAAAACTCAATTTAGATGCTGAAGCCATCGCCGATTGTGATCCTGCCTCCCTTTCCCTGGAAGAGGTATACATGGCCTATCCCGGGTTTTACGCTATTGCCATCTACAGGCTGGCGCACGAGTTATATAACTATGGTTTTCCCCTTGTCCCACGGCTAATGACAGAATATGCCCATAGTAAGACCGGGGTGGATATCAATCCCGGGGCTCGTATCGGGAATTCATTTTTTATCGATCATGCCACAGGGGTGGTCATCGGGGAGACAGCGGTAATCCACGATCATGTGAAGATTTACCAGGGAGTTACTCTTGGGGCTCTTTACGTGGCTAAAAACCTCGAAAAGACAAAAAGACACCCCACCATTGAAAACAACGTTACTATCTATGCCAATGCCACCATTTTAGGTGGAAATACAATTATTGGTGAGAATTCGGTGATCGGGGGGAATGCATGGGTCACCTCTTCGGTCCCACCAAATTCTACAGTATTCCACAGCCCGGAAATTAAAATCAAAACACTTCCCAATGTCCCATAGTTTGACCGATTTGATCGGAAATACTCCCCTTGTACTTTCCACCCATTTAAATACGAATAAGAACGTAAAATTATATTTTAAACTGGAGGGGCAGAACCCCGGGGGCAGTGTAAAAGATCGTGCGGCCCTGTTTATGATCAAAAATGGCCTGGAGCGTGGTACGCTTACAAAAAACACCAAACTTATAGAGGCAACCAGTGGGAATACAGGAATTGCCCTGGCCATGATCGCGGGAATTTACGGCCTTCAGATCGAATTGGTCATGCCCGAGAACGCCACTAAAGAACGAGTACAGACCATGAGGGCTTATGGGGCTAAGGTGACCCTTACATCAGCAGATATCGGGATAGAAGGTGCCCGGGATTATGCCGAAGCTAAAGCTGAAGAACCCGGTTATGTGATGTTAAACCAGTTTGGGAACGATGATAACTGGCGCGCACACTACCATACTACAGGGCCGGAAATATGGAATGCTACAGGTAAAAAAATCACTCATTTTGTATCCTCCATGGGGACCACGGGTACCATTATGGGAACGTCAACTTACCTAAAAGAAAAGAATCCCGATATCCAGATCGTTGGAGTACAGCCGACCGAGGATTCCAGTATCCCGGGCATCCGGAGATGGCCGGAGGCTTACCTCCCCAAAATATATAACCCAAAGAAAGTGGATCGTATCCTGGATGTCAGTGAAACCGATGCCCGTGAAATGGCCAATATTCTTGCGGCCAAGGAAGGTATCTTTGCCGGTATGAGCAGCGGAGGAGCTACCGCGGCAGCATTGAGACTCGCACAGGAGTTAGAACAAGGGGTGATCGTAAGCATTATCTGTGATCGCGGTGACCGTTATTTGTCCTCGGATCTGTTCCAATAAAAAAGAGCACAAATCGTGCTCTTTTTCATGGTTGTTATCCAGTCCTAATTATCAGCTTTTATTTGTCTGATTTCTTAGTGTCATTGTCATTTTTACCGGTATTCAGATCTTCATAAGTTTCTATAAAGAACTCAACTTCTTTTCCATTCTTGTCGGTAAATACATAAGAGTCCTTATCATCCGGCATAGCGTCTTTAGGGATGCTCTTGTCTTCCAGGATTTCCAGGTTTTCACCATTCTCCAGGGCAACCAGGATTTCATCTTTATCGCTTACCAAAACAAAATCTGATGTTTCCTCGGCATTATATCGGAAACTGATCCGTTCATCATAGGCGTCGTCGGAATCGTTATCAATCTCTACGGTCTTCATCACCTGTTTCTTTGGGAGAATCCTCTTTTGATTGATATCGTTACTGTCCTTATCGGATAACATTACGGCCATTTTCTTTTCCGTGCTGATCCTTACAGAATTTTTGATGACCTCGTTATTTCTCCACAACTTGTACGTTTTCTGTGTAGACTCCGAGGCTATCTCTTCCTGTTGATCCATGACATTTTTATCCGGGCTTTTTTGGGCTCCCGCGGTATAAGCGGTCATGGCAAAAGCACCGGTCATTAATAAAGCTATTCGTATATTTTTTAAATTTTTCATTTGTCTTGTTTTAGGATTAAATAATCAGTTATCATTCATCTGCTTGCCGCTCAAGGCAAGGCTCATGGCCTACTAGTGCATTATTGTACTAAATCTGCACTTTTCAGGCGCTCTTCATTTTCTTTATTCCATGCATCCAACATCCAGCTGGTTTTTTCCATTTCCCTGATGTAAGCCCCTATCAGGTCAATAGTACCTTCATCACTGATAGCGTCTGCTTCAGATACCACTTTGGACATTTGTTTTAACAAAATGCCATGAGCTTCTAAGATTTCTTCCACCATTTCAGTGTCTCTCAGGTTCCGGGTACTCTCCTCTATATTAGATGTTTTCAAATATTCGGTATAATTGCTCATGGGATGGTACCGCAGGGTTAATATTCGTTCCGCGATCTCGTCAATTTTTATCCGGGCGTCCGAATATAATTCCTCGAATTTTTCGTGCAAGTCAAAAAAATTCCTGCCTAAGATATTCCAGTGAAAATTGCGGAGTTTTTGATAATATAAATGGTAATCTGCCAGCAGTGTATTAAGTTCAACCACCACGGGCAATAATTTTTCTTCGCTGATATTTAAGTAATTCATCGTTTTAAAAAGCTGTTTTTATAAATGTTGGGTGACTATGCATTGGAAATAGAGATCGTGCATAGTGGCCACAAAAGGCCTTTTAAGTATAGGCAGAACGCCAATTTCAGGGAGTTTACAACCCCTATTGGTCTCTAATAATACACTAAGAATATAAGCCTGAGACAGCCTGTGTCAAGGGATTTAACGGGCTTTAACCCTTTTTGAGAATTCTTAACATAATGAATGTTAAATCCATCGCTTCCTTTTAAAGAAAATTAACATTCCTACCAGGATTACCAACATTATACCCAGTACTACTGAATAACCATAACGCCAATCTAGTTCTGGCATATGTTCAAAATTCATCCCATATATTCCGGCGATAAATGTAAGTGGAATAAATATAGAAGCCATAATCGTCAGGACTTTCATCACTTCGTTCATCTTATTACTAACGCTGGTCATATACATTTCCATCAGGCTGATAGACATTTCCCGGTAGATCTGTAAGCTCTCGTTAATCTCGATGCAATGATCCAAGGCGTCGCGAAGGTACAGCCTGGTATCCTTGGAGATCAATGGATTTTCAGTATTAATCAGGCGCTGTATCATTTCCTTAACCGGAAAAATCCATTTATGGAGTCGGATAACTTCTTTTTTAACATCCTGTATTTTCCTTGCCGTTTCAGGTTTAGGGTCGTAATAGACTTCATCTTCGAGGCTGTCAATCCGCTCAAATATATTCTCAACCACTTCAAAATAACTGTCTACTACGGCATCAATAAGTGCAAAGAACAAGTAATCTGCTCCTTTAGCTCTAATCTTTCCTGTCCTGCTGCGAAGTCTTTCCCTTACCCCGTTAAATACATCACCTTCCAGCTCCTGGAATACTAGAACGTTATGTTGAAATAGTGTCAAAGCGATATGTTCTACGACCATTTGCTGGTTGTCATCCAGGTATAGCATTTTAAAAACTCCGAAGATGTAATTATCGTATTCATCGATCTTGGGTCGTTGCTGGGTATTAATGGCATCTTCGAGCACCAGGTTATTGATCTCGAATTTTTTCCCCAGTTCCGCGATAAACTTTTCATCACTGATCCCAAGAATATCTATCCAGGCCGTAGTACTACTGTCTTTTTGTTTATCCAGTTCCGTTACGGGCGCAAGACTGTATTCTTGTATGTCGTCCCAGTTGTATTCCATGATGTTAACAGAGCTGGTCATGCCCTCCCTATCCCCTACATAAATGATGGTTCCCGGAGCTTTACCTTTCTTCTGGAAGATCTTCCTGGGTCTGATAGGCTTAGTTTTAAAATTATATTTTCGCTTGCTCTTTTTCTTGGTCATGGACAGTAATTTTTATAAAGATAAAAAAGAAGGCTTTGGTTCATTCAAAATCCAGGCGGTTAAGTGATAATCCCGATCCCGGGGCCACATAGGTCCAGCGGGTGTCGTTACCTGGCTTTAAGGATTTGGTAAGCTGGTCCAAGGTGATGTTACCCCGTCCAAGTTCTATCAAGGCGCCCATGATCATACGTACCTGGTACCGCATAAACCCCTCCGCCCTAATTTGTAAGAGGTAGGATTCTTCAGGGAAAAAATTGGCCTGCCATTGATCGTTAGCGCCCAGCTCGCAAAAAGTTACAGTTCTGCTCGTATCTTTCTCTCCAGTTTGTTTTACAGTATAGGCACTGAAATCATGTGTTCCCACAAAAAGCGGAGCCGCCTCGATCATTAATGAAATATCCAGGTGCTCATGGATACAGGCCATCATGGGGGCGCAGAAGGGGTGTATCTTTTCACCATGAGCAAATAGATAGGCATACTCCTTCATGCTACTGTCCTTTATAATATTGAAGGCAGGCGTCACCGGTTGAACACTCATGGCCCGGATATCCGGTGGCAGGTTCTGGTTGAGCAAACGCAAGAAATCCTCGAGTGGCATGGGCAATTCATCCTCCAGGTAAAGGGCCACCGCGGCATCAAGAGCAGAAACTTTGGCATCCGTCCGGCCGGAGGCCAGTATCCTGAAAGGTTTTTGCCCCAGCACAAATTTCATGGTTTTATGCACCATGCCTTCTACAGTTTTCTGGGAGGGTTGCCGCTGCCAGCCGCTGTACCTGAAACCGAGGTACTGCAATCGTATAACGTACTGATGTTTCATCGTTTAAATGGACGTAAGTATCTCATGACTTTCTAAAGTCGGCTCACAGTATATAGATTATTTTTTATTTTAGGTGTTTAATGCCTTGAATGTTAAGAATCCTTTTTGTTACGGCCGAGTTTTCCTGAAGCTCGTAATAAGAATTCTAAAATGTTGGATGGTTTTAAAATAAAGAAAAATGCGTTCCGTTTTATCACCGAACTAAACATACAGATTATTTCAGTTGTCTTATGCAATACCTCTATTCTATTCTTGGCTGGAAACGCTGCCTGATACTTTCAATAGGTGTTTTAGCTTTACTGATCATCCTAAATTTTTATGGATTATACTCCAACCGCTTTTATTTTTTAAAACTGGATAACTATATTTTCCCCCTGCTGAGCCTGTTACATTTTACATTCCTGTATGTATTCTGGTTTAAGATCAAAGAACAGGAATTTCCTGATCCCCGGATGCGTAACCTGGAGTACAGCCTGTACGTAATCTTTGTCATTTACGTCTTTAACACCCTGGAGACTGGGAAAATCCTATTAAGTCATCACGAATATTCTCAACACCTTATTCCCCCTACCTTCTTCCCTGTCGGCGGAGTGATCATTGCACTGCAATGTTTGTTACTGCTCCTTACCCTGGTCACTTTTGGTCATAGAAAAAGAATGATCGGTGATTATAAAACGGATTACCTGGATGATCACCTGGAACCCTGGGATTAAGAAACCCGGCCAAGGACCGGGTCGTAAGAACTATAATTTACTGATATAACTGCCATATAGGTCTTTAAACTGGTAACCATCTGTAAATCGATGTTTACTGAGTTTATTATTTGCAGCCAATCCCCATAAAATAAATTCCTTTAAAAAGTACCGGTCTTCTTTAGCAGTATCCGGTTGGAATTTATCAATCAGGGCATCCAGCGGGGGTATACTGTCCAATGCTTTCTTATAATCTTCATCTTGTCCCTCATCAGAAAGGTCAAAACCTTCTCCTTCAAAAAACCACAGGATCACATCGTCATAAGGTGTTTCTGCATCCTTGTGTTCCAATTTATTGATCTTGGGAAAATAGGATTCAAAAAGCGATTTTATTGCGTCTTCGAGTAATATGACCGCAACGGTATCTGCGCCCTCCTGTTCCCCTTCGTAAACCAGCTCTATCTTGCCTGTAATAGAGGGGATCACCCCCATGAAATCACTGAGTCGAACCGCTGTCTTATCCGAACCGGATTGTAAACTACGGTGTTCGGCTGTGCTTAACAGGTTTTCGTAAGCCGTAATACTGGTTCTTGCACTGACCCCACTTTTGGTATCGACATAATCGCTTTCCCTCGCTTCAAAACTGATCTGTTCCAGCAGATCTTTTGCAAGGTCAGGAATATAAATGGCATCTGTCTGCCTTGAATCTACCTGGATTTCCTGTTCGGTGATCTTTCGGGCAGTTTCGATGTCATCCGGGTAATGCGTAAGGATCTGGGAGCCGATACGGTCTTTTAAAGGTGTAACAATACTTCCCCTGTTGGTATAGTCTTCAGGATTTGCGGTAAAAACGAATTGGAGGTCTAATGGAAGCCTTAACTTAAATCCGCGAATCTGTATATCCCCTTCCTGGAGAATATTGAATAAGGAGACCTGAATCCTAGCCTGTAAATCAGGCAGTTCATTAATGACAAATATGCAGCGGTTTGCCCTGGGAATCATCCCAAAGTGAATCACGCGATCATCCGCATATGACAATCTGAGATTGGCGGCTTTAATTGGGTCTACATCTCCAATCAGGTCTGCGACCGTTACATCCGGGGTTGCGAGTTTTTCAAAGAAGCGATCAGATCTGTGTAACCAGCGTAGCGGAGTATCGTCACCTTTTTCTGCAATCAATTCCCTGGCATATCTTGAAATAGGGTTAAATGGGTCGTCGTTAATTTCTGATCCTTCGACAAACGGGATATACTCATCAAGCAGGTTTACCATCATCCGAGCCAGTCGTGTCTTTGCTTGCCCTCTTAGTCCCAGCAGGTTTATATTGTGCCTGGATAAAATTGCCCTTTCCAGTTCCGGGATAACCGTATCCTCGTAACCCCATATACCACTGAAGGTAGTTTCACCTTTCCTCAGCTTTTCCCGTAAATTATCTCGAAGTTCGTCCTTGATAGACTTCGGGGTATACCCCGAAGCCTTAAGTGCACCCAGGGTATTTATAGTAGTATGATCTATATTCATATTCAATTTTTTCTTTTGTTGTATCTCGTTATTTGATCCTCTTCTTCCGATTCTGTTCATAATCCTCGAAAATCATTCCGCCCAGGTCTTTTAAACCTGTGAAAAAAGCTTTCCCGCGATTGGCTTCCGTAAAATGCCTTATGAATTGTTGCAGATAAGGATCTTGCGCAATCATGAAAGTGGTAATAGGGATATGCAGCTTTCGAGCCTGCCGGGCCATGTTGTAGCATTTCTCCACGATGAAATCATCCAACCCAACACTATTCTTGTAATAATGGCCATCCGGAAGCCGCAGGCAGCTCGGCTTCCCGTCCGTGATCATAAAAATCTGCTTATTGGTATTCCGTTTGCGCCTCAGCATATCCATCGCTAGCTGAAGTCCTGCTACTGTATTCGTGTGATATGGCCCTACCTTGAGGTAAGGCAACTCCTTAATGGATATAGGCCATGCATCATTACCAAAGACCAGGATATCCAAGGTGTCTTTTGGATATCTGGTAGTGATGAATTCTGCCAGTGCCATTGCCACTTTTTTGGCCGGGGTGATCCGGTCTTCCCCGTATAGTATCATGCTGTGACTGATGTCTATCATCAGTACGGTGCTCATTTGTGCTTTATGGTGGGTATCCTCTACAACCAGGTCATTCTCGTTCATGGCAAATTCATCCATGCCGTGGTTTATCTGGGCGTTTCTCAGGCTTTCAGTCATCGAGATCCTTTCCAAGGGATCCCCGTAGTGATATTCTTTAAAATCACCGGTGTGTTCATCCCCACGACCGGAGGCACCGGTCTTGTGATTACCGGTTCCGCTTCTCTTAATCTTACCAAAGATCTGGTCCAGTGCCCTTTTACGGATCAGTCTTTCCATTTTTGCGGTAATAGACATGCTGCCACGACCACCCTGGCCATCTTCCCCTTCATCTGCATCGCCATCCCCCGGTTCAAATTCTTCCTGAATAAACCCTTTAGCCTTCAGGTCCTCAATAAAATCGTCTATGGTGTAATCCTCGGTGGTGAGTTCGTATTCCTTATCCAGTTCCCGAAGCCAGTCCAGGGCTTCTTCCACATCCCCCGAGGTGTGGGTGATAAGTTCCTGGAAAATCTCGAAGAGTTTATCAAAGGGAGATAGTTCCGGGGCTTCATAGGAGGAGAACCGGAACCCTTTTTTTATATTCATAGCCATTTCATAAAAATAAGACATTTCATAAAATGGCCGGAGGTTTTAAAGAAACCTTAACGCTTCGTAAATGCGCTCAATGCCGTGATTTCAGGACTTTCACAACATCTTCCAAACGATAACCCTTTGCTTGTAAAAGGATCATGTAATGAAATAAGAGATCGGCACTCTCATTGAGGAAGAGTGAATCATTTTCATCTTTAGCTTCAATGATCGTCTCAACGGCCTCCTCTCCTACCTTTTGGGCTATTTTATTTATTCCGTCCCTGAATAAGGAGGCCACATAACTCTTTTGATTGTCCTTATCAGCTTTCCGGTCAGCAATCACGGATTCCAATTGGGATAAGAAGTGGTCATCATCAATGTTCTCTTCATTCCAGCATGTATCGCTGCCGGTATGGCAAGTAGGCCCTTGTGGCTGTACTTTGATCAGAAGGGTGTCCTGGTCACAATCCATCTTCAGGGATACCAGGTTTAAAAAATTACCGCTTTCCTCTCCTTTGGTCCAGAGTCGTTGTTTGCTCCTACTGTAAAAAGTGACTTTCCTGGACTCGAGCGTCTTGGAAACAGCTTCCTGGTTCATGTAGCCTAGCATCAGGACATTACGGGTATCCGAATCCTGGATTATGGCGGGTACTAACCCATCTTCGCTCTTAGTAAAATCTATACTCATCTTTTAAATCTCTATCGGTTTAAGGTCCTCTGTCTGATTATTGTTACGTCCTTACAGGAATTCCTTTTGTTTTTAGGGACGATTTAAGTTCGGGGATACCAATTTCCTTAAAATGAAAAACACTTGCGGCCAAGGCTGCATCCGCTAAACCTTTTGTAAAAGTGTCTGCAAAATGATCCATATTCCCTGCACCGCCTGAAGCGATGATTGGAATATTGAGGGAAGTTGACAACTTTGCCAAAGCCTCGTTTGCGAAACCCTCCTTGGTCCCGTCATGATCCATAGAGGTAAATAAAATCTCCCCGGCTCCGCGCTCTTCTACTTCTGCGGCCCATTCAAACAGGTCAATTTCCGTAGGAACCTTACCTCCTACCAGGTGTACTTTCCATTTCCCATCAATTTGTTTTGCATCGATGGCAACCACTACACATTGGGAACCAAATTTATCTGCAAGCTTATTGATCAGGTCCGGGTTTTTAACGGCAGAGGAATTGATCGAAATTTTATCAGCTCCATTCTGCAGTAGTATATCCACATCTTCTACTGAGGCGATCCCTCCTCCTACCGTAAAGGGAATATTTACCTTCTCTGCTACTTTCAAAACCAATTCTGCCAGTGTTTTCCTGCGTTCTTCCGTTGCTGAAATATCCAGGAAAACCAGTTCATCTGCTCCTTCCCTTGCATAAGCTGCAGCGAGTTCCACGGGGTCTCCGGCATCTTTCAGATCGATGAAATTGACCCCCTTAACCGTTCGCCCGTTCTTAATATCCAGGCAGGGAATGATTCTTTTGGTCAGCATACTAATCGTTTTTTTTATTCAGGTCAGACCCTTGGTAAAATCCAAGGTCCTGATCTTTTAAGTACTTGGTCCAGAAAGCTATCTGGCCGCCGTGATAAGACAAGTGTTCGGTCACGTGGATCACGATCCCCATCCCTGATAATTTAAAACCCTGTACCTTTCTTACCCTCAATAATTCTTCTTCCGGACAGTTCCTGATTATTTCTTTGGCCTTAGCTATAGTAGCTGAAAGCAGCTGAAGGAGTTCTTCTTTAGAAAAACCAGGGTTTGCATTGAATTCCTCATCTCTTTGGCGCGTATCGGGCAAACTGCCCAGGGATGAAATGATGTACTGGCTGATATTGCCTTTAAGATGTAGCAGCAGGTTCCCCATACTGTTGAGAGACGCATTGGGTTTTTGCCAGACATCCTCCTCATCCAGGAAAGAAAAACTTTTACGAATTTTTTCTTCTCCCTGGTCCAGGTAAAAACAGTTACTTTCTTTAAATTCCTCAGTGATCGATCTCATTGTGATATGATAAATTGTTCTAACTGTTTAAGACTTATCCGGTTCTCGTAAATCGCCTTGCCAATGATGGCCCCTTCACAACCTATGTCTTGCAATCTTGGTAATTCGTCAAATGCTGATATGCCGCCACTGGCGATCAGTTTGATCTGGGGAATCAGGAAATCCTCTACCCCGCTTGCCCCAATTTTGGTCTCTATTTTAGAAGTGTGGGCCAAGATTTTCCTGTAGAGTTCAAAGGCCGGTCCTTGCAACATACCGTCTTTAGAGATATCGGTGCAAATCACATATTGAATACCCTTTTCCTGGTACTGTTTAATAAACGGCAACAACGCTACTCCTGAATCTTCTAACCACCCCCCCAGGGCTACCTGCTCATCGCGCGCATCTGCCCCGAGAATGATACGTTCCGGGCCATGTGTAGAAATCCAATTGGTAAAAGTTTCCGGGTCTTTCACGGCAATACTCCCCCCTGTAATCTGAGAGGCACCGCTATCCAGGGCGATTCGTAAATCCTCATCGGTTTTGATCCCCCCACCAAAGTCTACTTTTAACGAAGTGCCGGAAGTGATCTTCTCCAGGACTTTGTAATTGACAATATGACTTGCCTTGGCTCCGTCCAGATCTACCAAGTGCAAGTGTTTTATCCCGTGGGCTTCAAAACGTTTTGCCACCTCGAGCGGGTTGCTGTCGTAGACTTTTTGAGTGTTATAGTCGCCCTGCGATAGGCGGACACATTGCCCGTTTATGATATCTATGGCCGGAATTATCCTCATAATGCTAAAAAGTTTTTTAAAATAATTTCCCCTTCTACACTACTTTTTTCCGGGTGAAACTGTACTCCATAAAAATTATCCCGTTGCAGGGCCGCGCTGTAGGCCAGACCGTATTCTGATGTGGCTATAGTCTGATCACACAGGGGTGCGTAATAACTATGAACCATGTAGATATAGGCTCCTTCATCGATCTCCTTAAACAGAGGAGATCGCAATTGCTCAATCTTGTTCCAGCCGATCTGAGGCACTTTCTGTCCTTCGTTAAAGCGCTTTACAGGGACATCAAAGATAGAAAGCCCTTGGGTATTCCCTTCTTCGGAATAAGTGCACATCAGCTGCATTCCCAGGCATATTCCTAAGACCGGTTGAGTCAATTCGGGTATCAATTTATGGAGTTTACTAGCTTTTAACTTCTCCATGGCGCTGGCTGCTGCACCTACTCCCGGGAAGATCACTTTATCGGCCGCTGCTATTTCTACGGCATTATCGCTGAGTACCGCCTGATACCCCAGGCGTTCAAATGCAAATTTGATACTCTGAATATTCCCGGCACCGTAATCAATAATAACTAACTTCATATATCGCCACCTTGCGGCTGCTTTTAAATTACCTGCTATTGTTTATAAAACTCCTTTAGTACTGGGAAGTACCATTTTTTCCGCATCCCGCTTGACTGCCATTTTAATCGCTTTAGCAAAAGCTTTGAAAATAGCTTCTATCTTGTGGTGTTCATTGGTCCCTTCTGCCTTAATATTCAGGTTAGCTTTGGCACCATCTGAAAAAGATTTAAAGAAGTGCAGGAACATTTCTGTAGGCATATCCCCTACTTTCTCTCGCTTAAATTCGGCCTCCCATACCAACCAGTTCCTTCCGCCAAAGTCAATAGATACCTGGGCCAGGCAGTCGTCCATCGGAAGACAGAAGCCGTAGCGCTCCATCCCCAGTTTATTGCCCAGTGCCTGGTGGAAAACCTCTCCCAGGGCTATGGCGGTATCTTCTATAGTATGGTGTTCATCAACTTCCAGGTCTCCGTCTACAGTTATGGATAGATCCATTTGCCCATGCCGCGCAAGCTGATCCAGCATATGGTCAAAAAACGCCAAGCCTGTACTGATCTTACCCTGTCCCTTTCCATCCAGGTTTAAATCGATTTTAATATCGGTTTCATTGGTCTTCCGGTGGATGGTGGCGGTACGGTCTTTCAATTTCAGGAACTCGTAAATGCGCTTCCAGGAATTGGTTTCCAAAGCGATGTACTCTTGCAAGGCAATTTCGTCCACCGAGATTTCATCAGTCCCAAGAAATGTTTTGTCATTGATGTATATTCCCTTTGCCCCCAGGTTTTTTGCCAGCTCTATATCCGTCAGTCGGTCCCCGATCACGAACGAATTCTGCAGGTCGTAAGGCCCCTCCAGGTAGGCCGTGAGCAGGCCGGTTGCCGGTTTACGTGTAGGTGCATTATCCTTGGGAAAGGTGCGATCTATGCAGAACTCGGTAAAGGTAACCCCTTCGTTGGCAAAAGCTTCCACGATAAAATTCTGTACGGGCCAGAAAGTGTCTTCCGGGAAGGCCTCGGTCCCTAAACCATCTTGGTTGGTAACCATCACCAGCTCGAAATCCAGTTCTGCTGCAATTTTTCCGAGATAACGAAACACCTCGGGGTAGAACTGCAGTTTATCAAAACTGTCTATCTGCTCATCCGCAGGTTCCTTGATCATGGTACCGTCACGATCTATAAAAAGCACTTTTTTCTGTGGTTGATTCTCCATTACTTCAATGATTTTAATGCGGTTAACAGTTCTGTATTTTCTTCTGCCGTTCCTATGGTAATCCTAAGGGTATTACTGCACAAAGGCTGGGTAGACCTATTCCTGAGAACAAACCCCTTCTGCAACATCTGTGCATAGCGCAGGTCGGCATCATCAACCCTTATTAAAATAAAATTAGCATCGGACTCATAGATATTACGGACAAATGGAACATTGGCAAGAAGGGGGATTAGTCGTTCTCTTTCGCCAACGATAATCTGAACCTCTTGATCAACAGACGCCGTATCAGCCAGTGCCTCTAATACCCGTCTCTGGGTCAGGGCATTGATGTTATAAGGAGGTTTGATTTTATTCAGGATTGATATGATTTCCGAAGAAGCATAACATATGCCAAGCCGTAGACCGGCAAGGCCATATGCTTTAGAAAATGTTTGGGTTATGACCAGGTTAGGATAGTTATCCAGATCGCTGAGCCAACTTTCTTCTCGCGAAAAATCGATATACGCTTCATCGATAATTACCAGCCCATTAAAAGTACTGAGCAGCTGCTTTATGATATCACCGGAGAATCGATTTCCTGTCGGGTTGTTTGGGGAACAAAAGAATAATAATTTACTGTGCTCATCGGCAGCTTCCAGGATTCGTTTTACGTCCGGTTCCAGCTTGTCACTGCGCAGTAAAACCTCCCTGTTTTCAACCGCGTTGATGTTAGCCAGGACCTGGTACATCCCGTAGGTAGGCGGAAGGGTAATCACATTATCGATTCCCGGTTCACAGAAAGCCCTGAACAGTAAATCCAGTACTTCATCACTACCATTTCCCAGCAGCAACTGATTTTCTGAAACCCCTTTCAGGGATGCCAGCTTTTTCTTTACATCCCACTGTTGCGGATCCGGGTACCTGTTCAGCCCGTTGTTAAATGGGTTCTCATTGGCATCAAGAAATACCATTTCTGATCCATCCGAATGATATTCATCCCTGGCGGAGGCATAGGGTTTCATCTTCAGGACATTTTCCCTTACCAGCTTTTCAATATTAAACACTTGAGACATCTTTAATTTGTTAAAGTGGATTCAGATAGATTCTTTTGAATCTCTTTCAGCCGAAGAGTGACCGCATTTTTATGTGCTTGTAACCCTTCTGCAGCAGCCATAATTTCTATTGCACTCCCAATGCTCTGTATTCCCTGAGCCGTAATCTTCTGGAACGTAATGCTCTTTGAGAAACTATCGAGATTTACCCCGCTGTATTGTTTTGCATAGCCATTGGTCGGCAGGGTATGATTGGTCCCCGATGCGTAATCTCCTGCGCTTTCCGGGGTATAATTCCCCAGGAAAACCGATCCGGCATTGGCGATATGACTTACGATGAAATCCTCATCTTCCATACAGACAATTAAGTGTTCGGGGCCATAGGCATTGATCAGTTCCGCTACCCTTTCCACGGAGGAGACATAAATAAATTTGCTATTTTCCATTGCCTTTTCAGCAATAGACTTACGGGGCAGAACAGACAACTGCTCCTTAATCTGGTCTCCCACTTTTTGCAGCAGATCCTCAGATGTTGACAGGAGTACCACCTGGCTGTCCGGTCCGTGCTCTGCCTGGCTGAGCAGGTCCGAGGCCACAAAGGCGGGATCTGCACTGTCGTCCGCGGCCACCATCAATTCACTGGGGCCGGCAGGCATATCAATGGCGATTCCATAACGTGTTGCCCATTGCTTCGCGACAGTCACGTACTGATTTCCCGGGCCGAATATCTTGTATACCGCCGGGATGCTCTCGGTACCAAAGGTCATTGCTGCTATGGCCTGTATGCCACCTACTTTATATATCTGGTCTATTCCGCAGCTTTGTGCGGCGTAGCAGATAGCGGGATCTACCTCTCCATCCCCGGCCGGGGGAGTACAGATAATGACCTCCTTACAGCCTGCAATCAGGGCCGGTATGGCCAGCATGAGAACTGTAGAAAAAAGTGGCGCACTGCCCCCAGGTATATAAAGTCCGACTTTTTCAATCGGTCGTTTTTCCTGCCAGCATTGTACCCCGGGACTGGTTTCTACTGCAACTCGCTGAGTAAGCTGTGCAGTATGAAATTTGTGAATATTGGATTTAGCCAGTTCTATAGCCTGCTTTAAATCTTCAGGAACTTCTGCAGCCTTTGAAGCTATAACTTCCCGTGATACTTTAATCTCCTCCAGACGCAGCCCGTCAAATTGATCCGTATAGCTTAAAACAGCCTGGTCTCCCTGCCGCTCCACTTCTAAGAAGACCTCCCTGACAACACCTTCCACCGCTTCAAATTTCTGCGTTGGCCTGGACAGTAATTCATTCCAGCTTTCCTTTTTGGGTTCCCTGATCACTTTCATAACACCATTTTTTCGATCGGGCATACCAGGATACCTTCTGCCCCAGCCCTTTTTAATTCATCAATAACTTCCCAAAAGGTGTCTTTGTTGATCACTGTATGCACAGAACTCCAACCCTCTTCTGCCAATGGAAGCACCGTAGGGCTTCGCATGCCAGGTAATAATTCCAGTATCCTGTCCAGCTTATCGTTAGGCGCATTCATCAGCACGTACTTAGACTGCTGTGCCTTGAGGACCGACCTGATCCTGAATCGCAATTGATCAAGAATTTCCCTGATTTCAGGCTTAATACCGGGAGAAACAGCAAGTACCGCTTCGCTCTTTAATAATACTTCTACCTCTTTCAGATTGTTTTTAAACAAGGTACTACCGCTGGATACGATATCTACGATGGCATCTGCCAACCCGATATTCGGTGCAATTTCTACAGACCCGGTAATAATATGCAGGTCTGCCTTTATCCCATTTTGCTCCAAGAATGAATTTACGGTATTGGGATAAGAAGTCGCGATACGTTTCCCGGACAAATCTGCCATACTCTTGTAAGATTGCCCTTTTGGCACAGCCATGGACACCCTGCATTTGGAGAATCCAAGTTTTTCTGCGACCTCGATATCATTCCCTTTTTCTACCAGTACATTTTCCCCAATAATGGCAATATCAACTACACCATCGCGGAGATACTGGGGAATATCACCGTTCCTAAGGTAAAAAACTTCAAGGGGAAAATTAGGGGAAGAGGCCTTCAACTGGTCCTTACCATTATCAATAGAAATTCCGCTGTCCTTTAGAATGGAGAGCGAGTCTTCATTGAGCCTTCCGCTCTTCTGTATAGCAATTCTTATTTTATCCATGTTTTCTATATCCTGTTATTTTTTTTCCCAGTATCAATAAAAAAACCCGCTTGATTGCTCAAACGGGTTAGAATTATTTTGATGTACAACAATACACTTCTAGCTCGCTTGAGGGCAAGTATAGAAATGATGATGTGTGTTCTGATTTCTCATTAGGCTGGTAAAATTAAAACATATTTTTATTGGATAAAAATTATATCTTAATTATTTCCGAGAATTAGAGGCAGTCCATCTTTGCTTGAACCAACGATCACAACCTTAGAATTCGGTGATTGTGCTAATTTCAGCGTAGCCTCTATCCCCTTGTCCTGTAAGATCTTATCATTCAGGGATGCACTAAGAATCTTGTTGGCATCAGCCTTACCTTGTGCCTCTATCCTTTGTCTCTGGGCTTCTTTGTCTGCTTTCTCCAGGCGGAATTCATATTCCAATGATTCCTGTTCCTGTCTCAATTTACGCTCAATCGCATCTTTAATAGTCGGCGGAAGAGTAACATCCCTGACCAGGATTTCATCCAAGACAATATGCTGGTTGTCTATGATTTTCTTGGTCTCTTCAAATATCTCTTTTTGTATTGCATCACGTTTGCTGCTGTAAAGTTGCTCCGGAGTATACCTTCCTACTACACTCCTCGCGGCAGAACGAATGGTAGGTAGCAATATACGCTGTACGTAGCCATCGCCTATCTCCTGGTGTAATTTACCAAGCTCATTGTACTCGGGCTTATACCATGCAGATGCATCCAGCTGAATGTCAAGACCGTTCGAGGATAGCACCTTCATTTTCTCAAATAATTCCTGACGCCTTACTTCGTAAATAAATACCCGGTTCCAAGGAGCTACGATATGGAAACCTTCACCCAAAGGGGCCTCATCGGTAACCACTCCTCCGCCGAAGGTTTTATATAGAACACCTGCCTCACCGGAGCCGATGGTAACAGCCGATTTAGAAATAAGAATAATAAGTAAAATAATAATGAATACTGCGGGTAACGCAATTTTTGGAAGTCTGTCCATTGATTGTTTTGATTTTATATTAGACCGTTGTATTTCCGAATAAACCATTCGGATGCCAGGCTCGCAGCAAGGATTGCCAGTAGCCAGGCGAATTCTATCAAAGATACGACATTTTGTTCGCTTTTAAGTACGGGACTCAAGCCGGGATTGCCCTGTAAGAGCCTTAAAAGACTATCAGTCTGGGCAGGAAAGAACATGGCCCCACCGGTCCTTTCGCTTAGGCGATCCAGCTTCTTATAATTTGTGGAGATCAATTGGTCTTCTACAGCATAATCCATGATGGTAAAACGGCCCGATTTGCTGTATGGCTCACCCTTAACCGTAACGCTAAATTCGTATTCTCCCGCCTCCAAGTTACTCAGGTCCGCTTCATAGAAAGCTCCCTTTAGCAACAAGGGCATTTCAATACTTTCATCCTCCCCGGTCTCATTGATTCTGAGAAGCAAATCAGCTCCGCTATCAAAAATATAGGCTTCATCAAAGAAGGAAGCCCGAATTTTAGCGCGAGAATTGCCTTCAAAAAGGTTCTTGTAATCCAAAGTGAGTCTTTCCCTTGAAGCATTATCGGTAAGGTATCTCAGTACTTTATTGATGAACTGGTCAAAATTTTCAAAAGAATTACCGTTACGGAAATCCTGCATTCTCCATTTCCAGATATGCTCCCCAAAGAGTACCGCTTCACGTTCTTGCTCATTGGTGATCGCCGCCAGAAGGGGTTCCTCTATATCAATGCCCCGTATTTTCTGGCCCAGCAGCACTTCATAAGGTTTGGTAATAAGGATATCACCAAGGTTTACATCGAGCGGAGGGTAATTATCTATTTCAAAATCACTGATATCAAACTTATCAAACCCGGCATTTAATACCGGGACGGCATTCTCGGTCTCATCAAAAACTTCCTTCTGAAAATTATCCTGTGCATTATTCAGGAAATACCAGTCAGTCACAGTACCGGTAATGGTCATGCGGTTAGGTTTTTTGTTCCGCATCCATTCGTATATACCCCGAAACCGGGCTGTCGGCTGGTACAGGATTAACAAGTCCTTTTCTTCCAGCAGCTGGAGATCTGTATCCGGCTTTAAAATAGTGACAGACCGTTGTTCATTGCTCTCTATCACTTGAACCAGGGCTCCGAGATCAGGATGCATCAGCTCTGAAATCACGGCAATCTCTGTTCTTTCATCTACCACTTCCAAAACCACCTTACGCCGGTTGTTTGCCTGGTTACGTTCATTAGGTAAGGCGCTGAGAACAAGGGTGATTTCCTTGAAACCTGTACTATCCGCCGTAAGAAGGTGCCTAAAAGAAAAACTATTGTTGCCAGGATCTAAATTAAGGGTTTCCCGGTATACCGGAACATTCTGCACGAGGAGCGATAAGGTAGTTTGTACCGGGCTGTCTCCCGAATACGAGATAAAGGCCTCTACAGGATATTGGTTATTCAGGAAAGCAAATTGGTTGACATTTACCTGGTCTATGGCAAGATCAGAATATTGAGTAGTATCGCCTACAGCTATACTATACACCGGGAAGCGTTCCCTGCTGGAAATAAATTCATAATCGGCCCCCAAAGTCTGGTTACCATCTGAGAAGAGGACGATAGCCGTTTCCTCTTTTCTAAAAAGTTCATGTACGCCATCAAGAGCTGCCCTGATGTTTGTTGCTGATTCTGAAAATGTGAGGGTGTCCTCTACAGATAAGTCGGTCCCAAAGGTGAACTCCTGTACCTGAAATCGATCTTGTATTTCACTGTCCCCGGCTATCTTTTCATAGCTCTGCCTCAATTGATCCGCGGCAGGGGAATTTAATAAGGACGAGGAATTATCCGTTAATAAAACAAGGGTTTGCCGGGTTTCACTGTAACTATTGCGAGTCATCTGGGGGTTAATCAGTAATAAGAGGATAATACTGATCGTGAGAAAGCGAAGGGCAGCCAGGAGAAAGGTAAGCCGTACTCCCAGGTTTTTTCGAAGTTTGCCGTATTGATACCAAGCCAATACCAAGGCAAGCAGGAGTGCCAAAAAAATCAGAACAAGGGTAGCTGTTTGCATGCAATACTATTCTCCGCAAAAATGAATTATACCTCTCCCCGGTACAGGGAGAGGTGAATTATTCTGCTTATCAGGTAAGCATCCCGCCATCGACATTCAATACCTGGCCAGTCACATATGCAGATAGGTCTGATGCCAGGTAAAGACATGCATTTGCGATATCTTCAGGGGTTCCTCCTCTTTTCAAAGGAATAGCATCTCTCCAGCCCTGTACGGTCTTTTCATCCAGTTTCGCTGTCATTTCAGTTTCGATAAACCCGGGTGCGATAGCATTACACCTTATATTCCTGGATCCCAGTTCAAGGGCCACAGATTTCGTGAATCCGATCATACCGGCTTTTGAAGCGGCATAGTTTGCCTGCCCGGCATTCCCCTTAACCCCTACTACGCTGCTCATGTTTACTATAGAACCTTTACGTTGTTTCAGGAAGGTACGCTGAATAGCCTTGGTCATGTTGAATACGGACTTCAAGTTGATTTCGATAACACTGTCAAAATCCTCTTCTCCCATTCGCATGAGCAGATTGTCTTTAGTGATACCCGCATTGTTTATCAGGATGTCTACCCCGCCAAAATCTTCCAGTACCTGCTTCACCAGCTCTTCAGATTCTTTAAAATCGGCAGCGTTACTCTTATATGCTTTTGCCTTTACACCTTTAGCCTCTAATTCTTTCTGTAATTCCAGTGCCGGTCCTTCGCTAGAACTGTAAGTAAATGCCACGTTAGCGCCGTGATCGGCGAATACCTCTGCAATTCCTTTACCGATCCCCCTGCTTGCCCCGGTAATGATGGCTGTTTTTCCTTCTAAAAGTTTCATTTTAATTGTATTTGGTTATGCTATATCCCGATCCGTGATTTCTTGTGTAAAAGATAAGACTACCTGCCACAAATGGATCGGTGACTCAAATATAAGCGTTGTTCTACAGACTACTGAAAAAAAATCCCGCAGTATTGTGCGGGATCTTTAAATGCTATGTCAAAGTTATCTATCCAACAACTTCCTTTACTTTCTTTCCGATCTCTGCCGGGGAGTCCACTACGTGGATTCCGCATTCGCGCATGATTCGTTTCTTAGCCTGGGCGGTGTCATCACTTCCACCGACAATGGCCCCTGCATGCCCCATGGTTCTTCCGGCAGGCGCAGTCTCACCTGCGATAAATCCTACTATTGGCTTTTTACTTCCACTTTCCTTATACCATTTAGCAGCATCAGCTTCTAATTGCCCCCCGATCTCACCGATCATCACAACGCATTCGGTTTCCGGATCCTGGATCAGCAATTCTACAGCTTCTTTAGTTGTGGTACCGATAATTGGATCTCCTCCAATCCCGATAGCTGTAGTGATCCCCAGCCCCTGGCGTACTACCTGGTCTGCAGCTTCGTAAGTTAAGGTTCCCGATTTGGAAACTATTCCAACTTTTCCTTTTTCAAAAACAAAACCGGGCATGATACCTACCTTAGCTTCACCCGGGGTGATTACACCGGGACAGTTTGGTCCTATCAATCGGCAATCCTTATCCTGGATATAGGCATAGGCTTTTACCATGTCGGCTACAGGAATTCCTTCGGTGATAGTAATGATCACCTTAATACCTGCATTAGCCGCTTCCATGATCGCATCGGCAGCAAATGCCGGCGGAACAAAGATAATGGTAGTGTCTGCACCTGCTTTTTCAACGGCTTCAGCGACTGTATTGAAAACAGGTTTCCCCAAATGTTCCTGCCCGCCTTTACCGGGGGTTACCCCTCCGACAATATTGGTGCCATATTCTATCATTTGCTCGGCATGGAAAGTTCCTTCGCTACCGGTAAATCCCTGGACGATGATCTTGGAGTCCTTGTTGACTAATACACTCATTATTTTCTTAGTTTGTTTAAAAGTTTCACAAAAATATGTGTTTGATGACAATTGGTAAAGAATTCTCAGTCCAATTGTTTATCTAATTGTTTTATAATGGCCGGAATCTGCTTTAATACTGCCAACTGTTTCATTTTCTCCCGGGCCGGTTCTGCCGGACTTCCAAAATAAGTATGCCCGCCTTCCAGGCTTTTAGATACACCGGATTGCGCGAGTAATATGGCTTTTGCCCCGATAGTTACGGCACTGGTTATTCCGACTTGTCCCCACAGGGTAACTTCATCCTCGATAATCACGCATCCGGCGATGCCGCATTGCGCTGCGATCAGACATTTTTTCCCGATCACCGTATCATGTCCTACCTGCACCTGGTTGTCCAGCTTACTTCCCTTTCCAATAGTAGTATCGGCGGTGACCCCTTTATCTATGGAACACATAGCACCGAGTTCCACATCATCTTCAATGACTACCCTACCCCCGGATACTAACTTATCAAATCCTGACGGCCTGTTCTTGTAATAAAAACCGTCGGCACCCAGCACCGTTCCGGCATGGATGCTTACCCTATTGCCTATGATGGTGTTATCGTAAATAGAGACATTGGAATGAATGACGCAGTCATCACCGATTACTACGTTATTTCCGATAAAGACATTTGGTTGTATCACCGTGTTCTTTCCAATGCTCGCCGTAGGGGAAATTGTGTTTGAAGATGAATTAAAAGGTCTGAAATGCTTGCTCAGCCGATTAAAATCTCTGAATGGATCGTCAGAAATGAGCAGGGCTTTCCCATCCGGGCAGTCCACTTCTTTATTGATCAGTACAACGGTTGCCGCGCATTGCAGGGCCTTTTCATAATACTTAGGATGATCAACAAAAACGATATCCCCCTCTTCTACTACATGAATTTCATTCATCCCCTGTACAGGGAAATCTTCAGAACCCACATAACTTGCGTCTATAAGATTCGCTATTTCCTTTAAGGAATGGGTTCTTGGAAACTTCATAAGCTGATTTTAATGGGGTACCGGAGCCGCTTTATTATTTAGCCCTTTCCATATAGTTACCCTTCTCGGTGTCTATTTTTATCTTGTCGCCCTCATTGATAAAGAGAGGAACATTAACCCTTGCCCCGGTTTCTACAGTTGCAGGTTTCGTAGCATTGGTTGCGGTATTCCCTTTAACACCGGGTTCCGTTTCTGTAACTTCGAGAATTACACTGGCAGGCATCTCTACAGAGAGCGGCATACTGTCTTCCGTATTGAAGAGGATGGTTACAATTTCACCTTCCTTCAGGAGTTCCGGAGTGTCCAGACTGCTTTCCTGTAAAGCGATCTGGTTGTAGTCATCTGTATTCATGAAGTGGTAGGTAAGACCATCAGCATACAGGAACTGGTAACAACGGGTCTCAACCCTTACGTCCTCAATTTTGTGACCTGCAGAAAATGTATTTTCCAATACTTTTCCATTGGTAACACTCTTTAATTTTGTCCTGACAAAAGCCGGGCCTTTGCCGGGCTTTACGTGCAGGAATTCTATGATCTTATAGATGTCGTTATTATACCGGATACAAAGTCCTTTCCTGATATCTGATGTGCTTGCCATAATGTATTAATTGTTACTGAAATAACCTTTCATGATACCGCGTTGTGAATCGCGGATAAATTGTAAAATCTCGTCCCTTTCCGGGGTGGCCTCCACTTCGGCCTCAATAATCTGTACCGCCTGTGAATTGTTGTAATTCTTCTGGTACAGTATACGATAAATGTTTTGGATCTCACGAATCTTTTCTGAAGCAAACCCCCTCCTGCGGAGTCCCACCGAATTAATCCCCACGTAAGACATAGGTTCCCGGGCACCTTTAACAAATGGCGGCACGTCTTTACGCACCAGGGATCCCCCGGTTACAAAGGCATGGTTACCTATTGCCACAAATTGGTGAACAGCTACCAATCCGGCCAATACCACGTTATCACCTATGGTAACATGCCCTGCCAGGGTAGAATTGTTAGAGAAGATACAGTTCTTTCCTACCAGGCAGTCATGTGCAATATGGCAATAGGCCATGATCAGGCAATTATCACCGATAACTGTTCTCATACGGTCAGAAGTTCCCTTATTAATGGTAGCACACTCGCGTATAGTGACGTTATTGCCAATCTCTACCGTTGTTTCTTCCCCGTTATATTTCAGATCCTGTGGTGGAGCAGAGATAACAGCGCCGGGGAAAATATTGCAGTTTTTACCTATCCTGGCTCCTTCCATGATGGTAACGTTAGACCCTATCCAGGTTCCTTCTCCGATTACTACATTGTTATGAATGGTTGTAAAGGGTTCAACGACTACGTTCTTCGCGATCTTGGCTCCGGGATGTATGTAGGCCAGGGGTTGATTCATATTATTTCTTTTTAGCGATCTGGGCCATCATTTCGGCTTCACAGACCAGTTTGTTGTTGGCGTAGGCATAAGCCTGCATATGACAAATTCCTCTTCTGATAGGGGTGATCAGGCTACAGTGGAAGATAAGGGTATCCCCCGGAAGTACTTTCTGCTTAAATTTAACCTTATCTATTTTCATAAAGAATGTCAGGTAATTCTCAGGATCCGGAACGGTACTCAGTACCAGGATTCCCCCGGTCTGGGCCATGGCTTCTACCTGCAAGACCCCAGGCATTACCGGCGCACCGGGAAAGTGCCCCACAAAAAATGGTTCATTCATGGTCACGTTCTTCATCCCTACGACATGTTCATCCGAAAGCTCGAGGATACGATCGATCAGGAGGAATGGCGGCCTGTGTGGCAGCATACCCATGATCTGGTGAATATCCATAAGCGGCGGCAGGCTCAGGTCGTATTGAGGAATGTTATTTCTTTTCTCGGCCTTGATGATCTTGGAAAGTTTCTTGGCAAATTGTGTGTTGACATAATGCCCGGGCTTATTGGCAATGACCTTCCCCCTGATACGGGTACCTACCAAGGCCAGGTCACCAACCACATCCAGTAACTTATGCCTTGCGGCCTCGTTGGGATGATGAAGCGTTAGGTTATCAAGGATACCGTTGGGTTTAACGGACAATTTCTTTTTCTTAAATGCCTTTTCAAGCTTCACCATGGTTTCATCAGAGATCTCCTTATCCACGTAAACGATAGCATTATTGAGGTCTCCTCCTTTGATCAAACCGTTCTCCAGCAACATTTCCAGTTCGTGAAGAAAACTGAAAGTTCTCGCCGAAGCGATTTCTTCCTTGAAATCAGACATTTGATCCAGGGTAGCATTTTGGGTTCCAAGGATCTTAGTGCCAAAATCGACCATGGTAGTCACCTGGTATTGTTCAGAAGGGATTATCGTGATCTCACTCCCACTGACTTCATCCCTGAATGAAATCACATCTTTAACAATATATTCGTCTCGCTCCTCATCTTGTTCAACTATCCCCGCTTTCTCCAGGGCCTCGACAAAGAATTTAGATGATCCGTCCATAATCGGGGGCTCGGAAGAATCCAGTTCAATCATAACATTATCGAGATCCATACCTACCAGGGCAGCAAGCACGTGTTCCGAAGTTTGTATCTTGACACCCTTCTTTTCCAAGTTGGTCCCCCTTTGTGTATTGACCACGTAATTGGCATCCGCTTCTATAAGGGGCTCACCTTCCAGGTCTACCCTCTTAAAGACAAAACCGTGGTTCTCCGGGGCCGGAATAAATTTCATGGTTACGTTTTCCCCGGTATGCAGGCCTACACCCTCCAGTGTTACCTCCTGAGCGATAGTTTTCTGTTTTGCCATTGTTTTAATCCCTCTTAATATTTTTTTCTAGTTCCTGGACCCTGTTCACGATCCCCGGTAAGTTTTTAAAATGAACATATGATTTATTATAATCCCCGTAGTTGATCGCGGGAGAACCCTGCAGAACTTCATCGTCCTTCACATTACGTCCAACTCCGGATTGTGCCTGTATCTTTACGCGATCCCCGATAACGATATGACCGACGATACCTACTTGCCCGCCTATCATACAATTTTTACCGATTTTAGTAGATCCGGCGATACCGGTCTGGGCCGCAATTGCAGTATGCTCTCCTATCTCAACGTTATGAGCGATCTGTATCTGGTTATCCAGCTTAACCCCTTTCCTCAGGATAGTAGAACCTAATGTTGCACGATCTATAGTAGTCCCGGCACCGATATCCACATTATCTTCCAGGATTACGTTTCCAGTTTGGGGCACCTTGCTGTATTCTCCTTCAGCATTGGGAGCAAAACCAAATCCATCTGCCCCGATGATCGCCCCGCTGTGAATAACACAACCGTTCCCGATCAGTGATTCTGAATAGATCTTGGCCCCCGGGAAAATTATAACATCGTTCCCTATAACTACGTTATCCCCGATGTAGACATTCGGAAATACCTTGACATTATTACCGAGGGTAACATTGTTTCCAATATATGAAAATGCCCCTAGGTACAGATCGTCACCGTATTTGGCGTTATCTGAAATAAAGACAGGATTCTCTATCCCGCTTTTATTAAATTTCACCTGGTTGTAATACTCCAATAATTTAGAAAAAGATTTATAGGCATCCTCTACCTTGATAAGAGTGGTCTTCAACTCGTGTTCGGGTTCAAAGTCCTTGTTAACGATAGTGATAGACGCTTCTGTACTATAGATGTACTGGGTGTATTTTGGGTTGGCCAGAAAGGTCAGGGAACCTTCTTCCCCTTCCTCAATTTTAGCCAGTTTATGGACGGCCGTTTCCGGGTCGCCTACGACTTTTCCTTCCAAAATTCCGGCAATCTGACTCGCTGTAAATTCCAATGATAAAGATTTAGTTCATATCGCTATGATGGGGACAAAAGTAAGAAAAAATGCCGAATGGAAATGAAGTAGCCTGATTGCAACTTCTGTACTATTTCAGCTAGTCTCAAATACTGTAAATACACACATCTCAACCCCTGGCTCAGAGTCCGATATGTCCCTTTTTGGGGTAGCAATAATAATATTTAGTAACCGTTTTAGACAAGGCCTTTAGATTGAGATGGTCTGAAGCCTTAGCCACATCAGTCAACTTACCATTACTCCTAAGGATCATTATATTCTGCTGTTCCAGGTCATATGCCTTATTCTCAATGGCACCGTGAAAGACAAAATAAGCCGTCTCTTCCGCAGAGAGTTTATACCGCTCCTGCACCTTGCTGAATTTCTCCTCCAGCTTGTTCAGGTCTATGGGCTTGTTCTTTATCTTAATGCTCAACAATTTTCGATGCAGCAGCATCCCGCAAAGGTTAGATAAGACAAAATCGTCATGGTACTGCCAGGCTTTTATGGCCGATAAAATATCGATGTCGTCCAGGGCAGCAAACTGGTCCAGGACCTCCTTATTGATCTGGGGGCCGGTTATGCGATTTTCCAGGAAATAGAGTAAGGGAGCACTTGCTTGGAATTTATGACCAAGACCATAGAGTTCTTTGGCCCTGCGTAGTATATTGATAAGTAGCTGCTCGGCAACCAGGCTAGCCTTGTGCAGGTAGACCTGCCAGTACATGAATCTCCTCGCCATAAGGAATTTCTCTACGGAGTAAATCCCTTTCTCTTCCACGACAAGTTGCCCGTCTGCCACGTTGAGCATGGTTATAAGTCGCTCAGAGTTGATATTACCTTCGGCAACCCCGGTGTAAAAACTATCGCGTTTCAGATAGTCTAATCGATCCATATCTAATTGACTGGACACCAATTGATTGAGATATTTTTTGGAGTAATTACCTTTAAAGATCTCTATTCCCAGGCTTAGTTTCCCCTTAAATTCCCGATTTAGCTGCTGCATGAATTCTGCAGAAAGGGTTTCGTGGGTAACTCCTTCTACTATACTGTGTTCCATGGCATGGGAAAATGGTCCGTGCCCTATATCATGTAAAAGTATAGCGATAAGAAGTCCGGATTCTTCCTCCTCCGTAATTTCAACCTGTTTGTAGCGTAGTATCTGTATGGCCTGTCGCATCAGGTGCATCCCGCCCAGGGCGTGGTGAAAGCGCGTATGATGCGCACCGGGGTACACCAGGTAAGAGAGCCCCATCTGCGAAATTCTTCGCAAACGCTGAAAGTACTGAGCTTCAATCAGTTCAAAAATAAGGGTATTCGGTATTCCAATAAATCCGTAAATTGGATCATTGAAAATTTTGAGCTTTTTAGATTTTCGCAAGATCACGTCGTCTTTGAACGCGTAAATATACGGACTAAATGAAGAAAATTACCATTCTGTGGGTAGATGATGAGATAGACCTGCTGAAGCCCCATATCCTATTTCTGGAAGCTAAGAATTACAAGGTTGTTACCTGCCAGAGTGGGCAGGATGCTTTAGAGGAAATCACACAGAATCAATTTGATATCGTTTTTCTCGATGAGAATATGCCCGGGCTCTCCGGCCTTGAAACCCTGAATGAGATAAAGGTACACTCTCCTTCTTTGCCGGTAGTGATGATTACTAAGAGTGAAGAAGAATATATCATGGAAGAGGCCATCGGGTCTAAGATAGCCGACTACCTTATTAAACCCGTGAATCCCAACCAGATACTGCTTTCTCTTAAAAAAAATCTCGATCATTCCAGGCTGATCTCCGAGAAGACAACGGCGAACTACCAGCAGGAATTTCGGAAGATTGCGATGGACCTCTCTATGGTAAACAACTACCAGGAGTGGGCAGAATTGTACAAAAAATTGATTTACTGGGAGCTGCAGCTTGAAGAGATTGAGGATTCTGGCATGTTCGAGATCCTGGAATCCCAGAAGACAGAGGCCAACAGCCAGTTCGGGAAATTTGTGGATAAGCATTACCGGGACTGGTTCTCCTCCGGGGAAGGGCCTGTTATGTCTCATACCTTATTCAAAGAACTGGTAGTGCCGGAAATCAAAGAAAGGCCTACCCTTATGGTAGTGATAGACAACCTCCGGTATGACCAATGGTTGGCATTTGAAGATATTATCGCCCCCTTTTACAGGAAACGGAAAGAAGTCCCTTATTACAGTATTCTCCCGACTGCAACCCAGTATGCGAGGAATGCCATCTTCTCCGGGTTAACCCCACTTGATATGGAAAAGAAATATCCTGAATGGTGGAAGAATGATACGGATGAGGGAGGAAAGAACCTTCACGAAGAAGATTTTCTTGGAGCCCAGATCCAGCGTTTGGGCCTGAATTTGAACTGGTCTTACCACAAGATCAGCAGCCTTAAGCAGGGGAAGCATCTTTCACAGAATTTTAAGTCACAGAAGAATAACGACCTGACCGTGATAGTGTACAATTTTGTCGATATGCTTTCACATGCTAAAACAGAGATGGAGGTGATAAAAGAGCTGGCTAGTAACGATAAGGCCTACAGGTCTTTAACTCAAAGCTGGTTTAAGAATTCCCCCTTGTTGGAGATGATTCAGCAGGCACAGGTTTTAGGTTTTCAACTGATCATCACCACAGATCACGGAACCATTAATGTAAAACAACCTTCAAAAGTAATTGGGGACCGGGAAACCAGCCTTAATCTCCGGTATAAAACCGGCCGAAGTCTCACCTACGAGGAGAAGGATGTATTGGAGGCCAAGGACCCTTCTGCGATCAACCTTCCGCGTATAAATATGAGCAGTTCCTTCATTTTTGCGAAGAACGATCTATTTTTTGCCTACCCAAATAATTACAATCACTTTGTGGGCTACTACCGGAACACCTACCAACACGGGGGCGTTTCCCTGGAAGAAATGGTCATTCCTTTCGTGGTTCTAGACCCCAGGTAAGGAATTGATGGTGTTATTCTGTCCACGTAAAATTGAAGAACCGCGAAATATAAAATCTGAGTGCTGATCCCGGAACATCCGGTAATAAGCGCCTCTCTTACGTATTAATTCTTGGTGCCCTCCTTTCTCAATGACTTGTCCCTTCTCCAACACAAGAATGTTGTCCGCATGGAGGATTGATCTGAGCCTGTGAGCAATTATGATGACCGTAACTCCTTTGGCTTTTAATGACTCTATCGTAGAATTGATATACTCGGCAGAAGTGTAATCCAAGGATGACGTGGCTTCATCGAGAATCAGGATGGCAGGCTCACGGTAGAGGGCACGAGCAATAGCTAAACGCTGCTTCTGCCCTCCGGACAGAGTAGCCCCGTTCTCGCCCAGCACAGAATTAAATCCGTAAGGAAGCGCTTCAATAAATTCAGTGATTCCTAACTGCTTACATATCCTGATAATATCTTCAATTCTCGGGTTGGGATCACCTAAAGCTATATTTTCAATCACAGTGCTGTTGAAAAGATCTATATTCTGTGGTACAGCAGAAATTATGGTCCGCAAACAACCCTCTGACAGATGTTTTAAATCAAGGTCATTTAACCTGATACTACCGTCATGAATAGGATATACGCGTTGCATTAAGGCTGCAATAGTAGATTTTCCTGAACCACTTGCCCCCACAAATGCGATCACTTCTCCCCTCTTAATACTAAAACTGAGATCTTTTAGGGTAACAGCCCTATTACCATACCTGAAACTGACCTTGCGAAACCTCAAAACATTAAAATGTTTTTTATCCAGGACCAGGCTACCGGATTGATTTTCAGTTTCCAGGTCCATAATTTCAAACAACCTATCTGCCGCAATAAGGGCATTCTGAATATCTTTGTTGGCGTTGATCAAACCTAAAAGGGGTCCGGTAAAATAGCCAACTATGGCATAGAAAGACATTAATTCCCCGGCGGAGATCTCCTGGTCGATTACGAAATAAGATCCACACCAGAAAAGTAATACCACGTAGGCCTGGGAAATTACACCACTGCTACTACCGGAAAAGATACGATTCATAGCCGATCGGTAGGTCGACTGCAGCAGCCTGACAAAGAGAAATTCAGTTTTAGCATTGCAGTGCGATTGCAGGCCAAATCGCTTGATAGTACCCACCGCCTTTAACGACTCTACCAGCTGGCTCTCTAATTCGGCAGCATGCTCCATAACATTTCGCTCGGTTTTTTTATTTAAACTGTTTACAACCAGGTAGAGTAACCCATAAACAGGGATTACGAATAGCATGACAAGGGCCAGCTTCCAGTAATATGTAAACATGAATAGAAATGAGAAGATTATAATGAGACAGTTTACCGTCAGGTTCAGGGCAACCCCATTGATAAAATGACGGATTTTGACCGCATCATTCACCCTGGATATAATCTCCCCTACCCGCATGGTGTCAAAAAAAGATTGAGGCAGGTGAAGCAGGTGTTTATAATACCCGAGGATAAGGCGCATATCTATTTGCTGACCTGTTTTTGTTAGGAAAATGTCTTTAAAAACACCAATAACCAGTTGTAACCCTATGCATACCAGCATGAAAAGCCCTAATAAATTCATCAGCTTTTGGTTATTACCGGCCAGTACAAAATCCGTGATTTTCTGCACGTAAATAGCTGTTGAAAAACCAAGCAGGGTGTATACTAAGGCACCAATTAGAGCTTGGATCAAAACGGCTCGGTGTGGTTTCAATAAGCTGTAAAAACGCTGAGCTATGGAGACAGTGTGGTTCCCAGCAGTAAAATTCTTTTCCGGTTCCAGCAGTACGAGTACACCGGACCATTCGCTGCAGAACAGTTCTTTTGATTTACGGATCATTTTTCCACTGGCCGGGTCCATTACCCGCAGATGTTTAGCAGATAAAGAATACAATACTATATAGTGATGACGGTTATTTTCCAGAATTACATGAGCTATAGCAGGTAAAGGGATTGCAGTCAACGATTCCGAGTTGGCCCGCACCCCTTTTGCTTTAAACCCCAGCCTGTTCAGGGCCTCAAGCATACCTAATACATTTGTGCCTTTTTTATCTGTACCTGCATATTGCCTGATCCGTGCTATGGGCAGGTAAAGTTTATAATGTGCTGCCACGGAAGCTATACAGGCAGCCCCACAGTCCGATACATCGTGTTGTTTTACAAGTTTTTGAGTCACCGTATTGTGTTGTGACTCTAAGTTATGCCTGCAGACTGCAATTTCTTGGTAATGAAATATTCAGGCGATAATTAAGGGGAAAAAATTTACCATCCCATGCAATACATAGGAATACAGGAGTCCATACCTTATTCGTAGATAACCGAGAATAAAGGCTGAAATTAATTGAGGCAGAGTAAGCAAAAAGAGAAAGGGAAGTAAGTAAGTTTCAACATGGTAATTGGTAATATGCAGAAAACCAAAGGAGCATACACTGAAATAAAAAATCAAGGAATAGTATTTCTTAAAAAGGGATTTTGCTTTCTGTTCATGCCTCTTTAAAGTTTGATAACAAACTATCCCCAGAGCAATGGCAACCATCATAGAATAAAGAATACACAGCCATGGACCGAAGCCGGTATAAGACCGAAATGATATAAACAGAATGCAATAGGCTCCCAGTACGATCGAAGTAACCTGGTTCATAGGCTTAAATAGCAAGGGCAACCTAAAGATGAGTTCTTCGAGCAACGGCAGCACAAGAACTCCGACAAGAAGTAATGAAAATCCTTCAAATTTATGGCTGATCCTCTCTAACCCAATATTTTCCTGTTGCAAAAATAAGATCGTGAGAACCGCAACTACTGAAGATATACCAAAATCAATAATAAAATAAGAACGCAGCATCCGGAAAGCATCGCCGGGGTTCAGCCGTGTTCGTATTTCCTGCTTCGGGTGAAATGCAAAATGTGCTAATTGCCTGCAACAATCCATTAAACTAAATGACTGCTTCATAAAAGAGACATTTATAGCAAAAGGCCAACCGGGAATCCGGTTGACCTTTTCCTGAATACTAGTCAATAGGACTTAATATACTAGAGACACTTTCTAAGAAATCACCCAAAGATTTAAAGCCACTCCGGATGTGTTCTCCAATGGCATAACCCATGTTATAATCACTGTCATTACCACCGCTGATCGACAGTAGCTCTCCTGCATTCAATATTTGAATTTTCATAATTTCAAGATTTACAATTAATGAGCATCAACGCCCATCAAACCATCCCACAGCCCATGTAAAAGGTCTACACCTTTGCCCAGGGCATGTCCGGCGATATAAGCTGCCGTATGATAAAAGGCAGGTTCTTCACCTCCCCTAACTTGTTCCAATTCTATTTGATTCATATCTTCCATGATCATCGAATTAAATTTCCCTGGATCCTTCTTTGAACCCCTCTATAAAAAGTTTAGCACTTTGCCCTATGGCAATGCCTACATCAATTGCCCATTTCGGAGGCGGGCCAACCCAGAATCCCCCATTGATCATACATTGCTCTTCCATCGATAAGTTCTTTAATTCTTTCATTTTTCAACTATTTAATTAATGTTTCTGTTTTAAAAATGAACAACGTGCACTTTCTTCATTTCAAGGCTCTAAGGTATTGACCCAGACTGCAGGAAACATTCATTAAAGTGATAATTAAGAAACTTCAGCACAAGCCAAAAAAATAGGGTGCCGTTTTATAAACTATGTCACCGTCTGTAAACACCACCAAGAAATGACGGACATAACTTAAAAACTCAGCACCCTTCCACATTCCGAAACCCAGGACTTAAACCTCTCTTTTTAAGTCGAACACCGATTAGAGGCGTCATTTTAATGGAACCAAATAACCAACCTATTCGTACAATGTTCTGCTGTTGCTTCAGAAAGTGTTAAATGACTTATTATAGACAAGATAAAGGCGTTCACTGCAAAAAACTTGCAGTCAACGGATTTCGTCGAAAATTTGTTGCCTTTTCCCAGGAATTAGGCTCTGAACCCTCAGGCACCCAATAACTACCACCAAAGATGTGTGTGGTCTCATCCCGGTTTATTACGGATACAGAAATCTCCACATTCAAATGAAAGTCATCGTCGTAAAAATATGTTTTCCTGGACCGGTCATACAGGATTGGGGCTCTGTAATCTCTTAACTGTTCTATTAGGTGATAAACCAACCTAACGCTGATATGCAGCCTCTCGGCCAATTCCGTGGGTGACCCTGTAATTTCCTGCTCAATTAATGAGTGCAGACGCTGTAACCTTTCCAAATTCCTAATTGTTCTCATAATTCACGACATTTATTGTTATCATTTGCTCTCAAAAATTATTGGGATCTAACCAGTTATCTATTTTGTCAAAGAGGAGCTGATAAAGGCTTCTTTCGGCAAGCAAGAAATGAGATGTAAGTGACATTCCTTTCTTAATTTCCCCTTTGAGTCCACTCTTTAATTGAAGAAATTCAGAGTCCAGGCTGCATAAGACTCGATAATAAGGACGAGAATCAACCAGCTCTACATCCTTGCCAATTGTTACGATTCTTCCGCTCGCCATTCCCCATAAGTTGCTGTTATAGGCATCAATACTGTACCGGACAGGAACGTTCTCTCTGATTTGGCCTATCAAGGACGAACTGACAAAACACTCTACGAGCTTTTCAGATTCCGGCGATAGTTCGGCCAGTACATTTCCCTTTAGCAGCATTGTGCCCGGACGGGCCGCTGTGGGCGATATGAGATGGCCGGTCTCAGGAGAAATAATGATTAGATTTTTCAGTTCTGCACGAATCGACTCTCCCTGTATTTGCAGTTTGTTGATATTATCTTTCAATATACGTCGCTCCCGCCGCCATATATTTTTTTGTTGTGATATAAAATGTTCATATTCAAAATACTTTTCCCGGTATTCCCTCAGGTGTTTCTGATGTTCAAAGTCAGAAATAACCCCTTTTTCGAATAATGCAGAAAAACGCCTTAATTTTTGTTTAAGGGACTGGCACTGCTTAAATAGTGCTTGTGATTTTAGGCGATATGTATGAAGAGCGTTGCGATAGTCATCAGTGATTATATTTGCCGTGGATTCTGGCAGATCACTTAGTATGTTATCCAAGTCTGACAAAATAAGCCTGGATTCTGCTAATCGGTTTTCGAGATCCAGGGCGATCTCCTTTCTGAGACCATAATCTTGAACAAGCAGGGTATCACCCTTTTCCACATATCGATTATGTTCTATCAGACTCCATAGTATTTCACCACTTTCACGGACCCTGACAGGTATTCGCAACCGTTCTCCCCGGACAATCCCCCTTACCGATCTGTTTACCGGCACGCGGATTAAAGGCAGAGCGATCAAAAAACCGCTAATCGAAAATAACAGAACATTATAGACTATATTACTTCTTTTGGATAGATGCGCAGAATAGCCCTGAACAGTCAAAAGTACACTCCGTTTGTCTGGTAATATCTCCATAGCGAATAGAGGTTAATATAGATCTCGGGGTGTTCTGACATTTCAAATATATCGACTATATTCTATATATGCAAATAAATTAACTAAACACAAAAGTTAATCACTTGCTAATAAATACTTTCGTTAAGCAATAAATCATATAATTTCGTATCTTTACTCCGTTAATCAACTCATTCATCGAATATAGTCTTAATATGTTAAAAACAATCGACCGCCTTTGGCAGTTCATACAGTACGCAGGGTTAAGCGCAAGACAATTTGATTTGTCTATTGGTGCAAGCAATGGATATACCCTGAGGATGAAAAAAAATCACGCCTCTATCGGCAGTGATGTGATCGAGACAATTCTTAGAACATACCCCCAGCTGAATGTTGTGTGGTTATTAACCGGTGAAGGTGAAATGCTGCTTCCTGAGAAGCAACCGGCATTTGCTTCCTACGAACAACTACCTAGTGAAAAGCAGGCCGAAATTGAACGCCTGATTGAACAAAAGGTTAAAGAGCGTCAGGATGAGCAGTTGCAGTTCCTGCTAAAGGAAGTAACCCGGGAGATCGAAAAGAACCAAGGCAAGAAATAATTCTATTTCTTTTCTTTCAGAAGATCAATTAATTCCTCGCGAAGTTTCCCCAATGCCTGCAATTCGTTGTGGGTTGCACCCTTGTGATCTATTTTTTCTTTAAGGGAGTCCCACTGGTACTGTTTCCCTGACATCCCGTCAACACCGGATTCCAGTAAGCGATGTTCAATTTCTGAATCTATCAATTCCTGTAATTCGGACAGTTTATACTCGTACCTGACTTTCCGGGAAAGAAAGATCAGGAGGGAAACCAGGGCGAGGATGTAGGGTAATACCCTGAGGTTACCCCAGGCATCTAAATTCTGAATATCTACGCTAATTTCCCACAGCTGGTAAATAGTCCAAATAATAGGGACCAGGATAGCATATTTCCACCACTGGTAGGAAGTAATGTACCAGACTCCAAGACAGATTAATGTAGTGAGTTTAATAGTAGCCAACCAGATATAGACCTGGACATTCTCAAAACCATTTGCATTAATAACAAACGGTCCCAGCGATAAGGATTGTATCCCGTTAGGGATCAATATGTTAGCATAGAAAATAAAAGGTACACTCAACAGCAGAACAAGAACTACGCAGAGTTCTGTTGTTTTAAGAACAGGCCTGAGATTGCGTACATGGGAAACGCCTGTATCTGCAGACAGTATGCCTTTAAGATGAAATAGTGACCGCAATTTTTTTCGGGCAGACTTGTCATCCTGGTTATCCGAATCGAGATTACTGAAGACATCGGTGATCCTTTCGAACAGGGATTTGGAATTAGAACCGAACATCCG
Source organism: Zeaxanthinibacter sp. PT1 (assembly GCF_028464225.1). Taxonomy (GTDB): domain Bacteria; phylum Bacteroidota; class Bacteroidia; order Flavobacteriales; family Flavobacteriaceae; genus Zeaxanthinibacter. Next base: position 313,995 of record NZ_JAQPCN010000002.1, read on the forward strand.
ATTGATCACCCTGTCATCCGGCATTAATCCGACATTTTTGGAGTACCCTTTCTGAAAGACATATAGCAGTGCAAGAAAGATGAGGTTTACTAAAATTGAAATTCCGATCATCCAAGCTTTAGGCGTTCCAAAATGACATACCATCCTGGTAAGGTAATCCAGGTAAAGTACTACGGGGACCAAAATGAGGAAACGCCAGCGGAAGACGCAAGTGATATACCAAAGGCTGAGATAACAGAAAGGGATGATAATGGTAAGGAGCAGCCACAGGAATACCATATTATCGTGGTAACCATGCTGCAGTTCCAGGCCAAATATATGTATGCTTTTCTTTTCAGATGCCAGTAAGTGTAAAACGATGAAAAATGGAAGGATGACCAATAATACAGATATGCCGATATCAATCTTAAAGCGAATAGTTCTTGTTTTTTGCATGGGCTACCGCTTTAAGAATTCTAAATAAAATTTGCCGGAATATACGTTAGGATACCGGCATAGCAAAATCGCCACCATCCTGCTCTACTTCTCTTCCTTATCCTGCAGCTCTGCTATGATCCGTTCCCTTAGCCGGATGAGTTCTTCGAGTTTATCTTTGTCTCCAGTATTATCTTTTGCTCTAATGGAGCTTAATTTGTTTCTGACATTAGAAATAATCGAGTCTTCTGATAAGAAATTTATTAATTCAGAAAGTTCATTATCCAATTCAATCAGTATTTTCGATAGTTTCACTTCATATTTTACCTTTTCTGAAGCATAAATCAATAACGATAACACAATCAATAAGTACGGTACAGTCTTTAAATTTCGCCATTCATATATATTAATCTCAAAGAATAACTCCCAAAGTTGAAATGTGGATAATATAATTGGTGCCAAGATGGCATATCGCCACCAATATGGGCAAGTTATGAACCAAATGAAAAGTGGAAGAATGTACACCAGGTTCAACATTACTAGCCATATCATTGTATCAATATCAGCAAAGTCAAAGGTTCCAATTTCTATAAAATATAGATCAAGAGTCGTAGTACCTGAAGGAATAAGTCTATGAACATTAAATATAAATGGAAGAAGAATTAATATGCCAACAACAATTCTTTCAGTCAACAAATTAACTGAAGGCCTCTTATCAGACGAAGCCACTAGTCGATCAGAAAGTATATTACGCGTAAAAGTTAACCTTTTTCTATACTCATCTTTTACCTTAAAAGAATGGATGTTATTTTTCTTTTCTAAGGTTTCAAGTAAATTTTGATAAAAATCCCTTGAATTGTTAATTAGCAGTTTTTTCAAGTTGGTCCTATCAAACGCCGCATTTAGATTAGATAGATAGAGCTTATTTATCCTTATAAGTAATAATAAATAAACGCTATTTAATAGAATTGATATTATAATTGAGATTAAATCATTTTCTATGAAACCGAATAAGTTATATCGTATTAGGGAATCGCTGAATAGAACAATAGGAATGAATATGAAGAATCGCCAATAGAAATAGTTGGTAGCGAACCAAATTGACAACATAAAGATAGGAATCAATTTTACCAATATCATCCAAATAAATACTTCATTTGAACCATATCCATGATCAATCTGCCATCCCATAAAATTTAAGTAACTCTCATCTGTGAAAGCTATGTGAATAAAATTTAAAAATGGAATGAGCAAAATTGCAAGTGCAGTTAAAAATTCTACTCTAAATTTGGGCCTATGAATTAAAAGCACGTGGAAATTTTCACTAAAACTAAATAATCTAATACTTATGCAAAACATTAATCCGACCAAATGTCAAGTAAATCCTACAGCCTAACAGAACTCCCGTCCATGGCAGAGGAAATCCTCAACAAAGCTGAGACTACCGTCTTGTGCTTCTATGGGGAGATGGGAGCGGGGAAGACCACCCTCATCAAAGAACTTGTCCAACAACTGGGTGGAACTGATCACGGCAGCAGTCCAACTTTTGGTATAGTTAATGAATATCACAAGTCTGATGGAAGCCTGTTGGGCTATCATTTCGATTTTTATCGATTAAATGATGAAATGGAAGCCCTGGACCTGGGTTTTGAGGATTATTTACAACAGCAGGCCTGGGTTTTTATAGAATGGCCGGAAAAAATCCCTTCCCTGTTGCCGGAACAACGCACCCATATCTTACTGGAAGTGCTGGACCCGGAACGACGGAAGATTAAGGTGGAAAACCTGGATCACTAGTATTATCAAGAAAAAAATACCGGGGAAGAAAGCCTGTTTTTTTAAAAAAATCCTATATTTCAAGTCGCAGAGCTATTTTTCTCATGAATTCGGTTGTTTTTTTTCCTACAACGAAATCCCCCGGTTTTATTGCCTTTCAAGACGTGACTTGCTGATATAATCGACGAACTGTTAGGTTTTACCGACGAAATGTTATATTTTTCCGATAAATAACAAATGATTAGTAATTTTTTTCCTACATTTGTTGTGAAAATGGAACCGAATAATTAACTTAAAACTTGTACGATGAACACAAGAAAAACTATTTTTGGCTTGTTCGCCTGTTCTTTGTTCCTGGTTGCTTCCTGTACTCAAAACACCGCCGCAGAGGATGGTCTTTATGAGCAAGGTGTTGACAGAACCAAGATCATTAACGGGGACAAGAAGAGTGTTGACCGCACAAAAATCATCAATGGCGACAAAAAAAGTGTCGACCGGACGAAGATTATTAACGGTGACAAGAAATCTTAATCTGATAAAGATTTAGAGAAAATTGTAAAGGGCAATCATAAATTGCCCTTTTTTTCGTTAAAGAGGTTAAACCACTTAATTCCCCTAATGAGAACTAAATTAACCGATAGAAGTTCAAAGGCAAAAAGGCGATTAATAGTTGAATCTTTATTAGCACTATTAATTGTTATATCTCCCTTTGTTTTCAAACTACATGAATATGTTCCAGAAAGTGATTCTGTAAACTTTTTGGGGATTACAATTGGAAGCAACGGGTTCCCCAATGTCAATATTTTTATTTGGTTTATGTTGGGTAAAGTAGTACCCTTTTATCTCTTGCTCATCTGGTTCTTTACTTGTAAACATTGGTGGTACCATATAATCATCATACCGGTATTGATGTACGCCTTTCAAATATTTGAATCCGCTATTTCTGATGATAATTTTATAGACACAGATAATATTCTTTGGATTCTTCCCTTCTGTATGATAGTTATCCCCTTCGTATACCTGATTCGTATCAAACTCTACGATAAGTATGTGCACGGGATAGACCTGGATGCCATGGATGCCGAACTAAAAGCACTTCGCGAGAAGGAAGCTGAAAGAGAAGCGAAAAAAAATCAGAAAGTAGAACGCGCTATTGAACGCGAGACCACCCTATAAGATCTTCCTTTTACATTCTACAAAAAGTCGTAAATTTGAAATGCTCCCGGCAGACCAATGCTGCTTACTGACGGGTATTCTCAGATGTACATCCTATGAACCAACCTTCATCGCCTTTCAGCAAACAACAACTCCTGCCACAGGAAGAAACCCTTGAAATCCTGAAACAAAAAGGAGAACTCCATATAGGAATTCCCAAGGAGAGTCAACTCCAGGAAAAAAGAATATGCCTCACCCCTGATGCCGTAAACGCGATTACGGCTCATGGTCACAAGGTGATGATCGAGTGCGGAGCCGGGGAAGGCGCAAATTTTTCGGATCTTAATTACACCAATGCCGGGGCTACAATGACCCGGGATACAAAAAAAGTATTTTCATGCCCGATTGTACTTAAAGTAGAACCCCCTACCCTTTCCGAAATTGAAATGCTCAGTCCACAGGCCAACCTGATTTCGGCCCTGCAGATTAAAACGCAATCAAAAAAATATTTTGAAGCATTGGCCAAAAAGAGGATTACAGCCATAGCCTTCGAATATATTCGGGATGAAGACGGGAAATTCCCGGCCATCAGGTCGCTGAGTGAAATCGCAGGGATTTCTTCCATACTTCTCGCAGCCGAGATCATGGCGAACAACCAGCACGGTAGCGGGCTGATGTTCGGTAATATCAGTGGGGTTCCACCGGTTGAAGTGGTTATCCTTGGTGCAGGAACTGTAGGTCATTATGCCGCGCGTTCTGCTATTGGGCTTGGAGCTAATGTGAAGATCTTTGATAATTCGCTCACCAAACTGAGAAACATTCAGACCAATCTTAAGCAAACTCTCTATACCTCTACTTTGCAGCCCAAAAATCTGCTAAAAGCATTAAAGCGATGTGACGTCGCCATCGGGGCCATGCGAGGTATTGACAGGGCCCCGGTCGTTGTGACCAAGACCATGGTGGAGCATATGAAAAAAGGTGCCGTGATCATTGACGTCAGTATAGATATGGGTGGATGTTTTGAAACCAGCGAACTCACTACCCACGATAAACCCGTCCGGGAAAAATACGGCGTACTGCATTACGGGGTACCCAATATGCCAGCGCGGTTCCCAAAAACAGCTTCGCTTTCCATCAGCAATATATTTACCCCCTACTTACTGAAAATCGGTGAGGAAGGAGGGTTAGAAAACTCCCTGCGTTTTGATAAGGGTCTGCGTAACGGACTCTACATGTACCACGGGATTCTCACAAATCGTACTGTAGGTGAGTGGTTCGACCTTAAGTACAGCGATATAAACTTTCTTATTTTTTAAGCATGCCATTTATTAAACGTCTTGGGTTTTTCTTATTCGGTCTTTCCATCGGGCTGATTTTCCTCGCTATATTTTTGCGGAAAAAATCTGAAGAAACCGGGACCTCCTTTTGTTATTTACCGAATTGCAGGGTGCTAAAAGACATCCGCTCTAAACAGTACACCTTTTCTGAAGAAATAAGGAACCAAGGGTTAGACGCTTTGCTTGATTCCACCACGGTACAGTACTTCTTTACCGAAGGGGATATCGATTTCGGTGCTAGCAATACCGAGGCTAAGCCTTGCAAGAGCTATATGATAGAAGGAAATATCAAGGAAAGGGCCGCTATACTCCAGGTTCAGAATTGTGATTCCCTGGTAGTTCTGCAGAGCTTGCAATACTAATATCTCTTTTTTACCAGGAAAAATTTTTAGTAACTTCAGCCGAAGAGAATCAGCCCTGACCGAAAATACCGGCCGGACTAAAAAAACTTCTGAATGAAAGTTACCGCAATCCCGACCATGGCACTATCCCTGTGCCTTTTTCTTCTTATTACTTCCTGCAAAACAGATAAAACGGAAGATGCTCCCAAAAGTTTAAACCTTCCTTTAGAGATAACGATACAGGATATCCACGAAGGCTATCAATCAGGCAAATTTACGGTTAGCGAGGTCACCAAATTCTACCTGGACCGGGCTAACGACTTAAGTTTCAATGGTCCGGAATTAAATGCTGTGATCAGCCTTAACCCCAATGCCATGGATATTGCTGCTGCTATGGATGAACAGCTGGAGAACAATGCGATGAAAGGACCGCTATTCGGCATCCCGGTATACTTAAAAGATAATATCAACTCCGCCGATCCTATGCCAACAACTGCCGGGGCAAGGGCAATGAGGGATTCCTACCCTAAAGAAGACAGTCCTCTTGCCGCACAATTGAGGGAGGCGGGCGCCATAATCCTGGGTAAAGCTAACCTGAGTGAGTGGGCTAATTTTCATTCCAGCTTTTCTTCCAGCGGTTGGAGTGGACTTGGGGGACAGACCAGAAACCCTTATGACACGACCAGGAATCCATGTGGCAGTAGCTCAGGTTCTGCAGTTGCGGTAGCTGCCAATTTATCCGTGGTCGCCATTGGTACGGAGACGAATGGTTCTATAGTATGCCCATCTAATAACAACGGTATTGTAGGTATTAAACCTACCGTGGGGTTGATCAGTCGCAGAGGGATTATCCCGATCTCATTTTCCCAGGATACAGGCGGACCTATGGCCCGGACGGTAAGAGATGCAGCTATCACCCTTGGGGTACTTACCCAGGTAGATTCTGCAGACTCTAAAACGACACAGCCCGGTAGGAAGATCTATACAGATTACACACAATTTCTCAACCCGGACGGGATCCGTGGTAAGCGTATCGGCTACTACACGGCACCTATTGATGGATATGTTCGCATGCAGGGAGTTATGGAAGAGGCAAAAGCCTATTTTGAATCGCGCGGAGCCGAGTTAGTTCCTTTAGAGGAGATCATGCCCTCAGAAGCCAGGAGACATTCTTTCCAGGTTTTGCTTTACGAATTTAAAGATGGCTTAAACGAATATTTTGCTTCTTTAGGGGATAATGCGCCTGTTAATAACCTGGAAGATCTTATCATGCAGACTCAGGCAGACAGCATAGAGATGCAATATTTTGACCACGACCTTCTCAACCAGGCCCAAGAAAAGGGAGACCTGGATTCCAAGGAGTACAAAGAAGCCTTAGCCAGCATGCTGAGATTAAGTCGGGCAGAAGGAATTGATAAGGTAATGGATGAGCATAAGCTTGACGCCATCATTGCACCTACAGGGAGCCCGGCTTGGAAAACCGATCTTACCAACGGTGATAATTTCCAGTTTTCAAGTAGTTCACCTGCTGCTATTTCAGGCTATCCCAACATCACGTTACCCATGGGACAATTAGACGGCCTCCCGGTGGGTATCTCTATTTTCGGGAAACCCTGGTCAGAACCTGTATTATTAGAAATCGCTTACGACTTTGAGCAGGGTACCAAGCACAGGATGTCACCGGAGCTCCCGTGATTTTCCGTGAAAGATGATCTTTTAGCACGTATCTTTGAGCGTTAATAAGACGAAGGTTGCCATGAACATTGAAGACATAGAAAATATAGAGCTTACCTACCTTAAGCTTAAAGATTATAAGGAACTAAAGCTGGCCATGATAGAGGCCTATCCGTCCATGCCTGATGAATACTGGCGTGAGGCAGAAATCAGAAGTCTTATCCGGAAATTCCCGGAAGGACAGGTAGTGATCAAAATCAATGAAAAAATAGCAGGATGTGCGCTCTCTATTATCACGGATCACGACAAGCTTTCTGATCAGCATACCTACAAGGAGATCACGGAGAATTACACTTTTGATTCCCATACAGACGAGGGCGATACACTTTACGGGATCGATGTTTTTATTAAGCCCGAATACCGGGGTCTTCGGTTAGGAAGACGTCTTTACGATTACCGCAAAGAACTATGTGAAAAACTGAATCTAAGGGGTATTGCCTTTGGTGGAAGATTGCCTAATTATCACAAGCATGCGAAAACCCTAACTCCAAAAGAATATATCGCCGCGGTTCGCCGAAAAGAAATCGAAGACCCTGTACTCAATTTCCAGATCTCAAATGATTTTCATCCCTCCCGTATCCTTCACAGGTACCTGGAAGGTGACGAGGACTCTAACGAATTTGCTGTATTGCTGGAATGGGATAATATCTATTATGATAAACCCTCGAAAAAAGCTTCCGCCAAGAAAAAAGTGGTGAGGATCGGGTTGATCCAATGGCAGATGAGACCGTATAAGAAATTGGAAGATCTCCTGGAACAAGCGGAGTATTTTATTGATGCAGTGGCGGGTTACCGTTCAGATTTCGCCCTCTTCCCTGAATTTTTCAATGCCCCCTTGATGGCAGAGAACAATCATCTTGCAGAACCTGATGCTATCCGGGAACTGGCTAAATATACCGAAGAGATCGTTCAGAAGTTTTCAGAATTATCGATCTCCTACAATATCAACATTATCTCCGGGAGTATGCCGGAGATCAAAGATGAAATGCTTTACAATGTAGGCTACCTCTGCAAAAGGGATGGAACCGTAGAACGATACGAAAAGATTCACGTAACCCCTGACGAGGCAAAAGTCTGGGGCATGCAGGGAGGACAGGAATTAAAGGTATTTGACACCGATTGTGGTAAGATCGGCATCCTGATCTGTTATGATGCGGAATTCCCGGAATTGAGCAGGTTACTGGCCGATGATGGAATGGATATTCTTTTTGTTCCCTTCCTGACCGACACCCAGAATGGCTATTCGCGGGTCCGGAATTGTGCCAGGGCACGAGCCATAGAGAACGAATGTTATGTTGCCATAGCAGGAAGCGTTGGGAATCTACCAAATGTTCACAATATGGATATACAATTCGCCCAATCCATGGTGTTCACCCCTTGTGATTTTGCTTTCCCGTCTAATGGTATCAAAGCGGAGGCAACTCCTAATACAGAGATGACCCTTATTGCTGATGTGGATATAGATCTGTTGCGCGAGCTTAATCAGTATGGCAGCGTTAAGAACCTGCGTGATAGAAGACGGGATATATACGATGTAATCCGCTCAAAAAATAAAAAGCAGAAGGATGATATTCTTCCCTGAGAAGTCTAAATTCAGCTTACATTAGCTGTATTATTTTAGAAGTATATTTATGATCCACCCACATACCAGCCTGCAGTTTATCAATGATGTAGTTGGCCATGGTGTAGTAGCCACCAAGCTTATTCCTGCAGGCACTATAACCTGGGTACTGGACGACCTGGACAGGGAATTCACTCCAAAGCAATACCAGAAAATGAATGCTCCCTACAAGGAGATCCTGGATATCTATACCTATAGGAACAATAAGGGCAACTACATCCTTTGTTGGGACAATGGCAGGTTTGTCAATCACAGTTTCAAGGCCAACTGCCTGACGACCGCTTATGATTTTGAGATAGCCATACGGGATATACAGCCGGGAGAACAACTGACTGATGATTATGGCTACCTGAACATACAGTCACCTTTCAGAGGAGTTGACGAGGGTACGCGCAGGAAAGTGGTCTACCCTGACGACCTGCTGCGATATTATAAGAGCTGGGATAAAAAGATCGGGGCAGTATTTCACCGGATCCCGGAATTGGATCAACCCCTGAAACCTCTCCTTAAAAAAGAGGTGGTTAGGAAAATTGAAGCCGTTCTGTCAGGGGAGCAAGCCATTGCTTCTATCCTGAATAATTATTATAAGGCAAAATAGGCTGTAAAGGTCTTTTTTAACGAACTTCTCGCCTCAGCACCTCCAGGGGCGGGCTTTCCAGAACAGATCGACTATTTGTAATTCCGATCAGAACTACTACTGCCGTAATGGAGGGAAACAATATCAGAAATGGGATCCAGGATGGAATAAATGCCGTTTCAAAAGCAAACCTTGCCAGCAATTCGCTTCCCAGCAGGGATAACAGAATACCTGACAGGCTACCAAGAATTCCCAGGTAAAGGTATTCCAGTGCTACGATCTTCATAATCTGTTTACCACTAGCCCCGATTGTCCTCAGCAGTACACTTTCTTTGATCCGTTGCAATCGGCTGGTTCTGACCGCACCGATGAGCACAATAATTCCTGTAATTATACTAAAGAACGAAATAAAATTAATCACCCACCCTATCCGGTCCAGGATATTCTCTATAGTATTCAGGATCTGCCGAAGATCTATAACAGAGACATTCGGGTATTTCATCACGATCTCTTTCTGAATCTCTGCAGAAGCCTCTTCATCCGCGGTTTTAGTGGTCAGCACATGAAACTGTGGAGCTTGTTCCAATACATTTTTTGGGAAGAGCACGGAGAAATTCAGCTGCATTCTGCCCCAATCCACTTCACGTACACTGGCGATCCGGGTAGGGAGCAATTGCCCCATGACATTAAAGGTTACCCGGTCTCCTATTTTAACACTGGCATCCGAAGCAAAGTTTTGTGCGACCGAAATAGGAACAATTCCGTTACCATTATGCATTCCGACCCATTCTCCCTGCACAACCGATTCGGACCCGATCAGACTATCCCGGTAGGTTGCCCTGAACTCGTGGTTCAAGACCCACCGACCAACCTTGGCATCGGGATCGTCTCTTAATTCTTTAGCCCCCCTACCCTTTACACTGTGCACTCTCATGGTGACAATGGGAATGTTTTCCATTACCTGTAGGTCTTGCTGTTCAAGGCTTTGGTATAAAAGAGCGGACTGCTCTTTCTGTACGTCGAGGAATAAGAGGTTGGGACTATCCGAGGTCCTGTCTATCGTCGCCCGTGCCAGCAACATATCTTTCGTAAAATACAAGGTACTGATTAAAAATGTCCCTACTCCGATAGCCAGGATCATGGTCATAGTCTGGTTCCTGGGGCGGGAAAGGTTCCTCATACTTTGCCTGGCACAGAAACTCCATCTCTCAGGGAAGAAATTCTGTATCCCCTTCACAAAAATATAAGCTACCCCAGCCAGGGCCGAAAATGCGACAACAAGTCCCAGTACAAAAAAGAAGGCATACAGCCAGTTTTCGAGCATTCTCAGGGAAAACAGGTAAATCGCCAGGAATATCAGGAATAGTATTAATATCCGGATCCTTTTAGAGCGTGCCGGACCCTTTGCTTCAATCCTTAAGGCCTGCAATGGGACAACGCGCAAGGTTCCCATTAATGGGAGCAATGCAAACAATACAGACATGGATAAACCCAGCAATAAGCCGGTGAACACTGCAGGGTAAGACAAGCGGATCACCATATCTACGGGTAAGAAGTCATCCAGTAGCAGTGGAAAGAACAACTGGAGCAGCAAACCTGCGAGTGTACCAAGCACACTTCCCAGGAAGCCCATAGCAGTGATCTGAATCAGGAAAATTAAAAAAGTCTGGATCCGTGTAGCACCAAGACATTTAAGAACTGCCACACTGGTAAGCTTTTCATTCATATAGATATGGATAGAACTCGCTATCCCAATACAGCCAAGAAGCAAGGCAATAAAAGCCACCAGGTTCAGAAATCGGGTGAAGTTCCCATAACGCCTACCAAGGCTACGACTAGTTGCCGTATGTGTATCCAGGTCTGCTCCTTCGGCATCCAGCATGGCATCTAACTGGTCTTCCAATACCTCCATATCCATATCCTCGTTCTCGGCAACGAAATAATATTCATAAGCAATACGGCTACCCAATTGGATTAAACCGGTTTCCTCTATCAATTCGTGCGGAATAAGAACCTGGGGAGCTACTGTACTGGCCAGGGCAGAGCCACCGGGGACAGATTTTAAAGCCCCTGCTACCGGTAGCGTGATATTCCCGATCTTTATACTGTCTCCCCTTTTCAGGTTATACTGCAGCATAACTGTGGCGTCTACCAGTGCTCCGCCGTGCTTTTTAAAGTCGTCCGCCGCCCATCCCGGCCGGGTTTCCAGTTTTCCATAGAATGGAAAACCATCCGTGATACCCCGTACCTTCATCAATTTGGACATCCCACTCTGGGTAAACAGTACCATTGATGCAAAATTGACTTCTTCGCCCGCGGTTCCTCCTAAGGAATCTATTACTTCCTGTACTCTTTGGTTCACAGGGCTGGAGCTATCTATGATATAGTCTGCTCCAATTAGTGATTTAGATTGCAGATCGATGTTGGATTTAAGACTGTCACTAAAAGATTGAATAGAAACAACAGCGGTTATACCAATGACAATTGAAGCCATAAAAAGAAAAAGCTTCCCCTGGCTGGCCCTTCCATCTCTCCAGGCCATTTTGATCAGCCAGAATATTCCGGCTTTAGATATAATCTTTTCTTTCCAGCTCACATTTATGAGTGACTTGGTTCTTCAATGATCTTACCACCTTTCAGTCGAAGGATATTATCGCATTTGCCTGCTAACTCCATATCATGCGAGACAATGACCAGGGTAGTACCAGCCTCCCGGTTCAGTTCAAAAAGCAGGTCAACAACTCGGTCTCCGGTTTCCTCGTCCAGGTTTCCGGTTGGCTCATCCGCAAATAAGATGGAAGGATTATTGGAAAAAGCCCTGGCCAGGGCAACCCTTTGTTGTTCTCCGCCTGATAATTGGGATGGGTAGTGGTGAATTCTTTCACCCAGCCCTACACGCTCCATCAGCTCCAGGGCAAGGGCATCTCCTTCCTTCACCCCCCTTAACTCCATGGGCACCATCACGTTTTCAAGGGCCGTGAGTGTTGGTAACAATTGGTAATCCTGGAAAATAAAGCCCACATGTTGATTACGGAGTAGCGCACGCTGATCCCCATTAAGGCTTTCAAGCTTTGTTCCACATAATTCAACACTTCCCGTATCTGCCTTATCCAAACCAGCACAGAGTCCCAATAAGGTTGTTTTACCACTTCCGGACGGTCCGACAATGGCAAATGATTCACCTTCCTTGATATTGAAAGTGATATCCTGTAAGACGTGCAGTTCGCTGGTTCCGCTTTGATAACTTTTAGACAAGTTACGCACGCTTAAAATGTTTGCCATCCTATTCCCTTTTATTGTATAATTGTATGGAGACAAAATAAGAAGAATTTTTACGATAAGTCTATTCCGTATGAATCCGCTTGTAAAATATTTTTGCCCAATTGCCTTGATCCTGATGATCTCCTGCGGTACTGAGACCAAAAAAGCAGCCGAGAAAAAGGAGGCGTCCGGGACTGAAGAAATTTCTGAACCAGCGGTGGTTCAGCATAAAAAAATCATTCTTATTTTCGGAAATAGCCTGACCGCAGGCTTGGGAGTTGCCCCGGAAGATGCTTATCCGGCACTGTTACAAAAAATGCTGGATTCAGCTGGGTACAAATATACTGTTGTAAACGCCGGTCTGAGTGGTGATACCACTGCCAGCGGCGAGAGTCGCCTGGACTGGACGCTGAAACAGGATATAGACATCTTTTTATTAGAACTTGGCGCTAATGATGGATTAAGAGGTATCTCCTTAACCGAAACGAGACAGAATATTTTATCCATTATAAGGGCGGTCAGGAAAAAGAACGAGGAAACCGCCATACTTCTGGCCGGCATGCAACTTCCTCCCAACCTCGGACCTGAATACACCGGTAGTTTTAAAAATATGTACCCGGAAATTGCAATAGAGGAAGATGTAATCCTGATCCCATTCTTATTAGAAGGAGTTGCCGGAGATCCAAAATTAAACCAAGAGGATGGTATTCACCCCACCAAAAAGGGACACGAGGTAATGGCCAGGACAGTGTGGCCCTACCTGCTTGAAGCCATACGAGAAACTCAAGAAGAATTGGAAGAAACAGCATCTCTGCCCTAATATCTTTCCAAATTACATCCTTCTTCTTTTACGTTCCTTTTTCAGGAGTTCTAATTCCCTGCTGGTTTGCCCTGCAACCGAAGTGTTTTCCTGGGCGCGCCTTATAAGATAAGGCATCACGTCGCGTACCGGCCCAAACGGAAGGTATTTGGCTACTTTGTATCCTTCTGCCGCCATATTGAACGATATATGGTCACTCATCCCGTAAAGCTGGCCAAACCAGATCCTTGAATCATCTTTATTTATACCTTTCTGCTCCATTTGTTCCATCAGCATATAACTGCTCTGTTCGTTATGGGTACCGGCGAATATCGATATGTTGTCCAGGTTCTCTAAGGCGTATTTTACACCTGCATCAAAATTTTCATCGGTTTCCTGTTTAGAGGTACAGATAGGAGATCGGTATCCTTTTTCTTCAGCTCTTTCATTTTCTTTTTCCAGGTAAGCCCCTCTTACGGCTTTGATCCCGATTTTAAAGCCTTCTTCCTTGGCTCGCTGATGCAGCTTTTTGAGGTAATCCAACCTGTCCCATCGGTAAAACTGTAATGTATTAAAAACGATGGCTTTTTTCTTATTGTACTTGCGCATCATCTCTTCTACGAGTTCATCCGCAGCATCCTGCATCCAGCTTTCTTCGGCGTCTATCAGTAGGGATACATCAAGATCGTACGCTTTTTTGCAAGTTTTATCAAATCGTTTAACTACCCTGCCCCATTCCGCCTCTTCATCTTTGTTCAGGGCTTCGCCGGCATTTATCTTTTTAAATAAATACATCCTCCCATACCCGGTAGGTTTAAAAACCGCGAAGGGTATTGCCCCTTTTTCCTTTACAAAATCTAATATATAAAGGACTTTTTCCAGGGCATCATCTAAGGGGTCTTCGGTATCTTTTCCTTCCACGGAATAATCCAGTACGGAACAGACCTTCTTATCCCACAATTTTTGAACGACAGGCATACAATCCTTCTCGTTAATACCTCCGCAAAAATGATCAAAAACAGTTGCCCTGATTAGGCCTTCCACTGGGAGATGGGCTTTGATCGCAAGGTTGGTTACGGCTGTACCGATCTTAACCAGGGGTTCATTAGCGATCATTTTAAACAAAAAATAGGCTCGCTCCAATTCCGCATCTGTTTTCAGCGCGAAAGCTGTTGCAGTATCCTCAAATATCTTCTTCATTATTAGCAATTATTCATTGCGCCAAATATAAACACAGAATAGTGAAGCAATTCATTAAAAATTGCCTTTATTTTGCTCATATCAACAGATTTTTTGAGTATGCGATCTATACAGACCCTGGGATCCCGGGTATATTTTTATAAAGATGCTTTTTTGCAGCTTCGGCAGCATTTGCGAGATGAAAATTATTCCACTGTATTTATTCTTGTAGATGAGAATACCAGGAAAGACTGTCTCCCCTTATTGACGCGGGAAGTGGATTTACTGGAAAAGGCCGGAATTTTACAAATAGCCTCCGGAGAAGAAAATAAAAATATTGCGAGTTGTATGCAATTGTGGGATGCTTTATCCCGGGAAGATGCAGACCGGAAAAGCCTGTTGATCAACCTTGGGGGTGGTGTACTTACAGATCTTGGTGGATTTGTAGCTTCTACCTTTAAACGAGGGATAGCGTTTATCAACATCCCTACTACCCTTCTCGCCATGGTCGATGCTTCTGTAGGAGGAAAAACCGGGGTAGACCTCGGCTCTCTAAAAAACCAGGTTGGGGTGATCAGGGAGCCTGCCATGGTACTGGTAATTCCAAAATTCCTGGCTACCCTTGAAAAAAGACAATTGACCAGTGGTTTCGCAGAAATGCTTAAACATGGCCTAATACAGGATCCTGCCTATTGGTCGGCCTTAGGGCAAACAGAAAACATGGATGAATTAGAAACTCATATCCACCGATCTGTTTCGCTTAAAAATAAGGTAGTCCTTAAGGATCCTACTGAGAAAAATGAAAGGAAAATACTGAACTTCGGACATACTCTCGGACATGCCGTGGAATCTTATTTTTTAGAAAAAGAAGAGAAAGACCCACTGCTTCACGGAGAGGCGATCGCTATAGGAATGATCCTTGAAGCCTACTTATCACACAGGCTGACGGGATTACCGGAAGAGCAGTTGTCTGAGATTAAAAGAATATTCCATAAATATTTTAAGCGTATAACGTTTAGTGATAATGATATTGATGCCATTATATCATTGCTCAAGTATGATAAAAAGAATTCGCACGGCAAGGTGAATTTTGTACTGTTGAAATCGATAGGAGAACCTGTCATCGATGTACAGGTTCCGGATGAACGCTTAAGATCATCCTTTGCATACTACATGGAATGAGCATTACATGTACAGAAATCAGTGGTTTTACAACTCTTTAATTCTCAACACCAAAAAATACAATAGTTTAGAAGTAAATAACCAATGGCACAATGATGACCACTTCATTGTCAGCACTTTAAGCTTGTAAACTATGAAACGCATTCTGATAGACTACAAACGCCTGCCGCATGAAGTGGCCGTATTACTGATAGAGGCCTACCCTGACGGATACGGGGACGACGATATCATCGCCTTCCAAACTGCCGGCGGTGAATATATTGAAGCCGTGGAGCTCCGTACCGGGGATATTCTCTACTTGGTGAAGATCAGCAAAAGTTTTTCGCATTTTATCGCCAACTTCGATGCCTCGATTGAGGAAGAGCTCTCTAACAAGAAGGTTAAGGACTCCGTTGCTCCAGTTGATGAAGAATTCAGTGAAAATATTCGTGAACTTGAATTAAACCTGGATCACGAAGGTGAAGAAGATCCGGAAGAAGAATTATAAATATTTTGCCCTTATCACATTGCGGTGATGTTTCTGGTGGCCACAGATCAGGAATCCCAGGGCACCAACACTGACAGCAGCATTACTGGCCGTTCCTTTTAAACGCAATTCTTCCGGCCCCAGGCTATCAAATAGGGCTATGGTACTGTTTCGTATTGCCCTGTATTCATTAATAATACTTTCTTTGGTGCGATTATTAGCGCCGGACACCGGTACATAGGAATCATGCTCAAATCCCGGCAAAGGAGTAGTGTCATGGCGGGCAATTCGAAGCGCCCGATATTGAAAAACTCTTTCGGAATCAAGTACGTGTAACAGCACTTCGGCAATGGTCCACTTTCCCAATTCATAGGAATGAAGCCATTTATCCACGGGAATACTCTGAATAAATTTTGGAAAATTCTCAACTTGCTTACGCAGCACCTGCATAAGCTCTACCTCTCCCAACGTATCGATATAGGCCTGGTAGTACGGGTGAAAATCTCCCTCTTTTATTTCAGATACCTTCATACCTTAATGTATGTGTTTTTTCAGAAGTACTTCTTAGAGCTCGTTGAAG
Source organism: Zeaxanthinibacter sp. PT1 (assembly GCF_028464225.1). Taxonomy (GTDB): domain Bacteria; phylum Bacteroidota; class Bacteroidia; order Flavobacteriales; family Flavobacteriaceae; genus Zeaxanthinibacter. The sequence goes on from NZ_JAQPCN010000002.1 coordinate 330,417, forward strand.
ATCGTATGCATCAGACGTTTCTTGTCATTGATACTTTCCTCTAGAGAAATCATAGTCTCTGTTCTGCTGATCCCGTCAATATCATCAATCTTAAAAATGATATTCTTAGCGTGGGTAGTATCTTTAGCCCTGATCTTACAAAAGATATTAAACTTTCCCGTGGTGATGTGGGCTACAGTTACATTTGGGATCTGTACCAATCTCTCCAGTACAAATTTAGTCTGGTGGGTCTTTTCAAGGAAAATTCCGACGTAAGCGATAAAAGAATAGCCTAGTTTCACATAATCAAGGGTCAAGGATGATCCCCTAATGATTCCGGCCTCTTCCATCTTTTTAACACGAACGTGAACCGTTCCTGCAGAGATCAACAGTTTTTTGGCAATATCGGTAAAAGGAGTCCTGGTATTATCGATTAACATGTCCAGGATCTGGTGATCAATTTCGTCTAATTTAATTTTTCCCATGTTGACATTATTTAGGGCAAAAATAGAAAATTAAGAAATTAATCTTAACAAAAATTGCAGATATTTGAAATATGCTCAATAATCACTAAAAATCAGAGAAAAATAGTTATGCCAGAATTTGCATAATATCATTATTTTTTTCAAGCGCCTCCATGTCGGAGGGTATTTTACAATCAAAATGTAAATGACCAAAATATTGGGGCAATTTTCCCTTCTCTGCGATATAAGGTTCAAATACTATCTCGTTATTCTTCAAGACCTCCTTATAGAGTATTCCTACCCTACTATTTTCCGGATTAGCCGTAAATAGGATTTCAGCATTAGAAATTAATACATCAAAGAATTGTTTACTGTTCTCGGGGATTTTGTTGTAGCCATCCAATTCTAACTTAAGATGCAGGCCTTGACTAACTGCTTTCAATGCCGAATGTATAGCCCGGAATACGTAATGCCGCGTAACCTCCCTCATATAATCACCCGGGGAATGCCCTGCTTCAAATAATAAGGTAGGGGTTTGCAAAGATTGAAAAGTATCGCCTATACAGTTGGGATTATAACTATCGTCATATCTTCCGATCTGCCCCGGGATCACAGCTTGCAGTTCATTATTAATATACGTGATCAGTCGCATGCTTTCAGCCCGTGAAGCTGTTATGCTCCGATCTGCGTCTGCCGCCGGGGCAAGAAATGAAAGTGTGGCAGGTGAGCCTGTTTCACCGACATTAAAAATAGTTCGCTGATCATGTAAATTAAAACAGTAGTCCGGTTTCCACTCCTCATATAATTCTCGGAGCACCTTACTTTCTGGTTGGGTAAGTTCTGTGGCATCACGGTTCAGGTCTATACCGTTGGCATTTACCCGGGTATAAGCATATGCGCCATCCGGATTCAACTGCGGGATAATCTTTATCGTACAGCTATCGAGGATATCCTTGCCTCCGCCTTTTCCAAAAAACCTGATCAGGTCTAACACAGCTTTCGTGGTTGTTGATTCATTGCCGTGCATTTGAGACCACATCAGGATTTTACGTGGCCCGTTGCCCAGACTGATCAAACTGATAGGCCTGTCCTCGACAGAATATCCGATATGTTTCAGGTGAAAAAGATAAGACCAGGACGAAATAACTTTGTTCACCTTTTTAGGTGGAAGGTATCGTCCTTTGACGGCCTGCTCTACAATATCCTTATAATCTAATGATGGTGTTGCCATAGCTTTCTGGTTTACAAAAGTAACATCTTTATAATTCACAAATGTCAATCGTAGTATTTACCTTTGTAAACATAAATACCAGACTCTACCCTTGGTTCTGTATACAAATGTAAATTGATTTTAACATTAGATTTGCAAAAACTATGATATGAGACTATTATGCTCTATTTCAATTTATTACATCTTTATGTTTAATGTGTAAGATTAATATATTTAAGGTTTTATCTTGGTGTAATTTGTCATGCCATCCTCAATTACATACAAATAAGTTATTATGGTAAACACAGAAGAGTTTATTACAAGACTAGAACGGATCATAGCTCATTACGGCTTAACCGCGGCGGCATTTGCTGATCAATTAGGAGTACAGCGATCGGGTATTTCTCACCTGCTTAGCGGAAGAAATAAACCCAGTCTTGACTTTGTACTCAGGGTCGTAAAAACATTTCCGGAAGTAAACCTGTATTGGCTTCTGAATGGGAAAGGAAATTTTCCTGCCGATAAGGGTAGTCCTACTACCCCAAACAAAATTCTGTCTCCGGATCCTGTTGTAGAATCTTCCGGGTCCAAGACCATCGATAAGATTATCATATTTTATAAGGATGGAAGCTTTGAGAGTTATCAGAAAAATTTAGACACCAATCAGAATTAGGCATTTTTATCCGCTCCTGGTATTAGGGGAATTCGCCCCCTTTTAGTTATTTTGTAACATGATCCAAAGATTTATTCCTGCCTTCGTGGCTATACTTACTTTAAGCAGTTGTTACACCCCTGAAAGAGATTGCAAGTCTTTCAAAGACGGTACATTTACGTTTACTACCGAGATCAATGGTGAAAGTAAAACCACCAGGTTCGTCAGGTCTGGGAATATGGAGGTCGATTATTTCGAGGGGAAAGCAGATACCTCTGAAATACGCTGGCTGAATGATTGCGAGTACATCATCAAGAAGCTGAACCCCAAGAACCGGGCAGAAGAAGCTTCTTTGCACATGAAAATATTGACTACTACAGATAGCTCTTACACCTTTGAGTATGCCATTGTGGGCAGCGAAAAGAAATCTAAAGGAACCGCCATAAAAATCGACTAGAATGTTTGAAATCCTCACCACCGCTGATGCTTGGGTAGCACTACTGACCCTTACTTTTCTTGAGATTGTACTGGGAATAGACAATATTGTTTTTATTTCTATCGCGGCTAATAAACTCCCGGAAAAAGACCAGAAGAAAGCGACCAATTGGGGACTTATCCTGGCGATGGCGCAGCGAATCCTCCTTCTATTCGCGGTTTCTGCACTCATTGGGTTGTCAGAGCCTTTTTACCAGATTGAAGCCTCCTGGGTGAATATCGGCATAAGCGGACAGGCGCTAATCCTGTTTTTCGGGGGACTATTCCTATTGTATAAAAGCACCTCGGAAATCCACGATAAGGTCGACCAGCCAGAACATGCGCCAGGAAAGATCAAAGCTAAGAAACTCACCACCCTCTCTCGTGCTATCGTCCAGATCATCATCATCGATTTTATATTCTCAATCGACTCTATCCTGACCGCAGTCGGGATGACGAACGGGATAGGAACTAAACCTTCAGACGCCCTGGTCCTAATGATTATCGCGGTAGTGATCTCTATCATCGTAATGATGGTCTTTGCCAACCCGATCAGGAAATTCATCAACGAGCACCCTTCCATGCAGTTATTGGCACTTTCTTTCCTCATCCTGATCGGCTTTATGCTGATCGCAGAAGCAGCACACCTGAGTCATACCGAAATTTTCGGTCAGCAAATCGGGGCTATTCCTAAAGGATACCTCTACTTTGCCATTGCTTTCTCCTTACTGGTCGAATTCCTGAATATGCGAATGAGGAAAAACACCAGCGAAGTCAGGGATATTGGGCCATCTGAATAATTAAAGATATCCCACTGCTTTTTTCCTGCAGTTAGAAAATTTATCTTTCGATTGGGGAGGCGGGAGCTTGCCCCCGACCCTATTTTCACCATACAACCTTGAGCTTAGGCGAAATTCACCGCCATAGGACATCTAGTCGGCTTTTTTTGAACTGTACCCTACACGGCTTGCATAAAGTGACTTCTGCCAGCTACAGAGCTTATATAAGCTGGTTCAGCTCTACAGCTAGCTGACCCAACATTACTCTAAACAAAAACGGCACCCTTTGGGGATGCCGTTTTATTTTATCTTGAAATGCGCCCTAGTTGGGCCTGCTGAAAGCTAACTTAGGATTCTTGCGCTTATACTCCTGGAATTCTCGCTGCTGTTGTTTTACGGTCATTGTACTGCCATCGTGACTCCATCCCGGAGGGCCAAAGACATACATGAATTTATGATACCAATTACCGGATTTCCTCATATCCTTCCAGATATCCTTGAATTCGTGCGTCAGGATAACTACAGGATTGTACGAGTTCGGCGCGTGTATTACCCCGTATTTTACGTCAATGCTCTCATCCAGGGCTTTGTAGGTGCCAAACATCCGGTCAAAAACATTGAGGATACCCCCGTGATTTTTGTCCAGGTATTCCACATTCTGAGCGTGGTGCACCTGGTGCATGGTGTGGGTGTTCAAAAATGTTTCCAGGAAACCGAGTTTAGGAACATAGACCGAGTGAAGCTGAAACTGCCATAGCGCTTCAATTCCAAGGCATACTATTACCATCTCTGGCGGAAATCCAAGAGCAGGCATCCACATATAAAACAATGGCTTATAAAGAATGGTAAACCAACCATTTCGGACCGCGGTACCCAGGTTAAAGTTATCCGAGGAATGATGCACTATATGCGCCGCCCAGAGGATTCGGATTTCGTGGTTGGCACGGTGGAAACAATAATAGGTGAAATCATCTGCCAGCATGCAGAAGATCCAGACATACCAAGCGTATCCAAAGGATTCATATCCTAATATATGTGTGCGAACGCCGCCTACTACCGGGTTAAACAATTCATAGGTATACTCAAACAAGAATACCATGAAAATAACCTTGAATAACGGCCCCAATATGGCCGAACCAACCCCCATGAAGCCACTGGCAAAAAGATCTTTCCAATGGTAGAGATCGTCATCACCGTGAGTTTTGCTATAGGTCAGCTCTAACAATATAAATGCGATAAAACAAGGTACTCCGTATACTAGGGGGTTCGTAAAATCCATTGATTAGGTCAAGTATTAATTTAAGAATGGTAAGGCATAGTGATGTGGCCTAGCATTTTATGTTTTTTTGAATCGATAACACTCAAGAGTCTTTCCTGGAACGCAATAAGTTATTTTGTTCCTTCATTAAATTCTCCAGACTAGAAAGAAGTTCTATGTTCTTCGGTGTAGGCTGCTCCTGGTTCTTCGGATCTTCCGACTTTTCTTTAAGCCGGTTGATAAATTTAATGACCACAAATATAGTCAATGCAATGATGAGAAAGTCAATTAAAACCTCTAACAATTCACCGTAGCCAATAGCCACTTCCTCTGCCGTTTCAGACGCCTCTCTTAAAACATGTTTTTTATCCGCCAGGTTTACCCCATCGGTCAACAGTGAAAGAGGTGGCATTACTACTTTCTTTACAATGGTATTGACCACATTATTGAAAGCAGTACCTATGATGATACCTACCGCCATGTCTATCATATTGCCCTTAACCGCAAAATTCTTAAACTCGGTAAAAAACTTCTTCATTCGTTTTACGTTATTATTTTTATCATCAGAACAAAGTTGGCTGAGAATCTTCATCTTCGCCTCCTTTATCAGGATTTTTTTTGGCTTTATCCTGCTGCGGACCTGAATCACCCCCTTCAGCTCTGATATTCACTTCATCAACCACTTCGATATCCTCAGTTTTATGTGGCTCGGGTTCTTCATAGGGCAGTGGATCCAAAGCATTGATCTGCTTGACCTTCTCAGAAGTAAGCTGGTTCCCCATTGCTTTAATTCCTTTAACAGCTATAAACTCTTCTAAAGCTATCTCCTGGTTTGGCTTTTGTTCTTTACCTCTCGGCTTTGTGAACACCAGTTCGGCTACAGGCTTCCAATCCGTAAATACCAATTCCAGGTAAGATTTTGGATGCTCCGTAATAATAAGTTCCTCCTTACCCTCTTTTTCGATAAGGAATCGTTTTACATAGAATCGTTCTTTTTCTCCATCAAAATAAATGGCAGAAATAGGCTTATTCGGTTTCCATTTTTCAAGAACAAGCATGTCTGATTCAAAATGCATAGTGAGTTCCGGGATGGCCGTTTTCACAATTCCCTTCTGCGTAACGATCAATAAGAGATCCTCACTGGTAAATTCGCCCAGGAGTTCGCCTCTTTGATCGACATTGAGCCTGCGTACGGTTTCATCAAACCATATCTTACGAGGCTTTAAGGTGGACAGGCCTTTTTCCTTAAGCTCAATGCGTTTCACAGCATATTTAGTGACAATGTTCCCTTTAGAATTTCTGCCTTTGATAAGTACATCGGCAAAATCAAGATCCCATTTCAGTTTTTTGATACTACCGGATTGCCGCAGGTGAATAGTAACCACCTCTGCCTCCCCATTTGGATTGGCAGTGAAGTAGAGCACCTCTGATTGCGGCTTACCGGTTGTTAAGTCGTACATTTTATCACGGGTGATACTGGTTACGCTGAACCGTTTCACATAGCTTGCTCCTCCACGACCATCTTTGTAGATCATGTTATAAATAGTCCGCTTGTCCTTTTTCTTAAAGACCGCAACATGGATAATGTTTTTACCGATAAATGTTTTGGCATCTACTTTGGTCACCATCATTTCACCACTTTTGGTAAAAACGATGATATCGTCTATATCACTACAATCTGTGACATATTCGTCTTTCTTCAGGGATGTACCAATAAAACCTTCTTCGCGGTTCACATAGAGCTTTGTATTACGGATCACCACCTTGGTGGCTTCGATCTCATCAAATACTCTAATTTCAGATTTACGCTCCCTGCCTTTTCCGTATTTTGCCTTTAATTCCTTGAAATAATCAATGGCATATTCTACCAAATGGGCCAGGTGGTGCCTGGTCTGAGCTAATTTATCTTCCAGGCTCTCAATGTGTTGTTGAGCCTTATCGAGATCAAATTTCGAGATCCGCTTGATCCTGATCTCGGTCAGTCGCACAATATCCTCCTCGGTCACTTCTCGTTTCAGGTGGCCCGTATGCGGCTTCAGCCCTTTATCTATAGCCGAAATCACGCCTTCCCAGGTTTCTTCTTCTTCGATTTCCCGGTATACCCTGTGCTCAATAAAAATTCGTTCCAGGGATGCAAAATGCCACTGTGCCTCCAGCTCTTCTAACTGGATTTCCAGTTCTTGCCGCAACAACTCTACCGTATAATCGGTTGAACGTTCCAGCATTTCGGTCACCCCTATAAACAACGGTTTATTATCCTCGATGATACAACCCAAAGGAGATATGGAAGACTCACATGCCGTGAAGGCATACAGTGCATCTATTGTTTTATCCGGCGACAGGCCTGAAGGCAGGTGTACCAGTATCTCTACTTCTGCCGCCGTATTGTCTTCTATTTTCTTGATCTTGATCTTTCCCTTATCGTTGGCTTTAAGAATAGAATCAATTAAAGAAGAAGTATTGGTGCCATAGGGTATCTCCCTAATTACGAGGGTGTTCTTGTCCAGTTGCTCAATCTTGGCACGTACCCTTATCTTGCCGCCCCGTATCCCGTCGTTGTAATTAGTGACGTCTATGACTCCTGCTGTAGGGAAATCAGGATATATTTTAAATCGCTTGCCCTGTAAATGCTTAATAGAGCCGTCGATCAGTTCAATAAAATTATGAGGAAGAATCTTTGTGGAAAGTCCAACCGCAATTCCTTCTGCCCCCTGGGCCAGTAATAGAGGGAATTTTACCGGCAGGTTAACCGGCTCTTTTTTACGACCGTCATAAGACATTTGCCATTCGGTGATCTTAGGACTGAAAACTACGTCCAGGGCAAATTTGGAGAGTCTGGCCTCGATATATCGTGATGCTGCAGCACCGTCACCGGTGAGTATGTTACCCCAGTTTCCCTGGGTGTCTATTAACAGGTCTTTCTGACCTATCTGCACCATGGCATCTGCTATACTGGCATCGCCATGCGGGTGGTACTGCATAGTGTGCCCTACAACATTAGCTACTTTGTTATAGCGGCCATCATCCAATTCCTTAAGTGCATGCATGATCCGGCGCTGAACCGGTTTAAATCCATCTTCAATTGCAGGTACCGCTCTTTCCAGGATCACGTAAGAAGCGTAATCAAGGAACCAATTTTTGTACATGCCGGTTACCCGCGTCAGGCTATCTTGCGAGTTATCCTGTGAATCTTCTTGATGTTCGTTTACTCCCTCATTCTCTTCCATTCAATGAGAATCGTATTTATTTGATTTATAGTTGGTTTTCTTCTACTAAATCTACTTCTACTTTAAGGTTTTCTATGATGAATTCCTGGCGGTCCGGGGTATTTTTACCCATGTAGAATTTCAATAATTCTTCTATGGAAAGTGCCCGGTCCAGCATTACGGGTTCCAGGCGGATATCGTCTCCGATAAAGTGCTGGAATTCGTCCGGGGAGATTTCTCCTAACCCCTTAAATCGGGTAATCTCCGCTTTGCCGGTCAGTTTTTGAATAGCCTCCCTTTTTTCATCTTCGCTGTAGCAATAGATCGTTTCTTTTTTATTTCTTACCCTGAAGAGGGGTGTCTGTAGTATATACAAATGGTTTTCTTTAATCAGTTCCGGGAAGAACTGCAAGAAGAAAGTAATCAGTAATAACCGGATGTGCATTCCGTCCACATCGGCATCGGTGGCGATCACAATATTATTGTAGCGAAGATCCTCCATGGAATCTTCAATATTCAGGGCGGCCTGGAGCAAATTGAATTCCTCGTTTTCATAGACGATCTTCTTAGACATCCCAAAAGAATTCAATGGCTTACCTCTTAAACTGAAAACAGCCTGGGTATTTACATCCCTGGATTTGGTGATAGAACCCGATGCAGAGTCCCCTTCCGTAATAAAGAGGGTGGTCTCCAGACGTCGATCGTTCTTCATATCCCCTAGGTGCACCCGGCAATCTCTTAATTTCTTATTGTGAAGGCTCGCTTTCTTTGCACGGTCACGGGCCAGTTTCCTGATCCCGGATAATTCTTTCCGCTCTTTCTCTGCCTGCATGATCTTCCGCTGAATCTTTTCGGCAGTTTCAGGGTTCTTATGCAGGTAGTTATCCAGCTGCTTCCCGATAAAATCATTGATATAGGTCCTCACCGTGGGTAGATTACCCCCCATATCCGTTGATCCAAGCTTGGTTTTAGTCTGGCTTTCAAAAACAGGCTCCATCACTTTAATGGAAATAGCTGCAATAATCGACTTCCGGATATCGGATGCATCGTAATTCTTCCCGTAAAAATCACGGAATGTTTTTACGATTGCCTCCCGGAAGGCTGCCTGGTGGGTGCCACCCTGAGTAGTGTTCTGTCCATTGACAAAGGAGTGGTATTCTTCGCTGTATTGTGTCCGACTGTGGGTTAGTGCAACCTCGATATCATTTCCTCTCAGGTGGATTATAGGGTATAAAAGATCCGATTCACTGTTATTGTCTTCCAGCAGATCTTTCAGCCCGTTTTCCGAGTAGAATTTTTCACCGTTAAAAATAATGGTCAGGCCCGGGTTCAGGTATACGTAATTCTTGAGCATGCGTTCCACATACTCGTTCCGGTATTTGTATTTTTTAAAAATGGACTCGTCCGGACAAAACATCACTTTGGTTCCTCTCCTGCGAGAAGTCTCCTCCAGCATCTCTTCATCCTGCAGATCGCCCTGGCTGAACTCTGCCGATTTGGATTTTCCATCCCTCGTGGACTCTACTTTGAAGTACGAAGAAAGTGCGTTGACCGCTTTGGTACCTACCCCATTAAGACCGACCGATTTTTTAAATGCCCGGGTATCGTACTTTCCACCGGTGTTCATCTTGGAAACTACATCCACCACTTTCCCCAAGGGTATTCCACGACCGTAATCCCGAACACTAACTTTGTCGCCATTGATAGAAATATCGATGGTCTTCCCGGCACCCATAACAAATTCATCAATACAGTTATCAATGACCTCTTTTAAGAGGATATAGATTCCGTCATCAGCTGATGATCCATCACCTAGTTTCCCGATGTACATCCCGGGACGCATCCGGATGTGTTCTTTCCAGTCTAATGACCGTATGTTATCTTCTGTATACTGGGTATCCGACATGTTTAAGGGGGTTAACCCCGCTAATATAAAATTTCGGGGGAATAATCAAAATTAAAGTAATTAACAATGCCTGCGCTATTTGTTGATAGGCACGGGTAAAGCTTCATTTAATCTGAGTGTCAGATAATCGATCAGGCAACGCGCCCTATACGTTAAAACGGAAATTCATCACATCGCCGTCCTTCACTTTATACTCCTTACCCTCTACCCTCATTTTTCCTGCTTCCTTCACTTTAGCTTCGCTCCCATAATGTACATAATCATCATAGGCAATAACCTCGGCCCGGATAAATCCTTTTTCAAAATCAGTATGTATCACCCCGGCTGCCTGTGGAGCACTGGCCTCTGTTGGAATGGTCCAGGCCCTCACCTCCTTAACACCTGCCGTAAAGTAGGTTTGAAGATTAAGCAGGGAATATGCAGAACGGATCAACTTTGCCGAACCCGGTTCTGTCAGCCCTAAGTCATCGAGGAACATCTGCCGCTCTTCATAAGTTTCCAATTCGGTTATATCAGCTTCTGTACCCACGGCAAGGACAATAACCTCTGCATTCTCATCAGCCACTGCTGCCTTTACCTTATCTACGTAAGCATTTCCATTGACAGCAGATCCTTCATCCACATTGCAAACGTAAAGTACCGGTTTTCCTGTGATTAGCTGTAACGGTTTTACAAATTCTTCCCTGTCCTCATCACTTAAAGCGATAGCGCGGATGCTTTTCCCTGCTTCCAGGCCGGTTTTCAACTGCTGGAGCACAAGCTGTTCTTTCTGTGCATCCTTGTTCCCGGTCTTAGCAACTCGCGCCACTTTTTCAAGTTTCTTTTCTACGGTCTCCAGGTCTTTTAACTGCAACTCCATATCAATGGTCTCTTTATCCCTTATAGGGTCTACAGAACCATCTACGTGAACTACGTTATCATCCTCAAAACATCTTAATACATGGAGGATCGCATCTGTTTCACGAATATTTCCAAGGAATTGGTTCCCCAATCCTTCACCCTTGCTGGCTCCTTTTACCAAACCTGCAATATCTACGATCTCTACCGTTGCAGGTACTACCCTTTCCGGGTTCACCAGGGATTCCAGCTTCTCCAGTCTCGGGTCCGGAACATTGACCACCCCGATATTCGGTTCTATGGTGCAAAATGGAAAATTGGCACTCTGAGCCTTGGCGTTCGATAAACAATTAAAAAGGGTTGATTTACCCACGTTGGGCAATCCTACGATTCCTGCTTTCATTAAGGGATTTTTTTAACGCCGCAAATATAGTGCTTCTATTGATTAATACAGTTATCTATCCCCACTTAAGGAATTTTAGTATTTTAATCGCTTAACCATTTAACTCTTTAAATATGAAGATTCAGTTTTTGTTTCTATTAAGTTGCCTCTCGGCCATTTCCTCCCTCACGGCCCAGGAGCAGATTTCGGGTACAGTAAAAGATGATGCCGGGGAACCCATGGTCGGGGTTAATATAGTAGTACAAGGTACGACACGCGGGACTACGACCGACTTTGACGGGATCTATAGCATTGATGCAGACGGGGATGATATCCTGGTGTTCAGTTATATTGGATTTAACACTTTGGAAGAGCCGGTCAATAATCGCAGTACCGTGGATGTAATTCTCACCGAAGGCGTTGCACTTGATGAAGTACAGATCGTTGGCTCCAGGAGCCCTAAAAGGACTTCGACCGATACAGCTGTTCCCGTCGATGTGATCGATGTGGCCGAGGTCACCACACAAAGTGGACGTATAGAAGTGAATGAACTGTTGCAATATGCAGCTCCTTCCTTTAACGCCAATAAACAATCCGGATCTGACGGTGCTGATCATATAGACCCTGCCACTTTGCGCGGACTTGGACCAGACCAGACACTGGTGCTGATCAACGGGAAAAGAAGGCATCAGTCTTCACTTATCAATATCTTCGGCACCAGAGGGCGCGGTAATACAGGAACAGACCTCAACGCTATCCCCGCTGCGGCGATTAAGCGTATAGAAATTCTTCGTGACGGGGCATCAGCCCAATACGGATCAGACGCTATTGCCGGGGTAATCAACATTGTTTTAAAAGATCGCACAGAAGGAGTATCCGGGGTTGTGAGCTACGGTGCCTACAATACCAATGCCGATGTGGATATCTCTGACTTTGAAGCTGATGACTACGGGGTATGGAATACAGACGGTTTTCGCCTGGACACCGAACGCGATGGCAACGCCATTGGAGACGACCAGAATTTTGACGGCGGATCGGTCAAGGCCGCGGTGAATTACGGTGTTGGAATCGGTGAGAAAGGATACGCCAATTTTACCATGGAATACATCAGTAAGAATAAAACCCTCAGACCTGCTTTTGATTTCAGGAAAGGATTTGGAGAAGCTGCGATAGACGGGCTGAACTTTATGCTAAATGCCGCAATACCCGTTTCCGAGAATACAGAGTTTTACGCTTTTGGAGGCCGAAATTACAGGGATACCGATGCATATGCCTTTACCCGTAACGGGGGCGCAAGGGTAATCCCTGCTATTTATCCGAATGGGTTCACTCCCAGGATCACTTCAAATATCATTGATAATGCAGTGACTGCCGGGTTTAGAACGGTCATGGAAAATGACTGGAAAGTTGACCTGAGCAATACCTACGGGAAGAATAATTTCCATTACTTTATCAAGGGAACGCTGAATGCTTCTTTAGGTGAAGTGTCGCCAACAGACTTTGACGCCGGCGGCCACAGCCTGAGCCAGAATACCACGAATCTCGATTTTTCCAAGTATTATGAAGATGTACTGTACGGGATGAACCTGGCCTTTGGTGCGGAGTACCGGACAGAGAACTTTATCATTTTTGCCGGGGAAGAAGGTTCTTACGGGACTTATGACGAGAATGGTATCCTGATTACCGATCCGGCAAACCAGACACAGCCTGTAGATCCTATCAGTGGTGATCCCCGGCCGGGTGGGTCACAGGGATTCCCGGGTTACGGACCTGCGAACGAAGTGGACCGTAGCCGTACCAATTTCTCCCTCTATGCCGATGGGGAATTTGACTTGAGCGAGTCATTTTTACTGAGTGCCGCCGCGAGGTTTGAAAATTACAGCGACTTTGGAAGCACTCTTAATGGGAAACTTGCCGCTCGCCTTAAAGCTTCAGACAACTTTAATATTCGAGGATCATTAAGCAGCGGATTCCGTGCTCCATCACTGGCCCAGATCTATTACAACCTGCGCTTTACGAATTTCGTGGGTGGAGAAGCACTGGAATCACTTTTATCCCCCAATAACAGCCCTGTAACGGCCTCATTCGGCATAGATCAGTTGAAAGAAGAGACTGCGCTTAATGCCGGTATTGGGTTTACCGCTACCTTCGGAGCATTCAACGCAACGGTAGACGGGTATTTCATCAATGTCCAGGACCGAATTGTTCTGACGGGCAATTTTGATGCCCCACAGATCCCGAATGTTGAGGCGGCCCAGTTCTTTGCAAACGGCGCAGATACAGAAACTGTCGGTCTGGATGTAGTGCTTTCCTGGAGAAAGAATTTTGCAGACAGCAGGTTTTCCGCCACCTTTACCGGGAACATCAACAATATGACCATCACCGAAGTTAAAAACGGTAACCTGGATGAACAGACCTTCTTTGGTGAGAGAGACAAGGCTTTCTTACTTGCATCAGCCCCGGACAGCAAATTCACGTTAAACCTGAATTACGACAAGGATTGGTTTAACGCCGGGCTTGGATTCACCCGTTTCAGCAGAATAGAACTGCTCGATTTCCAAACCTTTGAAGATCCTGCAGATTACGGTGGGTTCCAGAACCAGATCGTTGCGGCAACTGATACCTATGACCCTAAATTGGTCACAGACCTCGTATTAGGTTTTGAACTTTGGGACAACCTGAAATTGAACGTTGGAGCCAATAATCTTTTCAATGTATACCCGGACCAGCAGGACGACTGGACTGAAGCCGGTGGATATTGGGATTCGGTACAGATGGGATTCAGCGGAACCTTCTACTATACGAGGTTAGGTTTTAATTTCTAATTAATACAATAAAAGAAAACAAGAAGAGCTGCTTTAATAGGCAGCTCTTTTTTATTTTAGGAGCTATGAAAAAAATAGTACTGCAGGGTATGGCCTATGATGAAAGGTCATCTTACCAAAGGGGACCGGCCCTCGCCCCTCCGTTGATCAGGCTGGCTTACCTGAACGACTCGTCCAATACCTACGCAGAGAACGGGATGGATATTCCCGAGGATATCATTGATGATAAAGGTGATTATGCTATTAAGGGTCATTTTGACATAGAAAGGCATACCTTGGAAAACCTGTCAGACGGACTCCCGTTATTGACCCTTGGCGGGGATCATTCTATCACCTACCCCCTGCTGAAAGCGATCCACCTGGTACACGGCCCGGTTGATATTCTCCATATTGATGCACATGCTGACCTATATGACAATTTTGAAGGGGACCGACTTTCACATGCCTGCTCTTTTGCCCGGATCATGGAGGAACAGCTTGCAGAGAACCTGGTACAAGTCGGAATTCGCACTTTGAATAGGTCTCAGAAGGTACAAGCTGAAAAGTTTGGAGTACAGATTTTAGAGATGAAAGATTGGGAATTAGCCCGCTTGCCCGAATTTAAAAACCCCCTTTATATATCCCTGGATATAGATGCCCTGGATCCGGCCTTTGCCCCGGGGGTATCTCATTTGGAACCCGGTGGCTTCAGCACCCGAGAAGTCCTCGCTATATTGCAATCCATTAAATCCAAGGTTATTGGTGCAGATCTTGTAGAATTCAATCCCAAGAATGATGTCAATGAACAGACGGCCATGGTATGTGGTAAACTGTTTAAAGAATTGGTCGCTCTGATGATCAAATAAAATATCGGATTCTACCCTGTAACAAATCTTTTCTTTTATCGTCTCAATACCAAACTCGTTTAAGATTGAAGACCCTGATTTTTACCTCAATTATTAGCCTTTTACTGTGGACACAGTTAGCCGGACAGGAAATAAGCGGGCGGATCCTGGATGTAAATACAGGAAAACCTGTAGCCTTCGCCACCATTCAGTCCGACCAAATGGAAGGTGTGATCAGTAATGATGAAGGGTATTTTGTCTTACCACTTGGTAAAGCAGCAAGCAGGCTTACCATCTCCTGCATGGGATACCAGACTAAGACATTACCACTGGAAAAACTGAATACATCTGATGCTGTCATTTTACTGGACGAGGCAGTGGTTGTCCTTGACGAGGTAATGGTCAGCAACCTTAGGCCGGACCCCTACCAAATCCTTCGAAAAGTTCAAGAACGTATTCCCGATAATTACGATTTCGATGATCGTTCCTACAGGTTGTTTTTCAGGGAGACTTCTAAGGCAGATTTCGAGGACCTGGAGATGGAGGTCGAAAAAGCTTCCCATGTCAATAAAGAGCAAAGGGAGAAGACCAACCGGGAACTCCAGGCTCTATCAAGTACAGTCATGGAAAGCCAATCTAAAAATTTTAAAGACTTCCTGGGTAACTTTATGATCCACAACGCAGATTCGTCTAAGCTAGAAGTGGTAAAAGCCACGGAACTACTAGACAGCAAGAAGGATTTCTCTATGGAAAATGTAGAGGAAAGAGCTAAGAACATCGTCCTGCAGTACATGGACACCACCTTGACCTATACCGTTAAATCGGGGATCATCAAGATTGATGATGAGATGAAATTAGAAGTTGACGAGAATGAGGAACAAAAAGGATATTACAAAACATCATCCTTAAAATCGCAGACCAGATCGCTTTTTAACCGGGGAAGGTTCCGGCCCGGGTCTCCCCTTTTAGAACTTATGGATTCTAAATTATACGAGTTTGAATACCTGAAATCTACCGTGCTCGAAGATGAACTCATACATGTCATCGCCTTCAGACCCAACCGCGGAAAATCGAAGTACAGCGGAAAATTCTATGTCAACGCCAATGACTATGCCCTGGTAAAAACGGAATACGCATTTGCGAAAGGCAAGAGAGGTGCCAAGTTCAATTTCAAATTATTATTAGGTGTTAAATATGTGGAGAATATTGAAAATGGCACCATCCTGTACAAACGGGAAGCACATGGAAAATACAGACCCTCCTATATTCTCCATAACGAGGGTATTTATGTCTATGTACACAGGCCCTTTAAGTTTATCGAAAACAGCCCTGATAAGAATAAAGTCCGGTTTGATTTTAAGATGGCCGGGGACTTCATCGAGCGTTCAGAATTACTGATCAGTTCTTCAGGTCCAATAGAGCAGGGAGCATACGAGCAAGTGAAGGAATCAGAAAAAGTAAAATTTCTCGAATTAAAGAAATACGATCCTACCATTTGGCAGGATGCGGAAATCCTTCAGCCGTTACAGGAAATGAAAAGTTTTGAAGTTATAGAGTGAATTACTCCTCCGGGTGCATAAAGCGTTGCTTGGCCATCAGGGTCTCAACGGACTCTACATGTTCATCATCAGGCACACAACAGTCGACCGGGCAGACAGCTGCACATTGGGGTTCCTCGTGAAATCCCTGGCATTCTGTACACTTGTCCGGAACAATGTAGTAGATCTCATCGCTTATCGGCTCCTGGACTTCCTCTGCATCCACTTCGTTCCCATCAGGTAAGACAACCTTACCGGAAAGCGAAGTACCATCCTTGTAACGCCACTCGTCCGCACCTTCATAAATGGCGGTGTTAGGGCATTCCGGTTCACATGCTCCACAGTTAATGCATTCGTCTGTTATTACAATTGCCATAAGCTCTGTCTTTGTTGAAAGTTTATAGATCCATAACGACCTATTAAACTGATTCTTATACTTCTCTGGTGTATAGCTTCACTATTCCTTAGAGAGCGGGCTCTTGGTTCTCCCGCATTTCCTATTTTTGCACAAAGGTAAATGCTAATCCAATCCCTTACAAATATAATGGGCGACCACTCACTAAGATTAAAAGCTTTTGTTAAACTTGGAGCATTCTTCAGGGAATTTATATCATCTGTAACACATAGTGACAGGTCAGGAGATTCTGAGGATGAATGGATATCAGACTTCCGTACGGCCATAGGACTTGCCTCACAGCAGAATCCTTGGTTTACGGAGGAGTCTCAGCACCAGGCCATTGAGAATTGGGGAGGTGCCCTGGAAAAGGATTCCCTGGAGACCTGGTTGGCCGGATATCCATTGAAGACCAGTGATCCTAAAATAGTAGCCTTGATCATGGCAGGAAACATTCCCTTGGTAGGCTTTCATGATTTTCTGTCTGCTTTAATAACCGGTAATTCCGTTTTGGTTAAATTATCCTCCAAGGATAAAGTGTTATTTCCTTTTATCGCCAAATACCTTATTTCCGCAGAACCTTCCTTAGAGTCCGCTATTTCTTTTACTGATGGCCGACTTAGCGGTTATGATGCGGTGATCGCCACAGGAAGTAACAACAGTGCAAGATATTTTGAATATTATTTCGGGAACAAGCCAAACATCATCCGCAAGAACCGAAACTCGGTTGCCGTCCTGGACGGAACGGAAAATGAAACACAGTTAAATGCCCTTGGCAGGGACATATTCGATTATTTTGGCATGGGTTGTCGTAATGTCTCCAAATTTTATGTGCCGGAAACATATAAATTTGATAAATTCTATGAGTCGATCGAATCCTTTTCGGGAGTTCTCAATCATACCAAGTACGCCAATAATTACGACTACAATAAGGCGGTTTACCTTATGAGCGAATTCCCCATCCTGGATAACGGCTTTCTTTTGCTGAAAGAGGACAGTTCTTATAGCTCCCCCATTGGCACCATTTTTTACGAGCGTTACGGGAATATAGATGAATTAAAGAATAGATTGGAACAAGATCAGGAACAAATACAATGTGTCGTAAGTAATTCCGAAGAATTTGGCCTTCCTTTTGGCCAGGCTCAATCTCCCGGGCTTACCGATTACGCCGACGGTATAGATACCGTTGAATTCATGTTAAAAATAGCACAGCAGTAGCCGGGAGAATTTTCCCGCTTTTTGGCTGTAACTTAAGACCTTAAAATATTAAAAGAATCTACTACCATGAAAAAACATAATTTTAGTGCAGGGCCCTGTATTCTGCCGCAGGAAGTAATGCAGAAAGCTGCTTCTGCAGTGATCGAGCTAGATGATATAGGCCTGTCCCTGATCGAGATCTCTCACCGAAGTAAGGAGTTTGTCGATATCATGGAAGAAGCCCGGTCTCTTGCACTGGAACTATTGGGACTGCAGGGCAAAGGATACCAGGCATTGTTCCTGCATGGAGGTGCCAGTATGGAGTTCCTGATGGTTGCCTACAATTACCTCGAAAAAAAGGCCGGGTACATCAATACCGGAACCTGGAGTGATAAAGCCATTAAAGAGGCACGCCTCTTTGGGGAGGTCGTAGAGGTGGCTTCCTCCAAGGACAAAAACTATAATTTTATCCCCAAGGGTTATAAGATACCGGGAGACCTGGATTATCTGCACATGACCTCTAATAATACTATTTACGGAACGCAGTTTAAAGAGATCCCAAAGACGGATCACCCGTTGATATGCGACATGAGTTCTGATATCTTCTCCAGACAGTTAGATTTCTCCCAGTTTGACCTCATTTACGCCGGGGCACAAAAGAATATGGGACCGGCAGGGGTGACCCTGGTCGTGGTAAGGGAAGACACCTTGGGCAAGGTGAGCAGAAAGATTCCTTCGATGATGGATTACCAGGTACATATTGAGAAAGACAGCATGTTTAACACGCCCCCGGTGTTCCCGGTATATACATCATTACTGACCCTGCAATGGCTTAAGGAGATGGGCGGTATACCGGCCATTGAAGAAGTAAATGAGAAGAAGGCACAGCTCCTGTATTCTGAGATAGATCTGAATCCACTTTTCAAAGGTTTTGCAGCAAAAGAAGATCGATCTAACATGAACGCCACTTTTACCCTGACCGACCAAAAACTGAAGAATACCTTTGACAGTATGTGGAAAGAAGCCGGAATTAATGGGCTTAACGGTCATCGTTCCGTTGGGGGGTACCGGGCTTCTATGTATAATGCACTTTCATTGGAAAGTGTAGGTGTATTGGTTGATGTAATGAGTGACCTGGAGCGAAAAGGCTGATAAGTTTTTGTAATAAATAAATTTTAAAAAGTAATGAAAGTACTGGCTAATGATGGAATTTCCTCCTCGGGAATTGCTCTACTAGAGAAAGCAGGACATGAAGTGATCACTACCCGGGTTGCCCAGGAACAACTGGCTTCTTATATCAATCAACACAAAATAGATGTGTTACTGGTTCGCAGTGCCACGGAGGTCAGGAAAGAACTTATAGAGCAGTGTCCCAGCATTAAACTGATCGGTCGAGGAGGTGTTGGCATGGACAACATAGATGTAGCCTATGCCGAGGAAAAAGGTATACACGTGGTAAATACTCCGGCAGCATCATCCGATTCTGTTGCCGAACTGGTATTTGCCCACCTTTTCGGAGGGGTCAGGTTTCTACACAACGCCAACAGGGATATGCCCCTGGAAGGAGACAGTAACTTTAAGAAACTCAAGAAATCCTATGCCAAAGGAATAGAACTCCGTGGAAAAACCCTTGGGATTGTAGGTTTTGGTCGCATTGGCCAGGCTACCGCAAAAATAGCCCTGGGCGTAGGCATGAAGGTCATTTACCATGACCCAAATGTGGAAAAGGCAGAGATCACCATTCCCTTTTATGACGGGCAATCAGTATCTTTTAAATTTACAAGCCTGCCAAAAGAAGATGTGTTACGACAATCCGATTTTATCAGCCTGCACCTACCTGCACAAGATAAGTATGTTATCGGGAAGGAAGAACTAAAAACTGCAGGCTCTATAATCGGTATTGTAAATGCTGCCAGGGGTGGTGTCATTGATGAAGTGGCCTTGGTCGATGCCTTAGAAAATGGGCAGGTCTCATTTGCAGGCCTGGATGTTTACGAATCAGAGCCATCCCCCGAGGTCAGGATACTGATGCATCCCAATATATCCCTTACACCACATATTGGTGCAGCGACAGAAGAAGCACAGGACCGGATAGGTCAGCAGTTGGCAGAGCAGATCCTGTCACGTCTACAGAATTGAAAATGGGTTTGGGAATTCCGTGAATTCCTTCGTGTATTATAAACTTTAAAAATTAATAAGGATGGCCGGAATATTAGATTTACTACAAAGCAGCGAAGGAAAACAAATGATACAGGGACTCTCCAGGGAAACCGGGGCACCTGCTCACAAAACTGCAGACGTGCTGAGCATGGCATTGCCGTTGTTACTCGGCGGGATGAAGAAAAACGCCACAGATGAGAAGGGGGCGGAAAGCCTTATGAATGCTCTTAATAGCAGTAAGCATGACGGCAGTATTTTAAATAACCTGGGCAGTTTATTTGAAGGTGGTGTCGATGACCGCATCCTAAAAGACGGAGCAGGAATACTGGGCCATGTATTTGGAAAAAAACAAGCCCCTTTAGAACAGGCATTAAGCCAGAAATCCGGATTGGATACCGCTACTATCGCAAAAATTTTAAAAGTTGCCGCCCCGGTTATTATGGGATACCTGGCCAAACAAAAATCTAAGCACGATGTCAGTGATACCGGGAGTATGAACTCCTTGCTAGGCGGACTACTCGGAGGGCAACCGGAACAAAATCAAAGCTTATTGATGAGCTTAATCGATGCCGATGGCGATGGCAGCGTACTGGACGACGTTGCCGATATGGTTATGGGCAATAAGAAGAAAGGTGGCGGAATTGGTGGTATGCTCGGTGGATTATTCGGAAAATAAACGCTGCCGGCTTAACACTCTTTAACAAGACCATTTGCTAACCCAAATGGTTTTTTTGTATCTTATTGTAAAGGAAACAATAAGGCCATGAAACGAATATTTTTTGTATTGGGAATAATATTTATCAGTGTAATAACACTGGTAAGTTGTGGAGGAACTAAGGATACGGTGTCTATTACCGAAGCAGAAAAAGAAGCTTTTCAACAAAAAGAAGGAGATACCCTTAAAATCGCTGACGAAGAATCGGAGTATGAAATCATTATTATAGAACCCGGCTTCCAAACCTGGTTGCAAAGTATCGCCAGGCCCGAAGGATATTACAGCCAGACCTTCCTGGAGAACAGGAACAGGATTTATGTGACCAACTGGAACAACCGAGCCTTGAATCCGCTGCAATTTGATACGAATCTCTACCAGATGCAGATCAACTACGAGCCCAATATCGATTATGGTTACGAGGTGAATTACAAACTCTACAATTACTTTATTTACTTCCAAAGAAAGTACAACCAGCGCCTTGGACCTTTTTTACCAAGGATTTAACCCTTATATTTGCGGCATACTATTAAAAAAATATGCAGGAACTTAAAAAACGTTGGGGGATCAGTTCGAACTTTCAACTGGTACTGGTTTTTATCGTATTTGCAATCACCGGATCTTCATCCGTTTATATCGCCAAACCCTTCTTAGCTTTTATCGGTTTGGAACGAGCCAATTTTTCTGACAGCTGGTGGAGCTCTACCTTTTACTGGACCCTTAGGCTATTACTGATATTCCCTTTTTACCAGGTACTACTGGTAATATATGGGTGGTTGTTCGGGCAATTCCGTTTTTTCTGGAATTTCGAGAAAAAAATGCTTCACAGGATGGGACTCGGGTTTATTCTAAAATAATCGGAAACGTTTAGTGTTAGCCAACAAAACATACCCATTTAAAGATGCATTGATCAGGTTAACTGCCTGTTTGCTACTGGGTTTTTTGTTGCTTCCCTCCTACCTTAAGCTGGAGCACTCTATCTCCGAGCACCTGGAAGTACATTGCAAGGATGGAATTTCCCTGCATTTCCATGAAGCCGAATGGGATTGCGAGCTTCAGAAATTCAAGTTTTCTGTATTTGCCTTTAGCGTCCCCAGCGCTATAGTGACCCTTTCAGAGTTCATTACAGGGCAATTATTTTTGCCTACCTACCTGTTTAATCCTAATTCCTTAAAACAATACTTTTCTTTAAGAGCACCTCCCATATTTCATAATTAACAAGTCGATTTAAAGGATTAATCCATCAAAACTTATTAGTTATGAAATTTTATATATGTATAGCTTTCCTGCTATGGGGCTCAATTACTGTAGCACAATACCAAATTACCGGCAAAGTGACTGCCAAGAACGACGGAACCACATTGGAACAAGTTTCCGTTTATTTCCCGCAATTAGAAAAAGGTACCGTAACAAATGAAAATGGTGAATTTACCATCGAAAATCTACCGGCCGGTTCCTATAAACTGATCGCCTCTTACATAGGATTTAAAACGTATTCTGCCACAGTAGACATTCCGGGCAGGCAAGAAGCATTGGAAATAGCACTCTTGCCTTCAGCCATAGAGATGGAAGAAGTTATCGTTTCTACCCCATTTCATAAACTTCAGCGCGAAAATGTCATGAAGGTTGAACAGGCCGGGCTGGCCGAATTGCGGACCAAGGGTAGTATGAACCTTTCTGACGGGATTACCAACATCCCGGGGGTGGAAAGTGTCTCTACCGGGATTGGTATCGGGAAACCGGTTATCCGAGGACTGAGTGCTAACCGAGTACTGGTCTACACCCAGGGAATCAGGTTAGAAAACCAGCAATTCGGAGATGAACATGGGCTGGGTGTCGATGATGCCGGTATAGAAAGTGTAGAGGTCATTAAAGGACCTGCTTCCCTGCTGTATGGCTCGGATGCTCTTGGAGGAGTATTGTACCTGAACCCGGAAAAATTTGCCGATTCTGGAAATATGGAGACCGATGCCAGTTCCACTTATTTCGGGAATACTGCTGGCTATTCCGCCAATATCGGCACCAAAATTTCCGGTGAGGCCTGGAAGTACCTGCTACGTGCTTCACTGAACAACCATAAGGATTACGAGACCGGGGAAGGTCTATACGTCACTAACAGCAGGTACCGCACTTATGATCTGAAAACCGGGGTCGGCTTTCAACAAAAAGGATTCATATCTTCACTCCGCTACAACTACAACCTTGCAGAACTGGGGATTCCTTCTGACATTAGCTCAACAAGAGGGAATCGTGACCCGCTGCTACCCAACCAGGAAATAGGTCAGCATATCATAAGTTCTGTATCCGAGGCTTTCTTTAAAAACTCCAGTTTAAAAATGACCCTTGGCTATATTTTCAACGACCGGAAGGAATTTGAGGATCATGAACATGAGGAAGAGGAAATACCCGGCATGGAAGAGGAAGAAGGAGCGGCATTGCACATGAAGTTGAGCACCTTCAATTACAATTTGCAATACCAGCTTCCCAGGACGTCCTCCCTGGAAACTATTATCGGGGTACAGGGAATGAGCCAGACTAATCGGAACTTCGGGGAGGAGATCCTGATCCCGGATGCCACAACCAATGATGTTGGTATCCTGGCAACATCGCACTGGCATCTAAAAAACAATGATCTCCAGTTTGGGTTGCGTTATGACCACAGATCATTAAAAAGTGATCGATCCGGAGAACCCGGGCAGGAAGAATTCATCGAAGCTGTCAACAGGCAGTTTAACAGCTTTAACGCGGCTTTGGGGTGGAGGACCGACATTTCTGAATCCATGATCGGAAGGATTAACCTGGCCAGTGGATTCCGGGCGCCTAATTTGGCAGAATTAACCTCTAACGGAACTCATGAAGGGACAAACCGATTTGAAATAGGTAATGCCAACCTGGCCAATGAAAAGAACATACAGGCAGACCTGGCACTGGAATATAAAAACGAACACTTTGAATGGTATGCAAACGGGTTCTATAACCAGGTTTCTGACTATATTTTTCTAAGACCCACCGGGGAGCTCCGTGAAGGTGATGCCGTATTCAATTACGAACAGGAGGATGCTTCACTCTATGGGGGAGAAATAGGATTACATATTCACCCTCACCCCTTGGATTGGCTACACCTGGAGAGCAGTTTTGAATCGGTAATAGGGGAACTGGATAACGGCAGTCCCTTGCCATTGATCCCCGCCAATAGTTTTACCAATACCCTGAGAGTTGAATTTGAGAATGGAATTTTTCAATCCCAGGATAATTATGCCTTTGTCACTTTAAATTCTGTATTGCGGCAAGATCGTGTAAGTTCCTTTGAAACGGAGACTCCTGCGTACTCCTTATTAAGCCTGGGTGCCGGAAGTACATTCAGTTTGGGGAAAGAACTGCTACAGGTCAGGATTAGTGCCAACAACTTACTGAACGAGAATTATATCGCTCACCTGTCTCGTTTAAAACCTGACGGTTGGGCTAATATGGGGAGAAACATAAGCCTGGGAGCTACTCTAACCCTCTAGTCCTTAGACTTACCGGGATTACGGAACCCGTAAAAGAACTGGCCAAAGAAACTTTTGGGAACATCTTCATCTCCCTGGAAACCCAGGGGGATGTTCCCACTGTTTTCAGGGATATAAGTAGTCCCGAACAGGTAATCCCAGAGACTCAGGCTGATCCCGTAATTCACTCCTGCCTTGCCTTTTGGTAATTCGTATGCGTGGTGGTACAAGTGCATTACAGGATTATTGATGATATAGCGCAACGGGCCATAAGACAATTTAATGTTAGAGTGGTTTAAATGCCCGATCGCAATAGCCGCAAAATGAACTACGTAAGCCTGTTCCGGTTCAAAGCCACCTAACAGCATTACACCGAGGGTTTTCAGAGGTTTATATAAAACGTTTTCCATCCAATGAAAGCGAAAATGCGCGGCAAAGCCCATCTCTTTAACACTGTGGTGGATCTGGTGGAACCGCCATAAAAAATGGTAACGATGCAGCATGATATGGGTAATCCATTGAAAAAAATCGAGTATCACGAAAAATATCAGCAACTGAGCCCAAACCGGGAGTTCCCCTAGAGGAATTAGGGCAATACTCTGCAGGGAAATGCCAAGATCTGCCGCTCCTACTTCGATCATACTGTAGATTCCCCCGATCGCAATAGCAAACACGAAGAAATTAAAGAACATGTAGAATGCATCTAACCAAAAGTCTTTTCGGAATATTGACTGGTTTTTTCTCCAGGGAAACAGAATTTCCCCTCCCCATACCAATAAGGAAATAAGGATTAGGCCCCAGAAGTAATTCATATACCAGGGCACCTGGAAAAGTATGGACTTCCAGGTCCAGTTGAGGTTGCCGATAAAGGCATCGTAAAATGCTTGAAAATATTCTAACATTGCGATTTAGTCTGTTTCTGCAATTAGACTGCTTCTACCGTCTTTTGTTTCCGGATAACATAAGTATAAATCCACATCAGGGTAAAGGTTGGGATCACATCCATCCCAGGTAATATCTCTTCTATAAAAGTGACCACCCCGGCGGTCTTCCCTGCCTGGCCTTTGTACATCCGGGTCATAAACCAGGCCGCTATCGGTGCCCAGATGATATCGAGGAACATTCCTATCCCCGGTATAAAAAAACTGGCCATCCCGATCAGGTCTAACACTATCCCGGTGTACAGGTGTTTCTTTTTTTGATTCATAGGCATGCGCATTGCTTTATTACAAATTTAGCAATAAAGATGCCAAAGAGACTATGACAGGTCGGAGCTGATAAGTTTAAGGAATTCGTTCCTGGTTTCAATTTTCTGGAATTGCCCGCGGAACCCTGAAGTTGTGGTGACCGAATTCTGTTTCTGCACCCCGCGCATCATCATGCACATGTGGGAAGCTTCGATCACTACGGCCACTCCCTTAGGTTTTAAGGTATTGTTGATACATTCAAGGATATCATGGGTAAGTCTTTCCTGAACCTGGAGACGTCTTGCGAAAACATCGACTATCCTCGGAACCTTGCTGAGCCCGACAATATGTCCGTTAGGAATATAAGCCACGTGTGCTTTCCCAAAGAAAGGAAGCATATGATGCTCACACAAGGAGTACACTTCAATATCCTTGATGATAACCATATCATCGTAATCTTCAGCGAACATTGCTCCCCTCAGGATCTCTTCGGCATTCTGCTTATAGCCCTGTGTCAGGAACATCATGGCTTTGGCTGCACGCTCAGGAGTCTTAATCAACCCCTCCCGGTCTACATCTTCGCCCAGGTCGGTGATGATCTGCTCAAAATGACTTCTGACCTCGTTGGTCAGTTCTATATTGTACTCTTCTAATTGCCTGTATGGTCCCATGGTCAAAGTATCAGTTTCAGTCATGTTTATTCTTTTTCAATTTTATTTAAACAAATGTACAAACAACTTATGATGTACAATTTTATTTAACCTTTCCTTGAGAGGAGTAACACAACTTCGGGCAAAATTACAGTTTTTTAACAGAAAGCCCTCCCCCAATAACATTTTGTAGTATTAGGGGTAATCATTACTTTCATCCCCTTAAAATACATGCATGATCAAGGCTTCCAATATTGAGAAATTCTATGGAGAACTCCAGGTCTTAAAAGGGGTTAACCTGCATATCCGGAAGAAAGAAGTGGTATCTGTAGTCGGAGCTTCCGGAGCCGGGAAGACAACTTTGCTCCAGATCCTTGGCACCCTCGATACCCAAAGTAACAGGAAAGACGGGCAGTTGATAATCAATGGGGTGGATATCACCTCCTTAAGCGAAAAGGAACTCGCGCGATTCAGGAATGAGAACATTGGCTTCATATTTCAGTTTCACCAGCTATTACCCGAGTTTACAGCGCTTGAGAATATCCTGATCCCGGCCCTGATCAAAAGAACACCTAAAGCAGCTGCCGAAAAAAGAGCACTAGAGCTACTGGAATTCCTCGGTTTAAACCACCGTGTTCACCACAAACCTTCTGAACTTTCCGGGGGAGAACAACAGCGGGTAGCCGTTGCCAGGGCCCTGATCAATAATCCTGCAGTGATCCTTGCCGATGAACCTAGCGGGAACTTAGACTCAGAAAGTGCCGATAAGTTACACCAGCTTTTTTTCAGATTACGCGATGAATTTGGCCAGACCTTTATTATTGTTACGCATAACGAGGAATTAGCAGCAATGGCCGACAGGACGCTCACTATGGTGGACGGGCAGATCACGACCTGAATCCTTTAAATTCTTCCCCTATCCCCTATCTTTGCGTTCCCTATGACAAAAAAGGAACTTAAAGATTTCATGGATACCAAGGTGGAACAATACAACCACCCCAAATTCTTGGAAGAAGATCCCATACAGATTCCGCATACCTATTCTTCTAAAGAGGATATAGAGATCAGCGCTTTTTTAACGGCGACTATAGCTTGGGGCAATAGGAAGAGTATTGTTAAAAATGCCAGCAGGATGATGGAGTTGATGGACAACGCACCATCAGAATTTATCCACATGCACCAGGAATCAGACCTGGAACAATTACAACCTTTTGTTCACCGCACCTTTAACGCAAACGATTTTCAAACCTTTGTCCGTGGCTTGCAACACATCTACCGGAACTACGATGGCTTGGAGGGGATATTCCGAGACCATGCCGCTGATAACAGCTTGCAACCCGCTATCAGTGTCCTGAAGAAGAAATTTTTTGAAATACACCATGAAGCCAGAACCACCAAGCACATATCGGATCCACTCAAGGGATCATCTGCCAAGCGCTTGAATATGTTTTTGCGATGGATGGTCAGACAGGACCAGTGTGGAGTAGATTTTGGAATTTGGCATAGCGTAAAAGCTTCGTCTCTCTCCTGCCCATTGGATGTGCATACCGGGAACGTGGCACGGCACTTAGGACTAATCAAGAGAAAACAAAACGACGCCAAAGCCCTTGCAGAACTCGATGCACAGCTCCGGAAATGGGATCCGGCGGATCCTGTAAAATATGATTTTGCATTGTTCGGGCTGGGAGTTTTTGAAGGTTGGGGCGCTCCCTGACCCATTCCATTTTTTATTATTTCCTTCCTGCAGAACAAGAGTCGGTTAAAACGGATTAATTCATTATTTTAGGCGGACTAATCCAAAACATACCATGACAAAAAAGAATTTTACCCCCCTGGCAGTCCTGTTTTTCGCTATCGGGCTGCTGACTGCCCAGAACAGGAAATTACCCATTGATACGGTCGTTACTACAAAACACAGTGTTACTGTTAACGGAAGCTCATTTAATTATACGGCCAAAACAGGTACCCAACCTGTATGGGACGAAAAAGGAGAGCCTATCGCTTCCCTGCACTATACCTACTATACCAGGGATAATGTCTCTGACCGGGCATCACGACCACTGCTGATTTCTTTTAACGGAGGTCCCGGTTCGGGCAGTGTATGGATGCACCTGGCCTATACCGGGCCCCGAGTCCTTAAAATAGATGATGAGGGCTATCCCGTGCAGCCGTATGGCGTTAAAGAAAATCCATTCTCCGTCCTGGACGTAACAGACATCGTCTATGTTAACCCGGCCAATACAGGCTATTCCAGGACCATCCCGGAAACTGGGAAAGAAGTGGATCGCGATAAATTTTTCGGTATCAATGCAGACATAGAATACCTTGCCGAATGGTTAAATACTTTTGTCACCAGGAACAATCGCTGGAGGTCTCCTAAATATATCGTAGGAGAGAGCTATGGTGGGACCCGTGTAATGGGATTATCCCTGGCCTTACAGAATCAACAATGGATGTACCTGAACGGGGTGATCATGGTATCACCGGCAGATTACAAAGTGATCCGGGTGGGTGGCCCTGTCAGCAGTGCCCTTAATCTCCCATATTTCACAGCTGCAGCCTGGTACCAAAAAGCACTGTCGCCAGAACTGCAACAGCAAGACCTGTTAGATATCTTACCGGAGTCCGAAGAATATACGATCAACACTCTTATCCCGGCCCTTGCCAAAGGAGGATTCATTCCTGAAGAGGAGCGCAACGCTGTCGCCGAAAAGATGGCATTTTATTCAGGACTGAGTAAGAAAGAAATTCTCAGTCTTAACCTCGATGTTCCCACCGACTATTTCTGGAAATCCCTTTTGAGAGATAAAAGTGGATATACCCTAGGGAGACTGGATAGCCGTTACCTGGGAATAGACCGTGAATTAGCGGGTACACGCCCGGATTATTCGGCCGAACTTACCTCCTGGCTGCACAGCTTTACCCCTGCTATTAATTATTACCTGCAGGAAGAGCTCAATTTTAAAACGGACATTAAATACAATATGTTTGGGCCCGTTAGGCCTTGGAACAACGATGACGACAACACCCGTGATAACCTGAGGCAAGCAATGGCCCAAAACCCTTACCTGAATGTTTTAATTCAGTCCGGTTACTATGACGGTGCCACCACTTACTTCAATGCCAAGTACACTATGTGGCAGGTAGACCCAAGCGGGAAGATGAGAGACCGTTTCGAATTTAAAGGGTACCGAAGTGGCCACATGATGTACCTGAGAAGAGAAGATCTTAAGAAAGCCAATGATGATATCCGTAATTTCATCAATAGAACCAGTACCCAGGGTAAATCTGCTAAATATTAGATGGAAAAGATGCTCAGAAGTGCTGTCCGGAATGGACGCAGTAAAAGCAGGAGGATATTCCTCCTGCTTTCACTTTTGGTGTTTACAAGCGTGAGTAGCTTTGCTAAAAACCGTGATAATCCCGATGCCTCATCTCCTCCTGCAAATAGGAACCAACCTTTGCGCGTAGGGGTTGTAGGACTGGTACACACCCATGTTCATTGGATACTGGGCAGGGAAGAAAAAGGAGATATCACTATAGTGGGTATCGTAGAACCCAACAGGGAATTGGCAAAGAAATATTCAGAACAACACGGTTTTAGCATGGACCTGGTCTTTGATACCCTCGAGGAAATGGTTACCAACACCGACCCACAGGCCGTAACAGCCTTTAACACTATATACGACCACCTGGAAACCGTGAAATTCTGTGCCCCTAGGGGAATCCACGTGATGGTAGAAAAACCACTGGCAGTGAATTATAAACACGCCAAAGAAATGGCCAGCCTGGCAAGAAAGCACAATATTGCACTCCTGACCAATTACGAAAGCAGTTGGTACCCCAGCGCCCATGCAGCTTACGCTGAACTAAACGGTGCCGGAACCATAGGGGCACCAAGGAAAATTGTATTCCACACAGGGCATCAGGGTCCTATAGAAATCGGTGTCAACAGTGAATTCCTGGAATGGCTTACCGATCCCGTGATGAACGGAGGAGGAGCACTTACAGATTTTGGTTGCTATGGGGCTAATATCAGCACCTGGTTGTTAGGTGGTAAGACCCCAACTTCCGTAAGTTGTACAACCCAGCAATTTAAACCGGAAAAATATCCTAAAGTGGAAGATGAGGCCACTATTGTACTGACATACCCGGAAACCCAGGTGATTATTCAAGCTTCCTGGAATTGGCCCCATGCTGTAAAGGATATGGAAATATACGGTACATCGGGTTCACTTCGATGCCCGGATGGTTCCACCATCATCAGCAGGCAGGAAGGTGATAATCCGGAACAACCACTCACGGCGGTTCCACTCCCGGAAGGAATAGATGACCCATTTTCCCTCCTGGCAAAGGTGGTGTTGGAACAATATGAACTTCCCGCTTATGACCTGAGTAGTCTGGAAAACAACCTCGTAGTGATGCAGATCCTGGAGGCCGCCAAAGTATCAGCTCGTACAGGGAAAACCATTCGATGGAGAGAATTTTTTAAGGAAGACTAATGCAGCAATCTGACGAACACTTTAAAGAACCACGAAAAACTTTTAAGACCTTAAAAGTGGTTCATCTTATCCTCGTGATCGGAATGTTCGCCTTTGCCGTTCTTACTTATTTTATACAGGATAACTTGAGACTGGATGCCATGGCCGGCAACAGCCCGGCCATATACCTTATCCCGGTATTGGGATTGGCGGGATACTTTGGCAGTCAGTGGGTATACCGGAAACTCTTGTCAACTATCAAATCTCATCACCCCTTATCCCAAAAACTAACCCGATTTCAGTCGGCCTCCTACCTGCAGTATACATGTCTGGAGATTCCGGCACTGTTAGCCCTGCTCGCTTACTTGTACGATGGTTTTATTCTTCATCTAGCTATCGCAGCTTTTTTGATTCTCTATATGTATTCCAGGAAACCAACGGTTAAGAAATTGAATGAAGCACTTCCTTTAACCGCTGAGGAACTGCGGTTATTTGAATAAGAATCTTTATAGGAACTATGAATAACCATAATCTGACTATCTTTAGTACTACTAAATATTCAACGGATGAAGTTATATCTCCTGATAGCGATTCTTATTTGTAGTTTATCAACCATGGAAACTATGCAGGCACAGGATTGGGCACAACTGGACCACTTCAGGGAGGCCAATATGGATTTAGAGGCGGCAAAAGATTACGAGAACAGGGTGGTCTTTATGGGCAATTCCATCACTATTGGATGGCTGCACGCTATGCCGGAATTTTTTGAGAACAACCCCTATATTAACCGCGGGATCGGGGGGCAGACCACTCCCCAGATGCTCGTTCGCTTCAGGCAAGATGTGATCGACCTCCAACCCAAGGTGGTCGTCATCCTGGCAGGTACCAATGATATTGCAGGTAATACGGGCCCATCCTCCCTGAAAATGATCATGGACAATATTGCCTCCATGGCCGAACTTGCACGCGCAAACAACATCGCAGTCGTTCTTTCTTCGGTGCTGCCTGCAGAAGAATACCCCTGGAAAAAAGGCATGAAGCCCAATGAAAAGATTCCTGCATTGAATACCATGATTTCAGAATATGCCAGGGAAAATAACTTTATCTACCTGGATTATTTCCGGGCACTGGCCAACAGTGCGAATGGTATGGATAAAACGCTGGCGACAGACGGAGTTCACCCGACGCGAGCGGGATACCAGATCATGGCTCCCTTAGCCAAATCGGCCATTAAAAAAGCACTCTCTCAAGAATAATAATACATGCCATATCCTGCCCTAGTATCCATATTGATGCCTTTCAAGGATACGGCAGCGTTTCTTCCTGCATGCCTGGACTCTGTAGTAGCCCAGGAATACCAGGAATGGGAATTACTCGCGGTTGATGATCATTCTTGTGATGCCTCTGCGGCCATAGTTGCAAGCTATGCGGAGAAAGATGAGCGTATACAACTTTTGCAAAACCGGGGGGAAGGAATAATACACGCCCTCAGGACAGCCTATAGTAAATCTGAAGGATCATTAATTACCCGCATGGATTCGGATGATCTCATGCCGGCAAGCAAATTACTTTACATGCATGGCATGTTGAGCGCCAAAGGTCCAGGACACCTGGCCACGGGACTGGTTCGGTATTTTTCTTCCCGGGGGATCAGCAACGGTTACCACAAGTATGAGAAATGGCTGAACCGATTAACTGCCTCCGGATCAAATTTCGAGGAGATTTACAAGGAATGCGCCATTCCCTCCCCCTGTTGGATGGTTTTCCGACAAGACCTGGATGCCTGTGGTGCATTTACAGAGGATCGTTACCCGGAAGACTACGACCTTACCTTCAGGTTCTACCGGGAAAAACTGATATGTATCCCCTGCGATATGGTCTTGCACCACTGGAGAGACTACGACACCCGAACTTCTAGAACAGACCCTAAATACGCCATGAATTACTTTCTGGAGATAAAGACACATTATTTCCTGGAACTAGACCATCAACAGGCACGTCCACTGGCAGTGTGGGGTGCTGGGCAAAAAGGAAAGAAAGTGGCAAGGCTGTTAAAAAAACGAGGGATTCCTTTTTACTGGTTATGTGACAACCCAAAAAAGATCGGTAAATGTATCTACGGGATCCCCCTGAAACACTACAAATATTTAAGAGAACTCGGAAACCCCCAGAGCATCATAACTGTTGCCAATAGCAAAGCGCAATCCGAGATCCGATCTTTCTTGTCCGGATTGCAACAAGAATCCATGCGTGACTATTTCTTTTTCTGCTGATCCTCAGTGATAAGCTTCAACTCTTTATTCCATGCTGTTTCTCCTGTGTCAAAATTCCTATATTTGTCAAATCAAAATTGGGAATGAGCTTTACACATCCGGTACTTCTTTGGGCTTTATTACTGCTGTTGATTCCCATAATTGTCCACCTGTTTCAACTCCGTAAATTCAGAAAAACTCCATTCACAAATGTGCGCTTCCTCAGGGAGGTCGTCACAGAATCCAGACGGAGCAAATCCCTGAAGAGATATCTTTTATTAGCCTCACGTTTGCTATTGCTGGCGTGTCTGGTCCTGGCTTTCAGCGGGCCCTTTTTATCGAATCCTGAAGCTACTAAGGCAAAAGAAACAGTAGTGTACCTCGATAATTCGTTCAGTATGCAGTCTACGGAAGACAACGGTAGCTTACTAGAAACTGCGGTGCAGGAATTATTGGCTTCTATCCCTAAAGAGATGGAGGTTACCGTTTTCACTAATTCCGAATTTTACCGGGAAGCGAGCCCAAAAGACCTGAACAACAGGCTGCTGGGTCTTGATTATACCCAGGACCAGTTGAGCTTGCCCCAAGTGCTACTTAAGGCACGGTCATTATACCGTGAAAAAGGCGCCGAGAAGAACCTCCTTATTATTTCTGATTTCCAGGAAAAGATGTCCGCCGGACCTTTACCAACAGATGAGATCAAGCTGCACCTGCTTCCTGTCCGGAGCTCTGCCAATAAGAACATTTCTGTGGATTCCGTGTACCTGGATGCATCCATCCCTGGAAGTCCGCAACTGACGGCAATTTTGAGCAGTGCTGATCCTATAGAAAGCATCCCTGTATCCTTATTTAACGGGGACACCTTGATTGCTAAAACAGCTGCAGCTTTTAACAACACTGGCAGTGCCAGTGTCCCTTTTAGTCTTACTCCTGGAAAAGCGATCAATGGCAGAATTGTCATTGATGATCCCAACCTGCTCTTTGACAATGATGTTTTTTTCACCATTGACGACAACAGGCGTATCAAGGTACTGGTGATCGGGGATCAGGCTGCAGATTACCTCTCCCGCATCTTTACCGACGATGAATTTGAATTGACCATCAGTTCTTCCCGGCAATTAAATTTTAGCGATATCCCGGACCAGGACCTGGTGGTATTGAATCAATTACCTGAAATAGGCAGATCCCTGGGCAACAGTATTTCCTCTTTCCACGATAGTGGCGGCAGTGTGGTAATCATACCTTCAATAGACATGGATATAGAGGATTTTAACCCCTTTCTTCAACAGTTACTCAATACCCGGATCCAGGATAAAATTACCGATGACCGTGAAATTACCACCATCCGGTTTCAGCATCCCTTACTTCTTAATTTATTTGAACGGGAGATCAGTAATTTCCAGTTCCCAGAAGTGGACGTGTTTTATCAGGTCAGGACAAGCCAGCCGGAAGTCTTAGGGCTTCAGGGAAGGCAGCCGTTCCTGATTGGGGGAGAGAGGGCATACCTGTTCACCGCCCCACTAGACCTTGATAACTCCAATTTTCAACGGTCTCCACTAATCGTACCGGTCTTCTACGCGATGGGAAAAAGAAGCCTGGCAGCGCCCGAATTATACTACACTATTGGGAAACCGGCAGAGGTAGATGTCCCGATTTCGATGTCTAAAGACCAGATTGTAAAGCTGAGCCGGGAAAAGGAAGAATTTATCCCCTTACAACAGTCTTTTGCCAAACAGACCAGGCTATTTTTTAATGATTACCCCGAGCATGCGGGTACCTACCAGGTCCTGAGCCGTGACAGTCTTATCGACGCACTGAGTTTTAATTACCAGCGATCTGAAAATTCGCGAGATTTCCTTGATCTTGCCGTCCTTGGTAATCATCATATACCCGATAGTATTCGCAGCTATTTTGTTTCTCTTGAAAAAGCAAGGCAGGTAACCGAGCTTTGGAAATGGTTTGTTATTTTAGCATTGCTGTTTTTACTCGCTGAGATTCTCATCCAAAAATTCATTCCATGAATCTACTTCTGAAATCCGCGAAGATCATCGCGCCCTCAAATGCCCAGCTACATCTTAAAAAGCGGGACATCCTGATCAGGAATGGGAAAATTGTGCAGATCGCTGCGAATATTGAAACAGAAAATTCCGTCAAACTAATAGAGTATAAGAACCTGCATGTATCCGCGGGCTGGTTTGACAGCAGTGTCAGTTTTGGCGAACCCGGGTACGAAGAACGGGAGACAATAGCCAATGGGCTGAAGACAGCCGGGAAAAGTGGTTTCACTGACATCGTACTGAATCCGGACACCATGCCGGTCCCGGACAGCAGCTCCGATATCGTATTTCTCAGGAACCAGGCAAGAGGACGTGCTACGGCCTTACATCCCTTGGGTACACTCACGGTAAAAGCCGAAGGAACAGACCTGGCAGAATTGTTTGACATGAAAAATGCCGGCGCCGTCGGATTCTATGACCACAAACGAGCGATCAGCAATAGTAACCTGCTAAAAATAGCCTTACTATATGCCCGTAATTTTGGAGGTTTAGTACATTCTTTCCCACTGGATAATCAAATTGCCGGAAAAGGCATTGTGAATGAAGGAAAAATGGCGACCAGCCTCGGTCTAAAAGGGATTCCGGCCCTGGCTGAAGCGCTTCAGGTGGCGAGGGACCTTTACATCCTTGAGTATACCGGGGGTAAATTACACCTCCCTACCCTTTCAACTCCCCAGGCTGTATCACTTATACAAGAGGCTAAGAAGAAGGGCCTGGATGTAAGCTGTAGCGTGCCGATCCACAACCTGTTACTCACAGACGAGAAACTTCAGGAATTTGATAGTGAATACAAGACCCGCCCCCCACTAAGAACAGCTGCCGACGCCAAAGCATTGGTCAGAGCCGTAGAAAAGGGCACTATAGATTTTGTAACCACAGACCATTCCCCGATGAATATCGAAGAGAAACAAGTAGAATTTGAGCAGGCCGGCTACGGTACCATCGGCTTAGAATCTGCCTTTGGCGCCCTCCAAAGGTTATTTAGCCTGGAGACTACCATTGAACTTCTGACCAAAGGTAGGGGTCGCTATGGCCTTAATACGGTAAGGATTGAAGAAGGGGAAGAAGCTAAACTGACATTATTTGATCCTGACAAGGAATATACTTTTGATGAGGAGCATATTTTGTCTGCATCAAAAAACAGTATGTTCTTAGGGGAAAAGATGAAGGGGTATGTCTATGGTGTAATCGCCCAGGGCAAGTTTGAACTGAAGAAAAAGTAGCATGAAAGATAGAAAACCGGGAAGAACTACAGCCATAGTCGCGTATTTCACTATTGTAGGTTCGCTCATCGCGATGAGTATGAACAGTGAGCCTCGTCATGAATTTGCTCGTTTTCATACACGACAGGCCTTTGGCCTTCACGTGGGGTTCCTGGGCTTCTCCCTGTTTCTCAGCGTATGGTTTAATCAATATGCCTGGTATGGACTGTATATCGCCTATATCACCCTTTGGTTTTACGGTTTTATAGGAGCCTTAGGCTACCGGGAACAGTTAGTCCCTTTAGTCGGGAAATATTTTCAAAAATGGTTCAAATTTATTCCTTGATATGACAACTGCACAACTCTCTTTAGAACACCTGATAAGGCCTTCAAACATCACGGAAGGCAAAGCCCCTGTACTGTTCCTGTTTCACGGTTACGGCAGCAACGAAGAGGACCTGTTCTCTTTCGCGGAGGAACTGCCAGAATCGTATTGCGTTATTGCAGCCCGGGCTCCCCACACCTTGCAGCCCTTTGGTTATGCCTGGTACGCAATTAACTTTGAAGCGACTAAAGGCAAGTGGAGTGACCATGAACAGGCAAAAGCTTCAAGAGAACTGATCGTCAGGTTTATGGAAGAGGCATGTGAAACTTATCATCTCGATGAAAACAATGTGAACCTGTTAGGGTTCAGCCAGGGCACTGTCCTCTCTTATGCTGTTGCCCTGTCTTACCCGGAAAAGATTCGCAATGTAGTGGCCTTAAGTGGGTATATCGATGAATCTGTACTGGCAGAAGGCTATGAACAGAAAGATCATTCGCAGCTGAACTTATATGTAAGTCATGGGCAGATGGACATGGTTATTCCTCCGGAATGGGCGCAAAAATCTTCAGAATTACTGGATTCAATGGGGATAACTCACACCTATGAAGAATTCCCTGTAGGGCACGGAGTGTCCCCGGCCAACTTTAAATCGTTCAGCAAATGGCTGGACGAACATACAAAAAGCACATAGCCTATTTGCCAGAATGCCAGGTTTTCTCTTCCATGCCTAGTAACCGCTCTGGCTATAAAGCAGATGGTCGATTAATGTGAAATCGACACCCATATCGTCCTTGAGTTCGTATCGGATCAGGATTTCACCCCAGAATTTACCATCTGAAAAATCGGCAATGATCCATTTGTGATTCAGTATCTTAATCTTATTGATCTTAAAATCACTTTCCATCCCCTCATATGGAATTAAGGGGTTATCACCCTTTTGTTCATTGGTTTCCAGTAATTTATCGGCAATATAGCGTGAGGGATTATCCAGGTCCAGGTCGTCGTAATACGCCAGGGCGTCATCATTGTTCTCCAGGGAGAAATACTGCATATCCAACACCTGCAGTTTAGTGGATTTTAAACTGTCCTTAAGAGATTCTGTTTCCTCTTCCAGGAAATCTACCCGCTCCCGGACACTGCCCAGTTGGTTGCTGCCACTTGCATAGAAATACAGGGCAATCAAGGAAGCAAAAATAAATAAGTACAAAAATATTCTCTGTTTCATAAGGATCGGTAAATATTCAATATGGTTTAAAAATTGATAATTTAAAGGTCTAGAGTTAAGTTATCGTAGGCCAGGTGCACGTTTGGCGGGAGCTTTTTTTCCACCGCTTCATGAAAACCCATATGATGACTGATATGCGTTAAGTAAGCCCGTTCAGGCTCCACCTTTTTAATAAAGTCCAGCGCCTCCTCGAGGTTGAAGTGAGAATGGTGCGCCTCTTCTCTTAACGCGTTTACTGCCAACACTTTACATCCTTTTATTTTATCTATCTCTTTATCTTCAATTGTTTTGACATCGGTCAGGTAGACAAAGTCTTTTATCCGGTAGCCGAATACCTGCAGCCTGTTATGGTAAGCCTGTATAGGCACCACCCGGGTATCGCCAAGAAAAAATTGTTCGTCCGGTTTTACCTCGTTCACCTTGACAGCCGGGGCACCGGGGTATCGGTCACCATCGACAAAGATGTAGTCAAAGCGTTTCTGCAGTGAAGCTATGACCCGCCTATGGGCATAAATTGGGATATCGCCCTGCCTGAAAAAAAAGGGCCGGATATCATCGATACCGGCGGTGTGGTCTGCGTGCTCATGTGTAAAAAGTATACCGTCTAAACGGTTTACCGGGTTTCGCAATAATTGCTGCCGGAAGTCCGGACCGCAGTCGATTACGTAGGTTTGCTGATCCCAGCACACGAGTACAGATACTCTTAATCTTTTATCTTTAGGATCATCACTAAGACATACCGGGTGGTTACTCCCTATAACCGGGATCCCCTGTGATGTTCCTGTGCCCAAAAATGTTATTTTCAACCCCTTGTCTATTTATTCCAAAATTACAGCTAATTTATTTATCTAGATAGGCGATTCTTTTTAACTTTGTTTACCGTAAACCAGTATATATAATGGCATCTGTCCTTAAGAAAGATGACGCGTTCGAAAACATTCCCTCTATAAAGGCGAAGACGCTGAGAATCAACCTGAACCCCGATATCTATGGCACCTTCGCCGAGATTGGTGCGGGCCAGGAAACAGCCAGGCATTTTTTCAGGTCCGGTGGCGCCTCCGGGACCATCGCCAAAGCCATGAGTGCTTATGATAAAGCATTCAGTGATGCCATCTATGGTGTGGAGAAAGACGGCAGGTACGTCACCCAGGAGCGTTTAAAGCACATGTTGTCTCATGAAATGCAACTGATGGAAGAGCGTATCAGCCGGGACGAGCACCCGGACAGGCTTTTTTTCACCTATGCCAATACTGTTGCCACCATAGACTTTTCCAAGCGATATAAAGGCCATGGTTGGGTAGGTATCCGTTTTCAACTAGATCCGAAACAAAAAGAATTTGACGAGATTATCCTGCACATTCGCTTTAAGCAGAATGAAGCAAGGTTACAGCAAGAAACCTTGGGTATTGTAGGAGTCAACCTGATATACGGGGCATTCTACAAGTATCACAAACCCCGCAAACTGCTTAAATACTTATATGACCATATAGACAAGGATACCTTGGAAATAGATATGGTTAACTTTTCCGGGCCTAGCTTTCAAGGCGTGGATAACCGCCTGATGAGCCTTCAGCTGATCAGGAACGACATGACGGATGCCGTAATGTTCGGGCCCGACGGTAATAACCTTTTACCGGCAGCAGTCTTGTATAAAAAGAACATTCTTGCACTGCGCGGTTCATTCCGACCTGTGACCAAGGTAAATTTGGACATGTTCCAGAAGTCCTACGATATTTTTATCCGGGAGCAGACCGTGGAAGAAGAAAATTCTATCGTTATTTTCGAGATCACCTTGTCCAACCTGAAGGCATCGGGTGAAATAGACGAACGTGATTTTATGGACCGGGCAGAATTACTCTGTTCGCTGGGTCATAGTGTAATGATCTCCAAATTCCAGGAGTATTATAAACTGGTAGAATATTTCAGCAACTACACCAAATCAAGGATCGGTCTGACCATGGGTGTCAATAACCTGATAGACATCTTTGATGAAAAGTATTACAGGCACTTAAGTGGTGGAATCCTGGAAGCTTTCGGCAAGTTATTCTTTAAGGATCTCAAGGTATACCTCTATCCCATGAAAAACCCGGATACCGGGCAGATCATGACCAGCAATAACATCAAGGTACACCCCAGGATGAAGGAGTTATACAAGTTCTTTAAATACAATGGGAAGGTGATGGATATCATCGACTATGATCCTGAGATCATGCATATCTTTTCCAGGGATGTCCTTAAAAAGATTATCAGTGGCCAGGATGGATGGGAAGAAATGTTACCCGAAGGTATTGCAGAGATCATTAAATCCAAGAAACTGTTTACAAGAGAACTTGCTCCAAGAAAAGAAAAAGTCTGAAACACAAAATAGAAAAGCCTCGCAAATGCGAGGCTTTTTTTATTTGTTCAGCAACTGGGCGGCATGCGCCTTGGTCTTCACTTTATCAATCACTCGTTCTACAACCCCTTCTTCATCGATCACAAAAGTGGTCCGGTGAATTCCGTCATATACCTTACCCATAAATTTCTTTTCACCCCAGACTCCGAAGGTTTCAAGAACGGTATGATCCGTATCGGCGAGCAATGGAAATGGCAGCTCGTACTTTTCTTTAAAATTAGATTGCTTCTTTTCTGTGTCTTCACTTACCCCAAGAAGGGCGTAGCCCCGGTCTTTAAACTCCTGGTAATGATCCCTAAGATCACAAGCCTCTGCTGTACAGCCCGGGGTATTTGCCCTCGGGTAAAAAAATACGATGAGTTTTTGGCCTTTGTAATCTGAAAGTTTTACCGGCTTGCCATCCTGGTCTCTGGAGGTAAAATCCGGGACCTTGTCCCCTACTTCTAGTCTTTTCATAGTTTCTTTTTAACTTCGCGTTTTTGCAATTCAGCCCTAAAAATACGAAAATGACCAAGTCTGAAAAAGTTGCCTTTGTAATAGAGACCCTACAGGAAATTTATCCGGAGATCCCGGTTCCCCTGGATCACAAAGATCCTTACACCCTATTAATAGCAGTACTATTGTCCGCCCAGAGTACTGATGTACGGGTAAACCAGGTTACTCCCCTGTTGTTCCAAAGGGCAGACAACCCTTATAAAATGGTACAACTGGAAGTTGACGAGATCCGAGAAATCATCAGGCCGGTTGGACTCTCACCCACTAAAGCAAAAGCAATACACAGGCTATCAGAAATCCTGATCGAAAAGTTTGAGGGAAAAGTCCCCAGGAAATTAGAATTATTAGAGACCCTTCCCGGTGTAGGTCATAAAACAGCCAGCGTGGTCGTTGCCCAGGCCTTCGGGATACCTGCCTTCCCCGTAGACACCCATATTCACAGGTTGATGTATCGATGGGGATTTTCTAATGGAAAGAACGTAGTACAGACAGAGAAGGATGCCAAAAGACTATTTCCGGAAGCCTTGTGGAACGAATTGCATTTGCAGATCATCTGGTATGGTCGGGAATTTTGCCAGGCACGGGGATGGGACCTGGATAAAGACCCGATCACCAAAACGATAGGGAGACGTAAAGTGATTGATGCGTATAATAAAAAGAAAAAGACCCGCTTTTAACGGGTCTCTGAAATTTTCTAGTTGATATTGGCCTCGAATTTAAAACCCTGATAAGCTAGGATCTTTAACGACCTGGAATAATCCAGTAAAAAACGTATGGTCTCTGGGCGGGCCTTTGACAGCCTGCAAAGATTTTTTTCCTCGGAGTAAATTTTTTCCATGTGCTTATAGTATAGTTACGACTTAATAACGCAACCATTATGGAAATATTGCTCAGAGATTTTAGCGATTACATATCGGTCAGTACGATATTGTGTTTTTGAATGATCTTTCTTAGGTTAATCAGAGCATATCGCATACGTCCCAGTGCTGTATTGATACTCACTCCTGTGTTCTCAGAGATCTCTTTAAAACTCATGTCCCTGTAAATTCGCATCACCAGTACCTCTTTCTGATCCTCGGGCAGTTCATCGATTAATAATTCCAGGTCACTGTCTACCTGCTCCTTAATAATCATGCCTTCTGCATTGAGATCCTCATCCCCGATCACAGAGAAAATATTAAAGTCGTCACTACCCTCAAATTTTGGCATCCGCTTGTTCTTCCTGAAAAAGTCGATGATCAGGTTGTGGGCAATCCTCATGACCCATGGAAGGAATTTACCTTCTTCACTGTAATTACCTTTCTTAAGCGTATTGATCACCTTGATAAAGGTATCCTGGAAGATATCTTCTGCAATGTCACGATCCATGACTTTAGAATAGATAAAACTGGTGATTCTCTGGTTGTGTCTGCGGATCAGTATTTCCAGCGCATGTTCATCTCCGCTGATGTAATCTCTTACTAATACTGAATCATCAATTACTTTTGCCATGTGTCGTTGTTTTTTCGAGGTCAGAAACCTGGGATATTAATAAAGGTTGATGGTCGCTTTTTTAATGCTGCCGTGACTCTTTGTCTTAATCACAGTTTAAAAGTACCATATTGCCCCCCCGGCGAAAAAAGTATGTTGTCAAACAACGATTTTTTGATGTAAACAGGCGATATTATCATTTGTGGGTATACTAAAAGGAAAATTTCGGAGTTGGCAGCACCCTTTGAGCTCTATTATAAAAGAGCGGCAAAGCTAATACCCCCGGGGAGGGAAAATAAAAAAGCCCTCAAAGAGAGGGCTTTATATATATAAGGTATAAGGAGTATTAGTTCTTGTGGCTTGTAAAAACCAGTTCCCTGTGTTTGCTTACATGTAGTGAGCGGGAATAGGACAGCAGGAAGTTGATGGTTTCCGGGCGGGCCTTAACTAATCTACAAGCTGGAACGGGATGGGGGTAGCAGTGTTTCATATGATAGTTTTGTTATACAATAGGATAACGCACTAGCGTATATGAAACGTGGTTTTTATCGTTCTACTACCAATTAATTCGTTAAAACTATATTATTCTTCTCTACCATCTTTCGGATATTGATGAGGGCATAACGCATTCTGCCCAAAGCGGTATTGATGCTAACCCCAGTAATATCGGCGATTTCCTTAAAACTCATGTCCTTGTAGATGCGCATAGTAAGCACTTCTTTCTGATCTTCAGGTAATTGCTCCACTAAAATAGTGAGGTCTGACTCTATCTGGTCCTTGATCAGCCTGCGCTCTACATTGAGCTCCCCGTCACTGAGGATGGAAAAAATATCGAACTCTTTATTGCCCTGGTATTTGGGCATTTTTTTGTTTCTTCGGAAATGGTCTATGATCAGGTTGTGCGCAATGCGCATTACCCAGGGTAAAAATTTACCCTCTTCGCTATAAGATC
This sequence comes from Zeaxanthinibacter sp. PT1, assembly GCF_028464225.1. GTDB lineage: Bacteria > Bacteroidota > Bacteroidia > Flavobacteriales > Flavobacteriaceae > Zeaxanthinibacter. Next base: position 373,393 of record NZ_JAQPCN010000002.1, read on the forward strand.
CTTTTTTAAGGGTTCTAATGACCTTGATAAAGGTGTCCTGGAATATATCTTCCGCAATGTCACGATCCCTGACCTTGGAGTAGATAAAGCTTACAATACGTTGATTATGTTTTTTTAATAGGAGCTCCAGTGCTTTTTCGTCTCCTTGAATGTAGTCCCTTACTAATATCGAATCATCGATCTGTACTTCCATACGGCTTACTTATTTTGGTTAAAATACCGGTCCCGGTATGAGGTTACGGGACGTAGGTTATTTAGTATTAAATCAAAAAAAGTAAAGTTGCGCGTATAGGCGGTTATTCTTGTGGTTTGCTGCTCCAAATATAAACAAAATTTTGCGCCACCAAAATAAGCGGCCCTGATTGCGTCCTTTTTTCGCCTTATCGGATCAGCTCTGGCTATTGAATTGTTTCTATCGTATCTTTGCAACTTTAACGACTCCTATGCCCGATATTACTGAAGTTAACCCAAAACACAATATTATAATCAAAGGGGCCAAACTCCACAATCTAAAGAATATAGATGTGGTGATCCCGAGGAACAGGCTCGTGGTAATTACCGGGCTATCCGGATCCGGGAAATCGAGCCTGGCCTTTGACACCTTGTACGCAGAAGGTCAGCGCAGGTATGTAGAAAGCTTATCCTCTTACGCCAGGCAATTCCTGGGTAAACTGGATAAGCCTAAGGTAGACTATATAAAGGGTATCGCTCCGGCCATCGCCATAGAGCAAAAAGTTAATGCCACAAACCCCCGCTCTACCGTTGGGACCACAACAGAGATCTACGACTACCTTAAGCTACTCTATGCCAGGATAGGGAAGACTTATTCCCCGGTTTCGGGTAAGGAAGTTAAAAAGCATACGGTCAGTGATGTGGTAGACCATGTTCGCTCCTTTGAAGAAGGCACTAAACTCTTATTGCTGGCGCCTATAGAGATATCCCAGGACAGAGAAGTACTTAAGTCCGTTCAGTTCTTGTCCAAGCAAGGATACGCCAGGATACTTTACAATAACGAGGTGATCCGGATAGAAGAGGTTCCGGAAGACCTGGGACGCAAATTTTTCCTGGTTGTGGACCGGATCATTACCAAAGAAGACGAAGATTTTTATAACCGGCTGGCCAATGCTGTAGACACCGCATTCTTCGAGGGAAAAGGTGAATGCATCGTCAGAAGGCTGGATAGTGAGGAACAGGCCAGTTTCAGCAATAAGTTTGAACTAGACGGATTGCAGTTCCTGGAGCCCAATGTTCATTTATTCAGCTTTAATAATCCTTACGGGGCATGCCCCAAATGCGAGGGGTACGGGGATGTAATCGGCATTGATGAAGACCTGGTCATCCCCAATACAGCCTTATCGGTTTACGAAAATGCTATTTTCCCCTGGAGAGGTGAAAGTATGTCCTGGTACCGTGATCAGCTGGTCAACAATGCCTATAAATTTGATTTCCCCATTCACAAACCCTGGTTTGAACTCACCGAAGAACAAAGAGCATTGGTTTGGAATGGAAACTCGTATTTCACCGGCCTCGATGCTTTCTTCAGCAAGCTGGAGGAAAAGAGTTATAAAATACAGAACCGGGTTATGCTGTCCCGTTACCGTGGAAAAACCAAATGCAGTGTTTGCCAGGGCAAAAGATTAAGGAAAGAAGCAGGCTATGTAAAAGTAGCAGGGAAAGCCATCTCTGAGCTGGTAAGTCTGCCCATCGATGAATTATCGGGTTTCTTTAAAGACTTACAGCTAGAAGAACATGATCAAAAGATCGCGAACCGCCTGTTGAAGGAGATCAATACACGCCTGGGTTTTCTCAGTAAAGTTGGGCTCAGTTACCTCACCCTGAACCGGAAGTCTAACAGCCTTTCCGGGGGTGAAAGCCAGCGGATCAACCTGGCTACCTCCCTGGGAAGTAGCCTGGTCGGATCTATGTACATCCTGGACGAACCCAGTATCGGCTTACATCCCAAGGATACTGAGAACCTGATAGAAGTGCTCATCTCTTTAAGGGATCTTGGCAACACGGTTATCGTAGTAGAGCACGATGAAGACATCATGAAGGCTGCAGATGAAGTGATCGACATCGGACCTTATGCAGGAACTCATGGAGGCGAAGTGGTCGCCCATGGTACCCTGGACGAAGTGCTGGAATCGGAATCACTCACAGCCGGATACCTCAATGGTACATTAGAAATAGCGGTTCCTGAGAAGAGAAGGAGTTTTAAGAATAAGATTGAGATCAGGGGCGCAAGGGAACACAACCTGAAAAACATAGATGTGACTTTTCCATTAAACGTGCTTACGGTTGTAACCGGAGTTTCCGGGAGCGGGAAAAGCACCTTGGTTAAGAGACTCCTTTACCCTATCGTACTGAAAGAAATTGGTGGCTACGGCGAAAAGGCCGGGCAATACACCGATGCCAGTGGAAATTTCGGTACGCTGAAAAACGTAGAGTTCGTAGACCAGAATCCCATCGGCCGATCTTCGCGCTCTAACCCTGTGACCTATATTAAGGCTTATGACGATATCCGATCGCTCTATGCTTCACAACAACTCAGCAAGATCAGGGGATACCAGACTAAGCATTTTTCCTTTAATGTGGACGGAGGTCGATGTGAAAAATGTAAAGGTGAAGGCGAGATCACTGTAGAAATGCAGTTTATGGCTGATGTTCACCTGGAATGTGATGCCTGCCATGGAAAGCGTTTCAAAAAAGAGGTGCTGGAAGTTAAGTTCCACGATGCCAATATTGATGATGTCCTGAATATGACCATTGATGACGCTATCGATTTCTTCGGGAAACATGAAGAGAAGAAAATTATCAACAAGTTAAAACCTTTGCAGGATGTCGGATTAGGTTATGTTACCCTCGGTCAATCTTCATCAACCCTCTCCGGTGGCGAAGCACAAAGAATTAAACTCGCTTCTTTCCTGGTTAAGGGGGGAACCCGGGAAAAATCGCTCTTTATTTTTGACGAGCCTACCACGGGCCTGCATTTTCACGATATTAAAAAACTGCTTAAGTCCTTTGATGCCCTCATCGGCAAAGGCCATTCTATTGTGGTTATAGAACACAACATCGAATTGATCAAATGCGCAGACTACCTGATAGACCTTGGACCGGAAGGTGGAAACAAAGGAGGTAAGCTGGTGGCTGCAGGCACCCCTGAAGAAGTAGCAAAGAATACGGATTCAGTTACCGCCAAGTACCTGAAAGAAAAGCTCCGCTAAGATTTTCAAACATTATCGGTATAGCTAAATTATCGTAACACCCTGTAAATCAGTGATATTAATTTTTTGGCACGCTGTTTGGTATTACATGGTCGGATGTAAATAATTGCATCTTAGAACCTAATACCAGATCGTATGAAAAATGTAATCCTTATCCTGACAGTGATCGTCATGGGAACCTTTGGCTCCAAGGCGAATCCTACGAAAGACGGAATGGCTTTAGACAGGGCTTTCCGATATGACAACTCTTTTATCTTTGTTGAAAATGGAATTACATTTTCTGTCTATCCCGATGGAGAGTTCGATTTTTTTATTGACGACAGGGTGAACTTTGGTGCCAATGTTAATTTTGGACGCACCCAGGTAACCTTCAACTCCGGGTATAACTACGATCCGTTTGTACAGTACGACGATTACGGAGCCGTGATCCAGGTAGAGAACGTCCCAATCTATTATGATTATTACGGACGTGTAAGCAGGATCGGAGACGTAAACATCCGTTATAATAACGGACGTGTACGTAGAATAGGTGGATTGAACGTTTATTACAATAACCGTGGATTTTACAGCCACACCTCCGGTTTTATAAACATCTACAACAGGCATTATGTATACAGGCCTTGGCATGGATATTTTGCCCGACCTGCGGTAGGCTTCTGCCTGGTCTATAACAGGCCTTACAGGAGATTTTACGAACCCATCCGTTATACCTACTACAGGCCTTACCAGCAGAACAGGAGGCATTCTTATGCCAGGATCGGCCAGCAGTACAGGTATAAGCCACACCGCCAAAGGGAAAGCGTATACCGTAATGACAGGCGCGTAAGTGTACGTGATAACAGGAGTTACAACAGGGAACGTTATAATGACGACAGAAGGAGTAAAGTGGCAACTCGTGATAACCGAAACACAAGAAGATCTACCGGAGTTTCTTCAAGATCCGTTGACCAGAATTCCAGGGTTAGAAAGTCTTCCGATGCAAGGAGGTCCTCTGGAGTTTCCCCCAGGTCAAGTGACCAGAATTCCAGGGTACGAAAGTCTTCCGACGCAAGGAGGTCCTCTGGAGTTTCCCCCAGGTCAAGTGATAGGGTGAGAAAGTCTTCTGATGTAAGCAGGTCTTCCGGGGTAGCCCGTAAGTCTAATGATCAGAATTCGCGGGTAAGAAGATCTTCAGGAACAGAAAGATCTTCAAAGGTTCAAGGAAGAACTGCTGATAGGAGAAGTATCGCCAAACCACAATCGAGGTCCGTAAAACCGGCCGCGCGAAAGTCCGGGGTGACCAGGCAACGTTCTTCAGCCCCAGCGAGAACTTCTTCCCAGAAGACAGTGACAAGGAGGTCTACTGCAGATAACGGTCGTAAAATTAAGAGTGTAAGCCGGACCGAAAGGACGGTAAGCAGGTCTCCACAACGGCCCTCCAGAAGTTCTTATAGCAAGAGTAGCAGCAGAAAATCTCCTGCAAAAGTCTCTTCGAGGAGCAGCCAGAGCAGAAGCCAGGCAAATACCAGGAGCCGTAGTTCCCGCGCCCCGAGACAATAAAATTTTAGGTTGGTTAGTTGTTTACCCCGTAGTGGATTTATCCCTGCGGGGTTTTTTTAAGATTTTTTCCCTAAGCGGTACAACCACCTTAGGCCCTCTATAATTTCAGGGGACAATTGGAAGCGGAAAATCAGCCATAAATAAAAACTTACCAGTACTGTGCTTTTCAGAAGCATGTTCAGAATCGGGTGAAAATTCAGTGGTACCCAGTATAGCAATAGGCCTAAGGCGGTGATCATCACTAAAATTTTATAAGTATCTCCACCCAGTGGATGAATCCCGAATTTCACCTTGACATACCACATTTTCACCGTGTTATAGATGCTGATTGCCAGGAAAGTGGCCAAGGCAGCCCCATTGATCCCAAGAACAGGAATAAACCAGAGATTAAGGAGAATTGTCAGTAAAGCCAGGAATACACCCATGACCAGTACAGCCCGGTAGTATTCTGAATTGTACAGTATAGAATTATTATTCCCTAACAAAGCGTCGTAAACCTTGGCAAGGCCTACGAGAAATACTACCATAAAACCGCCCCGGTATGTTTCTGGCAACAACAGGTACAGGTCTTGTACATTTAATATGATCAGTAAAAATAACAGCCCTGAAACGACCAGCAATGTAACCGAGCTTTTATGGTACAACTCTTTAAGGCCGGCAGTGTCCTTTTTATTCAGCAGTTCTGCGGTTAAGGGGTAGGTAACCTGGTGCATGGCCCTGGTAGGTACAGCAACTACTGTTGCAATAAATACGGCCACGCTGTAATAGGCCACATTTTCTATCGGTATAAACTGGTTGATCATAAAACGGTCCAGTTCTAAGAGGATGACGGCGGCAGATCCCCCAAGGATGATCAGCAAACTGTAGGTAAGGATAGGCCTGCTATTCTTAGGCCAAAGGAACCTTAAGGAAGGCCGTTTTAAGCGGTACGCGTACCATTTCATGATCAAAGTCCGTACTAAGTAAAGAGCGACGAGAAGATCCAGGAACAGGGGTACACTAATAAGGTCCAGGTAAACCAGGAAAAGCATTACGCTCACCCCTGCCCTGACAAAAACCTCTTTCATGAAATTGCCGGTCACCGTTCGCATATGCACCCTGGACCAGGCGTAAAATACTTCAAAATAAGCCATGGCCATCCCGATCAGGAAAATATGCCAGACATAACCTTCTACAATGGGATTCTCCCGGGACAGGAAAGCGCCTATGGCCTGGTTGGCGGCAAAACTCAGCATGGCTATCGGAAGAATCATGGCCATTGGCAACAATAACATCATCCCCAGGAATCCTTGCAAGTTCTGATCCTGCTTAAATCCGCTGTAATACTTTACAAGTGTATTGGGCACTCCAAATGCCAACAACGGCATCAATATGGCCGAGGTTGATAGAATAACCCCTACAAGACCGTAGTATTCATCGGTGAGAAAACGGGTGTATAAAAACAAGGTATTGATGGCGCCAATACCAAAGCCGAGGTAGGTGATTACCGTATTGCTCAATGATTGTTTGAATACTATTCCCATTACAATTCTTTTGCTAACTGGGCTGTAAGTGAATACCGGCTGTAGGCTACCGGATCGCCTCCTTTTTGCACTAATTCACCTTTCTTATACTGCCTAAAATACGCTGACAGTTGTTCTTTTATTGCGGTTCTCTCCTGGTAGCCAAAAACCCTTCCCCTCTCCTCTTCCACCAATAATTTACCGGCTTCCCATTGCTCAGGGCCAATAGCTATTACCGGGCGCCCGGAGGCCATGTACTCAAATAATTTTCCTGGAATAATTCCCCTGCTCACCTCGCGATCTATCTCCAGCAAAAGCAAAACACTGGCCCCCTTCTGTAACGCTATGGCCCGGGTATGAGGTACATACCCCTCCAGTTCCAGGTAAGGCTGCAGTCCGTAAGACTGGATGCTATGGATCACCTCACGGCTAACGACCCCAACCAACCTGATACGCAGTTGCTCCCGGAATTCTTCATCCTCCTCAAGTAACTCGGCCAGGGCGGACCACAATTGCACAGGATTTCTCTCGCTCAGTAAGGAGCCGATATGTGAAATGGTGAAGTAAGGGCAAACTTCCGGGTCTACCCTGTCATATTCCTCCTTGTCATAGCCATTAGTAAGCACAACTATAGGCTTAGTGGTTATAGCGCTGAATTCTTTCTTAGTGGTCTGACTGGTCACCAGGATCTTATCTGCCGATCTCAGCACATTGGCTTCCATTTGCTTATGCTTTTGTTTCGCGCGTGCGCCCAGCTTCAGATCTTTATGGTAGCCGATAGAAGTCCAGGGATCTCTGAAATCGGCCAGCCATTGCACATTACATTGCTGCTTTACTTTATAGCCGATAAGATGAACACTGTGTGGAGGTCCCGTGGTGATCATAGTATCTATACCTTCGCTGGCCAGTATGTCCTCAACTTTACTCACCGAGGGGGACACCCACCATACACGGGCATCAGGAATAAAGAAGTTACCCCGTATCCACAACAATATACGCTCTGCAAGGGAGGCTTTTTTACCCGGGATGATGCCTTTACTGATCTGCTTTGCCTTTTTCCTGCCAAGGAAAGCTGTAAAACGAAGGGGCTCACGGATTTTCCCTTTATACACGGTGATATTGTCGGGGATTTTTTCTTCCAGTGACGGATCTTTCAATGGATATTCAGGGTTTTCCGGAATGTATACTACCGGCTGTATCCCAAAATCCTGCAAATAGGTTGTGAACTTGAGCCATCTCTGAACCCCGGGCCCTCCTGCCGGAGGCCAGTAATAAGAGATGACTAGTACCTTTTTCATGTTTTGCGCCTGCTTTGCCTTATGCTGTAAACGATACCGCCAAGAATTAAGATTCCCAGTAACAGTGAACTGCTAAGGGTGATTAAACTTCCGGTCTCTACTACTTCGGGGCTGAACTTAAATTCTATCTTATGCTCACCGGCAGGGACCTGTAGTGCCCTCAAGGTGTAATTTACCTGGAAATGTGCTGTTGGCTTTCCATCAACATAAGCCTGCCATCCATATGGGTAATACATTTCAGAAAATACTGCTACCCCATCCTCACTATTCCTGGAAATATAAGTAAGGTGGTTGGGTTGATAGTTAGTCAGGCGTATTTCGGATAATGAATCCTTACCCGTTTCCAAGTTCTTCATCCCGGGGAATTTCTGCGTATTGAGTATGGCAGAAGTTTCGGCATTGAAAGTACCTAATGCATCGATTTCTTCATCTGCATTGCTTACCGGTATAATTTTTTCCACGAACCAGGCATTGCCTAATGCCTCTGAATTCAAAGCCGGATACTGCTTACCTTCCTGGTCTTGCTGAACGATATATTTCACGTTCATCATATCCAGAACTTCCTTATTATTCTTGTAAATATGATAATCGAAGAGATCCTGGAGACGTCCGGGTTTGGCTGCATGGTACCCCCCGATAGACATGTGAAAGTACGATGTCCTGGCCCCGTTAAGGCCTTCGGCTGGATCATATACCCGGAAAATTGTGGTATCCTGTTCTATCTGCTTATCCACAACAGTCTGTTGAAACGGCCTGTCCATTAACCGTTTCCGGACAAAGTCGGACTCGTTTACATATCTTAAGTCGACCCCTACCAGGTCAAAAATGATCAATACCCCCAGTAGTAAGGTCAGCAGGTTCTTCTTGATCTTTTCCTTGATAAATAACCAGAGGACTCCCCCGGCCAGCAGCACGTACACCAAGGAGCGCAATAAATCATCTACAAACACAGCTTCCCTGTCCCTTTCGATCATCTTAAGGATCTCGTCCCCGAAATATTGCTGGTACATGGCATCATTCAGGCCAGAAAAGCTAAATGTTCCTTTGAGCAGTAAAAGAATTGCACATAGCCCAATGAGGATGGCCCCACTGATCTTAAGTGCACTGATTTTTTCTTTTGCAGGAACTTCCTTATCAAAGAGTTTTACCAATGCTAATACGGCCATAATCGGGGCACATAATTCCAGGATCACTTGTATGGAAGAGACGGCCCTGAATTTATCGTAGAGCGGGAAGAAATCGATCATGAAATCGGTCAGCAAACCAAAATTCTTACCCCATGAAAGGAATAAGGCCATTAGCGAACCGGCCAGTAACCACCATTTATGTTTCTCCCGGACCAGGAATAAGCCCATCAGGAACAATAGAATTACAATGGCTCCTATATAAGCCGGAGCCGCCACTCCGGGTTGCATGCCCCAGTAAAGGGGAAGCCCGGTGGTAAATTCGAGCGCTCTTGCCCGGGGAAGCCCTTGTTCCGTAAGGTATTCGAATGTTTTGGAGTTCGCACCCAGGTTTTCACTGTTCGATCCACCAAATAACCTGGGGATAAAGAGATTTAGGGATTCGGTGATCCCGTAGCTGTACTGGGTAATATAATCCCGGCTCAGCCCATCCGAATTCTTTAAAGGGTTGCCTTCAGGGTCTAGTGTCAGTTCGGATTGTCCCCGGGTACTCCAGTCCGCGTACTCTTTCGTAGCCATAATGGAGGTCGCATTCGCCAGGATACTTAGAACCACCGCGATGAGCAATAAGCCCACTGAGAGAAAGAAATGTTTTAATTGCCCGTTACGCGCCGCATAAACCAGGTAAGTCAGCCCCAGGATAAGCACCAACAGCATAAAGTAATACGTCATCTGGTAATGGTTGGCACCGATTTCAAGCGCCATGGCTACTGCTGTCAATAAGAAGCCCCAGATATATTTTTTTCGAAAAGTCAGGATAATACCTCCAAGCACCATGGGCAGGTAGGCAATAGCATGCGCTTTTGCATTATGCCCTACCCCCAGGATAATAATGAGGTAAGTAGAGAATCCAAAGGCCATGGCCCCAAGTAATGCAGCCCCGTAATCCACTTTAAGGCAACAAAGCAGGATATAAAATCCTAAAAAATAAAGGAAAAGGTAATCAGCCGGCCTGGGTAAGAATCTGAGTACCCGATCTACCTTTTTTACATAGTCGTGTGGGTAATAAGCTCCCAGTTGGTAGGTGGGCATTCCCCCAAAGGCACTGTTGGTCCAATAGGGTTCAGCATCGGTCTTGTCGCGGAAATCGTTTTGCTCCTTGGCCATACCGGTATATTGGATAATATCGGACTGCTGTATTACCTTGCCCTGTAACACAGGGTAAAAATAAGCGAGCGCGGCTACGACAAATAAAGCTAAGGCAAAGAAATGGTTGAATACAGGATGTATGCGGTTTTTCATAGGTTGGTTTGGTTGCGACTGGGCTTTATTCTATTTCCTCGAACTCAATGTATTCACCGATCTCTTCTTTCCCGCGATCCTTCTTCTTGCCCTTGGCATCTACAGTGACCTCACCGATATTCTGTGCATCTTTCCCCTGGTTACCGTGTTGCCCGAATTGTTCCCGGAAGTGTTCTTCGGTTTTCCTGGCTGCATACTTGAAAAGGCTGGGTGCCACGAGCCTGGCGATCAGCTTTAACAGGTAATAACCCAGTACCATGATGAATATAAACTTAATAAAACCCATATCGTACTTTCTAACGAAACAAAAGTACAATTTGAGCGTTGTAAATAGGGAAGAAAAGTTATAAAATAATGTCAAAACAGTCCGCCAAGACCCCTATTTTAATGATAAAATCGGCCAAAACCATACTTATTCTTGCGCTCTTCGCCTTTCCGTTTCTGATGTCGGCACAGTATACCGAAGTAATCAATTCTAATCGACCAGGGCTTTCCGTAAGCGCATATGCCGTGGGGAAAGGAGTTATACAGGCAGAACTGGGGTTATTTTACGAACAGCAGGATCACAGCCTGCTACAGACCGAATCAGATATCCTGGGAGCCGACCTTGCCCTGCGCTATGGTTTCTTGTTTGAAAACCTGGAACTGATATATGAGGGTACATTTGTAAAACAAGACAGGATCTTTCTCCCCTTTAACACTGAAGACAGCAGAACCGATTTCCTGCGGAATCGGCTGGGGTTAAAATATTTGTTGTTTGACCCGTTTAAGGACCCGGACAAGAATAAACCAAACCTTTACAGCTGGCGTGCTAATAATGTATTCCAGCTTAAGAACCTGGTCCCGGCCATATCCGTTTATGGTGGGGTTAATTACCTCTTCGGGGACAACCCTTTCTACGCCGGTGACCCGGAATTATCCTACAGGGCCATGGTGGCTACACAGAGCAAGGTGAATTCGAGATTGGTCCTTATCACCAATATTTCCTATGACAGGATCAGTACCGATGACCCGGAACTCTCCTATACTATCTCATTATCACATGCCCTCGCTAACCCGAGATGGAGCGTGTTCATAGAGAACCAGGGTATTAAGAGTGATCGCTATGCGGATCAATTGTTGCGCGGGGGTGTCGCTCATTTATTTTCGGAGAATTTCCAGGCAGACCTGTACCTGGGTGCCAGTTTTAAAAACACCCCGAGCCGGATCATTGGAGGACTGGGAATGTCTTACCGTATAGACGGTCATACAGACGAGGTAAAAGCAATTGAAGACCAGGATGCAGGGCAGAATGGTGGCTTGATCAAACGAAATGCTATGAAGGGCAAAGGAAGGAAAAGGGGTAAAAAAGGCAGTGGAGCTGAGGATATTGATCTTGGACCGACAAAAAAACAGTTAAGGCAACTTAAAAAGAAACAGAAGAAAGCTAAGAAAGACGAGATTGATTTCTGATCTCATCAGCAACCACACTGAATAATTTGCGGTACAGCTTTAATCTAATGGCAATTATTCCTAATATTGACCGTACAAAACAGAGCTATGGTAAGTATTGAAGAAGTGACCGACAAGGCCGGACTTAAGAAGTTCGTCAAATTTCCTTTTACCTTGTACAAAGACTCTCCTTATTGGGTCCCGCCACTTATCTCGGAAGAGCTATCTTCCTTTGACAAGAATGAAAACCCTGTCTTCAAAAATGCCGAGGCTCGCTATTTCCTGGCCTATAAGAACGGAAAAATCGCAGGGCGCATTGCGGCTATTGTCAACTGGATCGAGGTGAAAGATCAGAAAATCAAGAAAATGCGTTTTGGTTGGTTCGACTTTATTGATGACTATGCGGTTTCCGAGGCACTTTTACAACAAGTCGCCGATATAGGGAAGGCTCACCAACTGGAATTCATGGAGGGCCCGGTGGGGTTCTCTAACCTGGATAAGGTAGGCGTACTTACCGAAGGTTTTGACAGTATAGGCACCATGATAACCTGGTATAATTATGACTATTACCAAAAACATTATGAACGCTGGGACATGGTCAAGGAAAAGGAATACATGGAGAACCGCTTCCCTGCCAGCAATGCAGATCCTAAATTATTTGTTAAGCTCAATGAGATGATCAAACAGCGATACGGACTAAAGGCTATGAATTTCAGCAAAACCAGCGAAATCATCCCGTATGCAGATAAAATGTTTGATCTTTTCAACGAGACCTACAGTAAACTCTCTTCTTTTGTTCCGATTACGGAAGTTCAGAAAGCCTATTTTAAGAAAAAATTCCTGGGATTTATCAACCCTGAATACATCAAGTTTGTACTAGACAGCAAAGATGAAATCGTGGCCTTTGCAATCGTGATGCCCTCCTACTCCAAAGCAATGCAGAAAGCGAATGGGAAGCTGTTCCCTTTTGGATTTTACCACCTCCTGCAGGCTAAGAAACACAGTAAAGATGTGATCTTTTATCTCATTGGGATCCACCCGGAATACCAGAACAAAGGAGTTACCTCTGTGATCTTCAATGAATACCATAAAACCTTTACCGAGAAAGGCATCGTTAACTGCATCAGGACTCCTGAACTGGAAGAGAATGTCGCTATCCGTCAGATGTGGAAGCATTTTGACCCGGAAATCTATAAACGAAGACGGACCTACAAAAAACCACTTCGATAGAAAAAGAAAGGGACCCAATTACGGGTCCCTTTTTTATTTTGGGTGTAAGGATCTTATTCTCCCATAGCTGCCGCTACTGCTGCGGACAGACGTTTATAAGTACCATTTTCCAACCTGTCACGGATTGCAGAGAAGGCCTCAAGGGTCTCTTCAATATCTTCCATGGTGTGGGATGCCGTAGGGATCATCCTGAGTAAGATCAGCCCTTTAGGTATCACCGGGTATACTACGATAGAACAGAAAATCCCGTAATTCTCACGCAGGTCTTTAACCAGGGCCATAGCTTCAGGGATACTACCATTTAGGTAAACCGGGGTAACACAACTGGAGGTAGTCCCGATATCAAAACCACGCGCTTTGAGCCCGTTTTGTAAAGCATTTACGTTTTCCCATAGCTTTTCTTTCAGTTCCGGCATAGTGCGCAACATATCCAGACGCTTAAGTGCTCCTTTCACATAGATCATGGGAAGAGACTTGGCAAACATCTGTGAGCGCAGGTTGTATTTCAGGTAATCAATGATCTCCTGGTCTGCGGCCAGGAAGGCCCCGATACCGGCCAATGATTTAGCGAAGGTTGCAAAATAAACATCGATGTCTTTCTGCACCCCTTGTTCTTCACCAGCTCCGGCTCCTGTTTTTCCCAAAGTTCCGAAACCATGGGCGTCATCCACTAAAAGGCGGAAGTTAAATTTTTTCTTAAGGGCAACTATCTCTTTTAGTTTCCCTTGTTCTCCTCTCATTCCGAATACGCCTTCAGAGATCACCAGGATACCACCACCGGTCTGTTCTGCCATTTTGGTGGCTCTTTCAAGGTTTTTCTCCAGGCTGTCTATATCGTTATGCTTAAATGTAAAACGCTTTCCTACATGTAAGCGTACCCCGTCAATGATACAAGCGTGCGAATCTACATCATAAACTATGATATCGTCTTTAGAAACCAATGCATCTATAGCTGACATGATTCCCTGGTATCCGAAATTTAAGAGGTAAGCAGCTTCCTTATCCACGAATTCAGCCAACTCATTTTCCAATTGTTCATGGAAATCTGTATGACCGCTCATCATACGTGCTCCCATAGGGTAAGCTGCACCGTGCTCATAAGCGGCATCCCCGTCTACTTTCTTAGTTTCCGGTCGGTTTGCCAACCCCAGGTAATCATTGATACTCCAGGTAATTACATCTTTACCTTGGAATTTCATACGGTTAGAGATAGGTCCTTCTAGCTTTGGAAACACAAAATATCCTTCTGCTTGTGATGCCCATTTTCCTAAAGGGCCCTTGTTTTCAATAATTCTTTCGAATAAATCTCTCATGTAGTTTAGCTTGATGTTGACGTGAATTCAGTCCCATGAAAGGACAGCGCCGGGGGCGCTACGTTACGTTTATTCACAAAGTTGTAAAATTATGAATTTCTATTTGGATTCGCTGTAAAATTCCGCACAAGATTTCCTGTGGGATTCCATGCCCTCAAACAGTTATGAATTGATAATGAATGTTATTTACTTAACGAATTGGATCTGCTGCTCCTCGCTCACGTGCTTGCTGTCAAAGAAGCCCTGGTCGTTCATCCACTGGTCGCTGTACACTTTGCTCATGTACCTGGAACCGTGATCCGGGAAAATGACCACTACTTTGCTATCTTCTGTAAACTCGCCCCGTGCAGCAAATTGCTTCACAGCCTGCATTACAGCACCACAGGTGTACCCGGCGAAGATGCCTTCGCTCCTTGATATTTCTCGTGCCATATGTGCCGATTCTTCATCGGTGACCTTCATAAATTCATCAATGGAAGAAAAATCCGTTGCATCCGGGATCAGGTTCTTCCCCAGGCCTTCTATACGGTAAGGATAGATCTCCTCTGCGTCAAATTCGCCTGTCTCGTGATATTTTTTCAGTACGGATCCAAAAGCATCCACACCCAGTATCCTGATATTCGGATTCTGCTCTTTTAAGAATCGCGCAGTACCGGAGATGGTCCCCCCTGTTCCACTACATGCAACAAGATGCGTTATCTGTCCGCCGGTCTGCTCCCATATCTCGGGACCGGTAGATTGATAATGTGCCTCCATGTTCAGTTCGTTGAAATATTGGTTGATATATATAGATCCTTTGGTCTCCTCGTGTAGTCTTTTGGCTACCTGGTAATAAGACCTGGGGTCATCAGCACTGACGTGAGCGGGACAAACGTAAACTTTGGCCCCCATAGACCTCAGCATATCAATTTTATCCTTAGAAGATTTTGAACTAACGGCCAGGATGCACTGGTAACCCTTTATTATACTGACCATAGCTATAGAGAAGCCGGTGTTTCCCGAGGTAGTTTCAATGATGGTACTTCCGGGGGTCAGTATTCCTTTTTTCTCAGCTTCCTGGATAATATAAGAAGCAATCCTGTCCTTGGAAGAATGACCCGGGTTAAAGGCTTCAACTTTGGCATAGAAATCTCCTTTATAAGGAGAAGCAATTTTGTTCAGTCTGATTAATGGAGTGTTTCCAATAAGGTCAAGGACGCTGTCAAAAGCTTGTATCTTATGTTCCATAAAGCGTGGTTAATCGAATAGCCTCCCAAAAGGGAGCAGATTCCGGGGTCAAAATTACATTTTTTTTTTAATTATTCGGTTTTCCCCTCTAAATCAAGTAAAAAGGCGTACTCCCTGGCCGTCTCTTTCAGGGCTTCAAATCTACCGGACGCGCCACCATGACCCGCTTCCATATTGGTTTCCATGAAAAGGAGGTTGGTATCGGTCTTCATATCCCTGAGCTTGGCCACCCACTTGGCCGGTTCCCAATACTGTACCTGTGAATCATGCAGTCCCGTGGTGACCAGCATATTCGGGTAATCCTGTGCCGTTACGTTATCATAAGGAGAATACGATTTTATATAGTCGTAGTAGTCTTTATCATTAGGGTTCCCCCATTCATCATACTCCCCCGTGGTCAGGGGAATAGATTCGTCTAGCATGGTCGTTATAACATCCACGAAAGGAACTGCAGCAATGATCCCGTTATAAAGCTCCGGTGCCATGTTCACTATGGCTCCCATCAACAAACCGCCGGCCGATCCTCCGTAGGCATAGAGGTGTCCTTTGCTCGTATATCCTTCTTTAAGCAAGTGCTTGGACACGTCGATGAAATCATAAAAAGTATTTTTCTTTTTAAAGAGACGACCATCCTCGTACCATTGCCTTCCCAGGTATTCACCTCCGCGTACGTGTGCGATAGCGTACACGAATCCCCTGTCGAGTAAGCTGAGCCTCACAGTTGAGAAATAGGGGTCAGAGGTATAACCATATGCCCCGTAACCATATTGCAGCAGCGGGGTATTCTTCCCGAGCTTGGTATCTTTATGGTAAACCAGGGAAACCGGAATCCTGGTTCCGTCCCTGCCCTCGGCCCATATTCTTTCTGAACGATAATTTTCCTTTTTAAACACCCCGCCAAGAACTTCCTGTTCTTTTTTGATCACCTTTTCCTTAGTATTCATGTCCATATCGATAACAGCATAAGGCGATGTCATCGAATTATAAATATACCGCAGGGTGTCTGTATTAAAATCAGGGTTGATATAAGGATAGGCCACATAAGTCTCATTGTCAAAGGGGAGGTAATAACTATCCCCGGAATCCCACCGAGTGATCTTCATCTTATTAAGACCCTGGTCTCTTTCGGTGATGACGTAATAATTCTGAAAGATCTCGACATCCTCCAGCAAAACTGAATCGCGATGTGGTATAAACTCTTCCCAATACTCCGAAGATGTTTTGTCTTCCGGAGTTTTCATCAGTTTAAAATTGGTTGCATTATCCTTATTGGTCAGCACATAGAAGTTATCTCCAAAATGAGAAATACTGTATTCCAAGCCTCGGACCCTTGGGGTAAATATTTTGAAATCTTCTTCAGGGGTATCGGCATGAAGCACCCTGTACTCCGTAGTCATTGTACTGCCAGATCCAATTATGATGTATTTCCGCGATTTGGATTTATATACATAGGTGTTGAAGGTTTCATCCTTCTCGTGGTAGACCAATTGATCTTCTTCTGGCGAAGTGCCCAGCACATGCTTATAGATCTTATCCGAACGTAGGGTTACAGGGTCTTTCTTAGTGTAGAAAAGGGTCTTATTATCATTAGCCCATACCCCACTCCCGGTGGTATTCTCAATGATCTCCGGGAATACCTCACCGGTTTTCAGATCTTTAACCTGTATATTATACTGTCTCCTGGACACGGTATCCGTACCATAGGCTACCATAGCGTTATCCGGGCTAACCGAAATTCCCCTGAGATTAAAATACTCGTGCCCATCGGCCATCAGGTTTCCATCAAACATCACCTCTTCAGGGGCCTGCAGGCTTTCTTTTTTCCGGGAATAAACCGGGTATTCTTTCCCCGTCTCATAACGGGTGATGTACCAATACCCGTTATACTTGTAAGGTACGGAGGTGTCATCTTCCTTAATCCGGCCACGCATTTCCGCAAACAGGCTGTCCTGGAAATTTTTGGTATGTGCCGTCATAGCATTAAAATAGGCATTTTCGGCTTCCAGGTAAGCGATCACCTCAGGATCTTCGCGATCGTTCAACCAGTAGTAATTATCTATCCTTGTATCTCCATGGATAGTGAGTTCTTTGGGTTGTTTCTTAACGTCAGGCGCTATCGTATCTTGCATAGGGTGTATTTGTGACTGAAAAACGCTGGCAAAAATAAGACTTAATAGGTGAATAGCAGTGGCACTCATAAGGTTGATTGGATTAATACTGAAATGCCTTACAAATTAGTAAATTTGTATACACAATATTCTAAAAGAAAAATTATGTTCGGAGATATGATGGGAATGATGGGGAAACTAAAAGAAACCCAGGAAAAAGTAAAAGCAACCAAGGAACGCCTTAACTCTGTATATATAGAGGAAACGTCCCCTGAAGACTTGCTGAAGGTAACGATTACGGCCAACAGGAACATTAAAAGTATAGAAGTTGATGATGCCCTGCTTGTCGATAAAGAAAAACTGGAAGATTACCTGGTAATCACCTTGAATAAAGCCATTGAAAAAGCAACAAATGTCAACGAGACCGAGTTGGCAGCGGTTGCCAAGGAAGGAATGCCAAATATCCCGGGAATGGATTCTTTCCTGAAATAGTAATTAGGTAAATCCCAAAAGCGAGAGAGCTCACCGTCCCTATCTTCTAGGGGTGATGAGCTCTTTTTTTAATCGCAAACACCTAGACCGCCCATACGGTAACTATTTCCAGGCTGATGCATTCATGGTCCGATTTCTGACCGCTATACGGACATTATTATTGCAACAGCTAATTCGACAACCCGGAAATCCACTTGCTGAATACCAAAGAAGTTCACTCTGAAAATCGAGGAACAACAAGCGATTGAACAACAAGGTGTTAACTACAATATAACAAATTTCTACGGTTACATGAAAGGTGTAAAATCAATATTTTTGTTACATTTAAAGAAAAGGCCGCATGATTAAGATTGAAAAAAATAAAGAAAAGCAGTACCAGTTCACCTTGAGAACCAACAGCGGAAGTGTGCTGCTGAACAGTGTCCCTTACAGGGATAAGGAGACCATCTTACGCACCGTGGAAATGCTGCCTTCTCTGATCGATGATCACATGGTTTTTGAAAGAAAGACCAACCACAACGGTAAATTTATCTTCTACCTGAAGGATGTGAACGGCAAGCTGATCGGGACCAGCCAGGAATACCTCTCAGAATCAGGATTGGAGAACGGTATAAAGAACATCCGTAAAACCCTGGATGGCATGACCGATCACTCCCAACTATAATTTCTGCAAACGTTGAATCACTTCCTGGTGCATTTCATCTGTATAATCCATATGAGTTACCATCCGCACTTTCCCCTGTCCCATACCGATCACATGGATCTTGTGACGCTTTAAGGCTTCCATACAGGCTTCACTGCTCATCTGATCCTCATCTGTTTCAAAAATCACGATGTTCGTCTCTATTGGCTCAACCTTATTGACAAAAGGTAAGTTTTGCAGTACTTCTCCCAATTCCCTTGCCTTAGCATGGTCTTCCGAAAGGCGCTTGCGATGGTGGTCCAGGGCATAGATCCCGGCAGCAGCCAGGTAACCGGCTTGCCTCATACCCCCACCCAGTACCTTCCTGATTCTGAGGGCTTCTTTCATCACTTCCTTGGTACCCAAGAGGACTGAGCCCACAGGGCATCCCAGGCCTTTACTCAGGCAGACGCTGATAGTGTCGAACAATTGCCCGTACATTTCCGGCGACTCTCCTTTTACCTCCATGGCATTCCACAGCCTTGCCCCGTCCAGGTGATATGCTAAACCGTGGTGGTCACATACCTCCCTTACCCGTTCCAATTCGGTGAAATCATAACAAGCACCTCCACCTTTGTTGGTGGTGTTTTCCATACATACCAAAGCAGTACGCGGACTGTGATAGAAATCGGGTGGATTTATAGCGGCTTCCACCAAATCAGCCGTGATCATCCCGCGCTGTCCATCGACAAGTTTACAAGAGACCCCGCTGTTAAAGCTAACTCCTCCCCCTTCGTAATTATAAACGTGGGCATATTTATCACATATAAGTTGGTCTCCCGGCCTAGTATGTATTTTTATCGCGGTCTGGTTCGCCATGGTGCCGCTGGGAAAGAATAGCGCTGCTTCCATACCGAAGAGCGATGCTATTTTTTCTTCCAGGGCATTAACCGTAGGGTCTGCCTTAAAAACATCATCTCCTACGGCTGCCGAGAACATCGCCTCTAACATAGCAGCCGATGGTTTAGTTACTGTATCACTTATCAGGTTTATATCCATATTATTTCTTAGTTCATACAATCCATCCCAATAGGTGATCCATCGGGAATCTTTGGTGCATCCGGGACTTTGAACAATTCCGGGTGCTCGTAATAATTATCTATCCTCCGCAGCATCTCCATCGCTACAGGATCTTTAGCCTGTTCTTTATACTCCCCGCGCAGTTCTTTTATTTTTTGATGTACTACTGCATTTACCTGCGGATGTACTTCTGTATTTGATGCCAGGGACATCAGGTGAAACAGCACCCTGAAATTGATTACCTCCTGTACCCCGGCATGGTAATCATCCTTCAATTTATTGCCAATGGTTGCTTTAACAAGGCTGTTGAGCACATCATTCAGCCCTAACTGGCCGGGGCTGACGGCCTGTTGTTGTACTAACCTGGAAGCACGCTCCGGGTGAAGCAGTAAGGACAGGGACATATCTGCTGCTGTTTCGGCGGCCGACAACGCATCGAAAGAAACTCCTGTTCTTCCCTTTATGGATTCCCTGCTACGTGGATAACCAATGGCCCTGGGTGGGAATAAGGGTAGTTTATCTTCAGGGATCGCGATAATTTCAGCATCCAATGTTTTCAATACTCCTTCAAGCGCTTTTTCCTGTTCTTTTCTGGGAAGTTGCGCAACACTGAGCTGGCCATCCCCCTTCACCGTATAATTATAATCCAATCCGCCGACCACCTTGGCAACGGCTTCAGTCTGGTAACGGTGATAGAAATACAAGGGAGCAAATACATCTTCGAGCAGGGAATACGGTTCCCCGGTCCTGATATTGTCTGCTGAGAAATTGGATATGGCCATTTCCCTTACCGCCAGGACGTTCTCCAGCTCCTTGTAAGACTTAGCCCCATTATCCCAAAGGTGAGCAAGGCCGTGGGCACCACCCATCGGGCGTGCATCCTGGTCAGAGATATAGCGTAGCCCTTCCCTGGAGGCGTCACTGAGTATCTGATCTAGTGCTGCTGATTCATCCGTTCCTTCTGCAAAATCGGAATAGGAATAGGCGACGGTCACTTTGTCCCATGCACCTATACCCGTATCATAGGCATCCTTGAACTGTATTTGTCCATCTTCAATGTAGATTTTTGGATGTGGATAATCCATGACCGATGCCCGGTCGTTAGTACTTGCTGCGAAATTATGGGCAAAGCCAAGAGTGTGCCCGATCTCGTGTGCTGATAATTGCCGTATCCTCGCCAGGGCAAGGTCTAGCATAGCCTGGTCATTATCATCCCTTTCTGCAAAAGGTTTGTTACTAAGCGCCTGGGCGATCAGGTAATCCTGGCGAATCCTCAGACTTCCGAGGCTTACGTGTCCTTTTATAATCTCACCGGTCCTGGGATCGGTTATACTGCTGCCGTAACTCCAGCCACGAGTAGATCTATGCACCCATTGGATCACGTTATACCTCGCATCCAGGGGGTCTGCATCATCGGGAAGTACTTTTACCTGGAAGGCATTTTTATAGCCAATGGCCTCAAAAGCCTGGTCCCACCATCGACCACCCTCCAGCAAGGCAGTGCGGACGGGTTCCGGTGTTCCATTGTCCAGATAATAAATGATAGGTTCTACCGCTTCGCTGACCGCTGCCGATGGATCCTTCTTCTTCAGGCGATGCCGGGTTACAAATCTTTTCAGGATGGGTTGGTTTACGGGTGTGGCATAATCGTAATAGGAAAATGGATAGGAACCGGAACGTGGATCGTATTCCCTTTGCTCATAATCAGCATCAGGTAATGCGATGAACGAATGGTGCTGGTTGACCGTCACTAACCTGGCATCGGGCGTTACGGACCTGATATACCCCCCTTCAGGGTTACCTTTAAAAGTCAGGATAACATCAAATTCAACATTTTCAGGGAAAGCTTTGGTCCGGTCCAGGGAAATGGCGCTTTTACTGCTGTCCACACTATAGGTTCCCTGGCCGTTACTTTTTAACCGCTGGCCTACACCATGCATATCCTGCATCAGGAAATCGGTGATATCTATCAGGTAGCTCCCCTCCTTCTCCTCCTCGATCTTGAACCCGTAAAGGACAGATTTTGCAAAAGCCTCGGTCACTGATTTTTTTTCTAAGTCATTGTCAGAAATAGCCCGGAACTTCAGGTTAGGTTGTATCAGCAAGAGCTTGTTCCCCGCCTTACGGAAGAATACCACTTGTTCATTACCCAGCTGACCCCGATCCAGGCCGATGTCATTACTCCCGATTCCGCTGCTCAGCGAATACACATAGAGGAAATCTTTTTCCAACTCTTTCACTTCCAGGTATATTTTATCAGAACCGGAATCATAGAAGTAGTTAAAGAAGCCTTCAGATTTATTGAAATTTTTGCTTTTATCGAACTCCTGCGAAAAAAGCCCGGAAATAGAAAAAAATACGATTGCAGAGATCAGGAAACGTTTCATACAGTGGTTTTGCGTCTAAAAGTATATAAAATCATTGAAATAGGAATTTGATAAAATACCATTTCTACTGCTCACAAGTACTCAAATTGAACCCCATAATTTATTCTTTTTGACAATATTTTCTTATCCCTTGTTTCCCAGCTACTTATTTGCTCAAAAAACAACTATCTTAAGAGGAGAAAAACCAGCTTTATGATCACGCAGACCAACCCGATTTTTTCTTGTTACGAATATAACGATGGGCTTTATGACGAAGTCTTTAATGCCCAGGGAGAGACTAAAGAACTTTACGAAACCCTCTTTAAACTTTACTGCGGTCATTCGATCGAGGATTATATGCAGCTGAATAATAAGGCCAAATCCTCATTTTTTAACCAGGGGATTACCTTCCAGGTTTACGGCGAAAAAGAGACCAAGGAAAAGATATTTCCTTTTGACCTTTTTCCCAGGATCATCGGGGCTAAGGAATGGGATCATATAGAAAGTGGGGCCCTACAGCGAAGCCGGGCGCTGAACTTATTTCTATGGGATATCTACCACGACAAGAAAATTCTTAAAGATGGCATTGTTCCTATGGACCTGATCGGGTCTTCTGCCAACTACCTCCAGGCCATGATAGGGGTTGATCCACCCGGAGGTATCTATAATCACGTCTCCGGAACAGATATTATTAAACATTCTGACGGCGAGTATTACGTACTCGAAGACAACATCAGATGTCCTTCTGGGGTCAGTTACGTGGTGTGTAACCGGACTGCCCTGAAAAGAGCCCTCTTCGGAGTTTTCAATCACTACCGTGCACACACCGTGACCAATTACGCGGAAAATCTCCTGGAAATACTACAGAGCGT
Source organism: Zeaxanthinibacter sp. PT1 (assembly GCF_028464225.1). GTDB lineage: Bacteria > Bacteroidota > Bacteroidia > Flavobacteriales > Flavobacteriaceae > Zeaxanthinibacter. The sequence goes on from NZ_JAQPCN010000002.1 coordinate 396,123, forward strand.
GAAGCCGAAGGGGATTGATTTCCCCACCTGCGTGGTGATCACTCCCGGGATGTATAACTCTGCTTATTACGAACACTCATACCTGGCGAAGGCCATGGGTGTGGAGCTGGTAGAAGGAAGAGACTTGTACGTGGAAAATGATTTTGTTTATATGAAAACCATCAGCGGGCCACAGAAAGTAGACGTGATATACCGAAGGGTGGATGATCTTTTTATGGACCCTCTCGAGTTCCGGGCCGATTCCACCCTGGGGGTACCCGGGATATTTGCGGCCTATCGAAAAGGCAATGTTTGCCTTGCTAATGCTCCGGGCACCGGGGTTGCGGATGATAAGGCAGTATACACCTATATGCCCCAGATCATTAAATACTACCTGGATGAAGAACCTATATTGAATAACGTACACACCTATCATTGCAGCAGGCCCGAGGAACTGAAATATGTGCTGGAACACATTTCGGAACTGGTGGTCAAACCCGTAGATGAGTCCGGCGGTTACGGTATTTCTATCGGGAACAAACTGACCAAAGAGCAAATAGCGGAGGTAAGAGAAAAGATAAAAAAAGAGCCCCGTAAATATATTGCGCAACCTATTATGTCTCTTTCGGTACATCCCACCTATATAGACGAAAGCCAGTCTTTTGAACAAAGGCACGTAGACCTGAGAACTTTTACATTGCTAGGGGACAAGAAAGATTTTGTTCTCAAGGGCGGGTTAAGCAGGGTGGCTCTACAGAAGGGCAACCTGGTCGTAAATTCTTCACAAGGAGGTGGCTCTAAAGACACCTGGGTATTAAAAGATAACTAAACCAAATATGTTAGCAAGAGTAGCCAATAACCTATACTGGATGGGGAGATATATAGAAAGGTCAGAACATGTAGCCCGGTATATGCACGTCAACTATTTCTCCTCCCTGGATGCCCCTAACGAACTGTCCCAGGACAGACAATTTGTACTGCGGTCTATGAAATTCATGGTAGGAGACCCCGCAAATGACCCCGATGAAATATTAGATGAAATAGAGGTACTCCATGATCTTGGCCTGAACTCGGAAAAGGGATTCTCCATCATCAATAATGTAAAATCCACGCGAGAAAATGCCAATAGCGCCAGGGACCTGATCTCTACCGAATTATACGAGGCGATCAATAAATTTTACCACTTTGTTCTAAACTATGACCAGGACTTATATGTGAAGCGAGGGCTCTACGATTTCTGTGTAAACATCACTGAAATGACGACTATCCTGAGGGGTAAGATTCGCGCAACCCTATTGCACGATGAAGTTTATGCTATTATCATGATGGGAATGAACCTGGAACGGGCCACACAGATAATCAGGATCATCAATGCAAAATACAACGACGCCCTACTGGCCAGGAACGGTTATGATCAGGATGTAGGTAAGAGCTTTGAGTGGATCACCTTACTTAAATGTGCCGAATCTTACGACATGATGCGAAGATTCTACAAAAAATCGCCCAGTAGCCTGAGTACGCTGGAATTCCTGATCCTCAATGGCAGCTGTCCCAGGTCTGTCATGAATAGCCTGGACCAGGTCAGTAAGCATATACATGTCCTGGAGAAAAGCAAAAATCCCAGTAAGGACTCCGCTGCATTCTTTATAGAGAAAGTGAGGGCCGAATTAAAATTTAAACATATTGAAGAAATAGAAGGTAATATCAGGGACTTTATAGAGACCAAGCTGAACGACCTTGTTTTAATTGCAGATAAGTTAGAAAAAGAATTTTTTAACTACTGACATTTGTGACCTTAGCTTAATTTTGCCAATATTCCTCAATATGCCATTAGAATATTCCATCACCTACTCCGCTGAGAACCACTACGAAAATTTGGTTGAAAATGCTATATGGCAATTTTTAATTATTCCAGAAGATAGTGATAATCAGAGTGTTAAGGATGTTAAATTCAACAATTCCTTAGACTCCCCTGTTTCCTATTCTGAGAATAGCCAAGGCTTCAGGACGATCCGGGTAACCCCGGGTCAGCCTTTTAAAGACATCTCTTTTACCGCGAGTTTCAAATTGGTCAAGGAACAGGTGAATCCCTTTGATTTTATTCCTCCCCAGGACCCGGAAAAGGATTACTCCACCCTGGAGTCCCTCGAATTCAGGGTAGACCATGACAGTTACCTCCGGCCTACCTCCTATACTACTCTTCCCATTAATTCAGAACCCGGATTTCAGTGGAACCGGGAGCAGGATATTTTTACCAATATACAGGAGCTGAATAGTTGGGTATACGAATACATAAAATTTACCCCGGGCGTTACTACCGTAGAAACCACCCTGGAGGAACTGTTTAAGCACAGAAAGGGAGTATGCCAGGATTTTACACATCTTTTCCTGGCCCTGGTTCGCAAACATCGCATCCCTGCTCGCTATGTCTCCGGGTATTTACACCAGGGAAGTGGATATTTCGGGGATTCCCAGATGCATGCCTGGGCAGAGGTATATATCCCGAGGGTTGGGTGGGTAGGTTTTGATCCTACAAATAACCTGTTAGTAGGCAGCAACCATATAAAAGTGGCTCATGGCAGGGATTACAGCGAATGTTCTCCCCTCACCGGCGTTCTCTATACCCTGGGAGAAAACCGAACTTCACACGCTGTACAGGTAGCATGCCAACAATAGAATAACAACTCTTATAGATTCTTAAAAAAGAACCTTATTTTTGAGCCATTAAATACTGAATTATGGTTAATACAGATCTTCATAAAGGTCTTATAGAGCGCCTTGGTGCGTTAAGGAGGTATCTTTGACATAGATGCCAAGCTTGTCGAAATAGAAAACGAAGAAGAAAAAACACTGGAACCTGATTTCTGGGACAACCCCCAGGAGGCACAGGCCCAGATGAAAAAACTACAATCCATCAAGAGTTGGGTCGAGGATTTTGATGAAGCAAAATCCCTGGCTGCTGACCTTGAAGTACTATTGGAATTCCAGAAAGAAGGTGATATTTCAGAATCCGAAGTTCAGCAGCAGTATGACAAGGCCCTGGAAGCTCTGGAGAAATTGGAATTCCGCAACATGTTATCCGATGAAGGTGATGACCTGACGGCGGTATTGCAGATCACCGCAGGAGCAGGTGGTACTGAAAGCTGTGATTGGGCCTCAATGCTGATGCGGATGTATATGATGTGGGCCGAAAAGCATAAGTACAAGGTTAAGGAACTCAATTACCAGGAAGGAGATGTAGCGGGGATAAAGACCGTTACCCTTGAAATTGAAGGAGATTACGCCTTTGGTTGGCTAAAAGGAGAGAATGGAGTTCACCGCTTGGTACGTATCTCACCTTTTGACAGTAATGCCAAGAGACATACTTCCTTTGCATCAGTCTATGTTTATCCCCTGGTGGATGACACTATCGAGATCGATGTCAATCCCTCAGATATCGAGATCACCACGGCAAGATCCAGCGGTGCAGGAGGACAGAATGTGAACAAGGTAGAGACAAAAGTACAGTTGTACCACAAACCTACCGGGATACAGATTTCTTGTTCAGATTCGCGTTCCCAGCACGATAACCGGGCCACGGCCCTTAAAATGCTTAAGTCCCAGCTTTATGAAATAGAGCTGCGTAAAAAGATGGAAGCAAGAGAAGCCATAGAATCTTCAAAAATGAAGATAGAATGGGGGTCGCAGATACGGAATTATGTCATGCACCCTTATAAACTGGTCAAAGACGTGCGTACCGGGAAGGAAACAGGAAATGTAGACGCTGTGATGGACGGCGCTTTAGATCCCTTCCTGAAAGCGTACCTGATGATGGCCGGGCAGAAGGAAGAAGAGATCTGAATTTAGAACTAGAACAAACACATGATCAAAATATATCACAATCCCCGGTGCAGGAAGTCCAGGGAAGGCTTGGCTATACTCGAAAATAGCGGTAATTCATTTGAAATTGTCCGGTACCTGGACGAACCTTTAAATGCGAAGGAGCTATCCGATCTGCTGCAAGCCCTGGACATCCCTGCGGAGCAATTGGTTCGTAAAAATGAAGCCATATGGAAAAGTGACTTTAAAGGAAAATCGCTGAGCGAGAAAGAGGTCATAAATGCCATGGTGGCTCATCCTAAATTGATAGAACGCCCTATTGTCGTTAAAGACGGGAGGGCAGTTATCGGCAGGCCCGCCGAAAAAATCCATGAAATACTCTGATTTTAAACGTCTTATAGTAGCAGGCTGAGAACGGGTTTTTTCATTTAACAAACATTTAACCAAAGTCGGTTAAACCAACATTGTTCATCTTAATCATACATTCATTAAACATCATGAAGAACTGTAGACTTTCACTCCTGACCCTTGTATTTATAATACTCAGTATAAGCTGGGTTGAAGCCCAGTATGGTTACGGCAACAGCGGTCGCTACGGAAGGCAGCGAAGTGGCCTCCCCAGAGGACCGGAGCCAAAACAGGAAGAAGTGAAACCTCTTACAGCAGAAGAGATCGTTGCGGAACAGATGCCCCAAATCATGGAGGTTGTTCCCTTGAACGCTTTTGAAGAGGCCGTGGTAAGTTCTATCCTGACCAAATATGTTCAGCAAAGCATCGAGCTCCGTATCCTGGGGCTTGAGCCTGACAAAATGAGGGAGGGAATGGAAAAGATCCGCACTAACCAGAAAGCAGAATTAGAAGCCGGTTTACCGGAAGACAAGTTTGTGGCGCTGATGGATCTACAGGAAAATGGGTTTAAGAAAGCGAAACAAAAGAACAAGAAAAAAAAGAAGGGCAAAAAGCCTAAAGACTAAGATGAACAATAAGCTACTTACCTACCTACTCCTATTTACTTCTTTGACATTCGGAATCGCCCAGAGCGGCAGTGGCCCCAACCAGATCACTATAACTGGAAAGGTGCTGGATAAAGACAACGGCTTACCCTTGGAATATGCTACCCTTGTGCTCCAGAGCACGGATAACCCGGGCCAGGTAACAGGGGGCATCACTGATACAGACGGAAATTTCTCGGTAGAGACCAAACCCGGCAACTACAATATCAGTGTAGAATATATCTCTTACAAAACATACAGATTAAACAACCAGGAACTGAGTGCTTCCCGGGATCTCGGAACAATCCGGATCGGGATCGATGTGGAACAATTACAGGCAGTAGAAGTGGTAGGCGAAAAAACCACCGTAGAGGTGCGTCTGGACAAAAAAGTTTATAATATCGGGAAAGACCTTACTACCAGTGGAGCTACAGTCTCTGATGCACTTAATAATGTCCCTTCCGTAAACGTAGATGTGGAAGGAAACATCAGTCTTCGGGGTAATGATAATGTCAGAATCCTTATTAACGGGAAACCTTCAGCCCTGGCGGGGTTTGGTTCTACCGATGCCCTGAGGCAGCTACCTGCAGATGCCATTGAAAAGGTAGAGGTGATTACCAGCCCATCTGCTCGTTATGACGCCGAAGGAACAGCCGGGATACTGAACATCGTACTTCGAAAAGAAAAAACACTTGGTTTTAATGGCTCGGTCAATGTCTTTGCCGGTTACCCGAACCAAAGCGGGGTCACGGTAAATGCCAACCTCCGTACCGATAAGTTCAACATCTTTAATACCACCGGGGTACGGTACCGGGAATCCCCGGGAAATGCTTTTTTTGACAATACCTATACTTCCGGAAGCTTTGATCGTATCCTTGAGGTCCGTGATTACGACCGAAGCGGCAAAAACTTCAACACCAACCTTGGGATGGAGTATTTTCTTTCCGAGAACTCCTCGATAACCGGTAGTTTCTTTATGCGTTTCTCTGATGGAGACGACACCACGGATAATAGCAACAGTCGCTTTAATAATGGTACCCTGGATAGCCGTACATTTCGAGTGGAAGAAGAACTGGAGGAAGATGAAAGCTACCAGTTTTCATTAAACTACAGTAAGGATTTTAATGATGATGGTCATAAACTCACAGCAGATTTTCAATATTCTACAGGAAATGAAATTGAAACTGCCAGGATAGAGGAAAACAGCATCTTCCCCGACAATGAGTTAATTGTCCGAGAAAATGTCATCAACGATGAAGAAGAAAAGGAATACCTGATCCAGGCCGACTACGTATTGCCCATAGGCGAAAATGCCCAATTTGAAGCCGGGTATCGGGGTACCCTGGAAAATACTATTACAGACTACCAGCTGGATTCCCTGGACCAGTCCAGCGGAAATTTCGTAACCAACCGTAACCTGACCAACAAATTCACTTATGACGAGAATGTACACGCCGTATATACCCAGTATGGTAATAAATTTGGCGACTTTTCATTCCTGTTAGGGCTGCGCTTAGAAAGCACCCAGCTCATCGGGAAACTGGAATCTGAGTTTGACAGTGAAGCCTTGGAGGAAGAACTCGGGGTAGATGTGGATGTCAATTTTGATAAGAACTACCTAGGCCTCTTCCCTACCCTGAACCTGATCTACGAGATCGGTGAGATGGAACAGATATCCCTGGGATATAACCGTAGGATCAACAGACCCAGGGGATGGTTTATCAACCCCTTCCCTTCCAGATCAAGCCGGACCAATATTTTCCAGGGAAACCCGGACCTGGACCCCTCCTTTGCCAATGCTTTTGATCTTGGATACCTGAAACGCTGGAAAGAAATCACCCTGACCAGTTCTGTCTATTACCAGAAAGAGACCAATTCTTTTGAGCGGGTACAGGAACAGACCGGGCAGACCACCACGGATGGTATAGAGATCGTCAGGACAATTCCTATCAACCTGGCGACCAATGAACGGATAGGTGCCGAAGCCGGCGTACTATACAGCCCGACGCGCTGGTTGCGACTTAACAGTAGTTTTAACCTGTTCCGCTTTTCTTCTGAGGGAGTTTTTAACGGGGTAGATTACGGCACAGTGAATACGAGCTGGTTTGCACGGTTGAGTTCAAAAGTGTCCTTACCTGCTAAGATAGACCTGCAGACTAACGCTTTCTACAGGGGGCCTTCCCAGAATGCGCAGACAGAATCTGAGGGCATTTTCTCTTTAAATGTCGCCATGAGCAAGGATATCTTCAATGACAATGGTACCATTTCATTAAATGTGAGCGATCTTTTCAATTCCAGGAAAAGAAGGTCTTTTACAGAGACGGATTTCTTCACCTCTAACAGTGAGTTCCAATGGAGAGAACGATCGGTGACCCTTGCTTTTATCTACCGTTTTAACGAAAAGAAGAAACGCAACGGGCAGGGCAGGGATAATTACGGTGATGATGAAGAATTTGAAGGCGGAGGATCAAAATAAAAATCCTACCCAACTTCTTAAAACGACAAAAGGCCTTTAAAAAGGCCTTTTTTTATATCTGTAAAACGCAGCTCGCTTTATTGTTGAGCGCGTTTTGCTTTTTTAGCTTCACGCTTTTCTTTCCAAATTTCCAGGAGATTTCCTCCTAACCAATAAGGGACTACAAAAAGCAACAGGAACATCATTAACCAGAAACCAATGGTTAAAATGGTTGCAAATGCTAAAAATCCCAGGTATTGATCGAATTCAAACATAATATTATTCTTTGCGGAACAAAGATACTTTGATTTTTATAAAAAGCGCAAATCAAAAAGCGAAAAAAATGCAGGCCTGTCATTTTGAATCCGCCTGTACTGGAATTTATGGCCCCAAAGCGCTACATTTGTAAGTACACAAAACAGCCTGAATTATGAGTTTTCGAATAGAGAAAGATACCATGGGCGAGGTAAAAGTCCCGTCTGACAAATACTGGGGGGCACAGACAGAGCGCTCCAGGAATAATTTTAAAATCGGTCCGTCGGGTTCTATGCCCCTGGACATCATTTACGGCTTCGCGTACCTTAAGAAAGCAGCTGCTTTTACTAACTGCGAACTCGGTGTATTATCCGAAGAAAAACGTGACCTGATCGCCAAAGTCTGTGATGAGATCCTCAATGGCCAACACGATGACCAGTTTCCACTGGTGATCTGGCAGACCGGCTCAGGGACACAGAGCAATATGAATGTCAACGAGGTGATCGCGAACCGAGCGCAGGAATTAGCCGGCAAAAAGATCGGGGAAGGCGATAAAGCCATTCAGCCTAACGACGACGTTAACAAATCCCAGTCTTCTAACGACACCTTTCCGACCGGTATGCATATCGCTGCCTATAAAAAAATCATGGAGGTGACCTTGCCGGGTTTAATTAAGCTCCGCAATACTTTGAAGGACAAATCGACCGAATTTGCAAACTGTGTAAAGATCGGCCGTACCCACCTGATGGACGCCACTCCCCTCACCCTTGGGCAGGAATTCTCCGGTTATGTATCCCAGTTAGATCATGGAATAAAGGCTTTGAAGAATACCTTGGATCACCTGGCAGAACTTGCCCTGGGTGGTACTGCCGTTGGGACCGGGCTAAATACCCCAAAAGGATATGACGTGCTGGTGGCCAAGTATATTGCAGAATTCACAGGTCTTCCTTTCAGGACCGCAGAAAATAAATTTGAGGCCCTGGCGGCCCATGATGCATTTGTAGAAACCCATGGTGCATTAAAACAGCTGGCCGTTTCCCTGAATAAGATCGCCAATGATATCCGGATGATGGCCTCAGGACCAAGATCCGGTATCGGGGAAATTATCATACCTGCCAATGAACCGGGTAGTTCTATTATGCCCGGCAAGGTGAATCCTACACAATGCGAAGCACTGACCATGGTTTGTGCCCAGGTAATGGGTAACGATGTGGGGATCACTATTGGCGGAACACAGGGTCATTATGAGCTCAATGTCTTTAAGCCCATGATGGCAGCTAGCCTCCTGCAGTCTGCACAACTGCTGGGCGATGCCTGTATCAGTTTTGATACACATTGTGCCAGCGGTATTGAGCCTAACGAAAAAGTAATTAAGCAGCTCCTGAACAATTCGCTGATGCTGGTCACCGCACTGAATACCAAGATCGGGTATTACAAGGCAGCAGAAATTGCAAATACAGCTCATAAGAACGGTACCACCTTAAGAGAAGAGGCAGTACGCTTAGGCTATGTAACGGAAGAGGAATACGATGCATGGGTACGCCCGGAAGATATGGTAGGGAGTATGCCAACGGAAAAATCTTCCAATTAATTGATGTACAACTATAAATGAAAAAAGGGATAATCTGACGATTATCCCTTTTCTTATGTTTGGTCAACTATGGCTTACTTCAAGGTGAACTTAGAAGTTCCCAGTAATTTCAGGTTATCGTCATAAACGTTTACCATATAGTTACCTTCTTTGAAGTCTCCTGAAGGCTTATTGATGTAATCACATACATCCAGGTTCTTGTTCTCATAGTAGAAGTTAGTGCTCTTGCTGTAGGTCACAGTATTTCCTTCTTCGTTGTTTTTAGTCTGGGCACCTCCAAGTACATTACCTTGAGGATCCAGTACCTCGATCAGGAACTCACGGTCACCGGCTTCGGCGATCACGTTATCAGCTACAGTAAAACATACCTTGAACTTATCTGTCCTGTTAGCCCTGGAAGTAGATACCAACTTACCGTTGTTTCTTTCCTTAACAGCATCTACATTAAACTTGTTCAGGTTAAGTGCAGATCCTCTTTCAACAGCATCAGCCAACTGGGTGTTCTGAACGACTAAAGAATCGTTAAATACAGTTTGTTTTTCCAGTTCTACGTAAGTGCTGTCTCTTTGCATAGCGATCAGGGTGTTAGACTGCTTTAAAGAGTCTACCTGGCGCAATAACTCCTCGCGCTCTTCTTTCAGCACATTAACTTGTCTCCTGTAACGAGAAAGTGCAGAAATATCAGCTTTCATGGTTTGTACAGAATCGATGTACTTAGCGATCCTGTCCCTGGCAGCAACCAACTCTTCATTAGTGGCATTGCTTTCCAGGATAGCTTTGTCATATTCAGACTTCAAGCTGGTCAGGTCATCAACTACCAATTCCTTTTCTTGAGTAAGAATCTCGGTAGTCTTTTTCTTGTCCTGATACAGGGTAACTGTATAGATGATGGTTCCTAATAAGACCACCCCAAGCAGACCTGCTATCACTTTTAATCCGTTGTTACTTTTAGTTTCAGTCATAGTGTAAAAAATTAACTTTAGTATTTACCTTTTCAGAGAAAAGTATTTGTTTGTATCAGTCTATATACGTGTTAACTATCTTTTTAGATTTTTTCCGATAAAATTTTTCAATTCAAGGGGTCATAATTTATACAAACGCAAAGCCCCCTGTCCCTTTATTATAGTAACTTTAAGGGGCACCCGGGGAGCAAGAAAAGTGATATACCATTGAAGATGGCCTATTTTACTGGGATTCCGGGATGTTCTTATTCTTTACATAAATAAAAATCACTAAGTGGCTGAAAGTCCAATTGAGGATTGAAAAAAAAATTAATCAGTCTTAAAAAAAACAACTGAATATGAAAATTCTAATTCCTATTACCATGAGTTGCCTATTTTTTATAGGCTGTAAGGAAGAAAAAAAAGAAACGGATACCAAAGCGATGGAAGCGCAACGGGAAACAGAAGTCGTTGAGAAAGAACCGGGATCATCTTTCGAGATCAACCCGGTATCCCATGCCTCGGCCGTGTTTAACTGGGGAGATCATACCATTTACCTGGACCCGGTTGGCGGAGCCGAAGCCTACAAGGATTTTCAAGCGGCTGACCTGATCCTCATCACCGATATCCATGGAGACCACCTGGATATAGCTACCTTAGAAGGTTTAGATACGAGCAATGCCAAAATCATTGCCCCTGCAGCAGTAGCCGAGAAATTACCGGAGTCATTTACTTCGCAGGTCGATGTACTTGCCAATGGGGAGAGCAAAGATCGTTACGGCATCACTATAGAAGCCATCCCTATGTATAACCTCCGTGAAGAGGCTAAAGACTTCCACGTTAAAGGACGGGGCAATGGTTATGTCCTGAGTTATAAGGGGGAGCGAGTTTACTTTTCCGGGGATACCGAAGATATATCCGAGATGAGAAGCCTTAAAAATATAGATAAGGCCTTTATATGTATGAACCTTCCCTATACCATGACGGTTGAAAAGGCGGCTGATGCCGTTGTCGACTTTAAACCAAAACAGGTTTATCCCTACCACTACAGGGGTCGTCCGGACGTCAGTGATGTCTCCAGGTTTAAGGAACTTGTAAATAAGGGGGACTCGGGGATAGAAGTGATACAACTGGATTGGTACCCGTCAGAACCTTTTTAAGTTGACCGCTGAAAACAAAAAAGGACGGCAAAACAGCCGTCCTTCTCAAATTTATCAAATATAGATCAACGAATCAGTTTCTTGTACTTGATCCTTTTTGGCATAATATCAGCGCCCAGTCTTTTTTTCCTGTTCTCCTCGTAATCCGAGAATGATCCTTCAAAGAAATACACTTGCGAATTTCCTTCAAAAGCCAGGATATGGGTACAGATACGATCCAGGAACCAACGGTCGTGAGAAATGATCGCTGCACAGCCTGCAAAATTTTCCAGACCTTCTTCCAGGGCTCTCAGCGTATTCACGTCCAAGTCGTTGGTAGGCTCATCCAGCAGGAGTACATTCCCTTCTTCCTTAAGCGTCATCGCCAGGTGCAGCCTGTTGCGTTCTCCACCAGACAACATATTCACCTTCTTATTCTGTTCGCTGCCCGAGAAATTGAAACGGCTCAGGTAAGCCCTTGAGTTCACCTGCCTTCCCCCCATCATGACCAGTTCTTGCCCGTCACTGAAATTTTCCCAAATCGTTTTCTCAGGGTCAATATTGGAATGACTTTGATCTACATAGGCGATCTTAGCGGTCTCCCCCACCTTAAATTCTCCTTTATCCGGAGTTTCTTCACCCATGATCATACGGAAGATGGTCGTTTTACCTGCTCCGTTGGGACCTATTATCCCGACGATCCCGGCCTGGGGCAGGGTGAAATTCAGGTCTTCGTATAACAGCTTGTCGCCATAGGCTTTGCTCACCCCATTGGCATCGATAACATTGGTCCCCAGCCTTGGTCCGTTGGGAATGTAGATCTCCAATTTTTCATCTAATTGTTTCTGGTCCTGGCTCAATAACTTATCATAATTCTTAAGACGGGCTTTTTGCTTGGTCTGCCGTCCCTTTGCTCCCTGCCTCACCCATTCTAGCTCTCGCTCCAGGGTTTTCTGTCTTTTAGATGCCTGCTTGTTCTCCTGTGCAAGGCGTTTTGATTTCTGATCCAACCAGCTGCTGTAGTTTCCTTTCCAGGGTATTCCTTCTCCACGATCCAGTTCCAGGATCCACCCCGCAACATTATCCAGGAAATAACGGTCGTGAGTCACCGCGATCACCGTTCCTTTGTACCCGGCCAGGTGATGCTCTAACCAATGTACCGATTCAGCATCAAGGTGGTTGGTAGGCTCATCCAGCAACAGGATCTCCGGTTCTTGTAATAATAACCTGCAGAGTGCTACACGGCGTCTTTCCCCACCGGATAATACCGCTATCTTCTTGTCTGCCTCCGGGGTGCGTAAGGCATCCATGGCAATTTCCAGTTTCGTATCCAGTTCCCAGGCATTTGCTGCATCGATCTGGTCTTGTAGTGCAGCCTGCTTGTCCATTAGCTTCTGCATCTTATCAGCATCCTCGTAAACTTCGGGCAGACCAAACATATCGTTGATCTTATTGTATTCGTCCAGAATGGCAACCGTCTCGGCAACACCTTCCTTGACCACTTCAAGAACCGTTTTAGACTCGTCCAAATCTGGTTCCTGGGCCAGGTAACCTACGCGGTAACCCGGTGAGAAGACTACGTCTCCCTGGAAATTTTTATCCTCCCCGGCAATGATCCGCAGCAGGGTTGACTTACCCGAACCGTTGAGTCCGAGAATACCGATCTTAGCCCCGTAAAAGAAGCTGAGATAGATGTTCTTCAGTACCGGGGTGTTAGCGTTTTTATAGGTCTTAGTGACCCCGGACATTGAAAATATTACTTTCTTATCGTCTGACATATAGATATATAAATTGTGTCATTTAAAGTGATAGTTAATATAGTGGTCGTGAGGACCTCCTAAAATAGCTCCGGATTAAACACGGCCTTTAAGCGCGTTAAAAACCCATGCCACGGCAAAGAAACCCACACCGATAGCCGCAAATCCCCAACCTGCCACTTCATCATAGATGAATGCGCCCAGGCCTATCATTAATAGGCCGACAATGATCATTATAAAGGTGGCCCAGGCCAGTACTGTGTTTTTATTCATTCCCATAGTAGTTAGTTTTGGAAGGGCTCAAATATCGTAAAATATCCCATATTTACAGGTTTGAAGCCACAACTTTATGCTTCAAATGGGAACAAAAGATCATTTTGCTGTCGTACCTGGTCCAGTATGCCTACCAATTCAAGGCTGTTCTGGTGAGACCAGAGTGCTGACTGTGTCTTGCCGGATCTTAGGCATTCGTGAACTTCCATTATTTCATGTGAATATCCTTTTCCAATGGTCGGTAATTCAAAATATTCCTGCTTACCGGAACGATCAATAGTATATCCCTGGCTTTCATGCCATCGGGAGTGCAAATAAAAACTTCCCCTGCTTGCCGAAATCTCCGCTTTCATCTCTGAACGAGAGGTGAGACCGCTGTACAAAAGAGCCATGCTACCCGGGTATTCCAGGATCATTGCTGCTTGTACTTCAACCCCGGTCGAATGACTTTTGGTCGTAGACAAAATCCTATCCGGGACTCCCAACATTAGGTAGGCCAGGAATATGGGGTAAATCCCTATATCCAGTAGCGAGCCCCCGGCAAGAGAAGGATTCAGCAGCCGACCTTCTTCGCTCCGGTCCAGGGCATAAAAGGCAAAATCGGCATGCAGGTACTTTACACTGCCCAATTCCCCGGCATCCACTAATTCTTTTACCTTGGCGATACTGGGATTAAACCTGCTCCATAAGGCTTCCATGAGAAATACATTGTTTTTCCCAGAGGCTTCGATCATGGATTCCACTTCGCGCGAATTAACCCCGAGAGGTTTTTCGCAAAGCACGGCTTTACCCGCCTCCATGGCTTTGATACTCCAATCACAATGAGCCATATGCGGGGTGGCGATATATACCACGTCTACTTCATTGCAGTTAAACAATTCCTCGTAACTACCAAAAGTCTCCCTGACCCCGTAGGCCTCACCGAAATCCACCGCTTTATCCTTGCTCCGTGATGCGACCGCATATAATTCGGCCTCTTCCACTAATTGCAGATCCTTGGCAAAACTATGGGCAATTTTGCCCAGGCCTATAATACCCCAGCGTATTTTCTGTTTCATCCTATGTTTAAATTTGGTCAAAGTTAATCAATATAACTCCTTATCTTTATCAACACTTGACAAACCGAAAATTACGCATGGATTTGAACTTCAATAAGAACGAAGACCACAACAAGCTCAAAGTATCCGAGCTGAGAAATAAACTATCAAAAATAGCATTAGGTGGCGGTAAAAGCCGCATTGAAAAGCATCACGGCCAGGGCAAAATGACGGCCCGGGAACGTATAGATTACCTCCTGGACCCCAAAGAGCGAAGTATAGAGATCGGTGCTTTTGCCGGGGATGGGATGTACGAAGAACACGGGGGATGCCCTTCTGCCGGGGTTGTAGTCAAAATTGGCTACATACAAAAGCGACAGTGTATAGTTGTCGCCAATGATGCCACTGTAAAAGCCGGCGCCTGGTTCCCTATTACGGCAAAGAAAAACCTTAGGGCCCAGGAAATCGCCATTGAGAACCGGTTACCCATCATATACCTTGTAGATAGTGCCGGTGTTTACTTACCAATGCAGGACGAGATCTTTCCGGACAAAGAACATTTTGGCCGTATCTTCCGGAATAATGCCGTGATGAGCAGTATGGGGATTCCCCAGATCTCTGCGGTCATGGGTAGTTGTGTGGCCGGTGGAGCTTATTTGCCAATTATGAGTGATGAAGCCCTGATCGTGGAAAAGACCGGGAGTATTTTCCTGGCCGGAAGCTACCTGGTCAAAGCAGCCATAGGTGAAAATATTGATAACGAAACTCTTGGTGGCGCCTCTACCCATTGCGAGATCAGCGGGGTAACTGATTATAAAGCCAAGGACGATAAGCATGCGCTGGATACCATAAAGAACCTGATCGGAAAAATGGGCCACCCGGTACGTGCAGGATTTAACAGGATAGCTGCCAAAAAGCCCAGCCTGGATCCGCAGGACATCTATGGGATCATCCCGGCTTCCAGGACAGACCCTTATGATATGCTGGAGGTGATTAAACGCCTGGTAGATAATTCAGATTTTGAACAGTACAAGGAAGGCTACGGCAAATCTATCCTTACCGGCTACGCACGAATTGAGGGATGGTCTGTCGGGATCGTTGCCAACCAACGGAAAGTGGTAAAGACCAAGAAAGGGGAAATGCAGTTCGGCGGAGTGATCTACTCTGACAGCGCGGATAAAGCGACCCGCTTTATTGCCAACTGCAACCAGAAAAAAATTCCATTGGTATTCCTGCAGGATGTTACCGGGTTTATGGTCGGCAGCAAAAGCGAACACGGAGGGATCATTAAGGACGGGGCTAAGATGGTGAACGCCGTCAGTAATTCCGTGGTACCAAAATTCACCGTGGTGATCGGCAACAGTTATGGAGCCGGGAATTACGCCATGTGTGGAAAGGCTTATGACCCCAGGCTAATCTTCGCCTGGCCGAGTGCCGAATTGGCTGTGATGAGCGGGAATTCGGCTGCAAAGGTATTGCTGCAAATAGAAAAAGCTTCATTGAAGAAAAAAGGTGAGAAAATCACCGAAGCCAATGAAAAAGCGATGTATGATAAGATCAAGGCGCGCTACGATCAACAGATTTCACCATACTATGCGGCCGCCCACCTCTGGACAGATGCCATCATTGACCCGATGGATACTCGAAAATGGATCAGTATGGGAATTGAGGCTGCAGATCATGCGCCTATAGAGAAACCTTTTAATATGGGAGTGCTCCAGGTATAAGTCCGGAGCACTTTTCTTTTAATGATCCCTCCTTAGTTTCCTTGAGAAGGATTCGGCCTGGGGATTAAAAGCAATTCTTTTTGCCGGCCGTTCACATATCGAAACCCCTCAGGACCGTAATACCCGGCCTCTTCCAACATGATTCGTATATCGCGCTTCCATTCCGGGATATTCACAGTAGTGTTTAACTCTATGGCATAAACCGTGCGCGGTCGCAAGGGATAGTTCTCCCCATCGTCTTTCATTACCCCTCCCTGGGCATCCCACATCCCGATGGTGGTTCCAGCTGAGTGCCCGTAAGTACCGAGTGGGTGGGTATAAATAGCCGGCCTGAGCCCTGCATCCCTGGCCACTTTCAGCGAATTGGCCAGGATCTGGTTACCACTAAGACCTGTTTTCATATTGGATGTCAGGGCGTCCTGTACCCGGTTACCGTCTTCCAGGGCTTCCACCAGATAAGAAGGGGCGCTGGTTTCCCCTGGCTTGAGTACGTAGGCTAATTCCTGGCAATCCGTATTCAGGCCCAGGTAAGTGATACCAAAATCACAATGCAGGAGATCGCCGGGAAGGATGACCATGTCATCGGGCCTCCCGGAAAAAGAATATAAGTGCCCCACGAGTTCTTCCTGTGACCGCTGTACATCGACGGTAGGATGAAACCAGGTATCAAGCCCGAGGTCGGTCACTTTCTGACGCATCCACCATTCCACTTCAGTGGTCGTGGTGACCCCAGGAGTTATTACGTCTTCAGAGAATGCCTCAGCGATGATATTATGGGTGATACTGACCAATTGACTAAACAATACCATCTCTCTTTCTGTCCTGGTCTCTATCCATCGTACTGCGAGCTCCTCTGCTGAGACCACGCGAGACTGCAACTTTTTGGGTAGGTACTCCATAAAAGTTTCATAGTCCGTTTTTACTAAGCCGTCGGCTATATTGTGATCTTCAGAAAAATTAAGCCCGATCTTCTGTGGGTTTCGTTCAGTGATCAGGGTCATCAGCCTTTTCCATTGATCCGGTTCTTTTTCCTTATCCCAGGCAGAGCGAATAGACTTACCAACATCATAACGTGCAACCGCTAATCTTTCTACAGTGTCTTTATCCTGATTCCTGTAGAACAATAACATGGTACGCCGTCTCGCATTCAGCCAGGTGGCCGGCAGCATGGTCCGGATCACCGGGTCCTCATTGTATTCCCGGGCGATCACTACCCACATATCAATACCTGTTTCATCCATAATTTCGGGTAGGAGATGGGTAAAGCGATCTTCGAGGATCTCATCCCGTACCCTGGCGCGATCCGCCTCACTGAGGATGTTTTGGGCAGTTATCTGTATGGAACACAACAAAAGGAGGAGTAATACTACTTTATTCATAATCATTAGTGGTTTAGTCGGTTTAGGTTTCCGGGAATAATTCCTGAAGGATCATCTTCCTCCGGATCTTCCCGGCAGATGTTCGGTGAAATTGTGATACAGTCACTATTTTTTTGGGTTTCTCGTAGCGCTTAAACCCGGGGACCTTATCCAGTAATGCTTGTAAAGCTTGCACTGTTTGCCCGGTCTCCACTACGAGTACCAGTTGTTCTCCAAGGTCCGGGTCCGGTAACCCGGCCACGAAGAAAGATTGTCCCAGGACTTCTTTGATCTTAGCTTCAATTTGTTCAGGGAAAAGCTTAACTCCGCCAGAATTAATAACATGATCAAACCTGCCCAGCCAATAGAATGTACTCTCATCCAGAAGTTCAACCACGTCATTGGTTTGGAGCTCACCGGAATGTACAAATGGTGCTTTAATCAGCAGGCAACCCCTGTTATCCTGCCCCAGGCTTACCCCCGGAAGTGCTTTAAATGGTTCGGGATCCGATTTTGAAGTATTTAATTGCCGTAACGCGATATGCGTAAGGGTCTCTGTCATGCCAAAGGTTTCGTAAATACGAACTTCTTTCAACGGCAATGCGGCAGCAAGGTCTGCGTTTACCGGGGCTCCCCCCACGATCACCGTTCGCACCTTATGTAGATCGTTCAGGGACGATTTTAATTGTTTAGGCACCATAGCCACAAAATCAAATGTAGCCTGTAAATCACTCAACGGATCAGAAACCGGTGGCACATACCAGGCGTCCAGTCCCAGCACCATTGCCCTGACCAGCATCATCTTTCCCGCGATGTAATCGACGGGAAGGCATAATAATATCTTCTGACCTACCTGTAATTCAAAGAAGCGACCAGTGGCTAACGCAGACTGCACCATATTTGCTTTCGCGACCCTGATCTTTTTTGGTTTCCCGGTAGAACCCGATGTGAACAGCTCCAGGTGTTCGGCAGACGAAAGCCAGTCTAACATAAAATCCCCTATCTCCCGCTCTTCTTCACTCCCTTCTTTGATGAGCTCGTAAGCCAGGTCCCTGGCAACAGCTTCATTACAGGGTCTGCCCATAAAACTAAAAGTAGGATGTAGCAGCTCACTACGCTTCATGCTTCTCTGCTAATTGTTTAAATTCCTTTTCCGTCATGACGCGCCCTGTCAGTCGTTCTTTCCAGTTCTTCCAGCCATATTTCTTAGACATAATGAACAGCAAGATTGGGTATACGACAAATACAGGAATAAAGACATCCCAGCCCAGCCCCGGTGTGGAAACATCTTTATAAAGGGAATGTGTCTGGAATGCGGTCCAGTCTGCGGTGACCATCAGGGCGGTGACCAGGTTGTTGGCCGCATGAAACCCAAGGGCCAGCTCCAGGCCTTCGTCCATCAGGGTTATGACACCCAAAAACAAGCCGGTCCCTATATAAAACACCAGTATGCCATATCCCAATTTACCTACCTCGGGATTTCCCAGGTGCATCAGGCCAAACAGCGCGGAAGTGATCAGTAAAGGCACCCATCGGTTCCCGGACATAATTCCCAGCCCCTGCATCATGTGACCACGAAACATATATTCTTCAAAACTCGTCTGCAGCGGAATAAGCAAAACGGCGATCAACAGTAAGGTGAGGAAAGGGCCCCATTGCAGGTTGAAAATATAATCATCCGGTGACATCAGTATATCCAGGCCTGTAAGCAAGGCAGTCAGACCACCCCAGAGCAGGAATGAAAATACAACCCGTTTCCAATCCACCTTCTTCCTGGAAGTAGTCAGGGAAGTAACCGATTGGGGATGAACCAATTTGGTCCACCCCAGGACTACGAACAATCCCACCGCCAGTGGAGCCAGCAACATGATCAATACGGTGTTCGAACCAAATTTATCAATGATATCAGCCATCATGACATCCACGCTTACCGGGGAGTATAGCATGGATATATAATTGAAAATCATAAATGTGATGAAACCTACCGGAAGTACCCAGTATTTCCAGAGGCCGAGATCGCCCCTATACCCTTGTTCTATGTACATATTCTGCTAATGATTGTTTGGTCCCATTTTTTTTCAGGACTGTAATATAAACATCCGTTGCTTACTGTAAGCGGACTTTCAAAGTTGTTTGTAAAAAGACTGCCGGTACCCAGGCCTTGCGGCATATCACTTTCCAGGGTAAAGGTCCACTGGGCAATTGCATTAAGACCTACATTACTCTCCAGCGCACTGGTGATCCACCAGCCACAGCCTTGTGCTGCAGCGATCTTAATCCATTCTTCACTGCTTCGGTACCCCCCAACCAGGCTCGGTTTAAGAATAATATACTGGGGTTTTACCCTGGCCAGAAGCTCCTCTTTAGTTGCAGTTAAATGAATACCGATAAGTTCCTCGTCCAGGGCAACGGGGATGGGTGTACTGGCGCAAATATTACGCATTAATTCCGGCTGCCCCTGCCTGATAGGTTGCTCAATGGAATGAATTTCAATAGGGGCCAGCTGATCCAGTTTTTGCAGGGCTTCATCCGGGGAGAATGCTCCGTTGGCATCTACCCTGATCTCCAGTTCAGATGAAGGGAATACGTTACGTATCCCCCGAAGCAGGGCTATTTCTGATTCAAAATCAATGGCCCCGATCTTCATTTTAAGGCATCTAAACCCCTGGTCTATCTTTTGCTGAATCTGTTGCTGCATATAGTCGGGATCCCCCATCCATATCAGGCCATTGATCGGAATTGGCGCTTCTTCTTCGGTGAAAACGGAAGGAAATAAATGGAATGGATGCCTAGCCGAAAGGGACCGCATTGCTTGTTCCCAGCCAAAAAGAATGCTGGGATATTGCCATAGTTCGGCCCGAATTTGTTCCGGGGTACTCTCTATATTCTCGCATAACCATCGAAGCCGATCTGCATAATCCGGCAGATCGTCAGCACTTAGCCCCCTGAACAAACCACACTCGCCTATACCCAAGCGGGAATCCTGCTCCAATATGAGAAACCAGGTCTCTTTCTGCCGGAGCACGCCCCTGGAGGTTCCTCCCGGTGTTTTAAAGTTGAGTATATATTTATGGTAACTGGCTTTCATCCAATACGGCCAAATTTAAGTATTTTTCACTTCTAAAATAAAGCGATGTCAAGTATCTCCGGTAAAGTAGTATGGGTCACCGGTGCCTCTTCCGGTATTGGGGAGGCCCTGGCTTTCGAACTAAGCAAAAATCAATGTAAGCTGATCCTTTCAGCCAGGACCACGGAGCGCCTTCAAGAGGTGCGACATCGCTGTAAATTTCCCGAGAATGCCTGTATCCTCCCAATGGACCTCGCAGCGCCTGAGAAGGCAGCAGAAATAGTAGAAAAAGCCCTCTCCTTTTTTGGACATGTAGATGTCCTGATCAATAATGCCGGCATCAGTCAGCGTTCCCTGATCAGTGACACTACTTTTGCGGTGTATAAACAATTGATGGATGTCAATTACCTGGGAACCGTTGCCCTGACCAATGCCCTCCTTCCTCACATGGTTCAGCGAAAATCGGGACAGATCGCAGTAGTCACAAGCCTGATGGGAAAATTTGGATCACCTCTTCGTTCCGGGTATTGTGCCGCAAAGCATGCCTTACACGGATATTTTGATGTACTGAGGATGGAACACCAGGCCGACGGCATTAAGGTTACTTTGCTTTGTCCCGGTTATGTACAAACCTCCATTGCAAAGAATGCCCTGACGGGTCGTGGAGAAAAGCAGGGCCGCACGGATAAGGCCACGGAAGCAGGCCTGGAGCCTGCAGCTGTAGCATTAAAAATGATCAATGCCATAAGTGCATCCAAATACGAAGTATATATTGGTGGTAAGGAGATCTTTGGAGTTTACCTCAAAAGATGGTTCCCGAAATTATTGCATCAAGTGGTGATGAAAAGCCAGGTAGTTTGATCAGAGCTGCAGGCTAGCACCAATTTCCAAGAGGTGTAATTCTTTCCCGGCCTTTTTAAAGGCATTACGGGCCTGGTCATGGTCAATTTCTATATAGCCGAAAGTGTCATAATGATAGCCCATCACCTTGTCACATTTTATAAAATCTGAGGCAATAACTGCATCATCTATCCCCATGGTAAAATTATCTCCTATGGGAAGGATGGCCAAGTTTAGCTGGAACCGGAGGGGAATCAATTTCATGTCACTGCTCAGGGCTGTATCCCCCGCTATATATACTTGCTTACCCTCGGCCGATAAAATAAAACCTCCGGGCTGACCACCGTAAGTGCCATCAGGAAATGAAGATGTATGAATGGCATTCACATATTTCAGGCTGCCAAAACTAAACTCCCAATTCCCACCGTGGTTCATAGGGTGTGTTTTAAAACCTTTAGCTTCGTAATGGCTGGCAATTTCATAATTGCTCACAATAGTAGCACCGCTTTGTTCGGCTATGGCCTCAGCATCGAGTATATGATCCTGGTGGGCATGAGTAAGCAGGATAAAATCCGGGTTCAGGTCCTTGATGTCAATTTGATCCTTAGCCTTATCATTCCCTGTGATAAAAGGATCTACTAAAATCGTCGTACTATTCAAATGTATAAGTAGGCTGGCATGGCCCAGGAAAGTAATTTTCATCTGTTGTCGTTTTCTGCCTAATTTAACTATTTAAAGTTAAACCAGAAACGAACACCTTCGGTAGTATTATCAATATTCAGGGTAGACTGTAGCTGGTTCACCAGGCGATTCATCAGTCGTATCCCCATAGAGGAATTTGTGCGCTCGTCCGAATCTTCGGATAGTCCCACCCCGTTATCTGTGTATTCAAAAAAGCCCTGATCCCCGTTCTTTCTCAGGTGGATGTAGATCTTACCGTTATCCACGTGTTCCGGGAAAGCATATTTAAATGAATTAGAGACGAGCTCGTTCAGGATGAGTCCAAAAGGAATTGCTCGATCAATATCCAGTTCTACCCCCTCTGCATCTATAGTGATATTAATACTGTGGCCTCCTTTCTTAAAGACAGACTGCACACTGTTCACCAGGCTCTCTATATAGCCCTGCATCTCTATAACAGACAGATCGTCGTTCTGGTACAGTTTCTGGTGAATAAGAGCCATGGCCTTAACACGGCTTTTCCCTTCCTCCAGGGCTTCTATAGCGGCTTTACTCCGGGTATTTTTTGTCTGCAGGCTTAAGAGACTGGAAACCATTTGCAGGTTGTTTTTAACCCGGTGGTGAATCTCCTTCAGCAGGGAGTCTTTCTCAACTAGTGAGTTCTCTATAATGTGTTTCTGTTCTGCAATAAGCCTCTGGTTCTTAATACTTTTTAAGTAAGCATAGACCAGCCCGGCAAAGCCCAATAAGGTAAAGATAAGACTGATGAAGACCAGGTTGATCCGCTCATCCTTTGCCTGCATTTCACTCCTCGCCCGCTCCATTTCCAGTTTCTGAGCATCGATCATCCGCCTGGAATTAGCCAGGTCTTCCTGGGCCACAACGGCGACCAACTGCTGTTTTTTAATAGAGGATTCGTTGAAGTCTATAGAATCGAGTAAACGGAAATTCTTCCTCAGGAAAAAGCTTTCGTTCCGGAAATCCTGCATCTTGTTATAGTAGGCAGCCAATAAGCGATTCTTTTTAAGGATATTTTCCACCTTCTTAAACTGGAAATTCTTATCAAGGTACCGCTTGGCCATATCGTAATTCTCTAGCTGCAGGTGAGCCTCGGAAAGCGCCAGTGAATTTTCTATCACATCGGAAGAATACTGACCGATGCTGTTCTCATCAATGATCGCAATACTGTTTTCCAGGTACGGAATAGCTTCTTTATACTGCCCCAGCTGAACATAACACTTACCGATATTACCTTCTATCACGCCCCTCAAAAACTTTCCCTTAACAATTTCTTTCTCAGTCTTAACCCGGCTGAGATCGTTCAGGTAAACCTCGATAAATCCTTTAGCTTTAGAAAGGTTAGTGATGGCAGTAGACGGAGATTTATCAAGTCTCAGGTAATTCCCTACATTATTATGGTACGCCGCCAGCCCGTAAAAATCATCTTCAGCAATGGTCTTCTTTACCTCCATGATGTAATCATTCATGGCCTTACGGTGCAACCCAAGGTTAGAATAAATATCGTAAAAGGCTATGTTTTCGGTAATACCGAGTTCTCTTTTTTCTTTCCTGATGTCTATCTGTTTATCAAAGAACTGCAACTGGGCGTAAGTATCATCCATCAGGTCTAACAAAATTTCTTTTGTTTCCGGCGGCATGTGGTCTTTCCCGGCATAAAGCACATTGGCAATGGCAATGCTCTTATCATAATCACCCATATCGTAATAGATCTGGGCCTGCATTAGTCGGAACTGTTTTGAGGCGAGGGAATCCCCCACCTTTTCTGTGATGTTCAGGTAAGCATTGACCACGTCAAGCCAGTCATAGGCAGAATTGTCATTGTAACGATTAGGAGTTTCAAAAAAGAAATTGAATTTCTCCGTCGGGTCTTCAGTTTCTTCAAAGCGTTTCAGCAAATTGTTCTCTCCGCTGAATTCCTGTGCAACGGCAGGCTGTAGCGCAATAAAAAGAAACAGAATTATGTGAGCAGCGTACTTTAGCATGGTATACTTAACGTCATTGAATTCAACCAGAATTATTCGTTTCCTGGATCAGGAGGCAAAAAAACAACTTTTTTTTATTCCTTGCCTGCTAACTCTTAACGATTATTAGCCGGTATTGTTGTGGCCGAGCCTCAGTATGTATTATTGCTTTATAGTTGTATGAACTATGTGCAATTACTCATCGGGCAACATATAAAAAAGGCTATGCAAAAATTGCACAGCCTTAAGCAGGTTTTGGTTATTGGGATAAGTTTTGGGACGTTGCGAACAACATCTCAAAGGTAACTGAAGATCACGAGCAGAATCTGAAATTGTTGTCAACTCCCCTAATGTTGTTGTAAAATGATACCCGCCCGAAAAAACATTGCCGTACACCGGTAAAAGCTGTCATTTCATAGTAACTGTTAAACTTACCTGGCATCAAAAAAAAAGCCCCATCCGGTGGATGAGACTCTTTTACGAGAACACTATATGAAAATGAAAATAACTATCTGATTAATTACCCTCCGAAAATACAGTGTTGTATGCGTTGCGCAAAAAGAATGTTGTAAAGTCCGTGAAAGTTGTGGTGTACTGAATTAGGTAAATGGTCATGCAAAAAAAAACGACCCAAAATGGGCCGTTTTTTATGTGATGTGAATGCGTTTAAGAATTCATCGATGAGATGATAAACTCTTTGAATTCCTTGGATATCGGGATCAGCGTATTGTTGATCATAATATCCTTTGAATTGATGGCATCAATATGGTCTACGTTCACTATATAGGACTTATGAGCCCTGTAAAACTTATGCTTTGGTAATTTCTCCAGGTAGTCTTTCAAAGGGGAGCGTACCAGGAATTTTTTATCGATTGTGTTCACCTCCAGGTACACATTATCGGCCTTTATAAACTGAATGTCTTCAAATTGAATCCTGTAGTATAGGTGTTGTTTCTTTACAAAAATCGAATCCTTCAGTACAGAGTTAGATACCACCTCGTCCTCATCGCTCTGCGGCGCATTGTCCTTTACCTTATCGCTGTAACTGAAATTGGATAAGGCGATCTCTATGGAGGTGTACAGGTCTTGTTGCTCGAAAGGTTTTACGAGGTAACCGTTAGGTTTTACCGTCTTTGCATTCTCAACGGTAGCCCTGTCTGAGTTGGAGGTGACGAAAATAAAAGGAATATTATAATTTTCCCGGATGTGTTTTCCCAGGTCAATACCTGTTTGGTCTTTAGCACCTCTTCGGCCTGTTCATAAACGATCACATTATCTACGATCTCGTAACCGATCTCCTCTAGCATTGACTGCATATCGTCGGCAATGATCACATTGTCCTCGACGATAAGAATCTTAATAGGTTGTTCCAAATTTGTAAGGTTTAGTGGGTTGTCCTTATATCAAAATTACAAAAAATAATTGAACGCGATAAAACAAAGAAAAGCCAGCAAAAATGTGCTGAGGGCTAATTTTTTGAGTTCGGGATCAAACATCCTGGGTTCTTTGATACCATAAACCGTACTGGTGTGGACGATTATCGGGATAAATGCCAACAGGTAAAAACTGGTCCAGGATAAGCCGGTGGTATACAGCGCAAAGGTGAGCATGCAAAGAAATGCTGCCCCTAACAGGATGTAATGATAAATTTTTCCCCGATCAAATCCCAGGTTTACCACAAGTGTAATTTTCCCGGCTTTTTTATCCGGGATACTATCTCTCAGATTATTCAGGTTAAGTACAGCTGTACTCAAAGCCCCAATGGTCATTGCCGGTAACAGTGAAATTAAACTGAGCTCTTTAGTAAAAAGATACATAGTTCCCAGGACACTCAACAGTCCGAAGAACAGGAAGACAAAAAGATCACCCAGGCCTTTATAGCCGTAGGCTGATGCTCCCACTGTATAACGGATGGCTGCCCAAATACTGGCCAGGCCCAATCCTAAGAATATGGCAATTGTCCAGAACTCTGAGGGGGTAAATGCAGTAGCCAATAATACGGTGATCAGGATAATGTCTATAATGACAGAGATAATGATTCCTTTCTTGAGTTCTGATCTGCTCAGCAAACCTGACTGCAGCGCTCTTTCAGGACCTATCCTTTCTTCATTATCGGTACCCCTGACCCCGTCTCCATAATCGTTGGCAAAATTTGAGGTCACCTGCAGCCCTACCGTGGTAATGAGAGCTAAAATTAGTATGGTGGTATCCGGTTCCAGGTACAATGCCGCAAGAGCGGCACCCATCAATATGCCGGAAAGGGATAGTGGCAGTGTTCGCAACCTGGCAGCGTAGAACCAGGCCCTTATTTTATTTGAAATCAATACGGATTCTCAATTTTAATGCGTTTCCCATCTTTATAAGAAGCGACAAAGGCGTCCTGGAATCCCATATCTACTAACTGTTTCCTGAATTTCTGTGCCTCGCCGAGCGTCTCAAAATTACCAAGAGAATAGGAATAGAAAGGGTTCGTTTTAACAAACATGGTATTGGTCAGAGCTTCTGAAGCAAGGGTCACGTTATTGTCTACAAAAGATTTGATCTGAACGGAATAGATGAGATCTTTTTCAAGGAATTTCTTAGCGAGGTAAAACTCCTTCACCAGGCTAAGCTCTTCGTTCTGCCTCCTCAGGTTGTCTATCCTGTTCTTTACAGCATCCAGACTATCCAGGGACATCACCATATTGTTGGAATTAAATCCCTGCTGCTGTTTACTGCTACTGTAGCCTGCAGAAAAAGAAGTGAAAGCCAGGGCACCGACGAGAAAAACCCCCGTAATCCCGGCCAGGATGTTCCTCTGAATCTTACTTCGCTTCAGTTCTTTGTTCTTAAATTTGATCTGATCCAGTAAACGTTCGTTGATGATCTGGGCCTTGTCAATATCCTTGTGCAATTCCAGCAGATCGCTTTCCTCAATGAATGGCATATGTTGTGCTTTTGGTGGCGTTCAAAATGTGGTTATTAAAGAGCTAACTCTCAACAAAATAATCAAGGTTAAAACAAATATATATCTTTTGTCCCAAGTTTAGCACTCGGAAGATGTATTTCATCGATCAGACCTTATATATACCGTCCTCGCGTATTTCTATTTTTCGTTCCCTGTACAGGGTTCCAATGGCTTTTTTAAATGTCTTCTTACTCATTTGCAATTGCGCCTTGATCTGTTCCGGGTCTGATTTATCATGTAATTTCAATACACCGTCAGACTCCTGCAAAATCCGAAAGATTTTATCGGCCGATTCCTCCCTGTTCTTATCGCCCAGGGGAGCCAGTGAAATATCCAGCTTGTTATCCTGTCTTACCGTCTTCACATAACCTTTGAGCTCGTCTCCTACCCTGATCTGCTTAAATACATCACTACTGTAAACAAGCCCCTTGTGTTTCTTGTTCACAATCACATCCCATCCCAGGTCCGCTTTCCTGCTGACCAATAGCGAGACCTCATCTCCTTCTGCTACTGCCAGCTCGTTATTACTCAGGAATCCATCCAGTTTTGTGGATCCTACTAAACGGAAAGTTTTATCGTCCAGGAAACAATATACAACGTACCATTGCCCCGCTTCTATCCTGCTTCGTTGTTGTTTAAATGGGACCAGCAAATGCTTTTCAAGACCCCAATCCATAAAGGCGCCGATGTTGTTCACTTCTTCGGCCCTGAGGAAACCAAAATCATTTCGCTTTATACGGGGCTTCAATGTCGTGGCAACCGGGCGTTCTTCATGATCCAGGTAACAGAATACCTCTATTTCATCACCGATCTCGTAATCTTCAGGCACATATTTGTTCGGTAAAAGAAGATCATCCACGTCGTCATCACCCAGGAACAGACCAACACTGGTGCTCCTCAGGATCGTTAATTTATTGTAGTTTCCTATTTCTATCATGCGACAAAGGTACGTCTAAATTACACTGATAAAAAAAGCTGTTTCCGCGAGAAAACAGCTTTGAAGGCTTTTAATAGTGGTTGTTAATTGTAAATAGACTCTTTGTTAAAATGCTTAGCAAGCATATAATAAACAACCGCACGATATTTAGTGCGTTCGGATGAACCGTATTTCTCCATTACTTTTTTAATCCCGGCCATAAGCTCAGGGCTGTCTTTCATCCCCAATTTTTTCATCAGGAAATTCTTTTTAACTGTTTCCAGTTCTTTTTCATCTGTCCCGGAAACCGTAGAAGCATCACGGTTATAAATTGCCGGTCCTAGACCCTTGGCGACGTTTTCCAATAAAGTCATGTCCGGGGAAGCTCCAAACTTTTCCTTTACATGGGCCGCGTACTTCTGCACTAATTCATCTCTTTTACTACTCATGGTGTTATTTACTTAGGATTAAAAAGTTAACGATGTTCCTAAGATATAAAATCGAAGTACTTTAACAAAATTTTATTATTTATGGTCCTCGGTGTACAGATCTCCAATAAGCGGGGTTGATCAGAAGGCTTGAAGAAGTCCTGTAACAGGGAATCCAGTTCTGACTCATTCATCGCCCTGTCATGCTGTAATCCGTACATCTTACAACTATGCTCCAGGTTCAGATCCTGTGTAGTTTCAAAATAGGTTTGAAAATTCTCGGTCTCCTCTGCCCCGGGAAGTATCCTGAAGATTCCCCCTCCCCCGTTGTTGATCACTATGATCCTGAAATCATCCCTGAGGTAATTATTCCAGAGGCCATTGGTATCGTAAAGGAAGCTGAGGTCCCCGGTAATGAGCAAGGCAGGACCATCAGCCTTGTAGGCTGCTCCTACTGCCGTGCTGGTACTACCTTCAATTCCACTAGTGCCCCGGTTACAATATACCCGGACCGAAGGGTGCAGATCAAATAATTGAGAGTAACGGATTGTGGAACTGTTAGCGAGCTGTAGCCTGGTATTTTCAGGAATATATTCTACCACGCTGCTAAATGCCTTAAAATCGGAAAAGGGAATCTGTTCCAAATAGACCGATCTTCTTTCCCTGTACTGTTCTTTGACCGATGTCCAATAGGGTTGGTAATCACTCGGGACCTCAGTGGTCCTGGGCAGGAAAGAACATAGAAAATCAGCAGGGTGTTGGCGAAAATGATGATCCAGGCAAAAGAAAGTATCATAAGCTTTTTTCGGGTCCAAATGCCAGTGGCTCAGGGGACGGTATTCCCTTAAAAACGCTTTAATCTTCTTAGAGACGATCATTCCCCCGAAAGTGAGTAATATTTCCGGGCGCAGTTTTTCAAACAATTCCTGTTTATTTTCAGACTTCTCTATGGGTGCAACGATACTATCGATGCTGGGGAAAAAAGCGTTATGCGATAAATTGGATGTAGTTTCTGTCAATACGATCACAGACGGATCATTGGCGAGCTGATCCAGGAGCAACTGGGGGATAGCCCCGGCTGGTAATGAACCTACCAGGACCATTTTCTTTGCAGATCTATTCCAGGTAGCTGCGTAGCCTTCCAAAACTTCCTGCACCCCTGGTCGCTGCACAGTAAATGTACCGGCAGGTTGCGGAACCGAAGGCGACTGCTGTGTCTGGTATAGTGGCTCCTCGAACGGACAATTAAGATGTACAGGGGCTTTTTCGGTTAGGGCGATCCGGAAAGCTTCCTGAATACGGTTTTCGTTAAACTGTTGAATTTCTTCTTGTTGCCGTTCCATTTCATCACCCGTAATCATAGCAGGCTGTAGCTGTGTGATGGTTGCTGTTGCATGGATAACATCCTGCTTCAGGTTAGCACTGTAGTTTACATGAGCTTCCAGGACCTTTGGTTGCCTTATGGTCTGACCATCACCTATGTCTATCTTATATGCCGGTCTGTCTGCCGATATAACCAGCATAGGAATATCACTATAGAAGGCTTCGGCCACTGCAGGGTAGTAATTCAGCAGGGCGCTACCGGAGGTACATAAAATAACGACCCCCTCCTTCTTCTCCTGGGTTAAACCCATGGCAAAGAATGCCGCACTTCGCTCATCTACAATGCTGAAACAATTAAAGAAGGGGTCTTCAGTAAATCCTATGGTCAGGGGGGCATTCCTGGAACCTGGAGAGATTACGATGTTCTTTATGCCCCAGGCCTTGCAATATAAAACTATGGTCTGGGCCAATGGAATGCTGGAATATTTCATAAACAGTGCAAAAATACAATGCCCGTGGAATAATTGCGAATCATATGGTAGAATTTGCGAGCACCTTTAGCATGGTGCCGGTTTTGGCCACAGTTTCCTCCCATTCTTTTTCAGGATCCGAGTCGGCGGTTACACCACCCCCGACAAAAACCGTGATAGCATCCCTATCAATTTTCATACACCTGAGGTTTACAAAAAAAGCCAGGCCTTTCCCTGAATCACCAGCAGTACTAATTGCTACAGGACCCAGGTAACCGGTATAGAATTCCCGGTCATAACCTTCATGCTTCAGTAAGTATCTCCTGGCCTGTTCCGTCGGGTATCCGCAAACGGCAGGTGTTGGATGAAGTTTCTCCACGACAGGCTGCCAGCTGCCTGGAATTAGTTCTCCCCCAATCCGCGTTTTCAGGTGCAGCAACCTACCCGCCTGCACTGTAGATGCCTCTTCCCGGTGGATACTTTCTGTCACCGGCACCAATTGATTCATAATATAATCCGTAACGATCTCCTGCTCTACCCGCTCCTTATCCCCCCATTCTACATCCAGTTTCCCGCTGTATTCCTGGGTACCCGCCAGGGAAACGGTATGAAAAGATGTTCCATTCGTTTCCAATAATAATTCCGGGCTGGCCCCCATCCACGATTTGGTTTCCGGGTGGTACCACCAGTAACAAAAGGCCGAAGGATAGAGCATGAGCAGTGACCTGAAGACCGCACTAAGCGAATGCGTATTAGCCGCATGTTCTTTCCTGGACAACACTACCTTCTTTAAATCTCCCCGGTTAATAGCCGCCACCGCGGAAGATACCTTCTCTTCGTATTGCTTCTTAGCGGAAGAATTGACAGCAGGAAATTTTCCTGGGGTGTTGGATTGTAACCCTGAAGCCGGGAAGGTCTCCCGCCTGCTCTCCTCGGCATACATGAACCAGGAATCTTTTTGGGTATCAAAAGGGGCCAGCAGGAATCCCGGGCTTGATTTTAACTCTTGGGTGCTCACCTGTCTTACCTCCCCGCTTAGATAAACCAGTTGATCCGTACCCGGAAGCCGGTAGACGGCAAAAGGCAGGTTATTATGTAAGCGGTGTTCGAGCTGTTCAAAAAGCCAATCCATCTATCCCTTCTTTTCCAGGGCCACTGTGGTTAATTTCACCTGGGAGATCAATCGATCTTCCGCATCGCTAACCCTGATACTCCATAATTGGGTGGTACGTCCCTTGTGAATCACAGTGGCCTTTGCAAAAACATCGCCATCTTTTATGCTGCGTACGTGGTTAGCAGAAATCTCGATACCTCTAACAAAATACGTATTGGCATCGATAAAGATATAAGAGGCAATACTGCCTACACTTTCTGCCAGCGCTACGGTAGCGCCGCCATGCAACACTCCGTCTGGTTGATGTACGCGCGAAGTTACCGGCATTTTCGCGACCACGT
Source organism: Zeaxanthinibacter sp. PT1 (assembly GCF_028464225.1). Classification (GTDB taxonomy): domain Bacteria; phylum Bacteroidota; class Bacteroidia; order Flavobacteriales; family Flavobacteriaceae; genus Zeaxanthinibacter. The sequence goes on from NZ_JAQPCN010000002.1 coordinate 427,555, forward strand.
AATCTTCACCGACATCGATGTACTCTATGGCCAGAGTTTCCATTAAAGTTCCTTTGGAACTCTCGTTACAGACCCGGAGGATTTCTTCTTTATGCTGATTCATCAATTGCTTTTTGTAAAATTAACAATTAGCGGGTACTCAACCGTTATACTTCTATACCTTTTAATTTATGTGCAGAGTAACCCGGTTTTTCAGGACATGTTAATTGTGAGTGAGGTGTCAAAGTATTTTCTCTATTTCCTTCAAAGCTCAAACTGAATTTTGGTATCTTCACATTGCGCAAAAAACTGCTTTGCGCAGCAATACCTTTGCACCTCGGCTATAGTAGCGATAGCGCAAGATCTTGCAATGATTAGTGATCAATAATAAGGTTGTAATCTATGAATACAGATCTGGAAAACTATGCGCATTATAAAGGCATCATCAGCAGGAATTCCTTATTCCGTGATGTTAAGGCAGAGGCAGTTCATCAATTAATGGATTGCACATCGATCCAGATTTGGCCAAAGAAAACCTGTATACCAGACCCTTCTCACACCTTATATACTTTTTACATCCTTTTATCCGGGAAAATTAAAGGTTTTGTATTTGATGATCTCAGCGGGAGAACCATTACTCTTTTGCTGCTTTCCAAAGACGATGTATTTGACGTGTTCACCCTTGTACATGGTCGCATTCATAACATCAGGTATGAAACACTAAGCCAGACAGAAGTCCTCAGTATTCCCCTACATAAACTTAAGGAATGGATACAGGCCAACCCTGTAATCAATACCGCTCTGCTGAAGTATACCACGGAAAAAATGTGCGCCCTGGAAAACTACATTTCTGAGCTCGTCATGGACGATACTTCGGCGAGATTTGCCAGGTTCCTGCATAACCATATGGATGTGCATTCCCGGAGAGTACCAATACTCAACGATTTAAACTACGATGATCTAGGGGCTTTAATCGGCACGACGAGGACCATCATTGGCAGGCATTTTCTACAATGGCGCGAAGAAGGAATACTAACCCATTCCAAATTTGAAACGGTGATCAAATCTCCAGAGGCCCTTCGTAAGAAATTTTTAAGTAAGGAATTGAATTCCTGAGACAGTCATTGTAATAGCGAAAACCATAAATAACCATTTTATTACAAACTGCAAGCTTTCTGCAGCGACAATAGGTAACTTATAACCGGGGAGGGAATTTAGTTCTCCCCGGAATATTTCTTTATGAGTATTCATGAAAATCCGGAATGTCGTTAGTTGTATAACGGTTCAGAATTTTTTGTCCCTACTCCATTGCTTCAAATGAGGTACATTTTCATAAGCCCGGTGTGAGATATGGAAAGCCGGAGTCCTTCTGCAGTCTGTATAAGGTTATAAGATTATAGCTACATTGTTAAATATTTTCTCTAAAATCATAAAATGTGACCCTGGTACTATACGGAACGATTTACTGCTCCTAATTTCGCTTTCACCATACTTCCTCAAAAGGATATTTTTTAAAATCCCCGGATAATTTTTGGTTCACAAATGATATAAGCATGTGCTCACCCCGGGACCATGATTATGTAAAGCAGCTGAAATCTAAAATCCATAGCTATATGAAAACAACCGTGTATGGTCTTTATCTTCTGGGTCTGACCAACCTTATGTTTGCACAGGAAACACCCTCTATCAGCAACAAATTGCCCATTGGAGCTGTAGAATTAGCCGGTGTTACGGTTAAACCCCTTAACCTTACTTATGTCAATGCTGTACAGGATGATCATACTCCTGAGCAGGTAAAAGCATTAGAAAATGAAGCGGCCAGGTACAATATCCGGGAATCAGAAATTTTTAATCATGATTTTGAAGCTTACGAGGTGGTGTTTGAACAAAGCAATGGTTCTATCATCGCCACTTATGACCAAAAAGGTAAGATCATCAGTTCCTTGGAACGATTCAAAAATGTCGCATTGCCTTATCATATCAGGAATGCAGTCTACAATAAGTACCCGGGCTGGAGTATAGCCAGGGATATATACCTGGTTACTTATTATGTGGATACCCCTGTCATTGAAAAATTCTACCGGCTTCAATTGAAGAATGGCAATAAAAAGATGCTTATCAGGTGCGACTCCTCAGGAAAGTTGCTATAATACCTGAATCCTAATTTTAGAGCGAGACCAGGCGGTCTCGCTTTTTTTTTGAACTGTTCAAGAGATTTAGGATAATGTTAATCGTTTAACATATTATTTAATAATACAGCTAATTAAATGTTAATTAATGTAACATTTATCAAAGCAAACAGTCTATTCTCTTGTAAGGAGCTGTAAAATTCTTTATCTTATAGAAAGGTGAAGATGTATGAGCTCCTTCACTAAGAACCCAAAGCTTATCGATTGTGGAAGAATGATTATGGCACGCTATTAGTCGTATTCTAAAGTGCCCCGCAAATCATTCAGAACCATGAATATAGGCCTAGAGAAATACAGGTATTATACAGAGCTCATGAGGGATAACGATTTATTCAGTGATATATCACACGACGCCTTAGACCAACTACTCGAAATTTCTTCAGCTCAATACTGGCCCAAAAAAACCTGTATCCTTGATCCCACCCACACCCTTTACACCTTCTATATTATATTGTCCGGTAAGGTAAAAGGCTATGTCTTTGATGACAAACACGACAGGCCCCTCACCTTATTCCTGCTCACCCAGAACGACGTATTTGACGTATTTACTCTGATCAACGGCGAGGTCCGAGACATAAGGTATGAGACCCTCTGCGACACTGAAGTGCTCAGTATCCCCATGTACAAACTTCACGAGTGGATCCATCAAAACCAGGACGTCTATAAGGCCTTACTAAAATATACCACGGATAAAATGAGGCAGATGGAAAATTACATCTCTAACCTCATCATGGAGGACACCTCTATCCGTCTCGCCCGCCTGCTGTATAACCACGTTAATCCCTCATCCAGACATGTAGAATTGCTCAGCGGACTAACACATGACGAACTCGGTGCATTGATCGGTACCACCAGGACTATGATCGGGCGCCATATTCAGGCATTCAAAGAAGAAGGTATCCTGAGAACGGAGCGGCGAGAAATAGAAATTACCAACCTGGCCCTGCTGCTGCAAAAAATTTCTCTGAATACCTAACAGCCTGCCGACACTCCCTTTATTATACTGAATACCAACTATTTACTCTATAAATTTACTATACCCTATAAAATCCATTGTTAAACTATGTTAATTCCATTTTATTTCACGCTAATTGCTACCTAGGTCACATTTATACATAAGAGCCTGTTGTAATTTCAAGATAAGATAGAACCATTAGCAACCCACCAGTTCTCTCCTTCCCATTGCTAATCAAGATGAACGCCCGGTCTTCCCGGGGTCATATCGTGTAGTGCCCTTTTAGAATTATTAATCTCAAAACCATATCATCATGAAAAATGTAATGTTAGGTCTTTGCCTTTTAGGTCTGACCAGCCTAGCGTTCGCGCAAACCACACCTCAGAACGGTAACGACGCGGATACAGATGAAGTGAAATTAGAAGGGGTAACGGTCTCACCGTTAAACCTCTCTTACCTGAACAAGGTTCAGGATCCGCACACTCCAGAAGAAGTAGTACAATTGGAAAATACCGCAGCCCGGTACGATGTTAAAAGATCCGAAATTTTTGATGGTTCTTTTGAAGCCTATGAAGTCATTTTTGAGCAGACCGACGGCGGTATCGTGGCTACCTATGACAGGGACGGGAAAATCACCAGCTCCCTGGAGCGATTCAAGAATGTAGCACTACCGGTACATATCCGGGAAATGGTCTACAAAAAATACCCGGGATGGACTATTACGAAAGATGCTTATATCGTATCTTATTATGAAGACCTTGAAGAAGTTCAGAAGATCTACAAATTACAATTAAAGAACGGTAAGCAGAGAAAAGTTCTGAAGTGTGATTCTGAGGGCAACATGCTATGATATTGGCATGTATGGAATGTGAAAACTCCATCAGACACAGGTAAAGCGGGGAATTTGTTCCCCGCTTTATTTTTTCTGTTACCCGGTCCGGCACCCTATGCACTTCATCGGGCACACTACAGCATTGCAAGCTTTTACAACATAAATTTGCCAGTAAGGTCCATAGAATACATCTTTCCCCTTTACAAGGAACCCCAAATCCCTTAGCATGAAATATATCCTACTAAGTTTCGCCTGTTTCTTCACCTGCGCATTCGTGCAAGCACAGTGTACAGACGTTTATGCATCCGCCACCTATGGCATGTCTCATAGTAAAAGAGCCTTAAAGGCAGATAATGCTGACCACCAGGTCTATTATGCAGAACGCGCGCTTAAAGCCTTAAAGAAATCACAGGAGCTGAACAAAGCCTGTGGCTGCACTAATGCTGAAGATCCTACTTATAACGGTATAGAAAACCTGCTAAAAGCCTCCGATCCCAAAGACTGGGATATGGGTCGCTATTATACCCAGAGAGCCATTGCAGAAATCGAACAGCTACTGACCACGCTTGATCATTGCAGCAATGAGGGATCGGACAGTGCGGAAATTCAGGAGAGTTCTCCTGCAGACACTCAGAAATCAGAGGAAGAGTGGAAAGAACAACTAGCGATCCGGGAACAGGCCGAAAACAGCCTGGATGCCATGCAGCGTTCTATAGCGGAAATCTCGGGACTGATCGGATGTGACAGCGCCATCGAGGTTTTTAAGAAAAGAACATCTCGGAGCCTGGACGAACTCAAAGCTGAAACGGTGACGGAAACCCTCGATTTTTATAAAGAATTATTGCAGCAATTGCAAAAGGATTCGGCCACTTCTCTCGCAGCCTGCACCCCAAGCCCGTAGAAGTTCAATTTTTAACCGTGGCAGGCGGAGATTTGTAATAAGTAATCTTCCTGCTGGTATATGAATTAGCCGGGGTTATAATCTCTTTTATCCAGTTGTGATGACTACTACCGTCTAATTGGTAGATATAGGAAACTTTCTTTTCCGTGCCATTTTTCTGGGTAATCACCGCAGCGAGCAGCCCCTGATCGCCATATTGGTATATGGTCTTACTGACCGGCACAAGGCTACTATCTGACCTTCTGAAGCTCAATTGATTTTCAACCAGTTTACGTCCTTTCAGGTTGTAAATCTCCTCCTTGGCCTGCCGGGGTATACTGTCCTGGTATTCTTTAGTATAAACTACTTTTACGGTATCCCCTTTTGCCGTTGGGCGTTTATAGGTTCTCGTGGTTTTCTGGAGATTGTCATTCAGGGTATAGAGCACCGTCTGCCCTCCCCCACTTTTTTCGTAACTCAGTACCGTTTCATCTACTCCTTCCTGGTCTGCCGTAATGATCCTGGTGAGTCTTTGCTGCAGATCATATTCATACTCGTTCTGCTCCCTGAATTCCTTGTTATATGAAAATATCTTTTCGGTGATCCGCAATCCCTGGGTGGTATCACGACTGTAAAAGTGAGCCATGGAGGTCTGTTCGTCAAATTCGTTATCCCGGTAAACCTCATCCCGCTGCTCGACCAAAAGTGTGTCTCTCAACTTATAGTAGGTTACGTCATAATCCGAGTCGCTGTACCGGGTGATTGCTTTGACCAGCCTGCCTTTTTTATCAAATGAATATTCTTCGCGCCCGTAGTCCGTGATGACAATACATTGCTGTACGGGGCCCCTGAGATCAAAATCTTTGAGGGTAAATATCTCCGGAGCCTGCGCAAAACCGGCCTTTAGCCCGGTAAACAGGCAAAGTACCGAGAAAATGGTAATCAGTTGGTAGTTGGGTTTTAACATAGTGCAAAATTACTGCATAATAATGCTTAGAAACAACAATTTACATGCCGAAATAAAAAAAGGGCGGAATGTATCCGCCCTTTTCTTTTACTTATAAATTGTTCAAAGTTATTTCACTTCTTCGAAATCTACGTCTTCAACGTTATCACCTTCTTTGGCAGATCCCTCAGAACTGGCTTGCTGCCCGTCTGCAGATGCACCACCTTGCTGTGACTCGGCTTGCGCCTTATACATCTCTTCAGAAGCAACTTTCCAAGCCTCGTTGATCTTTTCAAGTGCAGGAGTAATTACCTCTACATCTTTACTTTCATATGCTTTCTTAAGCTCTTCCAGGGCGCTTTCGATAGGTTTCTTCTTATCGTCAGAAAGCTTATCACCAAACTCGCTCAGCTGCTTTTCCGTCTGGAAAATCATACTGTCTGCCTCGTTCAGCTTATCGGCTTTCTCCTTGGCCTGCTTATCTGCCTCCGCGTTAGCTTCAGCCTCAGACTTCATTCGCTGGATCTCTTCTTCGGTCAGACCGGAAGAAGCTTCGATCCTGATATCCTGGGATTTCCCGGTAGCCTTATCTGTAGCAGATACCTTGATAATACCGTTGGCATCAATATCAAAGGTCACTTCAATCTGGGGTGTCCCTCTTGGTGCCGGTGGGATCCCGTCCAGGTGGAACCTTCCGATAGTTTTATTATCATTCGCCATTGGACGTTCACCTTGTAAAACGTGGATCTCCACAGAAGGCTGGTTATCAGCCGCGGTTGAGAACACTTGTGATTTCTTGGTAGGGATCGTCGTATTGGCTTCGATCAGCTTGGTCAATACTCCACCCATGGTTTCAATTCCCAGGGAAAGCGGGGTAACATCTAACAGCAGTACGTCTTTCACGTCTCCTGTAAGTACTCCACCCTGTATGGCAGCCCCGATGGCTACTACCTCGTCAGGGTTAACCCCTTTAGATGGTTTCTTGCCAAAGAACTTCTCAACAGCTTCCTGTACTGCCGGGATCCTTGTGGATCCACCAACCAGGATGATCTCGTCTATATCGCTTTTAGAAAGACCGGCCGACTTAAGTGCCGCCTCGCAAGGAGCGATCGTACGTTTAACCAGGTCGCTGATCAGTTGCTCAAACTTAGAACGAGACAATGTCCTTACCAAGTGCTTAGGTCCGGATGCCGTAGCTGTTACATAGGGCAGGTTGATTTCTGTCTGGTTTGATGAAGAAAGCTCGATCTTTGCTTTCTCTGCTGCTTCTCTTAAGCGCTGTAACGCCATAGCGTCTTTACGCAGATCAATATCTTCGTCTTTCTTAAATTCTTCAGCCAGCCAGTCGATGATCTTCTGGTCAACATCATCACCTCCCAGGTGGGTATCACCGTCGGTAGAGAGTACTTCAAATACGCCGTCACCCAATTCCAGGATAGAAACGTCATGGGTTCCACCACCGAAATCGAATACTACGATCTTTTGATCTTTATCTTTTTTATCAAGTCCGTATGCCAACGATGCCGCTGTAGGCTCGTTGATGATACGCTCAACTTTTAATCCTGCGATCTCACCGGCTTCTTTTGTAGCCTGGCGCTGCGCATCGTTAAAGTAGGCCGGTACCGTGATCACAGCCTGGGTCACAGTCTGCCCAAGGTAGTCCTCAGCAGTTTTCTTCATTTTCTGAAGAATCATTGCTGAAAGTTCCTGTGGCGTGTACAACCTGCCATCGATATCAACACGAGGAGTGTTGTTATCTCCTTTTACGACCTTATAAGGTACGCGCTCTACTTCTTTATCCACTTCGGAAAATTTATTTCCCATGAAGCGCTTGATAGAGTAAATAGTTTTATTGGGATTGGTCACCGCCTGTCTCTTAGCCGGGTCACCGACCTTAATCTCGCCGCCTTCAACAAAAGCGATCACAGACGGAGTAGTTCTTTTCCCTTCTGCGTTGGGAATTACCACCGGCTCGTTTCCTTCCATTACAGAAACGCAGGAGTTGGTAGTACCCAAGTCAATTCCGATAATTTTGCTCATTATATCTTACTTTAAATTAGTGTATCCAAAATTTATGATCGCTTACTGAATGTCAAACAACATGCCAACCGGGCAAACATGACAGGTTGTCATTTTCATATTCCAAATCACAGATTTATCAATCTTCAATCTTTCTGCATTTTTCATTCCGGTGGAATTTTAGGTGCCGCTTCTCTACCCCGTCCCCGACTGTTTAAAGATTTGGTTGAATTCTCTTGGAAAATGCGACAGGATAACACAGTTTTGTACTTACGAAAACCTTTGAATACTAAGGATTGCTGTTTTATGGAGTGCATCAGTATTTTTGACATGTTAAAGATAGGGATAGGGCCTTCTAGCTCTCATACCCTTGGGCCATGGCGTGCTGCGGAAAGGTGGCTGCAAGAATTACAGGAAGACGAACTCTTTGACAGGGTGCAGGAGGTTAAGGTACGCATCTACGGCTCCCTCTCCCTGACAGGAAAAGGGCATGCCACGGATCTCGCGATCATGATGGGACTTACAGGTGCAGACCCGGAATACGTAGCAATCGAAAGTATCGATCCTACGGTGCAGCATATTCGTGATCATAAAAAAATTATTCTCGACTGGAAAAGAGAGGTTCCTTTTAACCCGGCAGAAGCCATCGAATTTAAAAGGGATTTCTTACCGGTGCACGCCAACGGGATGGAATTTGAAGCCATCCTGGACGACGGTTCTTCCGAAACTGAACGTTATTATTCTATAGGCGGAGGGTTTGTCGTAAAAGAAGAGCGCCTCAATGCCAAAAAGAAAATTGAGGTATTCAGATCTTTCCCATTCCCGGTGCAGAAGGGCACCGAGCTCCTGGAGTACTGCCGGCAGGAACAGAAGTCTATATCGGCCATCGTACTGGAGAACGAACGCTCGCTCAGGGATGACGAGACTATTGATAAGGAGATTAAACGAGTCTGGGACACCATGTTAGAGTGCATGTATATCGGGTACCATACAGAAGGAAATCTCCCCGGTGGACTCAATGTCAGGCGACGTGCTTTTGACACCTACCAGAAGCTGAAATCTGACATACCCTATGAAACACCACAGGAGTGGCTGGAAGGGATTCGACATACCGAAGTAAAATTCCGGCAGATCCTTAAATGGGTGAGCTGTTTTGCACTAAGTGTAAACGAAGTGAACGCTTCACTGGGGCGGGTAGTTACCGCTCCTACCAATGGTAGCGCAGGTGTTATCCCTGCTGTACTTATGTACTACCTGGTTATCGAAAATCACAATGCGGGATTTGAACATATCAAGCGATTTTTATTAGTGGCGGGAGAGGTCGGCAGCATTTTTAAGAAAGGCGCCACGATCTCTGCAGCCATGGGTGGCTGCCAGGCAGAGATAGGTGTGTCTTCGGCAATGGCTGCAGCTGCACTGACAGAATTGCTGGGCGGAACCCCGGAACAAGTACTTATTGCGGCTGAAATTGCCATGGAGCATCATCTTGGACTAACCTGCGACCCTATAGCTGGTCTTGTACAGATCCCGTGTATAGAAAGGAATTCCATGGGAGCCATCAAGGCGATCAATGCTGCAGAATTGGCGCTGGATGCCGATCCAAAGAACACTAAAGTTCCGCTGGATAAGGTGGTCAATACTATGTGGGAAACTGCAAAGGATATGAGTTCCAAGTATAAAGAAACTTCTGAAGGCGGACTTGCGGTCGGAGTTTTTTTAAGCGATTGCTGATCCTTACGGGCAATCCGTTTTCCTTCGGGTATCAACCAGGTAGAGAATCTGCCATTTACCCCTCACCTTGCCCAGTTGAAAAGCATTTACCCCACAATGGGAAAAACGACCGTTCACATAGAATTCGTAGGGCGTCCAAACCTGGGCAATGGGTCCATCCATTATCACCTCATAACTCTTGATCCGCTCTTCGATCAGGATGGTATCCGGCAGTTGGTGCATACCTGAAAGAAATTTTTGACGAGACTGATCTACGAGTATGAACTCTGAAGTACCTGTAGGTTTCATGGTCTGCAACTGCATTCCCGTTGCCATAAACTGGCTCATGCCGCTGGTATCCCTGGCGTGAAAAGCCTTAAAAAAATCCCTGATCACAGTCTTGGGATCATCCGGGACAGACTGGCTCATAAGTCCGTTGGAGAACAACAGACAGCTAATCGTAATAAACAACACACGCATATAGAAGTTTTAGGTTCAGAAAGATAGGTAATAAGCCTCATATTTCCATTAAGCCTGGCCTAACCTGATAGGGGTTTACAATAAATCTCCTTACCTTTAATCCCGCTAAAATACAGCCTATGTCCACCGCAAAATCCGAATACAAACGTGTCACTGTAAAATCCTTGGTCGATATGAAGCAGAAAGGGGAAAAGATCTCCATGCTGACTTCTTATGACTATTCTATGGCCAAGATCGTAGATGCGGCCAAAGTAGATGTTATCCTGGTGGGCGATTCTGCCAGTAATGTCATGGCCGGACATGAGACCACTTTACCGATTACCTTAGACCAGATGATCTACCACGCCACCTCCGTGATCAGGGCTGTCAACCGCGCGCTGGTTGTAGTAGATATCCCTTTTGGGAGTTACCAGAGTGACCCCAAAGAGGCCCTGCGGTCTGCCATCAGGATCATGAAGGAGAGCGGGGCGCATGCGGTTAAGTTAGAAGGTGGTTGCGAGATCAAAGAGTCTGTAAAGCGGATCCTGAATGCCGGGATTCCCGTAATGGGACACCTGGGCCTAACCCCACAGTCTATATATAAATTTGGTACTTACTCGGTCAGGGCGAAAGAAGAAGATGAAGCGGAAAAATTGATCGAAGATGCCAAAATGCTGGAAAAACTGGGGTGCTTTGCCATTGTACTTGAAAAAATTCCTGCCGAACTTACAAAGAGAGTCTCCGAGCAATTGTCCATACCTACCATTGGTATTGGCGGCGGGCCTTATGCCGACGGGCAGGTACTGGTGATCCACGACCTGCTGGGAATGACCCACGAATTTAATCCCCGCTTCTTACGTCGTTATATGAACTTGTACGAAGAAATGGGGAACGCCATCTCCAGGTACGTCTCTGATGTAAAGAACCAGGATTTCCCAAACGAAGATGAACAATATTAGTCCATCTGCATTCTATGGCCTCTACCCCATCTAACTTAGCTGTACTTTTTGAAGACAATCACCTGATTGCCATCAACAAACAAGCCGGCGATATCGTACAGGGCGATAAGACCGGGGATATGCCCCTGAGCGAAGTGGTTAAACTTTACATTAAAACCAAGTACGATAAACCCGGAAATGTCTACCTGGGGGTAACCCACCGCCTGGACAGGCCTACTTCTGGTGTCGTGGTTTTTGCAAAGACCTCTAAAGCACTGCCCCGTATGAACAAGCTTTTCGCCGAAAAAGAAACGGAAAAAACCTACTGGGCCCTGGTCAAGAATCCTCCCCCAAAGACCCAGGACACCCTGACCCACTGGATGATCAGGAATCATAAACAGAATAAATCCTACGCCCATAATGATGAGAAGCCCAATAGCAAAAAGGCTGTTCTTCATTATAAGTTATTAAAACAACTGAATAATTACTACCTGCTCGAAATTACACTGGAGACAGGAAGACATCACCAGATACGTGCGCAGCTTTCGGCAATTGGTTGCCCTATTAAGGGTGATTTAAAATACGGCTTTGATCGCAGCAACGCCGATGCCAGTATCCATCTCCATGCCCATAAACTATCTTTTATCCACCCTGTTCGTAATGAAAGCATAGCGATCATTGCGCCTCCTCCCCGGGACGTCCTGTGGGATGCATGTCTGTAAATGATTATCTTTATTTAAAACCAGCCTAATACGCTCACCTTATGAACCGTCTTTTCCTAGCTTTGATCGCTGTATTGGTAGTGGGATGCTCCGGCTCTCGCGGCATAGATTCATTCTACAAATCCCACAAGAACGATCCGGAGGTCATGGCCGTCCGCGTACCCGAGGTTATGCTGTCTTTCCTTAGAACCGCTTCACCGGAAATGCGCGAATTTATCGGCAATGCCCAGGATATCCGTTATATGAAACTTCCGCTCCAGGGCGAGGAAGAAAAAAATGAGATTAATGATTGGGTAGATAATCTTGAGAGCGGTTCATTTATCGAAATTTACAGGAGAAATGATCCCCAGGGGAAGAATGTGGTTTCCATACGCGAAAATGGCAGAAGTGTTAAGGAAGTCGTGGTCTACACCAGTGACATGAATACCGGTTCCATACTTTACTTCAGCGGCGACTTTGCCCCCGAAAAAATCCGTGAAATGGCTAAAACCAGTGGTTTCGACAAATTTGCCACAAGTCTGCTGCTCGAATTTAAACCCATGACCCCTGTCAGCGAATAAGGCTGCTCGCCTTTTCCTTGATAATCTCTCCAACCGGTTTATTCTCCAGGTGGCTCTCTAGCCATGAAATGATATCCAGGTATAGGAAAGCTCGCTTTTCGTAGGGATGATTTTCGTATTTCTTCAGTTCGGCATGCAATTTCCGAAACTCGTTCTTCAGGTCATGGGGGTATATATCCCCCAGCCCCCTCAGGAATTTGATCATCTCTTTCTGCACGGCGTGCAGGTCGTTCATTTTAAGCAAAAACTTATAGGTGCTTTTTAGCTGTACCTCCAGGTGGTAGTCCATACCTGCCTCGTAATGGGCGACCAGGCTGAGTACCCTGGCAAAACACATAAGGTCCTCGCGCATCTTTAAATTCTTGTTGTTGATGATCTTTTTAAGATAGTTGATACACTCCTTATTCTTTCCGATCCCAAAATATAAACAGGCAATCTTATAGTAGAAGATCATAACATGGTGCTCATCAATCCGCTCCCGGTGTTCAGCGATTCCAGCTTCTATAGGTTTAACCCATTTCAGCCCCTCTTCAAAGGTCCCTTCCATAAAATGAAGGTTCAGTTTATTGAGGTTGATATAGAGGAAAGACAGCGAGCGTATGTTATCGTTCTGGGGAAAATCAGATGATTGTGTCATCGCCTCCAGCTTTTCCAGTACCAGCCTGAACTGTGAACTATATTTTACATAGAAGAGAGATTCCATTAAATAATGATTCCCCTTCAGGTAAAACACCGGGTTCAGGTAGATCATTTCCTTATGCTCATCAAAAAGGTCTACCCATTTGCTGGAGTACTTATAACAGGAGAGGAAGTCCTGCACCAGGAAACTGTACCAGAGATGCGCCTTGTACAGCCATAATTTCTCCCTGAACCCCAGGTCTTCCAGCTTGTATTCCGGTAAATGGGAATCAAAGTAGTTCTTAACGCGCTGGTAATCATCATCACTCCTCACGTAACCCACTTTCAGCATCATACCGTAAAGCTGTAAAGAGAGATTAGAGAGCTTGCTGGTCATAACATTATGTGCAGACAATTCCTTAGCCTGCATGGCAAGTTCATCTGCCCGGTCCGGGATGCTCCTGGTGATGTACTGGGTCTCTATGACCTTCTCCAGTTCTACGATCTCGTAAGCGATATTCTTCTCCTCGTTGTCAATAGCAACGGCTTTCACCTTATCCAGGATTTTTAAACTCTGTTTATAGAGGCCTTTTTGATAGAGTATGGTTGCAAAATCCAATTGTTCCCTGATCTGCACCCGGATGTTCTGGTTGACGGGGTTCAGGCGCAGACTGACCAATATTTGTTTGTAGAGATGTGCTTTGAGGTTAGAAAGTTGTGATTTCTTTACAATTCCACTCTCCAGGATAGCTTGTTCATCATAAGACTTCATCTTATCCAGGAGATTAAAAAGCGCCAGGAACTTGGCATCAGTATTTACCCCCAGTCTGCCTACGTAGAGTTTAAATTGTCTTTTTTCGGATTTAGAAAGGGATTTGACCAGTATGAACAATGCATCTTTTGGGGCATTTGTCATCGTAAAATATACTATTTAATTAATTGATTACCAGTAACTTATATAAACCTCAAAGTATCTAAGCATTGTAAATGACAATTCCCCGACCCCCTGTTTCTTTAAGCTAATTATAACTTCGTCTTTAAAATTAGGGAATTATCATGAGTAAAGATAAGGTACAAATTTTTGATACTACGTTAAGGGATGGTGAACAGGTGCCGGGATGCAAGTTAGACACCAAACAAAAACTGGTGATAGCCAGGCAGCTGGACCAACTGGGCGTAGATGTCATCGAGGCAGGTTTCCCAGTCTCCAGCCCGGGTGATTTCCAATCGGTAAACGAGATCGCGAAGTTGGTAAAACATGCCACGGTTTGTGGACTGACCCGGGCGGTCAGGAAAGACATCGAGGTTGCGGCAGAAGCGTTACGGGGCGCGGTAAGACCCAGGATTCATACGGGTATCGGAACATCGGAATCCCATATTAAATATAAGTTCAATTCTACTCAAGATAAGATCCTGGAACGGGCTTACGAGGCCGTAGCCTATGCAAAAACATTTGTGGAGGATGTAGAATTCTATGCTGAAGATGCAGGGCGTACAGATAATGAATTCCTGGCCCGGATCTGTGAAGCAGCCATTAAGGCGGGGGCTACCGTTCTTAATATCCCGGATACCACAGGTTATTGTCTTCCCGAAGAATACGGGGCAAAGATGAAGTACCTGAAAGAAAACGTTAAAGGTATAGAGAAGGCCATATTGTCCTGCCATTGCCATAACGACCTTGGGCTGGCGACCGCAAATTCTATTGCAGGTGTCATCAACGGCGCACGGCAGATAGAATGTACCATTAACGGTATTGGTGAAAGAGCAGGAAATACCTCCTTAGAGGAAGTGGTTATGATCTTGAGACAACACCCTTACCTGAACCTGGATACCGGAATCAAAAGTGAGATGCTATTTGAGACCAGCCAGATGGTATCCGCTAAAATGGGGATGCCGGTACAGCCCAATAAGGCAATCGTAGGCTCTAACGCCTTTGCTCACAGTTCCGGAATCCACCAGGACGGGGTGATCAAAAAACGAGAAACATATGAAATTATCGATCCGGCGGAAGTAGGGGTCACTGAATCCTCTATAGTGCTTACCGCCCGAAGCGGAAGGGCGGCTTTGGCATGGAGGGCTAAAAAGGTAGGCTACGAATTGACCAAAATACAATTGGATGAGGTCTACCAGGAGTTTCTGCAATATGCCGATCGTAAAAAAGAAATCCTGGACGAAGATATCCACGAGATCATAGACAGCTGCAAGGTTAAATTAGAAAGCTTAGCGTAGATGAAGTTGAATATAGCATTGTTACCTGGAGACGGGATTGGACCCGAGGTAACAGCACAGGCCGTAAAATGCCTGCAGGCAATAGAGGAAGCATTTGGTCATAGTTTTAGCTATACCAAGGCACCCGTGGGTGCTATTGCCATGGAGAAGGGAGGTAATCCTTTACCGGAGGAAACGCTTAAAATCTGCAAAGAATCTGATGCAATCCTGTTTGGAGCCATAGGGGATCCTAAATACGATAATGACCCGGATGCCAAGGTGAGGCCAGAGCAAGGCCTGTTGCAATTGCGACAAGCTTTAGGCCTGTTTGGAAATATCAGGCCGGTTAAAGCTTTCCCTACTATCCTGGAAAAATCACCACTGAAGAAGCACATCATAAAAACGGCAGATTTCGTGATCTATCGTGAGCTGACGGGGGGTATCTATTTTGGTGAAAAGAAACTGAATGAATCCGGCACGGTCGCCTCGGATCTTTGTGAATATTCTGAAAAGGAGATCAGCAGGATAGCCCACCTGGCTTTCAAGGCAGCTAAATTGAGGCGCAACAAGGTCACCATGGTCGATAAAGCCAATGTCCTGGAAACTTCCAGGTTGTGGCGCCGGGTGGTAAAAAGGATTGGAGAAAGTTATCCTGAAATTGAGCTGGACTTCATGTATATCGATAACGCAGCCATGCAACTGATCCTGAATCCCGGTATGTTTGATGTGATCCTGACCGAGAACCTTTTCGGGGACATTCTATCTGATGCGGGAAGTGCTATCGGGGGTTCTATAGGCTTACTCCCCTCTTCATCCGTAGGAGAACAGCATGCCATGTTTGAACCCATTCACGGGTCCTACCCACAAGCCAAGGGAAAAAATATCGCCAACCCTATCGCCTCTATCCTATCAGCAGCGATGATGATGGAGCATTTTGGGCTCCGGGAAGAAACACAGGCTATTGTCAACGCGGTCTATAAATCGATGAAACAGAATATTGTAACCCCGGACCTGAATGCAAAGGGGAAATACGGTACGGATCACGTGGGGGAATATATCGCTAATAATATAGTAGATGCCGATGATCACCTCACCATGAACAAAGAAAACATAGGTTTGGGGAAATCGACCATTATCTGATTTTATTCTGCCTGTAATTCGCGAACAAGCGAATCAAATTCTGTTTTGAATTCTGTATACTTCTCGCCGGTAGCTGGGCCGTTAAAACCGGTGTGGATCTTTCTCACCTCTCCCTTTTTGTCGATAAAAATAGTCGTAGGGTAAGACCAGACATGGTTGAGCATGGGTAATTTCTCCTGTGCTTTAGATTTACTGCTGGTCCCGTATTGGGCTAATAAAACAGGATATGTAATGCCCACTCTTTCCTCCAGCCTTTCAATACTGTTAAAAGCTCTCTCCTCTGTCTTTGCGTACTCAAAAGCAAGGGCCACCACTTCCAGGTCTTCCGTGGGGTTATTGGCCAGGTAATCTACCAGGAACTTGGTCTCATCCAGGCAGTTCGGGCACCAACTGCCCATCAATTGCACAATGACAACCTTGTCCTTGAATCGAGTATCTTCTAAAGAAATTGTATCCCCGGAACTATCCGGGAAGGCAAAGCTTACTTTGTCATAGCCATCCTTTAAATAGGTGATACTTTCCTCGTCCTCCAGTTCAAACTGGGCATTCCGCCTGGCGGTGAATGGTTCCTGGAAATGATTCCCGGAGTAGAACTTGCCTTCTAACACAGAATCGCGAAACTGTGCGGCAAAAAGGAATGCGTGTGCACCGTCAAATGTAGAGAGTAGAAGACTGTCTCCACGCACTACCCCTTCCAGGTACCTGTAGTCTCCCGTAGTGGTCCTGAAGGTGCCGGTAACCTTAGAGCCCTCCTGGCTGAAAATCCCTTTGGCCGGGTATATATCTGTAGAATCATTCCCAAAGCTCGCCTCCCAGGTGCCGTTAACATCAAATGCAGGGGCTTCATTTACCCGGAATCGTGGTTGATCTCCATATTTGGCAATAAATGCCTGGGACCGGTCTAATTCGTCTTTTATAAAATTTCCCCTGATCTGCTCACCCTCATATTTCCCGGCAATATAGCCGTCAAAAGCCGGCATTTTTATAGTGATAGAATCCCCGATGGTCTCAATTTCATCTGCGACGATCTCTTCGCCGGCATTATAAACTTTGATGCCGTACCCTTTTCCGGCCTTAAAAAGTTCAAAAGAAAATGGCAGCTCTCTCCCATCCTGCACTTCCAGGGTGGCATGCCAAGGCCCTGTACGCAGTTCAGGGGTGGTCTTATCGTTACAGGAAACAAATAATAAAATCGTGAGTATTGATCCGATGATTAATCGCATGAGGGCAGAATTATGAACATTAAAACCATCAAATATCTGTCAGAATTGTCACAATAAAAAATAAACCAATTGAATCCCCGACATTTTGAATCGTTTCAAGCATTATCTTATCTTTGGGCGTTTAAATTTCAACGATGAACATTTCCTATAACTGGCTCAAACAATTCCTTCAAATTAACTGGGAATCCCATAAAACTGCTGAACTTTTAACAGATCTCGGGTTGGAAGTAGAAGGCGTCACGGCATTTGAATCTGTCAAAGGTGGCCTGGAAGGTATAGTAGTAGGACATGTACTGGAGTGTGAGAAGCATCCCAATGCAGATAAGTTGCAGCTGACCAAGGTAGATATTGGTGGAGATACCGCACTGCAAATCGTATGTGGAGCCCCTAATGTGGCCAAAGGTCAAAAGGTACCCGTGGCAACTATAGGCACCACCCTCTACGATGCCGAAGGAGAGGCATGGACCATTAAGAAAGGAAAGATCCGTGGCGAAGAAAGCCAAGGAATGATCTGCGCAGAAGATGAGCTTGGATTGGGTGAGAGTCATGACGGGATCATGGTCCTGGACAGCAGTCTTAAACCGGGTACCCCCTGTTCTGAAATTTTCAGTATAGAAAATGATGAGGTCTTCGAAATTGGCCTGACACCGAACCGGGCTGATGCCATGAGTCATTACGGAGTGGCAAGAGATCTGAAAGCAGGCCTTCTTCAAAAAGAGATTCACATTCCTCTCAATACACCAAGTGTAAGTAACTTTCATATCGATAATCGATCTTTAAAATTTGAAGTTGAGGTTGATGACGCTCAAATGGCGCCTCGCTATTGCGGAGTCAGTATGAGCAACCTGATTGTTCAGCCTTCACCAGACTGGCTACAGAACAGGTTAAGGGCCATTGGCGTAAAACCCATCAATAATGTTGTGGATGCGACCAACTATGTGCTGCACGAGCTGGGTCAACCTTTACATGCTTTTGATGCTGATCGTATCTATGGGAAAAAGATCAAGGTGAAGACGCTGAAAGCGGGCACTAAATTCGTTACCCTGGACGGGGAAGAGCGTACCTTACATGAAGAGGACCTGATGATATGTGATGCTGAAAAGCCCATGTGCATTGCAGGAGTTTTTGGCGGGATTAATACCGGGGTGACAGAAAATACCAGGGCCATCTTCCTGGAAAGTGCATATTTTAACCCTGTCGCAGTAAGGAAAACTGCCAAAAGACACGGTCTTAACACGGATGCTTCTTTCAGGTTTGAGCGAGGAATAGACATCAACAACGTAGAATACAGCCTTATGCGGGCAGCCCTTTTGATCAGGGAACTGGCCGGGGGTGAGATCAGTTCGGAAATTGTAGACCTCTACCCTAAGAAAAAAGAGGACAGGCAGGTATTCCTGACCTTTGAAAAGATCAACAACCTGATTGGGCAGGAAATTCCAAAGGATACTATCAAATCCATACTGGCTTCCCTGGATATCCAGGTGAAGAGCGTCACTGAATCCGGCCTCGGCCTGTTGATCCCGTTTTACAGGATCGATGTAGAGCGAGAGGTTGATGTGATCGAAGAGATATTAAGGGTATATGGCTACAATAACATACAGTTTGATTCTAAACTGAATGCTTCCATTGCACCGAGCGGAAAGTTTGAGGATTATCGCCTGCAAAACATCGCAGGGGACCTGCTGGCCTCTAAAGGATTTTTTGAGACCCTATCCAACAGTCTTACCAGTCCAAAATACCAGGAACTCATACAGCAAGATGACAGGGGAACCGTCGCCATCATGAACCCATTGAGTACGGAGTTGTCGGCGCTGCGAAGATCCATGATCTTTTCAGGAATGGAAACTATCTCTCATAACATCAACCGTCAGAAACCTAACCTGAAATTATTCGAATTCGGCTCTACTTATCACAAGTTAGAATCAGGATATGACGAGCAACAACACTTATGCTTGTGGGTTACCGGAAACCGAAGCGAAGACAGTTGGGTAGCAGAAAAAAAGAAATCTGATTTTTTCTTTCTGAAGGCAGTGGTAGAACACGTTCTCCAGCGTATTGGGGTAAACACATACGAGGCTGTACCTATAGAAGATGATACCTATTCTGAAGGTCTTTCCCTGAACACCAAGGAGGGCAGCATTGCTAAACTGGGTGTTGTAGCTAAGAATATCACTAAGGCTTTTGACATCAAGAACGAAGTTCTTTACGCCGACCTCGATTGGGAAGCGATCATCAAATTTGCCTCCAGGAACAAAGTGTTATACAAGGAAGTCTCTAAATATCCGGAAGTGAAACGAGATTTTGCGCTATTGCTGGATGAACATGTTATCTTTAAGCAAGTCTATGATCTGGCCTATGCCACTGAAAAGAAACTCCTGAAACAGGTGAACCTCTTTGATGTATACACCGGTAAGAACCTGCCGGAGGGTAAGAAATCTTATGCGGTAAGTTTTACCTTGCTCGATGAGAAAAAGACCCTGACCGATAAGCAGATTGATAAGATCATGAAGAAACTACAATCAAAGTTCGAGACTGAACTGGGAGCCGAGTTGCGTTAGCGAGGTGCGATCACACGGTCTATCACGTGGATAACACCGTTGCATTGGTCAGCATCTGCTGTAGTGATCCTGGCCGTGTTGCCCAGGCAATCGGTCAAGACGATATCGATCCCGTCCATGGTGGCTCTTAATGTGTTTCCTTCCAAGGTGGTAAATGAAGCACTCCCCTCTCCCCTGCACAGGGCTTTCAGGATATCTGATGCCGTAAATTTTCCTGCTATCATATGATAAGTGAGCAAGGCCTTCAGTTCCTGCTTGTTTTCAGGAAGTAACAGCCTTTCCAGCCGCTCAGAACTGAGTGTTTCAAAAGCCTGGTCTGAGGGCGCAAAAACCGTGTAAGGCCCTTGACTGTGTAACCGGTCCGTCAAACCCGCCGCCATTACGGCAGCCATTAAGGTTTTATGTTCGTCAGATTTATCCGCAGTTTCTATTATGGAGTAAGCCGGGCCGATCTCCCCGTAGGTAGACGGGTCATATTGGGCGTTGGTCGTCAGTAGAGTACAGAGCAGGCTTAGGCCTGCCAGTATGGCTTTCAAAGTGTTCATCGGGGCGTGATGTTTAATCGACAAAAGGTGCGATTTCATCGACAATATACAATTATCATCGGATCATGGAAGAAGCTGACCGGGGCTTAGCAGATAATTTAACAAATAATTAACAAATAGCCTCTTTTGGCTTATATTGGATTCGATCCTCCATTTGCTTAATTTTGAAGTAATTGCTAAAAATGGAAAAGAATGAAGTTGAAGAAAACCAATATCGAATCTCGCCTGGCTCATACCAGAAAGGCATCCGAGGGCGAATCCAGGATACTGGAAGAAGTGTATGAAATTCTCAGGAAGGATGAAGCGCATGAACAGCGTATCTCTGAAAACCTTAAAGGAAATCGCGCTGCGGAGAATAATGCCTTTGATTTTGAATTGATAGACACCTCCAAAATTTACCACCTGCACCAGATCAGGGAGACCTGTATCAATTACAGGCTGCGATTCCTGGATATCAGGTACTTTAAAGGAGAAGTACCCCGGGAGGCCGTTGCTAAAATCAAAGCCATAGAAAAAGACCACGGGATAGAACTCAAGGGATTTAAATTGATGGCCCCTTCCAAACTCTTTAAGCTGGAGGACAAAGACGACCCCTTACTCTTTGCACCTATCGGGAATGGGTATTATTACCTGATACATACCTGGGGAAATGATCTGCACCCCTTGAGAAGAATGCTGGTATGGCCATTTAAGAATGTCATCAATCTTTCTGCAGTGGTTGTACTAATCAGCCTGCTGGCTACCTTAATGGTGCCCCAGGGACTTTTCTCAAAATCGAGTACCGCCGCAGAATTCTGGATCATCTTCTTCTTCATGTTCAAATCTATCGCGGCAGTAGTGATCTTCTACGGCTTTGCCCTGGGAAAGAATTTTAACCCGGCCATCTGGAACAGCAAATACTTTAATGCTTAGAAATACATTAAGTGACTATAATAAAAAAAGGGACGATATAATATCATCCCTTTTTTATTGTGTTCTCCGTCTGCTCCTTTATCCCACGGGCACGGCGTACATCTTATCTCGCTGCTCCTTGATCGACGGATCAGACATATAATCATCAAAGCTCAGGTAACGGTCTATAACTCCTTTCGGTGTTAATTCGATCACCCTGTTGGCCACGGTCTGGGCAAATTCATGATCATGGGTAGTCAACAGCACGGTTCCCTTAAAGGTTTTTAAAGAGTTATTAAAGGCCGTAATACTTTCCAGGTCCAAGTGGTTGGTAGGCTCATCGAGCATCAGCACATTGGCACGCATCAACATCATCCTGCTGAGCATACAACGAACTTTCTCGCCTCCGGAAAGGACGGTACATTTTTTTAAGGCTTCTTCCCCGCTGAACAGCATTTTTCCAAGGAAACCTCTTAAATATACCTCTTCCCGCTCTTCTTCCGTTTTGGCGTATTGCCGTAACCAATCTACCAGGTTAATGTTTTCCTCGAAGTAAGCCGAATTATCTGCAGGCAGGTAGCTCTGGTTGGTGGTCACCCCCCATTGAAACTCGCCCTTATCAGCTTTTTGTTTCCCGTTTACGATTTCGTAAAAAGCTGTACTAGCCCTGGAATCCCTGGACAGTATAACCACTTTATCACCCTTGGCCAGGTTAAAATTGACGTTCTGGAAAAGCAGATCTCCATCCTCACTGGTGGCCTGCAATTTTTCCACGTTCAATATCTGGTCCCCGGCTTCTCGTTCGCGGTCAAAAATAATGGCCGGGTATCTCCTGCTAGACGGTTTAATATCTTCTACCTTCAGTTTTTCAAGCATCTTTTTACGAGAAGTTGCCTGCTTACTTTTTGCGACGTTAGCGCTGAATCGCTGAATGAACATCTGCAATTCTTTAGCTTTCTCTTCTGCTTTCTTATTCTGTTGAGCGCGCTGTCTTGAAGCCAGCTGGCTGCTTTCATACCAGAACGAATAGTTTCCGGAATACAGGTTGATCTTTCCAAAATCGATATCGGCGATATGGGTACATACGGCATCCAGGAAGTGCCTGTCATGCGATACCACGATCACCGTGTTCTCATAATCGGCGAGGAAATTCTCTAACCAACTAATGGTTTCGTAATCCAGGTCGTTTGTCGGCTCATCCATGACCAGCACATCCGGACTGCCAAATAATGCTTGCGCAAGAAGCACTCTTACTTTTAACTTGGAATCCAGGTCAGACATTTTAGTATCATGCATGCCGGCCGGAATTCCCAAATGGGATAACAATGCTGCCGCATCGCTGTCTGCATTCCACCCGTTCATCTCTTCGAAAGCCACTTGCAATTCCCCAATCCGGTCGGCATTTTCGTCGCTGTAATCGGCGTAAAGCGCATCGATCTCGTTCTTAATCTTGTACAGGGGCTTGTTCCCCATCACCACTGTTTCCAGGACTGTGTTTTCGTCGTAGGCGTTGTGATCCTGCTCCAGGACAGACATACGTTTTCCCGGCTCCAGGTGAACATGCCCCGAAGTAGCATCCTGCTTTCCACTTAATATCTTGAGAAAAGTTGATTTACCCGCACCATTGGCGCCTATCACCCCATAGCAGTTACCCTGGGCGAAAGTCACGGAGACCTCGTCAAAAAGGACTCTTTTGCCAAATTGAACAGAAAGATTGGAGACCGATAACATATATGCTGCTTTTAAAATTTTTGCAAAAATAGTCAAAATAAACCCGCTTCAGCAAGAATATAGCAGAGCATTTAGGGGTCAAAACGTTAAGCTTTGCCTTATTTTAACGGCGCATTAACAGCCTTGACCTAGGGGTTTTATTAGCTTTGTTTGAGTTTGGCAGATAATCATCTATGAACAAAATTTTATTTTGTCTCTTTATTTTATTGAGTTTTTCGTGCAGGGATGATCAACATCATTCCCCTTCCGTCGTATTTACTGGTGAGATAGTTAATCCTACCGGTGAGTACGTTTATCTATTTAAGAACGACGTGGAAATAGATTCTGCAAAGCTCGATGAGAACAACCGCTTCAGCTTCCGTTTAGACTCGATCAGTGAGGGTCTTCACAATTTTAAACACAACCCGGAATACCAATACATCTACCTGGAGGAGGGTGATAGCCTTGCCGTACGTCTCAATACGACAGACTTTGACGAATCACTCGTATTCTCAGGATCCGGGGAAAAGGTCAATAATTTCCTGATAGAAATGTTCCTTTCGCATGAAGACGAAGAGGAGTACATCAATACATTGTATACCCTGTCACCGTCAGAATTCAGTCAGCAGATCGATTCCCTCCGCAACATCAAGTTAGAATACCTGGAACGTTTGTTGCAGGAGCACGAATTTTCGGATCAGACCAGGGAGATCGCCCAGGCCAGTATTGATTATGATTACTATATCTACAAAGAATTATACCCCTTCTTTCATAAAAAGAGACAAGGGATGGACCAGGTCCCTGAGCTACCCGAGGATTTCTATGCGTACCGGGAGAACATAGACCTGAATAACGAGGATCTTACCTATTTCAGGCCTTACTACAAGTTTATAAATTACCATTTATCTAACAGGACCTATATGCAGTGTGTGGATAATTGTGACATGGCCAACCCCGCGGTAAAGAGTTACCTGCATTTTAACACCCACAAACTAGGCCTTATAGATAGCCTGATCACCCAGAAGGATCTAAGGGACAATGTATTCCGTTACGTCGCCATAGATTACCTGCTCAAAGTACAGGACAACGCAGAAAACAACCAGGAATTCATAGAGAAGTTTCATCAACTCTCAGGGAACAACAAGCACATTAAGGAGATCAATAACCTGTATGAAGGTATCAGGAATATTCAGCCCAACAATGAGCTACCTGCTATCATGGTAGCAGACCAAGGAGGGAATATGGTTCAGCTAAAAGATATTGCCCGAGGCAAGGATGTGGTTTTCTATTTTTGGTCGGCCAACCAGAAAGGGCACTTTGACAGTATGGTATCCCGGGTAAAGGAACTTGAAAAAAAATATCCCGACTATCATTTTATCGGTCTTAACTTCAATACAGAGGACGATACCTGGCAGAATTTAGTAGCGAGTAAGGGACTTAACCCTGAGAACCAGTACCGTTCCAGGAACTTCGAGGAGTTGACCAACACTTTGGTGATCTACCCGATGAACAAGGTGATCATCGCTAAGGACAGCCTTATCGTCGACGCTTTTGCCAATCTCTATACATCATTTTAATCCACCTGTAGTTACAGGTAAATCCATACGGCACAAAAAAAGCCCGGGCTTTATACCCAGGCTAATTTTATAATGATCTTTTACATATAATTTAATTTCCTTTCTTATAATCTTCAAGGAATTTCTTAAGTCCGATATCCGTTAACGGGTGATTTAACAAGCCTGTAATGGAAGAAAGTGGTCCTGTCATCACATCGGCACCAAGCTTGGCGCAATCGATCACATGCATGGTATGCCTGATTGATGCGGCCAGTATCTCAGTCTCAAATCCATAATTATCGTAGATAAGACGAATTTCGGAGATCAGGTTAAGACCGTCTGTAGAAATATCATCTAATCTGCCCAGGAAGGGAGAAACATAGGTTGCCCCTGCCTTGGCAGCCAATAAGGCCTGCCCGGCAGAAAACACCAGTGTACAGTTGGTCCTGATTCCCTTATCCGAAAAATATTTAAGCGCCTTAACACCATCTTTGATCATGGGAACTTTTACCACGATCTGATCGTGCAGTTCTGCCAGTTCTTCACCCTCTTTGACGATCTGGTCAAACTCTGTGGCGATCACCTCAGCTGAGACGTCCCCGTCTACGATGTCGCAGATCGTAACATAGTGCTTCAGTATATTGTCTTTTCCCGTGATGCCTTCTTTGGCCATCAGCGAAGGATTGGTAGTAACCCCGTCAAGAACCCCTAATTCCTGGGCTTCTTTGATCTGATCGAGGTTAGCAGTGTCTATAAAAAATTTCATAAGTGTGTGTTTAGATCTATAATGTATAAGAGACCCCTAAGATAGGGATACTATGCTACAATTTATAATGATTGATCAATAACCTCTCGTATAGTTGATCAGGGAGTAACTTCTTCAGGACCAGGGAAAACTTTTGTAACGGACTACCTACACGGTAATGCACTTTTGGCCGCTTAGTTTGCATAATCTGATATACCTTTTCTGCCACTTTGATGGGGTTTTGACCCGCTTCTACATGCTGGTCCATAAGCTTCAAGGTATTGGAGTAAGCATCTTTGTAAGGCGACCGTTCTGATATGGGTGCATGGTATCGTCCTGCTGCGATGTTCGTAGCAAAATCACCCGGGGCGAGGGAAGTACATTGAATATTAAAGTCCTTTACCTCCATTCTCAATGCCTCGGTCATCAACTCTAACGCCCCTTTGCTCGCTGAATAATACGCGCGATATGGTAGTCCCATATAACCGGCAATGGAGGTAATATTGATGATCTGCCCGTTACCCTGTTCACGCATGATAGGGAGTACAGCATTTATCATGGATAAAGGACCGTGCAGATTAGTGTCAAAAGCTTTGCGAATTTCGTCAGCCGGAGTTTCTTCTATGGGGCCGGTTATCCCTACCCCTGCATTGTTGATCAGGACGTCTATCCTCCCCTCCATCTCCAGAAGCTGAGCGGTGGCTGCGGTGATGGATGCCTGATCACGCACATCGAGCTTTAGAAGTTTGAAGGCCGAGAATTCTTTATTTTTTTCAGGATTCCGGCTGGTACCATAAACGGTATATCCTTTCCCGCTGAGGAATGTGCCAATTGCCAGGCCGATACCGGAACTACCGCCTGTGATCAAGACCACCTTATTTTTCATAGCCTGCAAATTAACAAATTAATGTCCCCTGTCACAAGTGGGCTGCACAAATAAAAGTATCCGGCATATGCTGTGAAAGTAAAGTATTGTAAGGTGTATATGTGAATTGAACAGACCGTGGGTATTGAAGGAGAAATACAGCTCGCCGTATCTGACTTTTGGGCATAAAAAAAAGGCAAGCTACCTACATCGCACCGCTACGACCGCATACCCTTGCTGCGTTCCCGCCCTGGGGGATTCTGCAGGAGCTGGTCGTGTAGGACTTGCCTCGTGCAAAGATACAATCTTTTATATTTGAGGCAATCAATTTCGCCTCTTATTTTATCTTTGCATACAGTTTGTAAAATGTTAACATTGCCGTGATGGCAGGGCTTTCAATAGCACTGGCCGCAATTACCTCTAAACCAGAAATTCATGAGTTTTTTTAAACTGATCAGCTGTAGCAGCTTTTTATTATTATTCCTCGCTTGTGGAGGAACAGATAGCCCTTCTTCCCTATTTGAAATAGAAATAAAAGAAGATCGTGGCGTATTTCACACCCAGGAAGAGGTGGTCGTTGAGCTGGCTAACAAGAAGGATAAGGAAATTCTGGATGTTCAGTATTCCTTAGACGGCAAAGTACTCCCTGCAGCGGATAATACGATTCGGCTGGATACAGATAAATTAGGGAACAGGAAGCTGGTAGCTAAGGTTACCTTTGAAGGAGGTGAAGCCGAAATAAATAAAAATATACTACTCCTGGCTAAAGACGCTCCCAAGATTTATACTTACGAAATAGTGAACACTTACCCTCATCAGAAGAGTTCGTTTACCCAGGGGTTAGAATTTCATAATGATACCCTGTACGAAGGCACGGGGAAGAAGGGGAGTTCTGCTTTGATGAAGATAGATTACAGCTCGGGAGAGGTATTAGACCGAATAGACCTGAACGAAAATTATTTTGGTGAAGGAATCACTATCATGGGGAATACTATTTACCAGCTTACCTGGCAAAGTGGCCTTGGCTTTACTTACAACCTCGATACGTTTGAAAAGACCGGTAGCTTTAAATACGGAAAGAGCAAAGAAGGTTGGGGTCTCTGCAACGATGGGCAGAAGATCTATAAAAGTGACGGTACGGAGAAGATTTGGATCCTGGACCCCACCACACTGACCGAAAAGGATTATATACAGACCGTGACTAACAAGTCAGTTTTTAACAAAGCCAATGAATTAGAGTACGTAGAGGGGAAGATTTATGCCAATGTCTGGCAAAAAGAGAGCATGATGATTATAGACCCGGTCTCCGGTGCCATTGAAGGGGTCATTAATTTTGGCGGGTTAAAAGAAAAAGTAGGTAAACATCCACAACTGGATGTACTGAACGGTGTTGCCTACCACCCCGGGAGGAAGACCTTATTTGTTACAGGGAAATATTGGGATAAAATATTCGAGGTAAAGATCAAACCCAAGAATTGATGCAGCGATTTACACAAAGCCATACGGTTATTGAAGATGATCTTGACGATCTACAGCATGTAAATAATGTGCGTTATGTACAGTGGATACAAGATATTTCTAAGAATCATTGGCTCTCTGTAGCGCCTCCTGCCCTACTGGACCGAGTCATCTGGGTGGTTGTCAATCATAACATCACCTATAAAAGTGCCGCTAAATTGGGAGATCGTATCCGCATGGAAACCTACATCAAGTCTGCCAGGGGCGCCCTCTCTGAACGGGTTGTGGAAATGTACCTGGAAGAGGGGAACGAATTATTGGTGGAATCCCTGACCAAATGGTGTATGCTAGACCCGGCAAGCCTTAAGCCGGCAAGGATTGGTATAGATGTACAGAATTTATTCCTCTGATTCCTCTGAATAGCTCCGCCTGTAGAAAATTTAACACACCATTCATCGAGTAATTTCCGAGATCAAGGTCATTATCAGTACTTTAGGTATAGAAACCATAGAAATTCTATGGTTTTTCTATAACCCCCAATGAAATAACATGACTAATTTTAACCTAGTTATCTTGGGCATGGAATATACCTATACCATAATTGATCAGAACGCAACTTCCAGTTTGCAATTGCAGCACTACCTGGAGGATTATGGGGATTTCCAATGCGTCGCCCAGGCCACTGATCATGAAGACGGCCTTAACACCATCCTGAAACATCATCCGGATATTGTTTTCCTCAACCTGGATCACGGGGCGTCCTTGTATTTCCAAATGGTAAAAGAGTTACACCTGTATATGACAGAGTTCCCTGTTTTGATAGGTATCTCCAGCGGTAAAGATCACGCCTATGACGCCATCAAAAACGATTTCTTTGACTACTGGCTGTTGCCCTTCAATGAATTTGACATGCGCAAAACCCTGCTACGTCTTAAGAAACAATTACCAAAAGAACATGCCGGCACCACCTTATGCCTTAAATCCTATAAGGATTTCCAATACCTGGATACGGATGAGATCCTGTACCTGAAGGCTGATAATAACTCGACCGATTTTTTTATGAAAGACGGCAGTACTATCAGTGCTTTTAAAACCCTTAAAACTTTTGAAACCCAATTGCCAAAAAACTTTATCAGGGTACACCAGAGTTACATCCTTAACATGAATTATGTCTCACGTATCAATTACGGCAAAAGTCTGTGCACCTTGAAAACCGGGAAAATGCAATTGCCTTTTTCAAAAACCTATCGAGAAAATATCGATAGCCTGAAAAAGGTCCTCTCCAAAAATTCGATCACCACCCTTAATTAGCAGAATTCTCTCAGAAAACAGAGTAATTCTCACAAACAGAGCAATTTCACTAAATGAAAGGTAGAAACTTTCAGACTTAGGGTCGTGCTCTGTAGTTTAGAAGCATGAACATATAACCAATTTAAAAAACAAATACGATGAAACAGGTATTCAGCATTTTGGCAATGGTATTATTAACACTGGGATTCTTCTCCTGCACGGCAGAGAATAATATGGAGGAAACTTCAGCATTATACGAGAACGTACAGGCAACAGATGGAGACATTGTTCCGATCATCAGAAGAGACGACCCGGATGATGATGAAGAGGGTACCGATGGTGATATTGTGATCATTGACAGAAGGACTGATGATGATGTTACCGGTGGTAATTAAACCATCCATAACACCGCAGAGTAAGTGCTGATACCCTATCAGACAACATAGAATGGCCTTAGACGAATTGTTTAAGGCTTTTTTTTTGGACTATATTTACAGCAGAACAAACAACCCCTGATGAATTGCCGGTATATATTATTTTGGATATCGCTTGGATTGCTCTTTATTCAGGCTGGCTGCAACCAAAAAAAGCAGAGTAGTGTCAAAGCAGCACCCTCAAAAGACAGTGTAAGCACCTGGATTGATCAAGGCAGGAATACAGAATTGTCCTCAGACAGCAGGAAAAATGTCCTTAATAAGGCCTTTCAGACCATCAGTTCACTGGGCGTTGATTCCATGAGTAATCAATCGATGTCGCGCCTATCACTGGCTTTCCTTGACCTGAATGACTCACTCGGGTTCAGAAAGACCAATGCAGCCGCAATGAGGATGTCGGCTCAGATCAAAGATTCAGCTTCACTGGCCGGTTCGCACTGGGATCTCGCCGTCTTCTTTAATATGAAATCCGTACCGGACAGTGCCTATTACCATTTTTACAAAGCCAAGGAGCTGTACCATGAAATGGGGAAACAGCGGAATGAGGCCAGGGTCCTTTATAATATGGCCGTCATACAAGCCAGCGTCAAAGATTACACGGGGAGCGAGCTCTCTACTTTCCAAGCCATTGATCTACTTAAGCAGCTCGATGAAATAAGACACCTGGGACACTGCTACAATAACTTAGGATCGATCACCAAGGAACTGGAAGAATATAACCAGGCCATAGGCTACTATAACCAGGCGATGGTATATTACCGGCAACTACCGCAGAATAAAGCCCTGGAAAGAAGTATCCTGAACAACATTGGGGTCTTATACCAGGAACAGGGTAAAGACCAGAAAGCCTTGGAATATTTTGACGAAGTCCTGGGAAATTATGAAGCAGGGATAGTTACGAGCGAGTATGCCCGCCTCCTGGCCAATCGCGCTTACAGCCTGTTACGCACAGGAATAACAGACCAGGGAATGAACACGTTTAAGAGGGCCGTAGAACTCCAGGACAGTTTATCGGATCTGAGCGGCTTATCCAGGAGCCATTATAACCTCGCCCGGTACTACCAGGAAAATGGAGATAAGGAGAAAGCGCTCTATCATGTTCGACAGGCAGAAGAGAATGCCATGCAGAGTGATAACAACAAACGATTGTTAGAAAGCATTCGAATGCTTGCCGTCTTAGATCCTGAAAACGCCTCGTCTTATTCCGGGAGATATATTGAACTTAGTGACAGCCTGGCCTTAGAAGAAAGAGCTATACGTAATAAATTTGCGAGGATACGATTTGAGACGGATGAATTCAGGGCTCAGAATATTCTATTGGAAAGGCAACGACAGTTGTGGATAGGTATTGCCGCAGGGGTTATACTACTAGCGTTCGCCATATTCATTATTATCTCTCAACGGGTTAAGAATCAAAAACTAAAATTTGAGAGACAGCAACAAGAGGCAAACCTGGAAATTTTTAACCTGATGCTTGCCCAGAACCAGAAATTGGAAGAGGGGAAACAATCAGAACAGAAAAGAATATCCGAAGAACTTCACGATGCCGTCCTTGGGGAAATGAATGGCATCCGCATGGTTCTGCTTGCTCTGAACAACAAGTCGGATGCGGCCTCCATGGAGATGAGGGACAAGGCCATCAGCCGGCTACAAGAGCTACAGGAAGAAGTGAGGACCATCTCCCACGAACTGAATGACGCCTCCTACCATAAATTTCATAACTTTATTTTATCCGTGGACGAGTTGCTAAAGAAAAATTCCAGAGATGCCGGAATCCGGTACAAACTCAGTTATGATGAAGATGTAGATTGGGACGACCTGTCTGGAGAAATTAAGATCAATTTATACCGATGCCTACAGGAATGTATACAGAATGCGATCAAGCATGGACAAGCATCCGAACTGAAACTGGATTTGCAGGGAAGTGCTACCGAAATACATATAAAACACTCCGATAACGGAACAGGTTTCAGCCCGGGTCGTGGCAAAAAAGGAATAGGTCACAGGAATATAGCTTCAAGGGTGAGCAAAATAAGGGGAAGTTGGGAAATACAGAGCAGCCCGGGCACGGGTACCACGGTACACCTCCATATCCCCAGAGACACTGCTGGGATAAAAAATAAGACCAATGCCAAAGAGACGTCCCAGCACGGGTAATACAAAGACCGCATAGCTATGAATAAGAAGACGATAAGGATACTTGCTGTTGATGACCATGAGATGACAACCCTTGGGTATAAGTTCATCCTGGAGGACTCTGACTTTGACAAGTACACCATCCGTATGGATACAGAAAAAAGCTTTAAAGACGCTAGGCAACGTATCCTGGAATCTGTAAAATACGGGCCTTATGATATACTCCTATTAGACATACAGTTGTCCGGTCCCATGGATGATAATGCCGGCACCGGGGAAGATCTCGGGATCTACGCACGGGAAATATGCCCGGGAACCAAGATTGTGTTCATGTCTTCATTCAGTGATAATTACCGTATCAACAGCATTTTACAATCAGTAGATCCGGACGGGTATATGGTTAAAACAGAGATCGATCAGAAATCGCTGCAGGCCATGGTAAGAACCGTACTGGAGCATCCCCCCTACTACACCCAGAAGGCATTGGCAGCGATCCGTAAAAAAATGGCCAATGATATCTCCCTGGACGAGAATGACCGTAAAATCCTCTACTACCTCTCTATCGGGACAAAGACCAAGGATATTACCCAGTTTGTATCCCTCTCGCTCCCCAGTATCGAAAACCGGAAAAGGCATCTGAAATCGCTTTTCGGAATTGACAAACAGAATGACCAGGCCCTGATTACGGAATCCAGGAGAAGGGGTTTTATCTGAAAACTCCCAGGCTTCCCGAGTTGCTTTTTTATCCCTTGCGTGCACTTCATCGAAATATATAAAAACCATAATTATTCTATGGTTTTTATATAATACCCATTTAATTAATAGAATTAATTTTGAGTAAGAATGATCCGTAACCATCAGGAAATCTTACCAATGCACCGCAACGATAACTCAGATAAATCAGGACTTCGATTTAAAGAAATCCCCCGCTTAAACGGCATAGAGGGTTTCCAGAGACAATTGGAGAAGGATTACTTCTCAAATGTTTCGGTGCGTAATTACCAGCAGCAAGCTGACGACTTTAACCTTGTCATCGGGATGCAGTGCAACATGGATTTAGCGGATATATTGTATCATCTGGATCTCGAATCCTGGGGCGCTAAAGTCCCCGATGGTAGCAGGAACAGTAGGCAATCCCCTTTCCGGCAGGCACTACAGGATTTAAATGCCTGTAACTCCGAGATTATTGATGTGGAAGAATTTTCTATTTTCCTAAACGACACCGCTATTGTAGTGAAAAGTATCTATCCCCAGAGTATAGTGTCTAATTTAGACC
Source organism: Zeaxanthinibacter sp. PT1 (assembly GCF_028464225.1). Classification (GTDB taxonomy): domain Bacteria; phylum Bacteroidota; class Bacteroidia; order Flavobacteriales; family Flavobacteriaceae; genus Zeaxanthinibacter. The sequence continues at coordinate 460,397 of NZ_JAQPCN010000002.1, forward strand.
TGATTCTTGAGGCCTTAGGAAATCACTACCTGGATATTATCAGCCAGATGAACGAAGTACCTTACGAAATCTACATCCCGGTATTTGAAGAAGCGATAGAACAGGACCTCTACCTGCCAAGATCGACGGATGACATGCCGGATTTTTTAAGTTACTGGGCCATGTATTCCGAAAATGAAGAAGATGCATTTATCTACGATTTGAAGCGACGATCCATGATCTCCGGTGACCTCTATATGCTGAATCAATAAAAAAGGGCAGGAATTTCTTCCCGCCCCAATTCTAATTCTATTTTAAGAAAAGTAGTGATCAGCTTTTAAATAAGGGCAATCCTTGCATCATCTGGTTCACTTCTTTCTTTACTTCCTCTATTTGTGATTCGTCTTCCGGGTTATTTAACACCGTATCTATAAGGCGAACGATCACCTCCATATCCTTTTCAACCAGCCCTCTCGTAGTGATTGCTGCAGTTCCAAAACGGATACCCGAGGTTACGAAGGGAGATTGATCATCAAAAGGCACCATGTTCTTGTTCGCGGTTATATCTGCCTTAACCAACACTTGTTCTGCGTCTTTCCCGGTGATTCCCTTGTTTCGAAGATCGATCAGCATCATGTGGTTGTCTGTTCCGTTAGATATGATCTTATAATCCTTTTCAACAAATGCCTTAGCCATAGCGGCGGCATTCTTTTTTACCTGTATCATATAGTGGAGGAAGTCATCGGACAGCGCTTCCCCGAAGGCCACCGCTTTTGCAGCGATGATATGTTCTAACGGACCTCCCTGGTTCCCAGGGAAAACAGCCAGGTCTAAAAGAGCGGACATTTTACGAAGGTTCCCGTTCTTTAATTTGATCCCGAAAGGATTCTCAAAATCTTTGCCCATCATGATTAATCCTCCCCTTGGACCCCTCAGGGTTTTATGGGTGGTCGTGGTCACTATATGGCAGTGGGGTAAGGGATCATTGAGGATACCTTTTGCAATCAGCCCGGCAGGGTGAGCTATATCAGCCAGCAGCAGGGCATCCACACTATCAGCAATTTCTCTGAATAATTTAAAATCCATATCCCTGGAATAGGCCGATGCACCTGCGATAATCATCTTCGGCTTGTGCTTTAAAGCCTGCTCCCTCACCTGCTCGTAATCGATCAGGCCGGTTTCCCTATCCACACCGTAGAATACAGGGTTATATAACTTCCCGCTAAAGTTTACCGGTGAGCCGTGGGTAAGATGCCCCCCGTGCGAAAGATCAAAGCCAAGAATGGTATCCCCTGGTTTCAAACAGGCAGCAAATACCGCGGTATTGGCCTGGGAACCGGAATGGGGTTGTACGTTCGCATATTCGGCACCAAAAAGTTCTTTGGCCCGATCTATTGCCAGTTGTTCTACCTTATCTACTACTTCGCAACCTCCGTAGTAACGCTTCCCGGGATAGCCCTCGGCGTATTTATTAGTCAAAACAGAACCTGCAGCCTCCATAACTGCCTCGCTGGTGAAATTTTCAGAAGCTATTAATTCGATTCCGTTTATTTGCCGTTCCTTTTCTTCGGCAATCAGGTCAAAGACCTGTTGATCACGTTGCATCGCCATAATTTCCTGTTAAATGAAATGCAAAAGTACAAATTGACAATCTCTTATTGGAAGAAAATAATATATTTGATCAGGAAATTATTAAATAAAAATTAACAATTATACTATGCCTATTAAAGCTAATGACCCAAATAGAAAATCCTGGATTCCAGTACCCGAAAATTCGGACTTCCCCATTCAGAATATCCCTTTCGGGGTGTTCCTTACCCGGGACGACGTGATTACCATCGGGACCAGGATTGGTGATCACGCCATCGACCTTGGTTCATTGCATCAATTGGGCTATTTTAAGGACATTCCTTTAACGGACGATATTTTCCTGCAAGACACCCTGAATGATTTTATCTCTGACGGTAAGAAAACCTGGAGATTGGTCAGGAACCGCATAGCCGAACTCTTTGATGCGCGCAACGAGGAACTACAGCATAATGATGATCACAAGCAGATCGTACTTTTTACGATGGATGAGATAGAAATGCAGTTACCGGTGCAGATCGGGGATTACACGGATTTCTATTCCAGTAAAGAGCACGCTACCAATATTGGTAAAATGTTCCGTGACCCGGACAATGCTCTTTTACCCAATTGGCTTCATATCCCGGTAGGTTACCATGGCAGGAGTTCTACTATTGTCCCCAGCGGAACGCCAATAAGGAGACCTTACGGTCAAACGATCCCCAAAGGTGAGGATCAACCGGTATTTGGCCCGTCCAAACTAGTTGATTTTGAATTGGAAATGGCATTTATCACTACGGATGCCAATGCCCTGGGAGAACCTATAGATGTGGCCGAAGCAGAGGACTATATCTTTGGACTGGTTTTATTTAACGACTGGAGTGCCCGTGACATACAGAAATGGGAATACGTGCCATTAGGCCCTTTCCTGGGTAAAAACTTTGCATCCTCTATCTCTCCATGGATCGTGACCCTGGATGCCCTGGAACCTTTCAGGGTTCAGAGTCCGAAACAAGATCCGGAACCCCTGCCTTACTTGCGTCATAAAGGCAATAATAGTTTTGACATCCACCTGGAAGTAGATGTTACCCCGGAAGGCGGGCAAAGCACTACGGTCTGTAAGTCTAATTTTAAATATATGTATTGGTCCATGGCCCAGCAGTTGGCACATCATACCGTAAATGGTTGTAAGGTGAACAGTGGTGACATGATGGGTAGCGGAACTATATCAGGTACTACACCGGATTCTTTCGGGTCTATGCTAGAACTGGCATGGCAGGGGACCAAACCGGTTACCCTGAATGGTGGTGAGGAGCGTAAGTCTGTAGCGGATAACGACACCATTACCATGCGCGGTTACTGTCACAAGAACGGTCTGAGGATCGGCTTTGGAGAAGTTGCCTCCAAATTGCTTCCTGCACTGGACTTAAAAGCTCCTAAGAAAAACAAATAAGTACTTTTTATCCGATTTATACGAACTGATATCGGATTTCGTTATGGGTATAGGTCGCTTTGGCACGGCCTTTGAAAATCGCTAAACCAAACCAATACTCAGAACGACATGAAGAAATCAGTACTTTTCGGAATCGCCATCATGGCTTTAGTAGCCTGCGGAGGGGTCAAAAAGACCCAGGAGGCTCTGAATAGTGGTAATTACCACAACGCCATGAATCGTGCGATACAGAACCTTGCAGAGAATAAGACCAAAAAAGGTCACCAGGGATATATCCTGTTGCTGGAAGAGGCCTTTCGTAAAAATGCAGACCGAGAATTGCGACAAATAGAATTGTTGCAGAAAGACGGTAACCCCGCAAATTACGAAACGATCTACAAAAGGCTAATGGGACTGAACCAGGTCCAGGAGCGGATCAGGCCTTTAATACCCCTCTACATCCAGGAAGAAGGCAGGGATGCAGAGTTCCGTTTCAGGAACTATGACGACCGCATTCTTGCTTCCAAGGTTAAACTTTCGGAATACTTGTATGCTAACGCATCACAGTTGATGGAAGAGGCCAATCATAAAATGGATTTCAGGGCTGCATACGATGACTTCGCTTACCTGGAAGAGATCAACCCCGGCTACAGGGATTGCAGGCAGAAAATGGACGAGGCTCACGCCCTCGGCATCAATTACGTCAAGGTACAGATCGCCAATGAAAGCCAGCAAATCATACCGGAACGTTTAGAAGAAGAACTATTGAATTTTAACACCTACGGAATCAATGATTTCTGGACCCAATACCATACCAATCCGCTGGAAGACATCGATTACAATTACGAGATGCAAGTAGCATTCCGGGATATCCTTGTCTCCCCGGAACAGATTCGGGAGAAAGAATTCATTAAGGAAAAGCAGATCAAAGATGGCTATACCTACCTGGAAGATGAAAATGGATCGCTGGTCAAGGACAGCCTGGGTAACGAAATTAAGATAGATCGCATGAAGACCGTAAGGTGCAGGTTCTACCAGTTCACCCAGCACAAAGCTGCCCAGGTCACAGGACAGGTGTCCTATATTGACCTCAACAGCAGGCAAGCTGTTAATAGCTATCCCTTAACTACGGAATTCGTTTTTGAACATATTTACGCGGACTATGACGGGGATAAGAGAGCCTTGGAAAATGACCTGATATCGCTGATTAATGTCAGGGCAGTACCTTTCCCGACCAATGAACAAATGGTCTATGACGCAGGGGAAGATCTTAAACTCCGCCTCAAAGACATCATAAGCAGGCAACAATTCAATTAAAAGCAAACCCCGGTGATAGCCGGGGTTTTTTTATACATATTTTTCAAGGGGCAAGTTCGCTATATCCCCATGCGAGGTATGAGTCGCCACTTCTCCATTCCGAATTACAATGAGCTGCGGGGACTGGTGTGCTACTCCAAACTTTTGGGCAACCGCATCAGAAACATTCCTGTTTGCCAGTAGGTCCAGGAAATAAAAATCGGCGGCTAAACCGGAGCCTAACTTCTCGGATTCGAACATCCTTAAAGCCATCCTGCTAATACCACAGCGTGTAGAATGTTTAAAGATCACTTGCGTCCTGGATGCTGATTTCCCAACGATTTCATCCAATGTATCCCGGGAATTCAGGGGAATCCAGGGGAGCTCGTTTCCTGATTGATCAGACTTACTATTCTTATTGCCAAATAACTGATTGAACATTCCCATAAATTCTACTTAATTCTTAACTTAATTGATAAAAACACTAGCAGTAAGACTGCCGTAATGTCTTGAATTTATTGATTTTAACAGACATTTTGTCTGTTCACTATTGTTGGTAGGGTTGTTGACTAGGAATTCAAAAATAGACAATAACACGAACATAAAATAACGGGATGAATATAAATAATTTCACAATCAAATCTCAGGAAGCTGTGCAGCAGGCACAGGTCCTGGCCCAGGGCATGGGGCACCAGCAGGTAGAGAATGAGCATCTGTTTAAAGCTATCGCTGAAGTGGACGAAAACGTCATGCCTTTTATATTAAAGAAACTGAATGTAAACTTCCAACTGGTAAAGCAGGTATTGGACCGGGAATTGGAGCATATGCCCAAAGTTTCAGGAGGAGACCTCATGCTTTCTAAAGAAGCTGGAAAAACACTGAACGAGGCAAGCGCGGTAGCGCGTAAAATGGGTGATGAATACGTTTCTATTGAACACCTGCTGTTGGCCATCTTTAAGTCTAAAAGCAAGATCGCCCAGGTACTGAAAGACCAGGGTGTAACGGAAAAAGACCTGAATGCGGCTATTCAGGAGTTGCGAAAAGGAGACAAGGTTACTTCCCAGAGCGCGGAAGACACCTATAATTCCCTGAATAAGTATGCCAGGAACCTAAACCAGCTTGCCGACACCGGGAAGCTTGACCCGGTTATCGGTAGGGACGAAGAGATTCGCAGGATTCTGCAGATCCTCTCACGTCGTACAAAGAACAACCCCATGTTAGTCGGGGAACCGGGAACCGGGAAAACGGCAATCGTTGAAGGACTGGCGCACCGGATCATACAGGGCGACGTTCCGGAAAACCTGAAAAATAAGGTGATCTACTCCCTTGATATGGGTGCCCTGATCGCTGGAGCAAAATACAAAGGAGAATTCGAAGAACGCTTAAAAGCAGTAATCAAGGAAGTAACTACTTCTGACGGAAATATCGTTCTCTTTATTGACGAGATCCATACCCTTGTAGGTGCCGGTGGCGGACAAGGCGCCATGGACGCCGCTAACATTCTTAAACCTGCCCTGGCCCGGGGTGAACTCCGCGCTATTGGGGCCACTACCCTGGATGAATACCAGAAATATTTTGAAAAGGATAAGGCCCTGGAGCGCCGTTTCCAGAAAGTTACGGTAGATGAACCGGACACCGAAAGCGCCATCTCTATTTTGAGAGGACTCAAGGAGAAATATGAAGCCCACCACAAGGTGCGCATTAAGGATGCCGCCGTAATAGCAGCCGTTGAACTTTCCCAGCGTTATATTACTAATCGATTTCTACCGGACAAGGCGATCGACCTGATGGACGAAGCTGCCTCTAAACTTCGGATGGAGATCAACTCCAAGCCCGAAGAACTGGATGTGATGGACCGGAAGATCAGCCAGTTGGAGATAGAGATCGAAGCCATCAAGAGAGAGGATGACCAGGCCAAGTTAAAGGCGCTGAATATAGATCTCGCCAACCTGAAGGAGGAGCGCAACGAGGTATTCGCGAAGTGGGAGAGCGAGAAGGCAGTTGTAGATAACATACAGAAGACCAAGCAGGAAATTGAAAATTACAAGCTGGAAGCTGAACGAGCCGAGCGAAATGGCGATTACGGTAAGGTCGCAGAACTGCGTTATGGTAAGATCAAAGACGCCACCGAAAAACTGGAGGAGCTACAGCAAGAACTGGATAAGCAGCAGGAAGTCGGCACATTGATCAAAGAAGAGGTCACCACCGAGGATATTGCTGAAGTTGTCGCTAAGTGGACCGGGATCCCGGTCACTAAAATGCTGCAAAGCGAGCGTGAAAAGTTGCTGAACCTGGAAGATGTGCTTCATAAGCGCGTAGTAGGACAGGAAGAAGCCATAACAGCGGTCTCTGATGCCATCAGGCGCAGCAGGGCCGGCCTGCAGGACAGTAAGCGCCCTATAGGGTCCTTCCTGTTCCTGGGACCAACCGGTGTGGGTAAGACCGAACTGGCTAAAACTCTCGCAGCCTACCTGTTTAATGATGAGAATGCGATCACGCGTATCGATATGAGCGAATACCAGGAGAGGCATTCGGTCAGCAGGCTGGTAGGAGCACCTCCCGGATACGTGGGATATGATGAAGGAGGACAACTGACCGAAGCAGTGAGACGTCGTCCCTACTCGGTAGTATTGTTGGACGAGATCGAAAAGGCACACCCGGATACTTTTAATATCCTGTTACAAGTGCTGGACGAAGGCCGGCTGACGGATAACAAAGGCCGTGTTGCCGATTTTAAGAATACCATCATCATCATGACCAGTAACCTCGGTAGCCATATCATACAGGAAAAGTTTGAGGACAACCCCGATTTCTTCAGTGCCACCGAAGCAGCGAGAATCGATGTCCTGGGGCTGTTGAGAAAAACCATCAGGCCCGAGTTTATCAACAGGATAGATGACATCATCATGTTTACCCCGTTAAACATGAAAGATATCTCTAAGATCGTGAGGCTGCAGTTGAACCAGTTGAAAAAAATGCTCGAAAAACAGCATATCACCATGGATGCCACCGAGGACGCCATTGAATACTTGGCAAAATCCGGGTTTGATCCGCAATACGGGGCCAGACCAGTAAAAAGGGTGATACAGAAAGAAGTGCTCAATGCGCTTTCCAAGGAACTGCTCAGCGGTAAAATAACCGCAGACAGTATCATACTGATCGATTCATTTGATGAAGGACTGGTTTTCCGCAACCAGACTGAAATGATCTCTTGAAAAGCAGATTAATTTCAATTAAACACATACCCCTGTTGTTCATAAAACAGGGGTATTTTTTTTCCGATTATATACCATGCAGTATATAGATTTTTTATATTCGTAATAAATAGCCGGGCATGACCACTAAGGCCGAAAGGACCACCCATTTCATCATCGAGACCGTTGCACCTATCTTTAATAAACACGGATATGTGGGAACAAGTATGAGCGATCTTACCGAAGCGACCGGGCTTACCAAAGGTGCTATCTACGGTAACTTTGAAAACAAGGAAGCCCTGGCTTTAGCGGCCTTTCAATATAATAGTTCACGCTTGTTAGGGGCTGTGGAGGAAAAATTGCAGGTTCCGGGAACCGCTATGGATAAATTGTTTTCCCTTACCGCTTTCTTCAGGCATTACGATGAATTTACCCGGGAAATGGGAGGCTGCCCTATCCTGAATACAGGGGTTGATGCCGAGCATAACAACCGCTTGTTAGCGGCAGCGGCGAGAGAAACCCTGGCCACCATTGAAGGCAAAATTGCCCTGGTGTTAGAGAATGGCGTAAAGAATAATGAAATAAAGCTGCCTGTTCCTCCCTTGCAGTTTGCCAGGCAGCTCTACACTATGATCCTTGGTGCTGTTTCCTCGGCTACGATAAGCAGGGATCGAAAATACCTGCTAAACACCATCGCTTACCTGGAAGTCCTGATCAGGAAGGAGATCGGGAAATAATCAGTTTTTCATTTGTTGCCCTTACTCACCTACAACCCTGAAGATCCAGAGTTTATCAGGATATTTACCACCCATTTTACTATCTCTTTCTGATCGGGCCTCGGCTATAGTCCGGTATCGCCCCAGGTATACGTAGTTATACTCGTTTTCTGAGCGGTAGAACGATTTGGGATCAAGCCCCATCTGGCTAAGTTTATTAACAAATATATCGTGGTATTTTTTTGTGCCAAAGACATTGGCAATCAGGTAGAATCCGGGAAGCAGTCCACCTGCTCTTTCAACTTCCTCGTAACGTTCACCTGGTCTGCGGGTAACTTCTTCTACTACTTCGGCAGATTGTTGTCCTGCTGTCTGATCAGCAGCAGGCCTGCCTTGATCGCGCTCTCGGGCCACTGCCAGGGCGGCTTGTTCGCGTACCCGGGCCAGGGAATCCTTTATTTGTTCCTGTCTTACCTTTTGTTGCTGCACTACTCTACGGGCTGTCTCAGCAGCATCTATAGAATCGCGCTCTCGTTGCCTGCGTTTCTTCCGTGATTCTACATCTGCTTGTGCCGTCTCTTCGGCAATACGCGCCATTTCGATAAAGGCTTGTCGCTCTTTTTCAAGGCGGCTGAGTTCCGCATCATCTTCATCGGTATTTTCTTCGCTGGCCAACTGGGTCTGTGGTTTTTCTTCCTGCTGCCCGGGAGCAGACTCCAGGGTTAACAGTATCTGCTCCCCTTCTTCTTCTTCAAATCCAACCACTTTCCTTCTCAGATCATTGGGTCCGAAGGAATAAGCCGTCACAAACTCGAACGTAGTTGAGTTTCCTTGCAGTTGCTGATCCCCGCCAAATTCGACCAGTGCCCCTATAGAAAAATTCTTCAGGAAACGTCCACCGGCACCTGCAGACAGACCATAGAAATTATTATAACCCAGTTGTCCCCAGAATTTAGAGGTTGATAACAAGGTGGTAAACCCTACTTGGTTATCCGCATCCGGAAGCGAACGGATATAAACCACTGGCCTGAGGTATGACGTACCCGGCACTCCGATAGCTAAAGGAATGTCGTAACTGGCCAACCCGGTATAGACATTATTTGCCCCCTGGTCCTGCCCATCTTTACTGAGGTTAATATCGATGAGGTTTTCAGCTACAAGACCCAGGCTAAAATCATTTACAGTATATCGGAGACTGGGAGCTAATCGGATAAGTGTTTGGTTTGGAATATCAAACTGTGGAAGGGGCATGTCCGGGTTCTGCTGAAACCTGGTATCTCCTACCTCCTGCTGAAAACCGAAGAGGTTAACTCCGAATGCAAGGTCAGAAGCAGCACCTATATTGAATGTTGCAGCATAGTTTAGCACGGCCCCGGTTTGTATAAATGAACCGGTATTGTGCTGAAAAAATCCAATTCCGGCAGCGGAGGCGGAATTAAGTTTTGCGGAATAATTAAAAAATAAGGTGGTGGGATCTCCATCGATGGTTTGCCATTGCCAGCGCGTCCAAAGTGCCAGGGACTGTTCACTGTCCTTATCCAGGGATGCCGTAGGGTTCAGCAGGCTCTCGTTATACTGCGTAAGATTGTGCTGTCTCAGATCTGCAGGCAGACCTGTGGCCTGAGCCATAACAGCCAAGGGGGCAAAAAACACGGAAATCCAAAGCCAAGGTCTCAACATATCCGGGGAATCTCAAGGTTATTTATACTATTTTTACCAGTAATCTGTTAAATAGTATGTAGGTAAATTTATACAAATCTAATATGAAATCCTTAAAACTACTCAGCTTCTCTCTTTTATTCATCGTATTAAGCAGCAGTTGTAAAGACGAAAAAACAATTTCAACCGTGGAAAAGGAGCCTACGGTATCTACCTATTACCTGATCCGACATGCAGAAAAAGATCGTTCTAACCCGGAAAATTCCGATCCGGAATTGACACAGAAGGGACTGGGCAGGGCCATGCATTGGGCAGAGATCCTGGATCAGGTTCCGCTAGATGCCATTTACAGTACAGATTTTGAAAGAACTTCCATGACAGCCGCCCCGGCCGCTGTAAAACAAGACATTACCGTACAGTACTACGACCCGTCTACCCTCAATGTGGAAGAATTTAAGCAGCAGACTCAAGGGATGAACGTCCTGATCGTGGGCCACAGCAATACCACTCCTAAAATGGTGAACCAGCTGATCGGTGAAGAGAAATACCCCGATATGGATGATTATGACAATGGCAGCCTTTTTATCGTCCAGTCCGTGGGAAATAAAACTACTTCACAAGTACTGGAATTTAATTGTAATTGTCCGGATTGACGATGATTTCGCTGATCTCTATTTTGGATATCAATTCCAATTGATCATTCAGGTACAGGCTGTCCAGTTTCCGTAATTCGGGGCTGGTTGTAGAATCGGGTCTGTAATTATTGTAGTCTACAAAACGTATTCCCCCTACTCTCCTGGGGTTATAGGCTTCTCTGAAGCGCATTCCACCACCATTAACCTGGTATTGATAAGCGAGATAATCCGGTTCAAAGGTCTCCTTGTTGATCCAATATACAAAGGTGTCTTCATAATCCTTTCCACCACCCTCTTGGTCAAAGGTCACCTTAATCTTATAATACTCCTTGTCCCCGATTTTAATGTCCCCGATAAGCTCTTTATTCACCGCCTTATCATTTAACCCATGCGGCAGGTATGCAAAGTAATGCACAGAATTGATCGCTTCTGAATAAATGTTTTTTACAGAATCGGTTAAGGCCACCACGCTGTCATTGATTTCGCGAATCACGTCACCACGGCGGATGGCATCGACGATTACGGCAGTATCTGTGACCAAAATCCTCTTCATTACTTCACGCCCATCCTGTTTTTCCAACACATAATCCTTATCCCTGAAATGAAAAGAAATAAAGCTGTTATCGTACAGATCTCCGCCGGCGTTCTCAATAGACTGATCAATGATCTCCTCGGCCGTAATCGGTTTTTCTCTTTCTTCCCGGCAAGCGAATAGCAGGAACAGGCAAATAATAAGCTGTATTCTTTTCATGGATTGGAATTATTTCAATGCAAAATACCAATCCATTTGGCATATGCGTTCTTTTTAGCGCAAATTATTACCGTTGCTATGTAGTAAATCTTATTATTTTTGTCAAGTATGCAGAAAAACATCAACATAAAGAATAAAAAGGCTCGCTTTGAGTATGAACTCCTGGACACTTATGTCGCCGGAATTGTATTATCAGGGACCGAGATCAAATCTATCCGGCTCGGGAAAGCCTCAATTGCAGAAAGCTTTTGTGAATTTAATGACAGGGGCGAGCTCTTCATCATCAATATGCAGGTAGATGAATATACCCATGCCTACCACTTTAACCACAAGCCCAAGGCAGAGCGGAAATTATTACTGAACAGCCAGGAACTGAAAAAACTGGAAAAGGAAGTAAAGGCTTCAGGTCTCACTATTGTTCCCCTAAACCTGTTCATCAACGACCGCGGGCTTGCAAAAGTAAAAATAGCTCTTGCCAAAGGTAAAAAGCTATATGATAAGCGCGATGCGATCAAGGACCGGGACAACAAGCGCAACCTTGCCAGGATTAAGAAAAGCTTTAATAACTGATCAGTTTTTATCCTCGAGCAACGGAACAAATCTGAAGGTGCCAAAGGACTCCCGTTCAAATTCTTTCTCGGATTTCCTCGTTATTCGCATCATCACCTGGTTTTCCGTACCAACGGGAATCACAAGCCTTCCCCCTATCTTCAGCTGGGACAAAAGGGCTTTGGGAACTTCGGGCGCACCGGCCGTGACGATCACAGCGTCAAAGGGTGCATCTTCTGGCAATCCTTTATAACCATCACCGAATACATATTTTTTAGGACGATAGCCCATCTTCTTAAAGAAGAGGTTGGTCTTTTTAAATAACTCCAATTGACGTTCTATAGTAAACACCTTGGCTTTCAGATGCAATAAGACCGCTGTCTGGTATCCGCTCCCCGTACCGATCTCCAATACTTTATCCCCCTGTTCTATCTCCAGTAATTCTGTCTGGAAGGCAACGGTATAAGGTTGTGATATTGTCTGGTCTGCTGCAATAGGGAAGGCTTTATCCTGGTAAGCATGGCCTTCAAAGCTGCTGTCCATAAAAAGGTGTCTGGGGATGGCCTTAATGGCCTGAAGCACGCGGGGATCCTCTATCCCTTTGGCAGCAACCACTTCGGCTAGTTGGTTACGCATGCCACGGTGTTTCAGCGTATCTTTCATCAGTTTGGTTTTGGAACACAAAGTTAAGGAAGTTTACAAGAAGTTGGGCGGGTAAAATATCCCGTATTCCTTTCTCGGCAGACTACCAGGGAAGTAGCCCGGGCACCATTCTCAACGAGTGACAAAGTTTTGACCCGGCAGGCTTCTTAACTCCCAAACTATGTTTATTTTTGGGGGAAAATAGACAAAATGCTGAATGTTGGAGTGCTGGGAGCCGGCCACCTGGGTAAAATCCATTTGCGGCTTCTCAAGGAATCTGAGAAATACAATTTGGTGGGCTTTTACGATCCGGATAGCAAAACCGGAAAAAAAGTGGCAGATGAATTTGGCTACACTTATTTTGATGATCTTGAGGCCCTGGTTAAGGCGGTAGACGTTGTAGACATTGTCACCCCCACCCTCTCTCATTATGACTGCGCGACAATGGCGATGAACCACGGGAAGCATGTCTTCATCGAAAAACCCATCACTAATACCCTGCAGGAGGCTGAAAATCTGCTTGAGCTAGCCAGGGAAAAGAATATAAAAGGACAGGTGGGGCATGTAGAACGCTTTAATCCTGCTTTCAGCGCAGTAAAAGATAGCATTGTAAACCCGATGTTCATCGAAACACACCGTTTGGCCGAGTTTAATCCCAGGGGAACCGATGTCCCCGTGGTACTGGATCTTATGATCCACGATATAGACGCCATTCTTAGCGTAGTCAATTCTGAGGTGGCAAATATCAGTGCCAGCGGGGTATCCGTCATCAGTAATTCTCCCGATATCGCCAATGCGCGTATCGAATTTGAAAATGGTTGCGTGGCTAACCTGACCGCCAGCCGGATCTCCCTGAAAAATATGAGGAAATCCAGGTTTTTTCAACGGGATGCCTATATTTCTGTCGACTTCCTGGAAAAGAAGGTCGAGGTTGTAAAAATGAAAGATGCCCCTGAAAAAGCCGGCGATTTTGATATGATTCTGCAGAATGCCGAAGGTGTTAAGAAACAGATCTATTTTGAAAACCCCGAAATTCGCCCCAACAATGCGATTCTCGATGAGCTGGAAACCTTTGCGGATGCCATTGTTAACGACACCGAACCTGTTGTATCCCTGGATCAAGGGACCAGGGCACTCAGGGTTGCCCTGCAGGTGATCGACTCGTTCTGAGCATTAAAAATTAGATAATTACATAAACCTAAGAAACCTATATTTATGAATACAGTTGCAGTGATTGGTGCAGGAACCATGGGTAATGGTATAGCCCACGTTTTTGCACAACACGGACATAGCGTACATCTTATCGACATTTCACAGGATGCCCTGGACAAAGGTGTAGCCACCATTTCAAAGAACCTGGAGCGCATGGTGAGCAAAGGCAGCATTGATAAAAGTGCTAAAGAGGACACCCTGGAAAATATTTCAACATACACAGACCTGGCCAAGGGTGTAGAAGGTGCGGAACTGGTAGTAGAAGCCGCTACTGAGAACGTAGAGCTTAAACTTAATATTTTCAGGGAACTGGATAAGACCTGTGCCCCGGGAACCATCCTGGCCACGAATACCTCCTCTATTTCCATCACACAGATCGCTGCGGTCACCAACCGTCCGGAACACGTGATCGGTATGCATTTTATGAATCCGGTTCCCATCATGAAGCTGGTGGAGATCATCAGGGGGTACAGTACCTCTGACCAAGTGACCAGCACCATCATGCAAATGTCTGAGAAACTAGGTAAAGTGCCGACAGAGGTTCACGATTATCCCGGGTTTGTCGCCAATCGTATCCTAATGCCGATGATCAATGAAGCTATAGAAACCCTGCATCACGGCGTGGCGGGTGTGAGCGAAATAGATACGGTAATGAAACTAGGCATGGCTCACCCTATGGGGCCCTTGCAACTTGCCGATTTTATCGGGCTCGATGTTTGCTTGTCTATCCTCAACGTCATGTACGATGGATTTAAAAATCCAAAATACGCCCCCTCTCCCCTGCTGGTGAACATGGTTATGGCCGGCAAAAAAGGGATTAAATCCGGGGAAGGATTTTATGATTATTCAGCATCCCGGAAGGCAGAAAAAGTAGCTGCACAGTTCAGTCCCAAGGCAGATGGCCAAAATTAGACCTTTCCGGGCGGTTCGCCCGGCCAAGGATAAGGAGTCCCAGGTAACCTCCCGTTCCTATGAGCGCTATACCAGGCACGAACTGGAGGCTACCCTGACGGGCAACCCCATGTCTTTCCTGCATATTATCCAGCCGGGTTTTAAAATACCCGAAAAGGTGACCGGGCAGCACCGCTTTGACCTGGTCAGGGAGCAGTACCGTGAATTCCTGGACCGGGAAATCCTGATCCGGGACGAGGAAGCTTCTTTCTATGTATACCGGATGATCAAGGATGACTTTAGTTGCCTCGGGTTTTTCTGCGCCACCAGCACAGAGGATTATGAATCTAACATTATCCGGAAACACGAGGATACGCTGCTGCGAAGGGAAACCTTATTTGCCCGATACCTGGAGGTAGTGCGCTTTAATGCAGAGCCGGTGCTGATGACCTATCCGGATAATGAAAAAATAGACCACATTCTTCGGAAAACTGCCGAATCAAAGCCTCATTGCGATTTTAAAAGCCCGGATGGGGTTCAGCACCTCCTATGGCCGGTAAATGACCCTGTAAAAATTAAACAGTTACAGGAGGCCGCAAAAGGCATAAACGCTCTTTATATAGCCGATGGTCATCATCGGAGTGCATCTTCCTACAGGCTTGCGAAAGAACTAAAAGAACAGAATCCCCGCCATAGAGGGGATGAAGCTTATAATTATTTCATGAGCTATTTGGTGCCCGAGTCAGAGATCCGTATTTACGAGTTCAACAGGATGATTAAAGGACTAAATGGCCATACGCCGGAAGCCATTCTCCAATTATTGGGCAGGTATTTTAATGTAGAAGAAAAAGGGGCTACTATAATAAAACCCGGGCAAAAACACCAGTTCAGTATGTATCTGCAGGGCCAGTTTTACCTGCTCACCCTTAGGGAATCGACCTACGACTTTACAGATGCATTAAGCCGGCTGGATTCGCATATTCTCAAAACCCTGGTTCTTGACCCCATACTTGGGATCCGTGACCTGAGGAACGATAAAAGAATTCAGTATGGTTATGGCAAAGAGAATAGTGCACTCATGAAACAGGAGGTGGATAAAGGGAACTTCTCCCTGGGGTTCGGAATGTTACCTATTACCATGGAGGAACTTAAGGCGGTTGCAGATGCCGGGCTGGTAATGCCTCCGAAAAGTACGTATATTGAACCTAAGTTAAGAAGTGGTTTTACGGTATATGAATTATAATATAAATACATTTCAGAGATAAGAGATACCCCTATGAATATTAAGGAAAACCTGGAATCTATCAGAGAAGACCTTCCTGGACACGTCACCCTTGTAGCCGTTTCCAAGACCAAATCTACTTCGCTGATCATGGAAGCTTACGAAGCCGGGCAGCGTGATTTTGGGGAGAACAAGGTTCAGGAAATGACCGCCAAATGGGAAGAACTACCTAAGGATATCCGATGGCACATGATTGGTCATGTACAGCGGAATAAGGTCAAATACATGTCAGATTTTGTCTCGCTCATCCATGGTGTGGACAGCCATAGGTTACTGGTAGAGATCAATAAACGCGCTGAAAAGTCGGACCGCGTCATCGATTGCCTGCTGCAAGTACATATTGCTGAAGAAGAGTCGAAATTCGGTTTTGACGAAGCCGAGATCATCGACCTTCTCGATTCAGGGAAATTGGACGAGCTGAAGAATGTGCGTTTAATTGGCCTGATGGGCATGGCCACCTTTACGGAAGACAACGAACAGGTAAGGAGGGAATTTCGAGGTCTGAAAAAACTTTACGATCGCCTTAAAGAGCGATTGCCTCATTTTAGGGAACTTTCCATGGGAATGAGCGGGGATTACCACATCGGTATAGAGGAAGGTAGCACAATGGTACGCATAGGAAGTAGTATCTTTGGTGCGAGGAATTAGAATATATGTACGCCATACTCGACATAGAGACCACAGGAGGTAAGTTTAACGAAGAAGGGATCACGGAGATCGCCATCCATAAATTTGATGGTCATAAGGTCGTAGATCAGTTCATCAGCCTGGTAAACCCGGAAAGGGAAATACAACCTTTCGTGGTCAACCTGACCGGGATCAACAGTAAGATGCTGCGAACAGCTCCTAAATTTTACGAGGTGGCCAAACGCATTGTTGAGATCACCGAGAATACCGTGATCGTAGCTCACAACGCTCAATTTGATTACCGTATCCTTCGAACAGAATTCCGCAGGCTTGGTTATAATTTTGAACGCAAAACCCTATGTACCGTTGACCTGTCCAAAAAACTGATCCCCGAAGCCGAATCACATAGCCTTGGCAAACTAGTACGGTCCCTGGGCATCGCTGTCAGTGACAGGCACAGGGCCAATGGTGACGCACTGGCCACGCTTAAATTATTTAAATTACTACTCCACAAGGATTCTGATAAAACCATCATAAGGGAGATCATCAGGGATGAGACCCAGGGTGAATTATCTCCAAGGCAACTAGATATCGTTGAGCAAATGCCTTCGGAGACAGGGGTGTACTATATGCACAATAAGGATGGAGACATCATATACCTTGGAAAGAGCCGTAACATTAAAAAAAGGGTGAATCAGCATTTTACGAACAACGCCAGCCGCGCAAGGGAACTTCAGAAAGAAACCAAGAAAGTGACTTTTGAACGTACCGGAAGTGAGCTTGTGGCCATGCTGAAAGAAGCAGAAGAGTTAAGGCGTAACAACCCAAAATTCAACCATAAACGGGGCAGGAGAAAAAAAGGACAGGTTGAAAAAGAATTACTTGATGGGAAGAATTTCCTAATCGTTGACAAAGGCAGGGAGGTAGGAGAATACAGTGCTATTCTGATCAAAGAGGGGCAATTACAGGGATTGGGATTTTATGACCTGAACCACCAGATCAATAATATGGATATCCTGGAATCTATCATTACCCCCATGAAATCTGACGATGAAAGCAGCCGCATGATCCGGGAATATCTAGACAAAAAGAAGGTAATGAAAATCATAGAACTGAATTCTTAACTATTGGAAGCCAGAGCACCCCAAAAACATTGGAAAGCCAAACTGCATGAGGTAATCTACGGTACGCATACCCGTGCCGGTAAGATGTTCGACATCATCCTGCTGATCGTGATCTTGTACAGTGTGATTATAGTAATGCTAGAGAGCATTCCTTCCATTGATGGTCAATACCATGATTTCCTCAATATATCAGAATGGATAGTTACCATACTTTTCAGTATTGAATATATTTTACGCATTATCTGCATTAAAAGGCCCAGCAGGTATATCTTCAGCTTTTTCGGTATTATAGACCTGTTGTCTACCATACCCAAGTACCTTTCGTTTTTCGTAGTAGGATCCCAATATATTACTGCCTTCCGGGCGCTTCGCTTACTAAGGGTATTCCGGATCCTGAAATTGGTCCGTTTTGTCGGGGAATCCAACAACCTACTCAGGGCACTGAAAGCCAGCAGGACTAAGATCTTCGTATTTATTTTCTTTATCCTGATCATCTCAATACTCCTGGGAACCATAATGTATATGGTAGAAGGCCCACAGCACGGGTTCAATAGCATTCCCCATAGCGTATACTGGACCATCGTCACCCTCACCACGGTAGGGTATGGAGACATTTCACCACAAACAGGACTCGGGCAGGTCATCGCCACGATGATTATGATCATCGGGTACGGCATAATTGCCGTCCCAACCGGCATTGTTACTGCAGAATACAGTGCCCATAGCCAGAAGAAAGCTCAAAAAAATGAAGAAGAGCAAGAAGAGCATTGCCCTAATTGCAAAGCCCATATCCTGATGCTCGATGCCCGTTATTGCCGCAAATGCGGAACTCAATTAAGAGATGATTGATGGCTGGTAAGTGGCTTATCGTCGTGGTTGGCCCAACGGCCTTGGGTAAAACGAGTTGGGGGGTCACCCTGGCCCGCCATTACGGGACGGAGATCATTTCTGCAGACAGCAGGCAATTTTTTAGCGAGATGTGCATTGGTACGGCCGTACCAAGCAAGGAAGAGTTAGAAGCGGCCAAGCACCACCTGGTGCAACACAGGAGCATTCACGATCCTTATACCGTAGGTGATTTTGAAAAGGAAACACTGCAGCTACTGGAGCATCTTTTTACGCGTCATGATGAAGTTCTATTGGTGGGCGGTAGCGGTTTGTACGTGAATGCGGTAACCCAGGGACTGGATCAATTTCCCGAAGTACCGGCCCATATCCGGGAGGAACTCAACCAAAAACATGAGCAGCACGGGCTTGGCGTCTTGCAGGATGAATTAAAAGAACTGGATCCCGACTATTACCAGGAAGTAGACCTGGAAAACCCCCAAAGGGTGATCAGGGCCCTGGAAGTCTGTTATGCTAGTGGTCGCCCTTACTCGGCCTTCAGGAAGCGCAAAAAAGTGAAGCGGGATTTCCACACCATTTTTATCGGATTAGAGGCACCAAGGAAATTGATATACGAGCGAATTGAAGCCCGGGTAGACCAAATGATCAATAATGGTCTTCTTGAAGAAGCACGGAAATTACATTCTCATAAACATCTTAATGCCCTACAAACTGTAGGATACCGGGAGCTTTTTAAATATTTTGAAGGAGAATGGGACTTGCAGACAGCGATAGACGAGATTAAAAAGAATACCCGCCGGTTTGCCAAAAGACAACTCACCTGGTTCAGGAAAAATAAGGAGATTACCTGGATTCCGTACAACGAAGAACCGGAGAAGGTCATTGCGATCATAGATAGGCTTAAAAGAACCAACATGAAGCATAAAAAGGGAAATATCTATTATGTTATGGGCGTTTCAGGGAGCGGAAAATCTACCATAGGTAAATTGCTGGCCGACGCCATAGCTTTTCCTTTTTTTGACGGGGATGATTTCCACCCCAAAGCTAATGTTGAAAAAATGGCTGCAGGGCACCCGCTTAACGATAAGGACCGCCTAGGATGGTTGCAGGCGCTGAACAAGATTGCGAGAAAACAGCAGCCGGAAGGCGCTGTAATCGTCTGTTCGTCCCTGAAGGCAGAATACCGGGAAATTTTGTCCCGGGGGCTGGAAGGCTCCGTTCATTTTATATTCCTGCAGGGAAGTTTTGAGGAGATCTACGAGCGGCTTAAGTTGCGGAAGGGACATTTTATGCCGCCTGAATTATTACGCTCGCAATTTGAGACCCTGGAAGTTCCTGAGAACGCCATTACGGTCAGCATTACTCCGCCACCGCAGGAAATCGTGGAGAATATCAAAAAAAAACTTGGTATCAGCGCAGACACCAAGTTTTAAATAGCTTGTGAAAGAGGTTTAATTATCGGCAGACTTCTCAACCAGGCGGAAGCCTTCCCCGTGAATATTCAGGATCTCCACGGTATCATCGCGTTTCAGGTATTTCCTGAGCTTAGCGATGTATACATCCATACTCCTTGATGTAAAGTAATTATCGTCTCTCCAGATCTTGGTCAGTGCCAATTCTCTCGGCATCAAATCGTTCTTATGTAAGGCCAGCAGCCTTAATAATTCATTTTCCTTAGGAGAAAGTTTAATGGCCTCTTCCTCTTTATATTTCAGGAATCTCAATTTAGAATTCAAATGAAAATTGCCGATTTCAAATTCAAATTGATTGCTGTCTACCAATGTATTAGATGCCTTTCTTTGAAGTATGGCTTTAAGCTTCATGAGTAGCACTTCAGAATCAAAAGGCTTATTGAGGTAATCATCTGCACCTGCTTTATAGCCTTTTAATACATCTTCCTTCATGGTCTTAGCGGTAAGGAATATAATAGGGACATTCTCATTCTTTTCCCGTATTTCCTTAGCCAGTGTAAATCCATCTTTATAGGGCATCATGACATCCAGGATACAGACATCAAAATTATCTTTTTTGAATTTTTCAAACCCTTCCATCCCGTTCTTCGCCAGGGTGACGTCAAACTCGTTCATAGAAAGGTAATCTTTGAGTACGATTCCAAAATTGGGATCGTCCTCAACTAGTAATATCTTTTTTTCTGCTGTTTCCATAGAATTTTAAATTAAAGGCAGTTTAATGTAGAAAGTGCTTCCTTTACCTTTCTCACTTTCTGCATATACTTCTCCTTGATGATCGTCAATTATTTTTTTCACATAGGCTAATCCCAGCCCATGTCCTTTTACATTGTGTATGTCCCCGGTATGTTCCCTGTAGAACTTCTCGAAAACTTTTTTCAATACTGCTTTGCTCATCCCGGCCCCTTGATCCTGGACCTTTATGATGATATAGTTGTTTGCCACTTCAGTATAAACGTCAATTTTAGGCGCCTCTGGTGAGTATTTCACCGCGTTGTCCAGTATGTTGACAATAACATTCTCAAAGTGCATGTCGTTTGCCAGGACCTCCGACCTATCGGCATCCAGATGTGTATGGACATATCCGCCGCGATCAGCGACGATCAGGTCCACGTGGGCAATAGCATCCTCGATGATCTGGTGCGCATCTACCCGGTCCTTGCTGATATCCAATTGGTTCTTTTCCAGCTTGGATATTCGGAGTACATTTTCTACCTGTGCGTGCATTCGTTTATTTTCATCCCGGATCATCTGCAAATACCTGTTAACCTTTTCATGGTCTGCTATGATCTTTGGATTCTTGATCGCTTCTACGGCTAGGTTGATCGTAGCAATAGGCGTTTTGAATTCGTGGGTCATATTATTGATGAAATCCGATTTAATTTCAGAGATCTGCTTCTGGCGTATCAGCTGGTAAATTGCCCCGGCATACGCCACTACTATGATCAAAGTGAACAAAAGCGACAGGATGGCCATCCCGATCACTGTTTGCAACAGGAATTTTTTCTGTTTAGGGAAGGTGAGCATGAGGCTGAAATTACTTTGCCCCTCGCTGTTCTTGAATAAAGGTGCCCTGTATATATTATCCTTGCTGAACTGGAAACCCCTGGAGCGAACCTTGGTCGGCAAACCCCTGCTGTAGACCCCGTATTCGTAATCTATATTGATTCCCCTGTTGCGGAGTTCATTCTCCAGCAACAATTCAATTTCCTGGCGGCTAACTCGTTTATGGATAGCTACCCGTTCTGCATATTCTCGGTACACATCGTCAAAAATGGCTTTGTCTATAGAAGACATCCCTCCTATCTTCTCGAGCTTCTGGATAGGATTCAACTTATAACTTTTGCCATCCAGGCCGTACTCCTCCCGGAACACAGCCTTGGTGCGTTTGCTGGTATAATTTTTTATGGTGGTCGTGTCCGATCCTGTACCACTGTCAAAGAACGTGGAAGCTATATTGTAATCTTCCTCCAGGATACCATGCGAATAGAAAAGTATCTCGTTGGAATTCAGGTCTCTATCGATGAAAAATATATTGCTGAGCTGCGATCCTTTTAGCTCCCCGATGCTGTCCTTAAGATTCAGGAAACGATCGGAATAGTCCTTCATTTCCCTGTTTTCGATCTTATCGGTTACCTTAATCAGTACCTCGGAGATCGTGTTGGTAAATTGTTCTTCCTTATCCTCTACAGAACTCTTGATCCAATACAGCTGGACAGAAATTATTCCAACCAGGGAAAGACTCATCAGTATGACAAGAAGAACAAATAATCGCTTATTCATCTAGAGTAAAATTAAAAATTTAACATTTAGGGAATTGCCTGTTTAACCTAACCTTAACAAAAATGTTAAAATTTGGTCTCCCCTATTTTTCAAGGAGTTTCCTGTGAATTTCCATCACTTTCAGACGGGTGGTTTCTAACTCGGTGTTTTCAATGACAAAATCAGCAAAGGGAATTTTTTCTGCATCTGTCCATTGGTTCTTCATCCGTTCCAGGATCTCTTCTTCCTTACTCCCATCCCGCTCCAATAATCGTTCCACCCTCATGTTTTCTGGGGCGGTAACCAGGATAATGGCGTCAAAATCCTTAAAACTGCCATTCTCGATCAGGATGGCAGCCTCCTGTATGGCGTATGGGGCATCTTCCTGCACCCTGGCCCATTTCCTGGCATCGTCGCGCACAGCGGGATGAACAAGACTATTGAGTTTTTGCAGCAAATCCCGGTCATTGAATACTTTCTGAGAGATATAAGCCCTGTTCAGTTCTTGGCCCTCATAGGCCGCAGGTCCTAATAATTTTTCTATAGCGGCCCTTAATGTAGCCGATTCCGCCATCAGCTCCTTAGCACGGCGATCAGAATTATACACGGGGATACCGATATGCCGGAACATTGACGCAACGGTCGACTTCCCACTTCCTATTCCGCCTGTGAGCCCTATGAGTCTCATTGTCTTTTTAATAAAAATTCAACCTCCCTGTCTTCCAGCTCCACGGAGTGAAGATCAGAGGGTTTTTTTCGCAATACAACAGTAAGGAAGTTTTCGTTTTCCCGCGGCGCACTGAAGTCGGCTATGAGTCGGAAATCAATAGCGGAGACCGATTTTAATCTTTCCACGTCTGCCTTGATTAAGATTGGAAGGCTGGCCGGAAAGGTTTTGATTTCAGTACCTTCAGGTAGGTTCTGTACTTCTACCGGAACTTCGATAATCCGTTCAGAGAATCGGAAGACTTTCGCGCTTACAGTCACCTTCTCCGTGCCAAAACGAGTGTTCTTTAACCCATCCGGCATGTCCAGGGCTACCTCTTCAGAGAAATCTTCAGTGATTCCGCTTAGATTTCTTTTCTTGGTGTATATACGTCTGATGGTATCAATTTCATTGAGCGGCCCCCTGATCATCACCGTATCCGGGCTTATCGTCAGGGTGCTATCCATTAAATGATTCTTACCCAGGGTGATATTCACAGTAGAAATTACCGGTAAAGGCTTTTCGTGGATCTGGGCAAAATCCAGGTAGATGTTTTCACGATCCATCCCCCGAATCTCCATAGACATTGGCAATTGCTTTTCTATCTGTTCCCGGTAGACATCGGCGGGTATAAGATAGCGACTGCCGTCATGGGTGAGCTCTGTCAGATCTACAGAAACCTTTTGCTTACTGAAATTAAATCCCAGGAATTGGAAACCACTGGCTTCTAACCTAACCCCTACCTCTTGTTTTGAAGCACCGGTGAGGATGAGGCTGTCCGGGACATTGATGTATTTTAATTCAAACAAGGCCTGGTCAGTATGGGTATCCGACAGTTTGCTGATCAGCCATGCCATAAAAGACGCCAACAGGAACAACAAAAAGGTGTTGACCTTTCTCCTCGGGAAACGACTTTCTGTCTGGTTCATGATTCTGTGGTTCTTTGAAAAAATAAATGGGGAAAAATTGCCTCTGGCTGCTTCTTGCTAAAATTAACCAAGATTGTCGACTTCAGAAAACCATATCCGTATCCTATGAACTGAATAAATACCGCGATAAGTCCGAGAACTGCCACCCTGATGCTTTTGCTTACGAAGTATCCATCTAATACAATAAGTACCATGTACAGTCCGTAAAGCACTAATGGCACCCATCGAATAGCACCCGGAATTAATAAAGCCCAGGGTAACGCAGCTAAAAAACCCAACAGGAACAGGCTGGGAAACCAATACGTTATCCGGGATGTATGAGGGTGCCAGGAACTCAGGATTGGACGCACCATCCCGAATTTCTTTACCTGCTGGTAAAATTTCTTAAAATCGACTCTTCGTTTATGAAATACATAAGCATCTTGTAATAATCCGGTTTTAAACCCCATTTGTTTTAAACGGATACTCAGGTCCGGATCTTCGCCAGGATGTATATTTCCAAATCCCCCGGTAGCCTGAAATGCTTTTTTGGAAAGCCCCATATTAAAACTACGCGGTTCAAATTTGTGCCTTGCAGCACCTTTCCCACGGATCCCCCCGGTAGTCAGGAAAGAAGTCATGGCATAATTAATGGCCTTCTGCACCGGGCTGAACGAATGATGAGCGGTGTCTGGCCCACCATAACAATGCAGGAATTCTTGCTCCAGGCTTGTGTTGACCACCTGCAGGTATTCCGGGGGTAATAAGCAGTCAGAATCAAGTATGATGAAGTAATTCCCGGTAGCTACCTTCATCCCAAAATTCCGGGAATCACCCGGACCTGTGTTCTCTTTATAGTAATATTGGATCTGCAGCTGCTCTTTAAAATCTTTGACAACCTCCTCCGAGGTCTCAGTAGACCCGTCTTCTACAACGACAACTTCAAAGGAATTGCCGAACCTAAGGGCCTGCAGGCTCTGGAGTAGTTCACTCAACTCTTCGGGCCGGTTGTACACCGGGATAATAAAGGAATACTTCAGCTCCATACAGAAGGTATTTAAACAGAAAAGCCACCCACAGTATGGATGGCTTCACCGTTTTAAAACTGGTTTATTTTGTGAATGCTTCCATAACCTCCTGGCTTACACCCATATTCGAGAACCCTCCGTCATGGAATAGATTCTGCATGGTGACTTTCTTGGTGAGATCGGAAAACAGGGATATGGTGTAATCTGCGCATTCCTGCGCGGTTGCATTACCTAGGGGAGACATTTTCTCCGCATAACTGATGAATCCGTCAAAACCTTTAACCCCTTGACCTGCCGTGGTAGGTGTTGGAGATTGTGAAATGGTATTTACCCTAACCTTTTTGTCTTTCCCGAAGAAGTACCCAAAACTACGGGCTACAGATTCCAGGTACGCCTTATTGTCGGCCATATCGTTATAGTCAGGGAATGTCCTTTGCGCTGCCATATAGGTAAGCGCCACAATACTACCCCACTGGTTCATCGCATCGTTTTTATATAAAGTCTGTAAGACCTTGTGGAAAGAGAGTGCGGAAACGTCCCATCCTTTGGCGGTAAAGTCATAATTCTCATCGGTATAATGGCGTCCTTTACGTACGTTGACAGACATCCCGATAGAGTGCAGTACAAAGTCGAGCTTCCCTCCCAGGACCTCCATTGCCTTAGTGACCAGTTCATTCAGGTCTTCTTCGCTTGTCGCATCAGCCGGAATGATCTCTGAGCCTGTTTTTTCTGCAAGTTCTTTTATCTTCCCCATTCGCATTGCGATGGGCGCGTTGGTAAGGACGAAAGTACCCCCTTCTTCATGAACGCGTTCTGCCGTTTTCCAGGCGATTGAATTCTCATCAAGGGCACCAAAAATTATCCCTTTTTTTCCCTTTAGTAAATCGTTGGCCATATTAATATGTCTTTGATAGCGTTAGTTGGTCAAAGATATCCAAAAAAGATAAATAGGGCCGTATTATAGCACGAATAACACTGGCAGGATTATCCGGAACCAACAGCTCGGGATAGTAACCAGGCAGGTCGATGAGGATGCTAAAGCAGATCTTCGATTTAATTCAATAACTGGCGGGCATGTGCAACCGCAGAATCGGTTACGTCTTTCCCTCCGAGCATTTGGGCAAGTTCAAGGATACGCTCTTCGTTATCAAGCGCTTTCATCTTAGTATGGGTCACCCCTTCCTCGTCTAGTTTATACACTTTAAAATGCTGATCCCCTTTAGAAGCCACTTGGGGTAGATGCGTTATAGTGAATATCTGCATGGATTTACTCATTGCCATCATGATATCTCCCATCCTGCTGGAGATCTCCCCGGAAACCCCCGTATCTATTTCATCAAACATCATAGTGGGTAGGGGTTCGTATTCGGCCAAGATAGATTTTATGGTGAGCATGATCCTTGAAAGTTCACCTCCTGAGGCTATCTTTTTCAGGTCTCCGAAACCGGTCCCCTTATTTGCGGAAAATAACAGCGAAAGCGTTTCCTTTCCACTAGCCTTATACTCCTGGGTTGGCAGTAATTCTAACTTAAAGCTGGCATTAGGCATACCAAGCGGATGAAGCCGGTCTTCCATCCGACTTATAAATTCCGGTAAGACTTTTAATCGCATGTTATGAAGCTGCTCACTGTAGTTATCCAGTGATTTGATCAGCGCAGCCACTTCCTTTTCCTTCCTTTCAATTTCCTCTTCGAGGTCTTCTGAAGAAGACACCTTTTTCGCCAGGTCTTCCCGGATGGTAACCAAGTCCTCTATGGCCGTAGCCCCGTGCTTTTTTTGCAGGTCGTATAGGGTTCTCAGTTGATTGCCAACCAATTCCAGTTGCCTGGGATCCGCTTCTACCGAACTCTCCAGGGTTCGGAATTCGTCCGCTATGTCGTCCGCTTCAATGATCACGGCCTGGATGCGTTCATTCAGGCTCTGGTATTTAGGGCCAAATCCTGTCAATTTCTGTGAAGCATTGCGTAACTCCCTGAGAAGGGTCAACACCCCTACCTGTTCATCGTTGAGCAGCTGGTCTCCTGCGCTGAGCTGTTCCATGATGGTCTCTACATTATTCAGCGCTTCATACTCGGACTCCAATTCTTCCTGAATTCCGGGTTCTAAGCGGACTGCCTGCAGTTCCTGCAACAGGAAACCGTTATAATCCTGTTCTTTCAGAGCTGCTTGCTGTTGTTCCTTGAGATCTTCAAGATCTCCCCGTAGTTTCCGGTAACGCTTCAATTCATCCTTATAACCTGACAATAAATTCCGGTTATCCGCAATTGCATCGATAACTTTTAACTGGAAATCCTGGTCGGTCAGTTGAAGTGTTTGGTGTTGAGAATGGATATCGATCAGGCGGCGCCCTAACTGGGTCAGGATATCCAGGGTTACAGGCACATCGTTAACAAATGCCCTGGATTTGCCACCGGGTAATATTTCCCGACGGATGATCGTATGTAGTTCGTAATCCAGGTCTAGTTTCTCAAAAAGAGGCTGGAGTTCAAAATTGCCTACCTGGAATCCTGCTTCGATGATGCATTTACGCTCTGTATCGCGTAAGGAAGATAGGTCTGCACGCTTACCCAGTACCATTGAAAGACCGTCGAGCAAGATAGATTTCCCGGCCCCTGTTTCACCAGTTATGGTCGTAAAACCTTCTGAAAAACGGACATTCAGGTCATCAATTAAGGCAAAATTCTTTATGGAAAGATGGGTGAGCAATCGTCTGTTATTTTAAGACGATAAAGGTAAATGATAAAGTGATGTAAAAAAAAGCGGCTAATAATTAATTTCATTCCATGTACCGGAATAAAACGGGGCAACCCTGTTCAGGGTTTCCTTCAGTTGAACGATATCCACTTTTGGGCCGTCAGAAAAGATGTTTTTAATCTCCTCGGATTTAGCATCAAAGAAGGTCTGTATCAATAAAGCGTTCGGCCGGCGGCTGATCATGGTCTCAAACAACCTAAGGGTACCAGCAACCACTTGTTTCCCCGTGGTATTATTATCTGCGAGTACATCCATTCCCTTCCGGTGGTAGTTGTACAGGGCAATCCGGTATTCACGGAAAGTATTAGACATCAGGTTATCTACTAATTGGAACCTGCTCCGGTTCTCGGCGGCTGTTTGCCCCCACCCAGAGAACCCGCTCCCCTGGGCCTGGGTCACGATCTGTTGTGCTCTTTCATAGAATTCGGTCCCGCCTTCCAAAGCAAAAGTGTCGGCGTCCAGGCCCAGCATAATATAGGCATAGTAGGCTACAACCCCTACCAGGTTAGATCCAAACACATTCTCGTTATAAACTAAGGGTTGAAATTCTATATACTCAAAATTAAAATCGTTGTCCTTGTAATTAAAGACCGGGCTTTGATAGGAAGTGTTGAAAACCGGCCTGGATGATTGTAGTTGTATGTTAGCCTTAAAACGGTTGTTCTCATACTCCTCCACGGTGATAAACATCCGGCAATTAACCCTTTCATTTTCCAGGTAGACCTTGTTGGTCCATTTGCTCTTATTGATGAAATCGCTCAGGGAGCGCTCTAAGGTCCGGAAGATCTGTTGATTGGTCTGGCTCACTTGTTCAGAATTCACCGTAACCGTGCAGTTCAATTCTTGGGCACTAAGCTGCATCATACTGCACAGTCCCAAAAAGAATACTAATACTTTAATTCTGAATCCTTTGGATGATTTCATGGAAGATATCTTTGGCCACCTCGGCCTTGCTTTTTAATGCAAACGACTTAATCCCTGAATTCTTGTCCAGGAACGATATTTTATTGGTGTCTCCTCCGAAGCCGGCCCCCTGGTCCCTCAGGGAATTAAGGACAATAGCATCCAGGTTCTTCCGCACCAGCTTTTCCCGGGCATGAGCTTCTTCGTTCTCTGTCTCCAGTGCAAATCCCACCAGGAATTGATGCTGTTTCTTCTCACCGAGAGATTTCAGGATATCGGGATTCTTTACCAGCTCAACCTGCATATGATCATCTTTTTTCTTGATCTTCTGCCCTGCCTTTTCATGTGGCCGGTAATCTGCGACCGCTGCAGCACAGATCGCGATATCGCAATCCTCGAAATAATCATGGACAGCACTGTACATCTCGGCTGCAGTGGTTACCCGCAGCAATTTGATGGCCTCGTTAGCGGGTTCCAAGTGTGTTGGACCGGAGACCAGGACTACCTTTGCACCGAGTGACGCAGCAACATCAGCCAGTTCAAATCCCATCCGACCGCTGGAATGATTGCCGATAAAACGGACCGGGTCTATGGGTTCATAGGTTGGGCCCGCGGTGATCATTACCATTTTCCCATCAAGTGGCATACGCGCTGCAAAATAGGCCTTGATACGGTCTGTAATTTCTTCAGGCTCTGCCATGCGCCCCTCGCCATGAAGTCCGCTGGCAAGTTCACCCGTACCGGGCGGGATCATGGTATTCCCAAAGGTTTCCAACGCTTTAATAGAAGCTACGGAAGAAGGGTGTTTATACATATCCAGGTCCATTGCAGGAGCAAAGAACACCGGGCATTTTGCAGATAAATAGGTGGCGATCAGTAAGTTGTCACAATTTCCGGAAGCCATCTTAGATAGGGTGTTGGCCGTAGCCGGTGCAATCAGCATCAGGTCTGCCCACAATCCCAATTCTACGTGGTTGTTCCAGTCCACTTCGCCATCTTCTTCCCGGATAAAATCGACCAGGGCCGGGTTCTTGGAAAGCGTGGCCATGGTCAGGGGGGTAACGAAAGAAAGGGCACCCTGCGTCAGAATCACTTTGACGTTGGCACCCTCTTTTATCAGTAAACGAACGAGAAATGCGGATTTATAAGCAGCAATACCTCCGGTGACACCCAAAAGTATATTTTTACCGCCCAGCATTTTACTCTGAATCTTTCTCTGTATTCCTATAGTAAATCTTATCTTCTAACCATTCCTGGATAGCAAGTGCATGTGGCTTGGGAAGCTTTTCGTAGAATTTAGAAACTTCTATCTGCTCCTTGTTCTCAAAAACTTCTTCCAGGCTGTCGCTGTAAGTAGCAAACTCCTCCAGCTTTTCCAATAGTTCCTTTTTGATCTCTGAATTGATCTGTATAGCTCTTTTAGCCGCTATAGAGATGGCCTCATAGATGTTATCTGTAGGCTGGTCAAACTCGTTACGATTCACGGTTACCGTAGAAACGGGAGCTTTGGAGTTCTTTAAATCGTTCATATTCATTTTGAGAGATTTTCTTGTTGTTGTACTTGCGCTAATTCGCTATCAATATCTTCAGCCAGACGGTTTGCTTCTTTAGCAAAACTGGTTTCCGGGTAATTCTTCATCAGGTTCTGGTATGCCGCTTGTGCAGCGAGCAACCTTTCTTTCTTTTTCTGAAAGGTACTGTTCAATGCCAGGTTTGTACTGGCTACTACTTTCAGGTACATGGCTTCTTCCCGGAATACCGAACCCGGGTTATCAGACACAAAATTTTCAAGCGCAGCGATCGCAGAAATGTTGTATTCCAGGATGTACGACTTCCCTAACTTAGTGAATTGCTTGGCAATCTCGAATTCTTTACGCTCCTTTTTAGTGGTAAGTTCCCTCGCCATAGCGTTTGCCTCTTCCAGGTATTCCGATTCCGGGTAGGTGTTGATAAAAGACTGCAGCTTTACAAGTGCCTTATCTGTATCTGTCTGATCCAGGGAATAGACAGGAGACAATTCATAATAACTTTTAGCTCCCAAAAAGGCTGCCTGAGAGGCCTTGTCACTCTTGGGGTATGATTTCAGGAAACGCTCAAATTGATAGCCGGCAAAATTGTAATCCCCGATCTGGTAATAGGAATCAGCCAGGAAGAACATCACTCGTTCCCCCTGCGGTTTTCCAACATACTGGGGTGCGATCTGCGCCAGTAAACGATTGGCCCTTTTAAAATCGCCCTCATCATATAGTTTTTCCGCCATTTCGTATTTGGCTTTAACGTCTTCGTTCTTGAGTACCTTTTGGTAGTCACTACAGGAAAAAAGTAAGCCGGTTACAAAAAATAGGAATAGGATTCGCCTCATGCTAAAAAATATTTTGCAAAATTACGGAATATTGGTGGAATATAAAATTTCTTTATCAAAGAGATGATAAAGCAGGTGACTAATTTGATGAGCCTGGGGAATCCGTCGGCCGGTTTGGGGAAGATTTAACATCTGCAGGGCTTATAAAGGCTATGCAGAAATAGCTTCACCCCCAACTCCTCAGGCCTGTATAGTTTTAAAAGATTTCATGAAACCCGCGATCTGCGCCGTCAGTTCCCGGGTAGCCGGAACCAGAGGTAGTCTTACCTCCGGGTTACAAAGCCCCTGTGCAGCCATCATCGCCTTGATCCCCGCAGGGTTTCCTTCCTTAAAAATCAGCTCCATCCCCTCTTTCATCGCTTCGTGCATGGCAAAAGCCTCATCTTCTGAATGTTCCAGCCCGAGGCGTATCATCCGACTGAATTCGGACGGCAGCCCTTGCCCGATAACCGAGATCACCCCGACACCCCCGGAAAGTACTGTTTCCAGCGCCGTGATGTCATCCCCGGATATCACCTTAAAATCAGCCGGTTTTTTGCCGATGATTTGGTTAACCTGTTCCATATTCCCTGAAGCCTCTTTGATGGCCACGATGTTTGGCAGCGCTGCGAGCCTAAGCACAGTTTCAGGTAGGACATTACTGCCGGTTCTTCCCGGCACATTATAGAGTATTATGGGAACCGGAGATGCTTCGGCCAGCATCTTGTAATGCCGGTATATACCCTCTTGCGTAGGTTTATTGTAATAGGGCGAAACGGAAAGCACGGCATCAAAAGACTGCAGGTTAGCAGACTTTAGCTCATCCACGAGTTGCATGGTATTATTACCTCCTACCCCAAGTACCAGGGGAACCCTGCCGGAATTCTGCTCAATGACCGTTTTAATGACCAATTGTTTTTCACTTTTGGCAAGCGTCACTGATTCCCCGGTGGTTCCAAGGACTACCAGGTAATCTACTCCTCCTTCTATACAATGATCCACCACCTGCCTTAAAGCCTCCACGTCTATGGACAGATCGGCCTTAAAAGGTGTAATCAGTGCAACTCCTGTTCCGTATAGTGCTTCCATTAATCTAATTCGTTCAGTACTTTTAAATATTTTTGTAATTCTTCTTTAAATACTTTGAAATCCTCCAGGGGAACTTGCAGGATCAGGTCGTTCAGGTTCTTATCTACTTGCGAAAACCCCACGTTAATGCGCGCCCTGGACTTTATGGTCATTAGTTGCAACATCAGGTTTCCCTTATCGTAATAATTGACCAAAAGATCGTATTCTCTACCCAGGAACTCCAATGCATAACTGTTTTCAATCGCGCCCTTCCACCCCAGGTCCTTATCAGAAAATACCGGGGTTGCATAAGGTGAATTCTTATCGTAGAATTCTTTATACCCAATCACCTTTATGGCATTCGGCTGAAGGTTAAAGTCGGTAACAAATTCAGAGAAGCGTTCAGCTTGATCAAATCGATCCAGATCGACGATTACCCCGATAGTCTTTATGCCCCTATCCCTGGAGACTGCTTTAGCGGGACTTTGCATCGCTGCTTTCAGGTATTTTAAGCCTGATTTGTGTTTAAATTTATCCTTTAGTCCCTTTAAAAACATGTACATTTACATTTCTACAAATGTAAATAATACCCTTCAATTTCGCCGCTAAGATACGTCGTATAATGAGTTTAAAAATACAACATTTTGTTATAATTATAACAATGCTAAGCTACCTTTCTTGCAGGCAGGAGCGGCAAACGGTGACATCGATCACAGGAAAAGAGCTGCTGATCCATGAAGACCTGCCTTCTTCAGATAGCATAGAAGCCTTTGTGAAGCCATACAGGGAACACCTTAACAGCATATTGGACAGTGCTTTAGCCTACGCCCCCAGGCCAATTACAAGGACAGATGGTGAGCTCAACAGCTCTGAAGGTAACCTGATGGCCGATATCGTAATGCAGGAAACTAACCCTATTGTAATGGCCCGTACAGGCCGTGAAATTGATTTTGTTATGCTCAACCATGGGGGAATCCGTAGCCTGATATCTGAAGGGGATGTTACGGCCAGGACCGCTTATGAGGTCATGCCTTTTGAAAATACCATCGTCATCCTCGGGATGAAAGGGAAAGCGGTGCGAGACCTGGTGGATTACCTGGTCAAGTCCGGGGAAGCGCACCCGATCTCGGGACTGCAGGTACGGATAGGAAAGGACCATAAACTACGATCCTTCCTGGTGCAAGGCATGCCTTTTGATGAGAATAAAATGTACTATGTAGCTACTTCGGACTACCTGGCTAAAGGTGGAGATTATATGGACTTTTTTAAGTCCAGGGACACCTTGATCAACACGGGATACTACCTGAGGAATGCCATGATAGACCATTTTAAAAAGGTAGATACCTTACGCGCGTCTGTCGATGATCGCTACATTCAAATAGACTGAGATGGAAAGAAGATCATTTATAAAACGCACTGGCGCTTCATCGGCCTTTATCGGTCTTGGTGGCCTGGGCCTGTCAGCCTGCTCCGGTTCAGGACCCAAGCATTTAACGATATTGCATACTAATGATGTACACAGCCATATAGATCCTTTCCCGGAAGACCACAGTGCATTTCCGCGTAAAGGAGGTATTGCGCGGCGAGCTGCCCTGATCGAAGAGATCCGCCGTGAAAATCCGAATACATTACTGTTTGATGCCGGCGATATTTTCCAGGGAACGCCCTACTTTAACTTCTACGGGGGCGAATTAGAATTTAAGTTAATGAGCATGATGCGGTATGATGCCGCAACCATAGGGAACCACGACTTTGACAATGGTTTGGAAGGATTCCTTGCTCAACTGCCCCATGCGGGTTTTCCTTTTCTTTCTGCCAATTATGATTTTAGGGACACTATTCTGGACGGACTGGTTAAACCTTACAAGATATTCCAGCTCGACGGATTAAAGGTTGGGGTTTTTGGATTGGGTATTATGCTCAAGGGAATTGTTAATGACGCCCTGTATGGAGAAACACGTTACTTGGATCCTATAGAAATGGCCCAGGAAATGTCTGATATTCTAAAGAAAGAAAAGCAATGCCACCTGGTGGTCTGTTTATCCCACCTGGGTTATGAATACGAACGTGGTGAACTTCCCAGTGATCTTGACCTGGCCGCAGCAACCCGGGGGATAGATCTCATCATCGGAGGCCATACCCATACGTTTCTGGACAGGCCCGTAGTGCGGAAGAACAAGGACCAGCAGGATGTACTGGTAAATCAAGCCGGCTGCTACGGCGTAAATATGGGTCGCATTGATTTCTATTTTGATAAGACCGGGATCCGTGCAGACGGGGCAACTATTGACATTTAGATCGCAACGTTTATAAACCTTCTAATTTTGCAGTAATTAAGTGGATCCAAATAAAAGCATTATAAGAGCCGGGATAAAGCGATACCGGGACCATAAAATAAGTGTCCTGGAAGATGCACTTGCTGTTGAAGATCCCCTGGAAATCGGGATTAAAATACCCGGAAACAATCCACCGATACCGGCACAGACAGTGTCCCTGACTATGCGAACACCGGGCAGCGACCCTGAACTGGCGATTGGCTATTTGTTTACAGAGGGAATCATCAGGCACTGGGATGAAGTGGACAGCATATTAGAATTATCAGGCCTGGTAACCCTTATACTCCACCCCGACCCGGAACGCGACCTCAGCGTTTTGGAAAGACGTTCTGTAACCAGCAGCAGTTGCGGGGTTTGCGGAAAACTGAGCAAGATGGCAATCCGAACGTTGCCGGCTTACCGGGATCACTCCCCTTTTAAAGCTGTTGATGCCGGGATATTACAGCAGCTTCCCGGAATACTCAGGGCTGCCCAGCGTACTTTTGAGCATACGGGCGGACTACATGCTGCTGCCCTATTTGACCGGGAAGGCAAATTGCAATGGTTACGCGAAGATGTTGGTAGACATAATGCGCTGGATAAACTACTCGGTATGGCTCTGAAGTCAGCCATGATGCCGTTGGGTAATCAGGTCTTACTACTCAGTGGCCGAACCAGTTACGAGCTGGTTCAAAAAGCGGCTATGGCCGGGATTCGGATGATCGCCTCCGTCGGAGCTCCTTCCAGCAAGGCCTTGGAATTGGCACGAGAATATGACATTAGCTTAGTCGGTTTCTTAAAAGCGGATGGCTTTAACATTTACCACGGGTCAGGCAGGATAAATTTTGAGTAAATTCATGCTATGAAAATCAGGATCAAAGACAACTCGGTTCGATTCCGTCTTACCAAATCTGAAGTGGAACAAATCGGCAGAACCGGGAATTTTACCTCCCATACAGAATTTGACGGTTCAAGCTTCAGTTATTCCGTGCAGGTACATCAGGAGGCTGAAGAGCTTCAAGCCGGATTCCAAGATAATACCATTACATTATACCTCCCACCTGCCCTGGCAAATGAATGGACGGGAACAGATAAAGTAGGTTTGGAGAATACCCTAGTCCAGGCTAACGGGAAGTCCTTATTCCTCTTACTGGAAAAAGATTTTGTCTGCCTTGATGAACGGGACGAAGACGAGTCTGACAACTATCCCAACCCAAAAGCCGGCAGTATCCATGAGTGATAAAGTTAGAGATAAGTGGGCGGAAGAAATCGGTCCGGAAGAATTTACAGGCCTCAGGACAGGAGGAGAGTCCGGTTCGGCAGCAGGCCTCCCGGCTGTGATCATGTCCGTTAAACACGTTTTTGGAGCCATGGGATTAAGCCGTGGAATGAAAGCCCTGTTCAACCTCAACCAGAAAGGTGGGATCGATTGCCCTGGATGTGCTTGGCCCGACCCGGATGGAAAACGCAGCCCAATTGCAGAATATTGTGAAAATGGCGCGAAAGCCATTGCCGAAGAATCCACCACCAAAAAAGCAGGCCCTGATTTTTTCGCCAAAAACAGCGTGTCAGAACTATCTCAACTTTCTGATTATGAATTAGGCAAAAGTGGGCGAATAGCACAGCCGATGTTTTTGGAGGAAGGGGAAGAACATTATAAAGAAATTTCCTGGGACGATGCTTTTAAAGAGATTGGAGAAGAGCTAAACGGACTTGAGTCTCCGGATGAAGCTATTTTTTACACTTCCGGCCGGACCAGTAACGAGGCGGCTTTTCTTTACCAGTTAATGGTACGCGAATACGGGACCAACAATATGCCTGATTGCAGTAATATGTGCCATGAAAGTACAGGGGTGGCCTTATCCGAAACCCTGGGCATAGGGAAAGGCTCCGTAAAACTCGAAGATTTCTACGAAACCGAGGTTATCCTGATCATGGGACAAAACCCGGGTACCAATCACCCGCGTATGCTGACTGCATTACAGAAGGCCAAGCGTAACGGGGCGATCATCATTTCGGTCAACCCGCTATTTGAAACCGGGCTGAAAGCATTTAAAAACCCCCAGGAAATAAAGGGGTTACTCGGCATGTCTACAGACCTGACCGATCACTATTTGCAAGTGCGTATCAATGGGGACATGGCCCTCTTGCAGGCTATTGCCAAATTGCTGTTGGAAGAAGAAAATGCAAATCCCGGGAAAGTGCTGGACCATGAATTCATGGCAGAAAATACAGAAGGTGCAGAGGCTTATATACAGCACTTGCAAAATTTGTCACTGGATACCCTGGTGGAGAACTGCGGAATTCCAATAGAACAGATTCGCGAAGTTGTAAAAGCCATCAGGTTCAAGAATAAAATGATCATCTGCTGGGCTATGGGACTCACCCAGCACAAAAATTCGGTAGACACCATCAAGGAGATTGTCAACCTGCTACTGCTAAAGGGAAGTATAGGCAAGGCCGGAGCCGGGACATGCCCGGTAAGGGGTCATAGTAACGTTCAGGGAGATAGGACCATGGGTATTTACGAGAAACCTCCAAAAAACCTGCTCGACAACCTGGAAAGGGTATTTGGCATTTCGCCACCCCGCGAATACGGTTATGATACCGTAGACAGTATTAAAGCCATGCACAGGGGAAAAGCAAAATTCTTTATGGGTATGGGCGGTAATTTCCTGTCAGCGACCCCGGATACGCACTATACGGCAGAAGCATTACGGAAATGTAATATGACTGTTCATGTGAGCACCAAATTAAATCGCAGTCACCTGATTCATGGGAAAAGGGCCTTGATTCTCCCGACCCTGGGAAGGTCTGACGAGGATTTTAAAAACGGGCAACGGCAATTTGTCAGCGTGGAAAATTCGACCGGTGTTGTACACAGTTCACATGGTAAATTAAAGCCCGTATCCGAGAAATTACTGAGCGAGCCAGAGATCATCTGCAGGATGGCCCGGGCCGTTCTCCCGGGTAGCAAAATTCATTGGGAGAAATTTGTGCTCAACTACGACTATATCAGGGATGCCATAGAAAAATGTGTCCCCGGATTTGACGATTATAACCGGAGGGTAAGACGTGGCCGGGGCTTCTACCTGCCCAACGGGGCCCGGCAGGGCGATTTTGAAACGGATAACGGGAAAGCCAAATTCACCGTATCAGACATCTCCCCCATACCCCTGGATGAAGGCGAGTTCCTCATGATGACCATTCGTTCACACGACCAGTACAATACGACAATTTACGGCCTTAATGACAGGTACCGCGGAATCCGTAATGAAAGGAGAGTGGTCTTAATGCACCGGGAAGACATGGAAGAAATGGGTATAGAAAACAAGGCCGTGGTCGACCTGTATAACAATCATGGCGGCAGGGCCAGGGTGGCGCATAATTTCATCGCCTTGGCTTATGATATTCCCAGGAGAATGGTAGCTACCTATTTCCCGGAAGCCAATGTGCTGGTGCCGGTAAAAAGTACGGCCGAGTACAGTAATACCCCGACCTCTAAATCGGTGGTGATATCTATCCGCAAAAACTGAATTCTATTAGATCTTTTATTCCTTACAGGATTTACTTAAGTATGCAGGATATACAGGAGTAATTGTTGTTGTTCCTCTTCCAGGCTTTCAGAAGGATACGGCCTGCCAATGCGGCCATACCAATAGTTAGCATTGAAGCGATCGCCTTCTTTCCGATGAAGATATGCATGCATCCAGCTACCCGTCTCATTATGTAGCTCCTGGGCGATATCATGAGATCGTTCCCAGTTATTCTTAAAATCCCACCACATTGCTTTTAATGCCGGGGGCCATGCCTTACCAGGCTTGTCATAGTCCAGGCATTTTCGGAATTCTTCTGTAGTTCCCGGAGTTTTACTCATCCTCTTAGATAAATATTTACAGTTCTTCGGACAAAGATACGATGGCTTCGTCCCAGGACCTAGAAGAGGTATAGATGTATTTCAATTTATTGACCTGAACCAAAGGAATAATCTCTAACAACTATAAATCATGAAAAAAATCAAAAATGGCCTTTTATGGCTTCTGTGCCTTGCTATGATGCCTGCGCAGCAAATCATGGCCCAGGAAGAAAGCAACGATTACGTGATGTACGAAAGCATCATCCTCAGCCCGAATAAAGCCAAGCTGAAGGTCCTCGGGGAAAATATGCAGAAACACAACCAGAAGTATCACAACACTGCCCCTTTCTCAGCGAACGTCTACAATATTTCTACCGGTGCGGAGACAGGTAAACTGGTATGGATGATGGGACCCATGAAATTCTCAGACCTGGACAGCCGCCCGGCCGAAGGTGGTCATGACGAGGACTGGCGTGATAACATTATGCCCTACCTCGACGATATGGGTGCAGCTGAATACTGGAAAGCAGATGGAAAACTATCCAACCTGTCCATGATGGATGGCACCCCGGGACAATATCCCATTATTTACGTACGCTATTGGAATGTTGAAAGGGGTCAGGGTCATAATGTGGACCAATTCCTCGAAACCGTTAGCAGCACTATTAAAAATATGCCCGGGGAGAACCCTTGGGGGGTTTATGACAATCAATTCAGGCAGGGAGAGGCAGGGCGTCACCTGGCCACTGTCAGTTACCACAAGAAATGGGCGGAATTGGATGAACCGAATACCTTTCGAAAATCATACGACGAGGTCCACGGTGAAAATACCTGGGATGCATTCATCAAGAACAACCAGGCGACTTTCTCCAATAGCTGGGACGAGATATGGGTATACAATAAGAAAATGAGCGGAGATTAGAAGCTGCTAACACCCTACAAAAAAAACCCTCCGGAATGGAGGGTTTTACTATTTATACCATGGCCAAAAAGTCTTTTT
Organism: Zeaxanthinibacter sp. PT1; assembly: GCF_028464225.1. Lineage (GTDB taxonomy): Bacteria > Bacteroidota > Bacteroidia > Flavobacteriales > Flavobacteriaceae > Zeaxanthinibacter. The sequence goes on from NZ_JAQPCN010000002.1 coordinate 499,408, forward strand.
CGGAGATAATGGGTATCCCCAATTTATCAGCTTTAGTCTTTTTGCTCGGACCCATATTATCCCCGGCGACCACGTAGGTCGTCTTGGATGAAATAGAAGAAGCAACCTTGCCCCCATTATCCTCTATCAATTTCTTAAGTTCGGTTCTCCCAAGGGTTTCAAAAACCCCGGATACAACGAAGGTCTTTCCTTTAAGTACTTCGGTCTGCCCCTCCAGCTGCTCCTGTGAAAGTGAAAATTGCAGCCCGTAGGATTTAAGCCTGTCAACAATCTCCCGGTTAAGCGGATCACGGAAAAATGAGACCACACTCTCAGCGATCCTTTCCCCGATCTCGTCGATATTGACGAGGGATGCTAATTCGGCTTCCATCAAAGCATCGATATTCTTAAAAGATTTCGCCAGTTTTTTAGCTACGGTTTCCCCCACATGGCGAATTCCTAAGGCAAATAGCACTCGCTCAAAAGGTACTGCCCTAGAGGCCTGTACTCCTTGAACCAGGTTTTCTGCCGATTTATGTGCCATCCGCTCCAGCGGTAATAATTGTTCTACACTAAGCGTATAAAGGTCGGCGTAATTACGGATCAACCCTTCTTTAAAAAGCAATTCTACCGTTTCACTACCCAGCCCCTCTATGTCCATTGCTTTACGCGAGATAAAATGCTGGATGCGTCCTGTGATCTGAGGGGGGCAGCCAGTATCGTTGGGGCAGAAATGCTGGGCCTCGCCCGGGTTTCGCACCAAACTAGTACCACATTCCGGGCATTCCGTGATATAAGATGTAGGCTTAGAGTTCTCAGGTCTTTGGCTGAAATCCACGGCGACAATCTTAGGGATGATCTCCCCACCTTTTTCTACGAAAACCGTATCTCCTTCCCTGATATCCAATTTTGCGATCTGGTCTGCATTATGAAGGGAGGCTCTCTTCACCGTAGTGCCTGCCAGCAATACCGGCTCCAGGTTGGCTACCGGTGTAATGGCCCCGGTACGACCAACCTGGTAAGAGATCTGTTGCAGTACTGTGGAAGCTTGTTCAGCAGCAAATTTATAAGCCACCGCCCAACGGGGAGCTTTTGCCGTATAACCCAATTCTTCCTGATGTGCCAAAGTATTTACTTTAACCACGACCCCGTCTGTTTCATACGGCAAACGGTGCCTCTGCTGGTCCCACTGGTCTATAAACTGCATCACCTCCTCAATGGAGGTACATAACTTGGCCTCCGGGGGTACTTTAAAGCCCCAGGAACGCGCTTGCTCCAGGATATCATATTGTGTTTTAACATCCCCCAGGGATCGCGCAGCAAACCCGTAAACCAAACACTCCAGTGGTCTTTGAGCAACTAGGCTGCTGTCTTGCAGCTTAAGACTTCCGGATGCCGTATTCCTGGGATTCATATACGGATCTTCCCCCTTCTCCACTCTTTCCTTATTCATCCGGGTAAATCCTTCAATCGGTAAAACGATCTCGCCTCGGGCTTCGAATTTCTTTGGGAAATTTCCTTTTAATTGTAATGGCACAGAGCGAATGGTCCTGATATTGGTAGTGACTTCATCACCCTGTATCCCGTCTCCACGGGTTACCGCACGTGAAAGGGTACCATCTTCATAGGTCAGGTTAATGGAAGCCCCATCGTATTTAAGTTCGCAGGTATACGAAACATTATCGACACCCAGCAGCCTGTGTACCCTCGCTTCCCATTCGGACAATTCCTCTTTAGAATAAGCATTGTCCAGGGAATACATCCTGAAATCGTGCACCACGGTATCAAAATTCTTGGTGACCGAGCCTCCGACCCGCTGTGTAGGGGAAGTTGTATCAAAATACTCCGGATGGGCTGCTTCTAACTGCTGCAATTGGCGAAGCTTCATATCAAACTCGTAATCCGAGATTGTGGGTTCATCCAGGACGTAGTATTTGTAATTGTGCTCCCTGAGCTCTTGTCGCAGCGCCTCTATTTGTTCTTTTACTGTCATTTAAGCGGTATTGTTGCTAGCTATTTCTTAATTCCTTTAATGAATCGGTCCTTCCCAAAAATATCCTTTCGCAATTCAATTTCCGAAAAATTATGGGCTTCAAAAAGTTCTGCCATCTGCTTCCCCAGGGCCTCGTTGATCTCAAAGTACAGCCTTCCACCCACGTTAAGGGAAACTGAAGCAAGTTCAATAATTCTCCTGTAAAATTTAAGTGGATCATTATCCGGGACAAAGAGTGCGAGAGCCGGTTCAAAGTTCTTAACATTCCTGCTCATTGCTTCTTTTTCCGATTCCTTCACATAGGGCGGGTTAGAGACAATCACATCCCAGGTCTGTTCGTTGAGATCCTCCTCCAGGATATTACATTGTTTGAATTGAATATTACACCCCTGCAGCCGTGCATTTTCCCGGGCCATTTGCAGTGCTTCCCCTGAGACGTCTACAGCAGTTACAGAAGCTGATGGTAATTTTGCCGAAAGGCCGACCGCGATACAACCACTTCCAGTGCCCACATCAAGGATTTGAAACTCTGTACTTGCTGATTCAGAATCATCCAGGCCAGCGAACGAGTTCCTCGGTTTCGGGCCTTGGGATCAGGGTGTGCTCATTCACGGACAGCTCCATATCCATAAAATGTGTTTTCCCGGTAATATACTGCACCGGGTATTCTTTTTTTAATCTGGCTAAAGCCTCAAATAAAGGTGCTTCTTCCTCCTTGCTCAGCATCAGGTCGGGTTTCATGACCAGTATAAATCGTTCAAACCCCAGGTAATGATCAACCAGGATTGAAAAAAAACTGGATACTTCTTCCCTGGGGTATATCCCATCGAGTTCCTCGTGATAAATATCCTTGATCGTTCTTACCAGCATTGGCGATTATAATTTCCTGGACATCCAGACCTTGCACTTCCCATGCCCGGTATTGCCCATCGGACCCTGAAGGTATTTAAAACCATATTTCTCATACATTGCCAGGGCAGTTTTCATCTGTGGCATAGTTTCCAGGTAACAGGTCTGGTAGCCGAAAGAGCGCGCGTAATCCAGGCACTTCGATAACATGGTGCCTCCTAATCCTCTACCCCTGGCCTCTGGTGAAAAATACATTTTCTGCAACTCACAAATTGACTCCTTCTCATCTTGCAGTTGAGCGATTCCGGATCCCCCCATGATTTGTCCATCTATTTCCAGGACCAGGTAGACCGAGCGATCCCGGGTATAAAATTCGTGCAAATCGTCCAGGGATTCATCTGCCATGGTAGACCCGGTAGCGGGAACGTTATGAGCGTTAAGAACAGATCGGATTATGACTGCTAATGCCTCGTTATCAGCAGCCCTGATCTCACGTATGATAACCGACTCCATATTCTACTTGAATAACCTATTTTTGCGTGGTGAAGATACATGAAAAATATATTTCACGGGCCATCGAGATTGGCCGGAATGCTTTGGGTACGGCTGCTCCTAACCCTATGGTTGGCTGTGTCATCGTCCTTGATCAGAAAATAATTGCAGAAGGCTATACCAGTCCTTTCGGAGGTCCTCATGCCGAGGTGAATGCTATCAATGCGGTGAGCGAGCAGGCTCTTCTTTCACAATCTACCTTATATGTTACCCTGGAACCCTGTTCACATTATGGCAAGACTCCACCTTGTGCAGATTTGATACGGAAACACCGCATTCCACGAGTAGTTATCGGCCTGGTAGATCCACATGACAAGGTAGCGGGCAAGGGAATACAACATTTGGAAGAAGGGGGTGCCGAGGTGATCACAGGTGTACTGGAAAAACAATGCAGAGAACACCATAAAAGATTCCTTAGTTTTCATGAAAGGAAGAGACCATATATCATCCTGAAATGGGCTCAAACCCAGGATGGCTTTATGGCACCGGATAAAGCAAAGCGGAAAAAGGACCCGCAGCCATATTGGATCACCGGTAAAAGTTCCAGGCAACTCGTACATCAATGGAGAAGCCAGGAACAGGCTATATTGGTAGGTACCAATACGGTGCTGGAAGATAACCCCCGCCTGGATGTACGTGAATGGCTGGGTCGCTCCCCGGTTAGGATAGTGCTAGACCCGGAGGTGAGGCTGGAAAGTAGCCTCCATGTATTACAAACTCCTCCCCTGACCTTTCGGGTTACACAACACGGAACAGCGGCAGAAGAAAACGCCCACCTGAAACATCGCACCATAGATTTTGGCCGCCCGATTGCCTCACAATTAAGTGATCTCTTATACAGGGAAAATATCAATAGTGTGATCGTTGAAGGAGGCGCAAAGACCTTAGAGGCTTTTATCGACTCGGGCCTGTGGGATGAAGCACGGATTTTCACCGGGCCCACCAATTTCGGATCAGGGCTTAGAGCACCGTCCTTGAGGGGAACCGTAATCCAGGAAAATAAAGTAGGGGCTGACCATTTAAAAATAGTTCGGAATGATCAATAATATAATTTTCGATTTTGGGGATGTATTTTTAAACCTTGACAAAAGCGCCCCCTACCGGAGTTTGTCCGAGCAGGAATTGTTAGAGGCCGGGCCAGAACTCTACGCTATTAATTCTGCATACGAGATCGGGTCCCTGGACAGCTCCACCTTCATTAAGCGGATGGGTCATTTGTTTAAAGGCAGATCTTCGCACGAGTTAGAATCGTTATGGAATTCAATGTTACTGGATCTACCGGAAGAACGACTAAAGTTCGTAGAAGAATTATCGGATACGTCCTCCCACAGGCTGTTCCTGCTCAGCAACACAAACGAGTTGCATATCTCTCATGTTAAGGCCAGCATTGGCAAGGACAGGTACAACCGCTTTAAGAACTGCTTTGAACAATTTTATCTCTCCCATGAAATCGGCCTGAGAAAACCGGAGGAAGCAATATTTCGTTTTGTCCTGGAAGAAAACGGACTTACAGCCGAAGAAACTCTTTTTATCGATGACACCCTGGAACATGTAGAGGCTGCCCGCAGGCTTGGTATCCAAGGCTGGCATCTGCAGGTAGGGAAAGAAGACGTTACCGAACTTAAATCCAGGCTGTGATATGATCGATCTCGCATTCAGCATACTCTCTTCCAGCCTCATCTTTGTTATTTTCAAATATTACGCTGTATACCGTGTAAATACCTTGTATGCCATTGTATTTAATTATATGACAGCAGCGACAGTGGGCATTTTTTTCTTTAAAGGAACTCCTGATTTTGCTGCGGTGCCATCTTCGCCCTGGTTCCCTGTAGCTCTGGGATTGGGGTTGATGTTTATTATCGTATTTAACCTGATGGCCACAACTTCCCAGAAATTAGGCGTTTCTGTAGCATCTGTCGCTACAAAAATGTCCTTGGCCATACCGGTAATGGCCGGGGTGCTTCTATATAAGGAAGAGTTGGGTCCCTTAAAAATACTAGGAATCATTCTCGCCCTGGCAGCGGTTTATTTTGCCTCGGTAAAAAAGAAAAAGATCACCGTACAGAAGGATGCCCTCCTCTGGCCCATGTTAGTTTTCCTCGGTTCAGGAATTATTGATACTACGATAAAATACCTGGAAGAGCGGCTAGTGACCACAGAAGAATTCCCTTTGTTTACCACCTCCTTGTTTGCGGCCGCCGGTAGTGTTGGATTGATCATACTGGCAGTTCATGGGCTGCAGGGACGGCTAAAACTTAGCTGGAGAGCTGTGGTGGGTGGGATCGTACTGGGGGTTCCCAATTATTTTTCTATTTTCTTCCTGTTAAGAGCACTGCAAAGTGAGAACCTGAACAGTGCATCCATTTTCACCATTAACAATGTAGCAATCGTAATGTTTTCCACCCTCTTGGGCATAGTACTATTTAAGGAAAACATAAGCCCGAGAAACTGGGGAGGAATTGCACTTGCGGTAGTCAGTATATTGTTGGTAGCTTTGTTCTGATGGATCATATAACTGAAGACACGTACAAAACCTTAAGAGCACCTTCCCCGGAAGTACTGTTCAAGGACCGAAAAAGTAAATTCTTTGGATATGCTTTCCCGGTTCGTACAGAGGAAGAAATCAAGGACATCATCGAAAATATCCGTCAGAACCATAGAGCCGCAGGCCATGTTTGTTATGCCTGGCGACTGGGAATCAGGAAGAAGAAACACAGGGCCAACGATGACGGGGAACCTAACAATTCTGCCGGGATGCCCATCTACGGACAGATCCGTTCTTATGATCTGACCAATGTGCTAATCGCGGTAGCCAGGGTCTACGGGGGCACAAAACTGGGTGTAGGCGGACTCATACAGGCCTATAAAACTGCTGCTCAGCTGGCCCTGGAAGCAGCCACTATCATAGAAAAAGTAGTGATGAAGGATTTCCGGCTGATATTCAAATACCCTGAAATGGATAAGGTGATGCGCACCATCAGCCAGGTAGAAGCTGAGATCCTTTCCCAGAAGATGGAAATGGACTGCACCATTGAGGTAGCCATACGCGAAAGTGAAGCAGAAAGATTCATTGCGCTAATGAAGCCTTATATCGGGGTAGAAGTCACAGAAATTGAAACCGATTAAACGGCTGATTCCATAGAGTCAACTTTGAGCCTCAATCTTCTCCAGTAAGTAATCCGGACATTTTATGGGGCGTTTGGTTTTCATATCCATAAATACCAGCACGGTGTTGGCCGTAGCTAAAAGTTCTCCATCTTCATTGTGAATTTCGTAGTCAAATTCGATTCGGACGGAGGGGGTCTTTACCAACCTGGTAGACACTGAAATAAGGTCGTCGTAGACCGCTGATTTTTTAAAATTCAGTTGCAGGGAAATCACCGGGAGCATGACACCATTTTCTTCCATATCCTTGTAGGAAACCCCAAAATTCCTAAGCCACTCAACCCTTCCCATCTCTAAGTATTGCGGGTAATTGCCATGATAAACCACGCCCATTTGATCCGTCTCCGCATAGCGTATCCGGAAAGATATTCTGTTAAATTCCATGTATAGGTAGTTAAAATCCTTTATATTTAAGGAAGGTGTTTTACGGCATTGGAACATGCGAAAAAAAAAGAGAAAAATCAACCCGTGATTGGTTTTTTTTTTAGGTAATTTGTTCACATCTTTGTCACACTAGAGAGGTCGCGCCATGACCTTACCAGACCAACAAGCACAGACATCTTTAACCAACTAATAAGACTAACTTCAAATGAGTGTTACTGCCAATTCTGTTTGGAATAATTGCCTGGAATTTATTCAGGACAACATCCAACCGCAGGCATTCAAAACTTGGTTTGAGCCTATTAAGCCCATTAAATTATCCGAAGGCGCTTTAAGCATACAAGTACCCAGTAAATTCTTTTACGAATGGCTGGAAGAGCACTATGTAAAGCTTTTAAAAGTAGCTTTGACCAAAGAGTTAGGGAACACCGCGAAACTGGTCTACATCATAAAGATGGAAAACACTTACGGCAATAAAGAACCTTTTACGGAACAGATTCCCAGCACCAACAGGGGGCAGGTATCTCCTCAGGAAATGGATGTACCCATTAAATCCAAAAATCCTGAATTAAAGAATCCGTTCGTTATTCCGGGGATCAGAAATATTAAAATTGAATCTCAACTCAACCCGAATTATAATTTCGACAATTTTCTAGAAGGAGACTCCAATCGCCTGGCAAGATCTGCCGGGATGGCTGTTGCCAACAAGCCCGGGGGAACTTCCTTTAACCCCTTGTTGATCTTTGGTGGTGTCGGTTTAGGAAAGACTCACTTGGCCCATGCCATAGGTGTAGAAATAAAAGACAAGTACCCGGAACGAACGGTACTATATATCTCTGCGGAGAAATTCACCCAACAGTACATTGAATCGGTAAAAAAGAATACCAGGAATGATTTTATACATTTCTACCAGCTGATCGATGTTCTGATCATTGATGACGTACAGTTCCTGTCCGGTAAATCCGGAACACAGGATGTATTCTTCCATATTTTTAACCACCTGCACCAGAACGGGAAGCAAGTAATCCTTACCTCAGATAAGGCACCTGTAGATATGCAGGATATTGAACAGCGGTTATTATCCCGTTTTAAATGGGGACTTTCTGCTGAACTACAAAGTCCGGATTTTGAGACCAGGATATCTATACTGAGAAACAAATTATACCGCGACGGGGTAGAAATGTCTGAAGATATCATTGATTATGTCGCTAAACATATCAAGAGTAACATCAGGGAGCTGGAAGGTGCCATCATTTCATTGATCGCTCAGTCTTCATTCAACAAAAAGGAAGTGACTTTAGAGCTAGCGCAGGAAGTAGTTGAAAAATTCGTCAAGAATACCAAACGGGAAGTCTCCATAGATTACATACAGAAAGTAGTATCCGATTACTTTGAAATGGATGTGGCCACACTACAATCCAAAACACGGAAAAGACATATTGTCCAAGCGAGGCAATTGGCGATGTTCTTTGCAAAGAAGTTTACCAAAGCATCCCTTGCCAGCATCGGTTCACAAATAGGAAAACGAGACCATGCCACGGTACTCCATGCCTGTAAAACGGTTGATAACCTCGCCGAGACTGACAAGCAATTCCGCAAGTATATTGACGATCTCACAAAAAAATTCTCCTGATCCGGTAAAAGGATCCAGTACTACAGGCAGCTTTCTTATCAAAGTGGTAATTTGAATTGTTCTTAGGCTTCCTAGCCTACAGGATTTTTTATATTGTAAAGCCAATTTAATGGTAAGCTCATCATGAATCAACCACCGATAAAAATCTTAATGGTCTGCCTGGGAAACATTTGCCGATCTCCCCTGGCCGAAGGAATTTTGAAAGAAATGGCAGACCCGGAAAGAGTAGTTGTAGAATCTGCAGGGACAGCCGGATATCATATTGGTAACCCACCAGATCCGCGATCTGTTTCTATTGCCTCTAAATACGGCATTGACATCAGCACCCAGCGTTGTCGCAAATTTGAATCCTCAGATTTCGAAGAATTTGACCTCATCCTGGCGATGGATAGAAGTAATTACCGGAATATCATCAGCCTGGCTCAAGATGAAAAGCATTATAAAAAGGTAAGCCTTCTTATGGAAGAACTCCCGGATGGACCGGATGAAGTACCAGACCCCTATTATGGAGGGAAGGACGGTTTTGAAGAAGTATATCAAATGGTATACAGGGCTTGCGAAGCATTATTGGAACGATTGCTTAATGAAAAACAGGATCTATGAGTAACAATTATGGAAATTTATATGTCATCCCTTCCACCCTTGGTGATAATGCCCCGTTAGAAGTACTTCCTATTTCTATAAAAGGCGCCATAGAAAGAATTGACCATTATATTGTTGAAAATGAGAAAACGGCGAGGCATTTTATAAAGAAAGTAAGCCCTAGAAAATCCCAACCCGGCCTACAACTATCACTGCTCAATAAATTCACTGAGCAATCAGAACTGGAAGGATTCCTCGATCCCTGTCTCTCGGGAATCCCGGTGGGTATTCTTTCCGAGGCAGGGTGCCCTGGGATAGCGGATCCTGGAGCTGAAATTGTCCGTATCGCCCATGATAAGAATATCAGGGTGGTCCCAATGGTCGGGCCCTCCTCCATATTACTCGCTATGATGGCCAGCGGGATGAATGGGCAGAGCTTTGCTTTTAACGGCTACTTACCCATTGAAGGATCTGAACGAAAATCTGCGATTAAGAAAGCCGAAAAGATTTCCAGGGACCTAAAACAGGCCCAGGTATTTATCGAAACACCTTACAGGAACGACAAATTATTAGCAGAGCTCATAAAGACTCTAAACAAGAACACACGCTTATGCGTGGCATGCGATATCACCCTGCCTACTGAATTTATTCGCTCTAAAGCGGTTTCAGACTGGAAGGATAATGAAGTTTCGCTTCACAAGCGACCGGCAATCTTTATCTTCCAGGCATAAAAAAACCCCGGTATTACCGGGGTTATCTATTTCAATTTTATTTATATTCTGGGGTTTTTCCTGGCCGTGATCTTGGAGACATCATAACCCGAGAACTTGCGCATATACTCAGATATACTAGTTCCGTAGGCGTCTTTGGTATCAAAACTACCATAAGACCTCAGGTACTTCTTCACGTTTCCTGCGCCTGCCAGGTGGGCAGCTGCAAGAATACCAGATTCAGTAACCTCTACTCCATGGATCTTGTGGCCAACAAACCACTCAATATCCTTCCTGAGAATCCACTTATTCCTTGCAAGATTGGTCATGAAAACCTTTTCCTGCAAACTAGGATCATTTAAGAACTGACTTGCATTGTAAACACCCATTAGCTGTAAGGTATTAATACCAAACTGGTATTTTCCTAAATACCCTAATGTGTTGATCACGAAATAATTACCTTGGGATTCTTTGAAAGCCAGAGCTTCTTTAAAACCGATGTAGGAACTTCCTAAAAAAGGAGGTGCTACTCGTTGGGGCATCGGCGCGATCTCGTATTGGGGATACAATACCGCAGTAGGTTCTTTTATTTTCAAAGTTTCCGGCAGGGTGGTGTTAACCGGCCTTTTAAGCCCAAAACTTCCGAAAATAGCGATCATGATAAGAGGACTACTCAATAGTATCCACTTTCTCATAAAGATGATTTCTTAAGAATTACAGCCCTAGAAAGAGCATACTTAAATTTCACCCTACAAATATAGACCGCATTCTCTGATAAAATTGTAAGAATTTATTAAAATATTGCCTCAATGGGATAAAGCGCTTGTTTTCAAAGACAAACAGCTACCTCTTAATATTCTGATTGTTAATCCATCGGACGTACTGCGCTTTATTCCTGTTGTGCTGCGATAAGGTTTTGGCAAATTTGTGGTATCCAAAATTCTCTACATCCGCCACGAAATACAGGTAATCGTGCTTTTCCGGTTGTAAAACCGCTTTAATGGCCGATATATCGGGCATTGCGTTAGGTCCGGGAGGCAAGCCCGGGTACTTATAAGTATTATAAGGTGAATCTAAGGCGAGGTCCTTATATAGTACTCTTTTGATTATGGTGTCGTGGTCACCTGTCGACTCCTTAATAGCGAAGATGACGGTGGGATCGGCCTGTAGGGGCATATTCTGCCGCAGGCGGTTCAGGTACACCCCTGCCACCCTAGGTCTTTCGTCTACTTTGGCCGTTTCTTTGTGTACGATAGATGCCAAAGTGGTTACCTGTAAAGGTGTCAGCCCTTGCTTTTCAGCTAATTGTCTTCGTTCCTGGGTCCAGAACCTATCGTATTCGCGCTTCATACGCTCCCTGAATTCCTCAGCGGAGGTATTCCAGAAAAATTCATAAGAATTCGGAAGGTAAAGGGCAATAGCATTAGGGGAATCGAGGTCTTCTGCTTGCAGGAAATCCGTGTCGCGAAAAGATGAAAGCAGTTCCAAACTGTCAGCTTCTATCTGGGCGGCAATCCTACCCGCCAGTTCTGGCAGGGTTTCCTGGTTATTAAAAGAAACCATTACCGGTTCATTACGACTCCTGAGTACATTAACCAAGGTGTTATTGTTCATCCCACGCTCAATGCCATATCTGCCCGGTCTTACGTTAACACTGTACTTCTTTTGCCTGGCAACGGTGGCAAAGGACTCCGGGTCATCCAACAGAGGAGTCAGTTGTTCGTAAACCTGGTTGAATTCGGCATCGGTTGGGATATGAACATACACCTTGTCTTCAGAGAAACGGGTATTTGGGGTAAACAATGCATCATATATGCGGTAAGAAAACCACCCCATCACCACTAAACCAAGGATGGCGATGATCCACAAAATCTTTTTGATATACATTTACTTATTGATCTTTTGAAATAATAATTCGTCCTGGTATTGGCCATGGATAAAATTCCAGTCTTCTTTAAGTCCTGCCTGAACAAAACCCAGTTTTTTAAAAAGGTGAATACTCCTTTTATTATCGGCACCTACATTGGCATAAAGCTGGTGGAGATCCAGGGTATCAAAGGCGTAGTCTATTAACAACTCAATTGCTTCCTTACCTATCCCCTTGTTGCGATGCTGTTCTTCTGCAATAAGGATCCCTATTCCGGCACGTCTATGCTTGGGATCAAAATCAAAGAGATCTATGAGCCCCAACTGTGCTCCCATCACAGAGGTAATACACAGCCGTAATTGTTTGACGTCATAAATATCGCGATGCGCATTTTCCAAATACAATTTAAGCACGTGTTTAGCATAAGGCGTAGTTGTTCCGCTTACCTCCCATACTTCGTTGGCGTTTTCCAGGTCATACAAGAAATCCAGGTCTTCCGGCTCTAATGCCCTTAGAATGATATTTTTTCCTCGTAATTTCAACATTGTACACTTCCTTTGAACACCCTTTCTGCAGGGCCTAGCAGGTAAATATCGGAATAGTGCTCTCCATTCCAAACAAATCGCACTTTTAGCTCACCTCCGAGGGTCCTTATGGTGTATTCCTGGGGATCCTCATCCTTTTTCCCGTGCATGGCCAGGGCAACGGCAGTTACACCGGTACCACAGGAATAAGTTTCGTCCTCTACTCCCCTTTCGTAGGTTCGCACATAAAACTTTTTATCTCCCTCGTGTTTCACGAAGTTAATATTACTTCCGGCTTCTCCGTAGCGGTCATACCTGATTTTGGCACCTTCTTCCCTAACCGGGAAGGTGTCTAACTCCTGAATTTCCTGCACATGGTGAGGAGAGCCTGTGTTGAGATAATAGTACTTTGAGTTCTGTTCTATTTCGTGAACATCCTGCATCTTGAGGCTGATGAGTTCGCCTTCAATGTTTGCCGTGTGAGGCCCATCTACGGCGATGAACCGGGCTTCATTACCAATTACTTCCAGGTCACTGGCAAAGGCAACGATACATCTGCCTCCGTTTCCGCACATACTCCCCTCTCCCCCGTCAGCATTATAATAGACCATCCTGAAATCATAATCCGGATCTGTCTCTAATAAGATAAGTCCGTCTGCCCCTATACCAAAACGCCTGTCACAAAGGCTGGCAATGAGTTTGGTATCGTTTTTGTTAAACTGAAACTGACGATTATCAATCATGATAAAGTCGTTTCCCGTACCCTGGTATTTGTAGAAAGTAATGTCCATAGTGAAATTAGGGGTCAAAGATATGACTTTATTTACGGAGAAATGAACGGTTAAAAAAGGGTTAAACCCTTAATCACAGTATGATTTTCTGTTAATTTTACAAATAAGTCGATTAAATATTTAAGTAATTATGAAACGATTAACACATCTTCTAATGGTTTCTATTCTCGGGGGTGCTATTACGCTCGGGGCCTACAAGCTGTTTTTTGAGTCTACTAAATTTGCCGTGGTAACAGAAGACCAGGGTGCTCCCTACTTCACCACCAGCAATACGGCCACATCGGTCAAAGGAATTGCGCTCAACGAAGTAGATTTTACAGTGGCTGCAGAGAAAACGGTAAACGCAGTGGTCCACGTTAAAAATGTAACGGTGAATGAAGCTCCCAGCAATTTTTGGGAATATTTCTACGGTTCCCAGGGAAGCCAGAGGCCACAACAGGTGGGTACTGGATCCGGGGTCATTATATCACCCGATGGCTACATTGTGACCAACAACCACGTGATATCAAAAGCTGATGCGCTTAGTGTCACCCTTAATAATAATAAGAGTTATAAAGCGGAGATAATAGGAACAGATCCCAATTCGGATATTGCCCTGATCAAGATAGACGCCGAACGCAGCCTGCCTTACCTGGCCTTCGGCGATTCTGATAATACCAGGATCGGGGAATGGGTATTGGCGGTTGGTAATCCATTTAACCTAACATCTACAGTGACTGCCGGGATCATAAGTGCTAAGGCACGTGACCTGGGCAGGACCGACCAGTCCTTTTTGCAGACAGATGCAGCTGTAAATCCCGGGAATAGTGGTGGCGCCCTCGTGAACACCAACGGGGATCTTATCGGGATCAATACCGCGATCACCTCACAGACCGGTTCCTATGTAGGATATTCTTTTGCCGTTCCTAGTAATATTGCCAAGAAGGTAGTAGAAGATATTATGGAGTACGGGAATGTTCAAAAAGGTATACTGGGGATAAGTTCTCCAAGACTTAATACCCCTTATGCCGTTGAAAATGGCATCGATGAAATAGAAGGCGTGTATATTGATGGCGTTGAAGAGGATTCCGGGGCGGAAGCCGCCGAACTACAATCCGGGGATGTTATTAAGATGGTCGACGATATCCGGGTCAGGAGATTTGCAGACCTCACTGGGTATGTTGCCACCAAGCGACCGGGAGATAAAGTAGTATTAGCCATTAACCGCAACGGGGACGAATTAGAAGTTGAAGTTGAACTTAAGGAAAGGCAATCCCTTGTTGTGCCGCAAATGGGATTAAAAGTTAAAAACCTGAACGAAGCAGATAAGAAAAAGTATAAGACCAAATACGGCGTTAAGATCACCGGGGTTCCTGAAACTTACCGCGGCTATGACCTGGAAGGTAAAGTGATCATGGCCATTGGTGATGAAGAAGTAAAGGATATACAGGATGCTCGTACGCTTTTTGGCGCCATATCACGTTACGGAAAAACTGTGATCACCATGATCAATGAAAAAGGAGAACGCGAGCGACTTATCTTTCAATAAGAGTTTTAGAATATATAAAAAGCACTCCCAATGGAGTGCTTTTTTTGTTGCCCAATCCTTGTACGAAAACGTTTGAAATAACTACTTTTGCACTGAAAAATTTTAAACCTCATCAATGAATACAGCAAAATCCTATGAAAAGGAACTGGCCTTCCAAGCGGACCGGAGGAAAGCCACCACAGAATTCATTAAGATCATCAGTGACCTTTGGTACGACAGGTCTATTGAAGTTGTACTATTCAAGAACCAGATCATCGATAAGAATGTCAGCGAGATCATCAATCTTCATGAGTATGCCGGTGAATTTGTACAAAAACCGATCTCTATTTTTGACTCTGTAGAGCTCTTGAGGGCTATTAATGACATTAACCTACCCCCTTCCAAGCTGGATATCGGTAAACTGACCTATGAATACCACACCAATGATACCAGCCAGTATCACAATGTAAAGTCCTTTGTACTTGACAAACTTCAGGGAGCTAATGAAACAGAGGAGATAAAGCCTAAGGACGTAGTTCTCTATGGATTTGGACGAATCGGTCGATTGTTGGCTCGCGAACTGATGGCAAAAACAGGTAAGGGCAACCAGCTGCGGTTACGGGCGGTAGTCACCAGGGGTGCGCTTACGGAGGAAATTCTTGAAAAGAGGGCGACATTGCTCCGGACCGACTCGGTTCACGGGCAGTTTTCAGGTACTGTGGATACGGATTTTAAAAACCATGCACTCCTTATTAATGGTACCACGGTGCATATGATCTCTTCACAGGATCCGGACACCATAGATTATACTAAATATGGTATTAATGACGCCCTGATCATAGACAACAGCGGGGCTTTCAGAGATGATATTTCCCTGGCCAGGCACTTGAAGAGTAAAGGTGCTGCACAAGTATTATTGACTGCACCGGGCAAGAACGTACCCAATATTGTACACGGTGTCAACCAAACGGATTTTGATCCTGATAAGACCAAGGTATATTCCGCGGCTTCCTGTACTACCAATGCCATCACTCCTATTCTTAAGGTAGTGGACGATTCTCTGGGAATCAAGAAAGGTCACCTGGAGACTATACACGCTTACACTAATGACCAGAACCTGGTGGATAACATGCACAGCAAATACAGAAGAGGGCGGGCAGCTGCTCTGAATATGGTAATCACGGAAACCGGTGCAGGTAAAGCAGTAGCCAAGGCCTTGCCGGCATTAGAAGGCAAACTTACCTCTAACGCCATCAGGGTTCCCGTGCCTAACGGTTCTTTAGCGATCCTGAACCTGGAGGTAAAGAATAAGACTACTAAGGAAAGTCTGAATACCATAGTTAAAAAGTACGCTTTAGAAGGAGACCTGGTGGAGCAGATCAAATACTCCCTCAGTAATGAATTGGTTTCTACGGATATTATAGGTACATCTGCTCCTTCAATTTACGACAGTACCGCAACGATTGTTTCCCCTGACGGTAAGAACATTGTATTATATGTCTGGTATGATAATGAGTACGGGTATGCGCACCAGGTGATCCGTTTATCCAAGTATATCGCTAAAGTTCGGAGATATACATATTATTAATATAAGAATTCGTCCACTTTTAGCGTTCTAACCGTGAATCCCCGGGTTCAGCGGTTAGAACCTTAGTGGCGTTTTTTTTTATTAATTAATTTAATTGAAGTACTTTAGGGGCCTCTCTGAATCGTATAATAAACTAATCTAGATTGCAATGAAAGGGTTAAGCCGATTATTATTACTCACAGGTTTGTTAGCCTTCCAAATTAGCTTTGGGCAAGACAGTGAACCAGAACTTTCTCTGGATCAAGGAACCATTGACAGCCAATTTGAGTTCATCTTTAAGAATGCCGGGAATTACAGGTCTGATGGTAAACGTTATGAGGTTGTTCGCGCGAACAACCTGGATAAACTAAGGAATAATGTTAAGGATTCAATGAATGCTTCCAGGACGAAGGCCGCACAGTTGAAAGCTACCATTTCCGGACACGAATCCACTATTACTTCCCTTAATCAAAAACTGGAAGAAACCACTGAGAATCTCGCAGCTGTTACCGAAGAGAAAGACAGTATGTCTTTTATTGGAATACAGGTTTCTAAGGGCACCTATAACTTTATATTATGGACAATTATACTGGTATTATTACTAATGTTGTTATTATTCATCTATAGGTTCCGTCGGAGTAATTACCTGACACAGGAAGCTAAAGCCAACCTCGCTGAACTGGAAACAGAATACGAGGATCACCGGAGAAGAGCCCTGGAAAGGGAGCAACGGATCAGCAGGCAGCTGCAGGACGAGATCAATAAGTATAAAAAATCGAAATAAATACAACCCCCGGCTACGGGGGTTTTTTAATGATGGAAAGTCTGATCATAGTTAGGGCCGGTATTTCGGAACTTGACGAGTTGGTTCCATTGATGGACGAATACCGCGTTTTTTATAAGCAATCTCCAGACCCTGATTCTGCCAGGTCTTTTTTACAAAGCAGGATGATAAAGCAGGAATCGGTTATCTTCCTCGCGTATTATAATAACGTCCCTGCCGGGTTTACACAATTGTACACCAGCTTCTCTTCTGTTAGCTTACAACCAATATTTATCCTGAACGACTTGTTTGTGCATAAGGAATACAGGAATAGGGGTGTTGGCGCTGCACTGCTTCTAAAGGCGCAGGAATTTTGCAAAGAAATTGGCTATAAAGGATTGGCCCTGGAGACAGCAAGGGATAATCCTGCACAGCACCTTTACGAAAGATTGGGATGGGAAAAGGATTCCCATTGTTTTCATTACTTTTGGAAGCTGTAATTTTGCAGTAGAAGAGGACATCATGCGTATAGATATTATCACAGTTTTACCGGAATTAATGAAAAGCCCGTTCGAGGCTTCTATCCTGAAGCGCGCCCAGGAAAAAGGGCTAGTGGAGGTGCATTTTCACAACCTCCGGGATTATTCGACCAATAAATACAAACAGGTAGATGATTACCAGTTCGGGGGTGGTGCCGGGATGGTATTGATGATTGAGCCGATTGACAAATGCATCAGCAAGCTGAAAGCTCAAAGAGATTACGACGAGGTTATATATATGACACCCGATGGCGAGACTCTGAATCAACGTATCGCCAACCAACTTTCTTTAAAAGGTAATATCATTATCCTATGTGGGCATTATAAAGGAGTAGACCAGAGAGTCCGGGATACCATGATCACCCGTGAGATTTCTATTGGTGATTATGTTCTTTCCGGTGGAGAATTGGGCGCAGCGGTCCTGTGTGATTCGGTGATCCGTCTCCTTCCCGGGGTTTTGAATGACGAGACCTCTGCTCTAACAGATACCTTCCAGGACAACCTGCTTGCACCACCGGTATACACTCGCCCTAGGGAATACAAAGGTCATGCTGTCCCGGAGATATTATTAAGTGGCGATTTTCCTAAAATTGAACAGTGGCGTGAAGATAAAGCTATGGAAAGAACAGAGCAATTACGCCCGGACCTCCTGAAATAGAGGGGTAAGTCTCTTAACCGGGTAAGGAAAAAAGCTTTTGAAATACTTGCGAGTATCTAATTAATCATTAATTTTGCACACGGTTAAAATCAACCTCTGACGAGGTACGTGAATGTTGGTTTTGATAAACTCTAACAAATTATTATCATGGAAGCCTTACTAAAATACGTTGAGGACGAATTTGTATCCAAGAAAGAATTTCCTTCTTTTTCTGCGGGAGACACTATTACTGTGTACTACGAGATCAAGGAAGGTGAAAAAACACGTACCCAGTTTTTCAGGGGTGTCGTTATTCAACGAAGAGGAACCGGGGCCACCGAGACTTTTACCATTCGTAAAATGTCCGGTACTGTTGGCGTGGAAAGAATTTTCCCTGTCAACATGCCAGCCCTTCAAAAAATCGAGGTCAACAAGAAAGGAAAAGTACGTAGAGCACGTATCTTCTACTTCAGAGGCCTTACCGGTAAAAAAGCGAGAATCAAAGAAGTTCGTAAATAGCCGAAAGCAATTATTAAAAAAAGCCCCGTTTTTCAACGGGGCTTTTTTATTGCTCTATTTCTTATGTTTACTCTTATTTTTCAAAGGTCTTAAGTACAGAGGTAATGATCTCTACACATTCCATAAGTTGTTCTTCAGTTATGACAAGTGGAGGAGCAAAACGGATAATATTTCCATGTGTAGGTTTCGCAAGCAATCCTTTTTCCTTGAACGCCATACAGATATCCCAGGCCGTGGTACTCTCCTCAGAATCATTGATAAGGATTGCATTCAACAGTCCTTTTCCTCTTACTCCATTCACGATATTGGATTCATCGATGAATTTCTGCATTTCTGACCGGAATAATTCACCTAGTACATGGGCGTTTTCTGCCAGGTTCTCCTCTTTTACAACATTTAGGGCTGCCATTCCTACTGCTGCAGCAACAGGATTACCTCCAAAGGTACTTCCATGACTCCCTGGGATGATCACATCCATAACGTTGTCATTAGCCATCACACCAGACACCGGGTAGGCCCCTCCGGAGAGAGCTTTACCCAGAATTACGATATCTGCCTTGATCTCCGGCTCTCCACTGCAATGGCGATCCGGGCAGGAGCAGTTACCACAGGTTGCCAGTAACTTCCCGGTACGCGCTATACCAGTCTGTACTTCATCGGCGATAAACAGAACATTGTACTGCTCGCATAACGCTTTAGCAGCGGATAAGTATCCCTCACTGGGTACATATACCCCGGCTTCTCCCTGTATAGGTTCTACCAGGAATCCTGCGATATTATCGTTAGATTTTAAAGCTTCCTCAAGCGCTTCTAGGTTATCGTATTCTACTTTTATAAAGCCCTGGGTATAGGGTCCAAAATTCTTAGTCGCTACCGGATCGTTGGAGAACGAAATAATAGTGGTTGTCCTTCCATGAAAGTTATTTTCACATACAATGATCTGGGCATCGTTCTGATGAATTCCTTTCTTTTCATAAGCCCACCGGCGACATATCTTCAGAGCAGTCTCTACGGCTTCTGCACCTGTATTCATTGGTAAGAACTTGTCGTAGTGAAAAGTTTCAGAAACATATTTTTCAAACTTCCCAAGCATATCGTTATAAAATGCCCTTGAAGTAAGAGTAAGTGTTTTTGCTTGTTCTGTCATTGCTCCTACGATGTCCGGGTGACAATGTCCCTGGTTCACGGCAGAATATGCCGAGAGAAAATCATAATATTTCTTTCCTTCAACATCCCATACGTACACACCTTCTCCCCTGCTCAGTACGGCAGGTAAGGGGTGATAATTATGAGCTCCATACTTATCCTCTAATGCGATGGCATCGGCAGAGGTCATTTTTTCCAAAACAGACATGATCTAATAATTTTTTAATAAAACTTTGGTAATTCCTTCTTAAGGAGAGAAATCATCCATAGGAGTGTTGCTAAAATACGAAAACTTCAAAGAATTCGGGGCATAAGGGCGTTAGTTATTCTGATTCATATTCAATAAAAACTGTCCCTAAAATGTGCGATGGGATTAGTATTTTTGCGGCATGCGAAAAAAGAAAGTAAGGAAAACTTTTGAGAAACTTCACGTGGACCGTGCAGGCTCTAAAGGAAAGGCGATTGCAAAAGCTCCCGATGGGAAAGTAATATTTATTTCTAATGCCGTACCGGGCGATGTAGCGGATATACAGACCACTAAAAAACGGAAGTCGTACTACGAAGGTGTAGCCACACATTTTCACTCCTTGTCAGAAAGGCGAACTACCCCGGAATGTAAACACTTTGGAGTTTGTGGCGGGTGTAAATGGCAGCATATGGGCTATGAACATCAACTTGAATTTAAACAGAATGAAGTTAAGGAGAACTTATTGAGAATAGGTCACCTGGCACTTCCTGAAGTAGAGCCCATATTAGGGTCAGAAAAGCAGTATTTCTACCGGAATAAGATGGAATTCTCCTTTTCGGACAGCCGGTGGTTAACTCCGTCCGAAATAAGCGGTGACCAGGAGATCACCGATAAGAACGCGCTCGGATTCCATATCCCCGGAATGTGGGACAAGATCCTGGACATTGAAAAATGTCACCTGCAGCCCGACCCTTCAAACGCTATAAGGCTGGAAGTAAAAGATTTCAGTGAAAAAAACGGTCTGAGTTTTTTCAACCCGAGGAAGCAGGTAGGCATGCTCAGAACGCTTATGATTCGAACCTCCTCTACCGGGGAGGTGATGGTACTGATCCAATTTTACGAGGATGAGCAACCTAAGCGAGAGCTATTGCTAAAACATATCGAGGCAACTTTCCCTGAAGTAACCTCTCTTCTCTATGTTATAAACCAGAAGGCTAATGATACTTTATACGATCAGGATGTCATATGTTTCTCGGGACGGGATCATATTTTTGAGGAAATGGAAGGGTTGCGATTTAAGATCAATGCCAAGTCCTTTTACCAGACCAATTCGGAACAAGCCTACGAACTATATAAAGTGGCACGTAATTTTGCGGACCTTAAGGGCAATGAGCTTGTTTATGATTTATATACCGGTACAGGAACCATTGCACAATTCGTAGCAAAGAAAGCAAAACACGTGGTAGGGATTGAGGCTGTACCCGACGCTATCGAAGCAGCCAAAGCCAATGCTAAAGATAACGGCATCACCAATACCAGTTTCTTTGCAGGTGATATGCGGAAGATCTTCAACAAAGAATTCATTGCGAAAAACGGACAGCCTGATGTCATAATAACGGATCCCCCCAGGGAAGGTATGCATCCGGCAGTGGTAGAACAAATCCTGAGTATTCATCCCCAGAGAATCGTTTATGTGAGCTGTAACAGTGCCACACAAGCCAGGGACCTGGCTTTGTTAAAAGGATATTACGACATTACCAAGGTTCAAGCGGTTGATATGTTTCCACAGACCCACCACGTAGAAAATGTTGTACTTTTAGAAAAAAAGCAGTCCCTGCCCCATGAACAATAAAAGATCGTATAGGATAGCAGCCGGGGTTCTCCTTGCGTTGTTATGCATTATTAGTTTTAATGCCTGTGAAAAAGACGATATCTGTGTTGATGGTAATACACCATTGATGATCGTGACTTTTTACGACCAGACAGACTCCAGCACATTAAAATCAGTCAATAACCTCCGAATTATCGGCCTGGGTAAAACCCAGGTAGTGAATACCTTTACGGACCGCGGTGACGTGGATTCCATTGGGCTTCCTTTACAGAGCAATACCCCGGAAACACGATTTATCATGATCATGGATTCTGCAGATGAAAATGAAGTGGAATCCGGGAACCGGGATACGATCACTTTATCTTATGATACCGAGGAAGTATTTATTTCAAGGGCCTGTGGTTTTGTTGCGAATTATCAGGATCTCGATGCAGCCATTACCACAGACACCGATAACTGGATCCAGGACATACTTATAGAACAACCTTCTGTTACTAATCAAACCAGCGCGCATGTCAAAATATATCATTAGCCTGTTATTATTTGCCTGCCTGCTATCAGGGTTTGCCCAGGAGACTGCCGTAGTCACCAAAGGAAAGGATAGTATCTCTTACAAGCAGCCATACGGGCTTAGGGTGGGTATAGACCTCAGTAAAGTAGCCCTCTCCTATTTCAATGAAGATTACACAGGTTTTGAAGTTGTCGGTGACTACAGGTTATCGCAGAATTTATACCTGGCAGGCGAGTTAGGCCGAGAGGAAAAGAGGCAATCGGAAATTCTTGGAAATGGCATCTTAGAGGGGGACATACTGCTCTACGATTTTACACCCAGTGGCAATTACCTTAAGCTGGGTGTTGATCTGAATACTTATGATAACTGGTATGGAATGAACAACTCTATATATCTCGGGGGAAGGTATGCCTTCAGTACATTTAAACAGACACTGAATGACTACCAGCTCTACGACACCAATCGCTATTGGAATGCAGATGGGTTCAGCTCCGGTAATGGTGAGCTTAACGGTGAATATTCCGGTCTGAATGCTTCTTGGCTCGAATTTTTATTCGGGGTGAAAGTAGAAATGTTCAAGAACCTGTATATGGGCGCGAGCGCACGGATAATGTTCCTGGTGAGCAGCAAGGATTCTGAGGTAATGCCTAATTTATGGATACCCGGCTTTACGAAAGTTACCGACGGCAGTAATTTTGGTGTCAATTACAATTATACCCTTTCTTACATGATCCCGCTATACAAAAAGGCAAAGAAAATCAAGCCAGAGATAAATCCCTGACCCAGGAGAATTAGTCTGCTGCCTGGTGTTTAGCTTTCTTGCTCCCGGAGTAGATCTCGTATTTGACGAACCTGGATTCCAGCTGGCTATTATATACTTTAATCTTCCTCGATGTCCTGAGTCCTACATGTTTCAGAGCTTCCATATTTGAACTGATGAACCAGGCTTCTGTCCCCGGATAATTTTGTTTCAGGGTATCGCCTATCTGTCCATAAAATTTTGGCATATCAATCTGCAGTCGAGTTCCATACGGGGGATTGAAGACCATATGTAAATGCGAATCTGATTCTTTCTCAGAATCAAAAAAGCTTTTCTCTTCTATCGTGATATAATCTGACAGACCTGCATTCTCTACGTTGTCCTTGGCCTTTAGTACAGCCGATGGAGCCTTATCATAGCCTTTAATCTTGAAATGAAATTCCCTGGCCTTATTAAGGCTTGCCTCTACGATCTTGTTATAGAGTTCCGGGTCAAAATCTTTCCAGTTTTTAAAACAGAATTCTTTCCTGTTGATATTGGGAGGAATATTACAGGCGATCATTGCCGCTTCTACAAGGAAGGTACCACTTCCACACATGGGATCGAGAAAATCGCTCCTGCCATCCCAACCACTCATTAGGAGAAGTCCGGCTGCCAAAACTTCGTTAATTGGGGCTATATTGGTAGCCAAGCGATAGCCACGATGATGGAGGGACGCACCAGAACTATCCAATGATACATGGCATAGAGATCCCTGGATATGAATATTGATCCTGATATCGGCATGTTTGGTATCTACACTGGGTCTTGTACCATATTGATCACGGAACTTATCAACTATAGCATCTTTAACTTTCTGAGAGACAAACAACGAATTAGAGAATTCATCAGAAAGAAGGACTGTATCCACAACAAAGGTTTGGTCTTTATGCATAAATGCTTCCCAGTCCATTGCGTAGATCTGGTTATAAAGATCGTTCTGTTGCCTGATGGTAAAGGAAGTGATCGGTTTTAATACCTTGATCGCAGTTCTCAGGCAAAGATTGGCTTTGTACATAAACCCTTTATCCCCTTCAAAAAATACTGTACGTACTCCCTGAGTGACATTCCCTGCTCCCAGGTTTCTTAGTTCCTTGGCCAGCAGCTCCTCAAATCCATGTAAGGTTTTGGCCAGCATTTTATAATTCCCCATAATCCTGTGTGTCTGTAGTGCAAAAATACACTAATTTTGCCCCTAATCCTTACCAATTACAAATAGCCTGCAGGCAATTCTATAATGAACTATTTATTACCTATACTGGCGGTACTCCTCAGTTTTGCATTTATATTTCTCACCAAACCACGAGCCCGTAAGGAAGTTCGTTTATTGCTTGCTTTTAGTGGAGCTTTTCTCCTGGCACTAACTGTATTTGAACTTCTCCCGGAAGTTTTTACCAGTCCTGATCCCAAATTCGCAGGAATTTTCATCATGCTGGGAATACTACTGCAGATTTTCTTAGAATTCTTCTCTAAGGGGGCAGAGCACGGTCACGTGCACATGCATAATGAAACAAACAATTTTCCCTGGCTATTGTTTATCAGCCTGTCATTACACTCGTTCCTGGAAGGCATCCCCATAGACAGTCACCATTCTATCCTCTACGGGATTATCGTACATAAGGTGCCAATTGCGTTGGTCTTGAGTATATTCTTATTGCATTCTAAAATGGAAGTTTACCTGGCGTTCTTATTTATGCTGTTCTTTTCTATGATGACCCCATTAGGCACCTTCTTCGCTGCAAATTCCAGTTGGGTTGACAATTATTACATACCCTTAACTTCTTTGGTTATTGGAGTTTTTCTGCATATATCAACGGTAATCTTATTTGAAAGTTCTGAAGGGCACAGTTTTAACATCCGAAAACTCAGCGTGATCATCCTGGGGATTGCTGTGGCTTATTTTATCTAGAATATTTGGTGATTGCGGTGTCAGATGACATCCAGATAGATCATAAACCAATGGCTCAGCGCTCCGGCCAGAACAAAAATATGCCATACAAAATGATGAAATGGTACGTGGCGCATGACGTAAAATACTATACCCAGGCTATAGCAAAGTCCTCCAGTAAAAAGTAAAACGATTCCCCTGAAACTCAGTTGGTCTATCAATTCCTGGAAATAAAAAACGATCAACCATCCCATAAGCAAGTAGATCATGAGGGAGAATTTCTCAAATCGTCCAGTGAAGAATAATTTAAGGATAGTACCGACTAAAGCGCACCCCCAGACGGTGTAAAAAATGAACCAACCATCCCCCTGCTCCATCAGGATCAAGGATACTGGGGTGTAAGTACCGGCAATAAGGAAGAAAATTGAAATATGATCCAGTATCCTCAATTTTAATTTAGAGCCCGGGCTATATACCGCATGATAAGCCGTAGATGCTGAGAACAGCATGATGAAACAGAAACTGTACAGCAATATGCTGAACAAAGGCCAGAACCCGTCTACAGTACGAGCTTGCAGCATAAACACCGCTCCTATCAGCCCAAAAGGGATGCCAATTGCATGGGACCAGGTATTTAGTCTCTCTTCTATAGGATTGCTGCTTCTGGGATTTAGACGATTTCCTTTCAAAAGTTGATTATTTATCGCTTTTATATTTGTCTCCTGGCGTTCTGCTAGCGGAAGGTGTGTAAAGACTGGTTTGATTTTCCAAAAATAGTAAAAAGGGTTCAGGTGTTTTTTATAAGCAGCAGATGCTTTAAGATAAAACCAAGAATGGGAGACATAAATCCTAATCTATTATTAATCTCCTACGGAATTATATACGCAGGTTAAGTAATTACAATTCATTCAGAATAGGGATTAATGATCATGGAAGGGCCATTACCTATATGCTGATTACGGATATAAGGATTTCATATAAATTAGGGTAAACGGTGTTAAGTATGGGGTCATCTTATTCCCACCCCGGTTTTAAGTTAGTTTAGCCGGCTGCAATAAGCTTGCAGTTTAAGTTTTTAAAATATCGGTTGCTGTTGGTTTCCTGCAGGGACCCCGTTTATCTTGACCTTGGGGAGGGACTAGATAGTCCCCGGCTGGATGTTCCCTTCTTTACAATAATGCAAGCTTCCTGCAGGGAACTCATATAACTTTTGCTCGGGGAGGGATTAGGATAGTCCCCGCTCCACCACTTCTTCATCAGTCTTAGTGCAAGCATTCTGCAGGGAGAACGATTATCTTGATCCTGGGGAGGGACTAGTGAGTCCCCGGCCGATTACCCTCTACCGCTAACCCGTCCAGGCCTATGA
>NZ_JAQPCN010000003.1 GCF_028464225.1 Zeaxanthinibacter sp. PT1
AGGCTCGTAGAGAGGTTAGAAAGATTTACAAAGAAGCTCTCGGTCTCCTCGATCAAAAGGTCTTCATTGATATCGATCACGATCGCTTGAGTCTCCCCGTCATTCCCAACAAAAGTCAGTGTACCGGAAGCAGCATTGTAATCTCCATCAGCTTCAGCTGATCCATCAGCAGTAGCATAATCCAGGGTGAATCCACCTTGCACCGCACCACTAAGGGTTACGGTAAAAGTAGCCGTACCATCCGCCTCGTTCACGGTTACATCGTCACTGGCAAAATCGATCCCGGTTCCGGCTCCACCATCGTTATCGATGATGTTCCCCTTCGCCTGGTTATCGTTGATAGTGATCAGGGTCGTAGAGAGGTTAGAAAGATTTACAAGGAAATCTTCAGTATTCTCAATTAAAAGGTCTTCGTTAATGTCAATTACAATGTCCTGAGTCTCCCCGTCGTTCCCTGCAAAGGTCAGCGTACCATTCTTGGTGTCATAATCCCCGTTAGCTTCGGCAGAACCATCAGCAGTAGCGTAATCGATGGTGAATCCACCTTGTACCGCACCACTCAGGGTTACAGTAAAAGTAGCCGTACCGGCACCTTCATCTACCGTCACATCATCATTGGCAAAGGTGATCCCTGTAGATCCGCCTCCGTCGTTATCGATGATATTCCCGGTGGCCTGGTTATCATTGATAGTGATCAGGCTCGTAGAGAGGTTAGAAAGATTCACAAAGAAGCTCTCGGACTCCTCGATCAAAACATCTTCGTTGATATCGATCACGATCGCTTGAGTCTCTCCGTCGTTCCCGGCGAAGGTCAGCGTACCATTCTTGGTGTCATAATCCCCGTCAGCTTCGGCCGATCCATCAGCAGTAGCATAGTCGATGGTGAATCCACCTTGTACCGCACCACTAAGGGTTACGGTAAAAGTAGCTGTACCATCAGCCTCGTTCACGATTACATCGTCGTTAGCAAAGGTGATTCCTGTAGATCCACCGCCGTCGTTATCCAGGATATTAACATTAGCACTGGCATCAGCAATACTAAGGTTCCCGCTGCCAACGATATTAGAAAGCAGGACAAAGAAATTCTCGGTGAACTCGATTAAGTTGTCATTGATGATAGGAACAGCAATGGTCATCGCACTTCCATCAGTATCGTTAGCTCCCCAGTTTAATTGGGAATTCATAGCCGTATAATCTACATTCGGCGTAGCAGACGCGTCGCCGCTAGAAGTTTCATAATCGACGGTAAAAGGTTCCTGGACATTACCGGACAGGATCACCTGTACATTAGCAAAGCCGGCAGCTTCATCCACATCGATATCTGAAATACTTATAGTAGCGCTGTCATTATCCATGATAGTAGCAACACCTTCATCGTCATTGATCATTATTGCCGTGGTAGACAGGTTAGAAAGCTGCACTGTGTAGCCCTCTGTCATCTCAACGATGTTGTCATCATTGATGTCTACGATCAGGGTCTTGGTCTCTGCATGATTCCCGTTAAAGAACTGCGAGGTCAAAGGCAATGTCGTGTAATCTGCAGGGGCAACGGCCGTAGCATTTACAGTATTATAATCTACGGTAAAACCACCGCTTACTTCACCAACCAGGGTGATGGTGAATAGGGCAGAACCCACATTTTCATTAACCATCACATCACTGATGCTTAACCCGATCGGGTCTCCGTTCTCTGTTACAAAGATCTTCTGTACATGTTCCGTTGTATTACCAGCACAATCAGAAGCCGTCCATGTGCGTAAAATGGTATAGGTTGTACTGTTATTGTCTCCTATATAACTTTCTACCATATCCACCTGGGGGTTGTTGTCACAACTGTCCGATGCGGTAAGGAAATCTGCAGCAGGGATATTATCAAAAGCGGCTACCGTATCGGCAGGCAGAGTTCCATTGAATAATGGTGCCGTAGTATCTTCAACGGTAATTACCTGGGTGAAAGTTTCACTCTCCCTACCACAAGCATCCGTGAAAACAAAGGTATTCGTATAGGTTCCGATGGCGTCACATCCGGCAGCAGGTACAAAAGCACCGCTGGTTTTCTGTACGGTAAAACTACAATTGGCATAATCCGGTTCCAAGGCTTGGGCAGCATTCAGCCCCGCAGTATCATCACAAGAAACGGTTTGGTTCAGCCCATTGGCTGGGGTTACCCATTCTACCTGGTCCGGGGTGTTAATGGTCACAACGCTGGGGTCATGATTACCAAAACCACATTCGTTTAGAGTTCCGGAACTGTTGGTGGTCTGCAGATCGCCATTGATTTCCCCTGTATAGGTGGCCACCATCTGAATAGAGAAATCCGCGGCACAAGCGCCTTCGAGGAAATAGCATTGGTCTTTGACAACCATGTCAAATTGTATAGTATAAGGATCATCGTTAACGTCTGTATAACCATCTTCTACTTGGAAAAGAATTTCCCTTGACCCGGCATCATAGTCGTATGTGATCCATGAAGGCAGATTGATGGGCTCTACTAAATCGACCTCAGGTGGTACTATACCAACCAATTCCAGGCTTTTAATGTTATCATTCCCTGAATTCTTTACATTAATCTGCATCGTAGCAGTTTCCCCTGCATCATAAGTACTGTTTAAGGGGTTGGTCGTAAAGTCGAGCGAACCCAGGTTGGGCTCATAAACTTCTACCGATAGACCTACCAGGAATAATCCATAAGACTCTGAACCCGAGGTGGCCCTCAGTTCGGTATCAGTCTGGTTGTTCCCGATCAGTGTATTTCCAATATTATTGAGTTTAAAGATAGACGCGTCAAAACCAAGGGTATTCGTACTCGCTGGATTCCGGTCTATAAAATCATCTTCCAGTCCGGTTATAGGATCGGGTTTGGTGATCCTACTGTTAAAGAAATTATCGGCTCCACGTTTCAGTGAACTCAGTTTCTCCCAATTCCCGTCAGGTTTTTTTATCTCAAATTTATCACCGTTAAGCACACGGTCGCCTTCAATGACTCCCAGCACAAAATTGGCTTTCACTTCTCCTAAAGGAATGGTTTGGAAACCGTCTATCTTAAATTTCGTGGTCTGGCCATTCGCCACGTGTGCATAACCATCAAAGAGGGTAATATTACGTCTCAACAAATCTGGCGACTGGTAAACGAAAACGATCTGCCATCCACCGGCAACACCAAAATTTCCCCCATTGTGAGGATTCAGTCCGCCATGTGCAGCTTTAAGGTTACCGACCTGGTATTTACCGTAAGGATTACTAAGTGATGTGACATCGTTAGTAATGTCTTTCATACAGATATAAGGATCATTATAAAAATGTTCATCACGACCCCTGTAGATCACCTGGTCTGCAGTAACAGTAGAATAAGAAGACTGCCCCGGAAGCTGAAGTTTGATCTTGTCAAAATCCCAGCTTTCGTCATTCAAGGTTGAACCACCTGCTTCTTTATCCGAAGCGGCCCAATACAAATATACCTTTACGAACTCTAAACATCCTGCACCCGGTTCCGGGTTTACAAGGTTGGCACTACTCGAGTTAAAGGTAGTAGCATCACCATCAATATCAACATACACCCCGGTTCCGTCCTGGTTGTCTGTATTCCCGTGGTAGGAATTGGTCGGGTGTTGGTTTAATACGTTGTTGGCGATCATCGTTACATCCCCGGTAACAGTTCCGGAGTAACGGGGTTCAAATTTCGTTTTTTCCTGTGCCTGCATTAAAAAGGCGGCACAGAAAAATACCAGGGCGAAAAGAAATCGCACCGGGGCGTAGGTAGTTTTTTGCATGGGTTGGCTTTTAATCCGTACTGGAATTAATTGCGGAGGTCTCCCGATGGAAAAATCCATACGGTGAAAAAGCTTGGAGGATAGCGATTGGAATTGAACCAATAGCCTGTTGATCTTGAAGGTAGTTTTGTAATCCATAGCTTCGTCCGTTTTGGGGTTAGACTTTAAGCGTTAATTTTCAGTAGGTTAAACTGTTCATCAAATAAACGGCGAATAAGTTGCTGTGCTGGAAAACAGGCGATTAAGGCTGTAAATACTCGATATAGGACCAAAGAGTCGTTAAACAGCCTGCTTTTCCCGACATAGGATTTCGGAGATTTGTAAGAAGGTGTCGATTAACAGTCGGTATAACGGGATGAAAGGAAGGAGAGAAATTATGCTCCTGTTAGGTCTGTAGGAATTTGGAAGAATAAATTGGGTGATTTTAGCGGCTGAGAAGCTTGGCAAAATGGGGCTGAATTGTTTACATTTGAAACAAATAAATATCTACGATGAAGAGTAAGAAAAATAAAGTACAGGAAACTATTGACGAAAAATTATTAGAGGATAGAAAAGTGTTTCTCTGGGGAATGGTCAACGACGATTCTGCGAAGCATGTCATAGATCGCCTGCTTTATTTAGATATGCAGAATAACAAGGAGATTCAATTGTTTATCAATAGCCCGGGGGGATATGTAACTTCAGGATTTGCTATCTATGATACAATTACCTCGCTTAAAAGCCCTGTCAGTACCGTTTGCACCGGCCTGGCCGCATCTATGGGGTCTATACTGCTGTCTGTAGGGAAAAAAGGAAGACGGTTCATACAACCGCACGCGAGGGTAATGATCCACCAGCCCAGTGGAGGAGCCCAGGGACAGGCTTCCAATATAGAGATACAGGCGAGGGAGATCCTTAAAACCAAGGAGATCGGGGCACGTATTCTTGCAGAGAACTGTGGGCAGACCTTTGAAAAGATCATGAAAGACTTTAACCGTGATTACTGGATGGACGCCCAGGAATCTATCGAATACGGAATTGTCGACGGTGTCTGGCAAGAATAAGCCACACTGCACTTAATAAATGAAAGTCGGGAATGTCCCGGCTTTTTTTATAGCCCGAAACTACCTTAATAATCTCCCGGGTTAGCAATGATCTTCCGGGCTCGTTCCTGAATCGATTTTAGTTCGTCGGGCTCCATTTTATCGAGCAGGGAAAGCATTAAGGACATTCTCCGGTTATCCTGGAAATAGGATTTTTTTTCTGCGAGGAAGTTCCAGTAAAGGGCATTAAATGGGCAGGCATTTTCCCCGGTTTTCTTAGTATGCGAGTAGGTGCACTCGGAACAATAGTTGCCCATTTTATTGATGTAATTGGCACTACTTACGTAAGGTTTTGTTGCCAGTAAGCCCCCATCTGCAAATTGCGACATCCCCCGGGTGTTGGTCAGCTCTACCCATTCAATAGCATCGATGTAAATACCCAGGTACCACTGGTCTACTTCCGCAGGGTCTGTCTGCGTTAACAGGGCATAATTACCAGTGATCATCAGCCGTTGTATATGATGTGCATAGGCGTCTTCCAGGCTTTGTTTTATAGCGTGATGAAGGCAATTCATCTTGGTTTCGGCATCCCAATAGAATTGGGGCAGGGGATTTTTATTATCCAACTCGTTCTTATTCGCATAAGAGGGCATCTCTTTCCAATAGATCCCGCGCATATATTCACGCCATCCCAGGATTTGGCGTACAAAGCCTTCCACCTGCGATAAATGGACCTCGTTACTGTGTTCCCTGTAATAGTTCACTACCTTTTGCAGGGTTTCCCCGGGGCCGATCATCTTAGTATTTAAAGCAAATGAGATGCGGGAGTGGAAGAGGAATTTTTCCTCGCTGTGCATGGCGTCCTGGTAATCTCCGAAATGAACAAGGAGGTTCTTGCAAAAATAGTTAAGTACAGCAAGTGCGTCTGCCCTGCTGGTCGGCCAATTAAAGGAAGAGGCATTCACGGTCCCTATCGTTTTAATCTCCGCTTCCTCGATTTCGTGCAACAGTCCTGATAGATCTTTTCGAAACCCTCGCTCGTGGGGGATCTCCGGATCTCCCTTCCATTTTTTACGGTTGCTTTTATCGTAATTCCATTGCCCGCCTTCGGGTTCCTTTCCATTCATCAGGATGTTGTGCTTCTTACGCATATACCGATAGAAGCTTTCCATCAGCAACTGTTTTTTTCCTTCGAAAAAATCAGCCAATTCATCCCTGCTGCTCAGGAAATGTTCAGAATCTACCGCTGTGGTTTCAATATCCAGGTTCGCCGTGATCTCTTTCAATTGCCGGTCCAGGCGATATTCATCAGGGAGCTGGTATTGGAAGCATTCGGCATTCACTTCTGCGATGGTGTTGTCAATTATGACTTTAAGGTCTTGGGGATTATCCTGGTCACCAATCCTGAAATATCGAACGTGATGTCCTTTTTCTTCCAATTCCCCGGCAAAATTGCGCATGGATTGGAAGAAACCCAGGACCTTCTGGATATGGTGCTTTACATAGTCTGTTTCTTGCCGCATTTCGGCCATAAGGTAGGTTACATTGCCATCCGGTTTCCCGTGCCAACTGTGATTGAGATTTAACTGGTCTCCCAGGATAAGCCGTAGAATTTTCATATTAACTCTTGGTGTATTGTTGATTTTCCTCCAGGAAATCCTGTTTAAGCCAGAGGTTTCTATAGGATTCGTCCCTGTCATACTGTTCGGCCTGCCGGGCAATATTGAATTTTCGATCCCTGGGATCGTTACCCACCCCGCTATTGTACATCCAGTTCCCCCAGTTGCTGTGCACATCGTAATCGATGAGCATGGATTCAAAATAGGCAGCCCCTATTCTCCAGTCCTGCTGCCATTCCTTAGCCCAGAAACTGGCGACATTTTGCCTGCCACGGTTGCTCATAAAGCCCGTAAGGGCCAGCTCTGTCATATTGGCGTCTATAAAATCGTTCCCGGTATTTCCATTGATCCAGGCCTGCAGTTTTTCCTTATTGTTTCCCCAATCCATTTGGCGATGGTGTATCCCTTCTAAGCTGAAAATACGATTGCCGTGTTTCAGGGATATGTATTTAAAGAAATCCCGCCAGATCAGTTCAAAGATCAGCCAGTAGGTGCTCTGGTTGGCTCCCCGATCCGCTTCATAGGCTTTTACCTCCCAGTATATAGTACGTGGGGAGACGGATCCATTGGCCAGCCATGCTGATAACTTGGAACTGTACTCGGAACCGATAAGGCCGTTCCTCGTTTCCTTATATTGGGAAAGATTCCCTGATTTCCAGAAATAGGCATTGAGCCGCTCCAGGGCTTTGGTCTCCCCTCCATGGAATGGAAAGGCGGATCGCCTGTCATGTTCAAAAGGGGTAACGCCTAGCTGTCTCAGTGATGGAAAAGGGAGTAGGGTATGAACGAGGTTAGTTGCTGGCATTGGCTGGGGCAGGGGAATCTCTTTCCTCACTTCCGTTGTTTTTTCACAATCTTTTCGGAATGGAGTAAAAACGTCTGGAATATCTTTAAATGTTTTATAGGGAATGTCGCCCGGGTGATAGAGAAACTGGTCATAATATTCAATCCATTCGACATCGTCGCGGCTCCATTCCACCGCCCGTTGATAGATATTTTCCTCTTCAGCAGTCCATTCTTTCTGTGAAAATACCTTCTTAACGTCAAATGCCCGGATCAGGTCGGGGATCACATGTTCGGCGGGCTTATGAAATACCAGCAGGCTGATATTGAGATGAGCTAATTGTTGCTGTAGTTCTTTGACAGTCTGCCAGAGAAATTGGCTGCGGAAAGGTCCTGTTTTCGGAAAACCAAACTGGCCTAAAGCCCATTGACGCGGATCAAAACAGTAAACCGCGATCACGCGGTCGCCTTCACAGGCTTTGGAGAGTGAGATATTATCAGTGGTTCTCAGGTCATTCCTGAACCAAACCAAGTTGTTAGGCATAAAGAAGGTTTTTATGGTGATTTACTTCCCCGGCATCGCTTACTGCAATAGACAACCTCATCCCAGTTGCGTTCCCATTTCTTTCTCCATTGAAAGGGTTTTTTGCAAACCGGGCATAGCTTTGAAGGCAGGTTGACTTTAGAGTGCGCCATTTTTGTTTAATAAAAATACCCTTTAACGAAACAAAAAGTTGTTAAGAGTCTCGTAAAATATAGTCGTAATGCCGGGTATCGGCTAAGTTGAAGATGGTTTTACCCACTTTAATTAGTACATTTACCCCTTCACCCTGCTTAATTCATGACACAAACTCCAAAAAACATTGCTATAGCCGGATCTGGCCTTGTAGGCTCCTTACTGGCTATCTTCCTCAGGAGACTCGGACATACCGTTACGGTCTTTGATCGAAGGCCCGATATACGCACGATCAGGTTTTCCGGGAGGTCGATTAATTTAGCGATGAGCAACCGGGGTTGGAAGGCATTACGCGAGGTAGGCCTGGAGGATGCTATCAAACAGATCGCCATCCCACTGGACAAAAGAGCAATGCACCTGCTGGATGAGGATGAGACCTATTACCAGAAGTACGGGAAGGACGGAGAAGCCATCTGGTCAATTTCAAGGGGTGTACTTAATCGAAGGATGATCGACCTGGCCGAAGAAGCCGGGGTGAGTTTTCGTTTTAACGAGAAAGTATGGGATGTTAGTCTTCCTGAGGCCAAGTTATATACCGGGGAAACCGAGAAGGGCCAATGGGAAGAATATGAATTTGATATCATTTTTGGTTGCGACGGAGCATTTTCTCGTATACGGCACAAGATGCAGAGACGTAGCCGCTATGATTATTCCCAGCATTTTATCGATGTGGGCTATAAAGAACTTACTATTCCTGCTAATGAGGACGGGACACATAAACTGGATAAAAATTCTTTCCATATCTGGCCAAGGGGCAAGTTCATGTTTATCGCTATGCCTAACCTGGATGGCAGCTTTACCTGCACCCTTTTCCTGCCTTTTGAAGGAGAGGTATCTTTTGAAAACCTGAAAACAAAGGAAGAAGCACGAGCATTTTTTAAGACCTATTTTCCCAATGTGATGCAGGACATTGAAAACCTGACAGGTGATTTCTTAAGCAACCCTACCAGTGCCATGGTCACTATGAAATGCTTCCCGTGGACCTATTGGGACAAGGTAGCCCTGGTTGGTGATTCTGCACATGCCATTGTACCATTTTACGGGCAGGGAATGAATGCTGGTTTTGAGGACATCTACGTATTGAACCAATTGATACATGAATTGGGAGATGACTGGGAAACGATCTTTAAAACCTACGAAAGAAAACGTAAACCCAATGCTGATGCCATCGCTGAGCTCAGCTACAGGAATTTTATGGAGATGAGCAGTAAGACTGCAGATCCTATGTTCTTACTACAGAAAAAGATTGAAAAGCGATTTTCTGCCAAATACCCTGAAAAATGGATACCCGCCTATTCCAGGGTAACTTTCTCAGACAGGCCCTATGTTGAAGCATTAGAGATAGGAGACAGGCAGGAAGCCATTATGAAGGAGATCATGGCACATCCACGTATCGAGGAGGTATGGGATAGCGAGATGGTAGAAAAGATGATCCTGGAACGCCTGTAAGGCTTAGTCCGGCTTCTTTCTTTTCATTTCAGCCCGTCGCATAGGCATGCCGTCGATAAGCGTAAAAATAGTAGCGGGATCAGTGATGGTCTTCCGTTTTAATTTTACTCCTCCATCTTTTCCTACCAGGACAGTACCACCTGGCATAGGGTAATAATTTTCGGGGATTTCCAGTTCGTATTTCTCACCATTGGCATCATAGACGTGCTGCTCCCTGATATAGAACACCAATAAATCCCTCTCTGCTATGGCATCCGTTTCCAACTTGTATAAGCTGGCGGCTGTACTGGCAGTTAACGGCCCATCTTCGGTCACGGAAAGAAATAATAGCCGGTATTTCCACCGGTAATTCCCAATATGCTGTGCCTGTGTGTGCATACTAAGGAGCAGTAGCCCAAAAACCAGGAGAGTTCTCATCTGTAGAATATAATAAAAAAACCACCCTAGGAGGGTGGTTTTTATATATGATATGCCTGGATATTAGATCTTCCCGAACATCTTCTGCATTTTCTCCTGCTCTTCCTCGGCCAATACCGGGTCTACCAGTATCCTGCCACTGTGCTCGTCAGTAATGATCTTCTTTCTTGAAGCAATTTCAACCTGTACCTGTGGAGGGATGGTAAAGAATGATCCTCCGGAGGCACCACGTTCAATTGGTACAACTGCCAGCCCATTCTTAACATTGTTACGGATACGCTTGTAAGCTTTGATCAGTCTTTCTTCGATCTGCTCCTGGTATTCCTCAGACTTTGCCAGAAGAGATTTCTCTTCTTTTTCAGTTTCGGCAAGGATAGCATCCAATTCGCTCTTCTTGTGCTTCAAGTGTGTCTCCCGCTCACTAAGACGTTCTTTAGTCTCTGAGATCACTTCCTTCTTCTGTTCAATCTGGGCTTTAAACTCTTTTATGTTCTTTTCGGCCAATTGAATTTCCAGTTCCTGGAATTCAACTTCCTTAGCCAGGGAATTGAATTCCCTGCTGTTACGCACATTTTTTTGCTGGTCCGCATATTTCTTGATCAGCGTTTTAGATTCCTCGATGAGGTTCTTCTTGGCGGTAATCTCGTAGTTGATCGTTTCTACATCGGTCTTCAGCTTGTCGATCCTGGTTTTGAGGCCCAGTACTTCATCTTCGAGATCTTCTACTTCCAGTGGCAATTCGCCCCTTACATTCCTTATCTCGTCAACGCGGGAATCAATTAGTTGCAGATCATATAGTGCCCTTAATTTTTCCTCTACTGTCGCTTCTGTCTTTGTTGCCATACTTTAAAAATACTTGATGGGATTTGTTATACTCTCGGATAAAGAGATTGCAAAATTAGGAATTTTTTTTGTAAGATAGTCAACCAAGAGGGTTTTTGTAAACTGCTCAGATTCAAAGTGTCCGATATCGGCCAGCAAGATCTTTTTTTCCGCTTCGTAAAACTGGTGATATTTAAGGTCTGAAGTAACCAATACGTCTGCACCCGCAGCCTTGGCAGCTCCTATAGCGAAGGCGCCACTGCCCCCTAGCACTGCCACTTTCCTGATTTTTTTACCCATAAATTCTGTATGTCTCACGACCTTAGCGTGCATACGGTCTTTAAGTAGCTGTAAAAAAGCCTCTTCTTCCATATCTCTTTCCAACTCGCCTATCATTCCCATGCCCATTTCCTGGTGCAGGTTTTCTGTAAGGAGTACTTCGTAGGCTACTTCTTCATAGGGGTGGTTTTCTTTTAGTGCGGTTATGATACGCTCCTGCAGGTTGTCCTGGAATACCACCTGTACCTGAACTTCTTCTTCAAGATGCGTTGATCCAATTTCTCCCAAGGTAGGGTTGCTTCCTTCTTCGGCCCTGAAACTCCCGGTTCCATGGATGTTAAAACTGCAATGACTGTATTTCCCGATATGCCCGGCACCGGCTGCGAAAAGAGCTTGACGAACGCCCTCTGCACTGTCTTTGGGTACATAGGTCATCAGCTTACGAATGCTTCCTTTCTTAGGGATGAGTATGGCTCTTTCACCAAGGCCAAGTACCTCGCATATCTTGGCATTAACACCTTCCCAGGCATTGTCTAGTGCCGTGTGGATCGCATATATATTAATGTCATTGGCAATGGCTTTCATCACCACACGCTCTACATAGGTCTTACCGGTCAGCTTTTTTAATCCCCCGAAAATGATGGGGTGAAAACTTACTACCAGGTTGCACGACTTTTCAATAGCTTCGTCAATAACGTTCTCTAAAGTGTCCAGGGTTACAAGGATCCCGGTGACTTCGGCCTTGGCATCGCCGACCAGCAGACCGACGTTGTCAAAGTCCTCCGCCTGCGACAGGGGGGCGAGTTCCTCCAGAATATCAGTTACATCTTTTACAATCATTTGAGGATTTTAAGGCCTTCAAAGATAAAATATTATAATTTCGCTGACGATGCAACTGCTCAGAAAAATAGCGTTTCCCATCTCCCTGCTGTATGCATTGGTGGTGATCCTACGAAATTTTCTCTTCGATATCGGTGTTTTTCCTTCGGTCCGATTTAGGACCCCTACCATCTGCGTGGGCAACCTCAGTGTTGGGGGGAGTGGTAAAACTCCTATGACAGAGCTCCTAATCCGCATGTTGCAGCCCTCAGTGCGACTGGCAGTACTCAGCCGAGGTTATAAGCGGAAGACCAAGGGTTTTATACTGGCTGACCGTAACAGCACAGCCGCTGATATCGGGGATGAACCCATGCAAATTCATAAAAAATTCCCGGACATCCATGTAGCTGTGGATGCAGATCGCCGAAGGGGAATCCGAATATTGGAAACCCTGGTAAAGCCCGATATGATCATCCTGGACGACGCTTTCCAGCACAGGCGTGTAACTCCGGACATGTCAATATTACTCACACCCCATGATCAATTGTATGTCGATGACTGGTACTTGCCTACAGGGGATCTTCGCGATAGTAAATCAGAGGCTAAAAGAGCCGATGTGATCATAGTAACCAAATGTCCGCCTGGGCTGAATGCTGAGGCACAGCATGAAATAAAAGATAAGCTGGCCCCCGCTGAGAACCAATTGCTTTTATTCACCTGCCTGGAATACGATACCCGATTAAAGGGAGGTGAGAAGGACTTAATACTGGATGATCTGGCGGATACAGAGGTTACCCTGCTTACCGGGATCGCCAAACCGGAACCGCTTATGGAATACCTGGGCCAAAACGGGATAAGATTTAAACACCTGAGATACCCGGATCACCATAATTTCAGCGAGGTAGAACTAACTCCCCTCAGGGAAGCATCTGTAGTGCTGACTACGGAGAAAGACTATATGCGAATAGGTGATAGGATTCCGGCTATGTACTTTATAGCCGTAAAGCATCGTTTTTTGTCCGGTGGGGAGGAATTGCTTAAAAGTAAGCTAATGCCTTTATGAGGCGGGATTATTCAGTTTCTTATCCAGGATATTCTCACCGATCTTCTGATAGAATACTTCGGGCTTAAAGGGTTTAGTCACCACATCATTACAGCCGGCTGCATAGAAGGTTTCCAGGCTGTCATCCAAAGAAATAGCAGTTAAGGCTATTATAGGAATATCCGGGTTGAATTTCCGGATTTGTATGGTGGCTTCCACACCGCTGATCCCGGGCATATGTATGTCCATCAGGATTCCGTCGTATGTATTGCTTTCAGCCATGGCTACAGCATCGGTACCATTTGAGGCGATATCGCAATCAACACCCCTCTTATTCAGCATTTTCTTGGTGATCACCTGGTTGATCTTATTATCCTCTACGACGAGCAAATGCAATCCATCCAGGTCGTAGTCTTTCTGAGAAGGTTCTAGTGCCAATTCTTCTACTACGCTGTCCTTACTCTTCATTTCCAGTTCAAAGAAGAAGGAACTTCCTTTACCTTGTTGACTTTCCAGGTAGATCTTACTGCCAAACAGGCCTAACAAACTCTTCACAATGGTAAGTCCAAGCCCTGTTCCACCGTATTCCCTGTTGATCTGAACCGATCCCTGTTCAAAACTATCAAAGATATTTTCCTGTTGTTCCGGAGATATGCCGATCCCGGTATCACGCACTTCAAAATAGACCCTGACATCCTCTTCGGACTTTTCTTTTAGTTTGGCGATAACCGTTACCTCACCATCTTTAGTGAATTTAAGGGCGTTACCTACCAGGTTCATAAAGACCTGTGATAATTTGATCGGGTCACTGAGCAGGGTAGGAGGGATCTCGGGATCAAAATCCAGGATCAGTTTGGTCTTATTGGCTTTAGCGGACTGCTGAAGCGAGTTGAGCACTTCGTTCAGTACTTTCTTAAGATTGAATTCAATATGCAATGCTTCCAACTTATCGGCATCGATCTTATTGATCTGTAGTATGTCATTGATAAAATTCAGCAGGTAATCCCCGGAGAATTTCAGGGATTTAAGATGTTCTTTCTGGCTTTCTGTTGGATTTTCCTCCAATAGTAAGTGGGTGAGTCCGGTTACTGCATAGAGCGGTGTCCGCAATTCATGGCTAACCGTAGAAAGGAAATTGGTCTTAGCTTCCATGGCGGATACTGCGGCGTCCCTGGCCGACTGCAATTCTTTATTCTTGGTGTGCAGCAGGTCATTGGTCTTTAATTTTATCTGGTTGTTCCTGTACAGGGATACCGCCAATAAAGAGATGATGGTCAGGAATGCAGAGGTAAGAATGGCCGTGATCTCTGATCTGTTAGCGGAGGCACTCAGATCTTCGATCTTGGCATCCTGCCTTTTGATCTCTTCGTTCATGAAATCGAACTGTATCCGGTCTGCCGTCCTTGTCTCGGCCTGTAATTTATTGACGCTAAAGATAGAATCGCGGATCTGTAATAAGTTCTGGTTATGAACCAGGGCCATATCGTATTGTCCTCCTGCTTCGTATGCCCGACCCAGTAATTCGTTCGCAGATACGATTTCCTTGCCAAATTTATTGTCGACGGCCAGCTGCAAAGCCTCTTTCCCGTTCTTGATGCTTTCTTCGTAAGCTTCCTGCTCCAGGAACATGCGTGCAAGACTCATATGAGCCCTCATTTTCAGGTATTGCTTCTCGTAGAGGTCATTGTTTACAATCAGTGCATTCAGGTTGGTGGCAGCTTGCTCATAGCGTTTCATACTGACCAGGATATCCGCTTCAAGCAGCAGGATATGGTTGAGTAAATTCCGGTCATTGCTCAGTTTTTTAGCCTCTATCAATGCATCGATGGCCTGGAAGCTGTTTCCATTATTGAATTTAAGCAAGGCATCGATGTATTCATGAACCGCTTGCCCGTAAGGGTATGAGCTATTTTTCAGTGTAACCGCTGCGCGCTGCCAGAAGAAGGTGGCATTTTCAGTTTTATCCAGATCCAGGTACAGGAGGGCAGATTGGTGAAAGGCGTCTACCAGGGATTTAAAATCTTCCTGGGATTCGGCCAGTAGTGCTGCCTCGTTCAGTGCTTCAAGAGCTACGTCCAGTTTGTTCTGGTTCTTAAGGCTTTTAGATTTGAGAAAAAAGGAATCTATATCCTTATCAGGGAGGGTATCCTCCTGTGACAGGACTGTACATGCAAACAACAATGCAAAGACCACAGTAAGTAAGGGGCGCATTGGTCTATGTAGGTTAATGTATCTCAAATGTAATTTTTCTGCATCAAATATTTGATAACATCGATCAGGCGACTGCTGTAGCCGGTCTCGTTATCGTACCAGCCGATAATCTTGACCATTTTGCCAATTACTGATGTCATCTGAGAATCAAACGTACAAGAGTGATAACTATTGTTTATATCGATAGAAACTATCGGATCTTCAGTGTAAAATAAGATATTTTTCAGAGAATTATCTGATGCATCCTGGAAAGCGCGATTCACTTCCGCTATACTGGTCGATTTTTTGACATTCAGGGTAATATCGGTCAGGGAACCATTAGGTACCGGGACGCGTATCCCGCAACCCCCGATAACAGGGGCAAGGTGTGGGAAGACCCTGGTGAGCGCCTTAGCCGCACCCGTGGTGGTAGGAACAATAGATTGTCCTGCAGCCCTGGCGCGCCGAAGATCCCTGTGAGGTTGGTCGTGCAAGCTCTGGTCAGAGGTATAAGAATGTATAGTCGTGATATAGGCCTGCTCTATCCCGCATAATTCGTCCATGACCTTCAGCATTGGAGCTGCATTATTGGTCGTACAGGAAGCAGCAGAAATAATATGGTCTTCCGCTTTTAATTCCGATTCATTGACGCCGAAGACGGTCATCGGGATATCGTCATCCGCAGGGGGAGCAGAAAGGATCACCTTCTCAGGGCCGTTGAGCAGGTGTGCTTGTAATTCATCTGCAGTTTTGAATTTCCCACTGCACTCCACAACCAGCCTGACGCCATGTGAGCCCCAGTTGATCGCGGCAGGGTTTGTTTCGTGCAAAACGGCAAATCGATGTCCTGCCGCTGTGATGGAGTCGGCATCGTGAATTATGGTGTCGTGGAAGGGGCCGTGGATACTGTCGTACTTTAGTAAATGGGCTAGGGTAGGGGTCTCTGCCGGATCATTTATCGCGACAACCTCTATACCGGGCTCCTTTTCCAATAAACGAAATAAAGTACGGCCAATCCGCCCAAATCCGTTAATTCCTATTTTTAGTGATTCCATCTATAAAAAACCCGCTAAAACGGGAATCAGACTTTGTTGATCGGGTTAGTTGATGTGCTTATGAGCTTTATATGAAGAACGTACCAGGGCGCCACTTTCTACGTGCCTGAAGCCCATTTCCAGGCCAAGGGTCTCGTATTTTTTAAACTGCTCCGGGGTTATAAACTCTTTCACCGGAAGGTGCTTCTTGGAAGGCTGCAGGTATTGTCCTATGGTGATCACATCGACCCCGGCATTCCGAAGGTCCTGCATGGTCTCTATAACTTCTTCTTCCAGCTCCCCGAGGCCTAACATGATGCCTGATTTGGTGCGTTTGGCTCCGTTTCTTTTCAGGTAGGCGAGTACTTCCAGACTTCGGTCATATTTAGCCTGTATACGGACCTCGCGGGTCAGGCGCCTGACGGTTTCCATATTATGAGAAACCACTTCCGGAGCTACTTCGATGATCCTGTCCAGGTGTGCCTCTATTCCCTGGAAATCCGGGATTAGAGTTTCCATAGTGGTACCCGGGTTCATCCTGCGTATGGCTTTTACCGTTTCTGCCCAGATAATGGAACCCATATCTTTAAGGTCGTCTCTGTCTACTGAGGTTACCACGGCATGTTTAATTCCCATGATCTTTATAGACCTAGCTACTTTTTCAGGTTCTGCCCAGTCTACCATCTGGGGCCGCCCCGTTTTTACACCACAAAAACCACAAGAACGTGTACATACATTGCCCAGGATCATGAAGGTGGCGGTACCTTCACCCCAGCATTCCCCCATGTTGGGACAACTCCCGGAGGTGCAGATGGTATGCAAATCATATTTCTCTACCAGGCCACGGATTTGAGTGTATTTCTTCCCTGTTGGGAGCTTAACCCGTAACCATTTTGGTTTCTTTTTATGCGGTTCGGCAGTTGCCGGACTGGCAGTGGCTGTACTCATAAGCAAAATTTAGAGCAAATATACAAACAAATACTGGGGATAAATAACGGTAGACCTCCTCAGATTTTTTGGATGGAGAGGTGATTATCGACAACACCCGAGCGGAATAATCACGGCTGATTCTTGATGCTTTCGGCAAGCAGTTTTTTGGCCCTGAGCAACTTTACTTTAACATTATTGATGGGTTCTCCTAACTTATCGGCAATTTCGGCATAAGGGAGTTCGTGAAAGTAGCGGAGGTTGATAACTTCCTGGTAATGTGGCTTAAGAGATTTAATGTGCTGTAGCAGGTTGGCTAATTGCTGTTCGGTTATGAGACGATCCTCCGCACTTGGTGCATCGTCCAGCACACTCTTGACAGCGTCGTGGTTAGCATAGCTCGAATTTTCAAAAATGTTCCGTTTCTGCTTTCTCAGCAGGTCTACATGCAGATTTTTGGAAATGGTAAAAAGCCAGGTTTTAAACTCGAAATTCTCCTTGTAGGTGTCTATTTTATCAAAAGCTTTGGAAAAAGTCTGTATGGTGATGTCCTCGGCATCATTCTCATTTTTAGTTCTTTGCAGCTGGAATCCATAGACCTCGTTCCAGAATCTATCCAATAGTTGGCTGAAGGCCTTTTGGTTGCCCGATTTGGCCTCTTGGATAATCGATTTTAATGACTTCTCTGTATACTGCAAATTGTTGTTTTCGAAGCTGTGGAC
This sequence comes from Zeaxanthinibacter sp. PT1, assembly GCF_028464225.1. Lineage (GTDB taxonomy): Bacteria > Bacteroidota > Bacteroidia > Flavobacteriales > Flavobacteriaceae > Zeaxanthinibacter. The sequence continues at coordinate 17,632 of NZ_JAQPCN010000003.1, forward strand.
AGGAGGGTTTTCCTAATCCAGGACGGTATCTTTTTTGCATTCCTGTTCTTCGGGAAGTTTTCCGCAAAAACCACAGGCTTCACCATCCTTGTTAAGGAATGGGCTCTGGCTGGCACAGGTGCCTGCGAATTCACCGTCTTTTTTTGACCATATCTTAATGGCTATACCTGCAAATGCTACTGCTAACAGGCCTATAGTAAGAAATATCAATTCCATAGTCAGACTTTATGCAAAGATATAAAATAAAAGGCCCCTTGCGGGGCCTGTAAATTCATTATTGTTGCCTTAATAACTAATATTGGCAACGATATTCTGTACGGTTGGGGCAATATTCCCGCCTTCCGGCTCTATAGTGATATAGCTTACCGCATTTTCCGCATAGGGAAGGGCTCTTAATTTTTCTTTGTCATCTGCACTTTCAATAACCCCCAGGTTCAGCATCTCGCCATTTACCTCGGCCCACATCTGGTAGCACTGGTTCTCAGGGAGTTGCGGAAGACTCTGTACATTGATGTACGAGAGTTTTTTTACCGGGTTAATATAAGCCATGGCCTTCAGGTCTTTGGCCTTTTTGTTACCCTTGATAGAAACCTTGCGTGTCTGTGGATTGTTGAGAACGATGAATTGGTTCCGCACATCTTCCAGTTGCTGTTTCATATCGGCTTCCAGGTCCTGGATCTTGGTGTTCACGATCGCATTTTCCTGGTGTAAGTTCTGGTTCTGGTTGTAGAAGAAATAAGCAGAGGCTGCGAACATCACGGCAGATATACTGGCTGCGATTGCGAATCTCCTGAATTTTCTCCTGCCTGCATCCTGGGCTTTGATTTTCTGTAAGATCCGGGCTTTTAAGCCTTCCGGAGCCTTTAATGCATGCATTTTGGCGTATGCCTCTAAATTGCTCTGCAATTCAGCATAAGTCTCCCTTACTTCCGGGTACATGGCGATGTACCGCTCTACTTGTAAAGTCTCCTCTGTGGTGGTGTTGCCAAGGAGGTAACTTTCCAGTAGGTCAGTTTCCAGGAAAAGGCGAATTTTCTCTTTCATCAAATTGGTTTTAAAACGTACTACATATAACTATGATCAGGGCCATGCTGGTACCGTACAACTTCTTAAGTTCTCTTAAGCCGATCTTAAGCCTGGACTTGATCGTACCTAGTGGAATATCCAATTCGTCACTGGCTTCCTGTTGGGTCATACCTTGAAAAAACAAGGCATCCAGTACGATCTGGTATTTGCTTTCGATTTTGTCAAGATTCTCACGGACATCCATGAGATCGGGGCGTAAGCTGTGGACTCCTAGGTTATATACGTCAGAAACATCAATTTGGATCTCCTTATCATTTTTTGTGTTTACGCTCCTCAGTTTATCGATGGCCGTGTTACGTGTAATCCGGAATAGCCAGGTGAAGAGTTTGGCTTTAGAGGCATCATAGGAGTCTGCTTTTTTCCAGATTTTCACAAAACTTTCCTGTACAACGTCCTGTGCCATTTCTTCGTCACGTACTACCTTGTGAGCAACTCCGTAAAGGGTATCACCATAGTGTTCATACAACAGGGAGATGGCTTTATCGTTGCGCTCCTGCAGTAGTTCTACAATATGTTTTTCCAGTAGTGTGCTCATTCCTCGGTACGGTCTCTAAAAAAAATGCCAGAGATGGCATCCAATATCATCTTTGGCGTCGTATATAGGGTAACGCTAATTTATAAAATTGATTGTTATTAAACTGATATCTCAATTTTTAATTAGAAGAATGTGCAACTGGTAATTGTACATTTAGTTTTTGGTTAGTTTGGTTTGGTATAACCCCCGGAAGATAATTTCGGGGGTTATTTTGTTTATACCGTAGCCATACCTCCTACTTATGATATTGCTGTTCCCGGGCTAAGGTCAGCATCAGTCACCAATAATATTGACTTCCGGACTTATGCAGATACCAAAACGGTCTTTGACGGTGTCTTGTATCTTATGGGCCAGGTCTATGATCTCTTTACCGCTGGCATTACCATGGTTCACCAGGACCAGTGCCTGGTTCTTATGAACCCCGGCATCCCCATATCGCTTCCCTTTAAAACCACACTGCTCTATCAGCCACCCGGCAGGAATTTTATAGGCGGTTTCTGAAACTTTGTAGAAAGGCGCATCCGGGTGCTTTTGATGAAAGCCCTTAAAAACATCCGCGTCAATGACCGGGTTCTTAAAAAAACTTCCGCTATTGCCTAATTCTGCAGGATCGGGTAGCTTCTTACGCCTGATGGCGATAACGGCCCTGGAAATGTCCTGTATACTGGGATCAGTAATACCCATAGCCTCTAACTCGGCCTCTATGGCCCCGTAAGAAGTATTTAAGCGGTGGTTGCGAACGCTCAGCTCAAAATTAACCGAGGTGATCACAAATTTTCCTTTGGCTTTATTCTTAAAGATAGATTCCCTGTAGCCAAACTCGCAATCTTCTTTTGAAAATCGCTGAAGTTTCCCCGTCTCTATTTCTATGGCTTCACAGCTGTGAAAGACATCCTTCAATTCTACCCCGTAGGCGCCGATATTCTGGATGGGCGCCGTTCCTGTATTGCCGGGAATCAGCGAGAGGTTCTCAAGGCCGCCCAGATCGTGCTGCATGGTCCACAACACCAGATCATGCCAGTTCTCGCCCGCCATGACCTTTAGGACCAGCCGATCTCCTTGTCGTTCAACTTCGCTAACACCCTTCAGGTTTATATGCAGGACCAGGGCCTCCACATCAGAGACCAGCAGCATATTACTGCCTCCCCCGAGAATGAATTTATCAGGATATTCGTCCAGTGCCAGGGCAAGTTGTAATTCCTCGACAGAATTGACCGAGATAAAATACCTGGCCTTGGCATCTATCCCGAAGGTATTGTATGGTCGCAGGGATATGTTTTCTTGTGGTCTCAAGATTTTTTATAAACGTTCAGAGCCTCTTTCAGAATGTTGACCGCCTTGAGCAGCTGTTCCTTTTCCAGGACATAAGCGATCCTGATCTGGTTCTTGCCAAGGCCCGGGGTCGCATAGAACCCGGCTGCCGGGGCCACCATAACGGTTTCCCCACTTAACTGGAAAGATTCCAGTAGCCATTGGGCAAAATCGTCAGCATCCGCTATAGGCAATTCGGCTATACAGTAAAATGCACCCTGTGGTTTTGCTACCTTGATACCCTCTATATCTTTCAGGGCATCCAGCAATAGGTCACGGCGTTCTACGTATTCTTCGATCACATCATCAAAATAGCTTTGAGGTGTATCTAAAGCTGCCTCGCTGGCTATCAACGCAAAAGTTGGCGGGGATAACCTGGCCTGGGCAAATTTCATTGCAGTTTTAATGACCATGGTATTCTGGGAGATCAGGCATCCTATCCTGGCGCCGCACATACTGTATCTTTTAGACACAGAGTCGACCACTATAGCATGCTCCTCCAGCCCTTTTTCCTGTAGTATGGAATGATGCTTTTTACCCTCATAGGTAAACTCCCTGTAAACTTCATCTGCGATGAGATAAAGGTCGTGTTTCTTGACCAGGGCAGCCAATTGTTCAATTTCTTCCTTGCTGTAGAGATAACCGGTAGGGTTACCCGGGTTGCAGATCAGAATGGCCTTGGTCTTCGGTCCTATCGCTTCTTCAAAAGCCTGGATAGGAGGTAGAGCGAAATTGGTGTCTATCCCTGATACAACGGGAACAACTTTGACCCCGTTAGCCGTTGCGAAACCATTATAATTGGCATAAAACGGCTCGGGGATGATGATTTCATCACCCATATCAGTGACTGTTCCCAAGGCAAAGGCTAAAGCTTCAGAGCCCCCGGTGGTCACAATGATCTCCGAAGCATTAATATGTACTCCTTGTTTCTTATAATACCCTGCCAATTTTTCCCTGTAGGTGTCCGAGCCTTCTGTCCGGCTGTATTCCAGCACTTCAAGGGTATTATTCTTTACAGCATCTAGTGCAACTTTGGGCGTCTTGATATCTGGTTGACCGATGTTGAGGTGTATCACCTTGACCCCCTTCTTTTTAGCGTTTTCCGCGTATGGGACCAATTTACGTATAGGGGATTCCGGCATAGACTGCCCTTTCCTGGAGATGGAAGGCATAGGTATATATTTTAGGCAAAAATGAGAAATCATTACCTAATGGGCAACAGTACCTCCCAATAATTTGACCATTCATCCGGAATGTTAAATGTCTACCCTTCGTGAGCGTAAATTGCTTATATTTAGTATGTAACACCCTAATATTTAAACGGTTGCGATATTTTTCTCTATCTGGACTGCTGATGGCACTTCTGCTCCCGATCCTGGTTTTCGGGCAGATTTTTTCTTTGCCTGATGGGGACCAATCGTCAAAGGTGAAATTTGAACTGATCAACAATCTTATTGTCGTTCCTGTCGAAGTAAACGGTACCCCCTTGTCCTTTATCCTGGACACAGGGGTGAACAAGCCAATTATATTCAGTATTACGGACCAGGATTCCGTTTCCTTGAATAACGTTCGTGCCATCACCATCAGGGGGCTTGGCGAAGGTGAGCCCATCGAGGCACTGAGTTCTGTCGGGAATGAATTTCGCATAAAAGACATAGTAAATCCCAATCAGCAGGTCTACGTTGTCCTGGATCGCGACCTCAATTTTAGTACAAGCCTTGGGATCAATGTACACGGGATCATAGGTTATGATCTTTTCCGTGATTTTGTGGTGGAGATCAATTACTCGGCACAACATATAAAATTCCACGATCCCAGGTATTACCAAAAAAAGAAGTCGAAAAGAAGCGAAACACTTCCGCTGACCATTATAGATAATAAAGCCTACCTGGATGGGGCAGTTGTTTTTGCCAATGATAAGGAGGTTGCTGTCAATTTGCTGGTAGATACCGGGAGTAGTGATGCCGTATGGTTATTCCAGGACCTGGAAAAGGGCCTTGGAGTGCCCGACTCATATTACGAGGATTTCCTGGGTAAAGGTCTGAATGGAGATATTTTTGGCAAAAGGACTAAGGTAGAGAAGGTGAGAATCGGGAGTTTTGTACTGGCAGATGCTAAGGCGGCTTTCCCGGAAATGAATTCCTTTTCTTCGATCAAAGATCTCGGCAACAGGAACGGCAGCCTGGGAGGAGAGATCCTCAGGCGTTTTAACGTGGTATTCGATTACCGGGCCGGGGAAGTGACCCTGAAAAAAAACAACCTGTTCCGGGAACCCTTCCGCTATAACTTAAGCGGTATAGAAGTGCAGCATAACGGTATGCGCTATGTAGCCGAAAGCCTGGCAGATGCCAGTGGTGTCGCATACCAGGAAGACGATTCTTTTGGAAATGTACAGTTATTGCTGGAAAACAGGACACGACTGAGCCTGGTTCCGGAAATTATTGTTTCCACCATTCGTGCAGGTAGTCCTGCCGCTGAAGCGGGGTTGCAAGAAGGAGATGTCATACTGGCCGTGAATGGAAAACCGGTGCACCGGTATAAGATACAGGAGATTATACAAATGCTGAATGAAAGAGAAGGAAAACAAGTGCGTGTACTCATAGAACGATACAATAAAGACCTGCTATTCTCCTTTGTTTTAAAAAAGTTGTTTGAATAGAAAAACCGGCCCAATGGCCGGTTTCGTTTTATATATATAATTGTAAGTTTACTTGCTGCCTTCAGGCATAACTTCCCCTTTGATCTTCAGAACTTTTGTGGGGGTGTCTGCATTAGAAATCACCGTTACAGCTTTCCTGATAGGGCCTACACGGTTTGTGTCGTACTTCACCTGGATCTCTCCTGTTTTCCCTGGCATAATTGGTGCTTCGGGTTTCTTTGGGATAGTACATCCGCAACTGGAACTCACTTTAGAGATGATCAGTGGAGCCTCTCCTGTATTGGTGAATTCGAACACTCGGATCCCATCACTGCCTTTTGCGATTTGGCCATAATCCACAGTCTCGGCTTTAAATTCGATTTTTGCGGTTTTTTCCTGCGCCTGAACGGCAAAGGTAAGTAGGCTGACAAAGGCAAGAATAACTACTTTTTTCATCATATTTCGTTTTGGGTGAATTTCAAATGTATATGTTTTGCTATGAACATCCAAAATTCTTTTGTTATCTACTAACGTTACTTATTTTTGTTTCGTATTTCAAAAATGGGATAATTCCCATGTTTTCCCGCCATCCTTGCGATGAAACGGAAAATTTTGCGTCATACGCAGGTCATTAAAACAAAAACCATACCGTAAACATGGATATCCCTTCAAAATATGAGCCGCAGCAGGTAGAAAATCGCTGGTACGACTACTGGATGCAGCATCGATTCTTTCATTCAGAACCGGATGAAAGAGAACCTTATACCATTGTAATTCCCCCTCCTAATGTTACAGGCGTGCTGCACATGGGGCACATGCTCAATAATACCATACAGGATGTGTTGATCAGGCGGGCCCGCCTGCAAGGCAAGAATGCTTGCTGGGTCCCGGGGACAGACCACGCCTCTATTGCTACGGAAGCTAAGGTAGTGGCCAGGCTGAAAGAACAGGGAATTCCCAAATCCAGTTTAAGTAGGGAGGAGTTTCTTGAACACGCCTGGGATTGGACCCACGAGTACGGGGGAGTCATCCTTGAGCAGCTAAAAAAACTGGGCTGTTCCTGTGATTGGGAACGAACCCGGTTTACTATGGATGACGATATGTCAGCATCGGTGATTAAGGTGTTTGTCGAGTTATATGACAAAGGATTGATTTACAGGGGTCACCGGATGGTGAACTGGGATCCCGAGGCCCAGACTACGCTGTCTGACGAGGAAGTAATTCACGAAGAAAAGCAGGGGTTGCTGTATTACCTGGCATACCCAATAGAAGGTTCGGATGAGAAGGTGACCATTGCTACAACACGGCCCGAAACCATCCTGGGAGATACGGCGGTATGTGTGCATCCGGAGGACGAACGCTATACCCACATGATCGGTAAGCAGGTGATAGTTCCTATATGCAACAGGAAAATCCCTGTAATTGCCGACGAATACGTCGACATGGAATTCGGTACCGGCTGCCTGAAAATCACACCGGCACATGATGTCAATGATCAGCAGATTGGGCAGAAGCACGGGCTGGATATTATCGATATCTTTAATCCGGATGCTACTCTAAATGCCTATGGGTTGCACTACGAGGGCCAGGACCGATTTGCAGCGCGCAAAGCGATCTCAAAGGAACTTGAAGAAAAAGGCTTCCTGGTAAAGACCGAAACTCACATGAATAAGGTGGGAACCTCGGAGCGAACCAAGGCAATTATTGAACCACGCCTTTCAGAGCAGTGGTTCCTTAAAATGAAAGACCTGGCACAACCCGCCCTGGATGCTGTCCTGGAAACCGGGGATGTAGTGATCTTTCCCAATAAGTTCATCAATACCTATAAGCATTGGCTGGAGAACATAAGAGACTGGAACATATCCAGGCAGCTATGGTGGGGTCAGCAGATCCCGGCCTATTATTACGGCGAAGGACAGGGCGACTTCGTAGTGGCGGAGAGCCCGGAAGAGGCCCTGGAAAAAGCAAATAAACGCCTGCAGGGTAAACATGTACTCACTGCAGCAGATCTGAAGCAAGACGAAGATGTCCTGGATACCTGGTTTTCTTCCTGGTTATGGCCGATGAGTGTCTTTGGAGGCATCCTGGAGCCCGAAAACGAAGAGATCAATTATTACTATCCGACCAGTGACCTGGTGACTGCGCCGGACATCATGTTTTTCTGGGTAGCCCGTATGATTATGGCCGGATACGAATTCCGGGATAAAAGACCTTTTAAGAATGTATATTTCACCGGCCTGGTACGAGACGGACAAAGGCGTAAAATGTCTAAATCCCTGGGGAATTCGCCGGATGCCCTTAAGCTGATCGAAGAATACGGTGCCGATGGTGTCCGTGTTGGCCTGCTCTTGAGCTCGGCAGCGGGGAACGACCTGCTTTTTGATGAAAACCTTTGCCAGCAAGGAAAGAACTTTGCCAATAAAATTTGGAATGCATTCCGTCTTGTAAAAGGTTGGGAAGTGGCCGAATTTGAGCAGCCCGAATCTGCGGCTAAAGGAATACAGTGGTATGACGCAAAATTCCAGCAGACCCTAGAACAGATAGAAGATCACTTTTCCAAGTACAGGATCTCTGATGCGCTGATGGCCATCTATAAGTTGGTTTGGGACGATTTCTGTTCCTGGCTACTGGAGATCGTAAAACCTCCATACCAACAACCGGTAGATGCCAAGACGCTGAAAGAGGTTAGCCGTCAGTTTGAAGAGACCCTGAAATTACTTCACCCGTTTATGCCATTCCTCACCGAAGAGATCTGGCAGCATATGGCAGAGCGCAAGACAGATGAAGCCCTGATCGTTGCACGCTGGCCGGAATTCGGGGGAGCTGATACGGCGCTGACAGGTGGATTTGAATTTGCTGCAGAGGTGATCTCCGGTATTCGGACCATCCGGAAAGAAAAGAATATCCCGATGAAGGAATCTCTGGTATTACAGCTGATCGATACCGAAAAAACAGGTGATTTCTGGAATGGGATCATTGCTAAGCTGACCAACGTATCATCGATCAAAACTATTGATAAGGCCCCTGAAGGTGCCCTGTCTTTCCGGGTAAAAAGTAATGAATACTTTATTCCTGTAAGTGGAAAAGTGGATATTGCCGCCGAGATCGAGAAAATACAGGAAGAACTGGCCTATACCAAGGGTTTCCTTAAGTCGGTTCAGAAGAAATTGTCCAACGATCGATTTGTGAATAATGCCCCGGAGCAGGTGGTGGCGATGGAGAAGAAGAAAGCTGCCGACGCTGAAGCCAAGATTGAAACTTTGGAAAAAAGCCTGTCTAGCCTGGAATAAAGAATCAGGATTGACCATACATTGAAAAGGGTGCCTGTCAAGGCACCCTTTTTTTGTCAATTAGAGGCTGGGACTATTACCATTTAGCTCAGATTCTTATCTTTATGAAAAGAACCATCCCATGAGATATATAATCACCATATGTTTAGGACTTTTATCCTGGGTGGGCTGTGCCCAATCCGAGGAAAGTAAAATCTTGTCTAAAGAGATACAGATTAAAACAGCTGTTCTGCCCCTTCCGGACGGGGAGAAAGAGGGCGCAATGGTCTATGGCTATAACGAGGAGGGATCCTTGGTGGTGTTCCGTGAGGGCACTAACAATATGGTTTGCCTGGCCGATGATCCCACAAAGGAAGGCATAAGTGTATCTTGCTATTCCAAAGCCCTGGAACCGTTTATGGCAAGGGGCAGGGAACTCAGTGCCCAGGGTGCCGATTTTAATGAAAAGACAGAGATAAGGGGAAAAGAGGTGGCTGAAGGAAAACTTAAAATGCCTGAAGCTCCAAGCATGACCTATATTTATTACGGGAAAGACGAGGATTATGACAAGAGTACCGGTGAATTGGCCAATGGAAAATTCCGATACGTGATCTATATCCCGTTTGCCACGACAGAATCTACTGGTTTGCCGGATAAGCCACATGCCCCGGGAATGCCATGGTTGATGGATCCGGGCACACACCGGGCTCATATCATGGTAGGACCATTCTGAAAACCGATTTAATCTGCAAATAAGACCTGCAATACAGTAATATGGAGCAATATGCCAATGCCTTACTCTACGCCATCCCTTTCTTTATAGTTTTACTTTTAATAGAAATTGGGTACGGTCATTTTGTGAAGGACCAGAAACACAAAATCCTGGATAGCGTCAGCAGTATCAGTTCCGGGCTTACCAATGTAATCAAGGATTCCCTGGGACTTGGACTGATCATTTTTTCCTACCCTTTCTTATTGAATGCCCTCGCGCTCACGGAAATAAAAGCGACATGGGCAGTCTGGCTCATTGCTTTTATCGCTATTGATTTTGCAGGCTACTGGAACCACCGCCTAAGTCATCATATTAATGTTTTCTGGAACCAGCACGTCATCCACCATTCCAGCGAAGAGTTTAACCTGGCTTGCGCATTAAGACAGCCTATTTCTAACTTGTTGGGTTATTTTGCCCTGCTTTTGGTTCCTGCAGCGGTACTGGGAGTGCCTGCGCAAGTGATCGCCATTCTTGCGCCCATCCACCTGTTTGCACAATTCTGGTACCATACCCAGCATATTGGCAAGCTAGGTTGGTTTGAATATGTTTTTGTCACCCCCTCACAACACCGCGTACACCACGCGATCAACCCGGAATACATTGATAAGAACCTGGGGCAGATACTGTCTGTATGGGACCGTTGGTTTGGAACATTCCAGGAAGAGTTAGCCGAGGTACCCCCGCAGTACGGGGTGCTTAAACCGGCCGGCACATGGAACCCCTTCCTGATCAATTTTCAGCACTTCTGGAGGTTGACCCAGGATGCCTGGAGGACCAAAAATGCCTGGGATAAAATCCGGATCTGGTTTATGCCTACAGGCTGGCGCCCCGCAGATGTCCGGGAGAAGTATCCTTATACGGTAATTAAGGATGTTTACAATTACGACAAATATGAAACCGAAGCCTCGTCCTGGTTTAAGGGATATATCCTCCTGCAGATGCTGGTAACTCTCGGCTTGCTCTTGTTTATGTTCTACAATTTTTCGGCCATAGGGTATGAAGGTCTGCTGGTTTATGGAGGATTTCTGTTCCTGGCCGTTTTTGGTTACAGCAGCTTGATGGACCGGCAGCGATACGCGCTGTATGTAGAAGCTTTCAGGGCTGTAGCAGGTGGGGTATTCATACACCTCAATGGGGACTGGTTTGGGATAAACACTTATTATGAGCAGGCAGGCTTGTTTCTGCAATGCTATTTTCTGATTACACTTTTTGCCGCAGTATACTTCACCTTTTTCGAAAAAGAAACCGTTTCTTCTAATCTTGCTGTCTGATATATGGAACCTAGGCCTTATGTACTCGCCGAGACGAATTATAAATTATTAAAGGATCAGAAAATTGAATTGGCAGTGCTCCCCTGGGGGGCAACTGAAGCCCATAATTACCATTTGCCGTACGGCACGGATAATTACCAGGCTGAAGCTATCGCTGCCGAAGCTGCGAAAATAGCCTGGTCTGAAGGGGGGAAGGTGATGGTACTCCCCGCTGTCCCCTTTGGTGTTAATACCGGGCAACACGATATTTACCTGGATATTAACCTGAATCCATCTACCCAGCTTGCTATATTGAAGGATGTAGCGGCCACGCTGAAAAGACAGGGCATACCCAAATTATTGATCTTTAACGGTCATGGGGGTAATAATTTTAAACCCCTGGTAAGGGAACTGGGCCTGGAATTCCCGGAACTCTTTATTTGCTACGCAGACAGTTTCAGAGCCCTGGATAAAACCCTTTATTTTGATAATGAGGGTGACCATGCCGATGAAATGGAAACATCGCTAATGCTCTATTTACAAGGAGGGCTGGTCTTGCCAAAGGAAGAGTGGGGGAGTGGAGCACACCGGCAATTCAGGATAAGTTCCTTTTCTGAGGGTTGGGCCTGGGCAGAACGTAAATGGAGCGCAGTTTCGGAAGATACCGGTATCGGGGATCCGTCTATGGCCACCGAGGAAAAAGGGGAGCGGTATTTTAAGGATATCAGCGAAAAAATGGGGGCCTTCATGCTAGAGCTATGCCAGGCGGACCCAAAAGATATGTATACCGGTAAATAAGCTTCTTAAAGGTTGGGGTGGATTTCACTTTTCACCAGGTCTACATAGAGCTTCATGGCATCTTCACTAGTGATATCCCTGGCCTGTATAAGTGCATTGGCCTTAAACGCATTGATCAACGGGGTCTTACTCCCAGGATGGTCAAAATTGCGATTGGCTATCTTGTAGTAGGCATAGAGTTTAAGAAGGAGATCGGCAGGTAGGGGATCGTTGAAATTGTTGACGATCTCAACGGCTTTAGTGAATTTCATATGTAATTGCTCAGTCTTCATCCTTCTTAGGTGTGGTGGCAATACAGGTCTTTGCTCCTTTTACTTTCTGGTTAAGCTTTACCGTGACAACACTGTTCAGCGGTAGGAAAAGATCTACCCTCGACCCAAATTTGATAAAACCGGCGTCTTCACCTTGTACCACACTTTCACCAACTTCGGCATAGTTAACAATCCGCCTTGCCATGGCTCCGGCAATTTGCCTGTAAAGGACATCGCCGAATTTCGGCGTATTGATAACCACGGTGGTCCGTTCGTTCTCTTCGCTGGATTTAGGGTGCCAGGCCACCAGGTATTTACCGGGATGGTATTTAGAAAACTTTATCTGGCCACTGGCCGGGTACCGGGTAACGTGTACGTTTACCGGGGACATGAAAATGGATACCTGCAATCGCTTATCCTTAAAGTATTCATTTTCTTCCACTTCCTCGATTACCACCACCTTTCCGTCTACCGGGGCAAGGATCTCATCGAAGTTTTTAACCGCCACCCTCTTTGGGTTCCTGAAAAATTGTAAAATCGCCACCAGGAGAACAAGGGAAGCTAACTGAACTGCTGTTTTTACCCAGGAAATGCCCACGTAAAAATGTGCTAACACGATAATGGTGCTCAGCAGGAAAAAAGTGATCAATATTATTTTCTGGCCCTCTTTATGAAACATTGGTCAAAAGGTTAAGTGTTAAGTAGGCAAATGGTGCAGCAAATATAAGACTATCCAACCTATCTAACATGCCACCGTGACCAGGAAGTATAGCTCCACTGTCCTTGACCCCTGCTTCACGTTTCAGTTTAGATTCCACCAAATCGCCCAAACCACCAGCAATTACAATAACTACGGCAAGGATCACCCATTGAGCTGGGTTAACAATAGGCTCATATCTGGCCATAAAATATGCAGCGGCCACGGTAAAAACCAATCCACCTAAACTTCCTTCTACCGTTTTTTTTGGAGAAATGGCGGGGTATAATTTTGTTCTGCCGATCGTTTTTCCTACCAGGTAAGCAAAGGAGTCATTCACCCAGATAAGAATAAAAATACCCATGATCAGGAATTTGGCGAAGGCGTCGTCCTTATAAGGGATCATCGTTAAGAAGATACAGCCGCCTCCTATATAGAAAAGGCCTATCAGGAATTTCATCACACCGTTATCCTTAGGTTTCTTATTGCAGAACAGGTAATACAACAAAACAATGTTAATGGAAATGGTGACAAACATTAGGATGTTGATCAGCATTTTGTCATGTATGAGGTAGATAAACGCCCACCATAGCACCAGGTACGCCATAAAGATGTAATACCCTTTTAGCGCCGTAAGCCTCTTGTATTCATAAAGACAGGCAAGGCCAAATATCATGAAAAGGAAATCGAAGGCATCCGTGCTAAGGAAGACAGCCGATAACAATAGTGCCACATACACTAGCCCGGTAATGGATCTCCTGAGAACTTCCTTCATAATTACAGGTCTTCCAGTAATAATAAGTACAGATGCTTGGAGCTACTGCCATAAGTTAGGAAATCATCCTTGTTTTCTGCGGAAGCCTGAAAATGTTTAATGGTGGTAATATTGGCAGGAATGCCTTGTTTATATTTTTTCTTGATGAGCTTAAGTCCTTCCCCAATCGATTCGACCAGTTGGCTGGTCGTTGCAAAAACAATTACGTTATCGGGTACTTCGTGAAGCTTCTTCTCCTGAAGTTGGTTAGAACAGACCAGGATAGAACCGTTCTGCGCTATCAGGTGTTCACAGGTCGTAAAGAATACTTCACTCTCCTTGGATTTATCAGTAAAGCTAAGACCCTCCTTTTTAAAGCGTTCTTCCAGCTGGGGATTCATGCTGAAGAAAGGCTCCTGTTGCCAGTTATTCTCCAGTATGATATTCTTCAGTGCTTCGGAGACCTCCCCGAAGGAATCACAGTATAGGAATTTCCCCCCGTTCTTTTTAAAGTGTATGGTGAATTTTTCATCAACCGGAATATTCAGGTCAGGCATATGAACGCCACGGGTTTCCGCAGTTTCTTTGGAAACCTTTTTCTTGCCCCCCCCGAAGAGTTTGTCTAAGAGACCCATGAATATCTTTGTGATTCAAAAACATGTCCGGTTGCTACATGGACAACGTTTAAATTCGATTATTTATTTTCCTCGGTCGATTCTTCTGAAGCGAGTTTCTCAGTGGCGACCTCTTCCTGCCCCTGCTCATCGAACTTTTCCTCGAAAGGACGCTTACCGAAAATCTTCTCTAAATCTTCCTTAAAGATAACTTCTTTGTCCAATAATCGTTCAGCTAATTCAGAAAGTTTGTCCTTGTTCTTCTGAAGCACATCGATAGCCCTCTTGTATTCGGTTTCGATGATCTTGGAGATCTCTTCATCTATCCGCTGTGCAGTCTCCTCGCTGTAAGGCTTAGTAAAGCCGTACTCGTTCTGACCGGAAGAATCATAATAGGTAAGGTTTCCTATAGATTCGTTCAGACCATAGATTGTTACCATGGCTCGCGCCTGTTTGGTTACTTTTTCCAGGTCACTGAGTGCACCGGTAGAGATCTTGTTAAAAATGACCTTCTCTGCGGCCCTACCTCCAAGGGTAGCGCACATTTCGTCCAGCATCTGTTCCGGACGTACGATCAGTCTTTCCTCCGGCAGGTACCATGCAGCACCCAGGGATTGCCCCCTTGGTACAATAGTAACTTTAACTAGTGGAGCCGCGTGTTCCAGCATCCAGCTTACCGTGGCATGCCCTGCTTCGTGGTACGCAATAGTCTTTTTCTCTTCCGGGGTGATGATCTTATTCTTTTTCTCCAGACCCCCGACGATACGGTCTACTGCATCCAGGAAGTCCTGTTTAGTAACAGCTTTCTTTTCTTTCCTGGCTGCGATAAGTGCTGCTTCGTTACATACGTTGGCAATATCAGCCCCCGAGAAACCGGGAGTCTGCCTGGCAAGGAATTCCAGGTCCAGCGTTTCTGCAGTTTTTATCGGGCGTAAATGCACCTCGAAGATCTCTTTTCTTTCCCTGATATCCGGCAAATCCACATAGATCTGGCGGTCAAACCTTCCGGCTCTCATCAGTGCTTTATCCAGTACATCGGCCCGGTTGGTGGCTGCCAATACGATCACGTTGGTATTGGTGCCAAAACCGTCCATCTCTGTCAGCAACTGGTTCAATGTATTCTCACGTTCGTCGTTAGAGCCCGTGAAGTTGTTCTTACCCCTTGCACGCCCAATGGCATCGATCTCATCAATAAATATAATGGCAGGAGATTTATCCTTAGCTTGTTTAAACAAGTCCCTAACCCTGGATGCACCAACACCGACAAACATTTCTACGAAGTCTGAACCGGAGAGCGAGAAGAACGGAACCTTGGCCTCTCCTGCTACTGCTTTGGCAAGGAGGGTTTTACCGGTACCCGGAGGTCCTACAAGAAGGGCTCCTTTAGGGATTTTACCTCCTAATGAAGTATATTTTTCAGGATGTTTCAGGAATTCTACGATCTCTTCCACTTCTTCCTTAGCACCTTCTAAACCGGCTACGTCCTTAAAAGAAGTCCTGGTATCTGTCTTTTCGTCAAAGAGTTTAGCCTTAGATTTCCCAATATTAAAAATCTGGCCTCCTGCGCCTCCTCCGGCTCCTCCAGACATTCTGCGCATCAGGTAAATCCAGATCCCTATGATCAATACAAATGGGAGTATGGTTAGCAGTAACTCCATGAACACGTTAGACTCCGTATCGTAATCCACGATAGTGTCCAGGTTATTCTCCTGCTTTATCTTCTTGATATCATTCTCAAAGTTCTGCAAGTCACCGTAGTCCAACACATATTGGGGAACCATGCCTGTTGAAGGGATCAGTGGCTGATCTACCACATCCTTATGCACATCCTTACTCATGGCTTCCTCGGTAAGGAATACCTTGGCCTGGCGTGTATTGGTGATGATGAGGATCTTATTGATGTCCCCGTTTCGCAGGTATTCCTGCAACTCGGATGTTGTGGTCTTCTGTGTTGTTGAAAGGCTTCCCGATCCGAAGAACTGGAACCCGATTAACAGAATTGCGATCAGTCCGTAGATCCACCATGAACTGAACTTAGGTTTTTTTTGGGGTGTTTTGTTATCTTTTGACATTGTCCTTTTTTACTGATTAAAGCTACTTTCTACCAAGGTTACCTTGGCATCGCCCCAAAGTCCTTCAATATCATAAAACTCTCTGGTTTGCTTCTGGAAAACATGAACTACAACATTGACATAGTCCATAAGGATCCACTCTGCATTATCGGATCCCTCAACATGCCAGGGCTTGTCCTGGCTTGCTTTACTAACGGTTTTTTGGATGGAATTCACAATGGCATTCACGTGAGTATTGGAAGTACCATTACAAATTATAAAGTAGTCACAAACAGTATTTTCTATATCTCTGAGGTCCAGTAAGTTAATCTCCAGACCCTTTACTTCTTCAATTCCGTGTAAGATTAAGGCAATCAATTCATCTGCGCTCGTTTCCCTTTTCTGCATTCAATTGTTTTAGTTTTTACAAAGTTATTGTTTTTTTGTTTTTTTTGCTAATGGTTTTAACATAACATTGTACATCAAATACCTAGGCTTCACCATGCATTTAATCAAACTTGATGCCACGGATTCTACCAATACTTACTTAAAAGAAATCCTGGCGCATGGCCACCCGGAGGATATGACGGTCGTGCAGGCTGATCGGCAGACGATGGGCAGGGGGCAAATGGGGACTAGCTGGACATCAGAGCCTTATAAAAACCTGACTATAAGTGTGTTAAAGAGATTTGACGCGTTGCCGGCAGGGCAGCAATTCCGTGTCAATATCGCTACCTCCCTGGCGGTATATCGTACCCTGAAAAACTTTATGATTCCCGATCTGCATATCAAATGGCCTAACGACATTCTGTCAGGAACCAAGAAGATTTGTGGAATCCTCATAGAAAATTTGGTTGCAGGGAGCGGCATATCTGCCTCTGTGATCGGTATAGGACTGAATATTAACCAAGTTAATTTTGACGGACTCCCCCAGGTTACCTCCTTAAAACTTGAAAGTGGTCGGGATCACGATATTGGAGAGGTCCTTAACAGCCTTATGAATTCCTTAGAAACAGCTTTCCGTGAGCTATCAGACATGGAGGAAGGAGAACTTTTCGCGAATTACGAGAAGCATTTGTTCCGCAAGGATAAACCTTCAACTTTTGAAGATGAAGAGGGAAAGATGTTTATGGGATTTATCAGGGGGGTTACCCGTGATGGTCAACTCCGGGTAGAACTTGAAGACCGGGTAGAACAGCATTATGGTCTAAAAGAGGTAAAGCTGTTATATTGAGTAATACGGCCTATAGTTCTCCCAGGTTCTTTGAAAGTGTATTCAAAAAATTGGTGATCGGTCCTTTGATCATCATCGCCATCATGGCGTTGAAATCTCCATCAAAAGCCAGGGATATTTCACTTTGGTTCTCGTCAACTGCGGTAATGTGAGCAGTCAGGGTAAAAGGTAATTTGTCGCTGGCAGCACCGAGCACAAGTTTTTGATTAGGCAACTGTTCCTTTCTTTCCAGGACAATTTCCGGCATTCCCTTCAGCCCGAAAAGAAAGCGGTTTTCGTTGATGAGCTGAAATTTATCCAGGTTATCGGGCATGATCTCCTCAAAATTTTCCAGCTTGGTGAGAAAATCATAGAGTTCTTTTGCACTTTTGTTTACGGTTGTAGGTGTAGTGTTTATCTGCATATGCTAAGAGGGCCATTTGGAAGGAGCAGTTCTCCATTCCATAAGCAAGTTTTGTTGTTCTTCTTTTATATAATTGGTTTCCGAGGCCTGTTCTATCAGGTGTTGGTAATCGCTCAGGGTGTGTAATTCGACCCCTTTTTCTTCAAACGCCTTCTCGGCTTGCTCAAATCCATAAGTGAAAATGGCGAGCATTCCCTTCACCTGTGCACCTGCCTTAAGTAGTCCATCTACGGCATTCAGGCTGCTTTTTCCGGTGCTGATCAGGTCTTCAATCACAACGACAGTCTGCCCGGCTTCGAGTTGTCCTTCCACCTGGTTCTGCCTTCCGTGTGCCTTAGGCTCAGGACGAACGTAAATAAATGGAAGTCCCAACTGCTCGGCAACCAGCATCCCAATACCGATAGCCCCGGTGGCTACACCTGCAATGACATCTGGTTTCCCATAGAGGGATTCCAGCTGTTTGGCGATTTCCTGCCTTACAAAATTCCTGATTACAGGGTAGGACAGAATAATGCGGTTATCACAGTAAATCGGTGATTTCCACCCGGAAGCCCACGTAAATGGATTTTCTGGTTTCAACTTAATTGCATTAATTTGCAGCAATAGCTCGGCCGTTTTCTTTGCGGTATCTTTGTCTAAAACCATGGCGCAAATGTATAAAGTTTTTGTTAATGATTCGCCTCTGATTTTAACGAACACCTTAACAGAAACGGTGAACGGAAATTACTTCTTGCTAAATGGGAGATCAATTAAGAGCGCCATCAAGGCATTGTCCAAGAAGGAGCTAAGTGAAGCCTATATCTACCATCCCAATACCGAGGAAATCCTTAAAAAGTTTGCCAAGAAGATTCCGCTCGTAGTAGCCGCCGGTGGTGTGGTCACCAATAAAAAAGGAAAAGTACTGTTTATCTACAGGAATGATAAGTGGGACCTTCCCAAAGGAAAACTTGACAAAGGGGAAACGATAGAAGAATGTGCCCTCCGCGAGGTGGAAGAGGAGACCGGGGTACAGGGACTCGTCATCGAAAACTACCTGAAGACTACTTACCATGTGTTTAAACGGAAAGGGAAATTTAAGCTAAAAGAGGTGCACTGGTATGCCATGAAAACCAACTACAAGGGTCCTCTGAAGGCAGAAAAGAGCGAGGGAATTAAGAAGGTTAAGTGGAAGAACCCTGCACAGATCTCTGAAGCACTACAAAACTCCTACGCCAACATTACCCTGCTTTTTGAGCAATAATCTCCTATTTTAACAACCTATATATGGGGTACTGCAGGTGTGCAGCTTCGTAGTTCGGAGACCTTTCATATATCCACTCCAGTTGCGCATACGGGTTAGCAGCGAATTCCTGGTCAGATTGCTGCTTTTCGCGGAAATCAGCCGCAAGTTCGGGGTTTTCTTCCAATAGCTCAATCGCAGCATCTTCAAAAACATAAGAGGAAAACCCTTCTTTCCGTTGTAGAACCGTATCAAAAAAGTTCCAGTTAAAAAAAGAATCTACGGCAGTCGGCTCCAGGGTTTCCATCAGGTACCGCATTGCGGGTTGTGCCGTTGGTATCAAAAGATCCCCTTCACCAAAGGTCCTAGTGATAATTCGAGATTCTGTACGGGTATCAAAGTGAGGGTAGTGACCTTCATAGGCCGATGTACCGGTCTTGTAATCAGTAATACGATATGATGCAACTGTCATGGTAGTGTCTCTTTGCAAGACGGTATAGGTCACATTATTCAGGTCTAGCTTTTCTTTCACATTATCCCACGACCTGGGGACCAGGTAAGCTTTGGGGATACTGACCGAATCCGAGGCGATATAGTGGTCCCGGTAAGGCAGCTGCTTTGTAAAAGGCTTTTCCCTGTTATACTTTAAACGGGGAAGCCCGGTGATTTGACTTTCTAAGGTATCTGCCTGGTAGCCCCGGAACTCCAGCATCCTGTTGCGTGTGGTGTCCAGTTCCCAGCGGATTGGGTAGTTCTTAAGTTGCAGTTGTTCTTCGAAAGCTTTGTTCCTGAGCTCTTTTATAGTGGTCGACTCCGATGCGGAGTACTCTATAATGGTTTTTAACATCAGATAAGTTGCCGCTACCCGGTCTTTGTAAGGCTTCAGCATATGGGTCTCTATCATCAGGCCCAGGGTATTCCATAGAGAGGTGTAGCCGGTAGAATACCTTGGATGATCCATGAATTGAGAAAATCCGTTATCCGGAGGGCGGTTATAAACATTAACATAGGGGGTTATAGCTTCGCCTGAAGCTTCTAAAGTCTTTTCTATCCCCGGTCGCCATTGCTTATCCAGGTAGCGTCCCAGGGGTGCCGCCATTTTATCGTGTTGAGAGAAAAGATGTGTCAGAGTGTATTGGTAATCTGCGCCGTTACTTACATGGGTATCAATGAAGATATCCGGTTTAACCAATTGAAAAATCTGCGCGAATGTTTTAGCATTCTTTGAATCATTCTTGATAAAATCTCTGTTCAGGTCATAATTTTTGGCATTTCCCCGGAACCCGTATGATGCGGGCCCTTCCTGGTTTGCCCTGCTACTGCTGTTTCGGTTAAGGGCACCACCTACGTTGTATACCGGAATAGTGACAATTACCGTGTTTTCGGGAAGTTCAATTTTACCGGTTGCGTAATCGCGGAACAACATCATGCTGGCGTCAATACCATCGCTTTCTCCTGGGTGGATACCGTTGTTGATAAAGATGACCAGTTTCTCCTGCCGTATCTTCTGGAAATTGAAGTCGCTTTCCGGGTTAAGGGTAACCAGGTGTAATGGCCTGCCGCTGTCTGTCTCCCCTATGGTCTGAATATTAACCTGTGGAAATTCTTTGGCGATACGGATGTAGAAATCGATAACCTGCAGGTAGGTTGCTGTTTCTGCTCCTTTGGTATTTTCAAAGTGTGTGGAAAAATTACCGGTCTTAGCTTCCTTTTTAGTCTCGCAAGACCATAGGAAGATCAATAATACAGGGAATAAAAGGTACCTCATGGTTGTTTAAGCTTGAAAAGAGCGTACCCAAATGTAAATAAAATTAAGACTGCTTTACCGCTTCGGTGATCAAAGCAACCTCATCCCTGGTCATAGGTTTGTTCATGAATTCTATCTGGTGATGAGTCCTGTTCTTGAAATCTTCCCAGTTCTGTCGATCTACCGGGTCTATAGAAGAGGTAACAATGTTTATCCTGATAGTTTGTGATATTTTCAAAGCGATAAATTCTTCGAGAAACTGCCAACCATCCATGATGGGCATATTGATGTCAAGAAAGATAACCTCCGGAATATCCTCCTGACTCTTGATCTGGTCACGAATCGCCCGTATAGCCTGCTCGCCATTCATATAGGTTTCTATATGATCGCAACAGTCCAGGGCATTGAGCATTTTTGTGATACCAAAAATAGTTATCGGGTCATCATCAATAATGCTGACGGTACTAATCTTTGTCATTGAAATGTATTTTAAATGTAGTGCCTTTTCCTACTTCGCTACTCGTTGTGATAAAGCCTCCCATGGCTTCTACCTGGTTTTTCGTGATATATAGACCAATCCCCCTGGCTTCGTCATTCTCATGGAAGGTCTTATACATTCCGAAGAGTTTTTCTCCGTAACGCTTCAGGTCTATTCCCAGGCCATTATCCGAAATGCTCAGAACCGTAAAATTATTGGTTTTTTCAGTACTCAGGGTGATGACAGGAATGCGAGAGGGGTCTCTGTATTTTACGGCGTTGGTAATAAAATTCATCAGTATGCTGTCTAGGTAAGCCGGTACCACTTTTACCTTCTGGTCCGGGCTGATCAGGTTTTGAATCTTGGCATCTGAGTCCTTTAAAAATCCTGACAGGCTATCCACGATAGTATTCGCTTTTTCGTAGAGCTTGACAGGTTTTTTATCGAGGTTGACATTAGTGTTTATGGAAACTACCTCGTTCAGGTTTTCAAGCGTTTCCAAGAGGTTGTTTGATGCGGCAATCAGCATCCT
Organism: Zeaxanthinibacter sp. PT1; assembly: GCF_028464225.1. Lineage (GTDB taxonomy): Bacteria > Bacteroidota > Bacteroidia > Flavobacteriales > Flavobacteriaceae > Zeaxanthinibacter. The sequence goes on from NZ_JAQPCN010000003.1 coordinate 39,271, forward strand.
GAGGATGTTATCTTTTTCTGCTTCATCTTTTTCGTCCTTGAGAAAATCGAGTAACATGGAGAAGTTGGCCGTATGCGATCTCAGGTTGTGAGATACTATATGGGCAAAATTCACCAGTTTCTTATTCTGTAAAGAGGTTACGTTGATAAGGTTTCTCAGTTCACTTTCCTGCTTTTTCAGGTTACTGATATCAAGGCTTATCCCCATAAGGCCGGTGGCACGACCGTCATTCCCTATCAAGGGGATCTTTGAGGTTAAGAAGGTCGTAGCGTTGCCATTCGGGGTCACATTAAGCGTTTCTTTACCGTAGATCGGTGTCAGGCTTCGCATAACCGCAAGATCTTCTTGTCTTGAAATATCGGCAACTTCTTTATCATACAGTTCGTGATCGCTCTTTCCCAGGATCTCATTTGGGTCCGAAACACCAAGGTATTCACATTCTGAACGGTTGACCAGGGTTTTTCGGGAATCAATATCCTTTATGTATAAGTTGAGGGGAAGATTATCTATTACTGTTCGTAGCAGGGATTCACTTTCTTTAATTTTATTCTCAGAATTTACATGATCCGTGATCTCCTGCAGCGTGCCCAGCAATCCAATGTATTTCCCGTCCCTGTAGAGTGGTTTCCCGGCGGCAATGACCCAGATGTCTCTGCCGTCAGCCGTAGTCATTTCCAATTTTTCATGCCAGGGAGTACCATTTTTTTTGGCGTTTTCTACGGCCATGGCTATGGTATTGCGGCTGAATCCTTCTTTATAGAATTCTATTGCTGATTCTGCGGTAGGTATGTAATCGTCAGCAACCCCTTTAATTTTTTTAATGGTCGGGCACCAATGCAGGGTCTGACGGAATGTATCATATTCCCAGCTACCGATACCGGCGACTTCTGATTTATTCTGTAGCAGGAGCTCCAGCTTTCTCAGTTTTTCGGCCTGGAGAACGCGCTGCGTTACTTCTTCTGCCTGTATGATGATACCGATAATATTCTCCCTGTCGTCAAACCAGGGAATATTGGTCCATTCAAACCAACGTTCTTTCTGAGAGCGGTCTGTAAAACGCTCTACGCCCGAATCTCCCCCGGAACCTATTAAGCAGGATTCCAGCAGATCTTTCAGGTCATCGCTTACCGTATCGAACAGGTCAAATATAGATTTGCCTAACACATTCCTCTTACCAAAATCAAAATCGGTGATCCACCGATCAGAGACATAGACCACTTCAAATTTAGTATTGATAAAAGCAGTAGCCTTTGGCAGCTGTTTGATCAGGTAATTGGCAGCAGTGGTGGGGGTGCCTTGCAGCATAGTGTTGAAATTTCTTACTAATGTATAAGCCTTTAAGGCATCTCAACAAACATTGTTGTGAATAGCTGGGTTTTTGTGGTGTGTCAGTATTTGGCCGATAAAAACTGCATTTAATTCCGGGGAATCAGAGTTTATGTTTAATGTTCTAGTAATTATATTCTACAAATGGGTGTTGGGAGGATTATGGGAGTCTTACCGTATCCGGTACCAGGCCGGTAAAATCACCCCCGTGCCGGATGACGTCCCGGACGATTGAGGAACTGATATACGACTTGCCCGAGGAGGTAAGCAGGAAAACGGTTTCTATTTCTGATAGTTTTCTGTTCGTATGTGCAATGGCCTTTTCAAATTCGAAATCTCCCGGATTGCGCAATCCCCGGAGAATAAATCCTGCATCGACTTTTTTACAGAAATCAACAGTAAGTCCCTCGTAGGTCAGGACACGGATCTTTGGTTCATCGCGAAATGCCTCTTCAATAAATCGAAGCCTGTCTTCCAGGGAAAACATGTATTTTTTTTCCGCATTGATGCCTATGGCAATGATGAGTTCATCAAACAGGGTGATTCCTCTCTGGATAATATCAAAATGTCCCAGTGTGATAGGGTCAAAGGATCCAGGAAAAATGGCTCGTCTCATACTGTATTGTTTCTACTTTCCAAGGTACTCAAATTACTTTAAAGCTTCGGTAATCGCATTTTCAAACAGCTGCGGCAGTGAAATGCCTGCTGCTCTTGCCTGCTGGGGGAGAATGCTTTCTTCCGTAAGACCAGGTGTGGTGTTCATTTCCAGCATATAGGGTTCGTCATTGACAAAAATGAATTCACTCCTGGAGAAGCCCTTCATTTTTAAAAGGTCGTATACCTTCCGGGCTACCTCGGTTACCCTCCGTTCCTGCTGTACACTGAGCCTGGCCGGGGTGATCTCCTGTGCTTTGCCTTCGTACTTGGCGGCAAAATCAAAGAAATCGTTCTCGGATACAATTTCCGTGATAGGCAATACCGTGGTCTTCCCTTTGTAGTTGATAACTCCGACAGAGACTTCGGTCCCGTCCAGGAATGCCTCGATCAGTATCTCGTTATCCTCGGCGAATGCTTTCTCAATAGCATCGGCAAATTCTTCCTTCTTATATACTTTAGTGATACCGAAACTGCTGCCGGCTTTGTTGGCCTTAACAAAGCAGGGAAGTCCCACTTTGCCGATGATCTCGTCTTCTTCGTAGGTATCCCCCATGTTCAGGTAAAAGGAAGCGGCAGATTTGATTCCGTAGGGTTTCAATACGCTGAGCAGGTCTCTTTTATTAAAGGTCAGTGCCGCCTGGTAGTGGTTGCAGGAGGTCTGTGGAACACCTATGAGTTCAAAATAAGCTGCCAAGTACCCGTCTTCCCCTGGATTACCGTGAATAGCGTTGAATACACAGTCAAAATGCAGCGGCTTATCCTCCATGGTAACACTGAAATCATGGCGGTTTACCGGGAATTCATTGTCTTGCTCATCAATGCAGACCCATTTATCTTTCCGGATCAGGATACGGTAACGATTAAATTTTTTCGGATCCAGGTATTTATAGACGACACTTCCGCTTTTCAGGGAGATCTGGTACTCGCTGGAATACCCTCCCATTACTATCGCAATATTTTTTCTCATAGAAACATTCACTTCCCGGGAAATCCCGTAAAATATCCATTTTTCAAAGTAAAGAAAAAAGGTGTGGGTTTCCTATCTTTGCTGGGTTAATAAATCGGACCTATGAAGGATTTCATCAAGTTCCTGGGAAGCAGGACATTTCTTATCAACCTCGGGCTTGCAGCGGTCAGTGTGGTACTGCTCACTATCCTGGCCATGCAGTGGCTGCGTTCATCAACCAATCACGGGGAACACGTAGAGGTCCCGGACCTGTCCAAGCTTTCGGTGACAGACATGAGAAAGAAGATTGAAGAAGCAGGCCTGCGCTACGAAGTGATGGATTCTGCCAATTTTAACCCGGATTATCCGAGGTTCTCCATCATAGAACAGACGCCTAAAGGCGGTAGCAAGGTAAAAGAGAACAGGAAAATCTATGTTACGGTTAATCCCTCGGGTTATAAGCAGGTTAGCGTTCCCAACATTATACAGGTTACCCAGCGAAATGCCGAATCTATGCTCAGGGCTGTCGGCCTGGAGGTGGAAAGGGTCACATACATTGATCAATTGGGAAAAAACATGGTTTATTACATCAGGCATAAAGGCAAACAAGTAAAACCGGGGGATAAACTCCCTAAAAAATCTGAGATCGAATTGGTTTGCGGAAACGGAACTATTCCGGGGAGCGCCCAGGTACAATCAGATTCTGAATAATAAATGGATACAGCAGAGGAAAATATAGAATTAGGGGACGGGGAATTATTTGAACATTATAAGTTTAAAGCATCAAAAGGACAAGACCCGTTAAGGGTGGATAAATTCCTGATGAACTTTATAGAGAATGCTACCCGGAACAAGATACAGCAGGCGGCCAAATCCGGCCATATCTGGGTGAATGATAACATAGTTAAGCAGAATTATAAAGTGAAAGCAGGGGATGAGGTAAAAGTGCTCTTTGAGCATCCCCCGCACGAATTTTTGCTGACCCCTGAGGATATCCCCCTGGAGATCGTTTACGAGGACGATGTTCTGTTAGTGGTCAATAAGCCCGCCGGAATGGTGGTGCACCCGGGGCATGGTAATTATTCGGGAACCTTGATCAACGCCCTGTTACATCACATAGAGCAACTTCCGATGAACAGCAACGAACGCCCGGGACTTGTTCACCGTATCGATAAGGATACTTCCGGCCTGCTGGTGGTTGCCAAGACAGAGGCGGCGATGACCCATCTTGCCCAGCAGTTTTTTGATAAAAGCAGCGAAAGGGAATATATCGCCCTGGTATGGGGAAATGTTGTAGAGGATGAAGGAACCATAGAAGGCCATATCGGGAGAAATCCCAAGAACCGCCTGCAAATGCAGGTTTTCCCGGAAGGCGAACAGGGAAAAGAAGCCGTTACCCATTACAAGGTAATAGAAAGATTAGGTTACGTTACCCTGATCTCCTGCAAGCTGGAAACCGGGCGTACCCACCAGATCAGGGTTCACCTGAAGCATATCGGTCATACCCTGTTTAACGATGAGCGCTATGGTGGAGAACGCATACTGAAAGGAACCACTTTTACCAAATACAGGCAGTTTGTGGATAACGCCTTCAAGATTCTTCCGCGGCAGGCACTGCACGCCAAGACGCTCGGGTTTAAGCACCCGGTCAGTGGAGAGCACAAGCGATTTGACTCTGAGATCCCTGAAGACATGCAGGCATGTATTGATAAATGGCGCGAATATGCCAAACATACAAGTAAATAAAAAATATAACCAATGCTGATAGTGGCATTGAATATCTCTAGTGAAACTACTGTTCTACACTGATTTACTTTTTTATTTTTAGACAAAATTGATACTATGAAAATTGTTATTTCCCCTGCTAAATCTATGGATTACGAGAGGGAATTACCCATACAGACCCATACACAAGCCCGGTTTTTGCAAGAGGCAGAAAGGCTGAATAAGATCCTGGCAAAAAAAAGCCCTAAGTCCCTTTCTAAATTAATGGATATTTCGGCAGACCTCGCCGACCTCAATTGGCAGCGCAACCAGGATTTCCGGCTACCATTCAGCACTGATAATGCTCGGCCGGCGGTATTCGCTTTTGATGGTGATGTTTACCAAGGGCTTGATGCCTATACCCTTGATGAAGGGAAATTAGAGCGTTTGCAGGGGTCACTGCGCATTCTTTCCGGCTTATACGGAATTTTGAAGCCTTTAGACCTGATACAACCATACCGACTGGAGATGGGCACTTCATTGAAAGTTGGAAGAAAAAAGAACCTGTACGAGTTCTGGAAAGAAAATATCACCCAGGCGCTTAACGATGAGCTTGAAGAAGGTGAGCTTTTTGTGAATTTAGCCAGTAACGAGTATTTCAATGCTGTGGGTGCTAAAAAACTGAAGACGCCAGTAATTACACCAGTTTTTAAGGATTGGAAAAATGACAATCTGAAAGTCATTAGTTTTTTTGCCAAGAAGGCCAGGGGTGCGATGGTTCGTTATATCGTGGATAAAGATGCCCGGACACTGGACGATCTTAAAGGGTTTGATTACCTCGATTACTGCTATAGTAAGGAACATACCCTAAAGGAGAATAATCCTGTTTTTGTTCGGTAGAATAAATTGCTCCTGCCTGCGTTGTAAAGTATAGCACCAAAATGATATTCTGATGAAATACCTGTCTATACTGCTATTTTGTATTTGTCTTGGGATGGTATCCTGTACAGACCGTGATGATGAACTTCAGCAGGTGCAGATAAGGGTCAGGAATATGAATACATTCCAGTATGACCAAGTGATCGTCGGAGACCAGGAATCTGTGCACGAATCAGTGCCTCCGGGTGAATATTCCGAATACCTCCCGTATGATACAGCGTACCGGTATGCTTACGTGGAAATTATTTCCGGGGACTCAACGTTTATCGCCCAGCCCATAGATTTTGTAGGGGAGACTCCCCTTCCGATGGGGTTTTACACCTATGAACTTACCGCAACCGGAGACCGTACGGTAGAGATCAACTTTGTTCTGGACTAAGCCTTATTCTTAATATTAATTTTCTCTTCTACGGATGGCTTGCGTTTAATTTTGCGTGCTCTCCTGGCGCCGAACGATTTATTGGCAATCTTCCCTCGCTTTGTTTTTTTATCACCTTTACCCATAGCTCATTTCTTTTATGTGCTATAAAGATACCCAAGATCTCGATGTAAATCAAGTTCAGATATTGCACAAGGCTCCAAATCTGGGCAAGGTATTATAAGCGTTTGCGTATTCTAAAAGAAAACGTTTGAAACTCGGAATTTAATTGATGAAAACAGGCTTTTTCACTGCAATATTGTAACAAAATGCGTCCTTTTTATAAGGATATCGCATTGCTTTCTTAGGTCAAAAAGCCTAAGTTTGTTTTCATAACAGTAAAGCATTTTCAGTGGAAATTAAGAAGGTTTTAGTAGCGAACAGAGGAGAGATAGCCATCCGGATTTTCCGGGCATGTGTAGAGATAGGGGTGCGAACAGTAGGAATCTATACCTACGAAGACCGGTATTCCCTCCACCGCTATAAAGCGGATGAATGCTACCAGATAGGAGGGGAAGGGGAGCCATTAAAGCCTTACCTGGATATAGATGCCATTATCCAGGTTGCAAAAGACAACCAGGTAGATGCTATACATCCGGGCTACGGATTTCTTTCTGAAAACGCCACATTTGCCCGTAAATGCGAGGAAAATGGCATAATATTTATTGGCCCTAAAGTATCTGTTCTTAAGGCTCTCGGGGATAAGATCACGGCCAAAGAAGTTGCCGTGGCTAATAAAGTCCCTGTAATTGAAAGCAGTAAGAAAGATTTAGACGATGTAAATATCGCGATAGCTGAAGCCAACAGGATAGGGTACCCTGTGATGCTGAAGGCGGCTTCCGGGGGAGGTGGCCGGGGAATGCGGGTCATCAGGACGGAAGACGAACTAAGAAAGGCCTACCCCGAAGCCAGGAGAGAATCGCTCAATGCCTTCGGGGATGATACCGTTTTCTTGGAAAAGTTTGTAGAAAATCCAAAGCATATAGAAGTACAGATTGTTGCAGATACCCACGGTAATATAGTTCACTTATATGAGCGTGACTGTTCAGTACAAAGAAGATACCAGAAGGTTATAGAGTTTGCACCGTCTGTTGGCCTGAGCGATGAAACCAAAAATAAACTCTACACCTACGCCATAGATATCTGTAAAGCCGTTAATTACAACAATATCGGGACGGTAGAATTCCTGGTAGATGATGATGGCAGCATTTATTTTATAGAGGTCAACCCGAGGATACAGGTAGAACATACGGTTACTGAAATGGTGACCAATATAGACCTGGTCAAGGCCCAGCTGTTTATCGCCGGGGGCTATCGCCTTTCAGATAAACAGATCAAGATCCCGGACCAGGCCTCGGTAAAGGTGACGGGGTATGCCTTGCAATGCCGGGTAACTACAGAAGATCCCGGGAACGATTTTAAGCCCGATTACGGGGTGGTCACCACCTACCGGAGTGCTTCCGGATTTGGAATCCGCCTGGACGCGGGTAGTATCTACCAGGGAGTAGTTATTTCTCCCTTCTTTGACTCCATGCTGGTTAAAGTTTCCGCGATCAGTCGAACCCTGGACGGATCTTGCAGAAAGATGCGGAGAGCCCTGGCCGAATTCAGGATACGGGGTGTAAAAACCAATATGGCTTTCCTGGATAATATCCTGAAACATCCTTCTTTCAGGGAAGGCAAAGTGACGGTCAACTTTATCAAGAATGAACCCAAGCTGTTCGAGTTCACCGAGCCGCGCAACAGGGCGAATAAACTTTTAGAGTTTCTCGGTGAGAATATCGTTAACGGGAATCCGGAAGTTAAGAATGTTGATCCCAACCGGGTATTTTCTAAACCAAAAGTTCCCTCTTATCCTTCAAGGGAGCCATACCCAAAAGGAACCAAAGACCTGCTCACAGAATTAGGTCCCGAAGGTTTGGCCAACTGGCTTAAATCTGAGAAAAAAATTCATTTTACTGATACGACCATGCGCGATGCACACCAGAGCTTACTGGCTACCAGGATGCGGACCGCGGATATGCTGAAAGTAGCCGAGGGATATGCGAAGAACCATCCGGAAATATTCAGCCTGGAAGTCTGGGGAGGGGCAACTTTTGATGTTTGCCTAAGGTTTTTACAGGAAAATCCATGGGAGCGTTTGGAATTATTACGGGAAGCAATGCCCAATATTCTATTGCAAATGTTGATCAGGGGTTCTAACGGGGTAGGTTATACCGCATACCCGGATAATGTGATCGCTAAATTTGTCGAACAATCGTGGGAAAGCGGGATCGACCTCTTCAGGATCTTTGACTCTTTGAACTGGATGAAGTCCCTGGCTCCTTGTATAGATCATGTAAGAACCAGGACCAATGGAATTGCCGAAGGCTCTATCTGTTATACCGGTGATATCCTGGATCTAGCAAAGACAAAATATGACCTGAAATACTACATACAGTTGGCCAAGGACCTGGAGAATGCAGGGGCACATATCCTTGGAATTAAGGATATGGCAGGCCTACTTAAGCCCAATGCGGCTTATGAACTGGTATCGGCCCTTAAATCTGAGATCAATATCCCCATCCACTTGCATACCCATGATACCTCCTCTATTCAGCCAGCTACGTATCTCAAGGCGGTTGAGGCCGGTGTTGATGTGATCGATGTAGCGCTTGGAGGCTTGTCCGGACTTACCTCTCAGCCTAATTTTAATTCGGTGGTTGAGATGCTGCGTTTCCACGAACGGGAAAACCTGCTGGACCGCAAAAAATTAGCAGAATATTCCAATTACTGGGAGACGGTCAGGAATTATTACTATCCCTTTGAATCCGGATTAAAATCAGGGTCCGGGGATGTGTACACCCACGAGATTCCCGGCGGACAGTATTCTAACCTGAAAGGACAGGCCATTGCCCTTGGATTGGAGAATAAATTCCCGGAGATCACAAAAATGTACGCGGAGGTCAACGAGATGTTCGGTGACATCATTAAAGTTACCCCGAGCTCTAAGGTAGTAGGGGATATGGCCCAATTTATGATCAGTAATGGGTATACCGTAGAGGATATTATGGAAAGAGGAGAAAACTTTTCTTACCCCAGTTCCGTGGTGAGCTTCTTCAGGGGAGACCTGGGGCAACCGGTGGGCGGATTCCCGGAAAAACTACAAAAGATCATTCTTAAAGGAGAAGAGCCTTACACCGATCGGCCGAATGCGCATTTGGAGCCGGTCGACTTTGATAAAGAATTTGAAGATTTCAAGAAAAAATTCGGTTCAGGCATGGGTCGTGAACTGAAGATGACTGATTTCCTTTCTTACCTGCTCTATCCTAAAGTATTCACGGAAGCCCATGAAAAGCACCTGAAATATGGAAATGTCATGAATATCCCGACCAAGAATTTCTTCTTCGGGATGGAAGTTGGTGAGGAAATCATGGTAGAACTGGACAGGGGTAAGAATATTTTGATCTCCCTGATGTTAAAAGGAGAACCCGATGAGGAGGGGAATGTCAATATTTTCTTTAAGATCAACGGGCAGTTGAGGAATGTCTTCATCAAGGATAAGTCGGTTAAGGTAGAGCGGCAGCGCAATAAAAAGGCCGAGGCCGATGATCCCAAACAAATTGGAGCGCCATTACAGGGAATGCTGTCTAATGTGCTGGTCAAAAAAGGGCAGGAGGTACAGAAGAACCAGCCGCTTTTCGTGATAGAGGCCATGAAAATGGAAACTACGGTAACCGCGAACGAAGAGGGAGTAATAGACCGGGTAGAATTAGGAAACGGGACCTTGGTACATTCTGATGATCTTGTGCTGGTTTTAAAATAGACCTATTAAAAAACCCTTTGTACATACCCACCCCTTTGAACCTTTTCTTTTTGAAGAGGCTACACGCTGGATTGTCGGAACCCTGCCCCCGCCCAGGTTTACCACGGGTGATCTGAAACCCGGAGATGTCAATTTCTGTTACGGCAGCAGGGACGGGCAGCTGTGGAATATCCTGGACAGGATGTATGAGCTTCAATTGCTTTACGAGGATTCTGTAGAAGCAGTACGGCAACGCAAAGAATTCTTAAGGCGGGAAAAGATCGGGATATTTGATATCGTAGACAGTGCAGAACGCCTGAAGGTTGATGCCACGGACCTTGGAATGAACGGGGTATGCTTACGCGACCTGCTTGGCGGCTTATACCAATATCCCAAGGTGGATACCCTGATTTTTACTGGTGGGAATAGCAAGAACGGACCTGAATATTTCTTCAGGCGCCTTGCCAGGGATCACGGTATCAAATTAATTCCGGTACATACAGAAGTCCCCCGTATCCACGAATTTATGCTGCCCGGAGATACCGAAAACAGGCGCATACGGACGGTTTCACTTACCGCTCCCAGTGGAAGCGCAAACCGGGCAGTTGGGAGTATGCAGGAATACAAAAACCTGAAAATGCATAAGCCGGGTTTTACAACCCTTGATTTCCGTATACAGCAATACAGCCCATTTTTTAAAGATCCTTTGTACATCCGCGAATTTTGACAAAAAAAAGAACCCGGGACGTTTAACTTCCCGGGTTCTTCCAGATCAATAACGATAATAGATAGCGTTATTATTTGTTCTGCTGATCCTTAATAGTATCCTTTTCAATATCAAATTTATTGGTATCTATATCGGTATTCCCCGTAGGATTGTTCGGGGTAGTTTGTTCTTTAGTTCTTTCAAATTTTTTATCTATAGTTCCCATGCTGTGTTATCTTTTTTGATTCACAATCAATATAAGAAACGAAGGATGGAATACCCGTTAAGACCCTTATAAACCTATGTTATTGAATGTTAAGTCTCGTGAAGGTCAATCCATAGGCGGAGCGCTGCTGAGCAGTGAATAGAATACCTGTAAGCCATAGTCTATTTTTCCGATCTCCAGATTTTCATTGGGGCTGTGTTGATTGTTATCAGGGTTCACCATAGGAACAATAAAGGCAGGAATGGCCAGCTCATTCACAAAAGGTGAAATAGGTACAGTACCTCCCATAATTCTGATCTGAACCACTTGTTCCCCGAATTTCTCTCCGAGGGTGTTAACCAGGTATGTGCCATAGGGATTGTCCAGGGGAGTCTGGAATGCATCCGTGACCGGGCGCTCCGTGACGGTTGCGATCCGATCGTATTTCAGTCGGTCCTCGGCCGAAGGCACCTCTGTCATTAAGTGGTATCCCTTCTCCCTGATATAGGTTTTGATCAGCTCTTTAAGCCGGGTACCATCGGACTCCGGGACCAGTCGAAGGTCTAACTCGGCAGTGGCCGATTCAGGGACAATAGTCCTGGCTTTGTCTCCTACCCAGCCGGAAGACAGACCTCGTATATTTAAAGACGGGTATTGCAGGGATTCCTGGTAGAATGATCCCACTTTTTCCGGTTTACGAATTGCCAGGTTGCGGTTAATGGCTTCACTGTCATCGGGCACACTGCGAAGAACATCCATTGCTTGCTCATCAATACTGATGCCGTCGTAGTATCCTTTGATTGTTACCCGGCCTTCTTCGTCTTTCATTCCTGCAAGCAGTTGTGCCAACTGTAAACCGGGATTAGGTGCGTAATTGCCGTAATGGCCGCTGTGCTGAGGTTTTATCGGTCCGTAAGTTGTGATGCTCATGGTGGTAATACCCCGGCAACCGTACACTACGGTAGGTAAGCCTGAGGCGTGAACCGGGCCATCATTTATGATCAGTAGGTCGGCTGCCAATAATTCCCGGTATTGCTTTACGGCATCCGGTAACGGTTTGCTGCCTTTTTCCTCTTCACTGTCCAGGATTACCTTTACATTAAAGGGGATGGACTGATTATTTTTCCGGAGTAGGTCTATGGCATTCAGGAACATGACGATAGGTCCTTTATCGTCAGAGACAGACCTTCCGAACAGGCGCCAGTCATAATTGATATCTTCGGTCAGCGAATCAAATGGAATTTGTTTCCATCCGTCCCCGGACCTCTCTTTCAATACGACTTCGTAAGGACTTTTCTGATTCCACTTGGATGGATCTACAGCCTGCCCGTCAAAATGCATATAGAAAAGCACCGTGGGTTTTTGATCTTCCATAGGCAGAGCCGCAAAAAAAAGAGATTCACCGGCAGTTGGAAGTACACTGGTATTAAATCCACGCTCGTTGAATTTATTAGTAAGCCAGGTGATGTTCCTGTTCATACTGGCGTGGTCCAGGGCATCGTTTGGAATACTGATAAATTCGCGTAATTCGTCTATAGTGTGCCGGACCTGGGATTTCAGTTGGGATTGGTCTTGCGCCTGCAGGGATACTCCAGCGGCCAGTAAGATAATTAAGTATAGGTTTTTCATATAATTCGGGCTGATAGCTGTGTAAATCTAGCGAATTCTTTTAACAAAATCACCTGCAGAATCCGCACCGTTTTCCGTAAGATACTTGATAAAAGCCGAGCCGATTATAGCACCTTTTGTATGCTCCGTTGCCTGGGCGAAGGTCTCTGCGTTGCTGATTCCGAAGCCGGCAATCAATGGATTACGAAGTCCCATAGCAGCAATTCGCTTAAAATAATCCTGCTGATCCTGTCCAAAACCGGACTTAGCTCCCGTAGTACTCGCGGAACTGACCAGGTATAAAAAGCCATTGGAGGCGGCATCAATCTCCCTGATACGTTCATCACTTGTCTGGGGGGTGATCAGGAATATGTTGAGTAATCCGTAAGCATCAAAAATCTCTTTGTATTGTAATTGGTATTCCCGGAGTGGAAGATCCGGTAAAATAAGCCCGTCTATACCGATCTCCCGGCACTTCTTACAAAACGCTTCCACACCGTATTGCAATACCGGGTTAAAGTAGCCCATGATAATCAGGGGGATAGACACCTTTTCGCGAATGCCCTGCAACTGGGAGAACAGCTTTTCCGTGGTCATACCATGTGTCAGGGCATGGGTAGAGCTTTCCTGTATCGTAGGCCCATCCGCAAGCGGATCGCTGAAGGGGAGTCCTATCTCTATCATATCTACCCCGTGTTCTTCCAGGGATTGGATGATTTTTACCGTATCACCATGTTGCGGGTAGCCCGCGGTAAAATATATGGATAGAAGCTTTTTATCTTCCTGGAGTTTTGTCTGTATCCTGTTCATCATACTCAATGCAAAAATCTTTATAGTTTAAAATAGTCGATATAGGTTTGCAGGTCCTTGTCTCCACGCCCGGATAGGTTGATCACGACAAGGTCATCGGCCTTGAATTTCCTTTTCTCAAATATGGCAAAGGCGTGTGCAGTTTCAATAGCGGGAATAATACCTTCTAAACGGGCCAGCATACGCCCTGCTTTCATGGCTTCATCATCGGTAATGGAAATAAATTCTCCCCTCCCGGAGGCGTAGAGATGTGCATGCATAGGTCCCACTCCCGGGTAATCCAGTCCGGCAGAAATGGAATAGGGTTCAGTGATTTGCCCGTCAGGAGTCTGCATCAGCAAGGTCTTACTGCCATGGATGATGCCGGTTTTCCCAAGGTAAGAAGTTGCCGCACTTTCCCCTGAATCCACTCCTTTCCCTGCCGCTTCTACAGCGATCAGTCCTACTTGGGTATCATCGAGGTAGTGGTAATAGGCTCCGGCTGCATTACTGCCTCCGCCTACACAGGCAACTACGTAGTCCGGACGCGACCGGCCTTCCTTTTCCTGAAGTTGTGCCTTGATCTCGGCAGAGATCACCGACTGGAATCGCGCCACCATATCGGGGTAGGGGTGAGGTCCGACCACAGAGCCGATAATATAATGGGTGTCTACTGGGTTGTTGATCCAGTCCCTGATGGCTTCGTTGGTGGCATCCTTAAGGGTCTTGCTACCCGAATTCGCCGCTCTTACCGTCGCTCCAAGCATTTTCATACGGGCGACATTAGGGGCCTGCCTTTCAATATCTACGGTACCCATATAAACGATGCACTCCATGCCCATTAAAGCGCAGACGGTGGCGGTTGCTACCCCGTGCTGGCCCGCACCTGTTTCTGCAATGATCCGCTGTTTGCCAAGGCGCTTTGCAAGTAATATCTGCCCAATGGTATTATTTACCTTATGAGCCCCGGTGTGGCATAGGTCTTCTCGTTTCAGATATATCCGGGTGCCACAATGTTCGGAAAGCCTGCTCGCATAGTACAAGGGGGTAGGCCTGCCTACATAGTCTCTCAGGAGATCGTTAAATTCTTTCTCAAAGACAGGGTCTTGCATGATCTGTAGGTATTGCTGCCTGATCTCCTCCGTATTCGGGTATAACATTTCCGGGATATATGCTCCCCCGAACTCCCCGTAATAACCATTCTCATCTACATTGTAAGTCATCGTAAAATAGTTTTATTGCCCTGAGGCGAGTACTCCTTTAAATTTTATTAAATCAGCTATATTCTTTTCACCCGGCCTGGTTTCAAACCTGCTGTTCACATCCAGGGCATGGCAGTTTTTTGCTTCCGGTTTCTGCAGGAAATCACGAACGGATTCCATATCTCCCGGCCCTATTCCACCGGACAGGAAAAAAGGCTTCTTTGATGGGTACCCTCGCAGTAATGTCCAGTCAAAGGAATAACTGTTTCCCCCGGGAAGTTTACCCTTGGTATCAAAAAGATAAAAATCACATATTTCTTCAAAAGGCGACAATTGTTCAAAATTAAAAGAAGTTCCCACCGAAAAAACTTTTATGATCTTCACATTATTTTCAAGAGCTGTAAAAGCTTCTTGTAATGCGCTGCAGAAAGCAGGACTCTCACCGCCGTGAAGTTGTACCAGCTGCAGCCCAAATTCGTTTACCCTTTTAACAACCTCTTCGATGGACGCGTTAACAAAAACACCAACTTTCTCTATTCCCGTCGATAATTTGGGCATATCGCCCTGGAAGTAGCGGCTGGATGGCTCCCAGAAAATAAACCCGAGATAATCGGGTTGTAAGGTGGCAACCTCGGCCGTATTATAATTCATCCCGCAGACTTTCAGTTTCATGAGTTCAATTCTTTTATAAAAGAAGATGCAGCCCCACCGGGATCTGCTGTTTTCATAAAATTTTCACCTACCAGGAAACCCTTATACCCATAGTCTCTTAATTCTTTGATAGCGTCAGTATTGCTGATGCCGCTTTCAGATACCTTGACAAAATCATTGGGGATATGTACTGCGAGTTCCTTGCTGGTCTCAAGGCTGACCTCAAAGTTCTTTAAATCCCGGTTGTTAACTCCCAGCATATCAAGGCTGGGCATCAATGATTTTTCCAGCTCCTCCCGGTTATGGACCTCCAGGAGTACTTCCAGACCAAGTTCTTTGGCAAACCGGGATAACTCGGCAATCCGGGTCCTGCTGAGCACTGCCGCGATAAGCAGGATTACATCTGCCCCGAAAGCCTTGGCTTCCAGCAGCTGGTATTCATCCACGATAAATTCTTTTCGCAGCAGGGGAGTCTCCACAGAAGCGCGTGCCACAAGCAGGTCTTCCAGGGATCCGCCAAAATAAGGGGTGTCTGTTAACACTGAAATACCGCAGACTCCTGCATGCTCGTATCCCTTGACCACATCCCATACCTTGAGGTCATTGTTGATGACCGATTTGGAAGGAGATCTGCGTTTGTGTTCCGCAATGATCCCGCTGCTGCTTTTACGCAAGGCAGCCGCCATTGAAAATACAGGCCTCGCAAACAACATGGCCTGTTCCAGTTGCACCGGTGGCACCAGGCTTTTCTTAAATGCCAGTTCACGTTTTTTGTCGACAATTATCTTATCCAATATGTTCATCGCTTACTTACTTCTTGTAGTTTTCTAAGTGCTTCCAATGCTTTACCGCTCATCAAGGATTCCTTTGCCTTTTCAAAACCCTCAAGCGGGCTGATACCTTCTACGGTTGCAATGGCAATCCCTGCATTGGCACAGACCACGTTATTCTGTTCTTCCGATCCCTTAGCTTGTAGAATATCGAGGAAGATACGGGCAGATCCGGCAATATCTTCGCCTCCTTCGATCGCTTTGGCAGATACCGGGTTTACCCCGAAATCTGCAGGTTCCAGCATAGCTTCGGTGCGGTTAGAAATAGTTTTGGTGGTGCCGGTCAGGGAAATTTCATCATAACCATCCAGGGCGTGGAGGACGGTGAAATTCTTATCGGTATTCTGGTAAAGGTATCCATACATCCTCGCCAGTTCCAAGTTAAATACCCCGACAATCTGGTTCCTCGGAAAAGCGGGGTTCACCATAGGCCCCAGCATATTAAAAAAGGTTTTTACCGCAAGCTCACGGCGGATAGGAGCTACATTTTTCATTGCCGGGTGAAAGAGCGGTGCATGTAAGACACAGATTCCGGCTTCGTCCATAGATCTCTTCAGAAAATCCTTTTCGCTGCTGAATTTAATGCCCAGGTATTCCATCACATTACTGCTGCCACAGGTTGAGGAAACTCCGTAGTTACCGTGTTTTGTCACCGGGATACCGGTTCCTGCAGTAACAAACGAAGCCAGGGTAGAAATGTTGAAAGTATCTTTACCGTCACCCCCGGTTCCGCAGAGGTCTATAGGGTCGTATTCGGACAGGTCTACCGAATGACAGAGGTCCAAAAGAGCATCACGGAAACCCTCCAATTCGTCTATGGTGACACTGCGCATCATATAAACCGTCAGGAATGCGGCGATCTGGCTTGAGTTGTAGGCGCCATTCGCAATATTCACCAATACCTGCCGGGCATCGTCCTTGGAGAGAACATCGTAATTAATTAACCTGTTGAGGATCGTTTTCATAGTAAGGACTATTTATGAGTTGCCGCAGGAGTTTTCCCGGCCTTTACCCAGTTCTCTATTAATTTTTTACCGTGGGGTGTCAGAACAGATTCCGGATGGAACTGAACTGCCCTAACATCGTATTCTCTATGCCTGAGGGACATCACCTGCCCATCTTCGGCCACGGATGTAGCTTCCAGGCAGTCCGGTAGATCGGGATTCACTACCCACGAATGATAGCGGCCCACCTCCAGGGTTTCCGGAAGCCCATTAAAAAGTACCTCTTCACAGAGTACCCTGATCTTAGTGGCTACGCCGTGGTATACCTGGTCCAGGTTGATAAGGCTGCCGCCAAAGACCTCTCCTATGGCTTGCTGGCCCAGGCAAACCCCGAAAATACTTTTGGTGGGAGCGTAAGTGGCGATGATCTCCTTTAATAGACCGGCTTCTTCCGGTATTCCGGGACCCGGAGAAAGGACGATCTTATCAAAAGCCGCAACCTCTTCCAGTTTCAGCTGATCATTCCGTTTAACGATCACTTCACAATCCATAGCTTCCAGGTAGTGCACCAGGTTATAAGTGAAACTATCGTAATTATCGATGACTAATATTCTGTTCATTTTTACGGCTGCTATAATTGTTATATGGTTTCAGCTATTTCCATCGCCTTATTCAGTGCCCCCAGCTTGTTGTAGACCTCCTGCAGCTCTGATGCCGGTTCCGAGGCTGCTACCAAACCTGCTCCGGCCTGGTAATGTAACTCGTGGTTCTTACTCAGGAAGGTGCGGATCATGATCGCATGGTTAAAATTGCCATTAAAGTCCATAAACCCGATGGCTCCCCCGTAATAAGCACGGTTTGTGGGTTCGTAATCCTCAATCAGCTGCATGGCCCTGTGCTTCGGAGCTCCACTAAGGGTGCCGGCAGGGAAAGTGTCTGCAACCACATCCATTGTAGGGGTGTCCTTTTTCTTTTGCCCGGTGACCTTGGAAACCAAGTGGATAACATGAGAGAAATATTGTACTTCCCTGTAATTTTCTACAATGACATTATTGCCGTGCCTGCTGAGGTCATTTCGGGCAAGATCTACCAGCATGACATGTTCACTGTTTTCCTTGGCATCTTCGGTGAGTTTCTTGGCCAGCCTTGCATCTTCTTCGTCATTCCCGGTACGCTTAAAAGTTCCTGCAATCGGGTGTATCTCGGCCTTCCCTTCCTTGACCACCAACTGTGCCTCCGGTGAACTGCCAAATATCTTGAAGTTCCCATAATCAAAATAAAAGAGGTAAGGAGAGGGGTTAACGGATCTCAATGCCCGGTACACATTAAACTCGTCACCCTTAAATTTCTGGGAAAACCTTTTAGAGAGTACCAATTGGAAAACGTCGCCCCGACCACAGTGTTTTTTAGCAATTTCTACCTTCTCCATATAGGCCTCATCACTGAGGTTGGAAGAGGCGTCCCCTTCCCTCCGGAAATCAAAAGCCGCAAAGTTTTTTACATTCAATATACGCTCTAGCTCAGGGATATTATTTTCAGACTCGTAGCAATGTGCAAAGAGGTAAGCTTCATTCTTAAAATGATTGATCGCGATTATATTCTGGTATACCGCGTAATAGATATCCGGGATATCTAGGTTGCCTTCTTTTTTTTGAATAGAGACATCTTCAAAATAGCGGACCGCGTCATAAGCCATATACCCAAAAAGCCCATTATTGATAAACTTAAATCCATTATTCTGGGCTTTGAACTGCTGGCTAAAATCATGGATGATAGAAGGGATATTATCCCCTGCAGTAATGGCCTTTTCTTTAATGCTTCCGTCAGGGAATTTCCATTTAATTTTTTCGTCCTGTATACTGATCGATGCTATAGGGTTGCAGCAGACATAAGAGAACGTATTGTCATTTGCCCTGTAGTCACTGCTTTCTAGCAATAAACTGTGGGGAAACCGATCCCGGATCTTCAGGTATACACTAACCGGGGTAATGGTATCGGCCAGTATCTTTTTATGATATGTTTTTAATTGATATGCCATGTTCTGGTCTATTCGATTTAATTCGGTTGTTAGGTCTTGTCACCAAGGAGTATAAATGCAAAAAGGCTTGTCGTGATTGACAAGCCTTTTTGTACAGTACAGATACAAGGGTGCTTAGCTCACGACTTCAGACGTAAGTTTTTCCACCACCATGTATGTACTGTAGATATTTTCATAGCCTCAAATATAGAAAGGAATTTTATAAATACCATAGGCCCAGAAAAAAAAAATCCGGACCCTTTTACCGGATCCGGATCAATATCATAGCTGATGATTAAAACTGCAGGTCTACGACCAGGTCAAATTCATCATAGATGGTCTTATCTCCAAGATTGTCAAAGAAACTTCCGGAACCGTAGCGAACATTGTACTCCGCACGGTCTACCTTTAAAGTGGCGGTAGCCTTGCTCCCGTATACAGACATATCAAAAGTGATCGGTTTGGTGATGCCTTTGATAGTCAGGTCACCGGTTACTTCGTACGAATTTTTCCCTGTAGACTCAACTTCTGTGATGACTAGGTTTGCTTTTGGGAATTCGGAAACTGAGAAAAAGTCTTCAGACTTAAGGTGTCCTTCTAATTTTCCTTTGGATTCTCCTTCCAGGTCTGTAGCTACAAGGGAGGTCATGTTTACCGTGAATTCACCTCCTGTTAGCTGATCATTGTCAAAAACAAGTGCGCCGCTTTCTAATTGAACTTCGCCGTAATGTGAGCCGGTTACCTTATAAGCTTTCCAGGTTACCGTACTTTTCTCGGTGTTCACTTCTTTCTTAACTTCTTCCACGGGGTTCGTAGTGTTGGCCGTAGCTCCGGTTACGATGGCTAAGGCCAGGATCAATGCATTTTTTTTCATTCTATTTGTTGTTTTAAGGGATTAAAATTTATCTAAAAGGTTATTCAATTGTCTTAAATCTTCATTGGAGAAACCGGATAAGAGTTCGTCCTCGGTACGCGAGACGATTTTATCCAATTTCAATAATAGCGCTTTGCCTTCTTCCGTAATGGTAATCTCTATTTTTCGCCGGTTACTTGGACATACCATGCGGTTCACCAGTCCTTTGTTAAGCAACTTATCCACCAGCCGGGTGGTATTACTTTGTTTAGAAATCATCCGCTCATTTAAGGTCTGCAGGTTGGCTGCTTTTCCCTTCTGCCCCCTAAGGATCCGAAGGACATTAAATTGTTGTTGTGAAATATCGTATTCTTTCAGGGCAGAAGCGTACTGTTCGTTCACCTTGTTACTCACCAGGATAAGGTGGATCAGGGAACGACTTTCCAGTGCTATGGGCTTCTCCGTCTTAAGAATCATTTCTACATTCATGTCTCTACAACAATTGTATATACAAATGTAAGATTAAATTCAAGGCGGTCAAGTGTAGCTGCGATAAATTTTTGTTAAATTATAGGGGTGGAAAAAGCCAATATTTAACTTTAATATGAAAAGACATAAATGAAGTTCGTATTTCCTTTTTTAATCCTTCTGATGGTATTGACAGCTTGTCAACCGGATAAGAAGAAGAATACCATGAATTTTTTGGATGAAAGCACTCCTAAGAATATGGTCGAAGGGCCAGACTTTAGCGTACCGGTATACGATTTTGATGAGTTTGAGACACTCTTAGAACAAGATGATGAATATACCTATATCATCAATTTCTGGGCTACCTGGTGTGCTCCCTGCGTAACCGAGTTGCCATTTTTTGAAAAGTTAGGGGCTGCCTATCCCGACGAAAAGATCAGGGTAGTCCTGGTTAATCTGGATATGGCCAAGATGTGGGATAGTCACCTTGTTCCTTTTTTGGAGAAACGGGATTTAAAGTCATACGTCCTGGTTTTAGATGATCCCAGTCAGAATTCCTGGATCCCGAAAGTGGATAAAGACTGGTCCGGTGCAATACCTGCCACTCTGATCTATAATAAGCGGCAGCGTAAATTTTACGAGAAACCCTTCAGTTTTGAAGAACTGCAGACAGAGCTAAATACTTTTTTAAATCATAGAACCCATGAGACTTCCGATCACTCTACTGACACTAGGCGCGGCACTCCTGGCTTTGGCGTTCAGCCCGGTACCCCCGGGAACAGCTAAAGGCTACACCATTGGAGATGTTGCCACAGATTTTGAACTAAAAAATATAGACGGCAACACGGTTTCTCTTGCCGATTACAAGGAGGCCAAAGGCTTCTTGGTGATTTTTACCTGCAACACTTGCCCATATTCTGTCGCTTACGAGGACCGCATTATCGCCCTGGATCAAAAATATAAAGTCTTAGGGGTTCCGGTTATTGCCATTAATCCTAACAACCCCAAAGTGCAAGCGGGAGACAGTTTTGAGAAAATGAAGCAACGTGCAAAAGAAAAGAACTTCACCTTTCCCTACCTCTTGGATGAAGGGCAAAAGATTTTCCCGCAATACGGTGCCCAGAGAACTCCGCATGTATTCTTGCTGGAAAACCAGTCTAAAGGCTATGTGGTCAGGTATATTGGTGCCATTGATGATAATTATGCAGATGCTGATAAAGTTACGGAACCCTTCGTGGAGAATGCAGTAGACGCCATGCTTAACGGCCAGGAGATTTCCGTGACCAATACCAGGGCTATCGGTTGTACCATCAAAACCTGATTGTTGAAATTTCCTTTTCAGATGGTGTTTTCTCATACCGGATTTTTACTTTTGTGAATCAAAATCAGAGATATGGCCGATTTAACACAAGACGAATGGGCGTCAAAATTGCAGGATGATGACAACGCAGTTATCCTTGACGTTCGCACCGATGAAGAAGTAGAAGAGGGGATCATTCCCAATGCTATCAATATCGATATTTATAAAGGGCAGGACTTCATCAACGAAATTGATAAGCTCGATAAATCTAAAAACTATTATGTCTATTGTCGTTCCGGCAATCGTAGCGGACAGGCCTGTGCCCTGATGAACAATATGGGATTCCAGACGGCATACAACCTTTTGGGAGGTTTTAGCGAATGGGAAGGAGAGGTTTCCGAGTAAGCCTACCCTAGTTCATTCCTTATAACAAGGGTAGACATACCATTGATGCTGACCCCGGCATAAATTTTATTAGGTATACTGCAATCTTTTTGCATACTCAGACCGTATTATTCGGGCATGCGAGAGGATTTATTGCATTTTGTCTGGCAACATCTAAAAATTCCACTCAGGTTGAAGACTACAGAGGGCGAGACCCTGAAGATTCTTCATCCCGGGGAACCTAATGATGGTACCGGTCCCGATTTTTTTAATGCCCGGTTACTTATCGATAGAATTCACTGGGCTGGAAATGTGGAAATGCACCTGCGATCATCGGATTGGTATGCACATGGGCACCAGGATGATTCAAATTACTCCAAAGTAATACTTCATGTTGTCTATGAGGACGACATGCCCGTAACCAGGGGAGATGGGCAGCTATTACCCACCCTGCAATTACGCTCCTATATCGCGCCGGGGATCATCAACAGTTACCGATCCCTGCTGTCTTACCAGGGAAAGGACTTTATTAATTGTGAAAAAATGCTCCCGGGTATACCACCGGTCTTGCTCAGCTCCTGGATGGAAGAATTATACCGGAGAAGGCTGACCGCGCAGTCAGATTTGCTTAACCGGCAATACCAATTATATAACAAAGATTGGGAGCAGTTGTTGTTTATTTCGTTGATGAGGGTTTTCGGATCGCAGAAAAACGGGGCTTTCTTTTTGGAAGTGGCAGGGAGGCTCGATTTTTCGATCATTCGTAAAACATCTGGTTCTGTCCAGGCCCTGGAGGCTTTGTTCTTCGGTATGGTGGGAATGCTGAGTAGGAAACCGGGGACGGATCCCTATTATTTTCAACTGCAAAGAGAATTTACTTTCCTGAAACGCAAGTATGGTATGCTGCCCCCTGCCGGGCGAAGTCCCGAATTTTTTGGGCAGCGACCTTCTAATTTTCCTACGATAAGGCTCGCACAACTTGCTATGCTTTACCATAAAACCCCTAAGCTGTTCAGTGAGACTATAGCTATAGCCACTAAGAAGGAAGCGTATTCCTTGTTTTCGGTTGCAGCATCTACATACTGGAACACCCACTTCCTCTTTGGGAAGTCTTCCCGGAGTTGGACTAAAAGGGTAAACAAGCGCTTTACTGACTTGATTCTCCTGAATGCCGTAATCCCTTTAAAGGTAGCTTTTGCTAGCCAGAGGGGGAAGGATATACGAACAGAAATGCTGGCTTTCGCCAGCGAGATCAAAGCCGAGAAGAATGGGCCGATCGAGAAATTCAAAATATTGGGAGTACATCCGGGGCATGCACTACAAAGCCAGGCCTTGTTAGAACTTTATAGTAAATATTGTAGAAAACACCAATGCCTGAGATGCGCAGTGGGGAGGCAATTATTGAATCAAATATAGTATTTTTGATCCATGAACGTATTCTACCAATTATTGTACTTCTTCCAGAAACGCGGGTATGCCGTTTGTGGTCGGATTGCAGAACGACTAGGAATCCGGGCGAGGGTCGTGCGCACTTCATTTATCTATCTTACCTTCGTTACATTGGGGTTCGGATTTGCGTTATATCTTTTCCTGGCGTTTTGGTTAAGAATTAAGGACCTGCTGTATACGAAACGAACTTCTGTTTTTGACCTTTAATAATGATCAGACTTTTCCGTTCTAAAATTTTACTGTCCTTATTCCTGGTCATTACAGTGCTGCTTATTGGGGTGCTGGGTTATAGGTATATCGCAGACTTCACCTGGCTGGATGCCTTGTACATGACGATCATCACCGTCACGACCGTAGGATTCGCCGAGGTTCAGCCCCTGGATACCGATGCCAAGATCTTTACAATCCTCCTGATCGTGGCCAGTGTCTTTATTATCGCTTTTGCCTTATCGATTATAACGGAATACCTCCTGAGTAGAAATTCTTTGCAAATTCTAAAGAAAAAGAAAGTGGAAAACATGATCAACAACCTAGACAAACACGTTATTGTTTGCGGTTACGGGCGCAACGGAATGCAGGCGGTCGAAAGACTCAGGGCTTACAAAAAACCTTTCGTGGTTATAGAAAAGGATCGGGAGGTGATTGAAAAATTTGAAGAGGAACTTCTTTTTATTGAAGGAGATGCCAACGAGGACGAAACCCTGAAGGATGCAGGGGTGCACCGGGCGCAGTACCTCATTACAGCATTACCCGATGATGCTGCTAACCTTTTCGTGGTGTTATCCGCTCGCCAGCTCAATAAATCACTCTTTATTATCAGCAGGGCCTCGCACATTAATACACAGAAGAAACTTTTGCTGGCCGGTGCTGACAAGGTGATCATGCCCGACAAAATAGGAGGGGATCATATGGCATCCCTGGTGGTTATCCCTGATCTGATCACTTTTATGGACCAATTATCCATAGAAGGTGAACACACCACTAACCTGGAGGAAGTTGCTATAGAGGATTTTGAAAGCGAGCTGAATTGCAGCTCACTTCGCGACCTGGATCTTCGTAGGAAAACCGGTTGCACAATCATAGGGTACATCACTCCTGATGGAGATTATATTATTAACCCCGAGGCAGACCTTCAGCTGCAGCCCAAAAGTAAAGTTATCGTCCTCGGTAGGCCGGAACAGATACGTAAACTGAACCAAATGTTCAATATCACTTAAGTTCTTTAGGAAATTATATTTTTTTTGAACCAATTATTTTAGGATATTGTGCGCCATTATTGCGCTTATCCAACTAAATACGACATACATGAAATATTGCCTGACTATTCTGTCATTCCTGTTCACATTTGCGGCTCAGTCGCAAGAACTAGAGGTTAACGCCAAGAAGTCCAACCCTTCCAATACCCTGAATGACGGGGTGGTTACACTCGATGTTACAGGAGGAACTCCACCCTACACCTATAAGTGGAGTAACCAGGAGACTCCACTTGATTCTCCCAAGGCAACAGGCCTGATTGAAGGTATAGAATATACCGTAACTGTTACCGACGCTGCAGGTAATTCGGTTACCAAAGAATACCAGGTAGAACCGGACGCCATTACGGAAGTCTTTAATGGAATAATGACACCGGCCGTTAACGGTCTTGGATCTGTACTGTTCTGGGATCCTTTCGCTGCCATCGGTATCTACGACCCGGTAGCTTACGCAGATGTTAAACTTATCCCGATCCCGGGTTGGAGTTCTGACGTACAGAACAAGTATATCCTTAAGAGATGGTTGAAGCCGGAGAATTCCCCGGTAAAAAAGGGAGATGAGATTGCGGTGATTTCCATGAACGACGGGCCGGATGAAACCATTGTTTCTCCTGTGGACGGATCCTTAAAATACCTTGTAGAGGGTGGAGGGGTAATCTATAATTCGGATAACCCGGAACATATTATTGAACAAGGTGCTCATTACCTGGCCGAGATAGAATACGCTCAGCCGGTCGCTCATACCCATCCAAACGGGGACCCGGTGACCAAAGATATTCCCTTTATCGTGATCTGGCTGGTTCTAGGAGCCGCTTTCTTCACGTTCCGTATGGGGTTCATCAATATACGAGGGTTTAAGCATTCTATTGACCTGGCTCGTGGAAAATATGACGATCCTAATGCCCCGGGGCAGGTGACCCATTTCCAGGCCCTGGCTACTGCAGTTTCAGGAACTGTCGGACTGGGTAATATCGCAGGTGTGGCGGTAGCAGTATCCCTTGGAGGTGCCGGTGCAACATTCTGGATGATTGTTTGTGGTCTCTTGGGAATGTCTTCCAAGTTTGTAGAATGTACACTTGGTGTAAAATACAGGGATATACTTCCTGACGGTAGGGTTTTTGGGGGGCCAATGAATTACCTTCGCTATGGCCTAGAGAAACGGAACATGGGAGGATTTGGTAAGGTGCTTGCCGGGGTATTTGCTGTTCTTGCGGTGGGAGCCTCGTTCGGAGGTGGAAACATGTTCCAGGCCAACCAATCTTTTGAACAGCTGGCCAGCCAGTTTCCTGTTCTGGAGGGTAATGGATTTTGGTTTGGTATAGCTACAGCCATCCTCGTAGGTGTAGTAATTATCGGTGGAATTAAAAGTATTGCTAAAGTAACCGGTAGGGTTGTGCCGATTATGGCTTCTGTGTATGTCTTGGCGGCCCTGGCAGTAATCGTTGTTAATATTGAAAATATTGCTCCTGCATTTTCTGCGATCGTAGAAGGAGCGTTTAATCCAAGTGCTCTGAAAGGTGGAGTGATAGGTGTGCTGGTCGTCGGTTTCCAGAGGGCTGCTTTCTCTAATGAAGCGGGTGTTGGTTCTGCGGCTATCGCACACAGTACTGCAAAAACCAATAATCCTCCTTCTGAAGGGTTTGTTGCTCTTTTAGAGCCCTTCATCGATACCGTCGTGGTTTGTACACTTACTGCACTGGTATTGATCTTTACAGGGATGCACGAGGTAGAAGGGATGGCAGGTGCACAATTGACCTCTGATGCTTTTGGTAGTGTGATCTCCTGGTTCCCGTATGTACTGGGTGTTGCAGTTTTCCTTTTCGCATTCTCTACCATGATCTCCTGGTCTTATTACGGGATGAGAGCCTGGACATACCTGTTTGGTAAGAGCCAGAAATCAGAGATGATCTATAAGATGTTCTTCCTCATATTTGTAGTAATAGGTGCTTCCATTAGTCTTGGAGCTGTGCTCGACTTCTCTGATATGATGATCCTCGCCATGTCTTTCCCTAATATTATAGGACTGTATATCATGTCTGGTGAAGTTAAGGGAGACCTGAAGGAATACCTGAAGAAATTAAAGGCTAATACTTTATTTAAATCTCAGAAAAAAGGTAAGGCCGCGTAAAACCGGAAACAGTGAAAAATAAGAAACCCCACCTGGTTCTCTCAAAAAGGGAACGGAGTGGGGTTTTCTTTTTGCTCCTCTTTGTTCTCATAGTCCAGGGTGTAAAATGGTGGATAATCCCCTTGGCATCAACGAAGTCTGACTCCTTTATTCTGGACGAGGTTTTACAGGCCCGGCATGACTCGATCGTTGCCAGTCGTGCTGCCTTGAAAAATAAGATTTACCCCTTTAATCCTAATTACCTGGATGATGCAAGGGGATACAGGCTTGGACTCAGCGCGGAACAATTAGACAGATTGTACGCCTACCGGGAGAAGGGCTATTATGTGAATTCCGCTGCAGAATTTGCGAAGATTACCGGCATACCCGATACACTACTGGAGAACTTAAGCCCCTATTTTAGCTTTCCACACCGAGGAACTGATAAGTCGACTAAGCCCGAATCCTCTATCATTTCCTCCCCCCGGAAGGTTATACCTCGTGATATCAATACTGCAACTGCCTCAGATCTGCAGGAGGTCAGGGGAATAGGTCCTGTATTATCTTCCCGGGTGATCAGGTTCAGGGATGCCTTGGGTGGATTCCTGGTAGATGAGCAGCTCTACGATGTGTACGGCCTGGACTCGGCTACGGTACTGCTGCTCCTGGAGCGATACCGTATATCAGAAGTTCCGGATCTGGTCAGAATAAACCTGAATACGGCTAGCGTTGAGGAATTAGCTTCCCTGGTTTATATTCCATATGGGTTGGCATGGAAGATCGTGCGGTACAGGGAAAGTGTCGGAGAAATCCGATCCTTGGACGAATTAACTCAATTTGAAGACTTTCCGTCTGATAAAATCGACAGAATTGGGTTATATTTGTTCCTCTAAAAAATTGCATAAATGGATACGATACAAAGTGATATAGCCCTAGGCTTCGATTATTCGGAAACGCAGAAAATGGTGGCGGAATCGGCACGTGAATTTGCAGAGACCGAGATCAGGCCTCACGTGATGGAATGGGATGAAGCCCAGACCTTCCCGCTAGAGCTATTTAAAAAAGCAGGTCAAATGGGATTTATGGGGATATTGGTCCCTGTAGAATTAGGAGGTTCCGGACTTGGCTACCACGAGTATATTGCCATTATTGAAGAGATATCCAAAGTGGATCCCTCTATTGGACTTTCCGTCGCTGCGCATAATTCGCTTTGTACCAACCATATTCTCTCTTTTGGTAACGACGAGCAAAAACAGAAGTGGATTCCCAAGTTAGCAAGCGGTGAATGGCTGGGAGCATGGGGATTGACCGAACACAATACCGGGTCTGACGCCGGTGGAATGAACACCACCGCTGTGAAAGATGGAGATGAATGGGTACTTAATGGTGCCAAGAATTTTATTACCCATGGGAAGAGCGGAGACGTTGCAGTGGTAATTGTCCGTACCGGGGAAAAAGGAGACAGTCATGGGATGACTGCTTTTGTGGTGGAAAAAGGAACCAAGGGTTTCAGCAGTGGAAAGAAAGAAGATAAATTGGGAATGCGTGCCAGCGAGACGGCCGAATTGGTTTTTGATAATTGCAGGCTTCCGGATGCCAATAGGCTGGGACCTGTGGGTGATGGATTCATTCAGTCCATGAAAATCCTGGACGGTGGGCGTATCTCTATTGGTGCTTTATCCTTAGGTATAGCCAAAGGCGCTTACGAAGCAGCCCTGAAGTACTCTAAAGAACGAGTACAGTTCGGGAAGCCGATAAGTGCTTTCCAGGGTATCTCCTTCAAGCTTGCCGATATGGCCACCGAGATCGAAGCTTCAGAACTGTTATTACATAAATCTGCCTTTTTAAAGAACCAGGGCAGGAAAGTTACCAAGCTGAGTGCCATGGCTAAAATGTATTCTTCCGAAGTTTGTGTCAAAGTCGCCAACGAGGCGGTACAAATCCACGGCGGGTATGGCTATACCAAGGACTACCCGGTAGAGAAGTTTTACAGGGATTCCAAACTGTGTACAATCGGTGAGGGAACCACGGAAATACAGAAAGTAGTAATCGCAAAGAATATTCTCCAATAAATTAGGCGTATTCTAATAATTACTTTTATATTTGCACTCCCAAAATCACTAAAGAAAGGAGGTTGTAGCCAATGTTAATTATACCAGTAAAAGAAGGAGAAAACATCGATAGAGCTTTAAAGCGCTTTAAACGTAAGTTTGACAGAACCGGCACTATGCGCCAGTTACGCAAGCGTCAGCAGTTTACAAAACCTTCCGTAGAACGCAGACAGCAAATTCAGAAAGCCCAGTACATCCAAGGCCTTAGGGACGAAGAGGAAGTATAAGCATTCTATCTGAACTATAAAGTTATATCCCGCCTTATTGGCGGGATTTTTTTTGTCCTTACACCAACAGGCTTTTGTAACTTTGGGGTATGGCCATTGCTGCATTTACATCTTACCTGCTCCTGGAGAAGAATTATTCTCCCCACACTGTAAAAGCTTACGAGTCTGATCTGCAGGCATTTTCTGCATTCTGCAGCGAGGAATACGAAATAATGGCCATAGAAGAAGTTTCATACGCTATCATCAGGAGCTGGATCATCAGCCTATCGGAGAAGGGGCTCAACAACCGCAGTATCAACCGTAAGATCGCTTCTCTCAAGGCCTATTATAAATTTTTACAGAAAATTGGAGAATTACAGCTTAACCCCCTGGCCAAACACAGGGCTTTGCAAACAGAGACCAAGGTAGAAATTCCCTTTTCAGATGAGGAGATGGATATGGAGCGATTGTGGGCCGTGATGCCGGATGAGATGGATTTTGAAGGAATCCGCGATCGACTGATGATCGAATTCCTGTATGCTACTGGGATGAGGCGGGCAGAATTGATCGGTCTGAGGATGCAGGACCTGGACCTGGTTTCCGGAACGGTTAAAGTACTAGGGAAACGCAATAAGGAGCGGGTGATTCCTTTAGGAGCTGTCAGCACTGAGCTGTTAGACAGTTATTTATCGGCGAGAGGCGAACTGCTCGAGGCGAGGACGGAAGAACATTTTTTTTTGACTTCGGCCGGTAACAAAGTATATGAATCGCTTGTCTATAGAATTATAAATAGGTATTTTAGTAAGGTCTCTTCTAAACTTAAAAAGAGTCCGCATATCCTCAGGCATACCTTCGCTACACACCTCCTCAACA
This sequence comes from Zeaxanthinibacter sp. PT1, assembly GCF_028464225.1. GTDB lineage: Bacteria > Bacteroidota > Bacteroidia > Flavobacteriales > Flavobacteriaceae > Zeaxanthinibacter. Next base: position 69,001 of record NZ_JAQPCN010000003.1, read on the forward strand.
GGGGGGCTGATTTAAATTCGGTGAAGGAACTCTTGGGACATTCAAGTTTGGCTTCTACGCAAGTGTATACCCACAATAGTATAGCCGAACTGAAAAAGGTACACAGCGCATCTCACCCGAGGAGCAAAAAGTAGTACAGAGTTCTTTACTTTATTAACCTTCAAAATTTGTACGTATGAAAGTGAGTACACAATCTGTGAATTTTAACGCCGATGGTAAGCTTATCGAGTTCATTCAAAAACGACTGGATAAATTAGATCTTTTCTATGATAAGGTTATCAATTCTGATGTGTATTTAAAGCTGGATAATACCAGCAGTAAACAGAACAAAATAGCTGAGATTAAGGTACATATCCCAAAGGACCGTTTCGTGGTCAAGAAACAATGTAAAACATTTGAGGAAGCCGTTGATTCTGCCTGCAGTTCGCTGGAGAGGAAGCTGGTGAAAAAGAAGGATAAGAAGAGACCTCAATCTTCATTAAAATTTTTATGAAATTGTTTTGAATAAACAAATATTTATCTACATTTGCAGTCCGTTAGAAATAGCGGACTTTTTTATGCGTCACAGAGGCCTGTATAAGCCGATGTAGCTCAGCTGGCTAGAGCAGCTGATTTGTAATCAGCAGGTCGTGGGTTCGAGTCCCTCCATCGGCTCATAAGTTCATAAAAATAAGGAGGGGAGATACTCAAGCGGCCAACGAGGACAGACTGTAAATCTGTTGGTTTTTACCTTCGCAGGTTCGAATCCTGCTCTCCCCACAAAAATTTTCCGAGAACGCCGGGATTTGAGTACCGGCGGGAAAATTAGGAAACCCGGATTGGGCCGGGTTCCAGGAAGTCCTAAAAAAACTTCCGGGATTGAAATATTGATTGGATTATTGCGGGAGTAGCTCAGTTGGTAGAGCGTCAGCCTTCCAAGCTGAATGTCGCCGGTTCGAACCCGGTCTCCCGCTCAAAACTTTGAGTTAGCGTTTGCTATTCCGGTTCAGGTTTATATGCCCCCGGGCGCTATAACGTACAACCTTGGAACTCAACAAGCCGACGTAGCTCAGGGGTAGAGCGTTTCCTTGGTAAGGAAGAGGTCACGGGTTCAATTCCCGTCGTTGGCTCTATAGTTTGATGAAATGCTGAATTCATTGACGAGAGTGTAATCTTGTCTACGGCTCATTTATCGCATACATTGTACACTAATATAAACTAAGAATAAATTTTTTTAAAATGGCAAAGGAAACTTTTGATCGTTCCAAACCGCACTTGAATATAGGTACTATTGGACACGTAGATCACGGTAAAACTACATTGACTGCTGCTATTACTACTGTTTTGGCAAATGCAGGTCTATCTGAATTAAGGAGTTTTGACTCGATTGACAACGCTCCCGAAGAAAAGGAAAGGGGTATTACAATCAACACCTCACACGTAGAGTACCAAACTGCTAACCGTCACTATGCCCACGTTGACTGTCCTGGTCACGCGGATTACGTGAAGAACATGGTTACAGGTGCTGCTCAGATGGACGGTGCTATCCTTGTTGTGGCTGCGACTGATGGTCCTATGCCACAGACTCGTGAGCACATCCTTCTGGGACGTCAGGTAGGTATTCCTAGAATCGTTGTTTTCCTTAACAAGGTAGACATGGTTGATGATGAGGAGCTGTTAGAGCTTGTTGAGATGGAAGTACGTGAATTACTTTCTTTCTACGAGTACGATGGTGACAACGGACCTGTAATCTCTGGTTCTGCTCTTGGAGCATTGAACGGTGAAGAGAAGTGGGTAAACACTGTAATGGAACTGATGGATGCTGTTGATAGCTGGATCGAACTTCCTGAGAGGGATGTTGATAAGCCTTTCCTGATGCCGGTTGAAGACGTGTTCACTATTACTGGTCGTGGAACTGTTGCTACAGGTCGTATCGAAACAGGTGTTGCTAACACTGGAGATGCTGTTGATATCATCGGGATGGGAGCTGAGAAATTGAGCTCTACTATTACCGGGGTTGAGATGTTCCGTAAGATCCTTGACCGTGGAGAAGCTGGTGACAACGTAGGTATCCTTCTTCGTGGTATCGAGAAATCTGATATCAAAAGAGGAATGGTAATCTGTAAGCCAGGTTCTGTTAAGCCACACGCTAAATTTGAAGCTGAGGTTTATATCCTTAAAAAAGAAGAAGGTGGACGTCACACTCCATTCCACAATAACTATCGTCCACAGTTCTACGTAAGAACAACAGACGTAACAGGTACTATCAATCTTCCATCTGGAGTTGAAATGGTAATGCCAGGGGATAACCTTACCATTACTGTAGACCTTATCCAGCCTATCGCACTAAGCGTTGGTCTTCGTTTCGCTATCCGTGAAGGTGGTAGAACTGTAGGTGCTGGTCAGGTGACTAAGATTTTAGATTAATATACTAGCATATAATACACTAAGGGTGTCTCGGTTTATCCGGGATACCTTTCAGTGTAATTATAAACGGGTGTAGCTCAGTTGGTAGAGCACTGGTCTCCAAAACCAGGTGTCGGGAGTTCGAGTCTCTCCTCCCGTGCGGAATATAAAGTCATGAGACGAGAAGCCTGTCCCGAGCAAAGTCGAGGGAAGTCTCTCCTCCCGTGCGGAATAAAAGATCCGGTAAGTCCGGAGGTCCCGGTAGCCCAGGCTCCGGAAATCACATCAGGGATCAATTCAAAGAAATAGCGAAAGATGTTAGCATATATAAAAGAATCTGTTGAGGAGCTGAGGAACAATGTTACTTTGCCTCCAAGAGCTGAGGCTATCAACCTTATGGTGGTAGTTGCTGTATTTTCAATTTTATTTGCATTAGCCACATGGGGTGTAGATACAGTTTTCAGTAAACTGGTTCAGCTATATTTTAATGCACTAATCAATTAAGATGGGATCTATGTCAGAAGTATTGGAAAAGAAATGGTATGTCGTGAGAGCGGTCAGTGGTCAGGAGAATAAAATCAAAGGCTACATTGAGACCGAGGTAGAGCGTCATGGATTTTCCGATTACCTGGAAGAAGTGCTGGTTCCCACAGAAAAAGTAGTGCAGATCCGAAACGGGAAAAAGATCAACAAAGAAAGGGTCTATTTTCCGGGATATATTATGATTAAAGCCAATCTTGGTGGTGAGATGATACATATCATCAGGTCCATTACCAATGTTATCGGCTTCTTAGGGGAAACCAAAGGTGGGGACCCTGTGCCGCTGCGAAAGTCAGAGGTAAACCGTATGCTGGGGAAAGTGGATGAGCTGGCTGTGAATACAGATAGTGTGGCGATTCCTTTTGTGCTGGGTGAAACGGTGAAAGTGATAGACGGTCCTTTCAATGGTTTTAACGGAACTGTAGAAAAGATCAATGAAGAAAAGCGTAAGCTGGAAGTGATGGTGAAGATCTTCGGACGTAAGACACCACTGGAGCTCAGCTATATGCAGGTAGAAAAAGTATAATAATTGTTACGTAGTTAAAAGTGTTGTCGCTTCCAATTATAGACACACTTGAATATTAAATCAAAACAATGGCTAAAGAAGTAAGTAAAGTAGTTAAACTACAAGTTAGGGGAGGTGCAGCGAATCCGTCGCCACCGGTTGGACCCGCTTTAGGTGCTGCCGGCGTTAACATCATGGAGTTCTGTAAGCAGTTTAATGCTCGTACACAGGACAAACAGGGAAAAGTCCTGCCAGTTGCTATCACCGTGTATAAAGACAAGTCTTTTGACTTTGTCGTAAAGACACCTCCTGCGGCAGTACAATTGTTGGAAGCGGCTAAGATTAAAAAAGGCTCTGGCGAACCTAACAGGGTAAAACAGGGAAATGTTTCCTGGGACCAGATCAAAACGATCGCTGAGGACAAGATGGTAGACCTGAACGCATTCACCGTAGAATCTGCTATGAGCATGGTTGCGGGAACAGCGAGGTCTATGGGTCTTAAAATCGCTGGAAAGCGTCCTTTTTAATCTTATAAAGCATTCTTAACATGGGAAAGTTAACAAAAAAACAAAAAGAGGCGCGTGCCAAAATAGAGAAAGATAAACTCTATTCTTTGAACGAGGCTTCTGAACTGATCAAAGATATCACCAATACCAAATTTGACGCATCTGTAGACCTTGCGGTTAGACTAGGGGTAGACCCTCGTAAAGCTAACCAGATGGTTCGTGGCGTTGTAACCTTACCACACGGAACCGGTAAAGACGTTAAAGTTCTTGCCCTGGTAACCCCGGATAAGGAAGCAGAGGCTAAAGAAGCCGGTGCGGATTTTGTTGGTCTGGATGAATATCTGGATAAGATCAAAGGCGGTTGGACAGACGTAGACGTCATTATCACTATGCCTAGCGTGATGGGTAAATTAGGACCATTAGGACGAGTTCTCGGACCTAGGGGCCTGATGCCTAACCCGAAGACTGGTACAGTGACTATGGATATTGCAAAAGCAGTATCAGAGGTCAAAGCTGGTAAAATCGACTTTAAAGTAGATAAAACAGGAATCGTTCATGCTTCCATCGGGAAAGCATCTTTCAGCGCCGACAAAATTGCCGGGAACGCGAAAGAACTGATTGATACCTTAGTGAAATTAAAACCGGCGGCTGCTAAGGGGATATACATGAAGTCCATTTATATGTCCAGCACCATGAGCCCAAGTGTTCAATTGGATCCTAAGGCGGTATAACTGTAAAAGATTTTTAGTAATGACAAGACAAGAAAAAGCAACCGTTATAGAAGATCTGACAGCACAGTTAGCTGATAGTTCTACGATCTACCTGGCGGATATATCCGGGCTTGACGCTACTGCTACGTCCGACCTTAGAAGGGCGTGCTTTAAAGCAGATATCAGGCTTGCCGTAGTCAAAAATACACTTTTGGCGAAAGCGATGGATGCATCAGAGAAGGAATTCGGTGAACTACCGGAAGTTCTTAAAGGGAACACTTCTATAATGTTTTCAGAAACCGGTAATGCCCCGGCAAAACTTATCAAGAACTTCCGTAAAAAATCGGACAAGCCTTTATTGAAAGGGGCTTATATCGCAGAGGCGGTATACGTTGGAGATGATAAGTTAGAGACTCTGGTTAATATCAAGTCTAAGGAAGAGATGATCGGAGAAGTTATTGGACTTCTTCAGTCTCCGGCCAAGAATGTTATCTCCGGACTTAAATCCGGTGGTGGTAAGCTGGCAGGTATCCTTAAGACCTTATCAGAGAAAGAATAAGTACGCACTAAATTCAATATATTTTTAAAATTTTTAACAAACGATAGAAAAATGGCAGATTTAAAAGATTTCGCAGAACAGTTGGTCAACCTTACCGTAAAAGAGGTAAATGAATTGGCTGATATTTTAAAAGAAGAGTACGGTATAGAGCCTGCTGCTGCTGCAGTTGCAGTTGCTGCCGGTGGAGCTGGTGAAGCCGGTGAAGCTGCTGAAGAGCAAACCGAATTTGACGTAGTACTGAAGGCCGCTGGTGCTTCTAAATTAGCAGTTGTTAAATTGGTGAAAGAATTGACAGGTCTTGGTCTTAAAGACGCAAAAGACATCGTTGATAGCGCGCCTAAAGCTGTTAAAGAAGGAGTTTCTAAAGATGAAGCTGAAGGTATCAAAAAATCATTGGAAGAAGCTGGAGCAGAAGTTGAGCTTAAATAATAGCGTCAACCATATGGTTTAGGTTTAGGTCTTTCCGCCCTTCTGGTGGCTAGACCTAAACCCTTTTATACGCAGTATATAAAGGCATATACACCCCTACATTAATATTCACGATCAAAATTTTGTCCATTGATGTTCACAAATCAGACTGAAAGAATAAGTTTCGCATCCGCTAAGAACATACCGGAATATCCGGATTTCTTGGACATTCAGATTAAATCATTTCAAGATTTTTTTCAACTTGAAACAAAATCTGACGAAAGAGGGAATGAAGGTTTGTACAATACCTTCATGGAAAACTTTCCAATTACCGATACCAGAAACCAGTTTGTGCTGGAATTCCTGGACTACTTTATAGATCCACCTCGCTATTCTATCCAAGAATGTATTGAGCGTGGGCTTACATACAGCGTACCCTTAAAAGCTAGATTAAAATTATACTGTACAGATCCTGAGCACGAAGACTTCGAGACTATCGTCCAGGACGTGTACCTAGGTACTATACCTTACATGACCCCTAGTGGAACCTTTGTGATCAACGGTGCCGAACGTGTGGTTGTTTCCCAGTTACACCGATCTCCTGGTGTATTCTTCGGGCAATCGTTCCACGCTAACGGAACTAAGTTGTACTCTGCAAGGGTAATTCCATTTAAAGGATCATGGATAGAATTTGCGACCGATATCAACAGCGTTATGTACGCCTATATCGATCGTAAGAAAAAATTACCGGTAACTACCCTGTTCCGCGCCATTGGATTTGAGCGTGACAAGGACATTCTTGAAATCTTTGACCTCTCTGAGGAAGTTAAAGTTTCCAAGGCCGGATTAAAGAAAGTATTGGGACGTAAACTGGCGGCCCGTGTGCTGAACACCTGGCACGAAGATTTTGTGGACGAAGACACCGGAGAAGTTGTTTCTATTGAAAGGAACGAAATTATCCTGGATCGTGATACTGTACTGGAGAAAGAGCATATAGACGAGATCATGGACGCCGATGTGAAGACTATTCTGCTTCACAAGGAGAACAATGCACAGTCTGACTATGCTATCATCCATAATACTCTGCAGAAAGACCCTACCAACTCTGAGAAAGAGGCAGTAGAGCATATCTACAGGCAGCTGCGTAACGCGGAACCACCAGATGAGGAAACCGCACGTGGAATCATTGATAAATTGTTCTTCTCTGACCAGCGATACAACCTCGGTGAGGTAGGTCGTTACAGGATGAATAAGAAACTTGGTCTTGATATCGGGATGGACAAGCAGGTCCTGACCAAAGAAGATATCATTACCATCATCAAGTACCTGATAGAACTGATCAACTCTAAGGCAGAGATCGATGATATTGACCACCTTTCTAACCGACGTGTACGTACGGTAGGGGAGCAGTTATCATCCCAGTTCGGGGTAGGTCTTGCCCGTATGGCAAGGACCATTCGTGAGCGTATGAATGTACGTGATAACGAGGTCTTCACCCCGATCGACCTTATCAATGCTAAAACCCTTTCTTCTGTGATCAACTCGTTCTTCGGAACCAACCAGTTATCACAGTTCATGGACCAGACCAACCCGCTGGCCGAGATCACGCATAAGCGTAGACTTTCAGCCCTGGGACCAGGTGGTCTCTCCAGGGAGCGTGCAGGTTTCGAGGTGCGTGACGTTCACTATACACATTACGGACGACTTTGTCCTATTGAAACACCTGAAGGACCGAACATTGGTCTGATCTCTTCCCTTTCTGTGTTTGCCAAGGTTAACCCAATGGGCTTCCTGGAAACTCCATACCGTAAGGTTGAGGATGGGAAAGTAGATACCAAAGAATTCAGGTACCTGAGCGCAGAGGAAGAAGAAGGAATGAAGATCGCCCAGGCCAACATCCCGTTAAAGGATGATGGGACCATTGACCGTGAAAAGGTAATTGCCCGTGAGGAAGGTGACTTCCCGGTGGTGGATCCAAAAGAGGTCAATTATACCGATGTTGCTCCTAACCAGATCGCGTCTATTTCAGCATCTCTTATTCCGTTCCTGGAGCATGATGATGCAAACCGTGCACTGATGGGATCTAACATGATGCGCCAGGCAGTACCGTTGTTAAAGCCACAGTCTCCTATCGTAGGAACCGGTTTAGAGCAGCAGGTAGCTTCGGACTCCAGGGTACTGATCAACGCTGAAGGCGATGGTACCATAGAGTATGTAGATGCTAAGCAGATTACCATTCGTTATGAAAGGACGGACGAGCAGCAGCTTGTAAGTTTTGATGAAGATTCCAAGACCTATGACCTGGTCAAGTTCAGGAAGACTAACCAAGGGACCAGTATTAACCTGAAGCCTATTGTCCGCAAGGGTGATAAGGTGAAAAAAGGACAGGTTCTTTGTGAAGGATACGCCACAGAAAGCGGTGAACTGGCATTAGGACGTAACCTGCAGGTAGCGTTTATGCCCTGGAAAGGATACAACTTTGAGGATGCGATCGTGATCTCTGAGAAAGTGGTCCGCGAGGATATCTTTACTTCTATCCATATAGATGAATATGCCCTGGAAGTAAGGGACACTAAGTTGGGTGCTGAAGAATTGACCAATGATATCCCTAACGTTTCTGAAGAAGCCACTAAGGACCTGGATGAGTACGGTATGATCCGTATCGGTGCCGAGGTAAAACCCGGTGATATCCTTATCGGTAAGATTACTCCAAAAGGTGAATCTGACCCGACCCCAGAAGAAAAACTGCTTCGCGCCATCTTTGGTGATAAGGCGGGCGATGTTAAAGATGCCTCATTAAAGGCTTCTCCATCCCTGCGTGGAGTTGTGATAGACAAGAAATTGTTCTCGCGTTCTATCAAGGACAAGCGTAAGCGTTCTGAAGATAAAGAAGCAATTGCTAAACTGGAGCTGGAGTACGAAGTTAAATTCCAGCAACTGAAGGATGTTCTTATAGAAAAGCTCTTTAAGATCGTCAATGGCAAGACTTCACAAGGAGTACTGAACGACCTTGGGGAAGAAGTTCTTCCAAAAGGTAAGAAGTACACCATGAAGATGTTGAACGCAGTAGATGATTTCGCCCACCTGGTAGGCGGAAGCTGGACTACCGACAAAGCGACTAACGCTTTGGTAGCCGACCTGCTGCATAACTACAAGATTAAATTAAATGACCTGCAGGGTAACCTGAGAAGAGATAAATTCACGATTTCTGTCGGGGATGAACTTCCTGCCGGGATCATGAAACTGGCCAAAGTCTATATCGCTAAGAAGCGTAAGCTGAAAGTGGGTGATAAGATGGCAGGTCGTCACGGTAACAAGGGTATTGTTGCCAGGATCGTTCGCCAGGAAGATATGCCGTTCCTTGAAGACGGAACACCGGTAGATATCGTGCTGAACCCACTTGGGGTACCATCGCGTATGAACATCGGGCAGATCTATGAAACCGTACTTGGATGGGCAGGGCTCAAACTCGGTAAGAAATATGCTACTCCGATCTTCGATGGTGCAACCATTGATGAGATCAACAAGTATACCGATGAAGCCGGGATCCCGCGTTTCGGTCACACCTATCTTTACGATGGTGGAACCGGTCAGCGTTTTGACCAGCCTGCAACCGTAGGTGTAATCTACATGTTGAAATTAGGACACATGGTAGATGACAAGATGCACGCAAGGTCTATCGGGCCATACTCGTTGATCACGCAGCAGCCATTGGGTGGTAAAGCCCAGTTTGGTGGACAGCGATTCGGGGAGATGGAAGTCTGGGCACTGGAGGCCTATGGGGCTTCTGCAACCCTGAGAGAGATCCTGACCGTTAAATCTGATGACGTGATCGGTAGGGCGAAAACCTACGAATCTATCGTTAAAGGTGAGACTATGCCGGAACCTGGATTGCCAGAATCTTTCAATGTATTGATGCACGAACTCAAGGGATTGGGCTTGGACATCAGACTGGAAGAATAATTACACACATATTTAATTTACTATCACCATTAGCATTATGGCTAGATTAAAAGATAATACACAACAAAAACGGTTCAACAAGATTTCCATCGGTCTGGCCTCTCCGGAGTCCATCCTGGCAGAGTCCCGGGGAGAAGTGTTGAAGCCGGAAACTATTAACTATAGAACGCACAAACCAGAGCGCGATGGCCTGTTTTGTGAACGTATCTTTGGTCCTGTAAAGGATTATGAGTGTGCGTGTGGTAAGTATAAGCGTATCCGTTACCGCGGAATCGTCTGCGACCGTTGTGGAGTAGAGGTAACCGAGAAAAAAGTACGGAGAGACAGGGTAGGTCACATCAACCTGGTTGTCCCTGTAGCACATATCTGGTATTTCCGTTCCCTTCCAAACAAGATCGGCTACCTTCTTGGACTTCCGTCCAAGAAACTGGACATGATCATATACTATGAGCGTTATGTCGTGATCCAGCCCGGTATCGCCAAAGGTCCTGAAGGGGAAGAGATCAAGAAAATGGATTTCCTTACAGAAGAGGAATACCTGAATATTCTTGAAAGCATCCCAAGAGAGAACCAATACCTGGAAGATTCTGATCCCAACAAGTTCATCGCTAAAATGGGAGCAGAGTGCTTAATCGAATTATTGTCTCGTATAGACCTTAAGCAATTGTCTTATGACCTGCGCCACAAGGCCAATACAGAGACCTCTAAACAGCGTAAGACCGAAGCCCTTAAAAGGCTGCAGGTTGTAGAAGCGCTTAGGGAATCGCAAGATAACCGTGAGAATAACCCGGAGTGGATGATCATGAAGGTGATCCCTGTGATCCCACCGGAATTACGCCCGCTGGTGCCATTGGATGGTGGTCGTTTTGCGACTTCAGACCTTAACGATCTTTACCGTAGGGTAATTATCCGTAACAACCGTCTGAAGCGACTGATGGAGATCAAAGCTCCTGAGGTAATCCTTCGTAACGAGAAGCGTATGCTGCAGGAAGCTGTGGATTCACTTTTTGATAACACCCGTAAAGCTTCTGCTGTAAAAACAGAATCTAACCGTCCGTTAAAATCCCTTTCAGATTCCCTGAAAGGAAAACAAGGACGTTTCCGTCAGAACCTGCTTGGTAAACGTGTGGATTATTCTGCTCGTTCCGTGATCGTTGTAGGTCCTGAAATGAAATTATACGAATGTGGTCTGCCAAAAGATATGGCGGCAGAGCTCTACAAGCCATTTGTGATTCGTAAGTTGATCGAACGAGGAATCGTTAAGACCGTTAAATCGGCCAAGAAGATCATCGACAAGAAAGAGCCGGTGGTTTGGGATATCCTTGAAAACGTACTGAAAGGACACCCGGTACTATTGAACCGGGCCCCCACGCTGCACAGGCTGGGGATACAGGCTTTCCAGCCAAAACTGATCGAAGGTAAGGCGATCCGCCTGCACCCATTGGTGTGTACGGCATTTAACGCCGACTTTGATGGTGACCAGATGGCAGTACACTTGCCACTTGGGCCGGAAGCCATCCTGGAAGCTCAGTTATTAATGCTTGCCTCTCATAACATCCTGAACCCTGCGAATGGGTCACCGATCACGGTACCGTCACAGGATATGGTACTGGGTCTGTACTACATGACCAAAGAGCGCAAGACTACCGACGATTATACGGTAAAAGGTGAAGGTTTAACCTTCTATTCTTACGAGGAAGTGGTGATCGCTTTCAACGAAGGTCGCCTGGAGCTGAACGCCGGTATCAAGGTTAGGGCAAAGGATTTCAACGAAAAAGGAGAGCTGGTCAACCAGATCATCCCAACCACAGTAGGTAGGGTACTCTTCAACATGGTAGTACCGGAACAAGCCGGTTACGTGAACGACGTCTTGAATAAGAAGTCGCTTCGTGATATTATCGGTCGAATCCTGGCTGTAACAGATGTTCCTACCACGGCAGAATTCCTTGATAAGATCAAGAGCATGGGGTATGATTTCGCTTTTAAAGGTGGATTGTCCTTCAGCCTCGGAGATATTATCATCCCACAGGAGAAACACGAAATGATCGCCGAAGCCAATGAGCAGGTTGATGGCATTATGATGAACTATAACATGGGTCTGATCACCAATAACGAACGTTATAACCAGGTGATCGATGTTTGGACCTCTACCAATGCTATGCTTACGGAACTCGCGATGAAGCGTATCCGTGAGGATCAGCAAGGATTCAACTCGGTATATATGATGTTGGATTCCGGTGCAAGGGGATCTAAAGAGCAGATCCGACAGCTTACCGGTATGCGTGGACTGATGGCGAAGCCTAAGAAGTCTACTGCCGGAGGTGGTGAAATTATTGAAAACCCCATCCTCTCTAACTTTAAGGAAGGGCTATCGATCCTGGAATACTTTATCTCTACTCACGGTGCACGTAAAGGACTTGCGGATACCGCACTTAAGACCGCGGATGCAGGATACCTGACCCGTAGGCTGGTAGATGTTTCACAGGATGTGATCGTCAATACCGAAGACTGTGAGACCCTTAGGGGAATCGAGGTCGAGGCCTTGAAGAAGAACGAAGAGGTGGTAGAGTCACTGGGTGAAAGGATTCTCGGACGAGTTTCATTACACGATGTGTACGATCCACTTACGGAGGAGCTGTTGCTGAAAGCAGGGCAGGAGATCATGGAAGCTGATCTTAAGAAAATCGAAGCTTCTCCTGTTGAACGAATTGAAGTGCGTTCGCCGTTGACCTGCGAGGCTCAGAAAGGTATCTGTGCCATGTGTTACGGACGTAACCTGTCTACCAATAAAATGGTACAGAGAGGTGAAGCCGTCGGGGTTGTGGCAGCACAATCTATCGGGGAACCGGGAACTCAGCTTACCCTACGTACCTTCCACGTTGGAGGTATTGCAGGAAACATTTCTGAAGATAATAAACTGGAAGCTCGCTTTAACGGTATTGCGGAGATCGAGGATCTGAGGACAGTTAAGGATAATGATGGCGACAAGAAGAATGACATCGTTATCTCCAGGACTTCTGAGATCAAGATCGTTGATGCGAAGACCGGTATCACCTTAAGTACAAACAACATTCCTTACGGATCACAGTTGTTCGTTAAAAATGGTGAGAAAGTAGAGAAAGGACAGATCGTTTGCCAGTGGGATCCATATAACGGTGTAATTGTTTCTGAATTCCCAGGAAAGATCGCTTACGAGAATATCGAGCAGGGCGTTACTTTCCAGGTAGAAATTGACGAACAGACCGGGTTCCAGGAGAAAGTGATCACTGAATCCAGGAATAAGAAATTGATTCCAACCCTGTTGATCAAGAACAGCAAGGACGAAGTATTGCGTTCGTACAACCTTCCGGTTGGATCGCATATCATGGTAGACGACGGGGATAAGATCAAAGAAGGTAAGATCCTTGTGAAGATTCCACGTAAATCTGCAAAAGCAGGGGATATTACAGGAGGTCTTCCTAGGGTAACCGAGCTCTTTGAGGCGCGTAACCCATCTAACCCGGCAGTTGTTTCCGAGATAGACGGTGTGGTTTCTTTTGGTAAGATCAAACGAGGTAACAGGGAGATCATCATTGAATCCAAACTGGGTGAAGTGAAGAAGTACCTGGTAAAACTCTCTAACCAGATCCTGGTACAGGAGAATGATTACGTTCGTGCCGGTATGCCATTATCAGACGGGTCTATTACCCCGGAAGATATCCTGGCGATCAAAGGACCATCTGCAGTTCAGCAATACCTGGTGAACGAAGTACAGGAAGTATATCGTCTACAGGGTGTGAAGATCAATGACAAACACTTTGAGGTAGTTGTCAGGCAGATGATGCGTAAGGTAAGAATCCAGGATTCTGGAGATACTACCTTCCTGGAGAACCAGTTGGTTCATAAGGACGACTTTATCCGTGAGAACGATAACATCTTTGGTAAGAAGGTGGTAGACGATGCAGGAGAATCCGAGAACCTGAAGCCTGGCCAGATCATTACGGCTCGTGAGCTCAGGGACGAGAACTCTATCCTGAAGCGTTCTGATAAAACCCTGGTATCTGCAAGAGACGCGGTGGCGGCTACGGCTACACCAATTCTGCAAGGTATTACAAGGGCTTCGCTGCAAACCAAATCTTTCATCTCGGCGGCATCCTTCCAGGAGACTACCAAGGTACTGAACGAAGCGGCGGTTAGCGGTAAGGTTGATGACTTAGAAGGTCTTAAGGAGAACGTGATCGTAGGTCACAGGATCCCGGCCGGAACCGGAATGCGCGATTATGAAAATATCATTGTAGGATCTAAGGAAGAATACGATGAGATCATGGCCCGCAAAGAGGAACTGAAGTTTTAATCATATATTTATAAAAACCCCGATCTCAACTGGTCGGGGTTTTTTTATGTCTAATTGTAAACAGACCGACCATGGCTGAAAACGAAAATAAAAACAAACAGATCAATATAGAGTTAGATGAAAAAACCGCGGAAGGAACCTATTCCAATCTCGCGATCATCAATCATTCAGCGTCCGAATTCGTGGTAGATTTTATCAGCCTGATGCCGGGAGCGCCCAAGGCGAAGGTGAAAAGCAGGGTGATCTTAACCCCACAGCACGCCAAGAAATTCCTGAAGGCACTGAAAGAAAACGTGGCCCGTTTTGAGAAATCGCACGGATCCATACAGGATTATGAGCAGCCCAATATCCCGATGAATTTCGGGCCTCCGGGTGAAGCTTAAGCAGATAGAAAAGGCCTCTGATCGGAGGCCTTTTTTTATGCGTTGAATTCTGAAGTGAAATGCAGTTTTACCGAGGGGTATTTCTGTTGTGTCATCTGCAGTGAGAACTGTGAATCTGCGAGGAAAACAAGCTGTCCCCGTTTATCCGTAGCGAGGAATTTTTGTTTTACCCGCTGAAATTCTGAAAATTCTTCGTTAGACGGATCCTGGGGTTCTACCCAACAGGCTTTATAGGCCGGGAAATTCTCATAAGTACATTTGGCCCCGTATTCGTGCTCTAAACGGTACTGTATTACTTCGTATTGCAGTGCGCCCACGGTTCCTATCACTTTCCTGCCATTCAGGTTCAGTGTAAAGAGCTGTGCCACCCCTTCATCCATCAACTGGTCTATCCCTTTGTTCAATTGCTTGGAACGCATTGGGTCTGCGTTATTGATATAGCGGAAGTGCTCGGGGGAGAAACTCGGGATCCCTTTATAATGTAATACTTCTCCTTCGGTCAAGGTATCCCCGATCTTAAAGTTCCCGGTATCGTGTAAACCGACAATATCGCCGGGATAAGAAACATCTACGATCTCTTTCTTTTCTGCAAAGAAGGCGTTAGGACTGGAAAATTTGAGGTTCTTATTATGCCTGACGTGCAGGTAGGGTTTGTTGCGTTCAAAAGTACCTGAAACAATCTTGACAAAAGCAAGACGGTCCCTGTGTTTAGGATCCATATTGGCGTGGATCTTAAATACAAAACCGGTCATTTCTTTCTCTTTGGCGGTGACTACCCTTTCTTCTGCCTTCTTAGGACGGGGAGGAGGGGCAATATCCACGAAACAGTCCAGCATTTCCCGAACCCCGAAATTATTCAGCGCTGATCCGAAGAAGACCGGTTGCTGTTGCCCGGCCAGGTAAGCTTCCTTGTCAAAGTCGGGATATACCCCGTGAACCAGTTCCAGGTTTTCTCGTAATGTATCCGCCGCTTTCTCACCGATAATCTTTTCCAGCTCTTCGCTTTCCAGGTCATCAAAGGCAATGGTGTCTTCAATTTTTTTCTTGCTCTCTCCCTTAAAGAGGTTGATGTTCTTTTCCCAGAGGTTATAAATCCCCTTAAAATCATATCCCATTCCTATAGGGAAGCTCAGGGGAGTTACGGTAAGCCCGAGTTTCTGTTCCACCTCGTCCAGCAGGTCAAAAGCATCTCGTCCCTCACGGTCAAGTTTATTAATAAAGACGATCATGGGAATGTTACGCATCCGGCAAACCTCTACCAGCTTCTCGGTCTGTTCCTCCACACCTTTTGCGACATCGATCACTACGATCACACTGTCAACGGCCGTAAGGGTCCGGAAGGTGTCCTCTGCGAAATCCTTGTGTCCCGGGGTATCCAGGATATTTATTTTTTTATCCTTGTATATAAATGCCAGTACAGAGGTAGCGACAGAGATTCCCCGTTGCCTTTCAATCTCCATAAAATCACTCGTGGCCGCTTTTTTGATTTTATTGTTTTTAACAGCGCCCGCTTCTTGAATAGCACCCCCGAATAACAGGAGTTTCTCCGTAAGAGTGGTCTTCCCGGCATCGGGGTGAGAGATGATGCCGAAGGTCCGGCGCTTTTCAATTTCCTTCAGAAAGCTCATGCAATAAAATTTGTGCAAAAATAAGTCAAATTCGCTCGATATAATGCTCGTGGGGTGGATTTCTGCAGACATAGCACTCAACAACAGCAGGCTGACCTGTCTAATCGACTTTTATCGATGTTCTATGGGGGAAAGCCCGGAAATCACTAATTTAAGAGATATGTTAAACTACGACCACTCCGATTATATGCGCTTCATCGAAGAAAATTGACGTTAAAGGATATTTTAGGCGCTATCCCCCGAAATCAGTTTGAGTGAGATTGTTTATAAGCTATCTTGCAATAGTTTTAGAATTGCCCAATTCTTACCTGCTTCCGACGAAATGCCATGGTGATACGTTTCAACCAAAACTATCATTTATGGAAGACTTTACTCCTGCAACCAAGGGGAAAACTGCGATCCTGGGCTTAGTCCCCGCAGCTCTCCTGGCTATTTTCTTATATACCTCCCCTCTGCTAGCCCATGGCTCGGTGGAGATGCCCACTATTTTTTATACCGATACAGATGGTGATGGGGTTCCGGACAATACAGACATCGATGACGATAACGATGGGATCATAGATACCAACGAAGATGCCAATACGGATGGTGACGACGATCCTACCACCAACCCGACGGACACGGATCACGATGGGGTGCCAAATTACCTGGACATCGATTCCGATAATGACGGGATCCTCGATAATGTTGAAGCACAGACTACCTCGGGCTTTATCGCGCCTTGTGGGGTGGATACCGATGGAAATGGATTAGACGATCATTACGAGCCCAGTCCCGGTGCCTGCGGGGGATTGATCCCTGTAGACACTGATCATGACGGGGTTCCCGACTTCCTTGATATCGATTCTGACAATGATGGGATCCTGGATAATGTGGAGGCCCAACCAACCGATAGCTTTATCGCTGTCTGTGATGTTGATGCCGACGGCAACGGTCTTGATGATCACTACGAATCTGCTCCCGGTGCCGGTGAGGGGATCAGCCCTGAAGATACCGATCATGACCAGAGACCGGACTTCAGAGATATCGATTCAGACGACGACGGAATCATAGATAATATAGAAGCACAGCATAGCGACAGCTTTATCCCTGTTTGCGTCAACGATACAGATGGTAACGGCCTCGATGATCATTACGAATCTAGTCCGGGAGCCGGGGAAGGACTTTCCCCGGTGAACACCGATGCTGATACAAATCCCGATTTCAGGGACATTGACTCCGATAATGATGGTATCCCCGACAACGTGGAAGGACAGACCACCTCCGGTTATATCCCGCCTACAGCACAGGACGATGACGGTGATGGTTTGGACAATGCCTACGATAGCCCTGGAAACGAGGGCATAAACCCCGAAAATACGGACGGAACAGATCTGCCTGATTACCGAGACCTGGATACGGATAACGATTTAGTGCCCGATAATAACGAGGGGAACGACTTCAATTTTGACGGTCAGCCCGACCAGACCTTTACGGGGGTGGACGATGATATGGACGGCCTGGACAATGGTTATGAAGGATCGGATACCAATGATGGCTTTGATGTTAACGACGAGATTGACGACCCGGCCAACGACCTGCCGGATACCGATGGTACCGAGGATGTAAATTACCGGGATATGGATGATGATGGCGATGGTACCATTACACGCCATGAAGACGCAGATGATGACGGGGACCCTACCAATGATGATACCGATGGCGACAATACTCCGGACTACCTGGACCCCGATTCGGACGGTGGAGGTGATAATACCGATACGGATGGAGATAACGTTCCTGATAATGTAGATCAGGATGACGATAATGACGGCATCCCGGACAGCGTGGAAGACCCCAATACTGACGGGGATGACAACCCGCTAACAGATCCTACCGATTCCGATGGGGATGGAATTCCCAACCACCTGGATATCGACTCGGATGATGACGGTATCCCGGACAACGTGGAAGCCCAGACTACTGACGGATATATCCCGCCTACCGGGTTGGACGATGACATGGATGGTTTGGATAATGCTTATGAAGGTAGTGGGGATGAAGGACTTACCCCGGTCAATACCGATGGCACGGACGAGCCGGATTACCTGGACCTGGATTCGGACAACGACCTGGTACCGGATAACAATGAAGGGAACGACTTTAATTTTGACGGGCAGCCCGACCAGACCTTTACGGGAGTGGACGATGATATGGACGGCCTGGATAACGGCTACGAAGGATCGGATACCAACGACGGTTTTGATGTGAATGACGAGATCGATGACCCGGCCAATGACCTGCCGGATACGGATGGTACCGAGGATGTCAACTACCGTGACCTGGACGATGACGGCGATAACATTGACACCCCGGACGAGGATGCCAACAACGATAACGACCCTACCAATGACGATACCGATATGGATGGGACCCCGGACTACCTTGATCCTGATTCCGGTGGTGGAGATAATACCGATACCGATGGCGATAACGTTCCTGATAATGTAGACCTGGATGACGATAACGACGGTATCCCGGACAGCGTGGAAGATCCGAATACCGATGGGGATGATAATCCGCTTACGGATCCTGCCGATTCTGATGGTGACGGGATACCGAACCACCTGGATATCGACTCGGATGATGACGGTATCCCGGACAACGTGGAAGCCCAGACTACTGACGGATATATCCCGCCTACCGGGTTGGACGATGACATGGATGGTTTGGATAATGCTTATGAAGGTAGTGGGGATGAAGGACTTACCCCGGTCAATACCGACGGCACGGACGAGCCGGATTACCTGGACTTAGATTCGGACAACGACCTGGTACCGGATAACAATGAAGGGAACGACTTTAATTTTGACGGGCAGCCCGACCAGGTGTTCACCGGCGTGGACGATGATATGGACGGCCTGGATAACGGTTACGAAGGCAGCGATACCAATGATGGTTTTGATGTCAACGACGAGATCGACGACCCGGCCAACGACCTGCCGGATACGGATGGCACCGAGGATGTGAACTATCGCGACCTGGACGATGACGGCGATAACATTGACACCCCGGACGAGGATGCCAACAACGATAACGATCCGACCAATGACGATACCGATATGGATGGGACCCCGGATTACCTGGATCCTGATTCCGGCGGTGGAGATAATACCGATACCGATGGCGATAACGTTCCTGATAATGTAGACCTGGATGACGATAACGACGGTATCCCGGACAGCGTGGAAGATCCGAATACCGATGGGGATGAAAATCCGCTTACGGATCCTGCCGATTCCGATGGAGACGGGATACCGAACCACCTGGATATCGACTCGGATGATGACGGTATCCCGGACAACGTGGAGGCCCAGACCACCGATGGATATGTTCCGCCTAGCGGGCTGGACGATGATATGGACGGGCTGGATAATGCCTACGAAGGTAGTGGGGATGAGGGACTTACCCCGGTCAATACCGACGGCGCGGACGAGCCGGATTACCTGGACTTAGATTCGGACAACGACCTGGTACCGGATAACAATGAAGGGAACGACTTTAATTTTGACGGGCAGCCCGACCAGACCTTTACGGGGGTGGACGATGATATGGACGGCCTGGACAATGGTTATGAAGGATCGGATACCAACGACGGTTTTGATGTGAACGACGAGATCGATGACCCGGCCAATGACCTGCCGGATACGGATGGTACCGAGGATGTCAATTACCGCGACCTGGATGACGACGGCGATGGCATTGACACCCCGGACGAGGATGCCAACAACGATAACGATCCTACCAATGACGATACCGACATGGATGGAACCCCGGATTACCTTGATCCTGATTCTCCCGGAGAAGACGGTACAGATACAGACGGTGACGGCGTTCCGGACAGCACAGACCTGGATGACGATAACGACGGTATACTTGATAGCGTAGAGGACCCGAATACCGACGGGGACGACGATCCGCTGTCCAACCCCATCGACTCGGATAATGACGGCTACCCGAACCACTTAGACATAGACTCGGATAATGACGGCATCCCGGATAACGTTGAGGCCCAGACCACGGATGGCTATATTCCACCTAACGATGATGATTCAGCTACCTATGAAAGTAATGAGGGAGTAAATTCGGCTTACCCAGGCGGACTGACCCCGGTAAACACGGATGGTACCGACGAACCGGATTACCTGGACCTCGATACCGACAACGATTTGGTTCCTGATAATAATGAAGGGAACGACTTTAATTTTGACGGGCAGCCCGACCAGTTATTTACCGGGGTGGATGATGATATGGATGGCCTGGATAACGGCTACGAAGGATCAGATACCAATGATGGTTTTGACGTGAACGATGAGATCGATATTCCTGCTTTAGATTTACCGGATACCGATGGTACGGAGGATGTGAACTACCGTGATTTTGACGATGATGGCGATGATATAGATACCCCGGATGAGGATGCCAACAATGATAACGATCCGACCAATGACGATACGGACGATGATGGAACCCCGGATTATTTGGATCCAAGGGATGATAGACCCAGCATAGATAAAATAGAGGTGAACCAGATGGTGACCCCCAATAACGACGGTAAGAACGATTTCCTCTTTATCAGGGGCGTTGATCGTGTTCCGGATAACAAACTAAGGATCTATAATCGTTGGGGACGTCCCGTATACATAGGTGATGACTATAATAACCAGAATAATGTCTTTGATGGCCGTGCCAGGGGGATATCTACATTCGGTTCCGAGGAGTACCTGCCATCGGGCGTATATTATTATATCTTTGAGTATACCCTTGACGGAGAATTCATCTCTGATAGCGGTCCCTTATTTATCAGTAATTAATGCATAGAAGCCAATTATGATCAAGAATAATAACTTCCTGCTTACCCTGGTCTGTAGCCTTGTTCTCACTGCAGGTCTCTTTGCGCAACAGGATGCACAATATACGCAGTACATGTATAATACCATGAGTGTGAACCCGGCCTACGCCGGCTCCAGAGGCCAGCTCAGCGCAGCAGCACTCTATCGCTCCCAATGGGTGGGCCTGGAAGGAGCACCGGAAACCCAGACCATTAACCTGCATTCCCCGATCAGGAACAGCAGGGTAGGGTATGGAATTTCTGTTGTCAATGATAACATAGGGGATGGTGTGGTGCAGGAAACCTACCTGGATGCGGTGGTTTCCTATACTATTGATGTTTCCGAGGAAGGCAAGATGTCTTTCGGGCTTAAAGCCGGGGGGCATTTGCTGAATCTCGACTTCTCCAGCCTTAATAATTTTGATGACGAGCCTATTTCCGGGGATAATATAGAGAACAGGTTCTCACCGAATTTTGGGCTGGGACTCTATTACCATACCAACACCTTTTACGCCGGATTGTCTACGCCAAATATGCTGGAGACCGATCATTTTGACAACTCCCAGCGCGATGCTAACGATGTGCAGTTCCTGTCCAGGGAGCGGATGAATTTCTATTTTATTACCGGTTACGTGATGGACCTGAACCCTTCCTTAAAATTTAAACCGGCTATCCTTACCAAGGTAGTAGGGGGTGCGCCTATACAGCTCGATCTTTCTACGACTTTTTTGCTGAATGAGAAATTTTCTTTTGGAGCAGCTTACCGTTGGGATGCCGCGCTGAGTGCCCTGGTTGGGTTTCAACTCTCCGACCAGTTCATGATCGGCCTTGCATATGATAAGGAGACCACGGAGCTGGGAAGCACCACCTTTAACGATGGCTCATTTGAGGTATTCCTTCGTTTTGAATTGGTGCGTTCTTACCGTAGGTTGGTATCACCACGATTCTTTTAAATTAATAGTCCATGAAAATGAGATCACTGTTACTATGTATTCTGGCATTGTCCCTGGCCTTACCGGGGATAGCCCAGGAACGACTGATGAATAAGGCCAACGAAAAGTACCAGGACTATTCTTTTACTCCGGCTATAGATATCTATCAAAAAGTTCTGGATAAGGGTTACGTTTCCGCAGACCTGCTGAAACGACTTGGGAATGCCTATTACTTTAATTCGGAATACGCCAAGGCCGCGGATATTTATAAGCGACTGATTGCTGAATACCCTGATGACCTGACGCCGGATTATTATTTCCGATACAGCCAATCGTTAAAATCGATTGCCAAATACGAAGAATCCAATAAGGTAATGCAACAATTTGTCGCAATGACCGGGGATGATGAACGGGCCTCCCGGTTCAGTTCAGAAGCTGATTACCTGGAAGATATTGAGAAGAATTCCGGTCGTTACACACTTAAACCATTTGCCTATAATTCCCCCTATTCAGATTTCGCGCCGACCTTTTACCGCGAGGGACTTATATTTTCTTCGGACCGAGATACAGGGAACCTCGCAAGATACCGTCATACCTGGACAGCAAAGGATTTCCTGGACCTGTATAAGGTGAATGCCGATAGTATTTCCCTGGAGAAAGTGGTCAAGGTAGAGAATGTTAATTCGCGCTGGCACGAGTCGACCACCGCCGTCACCCCGGACGGGAATACCCTCTATTTTACCCGGAACAATGAAAAGGACGGGAAACTGGTGAAAGGCAAGAATGGGATCGTCCGGCTTAAAATATACCGGGCCACCAAATCAGAAGGGGAGTGGCTGATCATCGAAGACCTGCCGATCAACAGTGATGCATATTCCGTGGCTAATCCTGCGTTAAGCCCTGATGGGAAGTTCCTGTATTTTGCATCCGATATGCCGGGAACCCTTGGCGAATCGGACATCTTCAGGGCAAAGATCAATGATGACGGCACTTTCGGATCTCCTGAGAATTTGGGCCCCGTGATCAATACGGAAGCTCGCGAAACTTTCCCTTATATCACGGACAATGAAATACTATATTTCTCATCAGATGGTCACCTGGGACTGGGCGGTTTGGACGTCTTTGCAGCGAAGATCCTGAGGGATGATTTTGAAGGTCCTGTCAAGAATGTCGGGCGCCCTGTGAACAGCCCCAAAGATGACTTTACCTTTGTTTTCCGGGAGGATAAAAAAGAAGGATTTTTTGCATCTAACCGCGAAGGAGGCAAGGGAGCGGATGACATCTACGCCTTCGTGGAAAAAGAACCGCTTCAATTTGAATGCATACAGCAGATCACCGGTACAGTACGTGATAAGATCTCTAATGAACTTTTGGTCGGTGCCAATGTCAAAGTAATAGACGAATCCAACCAGGAAATACAGTCTTCCATCACCGGGCAGGAAGGTAACTATGCCCTGACCTGTGACTGTAATAAGGGCAACTTTGTACGTGCGGTGATGCAGGGGTATATCCCTGCAGAGGAATACCTGGGGGCTTCTGAGGGCAAACCTCGAATAATCGACTTCTACCTGGAGCGGGAAACCGTTACCGGAGGCTATGGAGACGACCTGGCTAAACTGTTACAGCTCAGTACGATATATTTTGATTTTGATAAATACAACATCAGGCCTGACGCAGAAGTTGAAATCCAGAAGGTGATTGCTGCCATGGAAAAATACCCCAGTTTAAAACTGAAGGTGAACTCGCACACAGACAGCCGTGGTCCGGATGCCTACAACCTTTATTTGTCTCAGAAGAGAGCCGAATCTACAGTAAATTATATGATCGCGAAGGGAATAGCGGCAGACCGGCTTCAATTTGAAGGTTACGGGGAAACCAAGCTGGTCAATCAGTGTAGCAACGGCGTAAAATGTACGCAGGAGGAGCACGAACTCAACCGTCGATCTGAGTTTATAATTCTTGAATAAGCCTGCGATAATGTAGAAAAAGTAAGCCCCATAACCGGGGCTTTTTTATTTCCTTCTTGGAGTTAACCACGCAATACGAGTGTTTACCCTGTAAGCAAGCCGTTTCACAACATTTTATTACGTATCTGTTATTTGAGTTTTATTTTGGGGCTGTTAGTATCGTACTGATTCAGTTTTATTCATATGAAAAAAGCTAACCTCCGGGGCATTATGATTTCATTTAAATGTAAAAACATTTTTTTATTGACCTTCCTATTTGTGACAGCAATTGGTTTGTCACAGGAAACTTTCCTTGACAGGTTTGATAACGAGTCTTACAACAACAATAACGGAACCCGGAATTTCAGCGGTGCTTGGATCGAGGTTGGCGACGATAATGATGAGGAAGAAGGCAGAATCTATATTAACAATAACAGGCTTTACTTTGAAAATCTTGATAACGCGACTATCCAACGCTCCCTGGATCTGAGCGGTGCGATTAGTGCCACATTAACCCTTGATTATGTTACCACCAATGGTGATGAAAGGATAGAGGTTCAACTCTGGGATGGTTCTAATTTTCAAAAGGTAGGCGAATTGGACGGCTCAGGCAGTTTCACGTATACCTTAGACCCGGACGAATTACTGGCCGATGCTGCGATCCGTTTTATATCAGACAGCGGGGGCTGGGGGGATTCTGAAACTATGTATCTGGATAATGTCATGGTTACAGCTGATTATAACGCCAATATAAAGATAGATCAGGTAACAGCTAACGAAGATATTGGGACGGTAACATTTACCGCAACCTACACAGGAGCTGGGTTCGTTTTGCCTTTTTCCGTCAACTACCAAACCACCGATGGAACAGCCCTGGCAACTCAGGATTATACCGCGGTCAGCGGAACCTGGTTTTTTAACGGGGTATCCGGTCAGACACAGACAGTTACCGTTCCTATAATAGATGATGAATTTTACGAATTCGATGAAGACTTCTTCATTGAAATGACGAGTAGTACAAACGCAACGATTACCATAACAGACCGGGGAAAGGGGACCATTACGGATAATGAAGTAATACTGGGTAATACGCCTTTGGTACTGGAGGAACAGTTTGATGGGTATATGGATTATGCAACTACCGGGGGTACCCTCAGAACACAGGATAACAATACCGATGCCTGTGCATTCACCACGAGTTCTTCCAACACCTTGAGTTCCCCCATCCCCGGCGGGGCAGTTATTGAAAGAGCTTTGTTATACTGGTCCAATTCATCGCGGGTAATGGATCCCCAGGTAACCTTTGAAGGCAGGACTGTTGATGCCACCACAGTATATACCACCTCGATCGCGGGGATGGATTTTTTCAGTCATACCGCAGATGTTACGGATCTCATCCTGGGAATCCCGAACCCCTCTGCCAATGTTTATGATTTCTCCGGACTTAGCATTGATAACACGGGGAGCTATTGTTCGCTACAGGCTACACTTGGGGGTTGGTCCCTGATGATATTTTATACAGCCCCCGGACTTCCGGCGTCGACGATTAATCTTTATGAAGGGTTTGATGGAACCCGGTATAATACAACAAGCTTTACACTTTCAGGTTTTTATGCCATTGGTTCTACCGGGGCCAAGACTACGATACTCTCTTGGGAAGGAGACCAGACCCTTGGTGTAGATGAATTCCTTCGATTCAATACTCCGTTAACGGGTACCAATACCTTGGCCGGAGACGGAGACAACGATGGCGTGGGGACTAACAATCCATTTAACTCTACTCATTTTGACAATACCATAACTCCTGCCTTGAACAATACCAATAATCACGGAGTGGACCTGGACACCTACGATGTTTCTCCTTTTATACAGGCCGGCGAATCAACGGCCACTACACAGGTCAGGACTGGACAGGATTTTGTTGCGATGAATGCCGTGGTGCTGAAAGTACCCTCTAACCTGATCATTGGGAGGGTATTCGAGGATATGAATTACGGAGGAGGTGCAGGAAGGGACATGGCAAGTTCGGGCGGAATACCGCTTGAGGGAGCACGAGTGGAATTGTACGATAGTGCGGGAAATCTTTTTGCCTGGGAAAATACAGATGCCTTGGGCTATTATGATTTCGCAGGGATGGCGAATGGGGATTATACTGTAAGGGTGGTTAACAATACAGTCCGTTCCAGCAGGCCCGGCGGTGCAGGTTGTAATGAATGTATTCCTGTTCAGACCTATAAAGCCAACTTCGAGAACAGTGCTTTGATTCCTGTCAGTAACAAAGTCGGTGGAAATTTTCCGGCGGCAACGGATGTAGGTGATAATACTTTAACAGGAGCACAATCCACCGCCACAGTGACAATTTTTAATGAAGGTGCTGTAGGCTTGGATTTTGGGTTTAATTTCAACACAATTGTCAATTCGAATGAGGATGGGCAGGGCTCGTTAGAACAGTTTATTGTTAACTCGGAGAAATTAGGAGAAACAGGATTGGACATTGTAGCCAACGCCATCTTTGACCCGGCAGCGGGGGAGGATACTTCTATTTTCATGATCCCCCCCACGGGTGATGCCTTGGGAAGAGCAGCTGATACTCGCTATGCCTCCGGGTTCTTTGATATTTTAATAACCGATGGTGCACAGCTATCAGCAATCAAAGGGAATAATACCATCATAGATGGGCGCACCCAGACGGCCTATTCCGGCGATACTAATCCAGGGAGCCTGGGAGCCAGCGGGACAGCGGTCGGAACCGATGGCGCAATTTTACCCACATTTGAACGCCCCGAAATACAGGTAAGAGGACAAACCAAGGAGGTATTCAGACCCGATGCGGTCAATATATCAATAAGGAACCTTGCAATTACGGCCAATGATAAAGCTGCGGTTGTCACTAATAATGGTTCGGTCTCCCTGATTTCCAATATTATAGGTGCCGACGCTTCAGGTAACCCGGGCGCACTGGAATTCGGTGTAGAACACACCAAAGGGAGTTTAATTGCTACTGGGAATTATTTCACTAATGCCTCCGAAACAGCAGTTTTGATCGACCAGGCCGATGCTACACTACTGGAATACAACCACCTGGATCGTAATGGAACTGCCGATGGATGCGCTGATAACATTTTTATCAAAGATGGAACTAACGTTCAGATATTTTACAATTTGATAGAAGGTGCCGGGGGAACGGGAATTGACGCCGATAAATTTGACGGGCCTTTAGTTATTGAAGAAAACACCATTAAGGGTAACGGTACATTTTTGATATTCTGTGGAGGAGGAGTGTACGAGGATGCCGGAATCCGCATTGCCGAGAGTGATGCCCGTATTAACCATAATGTTATTCACAGTAATTTTGGAGAAGGTGTGGTTGTGGTTGATAAAGATGCCACAGGTATTCTGATTTCTCAAAATGCTATGTTCAACAACGGCCAAAGGTCACCTTCCCTGGGGATAGACCTGGACCGGGGAGAGAATCATGGTGACGGCGTGAGCCTTAATGATATTGGAGATGGTGATGACGGCCCTAACGGTCGGCTGAATTTCCCGATATTCGAATCAGTTTCTACCGTAGGCCAGGAACTTGTGATCCGGGGATGGGCCAGACCGGGTTCTGTGATCGAGCTTTTCGTGGCCGATATTTCATTGGGATCTGCTACTATGGGAGACAATCAATTACTAGGTCTTACACAAGATTACGGGGAGGGTCAGTCTTACATCGGTACAGTCACAGAAGGTAGTCCGGCAGATCAGGATGCCACCATATCCTTATATACCGGTCCGGACGGGAATACGGATTCGACCAATTATTTTACTTTTCGTATCCCTATTTCCGGTGGAGCCAGGGCAGGATACTATTTGACCGCCACAGCCACGATCGGGAATAATACCTCTGAATTCTCACCGGTAATCCTGGTTAAACCCGGTACAACGATTACAAACCGAAGAATTACCTATCGCGTAAACAATTAGGGGTACAGTTCCTTTTCCGGGAGCCTGGCTTAACAGCGCCATCAGCCACTTTCACAACAAATTTTAGAATTTAGATGTACTGTTCAGTAGATTTGTGAGTTTAAGAATCCTAGGAAAGTATACAGGTGGATTAATGATACCTGTCAGGTTGACCATAGTACCTCATAGGAAAATTCATAAACTTCCTCCAATTACGCATTAATGAAAATTGAATGAGCCTCAGAACACAGCAGTTAAAATATTTAGCTTTCAGGAGATCCTATGGGATTTTGGTGCTATGTATGGTGTTAGCTGCGGTATCCGGAATACAGGCTATCCATTCACAATCCACAGGGGATTATCGATCCGTAATCAGCGGTAATTGGAACAATCCTACTACGTGGCAACGTTATAACGGCACGGCATGGGTGGCAGCCGTAGATTATCCAGGGCAGAATTCGGATGTAGACCGGGTAACTGTAAGGGGCGGAAATACGGTAACCCTGAACATCGATGTAAATGCTTTCATGATTAACGAGCTGTTTATAGGGGACCGTTCCGGAGCTGATGATATCTTGTTAATTCCTGATAATGGAGATTTTGATCTTCATACCAGGGATCTTGTTGTAGAGATAGACGGGGTATTAGAATGGGTGAAAAATGCGAATATTTACCTTCCCGAAGGCTCCCGTGTCATTAACCAGGGGGGCACCATCAGTACGAATAAAAGCTGTAACGCTTCCCAGGTAATTTACATAGGCACTGAAAAATTCTCTACCTGTAACGGTAATGGCGGATCAGACTATTCATTTGATGATCTTGAAACAGCATTACCACCCCCGACAAGTGACGGGGACCAGGAAGAATGTGCAGAACAGCCCGTACAAACGCTCACCGCCTCTGCCACCCCTCCTCAGAATGCCTACGTAGTATGGTATGCTACCGAAACCGGGGGAAGTGAAATCAGTCCCACCTTGAATACGGTTGGAACGGTTACCTACTATGCCGAAAGTGTGGATGATGTAGATGCTGACAGGCGCAGTATTTTTCGTACCCCTGTATCGCTGACCCTGAAACCCAGTCCCACGATCATGGTTTCAAGGGCCCCACTCTGCAATCTTCTGACCAATACCTATTCCCTGGAAGTAACGGTAAGCTCGGGTTCTGTCAGCAGCACGGCAGGTACCGTTACCGATCTCGGCGGAAATGAATGGAGCGTGAGCAATGTGCCATCTGGCACTGATATCGTAATCACCGTCACAGAAATTAATGGGTGTACGGATGAGGTCGCAGTAACTTCTCCCAATTGTACCTGTCCCCCTTTAAATGCCCCTGTGAGCGGAGGGGACCAGAGCTATTGTTCAGGAGATCCGGTACCCGAACTCACAGCGACCGTAAACGCCGGGGAAACAGTAGATTGGTATGACACCTCTTCAGGAGGTGTCCTGTTAGCTTCCGGCACCCAGACGTATACACCCTCCGGTCCAGGTACTTATTATGCACAGACCAGGAATAGCGTATCGGGCTGTACCAGTAGTTCCAGGACTGCTGTTTCGGTCAGTGAAGATCCCAGGCCAACAGCAACAATTGGTCCGGATCGTACTGTTTTGGTTGGTCAGGTTCCTGTTTTCACCGCCTCTGCAACTTCTGCAGATACCTACCAATGGCAGGTTAGCGTAGATGGGGGGATAAGTTATTCTGATCTAGTTGACGGACCAAATTATTCCGGGTCACAGACACTTAACCTGACATTGAATACGGTAGGTATCAATCAGAATAACTACTTGTATCGCCTATTGGCCTCTAAGAGTGGTTCTTCCTGCCCGCCCACCCCTTCTTTATCAGCACAGCTGACCGTCAGGATTGGCTCTATCATAAGCAATCGTTCGATAACGCCCAGGATCAGGCCAGACTAGATCAATCTTTTCATAAGGCTAAGATTTACAGATCATTAGGAGAAATATCAGGAAATATTAAGGACCTGACCTCAGAAATCATCCGATTCACCCCCAATAAGTTCAGGTTGACATCATTTATTGGTTATCAGGGAATTAAGCACATATTTTTGATATTACTGATACAGGGGCGATATTTCGTGGACTAACCAAGGCCTCTACCCTGTGTCCGGGAAGTAATGGCATTAAAGGCTAACACACTACCGGAAGTGATCGTTGACTTTCATGGGTTCAACGCGAAACATGTAAGCAGGGCGAAGCCTTGTTTAAATACTTTTATTAGATCCTATTTCATACGCTTCCTGATTTTCCTTTTTTTCTGTGTCCATTCCTATGGGCAGCTAGACCCCCTTCCGGTAATCGTGCCTAACCCTAACAGGGGCTTACCTGTTCTTTACAGTATTGCGGACAACCGTTCAGAACTATATTACGTGGCTCCGGACCCGACTACGTTGCCGGCCCCCACCTTTGTCAATATCACCTTTGGCGGGGCTCCCATAACGTTTTCTGGAGAGGGTGGTGGTTTCCGCTCCACAGATCAGCTGATTTATGTCTTCAGAGATAATGGAGGTAATTCTGATATGTATTCCATAGACCCGGTTACCGGAATAGCATTGTTGGTTAAACCCGCGGTCTGCGGAGGTCACGTGGAAGGAGCAGAGTTCTATATCAATAACACTACTGGGGAAGAAATACTGGTTATTATTTACAACGGTGGTGGGGGCGATTGGGTCATGGCCATGAACCCAAATGCTAATGGGCCTAATCCTGCCTGGACACCCTATTCCGGTTATCCAAAACCTTTATCCGGCGCCCGGACCACCGCGGACGGTGTCTCCTGGGACCCTGTCAGTGCCGGGTTTTACGTTCAGAATGATGACAACGTGGATTACTACAGCCTGGATATTTCTACCGGGGTCACTACCTATGCCTTTACAAGTGCCCTGGCGGTAGACGGGGAAGGAATTACTTATGCCAGTGATGGGAAAAACTATATTGAGGATGAAGGGCAGGCCGGGCAGGGGAGGATGCTGTTCAGCGTAGATGTGCCTTCCGGTGCCATGGTACCCGTAGCGCAATTAGGCAGTACTGGCGATGTGGAGTCTATTATGGGTAACCTCGGAGTACGAGATGACAGTGGAGATGCCCCTTCTTCTTACGGCTATGCCTCGCACAGGTTACCGGTAATAGCTAGTACACCTGTTTCAGTATACCTTGGTACCATACCTCCGGACAGTGAAGACCCCTTTGTGAATTTCAGTACCGGGAGCAGTGATGATGATAACGGTGATGATGAAGACGGGGTGACCAGTGGAGGTACAGATTTCAGCAATCAGCTGTTGAGTCTTGGTACTGTGAAAACCATAGATGTTGTCGCAGCCGGTTCCGGGGTACTCAGTGCCTGGATCGATTTTAACCGGGATGGTGATTTCCTGGATGCAGGGGAACAGATCGCTACAGATGTTACACCATCAGGAGGACTTATTACCCTCAATGTGCCTATCCCGGTTACCGCTACACCGGGCGTTTCCTATGCCAGGTTCCGGTATTCTAGCCAGACCGGTCTCGCACCCGGGAATACTACAGCTGATAACGGGGAAGTAGAGGATTACCAAGTGATCATACACGATACCATCTCTTGTCCTGCAGGTGAGACCAACGAAGAGTATTTTACCTATGCCCCGGTCTATGCTACTGCTGTAATCGTTGACGATAGTGTAAGTAATGAAGATAATGCGCTTGGCAATGACGATAATACGAAT
Source organism: Zeaxanthinibacter sp. PT1 (assembly GCF_028464225.1). Lineage (GTDB taxonomy): Bacteria > Bacteroidota > Bacteroidia > Flavobacteriales > Flavobacteriaceae > Zeaxanthinibacter. Next base: position 100,335 of record NZ_JAQPCN010000003.1, read on the forward strand.
GCCAGGCTGAACAGTAATGGAGATGAACTGATTCTCGAAATGGGTGAGCTCATCAATAACGGGGACGAAGTTACCGTGAATGGTGAAGATGGGGACGACCTGGATATCTGGGTATCCTCCAGTGCCACCGGACCATGGACCCAGGTGGGGTTTAATGCCCAACTAGATTTCACCTTCATTTCGCCCATAGACTGGCTATATATTCGCTTTAAACGAGGTGATGGTAATGGTGATGAAAACATAAGCTATGTGGAAGCCATGAAATCGACCTCCAATTTCCGTTGTACACCGGATAATGACGGGGATGCCATCCCTGACCGCACAGACCTGGATGATGATAATGATGGGATCCCGGATGCAGACGAACTGGCAACTCTGGTGAGTACCGGCCAGCCTTTATGCGGGGGTGAAACCGTATTGGATTTCAGTTCAGCCCCGGTCTTGGAAGTGGGTACAGACAAGCAGATCGGCGCTGTTTACCGCGTCGCCAATGTAACTACGGGTACAGACGCACTTATCACAATTACCGATATATTTAATGCCACCATCAATACCATAGATGATAACGGGTCAGACCCGTCTTACTTTAAGCCAATGACGGCATTTAATTTTGCCAAAGCAGGAGATTTTGGATATATCGAGTATCACATCCAATTCGTGAATGCTGGCGGCAGCACCCCTGTTGTTGTGCCCAAATTCTTTATGAATTTCAATGATATTGATGGTAGTGCACAATATGGCGAACAGACCTGGGCTGATAATCCCTCTACTTACACTATTGATAACCCGACCGATCTCACCATGACACAGGAGGGGTCATGGGTGATAGGGACTTCAGGTACAGCGGGATATCCGGGAGCTGGTAATGCAAATCCACAGGTGAATTTTAATGTAAACTATAACTCCAAGTCCGAAATATCGGTACGCTTCGGAGCTGTTGCCTTCCAGGACGGAGCAAGTTCAGGGGGCAGGCAGCATAGTATCCAATTTAATTGTGTTACAAATTATGTAAGCCCGGAAACTTATGGCCTGGATTCTGATTCGGATGGTGTTGCCAACCATTTGGATCCGGACTCGGATAATGACGGAATATATGATGTTGTAGAAGCGGGTCATGATCTCCCGCATACCAATGGAGTGCTCAGCAGTCCCTATGGCCTAAACGGGTTGGCTGACATTGTGGAAACCAGTGCTGAAAGTGGAATAATAAATTTTACAATAAGGAATTCAGATGGATCTGATGCTACGGATTACCTCGATAATGATAGTGATGATGACGGCTGTGTAGATGCGAACGAGGCCTATGGAAATTCTGCAGCCGATGGGGATGGAAATGGGTATTATGGTACAGGAGATCCTCCTGCTGTTAATACGGATGGTACAGTTGTCGCAGCATCTTATGGGGTTCCGGCAGATGGGGACGCTGATAGTACTCCCGATTACCGGCAGGCCGAAGCTCCACCCGTCATCACTGCCCAACCTCCGGATAGGGAGATCTGTGCTGATGGGAACACTACTTTCCCGGTTATGGTGACCAATGCTGATACCTTCCAGTGGCAGTTGTATAACGGGGCGTCGTGGACAGATATTACAGATGGTGGAATACACAGTGGGACCAGTACTAATACCCTGGTGATCACAGCCGCCCAGCCGTCAGATGATGGTAATCAATACCGACTTATATCCTCGAGCAGCAGTTATGTATGTAGTACAGTTACCTCCGCATCCGCTACTTTGACAGTAGTACTGCCCGATCCACCCACCTCCGGGGGAGACCAGGTGGAATGTGCAGATAATCCTGTTCAGACCCTGACCGCCACGGCTACGGCGCCCCCGGGATCCGATCTGGTGTGGTATGATGCTCCTACCGGCGGAAACACGGTGGGAAGCCCCACGCTGAGTAGTGTAGGAACCGTTACCTATTACGCGGAATCCCAGGATTCAGGTTCGGGTTGTCCCAGTGCTACTCGGACTGCGGTTAGTCTTACTATACAGCCCCGGCCAACGATAGCCGTCACAGATGCGCCCAGCTGTAATATTTTCCTTACCGCCTATTCCCTGGAAGTTACGGTAAGTGGGGGTACGGTGACCAGCTCTGCAGGTACTGTGACCAATGCGGGTGGGAATGTATGGGATATTACCGATGTCCCGGACGGGACAGATATTCTCCTGACCGTTACTGATGGCAATGGTTGTGTGGAAACGCTCCCTGTTACTGCCCCGGATTGCTCGTGTCCCGTAGTGAATGCGCCCACCAGTGGCGGGAACCAGGCGTATTGCAGTGGGGATCCTGTTCCCACCATCACAGCTACCGTAGGAGCCGGGCATACCGTAGATTGGTATGATGCGGCATCCGGAGGGAATTTATTATTGGCTGGTAACCTGAGTTATACTCCTCCCGGGCCTGGAGTTTATTATGCGGAGGCCCGTAATACCATTACCGGCTGTGTCAGTGGTACCAGGACAGGGATCAGTGTTACTGAGAATTTTCCTGCGACCTCGACCATTGGGGCAGATCAGACAGTGTTTGTAAATGCTGATGCGGTCTTTACTGCGGCTACGACAAATTCCAATACCTATCAATGGCAGGTAAGTATGAATGGGGGAGGTAGCTATTCCGATATTGTCGACGGATCTGAATATACTGGGACCAATACACTAACACTGACCGTTACCGATGTGCAACTTCCTAAGAATGGTTACCTGTACCGGCTTCGGGCATTCCAATCCGGATCCGCCTGCCCCCCGGTCACTTCTGCAGGGGCACTGTTAACAGTTCGACTCAGGACGATAATCACCAATAGGAGGATCACGGTCCGGGCGAATCCTGATTGAGGTTAAACCACAGGTATTTAATGATATAACGTGTGTTTTGAGGGCTTTACAACATATATTTCTCTAACTAAGCGTTTTATAAGATTTTAGAGAAGCAGTTGTTTGATAAACAGCTAATTACACAAATCAAAGCACATGATCTCCCTTTCCCCATGGCAATAAAGAGAAATACTCTATTAATATTCCAGGTAGTATGTCTGTGGATCTCATTTGCCGCGTACTCCCAGACTACCTTCACAGAAAGTGCTGCTGTCTATGGAATAAACATAGGCGGGAATAAGGACGGTGGTCATGCCTGGGCGGATTATGACCTGGATGGAGATTTTGACCTGGTGGTGAATACCCAGGGGCCTGGGTACCTGCTCAGGAACGACGGGGGTGTCTTTACAGACCAGACAGCAGCCCTGGCTCCCGACTTCAATAACGGGTCGCTGGAACGCACGGCACTTTTCGTCGATTTTAATAATGACGGTTACCCCGACATTTTCCGGAATAAACATAATGACATAAGAATCTATCTGCAGGACCCGGTTACAAACCGCTTCGGAGACGGAGCAGGGGGAACCCTGCCCAGCCAGCAATTTACCTCCTTTACAGATGGAATGAACACTGAAGGGGCGGGGGCACTGGATTACGATGGGGATGGGGACCTTGACATATTTGTGGATAACCATAATTTTGGAATAGATATCTTGCAAAATGACGGGAATGGTTTTTTTACCCATGTCACCCGTAAGACCGACAGCCCTAACCCACCATACAATGCTGCAGATCCAACCACCTGGCCCCTGGGATTGGTACAGGATGCCACCGATGGGGATTATGGTTCTGCTACGGATTTCAATGATGACGGCTGGGTTGACATTGTGGTGCGAAAGAAAAACCAGGTAGATCTCTTTACTAATGTTGGTGGTACTTTCCAGGACGGTGTGGATATTGACCAGGCCGATAATGGGAATAAAGGTTCTGTGGCTTTCTATGATTTTGATAATGACGGGGATTTTGATCTCTTCTGGACCGAGAACGGCAGTAACCAGATTCACCGCAATAACGGGGATGGTACCTGGACTCCCTTGGGCGCAGCAACAGGCATTCCGCTGAGCTTTGCAGGGCAGATTGAAGGTTTGGCCTGTGGGGACGTGGATAATGACGGTGATATCGATATCTTCCTTACAGGCAGTAGTACTACCAAATTATTCCTCAATCAAATAAATAACGGGGGAGGACCTATGTCCTTCATGGATTCCGGACAGGCTTTCAATGTTACTGATGGGCAAGGAAGCTCTTTTGTAGATATAGACCAGGATGGAGACCTGGATATCTATGTCAACCGGAAAGGAAACAATAGATTATTTATAAATAACCTGGGCCTAATGAACAGGAACAACCATTTATTCATCAATATAAAGGAAGATCGAGATGAATTGGGGTTGACAGGTTCGGAAGAACGATTCGGGGTTGGATCTACCGCCAGGATCCTGGACTGTGATGGGAATGTGATTTCCGGGGTCAGGGAGGTGAACGGGGGATATGGGCATGGGACCCAGCAACCGGGAATGATTCATTTCGGCTTGCCCGGCGGAGCAATTACTCCCATTGTGGTTGAAGTATCATACCCCAGGACCAGTTCGGGCAGGGTGATCGTAAGGCAACAGCTGCGGCCAGTGGATTACTTTAACGGGAATATCAACCTGCTGGAGGTCTTTACAGACCTTGCGAACCTGCCCCCGGTGGCTGAAAACGATTATATCACCGTGGTCCAGGATGGAAATGTAACCTTTGATGCCCTGGCGAACAACGGAGATGGCCCGGATTCAGACCCTGAAGGGGAACCCATGGAAGTGATATCGGTAACAGTGCCTGTAAACGGAACTGCGGTGATTAACGGGGATGGAACCATAACCTATACCCCGGACCCCGGGTATTCCGGGAATGACCAGTTCAGTTATACCATGCGGGATAATTCCAATTGTACGTTTACCGCCGAAGAGGATTCGGCCAACGTATATATCACTATCTCCCCGGATACGGACGGCGACCTGATCGCAGATCGCGATGACCTGGACGATGATAACGACGGGATCCCTGATACAGAAGAAATCGGCAAGATCATCAATAATGACCAACCGGATTGCGGTGGGGAGACGAACCTGGATTTTTCCCTGGCTCCGACCCTTGAATCCGGGACTGCGCTCACCCAGGGTGCAGTTTACAGGTTCCCGGATGTAACTACCGGGACAGACGCCCTGGTAACCATCGTGCAGACTTTTAACGCCACTGTGGCCAATATTGATAACAATGGCAGTGCCGCATCATCCTTTAAACCCCAGACCGCCTTTAGTTTCCCGAATACAGGGGACCAGGGATATATCGAATACAAGATGGAGTTCGTGAATTCCGGAGGCACTACCCCTGTGGTGATACCAAGGCTCTTCATAAATTTCAATGATATTGACGGGGGAGCTAATTATGCCGAGGAGAACTGGGCAGATAATCCCTCAACCTTCACAATCGATAACCCCACCGAACTTACGATGGGTACAGATGGGTCATGGGTCGTGGCCACCGGTTCCCTGATTGATCATCCCGGCTCCACCAACTCAGATCCTGAAGTCAACTTCACAGTAAATTATAATTCTGTTTCGGTGCTTACCATCCGCGTGGGTGCACTGGCCAGGGTTGATGGTGCTTCTGCAGGTGGACGACAGCACGCTATAGAATTTGCCTGTATCAATAATTATGTAAATCCGGAAACCTACGGTATAGACCTGGATTCTGACGGAATTGCCAACCACCTGGACCTGGATAGTGATAATGACGGCATATACGATGCCGTGGAAGCCGGCCACGACCGCGGCCATAGCAATGGCGTGGTGAACAGCACCTTTGGACTGAATGGACTTGCAGATATCGTGGAAACCAGCCCGGAAAGCGGGACCATTAACTATGGGATCACAAATTCTGATGGTACAGATCCCGAGGATTACCTCGATACGGATAGCGATGATGATGGTTGCAGTGATGCCAATGAAGCCTACAATGATCCTTCAGCAGATGGGGGAGACAATATGTATTACGGTACGGGAACTCTACCGCCTACCGATGCAAGGGGGCGGGTTTCAGCAGCTGCCTACCCTGTGCCTTCGGACATCAATACCAATTCGGTTGCAGATCACCAGGAAGCCGGGGCAGCCCCTGTAATCAGCGTACAACCCCCGGATACAGCAGTATGTCCGGGCTGTGATACTGTAATTAACGTGCTAGCCGGCAATGCAGATACCTATCAATGGCAGTATTTTGACGGCTCTTCCTGGGTCGATCTCAGCGATTCCGGTATATATTCCGGCACCCAGACAGCCACCCTGGTATTAAATAATGTGACTGCGGAAAACAACGGTGACCAATACCGGGTTTTAACTGCCAATACCATGTATATCTGCAGTACTGAAACCTCCACAACAGCTACTTTAATTTTACGAGTAAATACCGTGATATCTAACCGAAGAATTACCTACAGAGTCAACAGAAATTAGTCCCGACTCAAGGCTGTAGTTCATCGAATTTATACTCTGAATTGCCGGGAGATCACCCATCGTGAAGTATTGCAATAGTGGCCCTCATCGACCAACGAAACGGTCTGTAAAATGAAACAAAAATTAAACAAAACCTCAACTTTTCGCTGCTTGACCGTCTTAAAGGCTACTTACACAACAATTATTTTCCTAGGGTAAGCATACGGTTAAATTTGTATGGTATAAATAAATTGGACGTGAACCCCCTGAGTTTAACTCGGTTCGGAACATGACCAAACGTTGAAAAACTGAACCGACATTATGAAGTATCAACCAACCAAAATCTTCGCTGCATTAAAAAGACCGGCGAACCGCTCAAATCAAGCTGCCTGGAAATGGCATCGCATTCCTTCTAAGTCGAGCTGGATTCAGCAAAATTTCGGTACAATTTGTTCAGCCTGAGTTACAGGCCGGGATAGGGTAATTTCGAGAACAAAATGAATTTGAAGATTAAGAGTACAAGTAAAGATATGACCATGGGTAAGAAGATATTATTTCTATTGCTTCTGATATCCGGGACAGTATTCGCGCAGACTACGGTCAGCTTGCAGGATCAATGCAACTGTGAAGTCTTAAGCGGAACTGCTGTAACCTCCCCCGGGGCTGCCACCCCAACAGGTGCCGACGTAGGCGACATCTACGTGAACACCAACACCGGTATCATTTATTTCTGGGATGGGAATTCCTGGGAACTGACATCCTCCGATGATCAGCAACTCCAAAGTTTCAGCTTTAACCCTGCTTCCAGGATACTATCCTTACAGATAGAGAATGGCAATACGGTTACCGTGGATCTCTCCTTTCTTAACAATACAGGTACGGATGACCAGGTGGCCTCTGAAGTACTCTATAACAATACGGTTTCCGGTCTGCTGGCAGGTAATGTACAGGAAGCGCTTGACGAGATAAACGCTGCTACGTCTAATGTTGCATTAGTTGATAATAGTGACGGCACATACACTTTTACCGATGCCGATGGCACGGTTACAGTCATTTCAGATACGTCGATCTCTACCCTCACAGACAATGGTGATGGTACCTACACGTATACAGACGAATCTAATACCGTACAGACCATTGATACCAATGCGTCCAGTAATCCATATGATAATACTGTTTCCGGATTATTCGCAACCAATGTACAGGCTGCGATCGATGAGGTGAATGCTGCTGCGGGTACGGTTGCCCTGGTTGATAATGGAGATGGTACTTATGATTTCACAGATGCTTCGGGCAACGTAACTACCATTACTGATACTTCGATTTCTACCCTGGTGGATAACGGGGACGGAAGTTTTACGTATACGGCAGAAGATGGTACTGTGACCATTTTTACGGAGAGCCTTACCACTTTGGTGGATAACAATGACGGTACGTTTACCTATACTAACGAGGACGGCACCCCGCAACTGGTGAGGAAAGCCGATATGATCGATAATTTTGACGGCACCTATACCTTCACCAATTTTGGTGGAACTACGCTGAACATCAATACCAATGCGATCAGTAATCCATACGATAATACGGTATCCGGTCTGTTTGCGACCAATGTACAGGCCGCTATCGATGAGGTGAATGCCGCCGCAGGTACTGTAGCTTTAATAGATAACGGTGATGGAACTTATGATTTTACCGATGCTTCGGGAACAGTTACAACAATAACCGATACCTCTATCTCTACCTTACTGAATAACGGTGACGGCACTTATACGTATACCGATGAGAGCGGGGCGACCCAGTCTATCGATACCAATGCATCGAGCAATCCCTATGATAATACCACTTCCGGCTTACTGGCTGTAAACGTTCAGGACGCTATCGATGAAGTGAATGCCGCCGCAGGAACTGTAGCTTTAGTAGATAATGGTGACGGAACCTACGATTTTACGGATGCTTCCGGGACAGTGACTACCATCACGGATACCTCTATCTCTACACTGGTGGATAACGGCGATGGGAGTTTTACCTATACCGCGGAAGACGGAACCGTTACTATTTTCACGGAAACCCTTACGACCCTGGTAGATAACAATGATGGGACTTTTACCTACACCAACGAGGATGGAACGCCTCAATTGGTCAGGAAAGCCGATATGATCGATAATTTTGACGGCACCTATACCTTTACCAATTTTGGTGGAACTACCCTTAACATCAATACCAATGCCATCAGCAACCCTTATGACAATACGGCTTCGGGTCTTTTGGCGACCAATGTGCAGTCGGCCATCGACGAGGTGAACGCTGCTGCAGACACTGTGGCCTTAGTGGACAACGGGGATGGTACTTACGACTTTACGGATGCAGCCGGGAATGTGACTACCATTACCGATACTTCGGTTTCTACCTTAGTGAACAATGGAGACGGTACTTATACCTATACCGATGAGAGCGGGGCAACCCAGTCTATCGACACTAATGCCAGTAGCAATCCTTATAACAACGCTATCTCCGGCCTGGCAGCGACCAATGTGCAGTCGGCCATCGACGAGGTGAACGCAGCTGCGGGTACTGTCGCCCTTGTGGACAATGGGGATGGAACCTACGATTTTACCGATGCTTCGGGAACAGTTACAACAATAACCGATACCTCTATCTCTACCTTAGTGAATAACGGTGACGGGACTTATACTTATACCGATGAGAGCGGGGCAACCCAGTCTATCGACACTAATGCCAGTAGCAACCCTTATAACAACGCGATCTCCGGCCTGGCTGCCACCAATGTACAAGCGGCTATTGACGAGGTGAACGCTGCTGCGGGCACTGTTGCCCTGGTGGATAATGGAGATGGTACTTACGATTTCACGGATGCCGCAGGTAATGTGACCACTATTTCTGATACTTCGGTTTCTACCCTGGTGAACAATGGGGACGGAACCTATACCTATACCGACGAGACCGGGGCAACCCAGTCTATCGATACTAATGCCAGTAGCAACCCTTATAACAACGCGATCTCCGGCCTGGCAGCGACCAATGTACAGTCGGCCATCGACGAGGTGAATGCTGCTGCAGGTACTGTTGCCCTTGTGGATAATGGAGACGGAACATATGACTTCACGGATGCTTCTGGCAACGTGACTACCATTACCGATACCTCGATCTCTACCCTGGCGGATAACGGGGACGGAAGTTTTACGTATACGGCAGAAGATGGTGCAGTGACCATATTTACTGAAAGCCTTACCACTTTGGTGGATAACAACGACGGTACGTTTACCTACACCAACGAGGACGGCACCCCTCAACTGGTGAGGAAAGCCGATATGATCGATAATTTTGACGGCACGTATACCTTTACCAATTTTGGGGGTACGACGCTGAACATCAATACCAATGCCATCAGTAACCCCTATGACAATACGGCTTCGGGTCTTTTGGCAACAAATGTGCAGTCGGCCATCGACGAAGTAAACGCTGCTGCAGGCACTGTGGCCTTAGTGGACAACGGGGACGGTACTTACGACTTTACGGATTCAGCCGGGAATGTGACTACTATTACAGATACATCGATATCTACTATGGTCGATAACGGTAATGGTACGTATACCTATACCGATGAGACAGGGGCTTTCCAAATTCTCAATACAAACGCCTCTAGCAACCCATATAATAATCTGTTCTCAGGCTTAACAGCTACAAATGTACAGGCGGCCATCGATGAGGTAAATGCTGCTGCGGGAACGGTAGCCTTAGTGGATAATGGTGACGGAACCTACGAATTTACTGATGCTTCCGGTGCAGTCACTACCATCACTGATACCTCTATTTCGACCCTGGTCAATAATGGGGACGGAACTTATACTTATACCGATGAGAGCGGAGCCACTCAGTCTATCGACACGAACGCGTCCAGCAACCCCTATAACAACGCGATCTCCGGTTTAGCGGCTACCAATGTACAGGCGGCTATTGACGAGGTGAACGCTGCCGCGGGGACTGTTGCCCTGGTGGATAACGGGGATGGCACGTACGATTTTACGGATGCCGCAGGTAATGTGACCACTATCTCTGATACCTCGGTTTCTACCCTGGTGGATAATGGGGACGGGACATTCTCCTACACTAATGAAGTGGGTGCGGTTGTTACAATAAACATGGATGATGCGGATGCTGATCCTACCAATGAATATAATACAGCTGCCGGTATTAGTGCGGGTATCTTGGAAATAATTGATGGCGGAGGAACGCTCTCAACCAATTTAATAAGTTCCGAAGCTAGAAATGATATTAAAGTAGGAGCAGATGGAGCACTCTATTTAAATGTTGATGATGCCAAAAATGAAACGATTACCAATCTTGTGGATAATAATAATGGAAGTTTTACCTATACTAATGAAAAAGGTCCTAAAACCACAATCTGGAAAGCTGATATAATTGATAATGGAAATGGAACCTTAACATTTACCAATAACGATAATTCGGACGTTCTTCTAGATTTTACTGCATTTGGAATTTTATATGATAATTCCATTTCAGGATTATTAGCAAATAATACCCAAGATGCTATCGATGAACTTTCCGCAGGAAGTACAGACGATCAGAACCTGACCGGTGCTACGCTGGATGGAGCAAATGTATTGACCATAGGTATCGAAAATGGATCTTCTACCACAGTAGATCTTTCCAGCCTGGATAACAGCGGAACTGACGACCAGCTTATTACTACTACAGGAGCTGCGGGTAACCTTACTATAGAAGGTGGCAATTCCCTGACTCTGAATGTGGATGATGCGGATGCTGATCCTGCGAACGAATTCAATACGGGAATTGCAACCACTGCGGGAGCTCTTGAAGTCACTGATGGTGGCGGAACCGTATCGGCCAACTTGGTAAGTGCTGATGCCAACAACGATATTGTAGCCGGTACAGACGGGGCGCTTTACCTGAATGTAGCCTCGGTTTCCATGGCGGAAACGGTTACTAACCTGGTAGACAACGGTAACGGCACTATCACCTATACCAATGAAGATGGTACGCCACAAACTGTGAATAAGGCAGATATCACGGACAATGGTGATGGAACTTACCAGTTCACCAACAATGATGGATCTGATGTGCTCCTGGATACCAGGGCCAACACCAACCCATATGATAATACAGCTTCCGGACTTCTGGCTACCGATGTACAGGCGGCCATCGATGAGGTAAATGCTGCTGCAGGTACTGTGGCCTTAGTGGATAATGGGAACGGCACTTACGACTTTACGGATGCAGCCGGGAATGTGACCACCATTACAGATACCTCGGTTTCTACCCTGGTCGATAATGGAGATGGAACTTACACTTATACGGATGAGACCGGTGCGACCCAGTCTATCAACACCAATGCCAATAGCAATCCTTATGACAATACCACTTCAGGTCTTGTCGCTACCGATGTACAGGCGGCTATCGACGAGGTGAATGCTGCTGCGGGAACCGTTGCTTTAGTGGATAACGGGGACGGGACATACAACTTTACGGATGCAGCCGGGAATGTGACCACCATCACCGATACTTCTATTTCTACCCTAACAGATAATGGAGACGGAAGTTTTACCTATACCGCGGAAGACGGAGCAGTCACCATTTTTACGGAGACCCTGACTACCCTGGTGGATAACGCGGACGGGACCTTTACCTATACCAACGAGGATGGTACCGCGCAGATGGTTCGTAAGGCCGATATGATCGATAATTTTGACGGGACCTACACCTTTACCAATTTTGGTGCTACGCTCCTCAATATTGACACCAATGCAGCGAGCAACCCATATGACAATACTGCTTCCGGCCTCCTGGCAACAGATGTGCAGGCAGCCATTGACGAAGTAGTTTCGGGAAGTTCTGATGATCAGAACCTGACCGCTGCTACCCTGGATGGAAGTAATTTATTGACCATTGATATTGAGAACGGCGGTTCTACCTCTGTAGACCTGTCCAGCCTGGATAACCCCGGGACAGATGACCAGACGGCCGCAGAGGTCACTTATGATAATACGGCATCCGGCTTACTGGCTGCCGATACCCAGGCTGCCATTGACGAGATCGTGGCGAATAGCTCGGATGATCAGCAGATATCTACTACCGGTGCAGCTGGTAACATTACCATAGAAGATGGAAACACTTTAAATCTTAATGTAGACGATGCAGATGCAGACCCTGCCAATGAATTTAACACAGGATCCGGAATTACTGCAGGTGCTTTGGAGATCACTGATGGGGGCGGAACAGAATCCGTGAACCTGATCAGTGCTGATGCCAACAACGATATAACATCAGGAACTGATGGTGCCCTGTATCTTAACGTTGCTTCTGTAACTATTTCAGAAACGGTAACCAATATTGTGGACAACACCGACGGCACCTTTACCTATACCAACGAGAGTGGTGCAGCGCAGACGATCAGCAAGGCCGATGTTACAGATAATGGTGACGGTACTTACACCTTTACCAACAATGACGGTTCTGATGTAGTGATCAATACTGTTGATGCCGATTCAGATACTACCAACGAATTACAGACCATTTCCAGGGCGGGAACTGATGTTACCCTTTCTGATGGTGGAGGAACTATTTCTATAGCGGATAACGATAACGATTCAACCAATGAGATTGAACTGCCGGTGGGCGGGGCAGGAGGGCAAGTACTGTCTACGGACGGTGCGGGGAACTACTCCTGGATCAATGATAATGGAGGAACGGACGATCAGACTGCAGCCGAGGTTACTTATGATAATACTACTTCCGGCTTGCTGGCTGGGAATACCCAGGATGCTATAGATGAAATTGTTTCGACCAGCTCTGACGACCAGAACATCAGTGGTTCTAACCTGACAGGAACTAATCTGACTATAGGGATTGAGAACGGGACTTCCGAAGTGATCAGTTTAGCTTCTCTGGTGGATGATGCGGATGCCGACCCGACCAACGAAATTGAACTGCCAGCGGGTGGAACAGGAGGACAGGTATTATCCACGGACGGTGCCGGGAATTACTCCTGGATCAACGACAATGGAGGTACGGATGATCAGAACCTGACGGCTGCTACCTTAAATGCCAGTAACATATTACAAATCGACATCGAGAATGGAACTTCTACTACGGTAGACCTTTCCAGCCTGGATAACAGTGGTACGGATGACCAGAATATCAGTGGCTCTAACCTGACCGGAACTGACCTGACCATAGGAATAGAGAACGGAACCTCAGAGGTGATCAGTTTAGCTTCTTTAGTGGATGATGCCGATGCAGACCCGACCAACGAATTCCAGACCATTACCAGGGCAGGTACAGATGTTACCCTTTCTGATGGCGGAGGAACTATTTCTATTGCCGATAACGATAACGATTCGACCAACGAGATCGAACTGCCTGTGGGTGGAGCAGGTGGACAGGTACTATCCACGGACGGTGCCGGGAACTACTCCTGGATCAATGATAACGGGGGAACGGATGACCAGACCGCTGCCGAGGTTACTTATGACAATAGTACATCCGGCTTATTGGCCGGGAACACACAGGCTGCTATTGACGAGATTGTTTCCACAAGCTCTGACGACCAGAATATCAGCGGATCCGGTTTATTAGGAACAGTACTGACTATCGGTATTGAGAACGGTGCCAATGAGACTGTAGACCTGGCGACAATCAATACTGATGACCAGACCCTGTCAACCAGCGGTGCAGCAGGGAATATTTCTATAGAGAATGGAAATACTCTGAACCTGAATGTAGACGATGCTGATGCGGATGCGACAAACGAATTTAACACCGGCCTGGGTATGAACGCCGGTTCAGTACAGCTGACCGATGGAGGAGGAACACTTTCTACCAGTCTTATCAGTACGGATGCTAATAACGATATAGCAGCAGGAACAGACGGGGCATTGTACCTGAATGTAGCTTCGGTAACCATTTCCGAAACGGTTACCAATATCGTGGATAACACTGACGGTACCTTTACCTACACCAACGAGAGTGGTGCAGCACAGACGATCAGCAAGGCCGATGTTACGGATAACGGTGACGGCACTTATACCTTTACCAACAATGACGGTTCTGATGTGGTGATCAATACTATTGATGCCGATTCGGATGCTGCAAACGAATTACAGACGATTTCGCGTGCCGGTACAGATGTTACCCTTTCTAATGGAGGGGGAACCGTATCCATTGCGGATAACGATAACGACTCGACCAACGAAATTGAACTGCCTGCGGGTGGAGCAGGAGGGCAGGTATTGTCTACGGACGGTGCCGGGAACTACTCCTGGATCAATGATAATGGAGGTACGGACTCGCAGACCTTAAGCCTTGCCGGGAACAACCTGAGCATCAGTAATGGAAATTCTATCGATATCAGTACTATTGATACTGATACCGATGACCAGACCTTATCCCTGGCTGGGAATACCCTCTCTATTGCAGACGGGAATAGCGTAGACCTGACACCATTTAACAATAGTGGAACAGATGACCAGAATATCAGCGGATCCGGATTATTAGGAACAGTACTGACTATTGGTATCGAGAACGGAACCAATGAGACCGTAGACCTGGCAACCATCAATACGGATGACCAGGGTGTGGATACCTTTAACTTTAATGGTGTCACTAACCAGCTGACCCTGGAAGTTGAAGCCGACGGCCAGCCTGCTCACGTGGTAGACCTTTCGGCCCTGGATAACAGTGGAACGGATGACCAGACCTTGTCTACAACCGGTGCAGCGGGGAACATTTCTATAGAAGATGGAAATACCCTGAACCTGAATGTGGACGATGCGGATGCCGATGCCGCGAATGAATTACAGACCATTTCCCGCGCCGGTACAGATGTTACCCTTTCTAACGGAGGGGGAACCGTATCTATCGCAGATAACGATAACGACCCGACCAACGAAATTGAACTGCCGGTAGGCGGGGCAGGAGGACAGGTATTGTCTACGGACGGTGCCGGGAATTACTCCTGGATCAATGACAACGGCGGATCGGATGACCAGAACATCAGCGGATCAGGTCTTGCCGGAACGGTACTGACTATCGGTATCGAGAACGGTACCAACGAGACTGTAGACCTGGCAACAATTAATACAGACGACCAGAATATCAGTGGTTCTAACCTGACGGGAACTAACCTGACCATCGGTATCGAGAACGGGACTTCTGAAGTGATCAGTTTAGCTTCTCTGGTGAATGATGCCGATGCAGACCCGACCAATGAAATTGAACTGCCTGCAGGTGGAGCAGGAGGACAGGTATTGTCTACTGACGGTGCCGGGAATTACTCCTGGATCAATGATAATGGAGGTACGGATTCACAGACCTTAAGTCTTGCCGGGAATAACCTGAGCATAAGTAACGGAAATACTATCGACATCAGCAGTATCGATACCGATACGGATGACCAGACCTTATCCCTGGCCGGGAACACCCTCTCTATTGCTGACGGGAATAGTGTAGACCTGACTCCATTTAACAATAGTGGAACGGACGATCAGAACATCAGTGGTTCTAACCTGACAGGTACTAACCTGACCATAGGGATAGAGAATGGAACTTCAGAGGTAATCAGTTTAGCCTCTTTAGTGGACGATGCCGATGCTGATGCTTCTAACGAATTACAGACAATCTCACGCGCCGGTACAGATGTTACTCTTTCTAATGGAGGGGGAACCGTATCGATCGCGGATAATGATAACGACTCGACCAACGAGATCGAACTGCCTGCGGGTGGTGTAGGAGGACAGGTATTATCCACGGACGGTGCCGGGAACTACTCCTGGATCAATGATAATGGGGGGTCTGATGATCAGAATATCAGTGGTTCCGGTCTTGCCGGAACGGTACTGACAATTGGTATCGAGAACGGTACCAACGAGACCGTAGACCTGGCAACCATCAATACGGATGACCAGGGTGTGGATACCTTTAACTTTAATGGTGTCACTAACCAGCTGACCCTGGAAGTTGAAGCCGACGGCCAGCCTGCTCACGTGGTAGACCTTTCGGCCCTGGATAACAGTGGAACGGATGACCAGACCTTGTCTACAACCGGTGCAGCGGGGAACATTTCTATAGAAGATGGAAATACCCTGAACCTGAATGTGGACGATGCGGATGCCGATGCCGCGAATGAATTACAGACCATTTCCCGTGCCGGAACGGATCTTACCCTGTCTAATGGAGGAGGAACCGTATCGATCGCGGATAACGATAACGACTCGACCAACGAGATCGAACTGCCTGCGGGTGGAGCCGGGGGACAGGTACTCTCTACGGACGGTGCCGGGAACTACTCCTGGATCAACGACAATGGTGGGACGGATGACCAGAACCTGACAGGGGCAAGCCTCAATGCGAGCAATATCCTGCAGATCGATATCGAAAATGGCGGTTCTACTACCGTAGACCTGTCCAGCCTGGACAACAGCGGTACGGATGACCAGAACATCAGCGGCTCCGGCCTGGCAGGTACGGTACTGACTATCGGGATAGAGAATGGCAGCAACGAGACGGTAGACCTGGCAAGCATCAACACCGATGACCAGTATGA
This sequence comes from Zeaxanthinibacter sp. PT1, assembly GCF_028464225.1. GTDB lineage: Bacteria > Bacteroidota > Bacteroidia > Flavobacteriales > Flavobacteriaceae > Zeaxanthinibacter. The sequence continues at coordinate 117,282 of NZ_JAQPCN010000003.1, forward strand.
TGACGAGGTTCTGTTAAGAACTCCGATAGACATGGATGAGGCGGAAGTAGCTTCACCTACACTGGAGACCAACGTAGAAGAGGTGATCCAGGCCATAGCGCCCATTACCTCAAAAGCGGCAAGGATTTTTTATCCTCCTTCTATTGCTGTAGATGCCTCAACTAATGGAAGTTTCAGCGTGGATCTTTATGCACAGTATACAGCCCAGTTTGCTACACCTGCTGTTGCCAGCACAGGAGCTCCTGCTGCGGTACCTACCTATGCCGCAGGAGAATTGTATTACTATGTCACTTATGCAGACCCGGCAGTTTTTGCCAATATGAGTATTGATGCCAACGGGGTACTGTCTTATGATATCATCGGACAGCCGGCAGATTATAATTCATTGATCAACGTGGTCTTCGTCGTAAAATAATACCTAAAACAATAAAACGGGGTTTGAAATTCAGCAGCATTTATGGGAAATTAATACTCGGGGCCGTGATCTTCTTGATCGGTTCCGCTGCTGTTCATGCCCAGTTTTTACTGCAGGCACCCAATGCGGGGGACGAGGCTAATTACAAATGGTATGAAGCTTCCGATACGGCTACGGTACTGGGAACCGATTTCTTTTACGAAGTCACCGATCCGGGAATTTATTTTGCGACCTATGATGGCACGCTGTGTGGAAAAAATGCAACCGGGTACTTTATTGTGACCAATTGTAATTCACCCAATAACGAAGTAACCCTGGATATTACGGCTAATGTGAGTCCGTCAGCTACCATAAGCTGGGATCCTCCACTTCCGGGAGACCAGACCATGCCATTGGTCATCGCGACCCAGACCGTAACTAAGTATACGGCGTCTATCACTAAAGTGGGGAATACTATGGCCCTGCCCAGTTTTACAGTGGTATGCATGGATCAATCGGCAATACTTGAAGATGATGTGGTCTCGGTGGATGAAGATACCAGTCTCATTGTCCCTATCTATGATAACGATAGCCAGATCCCGACATCGGGTACCCTTACTGCCACAGATCCTGCTAATGGTACTGTAGTCATAGACATTAACGGCACCCCGAATGTTCCCGGCGATGATCTGCTGACATACGTCCCGGACCCGAATTACAATGGTCCTGACAGCTTTGATTATACGGTTTGTAACAGCTCGGGAGAATGCAGTACGGCTACGGTAACGGTGACAGTGATCCCTGTACTGGATGCAATTGTAGATGCCCGTTCTACGGAGCAGAATGTGCCTATAGATATCTTCGTACTGTTTAATGATAATGACCTGCCTATCGGTGGAACTATCAGCAATACCAATACCACGAACGGGACATTGGTTCATAACTCGAACGGTACACCAGTATATGCCTTTGACGATTATTACACCTATACGCCAAACCCGGATTACCTGGGCAATGACAGCTTTGAATATACCATATGTGATACCCTGGGCCACTGTAGTACGGCCACGGTAACTATTATCGTGGTTGAGCCGGGCGTAGACCTGGATGCCGACAACGATGGTATCGTGGATAGTTTTGAGGACCTGAATCTTGACGGGGACAATGATGCCACTACCAACCCGACGGATACGGACGGGGATGGAGTGCCGGATTACCTGGACATTGACAGTGATGATGACGGAATCCCGGACAACGTGGAGTCACAACCTACCGCTCTTTATATTCCACCTTCTGGAGTTGATGAGAACGAAAACGGCCTGGATGATGCCTATGAATCAGACGCGGTCGGAATATTCCCGATTGACACGGATAATGATGACCTCCCGGATTACCTGGACGATGATACCGATAATGATGGGGTGCCGGATTACATAGAGGCTCACGATTTTGATCGTGACGGTGTACCGGATGTAGTCTACATAGGTTCCGATAAGGATAATGATGGTCTTGATGATGGTTATGAAGGTGCATCTACACTTGATATAGATGTCAATGATGAGATTGACAATCCGTTGCTAGACCTTCCAAATACGGATGGGGACGGGGAATCTGACTATCGTGATATCGATGATGACGGAGATGGTACCCTGACCACCAAGGAAGATGTGAATAACGACGGAAACTTTACCAACGATGATTCTGATGGAAACGGTACCCCGGATTACCTGGAACCCAATTATGCAGAGGTGCTGATCTACAATGTGGTGACCCCTAATGGTGATGGTGTACACGACTTCCTGAAAATTGATGGTCTGGATCGCTACCCGAATAACACCATACATATTTACAACCGCTGGGGGGTTCTTGTATATGTGACTCAGTCCTACAATTCACAGGGTAACGTCTTTGATGGTACCTCTGAAGGAAGGGTGACCGTGGAGCAGGATAATAAATTGCCGGTAGGAACCTATTTCTACGTCCTTGAATACGAAGAGACCGCAGGAAACATGAAATCCATGTCCGGGTATATCTACCTAAATAAGTAAAACCATGAGCAAGTCAGTCAACCACAATCACTCATTCAAGTTCCAGGGCTTATGGCTTTTGATCATTTTCCTGGGTCTGCACCTGAATTCCATGGCCCAGCAAGATGCGCAGTACACACAGTACATGTATAATACCGTGAGTGTAAACCCGGGTTATACCGGTTCCAGGGGGCAATTGAGTATTGCTGCTCTGTACAGGGCACAATGGGTAGGCTTGGAAGGTGCCCCCAAAACACAGACTTTTAACTTTCATACCCCTTTAGGATATAACGGGGTAGGGATAGGACTTTCAGTAATTAATGACCAGATTGGCCCTACTTCGGAAACCTATGTAGACGTTGATTTCTCTTATACCGTAAAGACTTCTGATGAGGCACGGCTCAGCTTTGGGTTAAAAGCCAGTGGGCATTTACTGGATGTGCGTTTCTCAGAGCTGAACCAGGATTATAGTCAGCCGGGCGGTCCGGATCCTACTTTGCAGACCGATATTCAGAATAAGTTCTCTCCTAATTTAGGAGCAGGCGTATACTACCATACAGAGCATTTCTATGCGGGGCTTTCCGCACCCAGGATATTAGAGACTTCACATTTTGATTCGTCTTCCCTGTCAACGGCCCGGGAAGAGATCAACTATTATTTCATCACCGGCTATGTTTTTGACATGAACCCGCTCTGGAAGTTTAAGCCTACCTTGCTGACTAAAGTAGTGTCTGGCGCACCTTTACAAATTGATGTCTCAGCCAATTTCATGTACAATGAAAAATTGATTATGGGCGCTGCCTATCGCTGGGATGCCGCACTGAGTGCTATGGTCGGATTCCAGATTTCTTCTGAATTCCTGATCGGGTTGGCTTATGACCGGGAGATCACAGAATTAGGACAAGCTGTCTTTAATGATGGTTCTTTCGAGGTCTTATTGAGATATGATTTTATCAAAGCACTCGACAACCTGAAATCACCCCGATTCTTCTGATTTATCCTTGAATTTCTTTTTTCTATAGGAGCTCCACTGCTTAATCCTTTAAAGGTCTTATTTTTGTGTAATGACACAGAAAGAAGAACGCGTAATACTCGTAAATACTGAAGACGAGGTACTGGGGACCATGCCTAAGATGGAAGCCCACGAAAAGGCCTTATTGCACCGAGCTTTTTCCGTTTTTGTACTGAATGACAAAGGCGAGATTATGTTACAGCAGAGAGCCGCAGCTAAATATCATTCGCCATTACTTTGGACCAATACCTGTTGCAGCCATCAACGTTTAGGGGAGGGCAACCTGGATGCAGGTAAACGCAGGTTACAGGAAGAGATGGGTTTCCAGACCGAACTTACAGAGATATTTTCATTTGTTTATAAAGCTCCATTTGATAATGGTCTGACAGAACATGAATTTGACCATGTGATGATCGGTTACTTTGAAGGAGAACCCAATATTAATCCCGATGAGGTTGAGGCCTGGAAATGGATGTCGCCCGAAGCCATCAAGACAGATATGGAGCGTAATGGGAAGGCTTATACTGCCTGGTTCCGGATTATCTTTGATAAGTTCTACGAGCATTTCAATCAAAAAACCGAGAATCGATGAAAGTGAAAGTAAGCAGGGCTGCGCATTTTAATGCCGCACACAGGCTCTACCGGCCGGATTGGAACGAAGAAAAGAACAACGCTGTATTTGGCAAGTGTAACAATCCCAATTTTCACGGGCATAATTACGAATTGATTGTCAGCGTCACCGGTCCCATCGATCAGGAAACGGGGATGGTCATAGATCTTAAAGATCTTAAGGATCTTATTAAGTCAGAAGTGGAAGAAGCCTTTGATCATAAAAACCTGAACGTGGAAGTTCCCGAGTTTGCAAACCTTATTCCGACGGCTGAAAATATCGCCGTAGTGATCTGGAATAAGCTAAAACCACATTTAAAGGAGGAGCAGGAGCTGGAAGTGGTACTATATGAGACCCCGCGTAATTTTGTAACCTATTCAGGATAAATGGGATTAAAAGTAGGAGAAGAAATACCGTCGTTCAGCCTGGAAGACCAGGAAGGAAAGCAATTTGATATAGACACCGTAAAGGGGAGTAAGCCTATAGTTATTTTCTTTTACCCAAAGGATAATACCCCCGGTTGTACAAAGGAAGCCTGTGCATTCCGCGACAGTTATGAAGATTTTACAGACCTGGGAGCAGAAGTCATCGGTATCAGTTCAGATTCCAGCAGTACTCACAAACGTTTCGGTGCGCGCCACAACCTTCCCTTCGTGTTATTATCCGACTCCGATGGAACAGTTCGTAAAATGTTCCGGGTTAAAGGGCACTTGATGAATCTTTTACCGGGAAGGGAAACCTACGTAGTGGATACGGATGGTAAAGTGATCATGGTTTATAATAGTATGAACGCATCTAACCATATGCAGAAGGCTTTGGATGCACTAAAAGCGACGCTGTAATGAAATTATACCCATTGAAATTTGATCCTATTCTCAAAGAGAGGATCTGGGGCGGTACCAAACTGAAAGAAGTGCTCGGGAAGCCAATCACGGATGATCACACCGGTGAAAGCTGGGAACTTTCCGCAGTTGACGGGGATGTCAGTGTGGTTTCTAACGGGGAATATAAAGGAACCAAGCTTACCCGGCTCATAGCAGATGAAGCTGAAGCCCTATTAGGGACTAGCGTGGTGAATCGATTTGGACGGGAATTCCCGATCCTGATCAAATTTATCGATGCCCGGAAAGACCTGTCGGTTCAGCTACACCCCAACGACGAGCTGGCCCGTAAAAGACACGGGTCTTTCGGGAAGACAGAAATGTGGTATATCATGGATGCCGATCCGGGGGCGAATCTTATCGTAGGTTTTAACAGGGACCTGGATAAGGATACCTATAAGCAGGAGCTGGAAAATGATCGCTTACTGGACCTGCTGAATTACGAGCAGGTAAAAGAAGGGGATACCTTCTTTATCAATACCGGGAAAGTTCATGCCATAGGTGCAGGGGTAATGCTTGCCGAGATACAGCAGACCTCGGACATTACCTATAGGATTTATGATTTTAAAAGAAAGGACAAGGATGGGAATTACCGGGAATTACATACCGAACTCGCCCTTGATGCCATCGATTATAAGAAGAAGGACGATTTTAAGGTAGCGTACAGCAACCGGAAAGACGCTGTAAATACCATGGTAGATTCCCCCTATTTCAAAACTAATTTCCTGGACCTCAGCCGTGATTTCTCCTTGGATTTACAGAAGCGCGAAGCCTTTACCATACTCATGTGCGTACAGGGTGAGGCTAATGTTATATATAAAAGTGAAAGTGCTACCTTGAAAAGGGGAGAAACCGTACTTTTACCGGCTGCAATTCAAGGAGTAACCTTGGAAACCGCAGAAGCAAAATTGCTCGAAGTAACAATTTAAGGTAGTAACAAGAACTAAATCAAAGTAAAATGGCAAGTATTCGCGAATTAAAGAAAGATATCAATAGCGTACTCGGTGGAATCATAGAGGCCGTATACATCGTGGAAGCCTCCAATGGAGAGCAGAACAGCAAAGAGGGATCAAAAATTATTGACGATGCAATTGAAACCTTTGACGAACTGATCGCAAAGGTGAACGATAAAGAGGTAGAGAACCGTAAGGCACACCTGAAAAAAGTACGCGAAGAACTGGAAGAGAAGGCCAATAAGTTGGTGGTTAAGGTCAACAAACTGGCCTCTTAAATTACTCTTCTTCCTGTCGCGACTGCAGGTATTCTGACAAGGCGCGACCGTATTTAGAATTAGCAACCTCCGGGGTTAACGAACCGTATATAGAATCAAGGTATTTCTTATTGGCGTCGGGAACCTCGGTGAGTGCTATAAAAGGAGCAACTTCAGAATCCTTGTTGTTCAGCGCAAAGTTTAGCGCGTACAAATAGCCTCTCAGGATATTCTTCTCATTTAACTGGTTCAGGGAATCCATAGCGGTTGAATCTTCCCGGTACTCCGGTTTAGACGCTGTCTGTAAAATTTCCAGGTTCCGGGTATTAAACCGGGACATGTTATTCCTGTATTCCTCTAATTTTTCATGAGTTTTTGAACCACTGATTTTTGCTTTGCCTTCGAATGCATTCCATTGCGTATTAACAGTGATGGTTCCGGCCTCTCCAAAGAATGAGATACGGTCATTGAAATCGTTCCTATCTTCTTTCTCTAGGTAGAGATAGAATAATTCCGGGCTTTCGAGCTTAGTCTCAAAGGTAAATTTACCGTCCCCGGAGATTTCCATGGAATCCAGGGCGACCAGGCTTGAATCCTGTATTTTCTGTAGGTAGAGGGTACCTTTCTTTAGGCCGGCAACATTTCCGGTAACGACCATGGTCTTTTCAGGATCTTTACCGCAGGCAACGATCAGTAGGGCCAACAGGGACCACAAAGCAAGTTTGTTCATCTAAAAAATTTTTGGGCAAATATCACTAAAGTTTGCGTGTTATTAAACTTTTGAGGCAATTTCCATAAGGTAGGCGCAGAGCAGGGCCCCGCCCGTTCCCACCACGTACCCGAATACGGCCAGGAGTACCCCGACCGAGGTCAGGGAGGGATGAAATTCAGCCGCGACTACCGGTGCAGATGCAGCACCGCCAACATTGGCCTGGCTGCCTACAGCCAAAAAGAAATAAGGAGCTTTGATCAGTTTAGCGACCAGTATCAGCAAACCGGCATGTATGCTGATCCAGATAAGACCTATGGCGATAAGGCCCGGGTTTTCCAATACTTTTCCCAAATCCATTTTCATTCCTATGGTGGCTACCAGGATATAGATAAATACACCCCCTAATTTGCTGGCCCCCGCTCCTTCATAGTTCTTGGCCTTAGTAAAGGACAGCCCAATCCCGATCGCGGTTGCGATCACGACCATCCAGAAGAAGTTACTGCCCAGGAAGGACAAGAAACTTTTTTTATCAGCGACAGCTGCTACATTGGCTTCGAGGTAGGTGCTAATAGAATCGCCAAAAAAATGGGCAATGCCTACTGCCGTAAAGGCGAGGAAGAGCATGATCATATAGTCGTTCAGGGTAGGAACCCTGGTGATTTTTTCCGTAAAGGCGGTTACTTTTTTCCGAAGATCGGTGATGGCCGAAGTATCCGCTTTAAGCCATCGGTCTATACGCGCGGAACGCCCAATACCAAATAAGAGTACGGCCATCCAGATATTAGCGACTACAATATCTATTAAAACCATCCCCCCGTATTTAGACGGGTTATACCTGAAGATCTCTAACATGGCTGCCTGGTTGGCACCTCCACCGATCCAGCTTCCCGCGATGGTGGAAAGTCCTCTCCAAACTGCATCAAAATCGTTCCCACCTACCGTTTCAGGAGAGAATATGGATACGATCAAAATGGCGATAGGTCCTCCGATAATTATACCTACGGTTCCTGTAAAGAACATGATCAGGGCTTTTGACCCCAGGTTTGCAATGGCTTTAAGATCTATACTCAGGGTCATGAGGACCAGTGCGGCGGGGAGAAGATAGCGGCTGGCCATAAAATAAAGTCCGGAGGTTTCATCAGAAATAACTCCTGCACTGGCTAATATCGCAGGCAGCACGTAACACATGAGGATAGCCGGAACGACCGAATAAAATTTACTCCAGAATCCTGTGTGCCTTGAAGAGGTATAAAATATAAAACCCAGGCATAAGGTTAATAATCCAAAGACGACACTGTCATTGGTGATCAGGGGTTGCTCCATGGGTGGTTATGATTTTGGCCAAATATAAACAAAAAGCTAAGACAGCTAATTTTGCGAAAATCAGATATTCAGCCAGTAGGTGAACTTCAGGTTGATAGACCTGTACCGCGGGCTGAACTGGTTGATGAAATAATTGTCATTGTAGACCAGGAAAAGATCAGAAAGCGGGGCAAACCTCCATTGCAATCGAGAATTGATTCCCAGGTTGTCTTGCTGGTTGCTGTACTGAATAAGGGTAGACCAAAAGAGGCTCTTACTGAAGGTGATATCTACCTTAGGTGAGAATAACCAAAGGTCGGCGCTTGGGTAGGGGTCCGGCAACTGTATCTTGTCGTAATTAAGGGCAAACCGCAAGGAGGCAATCGGTTGTATCCTCAGGCTGACTTCCCCTTCCAGGGAAAACCGGGTTCCGTTAAAAAAGCCGCCGTATTCCGGTTCTATGGAAAAGGAGACGATATTGGCCCTATTAGAGCGGTATTCCATTTTAAAGCTATTGAACTCGTATCCCTGGTTTCCCGGTAAGGGAATGCCGTCTTCAGATCCGGTGGGATCAAAAGAATCTGTCAGGAAGATATAGCGGTTACTGAATTCTGCTTCAAAATCGGACTGGTTTCTCAATTCGGCCCTCCATGTGGCCATGATATCGTGGTCTGTCCTCTGGTAATCCAATCCCGGTCTCCAGGTAACGATGGGGAACAACCTGAAACTGTGCCGGTTTATAGGGCCTGCACTGGGCCAGAATAAGCGTTCAGCCGCTACAGCACCCTTCAGGATATCCGTTCTCCTGATAAATCCCAGGTCCGAACGAAAATCTTCATCTACCTTGACCAGATCGGTGACAAATCGGTAATTCCTGCTATTGTACTCCAGGTTGGCGCCCAGGGAGAGATTTCCCTCCGCATCATCCGGCTGAAACGACTTGTGGGCATAAAATTTACCCGTCCAGGTGTTTTCTTTAGACGCCAGGTTGTAGTCTAGCCCCACCACACGATTGTAGTCATCTTCCCGTTCTAAAAAATCGTAGTCGCCAAAAGACTGGCGGTTGATGAGGAACATACTGACGAAAGAGCGGGAAAACATTTTTCGCTGCAGCGCCAGCATCATATTATTGTTAGAGGCAATTTCGTTGTCCGGATCTTCTGCAGTCTGGATATTAAGAAATCCTAATCGCCAATCCTGGTTAAGTTTTCCGCTCAGCCGGACCCCTCCGAGTATATCGTTCTGTATGGTGTTCCCTGTAGAATCTTTGGCAATCCCTATACGACGCGAAAAAAAAGGATTTGCATCCCTGCCGCCTCCATAACCTGAAAACAGGTCACTATTATCAATAAAGAATTGTCGTTTTTCCGGGAGGTTGATCTCAAAGCGGGTAAGGTTGGTAACTACATTATCCACCTCCACATTAGAGAAATCCGGGTTAATGGTTATATCCAGGTTCATCCCGTTACCGATGGCAACTTTGGCGTCTCCACCAACCTTGAAGTTGACCGAACTGTTGTCCAGGACGTAATCATTGTCGGCCAGGATATTGATATATGGGATTAATGCCAATGGGGTGCGCGATTTTCCCAGTGGTTTTTCAAATTTCATATCGCCCATAAAAGCGAGGTTAAAAATGAGTTGATTTTGGGGAATCTCTGCCCAAACACTACGCTCGTTGCTTTGCATGTCAAAACGGTAACTCTGGAATCGCCATTTAGTCTCCCCTTCACGGAATTTGAAGGATGTAAGTGGGATGGCTATCTCTGCGCTGTAATAATCGTCATATATGGTGGTCTCGGCCTGCCATTTAACGTCCCAGGAGGTATTAAAACCTCTTAGGTCAGCACCTCCACCGGAGATGAGCGCTTCCCTTCTCACTCCGTAAGGGTTGATGCCAAAGAGGAAGGCATTGGTTCCATCATTGAAGGTGTCAAAGATGAGGCTGATATTATCATTTCCCCCGGCTCTGAAATCCCGTTCCAGGGAAGGAATAACATAGTCTTTCCCGGGTGCATTGGCCTTGATACCGATATAGAGCGTGGTCCCATTGTATAACATCCGGATTTCGGTCTGTTGTTCTGCTCTGAGTGTATCTGTGGGGAAATATTGCTGAAAATCCCCCGCAACATCAGCTTCTTCCCATGCAGCTTCATCTAGAATCCCATCGGCCTTTATAAAGCCGTCAATATATTTTACAGTGAATTCTTTGTCGGTGGTTTGTGCATGGGTGAGGAAGGAAAAGAAAATTGATAAGAAAACGCACAAACGTCTGAACATAGTTGAATAGTTAGTTAGGTGGCCCCCAAATTTAACCCCTCTGACGTTAAATAAATCACAAAATTTTGCCAAAAGCAGGTGCGATTCAGTCATAAGATGGCTAAACAGTGACCGGCTTATTCCCTAAAAACCTGGGCTTCCATATCCAGGATCCAGACAGATATATACCACTTGATAAATACGTTAATCTTAATCCTTGGACTTAAACTTCTTCTTTTTCTTTTTGTCCGGGTTGGTAAACAACCGTTTCAGGAAGCCGTCTTTTTTCACGGGTTCACAATCCAGTAAGCGTGCAACTTCTCCGGAAGGGGGCTGAAACCTTGCCCTTGTAATAGGGTTAAATGACTTTTCTTTATTCATCTTCTGCAGTAAGGTGGCAAACAGGGGAAGAGCGGCATTGGCCCCCTGTCCGAGGCTGGTGCTCCTGAAGCCGATCTCGTGTCGGTCCAGGCCTACCCAGCTGACGTGAACCAATTCCGGGCTTATAGCCACGAACCAGGCATCCTTGTTATTTTGTGTAGTACCGGTTTTGCCTGCCAGGTCGTTCCTTAAGCCATACGTACTCCTGATCCGTGCTGCGGTGCCCTGGTTGACCGTGGCTTGCATCATTTCAATCATCAGCTGCCTGTTCTGTTCAGAATAAGCAGGGCCCGGTCTATCCTCTTGCCGGTGTTCCATCAGTAAGGAGTCATTACCACTGGTGACTCTCTTTATGAGGTAGGGTTTTACCGGGATGCCGTCATTTACGTAACTCGCGTATGCGCCAGCCAATTCTGGAATACTGACCGCACCGGTACCTAAAGCCAAGGAAGGTTGTGCAGGTAAATCTGCAGTGATCCCCATCTTTTTAGCGAGCTGCAGGGTTCTGTTAATCCCGGCATCTTCCAGTACTTTTACGGCAACGGTATTCACCGAATTACTAAGCGCCTCCTCCATGGAATAATTGAGATAGGCTTCATCCTTGTCGCCGGAATTCCCGGGAGACCAACCCTCCATGTTTTCATAGGCAACCTCCCTGGCCGAATAATAGTTGCAGGGTTCAACTCCCGCTTCCAGGGCTGCAGTATAGACGATGGGTTTAAAGGTAGAGCCTACCTGCCTTTCGCTTTGGGAAATATGATCGTACTTAAAATATTTATAATTAATCCCCCCGATCCAGGTCAGTACTTCCCCGCTCTGTGGATCTATTCCCAGCGAGCCCACATTAAGATATTTCATCAGGTATCGGACACTGTCAATACTGCTCATCAGCAAGGTGGTATCTCCTTTCCAACTGGGGAGGGTCATCGATCTTTTTACTGACAGGGAGTCCATAACGGCTTCTTCGCTAAGCCCCGATGCACTTAATTTCCTGAAGGCCGGCGATTGGCGCACTGCCTTCCGGATAAGTGTTTTATCAGTCTCCCAGGGGGCATTCTTTCCATGACTTTTCTCAAATTGTTGTTGCAGGCCTTTCATATGTTCAGTCATGGCTTCTTCGGCCAATTGTTGCATTTTAAAATTAAGGGTTGTGTACACCTTTAAACCAGAGGTGTAGATATTGTACTCCTGCCCATTTTCTCTTTCTTTATCTGCCCATCTTTTAAGTTGCTTGCGAACTTCTTCCCTGAAATAAGGAGCAATCCCCTGGTCGTGGTCGTATTCCCGGTAATCCAGGGATAGGGGAAGGCCCTGTAAACTGTCTAGCTGGGAATTGTCAATGTGTTCATTCCGTGCCATAGCCAGGAGCACTAGGTTTCGCCTGGTAATACTGCGCTCGGGAAAAAGCCTTGGATTATATGCATAGGTGGCTTTTAGCATCCCAACCAGGGTAGCTGCTTCTACCATAGACAGATCGCTGGCTGGTTTATTGTAAAATTTAAGGGCGGCACTTTCAATGCCAAAAGTGTTGCCGCCAAAAGATACCGTATTAAGATAATGCTGCAGGATTTCCTTTTTGGTGTAAATGGACTCCAGTCTGCTGGCAATGATCATTTCCCTGAATTTATCTGCCACCAATCCAAGTTTACTGCCGTGCTCACGGGGATATAAATTTTTGACTAACTGTTGACTTAAGGTACTTCCGCCACCGGCCGATTCGTCCTGCAGCAGGACAGTTTTTAGTGCTACGCGCATCAGGCTGGGATAATCGATGCCCTTATGTTCGTAGAATCGCTCGTCTTCAATAGAGACCAGTGCATGTACAAGGTGTTCGGGTAATTGCTCATAGCTGACAGGTTGCCTGTCAAAAAGGTAATACTTTCCGATCAGTACGCTGTCTGCAGAATATACCTCCGTAGCTTTTTGGTAGCTAAGGTCTGAGAGCGACTTTTCTGACGGGATGGGCCCCCAGGCCCCCGCATGTATGCTTAACATAAAGGTTATAAACAGGCCGGATAGGGCCACAAATACCCATAATGCATATTTACTAATTTTTCGCCATTGGGGTTTATGGATGTTTTTCATAGTTTTGGCAGCCTTTTCCTGTCAACGGGGCAAAAGTAGTATAACTGCAGACATTCTCTTAATGGCGTTTTAGTACTTTTTAATCCAAAAAATTGTGGGCCAGGCTTTACTGTTAACCTGATTATTGAGTTGTAATATTTTGATTATGAAGAAACTACTTCTATTGCTTTTGTTGGTTGGTCAATTTTCAATGGCCAACGAGCTGGTATGGGGTAAAACCGGCCATCGCGTTGTGGGTGAGGTTGCCCAGGAGCTTATCAGTTCTAAGACTCGCAAGGCCATTGATAAATTATTAGACGGGCAAAGCCTGGCTGAAATATCTACCTATGCAGACGAGATAAAATCAGACAGGGCATATGATGCTTATTCCCCTTGGCATTACGTCAACTACCCTTTTGACAAAGAATACTCTGAAGTAACTCCGGCTCCGGAAGGCGACCTGGTCATGGGGATACAGAAATCCATAGAGGTACTAAAGGACGCTAACCGTACCAAAGAAGAAAAAGTATTTTATTTAAAAATGCTTGTGCATTTCCTGGGTGACCTGCACCAGCCGCTGCACGCCGGGCGTGGGGAGGATAAAGGAGGAAACGATATACAGGTCATGTGGTTTGGTAAAGGAAGTAACCTGCACCGTGTCTGGGACAGCCATTTGATTGATGATTACGGGATGAGCTATACCGAATTGTCCAATACACTTCCCAGGATCTCCAGGAAAGAAAGAAAGGCAATGCAGAAAGGCAATGTGCTGCAATGGATTGAAGAATCACAGGAATTAGCCCGGAAAGTATATGGAACGGCAGAAAGCGGGGACAAGCTCGGTTATTCGTACAGCTATAAGTACTGGGACCTGGTAGAAAAACAATTACTTACAGGGGGAGTTCGCTTAGCCAGTGTGCTGAACGATATTTTTGGTTAGTATAGATCTAAGGTAAAGGCTACTGCGAAGGCAGGCTGAATGCGTTAAAAGTTACTGTTTATCCCATACTCCGAGGTTTTTAACTACTTTTTTTTATCCTGGCACGAGAATTGAATAAATTAATATAAGAATCCGGGTGTTAGGATGTTGGCAGTTACCCGCCTGCCAGAGGTAGTATCCGTTTTCAAGTAGCAGGGTAATAAAAAAATCGGTTTGGATAAAAGCCGATTTTTTTATGTTTTAAGGGTACCGTTCTAAAGTATCAGGATTGTAATACCTGTTTTAACTGGTTCCGGTATTCTGAAGGGTTCTGGCCGGTGAAAGCCTTAAAAGATTTATTAAAGTGCGAGAAATTATTAAAACCACATTCATAACAGACCTCGGTGATGCTCATCGGTTTTTCGGCTAATAGCTTAGAGGCGTGTACCAAGCGGTATTCATTCACAAACTGTACAAAGGTTTTATTGGCGATCTTCTTAAAGTACCGGCAAAAAGACGGTATGGTCATGCTCACCATATCGGCCATCTCCTCCAGGGAGATGTCTTCCTGGAAGTGATTCTTTACATGGTTAAAAACCGTATTGATTCGATCATTGTCCCGGATGTCGGTTTCCATGGAGAAACCTTCGGCATTCAGCACTTTATATTCTTTGGATCTTCCCAGTTCGTTGAGAATATTAAGGATAGACAGTAATCTCTGGAAATCGTTCTGGTATTCCATTACTTCGATCTTCTGTCCAATCTTTAATTTGGTACTACCATTAAACGCTACCCCGCTTTTAGCGAGTTCAAACAGGGCCTGTATGTTCTTCATTTCGGGAATCTGGAAAAAATCGCTCCCCAGGAAATCCTGTTTCATCTGTATGACGGTTTCACTCTCGTTACCCGTCAGCTTATCCGTAAAGCCGCAATGCGGTAAATTACTTCCTATAAGGATAAGATCTCCGTCAGAATAATAGGAAATGTGACTACCTATCTGTCTTTTCCCGGAGCCTCCCTGCACATACACCAATTCTATTTCCGGGTGGTAGTGCCAGACAGTATTATTATTCAACTTGGACTCGTCAAATTTCTGGTAGGTATAGGAGTGCCCAAAATTAGGGACTATTGCTTCAAATGCCGGCTTCTGCTTCATTATCTCTTTACTACTATCAATACCCTTATAAAATTACAAGGGTAGCATTGATAGGTTCTGTGCAAAATTACCCAAAATATATGCAATATTAACCTGAGAGGTCAAATTTGGGGGGTTCCTTGTTAAAATAGCACATATATAGGCAAATAGGGTGGTGTTTTTGGAGAGGTATTGACGGTATGTTTGTATCGAATTAGTTGTTCACCTAAAAAGAGAAATTATGAAAACATTAAAAAGAATCTGCTACATTTTTACAGCTATAGTACTGAGTATTCCTTCATTGGTCATGGCGAATTCCGGGATCATTTTAGCTCCTGTTGGGAAGAAAATGCATTTCCAGATAGAGGAGATCACCGGCGAGACAAAAATTGATTTCATCAATAATGCAGGTAAAGTATTGTATTCTGAAAGATTAGTGGATGTAAAGCACTACGCTAAGAAGTTTGACATGACCCACCTTGTAGAAGGGGCATATTATGTAAGGGTAGAAGATGTGTCCAAGTTAAAGACCTATTCCCTTCTATTGGAAAACGATAAGCTGAGTATTATTACAGTTGATGAAAAAGTAAAACCGTTTTTCTGGAAAAAAGGGAAAAAACTGTACGTAAATCTATTGAACCTGGAAAGTGCAGAAGTAGAGATCAAAGTTATTGACAGTAATAACAGGATACTTTTCGTTGAACGGATAGACAGCTCCCAGGTTGTGGAAAAAGCGATCAATTTTGAAAAGGCTTACGATGATCTTTATACGGTGATTGTCACAGTAGAAGGAGATACATTTTCTGAAAATGTTGTCATCAAATAATAGTTGAGTTGAGTTTAGTTTAGTTTGGAAGGAGGGGCCGGGAGGCCCCTTTTTTATTGCCCCCTACCCAGGTTTGTACGGAATCGCTGGGGCAGGGATTCATTGCTAAGCGCCCACTGCAGGTGTTTTTTGTTTTTGTCCCTGTCGTAAATTAGTCGGTAACATTGCTCAACGGTCAAAAGGTTTCCGGACCTTCGCTCCAATTTCAGGGTATCCCCAGCCTGTACAAGACCTTTCTCCAAAACGCGAACATAAGTGCCGGGTCTGTTTCGGTTAATAAAGGCATTTATGATTTCCTGGTCCTTAAAGCGGTACCCGAGTTTAAAGCAGGGTTCCCTGGGTTGGGTTACTTCAACCAGGGAGTCGCCTACGCGGTACTGGTCCCCAATACGTATTTCTGATTCTTTCATCCCGGAAACTGTAAGATTTTCACCAAACATTCCCCAGTTCCAGTTCAGCAAAGGATATAATGGTTTCCAGAACGCATACTCTTCGGCACTGAATAAGTAGCAAGCTTTATATGCTCCCCCATGAACTTTAGGGCTGCCAATGGTATCTCCGCTCACAGCTTCCGTATCCAGGTAAATGGGATCTTTGGTCGGGATTTTATAGATCCCGGTTTTATGTTCTTTGCCCTCCCAGAAGAAGGTAGCAGGTTCTGCAATATTGGTAGCGAGCACTTTCATAAGCCAAAGATAATCAAATGAACAGGTAAGTATAGGCCCAATACATAAGAAGGAATTGCAGGGGAATGCGGAGCAGCAGTAACCATTTAGGAAAGCCTGCGGCAGCCTTCTTACTCGTCAGCATATGGATATGGACCAACAGAAAGATTGCGAGCATGAGAATGATACCGTAAACCGCGTAATTCAGCGTAGCGGGAAAACATAAGCCGAATCCGAGTATGATCTCTGCCAGTCCGCTCAGGTAAACTAAAGCGGTAGCCCGAGGTAAATACCGGGGCATAATACGGAGATAGGTTTTAGGGAATACAAAATGCATGATCCCGGCAATGATAAACATGCCGGCCATCAGGTAGAGGTGCCAGGGAAAGTTCATTTTCTAAAAATATAAAAAGGCCGCCTTGCAGGGCGACCTTTTTTAAAAAATATGGAATTCACCTTATTTGATCATATCATAACTGCGGTTGATAAAATCTGTAAGGGCTTCTCCTTTCAATAAACCTTTAGACAGGCGCGCAAGGTCTAATGACTGGCTGATAAGCCGCTCGCGCTTCTTCGCTGTCTTGGTATTCAGGATGTCACTGACCAGTGGATGGTTTGTATTGACCACCAGGTTGTACATTTCCGGCATATTACCCATGCCGAACATTCCGCCACCACCGGTTTGTTGCATCTCTTTCATCCTTCTCATGAATTCGGGTTCTGTAATGACAAAGGGTGCAGCATCAGAATCCATGGACTCTAACTGTATAGTATATCCCTTGTCCGTGACAACTTCTTCCATTGCTGATTTCAGTTTCTCTTTTTCTTCATCAGACAGCTTGGAGATCTGGGCATCTTCTTTTTTGATGAGGTTGTCAACATGATCGGCATCGACACGCGCAAATGAAAGCTTTTCATTAGAAGTCTCCAGCTTCTGTACGAGGTGGGGGACAATTGGAGAGTCTAACAGCAATACTTCATATCCTTTTGCCTTAGCCGCTTTGATGTAACTGTGCTGTGCTTCTTTGTCTGAAGCGTAAAGCACCACTAATTTGTCGTCTTTATCGGTTTGCTTCCCCTGTATTTTCTCTTTCAGTTCTTCCAGCGTAAAATATTGCCCATCTACCGTAGGGTAAAGTGCAAATTTATCAGCTTTGTCATAGAACTTGTCCTCGGAAAGCATCCCGTATTCGATCACGATTTTGATATCGTTCCATTTCTTTTCAAAATCTTCCCTGTTGTCCTTGAAGAGTGAAGTAAGCTTATCCGCGACCTTCCTGGTAATATAAGAAGAGATCTTTTTAACCGCGCCGTCGGCCTGCAGGTAAGACCTGGAAACATTCAGTGGAATATCCGGCGAATCAATCACACCGCGAAGCATGGTCAGGAATTCAGGAACGATTCCTTCCACATTATCCGTAACAAAGACCTGGTTCTGGTATAATTGGATTCGGTCTTTCTGAATGTTCAGATCGTTGGTAAGTTTAGGGAAATACAGAATACCTGTTAAGTTAAAAGGGTAATCCACATTAAGGTGTATATGGAAAAGCGGTTCTTCAAACTGCATAGGGTAGAGCTCACGGTAGAACTCTTTATAATCCCCTTCTTCCAGGTCGACCGGTTTTTTTGTCCAGGCCGGTTCGGGGTTATTGATAATGTTATCAACTTCTTTGGTAGGAGCTTCCTCTTCTTCTTTAGCCCCTTCGGGTTTTGGTAGGGTCTCTGTGCGAGTACCGAATTTGATCGGTATAGGCATAAACTTATTGTACTTGCTTAGAAGTTCGGCTATACGACCTTCTTCGAGGAATTCGGTTGAGTCTTCTGCGATGTGCAGGATAATCTCTGTCCCGTGCTCATTTCGCTCTGCTTCTTCCATGCTGAATTCCGGGGAGCCGTCGCATACCCAGTGAACTGCAGGTTCATCCTTAAAGCTCTTAGTTATGATCTCAACCTTTGATGCTACCATAAAGGCGGAATAAAATCCAAGTCCGAAATGCCCGATGATACCGGAATCCTTGGCAGAATCCTTGTACTTGTCCAGGAACTCTTCGGCCCCGGAAAAGGCTACTTCATTGATGTATTTTTTAACCTCGTCCGCGGTCATCCCGATACCCTGGTCCAGGATATGGAGCTTTTTACCTTCCTTATCAATACGGACCTCGATCATCGGGTTGCCGTATTCTACCGAGGCCTCGCCGATGGTAGTTAGGTGTTTAAGTTTGAGGGTAGCGTCTGTAGCGTTGGAAATCAGTTCCCTCAGGAAAATTTCGTGATCGCTGTAGAGAAATTTCTTGATCAGCGGAAATATGTTCTCGACCGATACATTAATCTTACCTGTTGCCATTGTATTCGTTAAATTTTATTAGTACGCTAGAGGAATGTCAAAAAAAGTACCAGCCCTTGAAAAAGTGACAAACTGACACTTAGAATTAAGTTTAACAATTATTTATGTTTAAATATACATTATAATTGATAAACAAAATATATATTTGTATCGAGGTTAATAATTTATGTTGTTAGTCTACAGCTCAAAAAGGCTAGCAGCGTAAGGCTTAATTAAATGGTTTGGTTATTTAGATAAACGTGTCTTCCCCCCGGAAGGCACGTTTTGTTTTGGCATATAATTAACAGCAATTATGTCAAGTATATTGTATTTTTACTTCAACAAAAAATATTCAGATGACAGCAAAGGCAAGCAGCGCAAAAACCACCCCGGATGCCATTATTTCACATTATATGACTCATGTCCTTGAACAGGGTGAAAGCCCGGTATCGGTTTATAAGTTTTGTAAAGAACACCAGATCAAAGAGGAGGAATTTTACAATCATTTTGGTTCGTTCCAAGGATTGGAAAAAGCAATATGGAATACCTTTTTCAGTAAGACCGATGCGTTGCTCAGGAAGAATAAGGAGTATAATGCCTATGACAAGCGCGAAAAACTACTGACGTTCTACTATACCTTCTTTGAAATGTTAAGCCTGAACAGGAGTTATGTCTTGCTGGCCCTTGACGGGAAGAAGGAGCGTCTCAAGACCATGAAACAACTTTCTGGTTTGAGGGTGCATATAAGGGAGTTTGGAAAAATGCTGGTGGAAGAAAGCAACTCAGAAAAACGTTATCAGATATCCAGGTTATCCCCCGGGTTTGTTGCCGAAGGTGTCTGGGTGCAATTCTTATTCCTGTTAAAATTCTGGATGGATGACAATTCTCCCGGTTTTGAAAGAACAGACGTGGCTATAGAAAAGTCCGTCAACACCGTATTTGAACTTTTTGACAACGCTCCCTTTGACAGTATAATTGATTTTGGCAAGTTCCTTTACGGGGAACGTATGTCTTAACCGCTCTCTTAAAAGCATATATGCAAACACTAGATAAAATCCCTACCGGGAAAATTGAACGTGCCGGAAAGCTGGTGAAAACCGGGGCTAAGATCGGGGGAAACTACATAAAATATTACGGCAAGAAATTGGTTCAACCAGACCTTGGAAGGGATGAACTGGACCAGGATAATGCGGGAGATATCTATGACGGGCTGAAAAGCCTGAAGGGCAGTGCCTTAAAAGTAGCACAGATGTTAAGTATGGATAAGAACCTCTTGCCCAGGGCTTACGTAGAGAAATTTTCTTTAGCGCAATTCTCGGTACCCCCTCTGTCTGCTCCTCTTGTGAGAAAGACCTTCTTCAAGTATTTTGGCAAATATCCCGAGGACCTCTTTGACGATTTTAATTCTTCTGCCATTAATGCAGCCAGCATTGGCCAGGTGCACAAGGCACAGAAAGATGGTAAGTCGCTCGCAGTAAAAATTCAATATCCTGGCGTGGCTGCCAGTATCAAGAGCGACCTGGCCCTGGTAAAACCCATCGCTATCCGCATGTTTAACCTGGAGGGTAAGGATACCGATAAATATTTCGGGGAGGTGGAAGAGAAACTTGAGGAAGAAACCAATTATATGCTGGAGCTGAAACAGAGCCGTGAGATCACGGAAGCTTGTGCGGTTCTGCCGGGTATAGACTTTCCGCAATATTACCCCGAACTATCCAGTGATCGGATACTGACCATGGATTGGATGCATGGAAAGCACCTCAGTGAATATACATCGACTGATTTTGACCGGGAAGAAGCCCGGCAAATTGGACAATCCCTCTGGGATTTCTATATGTTCCAGATGCATGGGTTACGCAGGGTGCATGCAGACCCACATCCCGGCAATTTCCTCGTAAGCGAGCAGGGCAGGCTTATTGCCATAGATTTTGGATGTGTCAAGGAGATACCGGGTTCCTTCTATGTGCCTTATTTTGAATTAGCCAAAAAAGAGACCTTGGCAGATGATAAGCTATTTACCGAAAAATTGTTTGAACTGGAGATCTTAATGGATTCTGACAGTTCGGAGGAACGTATATTCTTTAAGAGCCTATTCAAGGAAATGCTCAGTTTATTTACTTCTCCCTTTAACGAAGCATATTTTGATTTTGGGGATGAGGTCTTCTGGGAACGAATTGCCAGCCTGAGTACGCGTTTATCCAAGGGGGACGAGATCAGGAATTTAAATTCTAACCGCGGATCTAAACACTTTCTATATATCAACAGAACTTTCTTTGGTCTTTATAATATGCTCTATGACCTGAAGGCCAGGGTAGAAGTGGATCGCTTCAGGAAATACATGGATTAAACTTCTTGTAACAGCAGCTAGTTTTCAATAGATTTTTGTCTATTTTAGATAAATTTGCGCCCTCCGCTCACGGTAGTGCCGTTCCGGATAAAACTAAACTGAATATGTACAACAGCAAGATAAAAGGACTTGGATATTATGTCCCAGACAATGTCGTGACTAACGATGACCTGTCTAAACTAATGGATACCAATGATGCCTGGATACAGGAACGCACCGGTATACAAGAACGGAGACACGTGGTCAAAGGTGAAGATACCACCACCAGCATGGGAGTAAAAGCCGCCCGGATCGCCATAGAGAGAGCCGGGATTAATAAAGATGAAATTGATTTCATAGTTTTTGCAACCCTGAGCCCTGATTATTATTTCCCTGGGCCGGGTGTCCTGGTCCAGAGAGATCTCGGTCTTCCTACGGTAGGAGCTATCGATGTGCGTAACCAATGTTCCGGTTTTATCTACGGATTATCCGTAGCCGACCAATTTGTTAAAACCGGGATGTACAAAAATGTCCTGGTGATCGGTTCCGAATTGCACTCGCACGGACTGGATATGACCACCAGGGGCAGGGGAGTGTCCGTTATTTTTGGAGACGGTGCCGGTGCTGCGGTTATAAGTCGTGAAGAAGATAATAGTAAAGGAATCCTTTCCACGCACTTGCATTCCGAAGGGCAGCATGCCGAAGAGCTTTCATTGTTAGCTCCCGGCATGGGTAGCCGATGGGTGACAGACATTATTGAAGAGAATGATCCTAATGATGAGTCGTATTACCCATATATGAATGGGCAGTTTGTCTTTAAGAATGCGGTAGTCCGTTTCAGTGAAGTTATCGTTGAAGGCTTGCAGAAAAATGGGCTCAAGAAAGAAGATATCGATCTGCTTGTACCTCACCAGGCTAACCTGAGGATTTCCCAGTTTATACAAAAGAAATTTGGTTTGAGTGATGACCAGGTATTTAATAACATCATGAAATACGGGAATACCACAGCAGCTTCCATCCCGATAGCGCTGACCGAGGCCTGGGAGAAAGGAAAGATCAAGGAGGGTGACCTCGTTGTCCTGGCGGCCTTTGGTAGTGGGTTTACCTGGGGAAGCGCCATTATCAGGTGGTAACTTAAAATTAACTTATACTGAGAACCCTGTTCTAATCGAACAGGGTTTCTTATTTATTCTTCAGACCAGCTTAAAGGATGCCTCCGCTGCTTTGCTTCGTATTGTCATCTCGCTGCTTACGTTGGCTCTGCCTGTTCTTTCCGCTCCCGAAACGATAGGAAAGTCCGGCGAATACATTCTGGCTTTCCCAGTTAAACTGCCCGTTCTGGGCATAGGGTCGCTGCCCGTCAAATGCAAATCTCATGGTGTTGAATACGTCATTAAAATTCAGGCTGACGGTCCCTTTTCCATCCGCAAAACTATAGCGAGCCCCAGTATTGATAAAATACATGGGTTCTACCAGGAATTGCAGGTTCTGGTTTTGGCCCCGGTAAAAGCCGAAGAGTTGAAGGGTCAATTTTTTGGTAACACTGAAACTCTGGTTGAGCCTGAGGTTCCAGGCGGTGTTCTCTACATTCACATCTTCTGTGCGTATATCATCTTCTGTTATTGGGGGGTCGGAATTATCCAACACCTCCGTGATTCCGCGCTGGGTCTGGTTGTAGAGGTCAAAACTGCCATTGATGCTCCACCATTTTAAAGGCTTGTAATTTGTGCTGAGTTCAAAACCATAAGCTGAGGTGTTCTGGAAATTATCATAGGTCAGGATAAGTTTTGTGAGGTCTAGCCGGTCTACATATACGGCCCTGTTGATCTCGTCCTGTATACTACGGTAGAAGACCCCTGTGGTAAAACTTCCTTTTTCCATCCTGTGGGTATAATTCACTTCATACGAATCTGTGAACTGTGGTTCCAAGGAAGGATTTCCAAAACCTGAGATCAGCGGGGTTGCCCATTCCCTGATGGGGTTTACCTGCCCGAGCCCGGGCCGGTCCACGCGGCGGCTGTAACTTGCCTGTAACTGGTCTTTCTCACCCGGGGAATAGGTGAGGAATGCCGAAGGATAAAACTGGAAGTATTCGTCCGTAAATGCTCTGACCTGGTTGGTATCGGCCTTTACAGTCACATCTTCTACCCTGACACCTGCCTGGTAGGACCATTTTTCGTAAGTTTTTCCAAAGGTGACATAGGCCGAGTAGATATCCATGCCGTAGGTGAACTCGGTATCCGGAGTTGGTGCAAGGTTCCCGCTTGAATTGAAAGTCTGACCGGTAGATCGGTATCCTACATTGGTTTCAAAACTTCTGAGCTCCAGCCCGGTCTCTATTTTGGTAATAGAATCCAGTGGATTTACATAATCTAGATTAACAATGGTTTGGGTCCGATCCGTGTTGACGAAATCTTCATAATCCGCAATCGAAGAATTGCCGCTGAATTGGAAAATAGCATCTTCGTCATCTTTGAAGCGATTATAGTCGGCTTCCAGTTCCAGGTTATGACCTTCGTCGTTAAAATCCCATTTGTAATCAAAGTTATATTGAGCACTATTGTTATCGTTTCGATTCAGGAAATCCTGCCGGTTACGTAGGCCCGGATTGTTCTCTACGGTTATTTCCGTAATGCCTAGCCCTTTGCCGTCAAAGGTATTCTGGTTGGTAAAGAAGGAGATGGTATGATGGTCATCCATGTAAAAGTCCATACCTATCTTATAAAGGTGTGATTTGTTATTGTTTAGAAAATCAAAGTCCTGTAACAACCGTTCTTCTTCGCGAAGGACAAAGCCATTATTCACATATTTCCCGATATTGGTACCGTAGCTGCCGTAGAGGTTTACTTTCCCATTCCGGTAATTCAGGTCCAGAGAGCTATTGAATTTAGCCTCTATCCCAACCGTTAGACCCGTACTGAAGTTGCCGTTAAAACCGATGTTGACGTTCTTGTGCAACACTATATTGATAATGCCACTCATGCCCTCGGGGTTGTATTTTGCCGATGGGTTGGTGATCAATTCAATAGACTTGATCGATGTAGAGGGAATCTGCCGAAGTAATTGGGCCACAGGCACATTGGATAGTTTGCCATCAACCATGACCCGTACATTAGAGTTACCCCGCAATGTGAGCTCTCCGGTCTGCTGGTCCAGGTTTACCGACGGAATATTGTTCATGATGTCTGAGGCTGTCGCTCCAGCAGTGGTAAGGTCTTTCCCGACATTGACCACTTTGCGGTCTATACGCTGTTCAATGGTTGAGCGTTCTGCGACCACATCTACGCCGGAGAGTTCTTCCGCATATTCTTCCAGTCGGATCAGGCCGAGATCCTTATTTCGTTCAGACCGACTGATCCGGACCTGGTCGGTGTAAGTCGTGTACCCGATAAATTGAATATGTATAGAGAATTCCCCTTCAGGAAGGTTATTGATCATAAAAGTACCGTCTTCCTGGGTAATTCCACCGGTAACCGTAGCCTGCTCCGGTATGGATTTAATAACGACTGCAGCATAAGGAATGGGCTCGCCGGTTGCGGCGTCTACCACTGTTCCACTGACAGTGCCAATCTTTTCCACGGGGTCTGTCGGGGCCCCATAGACGGCGTTGAATAATACGATCGCGAAGATCGTTCCTAGTAGTGTTTTCATGAGGTTCGCTGATGATTGATTGATGATTGATGATACTTAATTGACGCGTGTTCTTCAGTTTTGTTACATCCCCGGGTATAAATTTATTGGACTTAAGCTCTTGTATTCATGGGTATTACGGTGATACAGACGGATGATATCGGGAAAAAGGAAAAAAGAAAGTTGATAAAGAACCTGTTTAAAAAATAAAACCCCGATGTTTCCACCGGGGTTTCTTCCATCAGGCTGTCACACTAAACACTAACCATTAACTATCAAAAATATGACTGCCCTGACGAAATAGGTTAACCTTAATATATTAGACGCGATATGGTTGAAATCGTTGCAACACTTAACACACTTTAACAGAGAATGATGGATCAGAAGAATACACTTGTTTTCGGGGCTTCTACCAAGCCGGCCAGGTATAGTAATATTGCCATCCGCAGGCTTGTGGAGAAAGGGATAAAAGTATCTGCCTTTGGATTGCGCGAGGGTACTGTAGCCGGGGTTCCTATACAGACCAGCCTGGATGGTATTTCCGGGACGCATACGGTCACCCTCTATATGAATCCCACCCGGCAGCAAGCCTATTACGAGGATATAGTAGGCCTAAACCCGGAAAGGGTCATTTTTAACCCAGGGACAGAGAACCCGGAATTTTACCGCGTACTAAAGCAAAGTGGTATAGAAGTAGAAGTGGCTTGTACCCTGGTGCTGTTATCTATGTCCCAGTATTGATGTACTTTCCTTATCCTTGATAAGATATAATCCCAGGTATGTGATCAACCCATTGATCGGCAGTAGTTCATAGCCAAATACATAGCCGCCAAGTTGTGCTGCGGGGATATTGGCAATTCCCATGATGAGCAATACCGACACCAGAGCCACGACCCAGACATAACGGTCTTTAATGGCATGACGCGTAAAGATGCCGAAGGTAAATAAGCCCAATAATGGGCCGTAGGTATAGGTGGCCACGGTGAGAAGACCATCAATCACGTTTCGATCCAAGACATATTTAAAGAGGATAACAACGGCGATCAGCAATATGCTCATTCCAAGGTGGGTGGTTTTGCGGATGCGCTTGCGCTTCGTCTCAGCTTTCTTCTGAATTCCCAGGAAATCAACACAGTAAGAGGTGGTTAATGAGGTCAGGGCGCTGTCTGCGCTGCTATATGCAGCGGCAATTAACCCAAGCATAAAAGTAATGGCTACGACTATTCCTAAGCCGCTGTTCAGGGCGATCTCCGGGAAAAGAAGGTCTGCTTTAGGAGTGCCATCCATAAGTGGAAGACCTATCCCGAATTTAGCCGAATAAATAAAAAGCAATGCCCCTAAGAGCAGGAACATCAGATTTACAGCCACGAGGACGATACTGAAGGTAACCATGTTGGTCTGTGCCTCCCCCAGGTTCCTGCAGGTGAGATTTTTCTGCATCATATCCTGGTCCAGGCCTGTCATGCAAATTGTTATAAAAGCTCCACCCAGGAATGATTTCAGCAGGTTATTCCGATCCATCAGGCTATCTGTAAAAAAGACCTGGCTGTAATCCTGTAATTCTGAAGATCCCAGGAATTGTCCAAAACTCCAGTCCAGTTTATCCAGGATGAAGTAGATAGACAAGCCTACAGATACCAGCATAAACAGGGTTTGCAGGGTATCGGTCCAGACAATGGTCTTAATCCCTCCCCTGAAAGTATAGATCCATATCAGGGCTACAGAGAATACCACGGTAAGTTCAAATGGAAATCCAAAAGCATCAAAGACAAACTGTTGCAGAACGATGGCTACCAGGAATAGCCTGAAAGCAGCTCCCAGTACGCGGGATATAAAAAAGGAAAGGGCGCCAACCTTATAACTGTAAAACCCAAAACGCTGTTCCAGGTATTCGTAGATAGAAGTTACATTGAGTCGGTAATAAAGGGGCAATAGGATATAGGCCACCACGAAGTAACCCGCAAGGTATCCCAGGACAACCTGCATATAGCTGAATTCCGAGCTTTGTACCCACCCGGGTACAGAGATGAAGGTGACTCCGGATAGGGACGCTCCTATCATCCCGAAAGCCACGATATACCAAGGCGATTGTTTGCCGGCCTTAAAGAAATCCTCGTTAGAATCATTCTTCCCGGTGAAATAGGATATCAGTAATAAAAGAAGGAAATATGCGCCTATTAACAGCAGGATATGCGAAGCGGTCATGGAAATTAATTTCGGACGCAAAGTACGAAAACTTAAAACATTATGTAATTTTGCTTTTATGGAATTTTCGTCCAAATTACTGGAAAACGCAGTGCGGGAAATGTCCCAATTGCCTGGTATTGGTAAGCGTACAGCCTTAAGACTTGTGCTGCACCTGCTGAAGCAACCCGAGAGTCAGACCAGGCAGCTGACCGCTGCACTGAACTCGCTGAAGGAAGAAGTGAAATTCTGTCGTAATTGTCACAATATTTCTGATGTTGCCTTGTGCGAGATCTGTGCTAGTCCAAAGCGTGAAAAAGAACTGGTATGCGTGGTAGAGGATATCCGTGATGTCATGGCCATAGAAAATACTTCTCAATACAAAGGACTGTACCATGTGCTGGGGGGCAAGATATCTCCTATGGAGGGAGTAGGACCACAGGATCTTACCATCCAGTCTCTCGTGGAAAAGGTTAAACAGGGAGAAATTACCGAATTGATCTTTGCCTTAAGTTCTACCATGGAAGGGGACACCACCAATTTTTATATGTACAAGCAATTAGAAGGGTTGGAGGTAAAAATGTCGACGATTGCCCGCGGGATAGCCGTAGGCGACGAATTGGAATATGCCGATGAGGTGACTCTGGGGCGGAGTATCCTGAACCGGATTCCGTTTGAGGGTTCACTGAAGTCGGGCTAGAAAAATGAGCAGGATTAAGGAATTCCAAGAATAGCCTTGATTTTTTATTATTTTTGCAAAAATTAATTTAAAAACTGTACCTGAACTAACAATATGTCAAAATTCGAATTAAAGTTACCGCAGATGGGTGAAAGTGTTGCAGAAGCAACCTTAACTTCTTGGCTTAAGGAAGTAGGAGATACCATCGACATGGATGAGGCTGTTTTTGAAATCGCCACGGACAAGGTAGATTCTGAAGTACCCAGTGAAGTAGAGGGTATTCTCAAGGAAAAACTATTTGAAATTGACGATGTGATCAAAGTAGGCCAGACCGTCGCGATCATTGAGGTAGAAGGAGAAGCCGCTGAATCTAATGGGCAGGAGAAAGCAGAAGCAACCGAATCTGCCCCTGAGGAGGCAGAGGCTATTGAGGAGGAGATCAAAACCACCCGGGAATCGGTAAGTACCGCAGCGCCTGATTATGGCGATAGCGATCGGTTTTATTCACCCCTGGTGAAAAATATAGCCAAAGAAGAAGGGATCAGCTTGGCGGAGCTGGACCAGATCACTGGTAGTGGTAAAGAAGGGAGGGTGACTAAGAATGACATCCTTTCTTATATTGAAAACAGGCAGCCCGGGAAGCCCGCTAAAGCACAGGGGGAACAAGCCCAGGCAGCTCCGGCACCCGCAGCACGGAAAGAAGCATCACCAGCCGCAGCACAGGCTGCGCCGGTGAAGGCCCAGGCCGGTGATGAAGTGATACCAATGAGCAGGATGGGGAAACTGATCGCGCAGCATATGGCTAATAGCGTATCTACCTCTGCCCATGTTCAGAGTTTTATAGAAGTAGATGTTACCAAAGTGGTGCAGTGGAGGAATAAACACAAAGTATCATTTGAGAAACGCGAAGGGGAGAAGCTTACTTTTACGCCTATCTTCATCGAAGCTGTGGCAAAAGCCCTGAAAAAACACCCCATGATCAATATTTCATTGGATGGTGACTCCGTGATCAAAAAGAAGAACATCAATATTGGGATGGCAGCGGCCTTGCCCGATGGTAACCTGATTGTTCCGGTGATTAAGAATGCAGACCAGCTGAACCTGGTAGGTATGGCGAAGGTGGTTAATGATCTTGCAAACAGGTCTAGAACCAATAACCTGAAACCGGATGAGATAAAGGACGGAACCTATACCGTGACAAATGTAGGTACCTTTGGCAGTGTGTTTGGCACTCCGATCATTAACCAGCCACAGGTAGGGATACTGGCACTGGGGGCTATCAGGAAGGTTCCGGCGGTCATAGAGACCGAGGATGGTGACTTTATCGGAATCAGGCATAAGATGTTCCTTTCGCATAGTTACGATCACCGCGTGGTTAACGGAGCATTGGGAGGCATGTTTATAAAGACCATAGCCGACTTCCTGGAGGATTGGGATCCGGACCGGGAAATATAAAATACCAATTTGAGGAGCCGCGTTGAGAACGCGGCTCTTTTTTTTACAAACTGACAAAAAATTCCGGCGAGGGAACCTACCCGGCAGAAGCAATAGTTTAACGAATATTTGAATCTTTGGCGAGGTGATTCCTGCCTTAAAAACTATCTTTGTACAAACCTTAAAGGATGGAGTTACAACTCAGCAGACCAATATGTTTTTTTGACCTGGAGACCACGGGTACCAATGTGGCTAAAGACCGTATTGTAGAAATCTCTATTTTAAAATTATACCCGAATGGTAACCGGGAGAGCAAGACCTGGTTGGTAAACCCGGAAATGCCCATACCTGCGGAATCTGCCGCAATCCATGGTATTACAGATGAAAAAGTTGCCAATTCACCCACGTTTAAGGAAATATCCAGGGATGTTTACCAGATGATCAAGGATTGTGACCTTGCAGGCTACAATTCGGACCGCTTTGATATTCCTTTACTGGCCGAGGAAATGCTGCGGGCAGAGGTAGATTTTGATATGAAGAACACGGTTTCCGTCGACGTGCAGACCATCTTCCATAAAATGGAGAAGAGAACGCTAGAAGCGGCTTATAAATTTTATTGTAACAAAGACCTGACGGAAGCCCATAGCGCTGAAGCTGATACATTGGCAACCTGCGAGGTACTCATGTCCCAACTGGATCGCTACCCGGAATTGGAAAACAACGTCAAAAAGCTATCCGAATTTACCAAGCGGAATGAACTGGTAGATTTTGCTGGCTTTATTGCAAGGGATGAATCCGGGGAGGAAATCTTTGCCTTTGGAAAGCACAAGGGTAAAAAAGTACATGATGTTCTGGAAGAAGAACCAGGATATTTTGGGTGGATACTGAATGCGGACTTCCCTTTGTACACCAAAAAAGTGCTGACCCAGATCAAATTAAGTAAACTTAACAATAAGTTGGGCTGATAGTCCAGAAGAGCTCAGATGAAGATCATATGTATAGGGCGCAATTACGCCGATCATATTGCGGAACTTTCCAATGAACGCCCATCAGAACCGGTGGTGTTCATTAAACCGGATTCTGCTGTACTGCCCAAGGAACAAGCCTTCTTTATTCCTGATTTTTCCGAGGATGTGCACTACGAAGTGGAGGTACTCGTCAAGATTAAAAAGGTAGGCAAACACATACAGGAGAAATTTGCCCATAAATATTACGACGAAGTGGGCCTCGGAATCGATTTTACCGCCAGGGACCTGCAAAAGGAATTAAAAGCAGCGGGACTTCCCTGGGAAAAGGCGAAAGGGTTTGATGGGGCTGCAGTGATCGGGAAATGGGTGTCTAAAAGCAAGTTCAAGGAGTTACAGGACCTTAATTTTAAGTTAGAGCGTAACGGAGAAACAGTGCAGGAAGGTAATACCGGGATGATGCTTTGGAAGATCGATGAACTGATTGCCTATGTAAGTCGTTTCTTTATGCTAAAAAAAGGAGATGTGCTATTTACCGGAACACCTGCCGGTGTTGGTCGGATTAGTGCAAATGATTACCTTTCCGGCACTCTGGAAGGAGAAGAAATGTTTTCTGTCAAAATAAAATAAATGATATACAACTTAGATAAAATTAACGAGATGGCTGAGGGGGACGAAGACTTCGTCCTGTCCGTAATATCGGTATTTCTCGAGGAGGTCCCGGTAGACCTGGAGGCCCTGGAGCAGGGTATTTCTTCCCGTGATCATCACCTGGTGTACCAGATGGCACATAAGATTAAACCCAATGTAGACTTATTGGGAATGGAGCAGACACGAGCCACGGCCCTTGAAATAGAGACGCTGGGGAAGAACGAAGCAAACATGGATGAGATCGAAAAAAGATTTCCGACCCTTAAAACGGATGTGCTGCAAGTGATCTCTGAACTTAAAAAGGATTTTCATATCTGATGCAGGCTGAAATCATCACCATAGGGGATGAAATCCTGATCGGGCAGATCACTGATACGAATTCTGCATTCATTGCAGGGGAATTGAACAAGATCGGGGTTTCTGTTTATCAGATCACTTCGGTGCAGGACGATCAGGAGCATATCCTGAAGGCCCTGGATGAAGCCGAAGGCAGGTCTCATGTGGTGATCATGACCGGGGGTCTGGGTCCTACCAAAGATGATATCACTAAACGCACCTTGTGCGAGTACCTGAATGACCATTTGGAGCCAAACCAGGAAGTGCTGGAGCATGTAGAGTACCTTTTTAAGAAATACATCACTACCACGCCTATCTCGGATATGAACAGGGCACAGGCTAATTTGCCTAGTAAGGCTACCGTGTTGAGAAATCCATTCGGGACAGCTCCCGGGATGTGGATGCAGAAAAATGATACGGTCTTTGTTTCATTGCCCGGTGTCCCCTACGAGATGAAACACCTGATGACCGAAGAAGTGATCCCGAGGATAGCGTCGGGCTTCAACCGGCCCTATATCAGGCACAAGACCATTATCACCTATGGCCTGGGAGAAAGTGCTATTGCCGAGCGGATAGAGGCCTTTGAAACATCACTCCCGTCCTTTTTAAAACTTGCTTACCTGCCCAATTTAGGCAAGGTCAGGCTCCGACTTTCGGCAAAGGGCCCGGATCCGGAACCCCTGGAGAAAGCTATAGCGACAGCTACGGAAGAACTGAAAAATCTAATCGGGGATATCATTTACGGGGAGGAGGAAGACGAAACCATAGAGTACGGCGTGGCCAAGTTGCTTACACAAATGGGAAAAACCCTCTCTACTGCCGAAAGCTTTACCGGGGGGCGTATTGCAGAGATGATCACCGCTATCCCGGGCGCGTCAAGTCATTTTAAAGGGAGTATTGTCTGTTATGCCACAGAAATTAAAATTAAACTACTGGGCGTTCCGGATAGCTTGATAGCAGAGCATTCTGTGGTCAGTGAAGCAGTGGCCAGGGCAATGGCGGAGCGGGCCAGGGAGGTGTTCGGTACAGACTATGCCATAGCCACTACCGGAAATGCCGGTCCTACCAAGGGCGATTCCGATGCAGAGATCGGATCGGTGTATATTGCTATAGCGGGCCCGGACGGGGTTACGGCCGAAAAATTCAGTATGGGAAACCACCGAATCAGGATCATAACAAAATCAGCGCATAAGGCATTTGAAATGCTTCAAAAAGAAATTTTAAAATTCTGACTTAGAATTTTGTGCGTCCCGTAAAAATGCTATAAATTTGCAGCCTGTTTTAAATCAAGTAAAAAGTAGCGCCATGTCAAAAGTCTGTGAACTTACAGGAAAGAGAGCGATGTTTGGAAATAATGTATCTTTTTCCATCAACAAGACCAGGAGAAGATTTGATGTAAACCTTTCTAAAAAGCGTTTTTATATCCCGGAAGAGGATCGTTGGATCACGCTTAAGGTTTCCGCCAGGGCGCTCAAGGCAATCAACAAAAAAGGAATTTCTGCGGTCTTGAAAGAGGCCCGTCAGCAAGGGTTGATTAAGTAATCCTATAAAATTTAGTATCCAATGGCAAAGAAAGGCAACAGAGTACAAGTGATATTAGAGTGTACCGAACATAAGACTTCGGGTATGCCGGGGACTTCCCGTTACATCACCACCAAGAATAAGAAGAACACTCCGGATCGTATGGAACTTAAAAAGTTCAACCCGATCCTGAAGAAAATGACAGTCCATAAAGAGATAAAATAATAAGCCATGGCAAAGAAGACAGTAGCATCCTTACAAACAAGCTCAAAAAGACTTACCAAAGCGATCAAGATGGTAAAGTCTCCAAAGACAGGAGCATACACTTTTGTAGAATCTGTGATGGCACCTGAGGCGGTTAACGAATGGTTAGCCGGTAAATAAAAGGTCTCACATACAAATTACTAAGCCGCTTTGAAAGAAGCGGCTTTTTTATGTTTAATTACCGGGAAGGAATTCCGTGAAGCTTTAAGGGAAAAAGAGGTCATTGTGCCTAACTAGTTTTTAATTCTCAACGGGCTTTCCCATTACTTTTATATCTTTGATTTTACCTTATTTAGATGCCTATGAGCCTGTTTAAAAAGATATTTTCTTCTGAAAAAAAAGAGACCCTGGATAAAGGACTTGAAAAGTCTAAAACCACTTTCTTTTCTAAACTCAGTAAAGCTGTTGCAGGAAAGTCTAAAGTTGATGATGAAGTGCTGGATAACCTGGAGGAAGTATTGGTCAGTTCCGATGTAGGGGTATCCACAACCCTCAAGATCATCGATCGGATAGAAGAAAGGGTAGCCCGGGATAAATATATGGGTGTCGAGGAACTGAATGCTATCCTCAGGGAAGAGATAGCTGCCCTACTTTCCGAGACCCAAAGCGGTGAAGCTACAGACTTCAGCCTTTCTACCGATAAGAAACCTTATGTGATCATGGTGGTTGGTGTTAATGGGGTTGGTAAAACTACGACTATCGGAAAATTGGCACATCAATTTAAGAACCAAGGCATGAAGGTGGTTTTAGGGGCCGCCGATACATTCCGTGCTGCTGCTATTGACCAGCTGCAAATCTGGGCAGACCGAGTTTCGGTGCCCTTGATCAAGCAAAAAATGGGCAGCGATCCTGCTTCGGTTGCTTTTGATACGCTCAGTGCCGCAGTATCCCAAGGTGCTGATGTGGTATTGATCGATACCGCCGGCCGGTTGCACAATAAAGTAAACCTGATGAACGAGCTCGGGAAAGTGAAACGGGTAATGCAGAAAGTGGTAGGAGATGCACCGCATGAAGTATTGCTGGTCCTGGATGGTTCTACCGGGCAAAATGCCTTTGAGCAGGCGAAACAATTTACCAAGGCTACTGACGTAACTTCCCTGGCAGTGACCAAATTGGACGGAACTGCTAAAGGGGGAGTGGTCATCGGTATTTCTGACCAGTTCCGGATCCCGGTAAAATATATCGGTGTAGGCGAAGGTATAGAGGACCTGCAGGTATTTAATAAATTAGAGTTCGTAGATTCTTTCTTTAAATTGGAATCGTGAAGTATTTGCTGCTTTTGTTGTTTGCGCTCAGCTCCTTTAAAGGGTTATCACAGCTAGAACATCCTAAAGCGAGCCCGCTGGCGGTCATTGAGCAGCACTTTGGACTTTCAAAGATTACAATAAGCTATTCCAGGCCGGCAGTACATGGCAGGAAAATCTTCGGCGAACTGGTTCCCTACGATCGCATCTGGAGGGTTGGTGCTAATGAATCGACAAAATTTTCATGTGATTCGGATCTCCAGGTCATGGGCCACAGCCTTCCTGCGGGCACTTATGCCATCTATGCGTTCCCCAGGGAAGAGCAATGGGAGATCGTATTTCATAAAAATATCGGGCACTGGGGAGATGGAAGAGACAACTATAAACCGGAGGAAGATCTATTCCGTGTTTCCTTGCCGGTAGAAGAAACTTCAGAATTACAAGAAAACTTCCTTATCACTTTTGACCAGATCTCGCATAATGGGCTGCAAATGCTGCTACATTGGGAGCATAGCCGGGTTAGCATCCCCATTAAAACGGACACCCATAGCCGTATGCTCAGGCAGATTGATGCTGCTTTGGGCGGGAATCCCACGGCCCAGACGTATTATGAAGCCGGGCGTTACCTGCAAGAACAACAGAAAGATCTAAGTACCGCATTACAGTACCTGGAGAATGCCATTGAGATGGGAGGCGATACTTACTATTTTTACCGGGTAAAATCACTGGTGCAAGCCGCATTGGGGAAATATAGCCAGGCTATTATTTCGGCTAAACGCTCTATGGAACTCGCAGCTGCAGAAGGTAAAGACGAGTTTGTGCGTATGAACCGGGCCAATATAGCGAATTGGGAAAAGCTGCGGCATTGAGCCATATCTTCTAAAAGCTGAAGCTGCACCTAAGCGGCAAGTATTCAGTATTTTAGCCCGAAATGCATTTCTTTATAAAAACAAGGTGGTTCCGATTCCAAGTTGTATTTTTGCACCCCATTTATAATTCTATGCGAACTAAGTCACTCAAGAAGAATAAGATCAATATTGTTACCCTCGGTTGCTCCAAGAATGTTTACGATTCAGAGGTGTTAATGGGGCAGTTGCGCGCCAATAAGAAAGATGTTGCCCACGAACAGGAAGGTAATATCGTTGTGGTGAATACCTGTGGTTTTATTGATAATGCCAAGGAAGAGAGTGTAAATACAATATTGGAATACGTTCGTAAAAAGGAAGAAGGATTGGTAGATAAGGTTTTTGTGACCGGTTGCCTTAGTGAGCGTTACAAACCGGACCTGCAGAAAGAGATTCCTGATGTGGATGAGTATTTCGGCACCCGGGACCTTCCTTTATTATTAAAAGCTTTAGGCGCTGATTATAAGCACGAGCTGATCGGGGAGCGACTACTGACTACCCCGAAGAATTATGCCTATTTGAAGATCGCTGAGGGCTGTGACCGTCCCTGCTCATTCTGTGCTATTCCCTTAATGCGGGGTAAGCATCGTAGTACCCCTATAGAAGACCTGGTTACCGAAGCGACATCCTTAGCGGCCCAGGGTGTGAAAGAGCTGATCCTGATTGCACAGGATCTTACCTATTACGGTTTAGACCTGTATAAGAAACGCGCATTGGCCGGTTTATTAAAGGAGCTTGTCAAGGTAGAAGGTATAGAGTGGATAAGACTGCACTATGCGTTCCCTACGGGGTTCCCAATGGATGTTTTGGAGGTGATGAAGAACGAGCCTAAGATCTGTAAATACTTAGATATTCCGCTACAACATATCTCGGACCCTATCCTAAAGAGTATGCGGAGGGGAACCACCCAGGAAAAGACGACAAAATTACTCAGGGAAATGCGCGAAGCTATGCCCGAAATGGCCATCAGGACTACATTAATTGTCGGCTATCCCGGGGAGACTGAAGAAGATTTCCAAACACTGAAGCAGTGGGTAAAAGACATGCGTTTTGAAAGACTTGGTTGTTTTACATACAGCCACGAGGAAAATACCCATGCCTATCTGTTGCAGGACGACGTCCCTGAAGAAGTGAAACAGGAGCGTGCTAACGAGATCATGGAAATACAGTCCCAGATCTCCTGGGAACTGAACCAGCAGAGTGTAGGGGAGACCTATAGGTGTATCATAGACCGTAAGGAAGGAAATTACTTTGTAGGAAGAACACAGTATGATTCACCCGACGTGGATAACGAGGTGTTGGTCGATGCTAACAAGCACTACCTGAAGATCGGGGAATTTGTCGACATCACTATTGATGAGGCGGCTGATTTTGATCTATATGGAAGTCCCGTAGTGATTCCGGAGACAGCGGTGTAAGTTTTAAAGGAATAGGGTATGAGAGTGATTCCTGTAAAATAGGATCACAGAGAATCCCGGTAATCTGACTACCCCTGATAGGGTCTAAACCCATCTTTTCGCAGATTGTTACATATTAACATAGATATGCCCGGCCATAGGTTCTTTAGTAAGGTCAAAAGAAGTCTCGTTCAAGAGTATACCATGTTCCACGAACGCTTTTAAATTGGCCAGCCAAAAGGTCCACCCGTTACTACAGCCGTTGTAGATATTCATCTTGCTTTCTTCATCGGTAGGGATTTCATATTGTTCCAGAATCAAAAGTACAGCATCTTCTTTTTCCTCTAAACGCAAGGATACTTTGCTGTCAGCAAAGCTGAGTTCCATTTGGTCCTTACCATTGGCCGAGAGGATGCCGCCTTTTTCTTCCCCATCCCAGTTATGCCATTGCCAGCGGTAGGTGTCTCCGGCTTTTAGCTGTTCATCTGGCTCACGTTTGCGACCTGCGCTATCAGTATATACAGCGGAGCGCAAAAACCAGGAAGTGATTCCCTGCTCGGTTGCCCAGAGGTGATATATGCGTTCCAGGGGCGCCTTGAGGTAAATCTTTTTTACAAACCGCTCAAAAGAAAGTACTGTCTTCATGATTGCTCTTTTTGTTGTTGTTCAAATTCATAAATACCACGTCCCAGGGCAGCGAGGAATGGGATTCCTATTTCCTCGTATTCGTATTGGTCATCGTTGAAAATGCCATTCTCATTGACCAGGATGGTAGCTGTGAGCAGGAATTCGATATCGTTTTCCACATCCCGGATATAAGCACAATCGGTAAGGGTCCCATAGGCAAACCCAACTTTGTTAAAGATCTCGATATTACCGGGAATAGGCTTTTTACTGTCTCCATAAATGAAGAACTTGCCGTAGGCATCGGGGAATTTAGACGGGTCGTGCCCGGCTTCCCTGGGCAGGCTCTTCATGGACCGTAGCAGGAATTCCCGTTGCTCGCTGGTGATAGAGAATTGCTGGCCCCGGCTGAATGCCTCGGGAAATATAATTCGTTTCAAAACTTCGTGCTGGGTCCTTAGTGGGTAGTAATTTTTTAAAGCAAAACTGAATGGTTCCCCAAGGCTGGATTCATCTTCTATGAAAGCCATGCCTTTTTCAATGCCGTTGAGCTCTAACGGAACCGCTGCCCTGTTGTTAATAGACCGGGTAGGGGTAAGGGTACTGTCATTGAGGTACAGGATCAGTGGTTTTGTAGCTAAGAATTCTGAATGCTGACCCAGCCGGTGGGCAATACGGACCGGCCCGACTTCTTTGGAATGCAGTCTTTTGTTGATATCGTCTTGTCCCAGGAATTCTAATAAGCGGTTATTGGCCGCGTTATCACTGATGGCAAAAATCGCAGAGATATCATGGGCAAAAGTGGTCTCAACCGTATCGCCCTCGATGTAAAACCTGGTGTTCCGATCCAATGAATCAATTTCATTAAGCTTTTCCAGGGCCAGGATTGCTATAGGTAATTTAACTGTACTGGCCGGGTAAAAATAACGCTGGGGATCTTCCGCGTAATTATATTCTTCGAACACTACGCTGTTCTTGGTTCTTTGAATGCGAGTATAAAGGACCTGTACTTCAAACTTAACGGGAGATTGCATTACCCGGGCTATCTCAGGTCTATCGGAAGATAATACATGGAGGAGGGGGTCCCTGATCACTTCAGTTTCTTCCTTGCAAGCATGCAAGCATAGGAAGACCAAAGACATCAGAAGAGCTGCTATTCTTATGGACATTTTCATCGATCTACGGTTGGTGTAGTTCACCCCTGTGGGGCTTCAGGGCATCGCGTACCTCTGGCATTTTACTGGCCGTAACTACCATAAAAGCTATGCTGTGTGCTGGTCCCAGTTCCTTGTGGCCGGCCACCTGGGGGGAGAGCCCTTCGTTTACCATGTACTCCTGTAAATGCTTGTGATGATGCCGGGCCACCGGCAAAGCATCCGGTCCCCGGAAATCCCAGATCAGTTTAATTTGTTGTTCCATAAGGTGTGGTTTGGATTTATTTGCTGTCCTTAACAGATTTTCCCTCCTCGGCAAATGCTTTAAAGTCCTGCATATATTGCAGGGATTGTTTTTTAAAAGCGCCCGGCATCAGGAATGCCATCAGCTTCATAAAATAACCTGAAAATTCGAATTTGGTCTCTGAGATCCACCGTGTTTGATTATCGCCTTCCTTTTTAAAGTAGTTTTTCTGAAAATTATGCACGCCTTTGGTGTCGTAAGTGGCGTGAAATGCCTCGGGAAAATCCCTGGTCAGAATAGTCTCTATCAGTACCAGCTCTCTTTTCCCCATTTTATAGTGTAGTTCCATCTTGCTGCCTTCCTGCCCGGGTTCACCGGAAATAGTATGAGCAGAGATCAGACCTTTCTGCCAATGCTTCAGGTTATCGATATTGTCCAGGATACCAATCACTTTTTCCCTGGGAAGATCTATGACAATTTCGGTGGTGTATTTCATGCGGTTGTTTGAATCTGATCTAAAATAAGAAATTAGGAGCTATACGCGTTTAAAAAAGTGTTAATCAGTATTTGGATTGCTTGCCCACCTTCTGCTAATTCTTATTTTTGCCCAATGCTTGTCATAAAGAAATTAGTAGGCCGATCGCATTTGCTTGCGGGTCTCGTTTTATTATCACTGGGTTTAGTATCTTGTCAAGGTCTTTGGAGGGAAGATCCTAAGAAAGAACCTATTGCCAGGGTAGGGGAGAATTACCTCTACCTGGACGACCTACAGATGCTCCTTAGCGACGATATGAGTCCACAGGACAGCGCATCCTACGTTTCTAATTATATCAATGACTGGGCAACCAAGCAACTGCTACTGTCCAAGGCGAGAATCAACCTGACAGAAGAGGAACTGGAAAAATTCGACCTGCTCGTAGCTAATTACCGTACGGACTTGTATACCAGGGCTTATAAGGAGGCCCTAGTAGAGCAAAAGGGGGACACCACGATCTCGCAGGAGCAATTGGAAAGCTTTTATGAAAATGAAAAGGACAATTTCCGCTTAAAGGAAAAACTCGTCAAACTGCGTTATGCAGAATTACCTAAGCAGTTCCTGAACCTGGATGAAGTTACCAGCAAGATTCAACGTTTTAACGAGCAGGATAAGCAATACCTTGACTCGGTAGGGGTGCAATTCAAAAAACTCAATTTTAATGATTCCCTCTGGGTTCCTGTTTCCAGGGTGATCCAGGAAATTCCGCCTATTAATGCTGAAAATGAGGCTAAGTACTTAAATAAATCACAATTTTTTCAGCTGGAGGATTCTACAGGGGTATATTTGGGCAAGGTTCTTGATATCCTTCCCTTAAACGAGATCGCCCCGCTCTCTTACATAAAACCAACGATCAGGCACGTGCTCCTGAACCGGAGAAAATTGGATTACCTGCGGCGCCTTGAAACAGAGATAATTGATGAAGCGACAAAAGAAAAAGAATTTGAAGTCTATGAACATAAGAACTAATACCCTGTTAATCTCCCTGTTTTTTATGCTGGGAGGTATCCTATCGGCCCAAGAAAGAGACCAGGTCGGGGATACCCAGATAGAACCACCAGCGCCTGTTCTTGAAACAGACAGGACTGTTTTTAAAGACAGCCTGAAGACCAGAGAGAGGGTAAAGCTGGATGGAATAGCTGCCGTGGTTGGGGATTATGTGATCCTGGATTCTGATGTTGCCAAAACATTGATAGACCTGGAGAACCAAGGAGCCTCAACGAAGGATATAACCCATTGTAGCCTATTGGGGAAATTGATGGAAGATCGGCTTTATGCCCACCAGGCCGTACAGGATAGTATACTGGTATCGGACGATGAGGTGAATGCTACCGGAGACAGGCAGATCCAGCAGTTAGTTAGCCAGGTTGGGTCTATGGAGAAAGTCCTGGAATTTTATAATAAAGATGATGTGGAGAGTTTCAGAGAAGAGCTCTTTAACATTAATAAGCTTAGGATGTTGTCTGAAAAGATGCAACAGAAGATCATTGGAGAGATCCAGGTGACCCCGGAAGAAGTAAGGCAATTCTTTAACCGGATTCCTGAGGACGAAAAACCTGTTTTTGGCGCCGAGTTAGAAATTGCCCAGATCGTCAAGGAGCCGGAGATCCCGGAGGAAGAAAAGCAGAAGGTTATCGATAAGCTGAACGAGATCAAGGCCGATGTAGAAGATAACGACGCCAGTTTTAGTGTTAAGGCGATCCTTTACTCCCAGGATCCCGGATCTAAATCTAAAGGCGGATTTTATAGTATGACCCGGCAGACCCCTTTTGTGAAAGAATTCAAAGACGTCGCCTTCAGCTTGCGAGAAGGAGAGATCTCTGATCCTTTTGAAACCGTTTTTGGATTTCACATCATTTACATTGAGAAGATTCGCGGACAGGAACTGGACCTGAGACATATATTGGTTCAGCCAGAAATTCCACAGGAATCCATTGAAGCGGCTAAAAAAGAACTGGACACTATCAGGCAGCATATCATGGACGGCAAGTACACCTTTGCCGAAGCAGCACTTAATTTTTCAGATGAAAAGGAAACCAAGTTTGATGGCGGGCTGCTGAGGAATCCTATGAATTTTGACTCGCGTTTTGAACTGACCAAAATGGATCCTACCCTCTACAACCAGGTTAGGGATTTAAAGGATAACGAAATTTCTAATCCTATCCTGGAAACAGATCCCAGGGGTGGTCCTCCAAAATATAAGATCCTTCAAGTGACCAATCGCTATGACGAGCACGAGGCAGATTTTGCCAAGGATTACCTGAAAATCCAGGAATTAGCTCTCCGTGAAAAGCAATTTAAAGCTATTCGTAAATGGATGGATACCCACATCGAGGATACGTATATCAGTGTGAATGCCGAGAACCGTGATTGTGAATTCCAGAACAATTGGGTAAAAGATTAAGGCATGTCTGACGTTGAAAGTATCGAGAAACTTGTAGAAAAGCATAAGGCACTGCGCGATGAGATCGCTAAAGTGATCATAGGGCAGGAAGAAGTGATAGAGCAGATCCTATTGTCTATCTATACCGGGGGGCATTCGCTGCTAATCGGTGTGCCCGGCCTGGCTAAAACACTTATGGTGCACACAGTTGCAAGTGCTCTTGGACTGGATTTTAAACGTATACAATTTACCCCGGACCTGATGCCCAGTGATATCCTGGGAAGCGAGGTGCTGGATAAAGAAAGAGTTTTCAAATTTATAGAAGGCCCGGTTTTTGCCAATATTGTTTTGGCTGATGAGATCAACAGGACTCCGCCAAAAACCCAGGCTGCCTTACTCGAGGCTATGCAGGAAAGGGCAGTGACCATCACCGGTGTTCGTCACCAACTGCCATTGCCGTATTTTGTCCTGGCAACACAGAACCCAATAGAACAAGAAGGAACCTATCCTCTCCCGGAAGCCCAGTTAGATCGCTTTATGTTCGCGATAGAATTAAAATATCCCAGTGTACAGGAAGAGATCGCTGTTGTGCAGCGGACTACCGGTGATGCTAAGCCGGAGATCAGGCCATTATTTGACGCTGAATCACTGATTGCCGTTCAACAGCTGGTCCGCAGGGTCCCGGTACCGGAGAACGTGGTATCATATGCAGTTAACCTGGTTAATTCTACAAGGCCGGGCTTGGAAACAACTTCAGACTTTGTTAACCAGTACGTGGACTGGGGGGCAGGACCCAGGGCATCTCAGAACCTGGTATTAGGAGCTAAAGCACATGCCGCTATCAGGGGAAAATTCTCCCCGGATATCGAAGATATCAAGGCCGTTTCCATGGGTATACTCAGACACCGTGTACTCAAGAATTACAAAGCAGAAGCAGAAGGAATATCCGAAGAGGATATTATCGGGAAACTACTCTAAAATTTCCTTCCCAGGTCCCCGGATCGGGCCAGGAGAATAATTTTTGACGGGCAGTGCTTATCCAATTGCTCAATTCCTTGTTTTTCGGCGAAAATTTCTTAAATTTTATAAAATGATGGCCTTATATTGTGAGGCCGGAAATTCGACGGCTCGGAGGATTCAAAAATTTTCTGAAGCCCTGCGAATTTTCTTATCTTTGACGGATTGGTTAACACTAAATAATTAAACAGAATGGCATTTGATATTGATATGATTAAAGGAGTGTACTCCACCATCGCTGAACGTGTTGATAAAGCACGCGAGATTGTTGGAAGGCCACTTACCTTGTCCGAGAAAATTTTATATTCCCACTTATGGGATGGGAATCCAACTAAGCAATTCCGAAGAGGGAAAGACTACGTGGATTTTGCCCCGGACCGTATCGCTTTACAAGATGCCACCGCCCAAATGGCGCTGTTACAATTTATGCAGGCCGGAAAAGCGAAGGTCGCCGTGCCAACAACAACACATTGCGATCACCTTATCCAGGCGAAAAGCGGAGCCGCGCAGGATCTCAGTCGCGCTAATACCAGCAGTAAAGAGGTTTTTGATTTCCTGGAATCTGTTTCCAATAAATACGGATTAGGATTCTGGAAACCGGGAGCCGGGATTATCCACCAGGTCGTTTTAGAGAATTACGCTTTCCCGGGAGGAATGATGATCGGAACAGATTCTCATACCGTAAATGCCGGGGGACTGGGAATGGTCGCTATCGGGGTAGGAGGAGCTGATGCTGTGGATGTAATGGCAGGAATGCCATGGGAACTTAAGTTTCCTAAACTTATCGGGGTAAAGCTTACCGGGAAGATTTCCGGATGGACCTCGGCTAAAGATGTTATTCTTAAAGTAGCCGGAATCCTGACCGTAAAGGGAGGAACCGGTTGTATCGTAGAATATTTTGGAGAGGGCGCTAAGAACCTTTCGTGTACCGGTAAGGGTACTATCTGTAACATGGGTGCAGAGATAGGGGCAACGACCTCTACTTTTGGATATGACGACTCTATGGAGCGTTACCTTCGCGCCACTGACCGTAGTGATGTTGCTGACGCGGCAAACGACGTGAGGGAATACCTTACTGCCGATGCAGAGGCCTATGCTGAGCCGGAAAAATATTTTGACCAGGTCATCGAGATCAACTTAAGTGAATTAAGACCACACCTTAACGGACCTTTTACCCCGGATTTAGCCACACCTGTTGGAGAATTAGGACCTAAGGCAAAAGAAAACGGTTGGCCGATAGATGTAGACTGGGGCTTGATAGGTTCTTGTACCAACTCATCTTACGAAGACCTTACCAGGGCTGCTTCTATTGCAAAGCAGGCTGTCGACAAAAAAATAAAACCGAAATCTGATTTCGGGATCAACCCCGGTTCAGAGCAGATCCGTTTTACCGCCCAGCGTGATGGGTTATTGAAGACCTTTGAAGATCTTGGAGCGACTATATTCACAAATGCCTGTGGACCATGTATAGGGCAGTGGGACCGTAGTGATCTGAAAGGAGATGAAAAGAACACCATTGTTCACTCCTTTAACCGTAACTTTTCTAAAAGAGCTGACGGGAATCCCAATACCCACGCATTTGTCGGATCACCGGAAATGGTAGCTGCTATTGCGCTTTCAGGAAGGTTAGATTTTGACCCGATGAATGATACCCTGATCAACGAAGACGGGCAGGAAGTTAAACTTGATGAACCCAGGGGGATTGAACTTCCACCGGAAGGATTCGAGGTTGAAGAATCAGGATATGTACCGCCAAAGGAGGACGGTAGTTCTGTAGAAGTGAAAGTGAGCAAGGAATCAGAAAGGCTGCAGATCCTGGAGCCCTTTGAGCCTATAAGCAATGAAAGCCTTCAAGGGATGAAGTTGCTGATTAAAGCTCATGGCAAATGTACTACAGACCATATTTCTATGGCTGGACCATGGTTGCGCTACAGGGGTCACTTGGATAACATCGCGAACAATACCTTAATCGGAGCGGTCAATG
Organism: Zeaxanthinibacter sp. PT1; assembly: GCF_028464225.1. GTDB lineage: Bacteria > Bacteroidota > Bacteroidia > Flavobacteriales > Flavobacteriaceae > Zeaxanthinibacter. The sequence continues at coordinate 161,479 of NZ_JAQPCN010000003.1, forward strand.
CTTTCAACAAGAAGACTAATTTTGTCAAGAACCAGTTGACCGGAGAGTACGAAGGTGTGCCGGATGCACAACGTGAGTACAAGGCAAAAGGAATAAAGACCATAGTAGTGGGAGATCACAACTACGGTGAGGGATCTTCCAGGGAGCACGCGGCCATGCAGCCGAGGCATCTTGGTGTCGCTGCGGTACTGGTTAAATCTTTTGCCAGGATCCACGAGACCAACCTGAAGAAGCAGGGGATGTTAGCCCTGACTTTTGCAAACGAATCTGACTATGACCTGATTCAGGAAGACGATACCTTTAATTTTATCGATATCGATTCTTTTTCCGAAGATAAACCGCTGACCATAGAGGTTGTACATGCGGATGGATCTAAGGACACGATCAAAGCAAATCACTCTTATAATGCACCTCAGATTAATTGGTTCCGTGAAGGCTCCGCGCTTAACGTGATCAAGAAGGAGAATGCAGCATAATAAGAAATAACCATAGACATTAAAAACTCCTGAAGTATTTCGGGAGTTTTTTGATTATACACAGTACAATTATGAATAAACGCAGAAAGACCTACCTGAACATCCTGCTGATACTCCTGGTTCTTGCATTTTTTGTCACACCATTGGGATATGAAGGTAAAGTGCTGCTCAATAAGATCTTTTCGTTTAGTCCTGACATCACGCCGGTAGAAGAGCGTAAACAGATCGAAGACTACGACTGGACACTGAAGGATTCCGAGTGGAAGCAATTCAATTTTGAACAATCCAAGGGGAAGGTGGTGTTTGTTAATTTCTGGGCTTCCTGGAGACTACCGAGCCTGGCAGAATTACAAAGTATTCAAGAACTCTATAATAAATACCAAGGAAAGGTGGACTTCTATATCATCACTGACGAAGAACGTGAGCCGGTACAGGAATTCATGGAAGAGCACGATTTCACTTTCCCGGTAACATACCTGATCATCGGGGGTAAATCTCCTTTTCCAACAGCGGATCCACCCAGGACCTATATCCTGGGAAAACAAGGGCAGATTGCCGTTGCTAAGGAAGGTATTGCGGATTGGAGTAATAAGAAAATCTACACACTTTTAGATACCCTTATCAACCAATAATTTATTTACTTCCTGAAGTATTTGAAAGGGACGAAGAGCATTCCAAAACATTCACCTTTGTTCTTCCCTAAATGCTTGTGATGTATTTTGTGAGCTCGCCTGATGCCCCTTGCATACCAGTTATCAGCATTCCGGAACATTTTAAATCGCTGGTGGATAAATATATCGTGTACCAGGAAATAGGTTGCGCCATAGGCCATAATTCCAAAGCCGATAGGCCACCCATACCAGAAGGTAGTACTATGTGCCAGGTAGAAAAATGTCATACTGATCACAGCGTAAAAAATAAAAAAGGTGTCATTACGCTCAAACCAGGAATCGTGATCCTTTCTGTGGTGGTCTGCATGGAGATGCCACAGGAAGCCGTGCATAACATACTTGTGGGTAAACCAGGCCATGAATTCCATGAAGCAAAAGGTGGTCAGGAAAATCAAGATCCAATAGAAAATATTCATGTTATACTAGGTTGAGTTTATAATTAACATATGACCGGGCTAAAAGGCCAACTTTCTGGTAGTTGGCAACCCGTATACGTGTGTTCTTTATTTCTAGCGAAGGGGTACGCTGTAATTTTTCCAATAGTTTTATATAATACCTGTAGGCGGTATATACACCAAATTTAGCATCGTTGGGCAAACGAATGATTCCTTCGTATCCTTTTTTAAAATCGGTACGGATATCCTCTACTATAGCCGTTTTAGAAGCCTCGTCCATTTCCAGAAGATTAGTGTTTGGGAAATAAGAGCGATCAAGGTGCTCAAAATCGGCCTTAAGATCCCTGAGGAAATTTACTTTCTGGAATGCAGAACCTAAGGCCATGGCCGAGGATCGCAACTCCTGGAAACGTTCTTCGTCTCCTTTGACAAAAACCTTCAGGCACATCAGGCCCACTACGTCGGCAGAACCATATATATAGTCCCTGAATTCCTCCTCGGACCGGTATACCTTTTTATCGAGGTCCATCCGCATGCTGTCCATAAATGAGGTGACAAATTCTTTAGGGATGCCATAGGTGTGGAAGGTATGCTGGAATGCATTCAGGATAGGGTTTAAGCTGATCTTGTTCTTGATAGCTGATTCCAATTCTGCTTCAAAACTATCCAGTAAGGCTTCTTTGTCATAGTCGTGGAAAGAATCCACGATCTCGTCGGCGAAACGTACAAATCCGTAAATGTTATATATGTGACCCCTGATAGACGGTGCCAACATCCGAGTAGCCATCGTAAATGATGTGCTATAGGATTCGGTAACCACCTTGCTGCATTTATAGGATACAGCGTCGAAAATTGATTTCATCTTGTTGGCTGTTAAGTTGTCTTCATCATTAATTCGGAAACCAGTTTTCCGGAAATCAGGGCTGGTGGCACTCCGGGCCCCGGAACAGTCAGTTGTCCAGTAAAATACAGATTTTTTACCAATTTACTGCGCAATCGCGGCCTTAGGAACGCCGTTTGTGTGAGGGTGTTAGCCATTCCATAGGCATTTCCCTTATACGCATTATACTCGGATATAAAATCATTTACACAGAAAGACTCCCTGAAAAGGATATCCTTCCTGATTTTTTGTCTTGTTTTTTCTTCAAACCTATCGATGATAATGTCAAAATATCTATCTCTAAGTTCAGCTGTGTCTTGTAATCCCGGTGCGATGGGTACGAGGAAAAATCCCGTTTCTTTTCCTGCCGGAGCCATTTCAATATCGGAGATCGACGGAAAATTGGCGTAGAACAGGGGCTCTGAGGGCCATTGTGGGTGATCATAAATTTCCTCGGCATGTTTTTCAAAAGGGGTATCGAAGAACAAGTTATGGTGCTGCACATTCTCTAATTTACGGTCAAAGCCGACGTAGAACAGCAGTGAAGAAGGAGCAAAGGTTCTTTTTTCCCAGTATTGTTCAGAATACTGCCTGGATTTTTCGGGAATTAAGCGTTCAGAATGATGGTAATCTGCTCCACTCAGCACCTGGTCGGCAGGAATTAGCTCGCCATCAATTTTTATGGCAGTGGCCTTCCCGTTATTGACAACAATCTCTTCTACGGGAGTATTTGTATGAATTTCTACGCCCAGTTCTAAGGCAAGGTCTTTCATACCCTCAACAACCTTGTACATTCCGCCCTTTGGGTGCCAGGTTCCCAGGCCAAAATCGGCATAATTCATAAAATTGTAGAAGGCTGGCGTTTTGCTTGGTTTGGCACCGAGAAAAAGTACCGGGAATTCCAGGGTAGCCACCAGTTTTGGATTTTTAAATTGTTTCCGGACCAATGTGCTTATTGTCTTAAAGAATTGGTCCACGTGCAAAATGGTGTCTTTTGTAACTAGCTCAAAGGGGGACAGTCCCGGTTTATACACCATCTGGTTGATGGCTATATCATAATTTTTCCGGGCACTCTCCATGAATTGACGCAGTGGAGCTGAACTTCCCGGCTCAATGCGTTCAAACTCGGCCTCGATCAATTCCGGGGTGTTACCGATGGTGATGGCTTCATCTTCAAAAAAGACTTTATAGGCCGGGCTTAACTTATCTAACTGGTAGTAGTCCGATACCGATTTGCCAAAATCACTGAAGAAGTTTTCAAAGATATCGGGCATCCAGTACCAGCTTGGACCCATATCAAATGTAAAGCCGTCTTTCTGTAATTGGCGTGCTCTACCCCCTACAGAGGAGTTCTTTTCATAAATAGTGACCTGCTGACCTTCTTTGGCGAGATAACAAGCGGCAGAAAGTGAAGAGAACCCGGAGCCTATGATGATTATTTTTTTTCGCATTCAGGGGATTTCGGAACGTTGGTATCAGACAACTTCAAGAAGCTCTTGTATCGATTCAAAGGCCTTTACACTACCCGGTAAATTGTCTTTTGTGAGATATTTGGTTTTCTGCCCCAGTAACCATAAAGAACTTTCATTATTCTTATTAATTTTCTTAGTGAATTCTGATATGTAATCATGAAGCTTTTCTTTGGTGGGAACAACTGTAAAGTAGGACAAGAAATGCAGGTTGGTAAAATTCTTTTCCATATCAGTCATAAACTCCAGGGGCATGGTCGCGCCCAGGAATATGGTCTGGTAACCTCTTAATAATAGCTCGTAGTTAAGGTAGAGTAATCCGATATCATGAATCTCATTCTCCGGCAGGAAAAGCACAAACATCTTGTCTTTCCTCGTAGGGCTTACATGCTCCATTTTATCGGTATTGGCAATGATCTTTTGTTTGATCAGGTGGGTGATAAAATGTTCGTGTGACGGGCTGATACCGTCAGCCTGCCAAAGTAATCCCAATTCTTCCAGGAAGGGAATAAAGATTTCCCAAAAAATATCCCTGAATGATTTCTCGCTCTTCAGGCTGCTATAAGTCTTGTTAAAAAGAATGGGGTCAAAATTGACCATGGATAGCTTAAAGGAGTTGACAGCGTGACTTTTCACACTCTTGTGAGCCACCAGTTCCCTTACTTTTAATGGTAATTCATCCTCGGGAATCTCCGCAATCTTCGAGATCTTCCAACCATTATTGTACAGCAATGTTATGTTTAAGAGTTTCTGTAGACTTTCTAGACTGTATGTACGGATATTAGTACTTGTTCTTTCGGGGCTTAACAGCTCGTACCTTTTTTCCCAAATACGAATGGTATGGGCCTTGATGCCTGACAGGTTCTCCAGGTCGCGGATACTAAAAATCTTCTTAACGTTGTTCATTATTTATTTCTAAAGCTTAAACAAATCTACAATTTTAATATTCTCCTTCATATTGGAAATACGTTAAAATTTAATTAAGAATATTGATGTACATGTAGAAGTGAGGGCTATTTGACAAAATCTGAGAAGTTAAACTAAGATATAATAAATATATTTAGAGCTATTAACCACCACAGAAAATTGATTATGGGAGCCAATAAAAAACAGAGCAGGAAGCAATTCCTCACCAGGCTTGGTACCGGAGCATTAGCCGTGGCAGGGGCACCTGCACTGCTGAGTTCATCCAGTCCGGCCAAAGAAATTATTTCCTTATCCGATCGCAGGATATACAGTGCGAACGACATGGTGAATTTAGCCCTGATCGGGGCAGGGGGGATGGGGTTGGAAGACACCAAAACTGCGCTTCGTCACCAGGGAGTAGTTTTGAGGGCGGTTTGTGACTTGTACGATGGTCACTTAGAGCGTGCACGCAGCATGTTTGGGAAAGACTTGATGACGACCAAGGATTACCGCGAGATCCTCGCCATGCCGGATATAGATGCAGTTATCGTGGCCACCCCGGATCACTGGCATAAAAAGATCAGTGTAGATGCGATGAAAGCCGGGAAGCACGTGTACTGCGAGAAGCCAATGGTACACAGTATTGATGAAGGCCACGATGTGATCAAAGCTCAGAAAGAGACAGGAATGGTTTTCCAGGTAGGAAGCCAGGGAATGTCATCACTGGGGAATGAAAAAGCAAGGGAATTGTTGGCACAAGGGGCCATTGGTGATATCAATTATGCAGAAGGATTCTGGGCGCGAAGAAGTCCTACGGGAGCCTGGCAGTACACTATACCTGAGGATGCCTCCCCACAGACGGTAGACTGGGATACCTTTATACAGACCACCGAAAAAAGACCATTTGATGCCACACGTTTTTTCCGATGGCGTAACTACCGTGATTACGGGACGGGAATGTCTGGTGATCTCTTTGTACACTTATTTTCCAGTCTGCATTTCATAACCGGGTCTATGGGGCCAGATCAGATATACTCCTCAGGAGGGCTCAGGTATTGGAAAGATGGGAGGGAAGTCCCTGACGTATTGCTAGGGGTATTTGATTACCCGGAAGTAGAGCAACACCCTGCATTTAACCTTTCGCTGCGGTGTAATTTTGTCGATGGAACCTCAGGAACTACTTACTTGCGTATTGTTGGAAGTGAAGGCTCGATGAACGTAGAATGGGAAAAGGTAACCCTGCAAAGAAATAAGTACCAGGGTGAGGAAGATCCATTTTTGCAAGCCCAGGCCGAGCGCAAAGGCGCCGACACCAGCCGTAAAAAAATGAGACCACAGGATGAGGTTGTCTATATGGCGGAGGAAGGCTATAAGGGAGCTCATTACGATCATTTTGCCAATTGGTTACAGGCCATCCGCGGGGGACAATCTGTGGCCGAAGATGCCATCTTCGGATACAGGGCCGCTGCTCCGGCATTATTATGCAATGACAGTTATTATCAGGATAAAGCCATGAAATGGGATCCTATAAAAATGAAATTAATTTAAAATAATACCGATGAAAAAAATATACTTACCACTCTTATTATGTATAAGCCTGATCGCTTGCAAAGGGGAGAATAAAGAAGAGAAAGAAGTAGAGGCAACTGCCCAGGAAGAATCCATGTCACAGGAACATGACTGGATCAGTCTTATGGAACCAGAGGATTGGAGGGGATACAACCAGGACAGCTTACCTTCTAACTGGTCTATTGGGGATAGCCTGATCACCTGTTACGGCAAAGCCGGGGATATGGGGGGAGATATTATCAGTACCGAGACCTTTGATAATTTTGAGCTGGCATTTGAATGGAAAATTACTGAAGGTGGTAATAGTGGAGTGTTTTACCATGTTGTAGAAGACACCATTTATCATTCACCCTACCAGACCGCTCCAGAATACCAGGTTCTTGATGACGCCGGCTATGATGGTCCCCTTGAGGACTGGCAAAAAGCCGGGGCTAATTATGCGATGCATGTGGCCAACGATAAAAAAGAACTAAATCCGGCTGGAAGCTGGAATAGTGGGCGAATTATTTTTAACCAGGGCAAGGTGGAGCACTGGCTCAATGGGGAGAAAATCGTGGAGTTTGATAAGAATTCAGAAGATTGGAAAACCAAACGGAATAGTGGTAAGTGGACTGATTTCCCGGATTACGGTAAAACCAATGACGGTTACCTGGCATTACAAGATCATGGAGCAGGGGTTTGGTACAGGAACGTAAAGGTACGAAGACTCTGATCAGAATTTTCGTTCAGGCATAAAGCCATCCATATTCATGGATGGTTTTTTTTGTCCGATGATCTCGCTCACCAATAGACCAGTTGCGGGACCCAGGCTCCAACCCATCATGGCATGCCCTGTGGCAATGGTGATGTTTTGATATTTAGAAGTCCGCCCGATATAGGGCAATCCATCCGGGGTAACTGGGCGTAACCCACACTGGGCTTCAGACAATTCCTCATCGGTTATTTTTAACCCATCGTAATAGGATTCTCCCGCTCTTGCGATTGCCTGGATTCGTTTTTTGCGCAGAACGTGGTTTAAGCCGGAGAATTCCATAGTCCCTGCAAACCTCGTGAACCCACGCATAGGAGTTACGGCTACTTTTGCCTCCATCAATACTGCCGGTAGTAAGATACCGGTATCTCGCTGCACATTGATCCGGTATCCTTTACCGGCTTGCATATGCATGGATAAGCCAAGCTTCTTAAAAAGACCTTCGCTCCATGCCCCGGAAGCAATCACAAATTCATCTGCAGGGTAGGTGTCGATGTCGGTCTCCACCGCCACAACTTTGTCTTTCCGAATCTTGAAATTCTGTACTTCTTCAAGAGTTTTTATCTGAACCCCCTTTTCCCTCAGGTATGCTTTCATTTTTTTCATGAATTCATTTGGGGTCGTATGCCCATCACATAAATAGTGTACGGCACCCAGTACATCTTTGTTGGCATTGGGCTGTAATTGCAGTAATTGTTCCCTGTTTAGCTCTGCTTTCTCCAAGCCTTCCTCACCCGCTCTTTTAGCCACTTCCTTTTCGCGCAGCTCTTCTTTCCGGGTTTTGTAAAGCATTAGTAGTCCTTTCTTTTCAAGTTGAAAATCTCCGAGGTCTCCTGAATGATGGAGATCTGTGAATAAGTCCTTACTCAGCAGGTTGATATCCCTGATCAAGGGAATGGCTTTTTCTACGTGGTTTTGGGTAGCCGACTTATTAAACTGCCAGATCCAACGGAAAAAATCCATATCCCACCTTGGTTTCATGTAAAAGGGGCTACTGCCATTAAGCATATACTTTAGTCCTTTAGCCATCATTCCCGGGGAGGACAAGGGTATGATATGGCTGGGAGTAAGATAGCCTGCATTGACATAGGATGCCCCACTACTCATATCAGAGCGATCCAGGATGGTAACCTTATGGCCATCCTTTAAGGCATAATAAGCGCAGCTTAATCCTACGATTCCCCCGCCTATGATCAATACGTGTTTACTCATAAAACCTGATAGATTGTAGAAGTTGACAAACAGGACTAAAGTAATCATTCCGTGGATATCTCCATATGAAAATACATGGCTGATCTTATATTTATAATTTGCTTGATCTGGGGGAGAGACAGACATAGGACAGAGTTACAAAGTTACAAAGGGACAGGGTTACAAAGGTTAAAAGGGACATAGGTACAAAGGGACATAGGGACAGAGAGACAGAGGGAACTGAGCTATAGATGAAGATAATGGAATCGGTGAAATCCCTGTTTTGATAATAAATGGAGCAACAAGTATAAACTCAATTTACTTTGAAGTATTTGAACCTCGAACCTCGAACCTCGAACCTCGAACCTCGAACCTCAAACCCGAAAAGACCTAGGACCTCGCCCATTCCGCCGGCCTTTTCGGGCAAACTGCTAACCCGCTCAAGCCTTGCGGATTATTCGCGCAGGCTGCTTACTGCAAACAGCATACTGCCTACTGCAACCGGCCCCACGGGGCCTTCGACCCCGCCCCGGTTTCAAGTTAATCGCTTTCCGTGCATAAAGCTTGCAGTGTTTTTCTTGGGTTACAAGGTTATAAGGTTACAGCCCGCCCGAACGTGCCGTCCGGTACGGGCGGGGGTTACAGGGTTACAGGGTTACATGGGTACAAAGGGACATAGGGACATAGGGACATAGGGACAGAGCGACATCGTTACAGAGCGACATAGGGCCAGAGTTAGAATGTTAACTGGGGTATAGTTGCAGATTTTTGAACCGGTGACAGGAATGTTGCGCGCATAGGAAAATGATTTTCTTCCTTCTCCAAACGTTGAATTGCGAACTGCCAACCCGCAAGCCAGCCTGCCAGGAATATATGGATGGTCAAAATCAAAGCTTAAACTTCGGACAAAAAAAAGCCCCTTACCGAAGTAAGAGGCTCTGTGCCCACGACTGGAGTCGAACCAGCACGTCCTTGCGAACACTACCCCCTCAAGGTAGCGTGTCTACCAATTCCACCACGTGGGCTCGAATTAACGATTTTTCACCCTGATCCACTCAAGGATGAGTTTCACAGGGCTGCAAAGATAGAAAGCTAATTTTATACCCACAACATAAAATGGTATTTCCGGATTTAGCTGAAGGGAATGACCGTTTTTGCATGAGCAGTGTCATTCCACACCCACCGGTAGATAGATAGTTTTAACACCTATTGCTAGCTGTATGGATTTACAGGATTTGCCCATTTTTGTTATTCTGGCCATTCTGGCCGAAGTCATCGGTACGATCGGGGGATTCGGTTCTTCCGTTTTTTTTGTACCTATGGCCAGTTATTTTATGGCATTCAAAACGGTCCTGGGGTTAACAGCATTATTTCATCTTAGCAGTAATTTTTCCAAAATTGTTTTATTCAGAAAAGGATTTGATAAGAACCTTGTACTGTACCTGGGAATTCCTGCAGTATTTTTTGTCATAGCCGGCAGTCTGCTGAGCAGGTATGTTAAGGGGGAAATACTGAACTTAGCTTTGGGGATTTTCCTGATCCTTTTCAGCTTATTGTTCCTGATTAAAAAGGACCTGGAGATTAGTCCGACTAAGAAAAACGCCTTCGCAGGTGGAGTTTTCTCTGGTTTTATTGCAGGATTACTGGGAACCGGTGGTGCGATCAGGGGCGCTACCCTTTCGGCTTATAATTTAAAGAAGGATAAATTCATAGCTACCTCGGCCATAATTGACATGGGGGTAGATCTGAGCAGAAGCGTTGTGTATACCACGAGTGGTTATATTGGTTGGAGCGAGCTTTACCTGGTGCCTATTCTTTTTTTGGTGGGGGTTGCAGGAACCTATATTGGGAAGCGTCTGCTGGTAGGGATCAGTCAGCAACTTTTTAAGAAGATCGTCTTGTTGCTCTTATTTGGCATTGGTGTTTCTACCCTAGTACTTGCATCTGCCCGTTACTAATCCCTTGATATGATTGCGACATCTTTTTCAGTGTCAAGAATAGTTTCTGTATTTGAAAAAATTTCTTTCCGGCAATTCCGATAACTGTGTACGAATGCTGTAATGTCTTTCCCTAAAGCGGTATGTATATCGGTCAGCCGAGCAGAAGCTTTTAGTGTATCTTTTTCCACATATCGTCCCAGGTCCATTACGTGGGTACTCACTCGATGGATAAGTTCTTCGCACATCGTCCTGGTTTGATACAGCTTACGTTCCATGGTCTCTAATAAATGCTGGTTATCTTCCTTGACGATCCAAATACTGTAGCTGTTGATTATATGGTGTAAGTGGCGAAGTTCTTCACGATAAAATTCCAGGTCGGATTTCCAATGATTTGCCAGGATGTAGCACTTTTTCCAATTAGGTCTTTTAGAAGATCCCTGTAGGTTGTTGGTTTCTGCTGTAATCATAGTAATTAGTATTAACTGCTGTAAAAGTAAAGTGGGTAGGCAAGTAAAGGAATGACAATCGTCATTTGCAGGGAAAGGTCAATGGTATAGTTTAGACTTATAATTTTCTTACTATGAAGAATATTCTCTACGCCACGGATTGTTCAAAGCACGCAGAACCAGCGATGCGCTATATCTATAAGTTATGCGAGATACTGGGAGCAAAACTCACCGTACTCAATGTTTATCACTTTGAACAGTTACAGGCGAAAGCCAGGATGAGTGATGAACCGCTGGTACTCTCCCCTTATCATGAACGAATGGAAATTCTAAAAAATTATTGTAGTAGATACCTCAGCATTGGGTCACCCAAGGTTGAGCTCAACCTGGATGTAGTGAACAACTTGTCGGTTTCTCAGGGTATCCTGGAACGGGCCAAGGAACTACAACCCGACCTACTGGTGGTAGGGATAAAAGATGAACACTCTGAAAGAGGATTATTGGCAGAAAATATAGCACATGCCTTATTAGAAAAATCCGAATGCCCGGTGCTCCTGGTTCCTAATTCCAAACGTCATAAAAAGATCAAGAAGATCATTTATGCGACGGATTTTGAAATGAAAGACCTGGAAGCCCTGAAGTTTATACTCCCGGTTGCTAAAGCGTACCGGGCTTCAGTGGTTATAATCCATGTTCCGGTAGAAGGAGAGTATACGAGTGCAGAGCAAATGCAGTGGTTCCAGGAATTACTGGATCAGGAAATAGCCTATGACGATCTCTCATTTATGATGCTTTATCCGGGTAAGATAATCAACAACCTGAAGGAATATGTAGAAACCAATGCGGTAGACCTTGTCGTAATGCTGGAACGAAAGGGCAAAGGAGTGATCCGGAGTCTCTTTCATAAAGACCGTGTGAAGACCATGGGCAAGAATACCTCCACTCCGGTATTGGGATTCATCTCCTGATCTTATATATTAAACTAAGACCATTTAAAATTATAGACTTATGAACCCTGATGGAGTAATGAAAAGAATCCTTGTACCGGTTGATTTTTCTCCGCATTCTGAGTTTGCAATAGAGGTCGCAGCTACCCTTGCCAAAGATCACAGTAGTGAACTTTACTTATTCCATATGCTGGGACTGGCGCAATCCGTGTTGTACCAGGATTATTCGCAGAAGGAGGCAGAGGCAGAATACTATATGAAAATCGCCAGGAAGAAATTTAAGGTGATCCTAGATAACCCTCAGCTTAAAGGAATCGAAGTAAAAGTCATTTTACAGAATTACAAGCTTTTTCAAGAGATAAACAACGTGGTACAGGAAAACGCCATAGACTTAATTGTTATGGGATCTCACGGAACCTCGGGAGTAGGGGAAATATTTGTGGGTTCTAATACTGAAAAGGTGGTGCGGTCCATTGAAGTACCGGTGTTGGTGATAAAAGAACGTGTTCATGACTTTAACCCGAAAGTGGTGGTACTGGCCATCGATTATAAAAAAGAGCAATTAGAGGTCTATAAAAGAGCGGTACAATGGTTTTTAGCATGGGGCTGCCGTATATGCCTTATACATGTTAACCTACCTAACATGAGTTATACAAGTACAGCCCGGATGAGAGAAATAGCTGCGGAATTTATGCAACAGGCCCATCCCGAGAAGATACCCGAGCAGATAGACCAAATCTTCATTTCAGATTATTCCCTGGAGCAGGGCCTCTACTACCAGGCCGGGGAGGAGGATGCAGATGTCATTGGGGTCCTAACCCATGGAAGGAAAGGATTATCTCATTTCTTCCTGGGTAGTGTAGGGGAAGACCTGGTCAACCATGCGCCTATCCCGGTTATGACATTTAAGATGTGAATAACTGGTCTAATTTGGCCAGTATAATGAGTTCTGATTTATTCTTTCCCGCAAATGAGCCAGCAATATCCTTTGCCGTTTTACGAGTTAACTCTTTAATTTTTGGGCTGAAAAGGCTTTGGTTTTCCTTATAGAATGTAGAAAATTCCTTAAAATGATCATCAGGTTCCAGCTCTTCGGACATCAACCAATCAAAGACAATTTCTATCTGGTAGGCGGCATCGGTCCCAGTTTCATCAAGCCCTTCATCTACGTCCAGCCAATATCTCCTTACGTCTTTCAACAAGGCATCTACTTCTTTTGGATGAATTCTTTTGTCGGCGTTTGCGACGGCATAGAACAACCTACCTAAGTGCTGGTAAAATTCTGAAATGATTTTTTCGCTTTGTTCCATAATTCATGGTCTTAATAGTTGACTTCTATTTATTTAACAGTAATTGGTTGCATTTTTCTACTGCGTTTTTGTCCGTTGAGAACCTCGAAAGTGGCCGGTAAACCTATTCGTCTCAGTTCCTGGATGGCTTGTTCCAAGGCGAGCTCATTGCCGCAAATAATGGTGAGCACCTTGGTGTGCATATCCGAATCCAAGATACGCACGTTCATGATTTTTGCCAAGTTCCTCTGTATTTTCAACTTATCAGAAATAGAGGAAAAGTTTTTAATGTGAGCCAGTACTTTCATGATTATAGAATTTAAAAAGTCAAGGTAGTAGGTTGTGGTATTTCTTGCCATGATCGGAGTCATGGTTCACACTTCCTTAATCGACAATGGCATTATGGCTGATATAGAAAAAGATGTACATTTATGGTATGCGGGCATTTGAACAGAACGATACGGTCTTCAGAATGCTTTCTGAAGCAATATCAGAAGGCATTGTTGTGGTGAATGAAAAGCAGGATATCGTCGCCACCAATAAAAGGGCAGATCGACTTTTCCGGTATGATGTAGGTGAACTGGAAGGCAAACCGCTGGCGGTGATTATCCCGCCAAAATATCACGGGGTTCACAAAGACCATGTTAAAGGCTTTTACAAAAAGAACCAGCAAAAAAGGATGGCTGAAGGTCGCAGTTTATATGGATTGCGAAAAACAGGTGAACAGTTCCCGTTAGAAGTTGGTCTTAATCCGTTTACCCTTCCTGAAGGAAATTATGTTCTTGCCCTGGTCTATGACATGACTGAATTACGGGATAAGGACAGCCAGATCATGGAATTAAACGCCCACCTGGAAGAGAAGATTCAACATCGCACCCAGGAATTAAGTAATACGGTTGCAGAACTTCAAAAAGAGATCAAGCGCAGGAAACAGGCAGAGGCACTCATCAAAACTGCTTTACAGCGAGAAAAAGAACTGAACGAACTAAAGACTAAGTTTCTTTCGTTGGTATCACATGAATTTAAAACTCCATTAAGCGGAATCATGACCTCGGCAACGCTGGTGGGTAAGTATAAAGAGAGTGAGCAGCAGGAGAAAAGAGAGAAGCATTTACAGACTATTTTTGGGGAAGTAAAAAGGCTTAATGGTATCCTGAACGATTTTCTCTCTATAGAACGTTTAGACCAGGGGAAAGAAATTTACAGGAAAGGACATTTCTCCCTGAGTAAGGTCATTAACGAGGTGGTATATAATACCAATATGATTCTTAAAACCGGGCAGAGTATCAATTTGCCCCAGAATATTGATGATGTTTCCATTTTCCAGGATGAAAAGATCTTAAAACTGGCATTGTCTAACCTGCTTTATAATGCAGTCAAATATTCCCCCGAAGATTCAGAGATCGACCTGGAGGTTGAATTTGATAACCAAATGATCTTGTTCCATGTAAAGGATCACGGGATCGGGATACCGGAAAAGGATCAGAAACATATTTTTGACCGGTATTTCAGGGCAGAAAATGTATTGTTAACACAAGGTACGGGAATAGGTCTGAATATTGTCCGTGGCCATCTGAAGAACCTTGGTGGATCAATCAATTTTAAAAGTGAACTGAATGTGGGAACGACGTTTACCATGGCGCTTCCGATTGAAGGATAAATTTTTACAGATTTGGAAATTAACATGTAAATTGAAAGTAGAATAAGCATTTGATAAACCAGCCTCCAATGAAAAAGATCCTATTAATTGAAGACGACCCGGTGCTAAGGGAAACCACGGCCGAATTATTGGAACTCTCCAATTATTCGGTGATTACAGCTGCCAATGGAAAAAAAGGAATAGATGCAGCCATGAATGAAACTCCGGATGTAATCCTGTGTGACATTATGATGCCCGAAATAGATGGATATGGCGTTCTTAAAGCCTTATCTGAAGAGCCGAGAACCAGGAGGATTCCCTTCGTTTTCCTGACCGCCAAAACGGAACGTAGTGATGTGCGTAAGGGAATGGAGCTAGGTGCAGACGACTACCTGACAAAACCCTTTGAAGAATCTGAGCTGATAGGAGCAATTGAAAGTCGGTTAGCCAAAATGGCGATCCTTAAGGAATTAGACAGGACCGGGGAGTCAGATCCCGGGAACAAAAAACCCAGGAACCTGCATGAACTGAAAAACCTGATGGATGATGAGGGAAAAGAATTCAGTTTTTCTCCGGGTGAAAGTATATATGTACAAGGGGATAATTCTAATACCGTGTATCTGGTACTTAAAGGCAGTGTGAAGACCTATGTGCTTGATGAGCAGGGTAAAGAACTGATCACCGGCTTATTTAAGGCAGATGATATTTTCGGACTGATCAGTTTCAGTCAGAATATCCCTTATAAAGATTATGCTACAGCCCTGGAAGAAACGGAATTGGTGGGATTGGCCAAAGAAACCATCAAAGAGGTACTGGTGGGCGATCCTGATCTGGCCCTGAATTTTATGCAGTACCTCTCTGACTCATTGACTGAAGCAAAAAAACAATTGCTACAGATGGCCTATGGCTCTGTAAGAAAAAAAACAGCGGCCACATTGTTACGCTTTGCCGAAAAAATCCCCGGAGATATATCAGGGGACATACACGTACTGAGGAGCGACCTGGCAAGTGTCGCTGGGATTGCAACCGAAACCCTCATACGCACACTTTCCGGTTTTAAAGACGAGGGACTGATAGAGATAAAGAACAGGGACATTCGTATCCTTGATCGAGAGGCGCTGGAAAGAATGAGTTGACTACTGTACTATTCTATAGGATGATTTAAGAACTGATCTTCATCATAGGATGCCCGGGAATTGGGGAATAATTTTGAAGCATATTACTCCAATTATCCATAGGCATGATCCGAATATTGATCCCGACAGATTTCTCTGAGAACGCTTGGAATGCCATTAAGTATGGCATGGAACTCCTTAAGGGGCGCGAGTGCGTTATATACCTTTCCTATATTCAGGTAAAACCCGTATTTATTGCAGCTGAAAGCACTATTACGGCTAATACACCTGAGCTACGGGACCAAATCCTCAAAGAACGAAAACGCAACCTGGAGGATCTAATTCTGCGTATCAGGGACCTGGGGTTAGACGGAAATCATACCCTGGCAACCCTGGCAAACACCGGACTATTTGTAGACGGAATCAAATCACAGATCGAGGACTATAAAATAGACCTGATCATTATGGGTACACGGGGAGCTTCCGGGCTCAAGAAAATTACCATTGGCAGTAATACCGGCAATGTAATAACCCGGGTAAAATGTCCTGTTCTGGTGGTGCCTGAAAATGCCGTCTATGAAGAGCTAAAAGAAATCGTTTTTCCTACCGATTACCAGATCAACTATGACCTTAAGGTTTTAGAAATCTTAGTAAGCCTGTTAAAAAAATACCGGGCTAATCTCAGGATTCTTCATATTGCAACCCAATCCAAAGATCTGACGTCTGAACAGGAAAAGCACAAGGAATTGCTGCATGAGTACCTGAATGGAGCATCCCATACTTTCCATACGCTGAGAGGAACCTCAGTAGAAACCTCACTTCAATGTTTTATTGAAAGCAGGGATATTCAATTGGCTGTCATGGTAGCTAAGAACTTAAATTTCCTACAGCGAATCCTATTCCGTCCTATTGTAGAAAAATTCAGTTACCACACCGAAATTCCATTCCTGGTGCTACATGAATAAATCCTTTCTCTTTAGAATTTTTTCTTTAAAAATTGTCCCTAGCTGACTGATATCATAAAATTTAGATACAGAGAAGAATACATTTATGGACCGTTGAAAATGGAATCATGAGAAAAGTAATAATTCCCACCGATTTTTCAGAAAATGCATTCAATGCATTAAAGTGCGCATGCCAGGTATTTAAGTACGAGAGAAGTGATTTTTACCTCGTGCACGCCTACGCTGATGAGGTATATCAAAAGTATTCCGGTAAGGATCGGGAAGCTTTTGAAAAGGGAAAGCATATGGTGGAAAATGCGGCAGCTTCGGGCTTGGAAAAAATAGAAGCCAAAATGCATTCTTATGCTCCCAATCCCAGGCATAAGATCTATAGGCAAACCGAATTTGGAACATTGACCGATGTGATCAATGACTTAGTTATTGACATTAATGCGGATATAGTGGTAATGGGCACCCGTGGCGAAACTGACGATCGTAATAAAACATTCGGTAGCAATACGGTGCAGGTATTTAAATATGTGCATTGCCCGGTTCTTGCCATCCCGGCAAACTATAGCTATGCGCAACCTAAGCAGATCCTGTTCCCTACAGATTATATGATCCCTTACAAGCGAAGAGAATTAAAATTACTCTGTAATATGATCGCGTCTTTCCGGTCCACGGTACATGTGCTATATATAAATCCTGTTTCTAAGCTCTCTATGCGACAAGAGGATAACCGGGAGTTCTTAAGATGCGGACTTGGGGAACCCCAGATGTTCTTTGAGACTTCAGGTCTGAAAGACAAGACCGCCGCGATCCTCAAGGCAATCGAGCAGCATAACATTCAGATGCTGGTTATGGTAAATAGTCGCAATTCGCACCTGGAAGATATGTTGTACCCTTCAACTGTAGATATTCTTGCATTAAAGCTCGAAATCCCATTTATGGTGCTTCAGAACCTAAGTCGCTAATTCAAAATTTTCCACATCATGATGAAGATTATTCTACCCACAGACTTTTCCGAAAATTCATTCAATGCTATTCGTTACGCGATAAAATTATTTGAAAATGAAGAGGTGATCTTCTACCTGATGCACACCTATACCCCGGCAGTTTACAGACCGGAATATGTATTGGAATTTCCGGGGCAGATAGGTCTGGGAGATGTATTACAGCAACAGGCACAGGAAAAGCTTAAAGCTGCGGTCGAGAAATTGGAGTCAGAGTTTAATAATCCCCTGCATTCATTTATTCCTCATGAAGCATTTAATACCCTGGTGGCAGAAATCCTGGAAATGACAGTAAACGAGGGAGCTCATATGGTTATCATGGGAACACAAGGAGCCACAGGTGCCAAGGAGATCTTTCTTGGATCTAATAGTGCACATGTGGTGAAACGTTCTACTTGCCCGGTAATATTGATTCCGAACGACTTTGAATACGAGCATCTTACGGAAGTGCTGTTTCCCACCGATTTCGAGATTTCCTATGACCAACACGAGTTGGCCCCGTTAATCAACTTGGTCAAAATGCACGGTTCAAGTATAGAGGTCCTCCACATTGCCACGGGTTATCCATTAGCACCGGACCAAAAAGCTCACAAAGAACAACTTGATAGGGTTCTCAAAGAGGTACCTCACCTCTTCCACGAACTTCCACCCTGTGAAATCATAGATGGGATTAACCAGTTCCAAATAAAGACTAAAGTGAATATGTTGGCCATGATCCGCAATAAGCACACCTTCTTTGAGAGGCTATTTATTGATCCTGTAATTAAAAAACTGGCATTTCATATCAAAATCCCTTTTATGGTAATGCCACATACCAACCCCAGATAACCTTGGCAGAGTTGTAACCGGAGACTGACCAAAATCATTGAACTGCATACAGAACGAAGCTATTTTTATATAAACACAAACAAGAGCCTTGCCATGAAAAAACGAATTCTATTACCCACTGATTTTTCTAAGAATGCCCTCAACGCAGCTAGGTATGCTCTTGATCTTTACCACGAGCACGAATGTGAGTTTTATCTACTTAACGTATATCAACGGGCCTTTTCCACGGCCAATATGAGTGTGCCCGAAGCCGGTGAACCCGGCTATGAGAGCCAGAGAGAACAATCTGAAGAAGGTCTGCGCAAGTTTGAGAAACAGTTGAGTTTACATGGAGAAAACTCAAAACACAAGGTAAAACTGATCTCTACATTTAACTCTGTCTATGACGGTGTTAAAGATAGCATTGCTAAGAAGGATATAGACCTGGTAGTTATGGGGACCAAAGGTGTTCGAGATGTGGAGACCAGTTTATTTGGTACCATTACGGTCAATGTCATGAAACAGCTTCAATCATGCCCTGTTCTCGCAGTGCCGAACAATGTTCGTTTCAGCTCCCCCAAGACAATTGCCTTTCCTACCGATTATAAAACGGAATTTAAAAGGAGAGAACTCCACTACATGATAGATATAGCCAGGGATTTTGGGTCCTTTATCCATATTGTACATATTAAACGTGAAGCCACACTTACCAGGGTACAAGAAAGCAATAAAAAATTATTGGATAGTATCCTGGACGGGCTAGACCATCAATTTCACGAACTGGAGAAACAACATGTTCACAGGGCAATTGGAAAATTTATAGAAGATAACGATTGTGACCTTGTAGCTTTCACGAACAGGAAGCACGGTTTTTTAGCTTCAATCTTTGACAAGCCCTTGATAGAAGAAGCGGGCTATCACTACAAGATTCCCATTCTCGCACTTAATGATCACCGCTAAAAATTAGAACCATGAAAAATATAGGAGTTTGGATGGATAAGGAGAAGGCACATATAGTGTCTTTGGAAAAAGGACAAGAAGATTTTAGTACCCTGAGCTCTGAGCTCGAGTTCTTTCATCCCAAGGGTGGGTCGAGATCTAAGGTGCGCTGGGGTCCACAAGAAGTAGTGCAGGACAGCAAATACCTTGAACGCGAAAAGCATCAGTTGAATATATATTTTGATAAACTGGCCACTGCATTAAGCGAGGCGGATAATATCGCCCTATATGGCCCGGCTGGGACAAACCAGAAATTTTTAGATGCACTGAGCACCAAAAAAAGAAGATTGGCCGAAAAGGTGAAACTGGTTGCCACAGCAGACAGCATGACCGAAAACCAATTCCGAGCCCTTGTGCGTGAATGTTTTAAAGACTGAACCTTGTTCAATTACCGCAATTGATGGATTCCATTAGAGAACTCCTGGCCGACCCTGCTTTTATCAAACTGTTGAAGCTACTTCTATGGATTGGTGTTACGGTTGCGGTCGTTACTTTTTTCAGGAGAAGTGCACGGAAACGGATAGAGAACACCGTTTTCAGGTATAAGACTCAGAAACTTATCGAGATCCTGGGATATTTCATGATCATACTGTTGGTAATTTTATTTGTCACCGTAGATAATGTTCGGGATTATACCATAATAATAGGTCTGTTTACGGCGGGCCTTACTTTTACCCTGCAAGAGCTGATCCTGAGTGTTGCGGGGTCTTTTTATATTTTCGCAGTGCGCGTCTATAAACCGGGAGACCGGATAGAGATCAATGGTATCACCGGGGATGTGATCGATATAGACAGTATTTATACCACCCTGATGGAGATTGGAGCCTGGGTGAGTACGGACAATTACTCGGGCCGGATTGTTAAAATTAGTAATGCCTATGTTTTTAAGGGACCAATTCACAACTACTCCCTGGATTTTCCGTTTGTCTGGGACGAACTCAACGTACTGATCACTTACCAATCTGACCTGGAAGAGGCAAAGAGGCTAGTGCTGCAGGAAGCTAATACGCTCTTGGCTGCGTATACCACTGCGTCTACATCCAAGTGGAAAGAACTTGTAGAGCGATATTACATAGAAGATGCAGCCTTAGAACCAAATGTAGCAGTTAAATTGACAGATAACTGGATACAACTGAACCTTCGGTATATTACCGATTACAAGAAAAGGAGAAAGATGCAACAGGATCTTTTTGAACGTATAGAATCGGTTTTCAAAAGTAAGGGAGAGTCCGTGATCTTCGCTTCATCGACCCTGCAACTCCTGAAAATTCCCGAAGTGGATGTACGCATGCAATCTTCCTGAACCTGACCGAAATCATTCCCGAGCTTAACGCCATACAGTAGATTTAGCTAGTAATCCTATTGTTATGGAATCATACTCAAGCCCGGCATTATCCACAAAATTGGACCACCTGACCCAAGAATCAAGGACATGGATTACTAAGATCCGGTTTACTGAAGATGAGCTGTCCTTTATTGATCAATTGCTCCATTCCGATGTATTTGAACCCAACACCCCGAATTTATTCGAACGATTGTCAGAATACGGGCAACGTCTTGAGCAAATTTGGAATACTAAAGAGGACCTTAAAAAATTGATCGATATACACATGCAAGAGCTCGCGGAACTTATAAAAAGTACGCATCAGCTTGCCAAGGATTCCTCCGTGCCGGGACATGAGCAGCTCCAGGCCCAGGTAGAGAAATATTTAACGCTATATGGAGAATTAAAATCGGAGATATTCAACTACGCCGGAGGTATTTTGAAAAAAAGAAAAGCCTGAACAAAAGTTGCCGGAGGATTAGAGAACCCTAATATAGAATTGAATTCGGCGAAATGTAGAGGAGGTTAGTTAATAGTAAATGTAATACCATGAAGAAAAAATCAGTAAAGATACAGGAATGGTTAGACCCTGACTCTCTGCATAACGAGACAAAAATGTGGATTTCTGAGCTCGACTTTATGTGTGACGAGCAGCGATTTCTGAACGATTTAATTAAAGATTTTACCATTGAGCTTACCCAGACTTCAAATTTTGAAGTAGCAAAGCAAAAAGTTTCGGAGCTTCTATCCATAGAGAACGAATTGGTACACTTGAAAGAAAAGGTGCAATTGCACGGGAACCAACTTAAGATCATGACTGATAAGGTTGATCAGTTGGAGATGGAAAGTGCCTACCTGAAAACCCACAAAAATCTCTCTGATCATTTAAAGGATTATCGCAAACGCTACCAGGAACTCAAGACCCAATTTTTTAAGCTATTAACAGCCCAACTGAAAAAAAGAAAAACCAAGAAATTGATGCCATGAAAAAATTTCCGCTAATCATCATCCTATCCCTATTACTATCTGCTTCCGGATGTTCCTCGACCAGCCTTGTCAGCAGTTGGAAAAACCCGGATATCGTACTATTTGATGCCTACAAAGTACTGGTCGTAGGAATGACACAGAACGAAAGGGCAAGACTCCTGTTTGAAACTAATATGAGAGATGAGTTTATTAAAAGGGATATTGAAGCCATGCGGAGCTTGGATATTTTTGATGTCGCATTTACGGATTCGGCCAGGTCTGAAGAAGAATTGGATGAGGTGGAACAGCAATTGCTGGATAAAGATTTTGATGCGATCCTGTTTACCAAGATCATTGGATACGAGAATAAAAGAACTTTTAGGGAACAAGTGCTGGACTGGGAAACTTATATGGATGGATTTAAAGAGGATTATAATTCTAATCAAGGTATCTACTTCAACAAAAATTACTACCAGGATTATGATGTATATTACGCAGAGACTTCCCTCTATTGTATTTGTGTAGGGAAGGACAGAAAGCTTATCTGGCGGGGAACCATAGAAATTACGGATCCTAAGAACGTTGGAAAAGTGGTGGACGATTATATTCAACTGCTGGTGTACGCCCTACAGGAACAAGACCTGATAATCAGAAAAAAAACCGAGGATGAAACTACTAGTCTTTAGTGCCAAAGAATTTGAAAAGCCATTCTTATATAAGGCCAACCAAGATCGCATCACCATGCATTTTACTGAAATGTCTCTCGATACGCGAACGGCTCAGAAGGCGGTGGGGTATGACGCTATTTCTATCTTTTCCGGGGATGATGCTTCTCAACTTGTATTGGAAAAACTCCATGATTTAGGCGTTAAGTATATAGCGATCAGGTCAGCCGGTTACAACAATATACATCTTAAGGCAGCAAAACGTATCGGTCTCAAAGTGGCCAATGTTCCCGATTATTCCCCTCATGCCATAGCAGAACACGCAACAGCCATATTATTGGCATTGGTTCGGAAAATAGTCCGAGCGGACCGGCAGTTGCACCAGGATTATTTTTTGCTGGATGATCTTATGGGTTTTAACCTTCACGGTAAAACCATCGGGATATTAGGCACCGGGCGTATTGGTACGGTAATGGCGAAGATCATGAAAGGTTTTGGTTGTGAAGTGCTGGCAACAGATCCGCTTCCGGATAATAACATGGTTGAACTTGGGCTGGTAAAATATGTAGAGATTAATGATTTATTCACGGCTTCTGATGTGATCAGTATTCATATTCCACTCACCTATGAGAACTATTATTTTATTGACGAAGAGAAGCTGAGTTGGATGAAACCTTCAGCCATACTGGTAAATACGGCCAGGGGTGCCGTTGTGCAGACCAATGCGCTGATTGAAGCCTTGGAAAAGGGGCAGATTGCCGGCTATGCCACCGATGTATATGAAAAAGAAAGAGGCTTGTTTTTCAGGGATCATTCCGGCAATGGAATCAGTGATGAACGTTTTAAGAAGCTACGAAACCTGCCCAATGTGCTAATCACTCCGCACCAGGCATTCGTAACGCAGGAAGCTATAGAGAATATAGCTGAAATGACCATAGAAAACCTCTGGGCCTGGGATCAGAATTTACCCTGCAAAAATGAGCTGGGAATAGAAACGATGATGTCATAGGACAGGGGCAAAGATTCTCGCGATACCCTCTTTTAGTCGCTGCCTTACCGGTCGCTGTAGTAACATCTCGTAATCCAGTTCCCTGGATTCCCGGCAATCGTGTTCAAAATCTTTTCGCAGATCCTTACTGA
This sequence comes from Zeaxanthinibacter sp. PT1, assembly GCF_028464225.1. Classification (GTDB taxonomy): domain Bacteria; phylum Bacteroidota; class Bacteroidia; order Flavobacteriales; family Flavobacteriaceae; genus Zeaxanthinibacter. Next base: position 185,021 of record NZ_JAQPCN010000003.1, read on the forward strand.
AATCCGCGTCATACACCAGGGCATTAATTTCATAGTTATGCTCAAAACTCCTAGCATCTATATTGGTAGTTCCTATGGTGGCAATGTCATCATCACATACAATGATCTTACTATGAAGGAATCCCTGGGGGAACATAAATATCCTGATACCTGCTCTGAGCATTGATTCTATGTAAGAATGTACGCTCCAGTAAACAAGTCTGCTATCACTTTTCTCAGACATTAAGAGACGGACATCTACACCGCTAAGGGAAGCCACTTGTAACGTTTTCAGAATTTCCGGAGTAGGTATGATGTAGGGATTAGTGATGTAAATATATTTCCTGGCTGTACTGATCAGGGTTAAGAATACCTGTTCTATATTCGGGTAAATATCATCCGGTCCACTGTAAACAACCTGTACGTTTTTCCGGGACGATTCCTTTCTCACCTTGAAGGCAGGAGACTTCATTCCCGGTTTTTCACCTGTAACCATGATCCAATCCATTTCAAAGACCATTGCGAGTTGCCATGCGGCGGGCCCGCTGATCTGCAGGTGCATATCATGCCATAACCCTAAGGGTTCTGACCCTTTCAGATACTTATCAGAAATATTTATGCCGCCGGTAAAAGCTATCGCCCCATCAACTACAATGATCTTTCTATGGTTCCGGTAATTGATCGAATCGAGAAATCGCGAAAATTTAAAAGGTAAGAATGAATAAACCTCCACCCCTATAGATCTTAATTTTTTTCGGTATGCCGAACTGAGTGAATAACTGCCAACCCCATCGTAGATCAGCCGAACCTGTATTCCTTCCGTTATTTTTTGTTCAAATAACCGCAATAGTCTCTCTGCTAATACGCCTTCTTCAAAGATGTAGTATTGAAGATGGATATATGACCTGGCATCCTGCATCGTTTTAAAAATGGCATTAAAGGTCGCTTCCCCGTTTTTTAAATAATGCACTTCGTTTCCCGTTGTGGGAGGGAAGGCACAAGTATTGTTGATCAGTTGCATTACTTTCAGGTATTTTTCAGAATCACCCGGGAGAGCAGGATCTATATGGGAATGGGGTAGGGCAAGGGTTTCTTTTTTCAATTTTGATAAAACATTTTTGCGATGATTTCTTCCCATCATCCAGTAAAATAAAGCCCCACCGACCGGGATAGTAAAAATGGCCAATAGCCAACCGAGGGTTTTTGCGGGTCTGACACCGTTGATTAATAAGCTGAAAACCAGGAATAGCGCTACCAGGCTATACAGGATGATAATGGAGGCCACTAACATTGGAATGCGTTTAGAAATTAAAGGTAGTCTTTAGAATATTTTATGTTGATGACATCTGTCAGTTGTATTATTTTCTATATCAGGTGATATTGAGGGCCATTTCTACCATTTTGGTATAGGAACGTTCCCGCTCTTCCTGGGATGCGGCCAGGCCAGAAACCAATGAATCCGAAATGGTCAATATGGCTAGCGCCCGTACTCCAAACTTAGCTGCAAGGGTATAGAGGCCTGCTGCCTCCATTTCTACGCATAGAATACCAAAATCTGCCCATAGTTTGTAATCTTCAGGGTCATCCGGATAGAATTCATCCGATGTCAAAACGTTTCCGGCCTTTATGGGAATCTTCATTTCCCGGGCATAGAGAGCAGCGTTCATCAATAACTCAAAATTTGCCGTAGGCGAATAATCTGCATTGATAAACCTGGAGTTATTGATCCCGGATGTCGTAGATGCCGCCATGGCCAGGACCAGGTCCCTTAGCTTAACATCTCTTTGGTAAGAACCAGCCGTCCCTATCCTTATGATTGTTTTAACCTCAAATTCATTGATTAGTTCATGGTAATAGATCATAGCGGATGGAATACCCATTCCACTTCCCTGGACGGAAATAGCTTTACCCTTGTAAGTCCCGGTATATCCTAACATTCCTCTAACCCTGTTGTAGCATACCGCGTTTTCTAGAAAGGTTTTAGCAATCCACTCTGCTCTTAGGGGATCTCCCGGCATCAGTACGGTAGGAGCAACTGCACCTTTTTCCGCAGCAATATGAACACTCATTACAAATAATTTTAAAATGCCGGTACAGTAATATTGTTGGCTTGCCCTGGAAATAGAACCGAAGCGCCCGGCACGATTAGAATTCAAGGTATTATTTCTAATCTGCGATATTCATGATTTATCTCATCATTACCCATGCTGACTCAAATCATGGCGTATTTATGAATATAGATAGAATTTTATGGGATTATCGTCCCTATTGCAGGACTATACTGATATGGATATGAAAAACACTGAAATATTGGAGATTGTTAAATCTTCCGGAGATAAGAATCCTTTTTCCCTGGAAAAATTACAGCGCTCGCTGGAAAAGTCCGGTGCCGGCCCCGGGATTGTGAACGAAATACTTCATAAAATGAAGCGTGAAATTTATCCCGGGATGACCACAGCAGAGATACATAAAAAGGTGCATCAACTTCTGAAGGAGGAAAAATCTGCATATGCTTCTAAATATAAGCTGAAGAAGGCCCTGTACGAATTGGGCCCTACCGGATTTCCTTTTGAACGATTTATCGCGCAAATCCTGAAATATTCCGGATATACCACTCATATCAATAAAATTATTGAAGGGCGATGTGTTTCTCATGAAGTAGATATTGTGGCCGGTAAGGAAGGCAGTAACGTTATGGTGGAATGTAAATTCCATGGAGACCGAAAGAAATACTGCAACGTGAAAGTTCCACTTTATATAGACGCGCGCTATCGCGATATCAGCTCGGTATGGAATAAGGCAGCAATGAAACATCCTTTAAAGGAGGGATGGGTGGTAACCAATACCCGGTTCACTGCAGATGCCATTACCTATGGCAAATGTACCGGCTTATACCTCCTCAGCTGGGATTACCCCGCAGCCAGGGCCTTAAAGGATAGGATTGATGAACTGGGGCTGTACCCTATAACGGTATCGGACCTTTTGAGTAACAGGGAAAAGCAGTTTTTACTCAGTCGGGAAATTGTATTGTTGAGGCAGCTGAAAAAAGATACATTCTACCTGGATCACCTGGAGGTTTCACCTGAACGGAAAGATCGCATCATGGAAGAAATACATATGCTGTGTCCGCAGGAACAGGAGTCATGAACAGGCTGAAAATCCATTTCCTGGGAGCATCGGGCACCGTAACCGGGTCTAAATTCCTGTTCCAATCATCGGGTATATCGCTGATGGTAGACTGTGGGTTATTCCAGGGGAGAAAAGAACTGAGGGAGATGAATCGTAAAGACCTTCCGGTTAAGGCCCGGGAGATCAACCTTATTTTACTTACACACGGTCACCTGGATCATACGGGTTACCTTCCAAGACTAGTATCCCAGGGATTTGAAGGGAAGATCATGGGCACAGGACCAACACTTGCCATCGCTGAGATCATCCTGCGGGATACGGCTAAGATACAGGAAGAAGAAGCCGAGAGAGCCAATAAGGAGGGCTATTCCAAACACCAACCTGCACTACCACTTTACGATCTTAAGGATGTGGAAAATACATTGCAGTTATTTGAACCAAAGATTCAAAATGAGTGGCACCCATTGTTTAGCGAGATTCAAGTCCGATTCCGGCCTGTAGGGCATATTATTGGGGCAACCTTTATCGAGTTGGAGATACAGGGAAAAACATTTGTTTTATCAGGTGATATCGGCCGGACCTCGGATCTTCTTCTCGAGCCTCCCCAGCAACCACGATGGGCCGATTATATATTCGTGGAAAGCACCTATGGCGATCGATTACATCCGGAAGAAGATGTCGATGAACTATTAATACGCCATTCAAAAAAAACAATTCAGAACCGTGGCACCCTTATTATCCCCTCATTTGCAGTAGAGCGCTTTCAGTCGCTAATGTACAGGCTTTGGCTACTCTATGACAAGGGAAGCTTGCCTAATATTCCCATTTTTATTGATAGCCCTATGGGTGTAAATGTATTGTCGGTATTTGAAAGGTTCCCGGGCTGGCATAATTTAACCCCTGAAATTATCCGGTCTATGCGGGATCGGATGAAAGTTGTAGGATCTTACAGGGAAACCTGGGAAACCATAGACGATCCCAGGCCAAAGATCGTGATTGCAGGCAGTGGAATGTTGACCGGAGGAAGAGTCCTGACCTACCTGAAGCAGTTGATAGGCCTCCCTACCACCACCATACTCCTCGTTGGTTTTATGGCAGAAGGAACCAGGGGCCGAAGATTACTGGAAGGGGAGAAGCAGCTCAAGATCTTCGGGAAATACTGCGAGTTGGAGGCAGAGGTTGTACATGTCCAAAGCATGTCTGCCCATGCTGATCAACAGGAAATATTGCAATGGCTGGGAGGGGTGAAGAATATTCCCGAGGACACATTTTTAATTCATGGAGAGACAGCGGGACTCGAAGGGTTAAAAACAGAGATTCGGAAAAAGTTTGGATGGCAGGTACATATTCCAGAGCTCAACGAAGTGCGGGAATTATTTTGGTGAATGGTACTCCTTAATACTATTGTAAAGTTGTAGATTAAAGTTTTTCCCCGTAAGACAGGTCTCCTGCATCACCAAGGCCGGGTACGATATAGCCTTTGCTGGTGAGAACCGGATCAATGTCCGCGATCCAAAGATGGGTGTCTTCCGGGAATCGTTGCGATACATATGACACCCCTTTTTCCGAACCGATGACAGATAGCAAATGAATCTGTTTGGGCTGGCCATGGCTTTTAAGAGCACTATAGACATTTTCTAAGGTCTTCCCGGTAGCCAACATAGGGTCTGCCAATAGGAGTATTTTGTCTTGGAGGCTTGGAGCAGCAAAATATTTAACGATAACGTCAAAGTCGTCTGAATCATCCGGGTGATGGCGATAGGCCGAAATAAAAGCATTTTCGGCCTTATCCAGGAAATTGAGAAGGCCATAGTGTAAGGGTAAACCGGCCCTGAGCACGGAGCAGAGCACTAATGGATCTGAATCCAGGGAGACTTTTTTTTCTCCAAAGGGGGTAGTGATAATTCGCTCCTGGTATACGAGGCTTTTGCTGAGTTCATATGCCAGTATTTCCCCGATCCTTTCCATATTTCGCCTGAATCGCATGGAATCTTTCTGAATTTCCTGGTCCCTCAATTCCGTCATGAACCTATTGAGGAGTGAGTTGTTTTTGTTTAAATGATGTACGATCATGACTAGAATGATTTGATTAAAGATACACACTTTAGAACAAGTGGTTTCCGGTCTGTGGCAGCTCCGAATCCATGTAAAATAAAAGGAAGGGTTTTAACGATTTACAGCGGCACAGGGTAACGAAAGTGAGAATCAAAGGGGTATTTTTAAAAATGTTTCTGTTTTTTTTTGGATAAAAAGGAACCTCAATGAGTAACTTTGAGTTGCATGAACAAGGTAATTACATTCACCGTAAATCCTGCCCTGGATAAGAGTACTTCAGTAAAAGGGCTAAAGCCGCACAGCAAATTGCGCTGTGCTGAACCGGTAGTAGAACCCGGTGGTGGTGGAGTTAATATATCTAAAGTGATCAAGGAGCTAGGGAGTGACTCGCTCTGTACCTACCTGGCAGGTGGACCTACCGGTTTACAACTGAAAAACCTTCTTTCCTCTGCAAATATCCTTCAGCAGATAGTGGGTATAGAAGGATGGACTCGTGAAAATATCGCCATAACAGATAATGCTACGGGCTTGCAGTACCGTTTCGGAATGCCGGGGCCGAGGGTAAGCGAACAAGAGTGGAGGCAATCTTTGGTTCACCTTGAAGGAATACTCATGGAAGGGGATTTCCTGGTCGCCAGTGGAAGCCTACCCCCGGGTATTCCAGATAATTTCTATAGGAATGTAGCCTACCTTGCAAAAGCCAAAGGTGTTCGCTTTATCCTGGATACCCATGGAGAACCTTTACGTTTAGGGGTGGAGGCTGGGGTATTTATGTTAAAACCCAACCTGGCTGAGCTCAGTACGCTGTGCGGTGTGGAGAAGTTGGCCTACCCGGAATTGGAAACTAGTGCCAGGAAATTTATGAAAGATGCCCAATGCGAGATCATGGTAGTTTCCCTGGGGCCACAAGGGGCACTTTTGGTCACCGCAGAACAGAGCGAAAGGATTATTGCACCTACCGTCAAAACCAAGAGTACAATTGGCGCCGGAGACAGTATGATGGCAGGTATGGTACAGTGCCTGTCTATGGGTAAGAGCTATCGCGAAATGGCTCGTTATGGGGTCGCATGCGGAACTGCGGCTACGATGACCCCGGGGACCAACCTCTGCAGAAAAGAAGATGTGGAGACCTTATTTAAATGGATTAACTCACATCCCGGGAATAAAAAAGCAATAAGAACTGATTCGTAAAATTGTTGCCTGCACGCAAAAAGATTAATCATAGGGTTTCAGTCATATTATACTCAGAAATCTGGGCAGGTAAAAGTGTCAAGAATTGTCTTCTTTCCATTCAATTGATTTCCTATTATTTATCAAATTGATCTTACAAACCCGGTTTGAGGTGTTGTACTAGTCCCTCGATGACCGGTTTCAATAAATAAATTCTTAATCCTAAAACATATACCGATGAATTCTACCTACAAATCTTGTATAGAAGCATGCCAGCGTTGCCTGGAAGAATGCCAGAGATGTTTCACCGAAATGGTTGGAAAGGAAAGTTCTAATGATTGTCCTGAATGTTGTGTGCAATGCATTGATGCATGTTTAATGTGCATAAAGCTGCTAATAGCCGACAGTAAATTTGCCGCCAAGTATTGCGAATTATGTGCCGAAATGTGCGAATGGTGTGCAGAACAGTGCGGGGAGCATGACCATGAACACTGCCAGAGGTGTAAAGAAGCTTGCCTGGAATGTGCTGTAGCTTGCAGAAGAGTGGCTTAACTAGTTTTTTCCGGGGAGAGAAAATAATTGTTAAATCTTTTTACGGATTAATGTTCTGATTCTTCAAGGTAAAATCTGATCTGTCGATCAGGTAACTTAGTTGTAGTTCTCAAATTAATTATGAACTTAAATTAGAACCTATGAAAACACTAGAAGATTTATTTGAACATCAGTTAAAGGACCTCTATAGCGCAGAAAATCAGTTGATATCTGCATTGCCTAATGTAATTAGTCGCGTAAGTGATCTGAACCTGAAAAAGGCAATTGAAGATCACCTGGAAGAAACCAAGGAACAGAAAAAACGTTTACAGGAAGCATGTGAGGACCTGGATATTTCACCCAGTGGGGAGAAATGTAAGGCTATGGAAGGTCTTATTAAGGAAGCCGAAGATTTCCTGGACGAAGCATCGGATTCTGATGTGGTGGATGCCGGTATTATTGCCAATGCTCAACGTATTGAACATTACGAAATTTCCGGTTATGGAACGGCAGTCCGATATGCCAAAGAACTTGGACATGTAGAGATTGCACGTATATTGCAGACCACCCTGGATGAGGAGTATGCGGCTGACAATAAGCTGGACGACTTGGCTGAAAACAGGCTTAATCAAAAAGCTATGGATCATTCTTAGTCATATTATTTTTATTCCTAAAGTAAGCCCGGAAGAGGATAGTTTAACATCTTTTCCGGGCTTATTGTTTCTGAGGAGAACTTAATTCGGGCATGTGGAACAAAGCTTAAGACAATGTTAATAGTGTAATCGAGTTAAAAAAGCCGATGTAAAGGATTACTTTCTATAGCGGCTAAATCCTACTTTAGTATAGATTATCATATATGTTATTAACCTAAATCTACAGCTATGAATGATGAGCAATTAAAAGGGAAATGGAACCAGCTGAAAGGAAAGCTAAAGCAAAAATATGGCAACCTTACAGATGACGATCTAACCTATTCCGAAGGACGATTCGATGAAATGTTCGGTCGGATCCAGGAAAAAACCGGAAAAAGGAAGGATGAACTGAAGAGGGAATTGGAAAACTGGTAAACCCATATTTCCATTAATTCAGTAAATAGGGACCGCCCTTCATTTCTCATGAAGGGCGGTCTTTCTTTTTAAGTCTTCTTGTACCAGCTAAAGGCAACTGACGCCCCGGAGGGCTACCTATGGAGCCATTAGTTCCACTGTTCTTCTTTTTTTTGATCTCTCACCGGAGAACCGTTCGTTGCCGTGGTATAAGGCAGGTAGATCTTGAAGCTTGCCCCTTCACCTTCTTTCCCAAAGGCCTGGATATATCCCCTGTGATTTTCAACAATCTTCTTACAAATAGCCAAACCGATCCCCGTACCCTTATATTCAGGCTGGTAGTGCAACCTCTGGAAGATTTCAAATATACGCTCTGCGTTCTCCTGCTTAAAGCCTATCCCGTTGTCCTCTACAGTGATGAGGTAATATTTCCTGGCGAGTTTTGTGAAGGGAGCATTGATAGACTCTCTTCTGACCTCTTCTGAACGAATAAAAACTTTGGGTTCTTCTTCGGGAGAGCGGTACTTAATAGCATTTGAGATTAGATTGTTGAACAGTTGTTCCATTTGAAATGGGACTGCTTGAATAGTGGGCAACGGGTCCAATTCAATTTTCAGGTTGACCTCCTTAATCTGTACACTCAGATTATCCTGAATGTTTTCCATGACCGTATTCAGGTCTACTTCTTCAATTTTTTCGAGGGCACTGTCTATCCTGGAATAGGTAAGCAGGTTCTTGATCAATGTCTGCATCCGGTCTGCAGCCTGGGTGATCTTTTCAAAATAATTCTGACTTCTTTTTGAAATGCTGTCCAGGTCATTGATCCTGGAAATAAACATTTGAATCTTACGTAAGGGTTCTTGCAGGTCATGGCTCGCAACCCTGTTAAACGATTCAAGTTCCGCATTACTTCTTTTCAACTCACGGTTCCGGTTAATCAGGTTTCTTTCAGATTTAATCTGCTTGGTAACATCCTGTGCAACGCCGATCATAACAGGATCTTTTTTGGCATGCATGAATTGGCCGAAAATTTTAAGGTATTTAATATTACCTTGGTTTGTTACTACCCTGAAGGTGTGTTCCAGGGGTTGTAAAGAGCCGATAGATTTTTCTGCCTTGGTTTTAAAAATGGCTTTGTCATCAGTATGAACAATATTCATGAAACTGTCTACTGATGGCTCAATAGAGCCTACTTCCCGGTCCAACAGGTGGTAGAAATTATCGGAAATTCGTAGGTTATCCTGGGCTATATCCCATATGTAACTTCCAATTTTGGCCATACCTTCAGCATTGCTGAGGATGGAGTTCTGGATCTGCAACTCTTCATTTAAATGAAGAAGATGTTTTTCTGCTTCCTTGATGTGCGTTATGTTGATTGCAGTTGCCGTCAGCCTGTTGTTAATAGGTTGTAATGTTGTACGGAACCAAAGATCCCGGTCTTCGTAAACATATTTCCGTTCTATTACTTCTTTTTGCTGGGTTTTAATGCAATTAAGCATTACCTCGAATGATCCGCTCTCGACGGTTTTGGGATAGACTTGGGAGACCAACCTCCCTGTAATTTCCTGTGCGCTTAAATCGATGTAATTTGAAATATTCTCAGTGACATACAAAATTTTAAAATCGATAACATTCCCCTGCTCATCATAGACCGCTTCGTAGTGATTGATCGTATTGTCTGTACTTTCCAAAATAACTTTAAGCAACTTCCGGGTGTCATCCAGATCTTCATTCCTATCTTTTAACTCCTGGTTTAGCCTAATGAGTTTTTCTTCAGCGTTCTTTTCCTCTGTACTATTCCTGGCAATGATCAATAATCCATGGGAAAGTGGGCGGACAACACTTGCGAACCACATTTTCTGGCCATTTGCCGCAATTTGCCTGTCAAATACAACTCTTTTTTGCTCCTTATAACTGTTAATAAGTTCATCCATCTCCCCATTTAGAAGTAAAAACGGGAATAGCTTGGAAATGGGTTTGCCAATAAGGCTTTCGGGGGATTTGCCCATATGAGTCTTATTGCTCTCATTGGCGAAGGTCACCTTGAAATCGTATATCTGTCCATCCCGATCATATAAGGGCTCGTAAAAATTGATGATGTTGTCCGTATTCTGTAAAATACTGTGCAGGAAGGTTTCTGCACGAATAATACTCTTTCGGTCCTCATCGATGATTTTGAAGAAAATAATAAACACGATCAATGAAAAAATAGCTAACAGGAGCGAAGTGAGATGCGTGACGAAACTTTGAGATTGATAAGCGGACAGCCGTTCCTGCAACAGGGCTTCCTTCTTCAGTACAAGTTTTACTTTTAATTGCCTGAGCTGATTCATTAAACTGTCGGCCTTCCTGACCTGACTCAAAATTTCCGGGTCCTGTGATCGGAAATCAGGTAGTTGGCTGTTAATAAGGGTCAGGGAAGCATGTAATTGATCTTTTAGCTTGGTGACCGAGTCAAGAGTCTCCTGGTTCTCAGGGACTGTTTCAGTTAGCTCGTAAAGCTTTTTTAAGGATGCTTCACTTTGCTGCTTGTAATCATCGTAAGATAATTGGAAAGAAGAGTCCCTCACGATCACAGAGCGAAATTGTGCCGATTCCATGATATTGTACATGGAAAACAGGTTGTTGATCTCCTTATCCACTTGGAAGGAAAGGGAAACAAGATCGGCAGATCTTTGCAAATTTTTGATTTGGCGAAAGGTAATTCCTGCGATCAGTAACAAAAGTACGACAGCTATAGCAACACCTAAGCGGAATGGAGCACGCCTGGTTCTTGTATTTTCTGAGTTGTTGAGGTTCATCTATTTTAACATATTGACAATATTTGCCAAGTAATTAATTCGGGGATTCAGTTAGAGAAATTGCAGCTGCTCAACTGAATTTTATCATAGCATCAGATTCACTTCATATTTTTAAAAATTGTTTAATAACCTCCTAACTCCTTAGTACCATCTCATGTGAAACCGAAGATCCCGTTTATTATTATGCAGAAATATACTATTTTTTGTAAGTTTAATCTCACGAATAGTGAATGCTGTATCATCTGGAATCGTCACTTTAAGTTTCGTGGTGTAGTCAATAATTTTTGAGTCCCTCATTTTTTTAATCCAGCCTCATATATATATTGTTCTGTTTGATCAACGTGTACACGATCATTCTGTGAACCCATGGAGGGATAGTATTCTATACTACTATAATAATCATATAAGCCCTATACTATTGACCCGATTCAGATTATTGTTAATTCTTTACTGAAGTATTACATATACTATTACTTATTGGTTATACTACTCTTATTTCCGATAGAGCACTAAAAGAAATCCGGATGATATTAAATTTATAGAGAAGGTTGAACTGACCATGGCTTCACCTTCTGAGGCGTAATAATGTTAACCTGATTCACTATGAATGAAATATTTGGAACGGGAAATGGGTTGGATCTTGTAGATTTCTGCATACGGATAGCTGCGGCCTTGATGGCGGGAATACTAATGGGATTTGAACGGGAGCTTAAGGGTAAAAGTGCAGGGTTAAAAACCCAAACATTGGTATCTATAGGTTCTGCGGTATTTGTTTTTATTTCCCTGGTTTTTAAAGAAGAACCCAATGTGGATATTACAAGGGTCCTCAGCCAGGTGATTATCGGTATAGGATTTCTAGGTGGTGGAGTTATTCTTCAAAAAGGAGATAAGATAGAGGGTCTTACCACCGCGGCAACGGTTTGGTGCAGCGCTGCTGCAGGTTGCCTGGCAGCAGTGGGAATGTTTGCCGAATTGGGTGTACTGACCTTACTTGTTCTGGTGATTAATGTCATATTTGGTATCATAGATAGGAGAATAGAGTTGCATACAGACGAGGAAGAGTAAGTCAAGCCATCTTTGGAACAGGAATGATACCTGCAAATACAGCAATTTTCGTCATTTGATCAATTTTCAATTTTATAGCACACGATTCTAGTTCATGATCCTATTATATTTGTGGTATCATAAGTAAGTAAAACAGTTCAGACACTGAATTGTTAGTATATAAAAAAGAGAGCGTGGGGACGCTCTCTTTTTCTTTTTAAGAAATACTGTTTATGTGTAAAAAATTTATTGTGCTATTTTTTTCATCAAAAAGAGCATATCTTCGAAATTTTTGTCATACTTTTACTACTCATAAGTAAGTGAACAACAAACCGGATTTCGGTCCGAGTTTGTAAGTACATAAAAAAAGAGAGCGTGGGGACGCTCTCTTTTTCTTTTTAGGACTAGCTGAGTTTTATCCACTTCTAATCCCCGATCCGCATCAGTCCTTCCTGGGTTACTGAAGCAACCAGTACACCGTCTTTTCTAAATATATTTCCTCTTGCAAATCCCCTGGCGTTGGAGGCACTGGGACTGTCCATGGAATACAATAGCCACTCATCTATCCTGAATTCGCGGTGGAACCATATAGAATGATCAAGGCTTGCAAAGAATGATCTTTTGTTTTTCAGTTCCTCACGGTGGGGCAGGGAAGCAGTAAACAACAAATTATAATCCGAAACATAAGCCAGGATCTGCTGTTGCATTGGAAGATCAAGATCCACTTCTTCTTTAGAGCACATCCAAAGATTGCTGTAAGGATCACTGTTACTCATTAGTTTGGTAGTGAGCTTTTCCACCGATCGGAATTCAAATATTTCGGGTAAGGTAAGTTTCAGCCTTTTATAATATTCCGGATTGGTTTCCCGCACTGCTTCTAACTGCTCGGAATTTGAAGATAGCATAGCAGGAAGTAAAACGTTGGGCATGGTAATCTGGTGATCAGCTCCCGGTTCTTTTACCTGGAAAGATGCTGCCATATTAAAGATAGCTTTTCCATTTTGTTTGGCTACCACTCGTCTCGTGGTGAAACTACCACCGTTACGTATGGTATCTACCTCGTATACAATAGGGATTTCCAGGTCACCTCCTAGGATAAAATAAGCATGCATGGAATGAGCGTAGCGATCTGCCGGGACGGTTTGGTAGGCTGCATGAAGAGCCTGGGCCAGTACCTGTCCGCCAAACACCCGGCCCCAGGGAGCCTGGTAGTTTTTGCCTTTAAACACAAAATCGTCCAGGCGCTCTAGGGTCAATAATGCAATGAGAGAATCAATAGTTTGCATGGAACAATGATAGACAAAATTTTACGGTTAGTAAAAGATGCCTTTAACCATAAATACTACGGTCGTGGATATCAATTGATCACCTTTCCATTTTTATCCAGTTCTACATCCTTGTTCTTTCCGCTCCGCTTGAATTCTATATCAAAAAATAGCCCTTTTTGCGGATGCTCAACTTCTTCAATTTCGGTTATCTCAGAACGATCATATTCGTTTTTAATTTTTTCTCTCACAGGTTCCGGAAGATCATCAAAGTCTATAGATCGTTCTGTTTCTATCCAGTTTCCGTCCTTGTCAAAGTCGGCCCGGTAATGTTTACCATCGATCTTGAAACTGGATTCAAAAAAACCATTGGAATCCGTTTCCCAATCGGGGTCATCCTCCCCGGGGTATTTGGCCTGGAATGCTTTTTTAACCGCTTCGGGGACCTGGCCTTTTGCTCGGTCTGCGCAGGCACTTGTCAATAAAAGAATTGCAAATAATAGAGTGAGCTGTGTCTTCATGATAAGGGTTCTTTTTTAGAACTACTAAAAGTATACAGTACTTTAAAGGGAGCGGTTGTGAATAATTCTGATTTTTAACGCATTAAGAATGGACGTAAATCTCTTGATCAGATGAACATACCATGAAAAAATAAGCTGCATGCCCAGGGTGTAAAGGGGTTTGGAACCTCAAATTTAAATGACTCTAGCCGGAAGTTGATGGACGCTGTCAAAAATTTTCGCTATGAGACTCTTATTCATGCTGATAGAAGTGTAATTTTCTGGAAAATATAAAATTATGAGTCAAGAGAATCTATATAACGAAGAAGCGAGGAAAAAATTAAAAGACATGGTCGACGATATAGACTTCGCCATGATGGAAACCGGGCTGGGTCAGCGACCTACTCATATCATTCCAATGAGCACTAAGAAGGTCGATGAGGATGGTAAAATATGGTTCCTAAGCAATGACAATAGTGAACATAATAAGAATATCCATAACGATGGATATTTACAATTGATATACAGCAACCCCAATGAAATGGAATTCCTGACGATCTATGGTACTGCGGAGATCAGTAAAGATCAGAATGTGCTTAATGAGCTATACAGCAAAGCAGATGATACCTGGTTTGACGGGGTAGAGGATCCCAAGCTATCTGCCATTCGGGTAACCCCAAAATCGGCCCATTACTGGGACTCGCAGGCCGGAAAGTTCATCACCTTGTTTAAGATTGGAATGGGCGCTATATCCGGTAACAAACAAGATGTTGGCAGAGAAGGAGATCTTCACCTGAATAGCGAAGTATAAGTTATAAAATCCTGCCCCTGGGCAGGATTTTTTGTAAGCGGTCCTTTAAACATTATTTTTTGATATTTCCGGATTCCATGGATGCTTAGATATCTGTCGACTTAAATTCTGATATCGTTATCCCCTGGCTTAGCTTGATTGTAAGAGGGGTAAGTTGTTGCTTCATACTTTTTAGGTAGGCCTCAGAAATTTCCCCGGTAAATTCATTTACATGATTTTCGTGTACCAGGTTGATAGTACATCCGCCAAATCCTCCGCCCATCATCCTGGACCCGGCAATATATGGTTTGTTACTCGCATAGTCGACGAGGAAGTCCAATTCCGGACAGCTCACTTTATACAAATCTCGCAACCCACTATGAGATAGGAACATCAACCTTCCTAATGCTTCAATCCTACCACCTTTTATTTCATCAACGGCTTGGAGTACGCGATTGTTCTCTTCGATCACGAAAAGTGCTTTTGAGTAGAGATCTACTGGCATGGAATCCTGTAAATCCAGTAAGGTGGATTTGGGTACGTCCACTAAATACCTGTAATGATTACCAAAGTCGTTTATGATCTCCAGGGCTTTTTCGCATGCATTTCGTCGGCTATTGTACTCACTGTCTGCCAGCTTATGAGAAACATTTGTATTTAGCAGGACTAGGGTGTAGGGCTTAAAATTAGCCGGAACAAGCTCATAGTTCAAGGTCTGGCAATCCAGGTGTATCAGGGTACTTTTTTTACCTTTCACGACAGCAAACTGATCCATGACCCCGCATTGGGTGCCAGCATAATCATGTTCCGCTTTTTGGGCCATCAGTATAATTTTTTTGTCCGTAAGACCAAGTTTGTAAAGCGAATTCAAGCCCTTCCCTGTACCGCACAAGAGTGCTGCAGAGGAACTCAAACCGGCACCTGCCGGCAGTTCGCCTCGTATCAGGCAATCAAAACCATTTAGGGTGGTCGATGATTTAATTTTTAGCTGTGCGGTAATCCCGATGATATAATTTCTCCATGCATTGTCAACCGGATTCAAATCGTCCAGACAGAATTCAAAGTAATGATCGTATCGCTCCGAGTATACCCGGCATTGAGCGGTATCATTTCGACGGAAAACAAGTTCCAGTTGCTGATCGATAGCAGCCGGGAGCACATGACCACCGTTATAATCTATATGTTCCCCGATGAGGTTGATACGGCCGGGTGCATATACAACGAGGTCCCCGGGTTCAGGAGAGGGGAAAAAATCGGGAATTGGCTTATTTGACCTTGGTTTCATTGCTGAGATTTCAAGAATAACAAATATATTTAATGTGATCAGTATCATTTAGAGCTGTGAAGGTACAGCTTGGCAATTTGTGCAATGTCTTATATATGCTTACCGTAAACATTACCAATCTAGAAATAAACAGTAACAATGTTCAAATTAATCTGGTCTTTCTCCTTAGGTGTGCTACTGATTGCCTGTTCTTCCGAATCAGGCAAAAATACCGGAGCCTCTGTTGGTTCTTCAGAACCTGAATTAGGAGGGGAAAAGGAGGCTTTCTATTACGGGGCCGATCTTTCATACGTAAATGAAATGCAGGATTGCGGGGCAACTTATTACAACAAGGAGGGAAAGGCTATGGATCCTTACCAAATTTTTGCCCAGGCCGGAACCAACCTGGTACGATTTAGGTTATGGCACGATCCATCCTGGGGTGAATACTCGGGTTTTGAAGATGTGCGAAGATCGATCAGCAGGGCTAAAGCACAGGGGCTTCCTGTGCTGCTTGATTTCCACTACTCGGATACCTGGGCAGACCCGGAAAGACAGTTGGTCCCCAAGGCCTGGAAAGCAGAGGTGAATAATACAGCAGTATTAGGAGATTCCGTCTATCAATATACATATAAAACCCTTTTAAAGTTAGGAGACATGGGGCTTCTTCCCGATATGGTACAAGTGGGCAATGAAACCAATGTCATGATCCTGCAAGATGATATGAAAGAAGGACCAATAAACTGGACACGCAATGCTTTCCTATTCAATAAGGGCATTGAGGCCGTAAGGGACATCAGTCTAAAATACGAAAAGGAAGTAGGCATAATGCTTCATATCGCTCAGCCTGAAAACGCAATCAGATGGTTTAAAGATGCTGTGGCCAATGGAATAACGGACTTTGACTGGATCGGGATCTCTTATTATCCCCTTTGGTCTGAATATCCCCTGGAAGAATTGGGGGGTGCTTTGAGCAGTTTGAAGGAAACCTATCAAAAAAGGATTATGATAGTGGAGACGGCCTATCCCTATACTATGGCTAATGCAGATGCAGCGAATAACATTTTGGGAGAAGAAGCATTACTTCCCGGGTATCCTGCCACGCCCAAAGGGCAATATGATTACCTCAAACGTTTGGCCAGGATCATTAAAGCTGCCGATGGAGGCGGGCTGGTATATTGGGAGCCTGCCTGGGTGACTACCAATTGCCGGACACAATGGGGACAAGGATCACATTGGGATAATGCCACCCTATTTGACCAGCGAGGCAAGGCACACCTTGGAATGCAATTTTATGCAGAAGCAAAAAATGATTAATTCGATGATGGTCGGTTTGCATTGACCAATATGGATTTTCCAACTTCAGACTGATGAGGTATATGTTTAGATGGATAAAAATTACTAAGACTTCAATCTGATCTTATTTCATATGTAGTTTTTTTCATCTCTATTATATGCAATCCATGGGGGCTATTAGCTCTACCCCGGGTTCAAGTTAACCAGACTCACTGTAAAAAACTTGCATGTAGCAAAAAGTAGTGGGGTTCTCCGAACCCCGCCCCGGTTAGAAGTTATTCGTACTCCCTGCAGGAAACAAGCAGGGAATTCATGCAGGATTTAGGAGGGGGACCGGTTGTCCCTCCCCGTTTCCTAGTTAACCGTTTAGACTGCAAGAAACCTGCAGTGGATATAAAAAAGTCGGACTCCCCCCGCTGCTGGAATAAGAGATATCTGCCTGCCAGGAATAACAGGCATGGCCATATTAGCGGTGAGAGCAGGGGTAACAAGTAGTCCTTCCCCGTTTCAAAGTTAAACAGTCACACTGCAAAAAACATGCAAATAGCAAAAAGTCATGCGGTTCTCCGAACCCCGCCCCTGGTAGAAGTTATTCGTACTCCCTGCAGGAAACAAGTAGGGAATTTATGCAGGGTTAAGTGGGGGGCCGGTTGTCCCTCCCCGTTTCCAATTTAACCGTTTACACTGCAAGAAACCTACAGTGGATATCAAAAAGTCGGGTTTAACCCGCTGCGGGAATAAGAGATAACTGGCTGCCAGGAATAGCAGGTATTGCCATATTAGCGGTGAGAGCAGGGGTAACAAGTAGTCCCTTCCCGTTTCAAAGTTAACCGGATTCACTGCAAAAAACATGCAATAAGCAAAGAGCGATGGGGTTCTCCGAACCCCGCCCCTGGTAGAAGTTATTCGTACTCCCTGCAGGAAACAAGCACGGAATTCATACTTGATTAGGAAGGAGTTCTCTGAACCCCGCCCGGTGAAGGGGCCTGCTGCATAAAGATTACAGAAAGACAAGAGTCAAATTCAGTTCTATATCCCTACACGGATAAATACTTTAACCCAGAGAAGTGAAATTTAAATTTGGACTATTGCATTATCTATTCTTTTTGCGCAACTGGCACGGCATCAAAGGGCTCCACCATCGCCACGAAAAGCACACAGGGACCATTGTCCAGGCATTTTGCCCTATGGGGTTTTCCAGCAGGGCCATAAGCATAGCTGCCCGCTTTCATGACTACCGCGTCCTCACCTTCGTACTGAACTTCCAAATCGCCTGAAATTAAGATCATGCGCTCCTGAGAATTATGAGTGTGATTGATCACTTCGGTATTAGGATCGATTTTAAAAAAGAAATCCAGGTTCGGGGATTTCAGATCTCCATGTAAAATGGTAAATGTGCAACCCGGAAAGAAGTCAGGCGCAGCTAACCAATTAAGGTCTTTTCCATCTGCGGCGGTGGTAAAAGAATTCTCTTCGTGACTAGTTTCGTTTTCTTGGCCAAATAGGGTTGTGGCAAATAATAAGATTGTGCATAAGACCATAGATGCACCTATTTTCCTCAGAGTTTTCATGGCAGTAAATTTAGTTGATTAGTATTGCTTAAGTTACACATAAAAACTTGATTTATAGACTCTTAATAATTAATTATGTCTATGATCTACGTGTCCTAATTTGTTGTGCGGTCTGGTCTGAAATTCCAGGAAAATAAAATGGGGTGATAAAAGGGTAGTACGCTGCTGTATGTTCACTATGAATGTTCATGGATAAAGTTTTATCAGATTATCAAGGAATACTGGTAGTAATAGATTAATTGCCGTGCAGAATTGTAGGAGGACAATCCATTTAAAGGATAGTATCATCTATTTTTCTTAGAACAACCATTGTGGCATCTCTAGCTTAACATAAGCTGCAGTTTTCACTATTTTCCTTATCAATATAACCCACTTAAATATGGATCCAGTTTAAATACAGAATACACACATATAGCCTTATGTAAGAAAATATTGAAAAGTTTATTTTCTATAATATAATTTTTAATGTAATTTCTTACACAAGTATGAAGTTCCCTACGTGCTCTGTCTATATGTATGATTAGTCTGGGCATATGTAAAACAGGATTAAGCCCTTAATCTTCCCTCGAAAATAACCATCATACTGGCGATGATCATTATCCTTGGATGGTGGTCTCTGATATACAATTTTAGCATTTAAGCCTCCATTAAGCTTAGAATGCATATATGGAGTAACTGGTTCAGGAAAGTCTTTTCGAACTCAAAACCGAAATTCGAGGATGAAATGTATAATTATTGACGACGAGGAAATGGCGAGGACAATGACAGGTATACTCGCAGGAAATAATCCCAGGATTGATCTTAAAGCCAGTTTTTCTTCTGCCTTAGAGGGCATTAAATATTTAAATGAACACCACATCGACCTGGTATTTCTTGACATCCATATGCCTCAATTTAACGGTATTGATTTCATTCGTACGGTTAAGGACTCTCCCTTGATCATCCTGACTACCTCCGATAGCGATTATGCACTGCAAGCCTTTGAATACCCCAATATCATCGATTATCTCCTGAAGCCTATAAACCAAGATAGGTTTGACAAAGGGGTGGAAAAAGCCTTTTTGCGTGCAGCACATTCACCTCCTACCTTTGACAGCCCGGTTCCCGACGAGACTTCGGAAGATTTGTATATCAACATAAACCATAGACTTGTTAAAATTGATATTCCCACCATTACCGTGATCAAGGCCCATGGTGATTACATCATACTGAAAACGGACAAAGAATGTTATACCGTACATACTACGCTTAAAAAACTGGAAGAAAAACTTCCGGCAGACACCTTTCTTAAAGTCCATCGTTCTTTTGTGATCAACACTAAAAAAATTATTGATTTTGAAGATAACAGTCTGTTGGTAGGCAAAGAGGTAATACCCGTGAGTCGTTCCAACAGGGCAGAACTAATTAAGCGGATGAACCTACTTTAGTAATATCTGTTGCTAACGAGATAGAATAAATTGCAGCTGTTTGACAATCTTAAAGGATTTATCACATCCGTCTGCAGCTTGGTGGCAGGGGAATTGTATAAAGATATATATAGAGTTTATTTTGCCTTCTAACAATCAGTTAGCCAGTCGTTTAGTGACCTGATTCCTGCGATTTTCTGAGAATTTACCATTCATCGTAAATATTTGCCCATTCATCGACACTTTTTCGTAATCGACCGAAAATCAGAACACTACTAATGTATTTCATCATAATTTTACAGCTCTATTAAACCCCAAATATTAATAGTCATGAAAAAAGCAATTTTTATTTCACCACTTGTCGCTTACCTGGTGGCTCTGGTTTCCAGTAGCATCTATCTACTGTACACCATTCAAAGCGGAGGAGTGACAGTAATCAGTTTTATCTAATATATATACAGGAATCAATATAACTTGCTTTCGCTTATAAATAATATATAACCCCAAATCAATACTACTATGAATACTTTACATTTAGTCAGAGAAATTTATACAGAAGGATTTAAAAATTTAGGCAGCCAACTAACCAAGAATTATTTTAAGATATTTGCCTGGTTCTCATTCGCCATGTATGGAGTTGTCATGTATGCCTTTATATTTAGGATATCAACGGGTTTTGCTTTTGATTGAAAACCATAACAGATATATACTATTCAAAATTTCATAAGGTGGGTTAATCCGGAAAAGTGGATGTAAAAAACTAAACTATCATCCCAGGATTACCTTGTAAAGAAGACGGGCTAGACTTATTCTAAAAATTTAGGTTAGCAATTGGGAAAGTGCGAAGTCAGCCCCGTCTCTTTAATTTTATTGCATTGTACAAATGGTTATTCCGTACAAGGGAGACGGGCTCGACTTATTTTAAAAATCTAGGTTAAGCAAATGGGAAAATGCGAAGTCAGCCCCGTCTCTTTAATTTTATTGCATTGTACATATGGTTATTCTGTACAAGGGAGACGGGCTCGACTTATTATAAAAATCTAGGTTAATCACATGGGAAAATGCGAAGTCAGCCCCGTCTCTTTTAATTTTATTGCATTGTACAAATGGTTATTCTGTACCAAGGAGACAGGCAAGACTTATTTTAAAAATTTAGGTTAAGCAATTGGGAAAATGCGTAGTCAGCCCGGTTTCCTTATTTTTCTTTTCAAAACTACACTGATGAACAGGGGCTCTAAACCCCGCCCTGGTTTCAAATTAATCGAATTCACTGCATAAAGCTTGCAGTAATTTTCTTGGGTTACAAGGTTACAAGGTTACAAGGTTACAAAGGGACAAAGGGAGCTGAGCTATAGTTGAAGATACCAAACCCCACGCTCCGAACTGCCAACCCGCCCGAACGTGCCGTTCGGTACGGGCGGGCCGCCAACCAGTCCAAACCTCATTCTTTTAACGGTCTGATACGCTTATGTATTCAATTTTCTGTTCTCTTTAAGCATACCGCATGAATATTTTTAGGAGGATAGAAAATGCTCTAAAAACTCTCTGTTCGGGTTCAATTTTTGACGGATTGGATACCGTCATTAGAAGTTATCATCCCAACTTAGTAAATCCGTAAATGTCACTCTTCCAGTAAATAGGGTAGGGGTATTTAAGGAACAGAACTTAACCGAAAGGTAGACCGGGACCCCTATAATAGTGGATTAAATTATTTGTCCATCCTACCTATAATCTTATTACAGTCTCATTAACTGCCTTGAAACACTTGGGTTCACGGGTCTGCATGAGTCTTAAAAAAAATGGCGACATGAAAAAAAATTCCCAATTCATATCAGGTACATCGACCCTGAGAAAACGATTTCAGGGTTCAGCAAAACAAAAGGTATCTACTCTGTCCAAATCTTTTAAAAAAACACAGCAAACAGGAATATTACTGATATCCACATTTCCTCCAAGGGAGTGTGGGATTGCTACCTATGCACAGGACCTTATGACATCTTTGGAGAAGACGTTCGGAACTTCACTCAATATTTCCATTTGCCCTTTAGAGGGCTCTAACGACAATCATAGCTACCCAGTGCCGGTTAAATATTCACTATGTACGGATTGTGAAACCTCTTTTAAATCTATTGCCCGGCAGATTAATCTGGATCCGGGAATAGACCTGGTGCTGCTGCAACATGAGTTCGGGCTTTTCAGAAATAAGGAAGAAGTTTTCCAGGAATTTCTCGAACGAATCCAAAAACCGGTGATCCTGGCGTTTCATACAGTGATACCTTCACCGGAGGAAGCTCTTCGGAACCAGGTTAAAGAACTCGCCCAAGCAGCCACCGCCATCACGGTGATGACCAAGGCCTCCAAACTATTATTGGTAGAGCATTATGGGATTGAAGTTGATAAGATCCAGGTAATTGCACATGGTACCCATTTAATCCTACATGCTGACCGGGAAGAATTAAAAGAGAAATATGGACTCAGAGGCAGGAAGGTCTTATCAACATTCGGACTGCTGGGACCGGGCAAAAGCATCGAGACCACGCTTGCTGCCTTGCCGGCGATTATCGCACAACACCCTGAAACCTTGTTCCTTATCCTGGGAAAGACCCATCCCGTACTTCAGCGATCTGATGGGGAGTCCTATCGTAATTTTTTAGAGAACAAAATACAGGAGCTGGGTATTACCGGGCATACCCGTTTTGTGAACCGGTTTTTACCCCTGGATGAATTGCTGGAATATCTGCAGCTTTCCGATGTCTATTTATTTACTTCAAAAGACCCCAACCAGGCAGTCAGCGGCACTTTTTCCTATGCACTGGGTTGTGGTTGTCCTATAATTTCGACACCCATCCCACATGCAAGGGAAGTACTCGAAAATGATAGGGGAGAATTCGTAGATTTCAATAATTCAGAGCAACTAGGCGAAGCGGTGATCAGGTTATTAGACGATCCTGGCTTAAGACACTCTAGGAGTCAGCGAGGTTTGCATACGACCACAGCGACAGCATGGGAAAATTCGGCTATTGCGCACGGGCTACTATTTGAGAAAATTGACCCTAAGCAAATAAGCTTATCCTTTCAAAAACCTCCCATCAACCTGGATCATTTAAAAAGACTGACCACTGATTTCGGGATTATTCAGTTTGCAGAACTCAACAAACCAGATCCCAGTTCAGGTTATACCCTGGATGATAATGCAAGGGCATTGATGGTATGCTGCCGGTATTACACCCAAACCCGTGATCGAGCCATCTTGCCGTATATAGAGCGTTATTTCAACTTTGTATCCTTTTGCCAAAGTCCTGATGGTACTTTTTCTAATTATGTTGATATACACAGGGCTTTTACCCCACAAAACAACGAGGTAAACCTGGAAGACTCTAATGGAAGAGCCATTTGGGCACTGGGTAATTTTCTTTACCATAGCGAGTGTTTGCCTGACGGTATGGGTGGTCTGAAACGGCGAGCACTCCAGATGATGCACGATTTTTTACCCAATATTGCTGCAATAGGATCCCCACGTGCGATAGCATTTATCATAAAAGGACTTTATTACCTGGAATTGACCAAACCCACAATTCCCAATACAGATCTTATTGATCTACTGACAGAGAAATTGATAGCCCTGTACGATGGTGAATCAGAGGAGGGTTGGAATTGGTTTGAACCGTACCTGACCTATGCCAATAGCACCCTGCCCGATGCCATTCTTTGTGCTTACCTGGTGACCGGAAAAGAAAATTTCGCTAACACCGCAAGGGAGTCCTTTGATTTTCTCTGGTCCAAGATTTTCCGTGGCTCTCACCTGCAAGTGATCTCGAACAGGAACTGGTTACAAAAAAGTGATAAGGAGGAAAGGGAAAATGGTGGGGAACAGCCTATAGACGTCGCTTATACTATCCTGGCCTTGGAAAAATTTGATACGGTTTGGCCCGGTACGGGCTATGGGAAAAAGAAAGAGGCGGCATTTAGTTGGTTCCTTGGAAACAATCAACTTCACCAGGTGATTTATAACCCCAGGACCGGAGGGTGTTATGATGGTTTAGAATCGAAGAATGTCAATTTAAACCAGGGCGCAGAATCAACCCTCAGTTACTTGCTTGCACGCCTTTTGTTTAATGGGAATGAAACGGGGAGTGACTCTGAGGAATAAAATGAAAGTTGCTATTTTATCTCCGATCGCCTGGAGGACTCCTCCCAGGCAATATGGCCCCTGGGAGCAAGTGGCATCTGTTTTAACGGAGGGCCTGCACCAAATGGGAGTAGATGTCACTCTATTTGCCACGGCAGACTCTGTTACCGCAGCCCGCTTATCCGCTGTTTGTCCTGCTCCATATGCAGAACAGCCAGGCATGGACCCAAAGGTTTGGGAATGTCTTCATATCAGTAATATAATGGAGTGTGCCGGGGATTTCGATCTTATTCATAACCACTTCGATTTTCTCCCCCTGACTTACAGCAAGCTGATAAGAACTCCTATGCTCACCACAATTCACGGCTTCTCTTCAGAAAAGATCGTCCCCGTCTATCAGAAATATAACGACCATACTCACTACGTCTCTATTTCCGATGCCGATCGTCATGCATCCCTGACTTACGAAAGAACCATATACCACGGTCTGGATCCAGGCGACTTTCCTTTTTGTGTTCACAAAAAGGATTACCTTCTGTACTTTGGTAGAATTCACCCAGACAAAGGTACGCACGAGGCTATAGCTATCGCCAGGAAAGCAGGTATGCCATTGCTTATTGCCGGGCTTGTTCAGGATGAGGCATACTACCACTCCAAAGTACTGCCTTATTTGGATGATCACCAAAGCATTTACCTTGGGAACGTCGGTCCGGAGCAAAGAGCCAAATTACTGGGTGAGGCTAACGCACTGCTACATCCAATTTCTTTTGAAGAACCCTTCGGGCTAAGTGTGGCAGAAGCGCTCATGTGTGGTACTCCGGTAGTTGCTTATCACCGCGGAAGTATGGCGGAATTAATCAGGCATGGGAAAACCGGCTTCCTCGTATTTGACCAAGAAGGAGCTGTCGAAGCGATTAAAAACCTCCATCATATTTCTCCTATTCATTGCCGCGAGGATGCTATGCATCGTTTTGGGATAGAAACTATGATCAAGGCGTATATGGAGACCTACAAGGCTATCTTATCCCGTTAATTAAGCTCGCTCAACGTTTTAAAGCGGAAAGCAGGTCGGACATCTCTACGGTAACATATGAAGAAGAATAATCCGATACCGCATATGGTAGAATAAGCGTTTTGTTATGGATTAATGCGCCACAAGAGTATACTACATTAGGTACATAGCCTTCTCTTTCATTTTCGAGAGGGGTAAGCAATGGCTCCTGTAACCGCCCGATCTCTATTGTAGGATCTTCCAGATCAAATAAAGATGCGCCGATACAGTATCGCCTCATCGGTCCCACTCCATGTGTAATTACCAACCAACCTTCCGGGGTCCATAATGGTGGCCCGCAATTTCCTATCTGGGTAAATTCCCATGGGAACCTGGGCTCCTGGATCTTTACAGGGTCGTTCCAAAGTGTGATCCTGTCCGAGTACATTAAAAAATTATTTACTCCATCAATTCGAGCTAGCATGGCATACTTCCCTTTGATCTTCTGCGGAAAGAGGGCGAAATTTTTATTTTGAGCAGCTTTGCCATGAATGGGCATCACCCGGAAGGAATAGAAATCCGTAGTCTCAATGAGTTTTGGAAGGATGGTATGACCGTTATAGGCTGTATAGGTTGCATAAACTTTTGTACTGCCATCTTCTTCCTCGAACCGAACAAAACGCGCATCTTCAATCCCCTGGCTCTCCGATGGGGAGATGGGGAATAACACCCGTTCAGAAATATCCGAATCCATGTGGAACTCTACGTCGTAATAGGAATCAACCAACCAGGTTATTTCTTCCAACGCCATCCGTTTTTCCGCACTAATCGTATCATCTTTCAACACATGGTTAACACTTTCCTTTAAATGATGATATTCAAACTTTTCCGGGAGCTTCTCCATGATCAGAGAGGAGTACTGCTCTGAAATTTTCATTTCCCGGAGTTTCTGAATAAAACGGGATTTGTCGTAAGATTTTTTCTGCCCTATGCTGGGCATATCAATATGTCTTCTGACCTTATCTAGTCTAAGGTTATTATTTTTATCCAGTATACCACGTCTGAATACGATAGAGGACAAATGTCCTTCCCCGGTGGCACGTAAAGAAAGGATTACTCTTTTTTCTCCTCCTGCAAGGAAGGACTGGTCTGTATCTTCTACTATGGAGGGGTTAAAAAGAGCGGCAGATTCTATGGAGTATTCCATGGTAGAATACGACCCTATCAGCATTTTTTGTTTTAAGGACAATTTGTTTTCATCCACGCCCATTTGCGCTAAAATTCCCGTCAGTTGAGAATAATGTTTCAGGAATATTTCCGAAATGTTGCGGTGCCTTCCCGCAAACTCCCTCAGAGTATGTTCCATTTCCATGTTAAGGGCGCGATCATCCAGTTCAAGTACCCTATTCACCAAGTTTATAGTCCGCTTCTCACCATTGTTAAAAAACCTGGCTACGACCCGGCTTGAATCTGGCGTAATTTTAAAATCTTTTCTGGTAACAGGTACTCTCATATATGAATTATTGTCTGAACATTCCGGTATTTGTAAAGAATATTATACCGGGTTGAACTATTCTAAGCTATGGAATCCCGGGACTGTACTTGAGCTTGAAAAGAGAATAATTGCGCTTCAAAACAATAAATGTGGTCCTTGGGAAATCAGCAAAGGTGTTGCCCCTTACCCGGACTCGATAGAGCGGTATAGATAATGGGTGTAGTACAGTTTTTAAGGGTTACATCGGTCATGCGATCCGAATTTCTGCTATGGAAAATTGGATGCAAAAGGGCAGCTTTATGAGCTTTTCGTCAGATAGGATTCTTGGTAAAAGTGCAGGGGATAGTTCTTACACGCGTTGAACCCATCCGCCCCCAGGCGACAAAGCAATCTTTCGCTCGAACTGCGAATTTACCTGCTGCCAGCCATCATCAGGTAGATGATCAATGCTTTTTCGTTGGTCGTTCCGAAAGGCTCTCACACTTTATAAGCGATCATTTTCGAGTGAAGAACGGCAGAGAGTATGGAGTTTTACCAATAAGCCCACCACTAGGATCTGACCGATGGTATTCATGCTGAACAGGTCAATGATATAGGTGAAAATAGCCAGGATGGGGATGATCTTGTACCACTTCAGAAACTTTTTCATAATCCACTAATTTACTGTTTAAGTGATTTTGTCCTGACGGTAACTAATTCATTATTAGTGATGTGGGATAAAGCGAGTGTTGTTAATAATGATTATATTCGATGCTAAGGCCGGTTAATTAAAATATAACTCTTACTGAATGGATAAATTTTACCCGATACCAGGTAATCCTATCCGGAGAGTTATTATGTTGCATCTGATCTCGACTTTGTTATGCAGCGAAAGATTAACTGTTAGTGGCCTTTTCTAAATCGAAACTTAAACTATTAGCGAAATATCATGTTTTTTAGGCATTCACTCCCTTCATAACCAAAAATTATAAGCCTATGTTATTACTTACAAGATCGAGAAATAGATTTATATGGATCTTATTTTTAATAGTTTTATCCTGGGAGTGCGTAGCCCAGGAAGATCAAACCTCCATAGCTATTATCAATGCTAGGGTTATTGATGGTAGTGGTGCGCCACCTATAGAAAATGCTACCATAATAATTAGCAACGATGAGGTCACGTGTTTAGGGACATGTGAAATTCCAGAAAAGGTGAAGATCATTAATGCTGCATCCAAATTTATCATTCCCGCTTTAATTGACCTTCATGTTCATTACTCCATGGGAGGTTGGTTGGATAGCTTTCCAATTCCGGGTTTAATTCCCGATGTGAGCGAAAGATATCCTTATGAAGAGGTAGTCAAAAAATTGAAAAACCATCCTGAACGGATTCATCAATCATATTTGTGTTCTGGGGTTACCACTATTTTTGATACGGGAGGATATCCATGGCTGTTTGATGTCAGGAAAACTGCCATGAATTCGATCAAAGCACCTAGGTTTTACACGACAGGGCCTTTACTCTCTTTTGAAAAACAAATTTTACCCCACCCGATTGCCGAGGAAATTGTTTTTAATATTAATGAGGAGGAAGGTTTAGATAAAGGGTTAGCATTTTTAAAGAAGGCGGAACCTGATGGAATAAACATACATAATATCCATAACGCGCCAAATCACCAAGTCCTTCGAGAGCGGATTGAAAAGATTGTCTTTGAATATAAAGATACCTCTACGCGGATTATGGCATTTTCCAAAGGCCTGGAAGAAGCGAAGCTCGCTATAGAGCTTGGGGTGGAAGCCTTGATATACTCGATAGAAGATGAGGTGGTAGACGATGAATTTCTGCAGCTGGCCGTAGAGCACGATATTACATATATTCCCACCCTGGGCGTAGCCGATGCCATAGTTAATGCCCAGGTTGGTCATATATCCGGACCTTTAAAATCTTCCAAATGTCTGGACGTCTCCCTGGAAGAGAAAATTGAATCAACCGAAAAATATTATACCCATGAGATAGAGGTAGGGTCGGGCCGAACCAATATAATTCCTGATCCAAAATTTGCGGCTACCAGAAATGACAACCTTACTAAAATTCAAGAGGCCGGTATCCGCATTGCCTTGGGTTCTAGTGCAGGAGTTCCTTTTTTATTCCATGGTCCGGCTACACATTACGAAATGAAGGAAATGGTGAAAGCAGGGCTCAGTCCCATGCAGGTCATCGTAGCGGCTTCAAAACATGGAGCTCACGTGATCGGGAATGAAAGGCTTGGAGTATTACAAGCAGGGAACCTGGCAGATATGGTTCTATTAAATAAAAACCCATTAGATGATATTGATAATGTGAGGGATATAGAAATGGTAATTTATAAAGGGCAGATAATAAATTAAAGAGTATACAGCTTATCTGCCTCAGCTTGAAGTAAAAAGGAGAAATATGAAACGAACTATAATCTTGTTCACATTGATTATGATTTTTCCTGTAATCCATTTGATTTATCTCCACTTGTCGATGCGGATCAAGAAGAACATTATTCAGGTTGTATTCTAATCGGACCAAGAGAGAAATAGTAGAGTTGATCCTGAACCAGGAAGATTTCTTAATGAATATTCACCCGCAATTATTATAATTTCCGTTTCGGTCTCAAGCAAGCTTGGCCCGGTCCTAAAAACAAAAAACCCGCCTAAAATAGGCGGGTTTTGCTTGCTCTTGTGACTAGGCTGGGGTTAACTTCGCTTCGCTCGTTGGACCCAGCCGTGCCGTACTGCAATTGCAAAACCCGCGCAACCTTTCGGTTGCAGGCTTTTTTGTTTCCCTCTTATGCTCGAGCGAGCTCGGCATGTCCGGAAAACAAAAAACCCGCTCCTTTCGGGCGGGTTTTGCGATTTATCGTGACTTGGCTGGGGCTCGAACCCAGGACCCTCTCCTTAAAAGGGAGATGCTCTACCAACTGAGCTACCAAGTCATTGTTTCAACGCATATCTCTCTGTCAATGCGGCTGCAAATATACTATCTATTCTTAATTTTTCAAGGGCAAATACTGATATTTTTGACATTTCTTTGAAATCCCCTGATTTTGAGGGAAGTTTGTGGAAAAATATTTTTTATGAAGATTGTTTTACTGGGGTATATGGGGAGCGGGAAGTCCACTATCGGCAAGGAGCTTGCCACCCGTTTGGATATCCCTTTTACCGATTTAGATGATTATATTACAGAGAATCTCGGTAGCAGTATCCCGCAGATTTTTCTCGACAAAGGAGAGATCTACTTCAGGAAGCAAGAACATCTTCACTTAAAAAAAATCCTCGAGGGTCCATCGGATGTTGTCATTGCCCTCGGCGGCGGTACGCCTTGCTATTCCAATAATATGAAACTTATACTGGAGAGTACTCCACATGTCTTTTACCTGAGTCTTCCTATTCCTGTACTCAATGAACGACTATTAAGTGAAAAGGCAAAACGGCCACTGATCCGGGATATAAAGGATGAGGAATTACCCGAGTTTATCGGGAAACATCTCTTTGAAAGAAGGAATTACTATATGCAGGCGACCCATACGATCAATGCCGCAGATAAGGATAGGGCAGAGGTGGTATCAGAAATTACGGGCTTACTCTAAAAAAACGGCGTCATTTTTAGACTGGAAATCTACCTTTACATGTTCCTGAAGAGAGGTGGATAGAGATATTCCCTTGTAATCTGCTTTGACCGGGTATTTCTTGTGGTTCCGGTTCACCAGTACCGCTGTCTTTAATTGTTTTAAGGGAGTTTGTAAAAAATGATGTACTCCGTATATCAGCGTGGTTCCTGAATTTAAGACATCATCTACGATTACTACGGAACGGTTGGCGTATTCTTCATTGCTTAGAGAAGTCTTGACACCGCTGCTTAAGGGATCCTTCTTATTCATTTCAACTTTACAGAGTACAATCTCCGCATCAGTGATCTTCTGTAAGACTTTCTGCAGCTTCCTGGCAAATTTGAGCCCGCCTCCCTCGATCCCTGCCAGGATTAGGTAATCTTCATCAACATTGGCTTCGTAGATCTGGTATGCGATCCGTTCAATCTTGTACTGTATCTCTTTGTGGGAGAGGATCCTGTGTTGCATGCTCCGCGGGTTTATTTGGTAAAGATAAAAAACAGTTCATTACCCTGTCTTGGGGCAATAGAATTATAGGCGCGCTCCAGGGTGTCAATCTTGAAAGGTGGTTGAAACAGATCCCGGTACATCTGGGAATTACCCCCATAAGGAGGACCTTTCTCCGTTAAGGGGAAATCAAACAATAAACCACTTAAAATACCACCTTCTTTTAAAAGGTTAAACGTTTTTTCAACGTATTGTGACCTGAGTTTCGGTGGCAGGGAACAAAAGAAGGTCTGTTCCAGGATAAGGTCAAAACCCGATTCCTCCATGTCAAAAAAATCGCCTTCCACCAACTGATCTTTCGGGAAATCGGGATTTTCCCGTAGGATTCTTTGCAGGGGTTCAGCGGCGTAATCAACAGCATAGACGGAGGTGAACCCTAGTTGATGCAAGTAACTGACTTCGTATCCATAGCCGGCCCCGGGAACCAGGATCTTCATTTCCTTGTTTCGAAGGCCATCGATATATTTTTTTAAAGGGGATGAAATATGACCGATATCCCAGCCAAGCCGGTTTTCCCTGTACCGCTGTTCCCAGTATTCTTTATTCAGTTTCATCCAGGTAGTCGTCTATGTCTCTGCGGTCTTTTTTGGTGGGTCGGCCGGTGCCCTTCTTTCGGTAATAGTCCTTGGCATACTTCAATAAATCATCGTGCTTGAATGCATCTTCCGGGGTGGTGTCTTTTCGGTAAATATCGACCAATTTGGCGCCAACCCTGCTCTTGGGAAGATCGAGTACTAACAGTTCATAATTGATCTGGTTCTTGCGGACGATCACCTTATCTCCTGGATATACATCCCTGGATGGTTTTACTACTTGCTCGTTGATCCTGATATGGCCTTTCTTACAGGCCTCGGAGGCCTGGCTCCTGGACTTAAAGTAGCGGGTACTCCAAAGGTAACTGTCTATACGCATAAACCGATTAATTCTTTGTTAATCACTTCTACAAAAATAGGGGAAAATTGTATCTTGCGGCCTTCAAACCAGAATCCATGCAGTTAAATAAAATCGCCTTTTTGGCGCTCGTAGCTATTTCGTTCATCGCTTGTAACAGGGATGATGGTCTCGGAGGGATTAGCATTGCTCCCCGCGACCTGGGAGAAGTGGTGGCAGAAGATGAAGCAGCCATACAGGAGTATTTACAAACGCATTTTTACAATTACGAAGAGTTTAATGCACCCCCGGCAGATTTCGACTACCGGATAAAGATAGATACCATTGCCGGTGAGAACGCTGATAAGATTCCTTTGGCTGACCAGGTGGGTTCTAAAACCATCTCCGTAAGAGCAACGGAATTCAACCTTAATTCTGATGAAGTAGTAGACCATACGCTTTATTACCTGGTGGCTCGGGAAGGGGACAATGGTAATGGCCTGCATCCGACGATCGCCGACTCAACCTTTGTTCAGTACAGGGGATCATTGTTAGACGGGACGGTATTCGATGCCTCGACCAGTACAGCTATATGGTTTGATCTGGCACAGATCCAGGCTCCGGCACAAGGCGCCCGCGGGTTTACCGAAGGAATGCCTTTCCTGCAGACAGGAGGAGCCCCCGTTGTGAATGATGACGGAACATTTACCGTAGAGGATTATGGTGTAGGTTTGATCATCATGCCTTCCGGATTAGGATTCTACAATGTAGCCCAGGGACAAATTCCGGCTTACAGTCCACTCATTTTTGAAGTAGACCTCTTCTCTTTGAACAGGACCGATCACGATGGGGATGGTATACCATCCATAGATGAGGACCTGAATGGGAATGGATTTCTTTATGATGATAATACAGACCAGGAAGCAGAAGATGCTACAGGAACATTCTCAAGACGAGTTAATTTCCTCGATGATGATGATGACCAGGATGGAACTCTCACGCGGGACGAGATCATTATAGACGAAGCGGGTAATATCACTTTCCCTGATACAGATGGCGATGGAACACCGAATTACCTGGATCCTGATGACAGTGCTCCCGTCAATGAATAGACGATATTCAAATCGAGTTATGAGATCAAAAAAACCGGCAATTGAGCCGGTTTTTTTTGGGACTGTAACTGACATTTTGTGCTGTCAGCTGACAGTTGTCAGTACGGTAATATGAAAAAAAACCCGGTAATTTACACCGGGTTTCTTTTCAGCTTTCTTGATTAATTAAAGCGTTAAAGCCAGACTTAGAATCAACTGGTCCGGACGGGTATCAACCCTTTGCTCAATATTAGTGACGTTAGTATTAATAAAAGTAGCTTCGTTCTCACTGAATCCTCTTTCGTATCTTAAGTCTACCCCAAGCTTACCAAAATTCAGTCCTGCACCAATATTAAGTCCTATGGTGAAATCATTCTCCACATCATTAATGGTGATACCGTCAAATTCAGTATCCAGCAAATACTGGAAGGATGGACCGGCAAAGACATTCAGGGGACCAATAACTTTCGCACCCAGCAAAACCGGAAGATCTAATTTGGTCATTTTGAATTTGTCCCCATCGTAGTCGGAGGAGATGCTAGTGTAAACCAGTTCGGGTCTTAAGTAAACACGGTTACCGATTTTACCGAAAACACCGAAATGATAACCGATGTTACGATCAGGATCCTGGGCTGCCGCTTCGGTAGATTCAAAATAGTTACCGTTACCATTATAATTTAAACCGCCTTTAATTCCGAAACCGGAACCAGATTGCGCAAATGTGGCCGCACCGCAAAGGGCAAGAGCCATCGTGATAAGTGTTTTTTTCATAATATGATTCGTTTTATTTAGACACCTTGACAGGTATCAAAAACGATACCACATCTTAGGCCTTCTTTTTAATCACCTCCTTAACGGCTTGTTCTATAGCTTTATTGTTCAACCCGTATTTCTCCATGAGTTGTTCAGGAGTTCCACTCTCGCCAAAAGTATCTTTCGTCGCAACAAAGGATTGTGGCGCAGGGTATTCTGAACTAAGGGTGCGGGCAACACTTTCTCCAAGTCCACCCAGGTAATTATGTTCTTCGGCAGTTACCACGCAACCGGTTTTCTTAACCGATTTTAAAATAGCTTCTGTATCAAGAGGCTTAATGGTGTGGATATTAATGACTTCGGCAGAGATACCTTCTTTCTCAAGGTTTTCTGCAGCCAGGAGGGCTTGCCAAACCAGGTGTCCTGTAGCGATGATAGTCACATCAGAACCTTCGATCAGGTGAACTGCTTTCCCAATAACAAATTCCTGGTCCTCCGGGGTGAAATTAGGTACTACCGGCCTTCCGAATCTCAGGTATACAGGTCCTTCATGTTTTGATATAGCGATGGTTGCCGCTTTGGTTTGGTTATAATCACAGGGATTAATGACAGTCATCCCCGGAAGCATTTTCATCATCCCCAAATCTTCGAGGATTTGGTGGGTTGCCCCATCTTCCCCCAAAGTTAAACCGGCGTGAGAAGCACATATCTTAACATTCTTCCCGGAATAGGCGATAGACTGCCTGATCTGGTCGTAGACTCTTCCGGTGGAAAAGTTTGCGAAGGTTGTAGTGTAGGGAATATATCCCCCTATGGTAAGTCCGGCGGCGATTCCCATCATATTGGCCTCGGCAATACCAACCTGGAAGAAACGTTCCGGGCTTTCTTTGATAAAAGTGTCTATTTTCAATGATCCGACAAGGTCTGCACATAAGGCAACCACTTTAGGGTTGCTCCGTCCTAGTTCAGTCATACCGGCTCCAAAGCCGCTTCGGGTATCTTTACTTCCTTGGTCTGTATATTTTTTCATCGAGTTTTTTTTGGATCGTTTAATAATCACCCAGGGTTTCCGGATTCTGCGCTAGTGCTGTTGCTAATTGCTCGTCATTAGGAGCTTTACCATGCCATGCGTGGGTTCCCATCATAAAGTCCACCCCATGTCCCATTTCGGTATGCATGATGATACAAACCGGTTTGCCTTTCCCGGTTCTCTTCTTGGCCTCTTGTAACGTATCGATCACTGCTTGCAGGTCATTACCGTTTTTCAGCTCTAATACGTCCCATCCAAAGGCGAGGAACTTGGCTTTAAGATCACCCATCGGCATCACGTCTTCCGTAGCCCCGTCGATCTGCTGACCATTGCGGTCTATGGTGGCGATAAGGTTATCTACCTTTTTCCCGGCGGCATACATGATGGCCTCCCAGTTTTGTCCTTCCTGTAATTCTCCGTCCCCATGAAGGCTGAATACCAGGTGTGGATCTTTATTTAGTTTTTTGGCCTGGGCAGCGCCAATGGCTACAGACATTCCCTGTCCCAGGGAACCGGATGCGATTCTAACACCGGGTAATCCCTCATGTGTGGTTGGATGTCCCTGCAGCCTGGAATTGATCAGGCGAAAAGTGTTCAGCTCCTTTATTGGAAAGTAACCCCTGCGTGCCAGTACACTGTAATAGACAGGTGAAATATGCCCATTAGACAGGAAGAACAAGTCTTCTCCAACTCCATCCATGTCAAAGCCATCTTTCAGTTCCATCACCTCGTTGTACAAGGCGACAAAAAATTCGGTGCAGCCCAAAGAGCCTCCCGGGTGGCCTGAGTTAACATTATGTACCATGCGAACGATATCGCGTCTTACCTGTACGATAAGATCCTGTAAGTCTTGTGATTTCGGCATTGTTGACGTATTAGTGACCCTCAAATGTAAGGGCTATCTTTTGGTTGTACAACAGTAGCCATATTATTTTATGCAAACAAGGGGATAGGCGCTAAACTTTATATAAAGGCCGGTCTTTTATGGAGGGGGATGCCTATATTTGCGACTGAAAATTACGATTTGAAATTTACTTTAGCACATACGGATCCCCAATCCAAAGCCAGGGCCGGCAGCCTGCAGACCGATCACGGTATTATTGAAACACCGATATTTATGCCGGTGGGCACTGTCGCTTCTGTCAAAGGAGTACATCAACGTGAACTTAGAGAGGAAGTTAACCCGGATATTATCCTTGCCAACACTTACCATCTATATCTGCGCCCTAAAACAGATATTCTTGAAAAGGCAGGAGGACTTCATAAATTCATGGGATGGGATCGGAATATCCTGACGGATAGTGGCGGTTACCAGGTGTATTCCCTCTCGGCGAACCGCAAGATCAAAGAAGAAGGCGTAAAGTTTAAATCGCATATAGACGGTTCTTTTCATTTCTTTACCCCTGAGAATGTGATGGAAATTCAACGGACCATCGGGGCAGACATCATCATGGCCTTTGACGAATGTACACCTTATCCTTGTGATTACCGGTACGCTAAACGTTCTATGCATATGACTCACAGGTGGCTGGATCGTTGTATTGCCCACCTGGCTAAAGTGCCGCCTAAGTACGGTTTTGACCAAACCTTTTTTCCTATCGTCCAGGGATCCACTTATAAAGACCTAAGGCTGCAGTCTGCAGAATATATTGCCAATTCCGGCTGCGAGGGGAATGCCATTGGAGGGCTTTCTGTTGGAGAACCGGCCGAAGAGATGTACGCCATGTCCGAGGTGGTCTGTAGCGTTCTTCCGGAAGATAAGCCCAGGTACCTGATGGGAGTTGGTACGCCCATCAACATCCTTGAAAATATTGCATTGGGAATAGATATGTTCGACTGTGTGATGCCCACCAGGAACGCGAGGAATGGTATGCTGTTTACCGCAGAGGGTACCATCAATATCAAGAACAAGAAATGGGAAGATGACTTCTCACCACTAGATCCTTCAGGAACAACTTTTGTGGATCGCGAATATTCCAAATCATACCTGCGGCACCTTTTTGCTGCAAACGAATACCTTGGCAAGCAGATCGCCACCATTCACAACCTCGGTTTTTATATGTGGTTGGTCCGGGAGGCGAGAAAACATATTTTAGCAGGGGATTTTGCCAGCTGGAAAAACCAGATGGTACGTAATATGGATAAGCGACTCTAGTGGGAATAATAGACTGGTACATATTAAAGCGCTATCTGGCCACCTTTGGCCTGATGCTGATGCTGTTTGTACCTATCGGGATTATGCTGAACCTGGCGGAGCAGATCGGTAAGATGATCGACAATGAAGCTCCCCTGAACGAGATCCTGATCTATTATATGAACTTTACCATATATATTGGTAGCCTGCTCTTTCCCATTTTTCTCTTCCTCTCCATTATTTTCTTTACTTCTAAATTGGCGAATAACACGGAGATCGTGGCGATCCTGAGTTCAGGGGTATCTTTCGGACGCTTTCTGAGACCTTATTTTATAGGGGCAAGTATTATCGCAATCTTAATGTTCTTTCTCGGGATGTTCATTGTGCCCAACGCCAGCGTAGGCTACAACGAGTTTAAATATAAATACCTGAAAAAGGGTAAACAGGATAGGGTTACCAGCAATATTTTCACCCAGCTGAACGAAGACGATTATATCTATGTAAGCAGCTTTGATCCGGCCCGGCAGATTGGGTATAATTTCACCTTTGAACATTTTAAGGAAGATAAATTAGATTATAAGATCACGGCAGCTAATATCCGATGGATACCCAAGGACAGTATCTACAGGCTCACCTCTTATAAGAAAAGAAAGGTAGGCGAGCAGACAGAGTTGGTCGAGACCAAGCGTCGCCTCGATACTGTTTTTAATTTCAAGATCGATGATCTTACCCCGGTTTCCTATGTTGCCGAGACCAAGAACCTCTTTGAGTTGAACAAGTTTATAGAGGTGCAAAGGCGGAAAGGAGCCTCGAATATCAATGCCTACGTGCTGGTCAAATACAAAAGGTGGGCTTTACCGGTTTCGGCATTTATCCTCACCATAATCGGTGTGGCCGTATCCTCGATCAAACGACGGGGAGGTATGGGGGTTAACCTCGCCTTTGGTATGGGGGTCGCTTTTATCTATATCTTTTTTGATAAGGTATTTGGAACGCTGGCAGAACAATCGGGCTTCTCTCCTTTACTAGCTGTCCTGATTCCCAATATTGTTTTCGGATTATTAGGTATCTACCTGCTACAGAAGGCAAAGCGATAAAAAGCTGCTCTTCAGTATCTTACAACAGAAGTAGGCTTTCCTTGATTTTTCTGTTCAATGCGGGTATAAAATTTTATATTTGTCTGCTGATAAAACTAAACTCAAGTCATTCATGGAGTATTTGGAATTTGAACTTCCTATTAAGGAGTTGGAAGAACAGTTGGAAAAATGTCAACTCATCGGAGAAGAGAGCGATGTTGATGTTACCGAGACCTGTAAGCAGATCGAAAAGAAACTGGAACAGACCAGGAAAGACATTTATAAAAATCTTTCTGCCTGGCAGCGAGTTCAGCTTTCCAGGCACCCCAACAGGCCATATACACTGGATTACATTAAAGCCATTTGTGGCGATACCTTCCTGGAGCTGCACGGAGACAGGAATGTAAAGGACGACAAAGCCATGATCGGTGGATTGGGTAAAATCGGGGACCAGAGCTATATGTTTATCGGTCAGCAAAAAGGATACAATACCAAGACCCGTCAGTACAGGAACTTTGGTATGGCCAATCCTGAAGGATACCGAAAGGCGCTCAGGCTTATGAAATCTGCCGAAAAGTTTGGACTGCCGGTAGTTTGTTTTATCGATACTCCCGGAGCCTATCCCGGTATCGAAGCCGAAGAGCGCGGTCAAGGAGAGGCCATTGCCCGGAATATCCTGGAAATGACCCGCCTGAAGGTGCCGATCATCTGCGTGATCATCGGGGAAGGAGCTTCCGGAGGTGCATTAGGCATCGGAGTAGGAGACAAGGTGCTTATGCTGGAAAATACCTGGTATTCCGTGATTTCACCGGAATCGTGTTCTTCTATCCTATGGAGAAGTTGGGAATACAAAGAGCAGGCCGCCGAGGCACTAAAGCTCACCGCTTCTGACATGAAAAAATTGAAACTCATTGACGAGATCGTTCGCGAACCCGCCGGAGGTGCTCATGCACAGCGCGAAAAGACATTTGAAATCGTCAAAAACAAGATTTCTAAGAATTACGAGCAACTTAAAAAGTTATCACCAAAAGATCTGGTCACAGCACGCATGGATAAATATGCGCAGATGGGTGTCTATAACGGTTAGTAAGTGATTTTGTCAAGCTGACGAAAATATTTTCACCTCACCCTATTTAATTTTTTAGTTATCAACACGGTACGCTGGTTTATTAACAGGCCAATTGTTAATGGACGGTTGATATCGTTAACTCTAAAATTTAAGTTAACTTAGAGTTAATTAGCTAATTTTACATTCATGGAGAACACCAACCCCATCCTTGGCCGCAAAGTCGGCAAGCCCAACGTGATTAGTTTAGAAAAGGGAAAAATACCACCTCAAGCAGTTGATTTAGAGGAGGTTGTGCTCGGTGCTATGCTGATCGATAAGAAGGGTGTGGATGAAGTTATTGATATTCTCCATCCGGAAGTTTTCTATAAAGATGCGCACAGGCATATCTACGAAGCCATCTTTAAATTGTTCGAATCTTCGGAACCGGTGGATTTATTAACGGTTTCCGCCCAATTGAAGAAAGACGGCAACCTGGAAATAGCCGGCGGTGATTTTTACCTCATTAAACTCACGCAGAAAGTAGCCTCATCGGCTCATATCGAGTTCCATGCGAGGATTATTCTTCAGAAATATATACAACGTAGCCTGATCAAGATTTCAAACGAGATCATTGAAGAGGCATATGACGATGCCACGGATGTCTTTGATCTCCTGGATACGGCCGAATCAAAATTGTACGATGTTACCCAGGGTAATCTGAAGAGATCTGCAGAGACAGCTCAGAACTTGGTTATCCAGGCCAAGAAAAAGATCGAAGAGATTTCTAACAAGGATGGGCTCAGCGGTATTCCTTCAGGTTTTGATAAACTCGATAAACTTACCTCCGGATGGCAGCCCAGTGACCTGATTATCGTAGCGGCAAGGCCAGGTATGGGTAAAACGGCCCTGACCCTTTCCATGGCCCGGAATATCGCTGTGAATGCTAATACCCCGGTTGCCTTTTTCTCCTTAGAGATGTCCTCGGTGCAGCTGATCACTCGTCTGATCTCCTCGGAAACCGGGCTCTCTTCAGAAAAGCTTAGAACCGGCCGGTTGGAAAAACATGAATGGGAGCAGTTGAATGTTAAGGTGAAAGCGCTGGAAAGTGCCCCCTTATTTATAGACGATACGCCCTCCCTCTCTATTTTTGACCTCAGGGCTAAAGCGAGACGATTGGCATCGCAACATAAAATTCGCCTGATTGTAATCGATTACTTGCAGTTGATGACCGCAGGAGGAACTCAGAAAGGCGGGAACAGGGAGCAGGAGATCTCTACCATCTCCAGGAACTTAAAAGCGCTTGCAAAAGAATTGAATGTACCGGTCATTGCCCTTTCGCAGCTTTCGCGTGCGGTAGAAACACGGGGAGGAAGTAAACGTCCTATACTTTCTGACCTCAGGGAATCCGGGGCTATTGAGCAGGATGCGGATATCGTGTCTTTTATCTACAGGCCGGAATACTACAAGATCGATGAGTGGGACGACGAAGAACGCACGCCTACCCAAGGCCAGGCAGAATTCATCGTGGCTAAGCACAGGAATGGTGGTTTAGAGAATATTAGGTTAAAGTTCATTGGGCAATTAGGTAAATTTGATAACTTGGATGACTTTGATACGCCGTTCGAGTTTCAATCCAAAATGAATGCTGATGGCGATAATCCGTTCGCTACACGTAAACTGCCCAATGCTGACGAGGCTTTTGGTAGTTCTATGAACCAGCCGCCTGATCTTGATCCAGATGATAATGATGTCCCCTTCTGATATACGGAACACCAATAAACACACCCCCTTGCTGTTGGGTACCAACAGTAATTTTCTCTCAACACCTACGGTAAAGCACTATACGGCGCTACTTTGTATGTTTCTTTTTTTGCTGACTGCAATTAAGGCTTCTGCTTCTGTGATCTTAATACCGATGGACGCAGATGCGCAAAAGGATCATCTCAAGGCTTATGGGATAACCTACTGGGTGCTGACAAAGCAGCAGAAGGTTCAGTGGTTGCTCAATTACAGGGGAGGATCCTTCCTATTGCCCGATGGGGAACGTATCCGAAAAGAATGCCAGATTCGCGGAGTTTCTTTTGAAATTCTTTCTGATGACAAAGCGCAGGCAATTTTGGACGGGATCAGTAGTCCGGCCGTAAACCAGGAAGCGGTAATCCTTGAAAAAGCTCCTAAGATCGCTGTGTACTCTCCTAAGGATAATCAACCCTGGGATGACGCGGTTACCATGGCCTTGACCTATGCAGAAATCCCTTATGTAACCATCTATGATGAAGAGGTCCTTGGCGATAAACTGGTTTTATATGACTGGCTTCACCTGCACCACGAGGATTTTACAGGACAGTATGGAAAATTTTATGGCGCCTATCGGGCTACCCCTTGGTATATTGAAGGTAAAAAACAGGCAGAAAACCTGGCCAACAAGCTTGGTTATTCCAAGGTGTCCCAGGAAAAACTGGCGGTTGCACTAAAGATCAGGAACTATGTCATAGGGGGCGGGTTTATGTTTGCCATGTGTTCTGCCACGGACAGCTTTGATATCGCCCTGGCTTCAGAGGGTGTGGACATTTGTGAACCTATGTTTGACGGGGATCCGTCAGATCCCAGTTACCAGAAAAAAATAGACTACAGCAAAACCTTTGCCTTTACGGATTTCATTTTGGAGCGCAACCCCCTGAGATACGAATTCTCATCTATAGATATGACTTCCCAACGACAGCAGGTGCCCAAAGAATCGGATTATTTTTCGCTGATGGATTTCTCCGCCAAATGGGACCCGGTGCCTACAATGCTCTGTCAGAATCACACCTCCCTGGTCAAAGGATTTATGGGGCAAACCACTGCATTTGCCAGAGAGCAGGTTAAGCCTACGGTCCTGGTCCTGGGAGAGAACCGTATTAATGGAGAAGCCAGGTACATTCACGGGATCAAGGGAAAAGGATTTTTCACATTCTACGGGGGGCATGATCCGGAAGACTACCAGCACAGGGTAGGGGATCCTAAAACGGCGCTCGAATTACACCCAAACTCCCCGGGTTACCGCCTGATTCTTAACAACGTCTTATTTCCTGCAGCGCGGAAAAAGAAACAGAAAACTTAATAGTTCTCCAGCATTTTTTGCAGGATGTGTTCCACCCCGCCTTCATCATTGGTGAGAGTCTTGTAATTTGCCGCGCTCAATACGTTGGGATGAGCATTAGCCATGGCAACACTATAGGTAGCTAGTGATAACATCTCCAGGTCATTGTTGTAATCTCCAAAAACCAGCGTTTCTTCAGGGCTTATCCCATAGTTGTCCTGGATCTTTTTAAGTGCATAACCCTTGTTGGCGTTGGGATGAGAGAGATCTACCCAGTGCTCACCGGATACTTTCACCTGTAGTTCCGACTCAAAGGACTGTACCGCGGGATAAATATATTGCTCGGAGTTAATCTCGTGATAGACCGCGATCTTCAGGATTTCCTCGTCAAATTCGTAGAGATCGGATACCACCTGGTAAGAGGTATAGTATTCCTGTAGTTTTGATTGAAAGTCCCTGGATCTTTCGCTGATGTAGGCGCTGCCTTTACAGCATAGGATAGGATGCGCATCGGGTACGGCAGACAATTCTCTCAGAACCTCGTTTTTCTTCCCTCCCGGAAGAGGGGTGGATACCAGTTCTTTTCCCTGCTGAACAGCAAAACCGCCATTCTCTGCAATAATGATGATCTCATCGCGGATCGGGGCTAGTTTTTCTGCAATACTACCAAACTGCCTGCCGCTGGCGGCTACGAAGAGAATATTATTATTGCGGAGTTGTTTATAGAGATCGAAGAATAAAGGGCTCACCTGGTGCTTAGAATTTAGCAGGGTGCCATCCATATCTGTGACGACTAATTTTATGCGGGATAAATCCATGTTTTGTATCTTCAGCTTACAAAGGTATTTTTTAAGAATTTAAAATAAGGATGTAAAAGTGAAAGTTTTACCCTCAGATACACCCGCCACGGCGATGAAAATTTATCAGAAATCTATAAGGCTGCCTCCTTTTCCAAGGGGGTTCCACCTGGTGACAGACAGGATTGTTTCTCAATTCCCGGAAATACATGAAATTAAGACCGGGCTGTTGCATGTTTTTATTCAGCATACCTCGGCAAGTCTCACTATTAACGAGAATGCAGATCCAACGGTCAGGGCAGACTTTGAGAGTCATATGAACCAAATGGTTCCGGAAAATGCACCCTATTACCAGCATACGATAGAAGGTCCGGATGATATGCCGGCACATATTAAATCATCCTTGATGGGAGCTTCTTTACAAATACCACTAACCAACGGCAGGCTGAATCTGGGAACATGGCAGGGGATTTATCTCTGTGAACACAGGGACCACGTAAGTGGCAGGCGTTTGGTGCTCACCGCATATGGCAGCAGCTAATGAAGAAATAAAAACATTATAATAAATGGCATCTAAAGAAGACATACTGAACAAGATACAGATCCTGATCACTCATCATTTTGCAACACCGGAAGAGGCTTATCGTTACTTTGATAAGGATTCCGACGGAAAACTGAAAAGGGATGAGATCATAGAATTGTTGAAGAAGGCAGAGATCAACGGTTTTATACGTGGTATCGTGGCTAATAAATTAATACAGGGATACGATCGGTCCGGGGACGAATACGTTGATTGGGAGGAATTCAAAGCGGCTATCTCCAAAATTACTGAGGAAAGCTGAAATTATGGCATAAAAAAAACCCTGGTGGTTACCAGGGTTCTAAGCGAGATAAGATTCGTTTTATTTTACCTTTTCTACAATAGCTTTAAAAGCTTCTGGGTGATTCATGGCCAGGTCGGCAAGTACCTTACGGTTCAGGTCGATATTATTGGCTTTCATTTTCCCCATAAATTGTGAATAGGACAGTCCGTGCATCCTGGCACCTGCATTGATACGGGTGATCCAAAGGGCGCGGAAATTTCTTTTCTTATTCCTACGGTCCCTGTATGCATACTGCATTGCCTTTTCTACTGCGTTTTTCGCAACGGTCCAGACATTTTTACGACGACCAAAGTATCCTTTGGCCTCTTTCATTATTTTTTTTCTACGTGCTCTTGAAGCAACTG
Source organism: Zeaxanthinibacter sp. PT1 (assembly GCF_028464225.1). Lineage (GTDB taxonomy): Bacteria > Bacteroidota > Bacteroidia > Flavobacteriales > Flavobacteriaceae > Zeaxanthinibacter. The sequence continues at coordinate 228,716 of NZ_JAQPCN010000003.1, forward strand.
AATTTACTGATCTTGGCATTTCTTTTTGTTTTTTGTAGCAGGCGATCTGTCGTTATTCGCAGATACTTTATGGCCCAACTCCATGGTTAATACAATTCCCTTTGTGGCAATTACTTTAAACGTAATTGTTCCATGATACTGTTCTCATCGGCTTTGTGTACCAATGTATCATGGGTCAGCTTAAGCTTACGCTTCTTAGATTTTTTTGTAAGAATGTGGCTCTTGTAAGCGTGCTTCCTCTTTATTTTACCGGTACCGGTCAGCTTAAAACGCTTTTTGGCACTGGACTTTGTCTTCATTTTAGGCATTAGCTTCCTATTTGTTATTAATTATCTCGCTTATTATTATCAGTTGCGACACTGCGCAATTTTATTTCTTTGTCTTAGGCGCCAGGAACATTGTCATCCTTTTTCCTTCTAACTTGGGCATCTGTTCTACTTTTCCAAAGTCTTCCAATTCAGAGGCCAGTCTCAGAAGCAGGATCTCTCCCTGGTCCTTGTACACGATAGATCGTCCTTTGAAAAACACATAAGCTTTTAGCTTTGCACCTTCTTTAAGGAATTTTTCTGCGTGCTTCTTTTTAAATTCGTAATCGTGGTCATCCGTCTGGGGTCCAAACCGGATTTCCTTTACTACCACTTTCGTGGCTTTAGCTTTCATAGCCTTTTCCCTCTTCTTTTGTTCGTAGAGGTACTTTTTATAGTCGATGATTTTACAAACCGGTGGATCGGCATTAGGCGATATTTCCACCAGATCAAGTCCTTGTTCCGCGGCAAAGGAAAGCGCTTCCCTGATCGGGTATACGCCCATTTCCACGTTGTCTCCCACCAATCTCACCTTGGGCGACGAAATCTTCTCATTGATCTTATGGGGATTCTTATTTTCCCTTCTAGGTTGGGGCTTAAATCTTCTTCTAATTGCTATGGCTACTACTTTTTAATTCGACTTATTTTAACTTTTATTTGAATGACTTTAAGGTACTACTTATTTCCTTTTCGACCAAGTCTACAAATTGTTTCACAGAAATCTTACCCAGATCTTCACCACCATGACGGCGGACAGAGATCATTGATTCAGACTCTTCTTGCTCACCAACGATCAGCATAAACGGGATTTTATTCATCTCGGCGTCCCGGATTTTCTTCCCTACCGTCTCGTTTCGATGGTCTGCAAGGGCGCGAATTTCGTGATTTTCCAGTGAATTTAAAACTTTTTCGGCATATTTTTCGTGTTTCTCACTGACGGGCAAGATTATAGCCTGTTCCGGGATAAGCCATAATGGGAAATTTCCACCCGTATGTTCCAGTAACAAGGCTACAAACCGCTCCATACTTCCAAATGGGGCCCGGTGGATCATTACGGGACGATGGGTTTCATTGTCACTTCCCTTGTAAGTCAGGTCAAACCGCTCAGGCAGGTTGTAATCTACCTGTATGGTCCCTAATTGCCATTGTCTTCCCAGTGCATCTTTGACCATAAAATCAAGTTTAGGTCCGTAAAATGCGGCTTCCCCTTCCTCGATCTTAAAATTCAGGCCTTTTTCCTGGGCGGCATTAATAATGGCCTGTTCTGCTTTTTCCCAATTCTCGACAGAGCCGATATATTTCTCGGGTTTCTCTGGGTCCCTCAGGGACACCTGTGCGGTGAAATTATCAAAACCAAGAGAATTAAGTACGTACAGAGACAGGTCTATTACGTCTTTGAACTCCTGGTCTAGTTGGTCGGGGGTACAGAAAATATGGGCATCATCCTGGGTGAATCCCCGTACACGTGTTAACCCGTGAAGTTCACCGCTCTGTTCATAACGATACACGGTGCCGAATTCGGCATAACGTTTCGGGAGATCACGATAACTGAAAGACCTTGAGTTGTAGATCTCGCAGTGGTGGGGGCAGTTCATTGGCTTCAGCAAAAATTCCTCATCTTCTTTCGGAGTATGGATCGGCTGAAAACTGTCTTCCCCGTATTTAGCGTAATGCCCGGAGGTGACATACAGTTCCTTCTGTCCGATATGGGGGGTGACCACCATCTCGTAGCCCGCTTGTTTCTGGGCTTTTTTCAGGAATTGTTCCAGGCGCTCCCTAAGTGCAGCACCCTTGGGTAGCCACAGCGGTAATCCCTGTCCAACTTTTTGCGAGAAGGTGAATAGGTCAAGTTCTTTACCCAGCTTCCTGTGATCTCTCTTCTTAGCTTCCTCCAGCAATGCGAGGTATTCTGTAAGCTCTTTTTGTTTCGGGAAAGAAATTCCGTAAACCCTGGTGAGCTGGGGATTATTCTCATCACCCCTCCAGTATGCCCCGGCTACATTCAGGATCTTTATCGCCTTGATGACCCCGGTATTCGGGATATGTCCTCCACGGCACAGATCTGTGAAAGTATCGTGGTCACAGAAGGTAATGCTTCCGTCTTCCAGGTTCTCTATAAGCTCTGTCTTGTATTCGTTCTGCTGCTCCTCGTAATAAGCGAGTGCTTCCTGCTTGCTGACGGCGCGCATGCTAAAATCGTGCTTGCCGCGGGCAATCTCCAATGCCTTTTTCTCAATGGCCGGGAAATCCTTTTCAGAGATGGAATGCTCTCCGAAATCTACGTCGTAGTAAAAACCGTTTTCAATGGCAGGTCCAATGGTCAGTTTAATGCCGGGGTACAGCTCTTCCAGCGCCTGCGCGACAACGTGGGAAGAAGAATGCCAGAATGCTTTCTTTCCTTCATCATCATTCCAGGTGTGCAATACCAGTTTGCCGTCCTCTTCCAGGGAAGAAACCGTCTCTACCTTGGTCCCGTTAAAGGTTGCAGAGATAACATTCCTGGCCAGCCCTTCACTGATGCTCCTGGCCACATCCATAGGGGTTGCCCCCTGTTCAAACTCTTTTACGGAATTATCCGGTAAGGTTATTTTGATCATTCCCATCGCTCATTTTTGTAAGGGAGCAAAGATAGCATCTTGCATTGATGCAGGCAATTAATGAGAAAGTATTTTAGAGGGCCTGTACCTTAGCCTGAAGTGAATTATTTTTTATTAAAAAAAGCATTGACGACTGTACGTATACTGTAGAATCCCATGCCCACAGCAGCCAGGGCAACGATAAAACCAAAAATGAGTACATAAAGGTAGAGGGGATGTCCCTCGTTCTTAAAAGCTTGGTAGATAATTACCGGGGCAATAAACATCAGTAAGGCTGTGATGCCCAGGTATTTGACTCCCTTAATCAATAAATCTCTGTCTGTTCTCATAAGCCCGGGCAGTTTTATTGCAAAAATACCGATTTAGAGGTTAATTTCTTATTGTATGGTCAGGGTATCCCGGAATTCCTGGCAGACGGCAAAATACCCCAGGGCAAAATTATCGGGATCGCCCACATTGTCAAAATTCTCAATATTATCAATTCCGGTAGCATTGATGATATTGCCCCGCACCGTCGCAGCCGGGGTCTGGAAGGGACCGGCGGTATCGCTGCCGCTCTGTACGATCAGCTGGTTCATGTAGTTATAGAATGGTTCATCAACACCCAGCAATCCTATTTCAATTTCTTTTCCTGGTTCAAAAGTCTGGTCGTAGAAATAGGAGAACACAAATTGTTGTCCCTGGTAGAACTCATCCTCGGTCACCAGGTATTCATCAGAACCAAGGTCAAATAAATAAAAGTCGTTTCTTTCAGCGGAATCCGTAAACGAAATAATCACTTCGGTCTCATCTCCTTCAAAAAGGCTGGCATCCCCTTGCTCCAGGGAATCGATCGGAACTCCCGGTACATACTGGGTACTCGCAATATACAATTCCCCCTGGAAATCGACCTGCAGGATGAGCCTGCCCGTAAGAAAGAATTCTGTATTCTTACTGGCTTCATAAACCCCTGGTTCTGTCTGAAGCAGGATGATAGAATTGGGGTTCTCGAAAGAGGTTTCCATGTCGATGTTGGTGATGGTCATCTGCTCAACGGCCGTAGCCGGGGTCTCCCCGAAGAATGAATCGGTAAGGTTAACCTTGACACTTATATTTTGTACGGGCTCTGAAGTATTGATCCGGAGCAAGGCATCTACGATTAGTCGTGGGGCTCCAACCGGGGTATCGATCTCTACAACCTCCTCACAACTGAAAAAGAACAGGTTGATAAATACTAAAGTGATGATCCTTTTCATAACTTAAAACTTAAAATTGTAAGTAACTGCAGGCACGATCCCGAATATAGAGGTGCGTATAGCTTCATTGGCTCCGGTGTCCTGGTTTCGCCTGAAGTTAATAGATGCAGCATTCATCCGGTTATATACGTTGTAAACACTGAAAACCCATTCGGTCTGCAATTTCCTGTTGCGGTTTTTTTTGGGAATCAGTGTTGCTGAAATATCCAGCCTGTGGTAGTCGGGCAGTCTTTCCGTATTACGCAGTCCGTAATAGGGCACCGTGAGTCCCTGGAAACCAAATTGCCCAACAGGGTAGTTGGTAGGCTGCCCAGTCTGGTAAATAAAATTACTGTTCAGGCTCCACTTCTCATTGATGTCATAACTTCCGTATAAGGCAATATCATGGGTCTTATCATAAGGCGTATTATACCATTCTCCGAAATTAATCCCGGTTTCCTGGTTAGACCTTCCATTATCATTTACCGGGGAACGGCCCGGTGTTCGCTGCTCCGATTTGGACAAGGTATACGCCAGCCACCCCTGTAAATTGCCTTCGTTTTTTCTCAGTAACAATTCTAATCCATATGCCCTGGCCTGGCCGTTCAGGATCACTTGTTCTATAGCGTTGTTGGCGATCAGGTTGGCTCCGTCTATATAATCTATCCTGTTCTGCACTTCCTTATAGAAAACTTCGGTCTCAAGGGTATACCGGTTATCCCGGATTTCCTTAAAGTATCCCAAGGCATACTGGTCCAGTAACTGGGGTTTTACAAAAGGACCACTGGGGGTCCAGACATCGAGCGGGGTAGGGGAGCTGGTGTTAGAGAGCAGATGAAGGTACTGGGAAAGCCTGGTATAACTCCCCTTTAGCGCATTGCGCTCATCCGGAGTCCAGGAAAGGGAGATACGGGGTTCCAGATTAGTGAAATCTGCCAGTGTGGTACTTCGCCCGGGATTTGTAATTTCTATGGGGTCTGCTTCCTGGTAGATGAGCAAGAAAGGATCAAAGGTAACGGGGCGGTTGTCCTGGTAACGGTTAAGTTCGTCCTGGCCCAGGCGAATAAAATGACTTAGCCTTAGGCCATACTGCATGCTGAAGCTACGGGACAATTTGTGCTCCACATCCACATAAACTGCGGTTTCATTGGCGTATTTCTGGATCAACTGCTCTTTAAGAATACCCGAATCTTCCCGGTTGGGTTCAATTTCCCCCGGATTAAAACGGTAGTAGGTATTCTGAAGGCCAAAATTCACTTGTAAAGCATCGGTCAGGTAGTGTTTAAAATCGTATTTCAGGTTAAAATTCTGTATCCCGGAATTCCATCGGAAACCGACAAAATCGAGTTCAAGCCCATAGTAATAATCCGAATAGATCAGGGAAAGATTGGAGAAAAGTCGGTCAGAGAAAATATGGTTCCAGCGAAAATTGAAAACGCTGTTGCCGTAAGTGTTATTAAAAACATTGGCGACACTAAAAACATCCCTGCCAAAGTAGCCGGATAAAAACAGGTTATTTCGATTATTGAGACGGTAGTTCAGTTTGGTATTCAGATCGTAGAAATAGGCCTTGTTCTGTATATCGAACAACGGAAGGAACAGGTGTGCATAGGATGCCCGGCCTCCTACAAGGAAAGCTGCAGTGTCTTTCTTGATGGGCCCCTCGGCTAACAGCCGGCTGGCAACCAGCCCTATGCCACCGTTCATTTTAAATTCCTTGCTGTTTCCTTCTTTCTGGAAGATCTCCAGTACCGAGGAAACCCTGCCTCCGTAGCGGGCGGGAATACCGCCCTTATACAGTTTGATATCCTTAATGGCATCGGGGTTGAACACTGAAAAGAACCCGAACAAATGGGACGAATTAAAGATGGTGGCCTCGTCTAACAGGATCAGGTTCTGGTCTGCTGCACCACCGCGAACATTGAACCCTGAGGATCCTTCACCGGCATTGGTTACCCCCGGCAGTAACACCAGCGATTTAAGCACATCTGCTTCACCGAGAACTACAGGTACTTTTTTTATGGTTTGCGCCGATAATGCATTTACGCTCATTTGGGGTTTGGTGATATCTGTTCTTTCGGCATCTTCGGTCAGGATCACTTCCTGTAACTCCTCTGTCTGTTCGAACATCCGAAAGTTTCGCTGTATGTTACGATTAAACTGTAGTGTCTCCCTGATCTCGCTAAAGCCCAGGTAGGTAATACGGATCTCGTAATTCCCTTCGGGCAGGGTGAGGGAATAGAACCCATATTCATTGGTAACTGCCCCTGTTCCCAATTCGGGAACAACCACACTAACCCCTATTAAGGTTTCATTGCTGTTTGCTTCTGTAATAGTGCCGCTGAGGGTATATCGCTGTTGCGCATACAGGGAATTCATGACCAGCAGTATGCCTAACAGGGAATAGAAGGTCTTATGCATTCGCAATTTTTATCTAAAAATAGGGAGAATAAACGGATTTGAATCCCCTGATAAAATAAACAACCCCACGCATTGGTGGGGTTGTAGGTATATTAAGAATATTCGCTTACTTTAATTTAGCAAGGATATCGTTCAGTGTTTCACTGGGGCGCATCGCCTGGGAAGCTTTTTCCGGATCCGGCATATAATAGCCGCCAATATCCTGGGGTTTACCCTGTGCGGCAGCCAGTTCGCCTATGATCGTATCGGTCTTTTCGCTCATTGCTGATGCGATTTCCTTATACATTTCTTTAAGCGCAGGGTGGTTATCCTGGGCGGCAATAGCCTCTGCCCAGTACCTGGCCAGGAAGAAATGACTTCCCCGGGTATCCAATTCGCCCACTTTTCGTGAGGGCGACTTATCATTGTCCAGGAATTTCTCCGTAGCATCGTCAAGGGCCTCAGCCAGCGTTTTAGCCGCCGGGTTGTCATATTTGTCCCCGTAAAAGGCCAGGGAAACCGCCAAGGCAAGAAATTCTCCAAGAGAGTCCCACCTCAGATGTCCTTCTTCCAGGAATTGCTCTACGTGTTTTGGAGCAGATCCCCCTGCACCGGTCTCAAATAAACCTCCACCGTTCATCAAAGGAACAATAGATAGCATTTTTGCGCTGGTTCCTACTTCCAGGATAGGGAAAAGATCGGTCAGGTAATCACGCAGTACATTTCCGGTAACGGATATAGTGTCCTTTCCTTCCTTCATTCGCTTCAGGGTGAATTCTGAGGCTTCTACCGGAGAAAGGATCTGTATATCTAAGCCTTTTGTATCCATGGCAGGAAGGTATTGCTTTATCTTGGCGATCAGTTGTGCATCGTGGGCACGTTCCTTATCCAGCCAGAAAATAGCTGGTACTTTAGTAGCCCGGGCACGTTGTACCGCTAACTTGATCCAATCTTCCACCGGGGCATCCTTAGTCTGGCACATTCTCCAGATATCCCCTTCAGAAACTTTATGTTCTAATAGCGTAGTATTGTCGTCTGTACGGACTACCCTTACCGTACCCTGTGTTGGGATCTCAAAAGTTTTATCATGGGATCCGTACTCCTCTGCTTTCTGTGCCATCAGGCCTACATTAGGTACTGTACCCATAGTGGTAGGATCAAATGCCCCGTGTTCCTTGCAAAACTCTATGGTAGCCTGGTAGACACCTGCATAGCTGCTATCGGGAATCACGGCTTTTGTATCCTGTGTATTACCTGCTGCATTCCACATTTGACCGGAATTCCTGATCATGGCGGGCATAGAGGCATCGATGATCACGTCACTGGGGACATGAAGGTTGGTTATACCTTTATCAGAATTTACCATGGCCAGGTCAGGGCCCTGTTGCATAGCTTGTTCAAGATCTTTCTCAATAGCAGTGCGTTCTGCTTCCGGAAGGGATTGAATCTGGTTGTGCAGGCTTTCCAGTCCGTCATTGGCGCTCACGCCAATTTTTTGAAAGGTATCTTCGTGTTTTTTAAAGACATCTGAGAAATATTCTTCTACGACGTGCCCAAAGATGATGGGGTCAGAGACCTTCATCATGGTAGCCTTAAGGTGAACAGAAAACAGTATATCTTTTGCTTTAGCATCCTTGATCTCGCGGTCCAGGAATTCGATCAAAGCTTTCTTTTCCATTACCGTGGCATCGATGATCTCCTTGGCCAGTAAATTTACCTTCTCTTTCAGAACTTTTACCGTTCCGTCTTGCTGTACCAGTTCTATGCGAACGTCACCGGCATCAGCAACGGTAACCGATTTCTCGTTAGACCGGAAATCGCCTTTACTCATCGTAGCCACATGAGTTTTGGAATCTTTGCTCCAGGCACCCATGGAGTGCGGATTTTTTTTGGCGTAATTCTTTACGGGTTTTGGTGCTCTCCGGTCAGAATTTCCTTCCCTTAGTACAGGATTCACTGCACTTCCTTTGATCTTGTCGTAGGTAGATTTAATTTCCTTTTCCTCTGTGGTGCCTGGCTCATCCGGGTAGTCCGGAAGCGCATACCCTTTTGATTGCAGTTCTGCAATGGCTTCTTTAAGCTGGGGAATGGAGGCACTAATATTGGGAAGTTTAATGATATTGGCTTCTGGAGTTGTAGCTAATTTTCCCAGCATGGCCAGGTCATCTGTATGCCTTTGAGACTCCTTCAGCCGATCGGGAAACGCGGATAGGATCCTGGCGGCCAGGGAAATATCCCTGGTCTCTATATGAACTCCGGCAGTCTTACCGAACGCTCTTACGATGGGGAGTAATGAATGGGTTGCGAGGGCTGGAGCCTCGTCAGTCTTGGTATAAATAATACTCGGCATATATTCGTCTAGTTTTCATTTAAGCGTGGCAAATATACAATTTTAAATGGCTCTGTTCATGGAGGAAACGGGGAGAGGAGGCTATATTCTGAAGTTGAAAGAAATTCTCCGGTCCATGGTCTTCGTACAGATGCCTGAAAAAACAAAAGCCATATCATTGTAACAAGTACATTGACATGGCTTTTTAGAATCGATCTGCAAACGTCTAGTCCTGTACTCTTGGTACAGTCCGCAACCATTGATTGCATTTGCCTGATCTCATCCACGTTCGAAACATCGTTTTTTCTTAATCGAAATTAAGATTGACTGAATGTTTCTTTTCGTTGTATTAGTTCTTTTATTTTAAATATAAAATCGCAATCCTATACTTAATATACAAGTTCCCACATGTTAACGAAAAGCGACAGCCTCCCGTTAGATGCTCATCCTATACCGCCGCCTAATAATTGCTTATTTGGTTTTGGTTAACGGATTATACAACAATACAAAGAACGTTGACTTCGTAATGGTTTTTGAAATTCCATGGACTGGATATTCCCGAAAACCATAAATTAAAAATACAACAATTTCTATCCCTGTGCAAGTTTTCTAAGCAATTTAAAATCAACAGTTTATGAACTTAATTTATCAACAATTGTTCATAAGCTTCGAATCGTCATATTTTCCTAGTATGTTGATAATCAGTACTGTTTGATGGGCGGATTTATTAACGTGTATCCGTGCCTGTCGGGGATTCACGCTTTAGTTGGCGCTGTATTTTGCGAATGGCAGATTCAATGGATTTTTCCGGTTCAATAATGTTGTATTCTCCCCAGAAATCGGGATCAGAGAAACCGCTGGCTTCATCGGCCAGGATTACGGATGGTCTCAGCCTTTCACGGGCTTTAGGCAGTTCTCCCCCTGTGTTGACGACCCAATCGGTTACGGCCATCTCGCAGGTGAGACTGTAAACCGAATTAAATAATTTGCGATCCCAGTCGATCTTAAATTCGAGAAAAACATTGCTATACCCATAATACCATTTTCCTCCTTTATTCATATAATCTACCCGGTAGGCAACCTGGGTGGGAAAGACATCGGCATTTTGCGGTTTTTTACGGACGAACATCCTGCTGGCTTCCCACTTATTGGTGATATTCAATGAAAAAATGGCGCTGGTCAGAACTTTCTGTTCTGCCTCTATATATAGCTTGCCTTCATACATTGGTTCGGCGATCTGTGGGCGCTGCTTAAAGTTGACCACGTACACCAGTTGGTCATTGATCCTGGTAGAGCGGTCAAAACTGAAATCGTAAAGATCTATGGACTCTTCCGTGAAGAGGTAGTCCGGGTATTTTACAATATCCACGAAAAGGGTGTTATAAGGTCCGCCTTGCAATTTTAGCACCAGGGTGTCTAATTTGCTGTAATCTGTACTCTTGCGGGCTTTATACAGTTCTACCACGTCGTTCCGGCCGGTTGTGTAGGGCGTTTTATAAATATTGACCACGGCTTCAGACAGGGAGACGTTTCTTCTTCGTCTTTTAATGGTCTCCCGGTAAAAGGCGGTCATGAGCATGGGGTCCGTAACGTAATTTACTCCCTTGTTTCTCAAGGTCTCTTTCACGAGGACCACGGCGTTACGAGGTGCGCTGATATTGACTTCCGGGAGTTCTGTTATGGCGACCTCAAGGCGAATGGTATTCTCGCCCTGCCTCAATGTAGCTAAGGGAATCACTTTAGAAGTGTAGCCCAGGAATGACACCTGAATCCTTGAATCCAAAAAGTTATTAGGCACCTTAAGTAGGAATTCTCCATCTGTATTGGTGACCGTACTGATATTGTTATCTTCCAGGCTTACACTGGCAAAAACCAGCGGTTTCCCGTTTTCTGCATCCACGACCTCACCTTTGTACTGGGTGAACGCCTGAGCAGAGGATTCCTGTCCGGATATCCCAAGGGGAAGTAAACATAAGAACAAATACAATGATCTAAGCAAGGGTAATAGATTCGCCTTCCCGTGTCTTATGGCGGACATGTCTAAAATTGTATACATGATTTTGGATGTTTGCTTCTCTAAGTTACGCATTAATGGGCTATATCGGAAGCTAATTAACACTTGAAGCCCTGATATTGTGGAGCCTACAAAAAATAAAGCACATCGCTGGGATGTGCTTTTTAACTTTTACAGGATATGTTTATTCTTCAGGGAAATTTGGGTTTTCCATGATTTCTGCGATCTGTGCATTGTGCCTGGCTGTATGGCCAGACATGAAGAGTACAGCCTGGTATGCGTCAATCGTTCCGAAAGGCATCTGGGCAAAATGATTCCTGAGATCATCCTCTGTTTCTTTCATATATTCAATATGAGCCTCCCTGGCTTCTTCAAAGGCTTCCAGGGTTTCGTCAAAGTCTCCAAACTTCCCGCTAGGTTCAAAAGCCTCTGCGGTTTTAATCTTCTGGTCACGATTGGTGATCATTCCCAGGATATCGGCATCAGACATTTTAACTTCCGAACGCATATCGGCATTGGCAGGGGATTCTAATGTTCCCTTTAACATGTCCCCGATCATTTTCTCGGAGATCGCTAAGTGCTCTACACACTCGGCCACCGACCAGGATTCCGGGCTGCTCTTATAATTGAGTTGCTCCTCGGACAAACCTTCAATCGCGTTTATCAGGTTGTCTCTGGTTTCTTGCAGATGGTCTACTGCCATCGTTCGTTCCTCATCCGTCAGTTTCAGACCGGACATACCAAACCCCATTAGTAACAGGGCGAAAAGGATAGTGCTGATTTTTTTCATAAGGCTGTATTTTAATAAGTGGAATATGTTTAAGTCGTTACATTTCAGTGTGATAACCCTCGGTAAACGACTGTTTAAGATACTCCAAAATCTCTATATATCCTTTAAAATGCCTCCTTATTTTGAATGGGTGCCAAGAAAAACATTCACCCCTGGAGGGATGGGATTCCCGGCGGCTCTCCTGAGCATAACTATCTGCCCTGTATGCCAGATAGCATCTGAAACCGGGCCATTGATGAGGTGCCAGAAGTTGAATTCTGAGGATCCCTTCTCGCTGCTGAACCTGATCGGGTAACCAGAGAAGTCGCTTTGCTGGGCGAACAAATCGGCAGAGGCCTCAAGCCGGTTAAGAGTAACGACACGCTTTTCTTCAATAGAAAGCATAGCCTTTGGTTTTTCAGAACGGTTGACGATTTCCTTCTGTGCCGTGGCCAGGACCACCTCGGAGAGATCGTAAATATGCTGCATCAACTCTTCTATGGAGCGAAGATCATCACCGGCACGAAACACATAATTTTGTTCGGTAAGTGCTTCTGTAGCCCAGTAATAGCGGAAAGCCAGTCCGTCTACCATCCTGGCCAGGGTAGTACCCGCCGTGTATTGCTCACCCCGTTGTGGGAGTTGCTCATAGCTTTTGCCAGTGCTATCCGAGGTTTGTCCCATAGTTAGCTGCATTATAAAAATTGTGGAAAATAATACGATATGTTGTTTGCTCATCATTAGGATTGGTGTACAGGTTGAAGGGTAAATACAGCACGCCAGACCCTGAACAGGCAGGGGGGTCGTATATGAAATGCCTACGCACCACCAGTCAAAGCAAGGGGATCTCCAGCTTCTGTTTTACCGTGAATAAAAATACATAAAATCTGCGGTCACCATAGAAAACCGTGCTCTTTTCACCTGGGTTGAGTGAATTATAGCGAACAACGTCTTCTTGCCTTAATATCGCATGGTCGAGCCTGCTCAGGGGATGGTGAAAGGGATCAGCATATTCTTCTCCCGGGCATTGGGCACCTCTGATATTAGGGCATAAGAACCTGGCTCGAGCTCTGCTGTGAAATATCCTGTCTTTCCTGCCGGCATATCATTCACCCCGCCCAGGAAGATAACCCCCTCAGGAGCCGGAGAGATCAGCCCTTTGGGATCAACCCAATTCATCCAGGCTGCTAATTGGTCCAGGTCTGCATTTTCTTCCAGCCTAACCAGGTTAACATCGTGCCCTACAAAATGTTCATGGGTTACCTGGTCCTCGTAGGTCACCTGGAATACCTGTGGTCCTTCCTTTATGGAATCCTGTACCTGTATTCCTTCAGCGCCCGAAATACCAATACGCACTGTGGGCTCAGGGGGGGTATTGGCGGTTGTGTCCTGGACCACAACCAACTCTTTTACCATACCCATAACTCCATGAAAAACACCGTTTGGCATTTTAACATAACACTCCAGTACATAATAGCCTGGATCCATGTAAATGGTACTCTCAGCCACTTCCCCAGCGGATACAAGTCCTACGCCACCGAAGAATACGATTTCGGAAAACCAGGGCGGTAACTTACCGAAAGCTTCCATAGCCTTATTCATTTCCCCCTTATTGATCAAATCCATCCCTTCCTGAAAAATAGGCATCACCTCTTTTTTTCCGTCTTTGATGTATTTACCCTCGGGATACTTATCCAGTAAAATAAAATGAGGTTCACTAGAGGCATTGGTATAGCGAAAGGTCTGCCAACCTGATCTGATAGTGTCTTTAATCTGGAAGTCCATGACCTCTGTGAGTACTTCAATCACCTCTTCCTTTTTCACCTCTGGCTCTTTTTTATGGTCTTCCTTACATGAAGCAGCTATCAGTAGAGCGATGAGTACAAGCACAATTCCTGTGCTCCTAAAATGGTTTTCGATGGTGTGCATGATATTGATTTTTAAAATTTTAGTGCAAATAGCCGCTTTAGGGGAGAACTGTTATATGGAACGACTGCTGGAGGAATTTAAATGTACGTAAATTTTCTATGTTTTCACATAAATATTTAACATACAGCAAGATGGGAGAAGTGTTATTTACTGATTTATACTTTGTTGAGAATTGGATTAAAAGCTTTTGAGGCGACAACAACCTGGTCTCCTACCTGTAATTCCCTGCTTTCTTTCTCCGAGACCACTACTTTTACCACGTTTGTGGCGATCAATAAGGTGATTATCCATACCACTTCCTCCTGCTGTATGTGCAAGACCCTGCCACTGAACTGGAATTTGCCGCTGATCTTGTGCTGCATAAATACCTCGGCCGGGCTGCCAACCTTACAAATGCTACCACTTTCAAGAACTGCCACGCGGTCCGAAAGTTTGATTACTTCACCAAGGTCATGACTGACCAAAATAATAGTGAGCCCGTAGCTTTGTTGTGCGTTGATGAGAAAATCCTGTAGCTGGTTCCTCATCTGGTGATCCAGGGCAGACATGGGTTCATCCAGTAAGAGCAGTTTTGGCTTTCGGACCAAGGCTCTTGCCAGGGCGACACGCTGTTGCTGCCCCCCGGAGAGCTGCCCGGGTTTTTTATGCTGTAGTTCGCCCAGGCCACTGATCGCAATTAGCTCTTCAAGGAAATCTTCTTCCCCTTTACGGAGTCCGTACAACAGGTTCTGCCGGGCTGTAAGGTTTGGAAATAGGGCGTAGTCCTGAAATACAAACCCGATGTCCCTTTGCTGGGGTGGTAGGTCTATATTCTTGTCGGCATCATACCAGGTTTCTCCGCCTACCACGATACGGCCGGAATCAGGTGGTAACAGCCCGGCTAACATTCTAAGGGTAGAGGTCTTACCTGCTCCTGAGTCGCCATAAAGGGTGAGGCTTTCGCCTGTTCCCAGATCAAACCGCAGGGCTAATTCCATCCCGCCTTGAGCAGACCATAATTTCTTATTTAGCTCTGCTGTGATCATCGCCAGAATTTTTTGAGGTAGCCGCCATTGACCAGGTAAACCAGGAGTAAAATAGTGAAAGTAATCGCAAACAATATCATAGAATAGAAATTCGCAGCTTCGTAATTAAGGGCTTCAACCTGGTCGTATATGGCTATCGAAGCTACCCTGGTTTCTCCCGGGATATTTCCTCCGATCATCAGTACTACACCGAATTCGCCCACCGTATGTGCAAAGGAGAGTACTATGCCGGTGAGCAAGGAAGATTTAATGTTGGGAAGCAAAATCTTATATAAAGTGGTGAACCTGGATTTTCCCATCAGGTAAGAGGCTTCTTTTAATGAAGTTGGAAGAGATGCTAAACCAGACTGTATGGGGTGTACCATAAAAGGCAGGCTGTAGACCATGGAAGCGATCACCAAGCCGGGAAAGGAAAATATAAGTTGAATGCCTAACCACTCATCTAACCACTGCCCGAAGGAATTTGAAGGACTAAATGCCAGCAGAAAGTAAAAACCCAGGACCGTGGGTGGGAGCACCAGGGGCATGCTTACCAGGGTTTCTATAATGGGCTTAACCCTAGACCGGCTGGAGGATAACCAGAAAGCGAGGGGAATAGACACAAAGAATAACAATACCGTGGTTACCGCAGCCAGTTCAAAAGTGATCTTAAGTGGAGTTCCCTCTAGCATGGCGATAGCATCATTTCGTTTAGTTTAACCATCGCCTGTACTACTTTTCCGGGCTCTAATTTTAGTTGCGTCACGGCGGCTGTAGAGATGATGGATTCCAGCTTGCCCAGTTCACTGTTTAGAATTAAGCTGCTCAGCAGTTCTCCTTTTGATATAGAGAAAACGGTAGCCGGTATCCGGTTTTGTAAACTGATATCCAGCGGTCCTGGCTTTGCAATTACCACTTCTGTCTCTTTAAAAAGTAGTTCTACATCGGCTCCTTGAACCAGGTATCCTAAGGTGTCCGGGGTATCAATAATGATCGATTTCAATACTCTGTTGCCACAGTGTACACTGACCAGGGAAAGACTTCCGCTAACCTCTATTCCCGATATAACACCTTTTACCTTATTCATATACCGAATATCCAAATTTTTTCAGGATCTGCCTGGCTTCAGGGGAAAAAAGGAATTCAGAGAATGCCATGGCCGCTTTTGGCTGAGCGGAATTTCTTAGACAGGCTACTCCCTGTTCTATGGGGGTATATTTCTTCGAATCAAGATCGACCCATTTGCCTATCCCGGCCACCTGGGCAGACAACACTACTGCTTTGGCAGTAATACCTACTTCTGAGGCGCCGGAGCGAATAAACTGGCTGGCCTGGGCAACACTTTCACCGTAGACCAGTTTATGAGCAAGCTGATCGTATATTCCGGCTTCTTCTAATGCCTCTATGGCCGCCCTTCCATAAGGTGCGGTGAGCGGGTTAGCTATGGCAATATGATGAATGCCCGGATCTGTAAGTGCTTTTAGTGAAGGTTCTATCCCGGGCCTGTTAGTCCAGATGACTAAGGTACCATAAGCATAGACCCGCGGTGGGCCGGATAATAAATCTAACTTTTCCAGTTCACGGGGATAACGCATATCTGCTGAGACAAGTATATCGTAAGGGGCGCCCTCACGTATCTGTGCTGTCAGTTTTCCGGAGGAACCAATGATGATTTCACAGGCGATTCCCGATTCACTGCTATAGGCTTCAACCAGTTCTTCCATTGCATACTGCATATTGGCAGCGGTAGCAATCCTCAGCTTCTGCTGGGGTTTCCGGCAGGCCGAGCACAACAATAGTAAGCAACAGAGTATTGTAAATAGGGGCCGGGAATGCATATCGCTAATTTATGGAAATCCGGCAAGTTTTGGTGTTTTCATCGGGATTAAGCGATAGTCCGGAAGGTAAGGTTGATCCTGGGTTCGGTTATACGCTTGCTCGGGGGAAGTCGATGCAACCAATGTTGCTGGGTGGTCCCTTTCATCACCAGCAAGCTTCCCGGTTCCAGGAATACAGATATTTTTTCATGAGTTTCCCTATGTTTAAAAACAAAATTCCTGCCTGCTCCAAAACTCATCGAGGCGATGGTGCCCTGCTTGCGAAGTTCTTTTTCGTTGTCGCTGTGCCACCCCATTCCTTCCGCACCACTGTGGTAAAGGTTGAGTAAACAAGAATTAAATGTTGCCCCGCTTTCCAGTTCTGCCCTTCGTTTTAATTCCTCTAATAACGGAATCCAAGGCAGGGCTTTTTTAGTAGTATGGCTGTAGGTATACGAAAAAGGTTCGGAGCCATACCAGGCAACCTTTCTTTTGGTTACAATACGCTTGCCGAACATCATTAATTCATCGTGTTCCCAGCTTATCTCCTTCAGTAAGGCTTCCATGTATCGGGAGGCCGAATTCAGATCCATCAATGGACCGTGGTAGTGCACCAGCCCGTCAAAAGGTAATAGGTTTCCAGAAGATGTTAATTCATTATCCTGGTTCATAATTCAATCAATATCATTCAGACAACCTGGAAGCTTCCCATCCTAATATAGCCGATTTGCGATTTACACCCCAACGATAACCTCCGAGTGCCCCGCTGGATTGAATGACCCGATGGCAGGGAATGAGGAACCCCACAGGATTACTGCCTATGGCAGTGCCCACGGCCCTTGATGCCTTTGGCATCTCTATCTCCGCTGCTATCTGTCCGTATGTCTTGACCTTCCCCTCCGGAATTTGCAACAGTGCCTGCCAGACTTTCAATTGGAAGGGGGTGCCTTTTAAATGGAGCGTTAAGGGTTCATCAGAGTTCGGGTCTGCCTGGAAGCGTCTCAAAGCCTCCAGGTGGGTCGGTTCCGCTATCTTCTCGAGTTTTGCTTTAGGAAAAGATCCTCGTAATTTTTCCAAAGCCCCCTCTTCATCATCAGTGAACAGTACCTGGCAGATTCCTTTACCGGTTGAGGCAATCAGCGCCTTACCGAAAACAGAATCGTAGAACTCGTAATGTATTTCCAGGTTCATAGCGCCTTTCCTGTATTCACCCGGTGTCATTCCCTCGATGTTCAGAAAAAGATCGTGCAACCTGCCGGTACCGGAAAGCCCGGTCTTTTCCGCAGTGTCAAATAAGCTTAGTTTCTGTTCTCCTAAAAGTTTTTTGGCATACTCCAAACTGAGGAATTGTATGAATTTTTTTGGACTCACTCCGGCCCAGTTCGTGAAGAGTCGCTGGAAATGTGCAGGACTCAGGTGTACCTGCTCAGCAATCTCGTCCAAAGTTGGTTGTTCCCGGAAATGCTTCCTGATGTAGTCAATTGCTTTTTCTATCCGTTGGTAATCCAGCACCTCCTGCTTTTCCATATTCTGATCTCTTTGGTTTACAAAGATATAATGCAGAACAAACAGAAAAAACCCGAATAATGCGGAATTATAACGTAGCGCAGAAAAATTAAAGAGTTTAAGGAAACCCTAAGAGGCACTAAGATTCCGCTAGCTTTGGGCCAATCCTTTATTATTAAGATCCCGGACCAATTCCCGGGCCTCGAGCTGGAGTTCTACCCTGTCCATCACAATCCTGGACAGTTGGATAAGCATAGAAGACTCCTTGCCATTCAGACTCCTTGGTTTGGCATCGATGATCACAAAGTTACCTAGACGGAATCGATCTTTGGTGATCAACGGAGCAGCGGCATAGAACTGAAGACCCAGTGCACCGGTAACCAGGGGGTTGGTCAGCGTCCTTGGATCCTTGCGTGCATTTTCAACAATGTAAACGTCATCAGACAAAATAGCAGAACTGCACAAGCCCGGTTCTTTTGGAATTTCATCAATATCCAGACCGTAGGAAGATTTAAACCAGATCCGGTCTGTGTCCACTAAGGAAATTATAGAAATAGGGACGTCAAAAATCTTTACCGCAAGAGATGTGATCTCATCAAAGCTACCATCCTGGGGTGTGTCTAATATTCCGTATTTATGAAGGTTTTCCAGCCTTTTTATTTCTAGTGTGGTATCCATATCTCAATATACGAAATTAAGTGCTTGTTTAGTTTTTTAGCTATTCGTAATTAATCGAAAATTGAAACAATTCCTCTGCACATCTTGTATAATCGTTAAAAGCCGATATCTACTTCATTAGGTTGGTACGCAAGGAATTATCTGATCGTTAAACAAATCGGTATAGCTGTTTAATAACACCGTGCTAAAATTAAGTTAAACCGGGCACTTTGGACTCGGTTGCAAGGAGAATTTGTAAATAGAAGTACTTGGAAAATAGAAATGTTTGATGGTAGATTAAAATAAAAAAGGTGGGCATTTTGGCCCACCTTAATTCCTATCTGATTTATACTTGCTTAGTTGACCATGAAAATAGCATTGGCAAAGAATAACTTTCCTTTCTCCCAGAAACCGCGGAAGAGGGGGTTATCTGCCATATAAATTACGTTCCCCCTGCCCTTAGATTGTACGCCGAAGATCAGGGTGTTCTCCCTGTTCTTCTGAGCCTGGCTCCCCGCAAAACCTGCGATAGGTTTGGTCTCTTCATCCATGTATACCACGGTACCCTTATCCAGGTACTCAAACCGGTCATTCCCGAGTTTCAGGGTATAGTAGGTGTCTCCGTAACCATAGGCCAGGGGATGGGTATTATCTACTTTGGTTTTAAAAATGGCACCGGTGATAGCATTCTTAATAGATTCTCTTTCCTGTTCCCCGTGCGGCTGAACATTTTTCTCCGTACTGTCTGCCTCTATTTTCCTCGATTTGATGGAGAAACCAGATTGATCACTTAGAACACCCATGGCATTCCCCATCGCGATCAGGTTACCACCCTGGGAAATCCAGGAAGATAAGCGATCCCTGAGATTATCTTTTAACAATGATTCATACCCACGTCCGTCAGGCAGGATCAGAACGTCGTATTCATCCAGATTTACCCTATCCCAGTAATCGGCATGCAGTACTGTAAGCGGATAATTCAACTGCTGTTCAAAAAAGTGCCATACCTCTCCAAACCTGAGTGTACTGGTGGGCTCCCCACCTAATACAGCAATTTTTGGAGGGAGTATCAATTCCACGGAGGAGGATCCAAAATCTTTCCCCGAATCCACAAACCCCGTTGAAACCGCGGCCAGGTCCTTATTGAATTTCTTAGCCGTTTCCTGGAGTTTGCTGATGTAATCTTTTTGGTCTGCGTTATCGGCCCGGGTAAGGATCAGGCTACCGCGTTCATAATTTTTACCTTCTAGCCTGAATGGTTTTTGAGAATAGCGAACCTTTATTCCGTGTTGCAGCAAAGCGGCCAGGAAGCGGGCATCCTTCATGCTGTTCCAGTCGCTTACATAGGCATAACTATCTGGGTTTAATTGGTTATTACTATGCTCCTGCATTTTATAGGTCGATGAAGACACTAATTTCTCTGATGCAATGGTTTCGAGCCCGTAGGCATAGGGCAGGGACCAGGCTGTGATGTCATAGGTAACCGAATCACTGAGTTTTGCATTAGGTTCAAACAGCACTTTAACAAGGTTACCCTTGGTCTGGTCTGTCGATATCACCATGCTGGCAGCATTGGTCTTAGTGCTCCCGTTCTTTTGCTGCCGGTAATTGTAACCACTCACAGAACTACCGTCCCCGGAACCATACTTAATTTGATGCTTGTCCAGGAGTTCGGCAAGCGCGTCCAGTTGGTCGCGGTTCCCGCTTAAGACATAACTGTTATACTTATAATTCCTGTCCCTGTAATATTTTTTAAAGGAGTCGTTCAGCAGTGCCGCGTTTTTTGAAGCTACTTCTACGGTAGACAATCCGGTGGTCAAGTGATGTGCTATCCTGTCCTTCAGGGTCAGGGTGTCGCCCTCGCGGGTAATTATTCCCAGGCCGGCACGGCCGCTTCCTCCTTGCTCGTAAGTCATCCCAATTGCACCATTATAAGTAGGGTAGGTGTCCCCGTAGCTTGGGTATAGCAGATCAAATACTTCTTTGGTAAAATAGTACCAACCATTGGCATCAAAATACTTAGCGTGGTTTTTACCAATGGTCTCCTGGAAATCTCGTTGAAAATCGGTGATCACTTCGTGGTAGGGTTCTGCAGCCGGGGCAAAGTAATACGGGGAATCAACTCCTTGCTCATGGAAGTCTACATGAACATGTGGCATCCATTCATTGTATTTCTTTAAACGCTGCTGGCTTTCCACCTGTGTAAGCCAGGCCCAGTCGCGGTTCAGGTCAAACATATAGTGGTTAGATCTTCCTGACCACCAGCCTTCGTGATGTTCCACACTATTGGGGTCTACCTGGTTGGGCCTGTTCCTGTATTGTTTGTACCAGTTCACATAGCGATCCCTGCCGTCAGGATTTATTGCAGGATCCATGATCACGATCGTATTTTCGAGGTAAGCACTTTTATCGGTGAGCAGATCATATATGGTCTGCATAGAGGCTTCTGTACTTACACTTTCATTACCGTGAACATTGTAGCTAAGCCACACAACGGCTTTTTCTGCTTCACTACTTCCCTGAAGGCTTTTTAGGTGTTCTTCCCGGATACTTTCCAGGTTCTGCATGTTAGATTCCGTAGATAGGTAGGCTAGTAATAGGGGTCTTCCTTCATAGGTGCGGCCATAGCTTTGCAGTTGTACCTGGCCCGGCCTGGATGTGGCTACATGTTGATAATAATCTTCCACCCTGTAATGCGGTGTGAATTCTGTTCCTAATTCATAGCCCAGGAATTCGGAAGGGGATTTTAGATCCTGTGAAAAGGCCAGGAACATCCAGAAGAATGAAAAGGTAAGCAATATCTGCTTCATGTTATTTGCCGGTTATTAGGTTAGATAAGCTCCAAATCTAAACATTATTGAGCAAATGCACTACAAAATTAATGGGGCCATAAAAGCCTTTGAGCACCATTTACAGAAGGGTTGGACTTCTGCCGAGGGCTTCCTATCTTAACGTATATTTAGGAAATGAAAGTTTCAGGAAACTTATCTTTACCAGCAATTAAGGCGCATTCATGGACATAGACTGTATTCCCTTCTCAAAAACCGGCTATTTTTCACAACTTATCGTAGATTACCTGGATCAGAAGGATCATCTAAAACCCTTTTACAATTCATTTCCCAAGCTGGCATCTTTTGGTTCACAGCTGGAACGGAAAAACGAATCCTATACGGAAGAGGCTCGCATTACACTGGTCCGGGCATTACAACAACAATATGAGGGTACTGCTGTAAACCCGGCCACCAGCAGGCATATCTCCATGCTGGAGTCGTCCAATACATTTACCGTGGTTACAGGTCACCAGTTAAACCTGTTTACAGGCCCGCTTTACTTCCTCTACAAGATTATTTCTACTATAAATCTCTGCGACGAATTAAAGAATGTATACCCGGATCGAAATTTTGTTCCGGTTTACTGGATGGCTACAGAGGATCATGATTTTGACGAAATTAATTACTTCAATTTCAAGGGAAAGAAGATTCAGTGGAGCAAAGATGCTTCAGGGGCAGTTGGCCGCTTGGATAACCAAGGGCTGCAAGCAGTGTTCGACTCGTTTAAACTGGAACTCGGTGCAGGGGAAAATGCAGATCGTTTAAAGGATTTATTCAGCAAGGCCTACCTGGAACATTCAAATTTGGCATCTGCCACACGTTACTTAGTTAACGAACTGTTCGGAGATTATGGGTTGGTAATCCTGGATGGAGATAATGCGCTTTTGAAAAAGCAGTTTGTTCCTTACATGAAGAAAGACCTGGAGCAGCAGCTGGGTTTTAATACGGTTAGCCAAACTATTAAGGAATTGGAAAAAATTCCTCAGAAATACGGGATACAAGTTAATCCCAGGGAGGTGAATTATTTCTATTTAAAAGATGGCATCAGGGAACGTCTGGAGCATCAGGATGGTCACTATTATGTACTGGATACCGATATAAGGTTCACAGAGGAAGAACTGATGAAGGAGCTCAATCAGCATCCTGAACGTTTTTCTCCCAATGTAATGACTCGGCCATTATACCAGGAAGTAGTATTGCCTAATCTCTGCTATATAGGGGGTGGAGGCGAACTGGCTTATTGGCTGGAATTAAAAGCCTTTTTTGAGCAGGCAGAAGTTCCGTTTCCGATCCTCCAATTGCGAAATTCAGTCCTGATGATCAGCGATAAGCAGGCCGGTAAAGCGGAACGGCTAAATGTGAAGACCACTGACCTTTTCTTAAAGCAAAGCAGCCTGATCAATAAGAAAATCCGGGAAATTTCTAACATTGATATCGATTTTGGTCCCCAGAGAGAGCAGCTTGTCCAGCAATTTTCCGGCATGTATGAACTGGCAGAGAAAACTGACAAATCTTTCCTTGGAGCGGTAAAAGCCCAGGAAGTAAAACAACTGAAAGGACTGGATAATTTAGAGAAGCGGTTGCTGAAAGCACAGAAGCGGAAACTGAGCGACCAGGTGTCGCGATTGACTGCCCTTCAGAACGAGTTATTTCCTAACCAGAGCCTGCAGGAAAGACAAATGAACTTTTCAGAGCTATACCTGGAGATGGGGCCGGGGCTGATAGAGAAACTGAAACAAACGCTTCAGCCTATACCGAGTGAATTCCTGATCTTAAGGTACTAGGAAATCGGACACCCAGCGTTCCTCGCTTTTTTTAGAAAATCGTATCCTGGTATGATGCGGACTGCCAAGCTTAAGGTATTCGATCTTAAAGGGCTCTAATTCCACGATACACAGGAAATTCTCGGTATCCAGATATTCTATATTTTCTCTATCCGCTATTTCACTGCCGGGGGCGAGGGCCGTGGTGTAATCCTTTTTGCTGTGTTCATGCATATCATCCCAAAGCGACTGTACAGATCCGGAATCCTTTCTAACCCTGGCGAGTCCCTCTATTTTGAGTTGCAGCTGCTTTTCCGGATGGTACAACAACATACTCACTTTAGGATTTTCTTTGATATGGATAATTTTTTTGGAACGGTAATCCGTATAAAAGGTAAGGGTGAGATCCTTAGCTACTTTCCGCAAGACCACCGTACGTAATCGTGCCATCATATCAAGGCCCACGGTACCCAGGGTCCCGGTTCTAAAAGGATGTCCTTCATTTATTGGCGCTGCTTCTAATTCCTCTTTAAGCTCTTTAAAGTGATCCATGACGGTTGTTATTTTATCGCCTTATAAAAATAAATATAAAAAAGGTGGTAGGGTTTTTTTATTTCCAGTTGTTATATATACAAATTGCTATGAAAAAGGATTTTTAGTTTTTCCTTATTGTGTTATAAAACTTCATGTGTTTAGGTTGGTTTTTGATTTGAAAAGCCCCGGCAGTCGCGCCGGGGCTTTTCTATTTATAGCGTTGATACCAGGCGTTTTTAGATAGAAAAACATCTAAAATTGATTTTGTAGGAATTAATGTAAAACACTAATAACCAGTATTTTATATAGCTCTATTTTAAGTATAATTAGAGGTTGGAAGAATTTTGGTGTTTTGTTGGCCCCGAAAGGCTGTAGACTTGTTTGGATCAGTGCTTGGCTTACTGAGCTAAATGAATTTGTTTCTGCCAGGTCTCTCTGATTTCTGTGGAGATGATAAGCTGATCAGGGATGCAATATAGGTCAATATATTTTAACAGATTTTGTACTTTAAAATGATATTCATCAGCCGATCCTTGTAATCCTTACAGTAAAAAATTCGCGTTGTGGAAATCTGTGTTTGAAATATCCCCCGGATGAGGTTTTCGGATTCACTCATTTTACTATTTTTGCCCATGCAAAATAACGTCCTCATTCTCGATTTTGGTTCCCAGTACACCCAATTGATCGCCAGGCGTGTTCGGGAACTTAACATTTTCTGTGAAATTAAACCCTTTAACCGCCTGCCGGAAGACCTTTCTGCTTACAAGGCCGTGATCCTTTCAGGATCGCCCTTTTCGGTACGGGCAGACGATGCTCCGCATCCGGATCTGTCAAAGATCAAAGGTAAGCTGCCATTACTGGCTGTCTGCTACGGCGCTCAGTACTTGGCCCACTTTTTTGGCGGGGTCGTAGCTCCGTCAAATACACGTGAGTACGGTAGAGCCCGTTTATCTTCTATAGATAATAAGAACCCGTTCTTTAAAGATATTCAGGAAGGTACCCAGGTCTGGATGAGTCACAGTGATACCATTCGGGAATTACCTACTGGAGCTGTACGCCTGGCCAGGACACAGGATGTGCTGAATGCAGCATATCGTATCGAAGGGGAACATACTTATGCTATACAGTTTCACCCGGAAGTCTACCATACGACAGACGGGAAACAAATATTAGAAAATTTCCTGGTACATATCGCCGGGCTGGAACAGACCTGGACCCCGGACGCCTTTGTAGAGGCAACCGTAGCAGATCTGAAAGAAAAGATCGGTACGGATAAGGTTATCCTGGGATTATCCGGTGGGGTCGATTCTACGGTTGCGGCCGTATTATTGCACAAGGCCATTGGGAAACAGCTTCACTGTATCTTTGTTAACAACGGTCTGTTGCGCAAAAACGAGTTTACCGAGGTGCTTGATCAATATGAGCACATGGGGTTGAATGTAAAGGGTGTGGATGCTTCGGCACGCTTTTTGAAAGCCTTGGAAGGAGAGTCAGATCCGGAGAAAAAAAGGAAGCTCATCGGGGGCGTATTTATCGATGTTTTTGATGACGAAGCCCACAAAGTAGAGGATGCCAAATGGCTTGGGCAGGGAACCATTTACCCTGATGTAATTGAGTCGGTTTCTGCAACCGGGGGGCCTTCAGCGACTATTAAAAGTCATCACAATGTTGGAGGTCTGCCCGATTTTATGAAATTAAAGGTGGTAGAGCCCCTAAAGATGTTGTTCAAAGATGAAGTTCGCCGGGTCGGTGCAAGTATGGACCTTGAGCCAGAACGACTTGGACGGCACCCGTTCCCGGGACCTGGATTAGCCATCCGGATCCTCGGAGATATCACTGCGGAGAAAGTAGCCATACTCCAGGAAGTAGACGCTATTTTCATCAACGGTCTTAAAGAATGGGGATTATATGACAAGGTATGGCAGGCGGGTGCAATCCTGCTTCCGGTACAAAGTGTAGGGGTGATGGGTGATGAGCGTACCTATGAAAAATGTGTAGCTTTACGTGCGGTGGAGAGCACGGACGGAATGACAGCAGATTGGGTGAACTTACCCTATGAATTCCTTCAGAAGACCTCCAATGACATTATCAATAAAGTCCCGGGTGTTAACCGGGTGGTATACGATATCAGTTCTAAACCGCCGGCAACTATAGAATGGGAATAAAGTAATAAGCGGATTATGTATAGAAAGTGTTTGATGCTCTTGGTTTTCCTGCTTATCAGCCTGCAGGCTGTAGCGCAGCAATTTACTACCCACGCAGTAAAGGAGGGAGAGACCCTATATGGTATCGCTAAAAAGTACCGGGTGACTCCTTTTAATATTCTCAAGTTCAATAAAGAACTTAAAAAAGATGCGCCTTTACGCCCCAATACCATTTTGGTCATTCCGCTGGATTCTAAAGCCGCTGAAACCAATATTGTTCCTTCGGATATGGTAAAGAAGAAGGAGGTAGTTCCACCACAGGAGGAACCTGTTGAATTCAAAGTGCACCGGGTTCGCAAGCGTGAGACGCTTTTTGGGATCGCCCGTAATTACAACATTACCGAGGAGGATATCAAAAGGTATAATACAGCATTGTATTCTTCGCAACTGGATAAAGGCATGCGTTTGCAAATTCCTGTTTACGCCGATAAGTCCGATGATGAAGTAGATGAAGAACTGGATAATTTTGAAACCTATACCGTAAAGCCCAAAGAAACGAGGTGGAGCATAGCACATCGCTATGGCATTACTATAGATAGTATGCTGTCACTGAACCCGGAACTTTCCCGGGCCAATAATAATTTAGCTGCAGGGCAGCAGTTAGTTTTACCGAAAATCCCCGGCAGTAGTGTAGGGGAGCAGAAAGTAGATTATTATATCTCGTATACGGTGCCACCCAAAAAGACCCTTTACAGCCTGAGCCAGGAATACGGAATGTCCTCCGAAGAAATCGTACGGCTTAACCCGGAGATCATGGACAGGGGAGGTCTTAAAGAAGGCATGGTTATCCGTTTACCAAAAAAACAGCTGACAGGCCCTGAGGTCAATGCTGAGAATTACGTTTTCTACGAGGTAAAGCCTAAGCAAACTACTTTTTCATTGACCAGGAACCTTGGAATTGGTTATGACGAGCTCTTAGAGCTCAACCCGGAACTTGCCCTTGGTCTTAAGGCGGGTATGATCCTTAAATTGCCTAAAGAACGATCTTTTGAGCTGGAGGTTAAGAACTCCCTGGTATTGGACAAGATTAATCTTGTGGATAGCCTGAACAGGAGACACCGTCCGAGGCTAGTCTATATATTGCCATTTAGGCTGGATAAGATGAACTTCAGCGATGAAGAATTGGCATTAAAAACCCTGCAGAGCCGTAACGATATTAAGTATAGCCTGGGGTTGTACAGCGGTGCCCTGGTCGCCTTGGATTCCATTGCCGAACTTGGAATGTCTGTCGATGTGGTAGCTTATGATAACCAACTGAGCCTGGACAAAACAAAAGAAATTCTTCGTAATGTCAATTTTGGGCAGGTAGACGCAGTATTCGGTCCCCTGGATCAATCTTCATTAGAGGAGGTAGCGGTGCAGGCTGCAGGACAGGAAGTACCTGTGATCGCCCCGGTACCCCTGAACAGTAAACTAAGCCTGGGTAACGTTTTCTTTTCCTATACTTCTGATGAGATCCTTAGGAAACGTATGCTGGAGTTCATGGGGACGCAGGTAACGGACCAGAATGTCATCGTGATTGCGGATGATAAGAATAGGGTTACCAAGGCAGAGATCATGAAAAAATTTCCTCGCGCTAGATCTTTGGCGGTTATAGAGGAAGAAAAGAATATCTCCATAGACCTGGAAGCACTGCAGGAGCTATTGTCAGAAACACAGGAAAACTGGGTATTTGTAGAATCGTCAAATTTTAAGCTCATCTCCAGTGTCACTTCTATTCTTAACTCGGTCAATACGACGGACATTAAAGTGCGAATGTTTACCACTAATAAGAATAAGGGATTTGAGAACCCTGTAATTTCAGGCTCACACCTTTCTAACCTTAGCTTCACCTATCCATCGGCCTACCGTGAAGATACCACGGAAGCTTTTACAAAACGATATGTTAAACGGTTCGGCGGTGAGCCGGATAAGTATGCAATACGTGGTTTTGACCTCACCTTGGATCTTTTGTTAAAGCTGGGTTATAAACTAGACCTGTTCGAAGCCTCACGGGGTATAGGAACTACACAATACAGCGGTAATAAATTCAATTTTGTGAAAGACCCGGTATCCGGTTATTTTAATACCTCTTCCTATATACTGATGTACAATAACATGAAAATTGAAGAAGTAAAACCACAACCATGACCTCGAAAGTGATATATATCGGTGAACTGCGTACCAAGGCGGAACACCTGGCATCAGGGAACGAAATTATTAGTGATGCTCCTGTGGATAACCATGGGTTAGGGCAGACGTTTTCTCCTACAGATACCGTTGCAACGGCCCTGGCGAGCTGCATGCTTACCGTGATGGGTATTAAATCTGATACCCTGGATATTTCATTAAAAGGTGCTGTTGCCGAAGTGGTGAAGCACATGAGTTCTGACCCCAGAATGATTTCCAGGATTGAAGTAACCCTGCGTCTGCCATCACGGGTATCTGAGAAGAATCGGGCTATTCTGGAGCGTACCGGGAAAACTTGCCCGGTATTGCTGAGTCTTCACCCGGATATTAAAAAGGATATCTATTTTCTTTGGGAACAATAAGCAGCCAGGCACCCTGAAAGGTCAGCTGCTTGTTAGACGTCACAGATCCCTATTCCCTGTGCGAGAGAAGAAATTTTGTCCTCCCTGGACGGAATAAACTCCTGTGCCACGTGACCCCTAAAGCCGGTTTCAACAATTGCTCTCATGATCGCCGGGTAATACAATTCCTGGGTTTCATCTATTTCGTGCCTCCCCGGGTTGCCACCCGTATGATAATGCCCTATGTACTGGTGATGCTCCCGGATATTCCGGATCACATCGCCCTCCATGATCTGCATGTGGTAAATATCGTATAGCAACTTAAAATGATCCGAGTTGAGTTCCTTACAAAGAGCGACTCCCCAGGAAGTATGATCGCACATATAATCTTTGTGATCCACCTTAGAATTCAATAATTCCATTTGTAAAACCACCCCGTTCTTTTCCGCAATCGGCACTAGTTTGGACAAGCCTTTAACACAATTCGCAAGGCCTTCTTTATCAGTCATTCCCCGCCGGTTACCACTAAAGCAAATCAGGTTGGTGTACCCGGCATCCGCTACTTTTGGAATCATTTCAGAATACCGCTTCAGTAGTTCGGGATGGTACTTGGGGTCGTTAAAACCTTCGGTCAGACTGATTTCAGCTCCCCAGCACATCGATGCGTGTATACCGTGCTTTTTAAGTAAAGGCCAGTCTTGCGGCCCCACTAGGTCTATAGCCTGTACGCCCAGTTTATTTAATTCGCCCAGGAAAGAATCCAGGGGTATGCTTTCATAACACCAATAGCAGGCGCTATGGTTAATATTGCCTTTTAATTCCGGGTTTTGCTTTTTATCCTCTGTGGATCCGTAGACCTTCTGGTAAGCGAGCATACCGGCCGATGCGGCGAGAGAGGCTCCGAGGAATTTCCTTCTTTTCATATCAGCTATATTAATTGTTTTAAAGATACTGGTTTTTAGTAAAGACAAAATTTTAATCAAACATGCTCTGGTAAATAGTGATATTGCGCCCAGCAAAATCTAACGGCTGCGATCATTTTCTGTAAGGATCCGGAACTTCTCCTTTCCTGAGAATTTCCCGCTGGATAGCCTGTGATTTCTTACAGCATTTCGTACTTTTGTATCCCGTAACATAACATAGACGAATGCCAGATACAAAATACATATTCGTTACGGGAGGGGTAACTTCATCCCTTGGTAAAGGAATAATCGCAGCATCTCTTGCTAAGCTACTTCAGGCAAGGGGTTATAAGACAACCATTCAGAAATTAGATCCCTACATCAACGTAGATCCGGGTACCCTGAACCCTTATGAGCATGGCGAATGTTATGTGACCGATGATGGGGCAGAAACAGACCTTGACCTGGGGCACTATGAGCGCTTCCTGAATGTAAATACCTCCCAGGCAAACAACGTCACTACCGGGAGGATCTATCAAAGTGTAATTGAGAAGGAGAGAAGGGGAGAATTCCTGGGCAAGACCGTGCAGGTTGTACCTCATATCACCAACGAGATCAAAGAAAGAGTTCAGAAGCTGGGTAACAGCGGGGAATACGATATAGTGATCACCGAGATCGGTGGTACAGTGGGAGATATTGAGTCCCTTCCGTATATCGAGGCAGTCCGGCAGTTATTATGGGAACTTGGAGACGGTAATGCCATTGTGGTACACCTCACCCTTATACCGTTCTTATCTGCAGCCGGGGAACTGAAAACCAAACCGACACAACATTCTGTGAAAACCCTCATGGAAAGCGGGATAAAAGCAGATGTTCTTGTATGCCGTACAGAGCACCAGATTACAGAGGATATCAAAGAAAAGCTGGCGTTGTTCTGTAACGTGAAAAAGGAGGCTGTTATTCAATCTATAGATGCCTCAACTATTTACGATGTCCCGGTGATGATGCAGGACGAAGGCCTGGATAAGGTGGTATTGCAGAAACTACATTTAAAAGACGATACCAAACCAGACCTGACCCAGTGGCACGAATTCCTGGACAGGCATAAGAACCCGCAACATGAAGTGACCGTCGGACTGATAGGGAAGTACGTGGAGCTGCAGGATTCGTACAAATCGATCCTGGAGTCTTTTATACACGCCGGGGCGCTAAATGAAGTTAAAGTGAACGTTCGCTCTATTCATTCAGAACACATCACTGATGAGAATTTTGAACAGCAAATGAAAGGGCTGCATGGAATCTTAGTGGCACCAGGGTTTGGAGAGCGCGGAATTGAAGGTAAGATCAAAGCGGTACAATTTGCTCGTGAAAAAGGGATTCCCTTCCTGGGGATTTGTTTGGGTATGCAGATGGCAGTGATCGAATATTCAAGGAATGTACTCGGTCTTACCAAGGCCAATTCGACCGAAATGGACCCGGAGACGCCAGACCCGGTCATCGACCTGATGGAAGCTCAGAAAACGATCACTAATAAAGGCGGCACCATGCGTCTTGGCGCCTGGAGCTGTAAATTGAAAGAAGGATCCTTAGTAGAAAAAGTCTACCAGGGTAAATCGCGAATTTCTGAACGCCACCGTCACCGCTACGAATTTAACAGCCAGTATTTAGAACAGTTAGAGAATGCCGGGCTGATGGCTACCGGGATCAACGAAGAAACCGGCTTGGTAGAGATCGTGGAAATTCCTTCTCACCCATGGTTTGTCGGGGTTCAGTATCACCCGGAATACAAAAGTACGGTGGCAAGTCCGCACCCGCTCTTTGTAGGATTCCTCAAGGCTGTACTACAGTATAAAAAGCAACAAACCAATGCGAAGGTTGCGTAAACCGCGCAAGACGGCATATATTTGCAAACCTTAATTTTTAAGAACCCAGGCTGGAAATAAAACAGCCCGGAATTTTTACACAGATCATTCCCATGGAAGAAAAGAAACTGGATATCAACTCGATCATCGGCTTTGTGCTGATCTTTGGAATCCTCATATTTTGGTTCTACCAGAGCCAGCCCACTCCGGAAGAGGTAGAGGCCCAGAAGGCGGAACAAGCTAAGATTGAAGCAGCAGCAGAGCAGGAAAAGGCTGCCGCTGCTGAGGTGACACCCCAGGAGACCATGCCGGTTTTACGCGATTCTGCAGACCTGGCAGCCTATAAGAATAGTGTAGGAGGCTTCGGCTTTACCGATGCAAAAGAAGGTACGACCGTCCTGGAGAATGAGTTGGTACGTCTGGAAGTCAGTAACCTTGGAGGGCAGATCACTGAGGCGGTACTGAAGAAATTTGTAACCTATGATTCCGTTCCGGTGTACCTGGTAAAGGATGGCAATGCTTCATTTGGATTGAATTTTACCACGACAGACCAGCGTGCCATAAATACACAAAAATTATATTTTGAGCCCAGCCTGAGCAAGAATGGAGAAAACCAGGTGCTTTCGATGAAGGCCAAAGTGGGTCCGGACCGTTACCTGGAATACCGGTACGAGTTAAAACCCAATGACTACCTGCTCGATTTTAATATTCGGTCCCGAGGCATGAGTGGGATCTTTGATAAAAACCAACCCATTCAGTTAGATTGGAGGGTGAAAGGTATCCGCCATAATAAGAGTATACAGTACGGTAACAGGTACACAAGGTTGACGTATAACCACGACGATGGTAATATCAGTAAACTATCCGAAAGCAGTGATGACGATGATATTGAAGAAGATATCAAATGGCTCTCTTACCGGCAACATTTCTTCAGCACCATATTGGCGACAGATAACCACTTTAAGACTGCTGAGCTCCGCTCTGAAAACCTTGTGGAGGAAGAAAGTCCTGAAGAACATTTTACGAAATTATTTAGCACCTCTGCTCCCCTGGAGCTCGAAGGTGGTGAGCTGTCCTATGCCATGAACTGGTATTACGGACCTACCGATGTTGATGTACTGGAACACTATGAAGAATTAGGCCTTGCAGATTCTATCCCCTTCGGATGGGGAATCTTCGGGTGGATCAACCGTTATGTGTTCACACCATTCTACGGCTTCCTGAGTTCCTTCCTACCCTTTGGTATCGCTATCGTAGTAATGACCATACTGGTGCGTTTACTCATGTCACCGGTAACCTACAAGTCTTACCTTTCACAGGCCAAGATGAAAGTACTTAAACCGGAGATCACAGAACTGGGAGAGAAGTACAAGGATAACGCGATGAAAAAGCAGCAGGAAACCATGAAGCTGTACAATAAAGCGGGGGTTAGCCCTATGAGTGGTTGTGTACCTGCGCTGCTGCAGCTGCCGATCTTCTATGCCCTGTTCATGTTTTTCCCAACCTCTTTTGCCCTGCGCCAGAAATCATTCTTATGGGCAGAAGATCTTTCGTCCTATGATACGGTGGCACAATTGCCTTTCACTATCCCGTTTTACGGGGACCACGTAAGCTTATTCCCAATCCTGGCGTCTGTAGCCATCTTTTTCTATATGATGATGACTACAGGGCAGAATATGCAGACGCAGCCCGGTATGCCGAACATGAAGTTTATCATGTACCTCTCCCCGCTGATGATGTTGTTCTTCTTTAACAACTATGCGAGTGGTCTGAGTTTATACTACTTTGTATCTAACCTGATTACCATTTTCATCATGCTTGCGATTAAAAACTTTATCCTGGATGAAGAGAAGATCCATGCTCAGATTCAGGAGAATAAGAAGAAACCGAAGAAAGAGAACAAGTTCCAGCGAAAAATGCGCGAAATGATGGAGCAGGCAGAACAGCAGAAGAAAAAATAGGATACCAACCATCCCGGGAATAGGGCATTCCAAATTGGTGCCGGGATGGTATTTTAACGAGAAAGCTTTCCTTTTGTCGAAATTACCTTGCTGTTTGCTAAAACTTGTTAAAAAAATGTGAACTTTCTTTGAAAGGTGTTGATTATCAGTGCCTGAAATGACAATTAAGAGAGTATGGATTAATTAGACGCTTCTATAAGACTGACAGAAGTTTACATTTTATTGAAATTCGTTTCTCATTGTTATTAAATGATCCCCACTTCATTTAATGAACAATTACCCATATTATGCTCTGGTATAGTTTAAAAACAATCACAACTATACTATGAGAACCACTTCATTTTCACCCATCAAAAACTGTTACATCTCTCTTTTATTATCCATTTTTACAATGGTTAGTATCTATGCAAATAGATTCGATAGCAGTATAAACTCAGACATTAATGGTGGGATAGAATTCTTTGTATTTACTGAAAATAATTCTGCTGGTACTTATTGGACCGCGGATACCGGTAGCTTTTTATTATCCGGCTACGATAACCAAATATTTGCGCCCCTTAGTGTAAAAATCAGGGACTATTGCCATGTAGACTGTCATGGGGGAGATAATGCACATGCCACCGCCGAAGCTAATGGCGGAGTTGCGCCCTATACCTATTTATGGAGCAATGGGTCGACCGATCATAAACTCACAGGGCTTACCGCCGGTACTTACGGGGTCACTGTTACTGATGCCCTTGGCGCCAAGGTCAGTTGCGAAGTGGTGATCAAAGAGCCTGAAAAGTTGACGCACAATATTGAGAAATTATCAGATGCCAGTGGTCCTGGTGAAGCAGACGGTTCTGCAAAGGTAACTCCTTTCGGGGGCACCAAACCCTATACATATTTATGGGATAATGGTGAAACCACTGCAACGGCTACAGGTTTGACGCCTGGCACACACAGCGTAGTTGTCACAGACAAAAATGGATGCACGGTCAGTTGTACGATTTATATTGGTATGGACGAACCAAGGGAAGAAGAAATATGCGACGGTATTGACAACGACGGAGATGGTGTTGTTGATGAAAACTTTGCAGATTCTGATAATGATGGTATAGCTGACTGTGTGGATGACTGTGATGATAGAATAGATATTGACGGGGATAACATCCCGGATTGCGTGGATGATTGTGATGATAGAATAGATACTGACGGTGATAACATCCCGGATTGTATAGATGATTGTGATGATACGGTTGACACTGACGGTGATAATATCCCGGATTGCAGAGACGATTGCGATGATACGATTGACACTGACGGTGATAACATCCCGGACTGCATAGACGATTGCGATGATACTATTGACACTGACGGTGATAACATCCCGGATTGTTTGGATGATTGCGATGATACGATTGACACTGACGGTGATAATATCCCGGACTGCGTAGATGATTGTGATGATACGATTGACACTGACGGTGATAACATCCCGGATTGTATAGACGATTGCGATGATACAATTGACACAGATGGTGATAATATCCCGGACTGCATAGACGATTGCGATGATACAATTGACACAGATGGTGATAATATCCCGGACTGCATAGACGATTGCGATGATACGATTGACACTGACGGTGATAATATCCCGGACTGCGTAGATGATTGTGATGATACGATTGACACTGACGGTGATAACATCCCGGATTGTATAGACGATTGCGATGATACTATTGACACTGACGGTGATAACATCCCGGATTGTTTGGATGATTGCGATGATACGATTGACACTGACGGTGATAACATCCCGGATTGTATAGACGATTGCGATGATACTATTGACACTGACGGTGATAACATCCCGGATTGTTTGGATGATTGCAATGATACGATTGACACTGACGGTGATAACATCCCGGATTGTGTGGATGATTGCGATGATACGATTGACACTGACGGTGATAACATCCCGGATTGCGTAGATGATTGTGATGATACTATAGATACCGACGGTGATGGTATTTCGGATTGTGATGATTATGAAGAATGCGATGGTTTGGACAATGATGGGGATGGACAGATTGATGAAGGTCTGGATTGCGAGGAGGTTTGTGATGGATTAGATAACGACGGGGATGGTGAGATTGACGAAGGCCTGGATTGTGTAGAACTCTGTGACGGTGTTGATAATGATGGTGACGGTATGATTGATGAAGGATATGATCTGGATAATGACGGCAGAGCGGACTGTGAGGATGACGAATTTGATCCTCCTTCACCTTGTGGTGAGACGGCCTATGCCAGGGATCCAGACAATGCAAGGTGTTTCCAACAAGATGGTTTCGCTAACTGGGGATGGACCAACAGCATTACAGAAGGAAACACTTATAGGATGGAAATGTATTCGGGTGCGGCAAATTGCGATTATGTAAACAATGGATGGTTTATCGGCTATGCTACGGTGATCTATGAAAATGGAAAAGTGACTGTTGCCATACAGCTATTCCCGGGGGTAACCATGACCGAAGCACAAGTATATATTGGCACTGCTATGTATCCTGAGAAAAACGGCAATCCTACTGTGGGGCCAGGTCAATATCCCTACAAAGCGGAGGACCTGGAGGGAGGCGACCGTATTAATTATACATTTGAGCCAGATACAGTGTTCAGTGGTCCTTTATATGTAATTGTACATGCTACTACCTGCAGTGCCCAATATGCAAATGATGATAAATTAGAGGTTATGGGCACCAAAGCCACGGTATTTCAGAACCAGGTTCAACAGGTGTTAAGCTTAGACCTGGATATCCAATATGAATCTTCAGTAAATGTACATTTTCAAGATCTGGATGGAAGAATGATAAAGCGACCGGCCGTCCAAAGAGTTAGCCCAGGACTCAACCGCCTGAATTATAACCTGAGTGGTTTGCCCTCCCGGATCATGCTGATGAACATCTATACCGAAAGAGAGATTATACACAAGAAAGTGCTCTATCGGGAGTAGATGTAAATAAAAATAATCTAAAAAAAGCTCCCCGATTGGGGAGCTTTCCGTTTAGATAGTAGGTTATGTTTGATCAGATTTGGAGTGTCAAATATGGGTCTTTATCAAGGACGGGCAAAAAGATAGTTGTCAAGCGACAATTTTTGTATGCTAATCCGCTGATTACTGATGTCTGGCGAAAAGCTTTTCGTAACTATTGGAAATTTATTAAAAATACCATAGAGCAATGGAAGAGATTTTGCTGATAAAATCAATTTTACATTGGAAAACAGGAGGGCTAGAGGTTGTCTATGACCACTTGTGGAAGAGCACTTTGACTATACTGTGAACTACCCCGTTACGCGCGATCGTATAGGCTGTTCTTAGGTCAGGTTAGTGCCGGTGGTATTCTTAATGAAGACGACTTTCCTAACGATAACCACGGTTACAGAATCGCCTTGGAAGATCTCTATCACCTGGCAGTTGTGTGAATTATGCGGCAACTCCGGTTATCAACTATTTTTAAAAGGTCTATTTCACTTCAATGAGGTGAATCTTATCTATATCTTAAAAGCATGGTGATGCGGGCCTATTTTTGTATTTTTGCCCGGTTATGAGCAGCAAGAAAAAAGTAGTGGTCGGGCTATCAGGGGGTGTGGACTCCAGTGTTGCCGCATACCTGTTAAAAGAACAGGGATATGAGGTCATCGGCTTGTTTATGAAGAACTGGCATGATGATTCTGTGACGATCTCTAAAGAATGTCCCTGGTTAGAAGACAGTAACGACGCACTGATCGTGGCCGAGAAGCTGGGAATCCCTTTCCAGACGGTAGACTTGAGTGAGGAGTACAAAGAACGGATCGTGGACTACATGTTTGCCGAATACGAAAAGGGCCGTACGCCTAACCCGGATGTATTGTGCAACAGGGAGATCAAGTTTGATGTTTTTTTGAAGATCGCCTTACAACTGGGAGCCGATTATGTCGCAACAGGTCACTATTGTCGTAAAGAGACTACCATAGATGAAAAGGGTAATCCGGTACATCATCTGCTGGCCGGAAAGGATCCTAATAAGGACCAATCCTATTTCCTCTGCCAGTTATCCCAGGAACAATTGTCAAAGACCTTATTCCCGGTTGGGGAATTATTAAAGCCCGAAGTTAGGCAGATCGCGGCCGAGAACAAACTGGTAACCGCTGATAAGAAAGATTCGCAAGGGCTGTGTTTTATCGGGAAAGTCAGGCTCCCCGATTTCCTGCAGCAGAAATTAAAACCGAAAAAAGGGGTTATCGTAGAGGTACCCGGGAATGCGCCGCAGTACCAACAGGCCATGCCTAATTTTTCAAATAAACGTGAAGAACTGGCTTTTTACTCAGAGAAGCCCGTGTACCACAAAGAGGATGGGAAGATCGTCGGGGAACACCAGGGTGCTCATTATTTTACGAAAGGGCAACGAAAAGGATTAGATGTGGGTGGTACTAAAGAACCCTTATTTGTAATTGAAACTGATGTAGAGGAGAACGTTATTTACACCGGGCAGGGAAAAGGACATCCCGGGCTGTACCGGCGTACCCTCTTTGTCACCGATGACGAATTGCACTGGGTGCGCACTGACCTTTCCTTAAAACCCGATCAAACCATGGAGGTGGAAGCGAGAATTCGCTACCGACAACCGCTGCAACATGCTACCCTCTATAAAATTGAAGGCGGGCTCTATGTAGATTTCAATACTCCCCAGACTTCGATCACCGAAGGGCAGTTTGTCGCCTGGTACTCAGGGGAAGAATTGATAGGTTCCGGGGTTATATCCTAGATCCTGGTATAAATTCAAGGGGATGAGAAGTATCCATTTTCCCGGAAAAAACTATTTTTAGTGCAATTGTATGTGTTCCATCTTAGAGAGCCATAGGTTGCACTTATTTTTTTATAAAGATTAAACTACAGAAGCGAGAAATGCAGAACAGGATTACTGAACTCTTCCATATAGAATACCCCATTATACAGGCCGGAATGGTGTGGGCCAGTGGATGGCGCCTGGCTTCGGCCGTCTCCAATGCCGGCGGACTTGGTCTTTTAGGAGCCGGGAGTATGTACCCGGAAATATTACGAGAACATATTCAAAAATGCCAGGGAGCTACTTCAAAACCATTTGGAGTGAATGTCCCCTTATTATACCCGGATATTCAAAAGTTGATGGAGGTGATCGTGGAAGAGGGGGTGAAGATCGTTTTTACATCGGCAGGAAATCCCGCGACCTGGACCTCCTTCCTGAAAGAAAAAGGAATTACCGTAGTGCATGTGGTCAGCAGCGTTAAATTTGCCTTGAAATCACAGCAGGTAGGGGTGGACGCCATTGTGGCCGAAGGATTTGAGGCCGGGGGGCATAACGGGCGTGATGAGACTACCACCCTGACCCTAATTCCGGCCGTAAAGGAAAAGATCGATATCCCATTGATCGCTGCAGGGGGAATTGGCGATGGGCGAGCCATGCTCGCCGCCATGATTCTCGGAGCAGATGGGGTACAGGTGGGCAGCAGGTTTGTGGCCAGTGAAGAAGCCTCTTCTCATCCCGCCTTTAAAAAGATGGTGGTCGATGCCAAAGAGGGGGATACCCTTCTGACCCTTAAAGAGCTAGCCCCGGTGCGCCTACTTAAGAACAAGTTCTTTAACGATATTCAAGAGGCCTACGCGCGGGGAGCCAGTGTGGATGACCTAAAATCATTGCTCGGCAGGGCCAGGGCCAAGAAAGGTATGTTTGAAGGAGACCTGGAGGAAGGGGAACTGGAGATCGGCCAGGTATCGGCCACCATACATGATATTCGACCGGCCGCTGATATTGTAAAGCGAATGATGGAGGAATTCCGACAAGCGCAAAAACAAACAGCCTTACTGTAATGCTGTTCTTCGTATTAACTTTGGATATTTAAGGTGTTAAGCTGATTTCAGTCATTTTATAGAGGTGTAACAGGTGATACTTTTGTTTTGCTATAAAATGTAATCCTTAACACATAATATCATGACACTAATTAAATCAAGAAAGCGGCCTATTGGCCAGTTCCTGTCACAGGAACTTTTTGACATTGATGATTTTTTTGAAAGTCAATGGAAGCGAAGAAAAATGTTTTCAGACGAATTCTGGAACGGAAAATCCGGTGAGCCTGCAATGAATATCAGGGAGACCGATGGTAAATTTGAAGTAGAAATGTCCGCGCCGGGATTTGATAAGAAGGATTTTGAGGTAACGCTGGATGAAGGTTACCTTCACATAAAAGCCGAGAAAACTATATCCGAAGAGGAAGAAGAAGACAATTATACCCGCAGGGAGTTCAGTTATAACTCCTTTGAGCGTTCGTTGAAACTTCCTGAAAGCGTGAAGGAGGTACCTGTGGAGGCTAATTATAAAAATGGCATCCTGCACTTTGAACTGGTCAAGAAAGAAGCTAGCGCCAAGAAAGAGCCCATCAAGATAGCGATCAACTGAGTTCTGGGTTGTATCTTATAGAAAGCCCCTGCCGGGAAGTTTAAGCAGGGGTTTTTTATGTTCTCATAGAAATCAATCCTGCTTATCGAGTCTTAATAGCGAATGGAGCAGTACATTGGCACCGTTAGCGATATCCCTGGCAGTGGTGAATTCCTTAGGAGAATGACTGATCCCACCTTTGCTGGGCACAAAGATCATCCCGGTGGGTGCCAGTAGGGCCATATCCTGGGCGTCGTGCCCTGCACCACTCTGCATATTCCGATAACTGAGCCCCAGTTCCTCGGCCGTATTGGCGATCACTTCCCGGATGGCAGGATCGGTCAGCGCCGGGTCGCCGGTGCCGTCAATTGGGCTAATATCAAACGAGGTTGCTGATGCTGTTGCAATTTGATCTGCTCTTTCCCTGAGCTGTCGGATAAGCAAATGCATTTTATCTGAAGACAAATCCCGGATTTCCACGGTCAGGGTAACCTCCCCGGGGATTACATTGGGTGCTCCTGGCTTTGCTTCAATACGACCTACGGTACAGACATGTTTTCCCTCATTTTCCAATGCGACCTCGTTAACGGCTATGATAAAACGCGCAGCTGCCAGCAAGGCATCTTCCCGCTGATCCATGGGGGTTGTACCGGCATGGTTGGCTTTTCCCGCAACTTTCACTGCCCACCATTGGATCCCGACTATACCTTCCACTACACCTATATCTTCATCATTTTGATCCAGTATACCCCCTTGTTCTATATGCAGCTCCAGGAAGGCTGCAAGATCTCCTTTTTTCCGAACTACCTGGTCTAATCGGGTAGTATCGCCTCCCAATCTTTGGATTCCTTCCGCCATGGAATACCCTGTACTGTTCCGAACCTTTAGTGCGCTTGCCCCTAATTTACCCGCAAGGGCCCGGCTGCCCATGACCCCGCCTTCTTCATTTGAAAAGATAATGACCTCCAGCGGGTGCCTGGTGGTAACACCATGCTCCTGTAAGGTCTTTACCACTTCTATGGCGGCCAAAGAACCGACGATTCCATCATAGTTGCCTCCGTCCGGCACCATGTCAATATGAGAACCCGTAGCCAGGGGTTTCAGACCACTTTCCGAACCCTTTTTCTGGCCGATAATATTTGCCGCAGCATCCACGCTCACCTCCAGCCCGGCTTCGCGCATTAATTGCATCACGTATGTCCTCCCGGCAATATCTGCATCGCTGAAAGCTACACGGTTCGTGCTGCCATCGTCCCGCTGACCATAAGTGGCCAGGGTTTTCAGCTGCTGTTCCAAGCGATCCTGGTTTATTTTTATAGGGGTTTGTGCAAAACTGATTCCGAATAAAGAGGAGAATAACAGCCAAAGGATAAAGCGAAAGTTCATGATAAAAAGTTATAGTGAACTTCAATTTATAAAACCTTATTCATTTGTGACTCAGAAAACTGAAGAATTTATTTTCAGGTCGGCCTCCGCCCATTTTTTTTCAAACTCTTTTTGTATAAGATCAGCCTCTGCCTGTTTTCCCTGTAGCCTTAAAGACCGCTCTAAACCCCGCAGCGACCATCCGTTCTGGCGAACCTTTTCCAGGTCCTCTCTATACACTACTTCGGCTTCACGGAATTTTTCCATGTTGAGGAGTAGTGCCCCAAGGTTCTGCCGAGGCGGAATATGCCAGGCAGAAGGTTCGGTATACGTTAACTGCTCTTCCAAAGCAACAGCCTTCCTCAGGTGTTCTACAGCCTTACTGTATTCCCCTTCCAGGGCAGCAAGTTCTCCGGAAATCACTTCAAAAGCAACTTCGGCTATTTTTCGCGAACTGTTATGGGCTACGGCTACCAGGGTGTCCAGTTCCGCATCTTGCAACATGGATTCGATGGCATCCAACTCCTGCTCGGCCTCTGCTGCATTATTTTTCCGGATAAATGCCATCCCCCTGGCATAATGCCTGACAAGGCCCAGGTGTTTAATACTGGGGTCAGGGGCAGGATAAGTTAAAATTTGGTTCCACTTTCCGAACCGGACATGGGCCAGGAGGGGAGTAGCAGCAAAATCCTGTAAAAACGGCAAGGCGGCTAACTGTCCCTGAGGAACCTTCTCTGCTGTTTTTCGTGCTGCATCAATGGCGATTTCACTGGCGCCGATAAGACTGGCTGCAGACCAGAGAAAATGAATGTTATGTGGGTAATAGGCCAGGGGATACAGACCCTGGGAATAACACTGGGAAATATAATCTTCGTCTGCTTCAATAGCCTTCTGGTTTGCTGCGACCGCGTCTGCATAACGACCAACCCGGATATAAATATGTGATGGCATATGTACCATATGTCCTGCGGCCGGCATTAATCCGCCAAGGATGTCTGCACTATCTTCAGCCATATCCGGTGAAGGGAGCTCCATTAAATGGATATAGTAATGGTGTGCTCCGGGATGTGCAGGGTTTAATGCAATAGCCTTTTCCAAACTGTTCTTTGCTTCGGCCATATGGGCATTCGGTTGTCCATTTTTATCCCAGTAATTCCAGGGATTGGTGTCCATTGCCGCGGCTGCCAGGAGGGTTTGTATTTCTGCACTTCCGCTATGTTTCTTTGCGACCTCCCGCATCGCTCTAAAATAGTTGTCGTTCAGTTCAGCCACGGATTGAGTAAGATTTTCAGAAAAACGTTGATCCAAGGCATTAATGAGATCCTTTTCAATTTCACTGTTATTTTCGTAAAGCTCTTTAGCTTTTTTTATAGCTTTAAAAGCCTCCAGTTTCCGGGTCTCATCAGGTAAGGGGTCATTAATATTGGGCCCGAGTGCATAAGCCTGCCCCCAGTATGCCATGGCGGCTTCGGGATCTAAACGGGCTGCTTCCATAAAGGACCGGTGTGCTTCGGCATGGTTAAAACCATAGGTAAGCCGTAATCCCTGGTCAAAAAATACTTGTGCGCGTTCAGAATTCGTGCTGATGGGAAAATGATGGTCCCCGAGATTTTCAAACAAGGGGGCAATTTGCCGAGTGGTATCTACCCCTGAGAGCAGGAAATTAGCCACCGTACACTTAATATTTCCGTACGAGGCCTGTTCTACCCGGACCACCTCCTCCTTTGGGGTGAGAAAACGCATGCAAAGGATGCTCAGAATTACTATTAACCCTGAAAAAATGATTTTCCTGCTGTTCATAATAAAGAATTAAAGATCAACTACGGTGGGGGAGTACATGCCTTAAGGCCTAAGAGCTCAGTAGGGGAAGTTTGTCATTGATAACAATGATATTAAAGATACTCTAAACCAGTGTATTGGGCAATATTGGGCCTGTGAAATCTTATGGAGCAATATTTCCCGCTGAAGTATTCAGAAACGCCATATAGCACTATCCTGACAAGATATATTCTTGTATTTTTGCCCTTCTAATAGCTGATTTCGATTAGGATCAGCATTTAAATACCCGGCATTAAATGTTCTACCTCACCATTGACATTCTCGGTACCATCGCGTTCGCCATTTCAGGGGTGTTGGTGGCTATGGAAAAAAAACTTGATCTTTTCGGGGTGTTCATCATCGCCTTTGTTACCGCGGTTGGTGGAGGTACCTTACGGGACCTGCTGATTGGATATACTCCTGTATTGTGGATGAGACAGCCGATATACCTGATAACCATCGCCGCTTCCGTGGTCTTTGCCATCATCTTTCGTTCAAAACTTAAGTACCTGACCAAATCCCTGTTCTTTTTTGACGCGGTAGGGATCGGGCTCTATACCCTGGTGGGGATAGAGAAGGGAATAGCCGTAGGTCTTATCCCGGTTATGTGCCTGGCCTTGGGAACTATTACAGCTTGTTTTGGAGGAGTGATCCGCGATATTTTATGCAACGATATCCCCGTGATCTTCCGGAGGAAGGAAATTTATGCTACCGCTTGTATCCTTGGAGGGGGAAGCTATTTTATTTGGAGGTTATTCCTGAAAGAGGAATACGCCTACATGGCCGGTATTCTTTTGGTCATCAGCATTCGTTTATTGGCCGTACGTTTTAATATCCGGCTTTTTTCGGTTTACAGGGATGAGGCCTAACGAACAACTTCTGCTTTAAGGATGTAGACATTCTGTGAGGGCCAGTCCCCGTCATCA
Organism: Zeaxanthinibacter sp. PT1; assembly: GCF_028464225.1. Classification (GTDB taxonomy): domain Bacteria; phylum Bacteroidota; class Bacteroidia; order Flavobacteriales; family Flavobacteriaceae; genus Zeaxanthinibacter. The sequence goes on from NZ_JAQPCN010000003.1 coordinate 272,370, forward strand.
ACAGGCACCTGGTTGATGGCATCTACGACGTCCATCCCGCTGATCACCCTGCCAAAGGGAGTGTACTCCCCGTCCAGATGGTAAGACCCGGGATTGGTGACCACGATAAAAAACTCATAGGGAGATGCGAGCATATGGGGATTATTGATCTCGCTGCTGGGCATGGATACTGTACCCCGGTGATGGCTGTGACCTTTACGGGTGTCCGGGGGAAGAAGGTAACGGCCGATTTCTGAACGCTTTTGAGCCGTTTCCTTGTTATCCGCGTTACCCCCCTGAATGATGAAATCCTTGACCACCCTGTGGAACATGGTGTTATTAAAATATCCTTGGCGGGTAAGGTAGATGAAATTAGCCTTGTGATAAGGGACATTGTCATAGAGCTGTATAGTGAAGGCCCCCATGCTGGTGGTCATTCTCACCTTATCAACTTTTAGATCTTTCTGGTAGTTGAAGAAGAAATCTATCGCATTCTCTTCCGTCAGTTGAAAAGTGTCTTTGGGCATTTCCTTTTCAACTTCTTCAGCCCCCTCCTTGGGTTCCAATATGGTAGTGCTGCTGTCTTTTTCCTGGCTTACCAGCGGTTCTTTACTCCCGCTCTCCTTAGGATCGGGCTTACAGTGCACTAATAAAAATAATGCTAATATTGCAGTAAGGGTGATTGGAATAGTACGCATGGATTTTTCTCTTTTTACACAAGAAGTATCAAAAATAAAAAAACTGGAACTTCCGGGGGTGGAATCCCATTATAAAATGGCGCCCATGGAACGCCTTGATGCGCTCAAAAAGTTGGCCAGGAAAGACATAGCACCACGGAAAGCCGGGGTCATGGCCTTGTTTTATCCCAAAGAGAACAGGGAAACTCACCTGCTGCTGATTCTCAGGAATACATACCCCGGTGTACATTCTAACCAGATCGGTTTTCCGGGAGGTAAACAGGAAGACACCGATAAAAATCTATTGCATACGGCCTTGAGGGAAACAGAGGAAGAGGTGGGGGTCCCTCCCAGCCAGGTCACTGTTGTCCGGGAATTAAGTCAATTGTACATACCTCCCAGTAATTTTGAAGTTCAACCCTATATAGGCCTTTACCACGAGGCCCGGCCTTTTGTCGTAGACACGACAGAAGTTGCAGCCCTGGTAGAAGTTTCTTTAAACCAATTCATGGACGAGAGTATTGTAAAGCAAAAAATAATGACCACATCATATGCCAGTAGCATCGCCGTACCTGCCTTTATATTAAACGGTTATACGGTTTGGGGAGCGACAGCGATGATGTTGAGTGAGATAAAGGAACTTTTTAAACAGTCGCTATAAGGCATTATTTGTATTTTTGTAGACTATGGGGCTATTCAAAAAAAATCCATTCGGGCATATACTCTTCATTAAAAAATGGTTGATCCGTATCATGGGCGTCGTTACTCACCAGCGCTATAAAGGGTTCAACAAACTGGAGATAGAGGGTTCAGATATTATTCGTTCCCTACCGGAAAAGAACGTTCTCTTTGTCAGTAACCACCAGACCTATTTTGCCGATGTTGTGGCAATGTTCCATGTCTTTAATGCCAGTTTAAGCGGCAGGATAGATTCTATCAAGAACGTGGGCTACCTGTGGAATCCAAAACTGAATGTCTATTATGTAGCGGCCGCTGAAACCATGAAAAAAAGCCTGCTGACCAAGGTGATGGCTTATGCGGGTTCTGTAAGTATACAGCGAACCTGGAGAGCAGAAGGGAAAGAAGTGAACCGGCAGGTGAAGATGAGTGATATCACCAACATAGGTACTGCCTTGAATGATGGATGGGTGATCACCTTTCCACAGGGCACAACAACTCCGTGGAAACCACTCAGGAAAGGAACTGCCCATATTATCAAACGATACAAACCGGTAGTAGTTCCCGTTGTGATAGACGGCTTCAGACGATCTTTTGATAAAAAAGGCTTACGCGTTAAGAAGAAAGGTATTCTTCAGTCTATGGTCATTAAAGAACCCCTGGAAATCGATTACGAAAATGAATCGGTGGATTCTATTATTGAGAAACTGGAATACGCCATTGAGCAACATTCTTCATTCCTGAAAGTGATTCCGAAGGAAGAACTCATGGCCTATGAAGAAGAAAACCAGAAAAGGCGGTTCAGGGCACCCAGCTCCTAGACATCAATCTCTTCCAATTCCTTATAATTCTTCCTGAGACGACTTAGTAAAAGCCCGTATAGCAGTTTGTAGAAAAGCCAGAGAAGGGTGACAAAAACCACCACGAAGAGGATCATCATTCCAATGATGAGCAGCCAGAAAAGAGCCTCGTTCCCGGCTTCATTGGCTGCCGAAACTAATTTTGCTCCATCGGGACCAAAACGAAGACTTCCATAGATACTGGTTACCAGGGAAATGGCGAATATCGCGATGTTAAACCAGACATACTGGGTAACGGTTCGCTTTACCTTCAGTATGGCTTTCATAAGTTCCCGGGATGAATCTGTAAACGAAATCTGCCTGTAGTTGATGTAGAACTTATAAATAAAGAATACTAGGATAATATAGCTGAGGGTGGTCATCACGATGGTGAACTCGTAGAGATGCATTTTTTTGATCATCTCCCAAGCCTCTGCATCGGTAAATACCACATTAATGGCCGTCCAGAAAAAGAATTCCATCAGGCTGATATAGAAGATCCATTTTACGATAGACGAGGATCGTTTCCAGGTCATCCGGTAAATTTCTTCATAACTGAGCCTCGGCAGTTCGGTCTCTTTCTTCTGCCAATCCTTTTTCAATAAATCGAGTTCGTCCATCATCTGCTCAAGGATTTATAATAGTTCTTAATTTGGTTTTTATCCGATTCATCTTTACCCTGGCGTTCACTTCTGTAATACCAAGCGTCTCAGCTATCTCCCGGTAATCTTTATCTTCCAGGTAAAGGAAGACCAACGCTTTATCTATGTCCCCCAACTCGCGGATAGCACTGTACATCAATTGTAACTGCTGTTCTTCTGTTGGGTCGTATTCTTCTGCCTTAACTTTAAATATGACCGAGTCATAATCATAGGTATCTACCCTTTTTTTAGTCTTGCGGTATTGTGTAATGGCAGTGTTTAGTGCTACCCTGTACATCCACGTACTGAACTTTGCTTCCCCCCTGAATTTAGGATAAGCCTTCCATAACTGTATGGTAATCTCCTGGAACAGGTCGTTATGCGCCTCCTTATTTTTTGCATAGAGCGTACATACCTTGTGAACGATGTTCTGGTGCAGCTCCAGCTCTGATACAAACTGATGTTCTAGTGTTTTTTGGATCTCGGTGGTTGGCATTGTTCAACAATTAGTAGAAGCAATGGGGGAATTGTTACAAAGTAAATACAAAAAAGCGTTTAAAATAAAAGAAGCTTCCCAAGTATACCTGGGAAGCTTTTGTTTAACGTGGCTTATACGATTTATTCGCCGGGGTTATTCCGGTAGTTAAGGGCGGGTTCGCGGTCACCCAGGAGCGGTATATATTTAAAATCCGGTCCTCTTCTTCGTTCAAATTCGGCCGTTGCCTTCTCCAGTAATTCCGCATCTTTAAAAATGTCTATGGCGGTTAGCGCCAGGGTTTTGGCGGCAACCATCATTCCTTTATGCCCGATTGAGGTGCCCCCTGTGGCGACAGCTTGCCAGCTGTGAGCCGGGGTTCCCGGTACCCATGTGGCTGTACTGAGGCCAACCGTTGGGACCGCAAAGCTTACATCACCGACATCGGTAGAACCCGAAGGTCTGGAAACTTCTTTAAACGGCTGTAAACCCGATGCCATTTGCAGGTCAGCCTGTTTATAACCCAGGCTTACCGCTATAGAGTCGGCAAATACCTTTTCTTCCGGTGTATAGGTAACTCCGCCAATTTTCTTCAGGTTCTCGTGCATTTTTTTCTGCAGGGTGATATTGGCCAGCAATTCGTGCGTTCCCCCGATCATTTCGTACTCCATTGTTGTCCCTGTTCCCAGGGCAGCACCTTCGGCTGCTTTTACTATCCTGTCAAAAATATCGATGACCACATCACGGCTGTCGTGCCTGGCATAATAATAGACTTCGGCAAAATCAGGAACCACGTTCGGTGCCTTTCCGCCACTGGTGATCACATAGTGAATTCGGGATGTTTCCGGTACGTGCTCGCGCATCATGTTTACCATCATGTTCATCGCTTCTACCCCGTCCAGGGCAGACCTTCCTTTCTCAGGTGCTCCGGCGGCATGGGCCGATACGCCATGGAAACGGAATTTAGCCGATTTATTGGCCAAGGCAGCTACCATACTGGCGTCATTATTATCTCCTGGATGCCAGTGCAGGGCGGCATCCACATCGTCAAAGAGTCCGCTCCTTACCATATAAACTTTCCCGGATCCACCCTCTTCGGCAGGGGTCCCGTAAAAACGAACCGTGCCTGTTTTCCCATTGGCGGAAAGCCAGTTTTTGGTCGCGATCGCAGCAGCGGCTGAAGCGGTACCAAAGAGGTGATGGCCACAGGCATGCCCTGCAGCGGCTCCTGCAGATTTTTTAAAGGGTACAGCCTCCTGGGACAGCCCCGGGAGGGCATCGTATTCTCCCAGGATCGCGATCACCGGGCTGCCGCTACCGTACTCCGCGATAAAAGCGGTGGGGATACCGGCGACTCCCTTTTCAATCTTAAATCCTTCAGATGCTAAGGTTTTTTGTAATAATGCACTACTTTGTTCTTCCTGGTATCCCATTTCGGCAAGGGACCAGATCTCATCCGCAATGGCTGTATAAGAGTCTGCTTTGGCATCAATACTTTGAAGTACCTCGCTCTCTTTTTTCTGTGCGTGGGAAGAAAAGCCGAGGCATAAGGCCAGGGCGCATAAGGACAGTAAATTTCTTTTCATGAATTAAAGATTTTTGGTCATCCCATAAATATACTAAATGAACCCTAAGAGGAGGGGAGCGGATCGCAGAAATTAACAGGGAACAAAATGAATTATGAAAGTCGTAGCGGGATTGATTTTTATGCTGTGGTACTTGGATACCTGCTTAGGCTTCTTTCTTTTCGGGCTTCCTGGGATGAAAATCCTCGATCACCTTCACCAGGTCGTCCCGGTCCAGGTGTACATATACTTCTGTAGTGGTAATACTGGCATGACCCAGCATTTGTTGTATAGCCCTGAGATCTGCCCCACCCCGGAGCAGTTCCGTGGCAAAGGAATGCCTGAGGGTATGCGGACTGATGGATTTCTTAAAACCGCATTGTTCTGCCAGTCTCCGGATGATGGTAAAGATCATGGCCCTGGTCAGCTGATTTCCACGTCTATTCAAGAATAAGATGTCTTCTGATCCTTTTTTGATGAGCTGGTGCCTCCTGATCTCCTGCCTGTATATATTAATGTATTTCTGCGTGTAGGGCAGGATGGGGACCAGGCGTTGTTTATTCCCTTTACCGGTGACTTTAATAAACCCTTCCTCAAAATAGAGGTCGGATATTTTAAGGGTGACCAGTTCAGATACACGCAGGCCGCAGCCGTACAGGGTTTCCAGGATAGCCCGGTTTCGTTCCCCTTCGGGTTTGGAGAGATCTATAGCTGCGATCAGCTGGTCTACTTCTTCCGAGGACAGTGTGTCCGGGAGTTTCCGTCCTGTTTTAGGACTTTCTATCAGGTCCATGGGATTATCCTTCCTGTAATCTTCGAAGAGCAGGTAGTTGAAAAAGCTTTTCAGACCGGAAATTATCCTCGCCTGTGACCTGGCATTGAGTTCTTTGGCGATTTCATAGACAAAATACTGTATAGTGCCGGCGGTCACCTTTAAAGGGTCCTCTTCTAACTGGCCCTCCATCACAAAATCCCTTAATTTCTCCACATCCATCTGGTAATTCTCGATAGAATGTACAGAAAGTCCCCTTTCGATTTTGAGATAGTTGCGATAATCTGTGATGGCCTGTTCCCATTTCATGAGTTAAAGATAGCATTTTGGACAGAAGGAGCCCCGGGGGTCGTCTGTGGTAAAATTGATGTAGCGCTTTTTCATTGCCGCCTGATTCCGTACTTTTAACCTATGAAAATTATCATCATAAATGGGCCCAACCTGAACTTATTGGGCAAGAGAGAACCGGAGATCTATGGAAGTAGTTCTTTTGAAAATTATTTTTCCGAATTGCAGTTTAAGTTTAAGGAAGTACAGCTAGAGTACTACCAATCTAATATAGAAGGAGAGATCATCAGCAAAATACAGGAAGTGGGATTTTCTTATGATGGGATAGTGCTTAATGCGGCGGCCTATACCCATACTTCTGTCGGCATAGGAGATGCGATTAAAGCTATAGAAACACCTGTAGTAGAGGTACATATTTCTAACACCTACAAGAGAGAAGACTTCCGGCATGTGTCTTACATATCACCGGTAGCAAAAGGGGTGATCCTCGGTTTTGGGCTGCTGGGTTATGAGCTGGCCATCCGAAGCTTCCTGAAAGACTAAGGGCTATTAACCCCTGGCTAAATTTCCACTTTTGTGGAAGTATTTCTGTTCTATATAAAAAGTACCGAATGGCAGCAGGGAGGCGACAAACAAGATCAGGAAGCGCTTAAAGCTCCATTTTAATACGTAACATACCCACATAGCCATCAAGACGTAGGCGATAAAAAGCACCCCATGGGCGTAACCGATGTAAATGTTGGGCTCAGGAATACCCGCCCAATATTTCAACGGCATACTGAAGCCCATTAAAAGGAGGAATGAGATTCCTTCTGCAATGGCAATGGCTCTGAATAATGGTATCATAGCTAATTTAAATGACCGCGACCCATCAATATTGTTTTCACAGCAGGACGGGTCGCGGAATATTATTTAATTCAGTTTCACTTAGAGGTGGATCACTTCATCATAAGCATCGGCAACAGCTTCCATTACCGCCTCGCTCATGGTAGGGTGGGGGTGAACCGCTTTCAGGATCTCGTGACCCGTAGTTTCTAACTTTCGGGCTACAACCGCCTCGGCGATCATATCGGTAACCCCGGCTCCGATCATATGGCAACCCAGCCATTCTCCGTATTTAGCATCGAAGATAACCTTTACAAAACCGTCTGAATTCCCTGATGCCTGGGCTTTACCACTGGCTGAAAACGGAAATTTCCCGACTTTGATCTCGTAACCTTTCTCTTTAGCTTGTTTTTCTGTAAGACCTACAGAAGCTACTTCGGGCATACAATAAGTACATCCCGGGATATTACCGTAATCCAGGGGCTCAACATGCATACCGGCGATCTTTTCTACACAGAGTATTCCTTCTGCAGAGGCAACGTGGGCCAATGCCTGTCCCGGGGTAACATCCCCGATAGCATAGTAACCCGGAATATTGGTCTGGTAGTAATCGTTAACAAGGATCTTATCACGGTCCGTGGCAATCCCAACCGATTCAAGGCCGATATTTTCAATATTGGATTTTATTCCGACAGCGGAAAGAACGATATCCGCTTCCAGCACTTCTTCGCCCTTAGCAGTTTTAACGGTAGCTTTTACACCATCGCCGCTGGTGTCTACTTTGGTCACCTCTGCGGAGGTCATAATCTTGACTCCGGATTTTTTAAAGGTGCGCTCTAATTGTTTAGAAACTTCTTCGTCTTCTAGGGGTACAATGTTGGGCAGGAATTCTACAACAGTTACCTCTGTACCCATGGCATTGTAGAAGTAGGCAAACTCGATACCGATGGCACCGCTACCTACGACAATCATTTTTTTAGGTTGTTTTTCCAGGGTCATCGCATTTCGGTAGCCTATCACTTTTTTCCCGTCCTGAGGCAGGGCAGGCAGTTCACGACTCCTTGCTCCTGTAGCAATGATTACATGGTCTGCACTGTATTCAGTTTCTTTACCGTCTTCTCCTTTAACACTTACTTTCTTGCCCGATTTCAAAGTTCCGAAACCGTTGATGACCTCAATTTTGTTCTTTTTCATCAGGAACTGCACACCCTTGCTCATTCCATTTGCAACGTTCCGGCTTCTCTGGACCACTGCATCAAAGTCCTTATCTACATCCTTCGCGACCAGACCATAGTCTTCCGCGTGTTGCAGGTAATCAAATACCTGTGCAGATTTAAGAAGGGCCTTGGTCGGAATACATCCCCAGTTCAGGCAGACGCCGCCCAGGCTTTCCTTTTCAACGATGGCTGTTTTAAAACCAAGTTGAGATGCCCTGATCGCCGTAACGTAGCCTCCAGGACCACTTCCCAGTACAATAATGTCAAATTTGCTCATCTATTTAAGTGTTTGAGATCGTTATTTTGAAGTGGCAAAGTTACGAAACCTAACTGAAAGCCCATAGACTAAAAATCGGCTCTTTACAGCTGATCTCCCTTCAATGACATTTGGGCATAAAAAAAGGAAAGACGTTAAATCCTTTCCTTATACTCGGCTTTTACTATACCCTACTCTGCGGGTATAAAATCAAGTGCGGCCCCGTTAATACAGTGCCTTTTCCCGGTGGTAGCTTTTGGTCCGTCCTCAAATACGTGCCCTAGGTGACCACCACAAACTGCGCAATGCTCTTCTGTGCGTTTATATCCTATCTTATAGTCCACATCATAGGCTACGTTACCTTCAATGGCACGGTCAAAACTTGGCCAGCCCGTACCCGAATCAAACTTATGTTCACTTTCAAAGAGGGGAGTTTTACAAGCGGCGCAAACATAGGTTCCTTTTTTCTTGATATCCAGCAATTCACTGCTGAAGGGATTCTCCGTGCCTGCTTCCCTGAGGATAAAGAATTCCATCTCGCTGAGCTCTTTTCGCCACTCGGCCTCAGTTTTACTAACGGTAAATTCCTTGGCTGTTTCCTTTTTCTCGTCAGCTTTCTTCGAATTGTCCTGGGAGTTACCTTTGCATCCAAGAAGAGCAAAGGTCCCGATAATTAATATTTTCCTGATCATAGCAATTTTTTGTTTTTAGACGAATCATTAAGATAATCCTTTCATTCCATAAAAAAAAGACCCCCGGGTCAATTGCCGGGGGTCTTAAGTTTAAGCTGTAAGCTTAGTTCATTATATGTTTTTCTACCTGGGATTCGGGGAATTGCAGTTGCTTCATAACGGCATCCAGGTTAGCAGTATCTATGTTGTTACTCTGCACGTAATCGGCTGGGAGAATTGCGATACGAAATACTTGGTTCTGCGTATCTCCGGGCGGTAGTAAACTCAGGTCAAAGTCCGATTCCAGGAACATACTGACATCAAAAAAGGTGTGGTCATAATTGTATTGCAGTAAGCCCTCGTTGAGAATCCGGGTCTGGGGAAGCAACCTCCAGATATCCACAGCCTCGCCGTTCCCGTCTTCGGTCTGTTCCCAGAGAATATACACAAGGACGACATCAGATTCAAAAACTTCTACCGTCTGCGGAAATTCATAGAAGATCGTGTAATCATTCTGGGGAGTAAAACTACCCTCTATTTCAATAACCTGCCCCAGGATATTCACTCCGTCAGCCCCATCAGCTCCGTCAAAACCATCAAATCCGGGAGGTCCCGGAGGCCCTGCAGGTCCTTCGCAGGCAAGAAAGATCAGGCTCATCACGGCAGTAATCATTATAGTAAATCGTTTCATATCAGTATTGGTTTTAAATGAATAAAGGTCCCCGGTCTAAGGGATGTTTTGTAGTACTTTACAAAAAGCGTTCCAAAAATTTTTTTAAGGTTGAATTTTTCACCCTATCACGCTAATGCAAATCAGGAAATTTTTTGCTGTTCCTGAATTATTTTAAGCAATAGTGACGGTGTTGCTGATAGGTCTCACCGTATCCAAATTATTTACTGCTATCTATCATAAATTGAATCGTTTAATTACATCCCTAAATGTTCCGATCCGCGATTTTGAATTGCAAGCTCCCATTCCCATGGTGTACCCGTGCAGGTTTCTGATGCTGCAACTTTTGAACTCCCGGGTTGGTGAAAATTAAATTGTCCTATATTTATTGCGCTGTAGGAGCGATTATCCACCTGATGTCATGGGGTAAAACTTCAGTAACAGCCGCAAACAAACTCGACTAAAAAACGATCAAATGAAAAAACGCAAACTGGGGTTTTGGGAAATCTGGAATATGAGTTTTGGTTTCCTGGGGATTCAATTTGGCTTTGCACTACAGAACGCTAACACTTCAAGGATCTTTGAAACCCTGGGAGCCCAGGTCGATGATATCCCCATTCTCTGGATCGCGGCACCGGTTACCGGTTTGGTGGTTCAACCCATCATAGGGTATTTTTCGGACAGGACCTGGACAAGAATGGGAAGAAGGCGTCCCTATTTCCTGGTCGGAGCGGTCTTGGCTTCAATCGCCCTTTGCATCATGCCGAATTCTCCTTCGCTTTGGGTGGCAGCGGGGATGCTATGGATCATGGATGCCTCTATCAATGTATCCATGGAGCCTTTCAGGGCTTTTGTCGGCGATAACCTGCCTTCGGACCAGCGCACGCTGGGCTTTGCTATGCAAAGCTTTTTTATAGGCATTGGGGCGGTAGTGGGCTCCATGATGCCTTATATTTTTACTAATTGGCTAGGGATCAGCAATACGGCCCCGGAGGGAATTATTCCTGATTCCGTAAAATGGTCATTTTATGTTGGGGCCATAGTATTTTTCCTGGCGGTGCTCTGGACAGTCATTCGCTCTAAAGAGTACACTCCGGAAGAAATGGAGGCCTTTGATGAAAATAAGGCGGTTACCCTGCCCGAGATCACCCCGGCCGAGAACGAAGACAGGATCCGAAAATTGAGAAAATATGGTGTCATTTTAACCCTGGTCGGGGCTCTTGGTACCTTAATACCCTATCTCTTAGACCTGCACAAAGAATTATACATTCTAACCATTGGACTATTTACCGTGGGAATTCTGTTCCTGGTATCTTCCTGGGTGCGCAGGCGAAAAGGACGAACCGGATTTGTCATCATAATGACCGACTTGCTATACATGCCCGATACCATGAAACAATTGGCGTGGGTACAGTTCTTTTCTTGGTTTGCCCTCTTTTCCATGTGGATATATACTACACAAGCGGTCACTGGGCACGTTTACGGTACCACCGATACTACTTCCCAGCTGTATAACGACGCTGCAGATTGGGTAACCGTCTTGTTTGCAATTTATAACGGGGTAGCGGCCCTGGTCGCCTTCCTATTGCCGGTTATGGCCAGGAAGACCAGCAGGAAAATGACCCACCTTCTGGCCTTGTGTTTGGGAGGAGTTGGACTGATCTCGGTGTATTTTATCGCCTCCCCGGAAATGTTAATTCTTTCCATGGTAGGTGTCGGGATTGCCTGGGCAAGCATACTTTCTGTACCTTATGCTATGCTCGCAGGGGCCTTGCCACCAAAAAAAATGGGGTATTATATGGGAGTGTTCAACTTCTTTATCGTAATCCCTCAAATGGTCGCTGCCACCATCCTGGGATTCATGGTCAGTGGTTTTTTCAATGGAGAACCCGTTTATGCCCTGATCGTTGGCGGTTTATCCATGATCCTTGCCGGGCTGCTCACTTTAAAAGTGAATGACCGGGCTACCATAGACCTCAAGGACGTAGGGCATTAATAGTTTTGATGGTTTAGGTCTGGCTAGTTAAAGGACAGAATTACTATTTAGACCTATGAGTACCTATGCTAAACCAAGGGTGCCTGACTGGCATAAGAATGCTACCCTCTACGAGGTGAACCTCCGCCATTATACTCCGGAAGGAACGATCAAGGCTTTTTCCGCTCACCTTCCCCGGCTGAAACAGATGGGGGTGGATATCCTTTGGTTTATGCCGCTGCATCCCGTCAGTAAGAAAAAACGTAAAGGAGAACTGGGGAGCCCATATGCCGCAGCTCATTACACCCATATTAACCCTCTTTTTGGGACGGATCGGGATTTCAGGAACCTGCTTCAACAAGTTCGCCTGCTTGGCATGCACACTATTATAGACTGGATACCGAACCATACCGGTTGGGATCACCCATGGATAACAGACCACCCGGATTGGTATCTCCAGGATGACCACGGTAATATCATTGATCCTGTCAATCCGTATTCCGGGGAGTCATGGGGATGGACCGATGTAGCAGCTCTGAATTACAGTAGTCGGGAGATGCGGAATGCTATGATTGCCGCTATGAGGTATTGGGTAGAAGAAGTGGGGGTGGATGGTTTCAGGGTGGATGTGGCCCACGGTGTTCCGTTCGATTTCTGGGAAGAATGTACAGACGTACTTTATGCCATTAAACCCCTTTTTATGCTGGCAGAGGCCGAAGTCCCGGAGCTCCTGAACAGTGGTTGTTTTGTGATGGATTACGGCTGGGATATGCATAAGCTGCTGAGAAGGATCGCAAAGTATAAAGGAGCGACCAGGAGGGAGGGTCCGCAGCTCGTACAGGGAAACCTGCAGCAAAGTGAGGCAGAAAGTATTAACCGGGAGACCCATGCCTGTGATATTGATAAATTGTTAGCTGTACGCGATAGCAGGTATCACCGTGGTTACCAGATGTACTTTACCTCTAACCACGATGAGAATGCCTGGTCCGGGACAGCCTATGAGTGGTTCGGTGAAGGGCACGAGGCTTTCGCGGTTTTAACGGCTACTTTTAGTGGAATGCCATTGTTGTATTCCGGGATGGAATCTGCCATAGATAAGCAATTCAGGTTCTTCACAAAAGATGAAATCGACTGGGGAGATTTCAGGCATGCTGCTTTTTATGAGGCGCTTTTTAAGCTAAAGCATCGGAACAAGGCACTGTGGAATGGAAGCCATGGAGGGAAACTGGTGAAAATTATAACAGGGCAGGACCGGGATATCTATGCCTTTAGCAGGGAAAAAGAAGGGGACCGGGTGGTGGTTCTGATCAACCTGTCATCCCATCATCACACTATCCACTTGGATCTCCACTTAGAGGAGGGTCCTTATTATTCCCTATTTACAGGGGATAAGGCCGATTTTCGTCGGGAGCAGACTTTTCTATTGGTTCCTTGGGATTACCGGGTCTTCTCCAACAGATAATCGATCATTTTTATTATATTCCATATCACGAGTGACTATTAAGCTTTGCCGTGAACTTCAGAAGCTTACCGATTTAAGATCAAGTGTAGGCTCCGGTATGTTATTGCAATAGAAAAATAGTACATTTAAAAACCTAACCGAACAAACCAGAATTATGTACAGACAGCAGCGTGTCGTTATAGAGGATATAAAACCTCAATTGCAATGTGGTGCCTTTTTTATAAAACGCGTCGTAGACGAAACAGTAACCGTCAGTGCCGATATCCTTCCGGATGGTCATGACGTGATGCAGGCCGAGGTGCGGTACAGGCATGAAGATGAAAAGACCTACAGGGAAAACCGCATGGAAAAGGAAGGAAATGATCGATATTCTGCCACCTTTAAAGTAGAAAAGCAGGGCTTCTATGAGTATTACATCAGGGGTTGGGTCGATTACGCGCTCAACTGGCAACATGGTATTGAAGCGAAACTGAAAGATGCGCAACACGTTAAGAGCGAATTACTGGATGGCGTCCAATACCTGGAGTATCTGCAATCCGTACTAAAGGGGAAGCAAAAACAGCAGATTGCCGAATGGGCTTCAAAATTCCAGGATGATAATGCTTATGATCAGGCAGTGCAAATCGCTGTCTCTGATGATCTGCACCAGCTTTTCTTACAACACCCTCAACGCATTCTCGCCAACGAATCCAAGGTTCTTAAGGTTTACGTAGACCGGAAAAAGGCAAATTTTAGTACCTGGTACGAATTTTTCCCTCGTTCGGCCTCCATGGAGGAAGGAAAACACGGGACTTTCAAGGATTGTGAACGCCTGCTCCCACGCATTGCCAATATGGGTTTTGACGTGCTTTATTTTCCACCCATTCACCCAATAGGGGAAGTAAACCGGAAAGGAAAGAATAACGCGACCAAGGCCAGGGAAGGCGACTCCGGTGTGCCATGGGGAATCGGTTCCCGTCATGGGGGGCATAAAGCCATTCACCCGGAATTGGGAACAGAAGACGATTTTAAGCAATTGATCAGTTCGGCAGGGGATCACGGTATTGAGATCGCGATGGACCTGGCCTTCCAGGCAGCCCCGGATCATCCTTATGTGAGTGATCGCCCGGAATGGTTCAGGAAGAGACCGGATGGAACAATTCAGTATGCGGAAAATCCTCCGAAAAAATACCAGGATATTGTCAACTTTTATTTTGAAACTCCTGCATACAAGGAATTATGGCAGGAATTACTGAGTGTTACCTTGAAGTGGGTAAACTTTGGGATTCGAATCTTCAGGGTAGATAACCCACATACCAAGCCCTATTATTTCTGGCATTGGCTGATCGCCGAGGTGAAGAAAGTTCACCCGGATGTACTTTTCCTGGCCGAAGCCTTTTCCCGGCCCAGGATTATGCAGCAATTGGCCAAACAGGGTTTTTCACAATCCTACACCTATTTTACCTGGAGGGTAAATAAGCACGAGCTCACCGAATATATGACAGAGCTTACGCAATCCGAGATGCGCGAATATTACCGTCCTAATTTCTGGCCGAACACCCCGGATATCAACCCTTACCACCTGCAGGGTGCTAACGAGGCCATGCACCTGATCCGGTATGCGCTGGCGGCAACACTGTGTGGTAATCTCGGTATTTATGGTCCCGTCTTCGAATTCATGGAAACTGAAGCCATCCCCGGGAAGGAGGAATATCTTAATTGCGAGAAATACGAGATCCGGCATTGGGATTGGAACCATGAGAATAAACTAACCTACCTGATTACAAGGATCAACGAAGCCCGTAAGCAATACAGGTCGCTGCAGCAGACCAATAATATCAGGTTCTGTTTTGTGGAAAACGATCAATTGCTGGCTTTCCATAAGTGGAGCGATGATCATCATGATGAAACCCTGGTGGTAATTAGCCTGGATCCACACCATGAGCAACAGGGAATCATTCAGTTGCCTTTAGATAGCCTGGGAATAGCTGCAGGACATAGGGTAGAGGTCCGTGATGTTATCACTGAAAATACATATACCTGGAACCAGGAGTGGAATTTTGTGGCCCTGAACCCCAACCTTCCCTTCCATATTTTCCATCTAAACAAATAATCTATGTCTGAAAAGAACAACAAACCGGTAGAACAAGCGCCTTCCGTCTTTGATTCGGCCTGGGAAAACTTATTGGAAAATGACAGTTTTATTGAATATTTCCTTTGTGATGTTCTTGAAGATTATGTAACAAAACAGCGTTGGTACGGGGGTAAGTCCAGTAAGCTGAAATATATTGAACTCTCAGAGTATTTCAGGATTCAACAGCACGAAGAAGTGTATTATGGCCTGTTGCTTGAAGTGAATTTTGAAGAGGCTTTCTACCAGCATTATTTTCTCCCTATCGCCTTTGTATCTGATGAAAGCTTTGCAGAAAAGGACCGCATACTTCCAGTATCTATCAACGGCCAGGATGGTTATATCATCGATGCTCTTAACCTGGAAGCTTTCCGAAAGCTGGTGTTTGAGCGAATTGTGACTGCGGTACCAAATGACAAGACCCGGGTGCGATACCACAATAGTGTTCACCTCAAAGATACCGAGTATCGTTCGTCCCGTTTCATGGGGATGGAACAGAGTAACACCTCTATTATCATTAATGACAAGTATGTGATCAAATTCTTCCGCCGAATCTATTCGGATACGAATCCTGATTACGAAATGAGTTGCTTCCTGTCTGAAATCAAGGGGTACAAGAATACTCCTCCTTATTGTGGAAGTATCAATATCGTGGATATTGAAGGGGTCATGGTCACCATTGCACTCATGCAGGAATTGGTAGAAAACCAGGGCGATGCATGGGAATACATGCTCAAAGAGCTGAAGGTTGTATTTGGAAACTTATCTGCCAAAAGGATCAGTATAGATAAACTGCCCGGGACGCAGATGTTCAAGTCGCTTGAAATCAATGATGTGCCCCCTCAAATTATTGATTGGGTAGGCCTCAACCTCTTTCTTAAACTACAGACCTTAGCTACCCGTACAGCAGAAATGCACATTGCACTCGGCTCAGAATTTGGCGATACTGCCTTTACCCCGGCTCATTTTAACGGGGACTACGAGGTATGGCTTAAGAACCGGCTATTGTACCAGTTCCAGAACCGCCTCAATATCGTAGAAAACAATATGCACAGGCTTAAGGGACGCTCCCTGATGCTGGCTGAGAAATTCCTGGAGCAGAAAAACGATATACGACAACGATTTGTGAAGTTCGACTGGACCAAATTAAAGGGTGAACGGATCAGGATCCACGGGGATTACCACCTGGGGCAGGTACTTGTTCAGGGGGATGATTTTTACCTGCTCGATTTTGAAGGCGAACCCGAAAGCACGATTCGCGACAGGAAGGTGAAGCAACCTCCCCTGAAAGATGTTGCCGGAATCTTCCGCTCTTTCCACTACGCCATTTACGCGACCATTTTTAATTCGGGAAAAGATTTCCCTTATTCGGAAGATGAATTATTTAAAGCCGGAGAAATCTTATACCGGTATTTCATCGGTGTATTTATGGGACGCTATGTCAGCCTGATACAGGAACACAACCTCAATATTGGCTATACCCAGGAACGGATTTTTATACTGCGCTATTGCATGCTAGAAAAGGCCGTGTACGAATTGGGTTATGAGATGAATTCCAGGCCGCAGTGGGCCGTGATCCCATTAGAAGGGATCATGAGTATTATTAACGAGACTAACAATTAACATATGGGAAAAGTTATTCCACACAGTTTATTCACCGATTATGATATTAACCTTTTTAAATCAGGAAAGCATTATCGCCTATACGACAAATTAGGGTCACACCCCATGGAACTCAATGGTGAAAAGGGAACCTATTTCGCGGTATGGGCCCCCACGGCCAAGTCGGTTTCCGTAATTGGGGATTTTAACTACTGGTTAGAAGGAGATCATAAACTTTATGTTCGCTGGGACGAGAGCGGTATATGGGAAGGTTTTATACCCGGCGTGGCCAAGGGGAACCTGTATAAATACAAGATCCGATCGCACAACCAGGACATGACGACGGAGAAAGCCGATCCCTTTGCCCGCTATTCTGAGCAACCTCCCAAAACTGCTTCCGTGGTCTGGGAAGGCGATTATAAATGGAAGGATAAAGCCTGGATGGGCTACAGGGAAGAGAAAAACGGTCTAGACAGGCCTTATTCTGTCTACGAAGTACACCTGGGGTCCTGGAAACGCACTGATGATAATAAGTTCCTGAGCTACGAGGCTTTTGCTGATGAATTGGTGAGTTATGTAAAAAAGATGGGCTTTACACACGTAGAGTTTATGCCGGTGATGGAATTTCCGTACGATCCCTCATGGGGATACCAGCTTACGGGCTACTTTGCACCTACATCGCGTTTCGGAAACCCTGAAGAGTTTAAGAAACTGGTAGATACCATGCACCAGAACGATATTGGCGTCATCCTGGATTGGGTGCCTTCACATTTCCCGGAAGATGCCCACGGGCTGGGTATGTTTGATGGCTCGCATCTCTATGAACACCCGGATCGAAGACGTGGATACCACCCGGACTGGAAAAGTCTCATATTTAATTACGGCAGGAACGAAGTCCGTGCCTTCTTAATCTCCAATGCCTGTTTCTGGCTGGATCAGTTCCATGTGGATGGTCTCCGGGTAGATGCCGTGGCTTCCATGTTGTACCTGGATTATTCACGGGAGGAAGGAGAATGGGAACCGAACATCTACGGGAACAATGAGAACCTGGAGGCGATTTCATTCTTCAAGGAGCTGAACGAGTATGTTTATGGAAATTTCAACGGGGTACAAACCATCGCTGAAGAATCCACGGCATTTTCAGGGGTGACCAAACCGGTGCACCTGGGTGGCTTAGGATTTGGGATGAAATGGATGATGGGATGGATGCATGATACGCTCGAGTTCTTCAAGAAAGAACCCGTATACAGGAAGCACCACCAGAACGATATAACCTTTAGCCTCACTTACGCATTTACCGAGAATTTTATGCTGCCCTTCTCTCATGATGAGGTGGTATATGGCAAGCAGTCACTATTATACAGAATGCCCGGGGACGAATGGCAGCGTTTTGCCAACCTCCGATTGTTATTCGGGTATATGTTCACCCACCCCGGAACCAACCTTATCTTTATGGGTGGGGAATTTGGGCAGTCGTCCGAGTGGAATTACCAGCACAGCCTGGATTGGCACCTTACCAAGTACGATTTCCATTCCGGAATGCAGGAACTGGTGAAACAATTGAATCACGTTTACCAGAATTATCCTGCGCTTTACGAAAAGCAGTTCAGCCCGGAAGGCTTCCAGTGGATAGACTACGGTGATGCAGAGAACTCCGTTCTTACTTATATCCGGAAAGGACATGATAAAAAGAACGATGTATACGTCGCATGCAATTTTACCCCCGTCCCAAGGGAAAACTACAGGATTGGGATGCCATCCGGTAAAAAGGCTGTGGCCGAGATATTTAATTCTGATGATAAAAAATACGGCGGAAGCGGAATGCACAACAAGGCAATTAAGGTGACTAAGACCAGTTGGCACGGTCAACCTAACTCGGTAGAAGTTAATTTACCGCCACTTTCGGTATTGATATTTCAGTAAGAGAAAACGCTCTACGCTAACGTTATAGTTAAAAAAACATGACAACTTCCTTACTTTTTTTAAGGATTTAAGCTTTCTTTTGCGACACCAACAAAGGAATTAATCATGATTACCAATACAGAATTAGAATACAAAGGGAATTTATATCCCAATGAGATAGTTAATGTTAAGCAGGAGTCTGATAAATTCTATTTTACCACGGCTAACGGGGTAATACTTGAACTTACCGTGATCCGCAACAGTGCGGTGCGGTTTCGTTATGCCACAGAACATCTTTTTCAGCCAGACTTCTCTTATGCGATCAGCGAAAACGCCATCAAGGGGTACAACCACCTGGACTTCCGGGAGACAGAAACCGAATACTGGGTAGAAACGGGGCGCATCCGCGTGCTCATTGACAAAAAGACCATGCGTACCCAGATTTCTGATAGGGATGGAAATATCATCAATGAGGATGAACTGGGATTCCATTGGGAAGAGAATTACACCCATGGGGGTAATTCCGTGAAGATGAGTAAGATCACCCAGGCGTCAGAAAGTTTTTATGGCATGGGTGACAAGGCCACCCATTCTAACCTTAAAGGGAAACGAGTGAATAACTGGGTAACGGACCAGTACGCTTATGGAAAGGACCAGGACCCCCTTTACAAGGCCATTCCATTTTATATCGGGCTGCACAATCAGATCGCTTACGGGATCTTTTTTGATAACACCTTCAGAACTCATTTTGATTTCTCTCATGAGCGCCGAAATGTAACCAGTTTCTGGGCCGATGGAGGAGAAATGAATTATTATTTCTTTTACGGCCCTGAAATGTCGAGGGTGGTGCAAGCCTATACCGATCTCACCGGGACCCCGGAACTACCTCCTTTATGGGCCCTGGGGTATCACCAATCCAAGTGGAGCTATTACCCTGACAGCCAGGTCAGGGCTTTGGGCAAGCAGTTCAGGAAACTTAAGATCCCCTGTGATGCCATTTACCTGGATATTGATTATATGGACGGTTTTCGCTGTTTTACCTGGGACAAGGATAAATTTCCGGATCCCAAAGGAATGATACAGGACCTGGAAAAAGATGGTTTTAAGACCGTTGTTATGATAGACCCGGGTATCAAGGTAGACCGTGATTACTGGGTGTACCAGGAGGCTATGGAAAACGACTATTTCTGCAAAAGGGGAGATGGTCCATTGATGCGGGGTAAGGTATGGCCCGGCGTCTGCAGCTTTCCCGATTTCACCAATCCTGAAGTGAGGAAATGGTGGGCCAACCTGTATAAAGAACTTATCGCCGAGACCGGAGTACACTCGGTGTGGAATGATATGAATGAACCTGCGGTTATGGAAGTCCCGACCAAGACTGCACCTTTGGACACCCGTCATAACTACGATGGTCATCCCTGCAGTCACCGGAAAGCTCATAATATTTACGGGACACAGATGGTTAGGGCGACCTATGACGGGGTTAAGAAATTTGTCTACCCCAAGAGACCCTTCGTGATCACAAGGGCTGCATATGCCGGTGCACAGCGTTACGCTTGTACCTGGACCGGAGATAACGTAGCCACCTGGGAGCATCTGTGGATCGCCAATGTACAGGTACAGCGAATGTGCCTCAGTGGGTATTCCTTTGTTGGATCGGATATCGGGGGCTTTGCTGAGCAACCCAATGGGGAACTATTCGCGAGGTGGATACAACTGGGAGTCTTTCACCCCTTCTGCAGGGTGCACTCCAGTGGGGATCACGGGGACCAGGAACCTTGGTCTTTTGACCCGGAGGTTACAAAGATCGTCCGCAAGTTCATCGAGCTGAGATACCAGTTATTGCCATATCTCTACACCATGTTTTGGAAGTACTCCAAGGATAATGTGCCTATGATCAAATCCCTGGTATATTACGACCAGGAGGATCCCCAGACCCATTTCCGTACAGACGAGTTTATTTTCGGGGACCAGATCCTGGTCTGTCCTGTACAGGAACCCAACGCTAAAGGCAGGCGTATGTACCTGCCCAAGGGTCACTGGCATAATTACTGGACCGGGGAGGTCGTAGAAGGCGGACTGGAGAAATGGGTGGTAGCCGATATTGACAAGGTGCCACTATTCATTAAAGAAGGAGCTATTATTCCTTTTTACCCCGTGCAGCAGTATGTGGGCGAGAAAACATTGAAACAGCTCACCCTGAACGTCTATTACAAACTCGGCATTGAAGATTCTACAGTCTACGAGGATGCCCAGGATGGCTACGATTATAAGAAAGGCGGCTACAGTCTCAGGAATTTTAAACTCAATGGTAAAGAGAAAGAACTGATCATCCAGCAATTTAAGGACGGTACTTATGATACCACCTATGATACTTTCAAGATCAGGTTACACGGCATGCCATTTAAGATAAAGGCAATTGAAGTAGACAACGTCAAAGTTTCCCTGGATAGTGTACGTATGAACGGTGAAAGTACCATTGAAATAAGCAAAAATTTTACGGAATTGCACATCATCGGGGCCTGATTTATGCTTACTTTCATTACCTGCGGGATTCGGTACGATTCTTGATTTTTGTAAGAAAAATACATCGACCTGCATTGAAGTAAGGAAAAATTATAAAACGATGAAAAAAACACTATTGATATTAGCGGTGATGTTAACCGTTGTAGCCTGTAAGACCAATCCTTTTACCGGCAAAAAAACATTGAATTTCTATCCTAACAGCCAGATTTTCCCCATGGCGTTTGCCCAATACAACGAGTTTTTAAAAGAAAATAAGGTGGTAGAGGGAACGGAAGATGCCCGTATGGTGACTAATGTTGGGCAAAAAATCTCTGCAGCTGCAGAACGCTGGCTGACCGCGAATGGTTACCCGGGTTATCTTAAAGATTACCGTTGGGAATATAACCTGGTCAATGACGAGGCCGTCAACGCATGGGCAATGCCCGGCGGGAAAATTGTCTTCTATAGCGGGATCATGCCTATTGCCAAGAACGAAGCCGGAGTTGCAGCTATCATGGGGCATGAAGTTGCCCATGCACTTGCGGATCACGGGGCGCAACGAATGAGTGCCGGAACTTTGCAACAATTAGGAGCAGTTGCCGGAAATATCGCGATCAGCGATCCGGAGAAAAGAAATGTTTTCAACCAGGCCTACGGGGTGGGTTCTACGGTAGGGGTAATGCTGCCCTTTAGCCGGAGCCACGAGACCGAGGCAGACCGTATAGGACTACAGATCATGGCTATCGCGGGCTACGATCCTATGGAAGCCGCTGATTTATGGAGGAGGATGAAAGCAGAGTCAGGGAATGCAGCACCGCCCGAATTCCTGAGTACCCACCCTTCTAATGATACCCGTATCAACAATATAGAGAAATGGGCGCCCTTGGCTAAGGAAGAAGCACGCAAATTTGGGGTGACATCTTTTAAATCCTAATCAGTTTAAAAACGTATATTGAAACCGTTTCCAAAAAGAAACGGTTTTTTTATGGCACAGGTTCTGGCTGCGAAAGGAAGTAAAAGATTACTTAATGCATGGGCATTTTACGATTGGGCCAATTCGGTGTACAGCCTGGTAATCACCTCTACGATCTTCCCGCTTTTTTACGGGGCCCTTTTCCGGGTAGCCGGGATAGAGGAAGTGTTTATTTTTGGAGGTTATATTGCCAGGGCTCCCCTCATCAGCTATGTCACTTCTGCCGCATTTCTCTTTATAGCCATCATCACTCCTTTTATCGCGGGTATCTCGGATTACTTGGGTAATAAGAGAGGGTTTATGAAATTCTTCTGCTACCTGGGGGGTGTATCCTGTATTGGTCTTTATTGGTTTGCCCTGGATAATATATACCTGGGCCTGCTCTGCTATTTCCTCGGACTTACGGGATTCTGGGTCAGCTTCGCTATCAACAATTCTTACCTCCCGGATATAGCTTACCCTGAGCAACAAGACCGGGTAAGCGCTAAAGGCTTTTCTCTGGGGTATATCGGTAGTGTTATCCTCCTTTTATTTAATCTCGCTATGGTCATGAATCCATCCGTATTCGGCATCAGCGGGAGCGGTACTGAAGCCCCTGAACTAGTGGCGATGCGATACAGTTTTATCTCGGTGGGAATCTGGTGGATGTTATTCAGCCAGTATTCCTTCTATTACCTGCCCAAAGGCAATAAGCGAACAGGCCCTCGCCGGGATGTTTTACTCAATGGATTCAGGGAGCTTAAAGCAGTCTGGGCCCAGTTGCAGGGATTAGGTGAACTGAAAAGATATCTCCTGGCATTTTTTATATACAGTATGGCCGTACAGACGGTAATGCTGATCGCTGCTTACTTCGGAGAAGAAGAAGTGCAATGGGGAACGGATTCTGAACGTACTTCAGGGCTGATCGTAAGTATATTGGTCATACAACTGGTAGCTATAATCGGGGCCAGTGTTACGGCTTGGGCATCCCGGATTTTTGGAAATATCAGGACCCTTGTGGTGATCAATGGGCTCTGGGTGGTGATTTGTATCTATGCTTATTTTGTAGTCAGCCCCTTCCAGTTCTACCTTGCTGCAGGTTTTGTTGGCCTGGTCATGGGGGGTATCCAGGCGCTCTCTCGCTCTACCTATTCTAAATTTCTCCCCGAGACCAAGGATACCGCTTCATTTTTTAGTTTTTATGACGTGGCCGAGAAGATCGGGATCGTGATAGGTACACTTCTCTACGGCTTGGTGGCTCAACTTACCGGGAGCATGCGAAATGCATCGGTCTTCCTCGCCCTGTTCTTTATTTCGGGCTTAATTTTACTGCTGCGTGTACATAAAAAAGCCCCCTGAACAGGAGGCTTTATAGATGCTATGCCTTAATTGTTATCACGCTTTGGTAATTTCACCGGAACCTGACTTTTTACTGTCAACTTTCTTTGGGTTCCCTTTGTAACGAATATCGCCGGATCCACTCACATTGGCTTTTAAAGACTTATTGGCTGTGACCTGCACGTCGGCAGAACCCGATACCTGCACTTCAACATCGTCAGCCTCGAGATCAAACGCATCTAGGTCTCCTGATCCGGACATCCGGATCTCCAGGTCCTTTGTCTTTCCTTTCATGCTTATGGTCCCCGATCCGGACACATTAGATTTCACTTTATCGGATTCTATTTCCAGTTCAATATCTCCGGAGCCCGATACCGATGTTTCTAATCGTTCCGACTGCAAAACAGTTCTGCTACTGACATTCCCTGAACCGGACAGACTGATGGCTTCGATGCTTTCTACAGGGATAGTGATCACAATGCCATCCTTCCATTTAGTGGGCTTCAGGTTAACCCCTTTTCGCTCTTTTATTTTAAGCTCTCCACCGTCTACTTCGGTTTCCACGTATTTCAGCAGATTTTCTTCACCGCGCAGTGTAATTTCACCCTCACGTCCGTTCACCAGCTCTATATTGAACCATCCGGAAATAGAAATCTCCTCGTAATCCGCTGTTTCTCGCTCTAGGGTAACCACATTGCCATTACCCTTTATCTTCTTACCCCACTGGGCCTGCATGCCGTAGCTCGTACAGAGCAATATGGCCATCACTAGTATTCTCTTCATTATTATAGTTGATTAAGACTGTTTAATTCTTGTATAAGCGGATTCCTCCGTAACTACTATTAATATAAACCTTTTTTCCGTTGGTTTCCCGGCCGTAATAGCCCTTGTAATATTTAGAGGCAGAATCCGTCTTCCGTATATCGGTCTCAAGATCATCCAGGCCTTTTACATCTGCATATTCTGCCGATATTTCGAAATTAAAACTGTACTGGCTGTCATATCCGATTTTAACGCCGGTATAGTCGGAATCGATGGAGAGGTTACCGGCATCAGCAGCCATTTTATCTATGGTTATGCCCCCGTAATCTGCGCTGATATCTACATTGCCGTGTACGGTACCCAACTCGATCTCTATGTAATCACCACTGCCCTTTACATTCTTCATTTCTTTCACGTCCATATGCCCGTAGTCACAGCTGTATTCAAGGTTTTCCATATTCCCTATCGACGCATTGGTATAATCTGCATTAATGGAGAGGTCACCAGCTTTCTCGATGCTGAAACCGGAGTAATCTGCGGAAATGCTCCCGCTGTTGATGTATCCGATAGTCGACTTGGAAGTGTAATCAAAAGACAACTGGTTCTTTCTTCCCCTGAGCTCACCGATATCTAGCCTGCCGTAATCACAGCTGATCTTTGCGTGCCCGTCTATACGGTCCAGGGTGATACCCCCGTAGTCATTGCTGAGGTTGACGTTGTGCTTGACCGGTAATTTTATGGTGTAATTTACCTGCATGCTGACGTTCTTATTGCCACCCCAATTCCAATTCCATCCCGATTTTCCTTTGTTGAAATGAGTCTTGGCACTGACCATGTCACCGGATTGTTCAAATTCGACAGAGATCTCATCCAGCTTCTCCTTCACTTTCTCTTCGTTATCACCATTGGTTTTAATGTGGACCTCGATCTCAATCCTGTCTTCGTTCCAGGAGGTAAGCACGAGGTTACCGTAGCTGTTATCCACTTTTAATAAACCGCTGGCAGATACATTAAAATCTTTTTTTATGGTCTTTTCCTTGGTATACTTGCCTTTGAGCTCATGGTCATTGGCCAGTAAGCTGCCCGCAGACAACATACTCATAAGGATTACCAGGTTAAATACTAATGTTTTCATATTCGTCCGTATTAAAGTTTTTGATCATTTCAATTTGTTCTTGTACTTCTTTAAGCAACTCTATCCGTGTCTGGAAATTTGTGATCATTGCACTGAGGATCAGTTTGCTGTTTCCCCCGTTCAATAAGTCATTTTCCATCCTCGTGTAATCATCTTCCAGGATTTTTAATTGGTTAAGGGCGTCTTCAAGAACTTTGTTGGTCAGCGGAGAATCCTCTGCTCGTAAGATCTTTACCTGTTCCTCTATAAGGCCGGTGAAATAAAGGTTAGTCTGCGAGATCTCCGGTGAAATCCGGGCCACCTGGTCTTGCACGTTAGCTTGGGGGTAAAATGACAGGTAACCCAGGGTAAGGAACAGGAGCAGAGCCGCTGCCGCAGCATAAGGCTGCCATAGGCTGAACAGGGATAGCCCTGATCCTTTCGGCTTTTGCTCTGCCTTAAGTTTGGCCATAAAGCGTTCCTCGTGTCCTCTTTGGGGCAATTCTGTATCAAATTTGCCTTGCAGGGATTTAAAGAGCTCTTCTAAATTTCTTTCTTCGTTCATCAGTTCAGCTTTAATAATTTTTTTCTCAGGCTTTCCTTGGCTCTGGAAATGGTAGTCCTGCAATTGGCATAACTGATATCCATTATGCTGCAGATCTCCTCGTAATCATAACCCTCTATGAGGTGTAAGGTCAAAGAAATCCGGTAATTGTCTTTTAACCCTTGCATGGCGGCCAGTACCTTTTGAGCCTTCAGTTCTGATTCCTCATGCTCGGGGACGTAACCTTCATGATCTTCGACCTTATACAGTACCTCGTCAAGTCTGATTTCACCGGATTTTTGATTTTTCCGGTAGTAGTGAATACTCCTGTTGATCACGATCCGCTTTAACCAGGCTCCGAATGTCACTTCACCTCTAAAAGTGTGTAACTTGGTAAATGCCTTTAAAAACGATTCCTGCATAATATCTTCAGCGTCCTCACTTTTCTTTACAATACGCAATGCTACGTTATACATCGCTTTATAATAGCGCCTGTACAGTTCCATTTGTGCCGCCTGGTCACCTTCCAGGCATAATGGTACTAACGTTTCCGTATGCATTACGAGTTGGCTCAAAAAGTAGATGGTTTATTCAATAGATAGCTGAAGTTAGCGATTGTTACAGTTTTTATGATTTATTTTTCATTTCGTGGCATAACAATTGTTTTTTCAATATAGCACAGTTGTCCCGGTACGAGTATGTACCTTGCACACAGCGAATTACAGCTGTGCCATGAAAAAGAAAATGCTAACAAGCCGCGTCAGAATGACAGTTTGGCTGATAAAATGATATATGGGAGATTTTAATTTTAAAAATATAGACAATTTGTCGCTTCAGGGACTGGATGAAGATTCTGAATTAATTCCCCTGCTTACACCAGAGGATGAAGAAGAGATGAATAATGAAGTCCTGCCTTCTACTTTACCCATTCTTCCTTTGCGGAACACCGTGTTATTTCCCGGTGTGGTAATCCCAATTACGGCAGGCAGGGATAAGTCTATTAATTTGATCAAGCATGCCAACAATGGCAGTAAGACCATAGGTGTTGTTTCCCAGAAGGATGAGGAGACGGAAGACCCCGGTGTGAGGGATATTAATACACTGGGTACGGTGGCCCGAATCTTAAGGGTACTGCAGATGCCGGATGGAAATACCACGGTGATCATACAGGGGAAAAAGCGATTCGAGATCGCAGAGGTTCTTACAGAGAAGCCTTATATGACGGCCACTATCAGGGAAGCTACCGAGATCCGCCCGGAACCAGGCAACCAGGAGTTCCTCGCAATTATTGATTCTATAAAAGAGTTGGCTATCAGGATTATCAGGGATAATCCCAATATTCCGAGTGAAGCCTCTTTTGCCATCAAGAATATTCAGAGTAATTCTTTCCTGATCAATTTTGTATCCTCTAACCTGAACCTCGATGTCAAGGAGAAACAGGAGTTATTAGAGATCAATGATCTGCAGGAGCGTGCCCTGGCTACCCTGAAGCACATGAACGTGGAGTTGCAGAAACTGGAGTTGCGGAATGACATACAGTCGAAAGTACGCAGTGATATGGATCAGCAGCAACGGGAATATTTCCTGCACCAGCAGATGAAGACCATACAGGAAGAACTAGGAGGCGTTTCTTATGACGAGGAAATCCAGGAGATGAAAGAACGAGCGGCCAAGAAAAAATGGCCGGAGAAAGTAGGGGAGCACTTTGACCGGGAATTAGGGAAGATGCAACGGATGAATCCACAAGTTGCGGAGTATTCCATCCAGCGAAATTACCTGGACCTGTTTCTCGATCTTCCCTGGAACAAGTTCTCTAAAGACAAGTTTGACCTGAAAAGGGCACAGAAGATCCTGGATCGGGATCATTACGGTTTGGAAGATGTTAAGCGCAGGATCATTGAATACCTCGCTGTGCTGAAACTGCGTAACGATATGAAGTCGCCCATCTTATGCCTTTACGGTCCTCCCGGGGTAGGGAAGACCTCCTTGGGTAAATCTGTAGCTGAAGCCCTGGGCAGGGAATACGTACGGATGTCGCTTGGTGGGCTGAGGGACGAGGCTGAGATCAGGGGGCACCGAAAGACCTATATTGGTGCCATGCCCGGAAGGATCATACAGAGCTTGAAGAAGGCCGGTACCTCTAACCCGGTTTTTATCCTGGACGAGATTGATAAACTTGCCAGCAGTAACCAGGGAGATCCCTCTTCGGCTATGCTGGAGGTACTGGATCCCGAACAGAACAGTGATTTTTATGATAATTTCCTGGAGATGGGTTATGATTTGTCTAAGGTGATGTTTATTGCCACGGCCAATAACCTCTCTACCATTCAGCCAGCCCTGAGAGACCGGATGGAGATTATTAATGTAACGGGTTATACCATAGAAGAAAAGGTAGAAATTGCGAAGAGACACTTGTTGCCAAAACAATTAAAGGAACACGGTCTTACCGATAAGGATCTGAAGATCGGGAAACGACAGTTAGAAAAGATCGTAGAGGGGTATACCCGCGAATCAGGGGTGCGTGCCCTGGAAAAACAGGTCGCCAAAATGGTGCGCCATGCCGCGAAGAATATCGCTATGGAGGAGGATTACAATATTAAGGTCACCAACGAGGATATAGAAAGTGTATTAGGGCCGGCAAGGCTTGAGCGCGATAAGTACGAGAGCAACGAAGTTGCCGGGGTAGTTACAGGTTTGGCCTGGACCAGTGTAGGAGGTGATATACTGTTTATTGAAGCTATACTTTCTAAAGGAAAGGGAACCCTTAATGTAACCGGGAACCTGGGTAAAGTGATGAAAGAGTCTGCGACCATTGCCATGGAATACATCAAATCTAATGCGGACAGTTTTGGCATTGATTCAGACGTATTTGACAAGTACAATGTTCACATCCATGTACCCGAAGGTGCGACACCTAAAGATGGTCCCAGTGCCGGGGTTACTATGCTCACCTCCCTGGTTTCGCTCTTCACCCAGAAAAAAGTGAAAAAGAGCATTGCCATGACCGGTGAAATTACCCTCAGGGGTAAGGTGCTGCCGGTAGGGGGGATCAAGGAGAAGATCTTAGCGGCCAAAAGAGCCCGGATCCGGGAGATCATATTATGTGAAGAGAACCGGAAAGACGTGCTGGAGATCAAGGAAGAATATCTTAAAGGGCTCACCTTCCATTATGTTTCGGACATGAGCGAGGTAATAGACCTGGCGATCACCGACCAGAAGGTGAAGAACGCCAAAAAATTTTAGTCTTAAGCAGACTAAGAAAGATCAGGCCCGCTGTTCAGCAGCGGGCTTTGTCTTTAAAAATGGGTTCGAGTTCAGAAAAATAGTTATGCTTACCGGGCCTTCCATCTTTTCTATATATTTTTAGCCGATGAAAAAAATTACCGTTGCCATTGATGGCTTTTCTTCAACAGGTAAAAGTACCCTTGCCAAGCAGTTGGCTAAGGCATTGGGATATGTCTATGTAGATACCGGGGCCATGTACAGGGCTGTTACCCTTTTTGCTTTGCGGAATGGGTTTGTCGGGGGCGAACAGAATAATATGAGTGCGCTGGTCAAATTGCTGCCGAAAATCCGCTTGAAATTCAAGTTTAACCCGGAAATGGGGTTTGCTGAGATCTACCTCAATGGCGAGAACGTGGAAAACGAAATTCGAAAACTGGAAGTTTCCAGGTATGTCAGCCAGGTTGCTGCCGTGCAGGAAGTGCGTTTTAAACTGGTGGATCTGCAGAAGCAGATGGGAAAAGACAAAGGGATTGTGATGGATGGCCGGGATATCGGTACCGTTGTTTTTCCCGATGCGGAACTCAAGGTTTTTATGACCGCCTCTCCCGAAGTACGGGCAAACCGAAGGTATAAAGAGCTGATTGATAAAGGCGACGATGTAAATTTTGACGAAGTACTTCAGAATGTCAGGGAGCGAGACCATATAGATTCTAACCGGGAGTTCTCTCCCCTCAGGAAAGCGGAGGATGCCATTGAATTTGATAATGGCGACATGGGGAGGGAAGAGCAGTTTGAGCGTATTTACAACTATGCGCTCCGCGTTATAGAGAAAATAAACAAGGACGCCTGAGTGGCGTCCTTTTCATTTTATTGGTGGTGATTTACTACACCTTAGGTATCACTAATACCTGGTCCGGGTAAATAACATCCGGGTTATTCAGTATGCTGGTATTGGCCGAGAATATCTCCTTGTATTTCATGGCATCACCGTAGTAATGCTTGGCAATTTTACTCAGGGATTCCCCGCTCTTAACCACATGTCGATGGTATACAGAATCATCTTCAACGGTGATATTGGCCTTAATGTCTGATGGGCTTTCACCCCCGATTTCCTTGATCTTATCCCAGATCAGGTCTTTTTCGTACTGTGTCTGTGCCATCCCCTTTACTTTAAGAGTTCCTCCTTCTTCAGTAACGTTGCCGTCTTTGATCCCCAATCGCTCTCCGAGATCAAGTACAGGTTGGTATTTTGCTTTTACACTCATGAAACTATCAATTTTGATTAATAAAGTCTAAGATACGAATTTCGGGGCCTGCATCGGACTCATTCCCCTGGTTTTATGTGCTTAATAACAGTCTAAAATTGTTTGTAATACAAATATTTAGTTGTATTTTTGCACACCTTTTTCAGCAAAGCATCAAGAGGAAAGGGGTATAATAAAAAACTTATAAAAATAACTTCTGCGTTTATTGCTTAGCTCTTGTAACAGCGTAGGATACAAATTTAAATCAGCAAATGGCTGAAGAAAAAAACACAGCAACGGTAGATGAAACTGCCGGAGCAGAGCAAGAAACACAAAAACCGACTTCCCAGAAGGATCAGAAAGAATTTCTCGAAAATTTTGATTGGGACAAGTACGAAGAGGGAATTGAGCGTGTAGACGAGTCCAAACTGGAGGAGTTTGAAAAGCTTGTTGCCGAGAACTTCGTAGACACTGCAGATGAAGAGGTTGTTGAAGGAACGGTAACTTACCTTACAGACCGTGAAGCAATCATCGACATTAACGCGAAGTCTGAAGGTGTTATCTCACTGAACGAATTCAGGTACAATCCTGATCTTAAAGTGGGTGATAAAGTAGAAGTACTTATCGACATCCGTGAAGATAAAAGCGGGCAATTGGTGCTTTCTCACCGTAAAGCCAGGACTATTAAGGCTTGGGAGCGAGTGAACGAGGCACACGATAAGGAAGAAGTAGTTAACGGTTACGTTAAGTGCAGGACTAAAGGAGGTATGATCGTAGACGTATTCGGTATTGAAGCGTTCCTTCCAGGTTCTCAGATCGACGTTAAACCGATCCGTGATTACGACCAGTACGTAGGGAAGACTATGGAATTCAAAGTGGTGAAGATCAACCACGAATTCAAGAACGTAGTTGTATCTCACAAAGCGCTGATCGAGGCGGATATCGAAGAGCAGAAGAAAGAAATCATCAGCCAGCTTGAGAAAGGGCAGGTTCTTGAAGGTGTTGTTAAGAATATCACTTCTTACGGTGTGTTTATCGACCTTGGTGGCGTGGACGGACTGGTTCACATTACAGACCTTTCATGGAGCCGTATCAACCACCCGAACGAGGTTGTTGAGCTGGATCAGAAGCTGAACGTAGTTATTCTTGACTTCGATGATAACAAATCTAGAATTCAACTTGGATTAAAGCAGCTAGAAAAGCACCCATGGGATGCGCTAGGTGATGAGATCAAAGTTGGTGATAAGGTTAAAGGAAAAGTAGTTGTGATCGCAGATTACGGTGCATTCCTTGAAGTGGCCGAAGGAGTTGAAGGTTTGATCCACGTTTCTGAAATGTCCTGGTCTACGCACCTGCGTTCTGCACAGGATTTCGTGAAAGTTGGAGATGAACTGGAAGCTGTTGTTCTTACCCTGGACCGCGAAGATCGCAAAATGTCCCTGGGTATCAAGCAACTTTCCCCGGATCCATGGACAGACATCACTACCAAGTACCCTGTAGGTTCTAAGCACAAAGGAATTGTGAGAAACTTCACCAATTTTGGTGTGTTCGTAGAGCTGGAAGAAGGTATTGACGGACTGATCTACATCTCTGACCTATCCTGGACTAAGAAGATCAAGCACCCATCAGAATTCGTTACCGTAGGAGATACTCTGGAGGTAGAAGTTCTGGAACTGGATGTTGATGGTCGTAAGCTTAGCCTGGGTCACAAGCAGACTACAGAGAATCCTTGGGATAAATACGAAGAGCAGTACGGACTGGATACAGTACATACCGCTTCTATCTCTGAGATCGTAGATAAAGGTGCTATCATTGAGTTCAATGAAGACATCACTGCTTTTGTTCCTCAGCGTCATCTTGAAAAAGAAGACGGGAAGAAACTAGGAAAAGGTGAAGAAGCCGAATTCAAGATCATCGAGTTCAATAAAGAATTCAAGAGGGTCGTGGCTAGTCACACCGCTATCTTTAAAGAAGAAGAGCAACGCAATGTAAAAGCTGCCAAGAAAAAGGCTGCTTCTCAGGCAGAAGAATCCAAGCCAACACTTGGAGATGCCAATGAGCAATTGCAGGCGTTGAAGGATAAAATGGAAGCTGGTAAGAAAAAATAGTTTTCATTCCTATATCAATTTTCACCTTCAGGTGTAAAAGCAGACCCCGGCAGCATTGCCGGGGTCTTTGTTTTTAAGCACTTTAGACGAAGCCGTTAAGCGGCTAATTATTCTCTGCAGCAGCTCACTTATTATTAGTCAGAATTCGCTATTTTTGTTCACATAAGCGCAGGATCAACCCACCTATGAGCCAAAAAGTTTTGCTTTCTTCCAAAGAGATCAACATCATACTGCACAGACTGGCTTGTCAATTATTAGAGAATCACACGAATTTTAAAGACACAGCTCTCATCGGGATGCAACCCCGTGGTATTTTTCTTGCCGATCGGTTAAAGAAGATACTGATAGAAGAATACGGGGTCAAAAAGATAGACCTGGGCTTCCTGGATATCACCTTTTACCGGGACGACTTCCGGCGGAGTGATAAACCCCTGGAAGCCAGCAGCACAAACATGGATTTCCTGGTTGAGAACAAAAAGGTGGTGCTCATAGATGACGTCTTATATACCGGCCGAAGTATTCGAGCCGCGCTCACGGCGATACAATCCTTTGGCAGACCCGCCGAGATTGAACTGCTGGTCCTCATAGACCGGAGATTCAGCAGGCATTTACCGATACAGCCTAATTACAGGGGGCGGCAGGTGGATGCCATTAACGAAGAGAAGGTGAAAGTACACTGGAAAGAAAATGAAGGGGAAGATACTATCTACCTGGTAAATAAATAAAGCATGGCAGAGTTAAGTGTAAAACACTTGTTGGGAATCAAATATCTTAATGAAGCAGATATTGACCTGATCTTTGAGACTGCCGATCATTTCAAGGAAGTAATCAACCGTTCCATCAAAAAGGTTCCCTCGCTCAGGGACATTACCATAGCCAATATCTTTTTTGAGAACAGTACCCGAACCAAATTGTCTTTTGAACTGGCAGAAAAGCGACTATCTGCCGATGTGATCAATTTTTCGGCAGGGCAGTCCTCGGTAAAGAAGGGGGAGACCCTGATCGATACCGTTAACAATATCCTTTCTATGAAAGTGGATATGGTGGTGATGAGGCATCCTAATCCCGGTGCTGGAATCTTTCTTTCTAAGCATGTCAATGCCTCCATAGTAAACGCAGGAGACGGGGCTCATGAGCATCCGACCCAGGCTTTGCTCGACTCCTATTCCATCCGGGAAAAATTAGGCGATGTAGCGGGGAAAAAAGTAGTGATCGTCGGGGATATCCTTCATTCCAGGGTGGCGCTCTCTAACATATTTGCTCTCAAATTACAAGGGGCGGAAGTAAAGGTCTGTGGGCCACACACCCTGATTCCTAAGTATATAGAGACCTTAGGTGTGGGGGTAGAGAACAACTTGCTTAAAGCGCTCAACTGGTGCGACGTGGCCAATATGCTCCGGATCCAGAACGAACGGATGGAAATAAGTTACTTTCCCACTACCCGTGAATACACACAGCAATACGGGCTGAACAAGAAAATACTGGACAGTTTGGATAAAGAGATAGTAGTTATGCATCCCGGGCCTATCAACCGCGGGGTGGAGATTACCAGTGATGTTGCAGATTCCAAACAATCCATTATCCTGAACCAGGTAGAGAACGGTGTTGCTATCCGCATGGCTGTGATCTATTTATTAGCATCCAAAATAAAATAAGAACTATGATCTTTGATAAAGACGGCCATACGGCCATAGTGTTCCAGGAAAATGTTTCCCTGCAGAAATTTTTGGAAAACCTCAAGGAGGGTTACGAGAAGATCAAGAACGATAATATCATTGTTAATCTCACTTCATTTTCTCGTCTCACCGCTGAGGACCTTCCGCTCTTTATGGAGCTGTCTGACAAACACAGGGAAGGTGGTAAATCTTTTGTCATTGTGACCGAAGAAGTGACCTTTGATGAAATCCCTGATGAACTCGTCGTAGTGCCAACCCTGGGAGAGGCCAGTGATCTGATCGAGATGGACGAGATAGAAAGGGACCTGGACCTTTAACAGGCCCGGGAGCCCTTGTCTATAAAGGACACATTTATGAAACTACATATCCTGGGCTGTTATGCCGCTACACCTCGAACCCTTACCAATCCAACTTCCCAGGTGCTCGAAATTAAGAATCATCTTTTTCTTATCGATTGCGGGGAGGGGACCCAGGTAGAGTTGCGAAGACAGAAGATTCGGTTCTCCAGGATTAACCATATTTTTATATCTCACTTGCATGGGGACCATTTCTTTGGACTGCCGGGCCTGGTAGCCTCTTTCCGGTTATTAGGCCGACAAAACCCCTTACACATATATGGCCCTAAAGGGATCAAGGAAGCCATCACGCTTTTGCTGAAACTGGGAAACTCGTGGACCAATTATCCCCTGATCTTTCACGAGTTGGTGGATAAACATCCCGTATCCCTATATGAGGATGAGTTGGTAACTGTAGAGACTATCCCCATGGATCATCGTATCTATACCAATGGATTTCTTTTCCGGGAAAAACCATCACCCCGCAAACTGGATATAGATGCCGCAAGAAAGTACAAAGTGCCCAAGGAATATTTTCAGTTAGTAAAACAGGGCAATGATTATGAACTTCCCGACGGAACCCTGATTAATAATAGGGACCTGACCATGGACCCTCCACTACCAAAAAGCTATGCCTACTGCAGCGATACAGCTTTCAACCCCCGTATAATACCCCAAATACGCGGTGTACAGGTTTTATATCACGAAGCTACCTTCTTGCGAACGGAAATTCACCTGGCCCGTAAAACCGGTCACTCCACGGCAGCAGAGGCAGCGGAAATAGCTGCGGAAGCAGGAGTGCAGCAATTGATCCTTGGGCATTATTCTACGCGATACCGCGACCTGGAAAAATTCCGCTTGGAAGCCCAGGAGGTATTTCCTGAAGTTCTGCTTGCAGACGATGGAAAATGCTTCGAATTCTGATGGGGTAAAAGTTTGTTTTTCCTTCCTAATCTCTCCTGCCGATGCACATAAAATATTAAAGCTGAACCCACTGGAGATTCCCTTTGTTTTCTCAACTTTGCTTATCTTGTTTTTCTAAAATTTGTGCATGGCAAAAGATCTCAGGTCTTACCGAAAATCATACGAAAAAAGTGCCCTGGTAGAGGAAACTGCCGGCATGGATCCTTTTATATTATTTAAAAGATGGTTTACGGAACTGGAAGAATCGGGAACCGTAGATGAGCTCAATACTATGACCCTTGTAACCCGGGGCGTTGATGGTTTTCCAAAGGGAAGGGTAGTGCTGCTCAAAGAATTTTCTGATAAAGGATTTGTTTTCTACACCAATTATAACAGCGAGAAGGGTATGGCCATTGCCGCTGACCCCAAGGTGGGCATTTCTTTTTTCTGGCCCACCATGGAAAGACAGGTGATTATTAAAGGAATAGCTTCAAAGGTTGATTCTTCCGATTCTGATGCCTATTTTAACAGCAGGCCATACGGTAGCCGCTTGGGCGCCATCGTCTCGGCGCAGAGCAGTACAATTAGTTCCAGGGAAGCCTTGGAAGACAGGCTGCAGAAGCTGAAACAAAGTCTTAAAGAAGAGGAAATTAAAAGGCCTGAATACTGGGGGGGATACCGGGTAATCCCTGAGAGTATTGAGTTCTGGCAGGGCCGGCCAAATCGCCTGCACGACAGGCTGCTGTATACTGCAAAGCCAGACAGTGAATGGGAGCGGGTTCGCTTGTCTCCCTGAAGGAAAGGTTAACCTGAGCACTTAACCATCAACTAAAAGAACTAGAAATGAAAAATATAATATTTGTACGTCATGGTAAATCCGCCTGGAATTACGACGTTAATGACAAAGACCGGCCTTTAAAGGAGAGGGGAATCAATGATGGATTGCTGGTATCTGGAAAATTTAAAAGCCTTGGAATAACACCTGATGCTATATATTCCAGCCCCGCTAACCGCGCGCTGCACACCTGTACTATCTTCCTGCGGAAATTAAAATATGACCTGGAAAAATTCAGGCTCAGTGAAGAACTGTACGAGTTTTCAGGTGAAGGAGTGATGAATTTTGTGCAGAACCTGGATGACTCCCTGGATACTGTTATGATTTTTGGGCATAACTACGCCTTTACCAACGTAGTGAACCAATGGGGAAGCGAAGCAATAGATAATGTTCCAACTACCGGTCTCGTTCAGATTCAGTTCGATATTGATTTCTGGAAATCTGCCAAACAGGGCAAAACCGTACGTACCATCTTCCCAAAACACCTTAAATAATGCAGAAAAGCAAAAACCAATACATTAACAGGGAAATAAGCTGGCTGCGATTTAATGAAAGGGTATTACAGGAATGTGCGGATAAAAATGTTCCCCTGATAGAGAGATTACGGTTCCTCGGTATATTCTCCAATAATTTGGACGAATTCTTTAAAGTGCGTTATGCCACCGTAAAACGGATAGCCGAATCCGGGAAATCCGGTAAAAGTGAATTGGGAGGCGCAAAAGCTAAAGACCTGCTGGAACAAATTACCCAGATCGTGATCAGGCAGCAGAGCAGGAGCCTTGAAATCCTCAAGGATATCGAGGTAGAGTTGGAAGGCGAAAACATTTTCCTGATCAATGAGACCGAGATCAACGGAAAGCAGGAGGCCTTTGTACGCAACTACTTTATGCAAAGCATCAGTCCACAGCTGATGACTATAATCCTGAACGATCTGGCGCAGTTTCCCATGCTTAAGGATACCGCCGCTTACCTGGCAGTTAAAATGGTTCTTAAGAATGGGGATAAAACCCCGAAAGTAAAAGGGAAAAAAGAAAAACGATACGCCCTGATCGAAATTCCTAAAGGGATAGACCGGTTTATTGTGCTCCCAAAAGACGGAGATAAGAATTATATCATTATGCTTGATGATGTAATCCGCTACTGTATGGATGGCATCTTTACCATGTTTGATTATAAATCGATCTCTGCCCATATGATCAAGATCACCAGGGATGCCGAACTGGATATTGACAATGATCTGAGTAAGAGCTTCATTGAAAAGATATCGTCCAGTGTGGAGCACAGGAAGATAGGAGACCCGGTAAGGTTTGTCTATGATAAGAGTATTGCCGAGGACACCTTTGATTTCCTGATTAAGAAAATGGGCATTGAAGAGACCGATAGCCTTATCCCGGGAGGCCGTTATCACAACAGGCGTGATTATATGGGTTTCCCCAGCCTGGGGCGGGAAGACCTGCTCTATCCCAAGATACGACCTCTGCCGGTTAAAGGACTTAGCCTGGAGGGAAGCTTATTAGAGGATATTGCAAAGAAGGACTTTTTACAATACGCACCTTACCACACCTTTTCTTATGTGATCAAATTCTTGCGTGAGGCTGCCCTGGACCCACTGGTCAAAAATATTAAGATCACTGTATACCGGCTGGCCGATAATTCGCAGGTTACTGCTTCCCTGATCAACGCAGTAAAGAACGGAAAACAGGTCACCGTTCAAATAGAATTGCAGGCCCGTTTTGATGAACAGGCCAATATTAAATATGCCGAACAATTACAGGCAGAAGGGGTGAAATTAATTTTCGGGGTACCGGGACTTAAAGTACACAGTAAGATCTGCCTGATAGAACGATTGGAAGGTAAGAACCTGAAACATTACGGGTTTATCAGTACAGGAAACTTTAACGAATCTACAGCTCGGATCTATACGGATTATACCTTGTTCACGGCCAATGAGCCCATCCTGAAAGAGCTGAGCAAAGTATTTGATTTCTTTGAGACTACGTATAAGATCCATAAGTATAAACACCTTATCGTATCTCCGCATTATACCCGCCGGAATTTTGAGCGCTTTATCCGGAAAGAGATTGCCAATGCCAAAGCCGGGAAGGAAGCTTATATCAAGATCAAGATGAACTCCTTTACTTCGTACCAGATGGTAGACAAGTTATACGAGGCCAGCAGGGCAGGGGTAAAGATTCAGCTGATAATTCGCGGGATATGCTGTCTGATTCCCGGAATAAAAGGGATGAGTGAGAATATCGAGGCCATCAGTATAGTGGATAAATTCCTGGAACACCCCAGGTTGTTCATCTTCGGAAATGATGGTGATCCACAGGTATTCATCTCCTCGGCCGACTGGATGACCAGGAACCTGGACAACCGGGTAGAAGTAGGGGTGCCCATACACGATGAAGATATTAAACAGGAACTCATAGATACCTTTGAGATCTCCTGGAGCGATAATGTTAAAGCAAGGGTGTTTAACGCAACACAAGACAATACGTACAGGGAAAACCATCTTCCGTCTGTACGCTCCCAGTTTGCGATGTATGACTATTACCTGGATAAACTGGACTCCTAAAACCACATTGGATTGAAGATTCGAAAATTTGCTGCTATCGACATTGGTTCCAACGCCATCCGGCTCCTGGTGCACAACGTGATTGAGCAGGAAGGTAAGGAAACCCAGTTCAGGAAAAGTTCACTGATCCGGGTCCCGGTAAGGTTAGGGGAAGACACCTTCACCCTTGGGGAAATATCAGTTAGGAATACCGAGAGGCTTATCGATTCTATGCAGGCATTTAAGCACCTGATGGCTGTAATGGGGGTAGAAAAATATATGGCCTGTGCTACCTCGGCGATGCGCGAGGCCAAGAACGGGAAAAATATCATCAGGCGTATACAGGAAGAAACCGGCGTGTCGGTAGAGATCATCGATGGGAAGAAAGAAGCCTCCATTATCGCCAATACCGATTTGCGACAACTTCTGCAGGAAGACCAGACCTACCTCTATATAGATGTCGGAGGTGGTAGTACGGAATTTACACTACTGAGCGGAACCACCCCTAAGGTTTCCCGTTCATTCAAGGTAGGGACGGTGCGGCTGCTGAACGGTATGGTAGAGGAATCACATTGGGAGGAGATAAAAAATTGGATTAGAAAACATGTGACCCCTTTACAGAACGTACAGATCATCGGTTCCGGGGGTAACATCAATAAATTGCACAAAATGAGCGGTCGTAAGGTGGGAGTGCCCCTCTCTTATATCTGGCTGCACTCGCAATATCAATACCTGCAATCTATGAGCTATGAAGATCGAATCATAGAGCTGGGGTTGAACCCGGACCGGGCAGATGTAATCATTCCGGCTACAAGAATCTTTTTACTGGCGGCTAAATGGAGCGGCAGTAAGAAAATTCATGTTCCTAAGGTAGGACTCTCTGATGGTATCATCAAAACCCTTTATTATTCAGAGTATTCCACAGCAAGCCAGCACCCTTAAAATGAAAGAAGAAGACATTTACCGTTGGATTACTGAAGAAGATGAAGAGCGTTCCTGTAAAGCAATCAGTGAAGATAACTGTACGAATGTCCCGGGAAACTTTGTTAAGAACGCCCTGAGTGGTTTCTGTTCCAAGTTGGCAGAACAACTGGTAAGCCCGGGGGTCACGCTGCCCTGGATGCTCTCCATGTTCGACGCAGGACTCGGTTATTCCGGAATGCTGGTACCCCTCAAAAACCTGG
Source organism: Zeaxanthinibacter sp. PT1 (assembly GCF_028464225.1). Taxonomy (GTDB): domain Bacteria; phylum Bacteroidota; class Bacteroidia; order Flavobacteriales; family Flavobacteriaceae; genus Zeaxanthinibacter. The sequence goes on from NZ_JAQPCN010000003.1 coordinate 312,256, forward strand.
GAAGCCTGTTGCCGCAATTATTTGTGTCTGGTAAAATAAGAGCCTTCCCAATTCGTAAATATTTCTGGGGTGTTCCCGCAGTCGCACAGGCCGTTTTCGTAGCCTTGATGGGGGTGGCATTTTACGGGCTGCACGGAACCACCCTGGGAATTGCTATAGTTAGCTTATTACTGCTATACAGTATAGCCAGTGGGGTATCTTCTGTCGCCTTCAAAGATGTAATGGGGAAGACGATTCCCAAAGGAAACAGGGGACGATTATTAGCAACTCGAGCTACCGGGGGAGGAATATTGACCCTCATATTCGGTTTAATACTGTATATCTTCCTGAGAGAACAGGATACCATGGGAATCCTATTCATACTGCTGGGTCTTGCCACCTTACTCTGGGTACTTGCAGGCTTGTTCTTTTTCTGGATCGAAGAGGAAAAAGGGGCTACAGACGGGGGCAGAACACCATTCCAGGAATTCAGGAAAGGGTGGAACCTACTCGGAAAGGATACCAACCTGAGAACGTTCATTCTCGCCAGGGCTTTCTTAATGGCCATTCCCCTGGCTCAACCATTTTTCGTTATAATCGGGAGAAAAAATACTGATGCCGACTTGTCCGGGCTTGGACTTTTTGTGGTCGCTTCGGGAATCGCAGCCCTGGTTTCCAGTCCATTCTGGGGTAAACTGGCAGACTGGTCTTCCCGGAAATTAATGATGGGCATTGGTGCCTTTGGAATTTTAAATTGCTTGCTGGTCCTTGGTTTTACTTACCTGCCGGGGGATTATAAAACCATCTACTTGTTTGCCCCCCTGATCCTTCTTAATATGATGGCTCATGGTGGAGCAAGGCTGAGTCGAAAGACCTATCTTACCGATTATGCGCCCGAGGAGGAACGCCCCTTGTACGTGGCATTGTCTAACACCTTGATAGGGTTGTTCACTGTACTTACAGCCGGGATAGGTTTTCTTGCCGAATGGTTTAGTACGGACTTCCTGCTTTATTTCCTGGTAGGGATGCTGCTGGTGAGTATGCTACTGAGTTACCGGCTCCGGGAGGCCTGATGCCTAGCCGTGGATCGTTTCACTTTTGCCGAGATCCTTCATAATACCGGCTTCGAAATCTAGCAAGTCCTGCCATTTTTGGTCCACCTCTTTCCGGTCCCCGTACTTTCTTGCAAAGTTCAGGAAAAGGGTATAATGCCCAGCTTCACTTACCATTAATTTCCTGTAAAATTCGGCTAGTTCTTTGTCTTCGAGCTCTTCTGATAAAAGTCGGAAACGCTCGCAGCTTCTCGCTTCGATTAAAGCGGCATAGAGAAGCCTGTGTACCAACTGGGTAATGCGGCTACCCCCTTTTGGAAAGAACTTCATCAACTGTATCACGTATTCATCTTTCCGGTACCTTCCCAGTGTCTTACCCCTTGCCAGGATACGGTCATGTACCATTTTAAAATGCCCCATTTCTTCACGTGAAAGTGCGATCATTTCCTGTACCAACTCAGGGTATTCTGGATAGGTGACAATAAATGAAATTGCGGTACTCGCCGCTTTTTGCTCACAATAGGCGTGATCGGTGAGGATCTCATCAATGTTCTTGGAAACTATATTCACCCATCGTGGGTCTGTTGGTAATTTAAGTCCGAGCATGGGATAATCTTTTAATGCAAAAATAACAAGAATAGATTCATCTCTCTATCATCCTAATTCTGGGCAGAAAAGAATTTAATGATTAGATTTGTGAGCCTTGATATCTCCTTCCCCCTTCGAGGAATAATATCATCTCTTAGCGAACACAGTAAAACCGACGAGACTAACCTATGTATTCAGAAAATACGGGGCCTGTTCTGGCCAAAATTCTTAGTTTAAACCTGGATCAGGACACCAGTGAGTGGTGGCAAAAGCAGCTGCAACAGTTAAAAGAATCTCCATCTGCCCGTCAACTCTATCTAACGTACAGTCTATTGGGAAGTAAGCTTGCAGGCGATAACCCGGAATACCCCGGGAAATCATCCCCTGAGACCGAATATTTAAAGCTGCAAGGAGCTAATACCATGCAGGTAGCCAGGATTTACCTGTTGGTTTATGCTCTGGAAACAGACCGTGAGTTTTATCTTCCTAAAGTCCAGAAATTAATAGAATTGGCGGATACCGGTGAAATGGCAACCTTTCTGAAATTCCTGGTTTTGCTACCTGGGGCGGAAGACTTCAAATTTTCAGCTGTTGAGGCACTCCGCACCAATATCGCTACGGTATTTGATGCCATTGCACTTGATAATCCCTATCCCGCCTTATTTTTTAACGATCAGCAATGGAACCAGATGTACCTGAAAGCTGCATTCATGCAAAGGGACCTGGGGAAAATCCAGAGTGTAAAAGAAAGGGGAAATAAGGACCTTTCGCGAATCATTTCGGATTATGCACATGAACGTTGGGCGGCTTCAAGAGAAGTAGACCCCCAGTTCTGGCAACCCGTAGGGCCTTTCCTTGAAGGCACTTTGATAGAAGATGTAAAAAGACTGCTGAACAGTGATCATAAGGCAGAACAAAGAGCCGGGGCCTTGTTGGTGTCGGAATCGGGAAAAGCAGAGCTCAGGGATTTACTGTCGGCACATCCACAATTACAAAAAATGGTGGGGAACAAAGAGATCCATTGGAATAATTTAAATCAATAGAAAAATGCAAGATAAAATGATGTTTATAGACCCCCACGTTCATATGACCTCAAGGACAACTGACGATTACGAGGCCATGGCTGCAGCGGGTGTGGTCGCTTTAATAGAGCCGTCATTCTGGTTGGGACAGCCTCGAACACAAGTGGGCTCCTTCCAGGATTATTTCAGTAGCCTGGTAGGGTGGGAGCCATTCCGCGCCAGCCAGTTTGGAATTAAACATTACTGTACAATTGGGTTAAACTCTAAGGAAGCCAACAATGAAGCCTTGGCCGAACAGGTGATGGACCTGCTGCCCCTATACCTTCATAAAGAAAATGTGGTGGCCATAGGTGAGATTGGATATGATGACCAGACTCCGGCAGAGGATAAATATTTCAGGGCACAATTGGAGCTCGCCAGGGAATTAGATATGACCGTTCAGGTACATACGCCACACCGGGATAAAAAAGCAGGTACCATCAGAAGTATGGAGGTTTGCCTGGAACACGGGCTTGATCCCGGGAACGTGATCATAGACCACAATAACGAGGAAACAGTGAAGGAGGTACTGGACCGTGGGTTTATCGCCGCCTTTACGATCTATCCGAAAACGAAAATGGGTAATGAAAGGATGGTGGCTGTAGTAGAGAAATATGGCAGTAATAATATCATCGTGGATAGTTCAGCAGACTGGGGTGTCAGTGATCCATTAGCGGTTCCTAAAACCGCTTCACTGATGTTAAAAAGAGGGATATCCAAGGAGGATGTTATGAAGACTTGTTACAGTAATGCCCTTAAAGCATTTGGCAAGAACGGGAAGATGAAAGAATCTGATTGGCTGAATGCGGAAGGTATCAACCAAACCCAGTTGTTCAATGATAACAGTGTGCTTCGGGGTCAGGAGCCACGCGTAGATTCCGATAAAATTTCCTGAGGTGCGGAACGTTCTGATAGGATATGCTCGTTTGATGAGGCCGGCCAACCTACCGACGGCTGTAGCTGATATACTGGCGGGGATGGCGATCTCTGGCGTGATGTTCACGGCAACCGGCTTAGACCCGGAGTTGATACCCAGGGCTTATATGCTGGTGATCTCAACCGTTCTGCTTTATGCGGGAGGAGTGGTACTCAATGATGTTTTTGATTTGGAGACCGATCGAATTGAAAGGCCGGAAAGACCCATTCCTAGTGGTCTGATCCCCCGAAATTCTGCGGCTACCTTTGGGGCAATATTGTTAATCGGCGGGATTTTGGCCGCCTATACCGCCAGTCCCATCAGTGGGTTAGTAGCATTGGTCCTAGCTTTGGCTATTCTTCTATACGATGCCTTCTCTAAAAAGTACACTTTTTTGGGGCCGCTGAATATGGGGGTATGCCGTGGTCTGAACCTGTTGTTGGGAATATCCGTAGCTGGGGTATTTAACGAGCTGTGGTATTGTATCATTCCTATACTTTATATCTTTGCCATTACCCTGATCAGCAGGGGGGAAGTGCACGGTAATAACAAGGGGCATATAATATGGGCGGCGTTATTATACGCCATTGTGCTTTTGTGCGTTATCTATGCGGTGACCTTGAATGCGCAGAACATAAGCCTTGGGCTCATTTTCAGTCTATTGCTGGCACTCCTGATCTATAGGCCTCTTTGGAAGGCATATAAAGAAAATTCGGCCGCTAAAATTAAAAAGGCAGTGATGGCGGGAGTTATTTCCCTGATCGTGTTAGATGCATCTCTAGCCATAAGTTTTGCGCCGCTGTGGTATGCAATAATCATATTATTGCTATGGCCACTAGCTATATTGCTATCAAAAATATTTGCAGTTACCTGAATGAAAAAACTATCCCCTGATACTATTGTTCAATCCTTTTCTGTACATCACGAGTATAAGCTTCACTTTACCGAATCTTTGTTTGACCGGAGCAATACTTTACTAAGGGATATTATTGGAAAGCAAAGTAAAGGCCCTGTAAAAACCCTTTTCGTGACAGATCAGGGGGTTCTTGATAATCACCCTGAACTGGAACAGCACATCAATGCATATTGTAAGGCAAACGAGGATATCCTATTGTTTACGGATGTGGTGCATATCCCCGGGGGTGAAGCTGCCAAGAACAGCGAAACCCATGTAGACAAAGTACTTGAAGCGATCAATACCCATCATATCTGCAGGCATTCCTTTGTAGTGGTGATAGGGGGAGGGGCCGTAATTGATGCTGTTGGTTATGCTGCCACTATAGCGCACCGGGGAGTTAAATTAATTCGTGTACCTACCACGGTATTGGCGCAAAATGATGCTGCCGTTGGAGTTAAAAATGGAATTAACCATTTTGGAAAGAAGAATTTTATTGGAACTTTTGCCTTGCCCTATGCCATTATTAATGATGCATCTTTCCTGGATACCTTGGACAGGCGCGATTGGATATCCGGTACTGCAGAAGCTGTCAAGGTAGCCCTGATAAAAGATGAATCCTTTTTCCATTACCTGGAAGAGCATGCTATCGCCATCGCTAAAAGGGATAAAGATCCTATGCAGGAATTAATATATCGCTGCGCCCGCATCCATATGGAACACATAGCCTATGGGGGAGATCCATTTGAACGTGGGTCTAGCAGACCCCTGGATTTTGGTCACTGGGCAGCGCATAAGATGGAACAGATGACCGATTACAAGCTTCGTCATGGAGAAGCTGTGGCAAAAGGAATTGCCCTGGATGTAACCTATGCCTGGCAATCCGGCCTGATTGGGAAAGAAGTATGGCAACGCATACTGTATTTATTGACTTCCCTTGGTTTTCAGCTCAATATTCCTTTTGACAAAGCCGGGGAAATTGATACCCTGCTCATGGGTATCGAAGAGTTCCGTGAGCACCTGGGAGGTGAATTGACGATCACCCTGATCGACGCTATAGGTTCCAAACATGATGTGCATCAGGTGGATCTCGATATGATGAAAAGATCTGTCAGCTTACTGAATGAAGCTGTTAATGGATCTTCTAATAAGTAATTATGCTTCACAAGGATTATCATTTAACCTACTGTACCAATATTCATCCCGGCCAGGATTGGGAAACCACCTACAGTAGTTTAAAAACATACCTACCCGGAATAAAACAGCAATTAGTCCCGGACGGTGAGTTTGGTGTGGGACTGCGCCTGTCTAATAAGGCCAGTGAAGAATTGGATGAGTCCGGCCGACTACAAGAATTTGGTCAGTGGCTAAGTGATAACGGATTGTATGTCTTTACCATGAATGGATTTCCTTATGGGAATTTCCATCACGAGCGTGTCAAGGACCAGGTGCATAGCCCGGACTGGACCACTCCGGAAAGAGTGCAGTATACTAAGCGTTTATTCAGGCAATTATCGTGTTTGATACCGCAGGGGATGGAGGGAGGTATATCTACCTCTCCCATAAGTTATAAGCATTGGTTCAGTACAGATGCTCAGCGCAGGGAAGCTATGGGAATTGCTGCTGAAGCATTTGCAGATATAGCCCTGTTCCTTTATGAGGAAGAAGAGGAAACCGGTAATTACCTGCATTTGGATATTGAACCGGAACCGGATGGCCTGCTGGAGAATAGCGAGGATGTATTGTCTTTCTACAACAATTACCTGGATAGGATCGCAGGTCCATTTATGGAAAAGAAGGCCGGAATAAACGGGGAAAAAGCCCGTGAAATTCTACGTCGTTATATCACCCTCTGTTATGACGTCTGCCATTTTTCATTGGCTTATGAAGACCCTGCTTATTCCTTTAAGAAATTCCGGGATGTGGGAATCAGGATCGGTAAGATACAGGTAAGCGCAGCCTTAAAGATCATCAAAGGATCCAGGACAGCCGGGGAAATATGGAAGTCGCTAAAAGGGTTCAATGAACCGGTCTACCTGCACCAGGTTACGGAACGTAAAGAAGATGAGGTCGTGACCTACCCGGATCTTCCTGCTGTTTTAGACCAGCTGGCCGATTTCTCCGAGTTGAGAGCTCACTTCCATGTGCCTATTTTTTTAGAGGAATTCGGACTTTTACATTCCACCCAGGATCAAATACTGGAAGTCCTTCGTTATTTGCGGGAAAACCGAGTGACCAATCATCTAGAGATCGAGACCTATACCTGGGAAGTTTTACCGGATGCTCTCAAGATTCCTTTAGCGGACTCTATTATTAGGGAACTACAATGGTTAAAAGAAAAGATGTGAAGATGAAGAAAACCGTCGTAATTGATGTAGTAGGACTTACCAAAAGGTTGATCGGGAAGCACACTCCTGCAATTCTGAAGTTTTTGGAAGCCGGGGAATGGGCTCCTATTGAGCCTGTGGTACCGGCTGTTACCTGTAGTGCACAGAGCACTTACCTATCCGGGAAATGGCCATCAGAGCATGGAGTGGTTGGTAATGGTTGGTATTTTAAGGAAGAACTGGAGGTTAAATTCTGGAGACAGTCCAATCGCTTGGTCCAGGCCGAGAAAATATGGGAGCGATGTAAAGCTAAAGATCCGGATTTCACTTGTGCAAATATGTTCTGGTGGTACAATATGTATTCCTCTGTGGATTATTCTGTCACCCCCCGTCCCAACTACCTGGCAGACGGTCGGAAGATACCCGATATCTACAGCTACCCGGCAGGGCTGAGGGATGAATTGCAGGAAGAGCTGGGAACCTTTCCCTTATTCAACTTTTGGGGCCCAAAAACCTCGATAAAATCCAGCCGATGGATTGCCGATGCTACCTTAAAGGTGGATAAAAAATACGATCCCACTCTCACCCTGGTCTATCTGCCTCATCTTGATTATAATTTGCAGCGGCACGGATTAAATTTTGATAAAATAGGGGCAGATCTCGAAGAAATTGATGCCGTGGTGGGCGATTTGATCCGTCATTACGAGCAGCAGGGTGCCGAGATTATACTATTGTCTGAATATGGGATCACCAATGTACACAGACCTGTACACATTAACCGTGTCTTGCGATCCATGGATCTTCTGGGTATACGTGTTGAACGAGGGCTGGAACTGCTTGATGCAGGGGCCAGTAAGGCTTTTGCCGTAGCCGATCACCAGGTCGCCCATGTCTATGTAAATGATCCGGAGATCCGTACGGAATTGGCGGAACAGCTTTCCCGCATCCCTGGAATTGACAAAGCACTGACCGGGGAGGAACTCAAAGTGTACAAGCTGGACCATGAGCGGAGTGGAGACATTGTTCTTTTGGCCGAAGCGGACAGCTGGTTCACCTATTATTTCTGGAATGATGATGCCAAGGCTCCGGATTATGCCCGTATGGTGGATATTCATAAAAAACCGGGCTATGACCCCGTTGAGATGTTTACGGATCCTGCAGATCCCTTTGTATTGCCTAAAATAGCCTGGAAGCTCTTAAAAAAGAAGATAGGTTTCAGGACTGTTTTGGATGTTATCCCATTAAAGCCCGAGCTCATTAAAGGCTCCCATGGAATAGTGCCTGGAGATAAAGGTGATTATCCTATATTTATATCTAACAAGAAAGCGGTGAACTTGCCGGATAAGGTTTCGGCCATAGAAGTTCGAGGGCTTATGGAATCTCATTTAAGCCCGGCAGATAACTAAATATACAGTACTATGAAAGTGTTCTTCAAGGTCTTTGCAATTATCTTCGGAATTTTGTTCCTGTGGGCAGCATTTGTACAGTATAATGATCCGGATGCCATATTGTGGTACGCAATTTACGGCAGTGCTTTCGTGATCTCCGTACTATTCGCCTTGGACAGGTTACCCTGGATGATCCCTGCTGTTCTGTTTGTGCTTTACATGGTAGGGGTTGCTTACACCTGGCCGGAAACTTTTGAGGGGGTGACCATAGGTGGAGGTGATATTGAGAATATAGAAAAAGCAAGAGAAGCTCTGGGGTTACTGATCATGGCTATACTGATGTTGGTCTACACCCTGAGAACCCGGTATATCAGGAAGCTGAACTAGAGTTCCAGGTCAAATTCCTGGCGCAACAGGTCTATAGCGGGGTTCTTCTCCCTTAATTTCTCGTATTTTTCCTCTGGAGTGAAGGCAAACCTGGTATTGGTGGTTTCATTGACAGTGATCTGCAATGAAATGTCAAAGTTATTGAGCTCTTCCCTTAAAAACCGCAATAGATCCCCCTGTTCTCGCTCTATTTCCTTTTTCATCGTACCGTTGGGCATCTCGATGTGTATGGTGCTCTGGTCGATGAGTTTAGGCAGATCTACATTGAGGTTGGAAGCGAGGATCTTCCGCCCGGAATCTGTCATCTTATCCACAAATTGTTCCCACAGTTTCTGCATGGCCTCTTCCGTAAAATCGTCCTTGGGTAAACTAGCCTCGTCTACCGGGACAGAAGCTTTTTCAGCATGAGCTTTTTTCACCGCAATACTGGACAGGGAAAGGCCAGATACCCGATTAGGACGGTCTTTAATATTAATTTTTTTGGTCGCAGATTCGCCGGAATCAGGTGCTGTTGGGACCGGTTCGGTCACTTTTGTGGCTAAGGGAGCAGTTTCAGTAGCCTTCTTTTCTTCAGAAGCCGAATTCTCTTCAATGTCTGAATTTACTGTTGTAGGTGTGGTCTCAGCTTTTGGAGGAGGTGTACTTTTCTCGCTGACCTTAATTGGGGAACGACCTTTATAATAGGAGGCAGGGACTAGCGATGGGAGGCTTGCACTTCCCGGGCTGTTGCCGTCAGGATTTTTTTTTTCAGGGTGAAAATCGATAGAAGCCAGTTTCATGAGGGTCAACTCTACCAGCAGGCGGTGGTTCTTACTCGATTTATATTTTAAACTGCAGTCGTTAGCAATGTCTATGGCCTGCAAGAGAAATGATTCGGAAGTCTTTTTGGACTGTTCCAAATAACGGGCTTTCGCATTCTCTCCAACTTCCAGGAGAGCTATAGTTTTTTCATGCCGGCAAACCATCAGGTCCCTGAAATGAGTGGCCAGGCCGCTAATAAAGTGTTGCCCTTCAAATCCCTGAGCCTGGGTTTCGTTGAACAACATTAGCAATCCGGGAATATCATGCTCAAGGATAAGATCTGTAGTGTTGAAAAAAGTATCGAGATCCAGTACATTCAAATTCTCGGTTACCGCCTTCCGGTCTAATTTTTTGCCGGAAAAGCTAACCACCCTGTCAAAAATGGAAAGGGCATCTCGCATGGCCCCATCTGCCTTTTGTGCAATAATGTGCAAGGCGTCGTCATCGGCTTCTACCCCTTGTTCTTCGGCGATGTATTTCAGGTAGGCTGCGGCATCCTTAACGGTGATCCTTTTAAAATCAAATATCTGGCAACGAGATAGGATTGTAGGGATGATTTTGTGTTTTTCCGTCGTAGCCAGTATAAAAATAGCGTGCTTGGGAGGCTCTTCCAAGGTCTTGAGAAAAGCGTTAAAGGCCGATTGGGACAACATATGGACCTCATCAATAATGTAGACCTTATATTTGCCTACCTGCGGCGGAATTCGGACCTGGTCGATCAGGCTTCGTATATCGTCTACAGAGTTGTTCGATGCCGCATCCAGTTCAAAAATATTGAAGGCGTAATCTTCGTCCTGTCGTTCCGTGCCGTCCTCGTTGATCTTCTTGGCAAGTATCCTGGCGCAAGTAGTCTTCCCAACACCACGGGGCCCACAGAATAATAATGCCTGTGCCAGGTGATTGTTTTCAATGGCATTCAGCAGGGTTTCAGTAATGGCCTGTTGCCCTACCACATCTTTAAAAGTCTGTGGTCTGTATTTCCGTGCAGATACTATAAATGGTTCCAAATCAACTGAATTTTACGAGGCTGAGTAACTATTGCCGCTAATAAATACAAATATATAAATAGCCGGTGAAAGCAGGCAGCTATTGCAGAATCTGGCACGGTTTTTTATTAACAAATAAAGGGGATAACCGGAGGCGCGTAAAGACATAATGGCATAGCGGGACAAAGTGATAATTGTCCTTGATTGATGCGCTTTAAAAGAAGTATCTTTGCAAAAGCAGGCTACCTTATCGCTCCCCGGATTATCCGGGGGGAGGAAAGTCCGGACACCATAGTGCAGCATAGCGGGTAACACCCGTCATCCCGGGTTCCCGGGAGAGGACAAGTGCAACAGAAAGCAAGTACAGGTAATGCTGTAGTGAAACCAGGTAAACTCTATGCGGTGAAACGTCATGTAAATCAGCGACTGAGGGCTGCACGCCCGAGCTGAAGGGTAGGCGGTTAGAGCTTCCGGGTAACCGGGAGTCGAGATAAATGATAAGGGTCTTTCCTTTGGGAAGAAACAGAATCCGGCTTATGGCCTGCTTTTTTTATAAAGAATATTTATTCGTCTTCCGCTCGGAAGAAACTGAATACACTGCCACCGTATCTCCTGCTCTCATCAAAATGATCAATAGCACTCAGATCGGTCTCTTTGCCGTGCTCTATGACCAATACACCCTCTTCCTTTAAAAGATTTTTTCTGAAGATGATTTCAGCGATCTTTCCAAAATCTTCTTCGGGCATATTGTAAGGCGGGTCAGCAAATATAACATCGTAAGTAGTAGTGATCCTCTCCAGGTACTGGTATACATCAGCTCTTGTAGCGGAGATAGGGAATCCTAATTCTTCCGTGGTTTTCCCGATAAACTTCACGCAGTTATAGTCGGCATCTACGGCAGTAATGGGACCTGCACCCCTGGATGCAAATTCATAACTGATATTTCCCGTGCCTGCAAAAAGGTCGAGGACAGTAAGACCTTCAAAATAATACCTGTTATTTAAGATATTAAAGAGTGCTTCCTTAGCCATATCTGTCGTTGGCCGTACAGGTAACTTTTTTGGAGCGGTTATTCGCCTTCCTTTGTAAGTTCCGGATATAATACGCATCAGAGGGCGTTTATTAGGGTGAAATCAATGGATTCTTTCTGCTCTTCCTCTTCCGAATAGAGATCAGATTCAGGAATAAAGATAGAGAGGTTCTGTATGTATTCATAGCAAATATCATAAAGCTCGTCTCCTGTTTCAATGGCGCCAAACAAACGCGTCTTAATGGTGTTGGTATCCAACTTAAGCTGCTCCAGGGTAAAAAGAATGTAATAGATAAAATCTTCCTTGGTCTGGTAGCGAAAGCTATTAAAGAAGACCAGTTTTTTCTGGGTGAGGACAACGATATCTAATTGTTGTTCGGTTACATGTACATAACATACCGGGGCTGTGCCGGTATGGATGTTCATTAAAGCCTGGATGAGTACAGTTCCGTGATGTAGAAAATCAAATTCACCGAAGAGTTCATAAATGTAGTTGTTGATGTTCATAAAAGGAACATAGACATTCATCATATCATAACTACCCAGTTCATCGTACTCGATGTGATCGTTAGCAAGGATCTTTGCATTGAACTTCAGGTAGTTGGCTAGTTCGTTTTCATCGAACAATGCCCGGGGAACCAGGCTAAAAAGGTGGTTCCTGTGGGTGGCGACTACCTCGGTAAAGCGGTAGTCCGTAATTTTTTCTTCCTGGAATAAAGCTTTGAGCTCTCGCTGCACATCAAAAGGACTGAGTTCTTCCTTAAAATCAACACGACGACTATGGATGATAGTGTTGGCAACAGTGTCGAAGATGCAAAAAGAAAGTCCATTCAGGCTAACCTGAATGGACAATTTATAAAGTTTATCTACTGGGTTATCAGTGGAGTTTTTAATCACGTTTTTTGTCATATATAGGTGGCCAGTTACCACTGGTACTCACTTCGTTCAGAGATCCTACGATGATGTAAGCACCATTGACCTCTTCTACACCTACTTGAGCGTTTTCACGGGCTCTCAGGTCCTTTGGCTGATCATAAAGGATAACATCCTTGGCTACACGGGCTTCGAAGACAGGAACACGGTACCCGTTTTTATCGATCACGTCTGCTTTCATCGAAAACTTCTCATCGTTCTGCGCATAAGGAACATCCATCATGTTCTTATAGCGATCATCATTCTTGAATAATGAGTCCTTTACAGCGACAAAACCAAGGGTATCAACGATCTTAACCTCTTGCAGCATGTCTATCTGGTAAGTTTTATCAAACTCCATGTATGAGGAGTCTCTCGTTTGTGTGATGGTATATCTTCCCGTATCAACAAATTGGACCAGGCTGTTAAAATCGTTGGCGTAAGACTTGTTAACCTGCTTGTATGCTTCCTGGGCATTGCGAATGTCTTTTAGTTTTGAAATCACTTGGGAGAAACGCTCTTCCTTCACTTTCTTAAACTCTATAGGACCTGTTACAGATCTGTAAATCAGATATCCAAAAACAATGCAGACAATCCAGAGTACAATTTGAAGTATGGTTTTCATTCTTAGTTTAGTGTTAATTAGCTATTGTGGTAGTCACAAATCTACAATTTTTTTTTAATCGTAAAAGGATTTGCCCCAATTTTCCTAGTTATATTTGGGGTCTATGACAGTCCTGACATCTGCTAATTTTTACTCTTTACTCAAGTCCAAATTTCCTCATGACCCTACACCAAAACAGGATATTGCGCTTCAGAAATTGGCAAGGTTCATTATGTCTGAAGATAAAGACCAGGTTTTCCTGTTGAAGGGATTTGCCGGGACGGGCAAAACAACTATCATCGGGGATATAGTGACCAACCTCTGGAAGACCAATAAGAAGGCGGTTTTAATGGCTCCAACTGGCAGGGCAGCCAAGGTGATGTCTGGTTATGCCAATACCCAGGCCTTTACCATCCACAGGAAAATATATTTCCCGAAGAAGGAGCGGGGAGGAGGAGTCAAATTTGTTTTGTCGCCCAACAAACACCGCAATACGATTTTTATCGTGGACGAAGCGTCTATGATTCCTGACAGCCAGTCCGATTCCAAACTTTTTGGGAATGATTCACTCCTGGACGACCTGATGCAATATGTATATTCCGGCCATAAATGTAAACTTATCTTAATCGGGGATACCGCCCAGCTCCCCCCGGTGCACTTGGAGCTGAGTCCTGCACTGGATGGAGATCGACTTTCTTTGCAGTATAATAAGGAAATTGAACGGATGGAATTGGATGAAGTGGTGAGGCAGGCCCAGGATTCAGGAATCCTAGTCAATGCTACTAACTTGAGAGAGCAACTCCAAGGCCAGTTTCCCGAAGGATTTAAATTTGATGTAGACCCTTTTAAGGATATCATCAGGCTGGTTGACGGTTACGAGATACAGGAAGCCATAGACAGTTCATACAGCGAAAATGGTAAAGAAGAAACGGTTTTTATTGTCCGATCCAACAAGAGGGCCAATCAGTATAATGAACAGATCCGCAATAAAATTCTGTTCCTGGAGAACGAATTGTCTGTTGGAGATTATATGATGGTGGTGAAAAACAATTACTTCTGGCTGGATAGCAATTCCACTGCGGGCTTTATCGCTAATGGAGACATCATAGAGATACTCGAGATCTTCAGTATAAAACCCCTTTTCGGCTTCACCTTTGCAGAGGTCAAGATTCAGATGGTAGATTACCCGGAACAGAAACCCTTTGAAACGGTATTGTTACTGGATACGATCAAGGCGGTGACTCCTTCGCTCTCTTACGAAGACCAGAACAGGCTCTACCAGGAAGTGCAAAAGGATTACGCCCATGAGAACTCTAAATACAAACGCTTTCTCGGTGTAAAGAACAATCGCTTCTTTAATGCGTTGCAGGTTAAATTTTCCTATGCGATCACTTGTCATAAATCACAAGGAGGCCAATGGAATACGGTTTTTGTAGAACAACCCTACATGCCTGACGGACCTGATATCTCATTCCTTCGTTGGTTGTATACCGCCGTCACCAGGGCCCGTAAACAACTGTACCTGATCGGGTTCAAAAACGATTTTTTTGTCAACCAGGAATAGCCTATTTTAGTGTATTAGCCCGATTAAAATGACCGCTGAGACCATAATCAGTATATGCTTAGGTATAGGCCTGGCCGCATCCGTAGGATTCCGGGTATTTCTACCATTATTTGCTTTAAGCATGGCTGCTTATACGGGTGTTTGGGAACTGAATGAAAATTGGGAATGGATCGGTGGCCTGGGTGCCCTGATCACTTTAGGTGTAGCAACTGTCCTGGAACTGGGTGCTTATTTTATACCCTGGGTTGATAATTTACTGGATACGATCGCAGTACCCCTGGCAGCAATAGCAGGTACGGCAGTTATGGTTTCGACCGTAGCAGACCTTAACCCCGTCATTACATGGGCACTGGCCATTATTGCCGGCGGTGGAACGGCGACAGCCATCCGGGGCGCATCTGCTACGGGCAGGGCTGCAACCACAGCAACCACAGGGGGAATTGCAAACCCCGTAGTCTCATTAATAGAGACCATAACAGCTACGGTTATGGCGGTAATCACTATTCTTGCACCTGTACTCGGATTTATCCTGGTTATCGTAGTGCTTATAGTGATCTATTCTATATACAGGAAATTTAAACCCCGAATACGAACATAAAGAACGTAAAAGACATAATGAATATAATTGCAATGATACCCGCAAGGTATGCGGCCTCAAGGTTCCCGGGTAAATTAATGCAGGATCTCGCCGGGAAGCCGGTCATCCTCAGAACTTACGAGGCGGCGGTGAATACAGGACTTTTTAACGAAGTTTACGTGGTTACCGATAGCGAGGTGATTTTTAAAGCTATTGAAGACGCCGGCGGAAAGGCTCTCATGAGTAGTGCGGAACACGCTTGCGGGAGCGACAGGATCGCAGAGGCAGTGACCCCTATGGAAGTGGATATCATTGTAAACGTTCAGGGGGATGAACCTTTTACAGATAAAGAAAGCCTTGCCGGGGTACTGGAAGTCTTTAAGAACGACACTACAGAGGAAATAGATCTTGCCTCCCTCATGACTCCTATTACGGACTGGGAGGAAATTGAAAATCCCAATACGGTTAAAGTGATCGTGGATAACAATAATTTTGCACTCTATTTTTCAAGGTCACCTATTCCTTATCCCAGGAATAAGGACATCCAAATAAGATATTATAAACACAAGGGTATCTACGCCTTCCGTAAAAGTGCACTGATGGATTTTCAAAGACTCCCGATGCTCCCCCTGGAAGACGCAGAGAAAGTAGAGGCAATACGTTACCTGGAATACGGTAAAAAGATAAAAATGGTAGAAACTACTGTAACAGGTATAGAGATAGATACTCCGGAAGACCTGGAAAGAGCAATAGCAGCATGGAATTAGATTTCAGTAAAATAAAAGTGATCGGTTTTGATGCGGACGACACCTTGTGGGTTAATGAAACCTATTTCAGGAAGACCGAAGAGGAATTCGCAAAGTTGCTGGATCATTATGAGACTCCGAACAAAATAGATCAGGAACTCTTTAAGATGGAGATGCGTAACCTGGATATTTACGGTTACGGGATTAAAGGATTTGTGCTCTCTATGATAGAATCTGCACTGGAATTGTCTAATCAGAACGTATCCCAGGCAACCATCGCCAAAATCCTGGATCTGGGTAAAAAGATGATCTCTCACCCCGTAGAACTGATCGATGGCGTTCCGGAAGTCCTGGAGAAACTTAAGGATAATTACAGGCTTATCGTCCTGACCAAAGGTGACCTGCTGGACCAGGAACGAAAACTTGAACGTTCCGGTTTATCTGCCTACTTTCATCATGTAGAGGTGCTGAGTGATAAAAAAGAGGTGAATTATCAACATCTTTTAGAGCACCTGGAAATCCCTATCGAGGAGTTTTTAATGATCGGGAATTCATTGAAATCGGACGTGATACCCATCCTGAACCTGGGAGGAAAAGCAGTACATGTACCTTTCCACACAACCTGGGCTCATGAAGAAGTGCCGGTGGAAGAACAGACCAATGATCACCTGACCCTGAACAGGATTACCGATATCGTGAAATATTTGAATTGATCAGATGCAGTTGAAAAAAGAAATAGGATTGAAGAATCAAATTAAGAGCAAACCCACCCAATACCGGAATTTTCCCATGGTACCGAGGGTCATTTATGGTCCCGGCAGTTTTGGGCAACTGGGAGAAATTCTTATGCCGCAGCGGAAAAGTTCTGATGCCCCGGTAATCTTCCTTGTTGATGATGTTTTCGAGGGAGAGGAACTCGCAAGCCGCATTCCCCTGCTCTTTGATGACCAACTGATTTTTATATCTGCTGATGAAGAACCCAAAACAGAACAGGTAGACGCCCTGGTTTCCAAGTTGCTTTCAGACTATGAAGAGCTGCCTTCAGGTATTGTCGGTATCGGGGGTGGAACACTATTAGACCTGGCCAAGGCCGTCGCTATAATGCTGACCAATCAAGGTACTGCATCTGATTACCAGGGGTGGGACCTGGTCAAAAAGCCTTCGGTCTACCATGTAGGAATTCCCACGATCAGCGGTACCGGGGCAGAAGTTTCAAGAACTACTGTGCTACTGGGACCGCATAAAAAATTGGGGATCAATTCCGATTACACGCCCTTTGACCAGGTAGTTCTGGATCCGGATTTAGCCCGGGGGGTTCCTGCAGATCAATGGTTTTATACCGGGATGGATTGTTACATCCATTGTGTGGAATCCTTGAATGGTACCTATCTTAACGCGTTTAGCCAGAGCTATGGGGAAAAAGCCCTGGACCTGTGTAAAGAGGTTTTCCTGCAAGATCTTCCCGAAGATGAGTCCCGGGAGAAACTAATGATGGCATCCTGGCATGGCGGTATGAGTATCGCGTATTCGCAGGTAGGGGTGGCTCATGCTATGAGCTATGGACTCTCCTACGTTCTGGGAACCAGGCATGGCATTGGCAACTGCCTGGTATTTCAACATCTTGAAGAATTTTATCCTGAAGGGGTTGAATTGTTTAAGCAGATGCGGAAAAAACACGGGATACAGTTGCCCGAGGGCATCTGTGCTTCCTTATCGGAACAAGATATGGATACCATGGTTTCCGTGGCATTGGGATTAGAACCATTGTGGGAGAATGCATTGGGAAGTGACTGGCGAGATATAATGACCCCATCCCGACTGAAATCCTTGTACCAAAAAATCTGATAGCGGTATCACGCCATTATTTAATTGTAAAAATTCACCTAGTGCAGAAACTTGCAGCATTTCTTTTTTATGATCTTATGGGCTGGAAATTTTCCGGAGCCATGCCGGGAGTAAAAAAGTGTGTGATTATTGTAGCACCCCATACCAGCAACTTTGATTTTATACTCGGTCTGATCGTACGGGAGGTTTTGCAGCTTAAGATCAACTACATCGGTAAGCACAGTTTGTTCCGTCCTCCCTGGGGTTGGTTTTTCAGGAAAACCGGTGGCACACCGATAGACCGCGGTAAAAGCAGTGATACTGTTAAAGCCACGGCAAGGATTTTTAAAGAAAGGGAGGAATTCCGATTAGCCCTTTCCCCGGAGGGTACCCGGAAGAAAGTTGATCAATGGAAAACCGGATTTTATTACATTTCCCTGGCCGCGGAAGTACCCATTGTTATGGTGGCCTTTGATTACGGCAGGAAAGAAGTTAAATACTCTGAGCCATTTTACCCCTCAGGTAATATAGAAAACGACTTTATGGTGATTCGTCAATTCTTTGAAGGAGTGGTAGGCAAGGTTGCAGAGCGGAGTTAATTAGTTCAAAGGCCCACACTACAAAGAATGATAAAAGAAGTTTAAGATGAACTATATCATGAATCTTCTTAAATTTGTAGTATATTTTACCTTGGAAAAAGCGAAAATATTTTCAATGATTTCGTTTTTCAGTAAAAATGCCTGCTACCGGGCAAGACAATAGACATCAACTGTATTCCCCCAAGAATATAACTTAAGAAGCGGCATTTTGATGATTCAGAATGCATATAAAGCAATGGGAGAATATACATTTTACCTGGTTAACAGGAGTAAGCAAGGCACTGTGATCGGTGCACTTCATATCAAAGCGATAAATTTAGCGGGGTTTGGAAAACTGGAATTACCTGAAATCTGCCTTAATGTATTTATAAAAACATGTAGCAGAAGCTTATGGGTAAGTTAGAACCTGGAATACTGGATTTTTTCAACGATATCCGAATAGCACGCGAGCCCGGGTTTTCTACCGGAAGTGACTTGCGTTGGATAGATACATTTCCCCTGGTCCGGGGAAAACAGGCAATATACGTCGTGGATTGGGATAAGGCCGAGGTAATTTTCAGCCGTGGTATAGGAGAATTATTGGGGTATGCTGCCCGTGAAAAGTTTAATCTTACACATTCTGTTCAGCAATATCATCCGGATGATGCCACTATAGTGCAAAGGATTGTCCGCGGATTAGTCAATCATTGCAGCCAGTCAAACAATTCGGACCGAAAGGAGTACCTGCATTTGGTTTACCGTATAAAGAAAGCCGATGGAAGCTATATTAAAGTGCTACGGCAGTCTACCGCACATGAAATTGACAGCGAGGGGCGTTTACTGAGCAATGTCTCTTTTCTTACCGATATTTCCTTCATCGCCAATCACGATAAGGTAGAATGGGATGTATACGCCAATAATTTCGACACTACAGCATTAAGAGAAACGGTTTATAAGGAATTCGTAAATTTCTTTACGAAACGTGAACTCGATGTCATAGGTCTGATTGCCAAGGGTGAGACCAACACCCAGATTGCCGAATCGCTGACCATAAGTAAGCATACGGTAAGTACGCATCGGAAAAATATCCTGGCCAAAAGCCGTTGTTCTAACGCGGCAGATTTATTGGCATTCTGTAAAGGCAATGGAATTTTATAACTGAAATCAGATGTTCTTCAGGGCTTCATCAAGCGCCCCTTTCCTTCTTCTGCTCAGCGGCAGTTTATGACCTTTAATTTCTATCACGCTGTTATTATAACGCTCTATTTTCACGAGGTTCACAATAAAGGATTTGTGTACCCGTAAAAATTGTTCTTCCGGCAATTCCTTCTCAAAGGCTTTAAGGCTGGAAAGCACCATGAATTTTGCGTTAGAGGTCACCAGGCGGATATAGTCTCCCATAGCTTCAACCCATTCAATCTGGTCACAGTTAATACGCGTTTTCTTTTTGTAATCTGTCTTAACGGTGATAAAATTATCCTCGAGCTCTTCGCTGGTCACGTAGCGTAACTGGGTTAATGCTCTCTGTACGCTGACAGAGAGGCGTTCCGGGAGCACCGGTTTTTGCAGAAAATCGATCACTTCATAATCAAAGGCCTTCAAGGCGTGTTTACCATGGGCGCTGATGATAATAACCATCGGTGGATTCTTGAGTCGGTCAAGTAATTGAAAGCCAGACATACCGGGCATTTCAATATCCAGGAAAACCAGGTCTACTTCATTCTTTTTAAGGTAACTACGGGCTTCTTTCGGGCTGCCAAAAGTCTGGATTAGATGCAGGGCCGGTTGCCTGTTGAGAAGTTTCGAAATAGCTTCCCTATGGGTAATGGAATCGTCAACAAGAATACAACTCAGTTGCATTATTTCGTGGTTAGTTACACTAAATTAACCAAGAAGATACTGAGGAGTTATACCCTTAGGAGGGTATATGTATAAATGGTAAGGATTCTTTCTCACGAGGTGCAGAATCAGTTATGGATAGTTTTTGTCAGATGGGCAACTATTGCTCTTTCATCGTATGGTAGACATTCTGTACATCGTCATCCTCTTCAATCTTTTCAAGCAATTTCTCTACATCTTCAGCATCTTCTTCCGACAGTTCTTTAGTCACTTGCGGGATGCGCTCAAAATCTGATGACAGGATTTCAATATCCCGGGATTCTAATTCCTTCTGTATGGCACCAAAACTTTCAAAAGGACCATAGATCAGCATATCATCACCGTCTACAAATACCTCTTCGGCTCCAAAATCTATAAGATCTAGTTCTAGCTCTTCCGGATCCAGGCCTTCAGCTTTGATCCGGAAATTACAGGTGTGGTCAAACATGAATTCTACAGAACCCGAGGTTCCCAGGCTACCGTTACATTTATTGAAGTAGCTTCGGATATTCGCCACTGTACGAGTATTGTTGTCCGTAGCGGTTTCGATCAGCACGGCAATACCATGGGGGGCATAACCCTCAAATAACACTTGCTTATAATCACCTTGTGACTTATCGGAAGCTCTTTTTATTGCCCTTTCAATGTTGTCTTTGGGCATATTAACCGCTTTGGCATTCTGGATGACTACCCGCAACCTGGAGTTGGTGTCCGGGTCAGGACCACCTTCCTTGACCGCCATTACGATATCTTTACCAATGCGGGTGAACGCCTTGGACATAGCCGACCAGCGTTTCATTTTCCGTGCTTTCCTGAATTCAAATGCTCTTCCCATAGCTTAATTTAGCTGAATAATGCTAGCAAAAATAGTACTT
This sequence comes from Zeaxanthinibacter sp. PT1, assembly GCF_028464225.1. Taxonomy (GTDB): domain Bacteria; phylum Bacteroidota; class Bacteroidia; order Flavobacteriales; family Flavobacteriaceae; genus Zeaxanthinibacter. The sequence goes on from NZ_JAQPCN010000003.1 coordinate 333,224, forward strand.
TTTAAAATCGACGCAAATCCCTTGGATTACTTGCGGTCTTCGTGGATGATCTGCCATATGCTATGGGCCAGGCGAAAGTCTTTTTCTGTAATTCCGTCAGCGTCATGCGTGTTTAACCGGATGGTCAGGGTATTGTATATATTGGTCCAGTCCGGGTGGTGTCCTTGTGCCTCACATTCAAAGGCAATAAGGGTCATTTTCGAAAATGCATCCCTGAAATCCTTGAATTTAAAAGAGGTCTCGATAGCACCGTCTTTATATACCCAGCCTTCCATTTTGTCCAGGCGTTCTTCTATGGTACGTTCGTTGAGTTTTTCCATTATACTTTACATTAAATTTTATTATTAGCGATATTCCGGGTTATTAAAAGCCCAGCGATTACCTTCTTCCCAAGCATCCCCGGAATTCCCATAAGCGGGATATCCTCCCTTATCCTTAAGTATTTTAGCCAGGTGCATCAGGTTGTAGGTCATAAAGGTAGTATTCTTGTTAGTAAATTCATTCTTACGGGCCCCAGATTCTTCGTCCAGGTAACTCGGTCCGGGTCCTATAGGGCCTATCCAGCCCGCATCGGCCTGAGGAGGGATGGAATAACCAATATGCTGCAGGGCATATTGAATGCTTTTGGCACAATTCTTTACCCCGTCTTCATTCCCGGTAACAATGACTCCACCTGCTTTTCCATAGTAAATATATTGCCCTTTTTCATTTTTACGAGCAGACATTGCATATAATCTCTCGATCACCTTTGAGCAAACAGACGATCGCTCTCCAAGCCAGATCGGAGTTCCAATGACGAGGATATCAGCGTCGAGGATGGCTTTAAATATTGAGGGCCACTCATCCAGGTCTAGGCCCTGTTCAGTCATGTCTGGTTGAACGCCATGAGGAATTTCATGATCTACCACCCGTATGACCTCGACCTCAACGCCTTCAGTTTGCATAATTTTTATGGAGACATCCATCAAACCCTTGGTATGACTCTGCCGGGGTGACTTTTTTAATGTGCAATTAAGGAAAACAGCTTTGAGACCCTGAAAATTATTTACTGGATTTTTCATTTGACTATTTTTTACGAGATATAAAATAGTAAAATGTTAGGCATTTACGATATCATATGAGTTTTAAACTCGATAAGAATATATGTTGATCACTTTAACACATGGTGGTCAATGATGTCCTGGAATGAGGTCTGCAGGTTAGCTGGTAACAAGTGGTCCTTAGGAAGTGCGGCCAGGTATCGTTCCTCGTTAGAAGTATATACCCGTTTATAAATAGGGTTAAAACTACCGATACGTTCTACGATCTCCCGGATAAAATCATCATGATGAACCAGGTCTTTACTTCCCAGGTGGTAGATGCCTCCTAAATCCTGATTGATCAGGTAATGCACTTGCTGTGTAAGCCGGTCATCGTTGGTGACATTGATTACGAGGTTAGGAAATACTTCTATGGGCTCATTACTCCAGATAAAGGATTTCATCTCCTTGACCCTTGGAGAAGTATTTCCAAAAACCATAGGAACCCTGAGAATTCCATATTTAGAAACAGGCAGGCGCATCAGCATGTTCTCTATCTTGATCTTAAAACGGCCGTAGATACTATCAGAAAAGGTCTTGTCATATTCGTAAGACGGGAACTTCCTGTAGGCGTCAAATACATTGGCAGACGAAATAAAATAAAGACGGCAATGATTTTCTGATACGTATTCCACCATATGCTGGTGGGCTAGTACCTGGGCGGGAAAATTTCCTCGAAGCGCTGAGATGATCACATGTGGTCTGATCTTCTGGAGCAGTTGGACCACATCATCTTCCTGCAGGTCATAACGAAAGAATTGCTTATTGTCTTCAAAAGATCGGCGGGCATTACAATAGGTGCCGTAGGTATCAAAATAGGGGCATAGTTCTTTGTACAGGGCATTCCCTATAAATCCACTGGCGCCTAATATGAGTATTCTTTTTTTTTCCAAGTCTCAGAATATACTTAATCCGGTATTGGTGGTCAGTTTTTTAAGTGCGATCATCCCCAGTTTCGAATTTCCTTTTTCATTTAATCCCGGAGACCAGGTGGCTACGCAGAACTCGTTAGGCAGAAGGGCCACGATTCCACCACCTACGCCACTTTTACCCGGAAGTCCTATTTCAAAGGCAAATTCTCCTGCTTCGTCATAGAAGCCGCAGGTAAGCATAATTGCATTCATTCGCTTTACCTGGGGTATGGTCAGGTATTGATTCCCTCTAAGGCATTTCCCCAGGTTCATCAGGGGATAGAAGGCGTGAGACAACTGCCGGCAAGACATTTCTATGGCACAAAGATCAAAATACAGATCTAATACCTCACCCACTGTATTATGCAGGTTATCAAAGGATTTAATCAGGTTGGCAGCCGCGTAGTTCCTGAACCCGGTAGCCTTTTCAGATCGAGCTACATCCAGGTTGTAATTGATCGTAGGGTCGTTAGCGATCTCCCGGATATATTGAAGGATCTCTTCCCTGGGATCATCCAATTCTGAGATAAGGACATCGCATATGACAATGGCCCCTGCGTTGATCAGTGGGTTTCGTGGGATACCATTCTCATTTTCTAAAAGGGACAGGTCGTTAAAGGGATCCCCGGAGGGCTCCACATCAACCCGCTCCCAAAGCTTTTCTCCCTTAATGGCAAAGGCCATGGCCAGGCTGAGAACTTTAGAAATACTCTGTATAGAGAATCGCTCCTCCCCGCTACCCGTAATATAAGTTTTGCCGTATTGATCCACCAGTGACATACCGAACTTATCAATGGGTACTTTGGCCAATTCCGGGATATAAGTGGCAACAGCCCCCTTATCTTCTATTTCCGTGACCTTGTTATTGATATGTTCAATTACTTTCTGGAAATCAATCATCAGGGCTTAAAGAATGGTAGTTTTACAATAGTGACAGGAAGGTTGTTCTTCCTGATTTTAATCTGCAATTCACTTCCCGGTTTGGAGTGTTCTACGGGAACATAACCCAGGCCAATTCCTTTACCCAGTGAGGGTGACATGGTCCCGGAAGTAACCTTCCCGATCACTGTTCCCTCCTGGTCCAGTAATTCATACCCCTGTCTTGGAATACCTCGCTCCTGTAATTCGAATGCCACTAGTTTTCGACTGATACCGTTCTCTTTCTGTTCCTTTAGCGCTTCACTGTTTACGAAGTCCTTAGTGAATTTAGTGATCCATCCCAATCCTGCCTCCAGGGGAGAAGTAGTATCATCAATATCATTGCCATAGAGGCAGTAACCCATTTCCAGCCTCAGGGTATCTCTTGCGGCAAGGCCGATAGGTTTTATACCGTAGTCTGCCCCGGCCTCTAGTACTTTTTCCCATACCTGTTCGGCCTCTTCGTTCTTGCAGTATATTTCAAAACCACCAGAACCGGTATAGCCTGTAGCGGAGATGATCACGTGGTCTACACCAGCAAAATCAGCAACTTCAAAGTTGTAGAAAGGAATAGCAGAGAGGTCGACAGAGCTCAGGCTTTGCATGGCATCCACAGCCTTGGGTCCCTGTATAGCCAGCAGGGAGTAATTATCGGATATATCTCGCATCTCTGCGCCGATCTCCTTGTTGTATTTGCCGATATGATCCCAGTCTTTCTGGATATTAGAGGCGTTGACTACCAGGAGGTAGGTTTCCTCTTTTACCCGGTAAATGATCAGGTCATCCACGATTCCGCCTGTTTCATTGGGCATGCAGCTGTACTGTGCTTTACCGATGGTTAGTTTAGCGGCGTCATTACTACTGATCTTTTGTATCAGCTCTAATGCTTTTGGCCCCTCGACCAGGAACTCACCCATGTGCGAAACATCAAAAACCCCAACAGCGTTGCGAACAGTTTCGTGTTCTGCGTTTACCCCTTCATAAGAAACAGGCATGGAATAACCTGCAAATGGGACCATTTTTGCGCCAAGGGCTTCGTGTTTTGTATGTAAAGCGGTACTCTTCATCTTTATCCGTTTTTTTACAGCGCAAATGTATTGAAAATATAACGGAAGCTGATGAAGGTGACGGTGGCTTTTTTAATGGGATACGCCTGTGTTAATTAGCAGATAACAGGTAGGATCGTAATTCTTCGTATGTTTTTAGCGGTATAGATGTTTTGTCTTTATCCAACACGGCCTTGATCTGCTCCGGCACTTCTAATGTAGTGTTCAGGGTTTTCTCTACCACCTTTCGGAATTTAATGGGATGGGCTGTTTCCAAGAAGATACCATAGCAATCCGGTTGGGATGCTTGGAACTTCTTTAGTCCGAGATAGCCTACGGCTCCGTGAGGATCGGCAATATATCCGGTGCGCTTATAGAGGTCTGCCATGGCTTTTTTCGTCATGGAATCCGAAAAAGAATAAGAGGAAAACATACCGGCCAGGTTCTGGAGTTGATCCTTGTAAAGATGAAGGATTCGGACAAAATTGCTTGGGTCTCCAACGTCCATAGCATTAGAGATGGTGGGGGAGGAGGGTTTGGGAAGGTACTTCCCCGATTTCATGAATTTAGGAACCGTGTCATTGATATTTGTAGCTGCTACAAAGTGGGAGACCGGCAGACCCAGCCGCTGGGCTACCATTCCCGCACATATATTCCCGAAGTTCCCGCTCGGTACTGCAAAGACAAGCGGCTTACTTTTGTCCGGCATCATTTTATAGGCCAGGAAATAATAGATCATCTGTGGAAGCCATCGTGCTACATTGATAGAGTTGGCAGAGGTTAGCTGTACCCGGCCTTCGAGCTCATCATCGAGAAACGCCGATTTCACCATGGCTTGACAATCGTCAAAAGTGCCATTCACTTCTAAGGCGGTAATATTTTTGCCCAATGTAGTCAATTGCCTTTCCTGTATATCACTGACTTTACCACTGGGATACAGTATGACTACTTTTACCCCTTCAACTCCTAGGAAACCATTAGCCACGGCACCCCCTGTATCCCCGGAAGTAGCAACCAGTACGGTAACCTCCTTGTCACTGTCTTTGGAAAAGTAGCCCAGGCAATGTGCCATGAAGCGTGCCCCCACATCTTTAAAAGCCATGGTGGGGCCATGATATAGTTCCAGTGAGGCTACACCATTTTCTATGGGGACTAACGGAAAATCAAAGTCGAGCGTTAACTCCAGGATTTCCCTCAGTTTCTCCTCCGGAATTTCCGGGTGAACAAACTGCCGCATCGCTCTGAAGGCAATTTCAACGTCGGTCAGGATATTAATATCTTTGAAAAAACTGGATGGTAATGGGCGGATATGCTCAGGAAAATACAACCCCCGATCGGGAGCAATCCCACGGATCACCGCTTCTTTGAAATTTACGTCAATACTATTCCTCTCCAGGCTGTAATAATTCATACTTTCTGATCTTCTTAAGATTGGGTTTGGGCTACCCGAACCCCGGTCTTCCCTATTTCGGATACATGAAGGTCGTAAACAATTCCCAATTTATCGTAAACGGCTTTCATGGCATCGGCTACTTCCCTGGCCTTCTCTATACTTCGGCTCAGTGCATATACCGAAGGTCCCGAACCGGAAATTCCACAACCCAGAGCTCCTGCCTGCAGGGAACTCTTTTTTAAGGCATCAAACCCGGGTATCAGAATTGATCTTATGGGTTCAACAATATGATCTTCCAGGGATCGTCCTATAAGACTATAGTCATCGGTATAAAGCCCGGCGATCAACCCACCAAGGTTTCCCCATTGTTTTATTCCGTCTTCCAGTGAAATGGTAGTTTTCAGTATTTTTCGAGAATCGGACGTTTTGATTTCGATCTGGGGGTGGATAACGGTCGCAACCAGTTCGCCGGGAGAGGTGATATGGATGATATCCAGGGGGTTGTAGCTTCTTATCAGGGTGAATCCGCCATAGAGGGCCGAGGCTACATTATCGGCATGTGCAACGCCGCTGGCCAAGCGTTCACCTTCCATGGCAAATTGGACCAATTCCTTTTTTGTGAAAGGCTGGCCCAGGAGTTCGTTCATCGCCCATACTGCCCCTGCAGAACTGGCTGCACTGCTGCCAATACCACTACCTGCTTTAATCTTCTTATCAATACATATACTGAAGCCACCGTGGTAATCTGCTTTCTGAAGTAAGGCCATGCCTGCTACCCCGGCTACATTCCTATGGGCTTCCAGGGGTAAGTCTTGACCGGTCACTTCCAGGATATTAATTCCTTTCTCTTCCTGTTTTTTAATGGTCATCAGGTCACCTACGCTTTCAAGAGCAAGACCTAATACGTCAAAACCACAGGAGATATTGGCAATTGTTGCCGGGCAGAATACTTTGATCGAGTTCATGGATTAAAAATTACCAATTCTGATGATATCTGCAAAAATTCCGGAAGCGGTTACCGCAGCCCCGGCCCCGGCCCCTTTTATGATCAGGGGTTGCTCTGGGTACCTCTCGGTAAAGAACAAGACGATATTATCACTCCCTTCAAGATTGTAAAAGTCGTGGCCCCGGGGTATCTTGTGTAAGCCTACACTGGCCTTGCCATCGGCGAATTCAGCCACGTATTTCAATTTACAATCTTCGTCAGCTGCATCCCGGTATAACTCCTGGAAAGAAGCTTCATTTGATTTCAAGGTATCAAAAAATGCTTCATTATCAGTTGTTTTTAAACTTTCTTCCGGTAAGAATGATTTATTTTCAATACTGTTGATATCCAGCTGGTAGCCGCTTTCCCTGGCCAGGATCAGGATTTTCCGCATGACATCAATACCGCTGAGATCAATTTTCGGATCCGGTTCTGTATAGCCTTCTTCCTGGGCCTGTTTCACCACCTCGTAAAAGGTAGTATCTGCATTAAAATTATTCCATACAAAATTGAGGCTGCCCGATAGTACTGCCTGTATCTTATGCACCCGGTCCCCCGAGGCAATCAGGTGTTTCAGTGTATCCAGAATCGGTAACCCTGCTCCAACATTGGTCTCAAAAAGGAAGGGGGCATTGTATTCCCTTGCCAGTTGTTTGAGCTTCAGGTAATTTTCGTAATCGGACGAACAAGCGATTTTATTGCAGGTGACAACAGAGATACTCTGCCTAAGGAATGATTCGTACATGGAAGCGACATCTTCACTTGCTGTATTATCGACAAAGATGCTGTTGCGGTAATTCAACTTCCGGATTTGTTCCAGGAATTGTTCTGCATTTGCTGCTTGCCCGTCGGCGAGTACTTGCTCCCATTCTGAAAGGGAAATACCATTTTCATCAAAGGCCATGGTCCTGCTATTGGAAATACCGATTACCCGGATATTGAGCTTCAGGTTATCTTTTAGGTATTTCTTTTGTTGCTGAACCTGGTTCAGGAATTTAGATCCCACGTTTCCCACGCCCATCACGAACAAGTTTAATTGTTTAACCTGTTCTTCGAAAAAGGCCTCATGTAAAGTGTTCAGCGCTTTCTTTACATCCTCCTGCACGATTACCGCAGAAATGTTTCGTTCAGAAGCACCCTGGGCAATAGCACGGATATTTACGTTATTCTTTCCAAGAGCACTGAACATCTTACCGCTTAAGCCCTGGTGACTTTTCATATTATCGCCAACTAGGGCAATAATGGCCAGGCCTTGCTCCGCAAGAACCGGTTTAATCTTCCTGTTTTCGATCTCATAGGCAAATGCTTCGTTCAATACCGTCACTGCCAGCTCAACATCGTGATCGGCGATTCCCACGCAGATAGAATGTTCAGAGGAGGCCTGGGTGATCATTACCACACTGATCTCTGCCAGGGAGAGAACTTCAAAGAAACGTTTAGAGATTCCGGGAATTCCGATCATTCCCGGTCCTTCCAGGCTTACCAGGGCAATGTTACCAATATTGCTAATTCCTCTTACGGTTTTTCCCTTGCCGTTTTTAGACCGAGTTACCAAAGTGCCGGGAGCATCTGGCTGGAAAGTGTTTTTGATTCGGATCGGTATATCTTTTGAAAGGACTGGCTGTATCGTAGGAGGATAAAGAACCTTAGCCCCAAAATGTGAAAGCTCCATGGCTTCCTCGTAAGAAATATGTTCTATGGCTTTGGCTTGCTTTACCAATTTGGGATTTGCGGTATACATCCCGCTCACATCGGTCCAGATCTCTAATTCTTCAGCTTCCGTCGCTGCAGCGATCACCGCAGCCGTATAGTCAGAACCTCCCCTTCCAAGGGTGGTAACATTGCCATTGACAGAAGATGCTATAAATCCGGGCAAGACATGGATCTTACTGGTCGAAGTTTCAAAATAGTCATGGATTTTAGGGTTGGTCAGATCAAAGCGCACCACAGCTTTTCCGAAAATCTCGTTGGTAATGATCAGTTCCCTGCTGTCCTTAAAAGTAGCGTCCAGGCCTTCTGAACTGAAGAATTGGCTAATGATAAAGGAAGAGAGCAACTCCCCGTAGCTGACTATTTTATCCAGTAGGCGAGGTGTAGTTTCCCCTATGAGGAATGCGCCTTCTACCAGCGTTTCTAATACGTTCAGCTCGCTTTTTACCTTGCTTAGAACCGCGCTTTGCTGATCGACGGGCAATAATTCCCGTATACAGGCTAAATGCCTATTCTCTATTTCCTTCAGGATGTCTTTATAGCCCGGGTCCTGTTCTGAGGCCAAAGAGGCCATTTTTAACAGGAGATCGGTGATACCACCCATAGCAGATACTACAACTACAACACCTGGCTCATTAAGGTCGCCTACTATAGACCTTACACGTTTTATTTCTTGGGAACTGGCGACAGAAGTACCGCCAAATTTTAATATTTTCATGTTCAATGGAAATTAGATTGCTTATACGATGGCAAATGAAATACAGGGACGAAAGTGAAATAATATATTACCCCCAAGGGGTTGTAGTGTTGCCGGTAAGCATGGTGAAGCCTTTACGCGGATGCGCATATGAAATCAGGGAAGATTGATTGTGATTCATCTTGGCTGTACTTAGATACCAAATGTAGTATTTTTGAGAGGCTTAGCAAATGCCGGCTGCTATTTTTGCCAAGTCGGCAACAAAGATTAATATTTATTAAAGAATGAAGATTTATACCGCCCAGCAGATCTATGATGCTGATAAATTCACAATAGAGAAACAACAAATCAGCAGCAGTATGCTGATGGAGCGTGCTGCAACAGAGTTATTTAACTGGATTCACGAACGATTACAGGGGGCACCTGTCCTCATCCATGTATTCTGTGGTATTGGGAATAATGGGGGAGACGGCCTGGTGCTTGCCAGGCACCTGCAGGATCATGGTTATCACCTAAAGGTATATATCGTGGATTACAGTGAAAATCGTTCTGAAGATTTCCTGCTTAACCTGGAACGCCTCAAGGAACGGAAGGTATGGCCAGGCGTCATTGAAGAGGGAAGTGCGCTTCCCGTGATCGGTGATGAGGATATAGTGGTCGACGCCATCTTTGGATTGGGTCTAAGCAGGTCACCGGCAGATTGGGTATTACAATTATTTGCCTATTTGAATGAGTCCAAGGCCTTTAAAGTAGCGGTAGATATTCCATCCGGCTTATATACAGATAGGGCCACCCAGGATCACCAAGCCATCATGGCCGATTTTGTGCTGACCTTCCAGGCCCCAAAACTCATCTTCTTCTTACCGAGCACAGGGAGGTTTATCCGAAATTGGGCGGCCCTGGATATAGGGCTGGATAAGGAGTATCTCTCTTCAAAGGAAACGGATTATGAATTCGTTGTCCAGGAAGAATTACGGCCCAAGTACAAAACCAGGGAAAGGTTTTCCCATAAAGGAACTTTTGGACATTCGCTTATCATTGGAGGAAGCTATGGTAAAATAGGGGCGGTACATTTATCTGCTCGTGCCTGTCTCCATTCCGGCAGCGGGCTGGTCACAGCTTATGTGCCTTCTTGTGGTTATATCCCTTTACAGACTAGCATCCCGGAGATCATGTTGCTTACCGATACCGCTGAAAATCAGATCGAAAACCTCGAGTTTGATTTGATACCAACCGTCATCGGGATGGGTATGGGAATGGGAACATCCAAAGTGACAGCCCGGGCCTTCTCAAAATTCCTCGATGATGCCAATGTCTCGTTGGTATTAGACGCCGACGCTCTGAACCTACTGTCCGCAGAAAAAGAATTATTAAAGAATATACCGCCAAAAACCGTACTGACACCGCATCCCGGGGAGCTGGAACGGTTGATCGGCTCATGGAATGACGATTTTGAGAAATTGCAGAAAGCGCATGCTTTTTCAACCGAATACGATTGTGTTCTCGTGATCAAAGGCAACCATACCATGACTATCTACCGGGAGAAGGGCTATATAAACTCTACCGGTAACCCCGGTATGGCCACAGGAGGCAGTGGGGATGTACTAACCGGTGTGATTACGGCTTTGATCGCACAAGGGTATGACGCATTAAATGCAGCGCTATTGGGAGTGTTCTTGCATGGCAGGGCAGGGGATATAGCAGCAACTGAACTAGGTTTTGAAGCTTTGTCTGCTACATCGATCATTGAGCGTATGGGGACAGCCTTCCGATCATTGACCAGTGAAGCCGGGAATACAGGAGGGGAGAAGGGTAGAAAATAAGGAACTATTTAATCCTTACTCTTCTTCTTACCCATTTTAAAGCGTTGTTGTAGTCTATGAAGAACTTCATAGCGTTCTTGTAGAACATTTTTTCGATCTTAAAGTTGTGCATATCCATCTCTTTAACAGAAACTACTGCAAATGCCTTAAGATTACTCAGTTCCCTGAGGTATTGATAGATTGTTGGATCTATGGCATAGGAGTTTCTCCGGAGACTGATATAACCGAAATTCTTTTCCCTGAAGTGAATTTCAGAGATTCCTATGACCTGGTAGGCCCTTTCTAGTGTAACGGTAGCTCCTTCATTAAAGATTGCTACCATGTAATTATCGTAGACCTGGACTATACCTATGTCCAAGTGATATTCCTTTACGATAATGGTCTTTTTCGCCGGTCCGACCTTCATGTGTAGTATGCTTATAGTGTTCAGGACGAAAGTACCCAGTGAAGGATGCATTGGAAAAAATAAACGACCAATTACATAAATATCGTTCAAGTGGTTAAACGTCCTACAAGGAATAATGGCCTCTAGAACTAGCCACAAAAAAAAGGGAGCTGTAATCAGCTCCCTTTTTATCTTTATTCTGAAGGCTTATGCCTTAGAAGATTTCTCCTCTTTTCTTATATCTATGGATAATTTATCTTCTTTTTCTACGTAATCCATGTATATACTATCTCCTTCCTGGAGTTTGGAATTGACAATCTCCTCGGCCAGAGTGTCCTCTATATACTTCTGGATCGCTCTTTTCAGCGGCCTGGCTCCGTATTGTTTATCAAATCCTTTATCAGCTATATAATCCTTGGCTTTATCCGTAAGGTTCAGGTGGTATCCTATATCTGCTATCCTCGAATAGAGCTTTCTCAGTTCAATGTCGATGATCTGGTGGATATGCTCACGATCCAGGGGATTAAAGACAACCACATCGTCTATACGGTTCAGGAATTCAGGGGCAAAGGCTTTCTTCAGGGCATTTTCGATCACACTTTTCTGGTGAGAGTCGGCCTGTGCCTGTTTGGCTGCTGTACCAAAACCAACGCCTTGGCCAAAATCTTTCAGCTGTCTTGCACCTATGTTAGAGGTCATGATGATTATGGTATTCCGGAAATCGATCTTTCTTCCCAAACTATCGGTAAGGTAACCGTCATCCAGGACCTGCAACAACATATTAAAGACATCCGGGTGTGCTTTTTCCACCTCGTCCAGCAAGACTACAGAATAAGGTTTTCTCCTGACTTTCTCGGTCAGTTGTCCCCCTTCTTCATATCCTACGTAACCGGGAGGTGCACCTACTAAACGCGATATGGCAAATTTTTCCATGTATTCGCTCATATCTATTCGGATCAGGGCATCTTCGGAGTCGAATAATTCTTTGGCCAATACTTTAGCCAATTGTGTTTTTCCAACACCGGTTTGACCCAGGAAAATAAATGATCCAATAGGTTTATTAGGATCTTTTAAGCCCGCACGATTTCTTTGAATAGCCTTAGCTACTTTGGATACGGCTTCATCCTGCCCGATCACGTTTCCTTTGATCAGTTTAGGAAGTTCGGCCAGTTTGTTGCTCTCTGTCTGTGCAATCTTATTGACCGGGATGCCGCTCATCATAGATACCACGTCTGCGACATTATCCTCGCTAACGGTTTCCCGGTGCAATTTGCTGTCCTCTTCCCATTTCTCCTGGGCAATGGCCAATTCTTTTTCGAGGCGCTTCTCATCGTCACGCAACTTGGCTGCTTCTTCGTATCGTTGTTTTTTAACAACGCTATTCTTTAATTCTCGTACGTCGTCCAGTTGTTTCTCCAGTTCAAGGATTTGTTTTGGAACATCCATATTAACAATATGAACCCTTGATCCCGATTCATCCAGGGCATCGATAGCCTTATCCGGGAGAAAACGATCCGTCATATACCTGTTGGTCAATTTAACACAGGCGATTAAAGCTTCGTCCGTATAATTAACGTTATGGTGTTCTTCATATTTACCTTTAATATTCTTAAGGATCTCTATGGTTTCTTCTACTGTTGTAGGTTCTACCATAACTTTTTGGAACCTTCTTTCAAGAGCTCCGTCCTTTTCAATATACTGCCTGTATTCATCCAGGGTGGTGGCACCAATACATTGGATCTCACCCCTGGCGAGAGCCGGTTTAAACATATTGGATGCATCCAGGCTGCCTGTCGCTCCGCCTGCACCTACAATGGTGTGTATCTCGTCGATAAACAGGATGACATCGTCATTCTTTTCCAGCTCGTTCATCACTGCCTTCATCCTTTCTTCAAATTGTCCACGGTACTTGGTACCGGCTACAAGTGAAGCCAAGTCCAGGGTGACTACCCTTTTATTGTAAAGGATTCGAGAAACCTTTTTGTTGATAATTCTGAGAGCAAGGCCTTCGGCGATGGCACTCTTACCTACACCGGGTTCCCCGATAAGCAGGGGATTGTTCTTTTTACGACGGCTGAGGATCTGGGAGACCCTTTCTATTTCTTTTTCACGACCAACAACCGGGTCCAGTTTGTTTTCTTCCGCTAATTGGGTCAGGTCTCTTCCAAAATTATCCAGTACAGGAGTTTTAGATTTTTTGCTGCCTTTTTGGGCAGAAGCAGAACCAAAATTGCTCTCTTTTCCTTCAGACGGTTCGTCAGAATCGCTGGGGAACTCGGAAGTTGGAGATTCCAGGTAATCGTCGTCGCTTGTGATCATAGATTTAAATTGGTCTTTTACTCCATCGTAATCCACTTTGAGCTTATGAAGCAATTTAGTGGTAGGGTCGTTTTCATTGCGCAGTATACACAGTAGCAGGTGTGCAGTATTGATTGATGAGCTCTGGAAAAGTTTAGCTTCCAGGAATGTCGTCTTCAGGGCGCGTTCTGCCTGTCTTGTCAGGTGAAGATTCTTTTTGTCCTTATGAGCGGTACCGGCATTAGGATTTGCCGGGCTCAGGATCTCCACTTTTCGTCTCAGATGATCGAGATCTACATCCAGGGCATCTAAAATACTGATCGCTTTACCGTTTCCATCTCGTAAAAGTCCAAGCATAAGGTGTTCAGTCCCAATAAAATCGTGACCTAGCCTTAAAGCTTCTTCTTTGCTGTAAGCAATTACATCCTTTACCCGGGGTGAAAAATTATCATCCATACGCTTTCCTTATCTTCATTAAAATTAGTGAATCTTACTATAAGAACGTCAAATACCGTACCTATATTCGATAAACTATGTCTAAATGACGAAAATTTCAAAGATTTACAAAATAATTAACATCAGATTTATTAACTAAAACCAGGGGGTTTTCTGTTGATAAACAATGCAAAAAACTCCATATTCTATGCACTCTACCTAATGTTTTTACGTATATTGGCGTGCTATTTTTAATACAATTAATGCAATAAGAATTTTTTATGGCAGAGGGAGAAAAACTGATTCCTATTAACATTGAAGATGAGATGAAATCTGCCTACATTGATTATTCAATGTCGGTCATTGTGTCACGAGCCCTGCCAGATGTCAGGGACGGTCTCAAACCCGTCCACAGGCGGGTGCTATTTGGAATGCATGAATTAGGTGTTCGTTCAAACACCGCCCATAAAAAGTCGGCCCGTATCGTCGGGGAAGTGCTGGGTAAATATCACCCGCACGGGGATACTTCGGTATATGATACCATGGTAAGGATGGCCCAGGAATGGAGTCTTCGTTACATGCTTATCGACGGCCAGGGTAACTTTGGTTCTGTAGATGGCGACAGTCCTGCAGCCATGCGTTACACGGAAGCCAGGATGCGGAAGATCGCGGACGAGATGCTGGCGGATATCGATAAAGATACCGTAGACCACCAACTCAACTTTGACGATACGCTCTTAGAGCCAACCGTATTACCGACCAAGGTACCGAACCTATTGGTTAACGGTGCTTCCGGGATCGCCGTGGGTATGGCGACAAATATGCCTCCTCACAACTTAGCGGAAGTCGTTGACGGAACGGTAGCCTATATCGAAAATAACGATATAGAGATCGACGAGATCATACAGCACATTAAAGCACCGGATTTCCCTACTGGGGGGATCATTTACGGTTATGACGGAGTTAAAGAAGCTTTCCATACCGGGAAGGGACGGGTTGTAATGCGTGCACGTGCTAATATTGAAGAGGTTCAGGGTAAGGAGAGCATCATTGTTACCGAAATACCTTACCAGGTAAATAAGGCCGATATGATCAAGAAAACGGCCGACCTGATCAACGATAAGAAAATTGAAGGGATCTCTACCATCCGGGACGAATCTGACCGGAACGGTATGCGTATCGTATACGTGTTAAAGAGAGATGCTATTCCTAACATTGTTCTCAATACCCTTTATAAGTATACGGCCCTGCAGTCGTCTTTCAGTGTAAACAATATTGCACTGGTCAATGGAAGGCCTAAGTTGTTGAATGTTAAAGAAATAATTCACCATTTCGTAGAGCATCGTCATGAAGTAGTGGTACGTCGTACTAAGTACGAATTGAAAAAGGCAGAAGACAGGGCTCATATCCTGGAAGGGCTGATCATTGCTTCTGATAATATAGACGAGGTGATCGCAATCATCAGGGGGTCCTCTAATGCCGATGAGGCCAGGGAGAACCTGATGGAGCGATTTAAGCTTACCGAGGTTCAGGCCAAGGCTATCGTAGAAATGCGATTACGCCAGCTTACTGGACTGGAACAGGACAAGCTGAGGTCTGAGTATGATGAGATCATCAAGACTATTGCAGACCTGAAAGACATCCTGGAAAAGAAAGACAGGAGAATGCAGATCATCAAGGATGAACTCCTGGAGATCAAAGATAAATACGGGGATCTTCGTCGATCAGAGATCAACTTATCCGGTGGAGACCTCAGTATAGAGGATATGATCCCTGATGAGCAGGTAGTGATCACTATTTCCCATGCGGGTTATATTAAAAGAACACCGCTCACTGCATACAGGACTCAGAACAGGGGAGGAGTAGGCCAGAAGGCATCCTCTACCCGTAACGAAGACTTCCTGGAGCACTTGTTTGTCAGTACCAATCACCAATACATGCTCTTCTTTACCCAGAACGGGAAGTGTTTCTGGATGCGGGTTTACGAAATCCCTGAAGGAAGCAGGACGTCTAAAGGACGAGCGATACAGAACCTGATCAACATAGAACAGGACGACAAGGTTAAGGCCTTTATCTGTGTCCGCGATCTCAAGGACGAGGAGTATGTGAACAATCATTTTGTGATCATGGCCACCAAGAAAGGTTCGGTGAAGAAAACTCCATTAGAACAGTATTCAAGGCCACGACAAAATGGCATCATTGCGATCAGTATTCGCGAAGGCGATGAATTACTGGAAGCAAAATTAACCACAGGAACCAGCCAGATATTCCTTGGACTGAAGTCAGGTAAGGCTATTCGATTTGAAGAGAGCAAGACCAGGCCAATGGGAAGAGGTGCATCCGGGGTGCGGGGTATTACCCTTTCCAATGATGACGATGAAGTGATCGGAATGGTGGCTGTTAATAACTTTGAAGAAGAGATACTCGTTGTCTCCGAGAATGGATACGGTAAACGATCCAGTATAGAAGATTACAGGATCACCAATCGTGGTGGAAAAGGGGTGAAGACCATTTCCATTACCGATAAGACCGGGGAACTGGTCGCGATCAAAAACGTTTCTGACCTGGACGACCTGATGATCATCAACAAATCCGGGATCGCCATACGAATGAGTGTAGACGAATTGAGAACCATGGGTAGAGCAACCCAGGGTGTCCGTCTGATCAAAATGAGGGATGACGACTCGATCGCTGCAGTAGCGAAGGTGATGAAAGACGAGGATGATCTTGACGAAGCCGGAATCATGGATATTGAGGTTGAACCAGAGAATGGCACGGCTCTTGATAAAAGTGATGAGGAATCCACTGAAACAAAAGAGGATTAAATACTAAGAAGAATAAACACTAAACAGAAATTAGATTAATCATGAAGACGAAAATGTTACTTATATCGGCTATGACCTTTACTATAGTCGGTTTTTCACAAAAATCCGAAGTTAGGGATGCTGAAAAAGCCCTGGATGACGGTAATGCCATGGAAGCTAAGGCTAGCCTAGAAGCTGCTGCAGGAATGATGGGCGACATGGACGAGAAGTTACAGGCTCAATATTATTATGTTCGCGGGATGGTGTATGCCGATCTTGCTAAAAAAGGAGATGACAGCGCTTTTGAAGAAGCAGTTTCTTCATTTAAAAATGTGCTGAGCGTAGAGGAGAAATCCGGAAAGGATAAATACTCCGAAGATGCAAAACAGGCAATGGGCAATATGACTGCAGACTTAGTAAATTCTGCAGTAGAGGATAACAAAGCCGAGAATTTTGAAGATGCAGCATCTAAACTTTATATGAGCTACAAGTTGAGTCCTGCAGATACGGTATACCTGTACTACGCAGCGAGTAGTGCTGTTAACGGAGGCCTTTACGAGAAAGCTCTGGGGTATTACAAAGAACTTAAGGACCTTGAATACGATGGAAGTGCTACGGTTTATAAGGCTACAAACGTTGAGACCGGTGAAGTAGAGGAGATGGAGAAATTGCAGCGCGACCTGATGGTGAAATCCGGTTCTTATAAAGATCCTATAGAAGAAAAAACTCCTTCTAAGAAAGCTGAGATCGTTAAGAATATGGCGCTTATCTATACCCAGTTAGGCCAGGATGATAAAGCTCTTGAAGCCTACGAAGTAGCCCGTGCGGAGTATCCGGACGATGTGAACCTGATTCTTAATGAAGCTAACCTGTACTACAAGTTAGGTGATAAAGAGAAGTTTAAGGAACTGATGTCAGAGGCCTCAGATATGGCACCTGATAACCCGGATTTGCAGTACAACATCGGGGTCATTAACATGGAGCAGGGAAATCTTGAAGCTGCACGTGAAGCTTATAAGAAGGCATTAGAGATCAATCCTAATTATATCAACGCACAGTTGAACCTTTCTACCAGCTATGTGAATGAAGGGAACAGCCTTATCGATGATATGAACAGTCTTGGGAATTCTAAGGCGGACATCGCAAAATACGAGGAACTGAAGGAAAAGAAAGATAGTCTTTTCCGTGAAGGAGCCACTATTCTTGAAGATGCCCTTAAGAATAACCCTGATAACCAAAGTATTCTTACACAGCTTAAGAACATCTACGGTGCTTTGGGAGATAATGAAAACTTCATGAGGGTAAAGAAACTCTTAGGTGAGTAGTCACTCTTAAAATGATAAAAAAAGACCCCTATGATTTTCATAGGGGTTTTTTTATGCAATCTTTTTTATGACTCTGAGAGGATGGGAATACCTGCCCTGTTCTGCATTGAATATGCCGGTGTGGTCTATCCGGTCTATCCGCACTTTACCGTGGGCGTGTATAATGTAATTATCTCTCATGATAATCCCCACATGATCTATGATCCCTTCATTGTTGTCAAAAAAGGCGAGATCACCCTCTTCGCTCTCTTCAATGAAACTTAAAGCTTCCCCTTGTTTGGCCTGCCCTGCTGCATCGCGTAAGAGGTTGTAGCCATTAATCTTATAGACCATTTGGGTAAGGCCGGCGCTGTCAATCCCGAAAGGTGTTTTACCTCCGGAAACAAAAGGCGCATTCAAGTACATGAGGGCCGTATCTACAAGCTGGGACTTTCCCCGGGTGCCATTGGCGTAAGAACCTTCAAATTGTTGGCCGATAAGGTGAAGGTGACCTACAGAAGAACCCAAGAGAAGGGGGATAAGAGAATGGTTTTCAGCACTTGCGTAAGACACCAGGTCTGATGCATAGTGATTCTTTTCTCCCCTTTCTATCTCGGTATATTCTTCTTCGGAAATCTCCTGGTACTGGGTATTGGATATCCAGCCTTCGGTCCGGTCATATGCCACACGTATCCTGCTCCAGAACTTGCGTTTCTCAAGGATCCGGAAATGCTCCCCATATAATAGCTGGGTGCACATTTCAGCAGCGTCCTCGGCCTGGTTGCGTACAGGCACAACACTGAGATGGGCAATACCGTAAGGCATAATTTATAAAGTGAATGAGTTTAAATTCGTTCTAATACTATCGCGGATGCTCCACCGCCACCATTGCAAATGGCTGCAGCTCCTAATTTAGCATTATTCTGATTTAATACGCCTAATAAGGTGACGATAATCCGGGCTCCGGAACATCCAAGGGGGTGTCCAAGGGAGACCGCACCTCCGTTAACGTTTACCTTATCATTATCCAAACCAAGTAATTTCATGTTGGCCAATCCTACCACGGCAAACGCTTCATTAAACTCGAAGAAATCTACTTCATCCTGCTTTACCCCGGCTTTTGCCAGAGCTTTAGGAAGGGCTTTAGAAGGAGCGGTTGTGAACCATTTTGGTTCCTGTGCAGCATCGGCAAAGCCCCTGATTTTGGCCAGTGGAGTTAATCCAAGCTCCTTAGCTTTTTCAGCACTCATCAATACCAGGGCGGCAGCACCATCGTTAATGGTTGATGCATTGGCTGCGGTGACCGTTCCGTCTTTACTGAATGCCGGACGCAGTTGTGGTATCTTTTCCATTTTCACATTCTTGTACTCTTCATCCTCTGAAAAGATCACAGGTTCACCACGGCGCTGAGGTACTTCTACGGGAACTACTTCATCCTTGAATTTACCCGACTTCCATGCTTCGGCCGAACGATTATATGATTGTATGGCGTAGGCGTCCTGGTCTTCACGGCTGAAGTTATGCTCAACAGCACAAGCATCGGCACAAACACCCATAGCTTGTTGTTCGTATACGTCTACGAGTCCGTCTTTCTGCATCCCGTCTTCCAGGGTGGCCGGTCCAAATTTCTGTCCGTTTCGCATATGAACGTAATGGGGAATCTGGCTCATATTTTCCATTCCACCCGCAACCACGATTGAAGTATCTCCAAGGGCTATGGACTGAGCTGCCTGCATCACTGTTTTCATCCCGGATGCACATACTTTATTAACCGTGGTACAAGGTACAGTGTCTGGTATCCCGGCATAGATGGCCGCCTGTCTTGCAGGAGCCTGGCCATTCCCTGCCTGTACAACATTGCCCATTAGAACTTCTTCAACCATACTTGGTTCAAGACCGATCTTATCCAGGGCCCCTTTTATGGCGATTGCACCAAGCCGGGTGGCCGGAACAGTGGATAATGAGCCCATAAAACTTCCTATGGGTGTGCGGACTGCGGATACTATAACTACCTCTTTCATTTTTGGATTTTTGAATTAATGTTCAAGGCTGTCGCTAATCGGATGCCATTTTTTGAGGCATCCGGCACAGGCTAAAGAGCCGGTAGAAATGACAGCTATCTTTCTGTGGCGAAAATAAGAAATTATGGAGCAATGTTGAGGGATATCGATTCAAAAGGTATTTGTTCATTTTATTATTTTCTATTTTTACGACTAGATAGCAGGCCTTATGGGAAATACCTTGGACACGATTTACAAAAAACAGTCCCACATCTATAAATACTTTCTGTACCTGGTTACCCTGTGTCTGATAGTTTTTTTCTTCCCAAAAGGAGGGCAGTTTAAATACGAATTTCAAAAAGGCAAACCGTGGCAATACGATAACCTCTATGCTCCTTTCGATTTTTCTATTAAGAAATCGGAAGATGAGATCAGTGCAGAGCGAAATGCCATTGCTGCAAAACAGGCAGATTATTACGATTATAATGAACGTATAGTTGAAAAGGTCAGGAAGGCTTATCGGTCTAATATTGGCTCGTCTTTTCCGGCAGATCGCTATTCTGAAAGGGAGGTAGCAATGCTGGACTCTGTTGGGAGCTCCATACTTAATAAAATTTATTCCAGGGGGATTTTAAAAAATGATGGTAATACCGGTAAAAGCGGGAGTATTTACCTGATCCGCGGAAATGAGGCCAGCCAAATTGAAAGATCCCAGCTCTATCGTATGAGCCAGGTTGATGAGGTCGTAGACAGTGTGCTGGAAGCAAAGGGGCTGGAGCAGCTTCAGAAACCTTTTCAACAGCTTTTCTTTGACATCCTGGAGCCCAATGTTGTTCATGACCCGGAACTCTCTAACAAGGAATTGCAAGCCGAACTCGCTAAGATCTCCTATACCCGGGGTACCGTGGATGAAGGAAAGCTCATCATCGCCAAAGGGGAGGTGGTAGAGGCTGAAAACCTCAACATACTGCAGTCTCTGAAAGACGAGTATGAATCCGAGCTGTGGACGGAGAACAATTATTATATCATCCTGTTCGGGTATTTTATCCTGGTGGCCCTGGTCTTGATGATGTTGTTGTTGTTCATCAAAAAGTACAGGCCGGATATTTACGACAATAATAAGAGGGTCACCTTTATTTTCTTTAATATCCTGGTGATGGTATTTATTACCACCCTGGTGGTCAAGTACGATGAGACCTACGTATTTGTGGTGCCACTCTGTATTTTACCCCTGATCCTCAAAACCTTTTTTGATGCCCGACTAGGGTTGTTTGTACATGTACTGACGGTACTGATCCTGGGGTTTGTAGTGCCCAATAGTTTTGAGTATATCTTCCTGCAGATCATCGCGGGTATCGTGACCATATTAACCGTCTCTGAGCTGTATAAGCGCGCTAACCTGTTTATCTCGGTGGGGCAGATCACTCTGATCTATATTATTGGATATTTTGCCTTCCATGTGATACAGGAGGGAACCATAGAGACCATATACTGGTACACTTTTGCTTACTTCCTGCTTAATGGTATGATCACCTTGTTTGCACAACCGTTGATCTATGTGTATGAAAAGATATTTGGCATGGTTTCGGATGTTTCCTTACTCGAATTGTCTGATACCAATGCCAGGTTACTGAAAGAGCTTTCTAACAAGGCACCGGGAACATTTCATCACTCTTTGCAGGTAGCCAACCTGGCAGAGGCAGCGGCCAACGAGATTGGAGCCAATGCTATGCTGGTAAGGGTAGGGGCCTTGTACCACGACATCGGTAAGATGAACAACCCCACTTATTTTACGGAAAACCAGGTGACCAATGTTAACCCGCATAACGACCTGCCTCCAAAAGAAAGTGCTAGGATCATCATCAACCATGTGATAGAGGGAATAGAAATAGCCAGGAGGAACAAGGTGCCGGACCGGGTGATCGATTTTATCAGGACGCATCACGGTACAACCCTGGTATTTTATTTTTATAAGAAGCAGCAGGAGAAGGAGGATTTCGTGGAGGATGAGGATTTCAGGTACCCCGGGCCCATACCTTTCTCTAAGGAAACGGCGATACTGATGATGGCCGATTCTGTGGAAGCCGCTTCAAAAAGTCTGAAGAACCCATCTTACCGGGTTATCGATGAATTTGTAGATAAGATCATCAATGGGCAGATGCAGGCTAACCAGTTCCTGAACGCCAATATCACTTTCAAGGAAATTGAAACCGTTAAGAAAGTTCTGAAACAGAAGTTGACCAATATTTATCACCTCAGGGTAGAGTATCCTGAGTAACAGATTTTTGTGAATTTAGGGGCAAAAAAATTACAAAAAAGTTGTTTCCCTAGATATGAAGAATTACATTTGCAGCCGCTTTGACAGTTAGAGATACTCAATTGCAGGGCGGATATTTTACCAGCGTTCATTTGCTTAAAATATTGGAGAGGTGCCGGAGTGGTAACGGAGCAGATTGCTAATCTGTCGACGCGCAAGTGTCGCCTGGGTTCGAGTCCCAGTCTCTCCGCAATAAGTTGAGGATACCACCGGGAATGATTCCTCTAAGACAACACCTCGGGGTGTAGCGTAGCCCGGTTATCGCGCCTGCTTTGGGAGCAGGAGGTCGCAGGTTCGAATCCTGCCACCCCGACCAATAAAAGCCAGACATTCTTGTCTGGCTTTTTTGTTTTCAAGCAATGAGCAAAGCTTGCTTTCATAAGTTGCGTAAAACAAAAAATGACAAAGCGAAGCTTTGTGGCTATTGTTGAGCAACAACCCATAATAGGATCACACCGGAGGTGTAATCCTGGTGGTTCGAGGTTTGAGGATTGAGGTTCGAGTGAAAAGATGTCCCTCAGAGTTTGAGGTTCGCTTCGATTATTTAAGAGTGCATCACTCTCATATCTATACATGCACCATCTGAATAGTTGATCAAATTCTTTAAGCGGAGTACAGCTAATCTCTGGGGGCTTTAAAACCCCGCCCCACTCATAAATTAAAATGTCTCACTGCAATAAACATGCACTGATCGATTTTTCTTGTTTAAGCATGCATCTGCTGGTTTATTGCAGTGATGCGGTATACCTTAAGAACGGGGAGGGGTCTAAGATACCCCTTTCCAATAACCCATATTTGTAATGCAAGATTCCTCGTAATTCTAATTATTAAATGGTGTAGATTTCTACCAACTCGTTGAGGTAAACGTGGTAGTTCGAAGTTTTAGGTTCAAGCAAGAATGTGATTTCCATCGGTTATTTAAGACAGCATTACTTCCAGATTAAGACATGCACTATCTGTATTGCTACTCTAATCTAGTAAGACGCCTGCAGATAGTCACTGTGGACTCATAACCCCGCCTCGGGATTTTGTAACACGCCCCTGACGGAAGCTTGCATTACAACAAAAAATGATTATGTGATAAAGACGCGATTCTTAAAATCCATAAGCGTTTCTACAACCTCTATGTATATGTATACATCTGTATTTACATATTTAAAGTACAGCTTTAGTCTCTCTCAAATGGTGGAAAATTTCATACAGTTATAATTTCAGGAAAATTCGCTCTATATCAAGGTCATAGGAAATATTCATAAATGTTATTTACGAATTATTACTGCAATTATCATAGAAATTCTTATTACCTTAAACAATCTTGACCTACAGGATGAAAAGTGAAATAGAACTAGAAAGGGATGAACTTATCTATAATTTGCCTGTAGCAATTTATGGATGCGATTCTCAGGGATATATCGAGTTTTATAATAAAGCTGCTGCCACTTTATGGGGTAAACAACCGGTATTGGGAAAAGATCGATGGTGTGGGGCTTTAAAAATATTGGATCTGAGTGGTAACCCTATTGATGCAGAATCTTCCGCTATGGCGATTGCTGTAAAAGAAGAGCGGATAGATAATTCCGTCGTACTCATCGAAAATCACAAAGGGCTAAGGCGATACGTCATTCCCAATCCACAATTGCGATATTCACAGCAAGGTAAGATTTTAGGAGCTGTGAACACTTTAATTGATATCACTACACAGTTTGAGGAACGTAAGAAAATTGCTGAAAATGCCAAGCAATTTACTACTCTTGCGAACAGTATTCCCAACTTAGCTTGGATGGCACATCCTGATGGGTCAATTTACTGGTATAATCAGTACTGGTATGATTATACCGGGACTACTCATGAAGAGATGGCCGGATGTGGATGGAAGTCTGTTCATGATCCTGAACACTTACCCGCGGTAATAGAAAATTGGGAAAGGTCGATTGAGCTTGGAGAGCCTTTTGAAATGATTTTCCCTATAAAAGGGGCCAACCAGAAATTCCGAACCTTTCTCACTTGCGTATTCCCGGTTCGTGATGAATATGGAAAGGTTTTACATTGGTTCGGATCAATTACGGATATCAACGAGCAGAAGAAATACTCTGAAGTCTTAGAGGCAATATTGTTGAAGAGCGAAAGTCAGAAGGAGGATATCCTCCAGTTCGCTCCGGATGCAGTTGTTTCTATCAATTCCCTGGGCCGGATAATAAGCTGGAACCCTGAGGCAGAAAACATATTTGGATGGAAGGAGAAAGAAGTAATGGGTAAAACCCTGACAGAAACCATCATTCCTGATCGCTATGCCCAACGGCATAATACTGGAATGGCTAATTATTTAGAATCCGGTCAAGGACAGGTTCTCAATAAACTGGTAGAAGTATCAGCGGTAAAAAAAAGCGGTGAAGAAATTCCAATAGAATTAAAGATATCAGTCACAGAAAGAGATGGGGGTGAAATATTTATTGGTTTTATTCGAGATATAAGTCAGAGGAGTAAGACGGAAGAGATTATAAGGAACAAATCCAATCAGCTTATTGAAGCACAAAAATTAGCACATATTGGTAGTTGGGAATGGGATGTAAGTACGAATAAAGTGGATTGGTCCGATGAACTCTACAGGATATACGGTTTAGTGCCCCAAGAAATTGAAATAGACTATAATTCTTTTTTAGAGCGAATCCATCCTGACGACAGGGACAACGTAAATGGAATTGTAGAAAAGGCGTTTAAAGATCTTCAACCATTCGCTTTCCACCACAGGGTGATTCACTCCGATGGAAGTATACGGATCCTCAGTGCTACCGGTAAAGTATTCACAGATTCTAAAGGAAGAACAGTTAAAATGACCGGAACCGGTCAGGATGTAACCGAACAAAAAAGAAAGGAAGCCGAGTTATTAGAGAGCGAAGAACGCTTTTATAAAATTTTTGATCACAACCCGGTACCTTTATCCCTTGCAGAATTAAAGACCAATAAGATCACCTACGTAAATAATTTGTTTTGCTCTTTATTCGGCTATTCTAAAGAAGAAATTATTGGACAAAATGTCAATGAAATATTGTTTGATAGCGCTGAATATGAAAGAGTTGTAGCCTATATCTTTAGCCATTTGGACGAAATACGTAAGCTAGAAGAAATTAAGGCGTTAACGGTAAATGAGACGGAAAAGTTATTACTGCGACTGAAGGAAACTGATGCCATGAATGATTTTGAAGTGAAATATACCAGGAAAGATGGCACCAATTTCCCTGCAATTATTTCGTTCGAAGTTATACATATCAATTCCAAACGTTTTACCGTGACGTCATATATGGATATCACGGAAAGGAAAAAGGCTGAAGAGATTCTTAGGAAGAACAATGAAGAGCTAGAGCATATGAATAAAGAACTGGAGTCTTTTAATTATATAGCTAGTCATGACCTTCAGGAACCCTTGAGGAAAATCCAGTTATATGCGGACAGGATTATTGAATTAGAATATAACCGGCTCTCCGAAAAAGGCAGGGACCAATTTAATCGAATGCATAATGCAGCCAGGAAAATGCAAGATCTCATCCGTGATTTATTATCGTATTCACGAGTGAACTTCAATGAGGACGACCGAGAGTATATCAACTTAAATGATATCGTAGAGGATATAATACAGGAATTCAGCGAAACCATCACTGAAAAGGATGCTATTATTGAAGTCGGAGACCTTGGTAAATTGAAAATATTTCAATACCAATTTCGTCAACTTGTACACAACCTGATCGGGAATGCATTAAAATTTTCAAAATCCGGAATTCGCCCCCGGTTACGGATTAAAAGTGAATTTGACACCGGTAAAGGATTGGAAAAGGTCGAATTAGAGCCGAAAACAACATACTGTCACATTACATTCCGGGATGAGGGAATTGGATTTGCTGAAGAATATAGTGATAGGGTATTTGGGGTGTTCCAAAGGCTACATGGCAAAAATAAATATCCGGGTTCCGGGGTGGGGTTAACGATTGTCAAGAAAATTGTGGACAATCACAATGGTCATATTTCAGTGCAAAGTAAAGTTGAAGTAGGATCTACTTTTCACATCTATATCCCAGTGAACTGATTGTTTTTAATTTGTGATCAGCTTCTTGCTTGAGAGCGAGGGAAGGATATAATCATTTTTACGGTTAAGAGGAGTCCACTATTTTTATTCACATCCCATAAAATTTTACAAGAACATAAGTATTAGTTTACGAACCATATTTACAATACATAGGTCAACTCACCATAAATTTCGTTCTGCACTTGAGCACGCTTGCTATTATGATCTTCGGATTTGCCATTTACTCTTCTTAATATTTGACTGTCATGGCAGCAAGGTCGGATAAATAGCGGATATAAAACACCGCCTGGGGCAGCATTAACCCTGCCCCACTTTCAAATTAAAGTGTCCTACTGCAATAAACACGCAATAATTGTATTTTCTTTTTTAAACATGTCTCTGCTGGTTTTTTGCAGTGAAGCGGTATACCTTAAGAACGGGGAGGGGTCTAAGAATACCCCCTGCTACATCCTAAATCAGAATTATCAGATGGTATCATCTTGAGGTGAGGAATACAATAAATATGTTGAAATGACCCGGAGACATCTTCCTTGTTCACAATCAGATAGGTGCGCCTGAGGAGGTCTAGCTATACCACCGGCATGGAGGAAAGACAAGTGGTTAGAACTTCGACTTAATGTATAATTCTGTATCATTGTTAAGTCATGTCTATAAATTGCCGCCCATGAAATTCGTAATAGCACCGGATAAATACAAGGGCTCCCTGACCGCATTCCAGATCTGTGATGCGGTGGAAAAGGGAATCCGACTCGTATTTGAAGATGCAGAGGTAGTGAAGCTTCCTCTCGCAGATGGGGGAGATGGCACCATTGAGGTCGTCAAACATTACTTAAAAGGTGACAAGGTATTTATTACCGTCAAGGATCCGTTTGGCAGGCCAGTAAAGGCGTCTTACCTGTACTCCACAGAATCTAAAACGGCTTTTATAGAGATGGCAGAAGCCTCCGGGCTGAAATTGCTGGAGGAAAGTGAGAAGGATTGCCTTCAAACTACGACTATAGGTACAGGAGAACTTCTCGTGGATGCCATGGATAAAGGGGCGAACAAAATAATCCTTGGGATTGGTGGCAGTGCGACCAACGATGGTGGGATGGGCATGGCTACGGCCCTGGGATACCGATTCCTGGATATGAATGACCGGGAACTCGCCCCGATCGGGATCAATCTGGACCGTGTGTTTAGAATTGATACTTCTTCCGTTGATTCCAGGTTTAAATCGGTGTCGATCAAGGTGGCTTGTGATGTCAGTAATGACTTTTATGGACCACATGGGGCAGCTCATGTCTATGCCGCTCAGAAAGGGGCCTCTGAAGAAGAGATCGAGTTGTTAGACAAGGGTCTCCGCAATTTTGCTTCAGTGCTTAAAACAAGTTTCGATATCGATGTACAGGAAATATCAGGTTCCGGCGCAGCAGGAGGGGTAGGAGGAGCATCTTTGGTCTTCCTTGATGCCGAATTGGAGTCGGGTATAGGTCTGATCAAGGATTTGGCAGGATTTGATGAAAAACTCAGGGATGCAGACTGGATTATCACCGGGGAAGGTAAACTGGATGAACAGACCCTGGCGGGAAAGACAATCAGTGGTGTTATCACTTCAGCTAAAAAATTCGGTATTCCTGTCGCGGCATTTTGTGGGGCACTTAATATCAGCATTGAAAATCAGAAGTCCATAGGACTTTCCTACGCCGTAGCTATTTTACAGGAAACAGGGAACCTGGAGCATGCCCTGTTAGCCAGTAATAAAAATCTTGTGCAGTCTGTTTACAACTGGGCAAATGTACTTCGAAACAAATAAGGGGATTTCTGATCCTATTGTCACTGCGTCTATATAGTTACTGAATTTCATTCAGATACCCTTTTCAGGGCATCGCTCCTCGGGACCTATATTACAGGCATAATGACCCTAATGTTTATCGAAGCTGATTATCGTCATTTTAATCAAGACTTTTCTAAGATACATTGGAGGTTTCAACGTAGTATTAATTTAAACAAATGATCATGTCAAACGAAGGAGGAAACATTGTATTAGCTCTCCTAACAGGAGCAGTCATCGGTGCAGGGATAGGAATTTTATATGCACCGGATGAAGGAGCGGCAACACGGAAAAAAATTAAAAAGAAAGTTGAGGATACCAGTCATGACCTTGCGGAACGTATTTCGCATGCTAAAGACGAGCTTACCAAAACGGCTAACCAGCAAAGGGAGACCTTTGAACGTAGGTTGGATGAAACTATCAGCCAGATGAGCTATAAGGCCGATGACATTATTGAGACACTGGAGCGTAAACTCGAGGACTTAAGAAAGAAGAACGCTCAGCTTCAGAAATAGATATCCGTGATGCTTCAAGGAATCAAAAATGATCTCGAGGATGTACACTCCGATGTACATTCGTATTTTGAAGAGAGCGAAGCCTATCTGCAACTAAAAGTCTTTAAGGTCATTACGGGAATGGTTACCTCGTCTGTCCAGTGGTTACTGGTTGGAGTGGTAACCATTATTAGTTTGTTGATTCTCTCTATTGCTGCGGCAGTTGCTATTGGCCAAGCCTTAGGTGAATATTACCAGGGGTTTTTGGTTGTAGGAGGGATATTGCTGTTTGTTACGTATTTATGCTATTGGGGACGGAACAGGATCAACTCCTCTTTATTACGCACTTTTTCCAGGTATTATTTTGAGTGATGAAAAGAAGCTACTCCTCTTTAGATGAAATTGATGAACACCTTCAGGTTTTGAAGTTAAAACGAGATATTTATAGGGAGCGCATTAAACTGCAACTAAACAAGACCAAGAACAACTTTGTGCCTAATATAAAGAGCGATCTTTTACAGATGCTCAAGATGATGTTGGTCACCCTGGCAATTAAGAATATCACAGCAAAATTACTCCGGTCGCCTGCTCAGTCAAAGGAAAAGAATCCTTTGCATAAGCGGGCTGCTTCATAAGTCAGGTAATGGAAATAAGTAGTCTGATTGTAAATATATTAGTCGATTAAAAGTTTTGTCAGGCTATACAAATAGTGTTAATCAGTACGGCGGTTTAGACCGAATTTTAAAAACCCATCTCCGCGGGGATATCATCGATATAATTGTTTTATGAAAAAGTATACGGTAAATCTTCCCCATATATTTTATTTTTTAGCATCGGTAAGTTTAATTTTCTATATCCTTATTGCTGCCAAGGTGGTATGGGTGCCCATGTTATTTAGTTTTTTTTTGCCCTGATGCTAAAACCTGTAGTATCGTTCTTTGAACGTTACCTGCGCAGAAAAATCCCATCCATCCTTTTCGCTTACCTGGTCGCCGTGGTACCCTTGGTTGCATTGATATTATTCTTTTTTAATCAGTCCAGGATCTTATTCGGAGACCTTCCCTCCGTTCGTCCAAAAGTAATTGAAGTAACCACTGGCTGGATGGACTGGCTGGATCAAAAATTCAATTTAGATCCACGTACTTCTTCAGACTGGATTTCTGAAAATGTCATAGGGGTGTTCGATGTTCCTTTAGAGCTGATCAGGGAAAGTTTTGAGTCGGGTACCATTGTGATCGCCAATGCCGTACTCATCATTCTGATCACCTATTTCATGTTACTCTACAGAACTTCGTTTAAGAATTACCTGCTCGCGCAGGCTAGCCCAAAGAACAGAAAATCCTTGGAACAATTATTCATAAAACTGCAGGCCTTAACAAAAAGATACATGATAGGGCAGGGGATAATAATTATAATCCTCGGTTTTCTGATTGGTTCCGGTCTTTGGCTGATCGGAGTTCCGTACGCCTATTTCTGGGGATTCCTGGCCGGTTTCCTGGAGATCATTCCATACCTGGGGACCACTGTTGGCGGAATTTTGCCTTTTGTGTATATGCTGATGGTCTCTGATAGTTTATGGCAGCCCTGGGCGGTTATTGGGCTCTATATATTGGTACAACAGATAGAAGGCAACCTGATATCTCCTAATGTAATGGGACCTAGTATAAAAATAAACCCGCTTTTTATCATTTTGGGATTATTCCTTGGAGGAGTAATGTGGGGTATTTCGGGTATGATTCTCGCCTTACCGGTACTGGCGATCAGTAAAGAAGTTCTCCGAACTTTCGAGGTCACGGAACCATTCAGTTATATACTGGAAGACGGACTCTCTAAAAAGTCGCGCATATTCCTGGATCGCTATGACGATGTAAAGCATCGTATGACGTCCTTATTTTTTGATGAGCGAGAAGAAAGGGAGAAGTGACAAGGGGTCGATTTACAATCCCGTAATAATCGACATATTTCTTGAAGTGGCCTGGCATGCCTTAGTCACGGGATTTCTCAGACTTCGCTTTTTTGCGCTCTAGTTTCCGGAAATAACCCCTGGTCAGGAAGTTGTGTTGCAATGCCTCCATATTCTGGTTAAACCGGTACATTCCCTGATCCAGGTTTTGCACAGTACGCTCCAGATGCCCGACCAGGACGGTATCCGTTGAAAGGTAATTGATGGCGCCCTTACCTTCTTTAATTTCTCCGACCATGGCATCCAGTTGGGTGGCGACGGAATGGAGATGAACTGAAGAATTCTCTAGATGGTCAATAGTAAGCCGAAGTTTAGCTCCGGCAATAGAATCACTGAACACGGTACTTGCCACACTCTGTTCGATATTGTATTTTCCAATCACCGTACCCAGCTCCTTCATCATCATCGCGGTATTTTCACTTGCCAGCCTCAGGTTTCTAAGGGTTTCCTGCAGATCTTCTGCCATTTCCGGTTCATTTAGTAAACGCCCTATAGCCCCTGTATTGGAATTCATAGAACCAGAAATTCGCAACAGGTCCTGGAGGAGTAAAGCTGCATTTTCATTGGTTACACTCAGGGTATTGAGCATATCCGCAGTAGCTACCCTGCTGTAAGACGATATCATAGTTTCCGGCTTAACAAGGGAGGCTTCACCCTGGCCGGGAACGATGTTGATGATCATACTTCCCACCAGGCCATCAGAACCTATGGTTGCCAGGGCGTTCTTTTTTATGTGCGGTAACATCTTGTTCTGGATCAGCATGGCTACAGATATAGCTGTGTCATTGATCATTTCAATGTCTTTTACGGTCCCGATATTGATCCCTGCATATCTCACGTTATTGCCTTTTTGCAAACCATTTACATTTTTGAAGGTAGTGTGCAGGGTGAATGTGTTTCCGAAAATGTGTTGCTGGTTACCGATCAGGTAAGCCGCCAGGACAATGAGGATGGTTCCTGCAACGACAAAAATCCCGAGTCGAAATTTTTCTTTGGCTGTTTTTTCCATGATTTATTTTTTAAAGAATGCTTCTACTTTAGGGTCGGCAGAAGTTATCAGATCCTCGTAAGTTCCCTCGGCATAATTAATGCCGTCTACCAGTAATATCATACGGTCAGAAATTACCCTGGCACAATCCACATCATGTGTTATAATCAGGGAAGAGGTGCCGTATTTTGCCTGGATTCTAAGCATCAGCTCTATAATTTCTTTGGAGGTGATAGGATCCAGGCCACTGGTCGGTTCGTCATAGAGAATAATTTTTGGCTGTAAGATCAAGGTCCTGGCAAGAGCTACCCGTCTTTTCATACCACCAGAAAGCTCTGCGGGCATCAGGTCAATGGCATCGGCCAATCCGACACTTTCCAGGGCTTCCAGGACAAGAGGTGTGGTATCCGTCAACGGTCCTAATTTCTTTTTATGCCTGCGCATAGGAAATTCCAGGTTTTCCCGTACCGTCATAGAATCATATAGTGCGCTTCCCTGGAATAAAAAACCGATATCTGAACGCAGGGTATCCAGCGTTTCCCTGTTCAGCGTTTTTATCTCATTGTTCATTACGGAAATGTAACCACTATCAGGTTTGATAAGCCCGATCAGGCATTTGATCATTACGGATTTCCCAGAGCCGGATTTCCCCATCACCACGAGATTTTCTCCTTTATAGAGCTTCATGTTGAACCCTTTAAGGACATGCACTTTGCCAAAACTTTTGTAGAGATCCCTGATATCGATAATCACTTCCCTTTCCAGGTCTTCCTGCGCATTGGTCCGGATACTATGTGTTTCCCTTTTCATAAGTCGTAGAATATGTCAGATATGAAAACAGCGACGAAGTCAATCACAAACAGCACCATGGAAGTGAAAACTACCGCGGTGTTAGCAGCTACTCCAACCCCGGCCGTTCCCTTTTTGCAGTAATATCCTTTATAACAGCCAACCAGGCCTATGGCAAATCCAAAGAAGAAGCTTTTGGCGGTGGCCGGGATGAGGTCACCGTAAGACAAGGCATCAAAAACCGTAGTGAAATAGAGCTGGAAGGAAACGGCACCTTTAAAATATTCGACAAGCGCAGAACCGTAAAGGGCGAGTCCGTCACCAAGAATGACTAGCAAAGGTAACATCAGGGTAGTGGCCATTACCCGGGTAACGACAAGGTATTTAAAAGGATTGGTGCCCGATACTTCCATCGCATCGATCTGTTCCGTAACCCGCATGGAACCTAATTCGGCACCTATACCCGATGCGATTCGTCCTGCGCAGACTAATGCCGTGATTACAGGTCCTAACTCACGGACAATCGATATACCCACCATATTGGGCATCATTGAAACAGCACCGAATTGCTCCATCGTAGGACGCGATTGCAGATCCAGGACAAGTCCAATTATAAAGCTGGTGACCAGGACCAATACTAGGGATCGATTTCCCATCTGGTAACACTGGCGCAGTAACTCCTTAAATTCGAAGGGAGGTTTTACGGCTTCACGAAAGAAACGCCCGGCAAAATAGGAGAGTTCACCTATTTCGATAAAAAATTGCCTGATGTTCTTAGTGAACTCTAGTGTCATGGCGTTTAGGTATGGCTGCAATACATAGATTCAATGTAAAGCGCGTAGGCTTGCCGCCCTATGACCTAGGTCAATCGCCGTTGTAGAATATTTACTTAAACTGAATAAATTTATCCGTATGCATCAACATCTGCACTATTATTAGAACGGGGCCATAGTAGGAGTAATCTTATTAATCAATGCCCTCTTGAGGGTATTTATATGGCTGTTTCATGTGTCTAGTTGCCAATCTCCAGCATTGGAAAAATCAGTAGCGGAAGTCGGGTATGAAAAGCCACTTTTTTGATGATATTTTCCGTAGTGAGTTTCTGAAGGAAACTGTGGTGATAGCTGACCATCGCGATCATGCCGATCTCATCAGTAGTGTAAGCCCAGTTCATTATCGTCCCGGATATTTTTTTAGTTGCCGGAATTTCTTCAAAATGGCATTGGTAAGCCTTCAAGAATTTGCCTAGAACTTTTTTGTTTTCTGCCTGATCTTGGCTAAGCCCGGTTGTTGAGGATACATGAACAACCCTGATGGAACTGCAACGGAGCGATGCTAAAAAGAGGAGGGGTTGTAGTTCTTCCTCGGAATAGGCATGTTCAAAATTTGTGGCAAACGCTATCGCGGAAGGCGAATCCAGGGAGGATTCTGCCGGCACCGCGATAATCGGGCAAAAGTTGATGTATTTTAATATAGCAACGGTAGTACTACCCATAAACACTTCTTTAAGGGCAGAGGATCCCCTGGTCCCCATAATTACATAGCTGATATCTTCTACCCGGCATAACCCGGCAACAGCACCGACTACAGAATCTGCTTTGCTATGAATCCTAAAGGAGTGGAGGGCATTATCTTTAATATCCTTTAATCTCTCTAACATGGTCCTGAGGTTTTCTTCGGACTCCTCCCTGAGCGATTGGAATAACCTGGTTTCATTGGCTTCGGCCATTTTACTAGCCAAACCGGATGGACTAACCTGGAAGGTGTTTAACAGATGGAAACAACAATTTTCCCGTTCAAACAGTTTAATGGCAAATAGCATGGCATGCAGGGCATGTTCTGAAAAATCAGTTGGTAAAAGAATATGCCTGTTGGCCATGATAGTGCGTGTTTAAAATGTGTTCACCTAATCCCGGATCGCCAGGAATAATACAGGTATCGTAGAATGAAAGGCAGTCTTTTTTACGACCGCTTCCCGGATAAGCTTTTCTAAAAATGAATGTTCGTGCCTTGGCATTACCAGTAGTTCGGCATCTGAAGAATCACAATAACCTGATATGTCTTGCCAGAGATCGGTGGTGGGCTTTACCTGATGAAATGTTGGGCTAAAAGCAGACAGGTGCTCGCCCAGGAGTTGCTTATGATCTTCCTGTTTATCGCTGAGCAAACCTTCATCCGTCACATATAGAACCTGGATTTTACATTTACAGTTTGCAGCCAGGTCCGTAAGTGGCAACAAATTCGATTTTTTTATAGGTCTCAGGTAATCCGTGGGCAATACTACCGTGTTAAGCTGCTGGAAATTATATCCTGAAGGAATGACCAGGATCGGGTAATTATCAAGTTCTTTAATAACCTTAACAGTATTGCTGCCCAGGAATATTTCTTTGGCACCTGTAGCACCCTGGGTGCCCATGATTAAGGTATTAATACCAAGGCGGGGGACAATTTCCTGAACGACTTCCCGTAGGGTGCCTTTCTCAGAAAGGGTGTGGAATTGATGTTTGTCATTGGCATGGTGTTCCTCCAGGTACGAAATGATCTTCCCCAACTCTTGCTCAGAATGTTGGGCCAGGGAGTCATATAATACCCCCAGCCTTGCCTGGGTTTTTCTTCCCATTTTGTTCATGGCGCCGGGCTCGTAAGCGTGTAGGATATATATCTGGCAGGGAATTCCTGAATAGAATTTAACAGCATTAAAAATTGCATTCCATGCGTTTTCTGAGAAATCGGTGGGTATCAGGAGCTTCTTCATTAGTGTTTGTATTGATTTACTCTAAAATAGCAGAGTGCCCCTTCGGTAACTATGACTCCGGTCATTCAATGACCACGCATGTTTACCAACTTATCCCCCGGAATTCACTCCTAATGTGGTTGTCATCTTAGTAACCTAAAAACAGTATTAATGAATTAGTTGATACTGATAAACCACCGGTATTTTGATAGTATAGAGCTTGTCTGATCCCGATCATTTCACAGGGAAAATGTCCGGTCTATTTTGACAAGGTATAAATGACAGATCTAGTCCCTAAAAACAAAAGCAATGAGCAGGTTAAAAGGAAAAGTCGCAATTATTACCGGCGGTGCCGGTGGAATAGGATTGGCAACGGCTAAATTGTTTCTGCAGGAAGGGGCATGTGTTATGCTGGTTGATTTAGATCAGGAGCATCTTAATAAAATTCACGAAGACATCAATCACGACCACCTGGCTATCTGCGCGGCCGATGTTTCAGATGCCAAGGATACCCGGCGATATATAGATGAAACCCTGGATCGGTTTGGGAGAATAGATATCTTTTTTGCCAATGCAGGCATTGAAGGTACCTCGAAGCCGATTACAGATTATCCTGATAAGATCTATGATAGGGTCATGGCAGTTAACCTGAAAGGAGTTTGGTTGGGCACTAAACACGTGATTCCCAGGATGAAGAAGGGAGGAAGTGTTATTATGACTTCTTCGGTGGCGGGCTTAAAAGGTTTTCCTGGGCTGGGAGCCTATGTCGCGAGTAAACACGCAGTTGTTGGTCTGATGAGGGTGGCGGCACTTGAATTTGCTTCTCAACAGGTACGCGTAAATTCTATACATCCGGGACC
Source organism: Zeaxanthinibacter sp. PT1 (assembly GCF_028464225.1). GTDB lineage: Bacteria > Bacteroidota > Bacteroidia > Flavobacteriales > Flavobacteriaceae > Zeaxanthinibacter. Next base: position 369,048 of record NZ_JAQPCN010000003.1, read on the forward strand.
CGTTAATAACCAGATGATGCGTAGGATAGAGAATGTGATTAACCCAGAGGACCCAGCCGGAGTTATCGAGGGATTTGAGTCTTCTATCCCATTTAAGAGGTATGCGGAATCTTCCGAAATTGCAGAATTGGCTCTATTCCTGGCATCAGACGAGAGTAAATATATCACCGGTTGTACTCACGTGGTAGACGGGGGAATGATGGCTCAGTAAACCCGGATCCATCCCCGCAATCTTAGCTTTAACTCATAGTATTCCGCTTATATTCCCTGACTTTTTGATAGAGTTTCTTATTGAGTAACATCATCCAACCCAGTATTATTATAAACGTTATTTTCTGTATCATCGGCAGTTGGGTTCTGTAAATACCCGTCTCGTAGATATAGTAATTCATACCAAAAACAAGCAGGCAAAAGAGTCCGTAAAGGAACAGCAGGATATAACCCGATCTCCATAATTCTATATAGCAAGAAACCAAGGCAATAGTACCCAGAACCCCGGCAATCCGTACAATAAGATCATGAGTACCGGAGGTGAGGAATAGCGTAACACCCAGGGCAGAAATACCGCTTACCACCATTAGCACCTTGTTGATACGTCTCCCTTTAAAAAGTGCAGGCAGCATCATCCACAAGTGCATCAGCGATATACAAAGTACGCCCAGGGATATCCTGGCGAAGAAACTGCCGGTGTTCAGTTCCCCGTTAATCGCATATTCATCGAGGAGATCACAGAGATAATTATGGAGGATACTAAACCCCGGCTGTTCGGGTTGGTGCCAGGAACCGCCCGGGTAATATAATGCAGAGAGGATATAAAAGATTCCAAATAATACAATGCCGAAGAAAGGTATCAGCAATATCCGGGAATTATTATGTAGAAATTTGATTATCAAAACAGTAGCGAGTTTAGACACTACATAAATCTAACGATAAAAAAATTCTACTTACCCTGGAATACCCTGGGGTTTTGAAGAGGTAAAGCTTGTATTCTCCGATTTATAGGTTTAAATCGCTAGTTCCTATTCTATTAAACCCGAACTTTTCGTGAAATGAGAAATAGCAAAAGCTTATCTCATAACTCCTGGCAGACACTGTAGACCTGGGTAGCAATTTCCAGTTCTTCGTCCGTAGGCACCACTAAAACCTTAACACTGGAGTTCTTCGTATTGATCTCTCTAAGCTTACCAAATCTTCCCCGATTTTTGTCCTTGTCTAATTCGATTCCGAGATACTGCATATCACGGCATACCATTTCCCTGAGTGTGTCTGAATTTTCACCTATGCCTGCGGTAAACACTATCGCATCCAGTCCATTCATAATGGCCGCATAAGACCCGATGTATTTTTTAATTCGGACGGCATTCATTTCCAACGCCAGGAGGCAATCCGGGTTACCTTCCCCGGCTTCCCGTTGAATATCCCGCATGTCTGTATACCCGGTTAGTCCTTTCATACCGCTCTCCTTCAATAATTGGTGCCTGACCAACTCCAGGTCATATCCCAGGTTAAATACAAGGTGGAAAATGATAAAGGGATCTATGTCTCCACTCCTGGTCCCCATGATAAGTCCGTTAGAAGGGGTAAAACCCATACTGTGCTCCACACTTTTACCGTCCTGTACTGCGGTCATACTGCAACCATTCCCGAGATGGATTGTAATGATCCGGGTATTTTTCTTTCCGAGATAAGAATTAGTTTGCTCCGCTACATACTTATGACTGGTGCCATGGAAGCCGTATACCTCTATATCATATTCAGAATTCCATTTTTTGGGCAATGCATATTTTTTAGATTTCGCGGGAATGGTCTGGTGAAAGGCCGTATCAAAAACCGCAACCTGCTTTGCATTGGGAAACATCTTTTCAGCGAGTTGAATGCCTTCAAGGTTATGGGGGTTGTGTAGCGGGGCGAGGTTAGAGAGCTCTCTGATCTTTTCTAAAACAGCTTCATTCACCAGGGTAGTATCGGTAAAGGTATTGCCGCCGTGTACTACTCGGTGACCTACAGCAGTGATATCCTCCACATTATGAATCACCCCGATCTCCTCATCAGAAATTGTCCGTGTAATGAGTTCCAACCCTTCTTTATGGCTGCTGATTTTCCTTGTATCAGTTAATTCAGAGTCCTTATTTGAATACTTAAAAATGGCATCAGGGCTTCCAATTCGTTCTATCAGACCTTCACAAACCACGGCTTCTGAAGGCATGATGATGAGTTTATATTTTATGGAAGAGCTTCCGGAATTGAGAATTAGTATTTTCATGAATCATCTTTCTGATGTACTAGCCAGGATGCTAGTCTAATCGTTTTTTGAGTTTACTCCTGTATTGCTGTTATGATTACCGTGTTAAATATATCCTCAACCGTACATCCCCTGCTGAGGTCGTTCACCGGTTTGTTCAATCCCTGCAGGATAGGTCCAATGGCTAATGCGCCTGTCTCTCTCTGAACAGCCTTATACGTATTATTGCCCGTATTGAGGTCCGGGAAGATGAATACACTGGCCTGCCCGGCAACCTCGGAATCCGGTAATTTGCTCCTGCCCACTTTACTGTCAACGGCAGCATCATATTGTATGGGTCCCTCTACTTTGAGATCCGGTCGTTTTTCTTTGATGATCTTTGTTGCTTCCCTTACCCGGTCCACATCTTCTCCTGCTCCCGAGGTACCCGAGGAATAGGAGAGCATGGCGATCTTAGGGGCAATCCCGAAGGCGGTGCTGGTCGCGGCTGATGAAATAGCGATCTCTGCCAGTTGTTCGGCGTTTGGGTTTGGATTAATTGCACAATCGCCAAAAACCGTCACCCGGTTGGGAAGGCACATGAAAAACACGGAAGATACCACGGAAACCCCGGGTTTGGTCTTTATGAATTGCAATGCCGGCCGAATGGTATGCTGGGTGGTATGTGCAGCCCCGGAAACCATGCCATCTGCATGTTCTTTGTATACCATCATAGTGCCATAATAAGAGACATCTTCCATCAGATCCCTGGCCATTGCCTGGTTCACATTCTTATGTTTCCTAAGCTCATATAAAGTCTGGGCATATTCATCGAGCAGGGGAGAGGTGCTGGGATTCACTATCCGGATTCTATCCGGATCCAGACCCAGGTCAATTTCAAGTATCCTGGACCTGATAGCATCTTCATCTCCGAGCAGCGTAATATCAACGGCCTCCACATCGATCAATTTTTTAGTGGCCTTCAGAATTCGTTCGTCAGTTCCTTCAGGAAGTACAATATGTTTTTTAACGCGTTTGGCCTGTTTTAGCAGATTGTACTGGAACATCCTGGGGGTGATTCCTTCCGGTTTAAAAGTGATCAGCCGTTTAGCCAGCTCGCTGGTAGGAATGTATCTGTCAAACTCTTCTATTGATGTGGTAATCTTCTGAGTATTCTCTGCATACAGTTTTGGGCGGATGGCACCTATCCTGTTGGTGACGGAATACGTACCTCCCTGCACTGAGAGGATGGGGACGACGTCTGATAAACCTTCGATCAGTTTTATGATCGATTCTTCGGGCCTGAGTCCACCGGTTAAAACGATTCCAGAAATGGCCGGGTAATTGGCAGAAATATTTGCCTGTAGGGCACCGAGGATAATATCGGCCCGGTCACCGGGTGTGATCACTAGGCCATCTTTCTTAAGGTGTGTCAGGTAATTTCGCAATTGCATAGCCCCCACGCTGAAATCCGCTACCTGTGCGTTGAGGAACGAATGGCCAAAGAGTACTTCTGCGCCCAGTTCCCGGGCAATTTCCTGGATCGATGGACTGCCTAGCACAGGATTCAGCGGAATGATCCCTGTCAGTACTCCGGCAGGTAGTTTTCTCTTTAAGGCCTTGGAGGTTTCCTCCATTGTTTCGGGCTTAACTTTATTCGCAACCATAAGCAACACTTCCACATCCCGGTCCCGGAATGAGTCATAGGCCATTAGCAGGTTCCCCGCTAATTCTTTGATAGACTTCCCGGATCCACTCCCGATCACTATGACCGGAATCCCGAGATTTTTGGCGATCACTGCATTGGTGTCCCATTCCAGGATAGCACCTTCTCCGGAAAAATCGGTTCCCTCTACCAGGACAAAGTCGAACCGTTCTTCGATTGCCTTGAATTGGTGGATGATCCTGCTGATGATCTCGTCGTCCCTGTCCTGGTTCTTTAAATCTACCACCTCACCACGGGTAAAGCAATACGCCTCTTCGGGCTTCATATCTATTTCAAAATATGACAAAATAGCGTGGATATGGTGATCGATAAAACCGGGTTCCACGGCATCGATAATAGGTCTGAAATAACCAACGCGGGCAGTCCTCCCCAGTAGTAATCTCATCATACCCAAGGATACTATAGACTTCCCACTATTGGGTTCTGTGGTAGCAATATATATAGCTTTACTCATTTTTGATATACCTTATCGAATACTAATCTGGCAGTTATTTAGCAAGTTATGACTATTTATTGTGGGTAAAGTGCAAAAATAACTTATAGACCGCTTATGGCTATAGTTGGCCTGGAATAGGGTCTGAATATTAAGGGATTTTTAACGATAATGTAGACATTGTGTGTCTGCGGAACCAACCCAGCAGTGAGATGTAAAAAAAAACAGGGACTGTTAGGTCCCTGTCTTTTTTGGTGTCGTGGTTATAGATAAATCTAAAAGCCTATTGCCAAGGAGGCAATAAATTTGTCTGATCATCCTAATCCACATCATCCACTAATTTGTTCTTCAGAGATCGTATCAAGAATTCCCCCGAACCTGAACGATGTAAAGAACGACTCACTACTTATGAGGGTCAAATATAGTTCGCGACCCATGGAATAATAATGATAATAATCAGTTCCTGCCTTTCCCTTTAACCTCGGAGATTTTAATCCGGTACACTATCGGAATTGAATCCTCGCTTACCTTGCTGGAAAATTCTTCGATGTATTTAGCGCTGTGACCATCTTTCTTTTTTATCAGTTTTTTGACTCCTTCTGCAAACCGGTGCAATTGCTGTTTGGCGCTTATCCCCGATAATTCTTCGTACTCACCATGCAAAAGCACAGACTTCCAATGATTTAAGGATTCAATCTCGTCTACCTGGAAGGATACTTCTTTATGATCGCGCATAGCAGATATTTTTGAACCTATACCGGAATAGGAGATTATAGCGTGGTGTTCGGGGTCGTAGAAATAAGTGATCGGAACTATATCTGCACTACCACTGGTAGTGTAAGCAATACGCCCAACATAGTTATTCTGTAATAAATCCAGGCATTCTTTTTTATTGAGGTCTTTCATAAGTCTATCAATTTAAGGAAAGCATCCTGAAGAATAATGAAATCCTATACTATTCAATATATCAGCTTTTATCCAGGTTAAATGTAATAGCCCCGGCAGGAGCAGCACATGACTTTTATCAGTTCGGAAATCGATATCTATTATGGATTAGCAGGGATATAATTATCCCGTGTTAGCCAACTTTTATGGAAATAGAATACTGTAATACCAAGTTTATCATGACGCATAATTTTTCCATGGTTCTGATGATCATCATTTTAGTTTAGTGTTAATGATTTTATATTCAGGGACGAACAATAACACCAGTATATCATGTCACTCAATTTCAACCAGTACGCAGCAGAAGGCAACACATTTTTAAATGAGTTTGCCAAAGAGATGGCCATGGATAATGATAAGGATAAAGCAGGGAGAATCCTGGTTGCTATCCTTCATGCCTTACGCGAAATTATTTCTATAGAAGAATCTATTCAGCTTATGGCGCAATTTCCAATGTTCTTGAAAGCACTCTATGTAAACCGATGGTCTACCAGAGGAAGGAAGAGAAAAATAAAGCATATGGAACAATTTATGAACTTGGTCAGGGAGTTTGATGGCTCGGCAGCCGTGAATGATTTTGGCTATGAGAACGAGCTTTTAGAAAAGTATATTGATGTTACTTTTATCTACCTAAGAAAATACGTTTCGCGCGGGGAGATGGAAGACATTCGCGACGGCTTACCTAAAGACCTTAAAGGTTTAATTTACACCAACCTAATGTTCTGACCATGTATTTGAAAATAACAATATGAAATATCATCCCTTATGACACTGTTTAGGCAGTGTCATTTTTTTTTTCGGTTTCCAAAGAGGTAAGAAGTTGTGTTGGATATGTAATAAAATAAGAAACCGGGACACGTGAATGCCCCGGTTTCTCGAAAAAGTCAGTCTGCCAAATGACCACTTACACTGGCCCTTACTAAGACCTGTTGCCAGGTCCTTTCGTGATTCAAAAGGTATAAAAGGCGTTCTAAACTTCTTCTATCGGTATCAGATATCCAGATCTTACATAATCCGGATTTCGTCCTGGTTTCAATGAACTTATTTTTTTAATCTGTAGCTAATATAATGTCCAGTACCGGGATATAACATGACGAATATCAGTTTTGTCCATTTTTCTCGGTTTTTTACTTCCCTATTTATGGAATTCATTCTCACGAAGAATCCTGATCGCCTCATCATCTGAAACCTGCCTGAAATCCCTGTAAAATAATCCCACTGCTCGAAAGTTTTTTGCAGCATGCAGACAGACTACTTTGTCTATATGGGGTGAAGCTTCTAAGCTAGCCACCGCGTCAGCAGGAGCTACAGGTATGGCGACGATGACCATCTTAGGATGCTTTTTTTGTACAAATTCGGCCGTAACCTTTATGGTATTCCCGGTGGCGATTCCATCATCCACGATAATGACAATTTTATTTTCCAAATCTTTGACTGCTTTGTCCCGGTAATATTGTTCCTGCTGCTGTCTTAGTTTTTCCCGGATCCGTTTTGTTTCAGCCTCAATATATTGTTCCGAAATTCCATGCTTATCAGAAAGTATAGCTTCTTCTAAACTGATCGCCCCGATAGCATATTCCTTATTTAAGGGATGGCCGATTTTTTTGGAAAGCGCCACATCGAGCGGTGCATCCAGGTATTTAGCAATGATCGCTCCCAATGGTAAGCCTCCCCTCGGAATCGCCAGTACAACTACGGCATGTTGGCGGTATTCATCTAATTGAGAGGTGAGTTGTAAGGCTGCGTCTGTTCTGTCTTGGAACATTTTAATACGGGTTAGGATTCATGTGTTCTGAAAACCAGTTATTTGCAAGGTCTACTACGATATCTAACTTCCCTTTTTCCCCGAAAAGATGCGAAGCTCCGGGAATCACTTCCAGTTTTTTGATACAATTCAGATTAGAATAAGCCCGCTGGTTTAATCCCAGTACTGTCTGGTCTAATTCCCCAACGATCAGGAGAGTTGGTGCCAGTACAGATGGCAACACTTCCATTGCCATATCCGGCCTTCCGCCCCTGGACACCACAGCACTGACCTGGTCACCAAAAAAAGCTGCAGCTCTAAGAGCTGAAGCGGACCCGGTGCTTGAACCGAAATACCCGATTGGTATGTCTTTCATGGATTCCAGCCCCATGATCCAACGGCTTACCGCAATGAGCCGGGAACTCAGCAGGTCAATATTAAATCGCATATAGTAGTTCTGATCTTCTTCTGCGGTCAGAAGATCAAATAGGAGTGTGGCCAATTCGTTCTTGCGCAGATGATTGGCGACATGATTGTTACGGGGACTAAACCTGCCACTACCGCTGCCATGGGAAAAAAGAACTATGCCCCTGGGGTTTTCGGGAATTGCCAGTATTCCTTTCAATGTTTTTCCACCCACCGGGATGGATATAATGTTATGTGTATTTTTTGAGTGTACCGGTCTTCTTCTCGTTTTTTTTCTGGAAATTTTCATGATCAAATTCTTATAGTGCTAGGAATATTTTTCAGTGGTATCTCGTATTATCAGGAATGGAATTTTGACGTGGAAACCAACTTGGTCTACATATTGACGGATCAGGATTTTCTCAAAGAAAGAATGTTTACGGTTTAGCATGACTAGCAATTGAAAATCATCACTATCGGCCTGGTCGAGTATGGCGTTGGGCATAGACTCCCCGTGCAACTCGGTAAACAAGTGTGGTAAGTCTGATAAGTGCTCTTTTAGTTGAGCCTTGTTTTTTAATTGTTGTTCTGTAAGGTCTGATGCTGCTTTTACATGGAGCACATTAATCTTAGCTTTTTGATGTTTTGCAAAAAAAACCAGGGGCTCTAGATCTATAGCATCACAACATGATAAGTAGTCATGTGGTAAAAGAATATTCCCAATTTCCTTAAAGGAACAATTCTCGGGGATAGCCAGGACGGGGATGCTCGACTTGCGAATAACAAAAACGGTGCTGGAGCCCAGGAAGAGTTGTTTAGCTCCGCTGGCCCCTTGGGTTCCCATCACAATAAGTTCTATTTCTTTAGCTTTACATTGATCCCTGACCTCATCGGTTAAAGTATTAAAAGCCGAGATGGTCTCAAATTTGTGCTTTTTATTCGGGTATTGCTGACTTATTTGAGTTAATGTCTTTTCAAGTCCGGCAATGGAGCGTTCTACTCCAACATCCGGAATCGCACTGAATTCCGGTCCCCCAAGAAAATAATCCACGCGGTAAAATGCCGGGGTATAGGTGTGAAGCAGGTAAAATTTTACCTCATCATTTTTAAATAGTTGTAGGACATAAGCGATGGCATTCCATGCATTTGTGGAGAAATCGGTTGGTATCAGGACTGTTTTCATAATGATGGCTGTATACTTAAAATTAGTACTTAACCAAGGCGGGCACTATGATGCTTGTCAGTCCGGAGTTCATTTTTATTGGAAATAGATGTGAGGAATCCTAGCTATGTCACTAATATTTTTATTTTTGAAAGCATGATAAATAACTACACCAAATGGAAATTCAGCATTATATAGACCATACTTATTTAAAACCATACGCTACACAGGCCGATATTCACAAACTTTGCGAGGAAGCTCTAGCGTATAGCTTTCGATCCGTATGTGTGAGCGGATGTCACATCACTTCAGCACTCGAAAAACTCAAGGGTACGGATATCACAGTTTGTTCTGTGGTAGGTTTTCCGCTGGGATCTAATTCCACCAAGGCTAAAGTTGCAGAGGCCAAGGACTATGTTTCAAAAGGTGCCGGGGAAATTGATATGGTGATCAACATCGGCTGGATCAAGGAGGCCAAATTTGAACAGGTAAGGGATGAAATTCGAGCCATTAGAGATGTGGTGGGGCCAAATCTTCTGAAGGTAATCCTTGAAACCTGTTACCTGACTGACATGGAAACACAAAAAGCCTGTGAATTGTCTATCGAGGCAGGTGCAGATTATGTGAAGACTTCAACCGGTTTTGGTGCCAGGGGTGCTGATATAAAAGATGTAAAACTGATCAAATCAATTGTCGGTGATCAAATCGGGATAAAAGCTGCCGGGGGAATCAGGAATAAGCAAGCCGCATTGAGCTTTATAGCCGCTGGGGCCAGTAGAATAGGAACATCTTCCGGAGTTGCTATTATGAAAACAAGCGATGATATTTAAACCGTTTAGTAACTATTTCTCATCTGATTCTTAAGGGAAACTATTCTAAATGCAATATACAAACAGGGGTGTCTGACAACATTAAGGATTAGAGACTTTCAACGGCATTTTTTAATTTATTTCTCACCTCGCCGGCTATTTGGGCCAGGTTTTCGTTTGCTACACCCATCATAGAGGCCACCGGGTCCACGGCCGCAACTTCGATACTTCTGTCATCATTCTCCCGAACAATAACATTACAGGGTAACATGGTGCCAATCTTGTTCTCTGCCTGCAGGGCCTTATGCGCAAAAGAAGGATTGCAGGCCCCCAGGATCTTATAATTATTGTATTCCTTGTCGAGTTTTTGCTTCATAGTACTCTTTATGTCGATCTCGGTGAGGATACCAAAACCTTCATTTTTAAGAGCAGCCGTCGTCTGTTCAATTGCATTTTCGAATGAAATATCGCGGAGGGTTTTACTGAAATAGTAGCTCATGCTGTAATATTTAATAGACACTTAAAGATAGGGAAAGTTGATCCCGTTTTTGAACTTCAAAGTTTTATATACTGATGATTTAAATTTGGAAGCTGACCAAAATCATGTGCTGTCTTTGAGCCAACTTCTAGTTTTGGGTTCTAAATAAAACCAGATTATTATGAATTACGCAAAGCTACAACAGGACTATGCCAAAAATGTGATCGGATACTCCGCCCTGGGGATAATTCTATCTACCTGCATTGGCTCTATCGCTATTCTTCGTTTACTGATGGGGGGCTCCGGATTATTGGAAATTCTCCTGATCGCTTTGGTGGTCACAGTATGTTCTGCGCATAACCTGGCGATACTGACGGTACAAAAACCGGTTTTCATATTCAGGTTATTGGTTCTGAGTACGGTAGTCAGCATTTTGATTATCGCAACGACCTTATTTTAATTATCATTTGCAACAACAAACCCTTTTACCGCGGAAGGAAGAGCATCTCCTTTCATAAAAAAAGCCAAACTGGGAAGTTTGGTTTTTTTTATGAAATATATTTTTCAGATTACTATCTTCTCAGATATGTGCAGCTGAATATCAGATGCTATTAATGTACCGATCCATGGTGTTTAAAATGGCAATGAATTCAGTAGTCATCCTGGTACATCCATCCCTGAGTTCTTCTTCAAAGACCGAGGCTCTTTCAAAGCCCTGTTCAAGTCCCAGTACACTCATTTTATATTTGAGCTTGTTCACATTTAAAGATGCTGCCCGTGGTAAATCATTTCTGAGGTTATCGAGAAATTCATTTTTCTCGGCGGGAAATTCCTGTTTTAAAATATTGATGAACTTTAATTTGAACAGATCGTCACTTCCCGACAGTTCATTAATATAATTTAAGTTAGGCTGTTCCAATTTGTGTTGTTGACAGGTAAATTTATTATTGCTCGTTACATTCTGCACTTCATTTTAACATTGAGGTAATGGGAATGAAGCTATAGAGTTCTTTAGGATTTGATGATAAAACTATGGCTAAGGATTGGGCGAGTAAAAATTATGTTGTGAAGATCCGTAATTTGTAGGGCTCTTACTTTATTCCTGATGTTGTATAACTAGGAGATGAAGGATAATTGTCACAAGCGATTCACTTAATTATACTGTCGGGTTGAAATTTAAAGTGTTTTATGTTTCCATATGCCCCTAGTTTTTCTATTTTTGCGCAAAATATGCCGAACAGGCGTTTTTTGTCGGTCGCGTAGCTCAGCTGGATAGAGCATCTGCCTTCTAAGCAGACGGTCACAGGTTCGAATCCTGTCGCGATCACTACACTCACAAAGCCCGCATCTTTCTGATGCGGGCTTTTCTTTTCCCGGCCTGTCAAAAGCTTGCTTTTGTAAAGGCCGGGAAAAGAAAGGCCTCACCGCGCTAGCGGTGGGCTTTGTATTTGCAAAGGGGAGCGTTCTCAGGATGTGCGGTAGCAAATCCGTGCTTGTCATGAGTCAGCTATTTATCTTATAAATAATAGGGCCCGGGAAAAGAAAGGCCTCACCGCGCTAGCGGTGGGCTTTGTATTTGCAAAGGGGAGCGTTCTCAGGATGTGCGGTAGCAAATCCGTGCTTGTCATGAGTCAGCTATTTATCTTATAAATAATAGGGCCCGGGAAAAGAAAGGCCTCACCGCGCTAGCGGTGGGCTTTGTATTTGCAAA
>NZ_JAQPCN010000004.1 GCF_028464225.1 Zeaxanthinibacter sp. PT1
TTAGCTGTTAAAAACGAGAACAGTGTTGCTCGCCTTCACAAGTTCAAGAATTCAAGAATCAAAAAAGAATTGGCTTTCTCTACTAAAAGGAACAAGGCTAAGTTGGCTTAAATGGTTACAGCCCGCCCGCCCGCCTGAACGAATCAGTTCGGGCAGGAACGTACCGTCCGATAGGGGCGGGGGTTACAGGGTTACAACGGTACAGGGGGACAAAGGGACATAACGAATGTAGTAATAGATCTAGGACAAGATTATGGGCTGGCTGCACACTGTCAACTACCAACCTGGGGTTCTTAACCCCGCCCCGCTCAAAAGTTAGCGTACCATACTGTAAGAACCTTGCAGGTAGTGATCAAAAAAATGGAAAATATATTCTACTGGACAAGCAAGGTTTTATCCCTGTAAACTGGGAACTGCGAACTGTGTACCGCCAACCTGGGGTTCTTAACCCCGCCCCGCTTTGAAGTTAGCGAACCATACTGCAAGAACCTTGCAGGAAGTGATCAAAAAAAATGGAAAGTATATTCTACTGGACAAGCAAGGTTTTATCCCTGTAAACTGGGAACTGCGAACTGCGTACCGCCAACCCGGGGCTCTTAACCCCGCCCCATCCTCAAGTTAAGCTCTACCAGTGCAAAAACCTTGCAGGAAGTAAAATAGAATATCCCGTATTCACCCTTAGGAAATCCTGTCCAAGGCAGAATAGGAACCCTAAATCTTACCACCCCCAGGCCATCATTTAGAATAAAATCCGGACAAGGGTATCGATGAAATGCACACAGTTTCGGCCAGTGGTTTTTACGGCACTTCCCGCTTATCGATGATAAAAAACACTTTAACCGATTATCGGTCAGATACCGAAAAATATAGGGGTTAGAGCGACTTTCATCGGATTCGGCTACCAGCTCAAGCTATCTTTAAACTATAAATAAAGCAATGATGAAAGCACTTTTAACCCTTACTCTAACCTTAATCTTCAGCGCAACCGCGTTGGCTCAAAACATAGATGCAAATGAGCAACTTAAAGCTAATACTGTGGACACTGCTTTGTCTGTTGGTGATAAGGTGGGTAACGGTGACCAGGAAATTAAAACGATTGATGAGAAGGCCGTAGCGCGACTTTATCGTTCTAAAAATTCGTTAGTGAAAAAAGAGCTGCAGTTCAGAACTAAAAGAAACGCTGCTAAATTGTCTTAATTTATTCCCGGTTGCTTCAACTGGTACCCCGTTTTTTCCTTTTCAGTTTGTACCCTGCTCTTCACATCTTCAAGTAAAGCTTTAGCATCGTAGATTATTCCATCCTTGATCGTGTACTTCACGCCACCAACCCTAACTACTTCGTTATCTTCAGTAAGCCTGACCGCACCCGTACCATAAAGTACTTTCAGGTTCTTCAATGGATTTTCTTCCACGATTACAAAATCTGCTAGCTTGCCAATAGCCACCGTTCCTATATCATCTGCCATCCCAAGTGCCTCGGCTCCATTCAGCGTGGCTGCCCTGATCACTTCCAATGGATGGAACCCCGCTTCACGTAGTAATTCCAACTCCCTTATGTAGGCAAAACCGTATAATTGAAAGATAAAACCGGAATCGGAACCTGCTGTTACTCGTCCACCCCTGTTCTTATATTCGTTGACGAAGGTCATCCATAATCGGTAGTTGTTTTTCCAGGCTACTTCCTGTTCTGTTCCCCAATCGTGCCAGTAAGATCCGTGGGATATCTTGCTGGGCTGGTAAAACTCCCATAAAGACGGTAAGGTATAGTCTTCATGCCATTCAGCACGTCTAGCCCGGTGAAGGTCCCTGCTGGCTTCATAGATGTTGAAAGTAGGATCTAACGTAAAATCCAATGCCAGTAATTCGTCCATCACCTTATTCCAATGTTCAGAATAAGGTTCTGCTGCCTGGGACCACAATTTCCCCGCCTCTTCAAATCGATGTTGTTCATTCTGGTAATTGTAATCCAGGGGGTAGTCCTGTACCGTTCTATCGTCAAACAGGGCTTCCGGTAAACCGTACCAGTGCTCCATACTCGTAAGACCTGCGCGGGCAGAATGAAGCACATTCCAGCGGGCAACGCTTAATTGTGCGTGGTGAGCCGCGGATCCTAATCCTAACTTTTTATTTTCATCCAAGGCGGCCGTCATGATCTCAGGTTCTGCCCCGAAAAATTTAATGCCATCTGCCCCCTTCTCAGCATTGGCACGCACCCATTTCCTGGCCTGCTCCGGTGTGCTTATGGGGATGTCATTCAGCGGGTTAAAGGAAGCACTGGTTTGTCCAAACCCGGTATATACCACGATCCTGGGCGCTATAATCTCGTTTTTGCTACTTTTTCGCTTCAGGTCCATTGCAAAATCAACTCCTCTTCCGCTGGGCTCACGTACTGTGGTAATCCCGTGGCCCATCCATAGCTTAAAAACATAATCCGGGTCGGCTCCCTGTGCTTCTCCACCAATATGACCATGCATATCTATGAATCCCGGCATGAGGTACATACCGCTTGCATCTAACTCCCTGCCGCCCGGTTTAAGTTGGGGCCGGCTCTTATCCTTAATGGCTACCCCGGGATAACCCACTACCTCTATATTGGTGATACGGTTATTCTCGACCACGATATCTATAGGTCCTTGTGGAGGTGCACCGTTCCCGTTGATCAGGGTTACCCCCCTTATGATCAATTGGTCATATGGACCTTCACCGTTTTGTGCGATGGCACACAGCAGGCTTAGAAAGAAGACGGTTATTGTATAGGTAAATTTCTTCATGGTTTTTTTAGTTTGGAATTTCTATGTGTTCCCCTAAGAAAAGCGCGTTCAGGAATAGCTTGTTGGTCCCGTACCAGGAACCTCTGAAATTAGGATTATCTGCGAACATGACTACCCTGCCACTACCCAATGGACTAGTGATCAGTGATGCCGAAGGCTTAAGATATTGTTCCATATTTCTCTCAGTGATAAATCCATCGATATGCGGATCAGAAGTATACTTGGCAACCGTAGCATATTCATTCTTACTTGGCGCCAGCCAGACTTCGTTATTCTTATATACCGGGATTACCTCGTCCCTATACCCAAACCCTAAAGGATGAGTAACATCAAGGGATGTTTTAAGAATAATACCACCTACACTTTCTTTTCCGAGATGTTCATCGGCATCCACGTAAGGGAGTCGCTCAGGAACAGCAAGGCTGTCTTTTTCAACTTTGGTAAGTTGCTCCTTGACCCATTTCTTCTCGATGATATACTCTGAAGCAGATCCAATTGTGACCAACGTATTTCCTTGTTTAACCCAGGAAATGATCTTGTCCTTTTCGGTATCTGAGAGTTGGTAGTTCCCGGAGACCATCACCAGGGTTTCATATTTGCCCAGATCAACCCTACCCAGGTTACGCATCGGGATTTTAGTGATCGGCATATGGACACGGGTGTCCAGAAGGTGCCAAACTTCACCTGCTTCGTATGAACGGACACCGTTGCCGATCAACATCGCTACCTTAGGTTCACTCAATGGTTTTACAAAACGGCTACCAAGATCAACACCACTTATGTTGAGACCGGTGGAAACAGTATGAACCGGAATTTGAAACTTCTGCTGGGCTTCTTTTAACAGCTCATATACCTGTTGGGAGTCTTTTTCCTGTAATTGCACCGGCAATACTAATGACCCGTAGTTGAATTTTTGAGTTCCATTACCGCTTTTGACCGTAAAAGGTTTAAAAGCTGAAGCAAGGACCAGTCCATTTTTCTGTAGGTAGTATAATGCTGCGGGTGTATTGTAATCATCCCAATCCAGGATGTAGGCATACTCGGATCTATCAAAAGATTTGACCGAGACAACATTTTCCGCATCAGTGATCTCATCACCCAGTTTCAGGCTGTTCACCGCTTTATAATTCATGTTGTAAAAATTAGCGACAGACCATGCAGAGGCATCGTAATATACACTGTCCCTGTATTTGTCATAGGTTTCAAACATGGTCTGTACCATGCGATACTGTGGTTGCTTTGTGGGGACCACGTATCCTCCATCCGTCGATTTATATACCTTAATTCTGTGTAGCAATAGTTTGTCGATAAAAGCTTTGATCCGGTTCTGGTCGTTCTTTGCATTAAAGCTATAACCCTGTATCCTTGAATTGTCAGCGTTACTCAGGGCAGATCGGAAAAACCTTCTCTGGTAATCCATCAGGTAATCCTTATTCTCTACTGCGGCTTTAACTGTGGTCATTCCGGAAACAAACTGGTTGCGAATGGTAAAGGGGAAAGTGATTTCTCCGTAAGCCGTTGTCTGCTTATGCCCCCTGGAACTCGCTTGTTCAAATAACAGACCAAGTCCTCCTTGAAGATCGGGGTAGGAGGATCCATATCCCGGATAGGTTCCATCAAATACTTCTTTGGTGAAATAAAGTGAACCTATGCTGTCCAGTGATGCCGCAAAATAATTACCGAACAAGGTATTAAGATCCTCGTAATTCTCTTTGGGCATTATAGGTTCCAAGCTGCCATTGGGCTTCATTGGCTCAAAGAAATAGGTGCTCTGAGTCCCCATTTCATGGAAATCGGTCACTACATTAGGATACCAGTGATGGTACCAATTAAGTTTACCCCGGCTTTCCGGGTTAATTCCCAGTAACCAGTCACGGTTAAGGTCAAACCAGTAATGGTTGGTTCTGCCGGCGGGCCACATTTCGTTATGTTCCGCGTCTTGCGGATCTGCCACAAGGGGATCAGCCCGGAAAGAATTAGCCCATTGCGTATGTCGGTCCCTGCCATCAGGATTAATTGTAGGGTCGACAAAAATTACAGCCTGTTCCCTGTATTTTGCGATGGCGGGGTGCTCGGAGGCTACGAGCGTATAAGTCGTAAGTAAAGCGGCTTCTGAACTGGAGGGTTCATTCCCATGCACATTGTAAGCCAGGTTGATGAATACAGGCATGTTCTCCGGTATAGCATCCCGGTTTTCAGGTTGGGTGAGAGCCAGGTGCTTTTGCCGTAAATCCTCGAGGTTATCCAACTGTTCCGGGGTTGATATGTTTAACATGACCAATTTTCTTCCTTCATGAGTTTTACCATAATAGGAAATAGAAGCACGATCAGATACTTCGGCCAATTTCTCTAAGTAAGATACGATGAGGTCATGCCGCGTATGCATCTCACCAATGCCGTAGCCGAGAAAGGCCTCCGGGCTGGGTATTTCTGAGTTAAAAGGTTCGTAATTTTTAAGGAAGTATTCTTGAGCGGGTAGGAGGGCATGGCAGAAAAAAGCCATGAGAAGTAATAGTTTTTTCATTCGGTAGCTTTCATTAATATTCTCGCTTTTAAATATAGCAATTTATTAATGGAAGCGACCCCATAAATACACGGCCTGTGTCCGTGTTCAGATCACAGATTGAACGTTTTCGCCGATTTCCCTGAATTCCAGGATGTAATTGGTTCCTTTCTTGGAAGTATCCCTGGAGATAGAACCTTTTAATTGTCTCGCCAGGTTGTGGATGAGTTTAAGACCGAGAGATTTGGAATTTTTCAGGTCAATATCTTCCGGGTAACCTACCCCGTTATCCCCGATCATTAGGATGAATTCATCCTGGTTTACTTTCCTCAGTGTAATATGAATCTCACCGGTTTCTTCGTCCTTGATACCGTACTTTAGTGCATTAGTGATGGTTTCATTGATAAGCAGTCCTAAGGGGATGGCAGTGTCTATTCCCAATTGAATATCCGGGATGTCTATTTGAAGACTTACGTTATCGGTAGCACCTTTGACAGATTTCAGAAGATATTCGCCCAATTCCTGGACATAGGATTTATATTCAATCTTCGAAATGTCTTCGCGCATATACAACATCTCGTGTACCATGGCCATAGAAATGACGCGATTCTGGCTGCTTTTTATCAGGGTTCGCATTTCCGGGTCGGATATACTCCTGGCTTGCAGGCTTAGCAGGCTGGAAACCGTTTGCAGGTTATTTTTAACCCTGTGGTGGACCTCTTTGAGCAGCGTCTCCTTTTCCTTAATTTGTAGCTCGAGTTCGTGTTTGGTTTTATAAAGATTGTGATGCGCTCTCAGCAGGTTTTTCCCCAAGACGCCTCCTAGCAGGTATACGGAGAACAGAATACTGAGGAAACTGAATAGGTTCTGGGATGTAGCAGGTACAACGTTCTGTGTGAGCGAATACTCTGAAATTCCTTGTATATAGATAAGGATAATCAGCAGTATACTGATATACAGGTATATTTTTCCGTAATTCCGGGTAGAGGTGTACCCGGCAAAAACAACCACCGCAAGTACAAAAATAAAGGAACTGTTGATTCCCCCGGTGAAGAGCGTAACGATAATGGACGAGATGAGTCCTGTGATCGATATGACGTTATAGGTCAGGGTAAGATTTTCGTGATACTTGTACGCCAGGGTATTCAACAGGTTCAACAGGCCGAACCCAATAAATATATACGGAACAACTTCGTAGATATCCAGGAGGAAAATGCAGAGTAAGCCGAAGACAAAGGAAAAAATAGAAGAGAAATAACTAACCCTCAGGGTCAGGCTTACTTTATCTCTCAGCCTGTCCTGGTCTAGTATGGTTGTAAGCATGGAGCAATTTTTTCTACGTTCATTGGCCTGCTCAAAATACGAAAAGAACCGTTATAATATGGCGCAGCTACGTAATTACATGGCATAAAACTAAATATGTTTTGCCATATAATCAAAAACTTCTAGGAAGTTTCTTACAAAACTCACGACAAGCATTGATTTATCGAGGCTGGGTGTTCTACTTAAAATTTTGAGGGACAGTGACATCTACCCCGTCTTAGAATAAAAAAAGCGACTTTCTCAAGTCGCTTTTTTCTCTGAGTTCATATACTATTCGTGGTCAATCAGTACCCACTCTCCACGGTCTATCAGCGGCTCGGCTTGTTTATACTTCACCACTTTGCTTTCACCGGACCGGACATTCTTAATGGTGACCCTGTCATTTCGACCAATTTTTGGCTTCTCCCGGGTAATGGTCTCCGTAATAGAAGGCCTGTTACCTTGTGTCTGTCCGGCAGCCCTGTTTTGGGCCGCAAGTTCATCACTGTTCGGGATCTCTTCTTTAGAAGTCTGTAGCTTTTCTTTAGGACGTCTTACTTGTCGCTCTTCCTGTATTTCATTAGAACTTGCAGAAGGCAGTTCTCCCTTGAACAGGAATGAAACCACTTCCTTATTCACCTTCACGATCATTTCCTTGAAGAGCTCAAAGGCTTCAAACTTGTAGATCAGCAATGGATCTTTCTGTTCGTGAACCGCCAGCTGTACAGACTGTTTTAACTCGTCCATTTTTCTCAGGTGGGTCTTCCAGGCATCATCGATAATGGCGAGGGTGATGTTCTTTTCAAAATCGTTGACCAGTTGTTTCCCGTTACTCTGGTAGGCTTCTTCAAGGTTTGTAACCACGTTGAGGGTTTTTATCCCATCGGTGAATGGAACAACTATTCTTTCAAAGGAATTTGAATTGTCTTCATGAACTCTTTTTATTACCGGCAGTGCTGTTGCGGCACTTCGCTCCATCTTCAGCTGGTAATTCTTGTAAGCTTCATGGTAGACCTTCATCGCTAGTTCTGGGGTGCCCATCTTGCCGAATTCATCTTCAGAGACAGGAGCTGTGATGGAGAAATACTTGATGAGCTCAAATTCGAAATTCTTATAATCACTCGCCGCCTTGTTGGTCTCAGTGATCACTTCTGAGGTATCGTAGATCATATTGGCGATATCCAGCTTTAAACGGTCTCCCTGTAAAGCGTGCCTCCTGCGTTTGTATACTACCTCTCGCTGCGCGTTCATCACATCGTCATATTCCAGTAGTCGTTTCCGTATACCAAAGTTGTTTTCCTCAACTTTTTTCTGAGCACGCTCAATAGATTTGGTCATCATAGAGTGCTGGATGACTTCTCCTTCTTCCAGCCCCATACGGTCCATCATTTTGGCTACGCGGTCAGAACCGAATAGGCGCATCAGGTTGTCCTCAAGGGAAACATAGAATTGGGAACTACCCGGATCTCCCTGTCGACCGGACCGTCCTCTCAACTGTCTGTCAACACGACGAGAATCATGTCTTTCCGTACCAATGATCGCCAGACCACCGGCATCTTTTACTTCCTTACTCAGCTTAATATCCGTACCCCTACCTGCCATGTTGGTGGCAATGGTAACGATCCCGCCTTTACCGGCTTCGGCAACGATATCCGCCTCCTTCTTGTGTAGCTTCGCATTAAGAACATTGTGATTGATCTTGCGAAGGGTAAGCATTCTTGAAAGCAATTCAGAGATTTCTACCGAGGTAGTACCTATCAGTACAGGTCTTCCTTTTTGAGACAGTTTAGTTACCTCTTCTATGATGGCGTTATATTTTTCTCTTTTGGTCTTATAGATAAGATCGTTCTTATCGTCCCGTGCGATCGGCCTGTTGGTAGGGATCTCCATCACATCCAGTTCGTAGATCTCCCAGAACTCACCGGCCTCAGTTATCGCGGTACCGGTCATCCCTGCCAGTTTTTTGTACATACGGAAGTAGTTCTGCAGGGTTACCGTAGCAAAGGTCTGAGTCATCGCTTCGATCTTCACGTTTTCTTTGGCTTCTATAGCCTGGTGGAGCCCGTCAGAGTATCGCCGCCCATCCATGATCCTACCGGTCTGCTCGTCTACGATCATGACCTTGTTGTCAATAACCACGTATTCCACATCCTTCTCAAAAAGGGTATAAGCCTTCAGCAGCTGGCTCATAGTATGGATGCGCTCGCTCTTGATCGCAAAATCCTTAAAGAGTTCCTCCTTCAGAGCTGCTTCCTTTTCAATTTCCAGGTCCTGGTTTTCAATTTTTGCGATCTCACTACCAATATCGGGCATGACAAAGAAATCTTTAGACTGGTCACCGGAGATGTACTCTATCCCTTTATCTGTAAGTTCTATTTGGTTATTCTTCTCATCGATCACGAATAGCAGTTCCGCATCCACCTGGTGCATTTCACGGTTGTTATCCTGCATATAGGTGTTCTCTGTCTTCTGCAGCAATTGTTTGATACCTTCTTCACTCAGGTATTTGATCAGTGCCTTGTTCTTGGGAAGACCACGCTGTACTCGCAATAACTGGAATCCACCTTCTTTGGTGTCGCCTGCAGCGATCAGCTTTTTGGCTTCGGCAAGTACACCTGTCAGGTATTGTTTCTGCTTCTGTACAATGTCTGAAACTTTAGGCTTCAATTCGTTGAATTCGTGCCGGTCACCTTCGGGTACAGGACCGGAGATGATAAGCGGTGTACGGGCATCGTCAATCAACACGGAATCCACTTCATCCACGATAGCATAGTGATGCGGGCGTTGTACCAGGTCATCTGGTTTGTGAGCCATGTTGTCTCTCAGGTAGTCAAAACCGAATTCATTATTGGTACCATAAGTGATGTCTGCATTATAAGCAGCCCTTCTGCCATCAGAATTTGGCTGGTGCTTGTCTATACAATCTACAGTCATACCGTGGAATTCAAATATAGGCGCCATCCATGCACTATCTCTTTTTGCCAGGTAATCGTTAACAGTAACCAGGTGAGCTCCGTTGCCGGTAAGCGCATTCAGGTAGAGTGGGAGGGTGGCAACCAGGGTTTTACCCTCACCGGTCTGCATCTCTGCGATCTTACCCTGGTGGAGTGCAATTCCACCGATAAGTTGTACATCGTAATGTACCATATCCCAGGTTACCTCTTTCCCGGCAGCATCCCAGGAATTCTGCCAAACTGCGGTATCCCCCTGGAGTTGGACATAATCTTTTTCTCCCGACAAGCTTCGGTCAAATTCGCTCGCAGTCACCGATATGGTTTCGTTCTCAGCGAAGCGTTTAGCCGTTTCCTTGACCACAGCAAAGGCTTCCGGTAAAATATCATTCAGCGTTTTCTGTTGAAGCTGGTAAGCCTCTTCCTGCAGTTTATCGATCTCTGCGTAGAGTTCTTCATTTTTATCAATATCCTCGGATTCCTTTACACCTGCGCGGATTTCTGCAATCTTCTCGTTAATCTCTCGGCAGGCCTCAGACAACTGTTGCTTAAAGCCCGTTGTTTTAGCCCTGAGCTCATCATGTGTAAGCTGGGAAAGGGCTTCTTCATGAGACTTTATCGCATTGACAAGGGGTTGTAATTCCTTAACATCCTTTTTTGCCTTATCTCCAACAAAAGCCTTTAAAACAGAATTTAAAAAATTCATAGGTATATCTTGTAATTTAAGCCTGCTCCCTGAAGA
This sequence comes from Zeaxanthinibacter sp. PT1, assembly GCF_028464225.1. Taxonomy (GTDB): domain Bacteria; phylum Bacteroidota; class Bacteroidia; order Flavobacteriales; family Flavobacteriaceae; genus Zeaxanthinibacter. The sequence goes on from NZ_JAQPCN010000004.1 coordinate 10,270, forward strand.
AACCTGCTGTGAAGTAAAATCGATTTCAAATTATGTGATTCTGTAACCTCAAAAGGTATTCCACATTGTAATACTGCCAATTTTGGCCCTGAGGGCTGTCAAAATTACATAAAAAAAAAGCCTCCTAAGAGACTTTTTAATTTGAATTCGTTATTTGGGATCAATACTCGTCCTCGTTCCAAAGGTAATCCTCTTCAGTAGGATAGTCCGGCCAGATCTCCTCAATAGATTCATAAATCTCGCCTCCTTCTTCTTCCATGGATTGCAGATTCTCGACAACTTCCAATGGCGCACCTGTCCGAATTGCGTAATCTATCAATTCATCTTTGGTTGCGGGCCAAGGTGCGTCGCTTAGGTAAGATGCCAATTCTAAAGTCCAATACATCGTTCAAGTATGATTTTAATTTTTTGCAAAAATAATTTTAAAAGCCAAATAGCCAAGAGAATTCACGATTATTTCGTAAACATCGGGTGGGTTTTTCGGATTTACTAAAAAGATAACGAAGAAATAATAAAATTATTAGGCTTTTCCTTAATGAATCCACTTTTCTTCATCAACTTTCAAAAAATCGGACAAATTTCGTGCCAATACAAAAAGATAGTCAGAGAGCCTGTTGAGGTAGATAAGAATATCAGGGTTAAAGGGTTCATGCTCGTTCAGAAGCGAGGCCAGGCGCTCTGCCCTGCGGCAAACAGTTCTGCTGATATGACAGTATGACACCGTCGTATGGCCTCCGGGCAGGATAAAATGGGTCATTGGAGGGAGCGCTTCATTCATGCGGTCAATTTCTTTTTCCAGCAGGGCGATATCTTCTTCTTTTAAGGATGGGATTTTTATACGCGATTGCCCTGCTTTACCCGGCTTTTGTTCGGGATCCGTAGCGAGTATAGATCCGATTATAAAGAGTTTATCCTGAATGTTTTTTAAAACGTCCTTTGAGCTATCCGGTATTTCCTGGTCACGGACCAGTCCTATCCATGAATTAAGTTCATCCACAGTCCCGTAGCTGTCAATGCGTATGTGGTGCTTGGCCACTCGTTTTCCTCCTATCAAGGCCGTACTTCCCTGGTCCCCTGTCTTCGTATATATCTTCATCAGTGTATTTAGGCCTTTGTGCCGGGTTGTAATTAAGTTCTTTACCTAATTATTCCTGTTTTCTTGTTCCGGCGTTTTCTCCGCTTTTTTTTCCTTGCGCTGGTAACCTTCCATAAATTCCCTGGATCGTCTCCTGGTCGATTTCTTCTTGTTGTAAACCGTGATAAAAAGGTAGAGGACGATCACGATTCCCAGTACATAATAGATGTTAATTTCCATCACAGTCTTGTGTTGGGTTAAAATTACGGCATTATATCCGAATCCTAAAATGCTCCCTGGCCTGTTCCTGCCTGAAGAAGATCGCACAACAATGAAACATATCAATAGACACTGTAACCCTGCTGTCTGTTTTTATGGCTTCCCATTGCTCCGTAGTTTCCTTGTCTTTATAAGGCTGATCCAGAAGCACAGCCGTATCATTGTGTAAAAGCCCCGGCTCGGACAGGAGTTCATATATTGTTTTGATCTCAAGGGCTGGTATAAAAATGAAATCGTAGGGCGTTGATCCCGTTCTGACATCCGGAAAATGGGATGCTATCTGATTCTCCATGTCCGGGTTGTTGCCGCTTATCATGATGTTACGCGACTTAAAGTACTCCAGGCTCTTTAGAAAGACCCTTGTTGTTTTAGTGCCCTTGAAACCGTAATCCCCGTACAGGCATTTGGTCACGTATTGGTAAACAAAAGGAGAATGAACTCCATGCTGGTTGGATGACTTTAGAAGAAAGCGGATATATGCTGTTAAAGAGTAGATCAAAACTTCAGTCCTTGCTATGATTCCATTTTTGCCGCAAGCTCAAACCAACGCTCTGTCTGTTGATCCAATTGGTCCATGATCTCCTTAAGTTCAATGGAAAGCGAATCAATGGCCTCCCCTTCGAGGGAACCATCGGTGAATTTATCTTGTATGGCAAGCTTTTCTTTTTCCAGTTTCGCAATTTCTTTTTCAAGACGTTGGTATTCTTTTTGCTCCGTATAACTCAGTTTACCATCATCCTTATTCCTCCAGGTGTTTTTCTCGGTAGATTCTTTAGAGGAAGATTTATTATTGGCTTCTTCTGCTGCCTCAAGTGATTCGAATTCCCTGAAATCAGAATAGTTTCCGGGGAAATCCTTGATCTGCGCTTCTCCTTTAAAAATAAACAGGTGGTCAACGATCTTATCCATAAAATAACGGTCGTGGGAAACCACCAGGAGACAACCGGGAAAATCGAGAAGAAACTCTTCAAGAACATTTAAGGTAACAATATCAAGGTCGTTCGTAGGTTCATCCAGGATAAGGAAATTGGGATTTTGTATCAGTACTGTGCAGAGGTAAAGTCTTTTGCGTTCACCACCACTGAGTTTATCCACGAAATCATATTGTTTCTTCCGGTCAAATAAAAATCGCTCCAACAATTGTTGTGCAGATAATTGCCTTCCCTTCTTTAAGGGAATATAATCACCATATTCTTTAATGACATCGATGACCTTTAAGCCCGCCTTGTCCGTGATTCCCTTTTGAGTGTAATAACCAAAGGTAACGGTATCGCCAACCACGATTTTACCCTGGTCCGGAGCTTCCCTACCTGTAAGTAAATTCAGGAAAGTAGATTTCCCGGTACCGTTCTTACCAATAATGCCTACCCGTTCCCCTTTTTTAAAGGTATAGGAGAAGTTGTCCAGTATGGGTTTGCCCGGGAATGCTTTACTGACCTTGTGGATTTCTACGATCTTACTTCCCAGCCGGTCCATGTTGAGTTCCAGCTCTACTGTTCTCCTGTCCTTGCTCTGGTGAGCTTTTTGTTTGATGTCCTTAAAATCGTCTATCCGCGCCTTGGACTTGGTGGTCCGTGCTTTGGGCTGCCTGCGCATCCATTCCAATTCCTTCTTGTACAGCAGTTTGGATTTGTGTTGCTCCACGGCTTGCTGTTCCTGCATCGCCTCTTTCTTCTCCAGGTAATAAGAATAATTACCCTTGTAGGTGTATAGCTGGTTATCGTCTAATTCCAGGATCTCGTTGCAAACTCTTTCAAGGAAATACCTGTCATGGGTCACCATCAGGAAGGAGAGTTGCTCTTTCGCGAAAAATTGCTCCAACCATTCTATCATTTCAAGGTCCAGGTGGTTAGTGGGTTCATCAAGGAGCAGGAGATCGGGTTTATTGATCAATGCATTAGCCAGTGCTAATCGCTTTTTTTGCCCCCCGGAAAGGGTGGCCACCTTGGCATCCAGGTCCTGTAATTTTAACTGGAAGAGGATTTGTTTGTACTGAGTTTCAAAATCCCAGGCGTTAAATCGTTCCATTGCCTCGAAAGCTTTCTGGTAGGCTGTTTCATCTGAAGGGTCGGCCAAAGCCTTGTTGTACTTGCGGATCACTTTCAGGATCTCGGTATCTGCTGTAAAAATCGTCTCCTCTATTGTCAGCGAAGGGTCTAGGTTAGGCTCCTGTGATAAGAGGGAAACCCGTAATCCCTTGCGATAATTGACACGTCCGGTGTCCGGGCTGTCTAATCCGGCTAGAATATTCAGGATGGAGGTCTTTCCCGTTCCATTCTTGGCGATCAGTGCAATCTTTTGGTCTTGGTTTATACCAAAGGAAAGCCCGGAGAACAGTTGCCTTTCCCCATAGGATTTAGAAATATTTTCAACGGTGATCAAGTTCATAGAGTAGGGGATAATCCAGCTTTAAAATAACGGTATAAATAGGCGTAACGCAGCCCGAGGGTCGCCCATATGATGATCATGAGCGGTGAAAACACCTGGATATTCAATATCCAAAGTACGGGGGTCAGTAAAAGCATACCCAGGAGAAATGCCAGGTATCCGTTGAACCACATTCCGGGATTCGCTTTCTTAAGTACGGCTATTCCCGCTAAAAGATTCAGTGGGAATGCCCATAATATGTTGTAATTGTACAAGGTGGTCGTATGATCGGTAAAAAACCAGAGAAATACAATAAGCACCCCGAGTATACCGGTAAAGAGGAGTAAAAAGGAATCCAATGCCCGGCTCCTGCTACCGTTGCGCAAATCCTTGTAAGTGAAAAGCGCGGTTATTAAGAAAAGAAGCAATAACCAGAAAGCAGGGGTTAGCAGGAAAAATGCGGAAGATTCCTCGCCCTGTTTTTGAAGGATACTTCTTTCTTTTTTCACCAAAGAGTTGCCGTTTAGTTGGGCGTGGTTCATCTGCCGCAAGACATAATCCGGCAGGAACATATGCTTTCTTGGACTGGCCTTCCTATCGATCACGGAGCCAAGGGCCAGGTCTATCCCGAGGCTGGACCAGGAGTTTGTCCTGAGGTACTGTTGGATCAGTTGACGAAAGGTATAGGTCTGTTCTAAATAGTCATCATCTAACACCAGTCTCCCGGGAAGCGCCCTTTCCAGGACTTCGGGGATCTTCGTGGAACAATTTTCATCCAGGAAATTGTATAGGTAATCCCGGTTTTCCGGGAGGTAATTGTATTCTAAAAACTGCAGTACTTTATTTTCTTCCTCAGGACTTAAGGCGAGTATTTGTTCTTTTACCCAGCGATCTTCCAGCTGGTACGTATACAGGAAGTTCTCAAAAGAATTCCGGCTTAAAGAGTAGAGTAACTGGCCTTTTGCAAACTTGGTATAAAATCCGGGGGTATTAAAATCAAAGGTACCGTAATTGTACACCAGGTCTAAGCCCTTGACCGGGTCTTGTACCCTGAAAGCGCTATGACCAAAAGAAGCGTACAGTTCGCTCCCCGGCCCGCATGTGATTACGCTGATCTTCGCATCCGGAGATAATTGAGCCTGGCTGGAGATTATCCACAGGGTAAAAAAAGCAAATAAATACTTCTTCAGCGATAACGGCATACAATAATAAATCTGTTCTTTAAACTCTGGCGCAAATATCAGAATAATTGAGCTATGTCTGTGACCAAATAGCTTCATAATTCAGAATAGCTTTAATTGAAGTCCTCCCCGGAGGTACAGAGCTTGCTGCTATAATGCGACTTTTATTATTTATCTTCGTTTTAACAACGCCAACCCTATGAAAAAACATATCCCGAATTTTATTACACTCCTCAATGTATTATCCGGTTGTATCGCCGTGGTATTTGCGGTTCGGAACGAGATGGAACTCGCCGCCTTATTCGTATTCCTTGGGATTTTCTTTGATTATTTTGACGGGATGGCTGCCCGCTTACTCAATGTAAAAAGTGAGGTAGGCCTTCAGCTGGATTCCCTGGCGGATATGATTACCAGCGGACTAGTTCCGGGAATCGTAATGTTCCAACTTCTATCCATGTCGGTTACGGGTGGATGGAACCATACAGGAATGCTGGGAGGGTCGGAGGACGTGTTCGCATCACTATTGCCTTTCGCCGGTTTTATGATCACCATGGCATCTGCCTACCGGCTGGCTAAATTTAATATAGACGAAAACCAGGTAAGTTCTTTCGTGGGGGTTCCCACCCCGGCAAATGCATTACTGATCCTTTCCCTACCACTGATCCTCATTTACCACGCGAATGATTACCTAAACAGTATTATCCTGAATACCTGGTTCTTGCTGGGCATGACTGTGCTGAGCAGTTACCTGCTGAATTCTTCATTGAATTTGTTTGCGCTTAAATTTGAGAACTGGAGTTTCCGGGATAATGCACTCCGCTATATCTTTATCGTTGTCAGCTTTGTATTACTCCTGACACTTAAATTCCTGGCCATCCCTGCGATTCTTTTATTCTACCTGGCGGCTTCCATTATTACGGATGCATCCAATAAGACGACGGTTTAAATGTATTCCGAAAAAAGGATTTAGAAGGCCCTGGTGCTAGAAATCCAGTTTCTTCTTACGAAGCTCAAAATTCTGGCCCAAGTAAACCTTACGTACCATTTCGTCTTCCGCAAGGTCCTCCGGGATTCCTGATTTCAGGATACCCCCCTCAAACATCAGGTAAGATCGTTCTGTGATCGCCAGGGTTTCCTGCACGTTGTGGTCCGTGATCAGGATGCCGATATTTTTATTTTTCAGCTGGGCCACAATGCGCTGGATGTCTTCTACCGCAACCGGGTCTACCCCGGCAAAGGGTTCATCGAGTAGAATAAATTTTGGGTCCGTAGCCAATGCGCGGGCTATCTCGGTACGCCTGCGTTCTCCACCGGAAAGCAGGTCTCCCCGGTTTTTTCGGATGTGCCCCAGGCCAAATTCTTCTATCAGGGACTCCATACGCATATGTTGTTCCTTCTTGCTGAGGTCCGTGAGCTGAAGTACACTTAGAATGTTCTTTTCCACACTGAGCTTCCGAAACACAGATGCCTCCTGGGCCAGGTAGCCAATGCCGTTCTGCGCACGTTTGTACATTGGAAATTTAGTGATCTCCATAGAGTCCAGGAAGATCTGGCCCCCGTTAGGCTTTATCAGCCCGACGATCATATAAAAAGAAGTTGTTTTCCCGGCACCATTGGGGCCGAGCAGACCAACGATTTCTCCCTGGTTGACTTCCAGTGAGATACCCTTCACCACCTTGCGGCCGCGATAGGATTTCATAATATTTTCTGCCCTTAATTTCATATGTTCTGCTCGGCCAAATCTAAAACTTTCATTCCGGAAGCCGAAAGTTTTACGGGTTTTTTAACCTTCGCTTTCCTCCAGTGCTTCCCAGTATTCATAGGCTCTCCTAAGATGGGGGATCACTATGGTGCCCCCAACCAAAGTGGCGATAGAAAGGGTTTCCATAACTTCTTGCTTAGTGGCGCCCTGTTCCAGTGAGCTTTCAAGGTGGTACCGGACACAGTCATCACATCGCAATACGGCAGAGGCTACAAGCCCGAGTAACTCTTTGGTTTTTACATCCAGGGCACCCGGTGCAAAGGCATTGGTGTCCAGGTTAAAGATGCGTTTAATGATCTTATTGTCATTATTCAGCAACTTTTCATTCATGCGAGCCCGGTAATCGTTGAATTCTTTTACGGGATCGGGTTTATTTTCGTTCTTTTTTTGCATCGCGCTTAACTACGAATTTAGAGATGTATATACTGATTTGATAAAGGATAAGTACAGGTACCGCCACGATGATCTGGCTGGCTACATCCGGGGGTGTGATGACGGCAGAGATGATCAGGACGATAACCAGTGCTATTTTCCGGTATTTTTTTAAGATTTCCGGAGTGACAAGACCAATTTTGGTCAGGAAGAATATGATGATCGGTAGTTCAAATATTAAACCACAAGCGATCACGGATGCACGTACTGTTGAAATATAGGAGCCCAGGTCAATGTCGTTAAATACCTCCTCGCTCACCGTATAACTCCCCAAAAAGTTGATAGAAAGGGGCGCAACAACATAATAGCCGAACAGCACCCCGAGGAAGAAAAGGAAAGACGCGATAAAGATAAAGCCCTTAGAGCTCCTGCGCTCTTTCTCATACAGCCCGGGGCTGATGAATTTCCACATTTCGTAAAGAATATAGGGAAACCCAATAATGAATCCTGCCCAGATCGAGGTCCAGATATGGGCAGAGAACTGCCCTGCCATCACCCGGCTCTGCACCCGGAATGCCGGGCCATCACCACAGAATGCCTCGCTTAACCCAAGCCATTTTGACAGTTTGCAGAAGATTTCGTAGGTAGGGAAATCTGCTTTTTTTGGTCCAAAAATGACCGTGTCAAAAATAAAATCTTTCATAAGGAAAGCGACAAAGCCGATGATTACTACCGCCAGGGTAGATCTGATCAGGTGCCATCTCAGTTCTTCAAGATGGTCCAGGAAGGACATCTCGTTGGGGTTGTTTTTCTTTTTTGCCATCAGAGGATGCCTTCTTTAATGAGGTTGTGCAAGTGAACTACTCCTTTGTAAACACCATTATCCACAGCCAGTAGTTGCGAGATCCCGTGTTCTTGCATGATCTCCAAGGCTTTCACAGCCAGTACTTCTGTCTCGATAGTCTTGGGACTAGTGGTCATGATATCCTGAGCAGTCAGTCCGTTGATATGTTCATATTTATTCAGCATACGCCGAATGTCACCATCGGTGACAATACCCTTCAGTTCATCACCGTCAACCACCGCGGTGACCCCGAGCATTTTTTCAGAGATTTCAACGATTACATTCTTGACGTCCGATCCGATGGATACTTCGGGCTTTAAATTTGTTAAAATGATATCGGAGACCCTCAGGTATAGTTTTTTGCCCAAAGTGCCCCCGGGGTGGAAGCGAGCAAAATCCCGACTGCTGAAACCCCTGAGTTCCAGCAGGCAGATAGCCAGGGCATCGCCCATAACAAGTTGTGCCGTGGTGCTGGTTGTAGGCGCCAGGTTGTTGGGGCAAGCCTCCTTTTCAATGAAGGTGTTTAAAACGTAGTCGGCTTGCTGGCCAAGGGATGATTCCGGGTTAGCCGTCATTCCTATTAACTTGTTCTTAGCCTGTTTGATCAGGGGCACCAGCATTTTTATTTCCGGTGTATTCCCGCTTTTAGAGATTAACATCACCACATCGTTCTCCTGAATGATTCCCAGGTCTCCATGAATGGCGTCTGCCGCATGCATGAAAATCGAAGGGGTGCCGGTAGAATTCAGCGTGGCAACGATCTTGGAGGCAATAATTGCACTTTTCCCAATTCCTGACACAATGACCCTGCCTTTAGAGTCCAGTATGGTTGTAACAGCCTCTGCGAAGGCACTGTCAAGGAGGGTAGTAAGATTTTGAATAGCGTCAGCTTCCGTTTCTATAGCTTTTCGCGCTATTTCGAGGATGGCATTATTTTTGATCAAGGTCGATTGAAAATTAGCTAATTTGCGTCAGATTTTATTCCTTAAGAGGGAATAAAATCCTTTGAAAAATTTTATATTTAAGTAAACAAAAGTACGGAAACTTATTTTATAGGGATTCTTAAAGTTCGTCTTAAAATTGAATCCGCTTACCCCGAATTCCATAAATAGTTCATACCTTAATAAAATGGGTGTTAACCCTATGATAAAGTATTGGCAATTAAACAGTACAGCATGATTTTAAATGAGATTGATCTACATGCCTCACTAAAGAAATATTTTGGTTTCTCGCAGTTTAAAGGACTGCAGGAAGATGTGATCAGCAATGTAGTAAAAGGCAATAACACTTTTGTGGTTATGCCGACGGGTGGAGGTAAATCCATGTGTTACCAGTTACCTGCCTTAATACAGGAAGGGACAGCTATTGTTGTTTCCCCTCTGATTGCATTGATGAAGAACCAGGTGGATGCTATCCGAAGCGTCTCGTCCCATAACGGGGTCGCCCATGTATTGAATTCTTCCCTCACCAAAACCGAGATTAAGAATGTGAAGAGCGATATTAAGTCGGGCATCACAAAACTGCTTTATGTAGCACCGGAGTCACTCACCAAAGAGGAAAACGTAGAATTTTTAAGATCGGTACCCCTATCTTTTGTCGCCATAGATGAAGCCCATTGTATTTCTGAATGGGGGCATGATTTCCGTCCGGAATACAGGAACCTAAGAAGCATCATCAACAGGCTTGGAGATGATATACCTGTTATTGCTCTGACTGCAACGGCCACGCCAAAAGTTCAGGAAGACATCATCAAAAACCTAGGTATTCCGGAAGCAAAAGTTTTTAAGGCGTCTTTCAACAGGCCCAACCTGTTTTACGAAGTAAGACCCAAGACTAAGAATGTTGATGCCGATATCATCCGGTTCGTAAAGAAGAATTCCGGTAAATCAGGGATCATCTATTGCCTGAGTAGGAAAAAAGTTGAAGAGCTGGCCCAGGTTTTACAGGTGAATGGTGTTAGTGCTGTGCCTTACCATGCCGGGTTCGACGCTAAGACCCGCTCCAGGTACCAGGATATGTTCCTCATGGAGGAAGTAGATGTAGTGGTTGCAACCATCGCCTTTGGGATGGGAATAGACAAGCCGGATGTCCGTTACGTCATCCATCACGATATCCCTAAAAGTATAGAAAGTTATTACCAGGAGACCGGCCGTGCCGGGAGGGACGGTGGTGAAGGTCATTGCCTGGCATTTTATGCCTACAAGGACATAGAAAAATTAGAGAAGTTCATGTCCGGAAAACCTGTGGCCGAACAAGAGATCGGTAATGCACTGTTGCAGGAGATTGTGGCCTATGCGGAAACTTCTATGTCGCGTCGAAAATTCATACTCCACTACTTCGGGGAGGCCTTTGACGAAGTCCATGGTGATGGTGCAGATATGGATGACAATTCCCGTAATCCAAAAGAAAAAGAAGAAGCTGGTGGCGATGTGGTTAAATTACTGCAGGCAGTCAAGGATACCAGTGAAAAATTTAAGGCGAAAGAAGTGGTAAAAACCCTGACGGGTAAAACCAATTCCCTGATTTCCTCACACAAAACCGACACCAAATCGGTATTTGGAAGTGGGGCAGAGCATGATAAATCCTATTGGATGGCACTGATCAGGCAAGTTCTTGTAGCAGGTCTGCTACGAAAAGAGATAGAGCAATACGGTGTATTGCACATTACGGATAAAGGTCATGCTTTTCTTAAAAAGCCGGGTTCCTTTATGATGACAAAAGACCATTCTTACAACCAGGAAACAGATAATGCCATCGTTACTGCTGCCAAAGCAAATGCGGGTGTCACTGATGATAATTTGCTGAAGTTGCTGAAAGACCTGCGTAAAAAAGAGGCGCAAAAAAGAGATGTGCCTCCTTTTGTAGTGTTCCAGGACCCTTCACTACAGGATATGGCCCTGAAGTATCCGGTTACCATGGATGAGCTGGTCAACATACACGGGGTAGGGGAAGGGAAGGCCAAACGCTTTGGAGCTCCCTTTATCAAAATGATCTCTGACTACGTGGAAGAAAATGACATTGTACGTCCGGATGACCTGGTCGTTAAAAGTACTGGTGCTAATTCTGCCCTGAAGCTTTACATCATTCAGAATATAGACCGGAAGCTACCGCTGGATGATATTGCCTCTGCCAAAGGCTTAGAGATCCCAGAACTGGTCAAAGAAATGGAGCAGATCGTTTTTAGTGGTACTAAGCTGAATCTCGGTTACTGGATCGATGAAATTCTGGATGAGGACCAGCAAGAAGAAATTCACGATTATTTCCTTGAAGCGGAAACTGATAATATAGAAAAGGCCCTGAAGGAATTTGATGGCGAATATGAAGATGAGGAACTGCGCCTCTACCGGCTCAAATTCATGAGCGAAGTCGCCAACTAGTTCTATAAGGGTCATAATAAAAAAAACACCCCTGGTCTTCCAGGGGTGTTTTTGATTGTATACGGTGTTTAACTAATTATAAGGTTAAACACCGAATATTTGGAATGCCGAACCTTGGCTAGGCGTCCGCTTCAGAAATCGTCTAAATTTCCGGTAGTAACCAGCGCAATAATCACCCCAAAATACAAGATGAGCACTATAAGCATAAAAGCAGAGAGGCCTAATCCTACATAGGACAGGATTTTCCCGGTTTTTACGTTTTCAAAGCCGGAGTAAAGCCCGGGTTGGGATTCATAGAGCTGCTTGGCCTTCTTGGCCTGTGACAGTCCAATAAAGCTGAATATGGCAGCAAAGGGACCACAACACATCAGTGCACCAACCACGGAAAGAATTCCCATGGTGAGGGTGGTGCTGGCCCCTGGTAAAGTTGTTTGGTTCATAATTGGTATTTACAGGATTATTCTTCTATTCCCCATTCTTCCATCATTTCCATAGATCGCTCCATATAAGCGTCCCATCCTCCCATCTGTGAGATGGTATACAGGATATAGATGAGGGTTAATACACCGAGTGCTATTGCAATAATAGCCATGATCTTGGCGGTTTTTAGCTGGCTGTAATTGGAATAGGTTTCCGGGGCTGACATATACTTCTTTTCATCGCTCCTGATCAGGAGCAGGGCAATACCTCCCAGCAATATTCCGGGGACTCCCCAGATACAGCAGCATAAGTATCCCAGGATAGAAAGCACAATAGCTATAGTTACATTTGGTAATTTCTGTTGTTCCATAGTAAAGGATTAAATTAATTTGAAAATATAGTTGGTTAAAATGGTTAAAACACTAAGTATCATCAGGCTTATACTGATGGTATTAGCGTAGCGTATCCTGATAAAACGGTCTGCAATAAGGAAGGCAAAAAGTAAGATCAACGGAAATATGGCCGGGTACATGAGGAAGGCTTCTCCGAATTTACCTTCCAGCAAAAGCCAGAAAGATCGTTGTATCCCACAACCCGGGCATTCAAACCCAAAAATTTGTTTGTTCAGGCAGGGGAGCATATAATCTTTCCCTGAGGTGATAGCTATGGTTGGTTGGAGTTTCATCCCTTGGTCGGTTCCTCAACCGAAAATTACTACTATTTTTGAGGAATGAAAATAAAAGGAATCATTAATTTTCTGTTGATCGCCGGCGGAGCTAGTCTTTTAGCCAGTGGCGATACCCTGGTAAAGAATGAATACGCAATGAGTCTCGGCATCATCATATTGATGTTCGGTGTTTATAGAACGTCCAGGGGATGGAATAGTGAAAGATCGGAAGAAAGATGAAGGCAGAAAACTTCAATAAGCCGTTTTTCCGTGTTGGAGACAGGGCAGAAGCTATAGACGACCTGATTTCAGGGACAATTACCCATGTAGAGGGCGGAGTGGTCACCCTACAGACTGATGATGGTTTCCCGATGAGTTTTGAGATACATGAATTGGTACGGATCTCCGGTGAAATTCCTATAGAGATTAGCAACGCCGAGATATCCAGGGTGAAGGATGAGGAGGCCCGGTCTAAAAAACGTCGCAAGCCTGCGCTAAAACCCAAAGAGCGCAATGCGCCCAGGATGGAAGTGGATCTGCATATAGAAAAGCTTACCCAGGGATTTAAAAGGATGGAGACTTTTGAAATCCTGGAATTACAGCTGGAAACTGCAAAAAGACAACTCGATTTTGCCATTCGAAAAAGAATACAAAAAGTGGTTTTTATCCATGGGGTAGGCGAGGGAATATTGCGCGAGGAATTAAAATACCTTTTTAACAGGTATGAGGGGGTGCGCTTTTATGATGCGGATTATCAAAAATACGGTATGGGGGCTACAGAGGTGTATATCACCCAACAAGCCTAAATTTATTCCGAGGTTGTAATGGTCCCAAAATTACTGATCCTGAGGTCAGTGATCCGCTCTCCCTTATCATTTACCAGGCTGATATTGCTGATTACGATATTGTGTTCAAATTGGGTGCTGTCACTTTCACTCTGTATAGTGGTAACCAGAATTTCCCCCGCCGCAGCTTCTACTTCTTCAAGTACCGATGGATCTGCCGGAGGGAGATCATCACAGAAATAGGACTTGCTGACATCATCAGAAAAAATCCTGTAGATAAGTCTTGATTGGGTTGGAATGGTGCTAACAATAGTTCCATCAGAAACCTCGTTTTTCAGTACCCCGTCCTGTAAATCCAGGATAAGGGCCTGGTCTCCACTGATCTTAAAGAAAAAATCACTCTGCGTGGTCGTCTGGCTGTCGCAGAACTGGATGGACTCACCGTCAAAATCAATTGTCTCTATCTGTAGGTCACCGTCACTACATGCTAAAAACAGCAACGCGGTGAGGATTATAAGGTATCTTCCCATGTCCCAAATTTAATAGAATCCAGGCTGACTATCCTATAGCTTTAACTTAATTTTTAGGGTGATTTCGACAAATTTCAGCTATTTTTGGCTGCACCATTAAAATCTGATCATTTCTCATGAAAAGAGTATATCTCGATAACGCCGCCACCACCCAGGTACGGGAAGAAGTCATCGAAAAGATGCAGGAAGCTTTACGTGAAACCTATGGGAACCCTTCTTCTACCCATGGCTTTGGACGTAGTGCGAAAACGGCTATAGAGCAGGCGAGGAAAACCATTGCCAAAATCCTCAATGCCCAGCCTTCGGAGATTATTTTTACCTCGGGGGGGACAGAAGCGGATAATATGATTTTGAGAAGTGCAGTCAAAGATCTTGGGGTTAAGCGCATAATTACCAGTAAAATAGAGCATCACGCCGTACTGCATACGGCAGAAGCGCTTGCAGAAGAATATGGTATAGAGCTGCAGTGTATTGCCCTGGACCAGGACGGGAACCCGGATATTGAACAGCTTAGAGCAGCTTTGGTCAAGGATGATAAAAAAAAGCTGGTAAGCCTGATGCATGTGAATAACGAGATCGGGAATATCCTGGATATAGACCAAGTCGGGATGCTCTGTAAGGAACACGGAGCCTTATTTCATTCAGACACAGTTCAGTCTATTGGTCACTTTCATTGGGATGTCCAAAAGGCTCCTGTAGATTTCCTGACGGCGGCCGCACATAAATTTCACGGTCCAAAGGGGATAGGATTCGCGTATATCCGAAAGAATTCGGGTATACAGCCCCTGATACTAGGAGGCTCGCAGGAGAGAGGTTACAGGGCGGGTACCGAGGCATTCCACAATATCGTAGGATTAGAGGCTGCTATGATCGCTGCTTACGAATCCCTAGAGGAAGAAAAAGCCTATGTGGCAGATTTAAAACAATACTTCATTACAGGTTTAAAGGAAGCCCTGCCCGAAGTTCATTTTAACGGCTTATCGGGCTCAGCAGACAGGGGCACCTATACCCTTGTTAATGTATGTTTGCCTTATGATGAGCAGAAAGCTTTGATGCTGCTTTTTCATCTTGATCTAAAGGGGATTGCCTGTTCTAAAGGTAGTGCATGTCAATCCGGAAGTAACCAGGGGTCTCATGTGCTCAATGAAATACTCTCCGAGGAACACCTTAAAAGACCGTCTATCCGGTTTTCATTTTCTAAATATAATACCCGGGAAGACCTGGATCACGTGATTGCAACTCTGAAAGAGTTCGCGGAAGAATAGGTCTAGCGTTGTCGCTCCTTATCGTAAGGAAATTTCCGGGTAGCCTGTTTCATCATCCGGTCGATAAGATCATCTGTATTCTTTCCGGTGCGTTTATTGATCTTCTGCTCATATTTCCAGAGCAGCTTCCCGGAATCTCCGTCGCTTATCTTTATCCCTACCCGGCCATAGTCCGCATCACCAAGGATAAAATCGAAGATACTGGATTCTGCCGGCACCCCTTCTGAAAGCAAGATGTTCAGGTCAAGGTTTCCACTGATAATCCCATCAACTTCCAGGATTTTGCTGAGTTCCTTAATGGTGTAGGTATCAATATTGTCGTAATTGATATTATTCTTGCTGAGAATGGCATTGGTATTTTCAGTATTCTGGAAATCGACGGTGAATTTCTTTTTCTTCTTACCCCTGCCAAAGTAAGTTTCTAATGCCTCTTGTACGGCATAACCCTCTTTTTCCTGGAGCTTATATAATTCTGTTTTGGAAACACGCTCATCTAATTCAAGGTGTGTAAAGAATGGGATTATGGCAAGAACGGTATGTTCTTCACTGTACTCGTCAAAACGAGCACTTTCATAAATGTTTTTTTGACCATGTACCAATAAAGACAACATAATCGCCACTGCGGCAAGTAAACTTTTCAGTTTCATATGAATTATTTAAAATGGGCCCGATGGGACATTTATGCCGCAAAAATAATGGAAAATCTCCGGACCTCCATCCTCAATGCTCTTAATCTATAGCTAAATAACAAGCCTGTAAAACTCAGCCTTACAGTGGTTTCCGAGTTTGGTCTTTGCTTGCGAACGTGGTTATCACTTTCGGAAAAATGTACTTTTAAATACCGTGGTATTCCCAACGTTATCTTTTACAGTTACTTCCAATTCACACTCTGTTTTGTCCAGGATCTTATCGTCAAAATTATAAGTGATAGTACTGGTTTTTGGCTCGTACTCCATCAGTATCCATTCCCCGTTTATCGTCGCCGTATAACTATCTATTCCGCTCATGTCGTCAGAGATCAGTAGGCTCAGGTACCTGTAATTAGTAAGCCATTGCTTTGGCTTAAAGTTCTTGGTCCTAACTCTTGGGGGGGTAATGTCTTTAGCCAGGGTATATGTCCCCAATTGCCGTGTACGTGTTGTAAAGGTGTTGTTGCGTTTATAAGTATTACTGTAATCTGGCCTAAGTTTACTGTCCAGTCGCGCGATGAACCATTGCTTTCTTTCCTCCATGGGGATATGAGAGACGTCAAAACTGATGGTGAAATTCCGGTGTGCCGGTACGGTATTCTGGTGAATGCTAACCGTCTTCTCATCAGAGCTCAGATCCAGGTAAAAGTCGTTGTAAAACGTATTTGCCGGGAAATAGACCCTGGCGATTCCCAGGTCGTAATTATTTGGTTTCTGGGCGGCCAGGAAATAATCGGTCTTTTTTGGGGACTCCTTTATTTCCAGGGGGAGTCTTTTGCCCTGTACCGGGACTTTTAGTACCGTGGTATTCCCGGCAAGATCACGGATCTGTAGTATCACCTCGTAATTTTCACCTTCAACTACTTCTATCTTCCCTTCATTTTTAAGGGTGTTATAGATGCTGAGGTTATTGCCGGGTACCTTGAAGCATCGCTGAACTCTCTGGTAGGTTTTGCCAAAATGTTCATAATCGATCAAGGTGTTGAGGTAGCGGGTCTCGGAAAATGAAAAGGAGTCAAAATCCAGGTCACTGTAAACCTCCCCGTTCACCAGTTGAGTTACGGCATAGGGGCCATTCTTATTGGCCGCCATATCCTGCCGGTCATAGGTGTTCAGGCCAAAGCCAATGGTGCCTGCTGCGTTCAGGGTGTCCGCAACATAGGTTCCGTCAGTTTGTCGCCGGATATTCAGCTGTAATTTCGTATTAGCCCTGTTCACTTGGGCATCCTCGGATAGTGGGTAGGCATAAGCATCTACCAGGGTAGGGTTGGTGGCATCCCTTATGCTATACCCGAACAACAGGGGATTGATGGGCATCTCTGATACGCTGTTCCGGATCTCAAAATGTAGGTGTGGTCCGGAAGACCCCCCGGTATTACCACCATAGGCGATGAGCTCCCCCTTGTCTACAGTCAATTCTCCGTAGTCTGGGAACAATTCTATTTCATAGGTCTGTTTCTCGTACTGCTTCTTCTTGATGTATTCTTCGATTTTAGGAGCGAATTTCTGTAAATGGGCATATACAGAAGTATAGCCGTTTGGATGCGCTAAATAGAGCACTTTACCGTATCCCCAGTGACTGATCTTGATCCTGGATACGGTACCGGGACCTATGGCTTTAACCGATAGCCCTTCCCTGGATTGGGTTTTAATATCCAGCCCGGAATGAAAGTGGTTAGAGCGTAATTCCCCGAAAGTTCCGGCCAGGATAAGGGGAATATCTAAAGGCGAATCAAAGGCATCCTGCGGATAAGGAGATTGTCCGTTCAGCAGGTAACCTATTAAAAGGAAGAATGTTATTTTCAGTTTCATAGAATGGGAATTGCTGCGAAATTAAAGAATCGTGATTGAAATTTGTTCTAAGATCGTGCCATTTTAAGTTTTTTGGAACAGTGTTAGCAGTGAGTATATGAATTACGGGGGCTGAGCTGTAATTATAAACTTATTAAGGCGATTTGAGGTTTTGTTTTTGAAAGGAGATGCAGGGCTAGCAGATTGAAGGTCAGGTCCTCAGGATATATAGGGAAATGTATGGTATAACAGCCCATAAACAGGCCGGTAAACCCCTAATAATAATTCTTAAAACTATTGCGCATCCGATGCAGGTATGTTAACTTTGTGTTGAACGCATGGAATTCTGCAAATGAGTGAATTGGTTGAGATCGTTGATTCTCTGGAAAACAAGATCAGCAAACTGCTACATAAAATAGAGTTGCTGAGCCAAGCCAATAATAGATTGGAAGGAGAATTAAAAGATCTTGCCGCTGAGCGAGATACTATCCAGAACTCAGTCATGGCCTGGGAAGAGAAGTACAAAGCCCTGAAACTCGCAAATTCTATGCTGGGCAGTGATACAAACAAAACTGAAGCTAAGCTCAAAATAAACTCATTGATCAGGGAACTGGATTATTGTATTGAACAGTTGGCTGAGTAATGACATCTCGAATATATGGCAGAGAAGCTTAAAATAAAGCTTTCTATAGCGGACAGAGTATACCCTTTGACCATCGATCCAAATCAGGAAGAGGGGTTGCGTAAGGCAGCTAAGAACATTGAGCAACTCGCTAAAAAATTTGAGCAGAATTACGCCGTGAGAGACAAACAGGATGTCCTGGCCATGTGTGCCTTGCAGTTTGCCTCGAAAATCGAGCAGCGCGGAATAGAAAATCATGAAGACACTAAGGACGTTACAGAACGACTGAAAGCACTGAATGACCTTGTGAATTCTCACTTAAGCATAAAATAAGTTCTTTTACATACGTAAAGTTACTGCCCACATTGGTAATTTATTTTTGACAAACTCAACACTAATTAGTTTAAAAAGGGTGAGTTTAGGTTGTAAAAGCAAGCCTTCTAGAAAGGATCCTTGATCAGCCTGTTAGCCCTAAACCTGTTTATCGGAGTTTGTACAAAACTTCCCATCAATGTGGGCTTTTTTTGTTTAGCGCTCAAAGGTTCACTGCCATTTAAAATGCCGGAGGCAAGCGGTACAATAGTATTCCCTTCAGAGATGTGGGGGCAAACAAAACAAACTAAAATGGATATTACTACAATTATTATCGGAGTGCTGGCAGGGTTGATCCTCGGGTTTCTCTTGGCTAAGTTGATAGAGAAAGGCAAGGCTTCCAAGACCATAGCCAATGCAAAAAAAGAGGCTGCGGAAATTCTTAAAGATGCTTCCAAACAAGGGGAAAACGTTAAGAAGGATAAGATCTTCCAGGCAAAAGAAAAATTCCTCGAGCTAAAAGCGGAACATGAGAAAGTGATCATATCTAAGGATAAGAAGATTGCCGAGGCCGAGAAACGCACTCGTGATAAGGAGTCCCAGATCAGTAACGAACTGGCAAAAAGCAAGAAACTAAACGATCAGCTGGAACAAAAGATCAAAGAAGTTGATCACCGTTCCGAATTTATTGAAAAGAAACAATCAGAGCTCGATAAACTACACAAGAGCCAGGTACAGCAGCTAGAGGTCATCTCCGGCCTTTCAGCCGAAGAAGCTAAAAGCCAGCTACTGGAATCCCTGAAAGAAACAGCGAAGACCGACGCTATGGCTTTTATGCAATCCACAATGGAGGAGGCTAAATTAACGGCGCAGCAAGAAGCAAAGAAAATCATTATTAATACGATCCAGAGGATAGGTGCGGAAGAGGCCGTTGAAAATTGTGTCTCTGTCTTTAACCTGGAATCGGATGACGTTAAAGGTAGGATCATCGGCCGGGAAGGCCGAAACATCCGCGCCCTGGAAGCAGCTACTGGTGTAGAGATCATCGTTGATGACACCCCGGAGGCTATTATTCTCTCTTGTTTTGACTCCGTCAGGCGAGAGGTGGCCAGGCTTTCCCTACACAAACTCGTTACGGATGGAAGGATTCACCCGGCCAGGATTGAAGAAGTGGTACAGAAGACTGAAAAGCAGATAGAGCAGGAGATTGCTGAGGTGGGGAAACGAACCGTAATAGACCTTGGGATCCATGGTCTTCACCCGGAACTGATCAAAGCCGTAGGTCGCATGAAATACCGCTCTTCATACGGGCAGAACCTATTACAGCATTCGCGAGAGGTAGCAAAACTTTGTGGTATAATGGCGGCCGAATTAGGCCTGAACCCTAAAATGGCTAAAAGAGCAGGACTGTTACACGATATCGGGAAAGTTCCGAACTCCGAAGCCGAAGTAGAAATCCCGCACGCTATCCTGGGCATGCAATGGGCCGAAAAATATGGTGAAAAACCGGATGTGTGTAATGCCATAGGTGCTCACCACGATGAGATTGAAATGAAAACATTGATTTCACCTATCGTTCAGGTCTGTGATGCGATCAGCGGTGCAAGACCGGGCGCGAGGAGACAAGTACTGGATTCCTATATCCAAAGATTAAAAGATCTAGAAGATATTGCCTTTGGTTTCGGAGGTGTACAAAAAGCTTATGCTATCCAGGCAGGGAGAGAGTTAAGAGTGATCGTAGAAAGTGAAAAGGTGAGCGACGAGAAAGCTTCTCAGCTCTCGTTTGAAATCTCTCAAAAGATTCAGACCGATATGACCTACCCGGGGCAGGTTAAGGTGACAGTTATCCGTGAAACGCGGGCAGTGAATGTTGCCAAATAAGATTGAGCACTAATTTAATGTAAAAGCGAGCTGTTCAGCTCGCTTTTTTTATTCTGGCAAATGCAATCAGTGACATTCAAAACACGGAAGCAATTTTGTACCTGCCCGGCTATCCTCTGAACCTTTCAGAGGTTCGGTTATAGGCCCCATTTCCTGTATGGCCTCGTAAAAGGATTGGGCTAATTCCTGTAGATGATCCCGCCTGGAGATCACTTTCTCAGTGATCTCCTCCTCGTTGAGACGGCGTATATTTTCCGGCCAGCGGGCAAAGCATTCCCGGATGGCTTCATCGGTAAGCTTATTTTGCAAATACCTGGCCTCTTGCAGGAAGACTTCCCGCGGAATTTTGAGGAGGAAAAATCGATCGAACTCCATAACAAGCCCGGGCATATGATCAACTTCTTTGTCATGAGGTTGCACCTTAGGCAGGAAGTGACGATTAGAGATGAGCGTTGGTACTATCCCTCCTAAGTGAAAGAATGCGTTATCCCTGTCCCCGGGCAGGGGAGTGGCGAAATATCCTTCAGGAGTATCCTGTACCACCCAACCCCATTGTTTGGCATGCCGGTCCCAGTCCCCGATGAGGAGGTCAAATAAACGTGCCCTTACCAGGATAGGCTTGTTGATCTCTACCGGTCTTGCCGATTCTACCTTGAGTTCCTGAAGATCCTCGGTATCCAGGATTTCTACTACATCTTCCAGTGAAGTCCAATTGGTTAGGCCCTCCGTTTCGTACTCCAGCAAGAAAAGCCGGTTCCCGTATTTTTTATTCAACGATCCCAACAAGGGCTGATTTGGCACAAAATAGACCTTTGGATGGGTGTGTAAAAGCCCGACTTTCTCAGCCAGTGCTGCAACGACGATGGCGGCATAAGGATGCTGCGCACTTACCCCGTCTATGATGATGTTTTTCAGTCCCAGTTTCTCAGCAATATCCGGGACCAGGGGCTCCGGGTTCTTGGTGATACTTCTCAGGGAATACCTTACCCCGGCCGGAGATTCAATTTCTAATGAGTGCGTCTGCTTACCTCCACCTTCTTCGATGATCTTCATGCCCCCCATAAGGGTATCCAGGTATACTATAGGTACGGTAACCGGGCTGGCCCAGGCTTCACGATACTGCCTGCCCTGCATTAATTTTTTAAGACCATTGGCCTTATAGAGGTCTGTGGCCATCAGTGTGACCGAATCGTATTTCCTGAAGTTGATATTTTCTGACGGGTCGGGATCCAGGATAACACTCCTGGCTTGCACCTCAGAGGTGCTGTGAAGTGAGAGATATAATAAGCCTATAAATAAAAGAATGACGATCAGAAGTATCGCAATAATTTTTTTCATGCCCCCGGTATATTTTGTACCATACTACTGTAAATACTCTAGAAATACGGGTGTTATCCCAAATTGTTTTGGTCTTGATAGTTAATCCGTGAGTATTATGCTTTCTTACTTAAGGATCACTGAACTAATCATTCCTTGGCGGAACCGGTGGTGGGCCGTCGGGCAACATGGCCTTCCAGGTCTCATCGCCTTTTCTCCTGATAAATTCTTCACGGATCTCTTTTCTGATCGTATCGTTTTCAAAAAGGTCTACCATAGTCAGTCCTAAAGTTTTTGCGGCAAAGAGCATACCTTTGTGACCGATACTCATGCCCCCGCAGGCAACGACAACCCAGGAATGCCAGGGAGATTTATAGGGTGCTGTGGTGGCCAACAGGGATATCTCCGGAACAATGTAACTGACATCTCCTACATCTGTTGAACCTCCTCCCTGTAATGCTTTATGGGGTTCAAGATCCTGGATTTCTCCGTCCAAGCCTTGTGGTTCAATTCCATAGGACTTCATGATAGCGTCCGCAAATGCCTGTTCATCGGCCGTATAAGTGATAGGACCTACCAATTCCATATTTTCCTGTAATACTTTGGCTCCCCTTTCATTCACCAATATCTCGTAAAGGCCATTGTTGAGGCTAACTTCTTGTTGTACCCCGGCCATCAGTGCCGCTCCTTTGGCAATCTCCTTCATCCGTTCCGACACTTCTGCAACCCCACTTCTTTTAGAATCCCTGATCCAGATCCATACGGCTGCTTCTTCCGGGATTACGTTGGGCACGTCTCCGGCTTTAGTATATACGTAATGCATGCGTACAGTAGGCTTTACGTGTTCCCTGAGCGCATTGATTCCTGTTGTAAAAAATTCTGCAGCGTCTAGGGCACTTCTCCCATTCCAGGGATCTGCAGCGGCATGGGCACTTTTACCTTTAAAGGTGACCGTATAATCAGTTACGGCCTGTGAGCTTTGTGTCCCTGCTTTATTCTGGTAATCGGGGTGCCAGTCCAGGCAGACATCGAGATCGTCAAAGAGCCCTGCCCTGGCCATATAAACTTTACCCGCCAGGTCTTCCTCCGCCGGGGTTCCATAAAACCGGATAGTGCCTTGTAATTCCCCCTTTGCTATCAGTTCCTTGATGGCAATTGCAGCTCCAAGGCTACCAGGGCCAAACATATTATGGCCACAGCCATGACCTGCGGCACCCGGTTTTAGCGGAGCTTTTTCTGGTGATGCCTGCTGGGATAAACCGGGTAAGGCATCATACTCGCCCATGATCCCTATAACCGGGGTTCCACTACCGTAAGAAGCGATAAATGCAGTAGGTATTTCCGCTACACCTCTTTGTACCTTAAAGCCATTTTTTTCGGCATAATCGGCCAGGATCTCTGCGGAGCGGTATTCTTTCATTGCCGTTTCAGCATAATTCCAGATAGAATCACTCATCCGGATCAAGGATTGTTGGTGGTATTCAACGGATTTCAGAATGGCCTGCTTCTTGGGTGAAATGTTTCCCTGGGACATAACAGCAGTGGTGCAAAGACAGAAAAAGACGATGATTTTTGGTATAGGTAAGTTCATAGGAATAGAATTGTCCTATCAATGTTACGAATTTTTTGCCACTGAAACGCAAAGGAGTAATGCGGGGGGCAGGCTAATTTGTGGGGAACCAAATGCTGAAGGTAGCACCTTCACCTAGTTTTCCATCTGCATGGACCAATCCATTATGGTTTTCCACGATTTTCTTAACAATAGCCAGGCCAATACCAGTGCCTTCATACTCGTCCCTGCTGTGAAGTCGCTGAAATAATTCGAATAGCTTATCGCTGTATTTCTGTGAAAAACCGACCCCGTTATCAGAAATGCGAAGGTTGCAATAGTAATCTTTCTTAGGGAGTTTTCTTAAACCATCCGGTCGCTGAGAATGTATCTCACTCTGAATCCGGATATGGGGTGTTCTTCCGGGAACCGTGAACTTTAAGGAATTGCTGACGAGGTTCAGTATTAACTGCTTGAATTGGAATGGAATTACTTCGGCTTCGCAGAGCTCACCAACTTCGATCACTGCCCCCGCTCTCTCGATCTTCATGTGCAGATCGTTCAGCACCTCGTTGACAATGTCGTTCATGTCTGTCTTCTCGTAAACCTTGTTTTCATTAGAAGCCCGGGAATAATCCAGAAGGTCTTCAATTAAGTTCTGCATCCTTGTAGCGGCCTGCGTAATCCGTTGAAAGTAATCTTCACCCCGGCTACTCAGGTTAGATGTTTCTTTATCTTCTATTCGAGATATGAAGGTCTGAATCTTTCTAAGGGGTTCTTGTAGGTCATGGGAGGCAATATATACAAAGGAAGCCAGTTCCTTGTTGGTCGTGCTGAGTTCCTTGTTTTTTAATTTCAGGTTCTGTTGGTACTGCAGGATTAGTTTTTCCTTATTTTTAAAATCGGTGAGATCGGTCATGATAATCCCTATGGTCGATAATTTAGGTTGCAGTGATGTCATGGAAACCAGCGCTGGTCTTCGCTCTTGGCCGACTCGTAAAAACACTTCACCCTTGGCCTGTCCCCTAAGTGCTTTTTTAAACATATGCCTGAACTTTTCACGTGAATCAGGATGTATAAAATCGAACAGTGAATTACCTACGATCTTATCTCTACTCAGGTTAAATACTTTTAACAGGTGAGGGTTAGCAAAAGAAATAATTCCGTCTTCAGTAACATTTAAAGCACCTTCTCCTATCTCTTCTACGAGTACACGGAAGGCGTGATCCCCGGATTGCAGGGTGAAAATCTCGGACTCTTCATTGGTTTTATTATTAATCGCAAAAGCATCGACTTCTCCAGATTTGATCGCATTTACCAATTGGTTAGACTCCTCCA
The DNA here is from genome assembly GCF_028464225.1 of Zeaxanthinibacter sp. PT1. Taxonomy (GTDB): domain Bacteria; phylum Bacteroidota; class Bacteroidia; order Flavobacteriales; family Flavobacteriaceae; genus Zeaxanthinibacter. The sequence goes on from NZ_JAQPCN010000004.1 coordinate 34,693, forward strand.
ACCGAATTTCTAATTCCTGGATGCGTTCTATCAATCGATCTCTTGAGGTATTTTTTTTCGTCATTTAATATAGAATGAAGAAATTTTTAAAATTACAACTGCACTTGGTCTTGGAGTATTCGGTCTGAACTGCTGCCGGAGGGGAAAGAGGAAATCGTATAAAAAGGAAAGTAAGTCGTTTTTAATCGAGGGTACTTGTGGTGAAGTGAAATTAACCAGGGTAAAGCAACCCCCTTCCGGTGAAATACCGGCACAAAATTGGTGGGCTAAGGCCCGATAAAATCCTTTTATTTTACTCAGTAAGCTCATTTATCAAGTGGTCTGATATTGAGACCAACAAGCACTTTCTCCTCATTAGAGAGATCTCCAATAATCTTCCTAAGCGGTTCCGGCACCCTTCTTACCAAAGTTGGTATGGCAAATATCTGGTCTCCTTCAGCTAATTGTGGATTTTCCAGCAGGTCTATAATTTCAATATTGTAATTGTCGGTAAGGTGCTTTTTACAATATTTAGTAATGTTTTCTAAAGCAATTACCGATTTAGGAGTTTGCCCCGCTATGTAAAGGCGTAATTCCCATTTTTTTTCTTTTTTCATGGATTACCTAGATTAATTGGTCGTATCGGTCATTTGTTCTGTTGGTATGGTAAACCGAAACCCGTTATCCGTGATCATAAATTCCTGGGCTTCGGGGTCATGGCCCATTCCCCGGGCTTTTACAATTCTCATGGTCCGGTGCTGTCTGCGGTTCTTCCGGTTATTATTCAGGTCGATCCAGGCGTCAGACAATGATGAAATGGCCTCCACCGTCAGGTCTCCTTTATCCTTAAAATTAGATTGTGTCAATGCCGTAAATACCGCATTGATCTGCTTGTTCTTTAAAGTGTCTAACAAACGGATTAGCATTGCCCGCACTTCGCTACTGCTTCCGATGGTGATAAGACTGCTGATGGGGTCCACGATAACCGTCCTGGGTTTAATTTCCTCCAGGGCATTGTAGAAACGGATCAGGTGCATTTCCAACCCCTGTAGTGATGGCCTGGATGCTTTAATATGCAGCAGTCCTGAATCCAGATGTGGTTTAAAGTCGATCCCGATACTTTCCATATTCCGGACCAGTTGTTCCGGTGATTCTTCAAAGGAAAAAAATAATACCGGTTCCTGCCTGGCTATCGAGGCCATAGCAAAATGAGCTGCCATTATAGTTTTGGACGTTCCGGCAGATCCGGTGATGAGCGTACTGCTGCCACGGTAAAAACCGCCGTGATCCAGGGAATCATCCAATTGTGTTAACCCGGTAGAAACAATCTCCCTGGACGAGCCATAGGTGAGATTCAACGATGTTACCGGGATCACTGATATTCCGTCTTCGTTGATAAGAAATGGATATTCGTTGGTACCATGCATGGAACCCCGGTATTTCACAATGCGCAACCTACGGGTCGCAATCTGGTCTATAACCCTGAAATCGAGTAAAATTACACAGTCAGAGACATATTCTTCCAGCCCCTGCCTCGTAAAGCTTTGTTTCCCTCGCTCCCCGGTGATCACGGTGGTAACACCCTTCTCTTTAAGCCAGCTGAAAAGCCTCCTCAACTCGGCTCTCAGGATGCCATAATTTTCAATCCCGCCAAACAGTGCTTCAACCGTGTCTAATACCACTCTTTTGGCACCTACACTATCAATAGCGTGGTTCAGCCGTATAAAGATGGCTTCCAGGTCAAATTCTCCCGTTTCCTCTATCTCTGAGCGTTCTATGCGTACATGATCTACCTTGAGTTTTCCGGATTCCTGTAATTCATCCAGGTCAAAGCCCAGGGATTTTACATTCATACTCAGATCATTGGCAGTTTCTTCAAAACTCATAAAAACTCCCGGTTCATCATGCTTCAGAATACCGTTAACCAGGAACTGTACGCCAAAGAGAGTTTTACCGCACCCGGCACCACCACATATCAGTACTGGTCTCCCGGAGGGGAATCCTCCCATCATAATCTCGTCCAGGCCATTAATACCTGAGGGAGTTTTGGGGAATTGATCCTTAGAATTTTCAGTCATAGGCTGCGTCTTACGCTGTTGGAAGTACAAAAATAAGTACGGAAGTGGAAAAAAGTTGTTTGGTTTTGAAGGAATTGTTAACCCATAAAGCACTGCCGTGGACTTTTCCTACAAAACAACCGTAGGTGAAATAATAGCGAGGAAAGCAGCTTACCTATTCCTTATTCTTCAGAATCATCTGATTCTTCATCTTCGGATTCCGCTGCGCGTATCAGGTCGTTCTGTAAGATATTCAGTTTCTTTAACTTGGTCTTCCATGTAGCAAGGGCCTCTTTGTGCCTTTCAATGTTCTGCACTACTTCCTGGACCAGGGGATTGCTGTCTGTAGCCCCTGAAAAGAACTGCAGGTTATTTTCTAATTGGCGAATTTCATCTTTGGCATCAGAGATCTTTCTCCGGATAAAAGTGCGTTCTTTATAGAGCGCATCTTCATCTTCGGTTTTTGCCAGTTGCTGAATCTTATTCCCATACTTGAGCAGTTCTGCTTCTTGCTGGGAAATATCCAGTTTCCTGAAGAGCGCATCAAGGATCTTATTGAACTTATTGGTAATTCCTTTCTTATTGAAAGGGACCCTCCCATGAGACTTCCATTCTGTAACAAAGCCTTTAATGGTTTCTATATCCTTATCCCGGTCCCCGGATAGGGTGAATTCTTTCAATTGCTCCAGGCAAGCACTCTTCTTCTCGTAGTTTTCAGCCTCTTTTTTATGATCTTTATTCTTCCTGGCATGTAAGCGGTCAAAATAATGGTTACAGGCTGTTTTAAAATCTTTCCAAATGCTATCCGAGTATTTCCGTGGAACATGGCCGATTTTTTTCCATTCGTTCTGTATCCGTTTCATCTCCGGGGTGGTCTGCTCCCAATCCTCACTGTCTTTCAGTTCAACGGCCAGGGCTAAGAGCGCTCTTTTCTTATCCAGGTTTTCCTGCTGCTCTTTTTTAAGGTTCTTATAATAGGCATTCTTATTCCGGTTAAAGCCACGGACCGCGGTCTTAAATTTAGACCATGTAGCCTCATTGACCTTCTGGGGGACCTTACCGGCTTTAAAGAAGGCTTCCCTTAAGGATTCCACTTCTTTGATCTGCTGCTGTATAGCCCTATGGTTGTTGGCGACATTTTCAGCTATATGAGCTATTTTTGCAATGAGTTCCTCCTTCTTTTCCAGGTTTTTTTCATAGACTTTATCAAGCTCCTTGTAGTGATCTTGCCTTCTCTGGTGCATAGCCTTGGTAGCTGTACTGAATTGCTCCCAGATTTTTTCCCGGTGTTCCTGGTCAACAGGTCCAATATCTTCCTTCCAAATTTTATGAAGGGTCTGCAGTTCCCGGAATGCCTTATTCAGGTCTGGTTCTTCAGCGAGCTTTTCGGCCCGTTCAATAAGTTTTAATTTTTCTTCAAGGTTGTGCTTAAAATCCAGATCTCGTAATTCCCTGTTCAGGTGTAGGAAGTCATAAAAGATTTCGATGTGGTGGTGATAGGTGCGCCAAACATCGTTATAACTGCTTCGCGGTACCGGGCCTGCATTGCGCCAGCGCTCCTGCAACTCTTTGAAGTTTTTATAGGTAGTATTAATGTCCTCCTCTACATTGACCAGGCTTTTAAGCTCTTCAATGATCTCCAACCTGTTTTGAAGGTTAGTCTTTAAATTCTGTTCAAGGTTTTTGTAATACTGATTTCGCTTTTCCCTGTAATCGGCGTAAACCTCGTTAAACTGCCGCTTGGTAACCGAATTGTATTTAAAATCGATCTCGTTTCCACCTTTACTGATGAAATCCTCTTTCTTCTCTTCCAAGAAATCCTGGAATTTAAGGTCAAATTCGGTTTTTATGCCCTCCACATGTTTCCGGATGGCCTGTACTTTTTCGTTACGAACCAGGCGCTGGAGTTCTCCCACAAGATTTTCCATAGACATCTCGTGGTAGTCCAGGATAGGAATATGATGCCTTTGGTGATTATCCTCGTCCTCAGCATCTTCTGCGTTAGATTCGTCTATTTCTTCCTGTAGTTCACTGTCATTCGACTCATCGGAAGCAAGCTGCTCTTCGGCATTTTCTTCGTTTAAAGTGTCCTGAGAATGCTCCTTTTCGGGTAAGTCTTCAGTGCTTTTCTCCTGGCTTGTTTCGGTGCCGGTAGTTCCTGATTTTTCGTTTCCCCCTACAGCATCCTGTAGTTTGTCCTTCTGCTCTTCCAACATAATCTGGATGTTTAAAGCGCCTCATTAGTATGATTGCTTATCTAAGATAATAACAAGCCCGCACTCTGCAAAGGTATAGGAAAAACTTTTTATCTATCCACGGTGTCGGGTTAAGGCAATGGGTTTCACATATTCCAGATCTGCCAGGCTTTTTCAGCCTGCAGTTTCAACATTTCATAGCCATTGAGGGTGGTGGCCCCACCTTCTTGTCCGGCAGCCATAAAAGCGGTGATTTCAGGGTTGTAAATCAGGTCAAATAAAAGATGATGCTCTCCAATAGCTTCGTAGGGTAACTGGGGCTTACGTTCTACTTCCGGGTAAGTACCCAGGGGGGTGCAATTGACCAATAAGGTGTTTTCGGAAATGATCTGTTGGTCTAAGTCTGCATAATGGAATTGACCTTCCTTTGGGTTTCGGGAAACATACGTATACGATAAACCTAGCTCATCAAGTACGTAGGCAACAGCCTTAGAGGCGCCCCCGGTTCCTAAGATCAGTGCATTTTTGTGATTTGATTTTAAATGGGGAAGCAGGGAAGCCCTGAACCCATAAACATCCGTATTATAACCCATGGTACCCTTTGCCGTGAATTTAATGGTATTAACGGCCCCGATTTTTTTGGCTTCGGGATCCACTGAGGATAATAAGGGCATTACTGCTTCTTTATAGGGGATGGTAACATTGAGACCTTTGACATTACCGGGATTCTTCAGTAAAGTCTCGAGTTCTGAAAGTTCAGGCAAGTCAAAATTAACATAGTGATGATCTGTCAGCCCTAAGCGGCTAAACTTCTCCGAGAAATATTTCCTGGAAAATGAATATTCGATGTTTTTTCCGATCAGACCAAATTTATGCATCACCCTTCCTGTTTTTCCCGTACCAGTCTAGTCCGAGGAGGATTAGTACTCCTAAAATAATAAATAGTACAGCCCACCAGGTCTCGGCCAATGCCGGGTCCGGGAAGTATCTTTCGTAATTTAGTATGATGGGATCACCATTAGAATCGTACATTATGTTCCCTTCTGCACTGGTCTGTATAACCGTTTTTTTCCAGGGCCATACCACTCCCAGTGAGCCTGTAATGAAACCGATGATGACCGCTGTGGTCACATGCTTATAATGTTTTAAGACATAACCGAGCAGGTGGGAAAGCGAAACCAGGCCCGTTGCTGAACCAGCTGTAAATACCGCGAGTATTTGTAGCGTATTTAATCGTTCCCGGTCCTGTACAAAACTAAAATCACCTCCTAGGATTTCGGCAAAGGTGTCGTACAACGCATTGACCGAATCTACGAGGAGCAATACATAGTTGCCAAGAAGGATAAGAATAAAAGATCCCGACAGTCCGGGTAAAGTCATCCCTGATACACTGATGATACCACAGAGGAAAATGAAAAAGAGGTTATCGTTCTCTGTAGCCGGATTTAAAAAACTGATAGAGATTCCTGCTAATAACCCAATGATCCCGGCCATGACGGTCTTCCTGTTCCAGTGTTCAAAATCTTTTGAAATAAAATATATAGAACCAATGATCATCCCAAAAAATGAAGCCCAGACAAACAGTTCTTTGGTCTCCAGGAAATAATCCAGCAATTTGGATACACTGAAATAACTTACCAGCATACCAAAGATGATGAGGCTGAGAAAAGGCCCGTTGATATACCTGTAGAGACTTTTGAATCTTCCGCCTAATAGCAGTTTAAAAGCCTTGAGGTTGATCTTTTGCAGGGAATAGATGAATTCTTCATAGAAACCTGCGACAAAAGCTACGATTCCACCGGAGACACCGGGCACCTTGTTGGCAGCACCCATACACATTCCCTTGATGAATAAGAAGAACCGGTCTGATATTGTCCTGGGTTCGTACATAGGGGCAGATGGCTTAATTTCGGGCTGCTAATTTTTCGAGTATAAAAATAAGGGAAAAACCAAGGATAGCCAGTGCAATTGCAAAAAGGAGTTGATTGTCCCCGCTATAGGTCATCGGGGATACATTCTGTTCGGCAACGGCAACGACCTTATCACCGTATACTTTTGTTTGCAGCACCTCTTTCCACGGCCATATCTTATTGAGACTGCCTAAAATAAAACCGGTCAACAGTGTAAGCGTTAAATCCTTATAATGGCTGAACATCCATTTAAGGACGCGCGCAAAACTGAGTATGCCGAAGATCGCTCCGATCCCAACGGTCATGATCAGGCCCAGTTCTCTTTCGTGAACGGCATCCAGAACTGTCTTATAGGAACCTAAGAGTACAAGAATAAATGCGCCTGATATCCCGGGAAGGATCATCGCACAGATAGCCAAAGCCCCCGATAAGAACAAGAATGGCAGGTTCGCCGTATCTTCTATGGGTGGGAGTGAAGTGATATACCAGGCCAAAGCTGCACCTGCAAGCAGGAAGAGGATCTTGGCCAAGGTCCATTTTTCAATAGCCCTGGCGACGATTATTACACTGGCCAGTACTAAGCCAAAGAAGAACGACCATAAGAGTATGGGTTGATTCTCCAACAGCCAGCTGATCATCTTGGCTAAAGAGGCTACACTGATCAGGATACCGGAAAAAATGGCTAACAGGAAACCTCCATTTAGTTGGCGCCAGAAAGCCATAAAACCGTTCTTGCGCCAGGTGCGGAACAAAGAGAGGTTAATATTATTAATCGAGGTGATAAGTTCTTCGTAGATACCGGAGATAAAGGCAATGGTTCCTCCGGATACTCCGGGTACTACATCGGCGGCCCCCATGGCCATTCCTTTTAAAATTAATACGGTATACTGAATGCGGTTTCGTTCTCCCATAAAAAATAAAAAACAAAAGTAGTTTTTTATTCGGAAGCTTTCTTAATATCCGTAATTATGTTTTGCGCCCAATCTGAATGGAAAACGGCAGGGTATTCTCCCTGGAAAAAGGTGAGTTTGCTAATATCCTGTCGCAACGCTTTAATAAACAGTTTCCGCGCTTTAGCTGGTTGATCGGTCAACAATAAAACGCCGGCCAGCATATATTCTAATTCCGTGGCTTCCGGGAAGAACTCCAAACCTTGTTTCAGGATCTGAACCGCTGCTTCGGCTTCCTGGTTGTTCCTGACCACCCTGGACCATTGCATCCAGGTTTCTAATTCGTAGTTGCCAAGATCTACGGTCTGTTTAAAGGAAAAATCGGCTTCGTCAAGATTGCCCAGGGCAGCATGGATCTTTGCACATTTCTTCCAGTAGAGGGGATTCTCCTCATCAATATTGATCGCTTTATTGATGTAGTAGAGCGCCCTTTCATAATCGGCATGCCTGTAATAGTACTGGGTTATGGCCAACCATCCTTTATCCAGCAAAGGATCCTCGTGTACGGTTTTGTAATAATAGTATTTTGCCATATCCTCGTTGCCGAGTTTCTCATGGCATTTCCCGATACGCAGGTAGGCGTGTGAGGTGGGATCATCGATAGCGATGGTGGTTTCATAATTCTCAATGGCCTCCTCGTATTTACCCAGTTTTTCAAGGACCTTTCCTTTTTCAAAATAGGCACCGATAAATGTATCGTCAGAGATAACAGCAAAGTCGAAAGATGTCAATGCTTCCGGGTACATCCCCACGGTAAAATATTGTTTACCAAGTTGATGCCAGGCTACCTGGCAGTATGGGTTGCGCTCCAGGAAATTATTGAGGTATTGTATGGCTCCTTCGTAATCTTCCAGGAATTCAAAGCAATAGATAACGTTGTAGAGGGAGGAATAATCCTCTTCATCAAAGGCAACGCATTTCATGAAATTCACTTTAGCCTGCTGAAAATCGTCCATAAAGAGGTACTCCATCCCCAGGAGGGAATAGATATCAAAACTCTCTTCGGCCATTTCAAGCGCCTGGTGTAACAATAGCACGGCGGCTTCGTGGTTGTCCTTTTTGGAGTAGATGTTGGCACGTTGTATGTAGATCTCTTCGTTTCCGCTATCGAGCAGCTGAAGATCATCCAGGATACGTTCTGCTACATCCAGGTTGTTTTCAAAAACCAGTACTTCAACATCCAGTAAGCGCAATTCAATGGCATCCGGGTGTTGTTGTAGTCCTATTCTGATTGCTTTCTTTGCCAGCGATATCTTCCCGTTGTTCAAGTAATGATGAATTATGTCTTCAAAATCTTCAGCGTCAAAGAAATAGACGTCATCAGTTTTGAGCATGGATTCGAACTTGGCTATGGGCTTGCTGGGTTTTCCGTTGGAGTTGAACGCCATAGATACTAAGGTTGGTTATACTATGGAATTAAAAATAACATTTTTGATACCATGCATTTTCTAATCTTCCTGTTTATATTAACAATATTGTTAACAGCTTTATTGCTCGATATGCGTTAAAACTTGTAGGATGATATCGCACCCTTCTTCAATTTCTTCAATAGATATGGGCAATGGCGGCGATATCCGCACTGCCCTGGGCTCAAATAAAAGCCAAAATAACACCAGTCCCCGGCGAGCACATTCCAGGACCAGCTCATTGGCGATTTTTGGATTTTTGACCATAATCGCCAACATAAGACCTTTACCACGAATTTCCGAAATGAGTTTATGTTGAAGCTTTTCCCTGAAAATTTTCTCTTTTTCCATTGTCTCTGTAACGAGCTGCCCGGAAGTGATTTCGTTCAGAGTGGCCAGGGCTGCGGCTGCAATCACGGGATTACCCCCAAAGGTGGTGATATGTCCCAGCTTCGGTTTATCGCTAAGTAATTGCATCAGCGCATGAGAAGCTGTAAAAGCTCCTATCGGCAGACCTGATGCCATACCCTTACCAAGAACCAGGATATCAGGAATGCAGCGGTAATGTTCAAAAGCAAATAATTTACCTGTCCTGCCAAAACCGGGTTGTATCTCATCAAGGACCAGTAAAGCGCCTACTTCATCACAACGTTCCCGTACCTTCTCCAGGTAACCCGCTTCCGGTAAAATGAATCCGGCACCTCCCTGAATGGTCTCCAGAACTACGGCAGCCGTCTTTTCAGTGATCAGCGGCAGATCTTCTATTTTATTAAAAGTTATGTGTGATACCCCTGGAATCAATGGCCGGAACGGAGCCAGTCTTTCTTCGTAATCCATAAGGCTGAGACTGCCCATTGTATTACCGTGGTAGGCATTCCTGGCTGATATGATCTCTGTCCGTCCCGTAGCTCTTCTCGCCAGTTTTAAGGCCCCTTCCATAGCTTCCGTACCCGAATTAACCAGGTAAGTGGATTCTAATGGTTCCGGTAAGAGGGAGGCCAGTTTTTTGCTGTAGGCTACAGCCGGCTCTTGCACGTATTCCCCGTAGACCATGACATGCATGTATTTTTCTGTCTGCTCTTGAATGGCCTTTACCACCGCAGGGTGACAATGCCCGAGACTGCATGCAGAAACCCCAGCGACAAAATCCAGGTGTGCCTTACCATCCGTATCATATATATAACTTCCCTTCGCATGGGATATCTCAAGCGCAAGGGGATGAGGTGTGGTTTGAGCCTGGTATCTGAAAAAATCTTCTTTCATGATCTAAGGCTTTTTTTTGCCGGTTTTGGCACTGTCTGCGGGTATGACAGCTTTCTTATTGACCGTTGAGGCTGGATCTTCTTTTCCCGGGTTTTCTTCCAGGGGTGGCGCTTGTTCACCTTCAAGATCGATAGGGTGATCCACTCCACGAATTTTCACCAGTTCTATGCTGTTGTCATCTTCATCAAAAATATCATCCTTGCTGTAGATACGTTCATCACCTCTCCATATAAACCCTTTAAGTTTACGACTGTTTTCCGGCAGATCTTTGGGTGGGAAAATGTCCCCATCCGGGTTAGTGAAAAAGGTGATATCTTCTATATCGTTATTCGCCATGGTCATTCTAATGGCACTGCAGATGGTCTTGTTAATGCCCATGAGCTTATTATCGTCGTTGTACATATAATAAATGACCTCTGTATTCTTGACAAGGTCTACATAGTCCAACGAATTGTTCTTGAATTTTCCGAACAAATCCTTGCCTTTTGCCTGGTTAAAACCAACTTTCCCGATACTGTCTTGTGATATGATGAAGGCATTATTAATGACCTTGAGCGAATCCATTTTTTCTGTTTGCAGGTCTGATACCAGGTGAATACTGTCTCCTGTCATCTGGTTGTCCACGTTCCATAAAACCGGGTTTGTGATGAGTTGAGTTACCCCGGTTCTTTGATCAAAGTGAATAGAATCGCATTTTCCACTGAGGTCTGTCTTGTAAAATTTAGCATTCCTGAATGCCCGTAATATTCGTTCTTCAGGTTGGCCTGTGACCATGAGGGTATCTCCGTGCATGTAGAGCGAATCTTTCTCCACAAGGCTAATAGAGACGGCTCGCTTAGTGGCAAAAACGGAGTCTTTATCCTTGTAAACTTCTGCGTAATGAGCCCTGATCACTCCTTTGTTTATGGTATCCGTAACTTTGATATTATTGGTCGCCGATGCAAATTGAGCCAGTTTATTAAAGTAGACGCTGTCACCTTCTATGATACGGTTGTTGTAGTCTATACGGGTATTCTTGATGCCGTAACCGCTTTCTACCTTGGTGTCGTAAAAACCCCGTTCACAATAGATCTTGTAGGTGTCACCGGTAATTGTCGACGGGCCGTACATATACGCATTCTTAGAAGTGGTGTAGTAGTCCAGTTGCCTGGATTCCATCAGGTAATCGGGATTATTGATCTTCACGCTATCGAGGAACTGGTACTTTTTCTGTTCCATGTAATAGCGCCCGATCTTGCTCGTTAGGGTGTTTACGGAATCTACTACGGTCCCTGAGCTGCGGTAGAACGATTCCTGCTTTTCACGGTCAAAATACAAGGTGTCCGTGCGCAGGGTCATGGAAGCATTTCTGAGCACTACTTTCTCATAGGCCTTAGCCAGGCGGGTGTCCCCGTTATATTCAATTTTGCCACTGTTCATCTGAACAGAGTCGCCCTGCTTTAATACAATATTCCCTATGGCCCTCAGCCGGTTTTCTTTCTGGTAAAAAATGGCAATATCGCAGAAGAGATCGGCTCCCTGGTGTTCAAACTGTACTTGCCGGTCATCCTTACTGAAGATAGCGGCCCCGGGATATTTTACTTCATCTTTCGTAAAGTTGGCCCCGTAGACAATATTGATCTGCTGCCCTTCGGAAGCTTGTTCCTGGGCAGTCCCTAATAAGGGAAGCGTAAGTAGGCAAAAAAGAAATACCAGTTGCTTCAAACCGAAAATTTGGTCCAAAAGTAGGACATTTTAAAGGAGTTCACGATCCGAGATGGCTATTTAGGATTTTCTTGGGAAGTAACGGATTTACCGGTTGATGGTCTGGGTCCTGTCCGGTCCTACAGAAACTATAGCGATCGGTACTCCCACTTCTTTTTCCAGAAAATCTATATAGTCATTTAATGCTTTAGGCAATTGGGAGGCTTTGGTCATCTTGGTCAGATCTGCCTGCCAGCCCTCCATTTCCTTATACACCGGGGTGACATTCTCAGCTTCTATATTAAAGGGCAGGTGGTTGATTTCTTTTCCCTTATAATTGTAAGCCGTGCAAACCCTGATCTTTTCTATCCCACTGAGGACATCTGCCTTCATCATCATCAGTTGGGTTACCCCATTAACCTGTACCGCGTACTTCAGGGCTACCAGGTCTAGCCAGCCACAACGCCTGGGTCTCCCGGTGGTAGCGCCAAATTCGTTTCCAACCGTCGCAATAGTCTTCCCCGTCTCATCAAAGAGTTCTGTTGGGAAAGGGCCGCTACCAACCCGGGTGGTATAGGCCTTAAAAATACCAAATACTTCTCCGATGGCCGTTGGTGCAATCCCAAGACCGGTACAGGCCCCGGCAGCTGTAGTGTTGGAGGAAGTTACGAACGGGTATGTTCCAAAATCAATATCTAGCAAGGATCCCTGCGCGCCTTCAGCCAATATTTTCTTTCCCGAACGGAATGCCTGGTAGAGGTATTCCTCGCTGTCGATAAAACTGAGTTTCTTTAGCTCTTTAACCGCTGCAAAAAACTCGGCTTCCAGTTCTTTAAGGTTATATTGGATGTCCACATCATAAAAATGGATCATGGCTTCGTGCTTGTTGGCCAGGGCCCGGTATTTCTCTTTCCAGTCGTCCATTTCAAGGTCGCCTACACGCAGACCATTACGCCCGGTTTTGTCCATATACGTAGGACCGATTCCTTTAAGCGTGGAACCAATCTTAGCCTTACCCTTAGCTGCCTCTGATGCAGCATCGAGTAAACGATGTGTTGGCAAGATAAGGTGAGCTTTACGCGAAATGAGTAATTTGGAAACTATATCGATATTAAATTGCTCCAGGTTCTCCAGTTCTTTCCTGAAAATCACCGGGTCAATTACTACACCATTCCCGACAACGTTGATGGCATTTTTATGGAAAATCCCCGAAGGAATTGTATGTAGCACATGTTTAATACCGTCAAATTCAAGGGTGTGGCCGGCGTTAGGTCCTCCCTGGAACCGTGCTATGATATCGTAATCCGTGGTAAGTACGTCAACAATCTTTCCCTTTCCTTCGTCTCCCCATTGAAGACCTAATAGCAAATCTACTGCCATAAATAATAGCTGGTTATTTTGTTTCTTTTTCGTCTTTATTACGAGTACCGTAGAAATAAAGTGAGTGATTATTGATCTTGATATCAAAGACCTCTTCGATGGTTTTCTTGATCGATTGGATCCTCGGATCACAGAATTCCACAACCTCTCCCGTATCGGTCAGGATGACGTGATCGTGCTGTCGATCAAAATACGATTTTTCGTATTGAGCCTGGTTCTTTCCAAACTGGTGCTTACGGACCAGTTTACATTCCAACAGCAATTCTATGGTATTGTATAAGGTGGCACGGCTAACCCGGTAGTTCTTGTTTTTCATATTGATATAGAGTGATTCTATATCAAAATGCTCATCACTTTCATAGATTTCCTGGAGGATCGCATAGCGTTCCGGGGTCTTCCGGTGCCCGTTTTCCTCTAAGAAAGCGGTGAAAACATTCTTAACAATTTCCTGGTTTTTGTTATCCATGGTACCGTCTACAGTATCGAGGTGCAAATGTAGGGTTTAAAATTAAATTCTGAAGACTTTATCAATTCCATTGATCCCTTTCAGATGGTCTATCAGCTTCTTGAGAATATTCTTGTTCTTGACCACTACGGTGATTCTTCCGGTAAAGGTTCCGCCGTCCGTGCTGAAGTTCAGGTTACGCATATTCACATGCATGTTATCCGAGATAATTTCAGTGATCTCGTTCATCAAACCAAGGTTGTCAATACCTGTCATTTTAATTTCGGCAGTGAATTCTTCCTGGGTAGAATCGATCCACTTGGCGCTGATGATTCGATAGGCGTAATTAGACTGCAGGGAAATGGCATTAGGGCAATTTTTCTTGTGAACCTTGATGCCTTCATTAACACTGACAAACCCGAAGACATCATCCCCCGGAATTGGCTTACAGCACTGTGAAAGCGTGTAATTAAGTCTTTCTTCTTCCTTTCCGAATACGAGCAGGTCGTATTTGGTCGTGATCTCATCTTTATCAACATCAACCGGGGCCGTAGGTTTCCGGATCTTGTTTTTAAAGAAACTGATAAAGGCGTTATTATAAGAGGAAGCAAAATCCTTGATCTTCTGGTTGTCTATTGCGCCAATTGCAACCCTGTAAAAGAGATCCAGGCTTGTTTTCAGCTTAAAGAAGACCACCATTTTATTAATGACTTCTTCTGATAGGTTAATTTTCTGGGACTTCAGTTTTCGTCTCAGAATCTCCTTTCCTTCCATGGCCACTTCTTTCTTCTCTTCTCTCAGGACAGAGCGAATTTTGGACCTTGCCCGTGCCGTGGTCGCGTAGTTGAGCCAGTTCTGGTTGGGTTGAGCGTGTTCTGATGTAATGATGTCTACCTGGTCGCCACTATTGAGCTCTGTATTCAATGGTACCAGCTTACCATTCACCTTAGCTCCACGGGTCCTCATTCCCACTTCGGTGTGTATATGGAAGGCAAAATCTAAAGGGGTAGCTCCCTTTGGGAGTGATTTAAGATCTCCCTTGGGTGTAAATACGAAGATTTCCTTAGAATACAGGTTGAGTTTGAATTCTTCAACAAAATCAACGGCACTGCCGTTAGAATTTTCAAGGGCGTCTTGTAAACGGTTTAACCAAACTTCTATACCCTGTTCTTTCTGGGCACCATGCTTGTACTTAAAATGGGCTGCATACCCTTTTTCAGCAATCTCATGCATCCGTTCACTCCTGATCTGTACTTCTACCCATTTGCCTTGAGGGCCCATGACCGTAATGTGTAAGGCCTCATAGCCCGTAGACTTCGGAGAAGAGATCCAGTCTCTTAACCGGATAGGGTTGGGGGTAAAGTGATCTGTAACAACGGAATAGATCTTCCAGGCAAGGAACTTCTCATTCTGTCGGTCCGACTTATAGATAATTCGAATGGCAAACTTATCGTAGATCTCGTCAAAAGCTACGTTCTGGGCTACCATCTTTTTCCGGATAGAGTAAATTGACTTGGTTCGTCCCTTGATGACATAGTTAAGTCCTTCTTTATCCAGAGAATTGTGAATGATGGCCGAGAAATCATCAATATACTTCTGTTGTTCCTCCTTCGTCTCCTCGATTTTACCCAGTATGTCCTTGTAAACTTCGGGTTCGGTATATTTAAGGCTCAGGTCTTCGAGCTCTGTTTTAATATTATAGAGCCCGATCCTATGGGCGACAGGGGCATAAATGTAAAGGGTCTCTGACGCTATCTGCACCTGTTTATGCTCCGGCATGGCGTCCATAGTGAGCAAGTTATGGTAGCGGTCCGCGATCTTAATGATAATTACCCGAACATCATCATTCAGGGTCAGCAGCATTTTCCGGAAATTCTCTGCCTGCTGCGAGATGTTCATGTCCTTATTCAAGTGGGCGATCTTGGTCAGTCCGTCCACGATCCTCGCAATGGTTTCCCCAAACATACGTTCAATATCGTCCAGGGTATATTCTGTATCTTCAACTACGTCATGGAGCAATGCGGCTGCGATAGAGACAGCATCGAGACCGATTTCAGAAGCGACGATCTTAGCTACGGCAATAGGGTGAAATATATATGCTTCACCAGATTTGCGTCTTTGGTTCTTGTGGGCGTCAACTGCAATGTCAAAGGCAGAGCGTATCAGTTGCTTGTCCTCCTTGCTCAGGGTCTGGTAACTGATGCGCAGTAATTCCTTATACTGTTTAGCAATCTCCTTGTTCTCTTTTTCTATAGCAGCTTCCGTCCTCATAAAATAAAAATACCACAATCTTTAATTGTAACCAACAAAAATCATGCCCTAAGCTCCCTGATCCTGTCCTTCAGCGGGGGATGGGAATAGTGTACAAAAACGTAAGTTTTATGGGGTGTCAGGTTACTCAGGTTATTCTTAGATAATTTTTTAAGAGAACTGATAAGTGGTTCAGCCTTGTAAGTACTCCTGGCATAATGGTCTGCCTCGTATTCAAATTTCCTCGAGATATAATTCATCAACAATCCGGTGCATTCAGATACCGGGCTGTAAAGTAACCCGAACCCGACCAGGGCAGCATGGAAGCTGGGTTGGGAAACCCCTATGGCGAGGGAGAATTCCGGGTTGTTGATAAAGAGCGATAAGAGGAAGAGGGTGAGCCCGGTAGTCAGTATCGCTGCTGCCAGGTTAACCAGGATATGGTTTTTCTTATAATGACCAACTTCATGGGCCAGTACTGCGACAATTTCTTCTTCCTCCAGGTCATCGACCAGGGTGTCAAACAAGGTAACCCGCTTTTCTTTCCCGAAGCCGGAGAAGTAAGCGTTAGCCTTGGTAGACCTTTTAGAACCGTCAATGATGAATATGTTTTTTAATTCAAAACCTACCGTAGCGGCATAAGCTTCAATTTTATCTCTAAGTGATCCGTTCTCCAGGGGAGTTTGCTTGTTGAACAAAGGAACGATCAATTTGCTGTAGAATAAGTTCATGAATACGGTAAAGACAGCAATAAGTAGCCAGGCATATACCCAGAACCATGATCCGCTTAACTGGTACAACAAGATGACCGCAGACAGGATACCCCCTCCGATAAGGGCCATAAGTACCCAGCCCTTCAACTTGTCGATGACAAACAGTCTGGGCGTGGTTTTATTAAATCCGAAACGTTCTTCGATGACAAAGGTGTGGTAATAAGAAAATGGCAGCGTTAGCAGGTCCGTACCGATAAAAATCAGCCCGAAGAACAATAGGGCCATAGGGATGGGACTTTCCGTAATGCTCCTGACCCATTGGTCTATGATCTCAAATCCTCCGAAAAACAGGACGGCAAGGGTCAGTAGTAAAGAAAAAGTAGAAGTGACCAGTCCAAACCGATAGTTACTATGCTTGTAGGACTGTGATTTAGCGTATTGTTCCTCTTCATACACATCGGAGAGCGAAGGCGGGATGGCATCTTTAAAATGACGGGCATTCAGGAAATTCAGCCAGGATTCCCATAAAAATTGCAGGATAAGCAGGCTGATAATAATTAAGAATAAGGTTTGGTGATTCATAACGGTGCTTGAGGTTAATGAAGATTATCCTTTTCGGAATCCCCTTTGCCGCATTGATTCAAATATAAGTATTGCGGCTGATACGGAAACATTCATAGAGTCGATCGCTCCCTGCATCGGAATGATGATATTTTCATCTGCATTGTTCAGCCATTCATCACTGAGGCCATCTGCCTCTGTGCCGACAACTATGGCACCTCCCAGGCTAAGATCCATTTCATGGTAAGGCTTGGAAGCACTTAAGGCAGCACACCAAATTTTCAGTTTCTGCTGTTTTAAAAATGCAATGATCTCTTCGGTGCTTCCCGTTGCTATGGGGACACTGAAAAGGCAACCAACACTGGAACGGATGATATTGGGATTGTAGAGATCTGTCCTGGGGTTGGCGATCAGTACTGCGTCCAGGGCTGCGGCATCCGCCGTGCGAAGCAATGCTCCTATATTACCAGGTTTCTCCGGTGCTTCAGCTACGAGAACTAATGGTTGATCGCGCTTAAAAGCTAAACTATCGAGATGATGTTTTCCGGAATGCATTATCGCTATTACTCCTTCCGTGCCACCACGGTATGCGATTTTACGGTAAATTTGTAAAGAGACATGGACAAGGTGTTCCGGAATACCCTGTTTTTGTAGGAGTCTGTCCCTGCTTTCCGGATCTAATAATTCCGGGCATAATATGAGCGTCTCCGCCCGGTACCCGGCACCCAGGGCCAGTTCTAGTTCACGGCTTCCTTCAAGGACGAAAAGACCGATTTTACGCCGTTCTCTTGATTTATCCTGGAGGGCTGTGATTTGCTTGACTATAGGATTTTGAAGACTACTTACTTCTGTGATTCTGATCATAAAAACAAAAGTAATGTAAAGCGTAAACATGTCAGAACATTAACGACTAACCTTAAAATTATACTATGAAGCTGTTGTTCCCTTTATTGATATTGGCGCTACTCGGTACCGCATGCAAGGAAGTTAAAGACAATTCAAAAGATAAGAAGGATACACCAACTGATACTACCGCCATCGTAGAAAGCAGCTATCCTGATGCCCTGGGCCAGGTGTTTGACGCACACGGGGGTCTCGATATCTGGAAGCTTCAACGTACCTTAAAATTTACGCTGCCTAAGAATAACACGGAAGAAGTCCATACTATTGACTTGTACTCGAGGAAAGACAGGATTGATGCAACGGATTACAGTATGGGCTTTGACGGTGAAGACGTATGGCTGCATGACCCCATGAATAAGTACGAGGGAGACCCGGTCTTTTATCACAACCTGATGTTTTATTTTTACGCCATGCCGTTTGTCCTCGCTGATGACGGGATACAATATCAAAATGCCGAACCACTCCAATTTCAGGGAACTTCATATCAGGGATTCCGGATACAATACGAGCCCGGGGTAGGGGTGAGTCCGGAAGATGAATATTATTTGTACTATGACCCCAAAACTATGCGGATGGAATGGCTGGGATATACGGTGACCTACGGAAAAGACGGCCCTTCAGATGATGTTCACTGGATTCGCTATAACGATTGGCAGCTGATTAACGGGGTGTATCTCCCTGCTTCCATTTCGTGGTACAATTACGAGGATGGGAGACCGACGGATATGAGAAAGCAGGTAATTTTTAAGAATGTCAACCTCAGGTCATCTCCCGTGGAACCGTCTTTCTTCAAAAAGCCTGAAGGGGCGGAGATCGCTATCCAGGAATAAATTAAAATCAATGCACTTCCTTACGTTGATAGGCTATAATCAGGGAAACCACCCTGTTATAACTTAAAATCCCATCCTTCTGCTTGTTAGCATGGAGGTAAGAATTGAAAATGGCCTTAAAAACAGGCTCGGTCGGATTTTCATAGGATCTCCAGAACTCATCCATCTCCTCGTAATTTTTTTGTACCCCGGGATTAAGATCCTGGTATAGAGTCCTGGACAAGTCCGGGTCTGTACGTCGCAATTGCGCTAGGCAGTAGCCAAGGGCGTAAGCATTAGCGGCATATGTAAGGTATGGGTCATTATTATGAAGTGTGACCAGGTACCCTATGAAATTAGTTTCGTTCTCTGCCGAGTAGCCCAGTTGGTGGCCTATCTCATGACCATATACTATAGCAGCCCTGAAAGCGGGCAGCAAACGGTTCACCTGGCCTTCATTGGTAAAGGGGTTCAGGTAGCCGCCATACCCCATATAACTAAGCATCCTGCTGTAGAGGGATGTCTTTATGCTGGCAGGGGTGTAGTGGGCAAAATCCATTTCCTTGGCCAGGTCTTGGTACCCCTGTAGGGTCAGCTGCCTGATCTCATTTTTGGTGTATGGAATATGAACCCTTTGAAGGCTGTCCCCGCTAAGCGTGAGTTGTTGTTGATTGGTATGAGCAATAAGTTCGCGAGTATATGCGATAACCTCCTCCTTAGTCACCATATCTTTTAATTCTAGCCTTTCAGCTAATGGGACACGGTGGTAATTGAGCCCCCACAATAAGTGAAAACTGAAATAGGCAATAGAAAGCACAAGGAAAACATCTCTGGTAAGACCCGTTAAATTATAGCGGATTTCATGCCTGTTCCTGATGAGGTAGCCTATAGCTAGCAGTCCGATGGCGGTGTAAAGAAAGTCACCCACAGAAAAAGGAACCCAACCATAGAGCGTCCTCAAGGCAGAAGAGATGTAAGGGTATATTCCAAGGCTGTAATACTCCTCAATCCATCCCGGTTTACTATGCAGATATCGTACGATAAGGACCTGGGGAATAAGAGAGAGAGCGATATAATTTTTCAACTTGTTTTTCACGGCTTTAAATTTAACCATTTCAGTACCACAGTCTTGATTCTATCAGTAATTTTGCGATTAAATTGTTTACTATGAATGAAAATATAGCAGTCCTGGAGCCCGCAGGAGTATGGAAGAATTTTGTGAAATTGAACGAAGTACCCCGCCCATCAAAAAAAGAGGAACGGGTGATTGCATTTATGATGGAGTTTGGCAGGTCTCTTAACCTGGAAACCATTAAAGACAGTATAGGTAACGTTATTATTCGTAAGCCGGCTACCGCCGGAATGGAAGACCGGCCTATGGTCACCTTGCAGTCGCACCTGGATATGGTTCACCAGAAAAACGCGGATACCAGTTTTGACTTTGATAAGGAAGGTATACGGATGAAAGTGGCCGGGGAATGGGTGAAAGCCGAAGGAACCACACTTGGTGCTGATAATGGGATGGGAGTTGCCGCAATTATGGCGTTGTTAGAGAGCACTGATATTCCGCACCCCCCGCTTGAAGCTTTATTTACTATTGACGAAGAGACGGGCATGACAGGTGCAAAAGGATTGGAAAAAGGCACCCTTGAGGGAGAAATTTTGCTGAACCTGGACACGGAAGAAGATGATGAGATTGATATAGGATGCGCAGGGGGAGTGGATATTACTGCCCAACGCGATTATATGGAGGAGGAGCTGACCGATGATCACGAGATCTATCAGCTCGTGGTCCGTGGTTTACAGGGTGGTCATAGCGGTATGGACATCGACAAGGGATTGGGGAATGCCAATAAAATTATGAACAGGCTGCTGGCAGGATTGACGGAAAACCTGGAAATACGGATCAACAGCATTCACGGTGGAGGTCTCAGGAATGCCATCCCGAGAGAAAGTAAAGCGATTATCGCGGTACCGGCTGTAAAGACCGATCAGCTGGAGTCCCGATTAGAACTCATTTCGTCAGAAATCACGGCCGAGCTTACCCTTACCGAACCAGGCCTGAAGATGGAGAGTTCTAAGGTTCCCGGCCCTGTACTGGTAATGGACCGGGAATCACAGGAAAAACTTCTGAAGATGATCTCTGCAGCCCATAACGGGGTGTATACCATGAGTGCAGCCTTTGATGGGCTGGTGGAAAGCTCGAACAACATAGCACGGATTACATTGAGCGAGGGGAAACTGGAAATAGGATGTCTGACGCGATCATCCGTAGAATCTGTGAAGATGGTGTTGGCAGACAGCCTGAAGTCAGTTTTTGAATTAGGAGGGTGTGAAGTGAGTTTTAGCGGGGAGTATCCCGGCTGGACGCCTGACCCTGAATCTAAAATACTTAAAGTCCTGGAGGAGCGCTATACAGCCCTGTTCGAAGAGCAACCACGGGTAGTTGCATGCCATGCAGGCTTAGAATGTGGGATCATTGGAAATACTTTCCCGGAATTGGATATGATAAGCTTTGGCCCGACTATACGAGGAGCACATTCCCCGGATGAAAGGGTTCATATTGGCAGCGTAAAAAAATTCTGGACGTTTCTTCTCGATATTTTACGGCATATCCCCAAAAAATAAGGATTCCTGCTCCCGGTATACCCCTTTATGAATGCCTTTCGATTTAATGTCAAATATTGAATAAAGTCTCTGGAATTCAGTATATTTAATAGACAACAAATCACGGTATTATGGGTATAAAGAGTTTTATGGGGCGAAGACAGCCCTTGCAAGAAGCGGATGTTCCCTTAAAGGTTAGTGATTATATGACGCGCAAGCTGATTACATTTAACCCTGAACAATCCGTAGAAGAAGTTATACAGAAGCTGATCAGGTATAAAATTTCCGGGGGACCGGTGGTCAATGATAAGAATGAGCTGGTGGGTATCATCTCTGAAGGTGATTGTATCAAACACATCAGTGAAAGTAGGTATTACAATATGCCACTGGAAAATAACAAGGTTTCACAGCACATGGTGAAAGATGTTGAGACCATTGATGGAAACATGAATATCTTTGATGCGGCCAAGAAGTTCCTGGAGACCAAGAGAAGGCGCTTTCCAATTTTGGAAGATGGAAAACTGGCAGGCCAGATATCACAGAAGGATATCCTTAAGGCTACTGTAAAGCTGAAATCGCAGAACTGGAAATAACTTTTCCTAATTAAAATAAAAACCCGGGTGTATATCCCGGGTTTTTTAATGGCCTTAGTGTGGATTTCAATACTACTACAGCAGCTGAATTCTGTTATTAGCTCCTAGGCTTTTTATCACCCTGGTGTCCGTTTCCATTACTGTTCCCGTTGTTTCCCTGTTGGTGACCATTTCCATTATGGTTCCCGTTGTTTCCATCACGGTGTCCATTCCCAATCTTATCATCATCGTCCTCATCATCGTCGTCATCGTCTTCATCGTCTTCATCGTCTTCATCGTCATCGTCTTCATCATCATCATCGTCCTCATCATTCTCATCGTCCTCGTCATCGTCCTCGTCATCATCGTCATCATCATTCTCTCCATCGTCTTCGTCGTTCTCATCATCATCATCATTGTCCTCGTCAGAGTTGTCCTCGTTTTGTTCTTCTTGCTCTTCTTCCTCTGTATCCTGCTCTTCTTCGCCGTTATCGTTATCGTTTTCTTCCCCGTCGTTCTCGGTTTCCTCACCCTCATTACCTGTGGGCTCTTCTTCCGTTGTCTCCTCTTCGGTGGATGGTGGAGTGTAGGTTGAGGTGCCTTGCAAACAGCTAACCCTCAGGTTGTCAATTGCCCCCTTATTATTCATCTCGATCTCCATCCTGACTACCCCCGGCATGGCTCCCAGGTTTACATATTGTTTGGCATTATCATTGGCGAAAGGTATAATCACTTCCTGCACCAGTTGTTCCTGTTCATCGTAAAGTGAGACTCGTGCCGGTATTGCATTGGCATCTTCTTTGTTGAGATCCAACATGTCAAAACCGTATACTGTGGCCGATCCCTCCCCGTAATTTTTAAAACTGAAGACAAACTTGGTGCCCTCTGCAGTGCTCACAAGGGGTTCTGTGGGGGTAGAATATTCAGAAATAACCAGGACCGTTCCCAAAGGGATATCATTACTGGGTTCCTCGCCCTGTTCAGACTTACCGGGGCCTCCATACAGCTGGTTGGGAGTGCCCAGGTCTTCGTTACCGGGGTTCGGCAGGGAGGAATCAAAACTGAGGCAGCTGTTATGGCCCGGTGTACCAGGGTTAAAAGCGCTTACAGTTATTTCACCTTCACATCCATCTTTCCCGATGGCAGAGACACTGTGTCCCCCACTGAGGTCATTAAAATCAAAGGTGATAATATTGACAGTCTTAGTAGGGTCGGCCTGTGCTTTGATTTCAAGAATATCTTCCAGGGAATCGTCTGTACATGAGAAGAATAACAGGGAAATAAAGGCCAGGGGGAAAAATTTATATGTGCGCATGGAGTGAGTCGATTTGATGCCCGAATATAACCATGTAGTCCAGGTTTTATGAATCCCTTAACGTCTATTTTTGATCGCATAAGTAGGGATATTTCCAGGACTGCGCTCCATTAAAAAACCCCCTTAAAAGGGGGTTCGTATATTCTTATTCTGCCTGTACTTATTCTGCGGCTTTTAAGATCTCTATATCAAAGACCAGTTCTGCATTGGGCGGGATGGGTCCGCCACCTTGTGCACCATAGCCAAGGTGTGGGGGTATAAACAGCCGCACTTTATCGCCGATCTTCATGGAGAGCAGCCCTTCCTTAAACCCGGCTACCAGCCTGGAATCGGGGCTATAGTCCATAGGGACAGGACTGAGGTTGCCGCGGTGCATTTGGTTGATCTTTTCAAATTGCCCGAATTTTCGTGCGATTTCTGCCTCGCTGGTATCAAACAAAGTTCCGTCTGTCAGCCACCCGGCGTAATCCACTAATACCTGTTTGCCTATTGCCGGTTTTTCACCACTGCCTTCTTCAAGGCGTAAGATTTTTAGACCGGAAGGCAGGGAATCAGCTTTCGCTCTTTGTTCTGCAGTCGTCGCGATAAAATCTGTTCTTACCTTCTCTGCAGCGGCCAATTTTGCCTCTTCTTCTGCGAAATAATCAGACATGACTTTTACGGCATCAAAATTTTTGGCTGCCTTACCGTTACGAATGATTTCTACCTTGTTCATCACCACGTCTTTCACCGGTTTATCCTTATCGCCTGTTTTAACCTGTGCTATGGTATCAACGACGCCCATACCTTCTACTACTTCTCCGAAAACGGTATGCCTGCCATCTAGCCAAGGCGTCTCCTTATGGGTTATGAAGAACTGGCTGCCATTGGTACCGGGACCGGCATTGGCCATGGATAGGATGCCTGCTTTATTGTGCGATAGGGAGTCGTGTATTTCGTTCTTGAACTTGTAGCCGGGATTACCGTTACCGCTGGCAGTAGGATCCCCGGTTTGTATCATAAAATCTTTGATCACCCTGTGGAAGGTCACCCCGTCATAGTACTTCTTCTCTTTGTATTCGTCACTGACGAAAGGATTAGTGCCTTCAGCCAGGGAAATAAAGTTAGCCACCGTCACCGGTGTCTTGTCGTATTCCAGCCTGATGATAATATCACCTTCGCTGGTCTCAATGTCGGCAAAGATACCGTCACCCAGGTCTGCGTGTTGGCTGGATTTACAACTCGAAAGGATAGCGGTAAATAGAAATAAGAAATAAATAGCGTTTTTCATGGATTGCAATTAATTTATATACTGTCGTTTTGTTTCTCGATGTCTAAAATGGTCAATTGTACTTTTAAAGGAACATTGGGACCAATCTTATTTTTATCCCCGATATACCCGTAGCCCTGGGAGGAAGGGTAGAGGAAGATAGCACTTTCCCCTTGTTTCAGAAGCTTCACACTATGTCTTAACCCGGGGAATAATTCCTGTCTGTCTACCCGGTATAATACGGTGCCCACTTCATCATGGGCATAGAGGGTGTCGTTATCCAGGGTCATCATATCATAGGTTAAGTAGACCAGGTCATCCGGTTTTGGCAGGTAATCGTCCTGCTCATTCTTAACCAGGTAACGATACCACGAACCACTGGCGCTGGATAGGTAGGTGTTAAGGCTGTCATCAGCAATGATCGCCCGGATACGGGCTTCCTCCTGGGACAATAGGTCTTTATTCCGTTCAACCGAGGTTTTCAGAAAACTCCCGGATTTAACCTTAACGGGTTTCCTGGGTTCAGCTTCCCCGCAACTCATTAACATGCAGATCGCCAGCCCGGTAAGCAGGTATATTCTCATGGGTTCAAATCCTTTTTATGTTTCTCGAGAAGTGATTCAAAATAGGCCACTGTATCTTCCATCGATCTTTCGCTACGACCCCCTGCAGCATTTTTATGCCCACCTCCATTAAAATAGGTCCTGGCAAAATCATTCACTGAAAATTCACCGGCTGAACGAAAGGATATCTTGATGATTCCTTCTTCCTTATTCTCTATGAAGATCACGGCAAATTTAATTCCTTCAAGGGTTAAACCGTAATTTACGAACCCTTCGGTGTCTCCTTTTTTGTATTGATACTGATCTAACTCTGCCTGGGATAAAGTGATGTAAGCTGTGCTCACCTCTGCTTTAATGACCATATTCTTAAGCGCGCAGCCCAGTAAATGTAACCTGGCTGGAGTATTGGTATCAAAAATATTGCTGTGTATATCAGAGTTCTGGGCTCCCTTGTCTATCAGGTCTGCCGCAATCCTGTGGGTATCACTGCTGGTTGAAGGGAATTTGAAAGAGCCCGTGTCGGTGACAATCCCTGCGTAAAGACAATTAGCGATATCCGCATCGATGATCTCTGTAGAACCGACAGCCTCGATAAAACGGTAGACCATTTCACAAGTAGAACTCATCCCGGTATCGGAATAGGTTACTTTTGCATAATCCGAGGGAGCCTGGTGATGATCTATCATGACCATCGGGACCTTTAGCTGTTTTAAAGATGTTTCCATATGTGGGCCAACCCTGCCGAGATCATTGAAATCCAGGGTGAATACCAGGGCCGCCTTGTCCAGCAGACCCTGTGCTAATTCTGTCTGCTTATCAAATATGATTACATCATCGTTCCCCGGCATCCATTTCAGGAATTTGGGATAATCGTTGGGGGCAACGACCTTGGCGTCATGCCCTAATTTTCTTAGAAAATGATATAATCCCAGGCAGGAGCCGATAGCGTCACCGTCCGGATTTTTATGTGGAATTATTACGGCCTGTTGAGGCTCTGATAGCAGGGCTCTTACCGTATTTACCTCGTGTGGATTCATTCGCCCAAATATACAATTTAATGCGAAAGAGGGAAGGAGCATCCACATTAATTGAACCGGAATACACCTTGCCGGGCTGCTCAGTAATTCCTTGACCCATAAATGTTGCGGGTTGCGATCAGAAAGCTTATTTTTGCGCAAAATTTTAAGAAAATGACAGGAAACAGAACCTTTACCATGATTAAGCCTGATGCGGTCGAAAATGGTCATATAGGAGCAATTTTGGAAAAAATAACCTCTGCCGGCTTTAAGATCGTGGCTATGAAGTACACGCAACTGAGTTTGAGGGATGCCCAGGAATTTTACGCTATCCACAAAGAGCGACCATTCTTTGGTGAACTGGTAGAATTTATGACCAGGGGGCCTATAGTATCTGCAATTCTTGAAAAAGAGAACGCGGTAGAAGATTTCAGGGCTTTGATCGGTGCTACTAATCCAAAAGAAGCAGCAGAAGGTACAATCCGAAAATTATTCGCTAAAGATATTGGTGAAAATGCGGTACACGGTTCAGATAGTGATGAGAATGCACAAATAGAAGGAGCATTTCATTTCTCCGGTAGGGAAATCTACTAGGTATAAGTCTGTTCTAATTTTGATAAGACAGTTAACCGGGGCTATGCCCCGGTTTTTTTATCTCAGCACAATCTTTTTAATGAGGTCTTGCCCGATAGCTTCATTGAGCATCTGGACAATTTTACTTTTCCCAAGACTGAGTTCTTCCCGGAGTACTGAGGAACTGAGCGAGACAAAAAGCGTATCATTTCGGAATACAACGCCTGTAGTGTAATTATTCACACCGGGACCCATGGTATCTTTCCACGCCTCCTCGGCATTAATGCGATTTATTCCTCCCTGAAGCTTGTTGTCTTTGATGAAATCTTTCAATATTCCACCCAGGGACTGATCTTTATCCTTGTCTTTCTTCATCTTCATTTTTGGATGTTAATGGGTTCGTATCGCTTGTAACGGTAGATCACTTGTTCGTCATTGATCACTTCTAAATCTGAAGCCTCCAATTGCAGAATGCGCTCAGACCATTCGTTGTCCGCTTCCCGGTAGTTGATATAGAACACACCTTCTTTCTCACTTATTGAAATCTTGACGGCATCATCAGATGTTGTGTAGGTCCCGCTTAGCGATGGCTGAACTTTTTTGCGGTAACCCTCCCGGCCTTGTAGAGAGATGTAATCTACTGTGGTGCTGGCCTTGTACTCCCTGGACTGGCCGTCAGGCATTTCTACTTCGGCAATTTCCCAGTACCCATCCAGGTGTTGTAAGTCCTCACTTTTAACATCATGACCACAACCACTTAAGGTGAAAATAAGAGTTAATAGGAGCAGTTTTTTCATATTACAAGGTAAATATTTTATAAGATTGATGGATGGATTTAACGATTTCTTCCGTTCGTTCCCGATGGGTATCACTGAGGAAAATCTGCCCAAAATTATCGTCTTCAACCAGGGTGATAATATGTTTTACCCGGTTTTCATCCAATTTGTCAAAAATATCATCCAGCAATAGCACCGGGGTTGTTGCTGCATGTGCTTTAATAAAATGGAATTGGGCGAATTTCAAAGCGATCAGGAAAGTTTTTTGCTGACCCTGGCTGCCAAATTTCTTTATAGGGTGCTCGTCGATGGTAAATTTAAGGTCGTCCTTATGTGTTCCTACACTGGTGTATTGCAATGCCCGGTCTTTCTCCAGGTTATTTTTCAGTAAGCTTCCCAGTTCCTCCTCGTGTAATTTACTGTCATACTCCAGGCCGATAACTTCGTGTCCACCAGAAATCACCTTGTATTGTTCTCTAAAAGTGTCTATGAATTCTGAAATGAACTGTTTTCTCCGTTCAAAGATCAGCGAACCGTAATGGGATAGCTGCTCGTTATACACTTCCAGGGTTGCAGGGTCGAACCGGTGATTTACCGCGAAATACTTTAAAAGGGAATTTCGTTGCATAAGCACCTTATTATAGTGAATAAGGGCCTGCAGGTAATCTTTATCTGATTGTGCGATCACACCGTCGATGAACTTACGCCTGGTCTCGCTTCCTTCAATAATAAGGTCCCGGTCTGCCGGAGAGATCATGACAAGCGGCAGTAAGCCTATATGGTCAGAAAACCGCTCATATGCCTTACCATTGCGTTTTATGACCTTTTTACTGCCTTTTTTAAGACTGCAAACGATCCGCTCTTCCCGTTCTTCTTTCTGGAATACCCCTTCAATCATAAAAAAATCCTCACCATGCCTGATATTCTGGCTAGAGATGGGGTTAAAGTAGCTTTTTCCGAAACAGAGATGGTATACAGCGTCTAATACGTTCGTCTTTCCAACGCCGTTAGCACCCACGAAAGCGTTGATTTTTGAATCGAATTCAAATTCCCCGCTGTCAAAATTTTTATAATTAACGAGCGAGATCTTTTTTAAAAACATGGTGGGTTTTGGAGAATTTAATTAAATAGGGGCTGCAAATTATCGAAAAATAACGAATTAATAGGGTTGAGGTTTTGATAAAAACTTTATTTTTGCGCGACCAATAACTAGAACCATGGCAACATATAAGAAGCGCGGCTTTAAGCCAAAGAATAAAGCCGAAGAACAACAACAATCAGTTGATAACAGTACTACCGCCGAGGTTTTCAGTACCCTGGATGAGAGTGCGTCCAGGTCTGAACAGTGGGTTTACAAGAATCAGAACTATATCCTGGGGGTGATCGGCGTTATCGCGATCGGAGTATTGGGATACCTTGCCTATAACCAGTTTGTCCTCGCTCCACGCGAAGCTACCGCGGCCAACGAGATGTATTATCCGCAACAGTATTTTGACCAGGCGCTGAACAGTGCAGAAAAAGACAGCCTTTACCTCCTGGCCCTGAACGGTGCAGAGGGTAAATATGGCTTCCTGGATATCATCGATGAGTACAGCGGTACCAAGGCAGCTAACCTTGCGAATTATTCAGCGGGGATGGCTTACCTGAACATGCAGAAATACCAGGAGGCTATTGATCATCTTGAAGACTTTTCTTCAGACGATGCTATCCTGGGTGCCCTAGCTAAAGGAGGAATTGGTGATGCATTTATGCAATTAGAGCAACCGGAAGAGGCACTTTCTTATTACGAGAAGGCTTTTAATCATAATGAGAACGAGTATACCACTCCGAAATTTCTACACAAGGCGGGGATTACTGCGCTCGAACTTGGGGAAGCCAGCAAGGCAGCCGAGTATTTTGAGCGCATTAAGGAAGAGTACCCTAATGCCGTAGAAGCTGGTTCTATTGATGTATTTCTTGGAATGGCTAAAAGTGGTAACTAATGGCCACCGTTAACAAGAACCTTTCTGATTACGATAAAACATCCCTGCCGGATGCAGCTTCACTCCGAATAGGAGTTGTGGTTTCCGAATGGAATACAGAGATTACCGAGAGTCTGTTTGAAGGGGCACAGGCAGCCCTGGAAGAGGCCGGTCTATTGGAGACCAATCTCTTACGGTGGAATGTCCCCGGTAGTTTTGAACTCGTTTTTGGCTGTAAGCGTATGCTGGAAAAGCACGCGCCCGACGCCGTTATCGCGATCGGTTCCGTAATTCGTGGTGAAACCGCGCATTTTGAATACGTATGCAGTGCTGTGGCACAAGGCATTAAAGATCTTAATGTCCGATATAATATTCCCGTGATCTTCTGCGTCCTGACCGATGACAACCTTCAGCAGGCACAGGACAGGAGCGGGGGTAAGCACGGTAATAAGGGGACAGAGGCTGCTGTTGTTGCGTTAAAAATGGCCGTTCTGGGGAACTGATCCTCACGATTCTTCTAAAACTTCGATATTTAAGGGCTTCCGACGTTTTGCTGTTAACAATTTTTGGCAGCGAAGTTTCGGCACTCTTTTTGTTTTTAAGTAACTTTGAAGGGATAAGATCATGGGAAGATTCACAAAATTACGTAAGAACAAAAAGTTTGATTACTCGCCTCGCTACTTTGACGATAAAGGTGAAGGAAGTCCATTTAAAATTGAACACAGGCTGGATAAATTCCGTACAACCGTCGATTCCCCAGGGGGGATAAGACGGAGATGGAACCAGGCGATGTCTGATATGAAGAATGCAGGCGACCGCAATTTTAAATGGAGGTTCTATATCATCTTAG
The DNA here is from genome assembly GCF_028464225.1 of Zeaxanthinibacter sp. PT1. Lineage (GTDB taxonomy): Bacteria > Bacteroidota > Bacteroidia > Flavobacteriales > Flavobacteriaceae > Zeaxanthinibacter. The sequence continues at coordinate 64,679 of NZ_JAQPCN010000004.1, forward strand.
CCATCCTGATCCTGATCTTCCTGTATATCATAGACTTTGATCTTTCAATTTTCTATACCCAATAATGCCTGACAGAATTCAACTCTTACCGGATCACGTAGCCAACCAGATCGCTGCCGGGGAAGTCGTACAACGACCTGCTTCTGTAGTAAAAGAACTCCTGGAAAACGCTATTGATGCCGGGGCTGAAAATATTCAACTGATCATAAAGGACGGGGGCAAGACCCTGATACAAGTCGTGGACGACGGAATGGGAATGAGTGTCACGGATGCGCGGCTGAGTTTTGAAAGGCATGCTACTTCTAAGATCCGCAATGCAGATGACCTGTTCCACCTGAACACCAAGGGATTCCGGGGAGAGGCCCTGGCCTCCATCGCGGCTATTGCGCACGTAGAAATGAAAACCAGGCCGGGTTCCGATGAGCTCGGGACACTGTTGAGTATACAGGGTAGTCGCATCACGGACCAGGAAGTTATTACCACCCCGGTAGGAACTTCCGTGGCGGTTAAAAATCTTTTCTTTAATATCCCGGCACGTCGTAATTTCCTGAAGTCCAAACAAGTAGAGTTGCGACATATTACAGATGAATTTCATAGGGTAGCCCTGGCCCATCCCGGAATAAGTTTCCAATATTTTCACGACGGGAACGAATTATTCAATCTCCCTGATACCAATCACAGGCAGCGTATTGTGCATCTTTTTGGCGGTAAGACCAACGAGAAGCTGGTACCCGTAACTGAAGAAACCCAGGTGGTGGAGATCTCGGGGTTTATTTGTAAGCCCGAATTTGCAAAGAAGAGCAGGGGTGAGCAGTTCTTTTTCGTCAACGACCGATTTATTAAGAGCCCCTACCTACATCATGCCGTGTCTGCAGCTTTTGAAGGTCTTATCCGCTCTGATGTTCACCCGGGTTATTTCCTGTTCCTTAAAGTGGATCCGGGATCTATCGATATCAATATCCACCCGACCAAGACAGAGATCAAATTTGACGATGAGCAAACACTTTACGCTATCCTGCGTTCCTCAGTAAAACACAGCCTTGGGCAATTTAATATAGCACCGGTATTGGATTTTGAAAGGGATCAGAACCTGGATACCCCGTACGACTTTAAAGAAAAAGGGGCGCATCCACCACGGGTATCTGTCGATGCCGGATTCAACCCCTTTAAAGAGGAGCATAACAAAAGATCAGCGCCCACCCAATTCAGTTCCAGGCAGGAAAGTAGCTGGGAAAGCATGTATGTAGGCCTGGATTCGCAGGTTGGTAGTGAAGATACGCTTTCTGTATTGCCGGTGGAATCCGACTCCTACACCAGTTCAATTTTTGACTCGGATGGTGAAAAGGAGCAAAGAGGGAATAGTTTCCAATTACGACGGAAATATATTGTTACCACTATAAAATCAGGGATGTTGGTCATTGACCAGAGCAGGGCACACCAGAGGGTCTTGTATGAAAAGTTCCTAAAAAGTATAACGATCAAGAATGCCGTGAGCCAGCAGTTGTTGTTTCCAATGGTCCTGCACTTCAGCCCCTCCGAGATGAATATGATCCGGGAAATCAGGGAAAGCCTTGTTGCCATTGGATTTGCCTTTGGAACCTTGGGGGAAGAACAGCTGCAGGTAACCGGGGTTCCGCTGATGGTAAACAGCAGCGAAGTGGGAATGGTCCTGGACCACCTGATATCGGATTACCAGTCTGAGCAGGAGGCAGAGAGTTTTTCTCAGACCGATATCTTATCCAAGACCTTGTGCAAATCACTCGCGGTGAAATCGGGTGAAATCCTGGATGCAGAATCCCGGATGGCCCTTGTAGATGATCTGTTCGCCTGTAAAGAGCCTGCGCTGAGTCCCTTTGGAAAAAAAACCTATATCACCTTAACAGAATCAGACATCGATAAAAAATTTATATAAATGGGTAGATTAACAGAAGCTATAAAACATTTACTGATCATCAATGTGCTGTTTTTTATAGCGACATCTCTTTACCCGGAGCAGATGTATCAATGGTTCTCTCTCTGGTTCCCTAAAAGTGAAAACTTTGAAATCTGGCAGATCCTGTCGCATATGTTTATGCACGGCGGCTTTATGCATATACTTTTCAATATGTATGCCTTATGGGCTTTTGGTACCCCTCTTGAAAGGATGTGGGGACGCAATAAGTTCCTTTTCTTTTATTTTTCAGCCGGACTTGGCGCCGCTCTTATCCACTCCGGAGTTAATTATTATTACTTTAATGAAGGGATGGAGGCGTTGGTGAACAGTGGCCTGGCCAGAGGAGAAGTGATGGACATCATTTCTCAAGGGAAGTACAGTCCTGATTGGTACAATTTGGCATCACAATCGACCATTGACAACTTCCTCAGTGCTTATAATACACCTGCAGTGGGTGCATCGGGGGCTATATATGGTATACTAGTGGCCTTTGGAATGTCTTATCCCAACAGCGAATTGTTCCTTATCTTTCTGCCGGTGCCCATCAAGGCTAAATTCTTTATCCCCGTGCTGATTGGGCTCGACCTATTTTCCGGAGTTACCGGGTATTCGATTTTCGGGAACGGAATCGCACATTTTGCGCACGTCGGGGGGGCACTATTCGGATTCCTTATGATGTGGTACTGGAAAAAGAATCAATTCAATAATAATCGATGGGATTAACATGGATGCTGGAAACCTGAAATACCAATTTGCAAGGCTTAGTATTGCTGAGAAACTCATCGCTATCAATGTAGCTATTTTTTTGGTGAATGGCTTAGTTACATTCTTAATGGGAATGCCGGCAGATGCAATCATGCGCTGGTTTGAACTTCCCAAGGACTTCAATGATTTTATCGTACAGCCCTGGGGTTTGGTCACCTATTCTTTCTTCCATGCCGGGCTATGGCACTTGTTCTGGAATATGATCATGCTGTATTTCTCGGCCCGGATCTTCCTTAACCTGTTCGGCCCCCGCAGGTTTACCAATGTCTATTTCCTCGGGGTAATCGCCGGGGGGCTGATGTTCTTACTCAGCTATAACGTCTTTCCGGCCTTCAGCGGAATTAATTCATCCCTGATCGGCGCTTCGGCAGGAGTTACAGCAGTACTAATTTTTGTGTGTACCTATATTCCCAACCAAGAGGTGCGACTCCTCTTTTTCAATGTTAAGCTCTGGTATATCGGGGTGTTTTTTGTTCTGATGGACCTGGTGCAGATCCCCATGGGTAACGCCGGGGGGCATATTGCACATTTGGGTGGTGCCCTGTTGGGATACATCTACGCAAGGCAGCTCCTGCATGGGAAGGACATAGGGGAGGGATTTTCCAACGCCCTGGACGGTATCGGCAATATGTTCCGCAAACGAGACAAGAAGGTTCCTTTGCGGACGGTCTACCGAAGAAAACCCGGTGGAGAGAAGCCGACTAAGGAGCAATATGATAAAGAGGCCACCCAGCGCAAAATAGACGGGATCCTGGATAAGATCAGCAAGTCCGGGTATGAAAGCCTTTCACAGGCGGAAAAGGACTTCCTCTTTAAAGCAGGTAAAGAAGATTAGTGCTGTGGGCGTCAGGAAACTTATAGATGGGCTTTTGCGCATCATCACTATAGCGGTAAGCAGCTTGCTGCTGTTGTCCTGCCTTACTCCTTATGTACCCGTTAGAGGTCTTTTGTCATTTTTCGGCTTTGTCAGTCTCGGGGTGCCTTTGCTGGTATTGACAAATCTGCTTTTTTTCCTGTTCTGGTTATTGAGGAAGAAACGTATTTTAATAATGCCCCTTACTGCCCTGGTCCTAGGGTATTTTCTTTTAGGTAGTTTTTTCCAATTTCGTCTAAAGGAAAATCCCATAGATGAGGAAGATCTAAGTATTCTAACGTTTAATGCCCATGGATTCAATAATGGTTACAGGAAGATAAAACGAGAGAATGTAGATCTTGAAATTATAGATTTCGTCAATAGCATGGATCCGGATATTGTCTGCTTCCAGGAATACGATGGGAGGCAGTCCGAAAATTTCCAGCAGCATCCATACAGGTACATTAACCTCGAAGCACACAGGTCTACTCAAGCAATACTTTCCAAGTACCCAATTGTAGGAAAGGGCTCTCTGGATTTTCCGGAGACGGGAAATAATGCAATCTATGCTGACATACTTTATAAAAAAGATACCATACGGGTCTATAATATGCATTTCCAATCCTTCCAGGTGATCCCTTCCCGGCGCCTACTGACCTATGAATATTCCGGCCGAGCCCTGGGCAAGTTAAGTGATGCATTCCCAAAGCAACAGCAACAGGCAGAACTGCTTAAGGCGCACAGCAGGGAGGTGTCTTACCCTGTAATCATCAGCGGGGACATGAACAACACTCAATTCTCTAACGTCTACAGGACGGTGGCTGAGGATATGGAAGATTCATTTGAAGAGGCGGGGACCGGTTACGGGCGCAGCTACAACTTCCGTTACTTTCCCCTACGTATAGATTTCATCCTGGCAGACCAGCATTTTGAAACCAGGGCACACAAAAATTTCAATGTAAAATTATCTGACCACTTCCCGGTCATGGCTTCTTTCAGGCTGAATCAAGAATAAAAAGACAGTCAACGGCATCGGCCACCATGTGGATAAGACAGGCAAGGCCGACGATCCTCAGGGGTTTCCAGATAAGCAGGGCAGTGTACAGTGCGATCGCCAGGTAGGAATGCAATAGATGAAAACCAATACTGCAGCGGTTGGGATCAAAAATGGGTTCGGCCCACAGGTGATCCACATCTAACAGGAAACCGGCCAGGAGAATCAGGGAAGCTTTGATCCTTTTACCGGGGTAGAATGCAAGTGCAATACCGATAGGCACCAGGATATGGATTCCGTAGTGTAATACGAACCTAAGCATCTCCTGTTTTTAAATTAAGTTGGTCCAGGTAGGCAGGTGCTTCCGGACCAAGGTTGAACAATAAATCGAGCGTACTGAGATTTTGAAGGAATCCATGGCGATCCATGAATACCTGCCGGTATTCAGGAATTGTCACGATGTACTCCGCCTTTGCATTCACCAATCTTCTTCCATCCACAACGCCTTCTGGATCTGATTCCCAGCGGGTGGTTTTGTGCTCCGGGAAATCTAACTGAAGACATTCGCAAAGGACTCGGGCTGTTTCAAGGTTGAGTTCCATCAGGTAGGTGAACTCGTTTTTAAATAGGGGCAATAACTCGTCTTCGTAAAACTCGAAAAAAGGCGAAGTGCGGTAGGCTGTCTGAATGCCGCGCCAGTGTTGCCGCTGCCAGGGATAGGAATTTTCCAGTTTTACGGAGCGGTAATCCTGCCTGCCCTGGGAGCCCCCAACATGTTTAATGGGAATGTTCAGCATTTGTCTCCCCTGGTCCGTGGCGATATAGGTCCTGTTCCTGTAGGTTTGTTTTTGATAATGATCCTGTACCTCCCACACCACCTCCTGTTGTGCGAGATGGGCAAAACTTATGATATCCGGGAAATAAGTAGGGTGCATTACTATTCTGCTCATCACCGACGCGATAATTGGTTTCGTGCTTTGGCCGGCTTACCGGCCTGGATACTGGCGCTAAAACCGGGGATTATTGTTTCTTTCTCCTCTTCCTGAAATAGTCAAATACAAACCAACCCGCCAGGGCGATCAGGAAATAGCGAAAGTAGGACCGGGGCTCCCCGTCACCACCCACCGTGGTAAAGAACCTGTCCCACCTGGGTTTCCAGTTGCTGAAACCTTCATTAATACCTTCTATGCTCATCCAGATAAATACTGGCTTTCCTACGATATGGTCTGCCGGGACATAGCCCCAGGTTCTACTATCTTCAGAGCGGTGACGGTTATCACCCATCATCCAGTAATAATCCTGCTTAAAGGTGTAAGTGTCAGTAGCTTCTCCATTGATCAGCACCTGGTTCCCGGAAACACTGACCGTGTTGTTTTCGTAATCGCGGATGATCTTCTTGTATAATGGTAAAACCTCCAGGTTCAGATCTATGGTCTTACCTCTTTCAGGGATATAAATAGACCCGAAGTTGTCGTTATTCCACGCAAATGCTTTGTCTTGCGGGAAAATATTATAACCCGGTTTTCCTGGCGCTTCCAATTGGCGCTTTACCGAATCTATGGCGGTATTGGCTTCAAGGGAAGCGGCCTCTTTTTCGGTCATGGTAACGGTGCGTTCGCGTTCTGTAACCTCCCTGAGGTTTAGTTTGGCCTTACGGATGACCGATACGGGGATCCCGTAATGATTGGTATACAATTCTACCTCCCCGTTCTGAGCCTGTTTGGCCCCAAGCAGGTAGTCGCTCAGCGCAACCACCTGGGCCTGGTTTAAGGGTCCTGATATATATTTACGTGTAAATTCTGTGATACCCACCTCTGCCAGTAACCTCGAAGAGACGCCTTTGCCTGCATAAATGTTATAGGTATACTGGGGTTTTGCCCTGCCCGGTAACTGTGTCTTCTGCCCGTTGATATGCACATAGCCATCAATAACGGATAGCGAATCGCCCGGAAGGCCTACACAGCGTTTGACGTAATTACTTTTTTTATCGATCGGCTTGACAACTCCTTCCTCTTTCTTAAAAAACACCCGGACCGTATCTGCCGGCCAGCTGAACACTACAATATCATTACGTTTAATCTCCTGCAGCTTGGGAAGCCTCATGTAAGGTAACTGGGGCTTCTTTAAATATGAACGTATGCCTAATACCGGTAACGTATCATGTACCATAGGTGCTGCAACGGTAGTCATGGGAATACGGGCCCCGTAATGAAATTTACTTACAAACAGGAAGTCGCCAACGAGCAGGGTCTTTTCTAAAGAACCTGTAGGAATGACATAGGGTTGAATGAAATAGGTGTGTACCAGGGTAGCAGCCACGATGGCAAAAACGATAGAGCTCACCCATTCCCCCAGGGCTGTCTTAGGTTTCAGGCTCCTGTCTTCAACGTAGGTAACATCTAAGCTGTAGTTTACATAATAGATGTAAAAACCAAGAGTGAGAATGACCAACCAGGTCTCCAGCAGGCTGTTCCTTCCAAAGCTGCGAATGGTTTCTACCCAGATCACAGGGAACATCAACAGGTTAATTATGGGTATAAAGAGGAGGAATACCCACCAGGAGGGCCTGCCAATGATCTTCATCAGAACTATGGCATTGTAGATAGGAATGGCTGCTTCCCAGGCTTTCCTGCCTGCTTTTACATATAATTTCCAGGTTCCTGCAAAATGAATTAATTGGATGATAAGGATGAAGAGTATCCAGGATGTTCCGTCCATATTGTAAATAGTATTATTTGTCGGCCCTTTGCGGGCCAGCTCAGGATATTTAGATTAATTAAGGTTCAGTACATCTTTCATGCTATAAACACCCGTCTTACCAACGATCCATTCGGCAGCAACGACAGCGCCCTGCGCAAATCCCTCGCGGTTATGTGCCGTGTGTTTAATTTCAAGCGAATCTACAGAACTTTTATAGGTTATGCTATGCGTACCCGGTACAGATCCTTCCCGTTTGGAATGTATGGGAACAATACCTTTCCCTGTCTTATCCAGCTTCCACTCTTCGTAGTTTCCCTGTTCAATAATCCCTTCTGCCAGTGTTATTGCCGTTCCGCTGGGCGCATCAAGCTTTTGAGTGTGATGAGTTTCTTCCAGGTCCAGCTGGTATTCTTCTAACTGGCTCATCATTCCCGCCAGGTATTTATTCAGTTCAAAAAAGATATTCACCCCAAGGCTGAAATTAGAAGCGTAAATAAACGCCCCTTTAGTTTCCTTACAGATCTGGATGGCCTCCGGGTAGCGATCTAACCAACCAGTGGTTCCAGAGATGACAGGCACACCATTTCTGAAGCAACTGGTAATGTTATCAAAAGCAGCGTCGGGCGTACTGAAATCAATGGCGACATCCATTTGGCTGAAGTCCAAGGGCAGGCCCCCCTGATCCACCTTGGCTACGATCTCGTGACCGCGCTCCAGGGCTATACCTTCGATCATTTTTCCCATTTTGCCGTAGCCGAATAAGGCGATCTTCATAAGTTATAATTTGATGGTAAAGGCCAACCCGTAATTCGGGTCTGCACTAATAGGATGATATTCCAGGTAAGGTTTAAGCTCAAGGCTCAGGTCTTCATCCACGTTAAACTGTTTTAAGTGGGCATCTACGTTGGCATCTATAATATTGAGAGCATAGAGTCCAAGGGTAATTACCAGGGCAAGGTCCCGGTCTCTCTGGTAACGTTCCTGTGCATCCTGCAGGGCCTCATCAGAGAGGTCCGGACTGCCTGGTACAACACCGGAATTGTTTAGATCATAAAATTCATCATCGGTAAAGCCTGCCCTTCTTCGCTTAAAAGCATCCCGGAAACGATCGTACAAATCATCATTGTAGATATAGGCGTACACCCCGGTTCCAATAGCCCCGAAGACAATAGGTACTTTCCAGTATCGCTGGTTGTAGATTTGACCCAGCCCGGGTAATACGGCAGAATAAAATGCGGCTTTACTCGGCGCCAGCGGATTTATTGCTTTCCGCTTAACGCGGTTCGCCTTCATAATCGCTTTGGGATTGCCATCGTCTACAATGCTATCCTGATCGGTCTCTCCGGGCTGCACTTCCTGCGCAGGCAGTGGAAGCCCAAGTATCAGGACCAGGCAGAAAAACAGTAGATTCTTAGGCACCTGTGAGTAATTTTTTTAATCGCTCAAATTCATCTTTGGATCCAAAGGAAATAGTGATCTTTCCTTTTCCGCGATCAGAGGCTTTAACTTGTACATCAGTCTCCAATGCTTTTTTAAAGTCCTTTACACTATCTTTTGCAAAGGCAGGCAGTGTTTTTTGGGTCTTGGATACTGTTTCTTTCTTGCCTCCTCCTTCATGATAGGATTGAACCAGTTTTTCAGTATCCCTGACCGAAAGGTTCTGGCCCACTATCTTTTCATAGATATCTATCTGGTCTTCTTTCTTTTCCACGTTGACCAGGGTACGGCCATGGCCCATGGAGATGAATCCATCGCGCATGCCTGTCTGGATGATAGGGTCTAACCTTAATAGTCTAAGATAATTGGTGATCGTAGAGCGTTTTTTCCCAACCCTTTCGCTGAGTTTTTCCTGGGTCAGTTGAATTTCGTCCATCAGGCGCTGGTAAGAAAGAGCGATCTCTATAGGATCCAGGTCCTGACGCTGTATGTTTTCTACCAGGGCCATTTCTAAGGACTCCTGGTCATTAGCGATCCGGATATAGGCAGGAATAGTCTCCAGCCCGATCATCTTGGAGGCGCGATACCTGCGCTCCCCGGACACCAACTGGTAAGTGTTAAAATCCAGTTTTCGAACCGTGATGGGCTGAATTAGACCCAGCTCCTTGATCGAGGATGCCAATTCTTCCAAGGCCTCGTCGTTGAAATTAGAACGTGGCTGGAATGGGTTTACCTCTATGCTGTCAAGTTCTAATTCCACGATATTCCCAACCAATTGGTCAGCATTCTTATCGGATACCGATTTAATATCGTTCTCAGGGTCTTTAAGCAGTGCGGAAAGCCCTCTGCCCAACGCTTGTTTCTTGATTGCTTTCGCCATTATACTTTCTCCTTGTTTTTCTTCAAGAGCTCACTGGCCATGTTAAGGTAATTGGTCGCTCCTTTACTGGCCGCGTCATATTTAATGATAGATTCCCCGTAACTGGGTGCTTCGCCCAATCTTACGTTTCTCTGGATAATGGTATCAAAGACCATGTCACCAAAATGTTTCTTTACTTCCTCCACTACCTGGTTAGAGAGTCGCAAACGCGAATCATACATGGTAAGAACCATGCCTTCTATGTCCAGGTCAGGGTTGTGAATTCGCTGCACACTTTTAATGGTGTTCAGTAGTTTACCCAGGCCTTCCAGTGCAAAATATTCGCATTGGATTGGGATGATAACCGCGTCTGATGCCGTTAGGGCATTCAGGGTGAGCAGTCCTAAGGAGGGTGCGCAATCGATCAGGATATAATCGTATTGTTCCCTCAGTTGACCGATGGCTTTTTTCATCATATCTTCCCGGTCATCCTTGTCTACCAATTCAATTTCTATCGCCACCAGGTCTATATGTGATGGGATAAGGTCTACATTGGGGGAAGAAGTATGAATAATTGTTTCTTCGGCAGTTTTAGTATGTTCCATTAACTGGTAGGTACCCAGTTCTACTTCGTCTACGTCAATTCCAAGTCCTGAAGTGGCATTAGCCTGGGGATCGGCGTCGATGATCAATACTTTCTGTTCTAATACACCTAGCGAAGCTGCAAGGTTCACTGTGGTGGTAGTTTTTCCAACTCCACCTTTCTGGTTGGCTATAGCAATGATCTTGCCCATGTTCGTACAAGTTAGGGGTTAAAAATACGATTAATTAGCTTGACAAAAAATGTAATTTGTTAACACTAAGTGAATAACTATTTAGGCCATAAGGCCTTATCTGCGCGCTTCCTGCAGTTTAAGGATGATACCGCGATACTATCTATTTAGTTCAGTAATTTTTCCAGGATTTCGATAGCGGCTTCACTGATACGGGTGCCCGGGCCAAAAACGGAACTCGCTCCGGCATCTTTAAGATAAGGGTAATCCTGCTTGGGGATTACACCTCCAACGATGACCATTATATCTTCTCGCCCGTACTTTTTTAACTCCTGGATCAGTTCCGGAACCAGGGTTTTGTGTCCGCCGGCCAGGGAAGATATCCCCAGGATGTGCACGTCGTTTTCCACTGCCTGCCGGGCTACTTCTGTCGGGGTCTGGAAAAGGGGACCTATATCCACATCAAAGCCTAGGTCTGCATAACCCGTTGCAATGACTTTAGCACCCCTGTCGTGCCCATCCTGGCCCATCTTGGCTACCAGTATCCTTGGTCGCCTGCCTTCCAGTTCAGCAAAGCGATCAGACAATTCACGGGCTTTTTTAAATCCTTCATCTTCTGCCATTTCTTTAGAATATACTCCTGTAAATGTTTTTACTTCTGCGGTATGGCGGCCATATGCGGCCTCCAGGGCATTGCTGATCTCCCCTAAAGTAGCTCTTGCTTTAGCGGCCTTAACGGCCAGTGCTAATAGGTTGCCGGATTCCCAGTCTGCTGTAACTGAGACGGCTCCCTTCTCTTGTTTCTGTTTAGCCGCTGCTGTGATCATGTCTAAAGCTGAACGGACCTCATCGCTATCCCGATCTTTTTTTAGAGCTGCCAGTCGATCTAATTGTTTACGTCTAACTTCCTGGTTGTCTACTTCCAGGATCTGAAGTTCATCTTCTATTTCGCGCCTGTATTTGTTTACTCCTACAATACACTCCTGCTTGCTGTCTATTTTAGCTTGTTTCCTGGCAGCAGCTTCTTCTATCCTCATCTTAGGGATTCCGGCTTCTATGGCCTTGGTCATTCCCCCTAATTCCTCAACTTCATTCATTAAGGCTTTCGCTCTTTTACAGAGCTCATCGGTGAGCGATTCCACGAAATAACTTCCGGCCCAGGGGTCAACGGTCCTCGTCATTCCCGTTTCCTGTTGCAGGAATATCTGGGTATTCCTCGCGATACGGGCAGAGAATTCACTGGGTAAAGCAATGGCTTCATCCAGTGCATTGGTATGCAGACTTTGGGTACCTCCAAACACGGCAGCAGCTGCTTCGATGGTGGTGCGGGCCACATTGTTGAATGGATCCTGTTCGGTAAGACTCCAACCACTGGTCTGGCTGTGGGTGCGAAGAGCCAGTGATTTGGGGTTCTTAGGCTGAAATTGTTTCATCTCCTGAGCCCAGAGTAGCCTGGCAGCCCTGAGTTTAACCACTTCCATAAAATGATGCATCCCTATACCCCAGAAAAATGACAATCTCGGGGCAAATTTATCGATATCCAGGCCGGCCTTCAAACCTGTTTTAACGTACTCTAAACCATCCGCGAGGGTATAGGCGAGCTCCATGTCTGCCGGTGCTCCTGCTTCATGCATATGGTAGCCCGAAATACTGATGCTGTTAAACCGAGGCATAGCCTTGCTGGTATATTCAAAGATATCAGCAACCAGTTGCATGGAAGGGGTAGGAGGGTAGATATACGTATTGCGGACCATGAATTCCTTAAGAATATCATTCTGTATGGTTCCGGCAAGTTGCTCGGGAGAGACTCCCTGTTCCATGGCAGCGACAATATAAAATGCCATTATCGGGATCACTGCCCCGTTCATGGTCATGGAGACAGAGATCTTATCAAGCGGGAGACCGTCAAAAAGGATTTTCATGTCTTCGACAGAATCTATGGCGACACCCGCTTTCCCTACATCACCTACAACCCTGGGGTGGTCACTGTCATACCCCCTGTGCGTAGGCAGGTCAAAGGCGACGGACAGTCCTTTTTGCCCTGCGGCCATATTACGACGGTAAAACGCATTGCTTTCTTCAGCAGTACTAAAACCTGCATACTGACGGATGGTCCAGGGACGCTGCACGTACATCGTTGCATATGGTCCTCTCAGGTAAGGTGGGGTCCCTGCGCCGAAATCCAGGTGTTGAAGATCCTGCAGGTCAGATTTACTGTAACACGGTTTTATGTCAATGCCTTCTGCAGAGCGATAATTCTCTTGCTGCCCTTTGGCTACGGCCCTGTTTTTACTGCCGTTTTCTATGGTAAGGTGCTGTATATCTTTTCTACTCATTTTCCAGTCGCGTTTTCTCAATTCCCTCCGCCAGTCTTCTTTCCAATATCGGTTCTATCAATGTTTTCCTGCGCCTGATCTTCCTGAATGGATCAATCTCCAGGTCGTTTTTCATGCGGTCCTCAGGATTCTGGTATTTGTTGGTGCCTACAAGGATACGTTCTTGTTGATCAAATGCTTGCTGCTCTTTCTTGGCGTTATCTGCGATCTTCTTCTGGATGTTATGATTTCTCAGTTGTGCGAGGAATCCACCACCGGCCTCGATCTGCTTAAAGAGCTGCAGGGCCTTTTCAGCTAGTTGCCGGGTGATGGTTTCAATATAATAACTACCGGCTGCCGGGTTGGAGACCTTATCTAAATGACTCTCTTCTTTCAGTAATAACAACTGGTTACGTGCAATGCGATCCCCAAAGTCATTGTGATGATGGTACAAGGCGTCATATGGCATATTCACTACCGTATCTGCATTTCCCAAGACCGCACTCATGCATTCGGTCGTGGTTCTGAGCATATTGGTGTTGTAGTCGTAGAGAGTCTTGTTCCTATGTGAGGGCACAGCCAGGATATGACAGTCGGTGCTTAAGCCATAGTCTTTTGCAAGTGTACTATACAATATCCGCAACGCCCTGAGCTTGGCGATTTCGAAGAAATAGTCAGAGCCAACGGCTACATAAAAAACAGCCTGGCCGATATTCTTGCCTTCGCTATGATTGATATATTCATGGATGTGGGCCAAGCCATAGGCCAGCTGCTGTACACTGTTAGCGCCTGCATTCTGGTATAAGGACATGTCTACACTATAACAATGGAATCCCTGTTTCTGCCCGTATTTCTTGAGAATTTCATCCCAGGTATCGTGATCTTCCTTTTGCCCGGTATACCAGTTTCCTGTTCTTGCCAGGTTACCCAGGATATCTGTGTGAAAAAATATTCCTGCAGGATTCTCCGGGGATGATTTAACTACGGCCTCCAGGTATTCTTCGGAAAGAAAGTCCAGTAAAAAATGCAGCTGTATTTTTTTGAGATCAATGCCTTTAAGCAGGATTTCCGGGGCCATTGCTTCACTGGATATTCTGAATACGATCGACTCTGTTCCTTTTTTCAGGATATCCATTGCTTTAGTATTAGCAACCTCGGCATTTTCAACTCGAATAAATTCACCAAGGTGCCAGGGTTGAGGGCAGTTTGCAGCGGATATCGAATCGTGACCGGTGTCTTCCTGGTGGTAAAATGGTTTTACCTTTATCCCTTCAGGTGATTCCCAGACTAAAGATTCGTTATAATCTGCACCTTTGAGGTCTACCTGTATCTTCTGCTTCCATTCCTTGGGCGTTAGTGGGGAGAAATCAAAGTGCAATTTCGTATTTTCCATTAGGGTTGGGATTTTATGCTGTCTTCGTACTCAATAAGGTAGATCTCTTCGTTCTTCTTCTTCAGATAATATTGTTCCCTGGCAAATTTTTTAATTTCCTCCGGGTCAGAAAGTTTGTCGATGATTTCTTTATCCTTGGCAATCTCTTCTTTCAGGAATTCCTGTTGTTTTTCAAGTTTCCGGATTTCTTTCCTCAGTTCTAAATGGATCAAGAGCGAATTGGTATCAAAAAACAGCATCCAGATCAGGAATACAGTGAGGATAAGAACGTAAATATTGCTCACGATCCCAAACCATTTCTTCTTCTTAAGATCTTTCAGTTTCACAGCAGCTTCTCAATTATTATGGTCCTCACGATGTCAACGGCAACCGTATTGTATTTATTATTCGGAATAATAATATCTGCGTGCTCTTTTGTCGGTTCAATGAACTGGTCGTGCATTGGCTTTAAGGTGGTCTGGTAACGGTATAAGACCTCGTCTATATCTCTTCCACGTTCATTGATATCCCTTTTCAATCTTCTGATGAGACGCTCGTCCGAGTCGGCATGCACAAATATTTTGATATCAAACATTTCCCGGATCTCGGGATGTGTCAGGATGAGGATCCCTTCTACGATCATCACTTTACTGGGTGGAGTATGAACTGTTTGCCCCGTCCTGTTATGCGAGGCAAATGAATAGACCGGCTGTTGAATGGCTTCACCTGCACGAAGTTGGGTCAGGTGTTCTCCCAGCAATTTAAAATCGATGGCTTTTGGATGATCAAAATTGATCTTACCACGTTCTTCAAAAGAAAGATGGGATAGATCGTTATAGTAAGAATCCTGGGATATTACACTTACCTCCTTGTCCGGTAATTCTTCAATGATCTGATTGACAACGGTTGTCTTTCCACAACCTGTTCCTCCCGCGATTCCAATGATCAGCATCTGCTTTAATTTTGGTCCAAAAATAAGGATTTGAGCCGAAACCTGAAGACGATAAAATGCTTTTTACCAACAGTGCCTGGAAGTGTTAAAAACTATCAGGGCTCAAAGATAAGACCACTACTGGAGTCTTTCTCAGCCCCGGTTACCGAACTCAGCACATTATTTTTTCCCTCCAATCGCATGACACCCATCAGGGCAAAAACCAGCGCCTCCTTATATTCGACCAGGGTGCGGTCCGGGATTACCACCTCTCCAATTTCGCTGAGTTTTTCCCGGAGTACTTCAACCAGGAAAGGATTGAACGCACCGCCTCCTGTTACAAGGATACTGTTTTCCCCGCTCTTCCGGTGATTCTCCACGGATAAGGCAACTTGCTCACAGATATGATGTACAGAAGTATGCAGTAAGTCTTCAACCGAATATTGGTCTGAATCAATAAGAGGAACAACTTCCTCCAGGAACCACTCGTAGCCTGTGGATTTGGGCATTGGTAGGCTGTAGTACGGAAGATTGTTCAGCGCTTGCAATAATTCTTTTTGCAGTTTTCCTTTCCTGGCAAGTGCGCCGTCCTTATCATAATCCAATCCAACGGTTCCGGCAATATGGTTCAGGATCATATTGGCCAGGCCGATATCATATGCCACCCTATGCCCGTTTTTTTCGAAGGAGATATTACTGATACCGCCCAGGTTAAGGCAAAAATCATAGTTCCCGAAGAAAACACGGTCCCCAATGGGTACCAGGGGAGCACCCTGCCCTCCCAGGACAACGTCATAAGAGCGAAAATCAGCTATGGTCCTTAGCCTACTAGCATGTGCCACATTTTGACCGTAACCCAGCTGAAAAGTGAATCCGGATTGGGGCTGGTGGTGAGAGGTATGACCGTGACTAGCGATAAAATCGATATCCAGCTGCTGTTCACGGGCAAATTCGGCAGCCATCCGGCCAAGCCAGGTGCCGTATTCGTGGTGTAATTTCAACAGTCCCGTTGCTGGTAGTTGTATAGAATCTATCAGCCTGGATCTCCATGCTGCAGTATAGGAGATATTTTTACTTGCCTTTATTTCGTACTCCCAGCCTTTATCACTGGAGCTAATATGGCAATAGGCAAGATCGAGACCATCCAGGGAGGTCCCTGACATCATTCCAAGAACTTTATAATTTTTCATTTAAGTCGTTTTTAAGGGTTACAGGAAGAATTCCGGGAGCCTGGGCTTCACCCAAAAAATATCGGGCTGCATACACCTGGAAAGGAAGCAAATCCTGGTAAGCGACAACCACAGCTCTGGCCGAAGAGATATCTAGCAGATCCAGCATATACGGATTACCAAAAAGATAGAGTATCACATTTCTTTTACGGATCAGGCCATTCAGCAGCTGGAGGATTTCATTGCTGAAATCAAAATTATCAGCGGGTTTTACCTTAGGTGGATTAAGGGCTATGACCAAGAACTTACTGGAGTTGTCAAAATTGACCTCAAACTGCTGATCGGAAGGGTGCAGGTAGGTAATCCCTTCAGCTTTAACCCCAATTTCCCTGAAAAAAGCCGAGTCTGAATTTTTGGAAATAGACAGGCACTCATAACCATGCTGAGTAAGTTCATTTCTCAACCCGGGTGCTTCAAACAGGGATGTAAGGCTTGCCGCGGCAAGTTCCCGGTTCAGGTTGGCAGGATCAGCTGGCTCCACAAAAGATTCCGGTTGTCTGGCCGTGGCTTTGGCTTTTAGTTTCCAGACCCTGCTAAATGCATCGTTTATTGCCGCCTCAGAACCTTTTTTCAGGATCATTTCTATGCCTTCTTCCACATGTTCTGTAAAACAAAGCACATCATTACCGGCGCTGAACGCGGCAAATTCTAACGCGCCTTTCTCCGGGTATAGCCTGGACACGGCGTGCATATTGAGGGCGTCAGAAACAACTACACCCTGGAATCCGAGCTCACCGCGCAAGACTTCTTTGATGATCAGCGGGGAGATCGTTGCAGGCATATTTTCACCCGGATCCAGGGCAGGAACCGAAAGATGTCCTACCATAACCGAATCTACCCCTGCTGCTATCTGGGAACGAAATGGAACTAACTCCCGCTCGTCCAGAAGAGCTCTGTCTGCACTGATCAAGGGTAAACCGAGATGAGAATCCGTGGCCGTGTCTCCATGCCCGGGAAAATGTTTGGCGGAAGTCAGTACGCCTCCGGCTTGCATACCTTTCATAAAGGCAGTGGATTTGCGGGCGACCAATTCTGCAGCTTCTCCGAACGATCGATAACCGATGACAGGATTATCGGGATTGCAATTAACATCTGCTACCGGGGCAAAATTCCAGTGAATTCCTTGCTTGATACAATCCTGTCCTATGGCCTTCCCTGTCCTAAAAACGAGTTCTTCATTATCCTGTATAGCACCAAGTGTAATGGCATATGGATATTGAGGGGTGTCTTCTATGCGCATTGCCAGGCCCCATTCAGCATCTATACTGATCAAAAGTGGAATAGATGCCGCAGCCTGGTAACGGAGAATAAGCTGTCTTAAGACAGTGAGACTGTCTTTATTGTAATCGATCTTTTTAGCTCCTTCAAAATTAGTCGCGGCACTGGCGCGGCTATGAAAGAAACAGATACCGCCTATTTGCCTGTTTTGGATCAGTGCCTCCAGTTTTTGAATTTCTTCTTCCGAGTCATTGATAAAGGCAGCGGGCATAAATAATTGCCCGACCTTCTGTTCGGTGCTCAAAGTGCTAATAGGGGGCAGAGTATAGGACATAGTTTCTGTTATTCATTCGATTTTTTCCCGTAATCATCAGGATATTTCAGGAATTTTAGCATCAGCAGTGCGGGTAGGGCAGCTATAACCACCCAGATAAAGAAGCCGGAATATCCCAGCCACTCCTGTATATAACCGCTGATCATACCGGGTAGCATCATGCCCAGGGCCATAAACCCAGTAGCGATAGCATAGTGGGAAGTCTTCGAGTTCCCGTCGGCTATATAAATTAAATAGATCAGGAAAGCAGCAAAACCGAAGCCGTATCCAAATTGTTCCAGGACCACTGTAGCGACAATGGCACCCATATTAGTCGTTTGGGTTACGGCCAGTATGGCGTAAAGAATATTGGGTGCATTCAAGGAAAGTACCATGGGCAACATCCATTTCCGTAAACCATCACGCGAGATCAAAATCCCTCCCAGGATTCCACCCAGGGATAACATGATTACCCCGATGGTTCCGTAGATGACACCGATGGCCTTGGTCGACAATCCCAGGCCTCCCACTTCTGCACTGTCCAGCAGGAAGGGCTGTGCCATTTTAACCAACTGTGATTCCCCGAGCCGGTAACATAAGATAAAACCCAGGGCCAGCCCGATCTGGGGTTTCTTGAAAAAAGAAGCAAAAACCTCAAGGAAATCCTTTGGTTTCTCCCGGTTGGGATCCGAAGCTTCGAATTTAGGGGTTACAAAGAAATTGGCGACTGTCAGGAGCAGCATCAGTACTGCGGCAGAAACCATGGTGACAGACCAGGCCCTGGTATTGTCTCCCCACAGCTCTTCCAGGAAGCCGGCCAGGACAACGATCAAACCACTCCCGGTAACCATGGCCAGCCTGTAAAAAGTACTGCGGATACCCACAAAAAAGGATTGCTTTTTTTGTGTAAGCCCGATCATATAATAGCCGTCTGCGGCAATATCATTAGTGGCCGAGGCAAATGCTGCAACCCAGAAACAGGCCAGGGTGGTTATAAAGAACTGGTTGGTTGGCAAGGTAAGACCCACGCCCAGCAAGGCAATCGAAATGAGTAACTGCATGGCCAGGAACCATGTGCGTTTGGTGCTTTTCAGATCAACAAAGGGACTCCACAATGGTTTAAGGACCCAGGGCAAGTAAAGCCAGCTGGTATAAAGGCCTATATCCGCGTTAGATATGTCTAACCGCTTGTACATGGTGACCGATACGGTAACTATCAGTATATAGGGAATGCCCTGTGTGAAATAAAGGGTCGGGACCCAGGCCCAAGCCCGTTTATCTTTTTGAATCATACTGTCGACTTTGCGCTAAATGTAGAAAAATAGGTTGGCTTTCCTTTCCATAGCGATCTAAAAAGCTGATTTGGATTTTTTTCCTGCGTTTAAGGCGATCTACAGGCAGGCTGAATTGATTTTCCGCATTGATCCGAACCTTTGCCAGCAGCTCTTTTGGGGCTAAAAGTTGATTAGCTTTCTTTTTCCGTGCCTTATAGATCAAGGCATAGGTCCAATTAGACGCTTCAGGGGGAGTAATGGTAAAGTCCAGGGTATCGCCGGAACTGCTGGACTCAATTAGGTCCGGGGTGGCGGCAGGGAAAGGTGGAGCCAATGGGGTAACCGGGGTCAAGGCCGGCAAGGGGTATATTTTCCTTTCAAATATTCTGACAAGTTCCTTTTCTGCGTTCATGAGTGATTTGGCACTGAAATAGGCATTGCCCTGTACCGCCTTGCTATTCCTGGCATAATTGACTTGTTTTAATAGCTCATCGTTTTGGTTCCAGGCCAGATCCGGGTTGTTCTTAACTTTGTAAGTGCCATTACCGACATAGAGGTTAGACGTACTTTTATTCGCCGACCACCAATCGACGATTTTCCTGTGCGAAGCAACTTCGTAATCCATACTCCAGTAAACCTGGGGAATCAGGTAGTCTATCCAACCTTCATTCATCCATAATAGAGGATCGGCATATAAATCTTCATAAGTAGTCTGCCCGGCTTGGGTATCTGAACCCCTTGGATCCGTGTCCTTGTTTTTCCATACTCCAAATGGGCTGATGCCAAACTGCACCCAGGGTTTGTGCTTTTTTATTGCATGATGAACCTTTCTGACCAGCGAATCTACATTACTCCTTCTCCAATCATCCAGGGTCTGGCCTGCTTTGGAATAGGTTTGGTACGCAAGGGAATCATTTAAATTTTCCCCGGAGATCTTATAAGGGTAAAAGTAATCGTCAAAATGGATGGCATCTACCGGGTAATTGAGGACCAGTTCTTCCATTATGGCGGTAAGCCTATCCTGCACTTCCGGCAGACCGGGGTTATAATAGTATTTAGTACCATAGGGCAACATCCACTCAGGATTTTTCTTAAGATCATGCTCCTCAGCAAGGGCAAGGGTGTCCAAACTCATGGTAGCGCGGTATGGATTCAGCCAGGCATGGAATTCGAGCCCTTTTTCGTGCGCGGCTGCGATCATCCATTCCAAGGGGTCAGCAACAGTGGGGGCTTTTCCTTCTTTCCCGGTCAGGTAGCGCGACCATGGCGCCAACTCAGTAGGGTAGAAGGCATCCCCGGCCGTTCGGACCTGTACGATTACCGCGTTAAAATGGAGGTCTTTGTAGAAGTCCAGAATCCGGTTAAAATCCTGTTTTTGAATCTCCCATGAAGCATTGGGATCCCTTGGCCAGTCGATATTAGCCACCGTAGCTATCCAGACTCCCCTGAATTCCCTTTTTGGGGCAGGGGAGGTGGTTTTAAAAATTCCGCATGAAGCCAGTGACAGTATTAACAGTAAACCTATGGCCTGTCTCATAAAAAACATTGAATTGGGAGGTGAAGATACTTTAATATACTATTTCCACTAAAACATCATTGAAAATGATAACGGACAAAACCTTCCATGGCTTCATACTCTGCCAGTCCAAGGGCGTTGTACCTTCGGGCAGTCTCTTTGTTCCTCTGCTCCGCCCTCTGCCAGAATTCACGTTCGTCATTTCCGGGGAACATGGCACTGTCTTTCTGGGATTGGTGCTTAAAAATAGCATTCTTCTTGCGCTCCATGTCTTTAGGTCCTATAGGGATGGCCATTTCCATATCAGCAATATCCCATTCCTGCCAGGCGCCACGATATAGCCATACGTAGCAATCAGAGAGCCATTCCGCCTGTTCTTTCACCAGGCGATCCAGTGCAGCATAGATCACTTGGAGGCATACCCTGTGGGTTCCGTGTGGGTCTGACAAATCCCCAGCTGCAAATATCTGGTGGGGCTGTATCTTCTGTAACAGGTCGTATGTAATCTGTATATCTTCTTCCGTATAAGGTTTTTTCTTCACGGTTCCCGTTTCGTAAAACGGCAAATTCTGGAAATGGGCATTATCCTCTTTTACCCCGCAATAGCGACAAGCCGCCAGGGCTTCACCTTTCCTGATCAGTCCTTTAAATTTTTGAATCTCCGGGCTGTCTACCTGTCCCGGTGTTTTACTGCTCAGGAATTCTCGGACTTCCCGGAATTGTTTTTTCAGTGTCACGTTCTGTTCCTGAATATCCGTCGCAAAATCTAAAAACCGGATCACTTCGTCGTCAAAGACCGCAATATTTCCTGAAGTCTGATAGGCCACATGCACATTGTGCCCCTGATCTACAAGCCTCAGCAGCGTACCGCCCATAGATATGACATCATCATCAGGGTGGGGGCTGAAAACCAGTGATCGTTTAGGGTAGGGGTCTTTTCGTTCCGGCCGCCTGCTATCATCAGCATTGGGCTTACCGCCCGGCCAGCCGGTAATGGTGCTTTGTAATTGGTTAAAGACCCTGAGGTTAATATCCTCTGCAGAACCGATTTCCGCAACCAGGTTCCCCATACCGTATTCGTTATAATCCTCGTTGGTAAGCTTTAAGATGGCTTTGTCCAGTTTAAGAGAAAGCCAGATGGTGGCTTTTTTGATGAGGTTGTCATCCCATTCGCATTCGCTGACCAGCCAGGGAGTACTGAGGCGGGTAAGGGATGATGCAGCTGCATGATCCAGGATAAAGTCACAGTTGTCATGATGCTGCAAGAAGGTAGCCGGCACCGATTCTCGTATTTCGCCTTCAACGGCCTGCCTGATAATATCGGATTTTCCTTCACCCCATGCCATCAGGACAATTCTCTTGGCACTCATTATAGTACCTACACCCATGGTGATTGCTTTGGAGGGAACGTTTTCCAGGCCAAAGAAATCACTTGCGGCGTCCAGGCGTGTCACCCGGTCCAGTCTGACCATCCTGGTTTTACTGTTTATGGAAGATCCCGGTTCATTGAACCCCACGTGGCCGGTCCGGCCTATCCCAAGGATCTGTATATCTATCCCACCTTCGTCCTTGATCTTTTTTTCGTAGGCCTCGCAGAAATCCCTGACGTCTTCCTTGTCCAGGGTGCCGTCCGGTATGTGTATGTTCGATTTCTTGATGTCTATATGGTCAAAAAGATGCTCGTTCATAAACCGGACGTAGCTGTGAATAGAATCCGGCTCCATAGGATAATACTCATCCAGGTTAAAGGTGATCACATTCTTAAAGCTAAGTCCTTCTTCCTTGTGGAATTTGACCAAAAAATCATACATCTTGGTTGGGGTAGAACCTGTAGCAAGTCCTAATACTACGTTTTTTCCGAGTTTCTGGCGCTGCCGGATCAGTTCGGCTATCTCGTTGGCCACGTAAAAGGACGCTTCTTCCGAATTGTCGTGCATATGAGTGTCTATTTTTTCAAATTTCCGGGATTCCTCATCTGTAGGATATCCGGGGATTTGGGGTCTGGTCTGCAAATCGGCCATGATCAAGTGGATTTAAAGTGAATTGCAAAGATAGACATTTATACATAATATTGCAGCTTTATGCTGTTTTTGTTGCAGCAAATTGCTTTTTTAACGTTTTGTTTTCATTAAAGTAACAAAAAGCTGCAGGTTGAATATTTTGTTATCTTTGCCTCATTATGCTAAAAGAAGAGAGACAATTAAAGATCTTATACGAGGTAGAATTGCATAACCGTGTTCTGCTATCGGACATTGCAGAAATGCTGGATGTGTCCGTAGATACCATCCGCAGGGATGTAAAAGAGCTGGATGCGGAGAATAAATTAAGGAAAGTACATGGCGGAGCGATCTCTATGGGTTTTACAGATCCCACCGCGGATAATTCCAAGATTTACGCTTTAAACGAGAAAAGCACTATCGCTCAGAAGGCCATAGGGCTCCTGAAAGACGGAGCGGTGATCTTTATTGATGGAGGAACAACTTGCCTGGAACTGGCCCGGCAGATACCGAGACAGCTACACCTTACTTGCTTTACCCTGAGTCTCCCGGTTGCCCTGCAATTACTGACCAAGCCCAACATCGAGGTCATCTTTCTCGGTGGAACGATCTCTCGCGAGGCCCAAATATCCGTAGGTGCGAGTGCTATCCACCAACTATCAGAAATTCGGGTAGATTATGGTTTTATAGGGACCGGGTATGTAGATGCGTTACATGGGCTGACCGAGTTTGACTGGGACATCGTCCAGGTTAAAAAAGGAGTCATACAGGCGTCTAAAAAAACGGTACTTTTATGCATCTCGGAAAAGCTTAATTCGCAACACCGTTATAAGACCTGCAATATCAATGCAATTAACACGATGATCACTGAGCTGGAACCGGAAAACAACCTGCTTAATATGTTCAGGAAACACGAAATACACTTGCTATAATATGTCAGATTACCATAAAATTACTGAATCACCTTCCCGATACGATCATTTAGAGCAAATGGAGACGGGAGAAATCCTGGAAAATATTAACCGGGAAGACCGCGAAGTTGCCGGTGCCGTTGCCTTGGCCATTCCCCAGATCACAAAACTGGTCGATGGTTTGGAAGAACGATTTTATAAAGGAGGCAGGTTATTTTATATCGGTGCCGGTACCAGTGGGCGGCTTGGTATCCTGGATGCGTCCGAGATTCCGCCTACCTTCGGAATGCCCCATAACAGAGTAATTGGCCTGATTGCAGGGGGGGACGGTGCGATCAGGAAAGCCGTGGAATTTGCAGAAGATAATACCGAGCAGGCATGGAAAGACCTGCAGGCTCACCAGATTACACCCCTGGATACCGTGGTAGGAATTGCGGCATCGGGAACCACTCCCTATGTGCTGGGTGGCGTAAAGACAGCTCGTGAACATGGATTACTCACTGCAGGGATCACCAATAACCCCGATTCTCCCTTAGCCGGTGCAGTAGAAATTCCAATCGAGATCAATGTAGGCCCTGAATTTGTAACGGGGAGTACCCGTATGAAAAGTGGAACCTCCCAGAAACTTGCGTTGAATATGATTTCCACTGCCCTTATGATCAGGATAGGTAGGGTTAAAGGGAATAAGATGGTGAACATGCAGCTCAGCAATGACAAGCTCGTAGACCGTGGTACCAGGTACCTCATGGAAGGCCTGCACCTGGATTACCAGGAAGCACAGGATGTATTAAAGAAATACGGATCTGTACAAAAAGCGATGGAAGCTTACGGCAAGTAAACTATTGGCTTATTTGGGCGACTTCTTCCGGGGTCACCATTTCTCCGCCCTTATTGCCCCAGCTGTGTAAGATGTAGTTCAAAACATCCGCCACTTCCTCATCTTCAAGCCCCATATTCATCATCATATTATCGTAGGTGAGACCGTTCACCACAATCTCGCCCTGTTGCCCGTATTTGACAGCCCTGATACTCGCTTCGCGCTTTTCCAGTAAGTAATCTGATCCGGCCAGTGGTGGAAAAGTGTTCGCTACTCCTTCCCCGGAAGGCAAATGGCATGTGACACAAAAATCCTGGTAAATCTCCTGTCCACGCTCCATGCTGGCTTTCAGTTCTTTATCCTGGAACAGGATCATGGATATGGCACTGACCAGGCAGATGTAGATCGGAACAACTATTTTCATCGGGTTCAATCAACTGGGTTTAAACGGTAGATACCCTTGCCTTCAACCGCTACGTAGATCAATCCGTCCGGACCTTCAACCACATCCCTTACGCGGCCAATATCCTCCAATAATTTTTCCCGATCGGTGACCGTGGTCCCGTCAAGCGATAAGCGCTCCAGGTATTGGAATGCAAGGGAACCGACCAGTAAGCTGCCTTTCCAGCCCGGGTACGTATCGGTGGTCACGAAAGTCATCCCACTAGGTGCAATAGAAGGAACCCAGTAATGTATAGGTTGAGTCATTCCCTCCATTTCGGTCTTATCCGTGATCGGGGTACCGCTGTAGTTGATACCGTAAGTAATTACCGGCCATCCATAGTTATTTCCTTTTTCTATAATGTTGATCTCATCACCACCTCTTGGCCCGTGTTCATGAATCCAGATCGCCCCGGTTTGCGGATGTACCGTCATTCCCTGGGGATTCCTGTTCCCGTATGTAAAGGCTGCTTCTTTAGCGTCTTCCTGCCCTACGAACGGATTGTCTTCCGGGATACGACCATCATCATATATGCGATAAATTTTTCCGCCATCGCGGGTAAGATCCTGTGGATTCGTGTCCCGATCGCCGCGTTCACCTATGGAGAAATAAAGGTATCCTTCCTCATCAAAGGCAAAACGGGATCCAAAGTGCTGTCCTTTGGTCGTATTCGGAGTTGCCTTGTATAATTTTTCAATATTGGTAAGGGCCATATTATCCAGTTTTGCCCTGACAATAGCCGTATTGCCACCTTTCTCAGCTCCTTCTTCAGAAGCAAAAGAGAGATAGATCCAGCCATTCTTTTCGTAATCCGGGTGTAAAGCTACATCGAGAAGACCTCCTTGTCCACGGTTATAGACCGGGGGAACATTGGTGATCGATGTTTTTTTGCCCTCTTTAAAGTGGATCAATTCGCCCGATTTTTCGGTGATCAGCATGGCACCGTCGGGTAGGAAGGTCAGGCCCCATGGTATCTGGAGCCCATCGACCAACAGTTCTGCATCAAAAGGGGTTGAATCGGCAATATTGGCCTTGTTTTCAGGATCCTGACCACAAGAAAATTGTGTCAGTACAACGAAAAGGCACATGATTTGGATACTTTTTTTCATAGCGAATCGTTAAAATATTTAATAATAGAGATGAATGGCATAAAACTAACGAAAAATATAAGTCTAAAATAATACTCTGAAGAATAACCTGATCCCAAATCTACCTATTCTTTGAAAACACCTACTAACCTATGCTCCCTAGTAACTCAAGGCGGGACGTATTTGCCATCTTTCTGACGCTAATGTCATTGGCATCCACTTTTGCCGGAAACAACCCAGGTAACTCCGACCCCATACTCGGGGACAGGGAAACCTACACAGAGCTTACTGCCTATGCCAGCAGTAGGTTTGACCTTTCACCGGATCATACCGATACCGGGATCACCGTAACACCACTGCCTTTCTTCTATGCCACCATCATCCAGAATGCCGATGAGGAAGTAAATTGTCCCAATGACGGAAGCACATTAGCCAAATTCTTTCTTTGCGGTACCAGTGATGTCCGAACGATAAGCTTAAGCCAGAGTGGAAGTAGCTACGAATGGCAGAAACTGGATAGTAACCGTTGTGCAACCTCGGTCATGGCCGACTGTGCCAATACAGATAGCAGCTGTTATGATACCGTAGGAACGGGAGCTACCTATAACCTGAATTCCTCCGGGGAGTTTCGTGTCCGCATAGATGGTGGCCAGTATTATTATTTTAAATCTACACTCAATCCACTTGATCCACAACTCATCAAGGAAGATATCATCTGCGGAAACCCGGGCAGGGTAGAGGTGACCAATGTACCTGCAGGATATGAATACAGCCTGAACGATAGCGCAGGTCCTTACCAGGACACCCCGTATTTTGATATCACAACTGCCGGGGATTATAAAGTATGGGTGCGATTAAAGAATGTATCCAGTACGGCATGTCTCTTTCCTTCCAATACGGTTACTGTAGCCAGCCTGGATTTGAGCGCTTCAGTTACTGCAAACGATATATTGTGTAGCGGTGAACTGGGGAGCATAGATGTGACTGTTTCCGGGGTACCGGGATTCTTTACTTACAGGCTGCTGAAAAATGGAGTAACGGTAGATACTTTTGGTCCGGATTCGGCCAGTTCTTACAGTTTTGAGAATGTCAGCCCCGGAACCTACAGCGTAAGGGTATCGACCAATAAATGTAATGAGGTCATTACCACAGACGTAAATAATGTTCCCATCCGTATTGGGAACGGGATAAGCCCGCTTGCAGTTTCTGCGTCGGCCTCGGACAGTTTTGGCTGTGGTGCTTCTTCCGTGGATGTTCGTATCGAGACTTCAGGAGGAACTGCGCCCTATCGCTATAGCCTGGACGGTGGCAGTAGCTTCAGTACTACCTATAATAGCAGTACCGTATTTACCGTAAGCTCTGCCGGTACCTATAATATCTTGGTAGAGGATGCCAATGGCTGTACCAAAACGGCAAGTGCCGATGTTGAAGATCTTCCGCCACCGGTGTATACCGTTTCTTCTGATGATGCAACCTGTGGTAGCAGTAATGACGGCAGGATCACTTTTAACGTGAGTAATGGTTACGGGTACCAGATGACCTATAGTATCAATAACGGGGCTTCTTATCAAAACAATAATATTTTTAACGGGCTTGCACCGGGAACCTACCAGGTACTCATCCGATACCAGCAAGAAGCATTTAGTTGTACCACACCGGTGGGTACAGAAGTGATCAGTGCACCTACGCCAATTTCCGGGTCGGCGAACGCGGTATCCACTCCGAGCTGCCTGGACGAAAACGGCGGACAAATATCCTTTTCAGGGGTGAGCGGGGGAACTTCTCCCTACGAATACAGTGTTGGAGCTGGCTTTAGCAGTAACCCGGATTTCTCTAACCTCGGAACGGGAAGTTATACTCCCAGGATCAGGGATGCCAACGGTTGTGTTCGAAGCCTTTCAACGATCACCTTTGATAATTTAGATAAACCTACTGATATGGCTTTTACCATATCAAATATTGATTGTATTACGAATACAGCTTCAGTTTCCGTAGCGGTTACCGGCGGAACTTCGCCTTATAGCTATGAAATTATAGCACCCGCTTCTAGTGCTACAAATAACGGAAACAACAATGTATTCAGCGGGCTTGGACTGGGAACCTATACCTTCCGCGTAACTGATGACGAAGGCTGTTCCTACAACGAGGCCTATGCTATTACTGATATCAGTTCAATCTCTGTGCAGGCGCAAGCTACTAAAGTGGTGAGCTGTTTTGGCGATGCCGACGGAGAAGGAAGATTTTTGATCGATGGTTTTAACAGTACCTATACCTATGTCATTGACGGAGGTCTGCCCATGGTGGGTCAGAGCGGGGGGATCATTACCGTTACAGGATTAAGTGCTGGCAGTTATGATATTATGGTCACCGATGAAGAGACCAATTGTACGGACAGCGCCACCCTGGTAATCCAGGAACCCGCCACCGCATTTTCTATTACAAGTCTGAATGTCAGCCCAATGAATTGCCAGAATAATAACAGGGGTGGTGTCAGCATTAACACCACCGGAGGATGGGGTGGCAACAAATATACCGTCACCCAACCCAGCGGTTCGGTCCGTGGACCCCAGAATAGCAATACCTTCTCTGATCTGACCCAGAGCGGGGTATACCAGGTAAGTGTAACCGATGCCAATGGCTGTATCCAGACAGATAGTTTTACCCTTACCGCCTTGGCGGCCCCGGTGCTTACAGTTAATGCAGCCGGTTCGGATTATTGTTATGACAATTTTGATGCAGCGACCATTGCCCTGGATGCCTCAGGAGGGGCAGGACCATACGAATACAGGGTAAATGGAGGCGCCTGGGGAGCCGCCAGTACCTTTAACGGACTAACCCCGGGAACCTATCGTTTTGAGGTCAGTGATACGAATGATTGTCAGGATCTGGTGTGGGTGACCATTGCCCCGGAAATGACAGCTAGTGCCAGTACTATAAGAGAACTGACTTGTGGTGGCCCATCAGCCCAGATCAGGGTGAATATCAGTAACGGTTACCACTCGGGGAATGATTACGTGAGTTACGAGGTACGTATTGACGGAGGTGCCTATTCTGCGAGTGCTTTCCCGATCAGTGGAAATTCTTTTGTTTACGATATACCAAATGACGATAGCATACTTACCGATACCACCTTCCAGTTCGAGGTTACAGATACCCGGGGTTGTACGACGGAGACCAATGTGGTCACTATTGCCCCCCCGGAGTCAATTGCAGGCGCTACTGTAGTTACGGATACCAGCTGTGGCCAGGATAACGGTATTGTAGAGTTGATACCGGATACCAACCAGGGTGTACCCCCGTACGAGTATAGTTCCGATGGGGGACTGACCTATGGTTCACAGCCGATTTTTTCCGGTTATGCTCCCGGGACATACAATGATTTTATGATCCGTGACAGCAGGGGTTGTGCGAGCCCGCCACTCAGTGCCACGGTTAATGGAAGCAACCCGATAGATGCCAATGTCACCGCTAACGATGCCCTCTGTTCCGGTGGAAGTGTTGAAGGATCCATAGACGTTAATAACGTACTTAACGGGAATGCCCAGTTTACCTATACCCTGCAAGACATCAACGGAAATACGGTCGCCACTGCAGGTCCGATGGCAGCAGACAATGTCAATTTTCCCAATGTTGCCCCCGGTACCTATACGGTGATCACCACTGATGCCAGTGGTTGTGAAGACAGGGATGTTGTGAGCGTGAGCCAGAACCAGATAGACCTGGTCCCGGTGACCACTACAGATCCACAGGACTGTACCACGACCTTTACCTATATAGTAGATATTGTCGGGGGTACTGCGCCCTATACCATAGGGCTTGTGGGACAGCCACAGACCGTACCAAATGTAGATGCCGACACACACGATTTTAGCGGGCAGATCTCCTACGGGGTAACTTATTTTGTCGAGGTCCACGATGCTTTGGGCTGTGTCTATATTGAACAGATTGACCCCATTAACGGACCTTCTCCCATTGCAGTGACGGCTACGGCGACTACAGCTTCCTGTGAGCCGGGTGGAAATGGCAGCATAAGTTTTGAAATAGACGGGCTGCCTTCGCCTGCAGATCTTACCCTGCAGTTGCAGGATACAGATACAGGTGCAATTGTTAGTGGCCCGACTGTGGTAAATAGTGTGGCCATACCCTATAGCGATAGCTTTAATAACCTGCCACCGGGAAATTACCAGATCCTGGTAGAGGATAACAATACTCAATGTGATGCCAGTACACTGGTGTCAATCACACAAGATATTCCCGCCCTGGTTGTAGATAATAACGAGCCTGCTAATTGTAATGTAGGTGCCCTGGTTACGGTAAGGGGTAATGGTGGGAACGGACCTTATAGTTTTGCTTATGTGCCTATGGGAGATCCGGCACCCATAGTCTTTTCATCGGATACTACCTTTGAAGTGGCAGGGCCATACCCGGCAGATTACGATTTCTATGTGCTTGATGCCTTGGGTTGTATGAGTTTCACCACGGTGAGGGTGACTGAAACTGCGGGTGTTCCTGTTCCCAATGTAGACGTTGTAAACCAATGTTCTGCCCAAAGTAATTATACCGTAAATGTTACTTCCCCACTGTCTACAGGAAGCGGATTACCGGAAGAAACATACCAGTATGATATCGGTGGTGGTTTCCAGGACAGTCCTAATTTTCTTGTACCTAACCCCGGGGATTACACCATCGTCGTC
The DNA here is from genome assembly GCF_028464225.1 of Zeaxanthinibacter sp. PT1. Classification (GTDB taxonomy): domain Bacteria; phylum Bacteroidota; class Bacteroidia; order Flavobacteriales; family Flavobacteriaceae; genus Zeaxanthinibacter. The sequence goes on from NZ_JAQPCN010000004.1 coordinate 95,110, forward strand.
AGGGACGGGAACGGTTGTACCAACACGGTGCTTGCCCAGGTCTTTGATTTCTTCGCGATCAGTGCCAATGCATCTACAGAACCTACCTGTAATGCAGGAGATGGGATCATTACGGTTAACACCAGTGGAGGAAGTGGTAATTTCCGTTATGAACTGGACGATGGGATCAACCCAACTGTCGTACAGCTCAACGATAACGTATTTACCAATATCAGCCCCGGAACTTACAGTATACTGGTCACAGACCTTGATTCTAATACCATGCCTCTCTGTTCAGATTCTACTACGGTAGAGGTGACCATCGTGGATTCGCCTGAAATTTCGGCTACGCCCAAAGGGGATATCAGTTGTCATGGCGCTGATGACGGGTATATCAATGTAGAATTATTACCTGCTACAGCTACAGACGGACCTTTCAGTTATACCCTGTATGACGGAGCTACTACAAACATAGTCCAGGGACCACAGTCTTCTTCCTTATTTGATAACCTGTTGCCTGGAACTTACCAGGTTGAGGTGATTTCGGACAGGGGATGTTCTGATCGTTCCACAGACGTTACTATAAGCGAACCCAGCATTCTGCTGCTCAATACGACCCATACTGATTTTACCTGTGACCCCAGCAGTAACCGCTTCAGTACTGCAACCATAACAGCTTTTACAGACAGTAACGGCGACGGGAGTGGAATTAATACGGGTACAGCGCCTTATACGTATAGTATGAATGATGGTACCCCGGAATTTGACGGTACCAATTTCCAGACCAGCAACCAGTTTGAGGTAGTAGACAATGGCTCCCCTCAGACCATTACCATCATTGCCAGGGACCAGAACGGTTGCGAGGAGACACAGACCATTGTGATGAACCCTCCATCAGGGCTCGACTTTAGTTTTAATGTAAATCCTATCAGCTGTGACGCCAGTGGCAGCGGAGTGAATCCTGGAAATATCGAGATAATCATAGCCCAGGGACCGGGGAATTACGATGTGGAAATCCTCCCGTTAGGATCTGAACCGGTACAGAATTCTGGCGGATCCGATCGCGTGGTATGGGATATCAGCACCCCGGGAGATTATATTTTTGCCGTAACCGATATGGGTAACGGGGGATGTACCTACTTAACCCCGGTCGTAAATGTGCCGGAGTATAACAATATCATAGCTACTGTCGCAGAGGCCGAACCTGTCACTTGTTTTAATGGAACAGACGGGGCTATAAGCCTGCAGGTAGATAATTATAATGGTATCTATAATTACGAGGTGTTTACGAGGGACAATAACGGAGTTGAAACCTCTACGGGCGTTACCGGATCCTTTGATACGAATAATCCTATAGCCACCCCTGAAATTATCACCGGTCTCCCTGCAGGGAACCTGGTGGTATACGTAGAAGCACTGGACGCTCCATTTTGTGATGTAGTCAGTAACAGTACTACCGTAAGGCAACCCGATGCGCCCCTACAGGTGAACCTGCAACAGACGGCAGAGGTGACCTGTGCCGATCCCGGGCTTGGGGAAATATTTGCATCGGGTACCGGTGGATGGAACTTCTATGAATTCAGGGTTCAAGCCCCGGACGGCAGTATCGTCCAGAATTTCCCAAGCACCAATGTTAATTTCACCGGCTTATCAGCAGGGGTCTATACCGTTGACATTCGCGATGCGGAGGGTTGTATAGCGACCAATACCATCGAATTATTACCCCCGGCACCTATCTATGCTGATATCAGGATCGTAGCTCCTTTACAATGTAATAATGACAATAACGGAATAATAGAAGCCTTTGACATCACCGGTGGGCAAGGTGCCGGTAATTACCTTTACCGACTGAACCGGTTAAGCGAGGGGACCAACAGTGGTCTCCAAACTACAACCAGCTTTAACAACCTGTCATCGGGAGATTATACCATCACCGTACTCGATGGATGGGATTGCGAGTTCACCACTGCCGTGATCACCATACAAGATCCCGAAGTGGTTGTGGCCGAATTAGTGGAGCTTCAACCCCCTGGCTGTGGGGATGATGGACTCATGGAATTAACCGTGGCTAATCCTGAAGCAGGTGTTAGTTACTTTTTCAGGCGTTCCGGGACAACTGATCCTTTTCTTCCCCTGGATCCCCTGGATCCTACAGCCACCTCGGTACAGATTTCTGAAGATATCACTGTAGACCCTGGACCGTTCCAATACGATGTTCAAAACTCCAATGGATGTCCATTTGAAAAATCTAACCAGATTTCATTGGATCCGGCAGCACCGCTGGTGATCTCTTTAGACCTGACCAATGCCACCATTAATTGTGCCGGTGAAGCTACGGGGATTATCCGTTCTGAAGCATATGGTGGTATAGGAAATTACGTGTATACCTTATTGAATTCTAATACCCCGCCTGCACCGACGGCTCTGAACACCGAGCGATCTGCCCAGTCTTCGGGAATATTCAGGGAGCTTGGCCCCGGAACCTATTACGTATATGCACAGAGTGGCGGATGTACGGCCATATCAACCCCGATCACGATCAGCGAGCCACCACCCTTAGTGCTGGAATCACTGGAGGTAGTTCCCGTTAGCTGTTCCGGTGATGTAGACGGGCAGATCATTATTGAAGCCAGCGGGGGTACGGGTAAAATTCGCTATTCCATTGCCGACCAGTTGAGCGAATTCTTTGAAGGAGATGACCCTATGTTCCCGAACAGGAAAATTTTTACAGACCTTGCTCCGAGGACATATGAAGTCATTATTCAGGATGACCTGGGCTGTACGATTACCAGGACTATAGAAGTTACTGAGCCGGAGGCCATACTGGTGGCTATCGCAGCATCTGAACCGGAAACCTGTATGGGCGATGGCGACGGAAGTGTGACCCTCGACGTGTCCGGGGGAACACCACCTTATGAATTCGCCTTAAATTCCTCCGCCCCGGAAGACTTTGCACCTAATCCTCAACAGCAATGGGAGAACCTCGTCGGGGGAGAGACATATGTGATCTTTGTCCGGGACTCCATGGGTTGTGAGACTAACGTGATCGTACCGGTGGGCATAGGGGTGGACCTGAATCCTGAACCATTGGTAGAATATGGTTGTGAAGGTATTTTCCCTAACTCGACGGCTACCGTCAGTATGGAGGATGGTTCGGATATATCCCAGTTGCTTTTTGCTTTAGACCCGGTTGATCCGACAGATGCTGTAACCGCTGAAGCCGGTACGGAATATACCTGGGGTGACCTGGCTCCCGGAGAACATATCGTTTATGTATACCATGAGAATGGTTGTTCTACCTATGTTGAATTCAACATAGAAGCCTATGAACCACTGACCCTGGAAGTCGAAAAGACTGACGTAAATGAAATTACAGCAGTAGCCCGGGGAGGATTTGGTGAGTACAGGTATTATTTCCAGGACCAGGCTTATGGATCAGATAATATCTTTTATTCCAATGAAGACTCTAATGTTACCATCCGGGTAGTTGATGCCCGTGGATGCGAGGCAATGGTTACCATGGCCTTTGACTTTACCGGGGTACTACAGATGCCTAAACACTTTACCCCGGATGGTGACCTGATGAATGACGTATGGTCCCCAATGAACCGGGAACTATTCCCCAACCTGGAAGTTAAGATTTTTGACCGCTATGGAAGGGTAGTAGCCATCCTGGACCAGGTCTCCGAATGGGACGGAACCTATGAAGGTGATGAGGTACCTACAGGGGACTATTGGTACGTGGTAAATGCAAACGATAAGAGTATGCAGCAATATGTAGGACATTTCACCTTGTACAGATAAACTGCACCATATTCAAAAGTTTAAAATGGCTTCGGTATCCGAGGCCATTTTTTTGCCCTTTAATCTTGAAAATTTTCTAGAAACGTATTTTGTTTTTTCCTATATTTAATCCTCGATTACAGACCTTAAAACACTGAATAAGTGGCATGTGCCGAAATTATTCTCATGTGCAGCCCGGTTGTGTAATTAGATTTCTTTCCCCCGAGAACGTTCTCCCATATTTATCCCCCGGAGTAATTGAATTAATCTTAAAGGAGGATTGCTTTCTAGATTCCTTTACGAGTTTGCTCATGCCTATTACCCACGAGAAGCATCATAAATCTTCACGGGTATCAACAAGAGTACTGATCTAAATTCTCACATATGAAAAATGTAATCTTAACTTTAGGTATCCTGTTGCTAATGGGAGCCTGTAATGAACCAAAATCCAAGGAAGAACCCCTGACCGAAGAAAAAGAATTGGCTCTGGCCACGGAGGCAGCTGTTTCAGCAGAGCGGGGTAAATACCTTGTAAATGCTATGGGATGCACTGATTGTCATACTCCAAAGAAGATGACAGAACACGGCCCAGAACCAGACCCGGAATTATTCCTGTCAGGACATCCGTCGGGAGAGCAGTTACCTCCGCTAGACCCCTCGCAGGTTCAGGGTTACCTGGCTTTTAATATGGGGCTAACTGCAGCCATCGGGCCATGGGGCACCTCTTTTGCTGCCAACCTTACGCCCGATGAGACGGGGATTGGTAGCTGGACAGAAGAACAATTCCTGATCGCTATTAAGGAAGGGAAGTATAAGGGGATGATGAATAGCAGGCCTTTGTTGCCCCCAATGCCCTGGCAACAATACCGTATGCTGACTGATGACGACCTGAAGTCCGTATTCAAATACCTGAAAACCATTAAACCCATAGATAATGTAGTTCCGAGCCCTATCCCTCCAGGTGCCTGAAAATTGGATTCTACGTATCTAGTGATGATCAAAGCCGGCCTGTAATTGCCGGCTTTTTAATAAACCTTTGTTAAAGCCGTAATTCGCGAGGAGGTATTTCGACTGAATGTTATGAACCCTAAAACAAAACAATGTCAGATAAAACATACCAGATCGGGCTAAGTCCCGTGACTTTAGAAACAGCAGATGAGAAACAGAAAAATATCCTTGAACAGGCTAAAAAAGCCAATGGGATGATTCCTAATATGTATAACAATATGGTGAACCTCCCCGGTTTACAGGAAACTTATGACCTGGGATACCAGAAGTTCAGGAGTGAAAGTGGATTTACCCCGGCAGAACAAGAAGTTGTTTTTATAACGCTGAGTGTTGACAATGGTTGTAACTACTGTACAGCAGCACATAGCTTTATAGCGGACAAAATGTCTAAAACTCCAGAGGAAGTAACCGATGCCATCAGGGACGGAAAAGAAATTCCGGGGGAAAAATATGCAGCCTTGGTTAAGTTCACCAAGATTATGAACAGGAGTAAGGGTAATCCTAGTCCTTCAGAGGCCCGTGAATTCCTGGCTGCTGGATTCAGAGAGAAACAAATTCTGGCGATCATCCTTGCACAGAGTGTTAAGACGATCAGTAACTACTCTAATCACATCTTCCATACGGAAGTTGATGATGCTTTCAGCAGTAGGAAAGTTACTGAGGGGTAGGATAAAATCAACAGATTTCAGCATCTTGATCCATCCACTTATTCTGTGGATGGATTTTTTTTTTGCTCCGACAGATTTGCGCCCAATGAAAGGTCCGTTATGGCGTTCTTCTGAGTACATTCATCTTATGACTTTTGAAAACTCCAAGTCGTTGAATTGTATTGTCTTATCTTGTCGTTTTTCGTATTTTTAAATAAAAACTGCAATGAAATCTTTATATCTCACCCTTTTATTCCTCGCAGTCATGCCGCTGGTTTATGCTGTGGAGGAGGACCGAATCATTAAAGGCAGGGTTACAGACGGATCAGCGGCGCTCCCGGGTGCTGAAGTACAGGTAGAGAATTCGGACAGGCTAGCCGTGACCGACGAACAAGGGTATTACCAGATCCGTGCAGCTGTGGGAGATATCCTTACCTTCAGCTATACCGGTTTTGAGACCAGGAGGATTTATGTAGAGGACGTAACCCGGATCGTGAATGTTGACCTATTAGTAGAATACAAAGAATTAGGAGGTATTACCATTACAGGCAGTCAACGTAAAAAGAGTAAGAATACCAAGGACGATTATTATTACGACAAGGAAATGCTCTGGACCGCATTTGGGTATAAAGACCAGAGGGCTTTCAGCGGGAATGTCAGGTTTCTGTACGATGACCAGATGACCAGTGCTGCACTCTGTGTGCTAGATATTCTCCGGAACCAGTTCCCCGGTGTTTCTATCAGGGGAAATTGTTCCAGTGGCGGCAGCGTGCAGATTCGCGGAGGCAGCTCTATCAGCAATGATACCCCGGCCATATTTGATGTAGATGGACAGGTGTTTACCGACACGCCGGTATGGATCAACCCTAATAACATTAAGAGGATCGCGGTGCTGAATAACCTGAACATGACCATACCCTATGGCGCAGCCGGGAATGGCGGGGTCATCGTGATCAATACCAATGTCAGCGGGGTCACGCCGGGAATGCTTGAACGCCCGGACCCCATGCGGTTTAATCGTCAACTGTATGATGAAGAGCAAGTGTTAACACAAGATGCGCTCCTAAACAACGCCCCGGAATATCTTAAGGCTTTATACCAGAGCAACTCCTTTGACGAGGCCCGCAGTACATTGGAAGCTTACCGGGAAGTCTATAAGTCCTACCCGTACTTCTACCTGGATGCCATGGATTATTTCTTATCGAATTGGAAGAATAAGCAATTTGCTACAGACCTGATGGCTGAGAATTCCGGAATATTCGATGGTAATCCTGTATTACTGAAAGCGGCCGCATACCTCTATGAAAAACATGGGTTATCGGCAGAAGCCAATGTGCTGTACAAGAAGATTTACAGCTTAAGGACAAGGTATCCACAGTCATACCTGGACCTGGCCCACAGCTATCATTCTACCGGGGAAACCGCCAGGGCAGCTTCTCTGTTATTAAGATTAGGCTCGCTATCACATCAAGGATTGATCCGTACGGATACCGTGGAGTTCAATCAATTCTATGAACGAGAATTACTGGCATTTTATGAGGTTAACGATAAGATTTCTCTCGGTCCCGGCCTGAAGAAACGCCTGAGAGAAGAAAATGAATCCTACCTCGGGGCTAAGCGAATCGTACTGGAGTGGAACGATAGTGAAGCGGAATTCGAAGTGCAGTTTGTGAATCCTAATAAACAGGTCTACGAATGGGTTCACAGCGCTACAGCAGATCGTGACCTGATCCTTAACGAGCAATTATATGGCTGGTCTTCCAAGGATTTCTTCCTGGATGATACCCTCAACGGTAACTGGCTGATCAATGTTCGTTACCTGGGGAACAGGGCGGGGACACAGAGTTACCTGAAAGCTACTTTTTACAATGATTACGGGCTGCCATCACAAAGTCAGAGGGAATATGTGCTAACATTAAGGGTAAAGGGAGCCGGGCAGCAGCTTGCACAATTTGGAAATTAAAAGACTTCCCAATTTTTAGGAATTTGCTCAGGTAGCAGTATCAACCTGAAATTTTACGTGCATTATGTACTTGGTAAACAGCGATTAAACAACCAACACTAAATTTATACAGGGAGGATAGAGAAATTACCTTAAACTTTATTAATTTTGCCACCTCCTTACGGGATGTGGCGCAGTCTGGTAGCGTACGCGCATGGGGTGCGCGTGGTCGCAGGTTCAAATCCTGTCATCCCGACCAAGCGGAAAAGTGATTTGCGAAAGCAAATCACTTTTTTTATTCCCCAAATGGAGCCAAACGCAGTTTGAGCGAACATGGGGGAATAAAAAAGGCATGAAGGCGGAAGCCTTCACTTTTCCATTTGCACTGAGGGTTTATTAGGATTCTCTAAATCCTGTGATTTTAGTAGGCAGTCTTCAGTGAGCAGTAAGCAGAAACGAATTCATGCGTGTATAAAAAACTCGTCTCTCCGATTTCTTGATCAGCAACTGCAAGGATCTTGCAGTGAAGTCTGCTAACTTTCGAGCGGGGCGGGACTTGCAGGCCCCCGGAATTTAATGCCACCGTGAGCGTATTTCTCCTTTGGAATAGAAAGATGGATGTTGACCACCCTACAGATCTTCATTTGTCCCTATGTCCCTGTGTACCTATGTAACTAAAAGAACTGCAAGCTTCCTGCAGTGTAGGGGATTAACTTTAGAGCGGGGCGGGGTTTGGACCCCCTGGTGTTTTAGTAGGCAATTGGCAGTAGGCAGTTGGCGGTAGGCAGTAAGCAGAAACGAATTCATGCGTGTATAAAAAACTCGTCTCTCCGATTTCTTGATCAGCAACTGCAAGGATCTTGCAGTGAAGTCTGCTAACTTTCGAGCGGGGCGGGACTTGCAGGCCCCCGGAATTTAATGCCACCGTGAGCGTATTTCTCCTTTGGAATAGAAAGATGGATGTGGACAACCCTAGGGATCTTCATTTGTCCCTATGTCCCTGTGTACCTATGTAACTAAAAGAACTGCAAGCTTTCTGCAGTGTCGGGGATTAACTTTAGAGCGGGGTGGGGTTTAGACCCCGGAATTTTAATAAGCAGCTGGCAGTCTTCAGGGGGCAGTCTTCAGAAACGAATTCATGCGTGTATAAAAAACTCGTCTCTCCGATTTTTTGATCAGACTCTTCAAGGATCTTGCAGTGAAGTCTGCTAACTTTCGAGCGGGGCGGGACTTGCAGGCCCCTGGAATTTAATGCCATCGTGAGCGTATTTCTCCTTTGGAATAGAAAGATGGATGTTGACCACCCTACAGATCTTCATTTGTTCCTATGTCCCTGTGTACCTATTTAACGAATAGAATTGCAAGCTTCCTGCAGTGAATAGGCCTAACTTGAACTCGGGGCGGGGTTTTAGCCCCCTGTTATTTTAGTAGGCAGTTGGCGGTAGGCAGTGCAAAAACTTGCCAATGTTATTGATATCATTGTCCTACACTAATATATCACACTGCAAGCTTTATGCAGTGTGGTCTGCTAATTTTCGAGCGGGGCGGGACTTGCAGGCCCCCGGAATTTAATGCCACCGTGAGCGTATTTCTCCTTTGGAATAGAAAGATGGATGTGGACCATCCTACAGATCTTCATTTGTCCCTATGTCCCTGTGTACCTATGTAACTAATAGAACTGCAAGCTTCCTGCAGTGTCGGGGATTAACTTTAGAGCGGGGCGGGGTGAAGACCCCGAAATTTTAGTTAGTAGCTGGCAGTCTTCAGTGAGCAGTAAGCAGAAACGAATTCATGGGTGTTCAAAAAACTGGTCTCTCCGATTTTTTGATCAGCAACTGCAAGGATTTTGCAGTGTAGTCTGCTAACTTGAAAGCGGGGCGGGACTTGCAGGCCCCTGGAATTTAATGCTACCGTGAGCGTATATCTTCTTTGGAATAGAAAGATGTATGTGGACAACCCTACAGATCTTCATTTGTCCCTATGTCCCTGTGTACCTATGTAACTAAAAGAACTGCAAGCTTTCTGCAGTGTCGTGGATTAAATTTAGAGCGGGGTGGGGTTTAGACCCCCGGGTATTTAAGTAGATAGCTTGCCCGAATAGGCCAAAGGCCTGGGCGGGTTGACAGTGGGCAGCAAGCAGGAATAAATTCATTGGTATTCACAAAACTCATCTCTCAGGGTTTTTTAATCATCTGCTGCAAGGTTCTTGCAGTATAAAAAGTTAACTTTTTAATGGGGAGGGGTTAGGAACCCCGGTTTTTAGTTGGTAGCTTTCAGCGTGCACTATTCAGTTCGAAGTATGCCTGGATAAAACCAAATACGCTCTCAAATTTTTTTTGATCACTCACTGCAAGGTTCTTGCAGTCTGTTAACTTTAGAGCGGGGCAGGGTTTGGACCCCCCTGGTGTTTTAGTAGACAGTCTACAGTGGGCAGCAAGCAGGAATAAATTCGTTGGTATTCATAAAACTCATCTCTTAGGTTTTTTTAATCATCTGCTGCAAGGTTCTTGCAGTACAAAAAGTTAACTTTTAATCGGGGCGGGGTTAAGAGCCCCGGGTATTTTAGTTGACAGCTTGCCCGAATAGGCCAAAGGCCTGGGCGGGTTGGCAGTGGGCAGTACGCAGGAATGAATTCATGGGTGTCCACAAAACTATTCTCTCACATTTTTTGATCAGCTACTGCAAATTACATGCAGTATAAACAATTAACTTATAAGCCGGGCGGGGTTTAGACCTTTTAGTATGAAATTCATTTTAAAATCAAATTTCTACAAATGAATCCAAACTTACATAGCGTGGCCAAGGGGATTGAGATCCAAATTTCGAGATAATAAGTGGGGATAAAATATAATAAACAGGAGCTTCACTTATAGGTTGACCATACATCAAACCTTGAACCTCGAACCTTGAATTAGCCGGTTTCCCTACATGTTTACTGCATTGAGTCGGTTTATCTTCAGGTTGGGGCGGGTTTAGTAGCCGCGGTTTCGCAGGTCCTGGAAAAAATAATCCCGTTGATGAAACTGCAGGTGCAAGGCAGTTGAGCAGTCTTATTTATTTACCAGGAATATGAAAATAATATATGTGTTATGATTGACCATGAGAATCTGATGAGCTTCTATAGATCTTTATGTTCTTGCCATTTTTGAAATTCTGCCTGCACTCCCTTAGCTGTCGGTGGATAGAGTCCGATAACAGAGCTGCCCGCACGGACCTTTTCCATAACGAAATCCTCAAATTCGGTCATTGTAAGGCATTCATCCGCCACTGTTTCAACCATATGTTGTGGGATGACCATCACCCCGTCTTCATCACCCATGATATAATCCCCGGGAAAAACAGCCACCCCACCGCAACCTATAGGGTCATTGATCGCGATGGCCTGGTGCAGCGTAAGATTGGTGGGCGCCGAGGGTTGTACGTGAAAGGAAGGCATGTTTAACTGCGCTATTTCTTCAGAATCCCTAAATCCGCCATCGGTTACCAAACCCGCTACACCTCGTTGCATCAAGCGTGTGGCCAAAATGGAACCTGCCGATGCTGCCCTCGGATCTTGCCTGCTATCAATTACCAGAACTTGGCCAGCCGGGCATTCCTCCACAGCAACACGCTGCAGGTGTTTTGGGTCTTTAAATACTTTGATGGGATTCAAGTCTTCCCGGGCCGGGATATAACGTAAAGTATATGCCTGCCCCACCATGGGTACAGACATTTTTTTCAGGGGAAAAACGTTTTGAATATATTGATTTCTAAGTCCTTTTTTAAAAAGACAGGTCGCGACAGTGGCCGTACTTACCTTTTGTAGTTTCTCGATTGTTGTTTTTGACTGGTTTGCCATAGTTGTATTTTGTTTATGCTTGTTCCCAGGTTGTTCTGAGAAAATTAAGATCGGTCTTCATATGTCTGAAAATTTCTGTTCTTTCCATACTTACAGTGTTCAATCCTTTTTCTGCCCCTCCTAAATAATATTCTAGGTGTAAGGAGATAGGTACGTTGATCTGGTATTGCTTCAATAAGGAAAAAAAGCGCTTAAAGTCGACCATACCTTTACCTAGAGGTGTATTAACCGGCTGCCACTTTCCATTTACTTGACCCCATTTAAAATCTTTAATTACGATGGACTTGATATGAGGTTGCACAAGCCGTAATCCTAGCTCCCAGCTTTGACTTCCTTCAACTACCGCATGCCGGATGTCGTACTGCATACCCATATGTGTATTTTGGGTTTTTTTCAGGATCTGTGGTATATCCCAGACAGGGGCGCCTACGTGTGCACCTGAATGGTTCTGGTAGCATCCAATGAGTCCCAGATCTCTGTTGATGGTTTCAAGCTCCCTGAAATGACCGGCGAACTTTTCCTGAGCTTCGGAAATTGCGATATCATCAGGATATTTCAGCCATCCCGTCCTGTAATGTGTAATTCCCAATCGACTTGCTGTTTCCAGTACCCTCAGTTGTTGCGTATTGGAAGCATCCAGTATACTTGTCGTCATCATTCCCGGTTGCAAGTCATAATTTTCCATGGCTTTTACGGCCTTCGGCAATTCTTCCAGCACCTGGCCGGGATCAATATGTCCGCCAGATCTTACGGTTAAATCCAGACCATCAAATCCCATCTCTGCAGCTGCCTCAGACATCTCCATGTAATTTAAAAATTGCAAATGCTTGGAAAATAGATAGACCTTGATGGGTGCGGATTCTGAAATGATAAATTCCGGGAGGGATTTTGCAAAACTTAATAATGGAATACCCCCTAAAGCCATAGCGGTTAGCTTAGAAAATTTCCTTCTTGTAATCTCTATATTTTTACACGGCATTTTTTAATGATAAGATAAAATTTGAGCCAAAAATTTGGCGGTCTTACAAATATAGTTATTTTTGGTAAACCAAACTGGTTAACCAATTATAAAGCAAGTCAATTTATTATTTGTATGATCAAAAAAAGTTTCCTGCTGTTGAGTACCGTTCTACTCCTGTTTTCATGTAGTGTAAATCCGAAATCTGAAGGCATTTATGTAAATGATATCATTGAATTGAATGATGCGATATCTAACGCCTCTCCGGGAGATGAAATTATCATGGCCAATAATGAATGGTCTGATGTGGAAATCCGATTTGTGGGTTACGGGACCGAGGAACGGCCCATTACTTTGAAAGCAGAAACTCCTGGAAAGGTTGTTATTAAGGGAAAATCTGATTTGAAACTTGGGGGTGAACATCTAGTTGTAGATGGTTTGTATTTCATGAATGGCTTCTCTCCCTCTAATGCAGTTATCGAGTTTTCGATCAGCCAGGATACCGTAGCCAATCATTCAAAAGTGACTAATTGTGTTATTCTGGATTACAATAAACCCCAAAGAAATCAGACCGACCTCTGGGTACTCTTTAAAGGTCGACACAATGAGCTGAATCATTCTTACATAGCTGGGAAAGCCAATAGGGGCCCTACCGTGAGAGTGGATTTAGAGGGAAACAAGAACATAAAGAATTATCACAAGATCACGAATAACCACTTTGGCCCCAGACCCCCAAAAGGGGGGCCTAGCGCGGAAACTATCCAACTTGGGAATAGTTATACATCTATGGCTCCTAGCTATACTTTAGTGGCCAACAACTTGTTCGACAGATGCAATGGAGAAGTTGAAATCATTTCAAGTAAAACAAACTTTAATGAATTCCGAAATAATGTGTTTTATAAAAGTGAAGGTTCCCTAGTCACAAGACACGGAAACTACTGCGTCGTGGATGGTAATTATTTCATCGGAGATATCAATTCAGAACAAATTGGAGGGGTACGATTAATCGGTACCGGCCACTGGGTTACTAATAATTATTTCTACAACCTGAAAGGCAAGGTTTTCCGAAGTCCGCTTGCGGTAATGAACGGAATACCCAAATCGCCATTGAATAGGTACATCCAGGTAACCGATGTGGTGGTGGCCTATAATTCTTGGATCAATTGTACCTCCCCCTGGCAATTTGGAGTAGGATCCAATACAGATCAAAGAGATGTTTTGCCAGCTTCAGAAATAAGGTCGGAAAGGCCTATCCGGACGTTGGTGGCCAACAATCTCATTTTTAATGCAACAAGAGTAGAGCCTTCCATTATCGCCCATGATTCCTTGGACGGAATAATTTTTAAAGGGAATATAATCAATAATCAAGGAATCATCTTTCCATATGACTCGATCTTGAAGCAAGCAGAGTTTTCAGTAACCGAAATAGAAGACAACATTTTTGTTCCCGCAAATGACTTATCGGAATTTGAACGCTTCAGCGGATTTGAATTTGATTTGATTTCAAAGGATTTGTTCGGCAATTCACGGGCAGAGAATAATACGGTCGGTGCAATAGCTGGCGAACCTGAAGAAAAGTTAAATATTATGGATACTTCTCAATATGGACCCCTTTGGTATTCTAGCGAACCTTCGGAAGAACGTAACCCCCAAAGCCACCTTGTAAGCACATCGGCCGAACTGCGGACCGCAATAAAGGATGCCGATTACGGCGACACTATTGTATTGCAAGCGGAACGATTTGCGCTGAAATCGGCATTGGAAATTGATAAGAAATTGACCATAAGATCCGCTGACATTGAGGACAAGTCGACCATTCAATATCTTGGGGAGGGATCGACTCCTGCTTTTGAAATGAACCCCAAAGGAGAACTTTCCCTGGTATCCGTAATACTTGAAGGAAATGCGGATAATTATGGATTCGCGCCCTTGAAGGAAAACATGTCCAGTTTGTACAATTTAGAGATCTTGGATTCTGAAATATTCAACTTTAATTACGTCCTTAAGGGATATAAACATTCTTTTGCGGAATACATAAGAATACAATATACAACGATAAAAAATTGTAAGAATGGCCTCGAACTTTCTGCGGAGGATGATGATCGTGGGGATTATAATGCTGAGAACGTCATTATTGCCCACTGCATTTTCTCTAATATCAGTAAGAATGTAATCGATTATTACCGGGGCGGTTATGATGAATCTACGGTGGGTGGTAATTTAACGGTGACCAATAGCACTTTTACACAAAGTGGCACCCAGGATGAAAACGGCATCTTAATTGACACCTATGGCATTATCAATGTCAACATCACCGGTAATACGTTTATAAATAATAATGTGAGACTGGTAGCAAGGCTATGGGGCGCCAAGAATAATTCACATTCGGGTAATGTAATAGAAAATTCAGGGAAATTGGTTGTAGAAGAAAATCTGCCGCTTAAGTTAATGTACTAAAAGGTATGCCTAAAAAAGTAATCACGTTTGGTGAAGTAATGATGCGCTTGTCCCCACCCGGCTATGAGAAATTTTCTCAGGCCTCATCTTTTGATTTGGTGTATGGCGGTGGGGAGGCAAATGTTGCAATTTCATGTGCTTATATGGGAATGAAAGCTGCACATGTGACTCGATTTCCCGATAATGCCCTCGGTAAAGCGGCCACACAATTTTTACGTAAGCATTGGCTCAGTACGGAGCATGTTATTTATGGCGATCATATGCTGGGCAAGTATTTTTTGGAAAAAGGTGCGGTGCACAGGCCAAGTGAGGTGATTTATGAACGGGTAGGGTCTTCTTTCTCTTTGATAGAGCCGTCAATGATAAATTGGGAAGATGCGCTCAAAGATGCCGATTGGTTCCATTGGACTGGTATTACCCCGGCTATTTCAGAAGGCGCTTACTTATGTTGTCTGGAGGCCGTAAAGGCAGCCAATAAAATGGGAATACCTGTTTCTGGAGACATAAATTCACGTAGTAACATGTGGAAATACGGGAAAACCATGCAAGAGGTAATACCCACATTGGTGGAGTATAGTGACGTAGTAATTACCAGTAGCCGTGGAATTCGTGAAATGTTTGAAATAAACAGGCCCAATGATAAATTCCAGGATTTAGCGATTGCACTAATCAATCTGTTTCCCAATATTGATAAGGTAGTTAAAAAGACCCGCAGAACTTTAAGTGCTTCACATAACCAGATTCAGGGTAAGCTGTGGAATGGAAAAACCTATATAACCAGCAATATGCTCAATATTACCCACATCATAGACCGTGTTGGCACAGGAGATGCTTTTGCCGCTGGACTCATCTATGGACTTTTGCATTATAACGATTCTCAAGCCATAGAGTTTGCTTCTGCCGCATGTGCATTGAAACACACGGTTCCCGGGGATGTAAATATGGTCTCCTTGGAAAACGTACGAAGTTTAATGGAGGGGGATACCTCCGGGGCTATCAAAAGATAATTTTCGTATTACAGATCCATGTTTAATGTATAACCAGCAAAATTTCCAATAGCTGATATCGCATAGAGTTTGTTCTATTTTTTGTTAAATATTTGGAAATGTCGCGAATATTCTTTTTTTTGGTAAACCAAACTGGTAAACCAATTTGGTTTAATGAGTTTATATTTAATTGGTGGCAAGGGCTTATTATCAATATTCTTTTTTTTTTTATAAATGTAATCCGTGAAAATCGAATGATAATATAGTGAGCCCATCTCTCATTTAGATATCTCCAATAGTAATCAATAATAATTTCATGATCGTTAAAACAATCAAATCTATCTTCCTTTGTTCGTTCTTAAGTATTGGGGCCATCTCAGTACTCATGAGCTGTGATAATATGAATAAAAAAAAGGATGGTCTAAAGAAGGTAGGAGCATCCTCAATAGTAAAAGCGAACGATGTCATACCATTTTTCCAGCACTGGAATTTAATCCTGGGCGATGGTTCTAATGTTGGACCTGCCACTGATTATGTGAATAAGGATTTCTTTTACACCACAAATGATGATCATGGTGATTGGGTAGTATTTAAGTCACCTAACGGAGGAAGTACTCATGGTTCTTCGAATAACACTAGAACCGAGTTGGCTCAACTGAAAAAATGGACTCCGATGACGGAAGCCAAAATGAATGCTACACTAAAAGTAATGAATGTATCTGCTACAGGTGATGCCCGGGTTGCTTCCACGCATTCAGTAGTGGTGGGTCAGATCCATAGTGCAGATGGTCATGAGAATGAACCATTGAAAATCTTTTATAAAAAGTTTCCTGGGCATACTAAAGGCTCCGTGTTTTGGCATTATGAGATCAATACGGAAGGTGAAGATAATTCACAACGATGGGATTATTCTTATCCTGTTTGGGGCTATGATTTCTCTGTTGTTGGTACCGATGAAAATACCTATCCACCAGAGCCTGCAGATGGTATTGCTTTAAACGAAGAATTCAGCTACGAAGTTGAGATTAAAGAGGGAATGATGCATTTAACTTTTACCAGTGAAGGCCATGAAACAAAGACTTTTACGAAAAGCCTTATTTCCTCTGATTATACTGAACGCTCAGAAATTCCGTCGCAAGTACGAAATCTATTTTTCCCAATCGGTCAAAAGGGCGTTGAACGTAAGAATGCATATGCCGGCGAAGGGTTATTTTTCAAATTGGGTGCGTATAACCAAACTAATGGGAAAGACCCTAAGGTTAATAAAGTCTGGTGCTCAGGAGCCGAAACCCATGGAGGTGATCTTCAAAAACAATATGCAGATGGTAATTATGCGGAGGTTTGGTTTAAATCGGCTAACATCACTATCAGTGATGAGGCCATATCCAATGCAGGGTATTTCGAGGCTAATGATGGCTTAAGTACAAAGACCGTTTATCCACATGAAGTGATTCCATTTATGGATAAATTCAAAATTTTGTTGGGTAATGGAACTACAGTAGAGGATATCACAGCGTTTGAACATACAGATTTTTTCTACACCGTAATTGATGGTACCAGGCGATGGGTAGTTTACAAAGCTCCAAATTCTGGCATCACCTCTAAAAATTCTAGCAACACTAGAACGGAGTTACATGAAAAGAGAGATTGGACCCCTGAAGAAGGGGGTAAGTTAACAGGTACCTGTAAGGTTATGCAGGTCTCCCTTTCCGGTGATGCAAGGGTTCCTGCATCTTACTCAGTCGTAGTCGGGCAAATTCATAGTGGTGAAGGACACGAAAATGAACCACTTAAGATATTCTATAAGAAATTCCCGGGGCACACCAAAGGGTCAGTGTTCTGGAATTACGAAATTAACACGGCAGGCGATGATAATTCTGACAGATGGGATTTTTCAACCGCTGTCTGGGGTAACGATATGTCCGTAACAGCTACCAGTAAAGAAGGGGCACCTGCAGAACCTTTAGACGGTATTGAATTAGGGGAAGAGTTCAGTTATGAAATTAATGTATATGACGGAATTATGTACCTGACATTTACCAGTGAAGGGCATGAAACCAAAACATTTACTAAAAACTTAGTTGCATCCCAATATGTAAAGCAATCAGACTTGCCGATACAAACGCAGAAATTATTTGTTCCCATTGGCCAAGACGGAACGGAACGGGCAACTGCATATAAAGGGGAGTTAAATTATTTCAAGCAAGGAGCCTATAACCAAACCAATGGAAAACGCCCGGAGACTAACAGGGTTTGGTCAACAGGTGCAGAAACCTATGGAGGTGATATCGCTAAGCAATATGAGAATGGGTGTTATACCGAAGTGTGGTTTAGAGAAGCTACGGTCGGTCCAGGTGTCAGGCCTAACCAGTAGCGATTCTGAGTTCGTCATATATTCAATTCAGAATGAATTCTACAGACCCAGGTAAATAAAAGTATATATAAATAGACACAATTAAGAACAACACGATTCATTGTGTTTTAATCTGCAATAAATAAGTTATGAGGCGATTTAGTGAAAAGTACATCATCACAAAAAAAATGGAGTGGGAGGAACTTGGAGGTGGAGTTTCGAGAAAGATATTAGGATACGATAACCAGATAATGATGGTAAGAGTAAAATTCGATAAAGGAGCATTAGGTGCTCCTCACCAACATTTTCATACACAAGCTACCTATTGTGTTTCAGGAAAATTTGAATTTGAAATTGATGGGGAAAAGAAAATTGTCGAAGCAGGTGACGGCGTTTATATTGAACCAAATTTATTGCATAGTGCAGTTTGTTTGGAAGAAGGAGAACTCATTGACACCTTCAGCCCTGTTAGAGAAGATTTCCTAACGGGTGAAGGACCTTCTTATTTTGGCGATAAGTCATAGCCAGGTACTCCCCAAATAAGCTACCCTCATATAAAATGGGCAAAGATGAAAGATAAATTGATTGGTAAAAATGTACTCGTTACTGCAGGAGCACAGGGTATTGGCGCAGCGATCACCAAACACTTTATTGACTACGGAGCCAATGTGGCCATTCATTATTTCTCTAGTGCTGAAACTGCCAATCAATTATGCGAATACGCAGCGAGCAAGGGACACAATGCTATTGCACTGTCTGGCGATCTAACAAGGGAAGCCGATGCGAACGGATTGGTCGAGAGCACCGTAAAAGCTTTTAGGGGTTTAGATATCTTGATCAATAACGCTGGTTCGCTGGTAGCCCGTAAAGTGTTAAGTGAAATGGAGGCCGATTTTTGGCATAAGGTTATGGACATCAACATGACCTCCATGATGTTCGTGACCCGGGCCGCAGCTCCCCATCTGGCAAAGAACGACCACAGCAGCATCGTCAACCTGGCATCATTGGCTGGGCGCAAGGGTGGCCACCCAGGATCCCTGGTATATTCCACCAGCAAAGGAGCTATTCTTACTTTTACAAGAGCACTATCCACAGAGTTAGGAGGACAAGGAATAAGGGTCAATGCTGTAGCCCCTGGACTTATCCTCGGCACTTCGTTTCACAATACCCATACCACAAAAGAATCAGCGGTTGCAACCACTGCTAGTATACCAATACAGCGTGCAGGTAATGCAGAGGATGTGGCACGGGCGGTTGTTTATCTGGCATCCGAATATGATGGCTTCATTACAGGTGCTACGTTAGATATCAATGGCGGGGTTTATAATATGTAGACCTGTAAGATTTTCCTTTGTGAGAAACCTTGGTATAGCAGATCAAGCCAAATCTTTAAAGGATCATGCCCTGTTCCTGAAGAACGTTTATTAAAAACGAAGAGTAATTAGAATTTTAACAATGTGCTTCACGAGGTCCTGTTCTTTGAGAGGTTTGGTTTTGAATCTGACAAGGATCTGACCTTCAAATTAACAGTTCTACAAAAAAAGCATAAAAAAATAGCAGTTTTATTTTTAATTAACATTGCAATAACATATATTTGGTAAACCAGACTGGTAAACCAGTTTGGTTACCCAAAAAACAATCAATTAAAAATTTCTGAAAAATGATTTAGAGTTAGTGCACAAAAAAAAGGATAGGTGCACGCCTATCCTTTTTAAAATTACTTCTTATGGAGGGAAGTAAAATTCGACAAATACACATTTAATGCAAATTTGAAGAATTCAAAAGTAATGAAATTCTCTGAAAAAACGCTATAAAATGTGATGGCTTAAACTGAATACATAGTATTCTCCGGGTGGGAGAATCCATCGAACTTTTGAAATTAATTAAGCAACAATGAACTTAAAAACAAAACTATTATTAATTGTGGTATTGCTGGTCAATCTCCAATTAATTGCCCAGGACACTTATAGTGTATCTGGAACTGTAACAGATGTAGACAATGTGCCGATCCCTGGTGTAAATATCCTAGTGCTGAATACTACCAGGGGTACCCAAACCGATTTTGACGGTAACTTCACCATCGATGTTTCTAACGGGGAAGTGCTTCAATTTTCTTCAATCGGTTTTGCCACACAAACCGTAGCTATTAAAGGGCAACCAACTATATCGCTGACCATGCTGGAAGATGCCAGTCAACTGGATGAAGTAGTTTTGGTAGGTTATGGCTCACGTAAAAAGATTCATATGACCGGTGCTGTCTCCAGTGTGGTCAATGAAGATCTAGATCAAATCGCAGTAGCACGAGTTGATGACGCGCTTGTAGGACAAATCGCAGGTGTTAACATTGCAGCCACAGAAGGGGAGGCCGGATCTGCGCCAACCATCAGGATTCGTGGTGTTGGTTCCCTGAACGGTGACTCAGCTCCACTTATCGTAGTAGACGGATTGCCTGTTGATAGTGACTTTCTTGGTAATTTAGATATGAACGAGGTTGAATCCTTTGATGTTTTGAAAGATGCTGCCTCTGCTGCCATTTATGGTTCTCGTGGATCCAATGGAGTTATCCTGATTACTACTAAACAAGGGAAAGAGGGTAAAACAAAGTTTGCATATAATTCGTATACTGGGTTTAAAGAAGCGCGACAAAGCGAGGATTACTACTTCTCTGTGGCCGAAACAGTAGCAGCCGAAACTGCTGCCAATGGAACACTTTCTGACCGAACCTTTTACAAGCAACTGATCGGAATAGACAGGGATTGGCAGGAGGTAATATTTGATGGAGGTAAAATTGAAAGCCACTCTCTGAGCGCAAGGGGTGGGAGTGAAAGTACCAAATTTAGCATCTCCATGGGTTATTTGCATGATGAGGGTGTTCTCCTTACGGATGATTACAAAAGATATAATACCCGGCTAAAGGTAGATACCAAAGTAGGGAAAAACTTCAGCTTTGGAGCCAACCTGGCACCTTCCTATACAAGAAGGCGCAGGTTTGACGGGTCTACCCATGACATATTAAGGCAAGCTCCATGGTTGCCGGTGTACCACGATGAGAATACAATTCAGTATGTGGATCGCGATGTATATCCCGATGTCCAGGTTGGTGACTATGCCCTTCAGAGACATTTCGATAATTATGACCTAATAGGTAACGGGGACGAACAGGATATTAGTAATACGTCAAATACCAACCCGGCAGCTAAAGTCCTGGAGCGGGATAGAAACGATTACAAGTTTAAGCTGGCCGGAGGTGTATATGGTCAATACAAGATAACGGATGACCTGACCTTCAGGACGGGTATTTCCGGTGATTACCAGAACACGTTCAGGGACAGGTGGCAAGGAGTGCTCTCTAACAGGAACGGAGCTTCTGCCGCTAGCTATGACGTGTCCAATGAAAATAGGATTCACATTTTATTCGAAAATTACTTTACCTATAATAAAGTATTTGGGGAACACGATATCAGTGTAATAGCTGGTACTTCGTCAGAGACTTGGGATTACCAGGGCGATAGCGCATCCGGATCCGGTTATACATCAGATCTCCTAAGGACATTAGACGCCGCAACTATTTTAAATGATATTGGCTCGTATAAATTATCCGAACGTTTTCAATCGTATTTCGGAAGGGTAAATTATGCTTTTGGTGATAAGTACCTGGCTTCTGTGAGTTACAGAAGAGATGGTAGTTCCATATTTGGTGTGGATAAGAAATTTGGTGATTTCCCTGCAGCTTCTTTAGGCTGGAGAATTTCGGAAGAGAATTTCCTGCAGAACAGTGAAATTTTAAGCAACTTAAAATTTAGGGTCAGTTATGGGTTCACCGGGAATAAGGATATAGATACCAATAGTGACATCATAGACCTGTATCCATCTATACCTCTGTTAGGCACAGAAGTCTATAATGCACAAGCTGCTTTTATAGCCTTAAATATTGAAAACCCAATCTTGCAATGGGAGCGATTAAAGGAAGTTAACCCAGGTGTTGATTTTGGATTCTTCAATAATAGAATTTCCGGATCTGTGGATTATTACGAGAGAACCAGTGACAGGTTATTGTTATTTAACCCGGTTCCTTCAACCACTGGTTTTTCTGAGGCCCTGGTAAATTTGGGAGAAGTTAAAAACTCCGGTTTTGAAATAGAATTGCGTACTAAAAATGTTGTAGCGGAGAAATTCAGTTGGTCATCGACTGCTCTTGTTTCCATGAATGACAATGAATTGATAGATTTTGCCGATGCCAACGGACAAATCCAGAATGTGGATTCTAAAAGAGCTGCAGAATGGATCAACCTGGTCGGAAATCCAATTTCGTCCTACTATGGATGGGTCGTAGATAGAGATATTCCCTTAGAATTCCTTAAGGAACCTTTCCATCCTGTTGGTGCTGAAGCGCAGGATGTTTATGTGAAGGATTTAAATGGCGATGGCTTAATCGACGATGATGATAAAACGATCTTAGGAAATCCTTACCCGGATCTTATCTGGAGTTTAACCAATGATTTCAGGTTAGGCGATTTAGACTTGAGTTTCCTGTTCCAGGGAAGTCATGGTGCGGAGATACGTAATATGGGAGATCAGTACCTGTTCAACCATTTTAACAGTGGCCAGGATTTTATTCCTGAAACCACTCCGAACCAGGAGTTTATCAAAGAGAAGATCTTCACTAATGACATTATACAGGACGCCTCGTATGTAGCATTGCGTAATATTACGCTTGGCTATAATTTTCCATATGATTTGGTTTCCAAATTAGGCCTATCCAGTTTGAGAGTTTATGGCACAGGTCAGAATTTATGGTACTCCACTGCGGATGATTATACAGGATTTAATCCTGAGTCAGTTAATGATACAAGTCCTACGACCTACGGGTACCAAAGAGCAGGTTCACCAATATTTAGAACAGTGTCACTGGGTCTGAATGTGGAGTTTTAAAAAGAAATCAAATGAAAAGTTTTAACAATAATAAGATGAAACAATTAAGATTTTTAGGCTTGGCTTTAATGGTATGTTTCTTTCCTTCTTGTGAGAGTGACTTTTTAGAGCCGGTTCCCGAGTCTGCCATCAGTAGCAAGGGATATTTTGCCAACGATGATGAGATCGAAACTGGTGTGATTGGGATATATGATGCCATGCAGGGCATTAATTCTACCAGTTTAAGTGATAACAGGGGGGTTCAGCAGGAATTCTATCTTACCGAGATGCGGAGCGATAATACCCGGACGAAAAGCCAGGAAGGGGAAGCTGCCCAGTTTGAATCCTATGACATTACGCCAAACAACGGTATTGTAGAAAACTATTATAGGAGTTCCTATAGCACCATCTACCGTGCCAATTTAGTATTGGAGAATCTGGATAATGCTACCGAGACTGCTGCCGGGACTTTTGAGGGAGAAGCAAAATTCGCCAGGGCTTACAGCTATTTTAATTTAGTGAGGTTATTTGGCGAAGTCCCTTTAGTAGACAAGGTAATTGGCCCATTAGATAAAGAAATCGCCTATACGAGGGCTTCTGCTTCGGCAATTTATGATCTTATTATCAGTGACTTGGAAACAGCCATAGCTAATCTGGATAATGGTCCAAAAACAAGAGCATCAAAAGCTGCCGCACAAGGATTGTTGGCAAAAGTTCATTTGACCCTGGGAAACTACCCTACTGCACAGGTGCTGACAGAGAGTATCATTAATAGCGGTTTGTTTAGCCTGGAACCTAATTTCAACGATGTGTTCTACAACGAAAACAATGACGAGGTCATCTTTGCCATTGCTTTTAACCCAGGATTAGCATCTGATAGCCAGGATTTCTCTGCAGAATTCATGAATGGTGTAGGCCGTACCGCCGGGGTAAACTATGTAACGGATGAAGCCGTTGCTATCCTTGAGGAAAAAGGAGGGGACAGGACACAGTTTTCGTACCGTATAGATCCGTCTCAAATGACCCAGAACCAGGTAATTAAATATTTGCCTAATGGTGAAGATGGAGGAGCAGATGGCAAGACCTTTACCTCGGATGCTACCTTATCAGGAAATGATTGGATCGTGTTGCGTTATGCAGATGTACTTCTTATGCACGTAGAAGCCATATTGGCCGGAGGCCAGGAAACAAGTGTACCGGCAGCCTTAAACTCCTTTCAATTGGTTCGTGACAGGGCAGGTTTGACCGATCCTGTAACTACAATCACCAAACAAGATCTATTAGATGAACGAAGGGTAGAGCTCGCATTTGAGAACCAAAGGCTCTTTGACCTGATCAGGCTTGGAGTAGCTCAGGAAGTGTTGTCGGCCTTCTCTACGGCCAATAACTATAGCTTTAGTGCTACGGATATCCTATTGCCAATACCACAACGGGAGATTAATTTAAGTAATGGGTTGCTGCAGCAAAATCCCGGATATTAAAAACAAAAAGATTGTATTATGACAACAATTAGCAATACTTTGAATTATAAGAATAGTGTAGTTCTATTGATCACGGCCTTGCTGTTAGTGGCTTGTGATTTTGAATACGAACTACCCGAAGCAGGATCCCTGGATGACCAGACCCCGCCTGAAGCAAATTTTTCTTATGCCCAGGGGGAAGGAGATGACTGGATGGTGTATAGTTTTTCTAACCTATCGTCCAGTGCAACAGATTTTATGTGGGATTTCGGTGATGGTAATTCTTCCACGGAACTCGATGCGAAGAATACATATCCCGGAGAAGGAACATATACGGTTACCTTAACGGTTTCTGATAAATTGGGAGCCAGCAGTTCTACTTCCGAAGTAATCGAGGTGGTTGAGCCTGAAGTCCCGGCGGCAATCACCCCGGTAGTATTGGAACATAGTTTTGAAGATCTGTCTTTACCGGATGGGACCGGTGATGGGCGAGATTCCTGGAGAAATGATTTTGGGGGAGTAATCCAGATTACGAGTAGCCCTGTACAAGACGGCGATCAGGCAGCTAAATTTCCCTCGGCCGGAGACCGAGTTGGTTATCAGGATGGAATTGCTGTTACACCTAATACCGATTATGTAATTACCTATTACTATACACTTAAAACAAATAACCCGGGAAGTATTACCCTAAGTGTATTAGGAGGCACTATAACAGACCTGGCTCAGGTTCCTGATGCGACGTTGGTGGCATTTGCAGGCACCGACCAAACCTCGGCAAGCACATATGTAAAAGTTGACCTTCCCTTTAACACAGGTGCCAATGAAACTATTTCCATATTGATCACGAATGAGGGGGAAGAAGCCCGTTTAGATAATATTTCTATCGAACCGCAACTTTAATAATTAACCGATATCTACCGAGAATGAAAACAATATTGGCAGCTTGTTTCCTGATGTGTATGCTCGTATTTCCAATAAACAACTATGGCCAGAACGGTCATAAAAACAATAAGGAAATCAATATCTCCAGAAAAAAGCAGAAAAAGAAGAAGGTCAAGCTGCCAAAAATTGATCTGAGCCATTGGAAAGTTACAATTCCGGCGGGAAAGGGTAAAGGAGGTGCCATTAGTGTATCACCCCCGGAAATACTCGATTATGCAAATAATCCGGTCCTAAAGCCATTTATGTATAATGATTCTACAACCGGGGCATTGGTCTTTCATGCATACCCTACTGATGCCACAACTGCAAATACGAAGTATTCCAGGTCTGAGCTGAGGGAGCAAATGGAGCCGGGAGATGACAATGTGAACTGGACTTTTGCACAAGGGGGATATTTCAAAGCTAAAATGTCGATGGGAGATGTATCCAGATCTTCAGATGGTAAGTATCATAGGGTGATTATTGCACAAATTCATGGTCGCCTAACCAACGATCAACGAGATCAGATAGGCCAAAAAGACAATAATGCACCCCCGATGTTAAAAATCTATTGGCAGGAAGGTAAGATCAGGGTCAAGACGAAGATTCTTAAATACCAGGGCATAGACCAGGAAGGGATTTTGCATAAAGAAGCTTGGACCGATGATAAGGGCAGAACATTTGAACAAGAGGTAGGTGACCGGAAGTTCACCTTAGAGGTTAAAGTGACTGAAGGGAAAATGGTGGTTTCCTTAAATAAAAGCGAATTTTTCGTCTATGATAACCCGAGCATTAAGCGTTGGGGAGTATTTGAAAACTATTTTAAAGTAGGCAATTATCTTCAAACAAGGGATGAAGGAGCTTATGCTAGTGTTAAAGTCTATGAGCTTAAAGTAGAGCATTAAAAAGAATGGTGAATCAGGTTAACACATTAAACCATTACCGCAGACGGTACCAGGTGGCAGCATTATTAATTGTGCTATTTGGAACACTTCTAGGCGCTTGTATTCCGGAGGGCAAAGATTCGATGTTTCAAGTGGAGGGGGAGCAGGTGAGCGGGGATCATAACGAATCCACAACTGGGAATAACTCCTATACTTTACCGGATATTGATCTGAATAATTGGAAAGTAACATTGCCAATTGGTGAAAATAATAAACCGATCGAAGTGGAACCTCCAGAAATATTGGACTATTCCACAAATGAAACGCTCATTCCATTTATGTATAATGATTCTACGGACGGATCATTGGTTTTCTAT
This sequence comes from Zeaxanthinibacter sp. PT1, assembly GCF_028464225.1. Classification (GTDB taxonomy): domain Bacteria; phylum Bacteroidota; class Bacteroidia; order Flavobacteriales; family Flavobacteriaceae; genus Zeaxanthinibacter. Next base: position 121,614 of record NZ_JAQPCN010000004.1, read on the forward strand.
GCGTATCCCGGGCAGACCACACCGAATTCCTCCAAGTCCAGAACCGAGTTGAGGGAGCAGATGGTGGCAGGGAGCAATAGCGTGAATTGGAAATTTTCAGACGGTGGCAGAATGACCGCTAACCTTAAGTTAGATGACATATCGAAAGATGACTTGGACAACTATCACAATGTTATCGTTATGCAGATTCATGGGCGATTGAATAATGAACAAAAAGAGCTCATTGGTCAGGCTGACAATAATGCGCCTCCAATTCTTAAGGTATCGTGGAACAATGGCCGGATTCGATTAAAGAGTAAGGTGCTGAAAGACAAAAATGTTTCGGAGGTCGATATTCTTAGAACCAGTTCCTGGGACAATGATGAAGGTTATAATTTTAATGAAAAGGTTGATTTTGGAAAATTCACCATCGATATAGAAGCTTCTGAAGGCCGAATGGTTGTAACATTGAACGGTAAGGAGTCCATAAGCTATGAAGGTATTGACCTTAACAGATGGGAAGTTTTCGAAAATTATTTTAAAGCAGGGAATTACCTGCAAACCACAGATCCTGGAGCTTATGCCAGGGTCAAGTTCTACGATTTAAAAGTAGAACATTAAAATAGGAGTTGATTTGGTTTAGTTATATTTAAAGACTGCCAATTATTAAAGTGTTGGCGGTCTTTGAATACCAGTTTGATTATTTTTTTAATATTCTCCTGTTTCGTCAGGAAATGTTAAAATTAATTACCTAAATTTGATAAACCAATCTGGTTAACCAATTTGGTCCATTAAATTAAAACGATGAAAGTTGAAATATTAACTACGAATGAGAAGCATGAATTGCAGCAAGAGATTATTGGGAAAATTCGTGATTTAATTGAATTTAAAAATTTGGAACCCGGGGATAAACTGCCTTCGGAACGCATGCTGTCGGAACGTTTCGGTGTAAGCAGGAGCAACATCCGTGAAGCTATACAGAAGCTGGAATTCTATGGCATATTATACTCCAAACCGCAAAGCGGGACATTTATCGCCAATATTGGCCGGGTGGCCATGATTGGTATGCTGAAGGACATTTTAAGTTTAGAGGTTCCGGATTTTAAGGACCTGGTAGAGACCAGGATCCTATTAGAATTAAAAACGGTCAGACTGGCGGCAATGAGAAGGACGGAAGCGGATTTAAAAGCAATACGGTCTGCCCTGGACGCCTACAAGGATAAAGTTTTAAATAAAGAAGATGCCGTTCAGGAAGACTTACTATTTCATTTGGCTATCGCCAAGGCCAGTAAGAATAGTTCCCTGAATACTTTTATGCTGATCATAACTCCTGAAATAATAACAAACTTTGAAAAATACCATGTATGTGATAGTAACCAATCGTTTATGGCTATCCAGGAGCATGAAAATATATTCCAGGCCATAAAAGATCAGAATACCAAAAGAGCCAAGGAGATGATGAAAATTCATTTTAAAGTGTTGTACCAATATTGTTACCATACGGATAATAATTAGTGATTGGTGAAGACAATTTTTGCACGATTTTGTCTTCATGTTGAATGAATAAGGAGGGAAGTAAAACTTGATAAATCTTGTGGACCGCCTGCTCACTTTTGAGTTTGGATGAGAGATTTCAAGGATTAACATTTAATGTTATTATAGTATTCCGAAGTTTATTTTAAAACAGGACGAGAATCCTGCAGGGATTTCTCATGAATATCGCAAACGACTTTAAACCAAGACAATGAAATTAAAAGGTTTAAGATGGTGGGTCATTGCACTCATTTGCATTGCCACCGTAATTAATTATATAGACCGCACAGCCTTTGGCGTGATGTGGCCGGAAATGGGCAAGGATCTCGGTATGGACGAGTCTGATTATGCCGTAATGCTCAATGTTTTTATGGTGACCTATGCCTTGGGTAAATTCTTATCCGGTAAGCTATACGACCAGATAGGAACCCGTATGGGCTTTGTCTTTTCGATTGCTTTGTGGTCCGGGGCAGCCGTACTTCATGCTTTTGCTCGTGGCCTCATTTCTCTCTCTATTGTCCGTGGAGCATTGGGTCTTGGTGAAGCAGGTAATTGGCCCGGGGCTGTAAAAAGCAACGGGGAATGGTTCCCTGTAAAAGAGAGAGCCATCGCGCAGGGAATTTTCAATGCAGGTGCTTCTTTAGGCAGCGTTATTGCACCTGCTTTGATTGCCTACTTATATGTACAATTCGGCTGGAGGACTACCTTCATCATTTTAGGAGCCATTGGCCTACTATGGATCATTCCCTGGCTTTTCATCAATAAGGCTAAACCCGAGGATCATCCGTGGATCACCGAGAAAGAAAGGGAGCTTATCTTATCAGATAAACCAGATGTCCCTAAAGAAATTGGTGAAAAGGAAAAAGGACTATCAGTACTGCAGATATTAAATTATAAAGAATCGTGGGGGGTACTGACGGCGCGATTTTTTATTGAACCCATATGGTGGCTATTTGTAGGTTGGATGCCACTTTACCTGCATTCAAAATATAACTTCAGTATTGAAGAGATAGGACAGACAATTTGGATTTCTTACCTGGGCGGAATGGTTGGAAGTATTTTGGGCGGCTGGTTCTGTGGTAAACTCATGGAAAGCAGATCTGTAGATTTTGCTCGGAAGACCTCTATTCTGATAGGCGTAATCCTGATATTCATGGGCTTACTGGGCATAATATTCTTTGTTTCCGGGGAGAACCCAATGACCTTTATATATATCGTAGGTGTGGTATTGTTTGGATTCCAGTTCTCCATTGGGAATATTCAAACTTTATCCAGTGACTTGCTCAGAGGACCATCGGTGGGCACACTGGCCGGGCTTGCCGGAACTGTGGCGGCAATTTCAGTGATCATTATGAACTGGTTAATACCGAAGATTACCACAGTTTCATATACACCTGCTTTCATTATTATAGCAGTGTTGGCCCCACTGTCAATGCTCTCAATTTATATACTGATCAGGAAAATTAGGAAAGTTGAACTACAATCTATTTAAAACACATTTAAAACAAAACAGATGAAATCAAACGGAAAAATAGCCATTATTACGGGAGCGACAGGAGGAATCGGATTTCAGGTAGCCAAGAGGCTCGGGAATGATGGATATACAGTGATATTAAACGGGATCGACGATGAAGCCGGGGCTGAACGCGTAAAGGAACTAAGCTCGGAAGGAATTAAGGCGGAATACTACGGTTTTGATGTTACCGATGAAGATGCAGTAACCGATAACATCGAAAAGATCGGTAAGAAATATGGTAAAATAGATGTACTGGTCAACAATGCCGGTGGCTTGGGAGGAAGATCCAGGTTTGAAGATATGACCACGGAGTTTTATCGGTCGGTAATGGCATTAAATCTGGATTCCACCTTTTTTGCCTCCCGAGCCGCTATCCCTTTTCTGAAAAAAGGAGAAAACGCCTCTATTATCAACTACACTTCCATCGCGGGATGGAATGCCGGGGGACCCGGTGCCGGGATTTACGGAACATCAAAGGCAGGAGTTCATGCCATCACCAGGGCATTGGCCAAAGATCTTGCTGAATATGGTATCAGGGTAAATGCGGTATCCCCGGGAACAATCGATACTCCATTTCACGCCCAGATTAAGTCGACCAAACCTGAAGTTTTTGAATCCTGGAAGAACAACATTCTTTTGGGTCGCTTAGGTAAGCCAGAGGATGTAGCCTCTGTTATTTCCTTCCTGGTGAGTGATGATGCTTCATTTATGACCGCAGAAACCATTCAAGTGGGTGGTGGACAAGGATTAGGGATTTAAAACAGAAATTCATGAGTAGGTTAAAGGGAAAAGTAGCCGTAGTAACTGGTGGATCAAGAGATATAGGTCATACAATAGCCATCAAACTGGCGGATGAAGGAGCTAAGGTAGTAGTCAACTATTATAACTCGGAGTCTGAAGCGAATGACACGGTAGCCAAAATAGAATCCATGGGGCAAGAGGCGATTGCCGTTAAAGCTGATGTTTCAAAGCTAGAGGATATTGAGCATCTGAAGGATCGGACAGTCGAAGCGTTTGGAGATAATGTAGATATTTTAGTTAATAATGCAGGAGGACTATTTGCCCGAAAAACGCTTCAGGAATTCGATGAAAACTTCTTTGATCTCTTGATCGGGGTTAACTTTAAATCTGTTGTATTTGTCACACAGGTTTTTGAACCCTTAATGGAGAAAGGTGCAGCCATAGTTAATTTGTCTTCCCAGGCTGCTCGCGATGGAGGCGGTGGAGGTTCGGCATTGTATAGTGCATCTAAAGGTGCGGTATCTACATTTACCAGGGCGATGTCTAAGGAGTTGGGTCCGAAGGGAATTCGGGTTAATGCAGTCTGTCCGGGCTTGATAGCGACAAAATTCCACGACGATTTCACAAAAAATGAAGTACGCGATCGTGTTGCCTCCGGAACCCCTTTACGCAGGGAAGGTCTGGCAGAGGAAGTTGCAGACCTGGTTGCTTATCTAGCTTCCGACGAAGCATCTTTTATAACCGGTAATAATATTGACATTAATGGGGGGCTGGCTTTCAGTTAAACCCATAATAATACAATCTAATCAAAAAACGGTACCAAATGAAAAAAGTAGTAACCTTTGGAGAAATTATGCTAAGATTGGCCCCTCCTGGATTTTTAAGGTTTTCACAGGCCAATAGCTTTGATGTAGTTTATGGCGGGGGAGAGTCCAATGTGGCCGTTTCCCTTGCGAATTATGGAGTACCGGTTGATTTTGTTACCCGCCTGCCAAAACATGACATTGGGGAATGTGCATTGATGGAGTTGCGCAAACGGGGCGTAGGGACAGATAAAATTATTTACGGCGGCGATCGTTTAGGAATCTATTTCTTGGAAACGGGAGCCGTAAGCCGCGGCAGTAAAGTTGTTTATGACAGGGCTCATTCAGCTATCGCTGAGATTGAAAAGGGGATGATAGACTGGAAATCTGTATTTGAGGGGGTAGCATGGTTTCATTGGACCGGAATTACTCCGGCCATATCTCAAGGAGCTGCCGATGTTTGTCTGGAAGCAGTTAAGGTTGCTAACGAGATGGGAATAACAATTTCTACCGACCTGAATTACCGTGCAAAATTATGGCAATATGGAGGGGATAGAGAGGCTATTATGACCGAACTGACTTCTTATTGTGATATCGTACTTGGTAATGAAGAGGACGCTGAAAAACATTTTGGTATCAAACCAGAAGGTTTAGATATCACAACACAAGGGGAACACGTAAAGGCAGAAGCTTTCCTGTCAGTTTGCCAACAGATGATGAAGAAATTCCCAAGAGCCAAAAAAGTAATAACCACCTTGAGAGGTTCGATCTCTGCTTCGCACAATAGCTGGGCTGGGGTATTGTACGATGGAAAAAAAATGTATAAATCACCAGAGTATCAAATTACGGATATCGTGGATAGAGTGGGCGGTGGTGATTCGTTCATGGGAGGTTTGATCTACGGTCTGCTTAAGTACCCGGAGGATGATCAGAACGCCCTGAATTTTGCAGTTGCTGCTTCTTGTTTAAAGCACACTATTAAGGGCGATGCGAATTTGGTCACAACCGCCGAGGTGGAGAAATTAATGAGTGGCGATGCTTCAGGAAGGGTAGCCAGATAACGATACAGGGAAATGACTTCCAGAAAATCAATATTAATAATTTGTGGAGGAGGCCCTGCTCCCGGGATAAATGCTGTGATTAGTACCGTTGCCAAAATCTTTATTAAGGATGGGTACAGGGTACTTGGTTTACATGAAGGGTTTAAGGGTATTTTTTCAGAAGATCCTGATATCAAAGAATTTGATTTTCACCACGCAGACCGAATTTTTAGCAGGGGAGGCTCAACCTTGATAATGAGCCGGTTTAAACCGGGGAAAGAACGGTTGAATTCTAAACTTTTCCTAGAGAACAATGTTAAGCTCCTGGTAAGTATAGGAGGCGATGATACTGCATCAACAGCTAACCGAATTACAGGTTATCTGAAAGACCAAAACATCGCTGTGGCTAATATCCATGTTCCCAAAACGATCGATAATGATCTTCCACTACCAGACCGTAACCCGACCTTTGGGTTTCATTCGGCAAAGGATGAAGGTGTACGTATAGGAAATACGACCTACGAAGATGCCCGTACCAGTCATAATTGGTTTGTTATGTCAACTATGGGGAGGTCTGCGGGGCATTTGGCATTCGGTATAGCGACAAGCTGTCATTTCCCGATGATGGTTATCCCTGAAATGTTTGATAAGACCACAATCACCTTTGACAAAGTAATCCGCTTGATCATCTCGTCGATGGTTAAAAGAAAAATCCTTGGCATCCACTACGGGGTGGCATTGGTCAGTGAGGGGGTATTCCATATCATGCCCGAATCGGAATTGAACAATTCCGGGATAAAATTCACCTATGATGATCACGGCCATCCAGAACTCGGAAATGTAAGTAAGTCTCACATCTTCAATGTGCTGGTCCAGGCCCGCCTCAAGAAATTGGGCATTGAGATTAAGAGCAGGCCGGTAGAATTAGGGTACGAACTGCGCTGTTGCAGACCCATTGGTTTTGATCTAACCCTGTGTACCCTTTTAGGTCTGGGAGTGAAAAAACTGTACGATCAAGGCTTGAGTGGATGTATTGTAACAGCCAATTCTCGCGGTGAGGTAACGCCACTGTTTTTAAATGACCTACAGGACAAGGATGGAAAAATAGCGCCGAGGTTGGTAAATATTGATTCGGAATTTGCTAACCTCTGCTTTCAAAACCTTCATTACCTGGAAGAGGCTGATTATAAAAAGGCAAAGACCTACTTAAAAGATCCATCCGAATATGATTTCAATAAAATTTTAAAAAAAGCATAAGAAAATGGCGCAATATTCACGCATAGAAGTGGCAATGGTAATGAAGGAAACGGGAATGGTACCTCTTTTCTATCACCCCGATGTTGAATTAGGAAAAAAAGTTTTGAAGGCATGCTACGATGGCGGGGCAAGGTTAATGGAGTTTACAGCACGAGGTGATTTTGCTTTCGAGGTGTTCTCTGTACTAAATAAATATGCCATCGAGAAATTACCGGGAATGATCCTGGGAGTGGGGTCAATTACCGATGCCGCAGCAGCCTCATTATTTATGCAGATGGGGGCCAATTTTATAGTGACACCTTCATTACGTGAAGATATAGCATTGGTTTGCAATCGCAGGAAAGTTTTGTGGTCCCCGGGCTGTGGCTCGCTTGCTGAAATCAACAAAGCAGAAGAGCTGGGTTGCGAGATTATTAAACTTTTCCCCGGCTCTACTTACGGCCCCGGTTATGTAAAAGCGATTAAGGGACCACAACCCTGGACAAATGTTATGCCCACAGGAGGCGTCAGTACAGAAGAGAGTAACCTGAGCGCCTGGTTTGAAGCAGGGGTAACTTGCGTAGGTATGGGATCTAAGTTGATCAGCAAAGAAATTCTCGAAAATAAAGAATTTAAGGAATTGGAGGAAAAGGTAGCTAAGACCTTAGAAATTATTGCAAAAATAAAGGCTTGATCCGATGAAGGAAAAAGTCCCAGATGTATCGATTCTTAAAAAAATAGTAGGGGTTGTATTAGCTTTTGGTCCGGGAATTTTTGCCATCGGTTATACCATAGGAACTGGTAGCGTTACTTCAATGATTGTAGCCGGTAGTACCTATGGGATGCAATTGCTATGGGTGCTTCTGCTCAGTTGCATCTTTTCCGGTTTCCTGATGTATGCCTATGGTAACTACGCCTTGCTGACCGGGGAAACGGGATTATATGCCTTTAAACATCATCTCAAATATGGAAAGGCTATAGCCATCCTGATTATTATTGGGATCTCTTTTGGGCAGTGGAACTCCCTGATGGGAATTCTGGGGATTTCAGCCAATATCATTTTTGAGATATTTCATATTTATTATCCATCGATATCGGGTTACCACTACGAGTGGGTCTTAATTATTGCCATTATTCTCATCGCTTTGATGTATGCATTATTATTGGTTGGGAAGTACACATTTTTTGAAAAAATCCTGGTCATTTTTGTTACGATAATGGCTTTTTCATTTTTCCTGTCAGTGTTTATGGTTTACCCTTTGCCGGAAGAAGTTTTAAAAGGATTGATTCCGTCAATTCCCCGGGTTGCAGGGGGTAAAATGATGGTGGCGGCATTTGTAGGTACTACCATGGCTGCGGCGACCTTTTTGTCCAGACCTTTATTTGTCAAGGGAAAGGGATGGACAATCAAAAACCTTGCCCAACAGAAAAAAGACGCTATTATAGCAGCCTGCTTAGTTTTTGTAATTAGTGCGACCATTATGGCCGTGGCCAGTGGAGCTTTATACCATCAAGGTCAGCCGGTAACAAAGGTATTGGATATGGTCGGGGTACTTGAGCCTGTAGCAGGTAAATTTGCCCTGACATTGTTTTTCTTCGGTACACTCAGTGCCGGGCTGTCTTCAATTTTTCCATGCCTTTTGATTGCCCCAATTTTGATTGCAGATTATCAATCCGGAGAATTGGATACCAATTCACGGCAATTTAAACTGATAACCTTTGTAGCCTGTTTATTTGCGCTGATCGTTCCGGTCTTTGGTGCCAACCCTATCGAGATGCAGATCTTATCCCAGGTGTTTAACGTATTTGTACTGCCATTGGTAATCTTAGGTATTATATTATTGATCAATAACAGCAAGTTACTCGGTGAGAGGACTGTTAGTATGTGGCTCAACCTGGTATTATTTGCTGCGCTCTTATTTTCCTGTGTTATCTCGTACAATGGAGTGATGGCATTACTGCAATTTTTTAATTGGATTTGATCACTTGTCTGGACAAATTAATTTTTATTGATGGTAAATACAGATATTCTACCCTTTCCGTGGTACAGTTACCTCCTGTGATAGTGGGTATTCCAAAATAATTTGACATACCTTTTTATAAAACCAATTTTTTTAGCAACTTCTGCGGGTAAATCATTGTTTTGGAAGAGAAGTTCAGGCTAAAAAAGAAACCGATTGATCGGTTTTATAAGTATATAGGATTCTTTTTTGACAGCGGTACCACCTTAGGAGCCTTGCTGATGATCATGGTGGTCATTGCCATGGGGTGGGCGAACTCGCCCTGGGCCGCAACCTACCAACAGCTGTTTGAAACTAAGATCGCCGTAGGCTACGAAGGATTTAAGATAGAAGAAACCCTGAAACACTGGATCAATGACTTCCTAATGGCTTATTTCTTTTTTCTTGTGGGCCTGGAGATCAAAAGAGAGTTTATCGATGGTCATTTATCCACGGTACAGCGTGCCACAGGGCCACTGATAGGTGCTATAGGCGGGATGGCAATGCCCGCACTGATATTTCTCGCCATCACCTGGGGAACTCCCGGAATGGCGGGGTGGGGTATCCCCATGGCCACGGATATCGCCTTCGCAGTAGGTTTTTTGTCGCTCACAGGATACGCCATACAGCGGAACGGGAAGCCTTTTTTAACAGCCCTGGCCGCTGCAGATGATATAGGAGCTATCCTGGTGATCGCATTTTTCCTGACCACCGGTATTGATTTTGGAAACTTGTTAGCGGCACTGGTGTATTTCCTGGTCATGCTGGTCGGTAATTTTATCGGAATCAGGAATACCTGGTTTTATTTAATCGTTGGCATATTCGGACTTTGGGTAGCCTTACTTTTATCAGGAGTTCATGCGACGCTCGCCGGGATCCTGGCAGCTTTATGTATTCCGGCAAGGACCAAGATTACCGAAGAATCTTATAAAGAAGTCCTGGTATCCAGGTCAGAGCAATTTGCCGCGGCAAGCGTAACCCCTACTGGATTGCTAACGACAGAACAGGTGAAAATCGTTCAGGGAGTGATCCGGGACAGTAAGAGAGCCCTCACCCCCCTGCAGCGTATTGAACGAAATATTAAGCCTTTTGTGAATTTCCTGGTGCTCCCTGTTTTCGCCCTCGCCAATTCAGGAATCAGTCTAGAAGGGAACCTTTTAAACATGATATCTCATCCTTTAAGCCTGGGGATCATCGCCGGGCTGGTTATAGGAAAATTGTTCGGGATCTTATCCGCCAATTACACAGCCAGTCGACTGGGGATCAGCAAGCTCCCGGAAGGCATGAGCTGGAAGATGCTGGCAGGCCTGTCTTCCCTGGCGGGTATCGGTTTCACCATGTCACTGTTTATAGCCGGGATCGTATTTAAGGATCCCGAGATGCTGGCAATTGCTAAAATTGGCGTGTTGACGGGGTCTGCCATTTCGGCCGTCCTGGCGATCAGCTGGCTGCGTTATCTTACAAGTCGCACGCAACCGTTTCCTTAGTTTAAAAGTGCATGAATAGGATAAGTCCTATATTCTCGCAAAATCGTCATGAAACATGGCCGGTTAACTGGATTTGATATTCATGTTCGCTGCTGTTTTACTGCAACCATTGCCTAATCATCTTAAAAATCCTTGTCAAACCTGGAAGCAAGTACTGTAAAGCCAGGATGAACAGTTTATGAGCATTAAATTAAAATACACTATATCAAAACTTTATAGGGTATGGGTTCATGTTGCGTATAATGAAGAAAGGTTAATATAAGCTTCAAAGAAACCGTAATTAAGGCAATAATATTCTGTAGCCATTGAAATAGAAATCGGGTTTTACCACCATAAGTGTTAACCATAAAAAAGTGATTTGCGCAGGCAAATCACTTTTTACTTTTCCCGAATCCAGCCACTAGGGCGGGGGTGCTTGGAGCTATATATTTAGCATGTGGCTGAAGGCTTACATCTGTAACCTCATAAAAATTTCATGGCTGTTTTGCGATGCGTTGTAAACCTCACTTTGTACCGCTGCCTCATAGGCATATCCAAGGGCAATTGAGTTCGATACTTTAAAAAGGAATAAACCACTGATACTTTCCCTGAAGCGGTAGCTGGCCCCAAGGTCAAATCTCTGTCCAAAGTTAAGCATGGCAGTCATATCAACCGATATTGGGGAGGCATCCACATATCGCAACATGCTCGAAGCGGTTAACTCCAGGTTGTTGCCTAAGGCAAAGGCACATCCACCCATAAGGTAGGCATGCAGCCTCTCCTCTCCGAGATAGGCATTGCCATCCCGTTCCTGCAGCCGATCCGAGCCAAGGAGTTTAGGTGCTGACAGTGAAACAAAATATTTATCCGCTTTCAGGTAGGCTCCCACACCCACGTTGGGTGTAAACCGTGAATCATAGCCAGAAAGGCTTCCATCCTGTCCTACACCATAGGTAACCAGTCCGTCGCTGTTTACATTATAACTGTTGCCACTGCCTTTTATCCCCAAGTAAAGTACCTGGCTGTGGTTTAGCCTAAGGGCATAGGAAAAATCGATCCCCACCCAGGTTTGTGACTCCACAAAGGTTTTGTCGTTGAGGACTGTAACCCCCAATCCAATATTCCTGCCCACAGGCATGGAGAAAATGGCACTCTGGCTTTCAGGGGCTCCTTCAACGCCAGCCCACTGGCTGCGCAGGCCAAGACCCAGTTCGGCCCCTTCACCAGATCCAGCATATGCCGGGTTGAAAAGGTTCATATTGTACCGGTAGAATATATACATGGGGTCTTGCTGTGCCCAGGCGGTAAGAACAAAGAAGGAAAAAATCGCCGTAAATAAAAGTTGTTTTTTCATCGTGATATCTATTGAATACGTTGTTGGATTTTAATAATTGATAAACAGCCATCCCTGAATCTGTGGGGTGCCATTCCCCAAGTCGATTGCAAAGAAATAGGAGCCAGCCGGCAATTTTTCACTATTGTTCTTGTAATGTCCCTCCCAGTTATTGCGATAACCCCGTACTGCATAAACCATCTGTCCTTGGCGGTTATAAACCTTTACCGTGTTATTGGGGTAATTCTCGATATCCGGAATGATCCAGCTATCATTAAGGCCGTCACCGTTGGGCGTCATCGCCTGGGCAGGCCTCACCGATTTGCCAACTTCTGGTCTTTCTTCTTCCTCGAAAGGCTCGTTATCTTCCTCCGGGAAGTCCGCGGGGTCTAGTGGATCTGTTCCTAATGCAATTTCTTCATCATCACTATAACCATCGCCATCATCGTCCTGGTCGGCATTATCTCCGGTACCATCGCCATCAGTATCTGTATCTTCGTTTTCATCCAGAGGGAAAGCATCGTCCTCATCAGCCGTGCCATCACCATCATCATCAGTATCGGCATTGTCGCCGTTACCGTCACCATCGGTATCCCTATCTTCGTTCGCGTCCTGAGGGAAAGCATCGTTTTCATCAGCGATGCCATCACCGTCGTCATCAGTGTCGGCATTGTTACCAGTGCCGTCCCCATCTGTATCCGTATCTTCGGTTTTATCTAATGGAAAGGCGTCATTTTCATCAGCTATGCCATCACCGTCGTCATCGGTATCCGCATTGTCACCGGTCCCGTCCCCATCTGTATCCGTATCTTCGGCTTCATCCAGTGGAAAGGCGTCATTTTCATCTGGGGTGCCATCTCCATCATCATCATCATCGCACAGGTCGCCCATACCATCGATATCTGTATCAGTTTGATCTGTATTTGAAAAAAGTGGACAATTATCCGTATGGTCTTCAATTCCATCGTTATCGTCATCTTCATCACAGACATCTCCCTGTCCATCTTCATCAGCGTCTGACTGGTCTGGGTTAGGTATCGATTTACAATTGTCCGTAAGGTCACTCACCCCGTCACCGTCTGTATCTTCATCATCTGAATTGGTAATTACAATTTCAAAGCTGCTTTCAAAGGTCCCCCCATATAGGTCCGTAACCCTAACCCTGATCGAGTACACATTCCTGACTTCAAAATCGAAAATCTCCCCGGCCTGCAGCGTATTACCATTGATTGTAAAGCTGGCATTATCATCATCACCCTGGCCACTTACTAATTGATAACTATGGGCATCACCGCTATCGGGGTCAGATACTGAAAAATTACCAATATGCTCCCCAACCGTATTGTTTTCAAGGATTTCATTGGAAGAAATGGAAGCATTGATAGGTGCTGTATTCTCTGCAATGGTAATTTGAACCTGGTCATTTGAAGGCTCGCAACCGTTAGTAGTAATTTCCCATTGGTAGGTATACACTCCGTTAACTAGTCCGGAAAGGTCAAGAATATTATCATTCGGTGATTCGTTTGGCGTATTCGGCCCCGATACGAGGGTCCAGGCCCCGACCCCAACCTCAGCAGTATTTGCCAGGAGTTGAGCTGTAGTAGTTCCTGACACCAGGTATTGATCTTCCCCGGCATCCGCTACGGTCGGTTCCGCAGAAATAACCACCTCTTCCGAATAAACACCGGAAGAATTATCCTCACGGAGTATGGTAAGGGTAACATTGTAAATGCCTGCCTGAGCATATGCATGGGAAGGGCCCTGTTGTGTAGAGGTATTTCCATCCCCAAAATCCCAATCATACGCCACTACAGGGGAACCGCCCTCTTCCCTGAATGAAAAAGTAAGGTTGTTGGAAGGGAAGCAGGTATCGCCGGTAACTTCGATAGCCCCGGTTAGCCACATCATCATATTCGCAAATAATTGGTATCCGTGAATTTTATTTTCGTGTATCGCTGCATCTGGGGATACAGCAATTCCAATAACCCGGCCACTGCCGTTCACCCCTACATTTTCCCTGGCCTGTATGCCTGGTCGGCCATCCGAAAATTTGGCGATGGAATAGGCTTCCGGCGCCAGCGTATTGGAGGTGGAAGACCAGAGGTTCCCCACATTCCAGGTATCAGTATCAATTATAAAGGGGTAATTAAGCGCAGGGTGGTGGGGTATATCAATCGTTCCAAAATGCGAGGGTCCCATGGACTGACTTGCAGGTATAAGAGCATCGTAAGTCCAGGCGCCACCAATTCGGATGGATGCATTGGCGAAGAGGAAGATACCTACGCCCCCTCCATTATCTACATACGATTTTAAGGCCTGGCCCATACCATAACCTGAATTGTAACCTGAATTTGTTACAACCATGACCGCGTCATAGTTAGCTAAATAATTTACGTCATATTTATTGGGCGCATCCCACACGACAGCATCAACAGTATCAAAAGCCCCGGTTGCAAAAAGGTCAGCGGCGTGATCCTGGGCTCTGGTAAGATAAGAGGAGCTTCCTCCATAGAGCACAAGGATGTCCTGTGCAGATACAATAAAAATTGTACATAAATAAAAAAGGCAAAAAATAATTCGCTTCATGTTCAGAAGGTATGTAATGGTTAAAAATTGTTGAAAACCGGTGCTCTTATACGGCTCTTGTAGCTTAGGAGCGTTCAAACCTAGATTTTTATTGTACTACTTTTCCTATATAAGTTGTAACCGTAGACCTGGCTGTTGTGAACTTGAGAAAAAAAGTGGTTAGCACTTTTATGGAAATGGTATCAGACCGAAAATCCAGTTAGCCTATTTTAATAAAATCTGGATTGAGGTATATATCTGAGTGGAGGTAACTATTACAGCGTAAATGCAAGTGGACTTGAGACTTATAATATTAATTCGGACCCCTCCCTCCAGGATATCAGTAATTTTTCACCAAATGTGGGGGAGGAGCATACTCTGTGGCCCATGGATATTATTTGTCCTTGTCTGTACCTCGTCTGTTAAGTAGTGAAAAAGTAAAGGCCCAGGATGGGATGGCATCCGCGGTAACAGACCGTCCGCACCTCTTCCTCAGTGGAGGGTATAATTTTGCGGTCTCAGGGGATGGACCCTGGAGCCTTCCACGCTTCTGCGATACGTGTCCGGGGCTCCGGCATCGTTAGAGTTAACGGCCATGACCGATTATAACCGGATAGTGAAATTCGGACTCAGCAACCGCACAGATAAGGCCATGGCGGGCCTGATCAAACTTAATCTCTGGAACCAGTTCGATCTCGGTTATGCCTATGAAACCCAGTTCGGTAAACAGGTTATAGCCAATGCGGGAAACACCCATAAATTGTTTCTTCGCTACCGCATTAATACCGCCGTGGTACGCACTATTGCTGATGCCTCAGGAGATTAAACCGGAAGGTGAAGTAAAAATTCAGGGCAGTATTACTTATGCTAAACAAGAACGGGAACTTTAAAAGTTCCCGTTTTTTAATACCACAGGTTCAGGGTTCCCCTAACTGCCTGTACGGATCAGTCCTTATCAGACCGCAACAGCTTTCGCAACTTCCATCCTGTCCCAGTTTCTGTGCTGTGCAATGGCATCGCAGAACTTGTCAGCATCCGCATCGATAAACAAAGCCTTGTCTTTTTTGTGATCTCTAGCAAAGGTTTCATCCAGCAGTTGTTTTCCTTCACCAGAAACAGCAATGGCTTTGCAATGTTTAAAAGCTTCGTTCACAAACTTTATGAATTTCTTCTCTTTCAGCAGCGCCTTAGCGGAAGCTGCTCCGCCAGGAATATAAACTGCATCGAACAAGACACTTTCCGTGGTGGCAATAGCAGCATCTACAGCGTATTTATTTCCTTTACCCGATTTTATGCTACCACCGTGGGGTGCCACAACCTGTACGACTGCATTCCTTTGTTCAAGGGTTTTCTTCATCACGCCAAATTGCTCCTCGGAAAAACCTTCTGCTGCCAAGAAGGCAATTTTCCTGGTTGCGATACTATCAAACCGTGTATTTGCCTGGCTCAGGGCTGAAGATTTATCCAGGTAATTCTTAGCCGGTCCGGGTTGAAAATCTTCCGGATTACTGTCAGCACCAATCGCCTGGTTAATAGGCTGTTCTATTTTATCCGGAATCTCCATACCAAGGTTCTCTGCTACCTTGTTTGCCAGACCCTTATCTATCTGCTGGATGAGCCATAACATTCGTTCTTTAATATGAGCGTGCATACATTTCCCCAGTTCAAATGAATAAGCATCTGCTACATGCTCCTGTTCCCAGGAAGCAAGGCTGCGATAGAACAATGCAGGCTGGGAAAAATGATCACTAAAACTCTTGCTGCGCGTCCTTATCTTTTTAGCATCTATGCGCTCCTCATAAGAATGGAATGCACCTTCGGCTATTTTGGATAAATGGGGGCAACCTCCGCCCAGGGTATTCGGGAAATATGCGGTTTGTCCTTTAGGGATCTGGGTTTGCATATGCCCGTCACGCTGGTTATGGAATGTTTCGGTTACGGGTTGGTTGATGGGTATCTGGTGAAAATTAGGACTACCCAGGCGTGATAGCTGTGTATCCCGGTAAGAAAACAACCTTCCCTGTAATAAAGGGTCGTTTGTAAAGTCGATTCCCGGTACTATGTTTCCAGGCAGGAAGGCCACCTGTTCAGTTTCGGCGAAAAAGTTCTCAGGGTTTCGGTTGAGGGTCATTTTCCCGATGATCTTTACAGGTACCGTTTCTTCCGGTACGAGCTTCGTCGGATCCAACAAGTCAAATTCAAAAGAGTGCTCTTCTTTTTCCGGGATGATTTGCATACCGAGTTCCCATTCAGGGTATTGTCCGGATTCAATAGCATCCCAGAGATCACGCCTGTGGAAATCCGGGTCTGCGCCATTGATGCGTACCGCTTCGTCCCAGGTGACCGAGTGTACCCCCAAAACAGGTTTCCAGTGGAATTTGACAAAATGAGCTTCACCCTTGTCGTTGATTAAACGGTAGGTATGGATCCCAAAACCTTCCATCATCCGGAGGCTTCTCGGGATAGCCCTGTCACTCATAACCCAGATATGGTTGTGTAGTGTTTCGGTCGTCAGGGAAACAAAATCATAAAAAGTGTCATGGGCAGATGCGGCCTGCGGAATCTCTTTGTTGGGTTCCGGTTTTACTGAGTGAATAAGATCCGGGAATTTCATGGCGTCCTGAATAAAGAAAATGGGCATATTGTTCCCAACGAGATCCCAGGTGCCTTCCTCCGTATAGAATTTGACGGCGAATCCACGGACATCACGAGCCAGGTCCGGGGAACCTTTAGATCCCGCAACTGTGGAAAACCGGACAAAGACCGGGGTTTTTCGTTTGGTATCTGTAAAAATGCCGGCCTTGGAAAATTCGGCAATACTGTCATACAATTCAAAATAACCATGCGCCCCACTCCCTCGGGCATGCACGATCCTCTCCGGGATCCTTTCGTGGTCAAAACTGGTGATCTTCTCCCGGAGCAGGAAATCCTCAAGCAGGGTAGAACCCCTTGGGCCCGCTTTAAGGGAATTATTGGTATCGTTCACCTTAACTCCCTGACGGGTGGTGAGGGCCTTGCCTTCAGGATCGACCATATTCTTTTGTAACTGCTCTATTTTTTGAGTGTTAGATTCTTTCTTAGCCATAATCGTTGTTTTATGTTCAGCTCTAGGTGTGGTTAAATTAGCTGATAAAAGATCGTGGAGAAGGCTCTATGCGATAATATAATAGCTTTAAGAGCAGCAAAGAAGAAGCAAAATTACTTGCCGGTGATAACCGGGTTATTCCCGTCTGTTGAAAAAATCAGATATAAATTGAATAGCGTTAATCTTTGGTGTGCCTGGTAACGTGTTAATCCCGTGCCTGTTCTAATATTGTATAACGATACCTGGAGATCATGATAGTGAATCATCTTTTGGAAGGCTGGGAAGTTATCTCTCACTATACCCATGGCTTATTAGCCGGCAAAATAGCTATGCAGGTAAAGCCTTCATCCAGGCCTGCCTATTGGGAAGATGTGCTTACTGCTATCATTGAGCATGATGACTACCTGTTAGATTTTGATAAAAAGAATTACCTCACAGATATCGGTACCCCCATGGATTTCACCCAGGATAAACGATCTGATTCGGATGCCCTGGCCCATGCTGAACTTGTATATGAAAATGCAGCCCAGAAATCACAAATGGTGGCATTGCTGATTGGAGCTCATCTCGAATTCCTTTATGGTGATAAGAAAGCCGGACACAAAGGCTTTAAGAGCTTTTTCAATATGGTATTGACCGAGAGAAAGAAACAATTAAAATTATACGGTTGGAGCAAAGATAATCTCGAGGAGGCCTATGGGTTGATGCGATTTTGTGACCGCGCTTCCCTGATTCTCTGCCAGCGTCAGCTGCCTGCCCGGGACCGGAAACTGGAGATCAATAAAGGCCTGGAACATCATCGGTACTTTATTCATGGCGAGCCCGGGCAGGTGAGTATTGAACCCTGGCCTTTCCGGGAGTCCAGGTTCGAATTGCACTATGAGACCAGGCTTCTTCAGAAGGCATCCTTCAGATCTAACAAACAGTTAGCAAAAGCGGTAGAAAAAGCTCCGATCAAATTAGAGTCTGTGGTTTTTGAAGCGGCTGATAGGCAGGGCTGATATTAATATTCTTCAAATATGAATAGATCCATAAAAGTAGGTGTTATCGGCAGTGGTGCCACTGCCTTATTTTTCCTTAAACACGTTTCGGATCAACTGGAGGTATTCAGGGATATTCTCCTTGAAATCACCATTTTTGAGAAGGAGGACAAGATGGCCATGGGGATGCCCTACAACCCCAGGACTACAGATATCCATAATTTATCCAATATTTCTTCTGACGAAATACCTGCGCTTCCCGAAACTTTTGGAAATTGGCTTAGAAGGCAGGACAAGCAGACTCTGCAGGCATTGAATATAAATGACCGGGATATTGATGATTCCAAGGTATACAGCCGCCTGGCCCTGGGGTATTATCTGCACGCCCAATACGGTAAATTGACTTTTAAAATAAACTCAGGAGGTGTGGCTGTTCGCGAAATGAACAATACCATGGTGACAGACATCGTATATGACACTGACCGATCTATGGTAAAGGTAGTTGACGACAGGGGGGAAGTCTATGATTTTTCTAAAGTGATCATTGCCACAGGTCATGCCTGGAAAGAAGGTGATAATCCACCCGCCGGCTATTATGCCTCTCCATGGCCCATTCAGAAAATTATTCCGCCAAAAGATACTTATCACAACTTCACTATCGGAACCCTGGGTGCCTCCCTGAGTGCTTTTGACGTAGTAAGCTCCCTGGCCCACAGGCATGGTACGTTTGCAGAGACTAATGGGGAGCTAAAATTCACCCGTGCGAAAAGAGCAAAGGATTTCAAGATTCAAATGCACTCGGCCGAAGGCTGGCTACCCCACCTTCAGTACCTACAGGAAAACCCCATGCGGGAGATCTATCGTCATACGGATAGGCAAACAGTACTATCGCTAGTAGACGATGAGGGATATTTAAGTTTAGAAACTTTCTTCCAGGAAGTTTGTAAGCCTGCCTTGAAATCGGCATTTCAGAAAGACAAAAAGGAATATTTAATTGATTCTTTGGATAATCCCGGGTTTGGTATAGTGGATTTCGTGGAAAAACTATCGGGAGAACACGAATATGTGGATTCTTTTGATGGGATGAAACAGGAACTGGTAATGGCTGAAGCATTCCAGGCAAACAATCGTCCGGTGCATTGGAAAGAAACGCTCGATGACCTGATGTACTGCCTGAATTTCCATGCAGAACTGTTACCGGCGGAAGATCACCTGCTATTGCAAAAGAAAATCATGCCTTTTTTATTGAATGTTATAGCTGCTCTGCCCTTACCATCGGCCAGAATTCTACTGGCTTTGCACCAGGCCGGCTGTATCGAGATGATACCCGGGAAGGTACAGATGTCGGATGATCATGCTAAAAGAAGTAACACGAAAATTATCCTGGAGAAGGAGGATGGTGATAAAGAGGAACTGGAATACCGGCTATTCATCAATTGTGCAGGGCAGGACCTTGTAGAACTGGAAGAATTTCCTTTCCCCGGACTGCTAAAAGCTAAGCATGTTCGAAAAGCCAGGGCGAATTTTAGAACAGCTAAAAGTCCGCATAAGGATTTTGAAAAAAAGGTGAGGGATAAGGTATTTGAAGAAAGGGGAAAACTTAGTTACGAAATCGGGGGCATCGACATAGATCCGACGTATCGTATCCTAGCCGAAGATGGTAAACCAATTGATGCTATCTGTGACATAGCGTTTTCCCATGCCCTTGGAATCAGGCCGTATTCCTATGGACTGCAGGCTTGTAATGCCACAAGTAAGATTATGGTTACTGCATGGGCAGAGGACCTACAAAAGGACAGGCCCGGTACGGGGGGAAGCCGGGAGATGACCAAACTCTACGAAAGCACTGATGATCTGTAAGCCGCCTGGGTTTTTAAATCAGGACGCACGTTACTTGGCATCAATAGATTTAGTAAGCTTGCTTACTCGACCAATATTCGGGGCTGTCCCTTTACAGGAAAATTACAGGAGTTGGCAATAAAGCAATACTGATGCGCTTTTTGATGAAGATCTAATGCTGCTTCCTTCATGTTATTTTCGGAAACTCTTACTAACGGTTTCAGTAATACTCCTGTAAATCTGCCGCTTCCGGTGCTATCCACCGCCAGGGTTCCCTCGGCACGGTCAGAATACTCCGTCACTTTAATTCCCGCCTCGGAACAGAAGTGCAGGTACCAGAGCATATGGCATGCGGATAATGAGGCCAGGAAGAGTTCTTCAGGATTATACTTAGTAACATCTCCGCGGAATGCCGGGTCTGCTGATCCCAACAGCACGGGTTTTCCCTCAGCTTCTATGGTATGGTCCCGTCCATAGCCGGTATAGGTACTGGTACCGCTCCCTGTATTCCCCGTCCATACGATTTTTAAATTGTAATGATGTCTCATAGAATCAGGCGCACTAAAAAATAAATGTTGCAGCAAAAATGAGCAGGGCGGCAAAACACCCAACCAGGAAGGTTCCTAATGTGTAAACTTTATACCCCGTTCTGATATCGATACCGGAAAACTGGGTTAAGATCCAGAACCCACTGTCATTTGCATGAGAAACCACCATGGCCCCTGCACCGATGGCTGAAACAATAAGCGCTTTATCCAAGGCGGTTTCAATCCCCATGGTCTGCAATAAAGGAGCTACTATTGATGCCGTTGTAATCAGGGCCACAGTAGAGGATCCCTGGGCAGATTTTATCGCAGCACAAAGCAAAAATGGCAACCAGATCCCGAGATTGGCACTGGCAAGCGAATCGGCCAGGATAGCTGCAATCCCGCTATTTTGTAAAATAGTTCCAAAAATTCCTCCTGCCCCCGTGATCAGGATGATGTTAGATGCATCCCCAAGTGATTTCCCTACCCATCCTGTGGTAGAAAGAATCTCCTTGTCCCATTTCCTGGGCAGGGTAAAGGCCAGGAACATCCCGATGATCAAGGCGATAACAGGTGAACCTATAAAAGAGACGAGCTGCACCCAGCCGGTATCAGGCGCTGTTTTGCCGAAATTGAAATCGACCAATGATTTCCCTACAATAAGAATTATAGGGATAAGTATAGGTAAGAAAGAACGGAATGCAGACGGGGCAGTTTTCATCTTTTCCCTGATAAATTCTTCTGTCACGTCCGGGTTAGGATCTATGTAGAATTTAGAAGCATATTTTTTACAATAAATGATAGCAAGGATCAGGGAGAGTGATCCTACCACTAGACCGACCAGCATAACCAGGCCTACATCTGCATCAAGAATTCCCGCTGCGGCAATAGGTCCCGGGGTTGGGGGCACCAATACATGGGTAATCATTAACCCCAGCATTAGAGCCACGGCAGTCCCTACAATAGATAGGCCTGCTTTCTTGCTGAGGCTTTTATTAAGTGGGTTAAGTATTATAAAGCCGCTATCTGCGAAAACAGGTATAGAAACTATAAACCCGACTATTCCCATGGCCTCGTGAACTCTTTTCCTGCCAATAAGGCCTAACACCTTTTCAGCTAGTTTAAAAGCGCCCCCCGAATGCTCCAGGAAAGCCCCTATGATTACTCCCAAAATGATGACCACGCCAATCTTTCCAAGGGTAGTGCCAAAACCGTCATTTATGGATTGAACGATGGTGTCCAGGTTCATTCCTGAAAATAATGCGAAAAATAAGGCTGCTCCTAAGAGGGCAAGAAAAGGATGAACATTGAGTTTTGCCGTCAGTATGATAATAATGATCACACTGAGCAACAGCAATAGAATTGGGATCATGAAGCTGGTTTTAAAGTTTAGTGGTCAAACGCACCCCCTGGTTAAAGGGGGAGATTGCGGTATTCAAGGTATTATCTTTGTCCCAGTTCACAAAACAACTCTTCTTATTAATTGTAAAACGGTGATTTATAAGCTTGAATTTCAAGGGGGTTAAGGTGTTTTCTGACGTCGATTAAAGGAGTCAATTACCCAATGGATTCCATTATAGAACTATCATAGTTTTTGATATCTTTGACCCCGGACTTTAGGGAGAAAGCCCTAATTTTACGATCTATTAATAAAGAGAAGAACTGGATCATGACAGAGAAAAGAGAACGATTAAAGACATTGATATTAGGATCAGGTCCTGCCGGTTATACTGCAGCCATATATGCTGCCCGAGCAGATATGAAACCTGTTATGTACACCGGTATGGAGCCGGGTGGTCAATTGACTACCACCACTGAGGTAGATAACTTTCCTGGCTACCCTGATGGTGTAGATGGTCCCAGTATGATGATAGATTTTCAAAAGCAAGCCGAACGTTTTGGTACAGAGGTGCGAATCGGAATGGCGACTGCAGTAAAATTCAGCGAAGAAGAAGGTGGTATTCACGAAGTGACCATTGATAATGACAAGGTAATTGAGGCTGAGGTAGTGATTATATCTACCGGGGCTTCTGCAAAATACCTGAACCTTCCAAGTGAACAAAGACTGAGAGGTGGGGGAGTTTCTGCGTGTGCTGTTTGTGATGGATTCTTTTATAAAGGCCAGGATGTGGCGATCGTAGGAGGTGGTGATACTGCAGCTGAAGAAGCAACTTACCTTGCCAATATCTGCAACAAGGTGACTATGTTGGTGAGAAAAGATCATATGAGGGCATCAAAAGCCATGCAGCATAGGGTCAACTCTGCAGAAAATATAGATCTGCGATACAATACAGAAGTTGATGAGATCCTAGGAGAACAAGTAGTGGAAGGATTAAGGATGGTGAATAACCAGACTGGGGAAAAAGAAGAGATCGCAATTACGGGATTTTTCGTGGCTATAGGCCACAAACCAAATACCGACATTTTTAAAGGACAGTTAGAGATGGACCCAACTGGTTATATCATCACCAAGGGGAAATCGACCAAAACCAACAAACCAGGGGTTTTTGCCAGTGGGGATGTACAGGATAAAGAATACCGCCAGGCGGTAACAGCTGCCGGAACCGGGTGTATGGCTGCCCTGGATGCCGAACGTTACCTGGCAGCGATCAAAGCACCGCAAGAAGTGAACTAAGGCCATTTGTTTGGTATGATAAAATAAAAAACCCGGGACTTTCCCGGGTTTTTTATATTGAACTCAACCTAATCGATCCTGACATAATTCTCAGAGAAGGTCCTGTTTCCGTCTTCATCATAGGAAATCTGGCTGTAAGTACTGTCTGTGAGAACAAGCTCGAACCTGAAGTTGCGTAAGGTCTGCAATGCCCTCATCATACTGTAATCTCCATATTCGATATCCTCAATTAATTCCTTGTCTGTAATATGGTAACGGCCATAGCCAAACCTTCCAACGGTATCGTTCGGGTCCGTCCTGGACCACATCACTTTTCCATTGTAATACATCTTAACCTGCCGGTATCCATCGATGAGTTTTACGGTATCCACTTTATCTCCATCGTAATTGTAAAAGGTAACTTGTTCCCAGGTGCCCTCCATGGTATGCATTGCATCCGGTTTTGATGTGCTGATGGTTGCTGCGGAGATTAAAATCAGCATCAAAAAAACTAATAACAGAAATTTTTTCATAGGAAAGGGTTTTATTGGTTACGCATTGATATGATAAAAGTTACGATTTTTTTTTAAAAGATTAACAGGATTATTCCAGTTGCTTTGAAAAATCGTTAATGTATTATACCCTTTTTACTTATAGTGTTTTTGAAGACAAACAGCGAGTTTTTCTAAATCGCCAATCCGATGGTTGGCATTGATCACCATCCTGCCAGTGTATTCACTGCCCGAACCTGCATAGTTAAAATCGGTCACAAGGATTTCATTCCGGTAGAGATATTCTGTAAGAGATTTATCCTTGAAAGCAAAGACAGGGTGAGCCGGTAGTCGTTGGAATAGATCATCGGGTAGCGAAAGGGACTCAAAATAGGTGAGTAACTGCTGCAACTTATTATATTGCTCCCTATAGAGACCGGTAGAACTCATGAGGGTAGCCAGGTAAGCCGGTGGCACGGGACTTGCCCCTGAAAAAAAAGTAGTGTTCCTGAGACTTGTTATTCGATCCAGGTTTCCGAGAATAATACCACCGGGAATACCCATGGCCTTATTCAGCGAGGCACAGACGATTAGTTCCCAGGGGTTCAGAGCTGTTGCCGCCTTATACATACCTGATCCCTCTGTTCCCAAGACCCCTAGGCCATGTGAATCATCAAGGACCAATATGATCTTATCCAGGGGTAACTGTTGCAGGTATGGAAAATCAGGGTACCCGGCTCCTGTAAGATCCATGGTATCCATAAAGAGCACGGGCGGCTCTTCATATCCCTGGCCTACAAACCTATTTAATGCCCTCAATAGTTCTTCCCATGTACTAAAAGCTTTTTCAGACCCTTGGTGCATGGCAGAATGCGATCCCGGTGCATAAAAGAATGAATGACCGCCTTCTTGTAAGAGCGTACTGAGCATCTGCCCGGCAAGGTATCCTGAAGACAAAGTCAGGGATCTTTCACTGCCTGTCCAGGAAGCCAGGTAGGTTTCCGCTTCCTCGTAAAGTTCTAAACGGAAATTACTATGCCTGGAAGATCCATAACTGCTGCCATAATAGTCCAGATTTGATTTAAGCGTTTCCTTGAACCCCGTGAGGTAAGGTATGCCCAGGTAAGATGTACCCCCAAAATACAGGTACGGATGCTTCTTGATATAGGCCAGACGACCATCTATATGATCAACATGAAAATTCATGACCATAAGGTTACCCCTGTACCCGGCTTGTCCGGGTAAATCACCTTTCCGCTGTTGGCGATGCTCACCCCATGGGCTATATCCTCTGCCAGGAGCATAGCACCATCCATATCCACATAATCTAATTGTGGTAATAACTGGGCTACAGCGGAAATACCGACAGTAGATTCTGTCATACATCCTACCATAACCTTGAGCCCTAATTCTTTCCCCCGCTTTATCATACGAAGTGCCGGTGTTAGGCCACCGCATTTAACGAGTTTTATGTTAATTCCGTGGAAATGCAGTCCGCACTTTTCTACATCCTGCTCCAGGATGCAACTTTCATCCGCAATTACGGGTAATACGCTGTAATGCATTACTTTTTCCATCCCTTCCCAATCCCTGGCATCCAGAGGCTGTTCCAGGAACTCTACACCAAGCTCTTTTAATACAGGGGCATTACTTATGGTTTCCTTGGCGGTCCAGGCACCATTGGCATCTATGCGAAAAACTGCATCAGTATGTTTCCGTAATTCACGAACTATGGCCACATCATCCGCGGTGCCCAGTTTTATCTTGTACAGTGGCCAGGGCTTTTCTTTCATCTTGGCTACCATGGTATCTATGCTGTCTATCCCGATGGTGTAATTGGTAAGGGGGTATTGAGAAGGATCTGTCCCCCAGAGACTGTAAAGCGGTTCACCTTTGATCTTCCCATAGAGGTCATGGGCGGCAACATCCAGGGCACAGCGTGAAAAATTGCTGATCGGGAGTTCCGTAAGAAAAGCGTGAAAGGCTTCCGGGTACTCAAATTGGTAAGAGCAGATCGTCTCCCTCTGGGCTTCTATCTCTGCCGTCATTTGCGCTACGGTAGCATGGTAGTAAGCGTTGGCCGTGGCCTCCCCGTATCCCGTGTGCCCATCTTTGCTCAGGGACACGATCATGGTGTCCTGGTGGTTAATAGATTCTCGGGATATACTAAAGGTATGTTTAAGCGGTAGTTTGTAAGTAGCTATTGATAATTGCACAGGCGTATGATTCTCTTTATACACTAAGATACGCAATGAATCAAGATAGAAAAGAAAATCCCGGGTGAGTTGCCCGGGAAGTTCTGGTTGGTCAAAAACAAATGGATTTCAGTCTTTAGAGATATTCCCGGATATAGATTTATTCTTGTGTACGGCTGCTTCCCCGCTGTACCGGATGTTGGCTCCGGAGCTGGCGTCTGCCGTCAGGTCATCAGTGACATTGACGTGAACATTAGAACCGCTGCTGGCATCTGCATTACATCTTTTAGTGCGTAAGTCTGATGCCCTGACATTTGCACCACTGCTACTGTCTACGTGCAACATATTGGCTTCCCCTTTAAGATTAACCATTGCCCCGCTGCTGCTGTCCAGGTCTATTTCATCCGCATAAAGCTCCAATTCCAGGTCCGCACCACTGCTGGCGTCAACATTTATCTGTTCGCCTTTGATCGCTTCACTGCTCACTAGGGTAGCTCCGCTGGAACCCCGTAAAGCTGTAACTGAAGGTAGGGAAACGTAAACTTTTTTCGTAGCCCTTCCTATATTTTCAATGGCGTGGATCTTTAACTCACCTTTCCTGATATCTGTACCGATCAGGTCAATGATATTCTCGTCACCTTCTACAGTAATTTCAAAATCTTCTGCCTGGGTAACATAAACGTCTATTCCTTCCGAAGCCTGTATCTCTGTAAAGGGTTCGGTAATTTCTCTCCTGTCCTCAACGATATTGCCATTCCCGCTTTTGCCCTCTGCGAAGCTGATGTCAAAACCACAGGAACAAGCAAATAAGGCTAATAATAAACCGAGGGTAATTCTTGCTAGTGTTGTCATGTTAGTTGTTTTAATATTTTATGGTTATCAGGTATATCCGTCGGCTTAAAACTCACCTCCGGTCCGGCGAAACTAAATTCGCACACTTCTTTATTATTTCACAAGGCCATAGACCCAGTTGTTAAATCCGGGGTCTGAATTGCAAGACCAGGATCAATTTGTCCGCATCCGAACCCCTTCTTCATTAATTTTCAATTCAAAACTGTCCGTTTCATCCTCCAATTTGATGTCTATGCCATCCTCGTTTATTTTTATTTTGTTGTTCTCACCATCTTCACGGTCGGCGGGATATTCTTCTTCCGGACAATCCAGGCATTTTAACTCTCCATCGTCATCCATCTGCCAATAGTGCCCTATCATTTTGCTCCGGTAAAAATCCCGATCGTAACGGGTCCCCCGACCAATATGACCCCGGGTGCTGTTATCCAGTTGCAGTATGGTGCCCTCGGGGATATATACCGTGGTGGTGACTTCCTGGTCCCGGACTTTGTTGGAGGGGTCTGTAAGCAGGTGGTCATCCAGTATAAGTAAGTTGCCCATTTGATCATAGGAATACGAAATGGCTTCGGCCCTGCTGCGGGCGTCCGGCACCGAATTACCATCAGCGTCTTTCCTGATATGAATACGGATAATAGAATCTTCTGAAACCTTCAGGTTAAACACTACATCATCCGAATAGAGGAGGGGGTCGCCAGATTCATCAAAAATCATTTTCATCCGGTCTATACCCATACCACGTCCGTCACGATCATACAATTCGTTAACCCTCATGCGAACGATCAGTGTATCCGGGGTACCCATGCTAAACAGATCCTTTTTTATACTGGAGCTACTGCTGAACGCATGGGAGGAAGCTTGTTGTATGCCTAATACCATCAAAGTGATCAGGGAAAGCAGCCATAACCCCAACAAGGTGAATTTTGCGACTCTGCCAATAGAATTCAGGTTATTAACCAGTATTTTCAACCCCAGGTACAGGAGAAAGAAAAAAGGAATTCCAAAAGCCAGGAAGATCATCAGGCTTACCAGCCAGAAGGGCGCAGCGGTAGAATTCATCATGTCAATGAAATCTACTCCGGGTATATGGATGATATCAGCAATCCCTACCGTGAACATACCTATAAAAAGGCCTATCAATGCTGTTGCTCCAATGATGATCAACAGGATCCCGATAAATTTACCGATCACCTTAAAGACGAACAGGATCAGGTCGCCCAAGGAATCAAAAAAAGACCTGGTACCATTTTTAACTTTAGTCCCCACCTTTTCATAATCCACATTTTTAACACGTTCACTCACATCGTCAAAACCCTCCTTTACCTTGCGCTCAATATTGGAGATATTAACCGGTTCTCCGGTCATATCAAGTTTTTGAGAGGTGGTCCTGGCCTCGGGGACCAGGATCCATAACAGTATATAAGCAATAAAGCCAAAGCCGGTGAATACAGCCAGTAATAAGAATAATAAGCGTATCCATAGTTTGTCTATGCCGAGGTAGTATTCCAGCCCGGCACAAACCCCGCCGATGTACTTGCGCTCTGTATCCCTGTAAAGTCGCTTAATTCTTCCGGGTTGCGTTCTTTCTGTCTTAGGAGCATCTTCAAAAATATCTTCATCGACCATGTAATCTTCTGGCTGCCCCATAACCGAGATTACTTGTTCTACCTCTTTCATGGTGATTACCTGCCGGTCCGTTTCCATCTTTTCCTGGAAAAGCTCGGCAATGCGCGCTTCAATGTCAGCGATGATCTCATCGCTTCCGGGAGTACCCGAAAAAGAACGACGGATGGCTTCCAGGTAGTGTTGTAGTTTTATATAAGCTTCTTCATCGATATGAAAAAGAATATTGGCGAGGTTTATATTTACTGTCTTATTCATCGTTAGTTGTTTTTAGTATTTGTTACCAGGTTTACCGCGTTCCTGAGCTCATCCCAGGTGGTATTCAATTCCGTAAGGAATATTTTACCGGTTTCGGTCAGGCCGTAGTATTTCCTGGGTGGGCCGGAGGTTGATTCTTCCCACCGGTAATTGAGGAGGCCGGCATTCTTTAGTCGCGTAAGCAAGGGGTAAATGGTACCCTCAACTACCAGCATTTTGGCATCTTTCAGGGTATCCAGGATTTCTGAAGCATACTTGTCTTCTCCTTCCAGTATGGAAAGGATACAGTACTCCAACACCCCTTTACGCATCTGCGCTTTTGTGTTTTCTATGTTCATAATTTCATGATTCTATAAGTTTGACTGTTCGTTTTTTGATGTTTCATAAGTGCTGGTCAGTACTATTAAGAATAAGGGGTTTGATGAGGACCCCGTGGGTTATTGAATTTTAGGTGTAATCGGTTAATTCATGTCGCAAGATTTATTTAATGAACCTGATGGTTAAAGGGTATTCATATAACTGCCCTTCATGAGTGCGAATCGTCGCGATGATGGTGAATACGATATTGACCAGGCTAAGTCCTAATTGCATCAGGCCTATTAACCCGAGGGGCCACCAGAAGAAACCGTTACTGAATTCAAGATCATCCATGTCAATATCGATACCGCCAAAATTGTTGAACTCGGCCAGGTTCCAGAAACCGAATTCAAATAGTCCCGGCAAGGCTCCGATAGCAAATGGGATCAAAACGATACCCAGTACTACGGAGTACAGGAGCAGGCTGATCTGGAAATTGAGTGCTTGCTTACCGTTGTAATCCACAAATTCATGGTCTTCCTTGTTAGCCAGCCAGATCACCAGAGGGGCGATGATATTCCCAAAAGGGACCAGGTAACGACTGAAGGTCGAGGCGTGCAGTAGAGCCGATAGGTTTCGCTGATGTTTTGTGATGGTCATTGTTAAGGCATATTAGTTTCTTATGCAAATATATATCCAAAAAAAGGTATTATGCAAAACATAGTACTAAATATTAACTTTTTATTAACATCTTAAGCTAAGATATTTTTCAATACATTTAGGCTTCAAACCTTGTAAAATCAGCTATGGACAGCTCTAAAATCAATACTTTTCTTTTTTTTAAACTCCCGGCAGCCTGGTGGTGTGGGGTTCGATTACAGCAGATCGATCAGCAAAGGGCCGTTACCCGGGTACGTCACCGCTGGTTCAACCAGAACCCATTCGGTTCCATGTTTTGGGCCGTGCAGGGCATGGCCGCAGAACTCAGTACAGGGGTGCTGGTGATGCAGGCCATAGAGGACAGTAAGCAGGGAATTTCCATGTTGGTTGCGAATAATAAAGCCAGTTTCTCCAAAAAAGCTAAGGGCCGAATCACCTTCAGCTGTGAGGACGGTCATCTCGTAGCTCCGGCTGTAGCACGAACACTGGAGAGCGGAGAAGGACAGACCTTCTGGATGCGCTCTGTAGGAAAGGATGAATCCGGCGACATTGTATCCACCTTCGAGTTTGAATGGACCATCCGTGCCCGGAAGAAATAAGGTAAGAAATAAGTGTAACATTTTATATCGCTCATATACCTATTAGCACAACCAAAAACTGATCTAACATGAATGCACATGAAATAGACTACGAGATCCACGGGGAGGAAATGCAATACGTAGAGATTGAACTTGATCCGCGTGAAGCTGTCGTTGCCGAGGCAGGGAGTTTTATGATGATGGAATCCGATATACAGATGGATACCATTTTTGGAGACGGCTCTAACCAGGACCGCGGGGTATTGGGAAAGCTCTTTTCTGCAGGGAAACGTCTGCTTACCGGTGAAAGCCTCTTTATGACGGCATTCCTGAACACAGGCCATCAAAAGCGTAAACTGAGTTTTGCTTCTCCCTACCCGGGAAAAATCATTCCAATAGATCTCTCGGAAAAAGACGGGAAGTTCATATGCCAGAAAGATGCCTTTCTCTGTGCGGCCCAAGGGGTATCCGTAGGCATCGAATTTTCTAAACGACTGGGCCGAGGACTGTTCGGAGGTGAAGGATTTATTATGCAGAAGCTGGAAGGTGACGGGATGGCCTTTGTTCATTCAGGGGGTACTATGGCCCAGAAAGTGCTCGCAGCTGGAGAAGTGCTCAAAGTAGATACCGGTTGTATTATCGGGTTTACGCACACCATTGATTACGACATTACCTTTGTCGGGGGGATTAAAAATACCGTATTTGGTGGTGAAGGCCTGTTCTTCGCAAGCCTGAAAGGACCCGGTACAGTTTATATTCAGTCTCTGCCTTTCAGCAGGCTTGCCAGCCGAATCTGGGCGGCAGCCCCACAAGGCCAGGGCAAGGACAGGGGAGAAGGAAGTATACTCGGTGGCCTGGGCGATATCCTGGACGGGGATAATCGTTTTTGATCAAAATCAACTATATAAAAAATTGACATTTGGAGAAAAATCCTGTACGAAAACTGCGCAAAGACATACTTTCTGACGGCTGGTCCAAGCTAAGCCGGTATACCTATGAATACCTGAAAGAAGACGGGCAGTGGGAAGAACAGAAACGGGAAGTATACGACAGGGGAGATGGGGCTGTCATCCTGCTGTACAATACCGATAAACGCAGCATAATTCTGACCCGTCAATTCCGGATGCCGGTATATGCCAGGGGGAAGGGGGATGGGATGCTGACCGAAGCCTGTGCGGGCGTGCTCGAGGAAAAAGATCCCGAGGCAACCATCATAAGAGAAGTGGAGGAGGAAACCGGTTTTCGGATTACAAAGGTCCATAAGGTACTGGAATCCTATATGTCCCCGGGCTCTGTGACGGAAATTCTCCATTTCTATCTGGGAGCGTATAATGATACCCAGAAAGTGAGTGATGGGGGAGGAGCCGATGCTGAAACAGAACACATACAGGTGCTGGAATATTCTTTTGATGAGGCGCTTTCCATGCTGAACTCGGGCGCGATAAAGGATGCCAAAACGATCATACTGCTACAATACGCCGCTTTAAAGGGGATACTGAATTAGTAACACTCCTGGCCCCTAATCTATACCATAACCTCTTCAGTAAGTATCCCGCAGATAGGCGAACATTGCCTGCATCTCAGATTTCAGCACGGCCGAAGGCACCCTGAAATGATTATTCATATAGCTGAAAATCAATAACTTGCCTGATCGAGTGTAAAGGTATCCACTAAGGCAATAGTTGTTGCCCAGGCTGCCGGTCTTCGCATAGAGGTAAGGAGACTGCCCTGCTCCAAACCAGTCTTGCAGCGTTCCAGAAACTCCACCGGCAGGAAACCAGGAAAGTAATCGCTCCCTGGGTACTTCCCGGTATAATCGGTGTAACACTGCTACCATAGATTCCGGGGTAAAGAGATTATACCTGGAAAGCCCGGAACCATCCACCCAGCGCGGCTTATCCCTGAGCTCATTTAAGTGAACGTTGAGCATTTGTTCGCGTATGAGCTGGGTGTTTACGGTATCTGCGATCGTCAATGATGCAGCGAGTAAAAGCTGCTCCGCGAGGAAATTATCACTCTCCTGCATCATCTGCATCAGGATACTGTCGGTAGGAATACTGTACAATATTTTCCGCTCGTCCAACGGAAAATGCTGTGCCAGGTGAATCTCTTTGCCTAAGGCTTGTCCCAGTAATTTAAGTGTAAGGCTGTCCGATGTTCTAAAGGGAACCAACAGCGTATCAGAGCTATAGTCAGGATAAAAGAAAGTATTCTGATCCTGCAGCCGATTCACCCCTTTATTCTTAGTGGATATATTCTTACGAAAAATTCCAGGAATCACCCTGACCGAATCCTCTTTCCAGATCTGTGCAACGTTCCCATACATTGGAAAACTACTGCGGTCCGGGGAATAATAACTGTCGTAATCTTCCCAGGCCCACCCGGGACCCCAGGGCTGATCCTTCGTCGGCCGCACTACCAGGCTCAGCTTGCCCTGGTGCCGCAGCATTTGCAGTGCTGTGCTGTCCTGGAAATAGGGATGCAACAATGAGGGATCTGCCATGCCGCGGAAATAAAGGGTGTCTCCCTGGGTAGTATATTCCAGGCTAGGCATGTATTCTGGCAGGTAGGTAAGCGCTGCATAGAGTGTGAAAATCTTAGTGTTACTGGCGGGCGTAAAATATTTTCGGGTGTTCTTCTTGTATAGGGTATCCCCCGAAACCGGGTCCAATACAAGGATACCATTAAACATGTTGGCGTATATATTCTCTTCTAAACTAGTATCCCAGTTCTTTTTTATCGCCCTTTGCCTGCTTCCTGCACAAGAAAAAATAAGGAAAGCAAATAAAGTGTAAGCGATTGTTCTTAAGGTGGTTATCAACATTAAGCTGTTAGGTTCTTTTCGTAATTTGACCGAATAATTCTGAAAATTATCCTATTTTTAACTATAAAAAAATAATATTCAATACCTTTTTTTAGTTAAATTTGATCAACAGTCCAACTAAAATTCTGAAATAATATGGCAAGAGCTATGTTGGAGTACACGAAAACCGTACTTCAGAAAGTGAGTTTTGACGCGAAATTATTTGGTAAGGAACTTAAAAAAGCATTAGAAAGATTACTCCCTTACGAAATTGTAGAATTGCGACACTGGTTACAATTATTTATAATAGATAAGCCTCAGCTCCACCAGAGCCTGGCTTACTTAAAAGCTTAAAATACGAAGCCACCCCTGAGGGTGGCTTTTTATTTTTTGTTCAGGGGACTGATGATCTTCACGTCCTGGAAGGCAATTGCACCCCTTACAATACCTGAAATCACATCTCTCAAGGCTTCGGTAATTTGTATTTTGAGCTCGCTTTTGTGGTAAATCAGGCTTACCTCCCTTGCCGGTACCGGTTCGTTGAAATATTTTAGATTAGCTTTCTTAGACTCCCCTAACTCCAGCGTATGCAAATACGGCAATAAGGTCATCCCCATTCCTTCATCAGATAGATTCAATAGGGTTTCAAAACTGCCACTTTCTATGCGGAATTGCCCGTTGTTCTCCTGCCTGTCAGATTTACAGAGGTTGATAATACCATCCCGGAAACAATGGCCGTCCTGTAGCAGGAGGATGTCTTGTAAATCCAGGTCTTTAGGTGATATTTTATCCACAGCACCTAAGCGGTGATTTTCCGGGATATACCCTACAAAAGGCTCATAATACAGTGGCCGTTCCCTGATATATTCGATCTCCAGGGGAGTAGCGGCAATCCCTGCATCCAGGTGGCCATCCTGTATATTCCTGATAAGCTCATCGGTATTCTGTTCTTTGATGATCAACTGCACTTTGGGATACTTGTTAATGAAATTCCTCAGGAACATCGGGAGAAGTGTAGGCATAATAGTAGGAATTACCCCAAGAACGAATTCTCCACCGATAAATCCTTTTTCCTGGTCTACAATATCCTTGATCCTGTTCGCTTCGTTCACAATATTTTTGGCTTGTGCCACGATTTTCTTACCGGCCTCGGTAATGGAAATGGGTTTTTTGCTCCGGTCAAAAATCTGTACGCCCAATTCGTCTTCCAACTTCTGGACCTGCATGCTCAAGGTGGGCTGAGTTACAAAACTTTTTTCAGCGGCAAGGGTGAAATTCTGATATTCGGCAACCGCCAGGACATATTGTAATTGCGTGATGGTCATAAGTGATCATTTAAAGCAATAAAAGTATAAAAACCATCAATGAAACTTATGAGGATTCTAAACAATATTCGATAATTTTATATCAAAATAAGTACATATGAAACTAAATAGTATTGGCTTGGATGAGAAAAAATCCAAGGCCTTAAGCGACGACCTGAATATACTGCTGGCCAATTTTCAGCTCTATTACCAGAACCTGAGGGGTATTCATTGGAACATAAAAGGGAAACGTTTTTTTGACCTTCATCCTAAGTTTGAGGAACTCTACGACGACGCTAACCTGAAAGTTGATGAGATCGCTGAACGTATTCTCACCCTGGGTGCCGTGCCCTATCATACTTTTGAAGATTACTGTGAACATTCTAAAGTACCTGTGGGGAAAAATATCAGTAAAGACGAGGAGGCTATCCGGTTGATCGTGGATTCGCTGAAAGAACTCCTGGTCATTGAACGTAAGATCCTGGATGATTCAGCTGCGGCAGATGATGAAGGAACCAATGCCATGATGAGCGATTTTATCACGGAACAGGAGAAGACCGTCTGGATGATGAAAGCCTGGTTGGCTGAAGACATTTAAAATCACCTGGGGCTTGTTTAAACAAGCGTGTAGCTATAAAAAATAGAAAAAGCCCTGCGGGAACTTCCCGCAGGGCTTTTCTTATGCAAAGCACAATAAAATTAATTCCCTTCGCTCAGGGAGAAACTGCCATCACCTTTAAAGTTGGTGACAATAATAGTAACAGTCCAAATGCCTGCTGATCCGGAAGCTGTGACACCATCGATCGAATCTGGTTCTGTACCACCTTCTATGGTTTTGTCCAGTACTACGACAGCTTGAGAATCTTCAACGATCATTCGGAAACTTCCATCGGTAGTTGCTGTAATATCGGCATTGTAATCGGCAGTGGTCAGGTTATTATTCCACATAAAAGACCGAGTTACCCATCCACCGTTCCCGGTAAAACTGGCATCAATATCCCCATTAAAATCGGAAACGTCCTCTACCAGCACTGTACCGTTTACGGTTACCTTGGCCATGGTGTCATCATCGTCATTACTGCAGGCGATAAATAACATCAAAACAGGGATAAGTAATAGTAATTTAGATATCCTCAGCATTTTATAATTATTAAATAGTTCAAAATTCATAGTCTAATTTTTAGATTGGGGTTTGATTGCCTAACGAGATATATATTATTAAATTGTATATATCGGAGTTATTAAACCCTAATGGTAGGGCCAGATGAGATTTAACCACTGGCATAACAGCTACAAAACGGAATAGAACTTATCCTGAATTGAGAAAGTATATACCTGTCAAATGCAGATTTTGGCAACTTTTAAATCGGTAAT
Source organism: Zeaxanthinibacter sp. PT1 (assembly GCF_028464225.1). Lineage (GTDB taxonomy): Bacteria > Bacteroidota > Bacteroidia > Flavobacteriales > Flavobacteriaceae > Zeaxanthinibacter. Next base: position 157,303 of record NZ_JAQPCN010000004.1, read on the forward strand.
ACCCGTAATTTTTTCCGGTAAGTCAGTCGTCGATCACGGCCTGTTCTTTGTATGCTGATCGACCTAAAGCACCAGTGTATAGGGGTTTAGCGGTGTGCAGTTGGTCGAATAAATTAGTATATCATCCGAAGAGATTCTACATTAGTCCTTCCCAAAGCCTAAAAACCTACTGACTAATGAAACCATATAATCCCCTGACCGGCATTAACGCAAAACCGGTTTTATAGCCACTTTTTAACGTCTGGATCATCCTTTCGGTCTTCAAAGCCGGAAGCCATCCCGTGTCTCTAAAATCATTTTGCCTATGCCCTTAAAAATTACCCAATCCTTATCTTTACTTGTGCTGGTGGTGCTGCCCTTGACGGGCAGCCACTGCCATGCTCAACAAGAAGAATCTAATCCTTATGTTTCCTACGAGGTGCCGTTCCAGAACTTGTTGAAGTTTAACCGTTTCCTGGTGAATCCAACTTTTTCTACGGTACGTGAGAACAAATCATACCTAAATTTTTTCCATCGTAGCCAGGCGGCCAATTTCCAGGATAACCAACAGGATTATTTCCTGAGTTACAGCGGTCGGATCGATGATCGGAGCGGGCTGGGCTTAAGTGTCTATAACCAGCAAGAGGGGGTAATTACCAATATAGGGGCTATGGCCAATTATGCTTATGGAGTCAGGTTGAGCCAAAAGAATAAGCTCACTTTTGGATTTAACATTCCTTATTACCACAGCAGCTTTGATCGTGGCAGGGCTGTGACTACTGAAGAAGACCCTTTACTGGGGCAACTAGAAGAAAATGCAATCATCGCTTTTCAACCGGGTTTCAACCTTTCAATCGGGCAGTTTGATGTGGGCCTGTTTGCAGAAAATCTTTTGGATTATAACCTGAAATCAGGACAATTAATGACAGCATTCCCCGAAAAAACATTCTCGGGTCATTTACAATATACGTATGAGTTCAGTGCTGCTGACGGTGTGTTCAGCGATGCCCGGCTCTTACCCTTATTAAGAGTGCGGAAAACAGGTCAGGATGTTCTCGATTACGGTGGTGGAATGATATTAGACCTCCCGAGGCTGGGATGGTTGCAAGGCGGCTATGACAGCTTTTTCGGTGCCTCGGTAGGCACCGGTTTTAACCTGAGCAGGAGACTTTCCCTGGGGTATACGATTGAAAAAGGATTGTCAGACAGTGCAGACCACCTGGGAACCACGCACGAGATCTCCCTGGCCTTTTCTTTTATTCCTAATCTTACCGAGAATATGGTATACCAGGAGATCGCGAAAGATACCGGTGCTTTCGTGATGAACGAATCTACCGATGATTCCTATGATCGCCTGTTGGAAAAATATATGGCGCTAGAATCCAAGTACGAGGAGAACAACGCCTTGCTGAATGAATTGATATACCGACAAGACTCTATAGAGATGGCTCGGGTCAGGGATGAGGAAAGAAGATTTGACCTGGTGATGCGATCGGTAAAAAGTGAATTTAAGCCGGTTGAGTCCGTTCCGGAACAAGATGTGGCAGCGGCAACTAAAACAGTTACGACCAAACAGGTCAGAGAAGAAAGCGAAGCATACAGCCGAAAAACCAAATTTGCCGATCCCAGGAAGTTGGTAGTCCGCACCATGCCCGCCATTGACGGAATAAAAAATGGCCATTACGTAGTAGCCAACGTATTCCAGACAGAAAAATACCTGAACCAGTTTATGCGGCAGCTGGAAGAACAAGGACTGGAACCTGCTTACTTTAAAAACCCTGAGAACGGGATGCACTATGTTTACCTGGCACATTACGAAAACGACTTACAGGCCAGGACTGCCTACCTGACCGGAATAGGGGGGAAATACCGGGACCAGACCTGGATCATGCATGTAGAAGATCCCTACGCCAATATGGCGAAACTGGAATTTGAAGATTAAGGAAAAAGGATGCCCTTTTAAAGATGTTAGTTTGATTTGTGCCAAAAGGCCGGAAACAGCGTTCATGATGCCATGGATTGAACGTGATGTTCCGGCTTTTTTTTATGGCCGAATTTCTTCTCCTTTTTTATTTAATATCTCGATTATCCAGTAGATCAGCTGCCCCAGCCCGTTTGCAAAGATGAATAGCAGCACCCAGACCACCAGCATATTATTTCCCTGTAAGTTTGGGTTCTTTGCAGCATGTACAATATAGAAAACCAAGCTGCCAAAAGAGATCAGAACGACCAGGACGATGACGAAGATAAAAAAGGCGATCCCACCCATCAGCAAACCGTGAATTTCATCCATATGCCCATGATCACCTATGTCTCCGCCAATGGCGAGAATAATGAAAAATAAATAACCGAAAATAAGGAGGATAAGAGACAGTAGGGGTGCCAGGGCAAAGAAGCCTTGCCAGAATTTATTGTTCAGCATAATAGTTTGGTTTTCATAAATATAGTAAAAAAGAATAGGTGTCCTCCCGGGTAAGTCGTTGGTATACTCTCCAAGAAAAAAGCCTGCAATGAAGCAGGCTTTTTCCAAATTCAGTTTATGGTGATTATTCTTTTTTATACTTGTCAAACCAGGCAAGGATGGCGGCAACCTTGGCGATCAGCTGGCTGGGTTTACCGGCTATACCATGAGAGGCATCGGGGATACGGACCATGGCACTCTCTACTCCCTGCAACTTGAGGGCCGCGTAGTACTGCTCCGATTCTGCGATGGGGGTCCTGTAATCCTCTTCGCCGGTTAGCAGCATGGTGGGGGTGGTAACATTCCCTACTAAAGAGAGAGGCGAACGCTTCATATAATGTTCAGGATCTTCCCAGGGCTTTGCAGGGAACCAGTACTTACTGAAATAAGCCGGGTTATCCGCATACAAAACAAAACTATACCAATTAATTACCGGTTTGGCCACCACTGCTGCCCTGAAGCGGTCTGTTTTTCCTACGATCCAGGCCGTGAGGACTCCGCCGCCACTTCCTCCTGTTACAAACAACTGTTCCTCATCTACACTGCCCTTGGCTATCACAGCATCTACACCGGATATCAGGTCATCGTAATCATGGTTCGGGTAATCATGGTGAATCAGGTTCCCGAATTCTTCTCCGTAGCTCGTACTTCCCCTGGGGTTGGTATATAGCACCATATACCCCGAGGCTGCAAACAATTGTAACTCCGCGGTGAATTCAGGTCCGTAACTCGCAAAAGGTCCTCCATGAATCTCAAGGATAAGCGGGTATTTTTTGTTTGGATCATAATTTGGGGGGTATATAAGCCAACCCTGGACCTCTCTTTGATCATATGAAGATTTCCAGGTCATCTCTTCCACTTTTCCAAGGTTGCGGTATGCGAAAAGATCGTCGTTAAGCCTGGTGATCCTCCGAGTATTTTTGCCGTTAGAGACGGCGAGATCTGCCGGGTGCTCGCTTCCCCCGAGAGTGTACGCCAATGTTCCATCTTCAGAGACAGAGAAACTTCCGGAACTGTACGGTCTACCTATTGACATTCCGCCAAGATTTTCGGCAACGGTCTTGATCTTACCGCCCAGGGAAATATGCCCGATTTTGGTAATACCGCGGTCTGTATACTGGAAATAAAGGCCTTTGCCATCGTCCGCCCACTGGATATCCTCGATATCCCGGTCAAAATCTGCAGTAAGCAGTTCCGGTTCTCCGCCTTCGGTACTCATGGCGTACAGCTGGCTGAGTTGATACCCCTGGTACCGGTCGTCATAGCCGGTAAAGGCGATGGTCTTACCGTCCGGAGACAGGGCAGGAGAGCGGTCTGGTCCTTTCCTGCTGGTAATAGCTTTTATACTTCCATCGATAAGTGATATTTCATAGATTTCACTGTTTAGGGGTTCTTCTTCATGTTCTTCGTGCAAATTTGCTGAGAAGTAGAGTTTGGAACCGTCTTTTGACCATACCGGGCTCCCGTGATCGAATTCGGAATCCGTCAATTGCCGCGGCGCTCCCCCGTCTGTAGAGATCACAAAGATCTGCTCATTACCGCCTTTAAGATAACCCTGGCCATCGCCACGGTAGTTCATCTCGTCGATATATTTAGGGGAATCTGCCCAGCTGGCGCCTTCAGGTTTCTCGGGCATGGTGATGATCGATTTTGATTTTTTTGGGACAAACATGGTAAAGGCTAGTTGTTTGTCATCATAGGACCAGCTGACGCCCGATGCGCTCCTCGGAGGATTTATTAGCGTATGTATCTCGCGGGTGTCTAACCACATGAGGTAGAGTTTGGTCTTGTCATCCTTCATATTGGAACGGAAGACGATCTTTTTACCATCGTGAGACCAACGGGGTGCAAAATCGCGTTGATTACCGGTGGTCAATGGTCTATTCTGGCTGCCGTCAGCATTCACCATCCAAAGATTGGACAGGTTCTTATCGGTCATAACGTCTTTAAAGTTCCTGACGTAAATGATTCGTTCTCCATCCGGTGAAATCTGGGGATCTGACACGTATTCAAGATCAAAGATGTCTAGGAGCTCCATAGGGCTCTTTTGTTGTGACCATCCAAATTGAGTGACGGCCAGGAAAAGGAGCAGGTAAATTTTTTTCATGTTCAGGTTTTTGAATTCCTGCCTAAGATATTAAACATATCAGAAAAGGGAAGCAATGGATTAGCGCTATTTGTACGCATAAATTACCAATGCCCCGGGATTCCCGGGGCATTGGCTTCCTCCCTCAGCAGGAAGGCAAAGGAAGGTTGGATAGTTACAATATATACTGTTTATTCCTGTCTGTCTACTGCACTGACGGTAGAACCAAGGCCGCTCAGATCCTTGCGAAAAACCCATAATTCTTCGTGAGTCCCGTCCATTACGGATTCAGCCTCTTTCATGAATTTCATAAAACTACCTTCACCGTGAACGGCTTCAAAATCCTGTGGAAAAGTATCCGGCCTTGACATATAATTCATATTCCCGAAAAAATCTACCCATGCAAGGTCTTGCCCTTCTAGGTTGGACAGCTCATTGATATATACCCCGTAAGGATCATCCGGGTATTTTTCCATGTAGAGCTTCTGTACCTTTTTAACCATTTCTATGGCCTCCATCCATTTAAAAGGTTTAACGTCCATCACGAAGACGAGCAAATTATCAATCTCAAAATCGGCCGGGAAATTGGAGTATTCCGGGTGAAAACGCCAGTGATCAACACGGCCTTCCGCTTCGGCATAGGGAGCTACCTTCTGGTTCCAGTGGTCGTTGTGCTCTTTTTCGGGTTGTATAGGGGTATCCATGGCAGACCATGTAGTTGGTCCCATCACCCACATGTATTTCCCGGCATTCTTACCGCTGGAAATCCAGTACACCCTTGCGCCGTTACCGCCTTGGGAATGGTATTTTTTATTGTGTTCTGCAAGCCCCTGTTCTAACTGCATAATTTTATCGGGCAGCGGTGTCAGTCGCAGGTTAGTAATCACCGGGTAATCGGTTGCGCTTTGAGTGAAGACCATCAACGGCCCCAGGAATAAGAGATATAGTATTCTTTTCATGATCAGTGTTTTTTATTAGTATTTATTTATAAGCAATGGCGGCACTACTTGGACCGGTTAATGGAATCAAAGATGTTTTCTGGAAACCGGCTTCCCTCGCCCAGCGGCCAAAATCCTCTTCGGTGTAATCTGCACCATCCTTGGTTTCGATCAGCATATTAAGAGACATCAGCAATCCAAAACTATTCTTGCGGCGTTGATTGTCAATAATATTTTCAATAGCTACAAATGCTCCGCCTTCCGGCAAGGCATCATAGGCTTTCTGGATCAGTAGTTTTTTATCTGCCACTCCCCAGTCGTGCAGGATATTTCCCATGGTAATGACATCTGCCTTAGGAAAATCATCTTTAAAGAAATCCCCTGATCGGACTTCAACTCTTGGCAGGCAATCTATCCTTTCCATATTTTCCTTCGCGATCCGGGCTACTTTGGGCAGGTCAAAAGTGATACACTTCATGTGAGGATGCTGTATAGCGACCTGGGCAGATAAAAACCCGCCGGCGCCCCCGATATCACAGAAGGTGGTATAATTGGAAAAATCAAAACGATTACAGAATGCCATAAAGTTGCCCATCTGGAATCCTCCCATGGCGCTGACAAATTCGCGTAAGCGATTTTCATCCTCGTAGAGTACTTCAACTAATGGTTTTTCACCTTGTGCCGTTTCATTCTGCGGGTCCCCGGTTTTTAAGGCCTGTTCCAGGTGAACCCAGAAAGGATAAAGCCGGTTGTTAGCCATCTCGAGCATCCCGCCAATATAACTTCGTTTGTGCTTATCCAGGAAGGCCTCTGTATCCGGAGTGTTGCTATATAGCGCGTGCTCTTTTAATCCTTCCCTTTCCAGGAAGCCCATGGATACCAAGGCGTCCAGGAAATCATAGACCGCCCTGGGGTGCAGCTGTAGCTTCTTCTGTATCTTATGGGCCGGGACCTTACCTTTAGACAGGTAAGTGAAAAGTTCAAGTTTTACTGCAGTGAGCAGGACCTTGGAGGCCCAGAAGGCCATCCCGGTCTCCATGATTTTTGCCGGGTTAGGAGCCGGGCTCGTTTCCGGTTTTTTTCTAGTGAGTACTTTCATCAGAGCTGCAGCATTTATGGGTTCATTTCTTCTTGCTCCATAGCTTTCATACTTTGAATCTGGTTCATGACCATCATTATAGGTGCACTGTCATAGAAGGCATGCTCTTCCACAATCTTCCCGTCTTTAAATTCGAGCGTTACGTGTACAGGCACCACCACGCTGGTGTCCTTATCCTTGAAGGTAGCTTCCCAATTGCCCCAGAAGTTTACCCATCTCTCGTCCTTATCATCAATGATCATTTCATAATACTGATCCTTATCCTGGAATCCATAAGACTGGTAAATCGCAGTGCCCTGTTCAAAACTGCTGACAAAGTCAGAGGGGGTGATGGCAGTGGTACTGTTGTGGTAGATTTTTGCGGTATCGGCATAATGTCCTTTCATAGCCTGCCAGTCGCCTTTCTCATAATCTTCGATCAGGGCTTTAGCTTGATCTATTTCTGAAGAGGACGAAAAATAACGATCCGCTTTTTCTTCTTTGCAACCCCATAGCAGGAGAAGCGATAATAATAAGACACTTAGAGTTTTCATGTTGTTAGTTTTTAGGTTTGTGCATTTTATCTTTACAGGTTTTTAGTTCCACCAGGATGAGTTCCATGGGTTCACTGCCGTTATTCTGCGGTAAATGGGTGGACTCCGGCGTGAACATCGCAGTACCCGCCTTATTCCGGTCTTCGATCATACTGCCATCCGGCAGGGTCATTAAGCCGTTAGATTCTGTCAGCATAATTGCTACGGCATCCGGGTGGTGATGCATGACCGATTTCTCACCGGGCCCGTACTGTATCCTCAGTACCCGGACCTGCTCGTTCTCAAATTCTACCTTGTAGTGTTCAGGGTCTGCTTTAACGGCGTCCTGGGCCTGTAGACCTGTGGCCCAAAATCCGATGAAGACCAGGCTTAAGCAGGCGAGCATTATTTTCACTGTTTTCATGATCTTGTATTTCTTTTTAAATGAAAGTTGGATGGAATAAGGACTTCTTAAAAGAATTTTCAAGAAGTCCTGTTATTATATGAAATCACTGTTTTGGACTGTATGCCAGGTCTGGACGCATGCTTCCGCTTATGACTTCCATACCGCTCATATACTGGGTCATCTCGTCAAACAAAGGTTTGGCTTCCTCTCCCAGCAGGGTACGATTGGCTACGGCCTGCTGTTCATAGCTGAGGGCATCCTTGGCCGCGATGGCTACCAGGAAGAAATCCTGTGGGGCTCCAAAGCCACTCCTGTAAACCCTGTAGCTGACTTTAGATCCTTTATCGGCGTATAGCTTCTTGATCTTTTTAAAGTGCTCGGCCAGTTTGCTGCGATTGGCCGGGGTGGTATAAACATAGTAGAACTTACGGTAGTCCTGGCCTTCAGGGGTCTGGGTAAAACCTTCCGGCATATATGAGAGCTTTTTATCCATATGAATTACATAATCAAAATGCTTGTCATAGTAGTCGTTCATCTCGCTAAAAAGACTGCCCATTTTGTCTGATCCCATTTTTTCTGCCAATGAAGCAAATACGGGCCGATCCAGGGAGGCCATGTTGTCTATGGGACCCACATAGAGATATCGGTAATCATCGGTCTGTGCCGTGATCCACTGCTCGTCCTGTATATTATGAGCTTTAAGTTCAGTAACCAGCTTTTTATTAACATTTTCATACTTGTTGACCATAGCTGGTTTTACGTGGTCCTCGTGGACCCAGAAACTCTGGTAGTCTGCATCCGACTGCCCCTGTAATAATGCTGCGGGTAACAATAGGAAGGCTAATAAAATTTTTAATGATGTTCTCATGATCCTGAATGTTTAGTTAATATTTGTTTGTTAGTCTAATATGGGAGGTATCAGTGTATACCCCAGTTGTTGTAAGAGTTCTAACTCGTTGTAATAGACCTGTTCTTCGGCCATTTTTCCATTGGAATCAAACAATATCCAGGATATTCCGGATACCTTGATCTTCTTACCGGTTGCTGCCGTTTCACCGAACATCCCGGTATTAGTGCCTTCTGCGTTCCATTCTACAACTCTATCCCGGCCCGAACCGTTAACACCGCTTACTGTGATTTTAAGATCCGGGAATCCCCTAAAGAAGACCTTCATATGAGATTGCATCTCTTTGGGATTAGAGGTTACGCATACCCCATTCATACGCCTATTAAAAGCCGGGCTTGCCAGTTCATCCAGTACCAAGGTGTTCCTGAGGTTCCACCCATGATTAACATAGGCGTATATGACCTCCTGAATGATGCTATCCTGCTGTTGCTCTGTTCCAAGTCTTTGCTGGGTGTTTTCGCCCAAGCCGCAGGAATACAGGAGACATCCAATCCAAATTGTTAAACCTTTGGATAATTTCATCTTAGAGCTGTTCAATAAAAACGTTTTGAGCCTTCCTGCGGCTCTAAGCAATAGGAATATTTTATTCCTCCGAAACGCTAATGGACGAATCGTATCTTATTCTGTCCGAAGGGATTAAAAAAGTTATCGGGGCAGGGCTTCATTAAGATATTTCGTATATTTATTATCCTCATTTCCCCCGGTGAGCAATCAACCGAAATGAGAACACTTACTGTCAGCCGATTCGTTTTAGTGCTCCTTTGCCTGTTCATAGGCTTTTTAGGGACTGCACAACTCGTGGATCCCGAGAGAAATCCGGTGTACCGCAGGGTTTTTCATGACACTGATAATTTTGGACCATCTTACCTGGAAATCCTCGAAACTTCCCTTCCGCTGGTAACCGTAGATTCTACCCGTAATATTATCCTTTATGACTTGGCATACTACTGGCACAGCAGGAACCTCAAAAAATCCTTACACTTTGCCGAACAGGGGATCAATAGTTCCATTGCACAAAAAGACTGGGCATGGAAAGCCAGGTTCCAAGGGGTAGCAGGTGCTGTCTTATTGCGTATGGAGGCACTGGATGAGGCAATGATCATGCTGAGAGAAGCCGCAAAAATCCTTCCCCTGTCCGAAAAACCTTTTCTCTATACCCAGATGGGTTATGTGTACGAGCGGAAGGGTAAGCTGGACCTGGCTACGGATTACGCTTTAAAATCACTGGAACTGGGAATCCAGCTCCAGGATGATCATGCTATGGCAATCGCCTATAGCGACCTCAGCAATATATTCTGGAAACAGCAAAAATATGAACAGGCATTGCGTTACGGCCTGGAATCGATCAGGATATTTGAACTCCGTGGTCTGCAAGACCTGGATTATGATTTTACCCTGTATGTGGTAGGTAATTGTTACCTGGCCCTGGGGGATCGTGAACAAGCCGAGAAGTATTACGAACATGCCATTGCCATCGGTGAGCGTTATGGTTTCTACAATAACCTGAGCGATGTTTACATTTCTATGGTTGATCTCCACTCTTTTACCAATAATTATCAGAAGGCCGAACGCTTCGGATTGAAGGCGTTGGAGTTTGCAAACCTTCTTGATAACAACTTCATGGTGATGCGTTGTTACCTGGCTATAGGGAAAATGCAGAACTTACAGGGTAAATTTATTTCTGCCATAGAAAACCTGGAAAAGTGCATCGAAGTAGCTACCATAGATTTTCACGATTCCTATTACCTGGCGCAGGCTTACGAAGCGTTGGGCAGGTCCTATGCCGGGAACCACCAGTACCGCGAAGCGTATTCTGCTATGGAGATGTATGACCAGTTTAAAAATGAAGTTTTTACGGCGGAGGCAGACAACCGTACCTCTGTACTGCAAACGGAATATAAACTGGCCGAAAAGGAGACCACCATACAGGAACAGGAAGGCAGGCTACGTAGGCAGCAGGCCAGGCAAACCCTGATCATTATAGTTGCATTATTGATGTTCTTATTGTTGCTACTGCTCTACAAGGCGGTTAAGAACAATAGCCGGAAGAATCGCCTCCTTTTACAACAGAACCGGGAAAAGGAATTTTTGCTCAAAGAAATTCACCACCGAGTCAAGAACAACCTGGAGATCATCTCCAGCCTGCTCTCCCTGCAATCGGCAAAAATAGACGATCCTAAGATCGCCGAAGCTATGGATAAAAGTCAGCAGAGGGTTCACAGCATGAGTATGATTCACCAGAAGCTCTACAAGGGAAAAAGCCTGTCGTCTATAGAGATGAAAGATTATTTTGAAAATCTCGGCGAGCATATTGTAAATACCCACGGTGCACAGGACAGGGTAGAGGTGAGATGCGAGATGAATCCTCTTGAACTCCATATAGACCTTGCGATACCTATCGGGTTGATCGTAAATGAATTACTGACCAATTCTCTGAAGTATGCTTTCCCGGGTAAACGCCCCGGGATTATCGTAGTGGCCTTGAGTAAAGCAGACGATATCGTTTACCTCGAGTTATCGGATAATGGTATTGGGAAAAGTGCCGAAGCCCGGAATGAAGGAACCGGTTTCGGAACTCAGCTGATCGAACTGCTCACCCGTCAACTGGATGGAAAGATGCAACTGAACCAAAGACCCGGAACTTCCTTTACATTCGAATTCAACCCACCAAAAGCAGCCTAATCATGAAAGAAAAAACAAGAGTACTGATCGTAGAAGATGATATGATCATCGCCGCCAACATTTCACTTCAATTAAGCCGCCTGGGGTACGAGATCACCGGGATTGAATCCAGGGGAGAAGAGGCTGTAATCCACGCAAGGCGTAATACCCCGGATATCATCTTGATGGATATTCATCTCAAGGGAGAATTGGATGGCATAGAAACTACTAAAATGATACAGGAAGAACAAGACATCCCGATTATCTACCTGACGGCAAATAATGATGAGCTGACTTTTAACAGGGCCCGCGCTACCCATCCGCAGGCATTTGTATCCAAACCTTTCGGTAAACTCAATTTAGAACGAACAGTAGCCTTAGTGGCAGAACAATTGAAAGACCGAAAATTGCCCGACCATATTATTACCGGCGGACTTCGTTTTCTCGAAGACCGGATCTTCATCCGGCATCATGGCAGGATGGTCAAGATCATGTTAGAAGATATACTGTATATTGAAGCAGAGCGGAATTACAGTAACATTATCACGGATAACGGGCGCTTCCTGGTGGTCAGCACCCTCAAGACTATCGAAAGAGAATTGCCTTCCTCGTATTTCCTGAGAGTACATCGTTCTTACGTAGTAAACATATCTAAATTGGATGTGCTGGCTGAAGGGCATCTTGAGATCTCGCGCAAAGTGATCCCGGTGAGCCGATCGTACAGGGAGTCACTGGTAGGAAGGCTACATACTATCTGATTGTAGTTTATTCTTCGGATTGTCTCCGGATAAGTCCGGCCATAGTGCATTGATTTGCACTTCCGCGCCGCTCAAGTTCCCTGCTGATTTCCGGATGGTCTTCTTGCCTCGTCTGGGAGAGTTTATACGCGGCCTGGATGTCGTCAATGCTTACCTTAAACCCTACAATCCCCCTTACTTGTCTCATCGTTTCGACGGATAACTCGGACATCACTATGGGACGGTCAGAATCCTTCTCGTATTTATCGATCAACTTTTCAAGGCTCAGTAACAGTTCTTGCTCCGTAAGTCTTTTAATCCGACCATATACGTGAACAGCGATATAATTCCAGGTCGGTACTTCCTCCTCTTTATACCAGGAGGAAGAGATGTAAGCATGCGGTCCGTTAAAGATGCAAAGTACTTCCTGCTCTTCTGAAAAAGCCTGCCATTGGGGATTGGCTTTGGCAACATGGCCCAGTAGCCATTCCTTTCCTTCAGCATCTGTATGCAGTTCTAATGGGATATGGGTGGCCCATGGCTTACCCTCTAGCTGGTTTACAAGTATCCCGAAGGCATTGTCCCTTATAAATTGCCTGACTTCCTCCAGGTTTTCATTTTTATAATGAGCAGGTATATACATAAAAGGTTTGATCAATTTATTTGCTTCGTATCAAAGCTAACGGATAATGCCCAATATTTTAAAAAGTAATGGAAATTCGATCGTTTTGATTTTCATTGCTGCTACGGAATCTGTGACGCCAGTTCAGCAGCAGTAATTGACAGCTGGGTAATTAGTTATTTCACATTTATACCCACCTAGCCATCTTTGTCAACAAGCGAGGTGATGTACTTCATAGATGGGTGATTGCCATGCGGCTTTTTGCTACCTTTAATTGGCCATAAACCGACTTAAGATCAAAAAACATGAAACTCAGATATGGATTCTATTGGTAAAATGTTCAGAGCGGGACTGTTGATAGGTTTCCTGATCACCCTGATCTTCATGGGTATTGAACTGGTCATGGGAAGATCTATTGAATTGAATGACCGGTTCTGGACCGGGGTGGGCTATAACTTCCTGTATTCAGTGGTCCTTACCTTTATCAACGGTTCTTTCTTCCAGTACCTGAATCACCGTGTTAGCTGGGGTAATTACAAACGATTTCGACTGTGGATCGGGATCTTTGGCAGCATTCTGCTGACCATGCTGGGTATTTTCCTCATCAGGGTATTTGTAGAGGTGACCATTGGAGGAGAATCCTGGAACCAGTTTATCGCTACCGAGAAAAGAATCCATTACCTCATCGCCCTGATCATTGCCTTGGTCGCCTCCATGATCTTCCATGCCTTCTATTTTTATAAGCATTGGCAGGAGAGTAAAGTAAAAGAACAAAAGATCATCGCGGGTACAGCCTCGGCTAAATTTGATGCTTTAAAAAATCAACTGGACCCACACTTCCTATTTAACAGTCTTAATGTTCTGACCAGCCTGATTGAAGAAGACCCTAAAATGGCTCAGAATTTCACCACTTCACTATCAAAGGTTTATCGTTACGTACTTGAACAAAAACATAAGGATGTGGTCAGCTTGGGTGAAGAGCTGCAGTTTGCGAAAACCTACGTGTCACTGCTGAAAATGAGATTCGAGGATAGTATCGTTTTCGAGATTCCGGAAAAGGCGGAGAACCCTGATGCAAAGTTGGTGCCCTTATCTTTACAGTTGTTACTGGAAAATGCTGTAAAGCACAACGTGGTGACGGCATCCAGGCCCCTTTTGATCAAGGTGTATGAAGAGAACGGGGTTTTGGTTATCTCCAATAACCTGCAACCTAAACAGGTGGTGAAGAAAAGCAGCGGGGTAGGCCTGCACAATATCCGGCAACGATACGAAATCCTGAGTTCCAGGAAAATGGAGATCGACCAAACCCACGACAGTTTTATCGTTAAACTGCCGCTGCTCACCCGGAAAGTGACGGAAGCATTATCCCAGGAAACTTATATAGAGAGTAAACGGTATTTAAAAGCCAAGGAGCGTGTGGAGGCTATTAAAGGCTTCTACGGCAATCTTACGGCTTATTGCATCGTGATCCCATTCCTGGTGTTTATCAACCTTAAAACCACCTCGGGAATCCCCTGGTCGCTGTTTTCGGCAGTGGGATGGGGGATAGGTTTGTTATTCCATGCCTCTGAAGCTTTTGGCAAAGGCCTGGTGCTTGGTAAAAAATGGGAGGAACGAAAAATACAAGAGTTTATGAAAAAGGATAACCGCTAATCACCTTTCCCGTTGGTGGTATTTACAATTCATCGCTGCAATTTGACACTTGGGGTATTTCCTTTTCCTGTAGGGCTTAGAACAGCTGATATTTGACATATCAATTAAAATCATCAACCTCATGAAAACTGAAAATTTTGACAAGCCATACCAGCGGGCAAACCGGAAAGTAAAGCGGATCAAAGATTTTTATATGAGCTTACTGGCTTACTGTATCGTGATCCCTCTCCTGGCATATATCAACTGGCAGACAACAAGTATAATCTGGGCAGTATTCCCGGCTGTTGGTTGGGGTATTGGCCTGGTATTCCTTGGCATGTGCGCCTTTGATCTTCACCCTTTTCTCGGCAAGAACTGGGAAGAAAGAAAACTGCGTGAATTCATGAATCAAGATAATTCCTAATATTTCAAGGAGCAGTTAATCAATACTGTCATATCATTACATTCAATCATTACTTTAAACATTAGATCATGGAAGATTTTAGCAAAGAAAACAAGTACCTGCGGGCAAAAGAGCGGGTAGAGCAACTGCGAAAGTTTTACAACAACCTCACCTCTTATATCCTGGTCATCTCCTTCCTGGCTATCATCAATTACTGGAGCAACCAGTGGAGTTATATGTGGTTCCTGTGGGCTGCTTTTGGTTGGGGTATTGGTGTACTATTCCATGCGATCGGGGTATTCCGTCTTAACCCTTTCTTCGGGCCGGGTTGGGAAGAGCGTAAGATCAGGGAATTCATGGAAGAAGACAGGCGGGAAAGTCGCTGGGAATAAGACAAACAAATTTTAAGAATATGGAAAACAAGGATCACGAGAAGTATCTCAAGGCAAAAAAGAAGGTAGATGAACTAAAAGGGTTTTATATTCATCTGATTGTCTACCTGGGGGTTAATATTTTTATTTTGGTAAATATCTTTTTAGAAGTGCAACGAACCGGTGAGAGCTTCTGGCAGCCCGGTCATTTCTTCACCCTGTTTTTCTGGGGGATTGGCCTGCTTTTTCATGCCGCCTATACCTTCAGTATCAATCCTTTCTTCGGGAAGGACTGGGAAAAAAAGCAGATCGACAAATATATGGAGCAGGAAAAGGAGGAATCTAAGAAATATCAATAGCCAACTTTGTTATGAACGTAATTATCATCGAAGATGAAAAGCCGGCTGCCCGACGGTTGTCCCGAATGTTAGGGGAACTGCATATACAGCCTACAGCCATGTTACACTCCGTGGAGGAAGCGGTTAATTGGTTCAATGCAAATACACACCCGGACCTGATCTTCCTGGACATACAGCTGTCTGATGGATTGTGTTTCGAAATCTTTGAGCTGGTGACGGTAAAAAGTGCGATCATCTTTACAACGGCTTATGACGAATACGCCTTGCAAGCTTTTAAGCTGAACAGCATTGATTACCTGCTTAAACCTATAGACGAAGTGGAGCTGAAACAGGCAGTAGCTAAGTACGAAGGGATGCGCCCGGGCACCGGGCAGTTGGAGGTACACTTTGAAGACATCCGGAAGCTTTTGGTGAACCCCTTGGAGCGAGAGTATAAAAAACGTTTTGTGGCCAGGGTAGGACAGCATCTCAAGATATTGAATGCCGATGAAATTGAATGTTTTTACAGTGAGAATAAAGGGACATATGCGGCTACCATGGAAGGGCGGAACTACTTGCTGGATACAACCCTCGAGCTACTGGAAAAAGAACTGCAGCCAGAAAGTTTTTTTAGGGTCAGTCGTAAATTCTATGTCAATGTAAAGCATATAAAAGATATCATTTCATACACCAATTCGCGGCTGCAGATCAAGTTAAATCGCTTTAATGAGCAAGAAGTGATCGTTAGCCGGGAGCGCGTAAAGGACTTTAAGCTTTGGTTAGAATAAGTAAGTGTAATTAACTGATATACAATTAATAAAATATAATAAAAACTAGGTATAAGTTTTCTTTATAGTGGCTTTTTGGCCACTTTTTCCTATTTAATCCACCCGGTTTTCATCAAAGGCGGATGGGAGAAGTTTTGGGATGAGCTTGATAAAGATCGGGAGCAGGACTGCACCACCGGGAAGGATAAAAATTGCGAGTGAGGGAATGCTTTTAAAGATGTCTATTAGTTGGTTTTGTACTTTCTTTTTTTCTTCCGGACTCAGGTCTTTGACCGTTGCTTTGGATAAGAGGTACACCAGCTCCTTACTCTCTGAAAGTTCTTTCTGCAATCGTTTGCTGTTTCTCAGGATTAGTTTGTTCACCACCTTAGACATGCTGTCATAAAATTGTCCTGCCAGATGCTGATCTTTTAGCTGTGGAATCTTTTTCAGGTGCTGGTTAAAGAATCGCGTAACATCAACCAGTGATTTTACGATTTGGTCTTCTTCCACACCCAGGTCCCTTCCTGCCTTATAGATGAATTCGGACTCTATATATTCCAAGGTGTGATCTTCCCAAACGGTCAGACATGCCACATCGAGGAAATATTGGTTTTCTTCCGGGTGAAACTGGGCTACCAGCCTTTCGCGGTAAGAGGCGTCGTATTGTTCTTTGTCGCTTTCAATAAAGGAAAGAGAGGTCGCAAAAAGTTGTTCTAACTTCTTATTCTTTTTCTTCTTTTCCTTTGCGGTAAAGGCGTGGTAGGTAAGGTTGATGGTAATATACTCCAGGTCCTGGGCATGTTGCCTTATATCCGTGGCATTTTCCAGGTATCGGCGAAAGGTAAGCACGTCAATCACCAAAAGTGAGTTCGTGATAACTCGGTTAAACGTTTTGCTGATCATATTGTCCTCCAGGTACACCCTGGAGTCTACCAGTTTCTCCAATTGCGAGGAAGTTTTCTTGCCTGTCAGGATCTTATTCAGGAAAGAGATGCTGGCCACATCCAGCTTCTGGTAAAAATTAAAAATACAATCCAGGAAGGCATTGAAAGGTTCATCCGGGTGTTTAAACCGGTAGGTGAAATATAAAGAGGTCAGCAGGTTAACCTTAGCCTTCTCATCTTCAGAAAGCTTGTGTTCCGGTTTTATGAAATCCGGGATACCGATGTTAAATCCGTAGATAAACCCGGTCTTCTTCAGTTTTTCGTAAAGCGTAGGAAAATCCGCGTAACCGGGTGGTCGCTCTTTGACTAAGTGTCCAAACTTATCGATCCAGCCTGATGCTGAAGGATTCATAGCGTTGAGAATTAGGAACCAAAGAAACGCAAAATTCGGATAAGCACACTTACCACCAAATTAATCTTCAGAATCACTTAACAAGAATTTAACACTTAAAAGCAAACCCTCCAATAAAAGGAGCGTAGGTAAGGGTGTTACTAATCTTTAAATTCTAAAAAACATAACATGAAAAAATCAAAACTTTTATTGGGTTTGGCTGCGCTGGCAGTGACAGGAGCTGTCCTGGTAGCGGCAGACCATCTAGACGCACCAAGTAGTGGGGGTACCACTGCAGACATTGCGGATTTTTTTGCATTTGAACCAGAAACGGGTTCTGCAAACACCACCTTCGTGGTAGATCTGCAATCTAATGTATTGCCAGATTTGGCTTATGGTACTTTTGATGAGGATATCCTTACGGAGATCAACATCGATACCGATGGTGACCTTGTCGAGGACCTGGTAATTCAGGCAATCCCCAGGGATGGACGTATGTACTTCTTTTATGGTGAGGCAGCAGACCTGGGACTTAACAGTGAGGTGTTGGTGAACGCCCCGCTTGGAGACGTTGCTATTTCTGCAGAGACCGCAACTGTAGTGACTACGGATAGTGGTGCTCGTATCTTCGCAGGACCGAGACAAGATCCATTTTTCTTCGACTTCTTCCAGTTTAACGCTGTGATCAACCCGGACCCGGAATCGGCTCCCCTCGGATTTCTTCCTCCATCAGAGGCTGAAAACACCTTTGCAGGCGCTAATACTATGTCTATAGTGGTAGAAATGCCGAACGCTATGCTGGGAACTACTACAGCGCTTAACGCTTTTAATATCCCTGTGTACAACACTTGGGTAACGACAAACAGAAAACAATAATAAACCTTAGAAAAAAACAGAAAAATGAGACTTCATAATATAAAATATATCTTTTTGTCTGGTATGCTGCTATTCGCATTGGCTGCCTGTAATAATGATGATGACGCGATGGAACCGGAGCAAATAGCCATGCCTACTTGCGATGACGGAATCATGAACGGCGATGAAACCGGTGTTGACTGTGGTGGTACTTGTGCACCTTGCGGTGATGGGGAGGCCATGGAGCCCGACTTTACCGGAACCTATGCCCAGGTAGATCATATGGGACGTCCGGGGATCAACACGGTTTTAAGCGCTGATATGGAAGGAATGCCAAGCGTTAAGGATGCTTTTAACGTAACCGTACCATCAGCGATGGTCGCTGAATTCCAGGCCGGTTTCGAGGCTAGGTTGGAGCAGTACCACGATGTATACGCGGTTAAGTTAGGACTGGATCCTGCTGACGTTAATTACCAGAATAATATCCTGAACTTGGATGCTACAACCTTGACTACCGTACTTGCTGCGGATGTATTGCAGGTAGCCCCGGATGAGGTGACCACCTACTATAACGGTACTGTCGGACTTACTGGTCGTACACTGACTGATGATGTTATTGATATCTCCCTGATACTATTGTTCGGAGGAGAGACCGGTGACCGTTTCAGCGGACAGGATACCGATAACGATGGGATGGCCGACCTTCCGAGGCTGACCTCTGATGGAGTAAGCTTAACAGCAACCATAGATGCAGAGTTCCCATACGTGAGTAATCCACAATAAGAACTAATTGTTGCTTGGCCCCAAAAGGGGCCTGGGCAGCATTTAAGTGCCCCCGTTTTACATGATGGGATCAGAATTGCTAGTTAAAGAAAGTAAGTCGGGGCTGTCACCACGGCCCTGCACTTATTTTATCAATACCTCTAAAATTCAACAACAATGAAAAATTTACTATTAACCACATTCGTAATACTTCTACTCGCTTCCTGTACTTCGCGAAAGGAGGATACTATTACCAATCCCCAGGATTACAATGCATACTTGGCTGCTGAACCGGCAAAAACTACTTCCAAGTATTTTGAACTCTGGAATTCTAAGATCAAAGCTGACAGTACGCAGTTGATGAGTTTTGGCATCGTTGCACAGCAATACGATAAATATTTTAAAGAAACAGGAGATATCACCTATCTCAAGAAAGCCGAGCAGGCTCTGGATAAAGCAGTAGCCATAGCGCATGTCGGTAAGTCTGGTTATTACCGGGCGTTGTCACGAAACTATATATCGCAACACCGTTTTAAGGAAGCATTACTATTTGCTGAAAAAGCGAGGGAAGAAGGTAGTGGCGTTAATGAATCCCAGTCCTTGCTATTTGATGTGCATATGGAGTTGGGTAATTACGACCGTGCCGAATCTTACCTGGACAGTATTAAAAATATGTCAGATTATGGGTACCTGATCCGCCTGGCTAAGTGGAATGATTATAAAGGTGACCTGGATACCACCATCCGCTTAATGGAGCAGGCCGCTGATAAAGCCGAAGCTTCTAAAAATACAACACTGATGGAATGGTCCTATACCAACCTGGCGGACTATTACGGTCATGCCGGCCGGATATCGGACTCTTACCAATATTACTTGAAATCCTTACAGTTAAACCCAAAGAGCAATTACGCCAAGAAGGGAATAGCCTGGATCGTCTTTTCCCACGAAAAGAATGCAGAAGAGGCGATGAGGATCATGGATTCCGTTACCAGATATCACCAGTCGCCGGACTATTACCTGCTAAAGTCAGAGATCGCCGATTTTATGGGGGACCGACAAAAACAATTGAGAAATCTTGAAAAATATATGGCCCTGGTAAGTAATGATGCTTATGGTGAGATGTATAATACCTACAACATTAAAGTTTACCTGGAAGAGACTGACGAAGTAGACGCAGCCATGAATATCGCCATGAGGGAAGTGAGGAACAGGCCAACCCCAGAAACATACAGCTTACTGGCCTATGCCTACCTGAAAGCAGGGAAGGAGAGAATGGCACAGAATATCGTGGATAACCATATTAAAGGAAAGACCTTTGAGCCGGAAATATTACTGCAGAGTGCAGAGATTTACCGGGCTAACGGGCAGGAAGAAGAAGTAAATATGTTAAAAGAGGAGCTTTTAGGTGCCTTATATGAATTAGGCCCCGGAAGCGAACAGACCATAAATAAATTATAAGGATAAAGGTAGCCCTGATTGGGGTTTCCGACGATTGAGGTTTGTTGTTTTTTAGATAAGCGCCGGAACAGGGATGTTCCGGCGCTTTCACTTTAACGAGTATTTAACCTTTTTTTAGGCTTTCATAGATGAAATGCCTAATTTTTACGTTTAAATACATAGTAGGGCTGTGTGATTCACCCGCCGAAAAGCGGATCATATGCTCTAATATTTTGATTATAAAAGAATTAACCCCCAAGTCAACGTGTATGGCGTATTTATTATTCTTTATCTGGTCAGCTGCAATGTGTTTTGTGATCTACAAAATATGGGCAGCACACAAAGCATTACAAAACTCCCTTAAAAAACATGAGCCTATAGCTTGATTTTACTCTCCCAGACGTTAGGATTAAAATTTGAAGCCCGTGGTGTAAACCGCGGGCTTAAAATGGTTCTACAACTTGATGAAATTATCGAGATCTAAGGTCCAGTCGTAGTTTTTATACTCCAGTTCTACGTCCCTTGTCATAGGAATAAGGTTGTAATTTGCAAGGATCTCTTTTACACCTTTGTTACATCCAAAATCACCCTTAAACCATTTAAAGAGGGTAGTAACTTCTGCTGTTTTGGTTTCCTCCTGGTAGGTTGTGGTACGGTCCAGGTAACGCGCGGTACTCTTATCCAGTTGCGCATCCAACCTGCCGGGTTGGTATATGGCCACAGGCGGGCAATCTTTTGCACCACAATTTAACGCAAAATGTATCCGCCAATCCCTGTCTTCTACCCGAAGTTTTCTTTCAAATTTATCCGGGAACCATTTCCGGATATACCCCAGTCCATATTCCCATTGAGATTTCCTGATAATCCCGTGCTCTATTTTGGCAAAGGAAAGCATCCTGCCTGCTATGGGGATTTGTTCCTCTGCGAAGAAACTTCTCCTGTCGTCGTACAATTCCGGGTTGTCAGAAAGGATTACCTGAATGTACCCATTGTATATATTGATCCAAAAGGCAAGTTTTTGGGAGTCTGTCTGCAGGCCACTCTCTAAGGCCTCAAGGCTGGTATTTTCCAGCACTTTTCTAATTTCACCGGTATCCTGCCCTGCTTTTATCTGCTGTAAAAATGTCTCAGACAATTGATTGAAATCAACTTGTTTGTTATTTCTAACCTGGGTGGATGTAACATTCGGAATCAGGAGAAACCCTGCGAGGATTATTGCGTATTTAATAGAGAATAGATTCATCGGTATTGAGTTTTGTGGTATATTATCGCATACGAAAACCCGTATGTACTGCTTTGGTCGTGATGCGATTCAATTCGTTACTTTTAAAATAAAAATAGGTGTAATTCTCCGGGCGGCACTTCGTCTTATTGAAAATTCTTTGGTTTCCTATGATCAGCATAATAATACCCGCCCATAACGAGAATGCCAACTTGGATGAACTTTTGCCATATCTTGAGCATCTAAATGCGCCGAGCGGTTTAATGGAGGTCATCGTGGCTTTATCTGCAACTTCAGCTCCGTATCCCCGGGAAACCCATTTAAAAGGCCATTTCAAGATTATTCGCTGTGCCGGTAACGGAAGGGCCCTGCAGATGAATGAAGGTGCTGAAAATGCCGAGGGAGAAGTATTAGCCTTCCTGCATGCCGACGTCCGTCCACCTTTGGAGTTCCTCCATAATATAAAGGAAGCCTTGGATAATGAATACGATGCAGGATTTTTCTCTTATAGATTTAATTCGGAAAATAAACTTCTTAAAGTGAACGCGAGCTTTACGGGGAAGGATGGATTTTTTACCGGGGGTGGAGATCAATGTCTTTTTATTCGTAAAGAGCGTTTTAAAGAACTGGGTAGATTTGATCCTGAACAGGTATTGATGGAAGATTTTGAGTTTTTTAAGAGAATGAAGCAAAGAGGGGTGGCCTATACCATCATCAAAAATGACCTGCTGGTCTCTGCCCGGAAATATGAACAGAATTCCTACCTGAAGATCAACCTTACTAATTTGATCCTGGTGGTATTGTTCCGCCTTGGCACCCCGGCACGCCGACTGAAAGGCATACACGACTTTATGCTGAAAACAAATTATCTTAAACCAATACAGGCCTCGAATGAATAAGATCATTAATGGGATTCAGCAAATAGGAATTGGCGTTGCCGATGCAAAAGAAGTTTTTAACTGGTACCGGGTACACCTGGGTTTCGATATCCTGGTATTTGAGGACGAAGCGACTGCAGACCTTATGGTCGCCTATACCGGGGGTAAACCTGTTGCTCGTTTTGCCATGCTTTCCCTGAATATGAGTGGGGGTGGCGGGCTGGAGATCTGGCAGGCAAAGAATAAAGAACCACGGGCAGGTTCATTTCCGGTACAATTAGGAGATCTCGGCATAAATGTCATGAAGATAAGATCAAGGGCTATCCACAGGGCACACGCTCGTTTGAAATTATTAAATCTCCAGCTGCTTACTGATGTGGTCCGCACCCCAGAAGGCCGGTTTCATTTCTATTTCCGGGATCCCTGGGAGAATATTGTAGAGGTAGTATCCGATACCTATGTGTATTCTGATCGGGACAAAATTTCCGGGGGAGTGCTTGGCGTAGTTACCGGGGTAAAAGATATGGACCTTTCCCTCAGGTTTTACCGGGAAGTATTGGGTTATGATACGATGGTTTATGACCTCGAAGGTGCATTCCCAGGGTTTTCCGGGCTACCCGGGGCTGCCCACCGCTTCAGGAGAGTACTCTTGCGGCATTCTCAAAAAGCTGTCGGGGGTTTTGGTGAGCTGTTCGGGCCTTCAGAAATAGAATTGTTGCAAGTGCTGGACAGGGAGCCATTAAAGGTGTACCGGGATCGCCACTGGGGAGACCTGGGGTATATCCACCTCTGCTTTGATATTTCGGGAATGCAGCAACTCAGTGAGGATTGCAGTCAATTGGGATATCCATTTACCGTAGACAGCCGTGAGAGTTTTGATATGGGCGAAGCATCAGGACATTTTGGTTACGTAGAAGACCCTGACGGGACACTGATCGAATTTGTGGAAACACACCGGGTCCCGATCTTCAAACCCTTAGGCCTGTCCATTAATCTTAAAAAAAGAGATCCCGGGCGTCCCCTTCCAAAATGGATGGTTAACGCCCTGAAGCTCAGAAAAATTTCATCCTGATCAGGAGGCGGCTACCGCTCCCAGGGTATACAATTGTTCTAAAGTTGGTGTTTCACTACCACCAGCTGGTTCCAGGGTGATACCAAAGGCTTCAGATTCGTTTGCATTCTCGAGAATGAATACCTTGTTATCATCCGTTGCAAATGAATCGAGCAGACCTATACTGGTCGGTGTTAGTGGGGACAATTTTAAGGACCAGACCTGGTATACCATTCCCGATGGAGGTTCCGGTAGTCCCTGGGCATCTATATACACCTGTTGGGTGTCTTTCTTCCAATACGCCCTTGCATATGCATCAGGGGCCACTTTCTGCCCGCTTAGCGGCACTATGGTGACATCCTTATCCCTGAGTGAATTAAATAGTTCTTGTGTTTGGGTTAAGGAATACCGAGCCTCTTCGATCTGGTTCTCCAGTTGCTGAACTTCGTCAACCGTGGTCTGCATATCTGTACGCAACTCCTGGTTTTGATTATAGACCCACCACAGGCCCACTAAAAGTACAGCGGCAGCTGCCCAACCGGAATAAGCAAACCAGTTTTTTCGCGGCTGCTTGAGTTTTACAACCCCTTTCTTATCATTGCCATCTATTTTCAACCAGAGTTCATCCAGCTTACTTTTTTCACTCAGTCCCGGGGAAGCTGCTTTACTCAGGGCCAATACGCTGGCTTCTATGGCCCTGATCTCCCGTTCAATTTCAGGGTGCGACTTGGCGTACTCAGATACCTCTTTATTCTCGGCCTCTGTAAGCAGGCCGGCAACATAGAGTTCCAGTATCCCGGACGAAATATATTTTTCTATATCCATTCCAAATCAATATTATCTCTCAATTGAGAGATGCAGTTCCTATTCCTTGTCTTTACGGTGCCTAAAGGTATTTTTAGTTCTTCGGAGGCATCTTTCTGGGTGTACCCCTTAAAATAGAGTAGCTCTATAAGCTCAATGCATTTCTCCTTCAATCCCTTGACTAATTTTTTTAATCCTTTTGTATCCGGGGCGTCTTCTTCCTCCGAATCAGGCCTTTCCAGGATACCTACGAAGTAATCAGCCGAAAGGTTCTTTTTTAAGTTCTTATAGTTCCTGGAACGTAGTTCATCGATAGCGGTATTGCGGGCTATATTCAGGATCCAGGTGAAAAACCGTCCTTTAGTGGAGTTGTAACTATCCGCATTATTCCAGATCTTAATGAAGACATCCTGTGCAAGTTCTTCAGCTAATTCCTTATCGCGGACAATAGTGTGTATGACACCGTGTATATTGATATGGTACATTTCGTACAGTTTCTCAAAAGCCTTTCGGTCTTTTTCCTGGAAACGCTGTACCAGCAGGTCTAATTCCATCAGCAAATTTTCACTAAATATATAAAAAAAGCTGCCCAAAAGGCAGCTTTAATAATTCGTAAATGCGATTTATTGTATAATTCCCGTACAACTTACACGAGCTCCCGCAGCTCCGCTGGGCTGGGAGGTAAAGTCATCGGTTCCCTGGTGAACAATTACAGCTTTCCCCATCAGGTTTTTGGTTTCATCCTCGCAACCAAGGCACCACATATCCGTTGAAAATTCTACTGTGGCATTTCCATCTGCATCCGCAGTGAAATTCCCTATATCGCCTCTGTGGAAACCTTCTTCGGCTCCCCATTTCCCGTGAGGCTCTGCAGTGGGGTTCCAGTGTCCCCCGGCAGAGGAACCATCGGCAGCAGAACAATCTGCGTTTTCATGGATGTGTATAGCGTGCTCTCCCTCGGAAAGACCACTCAGGTTTGCGGTCATCATGACCTTCCCGTCTTCTTCCCGAAAGGTGACATCCCCTTTTACATCGCTGTCACTCTTTGGTTCCATAGTGAATTTAACCACTTTAACTTCTTTGATCACTTCTTCTTTTTTCACTTCCATATCCTCGGAAGCAGCCTCATTTTCTTTTTTGGCTTCTTTACATTGATAGGTTAAGAACAGGAACAGGCCTGCTATCAGTACTCTTAGTGTTTTCATTTTTTCAGGTTTTGTTAGAAATTTAAAGTTACACTTTTTAAGAGGCGTTGTCAAACAAACCAATGATTGTTTTTATGAATACCGAACACTGCTAAATCCTAATCTATGGATGTATTCGATTGAATAAAATTGGTTGCTTATCTGAAAAAATTGGTATCATCTTCGGGGGGCGAAAAGCGTATCTTTAAGGCTTCTACAAAAATGGTAATACAATGAAAATTAAATCTTTCCTGGTCGGCCTGATGGTCCTGTTTATTTTTAATGCCTGTGACCGGCAGCGCAAGGGTGATCCCAAAGTGCTGGTGTTTTCCAAAACCCTTGGATTTGTACACGCATCTATTCCCGACGGGGTCAAGGCAATTTCAGAATTAGGGAAAGAACATTCGTTTACCGTGGACACCACCACGAATGCCGCAATTTTTGAGTCAGACACATTAAACAACTATGCGGCAGTCGTATTTCTCAGTACAACGGGGAATGTGCTCAACCACCGGCAGGAAGCCGGTTTTGAGCGCTATATACAATCCGGGGGTGGTTTTGTAGGAGTACATGCCGCAGCGGATACGGAATACGACTGGAAGTGGTATGGTCGACTTGTGGGAGGGTATTTTGAAAGCCATCCCAGTGGAACACCAACTGCAGATTTCATAGTGAAGAAAAGAGATTTTCCGGCCACTTCATTTTTTAAGGACAGCACCTGGACCCGGACAGATGAACTCTATAATTTCAAGGATATTAACCCGGATATCAACATCTTGATGACCGTAGATGAAAGCACTTACGAAGGTGGGACCAATGGTGATGTTCACCCTATGAGTTGGTACCATGAATACGATGGTGGAAGATCATTTTACACGGCCTTGGGCCATACCGAAGAAAGTTATAAAGATCCTGTATTCCTGCAACACCTTCTCGGTGGTATTCAATATGCCATTGGGGATAATCTTGAGCCCGATATAACTATTGTAAGTAGTGAATTTCCCCCGGAAGAAGAACGATTTACCAAAGTACCCTTGGTGACCGGGGAGTTTTTTGAACCTACAGAGATGGCCATACTTCCCAACGGTGACGTCCTTGTTGCCCAGCGAAGGGGAGAAGTGATGCACTTTAGCAAGGAACGTGGAACATTATCCCAGGTGGCTTTATTAGACGTGTACCATAAGACTTTGGAAACCCCTGGCGTAAATGCCGAAGAAGGTCTGATGGGTCTGCAGAAGGACCCGAATTTTGCTGAAAATCATTGGATTTACCTCTATTATGCTCCCTCGGGGAGTAAGTGGGTGAACCGTTTGTCGCGTTTTAAATTCCAGAACGGGGAATTCCTTATGGATACAGAACAGGTAATTTTGGAAGTGGATAGTCAACGTGAGATCTGCTGCCATACAGGTGGATCTATTGCTTTTGGCCCCGATGGGCTGCTGTATCTCTCTACAGGTGATAATTCGACCCCTTTCAATGAGAAGGGCGCGGCATACGTCAATAACGGCTATGCTCCCCTGAATGATGAGCCCGGGCATGAACAATACGATGCGCGTCGTACCTCCGGCAATACGAATGATCTTCGCGGTAAGATATTGCGTATAAAAGTTGAGGAAGACGGGAGTTATAGTATTCCCAAAGGAAACCTCTTCCCGCAGGGTACAGATAAGACCAGGCCGGAGATATACACCATGGGTCACAGGAATCCTTATCGGATCTCTGTTGATCCCAAGAATGGATACCTTTATTGGGGAGATGTTGGCCCGGACGCCCAGGTTGACAGCTTGTCCACCAGGGGCCCTAGGGGTTATGACGAGATGAACCAGGCGCGTAAAGCAGGAAACTTTGGCTGGCCTTTATTTATTGGTGATAACCAACCTTATGTAGCCTATAATTACGCCACCGGGGAAAGCGGTGAAGCATTTGATCCTGCCCTGCCGGTGAATAACTCCAGGAATAATACTGGTTTGCAGGTGCTCCCGGAAGCTCAGCCAGCCTATGTCTACTATCCCTATGCGGAGTTCGCTGCCTTCCCACAGGTGGGGAGCGGTGGGCGAAATGCTATGGCAGGACCTGTCTATTACAACGATCTTTACAAAGGAAAAAATGCATTACCCGATTACTATGACGGCAAGGTAATCATCTACGAATGGATGAGGGGCTGGATGAAGGCCGTTAGTTTATTCGAGGACGGATCCTTCAATAAGATGGAGCCCTTTGCACCGAATATATCGCTGAACAACCTGATCGATATGGAAGTAGGGCCGGATGGGGCGATTTACCTCCTGGAATACGGTACAGGATGGTTCACCAGTAATGATAATTCCGGGCTCAGTTATATCGCATACAATCCCGGGAACCTTGCTCCTGAGATCAGTGTACTGACATTGGACCGCATATCGGGGGAACTTCCATTAAAAGTAAGGGCAGAGGTAACTGCCCAGGATGGTGAAAATGATGATCTCACTTATACCTGGGATCTGGGAAATGGTAATCAACAACAAACTACCGAACCTCACCTGGAGTACACTTATGAGCAGGCCGGAACTTATAAGGTCAGTGTCCGGGTTTCTGACGGCAATGGGGGCGAAACTACCAGCGAGAGTACCAAGGTGGTGGCCGGGAATTCCATGCCCGAAGTAACTATTGAGATCAACGGTGGTCGCCCGTCGTTCTACTTGCCGGGCAGACCCCTTCAATATGAGGTCAGCGTTTCTGATCCCGATAAGGATCAGCCGGTGAAGCCGGAAGATATCTATGTATCTGTAGATTATATGCAGGGGATGGACAAGGTGAACCAATCCCTGGGGCACCAGCAGGTTTCTGCCGCCATAACCGGTAAGGCTTTAACACAAGGCATGGATTGCCGGGCTTGTCACAAAGAAAATGAGAAGTCTATCGGCCCCTCGTACAGCGAGATCGCAGCCCGGTATAAAGAAGATTCAAAGGCCATGGTTTACCTTCAGAAAAAAGTAGTTGAAGGTGGCTCCGGGGTTTGGGGAGAGGTGATGATGCCGGCACATCCTAAACTGACAGCAGAAGAAACCCGCCAGATCGCCTCCTACATTATGTCGCTTTCGGGTCAGGAACGAAAAAAGTCCCTGCCTACCAAAGGTACTATCATTCCCGAGCGCAAAGAACCGGGTCATGTAATGGTCATAACTGCGAGTTATACGGATCCGGGTAGTGGAAATGCCTTGCCGCTTACAGGTGTCAGTTCGGTGTCTATCCCGGATAACAGCCTGAATATGCAGGAGGATATGGTTGGTGAAGGGCTGACATTTGTACAGTACGGAGGAGCAGACCTGTTATTGATAGCTGGGAAGGAGGGATGGTTGCGTATAGACGATACCGATTTAAGTGGAGTTAAAGCGATTGTTGTAGCCCTGGGCTGGCAAGAGGCCCCGGGGACCGGGATGGAATTACAATTGAGGGCGGGAAGCCCGGAAGGAGAAGTACTGGCCACCGGCACGATGAGTGTGCCTCAAAGTGGGGAGGGCACTGCTGTTCCCCTTGTATTCAATAGCAGTCCGGAGGGGAGGCAATCCCTCTTTATCACCTACAAGATGGTGCAAGCACCGGAGAGTCCGCTGGTCTTTGCCAGGATCATATTCCAATAAATAAGAAAGGGTAGCAAATCGCTACCCTTTTTTTATGAGGTCATTTTCAGATTTCTTCCTTATCAATGTAGAAATTGGGATCCCATTGCAAGTCCGTTGCTGAAGGAAGTTCTTCTGTCTTCCATTCAGCAGAAGGAAACAGCCAGTGTTCCCGGTCCCCTATAAATATACGGACCGGCATATCAAAACCTTCTACGATGTCTGTATAACGATACCGGATTTTATTGCCATCTATCTCGTATTGTAACAACGGGATATCCGTAGTTCTCAAATATTGGTCAAAGAATGCAGAAAGGTCTTTCCCGCTTCTTTTACTCAGATATTGCTCTACCTGTTGCGTTGTGACAGTCTGGTGGTAAAATTCCTCGTTAAGACCCCTGAGGATAGATCGCCACAATTCGTCATCTTCTATCAATTGCCTCAGGGTGTGGAGCATATTTGCACCTTTGTAATACATATCCCCTGAACCTTCTGCATTTACGCCATAGGGGCCAATGATCGGCCTGTCGTTCTGTATGTTGGCCCTGGTTCCAACTACGTATTCTGCTGCAGCTTCTTTCCCAAAGTGATAATCGAGGTACAGGTTTTCCGAATAGGCCGTAAAGCTTTCATGTATCCACATATCCGCAATATCCTTATAGGTGATGTTGTTAGCAAACCATTCGTGCCCTGCCTCGTGTATGATGATAAAATCAAATTTCAGACCCCAACCGGTACCGGATAAATCCCTGCCCAGGTATCCATTCTGGTACTGGTTCCCGTAAGTTACAGAACTCTGGTGTTCCATCCCCAGGTAGGGGACCTCTACTAACTTAAAACTATCTTCATAAAAAGGGTAGGGGCCAAACCAGTGCTCAAAGGCATCGAGCATCATCGGAACCTGCTTAAACTGTTCTTCGGCTTTCTCTTTATTATAAGGAAGTACATAATAGTCCAGATCCAGCTTTCCCTTTTCTCCCTGGTAAGAATCCCCGAAATGAACATAATCTGCCAAGTTTACGTTGACGCCGTAGTTATTGATGGGGTTATCTACGTACCAGTGGTAAGTAATGCTATTTGCCTGCTTTTCCGTTTTGAGAAGGCGGCCGTTACCGACACCTACCAATTCTTTGGGGGTGGTAATACGTATTGCCATACTGTCTACTTCGTCATACATATGATCTTTGTTGGGCCACCAGACACTGGCTCCCAAACCCTGGTTAGAAGTGGCGACGAAAGGCTTCCCATTTTTATCGGTTTTCCAGGAAAAGCCCCCGTCCCATGGAGCACGTTTAGCTGCCCGGGGCTTGCCTTCAAAGAAAACTGTAAGCTGTTTTAAAGCTCCTTCTTCCTGGGATGCCTCCAGCTTAATAAAATGGGCATTTCCGCTGGACTCAACCTCCAGTTCTTTTCCTTCCTGGGTAACCTTGGTGATCTTCATCGGGGGTTGCAGGTCTATTTGCAGGCGATCACTTTCGTCCAGTACCCTGTATTGTACCAGGTTACTTCCGGAGATAAATTTTTTATCAGGGTCTACAGCTATCTGCAGATCGTAATAGTCCAGGTCCCACCAGGCTCTTTCCGGGGTGATACTACCCCTTAAGGTATCCTGTTCGGTAAATTCCTGGGAAAAGCCGGCAGATGCTATGCAAAATGCCAGCAGCGCAATATTGTGTTTTCTCATTGTAGTTTTTCTAAAAGTGCTTTCCAGGCTGCATCATGCGCTTCTTTATTAGGGCCAGACGTTTCTTCTGCACCCCTTCTCATAAATGCATGCCCCGCACCCTCGTAAAGTACGGTTTCATAAACCTTGCCATATTCTTCCATAGCTTCTTTGGTGGCAGGAATGGTCGCATTAACACGGTTGTCATCGCCTCCGTAAAAACCATATACCGGGCATTGTATGGCCTGTAAGATACTTTTATCTTCAGGTGCTGTCCCATAAAATACCATCGCCCTTTTTAATTCATTATTATTGGTGGCATAACGAAATGTCTGGGATCCACCCCAGCAGAAACCAATAACTGAAACTGTCCCGGTAGAAGAGGGTAATCCTTTTACATGTTGAAAAACCCTGTCCAGGTCTTTTGTAACTCCATCAGGGTCCAGGTTGTAAAGGGCTTCCCTGGCCTTATCCGAATTTTCAAAATCGGTTGTACGTTCTTTACCTTCTACAGTGTTCGAGATAAGATCCGGTGCGATGACCAGGAACCCCTGTCCTGCAAGGGAATCGGCAAAACTCCGTGCCCAGTCATTGAGTCCCCGGTTCTCGTGAATTACAATAACTGCATCGGTATTCTCATCGCGCTCAGGGTAAACCAGGAATGCTTTCAGCACAGAGCCGTTTTCCCTTTCCAGGCTGATCCATTCGTGGTGACGCGTAGATGCAGAAAGCTGATAAGAGGATTCTCCCTGCTGGGCCATCACCGTCTTTTTTTGTTCTTGCCTGCAACCAATAGCCACCAGGCATAGGAAGAATGTTATGCTTAGCTTTTTCATCATATTTTGATTTAGTGCTTAATACCGATTTCAGCTGCTTCCCTTTTGCGGCAGTAGCATCCTGTAATTACGCTGTTAAGCTGTTTTAGTCCCTCATAATCTGGTTTGGGAAAACCACCATACTTTCAAACCCATTTGCACCCACTGCAGCCACACCGAAAAAGTAATTATCAATGACAATACCCTCCAGGGTATGCGAGGTCGTATTACTTACCGGCCTGTTGTGGTCCCAGGTAGGGGAGGTGGTGTCCCTCCAATAGATCTTATAACCTTCTGCTCCCTCCACGGCACTCCATGCAAGTTTGGCCGATGGTTCTACAATTCCCCCAATCTTGACGGTATCCGGAGCCGGGGGTGCCCAGGCCAGTGAAGCCAGGTTGATGGCGTTAACCGCGGTGAGCTTGGCTGCATAATCAAAATTCACATGTTCCAGCACATCCCCATAAGCGATGCCGTTCTCTGTACGTATGTCCTGGTGTTGTTGGGTATAATTTTCGTGAGCCTCCATGATCCGTATACCGGCAAACCCGGCATCGTTAAAAGGCCTGTGATGCCCGCCTCGTCCAAAGCGATCCAGACGGTAGATCATCATAGGGTTCATCTCCGGCATAAAACGCCGGGTTGTCTTATGGACGTATCGGGCCAGTTGCCTGGATATACCGTCTACTTCACCCCCGTAAAATCTTCGTGCCTTTCGTTCCTCCTCGGTTTCGGTAGGGGGAACAGGCTCTGAAAATATCCGGAAATCCCTGTTGCTTACCACGCCGTCTACCCCTGTGATATTACCGATCATATCATTATTAAGGATCCCGATGATCTCCCATCCTTTTTCCTTGGCATAAGCGGCCAGGCTTTTGCCGCCAAACAATCCTTGTTCTTCACCGGATAAACCGACAAAGATGATACTGCTGTCAAAATCGTATTTAGACAAAACCCTCGCAGCCTCAATGGTGCCGGCCATACCACTGGCATTATCATTTGCTCCGGGAGAATCAGAGGTGTAGTCCGTGGGATCGCTGACCCTGCTGTCTATATCACCACTCATAATGATATAGCGATTAGGATATTTTTTTCCGCGTTTAACTGCCACGACATTCACGACTTCTACATCCTTCACTATCCTGGCATTAGTACCTTTTTCTATGAGCTCTTTCTGGTAGAACACCTCCAGGCAATCCTGGCAGTTGGCAGAGATATTTTCAAATTCACTTTTTATCCAGCGTCGGGCTGCACCGATTCCCCTGCTGTCCGAAATCGTGTCGCTCAGGGTATGGCGGGTACCAAAGTTAGCCAGTTTAGCGACATCCTGCCCGATGCGCTCTGCCGATACATTATTGATGATGTTGTAGATGTCTGCCTCTGACTGGGAATAGCTCTGCATCCCGATGAAGAGGAGTAGGGGTAGTATAATTTTTCTCATTCGTTAAAGATAACGAATAATAACACTTTTATGAAAAAGGAACAGTGTCCTTCATTAAGGAAAAGGATTCATTCTTGAGCCCTTTTCTAATCAATGGGCCTTTACTGAAACCTGCTCAGCAAGCCCCTGACATTCTTAATACTGTCCAGAAAATACTTGGCCTGGGTTTTTTGACGGCCAACCTTGACGGTGACGGCAGAGTCCGGTAGCTCCTGGAACATGAACTCGTCAGTCCAGTCGTCCCCGATCGCAAATACAAAATCGTATTCTTTTTCTGCATAAACCCGCATTGTTGCCCTTCCTTTGTTCACATTACTGCTCTTAATTTCCATTACCTTATTCCCGTTTAACACGCTGAGGTCGTCGTTGGCAATAAGGCTCCTTAGCACCGTATTCAGTTCCGCTGCCCTTTTCTGCCCGAAATCCGGGTCGGTCTTGCGGTAGTGCCATGCCAGTGAATAATTCTTTTCTTCGATAAAACTTCCGGGGGTCCGGTCTACAAAGGACTCCAGAACAGGTCTGATCTTAGACATCCAATCTTTCTTTACATTTTCCAGCAATCGGAAATCCTCACCTTCCTTAGAGATCCAAACGCCATGTTCCACGATCATGTTATATCCTTTGGGCTGGAACCATTTGGAAAAGGTTTCTTTATCCCGACCACTCACCAGGTAAACATCCGTATTTTTCAGGGCGTAAAGGGAGTCGAGAAGTTCATATAATTCGTCGTCCGGCCCGGCCTGTTGCGGGTCGTTATGAAATCCGGCCAGTGTACCGTCGTAATCCAGGAATAAGAGGCGTCTTTCCGCTGACTGGAAGTCTGATAAGATAATATTCATAAGGTCAACGGATAGTCTCCTGGCGACATAAGACGGGTCTTTCTGCCCCTGTTCTGTCAGGGATCCCATAAAGTCCTTGGCCCAGTTTTCCACATTGTAGCGCTCTAATCGCTTTTGTAAAACTGCGTTCCTGGATTTTTGTTCCTCTAAAGGCATATTAATGGCCTGATCTAGGGTGTCTGCGATCTCCTCAAAGTTATTGGGATTAATCAGCAGGGCTTCATTCATTTCATTGGCAGATCCGGCCATCTCGCTTAGAATGAGCACTCCACTCTGGTCTGTACGTGTAGCGATATATTCCTTCGCTACCAGGTTCATCCCGTCCCTGATCGGGGTCAGCCAGGCGATGTCACAGGTCGTATAAAGGTCGATGAGGTTCTCAAAAGGCATAGAGCGATAAAAGTACCAGATGGGGGTCCAGTTTACCGTGGCAAATTCACCATTGATACGGCCTACCAGTTCGTCAACTTCTTTTTTGAGCAATTGATACTGGGGCACGTTAGAACGGGAAGGAACAGCAAGTATGATCAGGCGAACCTTCTCCTTGTATTGTGGGTATTTGTTCAGGAAATATTCAAAGGCATTCAGTCTTTTCGCAATCCCCTTGGTATAATCAAGTCGGTCTATGGATAGCAGGAATTTAGCATCCGGGCTCAGGTTTTTATGAAGGTTCAGTCTTTTCTGCAGTTCTGAATGTTCATCTTCCTTCCGCTGAGCGTGTTGGGCAGCCGTCTCGCTGAATTTCTTATAATCTATCCCCATGGGGAAGGAATCCACTTCTACCATCCGCTCCTCGTAGTATATGTCGTTAAAACTTACCTCTAAACCTAATAGTCGCCTTACAGAACTTAGAAAGTGCCGTTCATAATCATAGGTGTGAAAGCCAATGAGATCAGATCCCAACAGGCCCTCGAGGATCTCCTTCCTCCAGGGAAGCGTCCGGAAAATCTCGTAAGAAGGAAAAGGAATATGCAAAAAGAATCCGATGGAAATATCCGGTAATTGCTCCCGGACCATCTGGGGCACCAGCATCAACTGGTAATCGTGTACCCATATGGTATCGTCCGGATCTGCTTTTTCAATAATGGCATCGGCAAACTTCTGGTTCACGGTCTGGTAGGATTCCCAGCTGTCCCATTCAAATTCCGTATACTCCATAAAGTAATGGAAGAGTGGCCATATGGTACGGTTGCTGAAACCATAATAGAAACCATCAATGTCTTCCTTGGTCAATTGCACTTTTGAGGAACCGTGTTCTGCGAGTGCAGCATCAATTTTTGGTTCCAGCTCATCAGAGATGTCCTCCTCGACGAGTCCGCTCCACCCAATCCATAAACTGTCCCCGTCAGAATGCACAGATTTCATGCCTGTAGCCAATCCCCCTACACTTGGGATGGCATTGATTGTCCCATTGCTGATTTCTAATTGAACAGGGAGTCTGTTTGATATTATGATAGTTTTAGCCATAATGCCGTTTATTTTCCGATGATTCCTTTTGTATTTTATCTAAATTTCGGTAAAATCAGAAGTAATAACAATTAATGTCATCGATAAAGATAATTATATAACGATATGGACAATCTGGATTATGGAATAATAGGGAATTGCAGGAGTGCGGCATTGGTATCTAAGAACGGCTCAATAGATTGGTGTTGCCTGCCCGAATTTGATTCTTCTTCCGTCTTTGCAAA
This sequence comes from Zeaxanthinibacter sp. PT1, assembly GCF_028464225.1. Taxonomy (GTDB): domain Bacteria; phylum Bacteroidota; class Bacteroidia; order Flavobacteriales; family Flavobacteriaceae; genus Zeaxanthinibacter. The sequence continues at coordinate 192,741 of NZ_JAQPCN010000004.1, forward strand.
ATTGCTGGACGAAAAGATCGGTGGCAGTTTTGAAATCCTGGTAACGGATGATTATTCTATCAACCAGAAATATTTAAAGCGCACCGCCTTACTGGTCACAACTTTTTCTAACGGGGAAGACAGTTTTGAGGTATACGATTTCATGCCCCGCTACCACAAAGAGGGTGGTGGCTATCACGCACCACCGGAAATAGTACGCTATTTTAGCCCCACATCCGGTAAGCCAAAGTTCAGGGTGAAGTACGAGCCTAAGCTGGAATATGCTGCCGGGGAGACCGAAACCTATGTCAAGCGAAATTTTGTGGCCAGCCTGACCTACGGTGATAAATTTGACACCGTCTTCCTATATACCAGCTTTAATAAAAATGCCGTGGTTGAAGGAAGGGAAATTGAACTGACCGAAGACGGCTATTTCTCTATGGCCTACAACGAGAAGATCTTCAGATCCACGGTAAATTCGGCCTACCTGGATATGGAGAGAACCAAGGTGTATTGGTTAAACTGGAGCAGTCGTACTTCTCGCTACACACAATATACCCAACAGATCAACCGTAGCGCGATAACCCTGAAAATGCTGAGCTACGATCGTTCCGGGGCTGTACTCGCAGCAGCAACCACATCTTTGCCGGAGACCATAGGAGAAGTACGCAACTGGGATTACCGGTTTTGCTGGATCAGGGATGCCTCCATGGTGGTAAAGGTAGTTTCAGACCTCGGCCATAAGAACATCGCCAGGCGATACCTTAAATTCATTATAGACCTGATCCCGGACAAAGACGAGAAGCTGCAGATCATGTATGGGATAAACAAGGAGAAGAAGCTTACCGAAGAAACCCTGGATCATCTCAGTGGCTATAAAGGATCCAAACCTGTAAGGATTGGGAATGCCGCCTATGCACAACGGCAAAATGATATTTACGGTATCCTGATGGATGTGATTCACGCCCAACTGGTACGCTTCCAAACCGATATTGAGAACGGGGAAGAACTGTGGACCATCACAAAGGGAATCGTGTGGATCGTTGGGAAGCACTGGCAGGAACCCGATAAGGGAATCTGGGAATTCCGTACAGAAGACCGGCACTTTACCTTCTCCAAGATGCTGTGCTGGGTAGCGGTAGACCGGGCCATCAAGGTGGCGAGAATCTTCGGGAAGACGCATAAGATAGAGAAATGGAAATTGCTGGAACAACAAATAAAGTCTGATATCCACGAGAATGCCTGGAACGATAATGTAAAAGCCTTTACCCAATCTTACGGTTCCGAATTCCTGGATGCCTCGGTATTGCTGATGGAATCTTACGGGTTTATCGATGCAAAAGATCCAAAATATATCAGTACCGTTCATGCTGTGGAAAGAGAACTCAGTAATGATGGCCTGCTGTATCGCTATAAGAATGAAGATGACTTTGGACTTCCGTCCTCCTCATTTACCATCTGTACCTTCTGGTTTATTAACAGCCTGTTTAAGATAGGGGAGGAGGAGAAAGCGAAAAAACTCTTTGATCAACTGCTCAGCTACAGTAACCACCTGGGGTTATTCAGTGAAGATATCGACTTTAAGACGAAACGACTGCTGGGGAATTTCCCGCAGGCCTACTCACACCTGGCATTGATAGAATGTGCTATCAACTTTTCCAGGAAAGCCAGCGAAGAGCAGGTACGCGCCAATATGGAAGAGTAATAAAATATCTAATTGATAGCAGATTCAGTACCCAGGGACCTGATGGTGGACAGCAGGCCCTGCAGGTCTTTCCTGCTGGTAAAAGGATTCATCAGGGTGGTACGCAGGTAAAAAGTGCCGCCAAGGGTAGTTTGTACGATGTAATATTTTCCCGATTCCAGCATCTTCCTCCTTATGGCCGAATTAAGCGCATTCTGGCCGGTTAAATCTGTTCCCTCACCCGTATAACGGAAACAAACGATATTGGACATCGGCTCTACAGCCAGTTCAAAATCGGTCGCTTCTGATATCATGTGTCCAAGGGTCTGCCCCAGGTCATAGAGGGTGGTGACAAATTCATCAAACAAATCCTTACCATAGGTTTTAAATAATACATACCAGTGAAGGCTCATCATGTACTTAGTGCACTCAAAAGTTCGCTTGGCCAGGTTGTACCAATCCTCATCGGGGGAGTCTTGCAATAGGTAGTCGGCTTTCTGAACAAAAGTATTATGTGAATCTCTTTTGTCCCTGAAGAGCAAAGCCGTAGTGATTGCAGGCATCATCATCATTTTATGCCCGTCTATGGCAATAGAATCTGATCGATCTGCCCCTTTCAGGAGGAAGTTGTATTTAGCCGAGAACATGGCAGCACCGCCATGAGCTCCGTCTACGTGGTACCAGAGGTTCTTTTCCCTGGCAAATTGCCCAAGGGCTTCCAGGTCATCATAGATCCCTGTCGCTGTAGAAGGAGCGCTGCCTACCAGGGCAAATACCTGCATACCCTTTGCCTCTGCTTTTTCATAGACCTCTTGCAAGAGTGTTGTCTTGATCCTGAAATCTTTATCGACCGGTACCTTCAGTATTCCCTCCGTACCCAGTCCCATGATCCTAGCAGCCCTGTCTACGCAATAATGGGCCTCTTCAGAGACCATAACCGCCAATGCAGGTCCCGACCCATTTTCCCACACATTATGACCCACTTTCCGCTTCCGGGCACTGAGTAAGGCAGTAAGGGTGGCCAAGGTGCCCCCCGAAGTCAGGAAGCCCGCGGCATCACCCGGGTATCCGAGGGTCTCACAAAGCGTATCTGTTACCAATCGTTCCATCACCGTTGGCCCGGCTCCCATTTCATAGACACCCATCCCATTATTCAGGATGGCACTGGCAAGGGCCGTCAGCCCTGTAAGGGGAACCGGCGGACTGATCTGGTGTCCCATGTAGCGGGGATTATGCAGGTGGATGCTGTGCTTCAGCAACTTTTCCGGCCATTGCTTAGAATCGCCATCAGAAAGGTACTCCTTCCAGAATTGCAGTTCTGCCGTTGGAGTGCCATAATCGATCACCTTGTCCTTTTTTCCCTCCATGGATTCCTGTAAGTGTTTAGACAGCAGGTCTACCAATTGATGGCCATGCAGGCGAAAATTCTCAGGATCGTATGCGCTTTTCAGAAGATTGTTACTCATAGGTATTCCGGTTTTAAACTGCCAAAAACAGGTTTGACAAGATACGCCAGTGCCAAAAAAAAACCGCCTGTAAAAGGCGGTTCTTAATAAATTGGGGGATTATTTACCTAGACCTTGTCAAAGTAATAACCATTCTCGGCGGCAACTTTGTCCGCGATCTGCTCGCGCAGTACGGCAACATTGGGATAATCCTGGTATCTGGTGAATCGCTTCAGACCCATAAGCAGCATTTTTTGTTCATCACCTTCGGCAAATACAAGGATGGCCTCCTTGGCCTTTTGGGTGATGATATCGATTGCTTCATAGACATAGACGCGGGACATGGCAATTTGAGTAGCTTGCTTATCCGTTCCAAATCGTTTGGCGTTCTTCTCTGTACGGAGAACGGTAGATTCTGCCATATAGATCTCGATCAGGATGTCTGCAGCCGCTAATAACAGCTGCTGGTGTTGCTCCAGTTCCGGACCATATTTTTTAACCGCGCTGCCCGTAACCATAAGGAACACCTTTTTCATCTTTGCAATGAGGTCCTTTTCCTGGGCCAGGGTTTCCGAAAAGTCGGGAGTATCAAAAGATGGAATCCCCATCAGTTCTTCCCCCACGGCAGTAGCAGGTCCTAACAGGTCTACATGCCCTTTCATGGCTTTCTTAACCAGCATTCCAACGGCAAGCATCCTGTTGATCTCGTTAGTACCTTCATAGATCCTGGAGATCCTGGCGTCTCGCCAGGCAGATTCCATCGGAGCCTCTGCACTGAAGCCCATACCACCGTACACCTGTAAGCCTTCATCTGCACTGATCTGCAGATCTTCAGACACGGCTACCTTTAACAAGGAACACTCAATGGCGTATTCTTCCACCCCTTTAAGTTCTGCTTCCTGCAGGCTGTTCCCGTCCGCAAGGCGAAGATGTATGCGGTCTTCAATATTCTTAGCAGCGCGGTAAGAGGCCGATTCACCGGCATAGGCGTTTATGGCAATCCTGGCAATCTTGGCTTTAACTGCACCAAAATTGATGATAGGAGTTTTAAACTGTACCCTTTCCTTGGCATATTTTACCGCTTCATTGCCCACTCTGCGCTGTGCTTCCAAACATGCGGCTGCTAACTTGATCCGGCCGATATTCAGGGCATTCATAGCAATCTTAAATCCATTTCCACGCTCAGAGAGCATGTTCTCTACCGGCACCTTGGTTTCGCTGAAGAATACTTGCCGGGTAGAAGAGGAGTGAATCCCGAGTTTCTTCTCTTCTTCACCCATGGTGATCCCGTTTTCAGGATCGTTTTCTACGATGAATCCTGTTATATTCTTATCGTCCCCGATCCTGGCAAAAACGATGAATAGCTGGCAGAAGCCGGCGTTGGAGATCCACATTTTCTGCCCGGTTATACTATAGTATTTTCCATCCTCGGAAAGAACGGCTTTGGTTTTACCCGAGTTGGCGTCAGAACCGGCTCCGGGTTCTGTCAGGCAGTACGCTCCAAACCATTCGCCTGTAGCCAGTTTGGGAACATACTTCTGTTTTTGTTCTTCGTTACCGTAAAGGGTGATCGGCATAGTTCCGATCCCGGTATGTGCTCCGAAAGCTGTACTGAAAGAGCCGGTTACCCCGGAGATATAATCACAGACCAGCATGGTGGATACAAAACCCATCCCCATTCCGCCAAAAGCTTCAGGTACAGCGACACTCAACAATCCCAATTCCCCTGCTTTCTTCATGCAGGCTTCAGTGAAGGCGTAATCCTTCTTTTCAAAACGTTCCCAGTTGGCCCAAAGTTCACGATCTGCAAATTCTTTGGTACTGTCGCGCATCATACGCTGCTCCTCGGACAGGTCTTCAAGGGTGAAGATATCCTCGCAGGCCGTTTCCTCAACAAGGAATTGCCCGCCTCTTAAAAGTGATTTTTTTTCTGTTTCCGTACTCATTTCGGTTAGTTTAAAAATTCATAGATTCCGGCAGCACCCTGCCCTGTCCCCACGCACATGGTTACCATGCCGTATTTACCTTTCATATCGCGTTTCCGCATTTCGTCAAATACCTGCACAGACAATTTAGCACCGGTACAACCCAGGGGATGGCCCATGGAAATTGCGCCCCCGTTTACATTAATAATATCCGGGTTGAGGTCCAGTTCCCTGATTACCGCCAAAGATTGGGAAGCAAATGCTTCATTGAGCTCTATTAAGCCAATGTCTTCTTTTTTAAGTCCAGCCTGTTTTAAGGCCTTCGGGATTGCTTTAACCGGTCCTATTCCCATAATCCTGGGTGGTACCCCGGCTGCGGCATAGCTCACCAGCCTGGCGATAGGTTCCAGCTTTAATTCCTTGACCATCTCTTCACTCATGACCATGACGAATGCCGCGCCGTCACTCATTTGGGACGAGTTCCCCGCAGTGACACTACCGCCGGCTGCGAAAACAGGCCTCAGTTTTGCAAGCACCTCTAAAGAGGTATCAGCCCTAGGGCCTTCATCTTTATTCACGGTATATGAGCGGGTCGCTTTTTTCCCTGATTCGTCCACGTAGTTCTCGGTAATCTCTATTGGGACGATCTGGTCCTGGAAGCGACCTTCGGCCTGGGCCTTTAAGGCTTTCTGGTGCGAATTATAAGCAAAGGAATCCTGGTCTTCCCGGGAAACTTTGTATTCCTGGGCCACTGCTTCTGCCGTTAATCCCATCCCCCAGTAATAATCTTCATGTCCTTCCTTGGCGGTCTCGTAATCCGGGGTGGGTTTATAACCTCCCATGGGGATGTAGCTCATGCTTTCAGCACCCCCGGCAATAATACAATCGGCCATGCCGGATTGTATCTTAGCAGTGGCTATGCCAATGGTTTCCAACCCAGAAGCACAATAACGGTTTACGGTGACCCCGGGTACATCTTCGATTTCCAGGCCCATCAGGGAAATAAGCCTGGCCATGTTGAGACCCTGCTCAGCTTCGGGCATGGCATTACCGACCATGACATCGTCTATTCGTTTTTTATCCAGTTGGGGTAGTTGCTCCATCATATAACTGATGGTCTCTGCTGCAAGTTCATCCGGGCGTTTAAACCGGAACAGGCCTCGTGGAGCCTTACCTACGGCAGTTCTGTATGCTTTGACTATATAAGCGGTTTTCATGTCTTAGTTTCTTAGGGGTTTGCCCGTTTTTAACATATGTTGAATTCGTTCCAGTGTTTTTCGCTCTGTGGCCAGGGACAGGAATGCTTCCCTTTCCAGGTCTAGCAGGTATTGTTCCGTGACATAACTGGCCTCGGAGAGATCACCACCGGCCATCACGTATGCCAGTTTATTTGCAATCTTTTTATCGTGGTCAGAGATGTAGTGCCCGGCCTCCATCGAATCTGTCCCGACCAGGAACATACCTAAGGCCTGTTTGCCCAGGACTTTTACATCTTTACGTCTCGGAGGTTGGGTATAACCACTTTCTGCCATTAACAGGGCGTGAGCCTTAGCCGTAGCAACCTGCCTGTCCTTATTGACGACCACGATATCCTTGCCCTTCTGTAACAGGCCAAGATCATAGGCCTCATAGGCCGAAGTAGAGACTTTGGCCATCCCGATGGCCAGGAAATATTCTTGTAGTACATTCAGTTCCACATCGTTCTTGCGGAAGGTATCCGAAGCCCTGAGCGCCATCTCCTTAGAGCCTCCTCCTCCTGGAATCACCCCGACACCGAATTCTACGAGCCCCATATAAGTTTCTGCAGCAGCAACAACTTTATCCGCATGCAAACTGAGCTCACATCCGCCACCAAGGGTCATACCATGGGGAGCTGCTACGGTAGGGATAGAAGAATAACGCATTCGCATCATCGTATCCTGGAAGGCCTTAATAGAGTAGTTCAGTTCATCGTACTCCTGCTCTACAGCCATCATAAAGATCATCCCGATATTGGCGCCTACTGAGAAATTCGCTGCCTGGTTGCCCACAACCAACCCCTGGAAATCTTTTTCCGCGAGATCAATGGCTTTGTTAAGCCCGGATAGTACGTCGCTGCCAATGGTGTTCATTTTGGACTGGAATTCCAGGTTCAGGATCCCGTCACCCAGGTCCTCTATGACTACGCCTTTGTTTTTAAACACAGCCTTGGATTCCCTTATATTGTCAAGAATGATAAAGGCATCTTGCCCGGGAATAGGCAGGGTGTCTTTCTTTTCCAGGTCATAATAATATGTGGCCCCTTCTTTTACAGCATAAAAGGAGGTATGCCCGGCTTTTTTCATTTCAGTTATCCAGGAAGCCGCCTCCTGACCCGATTCGGAGATCAGCTCCAGTCCCTTATCAAAGCCTATGGCGTCCCACACCTGGAATGGCCCGTGTTCCCAGCCATAACCCGCTTTCATGGCGTCGTCAATCTTGTAGAGTTCGTCAGAGATCTCGGGTACCCGATGAGTTACATAAGCAAAAAGGGCGCCGAAACTCAATCGGTAAAATTTACTCGCTTTATCATCGCCTTCTATTAAAACCGGGAAACGATCAATAACCTTATCAATAGGTTTGGTTCGCTCCAGGGAAGCAAAGCTTGCTCTTTTATTTTCACGATATTCCAGGGTATCCAGGTCCAGTGTCAGGATAGTACTTTTCCCGTCCTTACCTTTTTGTTTTTTGTAGAAACCCTGTCCCGTTTTGCTCCCGTACATATTCTTTTCCAGCATGGTTTTAATGAAATCCGGTTGCTGGAATACTTCCCGGCGTTCATCTTCCGGGCAATTCTCAAACACCCCCTGGGCCACATGGGCAAGGGTATCCAGGCCAACGACATCAACGGTTCTGAATGTGGCCGATTTTGGCCTGCCGATCACAGGGCCGGTCAGCTTATCTACTTCCTCAACGGTCAGCCCCAGGTCCCGTACCAGGTGGAAGAGACTCTGGATCCCGAAAGTTCCGATCCGGTTCCCGATGAATGCCGGCGTGTCTTTCGCCAGTACCGAAGTTTTACCCAGGAATTTTTCGCCGTATCCTTCTAGGAATGTAAGGATCTCCGGCTTAGTCTTTGGTCCGGGGATGATCTCGAATAACTTCAGGTAACGGGCCGGGTTAAAGAAGTGAGTTCCACAAAAGTGCTGCTGAAAATCCTCGCTTCGTCCTTCGCTCATAAATGCTATTGGAATACCGGAGGTGTTAGTGGTAATCAGCGTGCCGGGAGTTCGGTGTTTCTCCAGCTTCTCAAAGACCTGTTTCTTGATGTCCAGGCGTTCTACGACAACTTCTATGATCCAGTCTACCTGGCCTACTTTGGAAATATCGTCCTGCAGGTTACCTGTGGTAATACGGTCTGCGAATTTCTTGTGATAGATCGGTGATGGGCTGGATTTTAAAGCAGTTGCCAGGGATGTGTTTACAATCCTGTTGCGAACCGCTTTGTCTTCTAAACTGAGACCCTTTGCTTTTTCTGCATCGGTGAGCTCCCTCGGAACGATATCGAGTAGAAGAACTTCTACCCCTATGTTGGCAAAATGGCAGGCGATACCGCTTCCCATGATCCCTGAACCGATAACGGCTACCTTATTGATGTGTCTGTTCATTGCAGCTTTGGATTATTTAGCGTTGTTGGTATGATATATTTTCTTTTGGGTGACCACTTTATTGATAATCTCCATGACTTCAAAAAAATGATCCAGCTTTTCGGGGGAAGTCTGTGCCTTCACGGCATCATTAAAGCGCAACACGGCATCTTTGGAATCTTTGCGTTTTTCAAGACCAAAATCGGTCAGGAATAACAATACTCCGCGCCCGTCTTCCGGGTTCGGCTGCCTGGTGATAAGGCCTTTTTCTTCCATGCTCTTCAGGATGCGAGAAAGGCTGGTCGCTTCCATTCCCATCCTGGGGCCCAGGGCTGTAGAAGGAGTTCCTTTTTTTGGATCCAGGCTCAGGAGGGTAAAACCTACGGCCATGGTAGACCCGAACTGCTTGGCCTCTTCGTTGTACATCCTGGCTACAGCTTGCCAGGTGGCCCTGAGGGCGTAATCAATGGTAATTTCCTTCATAATGGCTTGATGGAAACCAAATATAACAAAATTTATTATGCATGCATAATAAATTTAAATTATTATTTTACGTTGCCAGCGATCACAGCTGCAGCAGGCCTTTTGCGCAGGGGAAAGGAGAGGCATTCAGGGTCTACCGCCCATAAATGTCTTCGTAGAGGGAATGGTATTTCTGTTTGATCAGGGCTCTTTTCAGCTTCATGGTCGGGGTGAGTAATCCATTGTCTACTGTCCAGGCATCAGGGGTAAGGCGGAATTGCTTTACTTTTTCCCATTTGGCAAAGTTTTCGTTGGCCAGGTCTACTTCTTCCTGTATACGGTCTATAACACGCTGGTCTTGTAACATTTGCTCGGTGCCGTTATAACTCAGTTCGTGCTTTCTCGCCCATTCTTCCAGGAATTCATAATTCGGTTGTATGAGGGCAGCCGGCATTTTTTCGCCTTCACCCACTACCATGACCTGTTCTATGAAACGCGATTGTTTCAACCGATTCTCCAGGAGCTGCGGTGCCACGTACTTGCCACCCGATGTTTTAAACATTTCTTTTTTTCGGTCCGTAATCTTCAGGAAACCTTCGTCATCTAATTCCCCTATATCACCGGTGTGAAAATAGCCGTCCTTGAGTACTTCGGCTGTTTTCTCAGGATCTTTATAGTAGCCCAGCATTACATTGGGCCCCTTGCAGAGTATTTCCCCGTCCGATGCTATTTTGACTTCCACCTTATCGATCGTCTTTCCCACAGAACCTATTTTCCAACCCCTGTTGCGCTGGTCATTTACAGAAATTACCGGGGAGGTTTCTGTCAATCCGTATCCTTCCATGACGGGAATCCCGGCAGCACCGAAAATTCGGCTTAACCTCGGCTGCAGTGCAGCGCTTCCCGACACCATGACTCCCAGGTTGCCTCCAAGACCTTCCTGCCATTTACTGAAGATGAGTTTCCTGGCTATTTTTAACCTGAATTCGTACCACCAACCGTTAGCCCCATAAGGCTCGTATTGCAGCCCGAGTTCAACGGCCCAGAAAAATAGCTTTTTCTTGATACCGCCCAGGTCTGCTCCTTTGGCGATGATCTTGTCGTACACTTTTTCCAACAAGCGGGGAACCACTGTCATCACATCGGGTTTAACTTCTTTCAGGTTGTCGCTGATAGCATCTATGCCTTCTGCAAAATAGATGGTGATACCGCAATACTGGTAGAGGTAAAGGATCATCCTTTCAAAAATGTGGCAGACCGGGAGAAAACTCAAGGAGGTTGCCCCGGCTTCAAACGGGACCCGTTTCTCACTGGCAATCACGTTAGAGACGATATTGTCATGGGATAACATGACTCCCTTTGGTTTGCCCGTAGTTCCTGAGGTATAGATCAGGGTAGCCAGATCCCCCGGTTTAACTGCATCTTTGTGCGATTCAACTTCATCCTGGTTGCTCGTATCTTCACCCAGGCTCACCACTTCTTCCCAGTGCTTACATGCCGGTATTTTATCAAAAGAATATATCTCCTTAAGCCCGGGCACCTGGCTTCTGACTGAATTCACTTTATTAAAAACCTCTGCACAGGAAACAAAACAATAGCTGGCACCGGAATGGTTCAGTACATAAGCGTAATCTTCCTCCGAGATAGTGGGATAGACCGGGACAGTCTGGGCGCCGAGTTGCAAGACCCCGATATCCATCACGTTCCATTCGGTCCTGTTGGTGAGAGAAATGATCGCGATCTTATCATCCGCTTTTACCCCCATTTTCAACAAAGCCCTGCTGACAGCATTCGCTTTGTCTATATATTCCCGGGTTGAAGTGGCGATCCAGTTACCGTTGTATTTGGTAACCAGGGACTTATCCATATTATACTTTTCCAATTGGTAATACGGGAAATCAAAGAGTCGGCTGATGGTTTGCATAGGGTAGTAAAAGATAATCCCTGCAAAATAGGAAAAGAACCGGAATTTTAAAATGACAAATGCATTTTAAAAATAATGGAGGTACCCGGAAGGTCGATCTCCCGGGTATTCTCTTAGACTTAAATTATAGTGCTTCTATCCACTTCCTCGCATTCTCAAAAGCTTTGAGCCATGGACTCACTTGGTCTTTCTCCCTTCCTGGATAATAAGCCCAGTTCCAGGGAAAGATAGAGCGTTCAATGTGAGGCATGGTCACCAGGTGGCGTCCGCTGGCATCACATAGCATCGCCGTATTATAATCACTCCCGTTGGGGTTGGCCGGATATTCTGAGTATGCATAACCGGCAACGATATGGTATTTATCCACGCTTTCAGGTAATTTAAATTTACCTTCTCCATGGGAGATCCAGACGCCGAGGGTAGTGCCGGCAAGGTCTGATAACATGACCGAATTATTCTCCTGTATAGTCACCGAGGTAAATGCACTTTCGTGCTTATGGGAGTCGTTGTACGTCATTTTCCCATGGGTTTCGTGTTCCGGGTACAACAGCTCAAGTTCCATGAACAGCTGGCATCCATTACAAATACCGACGGAGAGCGTATCCGGCCTGGCAAAGAAGTTGTCCAGTGCTTTCCGTGCTGTATCATTGTATTTGAATGCTCCTGCCCAGCCTTTGGCACTTCCCAGTACATCACTGTTAGAGAATCCGCCAACGGCACCGATAAACTGTATATCTTCCAGGTTCTCCCTGCCCGTCATAAGGTCTGTCATATGAACATCCTTTACATCAAAACCTGCCAGGTACATGGCGTTGGCCATTTCTCGTTCAGAATTACTTCCTTTTTCCCTGAGAATAGCTGCTTTTGGCCTGTTGCTATCGGCCGGTCTTTTGGGTAATTCTCCATTGAAGGACTCCGGAAACTTATAATTCAGGGGTTGTTGCTTGTAGTTCTTATAACGTGCAGCTGCAAGGCCGTTTGCTGTCTGCTGGTCATCTAACAAATAGCTGGTCCTGTACCACTGATCCCTGAGGTCTGCAATATTGAACTCAAATTTATCCCCATGGTTGGTAATTTGCATTACAGTTGAAGTTGTCGGCTCCCCGATACGATAGCATTGTATGCCCGACCCTTGCATAGTTTTCTCAAAGCCCGGCTCGTCACTTTGCAGGATCACTCCCGCATTCTCTGCAAAGAGCAGGCTGATAATATCCTTTTCACCCAGGGGAGTCAGGTCTATATTGGCAGCTGTTCCTGTATCCGGGAAGCACATCTCCAGCAGCGTGGTGATAAGTCCTCCGGAAGCAACATCGTGCCCCGCCTGGACTTTTCCTTGAAGAATAGCGGTTTGTATGGCATTGAAAGCTTTGGCAAAATGAGCACTGTCCTTTACAGTGGGGGCATCATTTCCCACACTGTTCAACAGTTGAGCAAAAGAGGAACCTCCCAGTTTGAATTGATCTGCCGATAAATTGATATAATAAAGCGCTCCTCCATCTTTATGAAGCATGGGCTCTACAACCTTATTGATGTCGCTGCAGTGGCCGCTGGCCGAGATTATTACAGTTCCCGGTGACAGTACTTCACCATCCTTGTATTTCTGTTTCATGGAAAGGGAATCCTTTCCTGTTGGGACGTTAATGCCCAGGGCTATAGCGAATTCGGAAACTGCTTCTACCGCTTCGTATAAGCGGGCGTCTTCGCCTTCATTATTACAGGGCCACATCCAGTTAGCTGATAAAGAAACAGACCGCAGGCCTTCTTCTAAAGGAGCCCAAACGATATTGGTGAGCGCTTCTGCAATACTGTTTCGGCTTCCTGCCGCCGGATCGATGAGGGCCGAAACAGGAGAATGGCCGATAGAAGTTGCTATCCCGGCGTCATTTTTAAAATCGAGTGCCATTACCCCGCAATTGTTAAGGGGTAGTTGTAAAGGCCCTACGCATTGTTGTTTCGCTACTCGACCGCCCACACAGCGATCCACTTTATTGGTCAGCCAGTCCTTACAGGCCACAGCTTCCATTTGCAACAGCTGTTCCAGGTATTGCTGAAGTTTTTCAACACTGTAATCAGGTGCTTTGTAATGGCGTTCCACGCTCTGATCTGTCATGATCATTTTAGGAGAGCTCCCGAACATTTCCGAAAGTTCCAGGTCCATAGGGGATTTGATTCCCTCTCCTGCTTTGAACGTAAAACGGTGGTCCCCGGTGACATCACCGACAACGTACATCGGGGCGCGTTCCCGGTCAGAAATACGCTGTAACAGGTCCAGGTCTTTGGTACCCAACACCAATCCCATACGTTCCTGGGATTCGTTCCCGATAATTTCTTTTGCGGAGAGGGTAGGGTCTCCCACGGGCAGCTTATCCAGTTCAATGGCTCCCCCGGTTTCCTCTACGAGTTCTGAAAGGCAGTTCAGGTGCCCGCCGGCCCCATGGTCGTGGATAGATACTATGGGGTTATTCTTTCCTTCAACCATGCCGCGGATAGCGTTGGCTGCTCTTTTCTGCATTTCCGGGTTGGATCGTTGTACCGCATTCTGTGTGATGGCCGAACTAAAAGCGCCGGTATCCGCACTGGAAACCGCGGCGCCGCCCATCCCGATGCGATAGTTGTCACCTCCCAGTATTACGATTTTGTCACCCTTAGTGGGTACATCTTTCAAAGCCTGGTCTGCCTTTCCATAACCGATCCCGCCGGCCAGCATGATCACCTTATCAAAACCAAGTCTCCTGTTATCTTCTTCGTGTTCAAAGGTAAAGAGGGAGCCTGCGATCAGTGGTTGTCCGAATTTATTCCCGAAATCGGAAGCCCCGTTCGAGGCTTTGATCAGGATATCCAGGGGAGTCTGGTACAGCCATTCGCGCTCTTTCATTCCATTCTCCCAGCTGCGGCCCTTTGCCAGCCTGGGGTAAGAGGTCATATAAACCGCAGTTCCTGCAAGGGGTAAGGAGCCTTTACCACCCGCCAGCCTGTCTCGGATCTCGCCGCCGGAACCGGTAGCCGCACCATTAAAAGGTTCTACCGTGGTGGGAAAGTTGTGGGTTTCGGCCTTTAGCGATAGTACAGATTCAAAAGGTTCTTCCGCATAAAAATCGGGCTGGTCTGCCCGTAGCGGCGCAAATTGGGTTACTACCGGTCCTTTAACAAAGGCTACATTATCCTTATAGGCAGAAACAATGGTATTCGGGTTTTTTTCAGACGTCTTCCGGATGAGCTTAAAAAGCGAACTGGGTTTTTCTTTACCGTCAATAACAAAGGTGCCGTTAAAGATCTTATGCCTGCAGTGCTCAGAATTCACCTGGCTGAATCCGAATACTTCGGAATCAGTGAGCGGGCGACCGAGTTTCTCCGACAATTGTTCAAGATAAGAAACCTCTTCATCGTTGAGCGCCAGTCCCTCCTGCACATTATAAGCTGCGATATCGGTGATATCCTTTACATTTTCCGGGCTGAGGTCTACTTTAAATATATCCTGTGTCAGGGCCTTGTACTTCTGGGACAGCATGGGGTCAAATTTCAGGTCCTCTTCGGTAGAGGCCTGGAACTCCTCAATCCTGATAATCCCGCTGATCCCCATGTTCTGGGTTATCTCCGTGGCATTAGTACTCCAGGGGGTGATCATTGCTGCCCGGGGGCCAATAAAAAAGGCGTCAATTGACGCCCTGTCCAAACTAGGTTGGTTACCAAAAAGCCATACCAGTTTTTCCGTAGCTTCTGGGCTTAACGGTTGGTTGGTCTGTACTGCAAATATTTTTGTTTGAGGGTCCCCGAAAAAATGGATCATGACAAGGCTGCTTTTAAGAAAGCACAAATTTACACCTTTAAAACGTATTTCACCACGGGAAAAGTTAACAGGAACGAATGGAAATTGTTAATTACTTGCGCTCCAATTCGGCCATGTAAAACCCGTCAAAACCGCTTTTATGAGCGTATATCTGCTGTTCGCGAAGCAAGGTGAACTCTGAACCTCTCTCGGAAGCAAGGAACTGCTGTACCTGTTCCCTGTTCTCCTGGGGTAGGATAGAGCAGGTGGCATAGACCATCTTTCCACCGGATTTCACCATCTGTGAGTAGTCGTTCAACAACTCCTGCTGGGTCTTTGTAATCTTATCCAGGAAACCTGGTTCCATCTTCCATTTGGCGTCCGGGTTACGTCTTAAGATACCCAGTCCGGTACAAGGTGCATCGATGAGCACCCGGTCTGCGGAGCTATGTAATTTCTTGATGACTTTAGAGCTGTCTATCAACCTGGTCTCGATATTGTGAGCACCATTACGCCTTGCACGGCGTTTTAGTTCTTTTAACTTACCCGAATAAATATCCAGGGAGATCACCTGCCCTTTGTTTTCCATCAAGGCTGCCAGGTGCAGTGATTTACCCCCGGCCCCTGCACAGGCATCAACTACCCTCATTCCAGGTGATACATCCAGGTAAGGCGCTACGAGCTGGGAAGAGGCATCCTGTACCTCGAAAAGTCCGTCTTTAAAAGCCTGGGTAATGAATACATTTCCTCTCTCTACCAGTTTCAGGGCATGCGGATATCCGGGAATGGTTTGCGTGGCGACCCCTTCCCCGGTTAGGAATTGTTTCAGCTGAGGGGTAGTGGTTTTGAGTGTATTAACACGAAGAATCACCTCTGCCTGTTCATTCAGTGCGGCAATTTCTTTGGTCCAGACTTTTTCGCCCAGAGCTGATTCACCCAGTTCATCCAACCAGTCTGGTATGGATTCCCTGAACTTTCGTTCCTGGGATAATGCGTCAAACCTGCCTTTGATTCGCCTTGCCGGGGTAGGTTCAAACTGGTTCCATTCAGGAATAGCTATTCCCCTTAATACTGCCCATACAGAGAACATACGAAAGAGTTTTGGCCTGTCATAAGGCGCCTTGATTTCCGCAATCTCCGCGTAAAGGCGTTTCCAACGGACGATATCGTAGGTGGTTTCCGCAATGAATCCACGGTCCCTGGAACCCCAGCGCGAGTCGCGTTTTAAGAGTTTCTGTACCACTTTATCGGCGTATTCCCCTTCGTTAAAGATCAGGTTGAGTCCGTCAATCACGGCAAAGACCAGGTTTCTGTGCAGTCGCATGCTTTTTAATTTAGGCCGCAAAGGTACCGTTTTAGAACTGAAGGCTTTATAAATTTATAGAAATTGTGTAGGCTTTGGCCACAAAAAAAGGGAAGCTTAACCGGCTTCCCTTTACTGCTGAGTATTAGGCCACAATATAGTAGCCCCTGTGTCTTTTATAAAGTACATTGTTGAATCTATAGAACTTATGTCCATTCACTACAACCTTGGTGTATCCACGGGGTAATCTTTTAATCCTGATTCCCTTGGGAGCAGCCACCACCACAAAACCCCTGTTGTGTTTAGCGTACCAAACACCCCTGGAAAAGTGAAAGGCCTTACCTTGGTGACGTACAAGTTTTGGTTTATGGATTTTGGTGACCACCACTCCATGTTTAGGATATACTTTTACTACTCGTTGCGCCTGTAAAGACATTATCGATACTAAGAACAAACTGATGATCCATACTAAAGTGAGCTTTTTCATAACTTAAGATTTAATGGTTACTGTTCTTTTGATTCGATTGGTCTTGAATGGTTTAAACGAAAAAGAAGCCCCAGGGCTTCTTTTTTGTGTAGTTCGTCGAATTAACGTTAATTCCTCCTGCCGGATTGTTTCTCGCTGTACCTTTTAATCAGTTGGCGACGGAATTCATATTCTGCGCGGAACATCATAAGGGTTTTCCTGGCGGTGATCGTTTTGGCGATCCTGTTAAAGTATTCCTTGTCCAGTTCCTCTTGTCGCTCTTCCAATTCAAGGTAACGCTGAAGCAGGTTTTGAGCTTCTGATTCATCAATGGATTCCGCCTGTTTCAGTTTTTCGTAAATTTCACTCTTTTCTCGTTCCCGGAGGCTTTCTTTTTTCTCTTCGTACTCGTTGTAGAGTGGCCAGAACACTTCGGCCTCCTTGGCGGATAACGATAAACGCTCTGTAAAAAAAGCAACCTTCAGGGCTTTCAGTTTGTTGCGGTCAGGTTTGTTCTGCCCGTAAAATACGGCAGAAGTCATCAGCATGGCCACAAGCATACCTATGTAAAATAACTTATTCATCAATACTAAAATTTAAATCGTCAATATCTTCCATGGAATCATCCAGGTAATCGATCAGCTGTTCCCGATCAATGTATTCCTCCAGCAGCTCATGCACTTCCAACTCGTCTACGGGGATCACCTGGGCGATCTCGTATTCATCCATCTCTAATTCCTTACCCTCAAAATACGCTTCTATATCACCTTTGGCCAGGTCATCAAAACTGAGCTCATCGTCATTAGGTATAAAAAGGGTGAAAGTTAAAAGGAGGATGGCCGCTGCAGATACAGCGCTCACCCAGTACTTGCGATATGTTTCCAGGCGAATCACCTTAGGTTCGGGCTGCGCCATCCTGGAATTTAAGCGATCATTAAAGCTGTCAAAGTATCCTTCGGGCACTGCAAAACCGGCCTCTCCCGGGATATTTTCAACGGGATCTTCCATGCGGGCTTTTAGCCTGGCTTCCAAGGATTCAAAGTAGTTTTCAGGTACTTTAAAACCGCTATTTTCAGGTTTTTTCTTCATGTGTAATACTTTGATGCCATTTATGACAAAAGGTTTAATCCTCCTTCAGGAATGCCTCTATTTTTTTGGAGGCCAGGTGGTAAGAGGCTTTTAACCCTCCTACGGAAGTTTCCAGGATTTCCGAGATCTCCTCGTACTTTAGTTCCTCAAAATATTTCATATTAAACACCAGCTTTTGCTTTTCCGGCAAGGTGGCAATGGCTTGTTGTAATTTCAGCTGAATCTGGTCTCCTTCAAAATATACATCGGCCTTGAGGTTCTCGGCCAGTTGCTCTTGCAATTCGCTGCCGGTCACTCCCAGTTTCCTGGATTTTGCTTTCAGAAACATCAGGGCTTCATTTGTGGCAATCCTGTACATCCAGGAGAATAATTTGCTCTCACCTTTAAACCCTTCTATATTCTTAAAAACTTTGATAAAAGTATTCTGCAGTACATCATCAGCATCATCGTGATCCATGACAATTTTACGGATATGCCAATACAGTCTTTCTTTGTAGGTACTGACCAGTACCTCAAAAGCCTGTGGCTGGGTATCCTTATTCTGTAGTTGGTCTACTAAGGTCTTTTCGGCAATCAAATCTTGGTTTGTTATACTAGTAAGATAACCCCTTTTATAAAAGGTTTAATCCGGTGACATTAAAACGGACAAATTCCGTATTTCGTCTGCACTGGAGAAGCCGATCACCTGAATGAGCCCTGGCCTTGGTTACAGGTTTATCCCCTTAGGGATTGCATTTCCACCAGGTTTTTATAGACACCATTCTTGGCTAGTAGTTCACTGTGGGTACCCTGTTCAGCGATCTTTCCTCTTTGCATCACAATGATTTTGTGTGCATTCTGAATGGTTGATAAGCGGTGAGCGATCACCACGGAGGTCCTGTTCTGCATCATTTTCTCTAACGCATCCTGTACCAGTCGTTCACTTTCGGTGTCAAGAGCAGAAGTAGCTTCGTCCAGGATCATGATCGGGGGGTTTTTAAGCACTGCGCGGGCGATGGAGAGCCTTTGTTTCTGTCCTCCACTGAGTTTGTTGCCACTATCACCTATATTCGTTTCATAACCCTTGGGGAGTTCGGATATGAATTCGTGGGCGTTAGCGATCTTTGCAGCAGCTATGATCTCTTCATCCGTGGCGTGTTCTTTCCCCAGCCCGATGTTGTTCCGCACCGTATCGTTAAACAATATGGAATCTTGTGTGACCAGTCCCATCAGGTGTCGAAGTGATTTCTTTTCCAGATCCCGGATGTCTGTACCGTCAATCCGGATGCTTCCCTGGTTAACATCGTAAAAACGGGTCAGCAGGTTTGCGATCGTACTTTTACCGCTTCCGGATTGCCCGACCAATGCTACCATATGCCCTTTGGGAACCTCCAGGCTAAAATCTTTCAGTACGTACTCGTCCTCGTATTTAAAGGAAACCTTTTCCAATTGTACGGCTTGCTCAAAGCTATCTTTATGAATAGCCGTGGCCTGGTCCGTTATTGGATTTTCTGTCTCCAGTATCTCCAGAACTCTTTCTGCCGCTGCATTTCCTTTTTTCACCCCGTAAGATGCCTTACTGATCGATTTTGCAGGGGTAAGAATATTGTAAGCCAATCCCATATATGCGATAAAGGAAGAAGCGTCTAAGGTCTCATCTACCAACACCATTTTACCACCGAACCATAATAAAACACCAATGACCAGGATCCCGAGGAACTCCCCGGTAGGGGATGCCAGGTTCTGCCGGTTGAGCAGCGTATTGGAAAACCTGAAAAACCGGGTAGTGGATGATTTAAACATCTGGTAGAAGCGGTCTTCGGCATTAAATGCCTTGATCACCCGCAGTCCACCAAGGGTTTCCTCGACGATAGAGAGGAAATTACCCTGTTCTTTCTGTACGCGGTCTGATTTTTTCTTGAGTGATTTCCCAATAGCCGAAATAATCATTCCTGCAAGCGGAATAAAAATGAAAACAAAGACGGTGAGCTTCACGCTGATGAAGAACATGACGATAATCGTGAACAGTATAGTCAGTGGTTCCCTGACGATCAACTCCAGGATAGAGAGGAAACTATGCTGTATCTCCAGTACGTCCGAGGTGATCCGGGCAATCACATCGCCCTTTCTTTTCTCAGAATAAAAAGACACGGGCAGGTCTACTATCTTGCGGTACATGGCATTCCGGACGTCTTTCAGAACCCCGTTCCTTAAAAAGGTGATATAATACATCGCCAGGTAATTGAACAGGTTCTTTAGCAGGAACAGGAAAAGTACCAGCCCAATGACCAGGATGAGACCTTTCATATCATCATCGCCGGAAAAGGCGGTAACCTGGAAATTGAGGTAATCCTGTATAAATGTTTTTAGGTCACCTATACCTGTGTATACCGGGGCCTCGTAAACTTTCCGGGTTTTGTCAAACAGTACATCCAGCATAGGGATCAGGGCCGCGAAGGAAAGGGCGCTGAACAAGGCATACAGGATATTGAAAAAAATATTGAGGTACCCGTAAGTACTGTATGGTTTCGCAAAGCGAAGGATCTTTTTAAAATACTCCATTAACTGATTTTCATTTCCGCGATGATCCTGTCGATCTTGGCATCGAGTTCGGCACTCACTTTTTCAAAATCCCCGGCATTCTGCAGGGGGGCATTGGTGCTGATATAAAACTTGATCTTAGGCTCTGTACCGCTGGGCCTGGCGGCAACCCTGGTGCCGTCTGCGGACACATAGATCAGTACATTGGATTTGGGCAGGTCCAGTTTTTCGGTCTTCCCACTTTTAATGTTCCTGGCTTCCCCGGTATTATAGTCTTCTATCCTGACTACCTCGGAACCATCAATGGTTTTAAAAGGGGAATCCCTCAGGTCTACCATCATCTGTTTAATCTCCTCGGCACCACTGATCCCTTTCTTAGTCAGGGATACCAGTTTCTCTTTGTAGAACCCGTATTTAACATAGGCTTGTATAAGCTCTTGGTAAAATGAACTTCCTTTGGCCTTCGCCATGGCCCCGATCTCGCAAGCCAGCAGGGTAGCGGTTACCGCATCCTTATCGCGGACAAAATCACCCACCATAAATCCGAAGCTTTCCTCTCCACCGCCGATAAAATGCTGTTCCGGGTGGTCTTTGATCATTTTTGCAATCCATTTAAAGCCGGTAAGCCCTGTTTTGCACTCCACCTGGTAAGCATCTGCCAGGGCTAACATCATTGGGGTGGATACAATAGTGGAAGCAATAAATTCATTCCCATCAAATCCTTGTTTCTTCCTTTGCTCAAGGAGGAATTCGGTCATCAGCACCATGGTCTGGTTCCCGTTCAGCAGTTGCATCTCGCCTTCCAGGTTACGCACGGCAATACCGAGCCGGTCACTATCCGGGTCTGTACCGATCACCATATCGGCATTCAGTTCCCTGGCTTTGGCTAACGCCATTTCCAGTGCTTCAGGCTCTTCCGGGTTAGGAGATTTAACGGTTGGGAAGTTACCATCGGGCTTAGCCTGTTCTTCTATGATCGTTACATTTTTGTACCCAGCCTGTTTCAGTACTTCCGGGATTACGGTGATCGAAGTACCGTGCAGGGAGGTGAAAACGATCTTAAAATCATCTTTACCCGGGGCGTTAAAATCCCCGTTCTTTACGGAAGCTTTTATAAAGGCATCATCTACTTCACTGCTGATCAGTTGGATAAGATCATCCTGTGCTTTAAAGTTGATATCCTCGTATTTAAGACTATCTATTTCTTCGATGATCGCTTTATCCTCGGGCGGAACGATTTGCCCACCATCCGTCCAGTATACTTTGTAACCGTTATACTCCGGCGGGTTATGGGATGCAGTTAGCACTATTCCGGCCTGGCAGTCCAGGTGACGTACCGCGAAGGATAATTCCGGGGTAGTTCGCAGTTCAGAAAACAGGAAAACCTTAATCCCGTTCGCGGAAAGGACTTCGGCCACGGTTTTAGCCAGAGTGTCACTATTGTGACGGCAATCATATGCGATCACAACTTTTAATTCCTTTCCTGGGTATACCTTCTTTAAATAGTTGCTTAATCCTTGGGTGCTCTTGCCCAAGGTGTATTTATTGATGCGGTTGGTTCCAACCCCCATAATACCGCGCATTCCGCCGGTACCAAATTCGAGGTTCTTATAAAATCGTTCCTTGAGTTCTTCGTGGTCCTTATCGATAAGGTCCTGTATTTCTTTTTTCACCTGGGGGTCGAAAAAATCGGTAAGCCAGGTTTTTGCGGTATCTATTATTGAATTCATGGGTCTTCTTTGGAATTGAATACTATAAAATTACGTTAGAAAATTGAATTTCCGGGGTTTCAGCACATGATCCCCCAATCCGTATTCACAGGTTCAGGCGTTCAATGACTTTGTAATTGGGCCCCGACTTTTTATTTCTAAGTATAATCTCTCCCAGGAAACCGGCCAGGAAGAATTGCGTCCCGATAATCATTGCAGTTAGGGCTACAAAGAATTGTGGCCGATCCGTGATCAGCCTGTCGTAAGGATTGATGAATAGTTTGTCTATACCCAGGTAAAGGGAAAAACCAAAACCGATTATGAACATTAATACGCCCAGGGCACCGAACAGGTGCATAGGTCTTCGGCCAAATTTGGACACGAACCAGATGGTGATGAGGTCCAAGAATCCATTAATAAATCGCTCCATTCCAAATTTTGTGCGGCCGTATTTACGGGCCTGGTGTTGTACTACTTTTTCTCCTATCCTGGGGTAACCGGCATTCTTGACCAGTACCGGGATATACCGGTGCATCTCGCCCGATACCTCGATATTCTTGACCACTTCTGTCCGGAATGCTTTAAGTCCGCAATTAAAGTCGTGCAGGCGGACACCAGAGGTGCGCCGTGCAGCCCAATTAAATAATTTGGAGGGAAGATTCTTGCTGAAAACCGAATCGTAGCGAACTTTTTTCCAGCCCGATACGAGGTCAAAGGAATCCTCAGTGATCATTTCGTACAGCTCGGGAATCTCTTCCGGGTTATCCTGTAGATCGGCATCCATGGTGATGACCACCTCTCCCTTTGCCTGGAGGAAACCTGCATGCAAGGCCTGGGATTTCCCAAAATTCTTTAAAAAGCGAATCCCTTTAACGTAGGGATTCTTCCGGGCCAATGTTTCTATCTGATCCCAGGAACCGTCGTTACTTCCGTCATCAATAAATAAGATCTCGTATGAGTACTGATTGGAGTGCATCACCCGGACGATCCAATCGTGTAATTCCTCTAAGGACTCTTCTTCATTGAGCAAGGGAATAACTACCGATATGTTCATAATGTCTTTCGCCTATTTCTCCCCAAAAGTACAATATTACTTCTTAATAGGCAGGGCGAGATTTCTTCATAATCAGCCCTCCGATCAAACCGATGACAAGGCCGGAAATTACGCTGATGATCAGGATGACAGGATAACCTATCCAGAAGAACTTCATACCCATCTCTTTCTGTTGTGATGCTTCTTCCGCGGTAAGTTGCCCGGACTCTACAAGTTCTGCCATTTGAATATCCATCACTTTGGATGCAAAATCAGGATCCAGGAAATTGGTGAGGATAAGCTGGTATACGATAAAGAGAAGGGCTGATACTAGTGAGATACCTGCGCCTAGCTTCAGGGCTTCTCCCAGGGTTAAAAAGCCTTCGTTGGCTTTTTTATATCCATAAATCCCGAAGAAGATTACCGTTGCAGACATTACTACAGAAATGATCTGGTTTACAGGTTCACGAGAGGTATGCGCATCCATGGAATAGAGCATGAGCGCGAAAATGATGCTCAGGGCACCCAGGATGGCGCCGTAAGTTAGTGAGTACTTGCCGGTGGTTGGTGGTTTGGTTTCCATAAATGTTTAATTTGATCAGTTGGTTAGTTAGTAATTGATCCCTTACATTTGTTACAGCTTAAAGGTACATTTTTTTTCATTTCTTTTTTTTAATAAAGATTGTAGTTTCCTCAAAAAAAGATTACATTTGCAGCCTTAAATTTTTGATAGATTAAAGCAGATTTGCGATGAAAAAAGGTATACACCCAGAAAATTATAGATTAGTAGCGTTTAAAGACATGTCTAACGAGGATGTTTTTATAACGAAATCTACTGCTGAAACCAAAGAGACATTGACGGTTGATGGTGTTGAATATCCTCTGGTGAAATTAGAGATCTCAAGAACATCGCATCCTTTCTACACTGGTAAGTCGAAATTGATCGATACCGCTGGACGAATTGATAAGTTCAAGAGCAAGTACCAGAAGTTCAAGAAAGAAGACGCTAAAGCTACTGAGGCTGACGCTAAATCTGAAGAGAAATAAGGGATTACTATTTAATTCCTAAAGAATGTACGCCTCCGATAGAACATCGGGGGCGTTATTTTTTTAATTTTATCCCAAAATTATTTCATGAACTGTATTCTTTACGATGGGCCGGAACGTGGCTCCTTACTTCCATTTACATTTACCCGCCCGGTATGTGATATACGGATCGGGATACTGACCATCCGGGAGAAATGGGAACACCGTTTAAAAACCGCGGTCTCTTGCCATACAGAAGAATACCTATCGGAGAAGTTTCCTTTGCATCTGGAGAGAGACAACCTTTTCATCAATGGGGGGGTCCTGCCTGATGCGCAGCTCCTAGAAGCCATAAAAGGTCTCGGTGATCAGCAAGTACTCCGGCAGGGGGATGAACTCATCGCGTACCGTTCCGGCCGTGTATTAGATGCTGATTCCATAGCAGGTATGGAAGCCGTAGCGTACAGTGCAGAATATATACGGATGCGGAATACATGGGATATCTTTTCCCTGAACGGGAAGGCCCTCGAGGCCGATTTTGAGATGCTTACCCGGGATCGCAAAAGTGCAGCGATCTCTAAAACCAACGGACTAATTAACCCTGAGCGGATTTTCCTGGAAGAAGGAGCCAAGGTAGAATTCAGTATACTGAATGCAACTGAAGGACCCATCTACATCGGGAAGGATGCCGAGGTCATGGAGGGCTGTAATATCCGCGGAGGTTTCGCATTGGGGGAGCACGGCGTTGTGAAAATGGGTGCTAAGATCTACGGACCAACAACCGCCGGACCTTATTGCAAATTAGGCGGGGAGGTCAGCAATTCCGTACTATTCGGTTATTCCAGTAAGGGACATGACGGATACCTGGGTAACTCTGTGCTGGGAGAATGGTGTAATATAGGTGCAGACTCCAATACCTCTAACCTTAAGAATAATTACGCCATGGTTAAACTCTGGAACTACAATACAGAGCGTTTTCAGCAGACAGGCTTGCAGTTCTGTGGTCTGATGATGGGTGATCACAGCAAATCCGCAATAGACACCATGTTCAACACAGGGACTGTAGTAGGAGTGAGCACCAATATATTCTCTGCCGGGTTCCCACGGAACTTTGTGCCCAGTTTCAGCTGGGGAGGTGCCTCCGGTTTTACTACGTACCAGACCCAGAAAGCTTTTGAAACCGCCAAGGTAGTGATGGCCAGGAGAAATATGGAGTTCTCAGATATAGAAGCGCGGATACTGCAGGCTGTTTTTGAGCAGACCCGGAAATACAGGAAAGACGAGTCTTAAGTACTGCCCTGCTGCTCATTAGGAAGGATTAAGGGTTCTCCTGCCTTCTTCCTTCGGAACAAAGGTGGTATATTTGCAGTCCTTAAATCGGAAAAGCATCAGAATTTGAAGAAGAAAGTCGCTTTTTATACCCTTGGTTGCAAACTGAATTTTTCAGAAACCTCCACCATTGCCCGTGGCTTTACGGAAGAGGGTTTTGAGAAGGTATCTTTTGACGATCCGGCAGATATGTACGTGATCAACACCTGTTCTGTGACAGAGAATGCCGATAAGCGTTTCAAGACGATCGTAAAGCAGGCGCAGCAGGCAAATCCCGATGCCTTTATCGCGGCTATTGGTTGTTATGCCCAATTGAAGCCCGAAGAATTGATCGCGGTAAATGGCGTTGACCTGGTCCTGGGTGCATCAGAAAAATTTAAGCTCACAGATTACATTAACGATCTCAGTAAAAATGATTTCGGGGAGATCCATGCCTGCGAGATAGAGGAGGTAGACCAGTACATCGGTAGTTACGCTATCGGGGACAGGACCCGTGCCTTCCTGAAAGTGCAGGATGGTTGTGATTATAAGTGTACCTATTGTACCATCCCGCTTGCCCGTGGAATTTCACGGAGTGATGCCTTACCCAATGTCTTAAAGAATGCCTCGGAGATCGCCTCCCAGGGGATCAAGGAGATTGTACTGACCGGCGTAAATATAGGAGACTACGGAAAAGGCGAATTCGGGAATAAGAAACATGATCATACCTTCCTGGACCTGGTAAAAGCCCTGGATACCGTAGATGGTATTCACAGGCTGCGTATCTCTTCTATAGAGCCTAACCTGTTAAAGAACGAAACCATAGATTTTGTAGCGGAGAGCGACACATTTGTGCCGCATTTCCATATCCCGTTACAGAGTGGAAGCGATAGTATCCTGAAAAGAATGCGTCGTCGTTACCTTACAGATCTCTATACGGATCGCGTTTCAAGGATCCGGCAGGTTATGCCCAATGCCTGTATAGGTGTAGATGTGATCGTTGGCTTCCCGGGAGAAACGGATGAGCATTTCCTGGAAACCTATCATTTCCTGAACGAACTGGATATCTCTTACCTTCACGTATTTACCTATTCTGAGCGAGACAATACGTTGGCTGCCAACATGGAAAACCCGGTGCCTAAGAAGGTCAGGGCCAAAAGGAGTAAAATGCTGAGGGGTCTATCGGTCAAAAAGCGTCGTGCTTTTTACGAGAGCCAGTTGCAAAGCCGTCAGACTGTACTGTTTGAAGGAGAAAATAAGCAAGGATATATACACGGATTTACCGAGAATTACGTCAAGGTGAAAGCACCCTGGGATCCTGCACTGGTCAATACCCTTCACGAAGTTATTCTGGACAGCATCGATGAAGACGGTTTAGTCAGGTTCGAGTTTGCGCGTAAGCATGCAAAAGCGGTATAAAAAAACCTCCCGGTTGGGAGGTTGCTAAGATCAGATCCGGATGCCGACAGGCAGCATCTCTTTATATTGTCTGTTTTTCCGAAGAAAACCGGCAATCTCAGGACTGGTAGGAACTACTCTTAAATTCTGCTCCTGGATGTGGTGTAGTACTGATTTGATAAAATCTTCTGTAAACCCTTCTTTCGTAATGTCTTCCGGAACTACCAATTTGGTTAGAAAAACTTTCCGCTCCTGTGAAGAATATTCAATCTTAGCCAAGTGACCTTCAACTGTTGTTTCAAATTGACGCAGGAAGCTGTTGTCCTTAATTGCTACTTCATTCATATGGTTTATTTTTAGTGTATCCTCAGAAAAAAAATTACGATAGAAAAACATCGTAACTTTGGTATTGGTAGGGGGTGTGGTGTATTTATATTATTAACCGAATCTTTTTACAAATCCAGCACAAAAGTAATCAAAAAAATGCTAATTTCCTAGTAAAATCAAGATATTGAGCGATATACCCCAAACGCGTATCCCGGTGTATCTGATGCCGGGTCTGGCAGCAAACCCCAGTATTTTTGAAAATATCAACCTGCCGGATCAAACATTTGAAATTCATCGGCTGGAATGGTTTGTTCCGGACCGAGGTATGAGCCTGCAGGAATACGCCAAAAAAATGGCTGAGCAGGTCCGGGGAGAGAAACCGGTGCTGTTGGGAGTTTCATTCGGGGGACTCCTGGTGCAGGAAATGGCGCACTTCCTGGAACCACGGAAAATAATAATAGTATCCAGTGTAAAAAACCAGGGAGAATTACCCCGTCGTTTATTGCTGGCCCGGTATACCCGTATTCATAAATTACTGCCCACCGGCCTGGTGAACAACGTGGAACTGCTTGCCAAATATGCATTCGGGGAAACGGTTACTAAACGCCTTAAATTATACGAACAGTACCTCTCCTTACGCGATAAATATTACCTGGACTGGTCTATTGACAAGATCGTGAACTGGCAGCAGAAAGATTGTATGCCGGGCGTTGTCCATATCCATGGAGATAAGGACGCTGTCTTTCCAAAGGAGCATATAGGGGATTGTATCACGGTAAAAGGCGGAACGCATACAATGATATTACATCGCGCGCGTTGGTTCAATGAGAACCTGCCTGAAATTATTTTAAAATAGGTAGGACTATTTAATACCTTTGAGAGACTAAAAAAAAATAAAAATGCGCTTACTGAAGAATATACTGATGGGATTGGGAGTAGTGCTGCTGGTCAGCACCCTTGTTTTTGCCGTGCAACAGCAAGATCCCGAGGAGATGAGATCGGAAAAAGATGTAAAACCACAGCTTGATAAGAATGTTGCCAGGAGCTACACCATTACGCCCATAGACATTCCGGAAGACCTGAATTTTGCCGGGGAGCCCGTACCCCAGGAAGACCCGGAAATCATGGAACGCGTAGACCGGGAATTCCTGGTCAACACCTACTGGCAATCCAATGCACTTTTATTGATCAAGAGGGCACACAAATATTTCCCCGTAATAGAACCCATGCTGGCCCGTCATGGAATCCCTGATGATTTTAAATACCTTGCCGTGGCAGAGAGCGGTTTGCAGAACGTAGTTTCCCCTGCAGGGGCTACAGGTTTCTGGCAGATCATGAAGGCTACCGGAAAGGAATACGGATTGGAAATAAACGATAACGTAGATGAGCGGTACCACCTGACTAAAGCCACGGAAGCTGCTAGTAAGTACCTCCAGAAATACAAGAACAAATACGGTTCCTGGACCATGGCAGCCGCCGCGTATAACGCCGGTACCGGGTCTATTGATAAATTTATGGGGATACAGGAGGTAGACGACTACTACGACCTGTTGTTGGGCCAGGAGACCGGTCGTTACGTCTTCCGGATCATGGCAATCAAAGAGATACTCAGTAATCCCGAAAAATACGGATTTAAACTGGAGCAGGATGACTATTACACCCAGGTGCCTACCTATGAGGTAGAGGTGGATGAACCGGTTACAAATTTCGCAAAGTTTGCGAAGCTTTATGGGATCAATTACAAAATCCTGAAAAGACACAACCCCTGGCTCAGGGAGCCTCACTTAAACAATAGTTCAAGGAAGAAGTACTATGTAGAAATTCCGAAAGAAGGTTACTACAAGATTAATCCCTGATGCTGCAGTACGTTCAAGATCACTGGTGGAAATTATTATTGGTATTGAACTACCTGCTGGTGATCATTTTTTCCATTCTCATTGTACTGAAGAACAGTAACCCTGTAAAAACCCTCTCTTATATCTTTGCCCTGGCAACCCTGCCTTTCCTGGGTTTGCTGGTCTATTATTTTGTAGGGCAGGACTACAGGAAGAATAAAATCTTTGAAAAAAAATATTTCCTTGACGATGCCAAATTAAAAAACTGGCGGAAACGCTTTAAGCTGGACAGGGAAGAGCGTGAGGACTTCGAGGAGGAGTTCGGAGAGGGACTTGCTAAGATTCACAGCCTGCTTCGGTACAACGAACGATCCGTTCTTACTTTTGATAACGAGGTGGATATCCTGGTAAACGGGGAGGTAAAATTTAAGAGATTACGGGAGGATCTGAGAAAGGCGAAAGATCATATTCATATGGAATACTTTGTCTTCCTGGATGATGAACTGGGTAGCGAATTAATCGATATCCTGGTCGAAAAAGCAGCAGAAGGTGTCCATGTCCGCTTGCTTTACGACGATGTGGGAAGTAAATTCTCGGCAGCCACCAAAAGGAAAATGAACCAGAGCGGGATTGCCCATTTTCCCTTTATGCCGGTTCACTTACCCAAATTTGCGAGTAAACTCAATTACCGCAATCACCGAAAGATCGTGGTGATCGACGGGAGCGTTGGATATGTCGGTGGAATCAATATCAATAAAAAATACGATAACAGTTATGAAAACCCCAGGTACTGGAGAGATACACACCTGCGAATAGAAGGTCCGGCGGTTGGATCACTGCAGGCCTCTTTCCTATTGAGCTGGGATTTCTGTAATAACGAAGAGGAGGAGTTGATCAACGAATTTTTCCCGGAACACAAACCGGATTGTAATGACCCGGTTGGAGTACAGATCGCCGCCAGTGGACCCGATAGCGATTGGGCGAATATTATGGAAGCCATGTTTACCGCGATTAACACGGCCAGGGATTATATCTATATCACTACCCCTTACCTAATCCCGAATAATGCTATGCTGACGGCCTTATCTACTGCCGGTCGCAGCGGGGTTGATGTTAGGATCATTATTCCGTACGAATCTGATTCCTGGGCAGCCCAGTACGCGACAGATTCCTACATTGAAGAGTTGTTGAGTTCCAGGGTTAAGATATTCCGGTACACCAAGGGCTTTATCCATTCCAAAACCATGGTGGTTGACGATTGCTTCTCCAGTATAGGAACAGCGAACCTGGATTACCGTAGTTTTTCGATCAATTTCGAGGTCAACGCTCTGCTTTACAACCGGAAGAAGGCCAAAGAAATGAAAGAGCTGTTTGAAAAGGACCTGGAAGACTGTGATGTGGTAGACCTGGACCGATGGTTAGAACGGGGAATCCGCAGGAAGCTGCAGGAGTCCTTTAATCGCTTATGGGCTCCATTACTCTGATCAGATCTTTTTCATCTGCTGCTGCATCATCTTGATCTGCTCGTTAAGCATATTGTTCTTGTCCAGCTTTTTGGCTTCTGCTAACAAGGTCTGAGCCTCTCTCTTACGTCTTTTCTGCATGGCGATACCTGCCAGGCTCAATTTTGCCATTGCCAGGTCATAGTCCATATTCAGTCCCAGTTTCAGTGCTTTACGAAAATACTTCTCTGCCTGGGTCAGGTTTTTCTGTGAATAGATGATCCCAAAAAGGTAGTTGTAGTATCCTTCTTGCTTCTCGGTAAGTGCAGATGAAGGATTTTTAACCCGGTTAAGCCATTTTTCCGTACCGGCCAGGTCTTGTTTTCGCATCCTGAGGAAGGCCAACAAAAGAAACTCGTTCCTGAAATATAGAAATACAAAGATCAGGGAAAAAAGAATTAGGAAGATGCCGTTAGCGATCTCACCTTCGATGAACTGGTAAACGGCAAAGGCAATGATAAGGGCGGTTATTACGAGTTTGATGTTTTTGTTGAACATGTCAGTCTTGTATTAATATATAGGTTATTGTTGATTTTATTCTTGTAGGTACGGCCACTTCTCCCAGTGCCATAGGGGAGGAGTATCCTTTGGAATTGCTTTCCACTTTCATGGATCGGACAAAACCTGATTCTCGCAAGGTAACCAGCCTGGTATGCTGTAAGCCTTCTAATTCTATAGGCTGCTCTGGCTGGTCTATCTTTATTTTGATGCGGGATTTACCCAGTATGGTGGCCTTAGTTGGCAATAGCTCTTCTAAGGTCCAGTCATTCCTGGCCGAGATCTTTCCCTGGTATTGGTTAGACCATTGATCACCCACCTCTACAGCCCGGTCCGGGTAAAAGTATGTCAGTTGTTTAAAACTGTTTGAAAGTGCTTTTGATCCGAAATCACGTTCCAGGGAGGCCTGCATCAGCATCCGGGAATATTCATCTTCCAAGCCTGATGCATCTACCATTTTATCGATCATTATGTCGCCTCCTTTAACGTCAAGAACATTACCGGTCCTTGACATTACTATCTCAATAGGTGATTCTAACAGGGAATGAAATACATTGGAATCCTGGTCGCCTTCCCCGGGATTGCCGGCATTTACTTCTAATAATGTGCCTTGAAGGTTAGAGGACAAGCTAATATTGAGCTCTTTAAATGTTACCGTGATGTAATAATTGTCTTGCTGTAGCCCGGTCACTTCAAATTTCATGATACTTTGGAGTGTGTTCGTCACCTGGTGGGGGCCCTGGGGCATATCCTGGATGATCTGCTGCTGTGCCTCCTGCCTTATGGTAAACTGCTCACCTTTCTCCAGGGAATACTGCAGTGTTGTCTGACCAAATCCCAGGCTGGTAAGGCAAAAAAGAAAGCATATAGAAATTGATCTGATCATGGGGTCCGGGTACTGCCTGATTGCAGCCGCAAAAGTAATAAAAACTATCGGAAATATTTTCTAATTCCATTTGGCAAAGCGAAAAGTCTTCGTATATTTGCGCCCAGATTTTGAGGAACGTGAAGTCTCCTCGTCATAACAGCAGCATCAAAATTTTTCCAGAATGAAAAGAACATATCAGCCCTCGAAAAGGAAGAGAAGGAACAAACATGGTTTTAGAGAACGCATGGCATCCGTTAATGGAAGAAAGGTGCTGGCTAGTAGAAGAGCCAAAGGTAGAAAGAAACTTTCTGTATCTTCTGAGCCGAGACACAAGAAATAATGAATAAATATTCATAAATAAAGAGGTGTTACTTTTTAAAAGTAGCACCTTTTTTTTTGTTTTGTAGTTACCCCTGTATAATCCCGTACTATGCCAAAAAGAAAAGAATTAAAAAGTGTATTGATTATAGGTTCTGGTCCCATCGTTATAGGGCAGGCCTGCGAATTTGATTACTCCGGATCCCAGGCCCTGCGCTCCCTGAGAGAAGATGGAATTGAAACCATCCTGATTAACAGCAACCCGGCGACCATCATGACAGATCCGTCAATGGCAGATCACATATACCTCTTGCCATTGACGACAAAGTCGATTATAAAAGTGCTGAAAAAGCACCCGAATATCGATGCAGTATTGCCTACCATGGGAGGGCAAACGGCGTTGAACCTCTGTATAGAAGCCGATGAAAAAGGAATCTGGGAAGATTTTGATACCGAGATCATCGGCGTAGATATCGATGCGATAAATATTACTGAAGACCGGGAGAAATTCCGTGAACTGATGATGAAGATCGGGATCGGAATGCCACCACAGGCCTCCGCTACCTCTTTCCTCAAAGGAAAAGAGATTGCACAGGAATTCGGTTTTCCCCTGGTGATCAGGGCTTCGTATACCCTTGGGGGAGCAGGTGCTTCTATAGTACACCGGCAGGAAGATTTTGACGAGCTGCTCAGCATAGGGCTCGAAGTTTCTCCCATCCACGAGGTGATGATCGATAAAGCCCTGATCGGCTGGAAGGAGTACGAGCTGGAACTGCTGCGTGATGCAAATGACAACGTGGTGATTATCTGTACCATAGAAAACATGGATCCTATGGGGATACATACCGGGGACTCTATTACGGTAGCACCCGCTATGACCCTTTCAGACCGTACATTCCAGCGTATGCGTGATATGGCGATCAAGATGATGCGAAGTATCGGTGATTTTGCCGGCGGATGTAACGTGCAGTTCGCGGTAAGTCCTGATGACGAGGAAGATATTATTGCTATCGAGATCAACCCAAGGGTTTCCAGGTCTTCTGCCCTGGCTTCTAAAGCAACCGGGTATCCAATTGCCAAGGTAGCTACCAAACTGGCTGTCGGTTACCATCTGAACGAACTGGAAAACCAGATCACTAAGTCTACTTCGGCCTTATTTGAGCCTTCAGTGGATTACGTCATCGTTAAGATCCCTCGCTGGAACTTTGATAAGTTTGAAGGATCGGACAGGACCCTGGGCTTACAGATGAAATCTGTAGGCGAGGTAATGGGTATTGGTCGCTCTTTCCAGGAAGCTTTGCACAAAGCCACCCAATCCCTTGAGATTAAAAGAAATGGACTGGGTGCAGACGGCAAAGGATACACCGATTATGAAACCATCATTCAGAAGCTTACGGTTCCCAGCTGGGACCGGGTATTTGTGATTTATGATGCCATACAGTTGGGTATCCCGCTGAGTCGTATCCATGATATCACCAAGATTGATATGTGGTTCCTGAAGCAATACGAAGAACTCAACTGCCTGGAGAAGGAAATTTCCAAGTATACGGTAGAAAGCCTTCCCAAGGAATTGTTGCTCGAGGCCAAACAGAAAGGTTTTGCAGATCGGCAGATTGCACATATGCTCGATTGCTACGAGAGTGAAGTGCATAAAAAGAGGATGTCGCTGGATATCAAAAGGGTGTACAAACTGGTGGATACCTGTGCGGCCGAATTTGAAGCGGTAACTCCGTATTACTATTCGACCTTTGAAGAAGAAATTGAAACTGCAGACGGGAAGAAATACGTAGCCAATGACAGCGAGGTTACCGATCGGAAGAAGATCGTGGTCCTTGGTTCAGGTCCCAACAGGATAGGGCAGGGAATCGAATTTGATTACTGCTGTGTGCATGGTGTACTGGCAGCGGCAGAATGCGGTTACGAGACCATCATGATCAATTGTAACCCGGAAACAGTGTCGACCGACTTTGACACCGCCGACAAGCTTTATTTTGAGCCCGTTTTCTGGGAGCATATCTACGATATCATCCTGCATGAGAAACCCGAAGGGGTAATTGTACAGCTGGGAGGACAGACGGCCTTGAAACTGGCAGAGAAGCTGGATAAATACGGGGTTAAGATCATCGGTACCAGCTTTGACTCCCTGGATCTTGCTGAGGACCGTGGTAGTTTTTCTAAGTTACTACAGGATAATGACATTCCTTACCCTGAATTCGGCGTAGCCGAGAGTGCGGATGAAGCCCTGGCTCTTGCCGATAGACTCAACTTCCCTTTGTTGGTTAGACCTTCATACGTCTTAGGAGGACAGGGAATGAAGATCGTAATCAACAAGGAAGAATTAGAGGAGCATGTGGTAGACCTGCTTCGTAAGATCCCGAACAACAAACTTTTACTGGATCATTACCTGGACGGTGCCATCGAAGCCGAAGCAGATGCTATCTGCGATGGGGAGGATGTGTATATCATCGGGATCATGGAGCATATAGAGCCTTGCGGGATCCATTCCGGGGATTCTAACGCTACCCTGCCGCCCTTTAACCTGGGCGAGTTCGTGATGCAGCAGATCAAGGACCATACCCGCAAGATCGCCCTGGCCCTAAAGACCGTGGGACTGATTAATATACAGTTCGCGATCAAGGATGATAAGGTGTACATTATTGAAGCCAATCCAAGGGCTTCCAGGACCGTTCCATTTATCGCTAAAGCCTACGGGGAACCCTATGTGAATTATGCGACCAAAGTGATGCTGGGGGAGAAAAAGGTGAAAGATTTTGACTTTAATCCAAAACTGGAAGGGTTCGCGATCAAACAGCCTGTTTTCTCTTTCAATAAATTTCCCAATGTTAATAAGAATCTCGGGCCGGAAATGAAGAGTACCGGTGAGAGTATATTGTTTATCGACAACCTCAAGGACGATCAATTCTACGACCTCTATACCAGGAGGAAAATGTACCTGAGTAAATAACAAAAGCTAATAAAAGCTGAACTAACCCCTTGTTTCATACGGAGCAGGGGGTTTTATTTTTCCGAGGGTTCTAATTTTAAATCGACCGTGACCTTTACCTCGCGGGCGATCTTCCTGAATAATAATCTTGGTACCCTGATATCAAAATCCTCTGGCCTGACGATGAATTCGGTTTGGAGCCAGAAATCATCATTATCTTTTTGTACAGTGGCCATGGCACTGATCTCCCGGCTTATTTCACGGATGGTCAGAATGCCTTCCAGGGGATACTTATCCTTTGTAATACTATCCTTGGAATAACCCAGCAGTGTACCTCGGAAAGTAGCTTTTGGGTATTTTTCAGATTCCACGTAGTTCTCGTTAAAATGCTCTTCCATCAATTTCTTCCTGAAGCGGAAATCCCGTAAGAGCAAGACCGCTCCTATATCACCGCTATCATTTTTAAAAATACCATTTACAGCAGTGTTAATGGCATTGATATCCTCTAAGGGTGTAGAAGCATTAAAGGTAATTTCACCGGAATTAGTAACATAGGTATCCTGGGCATACACTTGGAGCATACCGAGAAGTAAACATGCTATGACAATTCTGCTCATCATTCCGGGAATCCCGCATCAACCCAGGCCTGTATGGCGTTACGCGCAGATGTCGGTAAGCGTCCGTCTGGCGGCATGGGGTTCGTACTGCTGTTAATCCTGCCAAGCAGGTTCCTGCTCTGCACTGCGCTCCTCACTTGTTGAAAGGTAGTCAGGGACATGGGCGCATTATTCGTCGGGGGATTTCCATGGCAGCTTGTACAACTGGACTGCATGATCGGGCGAATATCGTCGGTGTATGTAAAAGCTCCTCCATCCGGGTCATCCGGAGGCATTACCCCATCTGAATTATCACTGCTGGAACAAGCAACAGACATGATTCCCATGAATAATATCGCTGTCCTGTATAGAGGTCGTTTCATGATCTGAACATTTAGGAGTTAGAAAATTTTAAACACTTTTTTCGGTGTTGTAACCCAGTCCACTATTAAAGATAGTGAAAAGTACAAGGTCAGTAACAAGATGTATCACTTCTATCTTGGTTGCTTAGATATCGATTTATAAGGATTTGCGCAGCTAGTTGAATTTTCGGGATGCTCAATGTTGGATAGAAATAATTCGTAATTTTAATAGTGGTTTTAAAATTAATCGAACGAGGGTAAAGATGTTTATAAAGATGAAAAGATGCTTGTTGTATTGTATGTTGTCGTTTCCTTTTTTCGTGGCGGCACAGGATGACCTCCTAGCAGAGATCGATAAAACTGACAGTAGCGTAGTCGCTGAAGCAGCCTTTAAGGGATTAAAGATCGTGAACTTTGAGTCGACCAAGATGCTTAGTAAGCGCGAGTTCTACTTTATCGTGGCCCATAGGTTTGGAAGTATTAAAAATGGTTTTGACGATTTTTTCGGTTTGGATTTTGCCAATACCCGCTTGCATTTTCTCTACGGGATAAGCGATGGGTTAAATGTCTCAGTAGCCCGGAGTTCTTTTAATAAGACCTATGATGCATCTCTCAAATACCGCCTGCTCAGCCAGGGGACAGGTACCCCTGTGACCGTGGCAGGCTATAGCCAACTCGCTGTAAATACGCTCCTGGAAGAAGCCTTGATCCTGAGACCTGTCAGTTTCGATGACCGGCTCTCTTTTACCCAGCAGCTGTTGATTTCCAGGAAATTCAATGATAAACTCTCCCTGGAATTAATGCCAACCTATTTCCATGAAGGATATACTGCTTACGCACCACAGGAAAATTCCCAGTATGCACTTGGCATAGGGGGGCGGTATAAATTAGGAAAACGATGGAGTATCAATATGGATTATGGCTGGCACCTGAACCGGGCAGACGGTTCACCCTTCGTTAACCCGCTTTCTATAGGTGTGGATATAGAAACCGGCGGCCATGTTTTCCAATTACACTTTACCAATGCTCAGCCCACTTTTGAGAGTGGTTTCCTCGGTAACGCCACCGGGGATTGGAGCGAGGGGGATATTTATTTTGGCTTTAACCTGAGCCGTGTCTTCAATTTCTGACTATCCTTCCCATTCGGTATGGAAAATTCCATCCCTGTCTGTACGTTCATAAGTATGCGACCCAAAATGATCTCGTTGTGCCTGTATGAGGTTCAGGGGTAACCTGGACGAAGTAAATGCGTCAAAATAGGTAAGTGCGTTGGACAAACCGGGCAATGGAATTCCGTTTAAAGCACCATAGCTTACCAGGGTCCTGGCGGCATTTACTGTAGAATGTACTTTATCCGTGAACTGTGCAGACATCAACAGGTTAACCAGATTTTTATCTGCAGCGTATGCATTGGAAATATCCTCGAGTAGTCCTGCCCTGATGATGCATCCTGCCCGCCATATTTTGGCGATGGTCGCCATCTCTAATTCATACCCGTATTCTTTAGAAGCTTCCGCTAACTGGTGCATTCCCTGGGCATAGGTCATAATGAATGCAAAATAGAGTGCATTTTCGGCCAACTCTTCCAAAGCACCTTCTGTCATTGGCTGAATTTCCGGGCGATTATAGACCTTATCTGCCGCTACCCGCTGGTCTTTTAGCGCAGAGATCTCGCGCATACTTACAGCTATATCAATGGTCGGGATAGGTATCCCCAGGTCCATGGCATTCTGAGAGGTCCATTTTCCTGTTCCTTTCTGCTTGGCTTTATCGAGGATCTTATCCACTAATGACCCTTCACCCAGCTCATCTTTCTGGGCAAAGATCTGGGCTGTGATCTCTACGAGGAACGATTGTAACCTGCCCCGGTTCCATTCGGAAAAGGTCTGGTGGAGTTGCTCATTGTTCATACCACCCGCTTTCCTCAGCAGGTCATAAATTTCTGAAGTCAACTGCATCATCCCATATTCTATGCCGTTATGGACCATTTTAACGTAGTTTCCTGCCGATTTAGGCCCTAAATAGGCTACGCAGGGCTCTCCTTCAAATTTGGCGGCTACGGCTTCAAATATGGGTTTTACTTCGCTGTACCCTTGTTTAGAACCACCCGGCATGATACTGGGGCCCCTGCGGGCACCTTTGGCTCCACCCGAAACTCCTGCACCAAAGAAATTAATGCCTTTATCGCTGAGATATGCCTCTCGCCGGTCCGTATCGGTAAAGAAAGAATTTCCACCGTCTATAATGATATCGCCCTGCTCCAGGTGCGGAAGTAAATTGCCGATTACCGTATCGACGATTTTACCTGCAGGTACCAACAGCATGATTTTTCTGGGTGAAGAAAGTGAATTTACAAAGGTTGACAGGTCTGTGGTAGCATCTACCTTAGATCGGTCTCCCCCTTCTTCCTGTAAGGCCTGGACCTGCCCGGCGTCCAGGTCGTAACCGAAAGCGGTAAATCCGTTGTCGGCAACGTTCAGGATAAAGTTCCTGCCCATCACTCCTAGTCCTATCAGTCCAAAATCATACGTGTTTTCATTCATAATGTTCTTGTTTCAATACATTTTTGCCGCTTTGCCCGGGAAGTCTCCCTAAAGAAACCAAAATAACTTTATCTTAGTCTGGCGAATATCAAAAGTAACCAAATTATCTGTTCCTTGCGGCCTTCTTTCCCAATTCTGGAGCATTGGTTTACCATCATATAAAAAAGCATTGCATGAATAAGACTTCCAATCAAATGTTAATCATCTTCGGGGCATCGGGAGACCTGACAGCCAGGAAATTAATCCCGGCCCTGTTCAATCTTTATAAGGATGATCACTTCCCCGATAAGTTCGTGGTATTGGGGGTAAGCCGGAGTGATCTGACGGATGTGTCCTTCCGAAAGAAGGTGGTTGAAGACAGCAGCTACCTGGCGGAGGAGCTGGGAAAGGAAGAGAAGGAATATGTAAAGAAATTCGCTGATAAGATATTTTACGAGGATCTCGGCAATTCTTACGATACCGACTATACCAACCTTGCACACCGTATTTCTGACCTGAACACCAAGTACGGTACGGATAACAATTACATCTACTATCTCTCTACCCCACCCAACATCTACGAGGTGGTGGCCAAAAATCTTTGCGAGAAAGGTCTGACCGATGAGACTGAGGGGTGGAAACGATTTATCGTTGAAAAACCTTTTGGTTACGACCTGGAATCGGCGAGATCCCTGAATAACGCACTGCACCGGTATTTTAAAGAAAATCAAATTTACCGAATAGATCATTACCTGGGTAAAGAGACGGTACAAAACCTCTTGGTGACCCGCTTTGCCAATAGTATATTTGAACCCTTGTGGAACCGTAATTATATTCACCATATAGAGATCACTAACGCAGAAAGTGTGGGCGTTGAAAAACGCGGGGGATATTATGATAAGTCCGGAGCGCTGCGCGATATGTTCCAGAATCACTTGCTGCAGATTGTTTCACTGGTAGCCATGGAACCCCCAATCGGGGACCAGGCCGAGGAGATCAGGAATGAGAAGGTTAAAGCATTGAAATCGCTTCGGGTCATGAGGGATCACCAGACCATTCATAACCATACCATACGTGG
Source organism: Zeaxanthinibacter sp. PT1 (assembly GCF_028464225.1). Classification (GTDB taxonomy): domain Bacteria; phylum Bacteroidota; class Bacteroidia; order Flavobacteriales; family Flavobacteriaceae; genus Zeaxanthinibacter. Next base: position 232,233 of record NZ_JAQPCN010000004.1, read on the forward strand.
ACAATACCTTTCGGCAGAGATCAATGGTGAAAAGGTGAAAGGATACCGTGAGGAGGAAGGTGTAGACCCTGATTCGACCACGGAGACTTATGCAGCCATTAAGTTCTTTGTCGATAACTGGAGATGGAAAGATGTTCCTTTTTACGTCCGGACGGCGAAAAGGATGCCTACCAAGGTGACAGAAATCGTTATACATTTTAAATCTACTCACCACCAGATCTTCAAAGACTCAGCGGGCATCACCAATAAAGATAACCAGCTTATCATCAGGATACAGCCCGATGAAGGTATACTGATCAAGTTCGGGGTAAAAGTACCGGGGCAGGGGTTCAAGGTAGAAAGGACCAACCTGGATTTCTACTATTCCAGTTTAAACGAGACGAATGTCATGACGGCCTACGAGCGATTGCTGCTGGATGCCATGCAGGGTGATGCCACCCTTTATGCCCGTGCAGATGAGGTAGAGGCCGCCTGGGAATTCGTAGACCCTATACTGGACTACTGGAAGAACGGAAAGGACGTGGTCACCTACGGTTATTCTGCAGGGGTCTGGGGCCCGAAGAACGCAGACGAACTTATAGACGGATTATATATGTGGCGGAATCCCGGTGCGCAACTGGCGGATGACCCCGGGTTCTGTGTAATTAAATAATAAGAATAATGGAATTAAAGATATACGATTCAAAGGCAGATGTTGCAAAGGCTTTCTGTGATTTTTTGCAGGAAGAGCTGAAGCAGAAAAAGATGTACCATATTGCCCTTTCCGGGGGAAGTACCCCGCAGGGGGTATTTGATCTCCTGGCCACGGATAAGTATAAAGACATCGATTGGTCAGGGGTACACCTGTATTGGGGCGATGAACGTTGTGTGCCGCCTACGGATGCGGAGAGTAATTATCGGATGACCAAAGAACACCTGCTATCCGGGATCGATATTCCCTCAGGAAATGTTCATCGTATCCGGGGGGAAGATATCCCTTCCCAGGAGGCCTGGAGATACAGCCGTTTCCTCGAAGAGAAATTACCACAGGCTAACGAGTTGCCGAGATTTGACCTCCTTATGCTGGGAATGGGGGATGATGGGCATACCGCTTCTGTTTTTCCGCACCAGATGGAGCTCTGGGATGCTGAAGAGCCCTGCGTAGTGGCCGACCATCCCGAAAGCGGGCAGAACCGTGTCAGCCTCAGCGGAAAGATTATCAACAATGCGGCGATTGTCACATTCCTGGTGACAGGGGCTAATAAGGCAGAAAAAGTAGAAGAGATCTTAGAGAAAAAGGGAGGGTATACATCATACCCGGCCTACAGGGTACAGCCTGCAGACGGAAAATTGTTCTGGTTCCTGGATAAGGCGGCTGCCTCGGGGATCAGCGCAGCTTAAGGCTGACGTTCTCACCTTCGATCAGTGGAAGGTACTCCGTAATATCAAACCCTTTACGTTCAAACTTATTCCCGCGGTCATGGGCCTGTTCCTTGTAGAATTTGCTCCTGGCAAAACGTCGCACGCTGTCTGCATCTTCGATCAACAGGCCCGGGACCCGTATGTTATTGCCTTCGCCATCTTTGGCGACCATGGTGAAGTAGGAAGAATTGCAGTGCTTCCTTTTCCCCGTGGTAATGTTCTCCGACTCTACCCGCACCCCAACTACCATAGAGGTCTTGCCGGTATAATTGATCGAAGCTTTGAGGGTTACCAATTCGCCTACTTCTATGGGGTTCAGGAAGTTTACCCGGTTTACCGAAGCGGTGACGCAATAACTCTGTGAGTGCTTTGATGCACATGCAAAAGCGATCTGGTCCATCAGGTTCAGGATATAGCCGCCATGAACCTTGCCCCCGAAATTAGAATGGGAGGGAAGCATCAGTTCTGTCAGGGAGACCCTGGTTTCTTTAACCGTCTTAAAATCTTTCATGTTTATCTTCTAAAATGCGGTGAACTGTCTAATGCTACCGAGGTGATAAAATACTTGGTGTCGCCGAGCCAGAAAAAGGTGGCGTAGCGTTCCGTGTACTCGAGTTTTACATATTCGCCCTGGTATTCCCTGAGTTTCTGAATCACATCCTGTTCCTGGTCCAGAACGGAGAAGCTGAAGATCTGTGCACCGGAGATGCCCTGGCTGATTTGCCCTTCCCAGGTCTTGGCGATCACCCCTTTGCGGCTGATCTTGATCAGCTCACCGGAGCGTACTCCCTCACTGTAGGGCACAAAATAGATAAAAGCGTATATGGCTGCCATCAGGGCAAACAGGACGATGAGGAAAATTCCCAGGGCTTTTTTCATAAGTTTAGTTTACGGACTTCTTGTTCTTCTTCCTCTTCCTGCTCACCGGCACGTTTGAGAAGGTTTTCGGGTAAAGATTTCTTGGCTTTGGCACCCATCCTCTTCAATTTCTCGATGCTGGTAACTATATTTCCACGCCCCTCAACCAGTTTATTCATGGCTCCACGGTATTCCGTACGGGCATCTTCCATTTTTTTACCCACTTTGGTCAGGTCAGAGACAAAACCTTCAAACTTATCATAAAGAGCGCCGGCCTGCCTGGCGATCTCAATGGCATTTCTGCGTTGCTTTTCATTGCTCCACATGCTGTCTATTGTTCTCAGGGTGGCCAGCAGGGTAGAAGGGGTAACGATTACAATATTGCGTTCAAAAGCTTTATTGTAAATAGAGGAATCGCTGTTGATGGCGATAGAAAAAGCAGTTTCTATGGGGACGAATAACAACACAAAATCAGGGCTCTCCATTTCGTATAAGTCCTCGTATTTTTTGGCCGATAGTTGGTCTACGTGCCTGGTCAGGGAGTTGATATGGGCTTTCAGGTATCGCTCCCTATCCTCTTCTTCGGCATTTACAAAACGCTCGTAGTCCGTCAGGGATACCTTTGAATCCACTACCATCTTCTTACCATCGGGCAGGTGGATAATGACATCGGGTAATACCCGCCTGCCATCTTCGTTCTGGAAACTTTGTTGTACGGTATATTCGCGATCCTTTTCCAGGCCTGACTTTTCCAGGACACGCTCCAGGACCAATTCGCCCCAGTTCCCCTGCATCTTACTATCTCCTTTCAGTGCTTTGGTCAGGTTTTCGGCTTCCTGGGTAATTTTCAGGTTCTGGCTCTGCAGGTTAAGCAGTTGTTCTTTCAGGGCAGAATGGATGCTGATATTCTCTTTCTGACTGTCCTCTACCTTCTTTTCAAAATGAAGGATCTTTTCCTGAAGCGGGCTCAGTATGTTCTTGATATTTTCCTTGTTCTGTTCGGTGAATTTGGAACTTTTTTCGTCCAGGATCTTGTTGGCCAGGTTCTCAAATTCCTTGGTGAATTTCTCCTGCAACTGGGCGACTTCCTGTTGTTGTTCCTGGTTCTTTCGTTCCAGGTTGACCAGGTCTGACTCGTAGCGGGTATTCTGAATGCCCAGTTGTTCTTTCTGTATCCGCAATTCCCGGATCTCGTTCAATTGCTGTTCTGCGCGTTTCTCCGCTTCTCCCAGGGCGTAACGCAATTGCTGTTCCCGTTCTACCAGGGCGCTCTGGCTGCTTTTGGTCTTTAAGGCCTGGATATAATTTCCCAGGAAATAACCCGAAATAAGGGTGATTAGGGCAATTAAGAAATAAATAGTTGTCGGATCCATCAGCGGATTGTTTGCTAGGGTAAAGATAGGAGTTTGCAGGTAAAATAGCGTTGTATTGTATTAGGATACAATCTTAAAATTCCCGGTCTTCGGATCAAAGGAGATAAGATCTCCGGGGAACAGGGACTCAAAGCGCTTTTGCTCTATCAGTTCACAGGGAGCTCCAAAGGAATTTTCCCGGTTGTCCAGGATCAGCATTCGATCGCAGAGCTGAATGGCCAGGTCAACCTCATGGGTAGTAAAAAGGATGGTCTTGTCCATTTCGTGGGAGATGCGCTGCAGCAGTTTCAGAATCTGCACCTTGTGGTAGAGATCCAGGTGGGTAGTTGGTTCATCGAGCAGCATCAGCGGCGTGTCCTGAGCCAAAGCGCGGGCGATGAGCACTTTTTGCATCTGGCCATCACTGAGTTCGTAGCATTTCTTGGCGTGCGAACTTTCCAAGCCGACCATGGCCAGTGCCTGCGAAATCTTTTTCCTGTCCCTGGCCTCCAGTGTACCGATCCAATTGGTGTATGGCTGCCTGCCTAATTGTACCAATTCCCAGACGGTGAGATTTTTAGTGGCCAGCGGCTCGGTTAGTACAAGGCTAATAGCTTCTGCCAGTTTCCGGTTCCTGTACGTATCCAGGTTCTTCCCCCTAAGGCGTACTTCTCCCGATAATGGGGGTTGCACTTGTCCCAGGGTACGTAACAAGGTCGATTTCCCGATACCGTTTACCCCGACAATAGCGGCGAAATCCCCGGAATGCAATTCAAAGGAAATAGCTTCTGCGACGATCTTATCTCCCTGTTTTTCAGTGTAACCGACCGCCAGTTCCAGGACTTCTAAGGCATTTGTTTTCGCTTTCTTGTTCATGGTACAGGACAAAAATACGTTTAAATGTTGGGATGCAGCTCCCCTTTAGGCAACACGCTTACTACTATCAGAAGATCATTTTACGTTTACGAACCAGCAACCAGATGACCACAGGTGCCCCGATGATAGAGGTGATAGCATTGATAGGTAACACATAGGAGGAGGAAGGAAGCTGCGCCAGGGTATCGCAGAGCAATAAGAGGATAGCACCATAGAGAATCACTGCAGGGACAAGGACCTTATGATCAGTGGTGTCAAAGATCTGCCGGGTCAGGTGGGGTACAGCCAAACCGATAAAGGCGACAGGCCCTGCAAATGCTGTTACGGCCCCGGCTAAAAGACCCGTAGCTCCAATAATGATATACCGGGATCGCTGTAGAGAAGTACCCATGCTGCGAGCGTAATGTTCCCCTAAGAGCAGGGCATTTAAAGGTTTTATAGAAATAATACTGAGTGCTATACCCAGCATCAGAATAACTCCCAACAATCCCAGTTGGGGCCAGGACAGGTTGCCCAGGCTGCCATAGGACCAGAAGATATACTGCCGTAGTTTCTCGGCATTAGAAAAATAAGATAGTACGGTAACCACGGCTGTAGTTACACTCCCGAACATCAGCCCGATGATCAGCAGGGCCATGGTGTCTTTGATCCGTGCCGCGACGCCTAATACCGCCAATAGGACCAGGAAACTGCCTGCACTTGCAGCAATAGCTAATGTAACGTCATTGATCAGCAGACTGCCCACCCAACCCGAAATAAGCCCTGAACCCATGATCAGCAGGGCTACACCCAGGCTTGCACCGGAGCTTATACCCAGTACAAAAGGACCTGCCAGGGGGTTGCGGAACAGGGTCTGCATCAGCAGTCCGCTCAGCGAAAGCCCGGCACCTACAAGAATGGCTGTAAAAGCTTTGGGCAGCCGGTAATTCCAGATAATATAACGCCAGGAATCTTCAGCAACGGTACCTCCTATAATTGCGTTAAAGGTATCTTTTAATGGTATGGTCACAGAACCCAGGCCCGTATTCAGAAAGAATGCGACGAGCAAGAGCAGTGCCAGCAGTAGAAAGGGCAGGCGGTATGATTTTTTAGGGTTCAATCGGCCAGGGGTTTAAAGAAAAAGGGCTCATGCGAAGGCAGTAAGCCGGGATGAAGTAAAGATATAAGGTCTTTTAAAACAAGATTCGGGCGGTTGGGCGCCAGTTCGTAATATAAAAGCCCACCGGTTGGACCTGTAGTCCGGGCAAAGGTAAATACCTGTTTTTCCCGGAATGCACTGAACTGGCTGTAATGGCGGTTTGCCTCCTGCATCTCGGTATAACTCGTATACTGCGATGGGGATACCCAGCTGTCAGCATCTTTGGCTTTGTCCAGGACACTCTCTATACTGAGGGAAAGGCTGCCACTGTCCGAAGTATCGCTCCAGAGGTAGTTGGCATTGGCATCTTCGAGGAAGCGGGCCATCCAGCTATTGCCACCGGGCAGGTACCAGATGTCTTTATAAAGCGCACCACACAGTACCGTAGGGCGTTCCGGGGCATTGGCGGCCAGTTTTTTGGCCTCCAGGTAATCTTTTTCAATGCTTTTAAAAATGCTGTCTGCTAACTGTTCTTTACCGAAAAAAGGAGCAAAGAATTTGATCCATTCCGCCTTACCAAGGGGGGAGTTCTCTGTCCAGTCCCCGTTATAGGCCACAGGGATCCCTGAGCGTTGGACCACGTCATAGGCCTTATTCTGGTTATCTATGGAGAAACCCACAACCAGGTCCGGTTGCAGGGCCAGTAATTTTTCGGTATTCACGGCTTCGTTACTGCCAACATCGGTTACTTCGCCGGCATCTACACGTTTTCTTGCCGCCTCCGAGGAAATGTAACGGGTCTCCGGGAAGCCCACCAATCGATCGATGACACCCAGAGATTCCAAGGCAGGGATGTGGGTGGTAGAGGTCACAACGATCCGCTCAACGGGGATAGCGATAATGGCGTCGTAAGCGTCGCGGTCAAAAGTGGTATAGGCCAGTTGCTCTCGCGGTACCAGCAGGTAACGAAACGGTTTTTCGGCCCCTGGCCATGGGGAGTTCACCTTTAAAAGACTTATGCCGTTGCTGTCCTGGCTGATCGATAAACCGGATGCATAGGTGATACGGTTGGTGTTTTGAGGCTCTTGTTGTGGTAAATCATTTTCCTTTTTTTCCGTTTTGCAGGAAATCAGGCAGAAGATAGCGGAGAGGAACAGGAGTCTTTTCAAAGTGGTATATGTAGATCGGTACCAAAAGTAAGATTAAAAAAAAGTTGAACAAAATTGTTTACCTTGGCTGCCGAATATTGGTTCTCAATATTTTTCTAAGTATTGGGATTAAAAGGGAATCCGGTGAGATGAGGTATAATGCCTTGTAAAATCCGGAGCTGTTCCCGCAACTGTAAGCTCTGTTCCCTGTTCAGGGAATGCCTGCTGCAACTTCAACACCACTGCCAGTTTAATGGCGGGAAGGTATGCAGACAGGACGCAAGCCAGGAGACCTGCCTTATTCAAAATCAATTATCTATAAACTTCGGGAAAAAGTTTAGGTATGGTCACATATCCATACGCCCGTTTAATTCAATTTAAAAATGAACAAAAGACATGTTTTCTTTTGTGGCGCCGTAATGGCGTTCAGCTGTGCATGGGCACAGCAAATTCCCGGGGATTCTACTGCCGTGGAAATCCTGGATGAGGTTGTTGTAAGCGACAGTCGATTTGCCCTGAAAAGGGAGTATTCCGGAAAGACCGTGATTAGTATAGGCCCGGAAGAGTTGCAAAAATATACGGGACGTTCCGTGGCCGAAGTGATCAATACCCTTAGTGGGCTGGAGATCGCCGGAAGCCGGGGAAGGCCGGGCGAAGTACTGGGCGTCTATGCCCGGGGTGGTCGCGGGCGGCAGGTGCTGGTCCTGATCGACGGGGTTCGAGTATCCGATCCTTCATCATTTGCCCAGGAATACGACCTGCGTTACCTGGGTACGGATAATATCGCTTCCTTAGAAATTATTAAGGGAGCTGCCAGTACCTTGTATGGGTCTAATGCCGCTACGGCGGTGATAAGTATTACGACCAAAAAAGCCTCAGGGGAACCGCTAAGCGGGCATTTTGAGAGTAGTATAGGGACCAACCAGTCCCAGGAGAAGCAACAGTACAATATCTCCGAATTTTCAAATAGCGCTCGAGTAGGAGGAACAGCAGGAAATGTTAGTTATACTGCTGATTTTTCCAATGCCTTTTCAGAAAACCTTTCCTCATTGGTCACCCCGGGAAATGAAGAAGATATCTTCTCCCGTTTCCAGGCCAGGCTGGGCCTGGGCTATCAATGGTCTTCAAATAGCCACATCAGGGTCTATGGGAACCAGACTAAATTACGATCGGATTACGACGAGTCTTTTGGCCTGCTCGATGCGCCATACCAGTTTCGCAGCGAACAGAAAAGGGCAGGGCTGGCTGCAGTCTTCGGTTATGATCAGGGGGAAGTGAATATCAATGCCGCTGTATCCGAATTTGATTCGGAGAATATCAGCGCATTCCCGGGTACTTTCAGCGGGCAGACCTGGGTTATTGATGCTTTCAACAAATACACTTTCAATGACAAATTCTATACGCTCCTGGGTGTTAATTACAACCGGGAAAAGGCAGACCTGGAAGAAAGCCCTTCTTTTACACTGCTGGATCCCTACCTGAATGCCGTATACATATCCGGATCGGGGCTGAACCTTAACGCAGGTATCCGGCTGAATACCCACTCTGAATACGGAGAGCAGCTGGTTTACAACCTGAACCCTTCATATTCCATATCCACGGGAGAAGGCTACGTAAAACTACTGGCTTCCTGGGCTACATCGTATATCACGCCTTCCCTCTCCCAGCTCTTCGGGGCATTCGGGGCTAACCCGGACCTGGAACCTGAAACCAACAGGACCCTCGAAGGAGGGCTGGAGTGGGCTGCATCGGATCGCTTCCGCATCTCCGGGCTCTATTTTAACCGGGAAGAGGAGAATTTCGTGTTTTTTGACAATGTAGCTTTTGTCTATAACAATTCCCGGGAGGTGATCAAAGCCCAGGGAGTGGAGCTGGAGCTTTCCTGGCTGGCTTCGGAACAATGGAATGTAAGTGGGAATTACACCTTTACCGAACGCAGCGGTGATAATGCTATCCGTATCCCTAAGCACAAGCTGAATGCCAATGTGGATTACCGTTATTCGGACAAGGGGTTGATTTCACTGAGGTATGCGTACACCGGGACACGAAAAGACACGGATTTCAGCACCTTTACCGATGTGGAACTGGATCCGTTCTCCCTGGTAAACCTGTATGCCTCGAGGGAAGTGATGCCGGGAAAGCTTAAAATCTTCCTCAATGCCGAGAACATCCTGAACGCCGACTATACAGAAGTGATCGGCTTTAGTACCCGGGGACAGAATATACGGCTTGGATTTATCCTTGACCTGTAGCGAAAAGAACGGCCCGCTATTGCGGGCCGTTTTACTTATATTTGTAGACGATATTATTGTATCTCGGGCAGGTAGAAATCCTTGTCCAGGACCATGTTGTCCTTAAGCGGACTGAACATTTTGCTAGAAGTAAAAGCCTCTGCAGGCATGTCTACCGTAAAATCGAACTTTGCTCCGGCACCGGTAATTTCCTGAATGGCCCTCGCGAGCAAAGGCTCATCCAGTTCTCCCAATACTCCCAGGTTTTCAAGATCTTCCTGTAACTCGATCTCAGGCGCAAAGCCGGCAGTATAATCAGAGAAGCCGACCGAATTCTCGTTTCTTCCTACCAATGGCTGAATGGCCCAGGAATTATCCGGGTTGATATTGTTTTCCCTGGAAGGAGTATATATGTATGGTGCTCCCTGTCTGTTGGGATCATCCACCATGGTCAGGGAGAATTCATTCTTCCCCCTGGTGGTAGTACCTACCTGTATCACATTGATATAAGGGTCTAATCCATTGATTACTAATTCGCTGGCAGATGCCGTACTGTTGGTGGTTAGTACATATACCCTACTGAGGTTTAAGGTATTAATAGGAGTTCCGCTCCCGGTAGTAGCCGCGAAATAGTCTTCGAGGTCTGAGGGGCTGAAAGCCTCCTGTATCTTGGCATTCCAGCGCTGACGGATATAAAGGTCGTTAGTGTTGGTTCCGTAGATCATGCTGGACAGCAGTCTTGAGGAATTTACAGAACCTCCGCTGTTATAGCGGAAATCTATGATCAGTTCCGTAGCCCCGTCGGCCTTCAGTTGACCAAAAGCTTCGTTCAGCTGCTCGTCAAATTCATTGGTGAATCCGTTGTACATCAGGTAGCCAATCTTGGTGCCGCTGACATCAAAGGTCTTGGTGATAAAAACAGGATTCTCCTGGAATCCTTCTTCTTTGGTCAGGGTAACTTCTTCACCGTTAGCGCTGATCTGCCCATCCGTGATATTGGCCATGGTCAGGGTATAGGTTGCGTTATCCCCAAATAGCAATTCAGTATAATTATTCCTTGTCAGCGTAACGCCATCCACGCCAATGAAAACATCCCCTCTCGCGATGTTCTTCGTTGAAGCATCGGAACCTGGAATGATATAACGGACATAACCAAAAATATCATCACTACCTGAAAATGCTACAAGGCCAAATTCCATCCCGTTATTCTGGGAGATTCCGGATAAATTCTGGGTAAGTTCCTTATAATCCTCGCTCAGGAAACTAAAACGGTCTTCTGAGAATAATAATACGTCAAAGTAAAAGGTCTCGGGGTTAGGGTTTGCATCCAGGAAGGCAGTATACTCAGCGTCCGTGGAAAAAGCGCCATCGGCCAGGATATCCACTTCACCCTGCCAGAAGTACCAGAGGTTCATGGCCTTGTACATAAAATCCTGTACATCCAGGTTGGCCGCATCCGGGTCCGGACCGTCCGGCTTTGTAACACCGTCATCATCTTTACTGCACCCTGTAAGGAGCAACCCGAATCCCAGCAGGAACCCGGCTAAATAGTTCATCTTTTTCACAATTGTTTTTTTTGGGGGAACCGTAGTTCTTGCCATAGGTTTAAGGTCTTAAAGGTTAGGGGCATTTTCCCGGTTCCGGTTTTTTTTGCAATTTAATTCAATTATCGTTCCAAAATGAGGAAAGTAATATTCTGGCCTACTATAATTACGTATTAAATTGATTAAAAGTTTCCCAATTTACTCACATCCGATATAAAAAAAAATATTTTGTAACAAAATTCGTCCATCTTCGTCATGCTAGTGTAAAACCACATGAAGATGGTTACGATAGTGAATCAACCTGAAATGAACCAATCAGAATTCCTTCAAACGGTGATGCCTGTCAAAGACAAGCTTTACCGATTAGCCAAACGGCTGCTGGTGTCCAAGGAAGAAGCCGAGGATGCCACCCAGGAGGTGCTGATGAAATTATGGGCCGGTAAAAAGAATATGGCCAATTACCGGAGTGTAGAGGCCTTTGCAATGACCATGACTAAGAATTTCTGCCTGGACCGGCTGAAATCTAAGTCGGCCGGCAACCTGAAACTGGTGCATACCAATTATACGGACTCGTCCTCATCCCTACAGCAGCAGGTAGAAGCCAGGGACAGCGTGGGATGGGTAAGCCGCATCATGGAAGAATTGCCGGAACAGCAGAAACTGGTATTACAGTTAAGAGATGTAGAGGAATACGACTATGAAGAGATCGGCGAAATGTTGGATATGAATCCCACAGCCGTAAGAGTGGCCCTGTCACGGGCTCGGAAAGCCGTAAGAGAGAAATTATTAGAAAAACACAGCTATGGAATCGGATAAAATAAAAAAGTTAATAAACAGCTACTTCGAGGCAGAGTCCACGGTAGCCGAAGAGAAAGAGATCCGGGAGTATTTCCGGAGCGGCGAGGTAGCCCCGGAGCTACTGAAATACGGCCCGATGTTTGATTATTTCGCCCATGCCAAAGAAGAGACCTATACCGGCAGCATGCCCCGGAAGTCCAGGAACAGGAAAAAGATATACTCCTGGTTATCGGTTGCGGCAGTGATAGGAATCGGGCTGGGAATGTTCCTCGAGAACCGCTACAGCGCGCAGCAGGAAGAACAAGAACAGGCGCAATATGCCTACCAGGAAACCAGGAAAGCTTTGCAATTACTGGCAAGTAACCTGGACCGGGGAACCGAAAAGGTCGCTTACCTGCACGAATTTGAAATAGCCACAGAAAAGATTTATAACAACCCTTAAAAATGCAATCATGAGAAAATTAGTATTGGTAGTAATGTTGGCCGTTGCCCCCTTGGCCATGCAAGCACAGTCTGTCTTTGACAGGTTTGAAGATATAGACGGGGTCACCTCGGTGGTCGTGAACAAGAATATGTTCAACCTGCTGGTGAAGATGGATGTGGATGTCGATGACCCTGAAGCCAAGGAATTCATGGATATCGCCAAAAGCCTGAGCGGTCTCAAAGTCTTTGTCACGCAAAGCCCGAAGGTCTCTACGGATATGAAGAGCACGGTAGATAAATACCTGAAGTCTTCTTCCCTGGAAGAACTGATGCGGGTAAAGGACAAAGAGGCCAACGTCAAGTTCTACATTAAACAAGGTAAGGACGAAGATCACGTTAGCGAACTGCTCATGTTCGTCACCGGGATCAACAATACGGGAGTTAAGATCGAAGATCGCGAGATCGAGACCGTATTGCTCTCCCTGACCGGGGATATTGACCTCACCAAGATCGGGGCCCTGACCAAGAAGATGGACCTGCCCCAGGAGCTTAACAAAGCTCAGAAGAGTAACAAGTAATTACAAGGCCCGTACCCCGCATCCGTGGGGACGGGCTCTTACAGCTATAACCTAATCCTGATTAAGATGAAATTTATAACCGCATTCCTGGGCACAGCCCTATTATTGAGTGTACTTTCCTGTAATTCTTCCCCAAGCCTACAGGAATATTACGTCAGCAATTCTGAAAATCCCAATTTCATTGCGCTGGACCTGCCGGCAAGCCTGTTGAATATTGAAGAGACTGAACTCCCCGAAGAACAGAGGGAAGCTTTACGCTCCTTACGTAAATTGAATATACTCGCGTTTAAGAGAACCGGTACTAACCAGGCCGAATTTGAACTGGAGAAAGGTAAAGTAGACGAGATCCTGAAAGGGGACCGTTATAAGGACCTGATGAAGATCAATTCTCCCGAAATGAAGGGAATGGTCAAATACCAGGGCGATGACGACGCTATAGACGAGGTGGTTATCTACGGTAATAATAACGACAAGGGATTTGCCCTGATCCGCGTATTAGGAGAAAATATGAATCCTGCCCAACTGATGAACCTGGTTAAAGCGATACAGAAATCGGATTTCCAGGGTGATCAATTAGGCGCCCTAAGCGATTTTATCGCGAATTAACTTACAATATCGCGTAGACCTTTATATCCCCGTATAGTTTTGCGGGGATATTTTTTTGAGTTCTGCTTTTACTGCATCCGATACCTCCAGGGTATCGATAAAATCGGCCATCACCTGCTTGGTGATCGCCTGGTTGGTTCGGGTAAGGCCTTTCAATGCTTCATAAGGATTGGCATAGCCTTCTCTCCTCAGCACTGTTTGTATCGCCTCTGCTACTACCGCCCAGTTATTTTCCAGGTCCTGGTTTACCTTGGCCTCGTTTAGCAGTAATTTGTTCAATCCTTTCATGCTCGCTTTAAAAGCGATAACGGTATGTGCAAAAGGTACTCCGACGTTCCTCAGCACAGTACTGTCTGTCAAGTCTCGTTGTAGCCTGGAAACGGGTAATTTTGCGGCCAGGTGCTCAAAAAGGGCATTGGCGATGCCGAGGTTGCCTTCAGAATTCTCAAAGTCGATCGGGTTTACCTTGTGCGGCATAGCCGATGAGCCCACTTCCCCGGCTACGATCTTTTGTTTAAAGTAATCCATGGAGACATAGGTCCAGAAATCCCTGTCCATGTCTATTACGATGGTATTGATCCTTTTCATTGCATCAAAGAGTGCCGCCATATGGTCATAGTGCTCTATCTGCGTAGTGGGAAACGAGTGGTGCAGCCCCAGGCGATCCTGCACGAAATTTCGCCCAAAAGATTGCCAGTCCGTATCCGGGTAAGCTACTTTATGCGCATTGTAATTCCCGGTCGCCCCTCCGAATTTCGCAGCTGATGGAATATCGTTCAACAGGTTGAACTGCTCTTTTAGGCGGGTAACATAGACTGCGATCTCTTTCCCCAGTCGGGTAGGGGATGCCGGCTGTCCGTGCGTACGGGCCAGCATGGGAACTTTAGCCCAACGATCTGCCATCTCGGCCAGCAGGGTTTCCAATTCTTGGTAGAGTGGAACGTAAACCTCGTTCAGAGCCTCTTTTATGGAAAGTGGTATAGCCGTATTATTGATGTCCTGGGAGGTAAGGCCAAAATGTATGAATTCCTTGCTCTCTGCCAGCCCGAGCGAATCAAATTTCTTTTTAATGAAATATTCTACCGCCTTAACGTCATGGTTAGTGGTATTCTCAATCTCTTTGATGCTCTCGGCATCAGCCGTATTAAAATCCTCGTAAATGGCCCGTAAGGAAGGAAATACACCCTTGTCCACACCGGACAACTGGGGCAATGGAAGTTCGCATAGGGCGATAAAATACTCGATCTCTACCCGGACCCTGTATTTGATGAGTGCATATTCGGAAAAATAGTTTTCCAGTTGGACTACTTTATTGCGGTAGCGCCCGTCCAGCGGGGAGATGGCATTCAGTTGACTAAGACCCATTTGCGGTGCTTTTAGGTTGTGTTTTTATGGAAAGAGGCAAAGATAACCATTCCGTTCTCAGTTCAAAAAGGATATAGTATTAAGGTTTAGGAAAGCCTGGGGAGGATATGGCGAGCCCGGGCTCGGAAAGCCGGGGATTCGTCAGCGTATTTATTTTCGATCACTGCTTTTAGTTCCGGGTGTATCCATGATATCCGGGTACCCAGCAGGTAGAGGCAGTGGATGGCAAAGGCTTTGGTGGCAGGTTTGTGCTGGCCGATCAACCAATTAAAACACAGGGAGGTCATTTTTTTCAGGTCTTCATCCCCGAACCAATCCAGGAATAATGGATCTTTCTTTTGAAAACTTTGCAAGAGCATGAGTTCTGTTATCCGCGCCAGGGGTCTTACAGACCGGTGTTCTGTAATGGTATGTAGTTTATCCAGGCTTTCGTGGTAGGATTGCAGGATGTATATGGGCTTTTTTATGGCCACCTGTTCCAGGATTAAGAGCGCTTTATAACTCAATGCCATTTCAGGACCAAATGCCAACTTAAAGAGCGGGGCTACCAGTTCTGGTGCGTTAAGGACCCGCCCGGCTTTTTGCAAGCGGTTGGCTTTAGAAACATTTGTACCGGAAACCCAGCTCTGTAAATCTTGCGGGCTTCCCTTATACGTATCCATCGCTGCGAGCATTTTATTTAATTACGGGTCAAGGCATCTAAGATCTTAGGGACTCCACTGACGGCACTTTCTGCATAGATGTGGAGGTTCCTGAAATCCGCTTCTGATACACTGGGCTTTGGATCCACAAAATAGATAGGGGTTTCATCCGGGGCATAATGGACCAGTCCGGCGGCCGGGTATACCTGCATAGAGGTCCCGATAATGATCAGGATATCGGCATCACTGGTCAGATTCGCTGCTACCGGCATCAGCGGAACCTCCTCCCCAAACCAGACAATATGGGGGCGTAACTGGTGACCTTGTTCACAGTGGTCTCCCCAGCAAATATCTTTTGTCCAGGGAAAAGGTTCTGCCCCCGGGCGTGTACTTCGAGCTTTGAGTAGTTCGCCATGCAGATGAAGGACATTACTGCTTCCGGCCCTCTCGTGCAAGTCATCAACATTCTGGGTGATAATATGCACTTCGTAGTGTTCTTCCAGGGAGACAAGGGCTTTATGTGCTGCGTTGGGTTCTACCTGCAACAGTTGCCTCCGGCGTTGGTTGTAAAAATCGAGCACCAATTCAGGGTTGCTGTAAAATCCCTGGGGCGAGGCCACTTCCATCACGTCATGGCCTTCCCACAAGCCCTTGGCATCCCTGAAAGTTTTTAAACCGCTTTCCGCGCTGATCCCGGCACCCGTTAATGCAATCACTCTTTTTTTCATCAGAAATAAATATACGTTTTTCTTAATTTCGGACTATGGTCGATAAGGAATTGTTAGCATACCTGGAGGATTTTCTATCCCCGGAGCGCCGCAAACGTTTTGAAGAAGTACTGGCGAAAAGAACCCGTTATATCACCGTGGCTACCGAGGATATCTGGCAGATGCATAACGCAAGTGCGGTGATCCGCAGTTGCGAGGCATTCGGGGTACAGCAAGCCCACCTGATCGAGGGTAAATTCGGGGATAAGCTGGACCGTAAAATTGCTAGGGGGGCACAGAAATGGGTAGATGTATACCGGCATAAGAATTCCGAAGCTTGTATGCGGCATTTGCGTGATCAGGGGTATCGTATTGTCGCCACAACGCCCCACGCCACGTCTTCTACGCTGGACGATTTTGAATTGGAACAGCCCACAGCATTTTTTTTCGGAACGGAGAAGGAAGGCCTGAGTGAAGAGGTGATGCAGCAGGCCGATGCCTACCTGGCTATTCCTATGGCCGGTTTTACGGAAAGCCTCAACATCTCTGTGTCTGCAGCCATCATCTTGAACGATTTGACCCAAAGACTCCGGAACTCACCACTGCCCTGGCAACTGAGTGAAGCTGAAAAGCTGGAAAAGCGGATGGACTGGACCCGCAAATCGATCAAAAGCCTGGAAGCTATCGAAGCCCGTTTCTTCCGGGAAAAGGGATAAAAATTCGGGGAATTAAATTAAAATTCATCCTAGGTAAAGAAATGGATTTCCGTTAATTTTAATAGATAAACCATTTAATGATCCTATCATGAAACTTACACCTTACCTCGCCTTTGACGGAAATTGCCAGGAGGCTATGGAATATTATAAAGACATATTAAACGGGAGCCTGGATGTTAAGAAGTTTGCAGATGCCCCGGAATCTATGGAAACTCCGGACTTTATGATGCAAAAGGTAATGCATGCCCAATTGCAGTTCGGGGACCAGAAGATCTACGCTTGTGATACCATGCAGCCCAACCTTGTCCGGGGAAACGACCTCCACCTGAGCCTGAATATTCTGGATGCGGAAGAGGCAACGGCCGTATTTAACGGATTAGCGGATGGGGGAGAGATCAATATGCCGCTCAAGGATGTTTTCTGGGGTGGTAAGTTCGGGATGGTCAAGGATAAATTTGGTACGCAATGGATGATCAGTACCGAAGAAATGGACGCTGGCTCCTGAGAAAAAAAGTCTGCAGGGTTACAGTTGCCATGGGCTTAAATTCTTATCTTTAATAGTGTAACCAACACCTTTATTCTCATGATCACAGCGCTCTATATTCTCGGCGGGATCGTTTTGCTTGTTATCGTACTGGCAGTAATCGCTCCTAAAAGTTATGATGTGAACCGGAGTATTACGATAAATCGTCCCCGGAAGGATGTCTTTGAATACCTGAAATACCTGAAGAACCAGGCCGAATGGTCTCCCTGGGAAAAAAAAGATCCCAATATGGAAAAGAAGTTCACCGGGACTGATGGATCCGTGGGGGCTGTGAGTTATTGGAAAGGGAATAAGGATGTGGGTGAAGGCGAACAAGAGATCACCGCGATACAGGAAGGGAAACGTGTGGATGGTGAATTACGATTCTTTAAACCCTGGAAATCACAGTCTGATTGTTACCTGATCACAGATGACGCCGGGAAAGACAGTACTAAAGTCACCTGGGGATTCAGCGGTAATAATAAATTCCCGATGAGTATCATGATGTTGTTCATGAACATGGATAAGGCGGTCGGGAAGGATTTTGAAGAAGGTCTGGGAAGTCTAAAAGCACGACTGGAGAAAGAACCTGCTACCCCGCGTACGGATAAAAAAATAACTCACGGATAAGTTCATCCAGCTAAAAAACTACCTATGAAACACAATATGATTGGCTGGGTAGAAATACCCGTAAACGATATGGACCGTGCCAAAAAATTCTATGACTCGGTTTTCCAGATAGATATCCAAGTGCACAATATGGGGCCCCTGGTGATGGGATAGTTCCCTTATGCAGAAGATAAGCCGGGCACTACAGGTTCATTAGTTTTGCATAAAGATTGGTATAAACCCAGTGATTCTCACGGCCCGCTGGTTTACTTTACCTCGGCAGATGTGCAACAGGAACTTGACCGGGTAGAACGGGCAGGTGGAAAGATTGTGAACCCTAAAACCCTTATTAAGGAAGACGTAGGTTACATGGCCGTGTTTACCGATACCGAGGGCAACAGGATCGCTCTTCATTCCCGCAAATAAACGGTTTACGGTGCCGGTACTTCGAGCAGTGCCGTATCATATGGATTATCCAGAAGAACTTTACCGTTCTTAACGACTACCTGGGTATTGGAATAGGTATCGTAAAGGGTAGTTCCGTCTCCAAAGAAGCCTTTGACCCAAAGTGACTTCTTGCCTTTAGGAAGATCCAGGCCAATTACCACCTTATCCTTAAACTCTCCATCCGTATACGTCCTGCTGAAAACATAGGGCGTCTTTCCCAGTCGCTTATGCTTTCCTGCCCCTACAGCGGGATGATCACGACGGAACTGTCCCAGTTTCTGCCAATGGGTAAGCACCTCTTTGGTAGCCGTACTATCAATATCTTCCCAGTTCATAAATGAACGCAGGGTAGCGTCTCCCACGGTGCCGTCAATAGTGAGGTCCCTGTTGGTCTCATCCCCGTAATAGATCTGTGAAGCTCCGGGAGTCAGCAATAATACGTTGGCAGCCTTGTACGGGTTCTCCCGCTCTTTATCCCATGGATTTCCATCATCATGGGAAGACAGGTAATTCATGAATCCTTTGTCCTTGAACTTGGTATGCAGCAGTTCGCTGTATTTACTGAAGATCGTCTCGTAATCCTTATCGGCGTCCGATTTCAATTCAAAATTAATCAGGCTATTAAACCCGTAATCAAAGTAATCCACCTTCTTGTCGCCAAGATCAAATTCGCGCCCACCGGACACCCCGTAATTATATACCTCACCGACCATAAAAAAGGGCTCATCATCCAGAACTTCGTCCGGGTGCTTATTCTTCCAATTCTGAAAAGCATAGGAGGCCTCATCGTAAAGATCCTGCCAGGCCTCTTCATTGACATGTTTAACAGTATCTACCCGGAAACCGTCAATACCCAGGTCATTGACGTAGTCCGTAAGCCATTTGATCAGGTAAAAACGAGGAGCCCTTGGGTGGCCGGTCCTGTCAAAGAAGGTGTTCAATTCGTCGAGTTCCGTACTCAGCCGGCCTTCTTCTTTCCATTTCGCCAAAAGCGCATCGGGCAGTACTACAGGCTCGTCAGATTCGGTATAAATATCAGGGAGATTTTCAACCAGGGTGCATTCTGTGGTGTTTTCATAAGTAGTAAATTGGCAGGGAGGACTGGTCCTTACCCATTCATCCGGCCAAACCGGATCTTCTTCGGTGACCGGTCCGGTATGGTTGATCACCACATCCATCAGGATACGAATCCCATGGTCATGTGCGGTTTCTACAAGCTTGGCGAGCTCTTTACGAGTACCGAAATTTGGGTCAAGGGCGGTCCAGTCTTTAGCCCAGTACCCGTGGTAACCATAGGTATTTCCTGTGCCTTCATCGGTAGCACCGTGTATCTGCTCTACTACCGGGGTGAACCAGATGGCGTTTACACCTAAGTTATCAAAATATCCTTGCTCTATTTTGTGGGTGATCCCGGCGATATCGCCGCCCATGAATCCCCGTAGTTTCCCGGTTTCCTCCTCACGTTCAAAATTTATATCGTTCTCAGGATCAGCATTGTAGAAGCGATCGGTGAGCAGGAAGTAAACGTTGGCGCCTTCCCAGGTGAAAGGGGAGTTTTTTTCAGGTACATTCTCCACACTGTCCATGACCATGGTCACTTCTTTTTCCGGCGTTTTCTTTTCTTGTTTGCACCCAAAAAGGAAACAGGAAATTGCCACGGCAATAAACAGATTCTTCATAATACCAGATTTTGGCTAAAACTATAAAATGTTAAGAGAATTATAAAATATATTCCCCTAAAATAAGGTAGTTCAGCCGCAGTAGGGGCCACTGTTATAAAGTCGTAAAATTGAGTGATTTACCCTCTAAGGGAGGAGTTAATTCCCCCGGTTAAGCACCTTGTATTCCTCGTAACAACTGCTGATAGCGTCGAGGATCTGTAGATCATTGGCCGTCTGTATAAAAGAATCGGAGTAATTACAGTTAGAAAGGATATCTTCTATATCAACTTTTTCCAGCTGCAGAAGTTCTGTCAGCGTTTCCCTGTCAAATTTTGAAGCGAGCAGATCCCGGATCTGGTCATCTTCTTTCATCTGTCTCAGTTTGCGCATCTGTCGCGGTCGTTTCCCAAAAAGGTTGCGCAGCAGATCTGCAGGATTAAGGATTGCACCCAGTACTTTGGTTACTGCGCTGGGGTTCTTATTCCCCGCTTCGTAACTTTTAGAAAGCCCGGAAATGCTGTATTGATAAGCTGTATTAATGGGTAGGTTCTTAACATCTATCTCGAGGAAACCCGTTAGCTGGTAAGGCCTGATAATCACCTCTTCCAGGGCATAGGCTAGCTCTGTAAGCGCAATACGTGTATCGGCAAACTTGAACATGTCATTGGTAACCCGGATCTTCTGTGACTTAAATCCCAGGTAGGTGAGGTAGAGGGTATCATTGACTGCCGCCGGGATCTTAAACTTTCCCTTGGAGTCAGAAATGGTTCCTTTCACCTGGTTCAGGTTGATGACGTGCACACTTTCTAAGGGTGCATCGGTCTGGGCATTTACAATAATAGCTTCAATCTCCTGTGGTTCCTGGGCCTTTTCCTGGGAAAAGGCTACCAGGCCAATACAGGTAAACAGTAAGGCGATCGTTTTCTTCATGAATGATAATCAACTACGAATAAAACAAAAATTTAGCCCTTCTGGTATATTTTAGAATACAATTAACTAAAAGTAACCATCACGTTTCTTGCTTCTTCTTTTTCCGGGCTTGCCAGAATCAGCTTTGCTGAAACTCTTTTTAGATTTAGGTCCGCGATCCTTCATCCTTCGGTTCCCCTTCTTATTCTTGCGTCCACCGCCGCCTTGATCAGGAGCTCCGGAAATCTCGACGTTCACAAAACGACCTTTTACTTTAAAGTCGGTGAAATGGCTCAGGATAAACTCGGTAAGTTGCGCCTCTGTATTGAAGAAAGAAAAACTGTCTTTTACATCTACTTTGTAGATATCGTCTTTTTCCAGTCCAAGGGTATCCCTTAAGAAATCTTTTAAGGACATCCAGTCATAACCGTCGCGTTCACCAACGTTGATAAAGTACCGAACAGAACCATCACTGGGGATCTGGCCATTTGTCGATGCACCGTCTCTCTTGCCGGCGTCCGTGTTCAGGTCCTTGGATTTATTGTAGTAGTTAAAGAACCTGGTGAATTCTACAGAGATCATCTTCTTTATGAGCTCTTCCCTGTCTAATCCTTCAAATACATCGTAAATCGCAGGTAAATAGCTCTCTACTTCCTTATTTACTTTGGTATCCCGGATCTTACTGGCCAGGTGGTATAATTGTATCTCGCAGATCTCTATCCCGGAAGGGATTTGTTTGGAGATGAATTTCTGTTGAATTTTTTTCTCGATGGCGCTGATCTTGCGCATCTCGCTACGGGTGATAATCACCATAGAGATCCCTGATTTCCCGGCACGACCTGTTCGCCCGCTTCGGTGGGTATAGGTCTCGATCTCATCCGGAAGCTGGTAGTTGATCACGTGGGTGATATCGTCTACATCAATTCCCCTTGCTGCTACATCTGTAGCAACCAGCATCTGTATCTGTTTTTTACGGAAGGCATTCATCACCATATCCCTCTGGTTCTGGCTCAGATCGCCATGAAGGGCTCCTGCATTGTAGCCGTCTTCGATCAGTTTTTCCGCAACTTTCTGGGTGTCTCTTTTGGTACGACAGAATACGACAGAGAAGATATCAGGATTGGCATCAGCCAGCCTTTTCAGTGCAGGATAGCGGTCACGTCCGCCTACTACGTAATATTCGTGCTGTACATTATCTGTTCCGGAGTTCTTGGTCCCAACGGTGATCTCCTTGGGCTTATGCATGAACTTCTTAGAGATGGTTGCCACCTCTTTAGGCATTGTTGCAGAGAACAACCAGGTAGATTTATCTTCGGGAGTATTGGAAAGAATATCTTTGATATCCTCGTAGAATCCCATATTGAGCATTTCATCTGCCTCATCCAGGATACAATATTCAATCTTGGAAATATCAACCATACCTCGGTTGATCATGTCTTTCATCCTTCCCGGTGTAGCTACCACGATCTGTGCTCCGCGCTTTACCTGTTTTGCTTGTTCGGTAATACTGGCACCACCATAGATGGCTACGGTATTAAGACCCTTTACGTACTTAGAGTACAGTTGCATTTCATTGGTGATCTGCAGGCAGAGTTCACGGGTAGGAGAGAGGATGAGTCCCTGGGTAGTTCGGCTGCTCGCATCGATCTTCTGGATCAGCGGAAAGCCAAAGGCTGCAGTTTTCCCCGTACCGGTCTGCGCCAAGGCAACCAAGTCGGTCTCACTCTCTAATAGGATTGGGATTGCTTTTTCCTGAACCTCGGAAGGTGATTCAAATCCAAGGTCTGCAATAGCATTCAGTAAGGGCGTGTCTAGCCCTAATGCTTCAAATTTTGTCATAATGGGTAATTCTTATAAATCGCAAATAGTTGTGTTGTCTAGAGCGATCTTCAAATAAGAACCTGTTTTGCCCGTTACAACACCTGCGCTACCGGCGGCGTTAATTCGGCCGCAAAGGTACTGTTAATTATCCATACAAGCGACAATATTTGCTATGTATTTGTAAATGAGTTAAATACATATTAATACAGGGGCTTCCGGGGAATTAATTCAGGGCAGTTTGAGGGTAGCAGACACTTTTTTTAACGAGTTCAGTGGCCGGATTTCAGAAAATCGATCAATTTCCTGAAAGCTTTACCGCGATGACTGATATTGTTCTTAACCTCGGCGGCTAACTGGGCAAAGGTCTCTTGGTATCCTTCCGGCCTGAAAACCGGGTCGTACCCAAAGCCACCTTCTCCTGAAGGCGTTTTGGTGATGACCCCATGAACCTCTCCTGTAAATAAGTGCTGTTGGCCATCGAGGTTCAGAGCGATCACGGTCCTGAAAAAAGCAGTGCGGTCTTCTTTTTCCCTTAATTCCTTTAAAAGTCGGGCTATGTTGTCTGAGGAATTCTTCTTGGGTCCGGCATAGCGGGCAGAATATACCCCGGGTGCCCCATGCAGTGCGTTGACCAGTAAGCCGGTATCGTCCGCGAAACAAGGCAGGCCATAATGCCGGCTGACATGATCTGCTTTCAGGATGGCATTTCCCTCAAGCGTCTCGGCGGTTTCCGGAATCTCCTCTATGCACCCGATATCATTGAGCGACTGTAATTGTATTCCGTCGGGAACCATCCGTTGAATTTCCTCCAGTTTTTTAAGATTATGCGTAGCAAAGACCAGTTTGATCATAAGTGTGGATTAATTAAGGTGGGGTGATAGTGGGCCAAAAATACTAATTTTAGGGCATGACTATGAAACTGAAAATTCCACCGGCATTAGTATTCTTATTCTTTGGTTCCTGTATGTACTTGTTAGACCTGTGGCTACCCGTTGGGGAGTTCGATTTCTTTGGCAGGAAGTGGTTGCTATGGGTGTTGACGGGCATAGCTATCCTGGTGACGGGAATAGCATTAGTACAATTTGCCACGGCAGGTACAAGTATAGATCCCAGGAACCCCGGCAAATCTAAGGTGCTGGTGACTAGTGGTATCTATAATTATACCCGGAATCCGATGTATCTTTCTTTATTGCTGCTGTTGCTGGCATGGGGACTTTATTTAGGCAATGCCTTTAATACGCTGATCGCCGCCCTCTTCGTGGGCTATATGAACCGTTTCCAGATTGTCCCCGAAGAAGAAATCCTGGAAAAAGAATTCGGACAACTATTCAGATCTTATTGCATGGCGGTAAGAAGATGGTTCTGATGTAAGATTAGTCAATTCCATAATATTCAATTTTATTATCGAAATGAATAATATTTCACTAGATTAGCGTTATCATTAATAAAGTGGAACATGATCGCGATTATTACCGGGGACATAATTAATTCCGGCGAATACCGAGCCTCCGAGTGGATGGAGGTACTGAAAAGCTATTTCCTGCAATTAGGAAATTCCCCGGGAGACTGGGAATTTTACCGTGGGGATGAATTCCAGATCCGTGTACCGGCAGAACGCGCATTGCATACGGCCATCGCCATAAAGGCGAGAATAAAAACCTTTAAAAAGCTCGATGTGCGGATGGCAATAGGGCTTGGGGATGAAACTTACAAAGGCCCTAAAGTAAGTGAGTCGAACGGTACGGCTTACCAGAGATCCGGCAGGACTTTTGAGCGATTGAAAGATGAAAAAGTTCATTTAGCCATTTCCAGTGGCCATCCAAAGCAAGACAGGACCCTGAACCTGATCTTGCTGCTCGCCCTCGATTTCATGAACGACTGGAGCCAGGTTTCCGCAGAGATCATGGTATTGCTTTTAAAAGAACCGGGGGCTGCGCAGAACCAAATCGCGGAGCAGCTAGGGATAAAGCAGTCTGCGGTCAGCCAACGTTTTAAGCGAGCGCGAAAAGACCTGGTCCTCTCCATATTACGGCACTACAATTCCATCTTAAAAGAACTTAACCCATGATGCTATTCCTGAAATTATTGCTGGCCCACTTATTGGGTGATTTTCTCTTGCAGCCACAGCGCTGGACCATCCACCAGGATGCCAATAAAATAAAGTCTCAATACCTCTATTTACATATCCTGATACACTTTGTATTGATCTACTTAGTGCTATGGGACCTAACGCTCTGGTACCTAGCCGGCTTAATAGCCCTGAGTCATTTCTTTATAGATCTGCTACGGCTGTATATACAGGACTCATTTAAGTATCGCAGGATTCCATTTATGCTGGGACAGGCAATGCATTTAGCGATTCTCGGGTATGCAGTATTCTATCTGGCAGAATCCACCCCGGTGCTGCAAGAGATTTTTGCAGGATTTAATTGGGCTCTGCTGACAGCCTTGGTCTTCGTGACCCAGCCTGTTGCGGTACTTATGGCCTATTTATTGGAAGGAATGTCTGACCAGATAGAGACTGATCATAAATCCCTGCCAAATGCCGGGCGCTATATCGGTATACTAGAACGCTTATTTGTGCTGGTGTTTATCGTTATCGGGAGATGGGATGCCATAGGCTTGCTGATCACTGCTAAATCTGTTTTTCGTTTTAATGATCTCAAGGAAAGCAACAGTCGAAAGCTCACTGAATATATCCTGATAGGGACCTTACTGAGTTTTGGATTTGCCATCCTCACCGGCTTGTTATACAACTACTACTTATTCAATTTCACCTGAGATTTCTATTAGCGAATTAAGGAATTCCTAATTTACCCTGGCCTAAAAAATGAATTCTACATGTTTAAGCGTAATCGCTTGGATCAAACATAGTTTTAGGACTTTAAGTGAATTACAGACCAAATTAATTTTTACTTTTGGCTCTTAATCAAAGGTGGACCATGATAGAAGCTGGAAGAAAATACGTATTTGATTTTGATAGTACCTTAACCCGGGTAGAAGCATTGGATGTACTTGCGGAAATGACCCTGAAAGACAGGTCTAATCGCGACGAAGTGATTCGGGAGATTCAGAAGATCACCAACCTGGGGATAGACGGCGATATCTCGTTTACCGAATCCCTGGAGCAAAGGATACGGATGCTAGATGCACACCGGGACGATCTTCCAAAACTGGTAGAAGAATTGCGGCAGAAGATCTCTAAGAGTATTGCCTCTAACAAGGAATTCTTTGACAAATTCTCAGAAGATATCTATGTGATCTCCTGCGGATTTAAAGAGTTCATCGACCCTATCGTAGCAGATTACAATATCCCATCGGAAAGGGTGTTTGCCAATACCTTCCAGTTTGATGAGGAAGGCCGAATTGTCGGTTTTGATAAAACTAATGTCCTGGCCGGTCACAATGGGAAGATCCAATGTTTAAAGGAATTAAACCTGGATGGTGAAGTGCAGGTGATCGGGGATGGTTACAGCGATTACGTTATGCGGGAAGCTGGTATTGCTGATAAGTTCTTCGCTTATACAGAAAATGTGCACCGTGAGAAGGCCACTAAAGATGCCGATCACGTGGCACCTAACTTAGATGAATTTTTATTTGTGAACGATTTGCCAAGAAATATATCCTATCCTAAGAACCGTATTAAAATTCTTTTACTGGAGAACGTGCATCCCGCTGCCTTTGATAACCTGTCCGAAGATGGCTTTGCCGTAGAATTGGTAAAGCACAGCCTCTCCGAGGAGGAGCTCATAGAGAAGATCAGGGGTGTGCATGTTTTAGGAATCCGTTCTAAGACACAAGTCACCCAGAAAGTTCTCGATGCGGCCAATAAATTACTGGTTGTGGGGGCTTTTTGTATCGGTACCACGCAAATAGACCTGGATTACTGTAAGAAAAAGGGTGTAGTGGTCTTTAACGCTCCATATAGCAATACCCGCTCTGTCGTGGAACTGGCTATTGGGCAGATCATCATGCTGATGCGAAGCATTTTCCCTCGCAGTATGGAAATCCATTCCGGGCAATGGCAGAAAACTGCTGCCAACTCCAGGGAGGTTCGAGGCAAGAACCTTGGAATCGTTGGTTACGGCAATATCGGGAAACAGTTATCCATATTGGCAGAAGCTATGGGCATGCGGGTCTATTTCTATGATATAGATGAAAAGCTGGCCCTTGGAAACGCGAAATCCTGTTCAACCCTGGAAGATCTACTGAATGTTTCGGACGTGGTTTCTCTTCATATTGATGACAACAAGGCTAATAAGAATTTTATCGGTGAACGCGAGTTTAACCAGATGCGGAACGGGGCGGTATTACTCAACCTTTCACGAGGATTTGTAGTGGATATTCCAGCGATGGTCGCTGCGCTGAAATCCGGTAAACTCGCCGGTGCCGCAGTAGATGTTTACCCGGAAGAGCCACGGTCTAACGGGGCATTTGAAACGGAGTTGCGCGGCTTAAACAACGTCATCCTTACCCCGCATATTGGGGGTAGTACGGAGGAAGCACAGCGCGATATTGCTGATTTTGTTCCGAATAAGATCATGGGCTATATCAATTCAGGAAATACGGTAGATGCCGTGAATTTCCCGAATATCCGCCTGCCTAAACAAGACAATTCACACAGGTTCTTGCATATTCATAAAAATGTTCCGGGGGTAATGGCAAAGATCAACGAGGTTCTGGCCAAATACGAGATGAACATCACCGGGCAGTACTTGTCTACCGATAGCGACGTGGGTTATGTGATCTCTGACCTGAACAAGGAGTACAACAAGGAGGTTATACAAGCCCTGAAGAAGGTAGAGAACACCATTAAATTCCGTGTGTTGTATTAGGATTATTCGTGGTGATAGGGCTCATTGCGCAGGATTGTGAAAGCGCGGTATAACTGCTCAACGGCGAACAACCTGACCATTTGGTGAGAAAAAGTCATTTTGGAAAGACTGATCTTACCCCTGGCAGCGCTGTAAACAGCCTCGCTGAACCCGTAAGCACCGCCGATACATAATACCCAGGTCTTTATGCCTGCATTCATTTGCTTTTGCAGGTAAGCCGCAAAATTTACCGAGCTGAATTGCTTGCCGTTCTCATCGAGTAGCACGAGTACATCTGTTGGCTTCAACCGTTTAAGGATGGCCTCACCTTCTTTCTCCTTTTGTTGTTGGGGGCTGATATTCTTCGTATTCTTGAGGTCAGGGATGATCTCTGTCTCAAACCGGACATAATGCTGCAGTCTTTTATCGTATTCTGCGATCAGTTCTGAGAGTTCGTTTCGGTCCGTTTTTCCAACGGCGAGCAGCTTTATGGTCATGGGGCAAAGATAGAATTTTAGGAAAAATCAAGTCCCGCTGTGGCGTTAGTTTTTACTAATTTAGCGAAGTACAATCCAGAATATATGATATCAGAAGAACAATTCAGGGAAGAGATAGCAGGCATCATTGCCAATGCCGTCAGGGAAGATGTCGGTGATGGGGATCACAGTTCATTGGCTTGTATCCCTGCAGATGCTAAAGGAAAGGCCCAGTTATTGGTGAAAGATAAGGGCGTTGTAGCCGGAGTTGAATTTGCCCGGGAGGTCTTTAAATACGTAGATCCTGAATTGGAAATGGAAACTTTGATCCTTGATGGTTCCCCCGTAGAATTTGGTGATATTGTTTTCTATGTCAGCGGCAGCTCCCAGAGTATTCTCAAAGCAGAAAGACTTGTGCTTAACGGTATGCAGCGGATGAGCGCAATTGCCACGAAGACCCGTAAATATGTACGGTTATTGGAAGGAACCAAGACCCAGATTCTGGATACGCGAAAGACCACTCCAGGGATCAGGGCATTGGAAAAATGGGCCGTACGTATAGGTGGTGGGCATAACCATCGCTTTGCCCTGTATGACATGATAATGTTAAAGGACAACCATATCGATTTTGCGGGAGGGATAACAGCTGCCATTGAGAAGACCAAGAATTATCTCAAGGAAACAGGACGTGACTTGAAGATCATCGTTGAAGCACGTAACCTGGAAGAGGTGGCTGAAATCTTAAAGGCCGGCGGTATTCACCGAATCTTGCTGGATAATTTTAATTTCCAGGATACGGAGAAGGCAGTCAAAATGATCGGGAATAGAAGCCAGTCAGAGTCTTCGGGCGGAATCAATGAAAATACCATCAGGCGTTACGCCCTGTGTGGGGTCGACTATATTTCTTCAGGTGCGCTTACGCATTCCGTGTATAACATGGATTTCAGCTTAAAAGCCGTTTAGATGTCCAAGGAGATTGAAAAACGCATAGATAAGATCCCTGTAATTAATACCCTAGCCAGGGGGCTTAAGAAGATAAAACTACCCGACTTTGAAGGTCTTACCCTCTACGACCTGTTGGAGATGTACATCGTGGGGATTTTCCAGGGAGCGCTCTCAACAAGGGCTAGTTCTATCGCTTTCAGCCTCTTTCTTGCTCTTTTTCCACTGATCATCTTTTTAGTGACCCTTATTCCCTTTGTAATTCCTCTGGTAAATGTTGGTGAAGCTACGTTTGATACTCAATTCCTGCATTTTTTGGAATCTTTTCTACCGACCGCGACAAGTGAATATTTTTCTGATGTCTACCTGCAGATCAAGGACCAGAAGAGTGGGGGAGTACTGTCATCGGCTTTCCTTGTATCTATTTTTTTGATGGCTAACGGGGTTAATTCAATTTTTGGAGGATTTGAGAATTCCTACCACATAGAGCTGACTCGCAATTTCTTTAAACAGTATGCTTATGCGCTCATGGTGGGCCTTATTCTTTCGGTATTATTGATCTTCGGTGCTGTGGTATATGTATATGTGGAGTTCTATATACTGGATTCTTTGAATGTGTGGGCCGCAAGGACCCGTGGTTATGATCTGACCGAGAATAAGATTGTGGGAGCACGGCTGGGAAAAGCACTCTTCTTTATATTACTTTCTTACCTGACAACGGCTATCCTGTACTACTTTGGAACAGCCGAAGGAAAAAAGGCAAGATTTTTTTCATTCGGTGCACTGATGACCACAATTTTGTTCGTTATTACATCCTATCTTTTCGGGATCTATGTAGATAGCTTTTCCCGGTATAACGAATTGTACGGAGCATTAGGGGGATTACTTATCCTGATGGTCTATATCTGGTTGAATTCGAATATCCTACTGTTAGGATTTGAATTGAATGCAACCATTAATTATTTGAAAAAACAGCACAGAACAGAATGAATAGACCGTTGATTTTAGCACTGGGAATTTTCTTATGCACCCTTGGAGTAGCAAGTGCACAAAGCTGTTTTGGTCTTTGGAAGACCATCGATGACCGTACCGGCAAGCCAAAAGCTCTGGTGGAGATCTACGAGGAAAATGGTCGGATGTATGGCCGTGTAGAAGAGATTCTCGAGGAAGGGCGAGAAGGTGCTGTCTGTGAGAATTGCGAAGGTGAAAAGAAAAATAAACCAATAGAAGGGATGCAGATAATCCAGGGATTGGAGCCGGATGGAGAAGGAGAATGGTCCGGGAGTACTATCTTTGATCCAGAAAAAGCAATGACCTTTCGCTGCAAGATTTGGCTAGACCCGGAAGATCCTGATAAATTAAAGGTCCGTGGATATATGGCCTTCTTGTATCGCACCCAAACCTGGGTCAGGGCTGAATATAATTGAGAACAGCCAATACACTTAACTCCGTATGGACGAGTATATCGAAGTTGTACTTCCGATACCCATAGAGAAAGCATTTACCTATAAAGTGAACCCGGCAGACGCTGAGCGGCTACAGATCGGTATGCGGGTTGCTGTCCCATTCGGAAAATCTAAACGCTATACCGGGCTGGTTTATGCCAGGAACGTCGCTGCACCTACGGCCTACGAAGCTAAAGAAATAGACCTGTTATTAGACGATGAGCCTACCGTTAACAGTTTACAATTAAAACATTGGGAGTGGATCGCATCCTACTATATGTGTACCCTGGGCGAAGTGGTCCGGGCAGCATTACCCGGGGCATTTTTACTGGAGAGTGAGACTGTGATCACCGCAAATAAGGAAGTAGAGATAGACGAGGAGGGACTTAAAGATGACGAATTCCTGGTTTACGAAGCCCTGCAACATCAATCTTCGCTACGGGTGCAGGATATCATGGCCATAGTTGAGAAGAAGAATGTCTTACAATTGCTCAATCGTCTTATAGAAAAAGAAGTGGTGCAAGTGCACGAGACCATACAGGAGCAATACAGGCCCAAGATGGTCTCTTACGTAAGGTTAGAGGCGGCATATGCTGAAGAGACCGCTTTAGAGGCGCTGATGGACGAACTTTCCCGTGCTCCAAAGCAGCGAGTGGCAGTACTTTCGCTGTTCCAAATGCAGGGTACCACAGAAAAACCGGTGTCCTTAGAAAAATTGGAAAAGGAAAGTGGAATATCTCGAACCGTGATCCGCTCTTTGGTGAAGAAAGGCGTTCTTGAAGAATACCAATTGAGAAAGGACCGGGTAAGTTACGAAAACGGGCAGGAGGATGAGTCGAGCAAAGCACTGAATCCCATTCAGCAGAAAGCCTTGGAAACTATAAAACAGCAATTTGATCAGGACAAGGTGACACTTTTGCACGGGGTGACATCTTCGGGTAAGACCGAAGTTTATGTTAAGCTGATCGAGGAAGCTCTGGATAAAGGAAAGCAAGTATTGTATTTGCTGCCGGAAATTGCCCTTACCACCCAGTTAATAGAACGCTTACAATCTTATTTTGGTCACCGCATTACGGTATATCACTCGCGCTATAATATACAGGAACGTGTAGAAGCTTGGAATAACGTATTACGGGCTAAGGAAAAAGCGAGTATCGTCATGGGGGCTCGTTCTTCCATGTTTCTGCCATTCACCAACCTGGGTTTAGTGATCGTGGATGAAGAACACGAGAATTCCTTTAAGCAATACGATCCAGCCCCCCGTTATCATGCCAGGGATTCCGCCATTGTGCTGGGGCATCTGAACAAAGCAGATGTATTATTAGGATCGGCAACTCCAAGTATTGAAAGTTTTTATAATGCGAGAACGGGGAAATACGGCTATGCCAGGATAGATCGCCGGTTTGGGGATGTGCTTATGCCCGAAGTGGAACTGGTAGATATCTCTGAGCAGTATCGTAAAAAGCGCATGAAGGGACATTTCTCGGAGCGCCTGGTAGAAGAGATGGCAGAGGCACTTGAAGCATCAGGGCAGATCATACTGTTCCAGAACAGGAGGGGGTTTGCTCCTATCGTAGAGTGCACAAGCTGCGGCCATTCTCCCCAATGTCCTAATTGTGATGTCAGCCTCACTTTTCACCAATACAGTAAACAGTTGCGATGCCATTATTGCGGTCATCATTACGGCCTGCCGGAGGCTTGCGAGGCCTGTGGTAATGCTACAATGGACACTAAAGGTTTTGGGACAGAACAAGTAGAGGAAGAGGTAAGGGAGTTATTCCCGGAAGCCAAGGTTTCCCGGATGGACCTGGATACTACCAGGGGAAAGCATTCCTATGCAAAGATCATTCACGCTTTTGAAGAGCAGGAGCTCGATATCCTCGTCGGCACACAGATGGTCACCAAGGGGCTCGACTTCCGCAATGTTCGTTTGGTAGGGATCATGAATGCGGATGCGCTGTTAAACTTCCCGGATTTCAGGGCGCATGAGCGCAGTTTCCAATTATTGACCCAGGTTGCGGGAAGGGCTGGAAGAACCAAAGAGCGCGGGAGGGTATTGATACAGACCTATAACCCTTTACACCAGATTCTGCAGCAGGTGAGTTCCGGTGATTATGAAGCCATGTATAAGGAACAGCTGTATGAACGGGAACAGTACAAATATCCTCCTGTGAACCGAATCATCAGGATTACGTTTAAACATAAAAATTACGACCAATTAAATGAGGCGGCCGAATGGTTTTCCATAGGACTCAGGAATGCATTCAAATCCCAGGTGCTGGGACCTGAATTTCCTCCGGTTTCCCGAATCAGGAACCAGTACATTAAGAATGTGCTATTGAAGATACCAAGCGGACAGTCATTGGCTCAAACAAAAAATAGCATTAAAAGAATTGAACGTTCCTTTAATGCTATTTCTAAATTCAGATCGGTTAGAGTAATTTATAATGTCGACTATGTATGATTTTAATTAAACGTTGCTCAAGGCTTCTGCGAGTTCCGACTTTTTGTTTCGGCTCAATGGAATTGATCTTCCCCCCACTTCAACATTTTTACTGTTGAATTTCTCAATCTTCTCCAGGTTCACAATATAGGATTTGTGTATTCTCAGGAATTTATCTTCTGGCAATTGTTTTTCAAAAGCCTTCATAGTTGACAGGATGACAATATTGGCTTCGTCCGTAACCAACTTTATGTAATCTCCAAGAGCTTCTATCCACTTGATGTCATTTAGTATGACTTTACGTTTCTTGAGGTTACTCTTTACAAAAATGTGTTCTTCGTCTTCGTTTACCTGGTGTAATTGCTCAAATTTGGCAACAGCCCTTTTCACAGAGGCGTCAAATCTCGCCATAGTGATAGGTTTGTGCAGGTAATCTGTGACGTCGTAGTCAAAAGCCTTTAAGGCGTAGTCTGGTTTCCCGGTGATAAGAATTACCTGTGGTCTGTTCTCCAGGGATTCGAGTAGGTCGAATCCACTGATGATGGGCATTTCAACATCAAGGAAAATAAGGTCTATTTCGTTGTTTTTGAGTCCGTTTTTTGCTTCAATAGCATTACTGTACTCGGCAACAAGGGCTAGGTTTGGATGATTGTTCACCAACTTGGCAACTGCCATACGCTGCATAGATGAATCATCAACGACAATGCTTCTTAGTTTCATAAATGGGTTGATTTGTGGGGTTAAATCATAGACAAATTACTGAAAATTCGATGGATACGGCAATAAAAGTTTTAAACATTGTATCCACTTTCCTTATCTTGTCATGATCTGAATTTGGGTTTTAGGTTAAGTTTAATTTGACGGTTCTTCTCTTTATAACGAACATTTTTACTATTTCTTGTGAATCGATTGAATAATTCTTACTTTTGCGCTCCTTAAAAATGTAAATTAATATGAACCATTACGAAACTGTTTTCATTCTGAATCCCGTTCTATCTGACACCCAGATAGAGGAAACAGTTAAGAAATTCGAGGATTTCTTAAGCAAATTTGAGGCCAAAATGGTCTCCAAAGAGAACTGGGGCCTGAAAAAATTGGCGTACCCGATCCAACACAAAAAAAGTGGCTTTTATCACTTATTCGAATTCCAAGCTCCAGGAGAGGCCATCGGTCCTTTTGAGCAGGAATTCAGGAGAGATGAGCGCATTATGCGTTTTCTTACCGTTAAGCTTGATAAACATGCAATTGCATGGGCAGAGAGAAGAAGAACTAAGTTAAAAGCTAAAGCGTAAGGATTATGGCAACGTTACAACAACAGGCGAAAGGTAAAAAAGATGGAGAGATCAGGTATCTGACTCCATTAAATATTGAAACCAACACGCAGAAGAAATACTGTAGGTTTAAGAAGTCCGGTATCAAGTATATCGACTACAAGGATCCAGATTTCCTGATGAAATTGGTAAACGAACAAGGCAAACTATTGCCGCGAAGACTAACAGGAACCTCATTAAAGTACCAGCGTAAAGTAGCACAAGCTGTAAAGCGTGCTCGTCATTTGGCTCTGATGCCTTATGTTGGTGATTTATTAAAGTAATAAAGAAAAGGATCATGGAACTTATTTTAAGAGAAGACGTACAGAACCTTGGCTTTAAGGACGATGTGGTGAATGTAAAGAACGGTTATGGTAGAAACTACCTTATCCCGAACGGTCTTGCCACCCTGGCAACTCCTTCTGCAAAGAAAGTGTTGGCAGAGAATT
This sequence comes from Zeaxanthinibacter sp. PT1, assembly GCF_028464225.1. GTDB lineage: Bacteria > Bacteroidota > Bacteroidia > Flavobacteriales > Flavobacteriaceae > Zeaxanthinibacter. The sequence goes on from NZ_JAQPCN010000004.1 coordinate 266,404, forward strand.
TAAAGCAAAAGGCACATAAAGAGAAGAAAGTTGTTGATGCGGCTAATAAAACAGCTGAAGCATTAAAGACATTGGAGATCAAAATTCCTGCGAAAGTTGGAGCTGCCGATAAATTATTCGGTTCCGTTACCAATATGGACCTGGCTGCGGCTTTGGAAAAGGAAGGACACGAGATCGACAAGAAATACATTATGATTAAAGGAGGCGCCATTAAAAGGGCTGGGCCTTATGAGGCTGAGATTCGCCTTCACCGTGAGGTGATCGTGGAGTTCCCGTTCGAAGTGGTAGCTGATAAACAATAGTTTACAGCCTATATGTCCCCTGAATATACAAAGGAGTTATGTGCGCATAGCTCCTTTTTATTTTATATTTAACTTCTAGCTAACTTAAATTCACACTTATGAAAACCCGATTATTGCTTTTGGTGACCCTTTTATGTACGGGATTTATCGCCATGGCTCAGGTAACAACATCTAACATCCGTGGTACTGTCGCCGACTACCAGGGAGAACCTCTGTTCGGAGCCAACATTGTTGCGGTGCACACCCCAACAGGAACCAAATACGGAGCTATTACCAATGAAGACGGACGCTTTAACCTGTTAAACTTAAGAGTTGGTGGGCCATATGTCTTAACTGCTTCTTATGTTGGGTTTAAAACCCAGACCATTAATGATATCTTCCTGACCCTGGGTAAAACCTTTAACCTGGATCTAAAGCTGATCGAGGAAAGCGAGGCCCTGGATGAAGTGGTCGTCATCTCTGATCGTACTGGCACATTTGGCAGCGATCGTACCGGTGCCGAAACCAGTGTGGGAAGAAGGGAGCTTACCAGGTTACCTACCATTTCACGTTCTGCAGAGGATTTTGCAAGGCTGGAGCCAACGGCTTCTTCAGGGGCTTCAGGAATTTCTTTTGGAGGTAGAAACGACCAGTATAACAACTTTTCACTGGATGGGGCAATCTTTAATAACCCATTTGGCCTGGATGCTGCCACCCCTGGTGGACAGACCAGTTCTCAACCGATATCCCTGGATGCCATAGATCAGATCCAGGTTACAACGGCCCCTTATGACGTTACCCAGTCCGGCTTTACAGGTGCTTCCGTTAACGCAGTGACCAAAAGTGGTACGAACGAATTTTACGGAACTGCTTACGGGTTTTTCAGAAACGATGACCTGACCGGTGGGAAGATCAACGGGGACGATGTTTTTAAAACAGGATTGGAACAGGTACAATATGGTGCCAGTATCGGAGGTCCTATTATTAAGAACAAATTATTCTTCTTCGTCAACTTTGAAAAAGACGACCTTACATCTTTAGGAACCAATGGATTTGTTCCTAACCGAGGCACGGGCGCTATTAATGAATCAAGAGTTTCCGCTTCAGATTTCCAATTGGTACAGGACTTGTTAAGCCAGGTGGTGATCGGGCAGGATGAGCAGGGTAATGATATTTTCTACAATCCGGGAAGGTTTGAAGGATTTAATTTTGACCAGCAATCTACCAAAGGGATATTTAAGATAGACTGGAACATTAATGATAAGAACCGTTTGGCGGTAATTTATAATTTCCTGAATGCTTCCAAGGAAAAGCCTGCACACCCGTCGGCTCTTGGATTCAGGGGACCTAACCAGAGTACGTTGCAGTTTGAAAATGCAGGGTATGAAATCAACAATAATATCCGTTCTGTACAGATCGAATTAAACAGTACGCTATCGGATAATGCAACGAATAAGTTACAGGTTGGATATACTCATTTTGACGATTTCAGAAATCCTTTATCAACACCTGCGCCGACGCTTACTATCCTTGATGCAAGTGGAAGTTCTAACTACATTATTGCAGGGCACGAGCCATTCTCGATCAACAATACCCTGGATCAGAAGGTCTTTCAATTGACCAATAACCTGAGCTTCTTTAAAGGTGATCATACGTATACAGTAGGATTTTCCTTTGAGAAATTCCAGTTCGACAACTCATTTAACCTGGGCGCCTATGGTGCGCAGGGAGTTTTCTTCCCAACCACTACCATCACAGATTTCCCCAACTTCGCAAGTTCGGGAGACCTGCAGGCTGCTTTTGATGCGGCTATTAGTGCTAACAGGAGCCTTGAGGCAAACGGTGTAGGCAATCCCGGGGGATGGTCTTTGGCTGAAACCAACGTAGGTCAGATGGCATTTTATGCACAGGATGAATGGAATATTGCAGAGAATTTTAAACTGACCTACGGTCTTCGTTTTGACAAGCCATTGTATTTTGACACTGCATCTAAAGTGCGTGAGAATATTGAACGAAAAGGAGGAGCAAACGGTACATATATCCCATCGATAGAGTATACGGACCCTGAAACAGGAGAAGCTATATTCCTCGATTCTGAAAAAATGCCGACCAACGATTGGCTGATCTCTCCGAGATTAGGATTTAACTGGGATGTGCATGATGATAATACGCTGCAGGTTCGTGGTGGAACCGGGGTTTTTACCGGGCGATTCCCATTTGTATGGTTGGGCAACCAGGTGCAGGGGGTAGATTTCTTCTTCTACCAGTTGGTAGATCCTGATTTTAAGTTCCCGCAGGTTTGGAGAACCAATATCGGACTTGATAAAAGCCTGGAAAATGGTATTGTGTTAACTGCAGATTTCGCTTACACCAAAGACCTGAATGCTGCACACGTTCAGAACTGGGGTCTTGACACTCCTTCTGCCACCTTGAATGGGGTTGATAACAGGGCGGTGTATACCAATGATGATAAATCTCAGATCTTTGGCGGACCTACCAGTGCATTCGTATTTACTAACTCGGATAAAGGCCGTGTATGGAATGCTTCTTTCAAGGCTCAGAAGAACTTTGATAATGGTCTTTATACCCTTCTGGCGTATAGCTACCTGAACTCTAAAGAGGTTAACTCGATAGAGGCGGAAATTACAGGGGATGCCTTTGTCGGGAATGCCATTGTCGGGAATGCCAACGAGGATGTATTAGCATTCTCTCGTTACGGTGATACGCACCGTTTCATCGGGGTACTTTCTAAAGCTTTTGATTTTGGAACTACGATATCTACTTTCTTTGAATATGCCAGCGGGAACCGTTTCAACTATATTTACGGGGGAGACATCAATAACGATGGTTCCAGTATCAATGACCTGATCTACATCCCTACAGCTTCAGAAGTTGGCCAGATGAATTTCAGCGGAGCAGGGCAGGCAGAAGCTTTTGAGGCGTTCATACAGCAGGATGACTACCTGAGTGACAACCGTGGTTCATATGCCGAGCGATATGGAGCGCTTGCTCCGTGGAAAGGGCGATGGGATCTTAAGGCGCTGCACGATTTTAAATTGGCAGAGAACAACGTACTCCAGTTAAGTCTTGATGTACTTAATGTAGGTAATTTGATCAACTCTAATTGGGGGGTTGTTGAAGAACCAGCCTTTAACCAGTTGTTAGGAGTATCGGTAGATGATAGCAATAACCCAACCTATACATTTGATCCGGATCGTAGCAGTACTTTTACTGCAGCAACGGATGTGAGGTCCAGGTGGAGAGCACAATTTGGCGTGCGGTATATCTTTAACTAAACAGTAATTATAAATACTAAGCCGCCTCTTACAGGGCGGCTTTTTTTTCATATGAAATACACGAGACTTACAAAAGAACAATTAGAGGAGTTGCATCCGGAATTCATAAACTTCCTGGCGACACAATCGATTACAGCCGAGGAATGGGATCGTTTAAAAAAAGAAAAGCCCCAGGTAGCGGAGGACGAACTGGATGTTTTCAGCGACCTAGTCTGGGAGGGCGTTCTGCAAAAGGTTGAATACCTTGAGAATATCTCGGAACAGCAGATGCACCTCTTCCATATGGCGGAAAAGGAGATGAAACTTATTTCAATTAAGGTGATGAACCCCGAAATAGACCTGAGGAATGATGAAGGATTTGCGTGGTTTAAAAAGAATTGGCAGTCCGATTTCGTAGAGTACCTGGTGGCTTCTAAAGCATATACTGAAGATCCGCATATGGACAAATTTGAATTGATCAAGGAAGGTGCGGTTATCACCCGTGGCGATCTTTATCGTTGGTTTGAGCAGATTATTGGGGAATAAAGCCGCTGGCTTTTTTCAAGAAGTTTAACAATCAAGTATATTTGCAGCATTTACAGCAGTTATGGCACAAAAACCTTCAATACCCAAAGGCACCAGGGATTTTTTACCCTCAGAAGTAGCTCGTAGGAATTATATCATCGGCATTGTTCAAAAGCACTTTGAAGCTTATGGTTATCAGCCTATAGAGACCCCTTCTTTTGAAAACCTGGATACCCTGATGGGAAAGTACGGAGAAGAAGGAGACCGACTGATTTTTAAAATACTGAATTCCGGAGAATTTGCGGAAAAAGTTGACGACGCCATTTACCAGGAAAAGGATTCTAAATCACTCTACTCTCAAATTTCTGAAAAAGCACTGCGGTATGACCTAACCGTTCCCTTTGCACGTTTCGTGGTGATGCACCAGAACGAGCTGCAATTCCCGTTTAAGCGATACCAAATTCAGCCGGTCTGGAGAGCAGACAGGCCGCAAAAGGGTCGATTCAGGGAATTCTATCAATGTGATGCCGATGTGGTAGGTTCAGATTCGCTGCTACAGGAAGTAGAGTTGGTGCAGTTGTATGATGCTGTATTTACCGATCTCAAACTAGAAGGGGTTACCATTAAACTCAACAACCGGAAGATTCTTGCCGGAATCGCAGAGGTCATTGGGGCAGGGGATAAGCTGGTCGATTTCACTGTAGCCCTCGATAAAATGGATAAGATCGGGGAAGAAGGGGTGCGCAATGAGATGTGGGTTAAAGGAATTCCGCAGGAGTCTATTGACAAGGCACAACCCTTATTTGCGTTGAAAGGATCTAATGCCGAAGTACTGGAGCAGTTAAGTGATTTCTTGTCCTCTTCTGAAGCAGGGAGTAAAGGGGTAGAGGAATTACGATATATTACAGGGACCCTCGAGGAACTTGGATTGGATTGCTGTACACTGCGAATTGATGTCACCCTGGCCAGGGGACTGAATTATTATACCGGGGCCATCCTGGAGGTGGCTGCGCCGGAAGGAGTATCCATGGGATCCATTGGAGGAGGTGGACGCTATGATGATCTTACCGGCATATTCGGGTTAAAGGATATCAGTGGCGTGGGAGTGTCATTTGGCCTGGACAGGATCTACCTGGTTATGGAGGAATTACAGCTATTTCCGGAGACCCTGGATAGAGCCTTGGACGTGCTCTGTATTAATTTTGGCGATAAAGAAGCACTGGCCGCTACTAAATTAGTTCGGCGCTTAAGAAGTGCAGGTTTGAAATCTGAAGTATATCCTTCTTCTGCAAAGATCCAGAAGCAATTTAAATATGCCGACAACAGGAATGTTCCCTTTGTGATCCTTATTGGTGAGCAGGAATTAAAGGATGGAAATTTTGTTGTAAAAAACATGGAAAGCGGTACTCAGCAATCCTATCCGCTGCAGAACCCGGATGATTTTATAAATAGTTTATAGTCTTTTCTGAACCTGGCGGATGACCGTTTTATAATAGCCGGGTTGATGCGGGACGTATTTACCCGGATTGGCCATTCCCCACAGTTCTTCAGCGAAAGTGATGAGGGGCACCAGTTTCAGGGCAGCCACTTCATCATCCTGTTTTTTTAGTTCGGTTATCGGTTTGTTTAGCAGGCCGAGGAAGGTATGATGAAATTCAGAGTCGATTAGATCTTCACGATGTTTCCTGACTGATTTAAATACCCCTATTTGTTCCAGCTCCGAAAACTTGATCTCGAGCCCGATCTCTTCAGCCGTTTCCCTAAGGGCAGCATCTTCGATACTTTCACCGGCGCTGATATGACCGGCAACAGAAACATCCCAAAGTAGGGGGTAGGTAGTTTTCTCAGCACTTCGTTGCTGTAAAAGGATCCGGCCATCCGCCGTATAAAACCAGATATGGACCGTAGGATGAAACCAGCCATGCTTATGAGCTTCTGATTTTAAAGCTTCACGCCCGGTGGGATTTCCCTCTGCATCCCAAATTGCAACACGCTCTTCCATAAGGTAATATAAAAAAATCCCCCGTGGATGCGGGGGATTTTATTGTTAATCAAAATAACTGAAGGTTTCTCCATCCTTGATCGTGAGCAGTGTCTCGTAGATAAGACGGATCACATTTTCCACATCATCTTTATGGACGGTTTCTACGGTCGTATGCATATATCGCAGCGGTAAGGAGATCAATGCAGATGCAACTCCCCCGTTGCTGTAGGCGAAGGCGTCCGTATCCGTACCGGTTGCCCTGGAGGCAGCCATCCTTTGGAAAGGGATTTCTTTTTTCTCCGCGGTTTCTATGATTCGCTCGCGTAGCTTGTTCTGAACGGCAGGGGCATACGAAATAACCGGTCCTGCCCCGATTTCTGTATGTCCTTGTTTTTTCTTGTCGATCATAGGAGTAGTGGTATCGTGGCAGACATCGGTGACAATGGCGGCATTCGGTTTAATCCTCTGGGTGATCATTTCTGCTCCCCTAAGTCCGATCTCCTCCTGTACGGAATTCGTGATGTATAAGCCAAAGGGAAGTTCTACCTTATTTTCGTGTAACAACCTCGCTACTTCGGCAATCATAAAACCACCGGCGCGATTGTCAATGGCCCGGCAAACAAACTTATCCTCGTTTAGGATATGAAAAGTGTCAGGATAGGTGATGACGCATCCAACGTGCACCCCCAGTTTTTCAACTTCAGCCTTGTCTTTTGCTCCTATATCAATAAAGATGTTTTCAATCTTTGGCGGTTCTTCTTTACTCTTATCCCTGGTGTGTATTGCCGGCCAGCCAAAGATCCCTTTTACGATCCCATTTTTAGTGTGGATATTCACCCATTTGGACGGGGCGATTTGGTGGTCACTACCCCCGTTCCGGATTACGTAGATTAGCCCATTGTCCGTTATATAGTTCACATACCAGGAAATCTCGTCAGAATGCCCTTCGATGACCACCTTGTATTTGGCGTCTGGGTTAATTACTCCAACGGCAGTACCATAGGTATCCGTAATAAAGGTATCAACATAGGGTTTCAGGTAATCCATCCATATTTTCTGACCTTCCCACTCGTACCCGGTAGGGGAGGCGTTATTGAGGTATTTTTCAAAAAAATCGATTGATTTTTTGGTAAGGATCTTTTTTGCGGTCATGTATCTGTGTTTTGTACAAATCTAAGTATAATTCACTTTTATTTAATAGGGCTGTCAGGGGTTTATCTTTACTTTTGGCAAGACTTTTGTTTAGTAAGGCGCATGAGATATAAATGCATATATATTCTTGTAATGATGCTTGGGAGTATAGGATTTTCCCAGGTAGAGGAGGTAGAGTTGGACTCGCTGGCAGAGAAGCTGATCATATTGGAGGGGGACAGTACATTCCAGGAATCGATCATGTTGGAGGAGGTTGTTGTTTTCAGCCCGCTGGAGTTTAAGTCTTATGAAGACAAATTGCGGTACTATATATTAAGGAGGAAAACACATAAGGTGTATCCTTATGCGAAATTGGCTTCGGACCGATTGGTAGAATTGAACAGCAGGCTTGGAGAATTACAATCCAAGCGTAAGCGCCGGAGGTATACCCGGGAGGTTCAGAAGTTCATAGAGCAGGAGTTTTCCGAAGAATTAAAAAAGCTCACCCGGACAGAGGGGCAGATCCTGGTGAAACTGATCTACCGGCAAACAGGAATCACAGCATTTGACCTGGTGAAGGAACTCCGGAATGGATGGAGGGCATTCTGGTATAATACTACGGCCAGTCTTTTTAATATAAGTCTGAAGGAAGAATACCACCCGGACATGGTGCATGAAGACTATTTAATAGAAGATATCTTGCAACGTGCATTTGCCGCCAGGCATTTAGAAAGACAGGAGGCGAAGATAGATTATGACTACGCTACACTGACCAACAAATGGTCTTCAGAAAAAAAGCCGGAAAATTAATTTGCGGGTTCTGGGAAAATCACTTATCTTTTCCTTCCTTTTTCGGTTAGGCCTTTAGGGCAATAATCTCACTTTTAGGGAATTAAAAACTTCAGGGATTTTTTTTAAAAAAAACCTTGTCAAAAGTTGCTGGCGAAACGAAAAAGGGTTGTAGTTTTGCAGCCCGAAACAACGAAGAGTTGTGGGGATTAAAGGCAGCAATGTCACGTTCATTAAGTCGTTATTGAAGTCAGGATAGAGGGAAAAATTTTTTTCCCAAAAGGTTTGGCGAAACGAAAAAAATGGTTGTAGATTTGCAGCCCCTAACAACAAAGGTTGTCGGGTAGTAAAGGCAGAGATGCCGCGTTCTTTGAAGCATTATTGGAGTCAGACAAAAGAAAAAAAATATTTTTTCAAAAAGGTTTGGCGGAGAGAAAAACGGTTGTATATTTGCACCCGCTTTGAGAGACAGTAAGTGCTCTAGGGCAAAAGAAAAGTAAACAAGTTCATTGACATATTGGTAGACAAAAGCGTTTTATTACTTCGGTAATAGAATCGAAAAATTAACAGAAAATCATTTTGAGACCATTGGGGCTATAAAGGGATGAGGGGAAACTCTTGTTGACTTATGGTCGCGAACATTATTT
>NZ_JAQPCN010000005.1 GCF_028464225.1 Zeaxanthinibacter sp. PT1
TTCAATAACAGTTTATGGTAGTTTTGAGGTGCACTTTATCGCAGAAACAGATCTGCTGGTCGGGAAGGCAGGGCTGCGGAAATTCTTTTACGAAATAATAAGGATGAGGGTATGAGTATGGAGGGGGATGCTAAATCCCTCCCCGGATAAAAAATACATCCTTTGACTGCAGAAAGCTTGCAGTGGGTTTGGGTACAATGGGACACAGGTACAAAGGGACATAGGTACAAAGGGACATAGGTACATAGGGACACAGGGGAACGGGTATATCGTTACTTAGGTGTTTTGTTATATAAGGGTAGAGAGGCAAAGTGACAAAAAGAACTACAGACAGCAAACTGTAATCTTCGAACCTCAAACCTCGAACTTCGAACTTCAAACCTCAAACCTCAAACGACCCCGAGGGGGCCTATGACCCCTCCCCGAGTCTAAGATAAAGATTTACACTGCAGGAAGCTTGCAGTGGGTTTGGGTATAATGGGACACAGTTACATAGGTACAAAGGGACATAGGTACAAAGGTACATAGGGACAAGGTTAAAAGGTTACAGGGTTACTGTGCTCTAGCGCTTGGCCTAGTATTTATAGCTAAATATCTGCTCGAATAAACTGACTACAGTAGGCTAGGTCCAAACCTCGAACCTCGAACCTCGAACCTCGAACTTCAAACCTCAAACGACCCCTAGGGGGTTTATGACCCCGCCCCGAGCTTAAGATAAAGATTTACACTGCAGGATGCTTGCAGTGGGTTTGGTTACAAAGGGACACAGTTACATAGGTACATAGGTACATAGGTACAAAGGTACAAAGGGACAAAGGGATATAGGGACAAGGTTAAAAGGTTACAGGGTTACTGTGCTCTAGCGCTTGGCATAGTATTTATAGCTAAATATCTGCTCGAATAAACTGACTACAGTAGGCTAGGTCCAAACCTCGAACCTCGAACTTCGAACCTCAAACCTCGAACCATAACCCATCCTTTTTCTTATATTCGAATATATAATCATATATCAGCCTTGTGCTGACAAACGCATTGCTCTTTAACAACCATAAAACACTTCTGCTGAATGAATAAAACATTATTGACCACTCCGTTCCTGTGCCTGCTATTGGCCATTGCTCCACTGAATGCCCAAAAACTCTCCAGGGCAGAAAAGAAAATAGTTCAATCCGTCAGCCAGAATAATGACGAAGCGATTGCCTTCCTGGAGAAAGTGGTGAATATCAACAGCGGTACTTTTAATACAGAAGGTGTAGAAGAAGTTGGTATGGTCTTTAAATCTGCCTTTGATGAGATCGGGTTCCGGACGAATTGGATCCCTATGCCTGAAGAAATGAAAAGAGCAGGACACCTCTTTGCGGAAACTTCCGGGTCTAAAGGCAAAAAACTATTGCTGATCGGGCACCTGGACACCGTTTTTGAAGAAGACAGTCCCTTCCAGGAATTTAAACGCATCAATGACAGCCTGGCACATGCACCCGGGGGGAACGATATGAAAGGCGGGAACGTGATTATTCTCTATGCGTTGAAGGCACTACAGGAGAACGGTCTGCTCAAAGATGCCCAGATTATCGCTGCCTTTACAGGCGATGAAGAAGATACAGGCGACCCCTTAGAACTGAGCAGGAGAGATCTCATCGAGGCTGCAAAGCGAAGTGACGTAGCCCTGGGGTTTGAAACCTCTACCGGGTTTAACTACGCCACCGTGGCCAGGCGAGGATCTTCAGGCTGGGAAGTGAAGACCAGCGGGAAAAGAGCCCATTCCTCAGGGGTATTCAGTGACCGCACCGGGGCAGGCGCTATTTTTGAAATGAGCCGAATTCTGAATGGCTTTTACGAAGAAGTTAAGGGTGAGGAATTCCTGACTTTTAACCCGGGGATCCTGGTGGGGGGCACATTTATAGATTATGACCCTACAACTGGGAAAGGTGAAGCTTTTGGAAAGAGTAATGTAGTGGCCCAGACGGCCATGGTAAAAGGCGGATTGCGATTTATTTCCGAGGAACAGAAAGAATCAGCAAGGGAAAAGATGCGGGAAGTTGTTTCGCGAAACCTGCCACAGACTTCAGCAACCATCACTTTTACGGATAGTTACCCGGCTATGGGGCCTACAGAAGAAAACTATGAACTCCTGGAAACACTCAACGAGGTGAGTCGGGATTTGGGACAAGGCGAAGTATTGGCTTATGACCCCGGCAGGAGAGGTGCAGCGGATGTATCTTTCGTCGCTGAGTACGTGGCCTGCCTAGACGGGCTGGGTACCATGGGCTCCGGGGCGCACACCCCGGAAGAAACCGTAAACCTGAAGACCATGGAAGCCCTGACGCAAAGAACCGCTTTATTAATTTACAGGCTGATAAACCAAAAGTAATGATCGAACTAAAGGTAGGCTCACAGCTGGTCCGAGTAGACCGTGGTGAGCTGGTAGGATACGAAGTTGAAGGACACGAATACATTCATCAAAAGGGAAGCCCCGGCTGGCGGCAATCCGATACAGAAATGTTTCCTATTATAGGTCCGACAGATGAAGCAGGCTTCAAAGTGGCTACCCCCAGGGGAGAAGCCGCCCAGGACCAACATGGTCTTTTAAGGGAGCTTCCTTACACCCTGGAAAGCCAGGACGAACATCAGCTGATCTTTTCTAAGTCGTATGACGCTGGTGCCTGGGTGCGCAATTCGAAATTCCCGGTCAAGTCTACAGCCGAATGGCTGCGGTGGCCCTATGAATTCCGGTTTACCAAGCAGTTCCGGCTTTTGAGGGAGGGACTGGAAATCAAACTAACCGTAGAAGGGGAGGCGGATATGCCATTTATGCTGGGATATCACCCCGCATTTAAATTATATACCCATAGCCCGGTTGTTCTGGCAGGAGACAAAGAGATCCCTTTAAAAACCATCTTGGATGCCGGGAGTCGCGCCCTGGAAATACCCAACTGTCAAACGGTAACCCTGCAGGATGCCGAACACATCACTATAAAAACCCAGGGTTTTGGTCATTTCATGTGCTGGACAGAGGTTGAAAATATGGTATGCCTGGAGCCCATTATGTTTTATCCCTATGCTGTTTCACAGGAGAACCTGGCAGAAGGCATGGTTAAACTGGGTGAGGAAAAGCGCGAATTCTATATAAGATTATTACCAAGAATCCTTCAAAGCTCGCCAGATGCTCCCCGCTGAATTTAAAAATAAGTACGAGGGAATATTTGAGCCTGGATTAATGCAGGCTATAGCCTCCGTCGCTGTGGAAAAAAAGGTGAAGGAAGGAGAGGTGCTGATGGATATCGGTCAGCCACTGCTACATATTCCCCTGGTGCTTAACGGGGCCATTAAAATACTGCGTGAAGATAAAGAAGGGGAAGAACTACTGCTATACTTCATAGAGCATGGGGACACCTGTGCCATGACGCTTAGTTGCTGTATGGGCCAGAAGAATAGCGAGATCAGGGCGGTTGCAGAAACGGATGCCCATCTCCTGATGCTCCCGGTGTCTCAGATGGAAATATGGATGGCCGAGTACCAGAGCTGGAGACGCTTTATCCTGGATAGTTACCATTCTCGCATGATGGAATTGCTCGATGCTGTAGATACCGTGGCCTTCATGAATATGGAAGAACGCTTACTTAAATACCTGAAGGATAAAGCCATGGTGACCCATGATGCTACAGTGAAGACAACCCATCAGCAGGTGGCTAATGATCTTCATACCTCCAGGGTGGTTGTTTCCAGGATTCTTAAGCAAATGGAAAAAGAAGGAAAGATCCGGCTTGGACGTAACCAGATGACCGTCCTAAGCCTTTAGAGATTGTAACTACTGTTACAAGGGGTTGTAGATTAAATACTAACTTTGGCTCATGCAAAAAGTTTTTCCCATCCTGGAGTGGTTGGGTTCCTACAAGAAGAAAGACCTTCCTAAAGACCTACTTGCGGGCCTGACCATTGGTATCGTCCTGATTCCACAAGGAATGGCTTATGCCATGATTGCGGGCCTGTCCCCGGTATATGGTTTATACGCGGCTGTATTTCCTATTATTGTCTATGCCATTTTAGGTACTTCCAGGCAGCTTGGAGTAGGCCCGGTGGCCATGGATTCTATTTTACTTGCTTCGGGTCTTGGAGCTTTGTCTATCAATGGGATTGAGAACTATATCGCCCTGGCCATTCTACTTACTTTTATGGTAGGGGCCATACAGTTTATACTGGGAATCTCACGAATGGGTTTCCTGGTTAATTTCCTGTCAAGACCGGTAATCAGCGGCTTTACATCTGCCGCAGCCATCATCATAATTTTCAGCCAATTAAAACACCTGCTGGGAACAGAGGTAGCCTCCCGTGCCGATTTTGTAAACACCTTCATCGAAAGCCTCAAAAGTGTCCCGGATACACATATTTTTACCTTGATCATCGGGCTGGTTGCCATTGTGGCCATAGCGCTGCTGCGTAAATTTGTCCCCAGGATTCCCGGTATCCTGATCGTAGTGGTCCTGGCGATCATCGGTGCTTCTGCTTTTGATTGGATAGATTACGGGGTGTCCGTTGTGGGAGCTATCCCTGAAGGATTACCTTCTTTTAACATGCCTTCATTCCGACTGAAATACGTTCAACAACTATTTCCTACTGCCATAACCCTGGCCATCATCGGTTTTACCCAGGCTATCTCTATAGCCCAATCACTAGAGGAAAAGAACAACCGGGATACGGTTAATCCCAACAAGGAACTGATCGCTCTAGGTTCTGCAAATATCGTTGGTTCTTTTTTCCAGTCCTATACGGTTACCGCGAGTTTTTCCAGGACAGCGATAAATTACAAATCAGGGGCACAAACTTTATTGTCCCTGGTGTTCGGATCTGTCCTGGTGATCCTTACCCTGCTATTCCTCACACCCATCTTTTACTTCCTGCCCAACGCTATACTGGCCGCCATTATCATGGTGTCTGTAGTCGGGCTCATAGAAATTAACTACCCTAGTGAACTCTGGAAACACCAACGCGATGAATTCTACCTGCTGCTGGCCACCTTCCTGGCTACCCTGTTCATGGGCATTTTGCAGGGTATCGTATTGGGCGTTCTGTTTTCACTCATACTGATGCTGTACCGTACCTCTAAACCCCATTTCGCCGTACTAGGACGCATCAAGAATTCGGAATATTATAAGAACGTAGATCGCTTTTCCGCGGATGTGGAATTACGACCAGACCTGCTGATCGTCCGTTTTGACGGGCAATTATTCTTTGGCAATAAAAATTACTTTAAAAAGGAGTTGGGACGGTTTATCAGGAATAAAGGCAAGGAACTGCAATGTGTGATCCTGAATGCCGAGGCCATTAATTATATCGACTCCTCCGCAACATCCATGCTCATACAGATGATCAACGAGATGAACGCGAAAAATATCACCTTCTATATGTCCGGTGCCATAGGACCCACACGTGATATTATTTTCAACAGTGGGATCATAGATAAACTTCCGAAGGAACATCTCTTCCTGCGAATTCAGGAGGCAGTGGATTACTACGATAAGAAACATACGACTACCGAATTACAGGAGCGTATTGCTTACCAGCGTAAGGGAAAGGGTAACTAAGGTTACACGGCAACTGACCTAATTAATGTACTTTTGTCATTAGAAAACAACAATCATCATGCATATAGAACAGATCTACACAGGATGCCTTGCCCAGGGAGCTTATTATATAGAAAGCGAAGGGGAAGCGGCAATTATCGACCCGCTACGAGAGGTAGAGCCCTACCTGCAGCGCGCCAGGAAGAACGGTGCTGAGATCAAGTATATTTTTGAAACACATTTTCATGCCGATTTTGTCAGTGGTCATGTGACCCTGGCAAAAGAGAGTGGGGCACCCATTGTATACGGCCCGCAGGCAAACCCGAGTTTCGAGGCGATTATCGCCGAGGACGGGCAGGTATTCCAATTAGGGGCGGTGACCATAACAGCCCTGCATACGCCCGGTCACACCATGGAAAGTACTACTTACCTGTTAAAAGATGAACAGGGGAAAGATCATGCAATCTTCTCAGGGGATACCCTTTTCCTGGGGGATGTTGGAAGACCGGACCTTGCACAGAAATCCGCCACCATGACCAAAGAAGACCTGGCCGGACTTCTATACGACAGCCTTCGCAACAAGATTATGCCACTTGCCGATGAGGTGATCGTTTACCCTGCCCATGGTGCCGGTTCTGCATGTGGTAAGAATATGATGAAGGAGACCGTGGATACCCTCGGGAACCAGAAGAAAATGAACTACGCACTGCGTGCGGATATGAGCAAGGAGGAATTTGTTGCTGAGGTGACAGAAGGACTGCTGCCCCCGCCAAAATACTTCCCGCTGAACGTAAAAATGAATAAAGAAGGATACGAGGATATCGGGGAAGTACTGGAGCGTGGTAATACGGCTTTTAGCCCGGACGATTTTGAAGAAGCGGTAAACGAGACCGGGGCTATAGTACTCGATGTACGTCACCAGGAAGAATTTGTAAAAGGACATATTCCACGTTCGCTTTTTATCGGGCTGAACGGTGATTTTGCACCATGGGTCGGAGCCCTGATCGCAGATGTAAAACAACCGATATTGCTGGTTGCTCCCGAAGGGAAAGAAGAAGAGACCGTAACAAGATTAAGCCGCGTAGGTTTTGACCATACCCTCGGATTCCTGAAAGGTGGGGTCGAGGCCTGGATAGCTTCCGGTAAAGAAGTAGATACCATTAGTTCCATGCCTGTAGAAGCCGTTAAAAAGGATCTGCAAACAGATTCTAAACCGGTTTTTGACGTCCGGAAGGAGAGCGAATACGAGAACAGCCATTTAGAAGGTGCGACCAATACACCGCTGTCCGACCTGAACAGGTTTATGAAGGATTACCCTTCAGAAGAAACCTTTTATGTCCACTGCGCCGGTGGATATCGCTCCGTTATCGCAGCTTCGATTCTGAAGAGCCGTGGTATCCACAACCTGATTGATATCGCAGGAGGTTTCGGGGCCATGAAAGCAGGCGGAATGCAAGTGACGGATTCACAATGCAGTACTTCTGTTTAAGGCTTGATAATGAAGTTATAACAGCGCCCCTATAGGGGCGTTTTTTTATCTTATAACGTTAAATTTTTTAACAGCTTTCTGCTCAAATTCATTGCCTTTTAAGTAATTTGCAATTGTTAAATAAATCATAATTCCCAAAGGGTACATGAATTAATATGGGATTGCTTTATAATTTTCTAGCTAAAACCATTGCATGCGCGATTTTATAAAGGGTATTGGCGGACTGAACTTAGTGATGTTGCTGTTGGTGATCTCCATCATTGTCGTTTCCGAAATCATGTTTTTCCGGGGTAATAAGCTCGATGCCATATTTGTTGGACTCTGGGCTCCCACCATTTTAGGGTTTATGATTTACCTTAAAAAACATCGGTAATGGACTTTATACTCGGATATTCCATTGTTGTGACCATAGTCTTCATGGTCTGGCTGGTGTTTGTTATACAGATGTACCGGAAGCTCAAATAAATAAACCAAGCTCAATTATTTGAGCGGTTTGGAGTTTGGAGTTTGAGGTTTGTAAAATATCAATCCAACGTCCTAATCTTTAAAATTCTTCACTGTTTTTTTGTTGCAGTTCCTGGCTTTTTCTTTGTTTAAAAAAGGAAAATGAAGAATAGTGTTAGCTGTTTTGAGGATTTAGAAGTATGGAGAATTTCCAGGAAGCTCAATGTACTCCTCGACAATTTGATTAAAAATTCTCAACTTAAATATGATCAGGTATTGCGTCATCAGATTGAACGCAGTGCAGGATCAGTAATGGATAATATTGCAGAGGGATTTGGCAGAGAGGGTACGAAAGAATTAATTCACTTCTTGAGTATAGCAAAAGGTTCCTGTGAAGAATTCAGATCACAGCTGTATAGAGCTCTGGATAAGGGATACGTGGAGATAAATGTATTTAATGAAATGAATGGATTAGCGCTTCAAGAATCTAAGAAGCTTCATGCATTCATGAAATATCTGAGAAAGTCGAATATAAGAGGACAAAAATTTAAATAGCCTATTCAATTCATAAACCCCAAACCCCAAACCCCAAACTACAAAGCAACCGCTTTGTCCGGATGCTTAAGTAAATAACTCCTCACCAACCTCTCCGTCTCAATAGTGTTCTTCTGCGGGCTGTGGTATGCTAGGAGGTCCTCAAAGGAGTGTACGCTACTGTCTTTAGGGATAAACCCGTATCCGGTGTACTGCCCTTGCTGTATCAGTATAAAGGCATCTTCTTCCGGGTTACGGCCTTTTTCACGGATCAGTAGGTCTTGCGAATCGGATTGCATAGCGGTAATGGCTGTCTCTACTTTGAGATTGTAGTCCGCAACGGATTCTTCATCACGGCAGATCCCTTCACATTCCGGGATGCGGAAGTGGGAGCACCGGCTGACGTTTTCCTGCAAATGACAGTATTTAGGGCAAAGCCGGAAGTCTTTGCAGAGTTGTTCCAGGAACAGCCGGCAGTCCGTGGTACTGTACAGGGTCACCAGGGGTACGGGTACCAGTTTGGTTTTGTTAAAGGCCAGGTGTTTAATGCCAAGACGGTCTTCATAGCAGAAAATGCTGTAAGGAACAATGTTGCGTTTCTGTGCCCGGTTAAAGGGCGGGTAATGTTTTTTAATGGCGGCCGATTCCATCAGCAGGGCCAGTAATTCGTTCCCTGAGCATTCAAAGTCGATATGTGCCGTCTCCCGGCATAGCCGCACTTCGTTGTCCGATTTATCGTAGAAGTGAGAGAGAACTCTTTTCTTGATGTTAATAGCCTTGCCTACATAGAGGATCTTGCCTTTGCCGTCCTTAAATATATAGATCCCGGCCTGGGTGGGTAGTTTATCGTAGGTTGCTTTGGACAGGCCAGGGGGCATGGTGGCCTCTTGTGAACGGGCATTGAGGAAATTCTTGATCACGGAACCGGATTCTTCCCGTCCCAATATCTTTTCAAAGAGCAATACGGTGGCATGGGCATCGCCCTCGGCCCGGTGGCGATTCTGCAGCGGGATACCCATGGAGGCGCAGAGTTTACCTAGGCTGTAAGAGCTGTAACCTGGAAAAATTTTCCGTGACAGGCGGACCGTACAGAGCCGTTTCCTTGTAAAATCCAGTCCCAGGTCTTTGAATTCATTTTTGATCACGTAGTAGTCGAAATTCACGCTATGGGCCACGAAGATGCTGTCCTTGGTGATTTCCTGAATCTGGGGTACGATCTCCTGCAGGGTAGGGGCGTTGCGCACCATATCGTTATCGATGCCGGTAAGCCCGGTGATAAAAGCCGGGATAGGGCATTGTGGATTTACCAGGGAGGTGAATTTTTCCGTGATCTCTTGGCCGTTATGCCTGAAGATGGAGATCTCGGTTATACGGTTTCCCCGTATCCCGTTCCCGGTAGTCTCTATGTCGATGATGGTATACACGAATGAAGGCTGCTGAACCTCGCAAAGATAGGTCATTCTCCACGTTTAACGAATTTTAAATTCTTACAAAACCGTTTTCTCACTTACATATTCATTGCGAAAAAACTATCGAATTTAGAGAATTGCTAGTTTTTATGCATTGATATCTAGCTATTTCGGCTATTTTTTCTATTTTCGGCAACGTTAAACAAAAACCCTGTCATACCTGACCAGCATGATATTCCCCCCTGGGTTGCCAACCAATAACAATGTTAACGCTTCAAGAATACATCGGTGTTTTCCTGGCATTGCTGTGCCTTATCCTGATCATCATGATGCTCGCTCCTTATATGTGGAGGGGGGCTAAGGTTATTCTTCGGAAGATTGGGCGGAATCGTGATAGCAGGTGATGAGGTAATATCGTAACTCCGGGACACGGTCATGCCGTCAAACAATATTATACCCCTGGCCTCCATACTCCTGTCTGCAAACCCCAAACCCCAAACCCCGAACCCCAAACCCCAAACTCCAAACCCCAAACCCCAAACTCCAAACCCCAAACCCCAAACCTCAAACTCCAAACACTAAACCCTCCCGGAGGCAAACTCAAACCATTACGCCGTTCATCGAGAATTCATCGCTAATTTTCGCAAGAATAATCCTACATGATAAGCATTGTATCATCAAGATGATGTATTGAAGGGTGAAATTGTTAAAAACGGCTATTAGCTTCATAATCAAAATGGGGCGTAAATGCGATTATGAAAATTAGCTATCGGAAAAGTACTACAAAATCACCGTTTAACTGTTAAATTGAACCGTTCAGAGGAAAATATGTGCTCAATTAAGGGAATATATTCTATGTTCGCGAAAATTTTTCCTCATGATTTCTTGAATTATAGTGGTGTGCCAAAAAATTTTTGAAATACAATTTTGAGACCGATATCCAATATTAAGGTCGTGAATCTGTTGGGGGAATGGGTTCACATCTTTGAGGGTGTCGGTCTAATTTTGTCTGAACTACTCACTCTTTCCTGGTTATTTGCAAATCTCTCTCAAAAATTCACTCCTTCGCTCTAATTAATTTAATTTTATAGTCCAATCGTATTTTTAAAAGGAAATTAAGAATAATCTATGAGCAGAATAATAACAGTATTGAGTCTCTTTTTCTTTTTAATATTTGCTAGGTCATATGCACAATTGGAACAGGATAAGGTATTACATTTTTCAGCGGGTGTGGTGGCTGGGGCTGGAGGAGCATTTATAGCCTCTGAACTATCTGACCATAATAGGTTTTGGACTTTTACCGGTTCTGTAGCTGCAAGTCTGCTTATTGGTGTGGCTAAGGAAGCTATTGACCAAAAAAATTATAATGGGTGGGATAACGCTGATTTAGGAGCTACAGTTCTAGGTGGTATTACAACGGGTGTAGTAATTGATATTTTTACCGGGGTTTCTAGGAGGAAGAAAAAGCAGGCATTGACTTATTGATATCGTAGTAGTGTGCTCTGTGGGAAATGATTTTTTATATAACACTGCTAATTTACCTACCGAGTCGGCATTTTTGACGAGCAGGTGGTCTGCAAATTTACCAGCCAGCCCGTGATGGTCGGACGGGCTGCAGGCAGGCCTCGAACTTAGGGCCAAAAAATATCCTTATCTTCACGCCCGTAAAATTCCCCCAGTCCAATGTTTTTAAATTCCTTGAACAATTTCAGGGCTATTGCCATTATTATCATTGTGGCAGGCCATTGTTTCCATATATCAAACTTTGAGTACAACAGCTTGGCCGGGCAAGTGGTCTATAACCTGACCAAGGGGGGTACTGCCCTTTTTGTTTTTATATCGGGTTTTCTTTTCCATCATGTCTTCTTTATGAATTTCGAGCTCAAAAGCTTTTTGAAAAAAAAGGTAAAGTTTGTCTTATTTCCATACCTGGTGATGGCCATGCTCCCCATTCTGTTCCTGGTAATTAATGAAAACCTCGCCAGCACTCATCCTCAGAGCTATTTTGCCCCGGCCGGTGAGGGGTGGGATCAGAAATATGCCATCCCCTTCCTGAAATATTACCTGACCGGCTTTCGGATCATTTCTTATTGGTATATTCCTTTTATCCTGGTAATGTTTGCTCTTTCACCGGTTTTCATAAGATTCCTGCGAATTCCCTTACGCTCGCAGCTGGCAATAACCGCGGTACTTTTGATAGTAGCACTTTTTATCCACCGTCCGGCTTATAACACCGCAGTGGATGTATGGCATTCCGTAATTTATTATGTTCCGGTCTACTTGGTGGGAATGCTCGCTTCTATTAAGAAAAAAGATATTTACAGATCGCTGCAGGGGAAAGAATTTTACATACTTTCGGCCTGCATTGGATTGGCCCTGCTCCAGGTATTATTTGGGCAAATTGGGAATTCTTTTAAGGATCCCCTGGTATTAGAGGGTATTGACCTAATGTTACCTCAGAAATTAGGCCTCTGTTTCTTTTTTATGGTATGGCTACACCGTTTTGAAGACAGGCATTGGCCTTTCTTGGATAGGGTAGCGTCCTGTAGTTTTGGGATTTTCTTTATCCATGGTCCATTTGTGGGACTTTTAAACCGACTGCAGTCTTATGGTTATTACCAATTGCCAGAAGGATCTTTTCTATTATATCTGTTTAACTCTGCAATAGTCCTATTAGTATCTCTGGGATTAACCCTGATTGTGCAATATCTGTTTCCACGTCACAGTCGCTACCTTGTAGGTAGTTGAAGCCGTCAAATAGAATATTACCAGCGAACATATTCCGAATTGCATAGTGCAAACCGCGAATATACCTACCCGCCCGTGTCGGTCGGAGGGGCCGAAGGCAGGTCTCGAACTGCGAACCTCGAACCTCAAACTATCCTCCCGTCTGCTCCCTGTACGTACTCTCAAAGATCTTATCGGCATTGGCGGATTCAAAGCCATCCCTGCGGTGTTCTCTTCTAATTTCATTTTTAGGAAGATCGCGGAATTCCGGTAAGATTAACCGCTCTGCGAATTCCACGTAACTCCCCGGTATGGGCTGAGTTTCGCCCCCTGCGAATTCTGCCCGGATCATCTTCGCTACCGTGCTGCTCTGCTTCAGCAGCCCGTCTTCACTCACTTTTACTTTTCCACTGGCTGTGTTCAGTTTAATTCCTATTCCTTCCAGGAAGTGATTGAACTTTTCTACCGTATTGTACTTTTCCCCGAACTCGTGCACGCTCAGGGTATAGTGGTTCAGGTAATAGCGGTTATATATCACCCATGCCGCATATTCGCTTTCTTCGGCCAGGGTGTTGTACTCCTCGAGCGTCGGTAATTCCCATAATGGTTTATGGAAGAATTCGCCCACCTGTTCCGGGTCATCCAGGTCTAGCCGGTCTACCGGGTCTACTGTGATAGGCCCGGTGTATTTCCCGATGATCTCCTGTGCAGTTGGTGAGAGATCCTGTACCCGTAACTCGCTGATAAAGATTCGGGGGTATTCCTCAGATGGGGGAGCATACCAGTAGGCATCCAGTTTCTTACCCGGGAAATGATGGTAGTCGCGGCGGGTATAGCCATGGTGCAAAAAGATCTTTTCAAAAGAGGCAATCCCCAGGTTGGGAACGCCCAGTGTACGGAAGGCGATATGGTCGTTAACAATCTCCTGCTCATCGGCAATGATGCCTTCCTGTATCATTGCCCTGCTGATCTTCTGTACATCCGGTACCCGTTCCCGGTAAGGGCTGAAGAGGTATTCTAAAATCGTATCGAATAGGGTGTTATCTGTGGTAAACATGTTCTTCTCATTTTGTGATACTCAAAATTAAGCGTAGTTTTAATCGCATACAATTCTTATTATTAATCAAATGATAAGTAAAACAAATCAATTGGAATTGCGGGAGTTGCGATCCTTCCGGGTCCTGGCCGGAACCCTGCATTACGGTCGGGCAGCTGAGGAACTGCACCTGAGCCAGAGTGCCCTGAGCCAGCAGATCATGCAGCTGGAGCGGGTCATGGGCCAGCAGCTCTTTAACCGGACCAACCGTCGCGTAGCCCTGAGCAAGGCGGGGGAATTACTTCTGCCCGAGGTGGTAAAGATCCTGGAACAGGTGGAACACAGTGTAGGTTCCTGGGAGCGGACCATGGCGGGGGAAGCAGGGCAACTGAACATCGCTTTTGTGGGCTCGGCCATGCAATCTTTTTTACCGCCCATCCTGAAACGTTTCGCGGGGAGTCATCCGGAGATCCACTATACCCTGGAAGAACTCAGCAATACGGAGCAGCTGGAGGGCCTGGAGAACGGCAGCGTGGACATTGCCTTTATGCGGTCTAACCGGGTGCCCGATGCGGTAGCCCTGCGCTCCGTGTTCACCGAGAACCTCGCCCTGGTATTGCCGGAAGATCACCCCGTAGATGCGTCAAATTTCAAGGGAATGGAACAGTTTGCCGAGGAAGCCTTCATCCTGTTCCCCAACGAGAACAGCCCCCGCTATTACCAGCAAATACAGAATCTTTGTGCAGACCACGGTTTCAGCCCGCGCATCGCGCACCGCTCTATCCACGCCCCGACCATCTTCAGCCTGGTGGAAAACGGCATGGGGATCTCGGTGATACCAAATTCGCTCAGGCAGAAACACAACTACCGGGTAAAATTCATTGAACTGGTCGCTGCACCCCAGAAGACCGAGTTGTTTGCTGCGTGGAATCGGGGCAATGAAAACCCGGCACTGCAGAGTTTTCTAAAACTCCTTTAAAACTGAAGCTGTAAAGACAGTAGTTCCGATGCAAGAATGTTTGAATAATTATGGGGATTCATAATCCCACCCCGGGTACAAGATAGGCCTGTATACCGCAATAAGCTTGCAGTGACATTTAAAAATATGACCGCAGCTTGATCATGAAATATAATATCAATTCTGCTTCTTTCAGCTTGTACCGGAGGCCTCAGATCACGTGACCTGCTTTTACTTGCGTATGACGGGTAAGGCCTTGACTTCTATAAAGAGGGTATGACCCGGGGTTCTCCAAACCCCGCCCCGGTTTCAAGATAAACTTTCACACTGCATAAAGCTTGCATTGTGGGATCCGGATTCGAGCTGGGGTTCTCCAAACCCCTCCCCGGATTCAAAATACTTGGTTTCCCTGCAAGAATCAAGCAGTGGATTTGGGGTTCTCCGAACCCCTCCCCAGTTCCAAGATAGTTTCCTTCACTGCATAAAGCTTGCACTATCGTTCCAAAGGAAAGAAACCGGGGTTCTCCAAACCCCGCCCCGTCTATAAGTTAGCTCAGTACACTGCAGTAATCATGCAGTGAAGCATATTTCTGCTTTCGGCTTCTGATTAATAATCTTAATTTGGAAGACGTAATCTCTATCAGCTCATAGCATCTATGAAGACTCAATACCAACAGATTATAATCACGCCAGAACAAGCGCAAGACATCGCATCCCGGCTATACGATATCACTGGTACAGCCACCGCTCTACCCGGGGAGATCGATTTTAACTTCAGGATAAATACCCCGGAAGGAGAAGCTTTCCTTCTGAAAATAGCACGCCCGGGAGAAAACGAGAATTACCTGGATTTTCAGAAACAACTGTTGTTACAACTGCAGGCTGAAAATCCCGGACTGGCTGCGCCTTTAGTCATTGAGGATAAGCAGGGGAATATGCTGCCGACATTTGTTGATGAACAAGGTAATAAACGTTTTGTGCGTCTCCTAACCTGGCTCCCGGGAAGACTATGGAGTAATGTGAATCCACATAGCGATTCGCTCAGGGAAAGCCTTGGAAATCATTTGGGCAATATTACCGCAGCCCTGCAAGGTTTTGACCACCCCAAGGCACACCGCTCCCTGCATTGGGATATAAGCCAAGCCGGTTGGACGTGCGACTACGTGTCACTTTTTTCCGGAAAGCAACTCGAGATTATAACCTACTTCCAAGAGCTGTTCCAACAGGAGTACGAGGAATTTGAACAGCTGAGGAAGGGAGTGATTCATAACGATGCCAACGACAACAATATACTGGTCTCAGACGATCTCATAAATCCGGAAGTTCTGGCGGTGATCGATTTTGGGGATTCGGTTTACACCCAACTGTTCAACGAACTCGCAGTGGCCTGTGCCTACGCTATCATGCATCACCCCGATCCATTGGATGCTGCCCTTCCGCTGGTCCGCGGTTTTCATAAATCCTTCCCGCTCCAGGAAAAGGAATTAGAGCACCTCTACACAGCCATCGCAATGCGTCTGGTGATCTCCGTGACCAAGAGCGCCATCAATAAGGAAGAAGAGCCCGATAATGAGTACCTGCAAGTCAGTGAAGCACCCGCCTGGGAGCTGTTAGAAAAATGGCGAGCTATACATCCTGATTTCGCCCACTATAATTTCAGGGAGGCATGCAGCTACACTGCCCACCCTAACGAACAAAAATTTAAGTCCTGGGCCAGGGATCAGCAAGTTGACCTCACAAAGCTGTTCCCTACTGTAAGGGCTGATGGGGTGTATCCATTAGATCTTAGTGTTTCAAGTAGCTGGATTGGGCACCAACAGGATTTTAATAACCTGGACTGGTTCCAGTTCAAAATAGACCAATTACAAAAAGAACACCCGGGGAGCATCCCGGCAGGAGGTTACCTGGAGCCCAGGCCGCTATATACTTCAGGTGAATATGATAAAACTGGGAACTATGGGCGGGAGAGCAGGACCATTCATTTGGGGATCGACTTCTGGCTGCCGGCCGGCACTCCTGTCCATGCCCTCTGGGATGGCGAAGTAGTTACAGCCGTAAATGATGAAGGGGATAAGGAATACGGCGGACTAGTGATTCTCAAGCACCATAAAGAAGGAATCACCTTCTACACCCTTCATGGCCACCTGACGATTGCCGGGGCTACCCGTCACAAACCGGGCGATGTGATCCGGGCGGGGGAGGAGATCGCTCTCCTGGGCAATTACCCGGAGAATGGCAACTGGGCACCCCACTTGCATTTCCAGCTGATGCTGTCTATGCTTCACTATGAAATAGACTTCCCCGGGGTAACCTATTACCGGCAGCTCCCGGTCTGGAAGAGCATCTGCCCGGATCCTAATTTATTGTTCAAGGCAAAGGAGCTGGAACCACTGGAGGATATCTCGGACCAGGAACTTCGACATCAACGCCAGCAATACCTGGGAAAAGGAATGAGCCTGCAGTACAAGAAACCGATTCGGATGGTTCGTGGAGCAGGGGTTTATTTGCTGGACCAGTACGGGAGAAAATACCTGGATACCGTGAATAACGTGGCCCATGTAGGACACGAGCACCCGGGTGTTGTCCGGGCAGGGCAGGAGCAGATGGCATTACTAAATACCAATTCACGCTACTTGCATGAGAATATCACCGTATATGCCGAAGCCTTGCTGGCTACCTTACCTCCCGAACTCAGCGTGCTCCATTTTGTGAATTCGGGCAGCGAGGCCAACGAATTGGCACTGCGGATGGTCAAGACTGCCACGGGGCATAAAGATATCATTGCCTCCGAGGTGGGATACCACGGGAACACCAATGCCTGTGTGGAGATCAGCTCGTATAAGTTTGACGGAAAAGGTGGCTCCGGGGCCCCGGAACACACCCATATCTTTCCTATCCCCGATACCTTCCGTGGAAAATACCGGGGTGCAGACAGCGGAACTGCTTATGCGGAGGAGGTGAAACAAATTATTGATACCCTTGACAAAGAACGCCGGAAACCTGCGGCATTTATCGTAGAACCAATCATCAGTTGTGGGGGACAGGTAGAGCTGCCGGATGGATTTTTAAAGCAGGCTTACGGTCATGTTAGACAGGCAGGCGGACTCTGTATTTCTGACGAGGTGCAAGTAGGCCTTGGCCGGATGGGGAAATCGTTTTGGGGCTTCCAACTCCATGATGTGGTCCCCGATATTGTCACCATGGGCAAACCCCTGGGGAATGGTCACCCCCTGGCCGTGGTAGCCTGTACACGTGAAGTAGCCGATGCCTTTGCCAACGGGATGGAATTCTTTAATACGTTCGGCGGGAACCCGGTCTCCTGTGCCATAGGGGCCGAGGTGCTGAAAGTAGTGAAACGTGAAGGCTTGCAAAAAAATGCCCTGGAAGTAGGAGAATATTTGAAAACAGAACTACATAAGCTAGCCGGTAATCACCCAATTATCGGGGATGTTCGTGGTCAGGGATTGTTCCTGGGAATAGAACTGGTAACCACGGATCTTAGACCATTGCCGGAACAGGCCACTTACCTGGTGAACCGGATGAAAGAACACGGGATTTTGATGAGCATTGATGGTCCCGGTCATAACGTAATCAAAATAAAGCCCCCAATGGTTTTCAGTGAGAATGATGCAGATGAAGTGCTCTTCTATATGCGTAAAATCTTGGGTGAAGATTTAATGAATAAACTATGACTCTCCCGGTAAACATACACCGCGCTTTACCGAATTATATTCGATAGATCCGGTATAATTTCTTATATTATAAGAGTATCCCCCTGCAGCCGATTCTATTCGGTGAAGTCCATTTTTGTTTCATTTTAAAACCAGCAACCATGGCTTCATTCAAATTACTCCTTTTAACCCTTTTATTGATGTTTCCTGCCGTTCTTCTTTCCCAGGAAGTAACGTTCTACGCGGCCGATACCGAGAGCATTGAGCAAACCACTTATACCCAGGTTCAGCATTCTATCGGCTTCCAGGAAGCAGAAACTGAACTGATGATGGCCGGAATTCCGGGAATGATTGGCGACGTGCTTCCCAGCCTGGTAAAATATATCCCTCGTCTTTTTTATAACCCATCGAAATACGTAAAGGAATACGATGCGGAATATACTTTTATAGGTCCTGATGCCCCTGCCAGCGGTATAGAGCCGGGTAAACTGATGGAGTTCCGTGCCGTAGGACTCACCCCAACTCAGCAAGCGGATACAGTGGCCAAGATCAGGTTTCGCACGGGGAATATTCCCGGTAAACCAGGTTATCATTACATCGGGTTATGGGATTACGATATCTATCGTACAGGGGTTAAATTGAAACCGCGCAGCAAGTCCCTCAATATGGTAGTGGAAATGATGTTCACCTACTTTGACGACCAGCACCAAAAGCACGAATATGTACTTCAGCCCATGTTACTTTCTGCCCTCACCCCGGGACAATCCGGCAAAAATACCCACAACAGGTACCAGGTTCTGCCAAAAATGAATGTATTGGAAAAAGTAGCGATCAAAGTGACCGAGGTCAATGCTAAGAAAGCAACCTGGGATCAATGGATGGGAATATACGAGAAGAATCAAAACAGCATCTCGGACTTCGTTAAATTATGAGTATTGGGTGGCATAACCGGTAAGTCTCCGGGGCTGGAATAAGTTCCGGGAGAAAAAAAGGGCATCCTGGGGAAGACACAGGATGCCCCTGACTAACAAAAAACCAACAATTAATTCATTAAATTATTCGTCCTGCTTATCTAGCGGTGACTTTTAGAATTGAAGTAGAGGAATTACCCGCCGGGTTCTCTTTGGTGATTACCTTGATGTAATATTCCTTATTCACCTGCAGCCCGGTCATTTCTACCGTTTTAATTTCCGTGATATTAGATTCCACCTGGGTGGTAGGATTAGGTTGGTCATCGAAGTAAACATCATAGACAAGAACACTGTTATCCGGGTCATCCGGCCTTTGCCAGGTGAATTGAAGGGTTCCGGCACTGTTGCTAACCACCTGGATAACGGCAGGTGCGGGTGCAGTATTAGTATCAGGGATCCCCTGGCTGAAGAAAGTATACTCCTTACTGCTGATTGATTCACTGCCATTCCCCTTAACCTTCCATTGATACCACTGCCCGTAATTCAGACGAACCATGGTTTGGGTTTCCCCGGAATTGACCGTCTTGATGACTGTATTATCGGGATTGATCACCTCCTTATTACTATTTATGGCATCGATATGTAATTCAAAATCCTGGAACTGTCCCTGCGCCGACCATCGGAACGGGATATCCAGTAAATTTCCGGGTACCGAGATTCCGTCGTAACAGGTCTCGTTGTCAATAGGAGATACCAGGTTGATCGCCATATCACTTTCCACAAATTCTCCTTCACAAGCACTGAGGAGGATTAAACTGATGATTAGTATTGCACTGTTCTTCTTCATGATTCTTACTTTTTGATGAATTTAAAATTCATTTCCTCTCCCTTCTCGGTATACAGTCTCCCAAAGTAGACGCCGGGGGCTTCCGACGAAAGGTCTATACTCAGCATTCCCCCTTGAATGTCTAATTGACTTTCCTGCAGCACATTACCGGAGGTATCAAAGAGCGAGAGGGCTGCCGATGCGGTGTCGGTAAATCCATTCAGGGTGATGACGTCCTGGGTAGGATTAGGATAGACATAGATCTTTTTCAGGGAAACCGCGGTCTTTATAATGCCCTGGCAATCCTGGGCTCCTTTGATCTCCAGTTCATTCAGCCCTTCGGATAAAGGAACTTTCAGCACCTGTTTTGACGGGCCATCCACCTGGTAGGAATATTCCCGGCCGTCCTTGGTCGTGACCGTGTATTGTTCACTCCCGGATACGGACAGCAGCGCTACTTTGGCCCCAAGGTCTACACTTTGAGCCAGTAGGTTGGTTCCCTGCAGTTCTTCTATGGTCACACTAAAGGAAGGCGGGATGATTTCGATCTCCGGGTCCTGGAATTCGAAGAAGACGTCGTAATAGCCGGAAGGCAGATCCCTGAAGGTAATTTCTCCATTGGCAGGGAGGTTGCTGATCTCGGTTACCGATCCACCGTTCACCTGGACGATGAACTGGAAACCTGAATTATTCTTTACATTGATATCGCCTTCGGCGGAGCCTGCACAAGAGTCGCTGGAAGAAGTCACCTTTAATGCGTTGGCATCCAGGCTGCTGGTGTCAAATTCTGTACTGATGATCTCTAAAGTAGCCGTGCTCTCGATCACCTGGTAACGCTCCCCGGCGGTGACCACCAAGTTGACACGTTCGTTATTTTCCTCGAGACCATCTTCCAGGGCGGTGATCACCACCTCTTTTACGGACTCCCCGGGCCCGAAGACCACGAAGTCATTTTCCGGAGCAGAGAAATCCAGGCCGCGTTCTGCCGCATTGGCATCATTCAGATCGGAGAAGGTGTAATTGACGCGCACGTCTATCCCGGTATCGTTCGGCTTATCCAGGCTGATCTCAAAGACCCCGGAATTCCCTCTTGCCGGGTCCTCGTAAATTGGGCTGGCTACTACACCGGCAGAGACGTCAAAGGCAACCTTATCCTGGTCGTTCCGGGGAATGGTAACCGAGGCACTTTTATTACTGTCGTTAATGGAATAGCCTGATCCCTCAATGAGGGTAATCGTTACTAATTCATCCTCCTCCACTAAATCATCTTGAAGGGCTACAAGATCAATGAAATTTTGCGTCTGGCCACTTGGAAAATATAAACTTCTAGTTATCGGCTCATAATCTACACCCTCTTCAGCATTACCGCCTACCTCGAAATACACTGTGATATCGTTATCCAGGGCGTTTTGAAGTTCAAATAAGAAAAGACCATTATCAGTTCCTGCATTTTCTTCATCTGCCAAATTATCAGGTGAGGTAACTGTTACTGCGGTTGTTTCTAAAATAACTACAGTCCATGTAAAACCCATGATAAATCTGCTATCATTAGATTGTACAATCAAATCAAATTGCTCTGTGCCTTCCTGACTTTTATCAGGTTCTATAGCTGGACTTAGGATAGATATTTGTAAAACATTATCAGGATCATCATTTACATCCACGTTAAAGGTCAACTCATTGGTGCCTGCTCGATTTCGGAAATCTAATCCCTCTTCAGCTTGCGGGTGTCCATTAACAGAGCCTCCGGCCTCATATAAAACACTAAAGGGATACTCCGTGTCTTCAGGTAAGCCTTTTTCTCCCTCAAATGCAATTTCGAATATTTCTCCTTCCTCTACTTGGTATTCTGGACAGCAAGCAGCGTCATCCACGTAAATAGCATCACCCACATAATTAGGATTTATGGCATTAGGTGTTTTGACGGTCATATGTATGATGTATTGACCATTCTGATCTAATATTTTGACTTGTAGAGGTGGAGGCAAGTTTATAGGTTCAGTAAATCCAGGATCGGACAATGTTGCCAAGAAAAAATCATGATCTAAATCGGTATCACCATTTAACATTACTTCAACAGATCCTGATGAATCCCCGGGAGCTATAATCACTTGGTTCGCCAAAGCTGTAAAGTCTTCGATTTCGGCAGGATTTCCAGAGTTTTCATCAGGAGTAAAACTTATAGGAAAAATGATGTCTGAGTTCGTATTATTGGCCCAGAGATTACCTTCAGAATCGAATAATGTAACCGTGATTACTTCATTGGTGCCCTGTTCAAAACTCCCGGTATTGGTTATTTCTGCTACGATGTCTGCCGTGGCGACGGAATTAATTTTAATTTCAATCTCAATAAATGTGCTGCTGTCAATTTCGCCGGGACCCTCGATATAGTAATTATTAGTCGAAGTGGATTTAGGAATATCAAGAATAATAACCTCACCAGGGTCATTGATATTATCTATGAGCGCTTCGATATCCAGTTCTCCATCTGCGCCAACGCTCTCATTTATAACTACTGGGACCGGAGAGCTGGGACTGGCAATAAAATCGATGTCCGGTGTTGCCGTAGTTCCGAAGGCAATTTCGTATTCCAGGTCTACCGTGGTGCCCTGGAGACCGTTTTCGGATTCAGTGTGAATTAATAGTGGAAGTGAATTTCCTTCATCCAATTCAACCAAATACTTATAACGGTCTTCACCTTCAATATATTCGACATTATAATCACCTGTAATTTCCAGGGATAGAATAGCCTGCTGTGCTAGGAGGCCATTCGTGATTAATAGGGTTAAGAGTAATGTGATCTTCGACTTCATTTCGGATTGATTTAAATTTATTCTGCTCCTGGATTTAAAATAACTCCTCCAGTTTCCTGAAGTTAATTCCCACAAAGAGGTTGTCCACGTACCCTTCCATAAACAGGTTAGAGAGCGTTGCCGATCCTATGGTCAGGAAATACAAGCGCATTCCTATTCCCCCGGTGATCTCCTGTAAATCGGTGCTGTAACTGATCGGGGTATACACACTGAAATTCCTTGTTTCGTAACGGTATGATACCGTGGCCAGGTTTAAGCGATCACTGGAATAGATGCTGCCCGACGAGGACATCGCGGCCATATAGTTCAGGTTCAAATAGTGGTTAGCGCCATTTTTGAGCAAGACGTCAAAATTCAGTTGTAAGGATGTGGGCAAGGATACCACGGCATCTCCGGTGGTCGGTACCACGGTTACATCATTGGTATTTTTTCGTAAGGTGTTCAGTAAACCGTTGTCCTGCCGTATCTCCCTGCCTTTAAATTCTACATCATTGATCAGGAATTCCTCGCTGACAAAATCCTTGTAGGTGATGGTTCCGAGGTCTAGTACCGCAGCCGACAAGCGGAACTTATACTTAGTCAGGGCACTGGCATTGACCCCTTCATCTACTCGGTTCGTAGAACGTGGACGCCATTCGTAAACCATCCCGATGTCTCCCCCGATCCCGGTACCCTGGACGCTGCTGTTAAAGACCAGGTCCTGGAGGTTGTTCTGGTTTTCACTGAAATAGTCCTCCGGGAAAGTATTGATATAGTTCAGGCTGCCATCCAGTCTAAGATCGTCCTGCCCGATGTCATTTTGATAGTCCCCGTTTAAATTACCATCCAATTGGGTAGCACCGGCTCCCATAAGATATTTAAAGGTTCCGCCGAATTTCAGGAAATGGTTTTCAGCATTAGCTAGCACCAGTGCATAGGAAAGGCCGGCTTCTTTCCAGTGATGCGTAGATGAATTAAGCGCGGGATTCGCTATAGTAATGGCATCCTGGCTAAATTCTGAATTTATGCCCTCCCAGAGGTAACCATTAAAGTCGTCGTAATTGATAAAGGCCCGTGACCTGGCGGTTATGGCCAGGGCATGCCTGGCATTTAAGGAAAACATGCCGGAAACGATCACGTCGCGATCTGCCAGTGCACTGGTATTTACCGCGGCATCATTATCCAAATTTTCCGTGTATTCAATACCGTTAAAGCCTGTGGGGTCTTCGACGTAATACAGGGGGATATCTCCATATTCCGCATAACTTAAATGGTTATAAGCCACTCCGATATCCACCTTATGTTTAGAGTCCACGATATTGGCGGGGTTTGCAATAGCCGTGTAAATGCCCCCGTAATTGTCAAAATTGGAACCGGGGCTGGATTGTGCATAAATTAAAGTGGTCATCAACCCTATAAGGGGGATGAGTAATAGTTTAGGATTCGGTTTCATATAGATAGAATCAGCTGGTTGAACGGAAAAACGCCTCGCATATGGTTGCGATCAAATCTCCACATAGCACAAGCTATGGGTACGGGAGAGGGGGGCGTCTCCGGGTGTCTAATGATGAACCGTGGCGACCGCAAAGGCGGAAAGCCAAGTCTTCATTTCAGTTGCTGGTAAGGGAACGGCCTGTGTTCCCTGAGGGAAAAATCACTGGTAACTGATATTCAGATCAGTAATTTCCCGATATTTTTGCCTGCCCCCGTTCACCGGGTAGCCATCTCTTTCTTCTATAATTTTCGTGGTCGTTACCGTGGGTAATTTTATGCCTTCAAAATCTTTGTATTCCGTTAAGGATCTCTCCTGGATAATTGAATACTCGTCTTTTAATCGGCCTCCGCGATAGGTAGAGATCGTTTCTCTTCGTGCTATCATTGATAATAGCCCTGTTCTGGTATTATAGTAATTGGTAACACTTACACTTATTCTTTTCCCTTTTCTCGGGGGATTTCCGAGGTCGAACTTGATAGTGGGCAATTCCAGGCTAAAATATTCCTGTCCATCCAGGTAAGAACGTCCCCGGTATAGCACCAGGTCCGGGTTAGAACTGAGCTTAAGGTGATCAAAGAAGAATTTCAGGGGAGAATTCTTACTGCTGATAAAGTCGTATTTTTCCTTCTGCACCAGGTTTCCGGCTCCTATAGGGGGTACCCCGCTTCGCCATTTTTTTATATCCTCATCGGTGAATTTCCAGACCAGCGAATCGTTTTGAATGGAATCCTTAAAGTAAACTTTGTATTCTTCCCTGGCATCCTCGTGGGTGATGTGAACTTCTTTAAAATTTTGAAGGTATTGAAATGTGTATTCCCGGTTGCCCGTCCTGCCCATGTCACTTCTTGATTTTTCCTTAATACTTTCCCGGCTTTCTATGTGTTTTACAGCGTTCAATTTCTTATTACCGCCTATTTCCTTAGAGAAACGGTCCAGCACCAATTCCGCGGTGATATCACGATCGGGGGTATCCTCATCAAGAACTATACGACGGGTGTCAGGTTTATTATAGCGTAACCAACCCGCTTCTACTGCATTAAGTCGTTCAGCTCTCGGTGGATGGGTGGAGCTACCCTTCTCGCTGGTCTGACTTACGGTACTTTGTGCCTGCTCCAGGGAAGCCCCCAGTTTGGCTAATTGGAACCCTAGGAATCGATCGGCCTCAAGTTCCCACCTGGGCTTGCTTCCCCTGTTATTGATCGTGTGCCCACTCTGGAGATGGCCCACCTCGTGTGCCAATACGCCAATAGCTGCCCAATCCGTGGAAGATTCCTGGGCCAACTGGTCCAGGAAATTCTTATCGTAAATGATGTACGGGACGTTGTTGCCCTTCTCATCTTTTACTATTTGCGCACGAGCATTTTTCATGTTGGGACATTCGCTCATTTTAAAATACATGGTCAATCCCATTTCTTCTACAATCCTACCTACTACATCATAGGCTTCTGCATTTTGACCGACCTCACTATAGTTGCACCTGTCATTAATGGCCTCAACAGTTTGAAAACCTAATGACGCATCTTCAGAATCAAAACCATAAAATGATTGTTGTGCCTGTGTGATATTGGAAATGAAAAAACTTAGTATCAGGCAAAAGAATAAGCGATTAATGATTGAAAGATTAAACGCCCACCCAGTGATGCCTACTGGAGGAACTACATGATTGGTGAGCGGTAGAAAAGAGAATAATTTATTGTTCATGATTGTAATTTTAAACGTATTACAACATGTTAGTGCTTACTTTAAACAATAGAAACCCCACCGGTAATATACCGGAGTTAGCGAATAAAACCGCTGAATCATAATTGGTTTAAGAATTTATACTCTAGATGTGGGGATAGAGCAAGTGTGAACCAAAGTATCGACTATCCAAAATTTTTCAATTAAGTTAAAATCGACGGTTGTAAGTAAAAAAAGGGGATCCGCGACATATTTTTTTCATTTTTGAACATATTTAGTGCTCTGGAAACTTTATCAAGTTTCTCAGAAATAAAGTTCTAATATTGCGGGGGGTTCTTCAATATAGTAAAAAATCGTATAATCAACTATTTTTCTTAATAAAAACTTAAAACGGTGTTTGATAGGCGATGGACGTAGTGAGATGTTGTTTCTATTTAAACGTTCTATTTACTAGTGTAGGATGAGATCCAACTTCTTCCGGCAAATTTTACATCAGTGCAGTTTGTGAAAACTATAGATAATGTACTTAATGTCGTATTCCCAAAAAACGATGGTAGTTAGTAGTTAGTTCGAGATATACGCTTCAATCTTTTTTAAAAACAGTTCACATTAGGGCACAGTTGGGGATCATTGACGCTTTGCCTATTATATGGGAACCACCTTGGTGTCGATAATTGAATTTATTTCTAAAAAAAATCCCCGCACTCAGCAGGGATTTCTATGTATGTTATGTACCATTAAGCGCATCCGGCATGGATCACTTCTTGGCTGTGCGCTTCTTTCGGCGTTTTTTAAGTACCTGGTATCCCAGGTAGGCAAATTGTGCACCTACTAAAGCGAGTTTATATTTATTCTTTTTTACAAATGTCGAGGCAAGCCCCAACGCGAGTGATTTTCCCATAATGTCTGTATTTATTCTAGAAGTAAAATATAGGATAGAGCTCTATAACACGGGTCTTATCCCAAGAAAAATGAATGGAATTTCCGGATTTTATCCCCGGGGATAGCAATTCCGCTGTTTTATAGGTTTCTTAGGCGGTTTCCAGTTCCTCTTTCTCTGATTCCTTGTAGACCACTCTTACCAGGTACTGCAGGTTGTCCAGGTTGGCACAGTGATATTCCATAAGCCGGTTCAGCGACATCAGGTAGCTCAGTTCCTTCGCTTCGTCACTGTCATAGTCTTCCCTGCCGATTTCGGTCAGGTTCTCGGTGATCTCATTTACGATACTATCGGTTGTATTCCCGGGATTAACTTCAATTTCCTTTAGCATGGTCGAAGCCTGCTCTTCGTTGGTACAGCTGAAGCGGACGTAGTCCATCAGGGTCTGCTGGAATTTCTCCGAAAGGAAACTGATATCACTGTCATTGAAATAGTTATTTACCTGCTTAGCAATTGCGTATAGATTACTGAGTTCTTTGCCTAAAATATCTTCTTTATTCATTTCTGTAAATTTTATTCAATTGGGTTAAGTGGTCAAGAATGGCGCGTAGCGTAGTTGTTCCGCGACATCAGGGATAAGATACCGGAAAGGGAATACATTGAATGGCACATTTCGTCAAAATATTATCGCGGATGCGCAGATGGCAATTAAAGAAATGGAATTACCAGGATCTAAGTAGCATGATTTTTATTTCCTGACGGCATCAGAAGCCGGGATAAAACGGGTTTTTAAATCCGGTTGTACCATGGCACTGTCTAAAGGAAATATAGGTCTGTCAATGCGTTTATAGCCCAATCGATTAAGGTCCTGGTCCACCCCGCCCGGGGTTAATGCCATCACCCAGTCGCCACGTATATCGTAAAGCTCAGGTACCAGGTACCCAATTTTTACCACTACGATATCGGTTTGCTTGGGATCGAGGCCGAGGTTGGTGAAATCGCTGAGGTGATGGTAGGGCTTTCGCTTCTTGGTAACGATAACGTTTATACTGCCTACTTTTACCACAACCTCTGTTTCCGCATCCCGATCTCCCTCATAAATGGCCTGTATTGTACCTTCCAATTCCACGGGTCCGGCAAATCGGTCATCAACCGCGGCCCCGGCTGTAGCCTTAATGTTACCGCCAATACCTATTTCAAGTGCTTCTTTCACAAATTCAGGACCGGGGATGGAGGCATATATTAAGGAAGGACCGTCGGCCGACTTAAATTCGGGTCGGGCCAATAATTGTTGCAGCGTCCAGGTGACGTCTCCGGCGCCACCGGCGGTCGGGTTATCTCCCATGTCACTAATGATAAAAGGTTGCTTATCGCTGGATAAGGCCATTTTTAAACTTTCTTCCAATGTTGTTGTGGGAGCTACGAACTCGAATTGCTCCCGTGCATCCCAGAAACTCCGGGCAAGATATTCCGCTCCCTCTGCTACCTCCTCTTTATCATCACCGGTAACCATAACTACAGCATGGTTCCGGGGTTCATCAGCCCATGCATAACCGATCCAGATAGCAGCATCTATAACACCTTCATTATTGGCTACCCTTGGTACTTTTGCATAAAGACTTTTACCGGGTTCAATTCTCGTGCTGGTTTTTTCGCCAGGTAGCAGTATGGGTACCGGGATCCAGGCCTTATACTCGGGCTTACCTTTACCACTTTCCAATCGTTCCAGGAGATTGGTGACCGCTCTTTTTTTGGATTCGATGGCATCTTCATGGGGTGCCATCCTGTAACAGGTTATTAAATCGGTATGCTTGGCCAATCTTTGGGATACGTTACCATGCAGGTCCATGGAGGTGGAGATAAGCACATCGGTCCCGATTACGTCCCTGATGCGTTTGATCAGGTCGCCCTCGGGATCATCTAAACCCACCACGCTCATAGCGCCATGAATGTCGAAGAATAATCCGTCATAAGGACCATTTTCTTTTAATAGTTCCAGGGTTCTGGATACCAGTGATTCGTAGGCTTCCCGGGTCACAGTACCACCCGGCAATGATTTTCCAACTAAGGTGGGTATCCACTCCGCGCGACTCCTGTATAAGGAATCCGCTTGCAAAAAAGGATACCGCTCAAAAACGGCAGCACCTTCCTTGGCGTGGAAAGCCTCCTCGTGCGTTAGGGCAGGGGAGAAAGTACTGCTTTCTATTCCCAGGCCGGCAATGGCGATCCTGGGGAGGTTTTCAGTATTTTTTTGTTTTTGGTCCTGCTGACAGGAGGTCAGTAGAACCAGGACTAGTATACAGGAAGTTATAACTGGTTTCAAGATATTGGTGGTTTAGGTTATGGCTGCACTTGGGTCTGTAAAAAGTTTTTAACCCTTTTAACGTTGAGGTTGGAATGTATAAAATTAAAGAATAGGACGATAATTGAGCGAATTAGAAAATGCTGATTTTGATGAAGATGCGAAAGAAAAGACAAAATAGTAGAAGGAAGTATTTTTTCTAAGTGAAATGGAAATAAATACCCCGCTTTGTCGCCCTCAAATTTCAATAACAAAGCTGATTATGGACTAACGGTCTACAGGAAATAAGATTAGAATAGTTTTGATAAGACATGGGAGGAATCAGATGAATGAAAAATAATATTAGAGCAATTATTCTTGCAGAAGGAGATTGAAAAAACATGCTAACAGTACCAAGAGATATGTTTATGTCTTAACCATTATTGCTGTACTCTATATTCTTCTATCAATTTTAAATGGTCTAATCTTAACTCTGGATTTAATGTGATTTTTTGATACTATCTTCGTTAGGAAGGATAAATAAAACCCCCTACAAATTACACGTAAGGGGTTATCCATCATTCCTTGGCAGTTGGGTTAAGAATTATGAGAGAAGGTCTTAAATCTAACCCGCTTCAATGTAAAAACCTTATAGTAAAGGACCTTCAATTAAAATGAAGTTGAAACCATGGCAGTACCTACAGTCGCTCTGCTCTCTAGAATACCTAATTCATCAAAAGTATAATTAGGATCTGTATAAGGAGAACCATCTTCCAGAACAAAAGAATACTGTTCGATGAGATTCCATACCTCAAAAATAACCTCTGATTTTCCTGCAATTGAAACAGTCCAGGACTGAGTAATTGTTTCTTCCTCGCTTACGGTAATCTCAGTTGAGAACGTATTAGTCAAAGTTTCTTCTATACCTCCTTTGATACTAACTCCCTCATATTCCGCCCCTACTTCTAAACTTTTCTTAGTTGTAATGGCGAACGATTCTCCTTGTTTTTTTGTATATCCTGATTTAAATGTTCGACTGAACATTCTGGTGAACTCACTTTCTTCGTCATTAACGTAATATTCAAAAGCTCCCTCTCTTTGCCAAAAAACTTCTTTCTTAAGAAAAACAGGATTAGTAAGTTTCCGCTGTTCCACAGAACAAAAAGACCAGTCGTCATAGCGGCAGGGTAATGGACTAATTCCACCATAACCGTCTCTTTCACAAGCTTCCCGTGTAAGAGTTTGGACTTGATCTCCTAGGACGTTATGACTAAATGTGAAGCTAAATTTAGGAACATTTATAATATTCCCTTCGGAAACCAGTATCGGTCTATGCGCGCTACCATTTCCATTGAGTTCATTTTTAACTAATCCTTCAAGGTATCTTCGTGTTCTATCAGTGCGATTTGGATAATAAACCCATAACCAAACGAAGGGATAAGCACAATTTACTTGAACGGCACGGTGACGAATTTCATCACTATGTACTACCCCGTTAACTACTTCAGTCACACAATATCCCTGATTAAGAATGCGCCATGCTTCTCTTCGAATATTCCACTTGCCTAGGATACCAGTGACAGGAGGGCGGAAATCAGTTGCCAATGCTTTTATTTCTACATCTCTTTCTGATTCACTTCTTTGCGTATCACCAACACTGGATGGGCGAGGAATATCCGGATAATCGCCAAATGGTATATCTGAAGGAGTCGTAGATCCAAGGTCAGTTGTATCAGAATTGGTATCTGAACTACAGGAAGCAATTAATATGTAAAATAGTAATAGAACTGTGCATGTATAAGCAATGCGGCTTGTATTTATGATTGAATCTTTCATGATTGAATATTTAAAATAATTGTTTGGTATAATTATCCTGTACCGAATATGTCCGACGATATATTCGTATTAAAATTGATTTCTGACAGCCTGTAGAGGCAGGAAATCAATTAGCTCTATAAAATGTTCTGTAATAGATGTATTTAAACCGTAAAGGGCTTAAAAGCTACGTTGCGAAGTGAAGAGGGAATTTTATTTTCCTCATATCGTATTTCATATCTGAGTTGACTATGATTAGCACAGAGCTAATAGTAGATGATAATCAATCCTGTTTACTATAAATATAGAGAAAATAATTGTATAATATTGTTATTCAGCAATTTATAACGCAGAAAGCTTAAATAGCAATTAAGTAAATGGAAATAGAAACTACGCTTTGTTGCAGCTCGAATTTACCCGCCCGCCCGCTTGAACAACGTAGTCGGGCAGGTGCCGGTCGGACGGGCCGAAGCCTTACCTACTGCAAGCGGCTAGACTTCGAACCTCAAACCTCGAACATCGAACCTCAAACCTCGAACCTCCAGGATTACCTCCGGTGATCCCTTCGTCTCCAGTCCTGCAAATGCAAACCCAGCTTTGCGCTGCAAAATTAATTCTCAGATCAAATGTTTGTTCCTGAATGCTGCTCCAGACCCGGTTTTTAGATATCGTTCAAAATTGTAAGCTGTAAGTGAGTTATTGAATTTTGAAATGTGAACGAGTTTAACCGGCAACTTATCTTTAGTAAAATGTACTTCTCCTGATTGGTGTGCTTTTAATCGCTCATTTAAATTTCTGGAACACCCGGTGTAGAATTTCCCATTATTACATTTTAATATGTAAACACAAAATGGCAGTTCTCTCATTTTTGGAAATCAAAAGAAAGATCTTCCCATGCATCTTCCATGCAGCAATCATTTTAAGCATGATTGCTCTCATGGGAAGTGGATCTGCATCCACCGAAGCCCTCGAGAAAAGAGGTTGAATTGGATCTGGAAATAGCACCCCTTCGCTTAAATAGCTATATGAATTTTGCTAGGAATAGAGTGGATCTGCATCTACCGAAGCCCTCGAGAAAAGTGGTTGATTTGATCTGGAAATAAAAAAGGACCACTTCGCTTAAATAGCTATATGAATTTTGCTTGGAATAGAGTGGATCTGCATCTACCGAAGCCCTCGAGAAAAGTGGTTGATTTGATCTAGATATAAAAAAGCACCACTTCTCTTAAATAGGCATATGAATTTTTCCTAGGAGTAGTGTGGATCTGCATCCAGCGAAGCCCTCGAGAAAAGTGGTTGATTTGATCTAGAAATAAAAAAGCACCACTTCTCTTAAATAGGCATATGAATTTTTGCTAGGAGTAGAGTGGATCTGCATCCACCGAAGCCCTTGAGAAAATGAGGTTGAATTGAACTGAAAACAAATAAGCCCCCCTTCGCTAAAATAGCTATACGAATTTTTGCTAGGAGTAGGGTGGATCTGTATCCACCGAAGCCCTTGAGAAAAGAGGTTGAATTGAACTGAAAATAAAAAGCCCCCCTTCGCTCTAACAATATCAGAGCTCCGGAGGGCGTAGGTGGAGCCGGAGGGATTCGAACCCTCGTCCAAACAAGCAATAACCATGCTTTCTACATGCTTAGGTCCTGATTGGTTTTCGATGCGCAGCTGACCAGAACCGGCCTACTACGCACTTAGCTTCTTTAGTTTTGAGGAATTGCCGAAGCTACAATCCCCCTATGTTGACTTTTATGGTGCCCCTGAATGGATCGCCGTCAACAAGGGCTATCCAGGGACATCTCGCTTCCCTGCCTTGCAGGGACGAGGCTAAATCCTACTATAATTCAGATTAAGCGGCAAGAGCGTAATTATCTTCGCCATTTAAAAAGTGTGAAATATGAGATTTACGAGCTGTATCCCAGCGCTCGGCATGCTTACATAACCATTGGTCTTGCTGTCAAAACCAGTCGGCCCCATTATATCAATGAACTTATACTTAAAGGTCTCAGATCACAACATCAGCTGTTTGTCACTTTGTCCCTTTGTACCTGTGTCACTATCCCGCTTGCGGGAACTCACAAAGATACATTATTCATAGCGCTTCTGAAAACCTTCTTGAATTCGGAAATTCGCTAAATTCCACTTACATTCGTTCAAAATTTATACCAAATTTTATTTATGCGAATCGGAATCATCCGGGAGCGCAAAAATCCGCCGGATCGCCGTGTGGTATTGTCTCCCCAAGCCTGCCAGAAAGTCCTGAAAGCCTATCCCGAGGCCGAAATCATCGTTGAGCCTTCTCCCATCCGGGTGTTTATCGACGAGGAATACCGTATCGCCGGGATTCCTGTAGAAGATCGTATGGAAGATTGCGATGTGCTACTGGGCGTAAAAGAAGTGCCGATCGCAGCGCTGATCCCGAATAAAAAATACTTTTTCTTTTCCCATACCATCAAAAAACAACCTTATAACCGCGACCTCTTGCAGGCTATCCTGAATAAGGATATCGAGATGTATGACCACGAAGTGATTACAGACGAGCGCAATACCCGCCTGGTTGCCTTTGGCCGTTATGCGGGTATCGTCGGAGCCTACAACGGCTTCAGGGCTTTTGGCCTTAAACACGATCTCTATGAGATTCCGAAAGCGGAAGCTCTGAAAGACCAGAGAGCACTGATAGAGGTTCTTAGGGATATCTCTCTCCCGAATGTAAAGATACTTCTTACAGGGAAAGGAAGGGTCGGCGGAGGCGCCATGGAAATGCTTAAGGGAATGGAAATGCGCGAAGTGAATGTAGAAGAATACCTGAACGAGACCTTTGATGAGCCGGTCTTCTGCCAGTTAGAGGTGCTGGATTATAATAAACGTAAGGATGGCAATGAATCCAGGATGTCTGATTTTATAGATCATCCCGAGGATTTCGAATCTGATTTTATGCGTTTCGCCAGGGTGTCAGATCTCTTTATCGCCGGTCATTTCTACGCAGAAGAAGCCCCATACCTCTTTACCCGAACTGATGCAAAAAGACGCGACTTCCGCATCAGCGTGGTGGCTGATATCTCTTGTGATATCGATGGACCCGTAGCTTCTACAATCCGACCTTCAACCATTGCTGAACCAATATATGGTTACGACCCAAAACTGGAGTCAGAAATCGATTTCCGTAAACCGGGAGCTATCGCCGTAATGGCCGTGGACAACCTGCCTGCGGAACTTCCAAGGGACGCGAGTGAAGGTTTTGGAGCGGCATTCGTAGAACACGTGATTCCCTCTTTCTTCAACGGGGATGCCCGTGGAATCCTGGAACGTGCACGTATGACCCAAAACGGGGAGTTGACAGAGCGTTATGATTACCTGCAGGATTATGTGGATGGACTGGAGTAGCTATAGGGTTACAAGGTTACAGGGTTACAGGGTTACAAGGGTACGGTGCTTTTTATATCAGATTCGGGTCATGAGCACTTTTTTGAGTCTGTAGAACATCTTATTTAAAGCCCTGATTTTAAGAAATAGTTCTTGATTGACACTCAATAACGACAGTTTATCGCAAATAATGAGTTGAGTTTCCAATTCAGATAATGAACCCGTGGCTATATCGAGAAATCTTAAATATTCTTTCGTGGAACTTCTGCCGGCTCCCTCTGCTATATTAGCAGGTATTGACACTACGGCTTTACGCATTTGGGTGGATAAACCAAATTTTTCCGATGCAGGCAACAGTGATGTAAGTTGATATATGTCTATCACCAAAGCGATGCTTTTTTTCGAGATATTCAATTCCTTGTGAATCATTCAAGCTATTAGTAAGTTCTTCAAGGTATTATTCAACACTGCACAAAAAAAGCACGTTTATATCAATTACCCACATTTAGTATGGAAGATAAACTCGTAACCCTGTAACCTTGTAACCCTGTAACCCTGTAACCCGTAAATCCCGCTTCCGTCCTAATTTTTATTATAGTGTCCGAATCATAATTCAACATTATATCCTGAAATATAGTATCTTACTATTCTGATTACATGAGAGCTCAATGAAATTTCAATGGATATCCGGTAAAAGAATCGATGAGGAGCTGCGGAAGTTCTGTATAGAACTGGAATACCAATTGCGCCCTAAGATCACTCGTTTCCTGATTTCCCACCCTGAATTTGACGGGCCCGATTTTTCAGGTTTCTACTTCGAGATCGACATGAAATTGGAACAGGTCAATATGAGTCATTCAAGACCGGAAATTTTGAGCCCTAAACTGAAAAGGGATTTTGACCGGGATATTAACCTGGGTTTTGCTCGTACCCTCTTCACTAAAAAGCCCCTTACTCCAAGGATACAGGATTAAGATAAATATCCGGACCCCTATATATAACTTCAGCGATGACCTTGAGCGCCAATCGGGATTTAAGTTTATTATCGCTACTCTTTCAACATTCATTAAATGTATTACATAAAAAAACCCTCCGGTTAAGGAGGGTATGAG
Organism: Zeaxanthinibacter sp. PT1; assembly: GCF_028464225.1. Classification (GTDB taxonomy): domain Bacteria; phylum Bacteroidota; class Bacteroidia; order Flavobacteriales; family Flavobacteriaceae; genus Zeaxanthinibacter. The sequence continues at coordinate 34,983 of NZ_JAQPCN010000005.1, forward strand.
GGTATTATAAGAATATTTATAAACTATCGCCCGGCAAACGATCCCTGGGTGGAGTTGGGGGCAAGCGGTCTTCATTCTTTTCTTCGGATTCCTTAGGCTCTTTGAACTTCTGTATAATCTCCCGGTAATGTTCCCCGGCCGCTTCACGTCCTCCAAGACCATAGCTCAGGGCTATAGCCACCGCTATGGCTCCAAGCGTTAATCCGAAAGCTAATTCTACGATTTCATTTGCAATGCCCATAGTCCTTAATGCAATGGCAATGAACAAGGCCAGCGAAGCCCAACGTACTAGACTTGCTATAAAACGGTTATTATTTCCTTTCCTCAGGGTATCGTAAATGATCACGGAAATATAGTTTCCTATGGCCAGGATGACCAATCCGAAGAGGATTTGCCCGGTGACCTCCAGGATCTGGTTCAGCGTTTCTGTCAACCGGTCTAATCCGAGAATTTCCACCGCTGTGATTACACCAAAGAAGACCAGGAAAAAATAGATCAGGTTAGCCACTAATTTAGCGAATGATTGCCCTGCACCTATCATATTCTGTAAGCGAAGCGATTGTGCCAGCCTGTCCATTCCCATACTGTTGAACAGGTCTTCTAAGAAACGTGCCAGGTATTTTCCTCCCCATACGAAAACAAGCAGTATGGCCGCGGCAATGATGATTTGTCCGATCATTTCGGTAAATCCGGCCAGGATACTGTTAGCGGGTCCGGAAATAGCCTCCATTTCCAGGGCGTTAAAGGCCTGGATAAGGAAGGGGATGAATATAATAATGAAAACGATTTTCTTAAGGATAGATACCAGTTTATCAGTATCCTTAAATCCTGTCTTATCAACGAGTCGGTCTAAGAAATTCCCACCAATAGTAACGAGATTCGACACAAATTTTGCGAGCAGGTAGCCTACAAAACCTATCAGTACGGCACCCACCAGGTTTGGGATAAACATCAGGAATTCCCCTAACATATTCTCAAGTGGAGTAAGTACCTCGTCCACTCCCAGAATTTCAAGGACGATCAGGATCACCATGATCATGATGATATAGTAGAATATGTTCCCGATAAATTTATTGGAATCATCTACATTACTGCCCCGGAGTAATTTTTCATCCCAGGAAGTGCGTCGAAGTAGCTTTACTACGAGCATCTTGATACCCCTGGCAATGAGCCAGCCAATTAATAATACGACAAGTGCGCCAAGAAGGCCGGGTAAGAAATCTACCACCCTGTCGGCAAAATTTTCTAGTTGATTTTTCATTAGATATATGTTAAATTTTAGGATTGTCCTCTTAATTTATTAAATCTAATGGCCTTCTTAAAATGTGAATGGTTATAGGGTTAATACTAGTGCAGATTGCATTAATATTTAGTGTAACGCGTTAATATACTGTGTATTAGGATCAATTTCCTTCTGCTTCAATTCCGTGAATCCATAATAATTAAACCAATGAATTTACAGTAGCCCGAAGTTTAACCAGGTTGGTCAGAAGCTGCTCCATCCGGTCTAATGCCAGCATATTTGCGCCATCACTTTTGGCATTGGCAGGATCAAAGTGGGTTTCGATAAAAATACCGTCCACACCGGCTGCGATTCCCGCTCTGGCCATGGTATTGATCAATTCCGGGCGACCACCCGTAACCCCGGAGGCCTGGTTGGGCTGCTGTAAACTGTGGGTGACATCTAGTACAACAGGGGCATATTGTTTCATGGTGGGAATTCCCCTGAAATCGACGATCATATCCTGGTAGCCGAACATAGTGCCGCGATCCGTTACCCAGACCTGCTTATTGCCTGATTCCTGTATCTTGTTCACCGCGTGTTTCATACTCTCGGGGCTCATGAACTGACCCTTCTTCAAGTTCACCGCTTTTCCCGTTTCAGCCGCCGCCGTCAACAGGTCGGTCTGCCGTACCAGGAAGGCCGGGATCTGCAGTACATCCACATATTCAGCCGCCATTGCCGCATCTGCCGGTTCATGGATGTCAGTAACGGTCGGTACTTTAAAGGTTTCAGATACTTTTCTCAGGATTTTTAACGCTTTTTCATCTCCTATCCCTGTAAAAGAATCTGCCCGACTCCGGTTGGCCTTTTTGAAACTGCCTTTAAAGACATAAGGAATTTTGAGTTGATCAGTCAGACCAACCACTTTTTCAGCGATCCTCAAGGCCATGTCCTCGCCTTCAATCGCGCAAGGACCGGACAGTAAAAAGAAGTTATTGCTGTCGGTATGTTTTATCTGGGGAATGAGTGAAATATCCATGTTGTGATTTTAAGCAAAGATAGGAATTTGAGTTGTAGAGGTTATCAAAGTATATGAGGACAATACCATATAATTTAAATAAGTCAAAATAAGTTTAATTGGTAATTAAAATGAGGCCATTACATGGTCGTATAACCTATTATAAATATTATGGTAATACTATCAAATGGCACGCGATGATAAGGGTGAGAAGTAGATAAAAGTGCTGATATTCAAGGGTTATTTTTCGTAATTTTAAGTAAAGCCATAGCCATGAAATTCAAAGAGATTCTTATTCCTGAACTGGAGCAAGAGGTTGCCCTGACCGAGAAATTCCTAAAACGTATTCCCGCAGATAAATTGGACTGGAAGCCCCATACTAAATCCATGACCTTCCGGCAACTGGGAAGCCACCTGGCAGAAATACCCAGTTGGATCTCCGGTACCATGGAAACCGACGAGATATCAATGGATGATTACAAGGCGCCCCTTGACGATTCCGTTGAAGAGATGGTCGGCAAACTCCGGGAGAATGAAAGGAACGCCAGGGCCTCCCTCCAGAAAGAAGATTCCGAATTTACCGATAAGGAATGGCGGATGATTATGGGCGGCAAACCCATCTGGGTAGATAAGAAATACAAAGTATTGCGGTCCGTGATGAACCAACTGCCCCATCACAGGGCTCAACTGGGCGTTTACCTCAGGCTTCTGGATGAATCCGTTCCTGCTACTTACGGGCCTTCTGCAGATGAACATTCATAGGTGTTGACACTCAATTAGTTAAGTCTTTGACAAATTTCCGGGTGGATGCTTGTACTGAATTGTTTTTGACTATCTTTGCGCGCTTAAATTAAGGCTATGTCCAAAACAAAAAACATTGCAATTATTGCCCACGTTGACCACGGGAAGACTACCCTGGTCGATAAGATCTTACACTATTGCCGCTTATTTCGTGATAACGAAAAGACCGGTGAGCTCATCCTTGATAATAATGACCTGGAGCGGGAGCGGGGTATTACCATCGTTTCTAAAAACGTCTCTGTAGTTTACAAGGATACTAAGATCAATATTATCGATACCCCCGGTCACGCCGATTTTGGTGGTGAGGTAGAACGCGTACTGAACATGGCTGATGGTGTTCTTTTGTTGGTGGATGCCTTTGAAGGTCCTATGCCACAGACTCGCTTTGTACTGCAGAAGGCTATAGACCTGGGTCTTAAGCCATGTGTGGTAGTGAATAAGGTGGATAAAGAGAACTGTACACCTGAAGAGGTGCACGAAAAAGTATTCGACCTGATGTTCGAGTTGGGTGCCGAAGAGTGGCAGCTGGATTTCCCTGTTGTGTATGGTTCTGCCAAAAACAACTGGATGAGCGAAGACTGGAAGAATCAAACTGATTCTATTGAGCCGCTCCTGGAAATGGTGGTAAATCACATCCCGGAATTCAAAACAACCGAAGGGAACACCCAATTGCTGATCACTTCCCTGGATTACTCTTCGTTTACAGGCCGTATCGCTATTGGTCGTTTGCAACGTGGTGTCCTTAAAGAAGGTCAGCAGGTTTCATTGGTGAAGAGAGATGGCAAGATTGTAAAATCGCGCATCAAAGAACTTTTCACATTTGAAGGCCTTGGCCGTATCAAAGTAGATGAAGTACAAGCGGGAGATATATGTGCTATTACCGGTTTAGAAGGTTTTGATATCGGGGATACCGTAGCAGACCTGGAGAACCCGGAAGCTCTTAAAACTATTGCTATTGATGAGCCTACCATGAGTATGCTCTTTACGATAAACGACAGTCCCTTCTTTGGGAAAGATGGTAAGTTTGTGACTTCCCGTCACATTAAGGAACGCCTGGAAAGAGAGCTGGAAAAGAACCTGGCTTTAAGGGTTAATGAAACGGACAGTGCTGATAAATTCATGGTGTTCGGACGTGGAGTATTGCACCTTTCTGTTCTGATCGAAACCATGAGGAGAGAAGGCTACGAATTACAGATCGGGCAACCACAGGTTATCATCAAGAAGATTGATGGAGTGGCTTGTGAGCCGATAGAGCACCTGACGATAGACCTTCCGGAAGAAGTATCGGGTAGGGCAGTAGAAATGGTATCGGTTCGTAAAGGAGAAATGACTAAAATGGAAGCTCGTGGAGAGCGTATGGTCATCGAGTTCCAGATTCCTTCCCGGGGTATTATCGGGTTGCGAAACCAACTGCTGACCGCAACTGCGGGTGAAGCCATCATGGCACACAGGTTCCTGGAGTACCAACCGATGAAAGGCGATATTCCCCAGAGGCAGAACGGATCATTGATCTCTATGGAGAACGGGAAGGCAATTCCTTACTCTATCGATAAGTTACAGGAACGCGGACGTTTCTTTGTTGATCCGGGAGAAGAGATCTACGAAGGCCAGGTAATTGGTGAAAACTCGCGTGGTGATGATATGACGGTCAACGTGACCAAGACTAAAAAGCTATCTAACGTTCGTTCTTCTGGTGCGGATGATAAAGCAAAAATAGTTCCTGCGGTGAAATTCTCATTGGAGGAAGCCCTGGAATACATCCAGAAGGATGAATACGTAGAGGTAACGCCTAAGCACTTACGTCTCCGTAAAATTCACCTGAAAGAAGTAGACAGGAAGAGGAATAAAGCAGTCTGACTTTGAGTTAGACAGGAGTCCGGATACATTCTTTTTTAAACCGGAGTCCCGCTGTAGCAGCGCCGATGATACCCGCATGGTTTTGTAACCTGGCTGGTACCACCGGCGTTTCTATTTTAATCTGTTTCTTGTATTCATCAAAGTCCTTAGACGCTCCACCGCCCAGGAAAATTAGATCCGGGGCTACAACGAGCTCAACCAGTTCCAGGAATCGGTTAAATCGTTTTCCCCATTTCTTATAGCTCAGGTCTTCCCGGTCTTTTGCAGATCCGGCAGCCCAGGTTTCTATTTTATCAAATTTCTTGTAAGGGATTTGTCCCAGTTCAAAATTCGGTATCAGTTTTCCATTAAAGAAGGCGCCGCTTCCTAAACCGGTACCGATGGTAATGATGACAACAAAGCCGTCTTCTCCCTGCCCGCTGCCATAATTCATGACCGCATAACCGGCCGCATCAGCATCATTGATCACCGTAAATTCGTTCCCGGTAACCCTTTCAAAAAGTGCCTCTACATTTACACCGTCCCAGGAGGGATGAAGGTTTCCGTGAGACTTACAGACGCCGTTCTTGATCACCGTGGGAAAGCCACAGCCTACAGGGCCTTTATAATCAAAATGATTGACAATTTGGGCCACCACTTCGGCCATGGCCTCGGGTTTTCTCGATTTTGGAGTTGGAATCCGGTGACGCTCGGTCAGCATTTCCCCTGTTTTCATATCGATCAGGGCTCCTTTAATTCCCGAACCTCCAATATCAATCCCTAGGACTTCCATAATTGTCTTCTTTTTTGAACAATAAACGTAAAAATAATCAAATTCTTGAACGTTCTGAGCAGGGATATTAGGTCAATAGTCCCTGTGATACCAGGAAATGACCAATTACCTGGCCCGACACTGAAAGTTTTTCCAATTCTTCTTTTCCCAGCCAAATTACTGATTGTACGGAGGGATGTGGCTGAATTTCTCCTTTATAATCGGCAGTGTAACAGGTTTGTCTTAACGTAGTTCCGGAACCCATCTCGTATAGAGCATCTTCAAAAGTATGGAAGTATGTCAGGGAATTCATAATGGGCTCAACTCCAAGTTCCAGTTCCAGGAGGTTCTTCAGGTTGGCAGCATCAGAACTGCTTGGAATTCGCCGACCCCCCGGTAAGTCGAGCTCCTCGTGGTCCTTAAACCTCAGGGTGAGCAATTTACCCTGCCTGATATGGATCCAGACCAAGCGGTCAACCGTTCCCGGGCTGGGCTCTATATAATAATCGATGGAATTCAGGCTGTGATTGGGGTCAATCAGGTCGAGCAAGCGGTCTATAGCGCGTCCAAATACAGTTAAGCGGCTTAATTCCTTATTTCGACCCAGGGCACTGGATATGGTTTCATCCCGGTTTCCAAAAGGATAACCTCCCCTTCTGATCCAAAGCACATTCAGCAGGTGCTGCATAAGTACATTGCCCAGCTGATCAATGGAGATGGCTACTTGCAGGAGATATTCTCCCAATCCTTTGATCCCTTTGTAGAACAGGCTGTGGAAAATGCCGAAGAGGAATCCGAAAGGACCGGTGATTACCATGAGGATGACCGATATACTGAATAACAGCAGCCCGATCAGGGGATGCACTTTCCGATCCGGGCGATGGATCAATTTTTTTAGGATCATATGAGCTTAGTCCGGGTTAGCCCGGTAAATGTAAGAAAACACATCAATATTGCTCAGACAGCTTTCTGCACCACTTCAAACACCTTGTTCCCATCGCACTTCAGTGTTTTCGAGGGGTATTTCAATAGCAGTGCATAATCATGGGTAGCCATCAATATTGTGCGTCCGGATTTATTGATATCCTGTAGTACTTTCATCACTTCCACACTGGTTTGCGGATCCAGGTTTCCGGTTGGCTCATCAGCCAATATCAGTTCAGGATCGTTCAACAACGCCCTGGCAATCGCAATCCGTTGTTGCTCTCCTCCCGAAAGCTCGTGTGGAAATTTAAAACCCTTGGTTTTCATGCCCACTTTCTCCAGGACTTCCAGGATCTTATTATCTATTTTAGTCTGGTCTTTCCAGCCGGTGGCTTTCAGTACAAATTCCATGTTCTTATTCACATTCCTGTCTGGGAGCAATTTAAAATCCTGGAATACGATTCCGAGTTTGCGCCTTAGGTATGGGATATCTTTCTCGCGGAGTGATTTCAAGTTGAATCCCACGATTTCTCCTTTGCCTTCTTTCAGGGGAAGATCGGCGTACAGGGTTTTCATAAAACTACTTTTTCCGCTTCCCGTCTTCCCGATCAGGTACACGAATTCTCCTTTGCGGATGTCCAGGGTAATGTCATTCAATACCATGTTTTCTTGTTGAAACACGGCTACATCTTCCAAACTCAGTACGCGCTCGTTCATAGTAGTATTTGTTGATATAAATGTAATAAGTTCCACAGGATATCGGGCTAAGCGAATAACAAAATTGTTTTCTTTGATAGGCTTTCCCGTCATAAGGGCTTCATTGCCAGCATGTGGTTTATTTTCCTGAAATGATAAGTTGCAATGTTCAGGGGGTAAACATACTGTGATGGCATTTTTGACGTTATGAAGGAAAATTACGGGAATTCGTACTAATTAGAGAACACTATGCGAACCACAAAAACGGCCCTGTTCCTGGGAATACTTGCCATGTCTGCGAGCGGTATGGCCCAGGAATCAAAGATATACACTCATGATGAGCGGCAGTACCAGGAGGCCCTGGCGCTGTACAATAATGGACAGTACCAGGCAGCACAGACTATTTTTGAGAAAGTGCAACAGCAAACCAAGGATGGCGAAACCGAGGCCAACAGTGCCTATTATGCTGCAAACGCTGCCGTACGTCTGAACCAGACCGGCGCAGACCGAATGATGGAGGATTTTGTATCTAATTACCCTACTTCTACCAAGCAGAATGCGGCCTACCGCGATGTTGCCGATTATTACTTTAACAACGGTAAGTATCCTTATGCTCTCCGCTGGTATTCCAAGGTGGACCAGGGGAGTATGTCTCCCAGGGAAGAAGAACAGTTTAATTTTAATATGGGGTATTCATTTTTTGCAACGGGCAAACCCGCCGAAGGGGAAGCATACCTGAACAAGGTGGTGAATTCTGACACCTACGGGTCACAGGCAAAATATTACCTGGGGTATATCGCTTACCAGCAGGATGACTATGAAAAGGCCAATGCCCGTTTTGACCAGATAGAGGACCGGGAAGTACTGGATGAAAAACTTTCCTACTACCAGGCCGACATGAATTTTAAGCAAGGCAAGTTTGAAGAAGCTATTGCCCTTGCTAAAAAACAGATCCCGAAATCTGAACCCCAGGAAGTATCCGAACTCAACAAGATCATAGGGGAGAGCTATTTTAACCTAGGCCAGTATCAGAATGCCATTCCTTACCTGGAGGCCTACAAAGGTAAGCGAGGCAAGTGGAGCAATACAGATTATTACCTGCTGGGCTACAGCTATTACAAACAAGGCGATTATGCCAATGCCATCCAGCAATTCAATAAGATCATCGGGGGAACCAACAGCGTTTCACAAAATGCCTATTATCACCTGGCAGACAGCTACCTGAAACTGGAGAAGAAGCAAGAAGCGCTGAATGCATTCCGAAATGCTTCACAAATGGATTTCAGTGCGGAAATTGCTAAAGATGCCTACCTCAACTATGCCAGGCTGAGTTATGAATTGGGGAATGCCTATGAACCGGTACCACAGGTGCTGACCACCTTCTTGCAGAAATATCCCAATGATCCTAATTCCAGAGAAATCCAGGAGCTCCTGGTCGATTCGTACATCACTTCACGGAATTTTAAAGGAGCTTTAGAACTGCTGGAAAAGAACAGGGATTACGCGAGTAAAGAAACGTATCAGAAGGTAGCCTTCTACCGTGGGCTGGAACTGTTCCAGGACCTGCAGTATGCAGAAGCTTTAGAGCATTTCTCAAAATCATTACAGTTTTCGGATAATGCTTTATTCCAGGCCCGTGCCAGGTATTGGAAGGCAGAATCGGCATACGTTCTGAATCGCTATGAAGAGGCCCTGGCCGATTTTAATTCTTTCAGGCAATTACCGAGAGCTTCGGCCACCGCAGAATATAAAAACCTGGATTACCACCAGGGATATACGCATTTTAAAATGAAGGAATACGACCGGGCCAGCACCTATTTTGAGCGTTATGCCGCTAGCGGGGGTTCCGGACCTATGGTCAATGATGCCAATGTGCGTTTGGGAGACAGTTATTTTGTAAGCAGTAAGTACTGGCCGGCCATGGAGGCATATAACAAGGTCCTGGCAACCAACAGCACCGAAAAGGATTATGCGGCCTTCCAGAAAGCATTAAGCTACGGATTTGTCGACAGGAATGACCAGAAAATGGAGGAACTCAATGCCTTTATTTCGCGTTACCCGGATTCGCCCCTCAAGGATGATGCGTTGTTCGAATTAGGGAATTCTTATGTCCGCAATGGATCAGATCAACAGGCCCTGCAGGCCTATGACAGGCTGATCAGGGAATACCGCATGAGCAGCCTTGTTCCCCAGGCCCTATTGCGTCAGGGATTGATTCATTATAATGCCAACCGCAATGACCAGGCTTTAGAGAAATTTAAGTCGGTCGTACGCGATTACGCAAACTCCCAGGAAGCGATACAGGCTGTAGCTACGGCAAAACTCATCTACGTGGATACGGGCCGTGTTAACGAATATGCCCAGTGGGTAGAAGGGCTCGACTTTGTAGAAGTGACCGATGCCGAGCTGGATAATGCTACCTATGAATCGGCGAGCAAACAGCAGTTGGAAGGCAAGAAAGAAGCAGCGATAAAGGGGTACGAAGAATACCTTAGATCGTTCCCAAGCGGACTCCACAGCCAGGAAGCGCATTTTAACCTGGCTCAACTGTATTACGGTGCAGGAAACACCGATAAGGCACTTCCGCATTACAAGCAGGTAGCCGACGGTGGCAGGGGTGAATACAACGAGCAGGCACTGACCAGGGTGGCTTCCATTTACGTGGCCAAAGACCAGTATGCCAATGCCCTGCCTTATTTACAAAGGCTGGAGGAGACCGCAGAGATCAGCCAGAACCGCACCTTTGCCCGCTCTAACCTGATGAAAGGATATTATGAGCAGGGAGATTACCAAAAGACAATCGCGTATGCAGAACAAGTGCTGTCTACCCCGGGTATAGATAACCGTATCCGCAGCGATGCCCAGGTCATGATCGCTCGTTCTGCCATCGCCACCGGCAACGAATCCAGGGCAGAATCTGCTTATGCAGAAGTGCTTAAGATTGCCAGTGGAGAGCTCGCGGCAGAGGCTACATATTACGACGCTTACTTTAAGAATAAGAATGGGAAATACGAAGCGTCCAATACGGCAGTACAGAAATTAGTGAAGGACTATGCGGCCTACAAACGATGGAGCGGAAAAGGGCTTGTGTTGATGTCGCGGAACTACTACGCCCTGGGAGACGCCTACCAGGCCACCTATATCCTTGAAAGTGTGATCTCGAATTTTGAGCAGTTCCCTGAGATTGTTCAGGAGGCCAGGACCGAATTGGCAAGCATAAGGGAAAAAGAATCTGAAAGCAATTCCTCCATAGAGAGCGGGGGTAACTAAAAGTGGAAATGAACATGAGACCTATAAATTTATTCATACTGTCAGTGCTATTCCTGTGTGGGAACACCCTGATGGCTCAGGAGGAACAACCCATTGGAACGGAAACGGTCACCGTGGTAAAGCCCTATTCCCCAACGGTATCGGACGCTTTTAAAATAAAGCCTGAGCCGGCATTGACAGATTCTATTATCCTGCAGAAAAAACCCATACAGTATACCATATTTTCTGTGCCGGTAGCTTCAACTTTCAGTCCGTCCAAAGGACGTGCCGCCCAGGTAGAAAAGGAAAGCCCTGAATCGCTCTACAATTCGTACCTCACAGCTGCAGTGGGTAATTTCAATAATGCATTGGTGGATTTTTACACCAGCCATGAGATGGACCAGGGAGACCAGCGCTTTGATGTGAGCCTTAACCATTTTTCATCCAGGGGAGATATTGAAGATACCCCGCTAGATACTGATTTTTACAACAGCAACCTCGGTCTGAACTATACCCAGAAGGCAAGTTCATTGAGCTGGGGTGCGGGAATAGAAGGAAGTCATCGACTGTATAATTGGTATGGTATTCCCGGGGGTATTTTGAGTGAAGCAACAGTCCAGGCTATGGATGAACAACAGCACTACTACCACGCCGGCGCTCATGCCCACCTGGAAACCGAATCTTCATTCTTTAAAAGGGGAGATATCCTGTACCGTCGTTTTTGGGATGCCGTGGACTCCGGTGAGAATCGCGCAGTATTTAAGCCACAGTTTCAGATTCCATTGGAAAATGAATCTCTTTTCATTAAAGCTAAGGTCGATTATGTAGGGGGGAGTTTTGCCAATGCCGATGTCAATAATCCCGAAAACAATACGGGCATAGACTACGGTTTGCTGCAGCTTGGTATTAACCCCAGCCTGGAGATGAAAGGGGAGGATTATACCCTGAACCTGGGCGCTAATTTTGTGTATGGCCAGGACCTGGAGAATAACGATAGCAATTTTTACATCTATCCTTCCGTCAAAGCTTCCTACAGGCTGCTCGAGGAATCTGCTATTGTTTATGTAGGGGTAGAAGGGGAGCTGGAACAGAATTCGTATTACGGGTATACCAGGGAAAACCCATATGTTTCGCCAACCTTGCAGGTGGTACCCACAGATCGTCAATACGATGCCTACCTTGGATTAAAGGGGCAGTTGTTGCCTAACCTCAGTTATAACTTTAAAGGTTCCTATACGGCAGAAAACCGTAAGCCGCTGTACCTGCTTAATGCCATTAACGAGTTCAGGGATGATGAGAAAGCATATCATTACGGGAATTCATTCGAATTGTTTTACGACGACGTAAAAACCCTTGGTCTCTTCGGAGAGCTCAATGTGGATGTCAACCGCAATTTCAGCCTGGGAATCAATGCTGCTATCTATGACTATAATACGGAAACGGGGAATCCTGCATGGAACCTCCCGAATACAGAAGCCAGTCTCTTCCTGGATTACCAGATCGGGGAGCAATGGTATGTGGGTGGAACATTATTCTATGTAGGGGAGCGTGAAGACCTGGCTACAGAGGTGGTGACTACAACCTTTCCAAGTGAGCCCAATGCGGCTTTGGTAACCCTGGACAGCTATTTTGATGCCAACGCCCATGTAGGTTATCGCTTCTCTGAGCAATTCTCGGTCTTTGTCCGTGGAAGCAACCTGGCAGATAACCAGTACCAGCGTTGGGCTAATTTCAGGGTCCAGAGTTTACAGGTACTCGGCGGCTTAACGTATAAGTTTGATCTTTAAAAATTTAGGTGGTAATCAGTGGTTAACTGATTGAATTTGACCCGGGTAAATAAACCCTATATCGATGAGGTAAGGCTGGCTGGCAGATAATTGATTAAATTGGTCTGTGAAAGACGCATTAAAGCGATGCAACTCAACCAACATAAGACCTTTCTGTTTGTTTTTTTGTGCTTTAGCATAGGCTTGGGCGCACAGAACCTGGTGCGAAATCCCAGTTTTGAAAAATACCACAGTTGTCCTGAACGCCTTGGCAACTTTCATTCCGATGTTCTTGCTTGGTCGGTCCCTACGGACGGATCTACGGATTATTTTAATGGCTGTAGTGATGCCATGGGAACACCGGTGAACTTTAATGGGCAGCAAGGTGCCGACTTCGGGAAGGGGTATGCCGGGCTATACCTGTACGCGCCGAATGATTACCGGGAATACCTACAGGCCAGCCTGGAAGAAGGCCTGGTCCAAGGCGCTACTTACAGGATATCATTCTATGTCAGCCTGGCGGAAAGATCAGATTTTGCGGTCAAGGATTTTGACCTTTGTTTTTCTGTGAATCCCGTTGCTGCTCCAACATCTAAGGTGCTTTCTAAAATGCATCTTTACAGGGATGTGGATAATAGTTATACTTTCCTCGAGATTAAACATAGTGGATACTTTTCCGATACCAGGGATTGGCACCTGATCCAGGGTGAATTTGTCGCCGGTGGCAACGAGCGATACGTGACCATCGGGAATCTTAAAAGCAATAAACGGACTCGTATTCACCATCGTAAAAAACGGGCAAAACAAGGAGCTTATTACTACCTGGATATGGTTAAACTGGAGTTGGCAGAAAACGATTTCCGCCCTGAAGCCAGGAACGATAGCGAAGCGTATGTTGTAGGCGAAGCCAGGGTTTTCCGTGATGTGCTCTTCAGGTTTGATAAGTACGCACTTTCAAAGGCTGCAGAATCGGAACTGACGGATCTGTATCAATTCTTGCAAGGAGAACCGGGTATCAGGATTGTTATAAAAGGTCACACCGATAATATAGGAACAGAGGAGTATAACCTCATCCTCTCTCGCAGGCGCTGCGAGGTAGTGGCCGATTACCTGCATAGTTTGGGATTAGAAAAAGATAGGATCGAGTGGTCCGGTAAAGGAGGCGCCCATCCTATTGCAGATAATAGTACGGAAGCGGGGAGGCAACGCAATAGGCGGGTCGAGTTTATGCTGGTAGGTCAGCCCGGTGCATCAGAAGTTCAATAATCCGAATAGCTGGTGGGGTACAGCAAAATGATGTCTGCTTTATTTACGTTGTGCTGGTATTGGGGGTCCCGCTCCAGGCTTTTCCATGTTTCGGATTCAAAGAATTCTTTCCAAAGCTGGTCCCGAGTCTGCCGGTCTTCAAAAGTGGTCATGTACATAAGGTTGGGCATCCGGGCCCCGGAAATCACCTCTCCATAGAAAACCGCATTAAACCCTATGCGATCAAATAATTTAATCTCACCCCCTTCATTAAACATATGCAATTTATTCCGGTATAAGCCGGGAGTTGGTGATTCATAACTGCGCAGCTCGTAGATACGCTCTTCCCGTGGTCCGTATAATGAAGGTTCTTTCATTCGCGGCATATCTTTAAATGCCTGCATTACTGTAGTGGTGAGTTTATAAAAAGCCGGCTTGTCATAGGGTGCATCTAAAAAAGGAGCAGCTGTTTTTTGGTAGAGTTCATCTTGCTGCAGGGCATCGTCCAGTATCGCTATCTGCTCCAGGGAACGGATCGGGTAGTGAATGTAAAAATGGCTGAGACTGTCTAATGAATGTTCCTTAGGGTGATTTTTAAAAACTCCGATTGGGGATATCCCGTTTCGTTTAAGTGCGGGGATCAGTGCTTCCTCTATATAAAAGTCGATCAACCCCTCCTGGTCCGGGTTGCTGTAGCTATAGTCTTTCAGGAAGTAAAATTGTGGACTCTCCTGGGATTGGAGCGTAAAGCTGATGCAATACATCAGTAATAACAGAAATGGGGAGGCAAATTTCATATTGAAGATTTAATACAGTAAAATATACGGATTTAATTGGTCTAAGGATGCCTTTGTTCTTCCGGTATAATAAATCTGTTACTTTTGCCCTCCATGCCCAAGTATGAGCGAAACCGTTAAAAGATCCATCATAGATCCCAGGAAAACACCATTTTTCTATGGATACCTGATCCTGTTAGTCGGGACCATTGGAATATGGGCGAGTGTTCCCGGCCAAACTATCGGGGTGTCGGTATTTACCGACCCTGTAAAAGATGCCCTGGGACTTTCCAGGAACCAGTTCAGTAATGCCTATATGCTGGGAACCATCCTCAGCTCTTTGGTGATCGGCAGGGCCGGGATCTGGTTTGACAGGTACGGGGCGAGGATCGTGGCTTTCGGTGCTGCCCTCACCCTTGCGCTGGCATTGGTGCTCTGTTCATTTGCCGTACACATGAGTACTACTGTGCAACAGCTCCTGGATACAGGTACCTGGATAGTACCCTTTGTACTGATGATAGGTCTGTTCTTCCTGTTAAGGTTCTCGGGGCAGGGAGTGCTGACCATGGCTTCGCGTAACGTGATCATGATCTGGTTTGACAAGCACAGGGGAAAAGTGAATTCTTTCAGCAGTGTTGCACTTTCCTTTGGTTTTTCAGCATCTCCTTTATGGCTTAATGCCCTGATCGAGGCAGAGGGCTGGGCCGGTGCCTGGCGTTACCTGGCCGCAGGCTTATTGGTAATTGCCTTCCTGATTTTAATATTCTACAAGAATAGCCCGGAAGTCTATGGATTATTCCCGGACGGCACCAGTTCCGAAGAAGAGCAGCAGGAGAAAATTGCCCGTGCCTTGGCCCAGAAACAATTTACCCTGAAAGAAGCCAGGCGGACCAGGGCCTTCTGGATTTATGCTTTGATGCTAGCTTTTAATAGTTTTTTTATTACCGGTTTCACTTTTCATGTAATCTCGATCTTCGCAGACGCCGGGATGCCGAAAGAAGAAGCTATCGCTATATTCCTCCCCTGTTCGGTAGTATCAGTTTCGGTATCAACACTTTTTAATTTCCTCAGTGACTATGTCCGATTAAAATGGTACCTCTTCCTGATGATACTGGGCGGTTTTTGTGCCGTTATGGGGCTGCTGTTTCTCGCTTCGCCCATAGGGGTGGTATTGGTCATTAGCGGCATCGGCATACTTGGCGGCTTCTTTGCCGTGCTCAATGCTATTGCCTGGCCTAGGTTTTTTGGTCGGAGCAACCTGGGAGCGATCACCGGGAAAGTGATGTCACTATTGATCCTGGGGAGCGCCCTGGCACCCCCTGTATTCAGTTGGTATTTTTCGGCCCTTGGGTCTTATAAACTACTGGCCTACCCGGCGATGATCTTCCTGTTCGTCCTGGCCATTGGCGCCTTAAAAGCTGACAATCCGCAACCAAAAGCGAAAGAAGAATAATATCGTCGGAAAACCCTGTAAGCTTTCCGTGCTGATGCACTGATAATTGGGGAATTCCACGTATTTTGCAGGAAATATATAGTTTATGGACAATCGTCTGGCAGTTTTGATCGACGGGGATAATATCCCTTCTGCCTATGTTAAAGAAATGATGGAGGAGATCGCGAAATACGGGAATCCGACCATCAAAAGGATTTATGGGGACTGGACCAACCCCAGGCTGGGCAAATGGAAACAGTTATTACTGGAGAATGCGATTACGCCCATACAGCAATACGGTTATACTTCGGGTAAGAACGCCACGGATTCGGCCATGATCATCGATGCTATGGACATCCTGTATACAGGAGATGTTACGGGATTCTGTATTGTTTCCAGTGATAGTGACTTCACCAAGCTGGCTACCCGCTTACGCGAGGCCGGGAAACAGGTTTACGGGATAGGGGAGAAGAAGACACCCAATCCATTTATCGTTGCCTGCGATAAGTTCATTTATATCGAGATCCTGAAAAAGGAAGCCCAGGATACTTCCACCCCCAGTTCAAGCAAAACATCCACTAAAAGTGATGTCGATAAGATTACTGTAAAACAGATTAAGCTGATTGCCGATACCATCGAGGATGTGGCCGATGATGACGGATGGGCATTTCTTGGTGATGTGGGAAGCCTGCTGCAGAAAAAACAACCCAATTTTGATTCACGGAATTACGGTTTCCAAAAACTGACTCCGCTGATCAACTCTATAGATGACTTTGAAATTGAACGCCGGGAAGATTCCAAAGGGCGTAAAAAGCTCATCTATGTTAAGATCAAAGAGAAGAAATCGAAGGGCCGAAGGTAGGCACTTGCCTGGCATTTCTAAAAAATATTATCTTCCGGCTTTAATTTTTGCCCGGGATTCATCTTCCATAAATTATCCAAAAAAAATGATCCGATTTACGTTGTTCTCGCTACTCCTTTTGCTGGGATTCACCGCCTGTTCACCTTCCAAAGAAACTGCAGATACCCTGGTGATCAATGCTAATGTTTATACCGTAGACAGTGCTTTTAGTAAGGCAACTGCTTTTGCGATAAAGAACGGGCGTTTTATTGCTGTGGGAAGCGACCAGGAATTACAGGATAAATATGAGGCAGCAGAGCTATTTGATGCCGAAGGGAAGACAATTGTCCCCGGCCTGATCGATGCACACTGCCATTTTTATGGCCTGGGTCTCAACCAGGAAGTGGTCGACCTTACAGGGACCAAAAGTTACCAGGAAGTTCTGGATCGTGTCAAAGCCTTCCAGGAAGAAAGAGCTGCAGATTTTATCCGCGGTCGTGGATGGGATCAGAACGACTGGGAAGTAAAAGAGTTTCCGACCAGTGAGGAACTGGACGTCTTGTTCCCGGATACGCCTGTAGCCCTGGAACGAGTAGATGGGCATGCGTACCTGGTGAACAGTACTGCCTTAGAAATGGCCGGGATAGGACCGGGTACAGAAGTTCCCGGAGGAGAGGTGGTAAAAGAAGGAGGGAAACCAACCGGTGTCCTTGTGGATGGCCCCATGGCACTGGTAGATGCTGTAATGCCTAAGCCGGATAAAGAAACCATGGTGCGGGCCCTGAAAGCGGCCGAGAAACTTTCTTTTGACTACGGGCTAACTACTGTGAATGATGCGGGCTTAGACCGAGCCGTTATAGAGATGATAGACAGCCTGCAACAGGCGGGTGATCTTCGCATAAGAGTGTATGCTATGGTGAGCAACAGCAAGGAAAATCTTGACCATTACCTGGAGCAGGGCATCCTGAAGACAGACCGCCTCAATGTACGTTCTGTTAAAGTCTACGGCGATGGTGCCCTTGGTTCCCGTGGCGCTGCATTGAAAGCACCTTATTCCGATAAGGATGGTCACTTTGGTGCCATGGTCACCCCTGTAGCCGATATACAGGCACTGGCCCAAAGGATCGCAGCTACAGAATACCAGATGAATACACACGCCATAGGTGATTCTGCCAATGCAGTGATCCTGAAAACATATGCCGAGGTACTTGCAGGAAAAGCAGATCCGCGTTGGAAGATTGAACACGCCCAAGTGATCGCTCCGCAGGATTTTAATTATTTCGGGCAGAAGATCATTCCTTCCGTTCAACCTACCCATGCGACGAGCGATATGTACTGGGCTGAAGACCGCCTAGGGGCTGAAAGAATCAATGGGGCTTACGCATTTAAGGACCTACTCAAGAGAGCCGGGTTACTTGCCCTGGGAACCGATTTCCCGGTAGAACAGGTAAACCCTTTCCTCACCTTTTATGCAGCCGTGACCCGGCAGGACACTGAAGCGTATCCAGAGGGCGGGTTTACGCCATCACAATTGCTGAGTAGGGAAGAAGCGCTGAAAGGGATGACCATCTGGGCAGCCTATTCTAATTTTGAAGAAGAAGAAAAAGGAAGTATTGAGGCGGGTAAATTTGCCGACTTTGTTTTATTGGATAAGGATATCATGCAAATCCCGCCTAATGAGATCCCGGAACTGCAAGCGGTTAAAGTAAGCGTGAACGGGGAATGGGTGAAATAAACGAAGATTCAGATCATAAAAAAACCGGGGTTTTTAGCCCCGGTTTTTTTGTTTACTGTAGTATCAGAAACTCATAGGTAATGCTACCCTGTTCTTGCCCCAGCCCATGACCATATGTACGCCCTCATCTACGTCTTTAAACGCAATGGAAAAAGCTTCGAGCGACTCTGATCCTTCACTTGCCCCGGCTTTAATCCTGGCGACATCCCCGGACTCGTCGTAAGTATAGGCTCCCCATTGGTTCAGGTTCTTGTTGAGGATTACAGTCCACTCGTTTTCACCCGGAATAGTGAATAAAGAGTAAGTACCCGCTTTTATCATTTCACCTCCAACCTGGGTGTCCTGGTAAAAAGTGATCTCTGCTGATTCATTGGCTCCGGTTCTCCAAACCGAACCTGCAGGGGCTAACTCGGATATGGACCTGCCTTTTAATTGTGGCCTGCTGTAAACCACCTTTACTTTCTTATCAGAGATTTTGTAGCTGGATGGGTAAGTGGCTATATCAGCCGGACTCTTATCCAGCCCACTGAATTCCTGGGCCGCAACAGGGCTGGCCACAAATGCCGTAATTAACAGGATAAGGCTTGCAATTTTTTTCATCGTAAATGTTTAAGTGTTAGTGAATATGAATTAATTCTGTCGTTATGTAGGCGTAAACCTTGCATTCGGCAAGAAATTTAGCGCTTACAAAAGATACGTATTTCTCCCAATAATAGTCTTCATACCTAATGATCTGTTTGTAATTCATAATATATTATTTCAATTAATAACTAATATTGAATTATATGTTTGGTATTATAAATGATAAGTACATCTTTGCTTATATATTGTTTAAAAAAGTACAGCATGTGTGGAATAGTATGTGCCTTTGATATAAAGGAGAGTAGCGAGGTTTTAAGGCCGCAGTTATTAGAAATGTCTAAGAAAGTAAGACATCGCGGTCCGGACTGGAGCGGGATTTATGCCGATGATAAAGCAATCCTCGCTCATGAACGACTTGCGATAGTAGATCCGGCCTCGGGGAAGCAACCGCTATTGAGTGAAGATGGAAAATTGATCCTGGCTGCCAATGGGGAAATCTATAACCACCGGGAGCTTCGCAAACAGTTTGAAGGACGGTATAACTTTAAAACAGCCTCGGATTGCGAGGTCATCCTCGCCTTGTACCGGGAAAAAGGGACCGGCTTCCTGGACGAGATGAACGGAATTTTTGGATTTGCTATTTACGACAGTGAAAAGGATGAATACTTCGTGGCCCGGGACCATATGGGAATCATTCCCCTGTATATCGGTTGGGATAAGAACGGAACATTCTACGTAGCATCGGAGCTAAAGGCACTGGAAGGTACCTGTACTAAAATTGAGCTATTTCCCCCGGGACATTACCTGCACAGCAGTGATGGCGAGATGAAACGTTGGTATAAGCGGGATTGGATGGAATACGATGCGGTTAAGGATAACGAAACAAGTATTGCGGCTGTCCGTGATGCCCTGGAAGCTGCGGTACATCGGCAGCTGATGTCCGATGTGCCTTACGGGGTATTGCTGTCTGGTGGTTTGGACTCTTCAGTTACTTCGGCTATAGCTAAGAAATATGCTGAAAAAAGGATAGAAAGCGATGACACCACGGAAGCATGGTGGCCAAGGCTGCACTCTTTTTCAGTGGGACTGGAAGGATCGCCCGACCTGGCAGCTGCACGGAAGGTGGCCGATCATATCGGTACCGTACACCACGAGATCAAATTTACCATACAGGAAGGTTTGGATGCCATCAAGGATGTGATCTATAACCTGGAAACCTATGATATTACCACCATCCGTGCCGCTACGCCCATGTACCTCATGGCACGTGTGATCAAATCCATGGGAATCAAGATGGTGCTGTCCGGGGAAGGAGCCGATGAACTCTTCGGGGGTTACTTATATTTCCACAAAGCACCTAACGCAAAAGAGTTTCATGAAGAAACAGTGCGTAAATTGGACAAGCTGCATATGTACGATTGCCTGCGGGCTAATAAATCCCTTGCTGCCTGGGGTATAGAGGGGCGTGTGCCCTTCCTGGACAAGGAATTTATGGATGTGGCCATGAGGATCAACCCCCAGGATAAGATGATTAACGGGGAGCGCATGGAGAAATGGGTGGTGCGGAAGGCGTTTGAGTCCTACCTTCCTGAAAGTGTCGCCTGGAGGCAGAAAGAGCAATTCTCTGATGGGGTAGGGTATAGCTGGATCGATACCCTTAAAGAAGTCGTAGCTACCGAGGTCAGTGACGAACAGCTGGCCAATGCTAAGTTCCGATTCCCTATCCAGACCCCAACGACCAAGGAAGAGTTCTATTACAGATCCATTTTTGAGTCGCACTTCCCCAGTGACGCTGCTGCTTTTAGTGTTCCCCAGGAGCCC
This sequence comes from Zeaxanthinibacter sp. PT1, assembly GCF_028464225.1. Lineage (GTDB taxonomy): Bacteria > Bacteroidota > Bacteroidia > Flavobacteriales > Flavobacteriaceae > Zeaxanthinibacter. Next base: position 55,702 of record NZ_JAQPCN010000005.1, read on the forward strand.
TCTGTAGCTTGTAGCACCAGGATCGCCCTGGAGTGGGATGCGGCATTTAAGAATATGAACGAGCCCTCCGGTAGGGCCGTTGCAGCGGTACATGCCGATGCATACCACAAATAAGATGAATTAGTTTTTCAGGTAGTTTGATTAGTCGAAAAAAGCATCCTTCGCCGGATGCTTTTTTTATGCGGTTTTTCAGGCTCAATTTTCCACATTTTATGTTGATAACTTGGTGCACTAAAATCGTTGAAAAGGCTATATTTCATAGGGTATTCCTTATATTTGTGGGATTGCAATAAATAGAACGAAACAACACCATTTTTTCCATGAGCGAAGAAGCAAAAAAGAACACATATTCTGCCGACAGTATACAGGCACTGGAAGGTATTGAACACGTGCGGAAACGCCCATCCATGTACATCGGGGATGTAGGCGTCAGAGGTCTGCACCACCTTGTGTACGAAGTGGTCGATAACTCCATCGATGAGGCCATGGGCGGGCACTGTGACAATATCAAAGTCACTATCAATGAAGACAACTCTATCACTGTTGAAGACAACGGTAGGGGTATTCCTGTGGATCACCACAAAAAAGAAGGGGTTTCTGCTCTGCAAGTGGTCATGACTAAGATCGGGGCCGGGGGTAAGTTTGATAAAGATTCTTACAAGGTATCCGGAGGACTCCACGGTGTTGGGGTTTCCGTGGTTAATGCCCTTTCAACCCATCTGCAGGCCACAGTATACCGTGAAGGTGTCATCTGGCAGCAGGAGTACGAACGTGGAAAAGCGCTTTACCCCGTTAAAAGTATCGGTGAAACCGATCTTAGAGGTACGGTGGTCACTTTTCGTCCGGACACAGATATCTTCACCCAGTCCATTGAGTATTCTTATGATACGCTCTCCGGAAGAATGCGGGAGCTGGCTTACCTGAATAAGGGAGTCCGAATCTCGATCACAGATAAGCGTGAAAAGGATGATAATGGTGAATTCATACATGAGGAATTCTACTCGGAAGAAGGATTGAAAGAATTTATCAAGTTCCTGGACGGGAACCGCGAGCCGCTGATACAGAGCGTGATCTCCATGGAAGGAGAGAAGAACGACATCCCTGTAGAGGTGGCTATGGTGTACAATACCTCTTATACGGAAAACCTTCATTCTTATGTAAATAATATTAATACTCACGAAGGGGGTACCCACCTTTCCGGGTTCCGAAGGGGGCTGACCACCACTCTTAAGAAATACGCTGATGCTTCAGGTATGCTCGATAAGATCAAATTCGAGGTACAGGGAGATGATTTCCGTGAAGGTCTTACGGCTATTGTATCCGTTAAAGTGGCAGAACCACAATTTGAAGGACAGACAAAGACTAAATTGGGGAACCGGGAGGTATCTGCTGCTGTAAGTCAGGCGGTATCCGAAATGCTTACCGATTACCTGGAAGAGCACCCGGATGACGCCAAGGTGATCGTACAAAAAGTAATTCTCGCTGCACAGGCACGCCATGCGGCTACCAAGGCGCGGGAAATGGTCCAGCGAAAAACTGTGATGAGTATCGGCGGTTTACCTGGTAAATTGTCTGACTGCTCTGAACAAGATCCTACCAAATGCGAAGTATTCCTGGTAGAGGGAGACTCGGCAGGTGGAACGGCCAAGCAAGGCCGGGATCGTAATTTCCAGGCTATCCTTCCATTACGGGGTAAGATCCTGAATGTGGAAAAAGCCATGCAACACAAGGTTTTTGAAAACGAAGAGATCAAGAATATTTATACCGCCCTGGGGGTAACCATAGGAACCGAGGAGGATAGTAAAGCACTGAACCTGGATAAACTCAGGTACCACAAGGTAGTCATCATGTGTGATGCGGATGTGGATGGTAGCCACATTGAGACCTTGATCCTGACCTTCTTTTTCAGGTACATGCGCGAATTGATTGAAGGTGGTCATGTGTATATCGCAACCCCACCTTTATACCTTGTTAAGAAAGGGACTAAGAAACGTTATGCCTGGAACAATAAAGAGCGTGACGAGATCGCCGAAAGTTTTAATGGCAGTGTGAGCATCCAGCGATATAAAGGTCTTGGAGAGATGAACGCGGAACAATTGTGGGATACCACGATGAACCCTGAGTTCAGGACTCTAAGACAGGTGACTATTGATAATGCCACGGAATCAGATCGAATCTTCTCCATGTTAATGGGGGATGAGGTACCGCCAAGACGTGAATTTATTGAGAAGAATGCCGTTTATGCGAACATTGACGTATAACAATCCATAGTTACACAACAAAAACCTGCACCTCTGGTGTGGGTTTTTTAGTTTTGGGCAAAACTGTAATTATGAAAAAAATGATATTGGCGGCTGCTATTATTGGTAGTTCCGCCCTGAGTGCTCAATCTAACGCTAACGATCTCCTGGCCGCAGGAGTTGAGGATGCCGAAAAATTTATGACAGATTACCTGTCACCGGTATCCGAAGCGTCTATCTATAGTATTTCTTCGGGCTGGTTTAATTCTGCCAGTGCCAAACCCCTGGGCGGTTTTGAGATTTCTGTGATCGGGAACCTTACCGGTTTTAAGAATAAAGAAGATAAAAAGTCATTTATCCTGGATACCTCGGAATACGAGAACCTGCAATTCCAGGATCGTAGTATTTCTAAAGAAGTATCCACTGCATTGGGGGATATTGAAGGAATCGGGGTATTTGTAGAAGCAGAAGTGGCCCCCGGGATAACAGCCAGGGAAGATTTTGAGCTCCCATCCGGGCTGAGTTCAGAGGGTATTGATTTTATCCCTTCCGGCTACCTGCAGGGAAGCGTTGGTTTGATCAAAGGGACGGAGATCAAAGCGAGATTCCTGCCGAAGATCGAGACAGACGAGGTCAGTATCAGCTTATACGGCATAGGTTTACAACACGAATTCACCTCTCACCTTCCCGCGGATAAAATACTACCGATCGCGGTTTCCGGGCTTATCGGCTATACCCATTTAGATGGTAGTTATGACTTTACCAATACCAGCATCATAGACGGGGAAAACCAGCGTATAGATGCCTCTATTAATTCATGGAATTTCCAGGCAATCGTTTCCACCAGGCTACCTGTTATCAATTTTTACGGGGCACTAGGCTACCTGAGCGGTACCTCTACTACCGATGTACTGGGGACATACCGGGTTCAATCAGGTCCCTTCCAGGAAACCTATACAGATCCATTTAGCATAGAGAAAAAGGTAAACGGGGTAACAGCCAACCTGGGAGCTAAGTTAAAGCTTGGATTCTTCAGGCTGAATGCAGATTACAGCCTGGGGGCCTTTAATAACCTTTCCTTGGGGGTCAATTTCGGCTTCCGTTAATCCTATACCAATTAACCGACCATTGCTGAATTCCCGGGACACCTCAAGGTGTTACCGGGAATTTTTTTGCGTCGTTGTTGCTATTTTGAAAGCGATGGAAACACAAAAAAACAGCTTTCCTGGGAAAGCTGTTTTAGGCATATATGGGAAAATTTGGGGACTTATTCTCTAAAGGCAAGCACATTGCCTTTCTCATCTTCCAGGAAGGTTCCTTCCGGGGTTTCTCTCATGCTTACCACTTGTTTTTCAAGGTCGGTACCGGGGTAAGTAATGGTGTAAAATCCATCCGCGTACTCCCAACTGAAATCTGTTTTAATTTCCAGGTTACTACCGTTATACTTATGGTAGCGGCCAAGGTAAACATCGTTAAAAATCCATTCCTGTCTTACGGATTCCTTTTCGGTATCACTGCTGTTATTGATCTGCTCTTGCACCCAGATCCCGATAACAGGATCATTATTATCCGGGACGCGGGTACAGTTACTCACGGCCACAAGGGTCAATAGCATAACGAGGGAAAATAACTTTTTCATTAAAGTAGGTTAATTACAATTTGGGTCTAATCAGAACGATCCCTTTTTCCTTAGTATTGCCGCGATTCGATGTACTACACAGCTTTTACGAAAATTTTCGTTGAACTGCACTTTTGCGCAAAAATTCCTCGATTAACTGCATTATTTCAACGGGGATCCTGGTGAACCTGCCTGCTTTCACATAATGTATTTCTGCCCCGGAATTAGTTAAAAAATCAGTATTTTTGGCAGGCAAGAATATAAACCTAAAAATTTACCACACATGAAAGTTACCATCGTAGGGGCAGGGGCTGTAGGGGCCAGTTGCGCAGAATATATCGCAATCAAGGATTTTGCATCAGAAGTCGTACTCTTGGATATCAAGGAAGGATTCGCGGAAGGAAAGGCTATGGACCTGATGCAGACCGCTTCCCTGAATGGCTTTGATACAAAGATCACCGGAATCACCAACGACTATTCTAAGACAGCCGGAAGTGACATCGCTGTGATCACTTCTGGAATCCCAAGAAAACCTGGGATGACCCGGGAAGAACTTATCGGGATCAATGCCGGGATCGTAAAATCTGTTGCCGGCAGCCTGTTGGAGCACTCTCCGGATGTTACGCTAATTGTGGTGAGTAACCCAATGGATACCATGACTTACCTGGTACATAAGACTACAGATATTCCTAAGAACAGGATCATTGGAATGGGTGGAGCCTTGGATAGTGCACGTTTCAAATACAGGCTTGCACAAGCTTTAGAAGCTCCTATTTCTGATGTGGACGGTATGGTGATCGGTGGTCATAGTGATACAGGTATGGTGCCCCTGACTAGGCATGCCACCAGGAACAGTGTTAAGGTATCTGAATTCCTTTCAGAAGACCGACTCAACCAGGTTGCTGAAGACACCAAAGTTGGAGGTGCAACGCTAACCAAGCTGCTCGGAACCAGTGCCTGGTATGCACCGGGTGCAGCGGTTTCTGCCTTGGTCCAGGCTATAGCCTGCGATCAGAAAAAAATGTTCCCATGTTCTGCATTACTGGAAGGGGAGTACGGACTTAACGATATCTGTATCGGGGTTCCGGTATTGCTCGGGAAGAACGGGATTGAAAAGATCGTAGATATCGAGCTAGACGAAGCGGAAAAAGCGAAAATGAAAGAAAGTGCTGAAGGAGTAAGCAAGGTAAATGAACTGTTACAACTCTGATAGTGCAGACACTATAAACTGAAAGAGCCGGGAATTTGTCCCGGCTTTTTTTATGCAAAACGGCTTTTTAACAGGAGTTCAGGGAGCAAATGATACCTTATTATATAAGGCGGCTTCCCATACCCGGGCTTAAATTATGATCTTCTGCCGCAGGCGGAATAAATAAATTGTCAATTCTTGGTGTAAATCATATATTTGCACGCTATTTACCAACACCATCTAATAAAAAAACGAGTGACCCATGCAGAATAAAGGTCTGATTAAGCTTTTTGCTTTTTTGTTCGGGATTGTAAGTATTTACCAACTTTCCTACACATTCATTACTAGTAAGGTGGAAAACGAGGCAGCAGATTATGCAGCCTCCGTGATCCCGGCAAACGAAGAAGATTACGTTGCTAAACGGGAGACCATAGAGGCCCGTTACCTGGACTCGATCGGTTCTAATACCGTACTTGGTTACACAACCTACGAAGAGGCCAAGAAAAAAGAATTGAACAAGGGACTGGACCTGAAAGGTGGGATCAACGTAACCCTTCAGATCTCTGTAAAAGACATTCTGAAAGGACTGGCAGACAACACCAAGAACCCTGTTTTTAACAAGGCACTGGCTATGGCCGATACCGCCTCTAAAGACAGTGATGATACTTACCTGAATCTTTTCTTTGATGCTTTTGACGAGATCAAAGGGGACACCAAGCTGGCATCACCGGATATTTTTGCTAACAAAGGCTTGAGTGATGAGGTCAACTTCCAGATGACAGATGACCAGGTAAAGCCGATCATCCGAAGGAAGATAGACGAGTCTATCGTTTCTGCCTTCGAAGTACTGCGTGAAAGGATTGATGGTTTTGGGGTGACTCAGCCAAACATACAGCGTGAAGGTACTTCCGGACGTATCCTTGTAGAACTTCCCGGGGCCAGGGATATCGCCCGTGCCCAGGACCTGCTTTCGAGCACGGCCCAACTGGAGTTCTGGGAAACCTACGAGCCCGGCAACCAGGCTCTGATAGGGTTCTTTATCGAGGCTAACGAGCGACTTAAAAATATCGTTGGTGAAACCGAAACCGAAACCGTAAAAGAAGAATCAGAGATCGACTCTCTGCTTTCTGACGTGGCACAGGATACATTAGATCTGGGGTCACAGAATAACCCGCTTTTTGAAAAATTACAGTTAAATGCTCCCGGATATGCTATCGGGGTAGCTGCTATTAAAGATACGGCCCAAGTAGGCGAGTGGTTAAGGATGCCTGAAATCAGGAGACTTTTACCGGCCGAGGTGCAGTTCACCAAATTCCTTTGGGAAAGACCAACACAAGGTGCCGAAGTGGCCACGCTTTACGCGCTTAAATCTAACAGGGACAATGAACCTCGTATCAGTGGTGATGTAGTAAGTGATGCCCGTGCTCAATTTGACCAGTTTAACCGCCCTGCCGTAGGGATGGACATGAATGTCCGGGGTGCCAAGGAATGGGAGAAACTGACCAGCGAGGCCAACCTTAACAATACAGGTATCGCCATTGTATTGGACAATAAAGTATACACAGCTCCCGGGGTATCCCAGGTAGGTGGAATCTCAGGAGGAAGCTCAGAGATCACCGGTACATTTACAGTGAACGAGACCAAGGATATAGCCAACGTTCTTAGGGCTGGTAAGTTACCGGCATCGGCAGATATCATCGACTCTTTCGTCGTTGGTCCGTCGTTAGGGCAGGAAGCTATAGACAGTGGTTTTATGTCGTTCCTGATCGCAATGGTCTTGGTATTGATTTGGATGATCCTTTACTATGGTAAGGCAGGTGGCTTTGCAGATGTTGCATTGGTATTTAACATCGTCCTAATTTTTGGAGTATTGGCCAGCCTGGGTGCGGTTCTTACGCTGCCTGGTATCGCCGGTATTGTATTAACTATCGGTATGTCTGTGGATGCTAACGTACTGATCTTTGAACGTATTAAAGAAGAATTAGCTAAAGGAAAAGGTAAAGGACAGGCTATTGCGGATGGATTTGGTAATGCGCTTTCATCTATCCTGGATGCGAACATCACAACTGGTCTAACCGCACTGATTCTTTTAGTATTCGGTTCCGGACCTATTAAAGGGTTTGCGACTACCCTGATCATAGGTATCCTTACTTCCCTGTTCACGGCCATATTCATTACTCGATTATTAGTAGACTGGTATATTTCCGGGAAAGGGAGATCTCTTGATTTCAGTACCGGGATGACTAAGAACCTCTTTAAGAATATCAATGTCAATTTCCTTGGAAAACGAAAGATAGCTTACATCATCTCTTCCATCCTGGTAGTGATTGGTATTGCTTCCCTAGTAACGCAAGGGTTAGATCAGGGTGTTGACTTTGTCGGAGGACGTAATTACCAGATCCGTTTTGTAGATCCGGTGAGTCCGACAGAGATTACAGGTGAATTAACCGAAGTTCTTGGAAGCGCAAGTGCCAAAACTTATGGTGACGCTAACCAGATCATGGTGACCACCAAGTACAAGGTAGATGTACAGGGTACAGAAGTAGATAACGAGATCCTTGGTCTCCTTTTCACTTCCCTGCAGAAATACCTTCCGGATGGTGCTACCTACGAGGATTTTGTTCCCGGTGGTACTAATGAAGATATTGGGGTGATGAAGTACCGAAAGGTGGGCCCGACTATCGCGGATGACATTAAGAAGAACGCCTTACTCGCGGTAATTGGATCCCTTGCAGTGGTATTCTTATATATCCTATTGCGATTCCGTAAGTGGCAGTTCTCACTGGGAGCTGTAATGGCAGTATTCCACGATGTGATGATCGTATTGGGTATCTTCTCGCTGACCAGCAAATTTATGCCGTTTAGCATGGAGATCGACCAGGCATTTATTGCGGCGATACTTACGGTGATCGGGTACTCCCTGAATGATACAGTGGTAGTGTTTGACAGGATTCGGGAGATCATCGCGGAGCGTGGCTGGAAAGCCGGTGAAAACACCAATCTGGCACTGAACAGTACATTGAGCCGTACCCTGAACACCTCGCTTACTACCCTCGTGGTATTACTCTCTATTTTTATCTTTGGTGGTGAGTCACTCAGAGGGTTTATGTTCGCAATGATCGTCGGTGTAATTGTGGGTACCTACTCTTCCTTGTTCATCGCAACTCCTGTGATGTTTGACACGCTGAAATCATCAGTAAGAGAAGGGATTGAAAAAGAATAAGTAGGACATTCTATAAAATTAAGAACCGCCGGGCCTTTTAGGAACGGCGGTTTTTTTATGCTTTAAATTCAGGGAACGATCACTTCCCCGACAGAACCTTGGGGCCTGGTATTGAGCTGGAATATCTTTTCTGGTTCCAGGCCGTGTTCTTCCCTGTGCGAAACGTAGATGATGGCGGTCCTGCTTTGCCGGGCCATGGCATTAACTAAACTGACCACCAGGGCAGCACTGTCATCATCCAGGCCTGCAGTAGGTTCATCCAGGATCAGTAAGGGGGGATGCTTTACCATTGCGCGGGCACACATGACCAGTCGCTGTACTCCTTCTGATATTTCGTGGAAGTAGTGCTGACTATAGGGATCGAGCCGCAGGAAACGCAACCAGTCCCGTGCGAGTTCCTGCTGTGTGGCGGTAGGCTGAGTATATAACCCGATAGAATCGGTCAATCCCGAAATGATCATATTTTCAAGGCTGTGGTAGCCGCGAAAACGATCAATCATGGCCGGGCTGAAATAACCGATATGATGTTTAAGGTCCCATACGGTTTCTCCACTTCCTTTCTGGTGACCGAAGAGGTGCAGGTCTTGTCCATATGCCTTTGGGTTGTCTCCACTGATCATGGAGAGCAAAGTGGATTTTCCGCTGCCGTTTTCCCCACGGAGTTGCCAGTATTCACCTTTCCTGATCTCCCAATTTATGTCTTTTAGGATAGTTCTATCTCCATAGGCCACGGATACACGGGTAAACCGAACCAGCAGGCCTTGGTCAAAACCTGCTTCCCCGGGTGGGGGAGGAATGTTATCAGCAAGCTGGGCTTTACCCGGATCTTGACTGGGCTCTGACTCGTTCTTATCAATCTCTACCAGTTCCCCCCCATTGAGGTATGCCAGCCGGGAAGCAAAAGGCAGCATATCGGACCTTCGGCTCAATATTTGTATGATAGGTATTCTATCGGATAATTCGGTCAGTAATTTTTCCAGGGAATTGACCGAGGGCGCATCCAGGTTGTCAAAAGGATTGACAAGGATAAGGTAGTCCGGCTCTTTTTTTAATAGATAGGTAAGCAGGGCTTTTTTGCGTTCCCCGCTGGACATAGTTTTTAATTCCTGCTGTTCGGGGTCTGTCAGTATATGTTGATCATGCCTGGCTTCTTCCTCCAGGAAGCGGTCCAGGGCACTCTTGGAATACAACGCCCCTGCTTTTCTGCCAAATGGTTCAAAGTCTTTAGGGGCATTACCTTCTAAGAGGGATGTGATAAATTCTCCCCTGCGGGAATCATTATCTGTAAATACAGCCCAATGTGCGAGTCTGCTCATATCCTGGATCATTTATACTGACGTAATAAAGATAAGGTTTCAGGCAGGAGTCTGGAAGGCTGTAATTTATGGGTTAGTCTTCTGATACGCGATACTGTCGCCCACTTGTATGCCCAGTTCCCGGCTGAGGCCTGCATTGATCTCCAGGACATATTGTATCGGAACGCCGGAACTTATACTTGTTTCGTTATATGGTTCGGCATTTTCTTTGATCGATGCTACTTTCATATCACTGATCAGGTAGAGGATATCCAGTGGGATCTGTGTGTTCTTCATATAAAAACTATGGATGCGCTCATCGGGGAAGATAAAGAGCATACCCCTGTCTTTCTCCATCGACTGCCGATACATTAAGCCGGTCTGAGTTTCGTATTCATTGTCGGCAATCTCTATATCAAAGCTGCTGACCAAGCTGTCCGTTGCCTTGCGGTAGACCTGCAATTCGCCTTCTTTTGTAAAATTAATGACCTTGGTGGCCACTTTAGTTTTAGGCTCTTCCTTACAGGCAAGGCTGAGAAATCCCAGGCAGAGTATCAGTATTTTTATAAATCCCTTAGTCATGTGAATACTATTTTTTTAAGCGGTTCTGCGAAACATAAAATAGAGCCCGATAATAATAAAAGGTATGCTCAACCACTGGCCGGTAGATAATAGTCCCAAGGATTCTTCAAAACCACCCTGGCTCTTTTTAACGAACTCCACAAAGAAACGCACTGTCCAGAGCATAACCAGGAAGGTCCCGAACAGGAAGCCGGCCTTGTTTTTCTTATCGGTGTGCCAGTAAAAGTAGTACAGGACCAGGAAGACAAAGATATAGCAGATACCTTCGTATAGCTGTGCGGGATGCCTGTAGGGAATGGCCTGCAGGTATTCTGAAAATTGTGGTTTATTCTCCAGTGCGGCATAGGCAGCATTTACCGTTCTTTCCCCGGTTATTTCCATCACCCTGTAGGCGGGCATATCGTCAGAATCCCTGACAAACCTGGTCGCCAGGGCAAAAGAAGAATCGGTTTCTTTTCCATTGATCTCCGAGTTAAAGAAATTTCCGAGGCGGACACAGAACGCGCCGATGGATACAGGGATCACGATTCGGTCCAGGATCCAGAGTAACTTCATATCCGGGTATTTCCTGGTGTATAACCACATCCCGATAATTACTCCTATGGCTGCGCCATGACTGGCTAAGCCGGCAAAACCGGAAAAGGTATACCCGTCAGCTGTTTCTCGTATAGGGAGTAGTATCTCCAGGAGGTGGTCCTGGTAGTATGCCCAGTCATAAAAGAATACGTGTCCCAGGCGGGCACCAAGCATAGTAGCCACAACGGTATAGATGAAGAGGGAGTCCAATTGCTCCATGGTCTTCTTCTCGTTCTGGAAAATCCGTTTCATCAGGTACCAGCCTAATCCGAAAGCGATGATCCATAACAAGTTGTAATATTTGATCTGGAGAAAACCTAAGTTAAACAGGGTGTCGTCCGGGTTCCAGGTAAAACCTAATGCGTACATGTGGGTTGTTTTAAGGCCCTAAGATAATAAAATTGGCCAGAGGGAAAGGCGTTGCGAAAAGGGATATATTGCTGCTATCCGAAGTGATTAAAATTACACTAAAATTAGTGATAGGTACCGGCTTTTAGGGGACAGGGTCATATCCGTGTCCGCCCCAGGGATTACAACTGAATATGCGTTTCAGGGAAAGCCATCCGCCTTTGAAAAGGCCGTGTTTCTGCAGAGCCTCCAGGGTGTACTGTGAACAGGTGGGGGCATAGCGGCAGCTGGCAGGTGTCAGCGGGGAAATAAAGCGCTGGTAGAACCTCACCAGTAAGACAAAAGGAGCGATCAGGATCTTCTTCATGGGGTTAGCTCTGTGGGCGTTAAAAGTTGTAAAGGGTTTAACTCATGCTGAAGGTAGTCCCTTCTTTCCCGTCCTTCAACTGTATTCCCAAGGCAGCGAGTTCATCCCGGATTTTGTCCGAAGTTTTAAAATCTTTATTCGCCCTTGCTTCGTTTCTGAGAGATATGAGTAGTTCTACTACATCCGGTAATTTATCCGACTCACCCTGGTTGGCTGTTTTCGCTTCCAGCCCGAGGACTTCAAACACAAACCCCTTCATGGTTTGCTGCAACTCATTTTTATCTTCCTGGCTGATCGTTTCCTTTCGTTCTTTGATCTGGTTGATATGCTTAACCGCCTCAAAGAGCTGTGCGATAAGAACAGGAGTATTAAAGTCGTCGTTCATGGCATCGTAACACTGCTGTTTCCACGATGCGATGTCAAAATCTGATTTATCCGAAGCCGGTAGCCATTCTATGGCCTCCATAGCCTCCATCAGCCTGTTATAGCCCTTCTCAGAGGCTAACAGGGCAGAATCGCTAAGGTCCAAAATACTGGAATAGTGGGCTTGCATCATAAAGAACCGGACCACCGATGGACTGAACGGTTTACTGAAGATCTTATTCTGACCGGTAAAAATTTCTGTAGGTAATACGTTGTTCCCGGTAGATTTTGCCATTTTTTTCCCGTTCAGGGTCAGCATATTGGCATGCATCCAGTATCGAACAGGGCTCACCCCGTTACTGGCTTCTGCCTGGGCGATCTCGCATTCGTGGTGTGGGAATTTGAGATCCATACCTCCACCGTGAATATCAAATTCTTCGCCGAGGTATTTGGTGCTCATTGCAGTGCATTCCAGGTGCCAGCCGGGAAATCCATCACCCCAGGGTGAAGGCCATCGCATAATATGCTGTGGTTCTGCCTTCTTCCATAGGGCAAAATCCTGTGGGCTGTTTTTTTCATCCTGTGCGGCCAGTTCCCTGGTATTGGCAATCATATCCTCCAGTTTCCTGCCGCTGAGTTTACCGTATTCGTGCTTCTGGTTAAATTTCTGTACATCAAAATATACAGACCCGTTACGCTCGTAAGCATATCCCTTTTCCAGGATATCCTTGATAATTTCTATCTGTTCAATAATATGCCCGGTAGCCGTCGGTTCTATGCTTGGGGGCAGCATATTAAATTGTTGTAATATATTGTGGAAGTCAACGGTATAGCGTTGTACGACCTCCATAGGTTCTATCTGTTCCAGCCGTGCTTTCTTGGCGATCTTATCTTCTCCTTGCTCGGCATCATCCTCCAAATGGCCGGCATCCGTGATATTACGTACGTAACGAACCTTAAAACCCAGGTGTTTCAGGTAGCGGAAGATCATGTCAAAAGACATGAATGTCCTGCAATTCCCTAAATGCACATTGCTGTAAACCGTAGGGCCACAGACATACATGCCCACATGACCTTCATTCAGCGGGCTGAATTCTTCTTTTGTACTGCTAAGGGAGTTGTAGAGCTTTAAGGTCTGAGTCTTGTATAATTGCATCCGGAGTGTGGGCGGTTAAAAGTTGGTATCCAGGTTAATGTAGTCCAGGAATTCTCTTCTGGTGGCATCTTCTTTGAATTTTCCACCGTATTCTGCGGTAACAGTGCTGCACTCCACATCCCTGATCCCCCTTGAGTTTACACAAAGGTGTTTGGCATCGATCACGCAAGCTACATCTTCTGTTCCAAGGACTTCCTGCAGCGCTTTTACAACCTGCTTATTCATGCGTTCCTGCACCTGGGGGCGCTTGGCATAATAATCCACGATACGGTTCATCTTAGAAAGACCAACTACGGTACCGTTAGAGATATATGCTATATGCGCTTTACCTACGATGGGGAGTAAGTGGTGTTCACAGGTAGAATACACAGTGATATTCTTCTCCACAAGCATCTCGCCATACTTGTATTTATTCTCAAAGGTAGATGCTTTAGGCTTGCGTTTTGGATGAAGACCTCCAAAGACCTCCTGTACATACATTTTAGCAACCCTCAAAGGTGTTCCCCTGAGGCTGTCGTCCGTCAGGTCTAACCCAAGGGTATCCATGATCTGTCTTACGTTCTCTTGAATTTTAGAGATTTTCTCTTCATCACTGAGTTCAAAGGCGTCTTTCCTTAGTGGGGTCTCCCCGGTAGAAGATTCATGATCGTCTCCCATGCTTTCCAGCTGCTCTTCCAAATGGCTTTCAATTTTCATTGGTCAAAATGACTTTTTCAAAAGTCAAAGATATACATAATATGGCACTTTATAGCCCTAAACACGGCCTTCACAACATAAATTAGTGTTAAGCCTGCTCCCTGCCTACTTTTATTCCCGATCATGATTACTGCCAATTTATGAAGGGGAAATGTGCGCTTGTTTTACTGGGCCTCATACTCGCAATCCATAGCCTGTCTGCACAGGTATCTGCCGATTGTGCGAGTGCTATCCCTATTTGTAGTGATACCCCGGTGAACGGGGGGACCCAGGGTTTTGGAGTTGACGATTTTAATGGAGCTTCAGAGACCGGGTGCCTGGAGGAAACCAGCAGTGGGGCTGTTGAGTCCAATTCTGCCTGGTACAGGTTCCGGACAGGTGCATCGGGTGAACTCGGGTTTAATATTGGATTTGACACCGATGAAGATTGGGATTTTGCCTTGTATAAAGCAACAGACTGTAATGATCTCGGGGAGCCTGTACGCTGTAATTTTTTTGATAATAGTGACGAGGAGGCTTATATGGGAGTAGGGGAAGATCCTACCGGGAGTACGGATACCGTCCTGTACGAAAAGTGGTTGTCAGTAGAGCCCGGTGAAGATTATTACCTGCTCATCAATAATTTCAGCAATACCAACTCTGGTTTTTCCATACAGTTTACGGGAAGGATATTTGAAACTAACCCGGATGATGCCCTGGATTGTTCAATAATTGATAACCTGCTAGGCCCGCCGGTAGTTGCCTGCGATAACGAAACTTTTGTCCTGGATGCCGATACGGATGATGCCAATGACTATTCCTGGTATAGAGACACCGGTGCCGGCTACCAATTATTGTCCGGTGAAACAGCTTCCACCTACGAGGTTTCCCAATCGGCTATGTACCGCGTTGTGGTCGGCCTGGATGATGGCAGCTCAATAGTCAGTGATGTACAGGTTGCCTTTACCGAGGCTCCAACTTCCTACCTTGCTTCTGACGAAACATATTGCTCAGATGAAGGCTATATAGATCTTTCCCAGAAAGATGAGGAGGTCCTTGGTCCCCAGGATCCCGAAAAGGTGAGGGTAAGCTACCACAGGAGTCTTTCCGAGGCCATGGAAGGGATCAATGCCTTGCCGAGGGAATACCCGCTGATGATCGGAACAGAGACCATATTTGCGCGGACCACCTCTATGGAAAACTCGGGTTGCTTTGATGCCACCTCTCAATTTGAACTGACGGTGGGAAGCAGTCCTCTTGTGAACTTTGAAACTGACGTTTATATCTGTGAAAGCAGGGATGCCATAGTTATAGGAGATTTAACGCCAAACCCTGATTACTCCTACGCCTGGAACACCGGGGCAGACAGCCCATCAATCGGGATTACGGAAGAAGGGACTTATAGTGTGATCATAACTAATACCGCGGACGGGCTTAATTGCTCTAAGACTGTGAATGTCGAGGTGGTGGTTTCCCTGGCTCCGAAGATTACCGAGGTGATCATTGATGACCTGAGGCCGGAGAATTCTGTAGAAATCATCACGGATATCACGGGGGAATTCGAATTCCGGATTGATGACGGACCTTTCCAGCCCGATGGACGGTTCACGAATGTTGCTCCCGGCATACATACGGTGACCATCAATGATCGTAAAGGATGCGGACAGGTCACTGAAACCATTACCGTGGTGGGCTATGTGAAATTTTTTACTCCTAATGGGGATGGAGTAAACGACGAGTGGGAAATTGTCGGGCTCGATGCCTTAGAGGATCCTTTGCTGCATATCTTTGATCGCTATGGTAAGGTGCTAAGGGTAATGGATAAGAGCAGCCTGGGGTGGAATGGCACCTACGAGGGGCAAGACCTCCCGGAGGCGGACTATTGGTTCAGGCTTTCCTATATCGATCCCAGGGGACAAAGAGTAGAAGCCAAATATCTGAATGCACATTTTTCCCTTACCCGCTGATTAGATTATGTTTCCGGAATTAAAGTCCGGTACTTCTTCGAAAAAAGCGTCTTACGCATAATAAATCCTCCCGGGGGCTAGTTATACTATAAAATTGTTTGAACACTTTAGCTCCCATCTCCATGCGCACCTACCTTGGAAGCCTACTCTTTCTATTATGTAGTATATGCGGCCTTAGTGCCCAGAATTCGGCCGATTGCCGGTCCGCAATTCCTGTTTGCGCAGATGCCCCAACCTTTGCTGCTGCGGATGGTAGCGGGGATATAGATGATTTTGACCCTAACCAGATTACCCAGTCCGGATGTTTGGAAAAGGGAAGTGTAAGCTCCGATAACATTGAAAACAACACTTCCTGGTATGTGTTCCGGGCCGGAACTGACGGACAGATCGGTTTTGATATTGAAGCCCTGCCTGCCAGTGGGAATACGATAACGGCCGAATGGGATTTTGCACTTTATGGTCCCGATGTAAGTTGCGCGGAAATAAGCTCGGGCACTGCCCAGCCGATCCGTTGTAATTATGAAACCAATAATACGCGATTCACCGGGGTTGGTGTAAATCCTGAAAACGGGCAGCGCGGGGAGCCGCCCCTGACACAGAACCAGAATACCTATGACGACTGGTTACAGGTAGCTGCCGGGGAAGTTTACTACCTCCTAATCAACAATTTCAACACAAATTTTAACGGGGATCCTGAGCCCTATTCCCTGACTTTTACAGGAAGTAGTGTGGATGCGGACCAGAATAATGCTTTAGACTGCAGCCTTCGTGATGAATACCTTGGGCAGGATATAACGGCATGTGAAGGCGATCCCGATATAGTTTTAACCGCTGCAAATTCACCGGCAGGTCCTAATATCTCTAACATCACCTGGTCTTACGACGATAATGATGACGGGAATCCCATCGTAGTAGCCAGTGGTCCTGCAGAAACAGAATATACCGTTAGTAGCCCGGATTCCGGTCGATATTTTGCTGTAGTGGAAAATTCCGCTGGCCAAAGTTATGCGGATGACATCCTGATCCAATTTAATGGACCACCGGTTTTTGACAGGGTAGAAGTTCTCAGTGAACTTTCCGATAATAATACGGTACAGGTATTTGTGCAGGGTAACGGGAGATACGAGTATGCTGTAAACGGCGGAGATTTCCAGGATTCCCCGATTTTCCAAGACGTTCCCCCGGGTCTGAACACCGTGCTTATAGACGATAAGGATGGTTGCGGCTCAGTGGGGCCGGAACAATTTTTAGTCGTTGGATACCCAAAATATTTTACCCCGAACGGTGATGGAATCCACGATTTCTGGAACATCCTCGGGATTGAGACCCTGGAGAACCCGGTCGTTTTTATCTTTGACCGCTATGGTAAACTGCTGAAGCAGTTAGATGATATTACCCTGGGCTGGGACGGTACTTTTAATGGAAGAAGGTTACCATCTACAGATTATTGGTTCCGACTGGAGTATACTGCAGATCTCAATGGTACTCCTACCCCTCAAGTGCTACAGTCTCATTTTAGCCTAAGGCGATAAAAAAAAGCCGGGATGGTTCCGGCTTCCTTCTGATTAAGATATGGGATGCTATTAAAAACTTAAGGTATATCCTAGGGATACATTAGTGTTGACTGCCTGTATATTGGCGGGGGTAGTTAAACCAATGTCAAAGAATTGCTGACTGCTGTCTCTTTCAGAGCGGCTGAAGGCCAGGTCCAGGCGGTTAGGGCCAAAGGTGTATCCAAGGCCGGCAGAATAACCGCTAAGGTCCCCAATGGTACTGCCATCTTCAAATGGACTCTCTTCAAATCGATAACCGGCTCTCAAACTTAGCTGGTCTATCCTGTATTCTCCACCCAATCGGTAAGTATTTACCGCTCCTAGGCGATTTTGAATATCCTGATTCTGAGCGTTAAAGAATGGATCGGCGGCAGGTCTTAATTCTGCTTCGGACATGTCCTGGTAGCCATAATCAAAACTCAGCAATCCGTCCTTGCCAAAGATCATAGCTACACTACCGGTCAGCTTAGAAGGCGTTTTAATAGTGTATTGTTCAAATAGGTTAACAATATTGAAATCGATAAAGCTTATATCCACATCGGCAAGATCAGAATTAATACGCTGCGAAGTGTCATCGGTCAGCCTGTACCAGGTTGGGGACTGGTAACTACCACCAACCCTGATCTGGTCGGTCAGTTTTGCAATCGCTCCTAAAGAGAATGAAAAACCGGAGCCTTCTGTATGCAACAGGTTGTCAAAAGTGGTGAATTGTATTTCCGAATCGACATCATAACCCCGCTCATCGAAAAAGGTGACCTTATCCATCAATATGGTATGAAAATTAAGCGAAGCACCCAGGTAAAGCTGCTCCTTGTACTGAGAAGCCATGTTTACCGTGAATTTCCCATTATACCCTGAAGTACTCTGGTAGAATTCCTGGTTAACATTACTGTATGATGCATTTGAAATATAGCTGGTGTTGTTATCGTCATCCGGGTCTGCAGGATCTATGATACCCCCGTAATATCCCAGGAATGCTTGCTGCTCTGTAAATCCAAGGCTAGAACCAATATCCAGGTATGCATCCTCGATAAATTCACCGTCCCGGAGCAATAGTTGCCCAAACGGAACTCCTGCTGCAGCCTCAAGGAAATAGTTATCGATTCCCTGAGTGCTGTTCCCGGCAGCGAAGACCTCGTTGTCAAAATTCTGCACCAGGTCGTAATTGATCGCCAGGGCAAGTTTTTTCCAGTCCGATGAACCGGAACGGTTATTAAAAACAAAAACACCTCCCACCTGGTTGATCTCCAGGTAATTTGATTCGTTAGAGTTGATGCTGTTAAAATAAGAAGCCTGGTTGTCACGGTTATAATTACTGCCGGTAACACCAAAGGTGCTGAAGTTAAACACTGCAGATCCTGCAGGGTTAACATTCAGGGCAGAAAGGTCTCCGCCCAATGCTCCGAACGCGCCACTCATGGCCTGGAACCTCGCAGTTCCCTGAAGATCTTCGCCGCTGTAACGCAGCACGTCATTTATATTCTGGCCGTTTGCAGCAAAGCAAAGCAAAGCCAGGAATAAGATACTTACTCTTTTCATTTTTTTCTGATTAAGGTGATGAAACACTCCGCTTATGAATTACGCCTGCCACCGCTTCGCGAACTACCGGAAGATCTTGTACCAGAGGAAGACCTGCTGGGTGAAGAACTTCTCATAGTTCCGGAGCTCCTGCTTCCGCTGCTGCGGCCAGAGCTGCGGTACCCTGAACTGCGAGAACTGCTACGGGTAGAGCTCTTGTAGCCCGAGCTTCTGCCTGAAGAACTCCTTTGCGGAGAACTCCTGTAGCTTCGCTGGTTGGTACCCTGCCTGTATGATCCACTACGCTGGGGTGTACTGCGATAGTTCTGGCTCCTGGTATTCCCGTTGTATTTGGGAGCAGTACGTGTACTGCGACTAGACCTGTAGGCGCGGTTACGCTCTACTGCAGACCTGCTCTGACTTCTTGCCGTAGCACCATTGCGGTAATTCCTGGAACTCCTGTTTATGGCAGCAGATCGGTCCTGGTTAGATCTTCCGCTGTTGGTCCTGTACCTGCTGTTGGTGCGGGTGTTAAGGTTAGAGCGACCCTGTAGCGCAGTAGCTGAACGGCTGTCGCGGTATATGCCACGTCTTGTACGATTGTAGGCATAATTATTCCGATAATTGTTATAATAATAAGGGTAATAATAGGGCGAGTAAAATCTTCGGTTCCATCCCCATCCATATGGAGAATAGAAGCCGCCGCCCCAGCCCCAGCCATAGCCGTAATAACCACCACCCCAGAAGGGATCGTAGAAGCCGCCGTAATTCCATGGATTATTCCATCCCCAGCCCCAACGGAACCGGTTGTAGCCCCATGGGTAGCCAAGACCAAATCCGAATCCATATCCGAAGCCGCCCCAGCCCCAGTTATCATCGTAGATATTGATATTTACATTGGTTGCATTATCTCCCCAGCCACCATAACCATTATAGGTATTGTCTGTAGCATAATAGCTGGTATCTACACCAAGACTGTCTTGTTCGGTATCGCTATAATAGGAATCGATATCGGTAAAGACTTCGCTTTCCAGGATATCGTCGTATTCCTCGGCTTTCTGCCCGAAATAATCACCATAAATATTATCGTCGTTCCTGACCACTTCTTGCTGACGCTGTCCTTTTTCTACCCGGACAGTTTCTCCCCCGTCGGCATAAATGCCGTCAGAGTCGTAATAGGAAGCCTGTTGGTAAGAGCCACAGGATTGCAGCAACAGTCCGATCAGGACCGCCGGAAGCAGTAACTGTGAGGTGGAGCGTGGTATAGATTGTATCATGGTGATAAATTTAATATTGTTGAACAATTAAAAATAGTTAGTTTTACCGAACTATTTCCGTTAAGGAAGTCACAAGTTTTATGCCAAAGTATAGCTAATGGGTAAAAATCTAACAAAACGCAGCGAAGATTATTCCAAGTGGTATAATGAACTCGTTGTAAAAGCCGATATGGCTGAGAATTCAGGGGTTAGGGGTTGTATGGTGATCAAACCCTATGGATTCGCGATCTGGGAGAAGATGCAGGCACAGTTGGATAAGATGTTCAAAGAAACAGGACATGAAAACGCTTATTTCCCCTTATTTATTCCAAAATCATACCTGAGTCGCGAAGCCAGTCATGTGGAAGGCTTTGCAAAAGAGTGCGCCGTGGTCACCCACTATCGCCTTAAAAATGCCGAGGATGGTAGCGGGATCATCGTAGATGAGGATGCCAAACTGGAGGAGGAGCTTATTGTAAGGCCTACCTCGGAGACCATTATATGGGATACCTATAGAAAGTGGATTCAGTCTTACAGGGATCTTCCTTTGCTGATCAACCAGTGGGCAAATGTTGTTCGATGGGAGATGCGGACACGCCTTTTCCTGCGTACGTCAGAATTTCTTTGGCAAGAAGGGCATACGGCCCATGCGACCAAGCAAGAAGCTATAGAAGAGGCAGAGACCATATTAAAGATCTATGCCACCTTTGCAGAGGAATATATGGCCGTTCCTGTCATTCAGGGAACTAAGACCGAGAGCGAGCGATTCGCCGGGGCTGTGGAAACCTATTGTATTGAAGCATTGATGCAAGACGGTAAAGCGTTACAAGCGGGTACTTCTCACTTCCTGGGGCAGAATTTCGCCAAGGCCTTTGATGTTAAATTTGCCAATAAAGAAGGGGTACAGGAACATGTGTGGGCAACCTCATGGGGGGTTTCTACTCGCCTAATGGGTGCCCTGGTCATGACGCACAGTGATGATAACGGCCTGGTGCTTCCGCCTTCCTTAGCACCCATACAGGTGGTAATAGTACCTATCTATAAGGGGATAGATCAGTTGGATGAGATTTCTGAAACGGTTGATCCGCTGGTAAAAGAATTACGAGCTAAAGGGATTTCTGTAAAATTCGATAAGCGCGACACGCATAAACCAGGTTTTAAATTCAATGAGTACGAATTAAAGGGGATTCCAATTAGGTTAGCCATAGGGCAAAGAGACTTGCAAAATGGTACTTACGAGGTGGCCAGGCGCGATACCCTTAGTAAGGAGACTATCGCCGCTGCAGAAGTAGTGGATAAGATAGAGTATTTGCTTAAGGATATTCAGCGTAATATCTTTGAAAAAGCGAAAGACTACCGGGATGATCATATCACCAGGGTAGACAGCTACCAGGAGTTTAAGGAGGTTTTGAAGAATAAAGGCGGATTTATTTCTGCTCATTGGGACGGAACAATCGAAACAGAAGACCGGATTAAGGAAGAGACCAAGGCTACCATCCGTTGTATTCCTATCGATGCAGAAGAGGAAGCAGGGGAGTGTATCATCAGTGGAAAACCTTCTTCGGGGAGGGTACTTTTCGCTAAGGCATATTAATGATGCTAAAAAAAATTCTATAGGTCTTGCGGTAGTAAAAAATAATTGTATTTTTGCACCCACCTAATCGAAAAAAATTAGGCGCCGCTAAGCGGTATTTTATTGGCCCGTTCGTCTAGGGGTTAGGACGCCAGGTTTTCATCCTGGTAACAGGGGTTCGATTCCCCTACGGGCTACTAGCAGTTTTCAAGGACTGCGGCTCTCAGTTCTTGGAGTTATTTATTGGCCCGTTCGTCTAGGGGTTAGGACGCCAGGTTTTCATCCTGGTAACAGGGGTTCGATTCCCCTACGGGCTACAAGTTTACAGTTCGCTTACAGCGACAGAAAAAATTATAAGAGGAAGAAAGATGGCAAATCACAAATCTGCATTAAAGAGGATAAGAAGAAACGAGTCTGTGCGCCTTCGTAACAGGTACCAGCACAAGACCACCCGTAACGCGATCAAAAAATTGCGTAGCGAAACTGACAAGAAGGCTGCTGAGACCTTGTTGCCAACAGTGGTCAGTATGATCGATAAATTATCCAAACGCAATATCATCCACGCTAATAAGGCTGCAAACCTTAAGAGCAAGCTGATGAAGCAGGTTGCTACCCTTTAATTAAGGAAATTACATCAAAGCATTATCCTGGCCCAAGGCCAGGATTTTTTTGTTTATAGCTATTCGTAGATACGGATGATTTCTCCGCGTCCCCTGCCTTCCACACTCCTTATGTAAGCCCTCACCACCTTGTCCATAGGTATGGGGTGATGGCCCGGGAAATAAGATGAATATTTTTCTACGGCATCTTCAACAAGGCCGGAGGATACCACGTTAACCCTGATTCCTTTCTTTATTTCCAGGTCTACTGCCTTTACAAAACTGTGAATGCCGCCATTCACCATCGCAGCGCTGGTGGTCATGGGCACAGGGTCATCTGCCAGTATACCTGTAGTCAGGGTTATTGATGCGCCTTTTGGCAGGTATTCAGCTCCTAACCTCACCAAATTTACCTGTCCCATTAATTTACTTTGAAGCCCAACCTGGTAATCAGCCTCACTCATATCGTAGAAAGGCGCCCACTTGGCTTCTCCCGCAATACAGATCACCGCGTCTAATTCACCTGCATCTCGGTACATCTTTTCTATGCTTTCACTATCACTGATATCTACTTGTATATCCCCATTATTTCGACCTGCCAGAATTACCTGGTGTTCCATTGAAAAATGTTCAGTGACTCGTTTCCCTATAGTTCCGTAGCCGCCAATAATTAATATTCTCATAAGTTTTTATTTGATATTCAAGGATAAAAAAAATCCCGGTACTGCAAAGTACCGGGATCAATATTTCGAATTAGTTCCGTTTTACTGACTCATGGTCATCAGGAATTCTTCGTTGTTTTTGGTTTGCTTAATACGCTGTTCCATGAATTCCATGGCTTCTACCGGGTTCATGTCTGCAAGGTACTTGCGCATGATCCACATACGTTGAATGGTATTCTCGTCCAGCAAGAGGTCGTCTCTTCGTGTAGAAGATGAGATCAGGTCTATAGCAGGGAATATCCTACGGTTACTGATACGCCTGTCTAGCTGTAATTCCATGTTACCTGTTCCCTTGAATTCTTCAAAGATCACTTCGTCCATCTTAGATCCGGTTTCTGTCAGTGCGGTTGCAATGATAGATAGTGATCCGCCATTTTCTATATTACGGGCTGCACCGAAGAAACGTTTGGGCTTGTGCAGAGCATTCGCGTCCACACCTCCGGATAATACTTTTCCGGATGCCGGCTGAACCGTATTATATGCTCTGGCCAACCGGGTGATCGAATCGAGCAGGATAACCACATCATGACCGCACTCTACAAGTCGCTTGGCCTTTTCAAGGACAATGTTCGCGACCCTTACGTGTTCGGTAGCTTCCTTATCAAAAGTAGAGGCTACTACTTCTCCTCGTACGTTACGTTGCATGTCCGTAACTTCTTCAGGTCTTTCATCGATAAGTAGGATGATCTGGTATACTTCCGGGTGATTAGCCGCAATAGCGTTAGCGATATCTTTCAGCAACATGGTTTTACCCGTCTTAGGTTGCGATACGATCATACCACGCTGTCCTTTACCAATGGGGCAGAACAGGTCCATGATACGGGTAGAAATGTTGCTCTGGCGCTCGGCTAGTTTAAATTTTTCCCTGGGGAATAAGGGAGTCAAATGCTCAAAGGATACCCGGTCCCTGACCACTTGCGGGTCTAGGCCATTGATCTTATTTACCTTGATCAGCGGGAAATACTTTTCCCCTTCTTTTGGCGGTCTTACGTTTCCTAGAACAGTGTCGCCGGTCTTTAAACCAAACAGGCGTATCTGGGATTGAGAAACATAAATATCGTCAGGAGATGAGAGGTAGTTGTAATCTGATGATCTTAAAAAGCCGTAACCGTCCTGCATGATATCCAGAACTCCTTCGCTTTCTATGATGCTGTCAAACTCGTACTCGGGTTGCTTGTACTTGTTTTTCAGATCCTTGTCAAAATTGTTGTTATCTTTTTTATCCCTGTTGCTCTTAGGGTGAGGGCTCCTTTTATCCCTGGACTTTTGCTGGGGGTTGTTTTTGTCCCGGTTACCCTGCTGCCTGTTGTCCTGCTGTTTTTCTTCAGGTTTTTCCTGTCTTTCAGGCTTTGAGGCGGGAGCTTCAGATTTTTGCTGCGGGGCATTGTTGCTGCCACGGTTGTCCTTGGGGCTGTCTTTGCTGACACGGGCTCTTTTAGGTTTGCTCCTGGAATCCTTGTTTTGCGGTTCCTTAGACTGGGCGTCCTTGTTTTGTGAGTCCTTGTTCTCTGTTGGGGCTGCGGTTGTCGTAGCTACAGTTTCCTTTACAGCCTTAGGGTTGCTGGCCTGAACATCGAGAATCTGGTAGACCAGGTCTAATTTTTTCAGGGTTTTATATTTAGAAACATTTAAATCTTTAGCAATGCTTTGAAGCTCGGGAAGCTTCTTTGCTTTTAAATCGGAAATCTCAAACATCGAGTATTGAATAAGTTATACTTTGGTAAAAAAGTCTATGAAGTAGTGTTATTGTGGGTGTTACGAGGGAATGAAATCCCAGTCGGTAAGTGTTACATCTAATAACAAAGCAATATTACAAATAATTTTCAATATTTGCCCTGTAAAATTCAAAAAGACCTGTATTTTTGCACTTCGAATGACCATTTAGACCATGATCCAAAGAATTCAGAGCTTATATTTACTGATTGTTGCCATTTTAGGAGGAGTGCTTCCTTTCTGGCTTAATCTGTGGTCTGATGCAGATGGCAACGCGATGTTCGCCAAAGATGACGTGCTCATCTCTGCCTCCTTTTTTGGATCGGCCCTTTTGGCAATTGTGGCCATTTCCCTGTTCAAGTATCGAAAAAAACAGTTCATTTGTAACCGTTTTAATATAATATTGAATCTTTTTTTACTGGGATTTTTCGTTTACCGATCACTAAACTTATCCGGAGAAACCTCGGTTTCAGAGAAGGGTATTGGGATGTTGATTCCTGTATTTTCTATCGTTTTCTTGGTCTTGGCCAACAAGTCCATAAAGAAGGATGAAGATCTTGTAAAATCTGTAGATCGCTTACGTTAAACCTAACATCTTAGTAGTATTAGTGCGTAAGACCCTGATGAGCATTGCTCGTCAGGGTTTTTTGCTTTTACCCCCTTTTGCCCAGCTCTATCACTTCCAGTTTAGAAATATCTTTTCCGGATATGCTGAAGCGCAACATGGTGCGCACCTGGTGAAATCCCTGTTTTCCACAGGCACCCGGATTCATATGCAACAGTCCCAGCTTCTTATCATTCATAACCTTGAGAATATGGGAGTGACCACAAATGAATAATTTGGGAGGATTTTTATGCAACATCTCCCTGATCCGGTAATTATAGGCGCCGGGGTACCCGCCAATATGAGTGAGCCAGACATCGACTCCCTCGCACATAAATCGATTATGTAAAGGGAATTCTTGTTGGATCTGGTGGTTGTCGATATTGCCGTACACCGCTCTCAGCGGTTTAAGCTTTTTCAAAGCATCTGTTACTTCCAGGCTGCCGATGTCCCCGGCATGCCAGATCTCATCAGCTTGTTTGGCGTATTTTAATATGGTCTCATCTATATGTCCGTGAGTATCGGAAAGAAGAAGTATGTTAGTCATGTATTGTGGGCTTTCTTTGTGCCTGCTCGGCCCGCATTTCAATTTTGGTAACGGGCGGTCCTGGCTGGTATTGTAAATAAAAGATTCAGGTATCTTTGTGGCTCACAAAAATAGCGATAAGCCTTGAGATATTTTATCCACTTTTCCTATGATGGTACTGCCTACCATGGATGGCAAATGCAGCCTAATGCTCAGACGGTACAGGAAGTGCTACAAGGGGCGATGATCACCTTGATGCGTAAAGAAATATCCCTGACCGCTGCCGGTCGTACCGATGCCGGGGTGCATGCCCGACAAATGTTTGCGCACTTTGATACCGACAAGTTAGACGATATTGATCACTTGGTATACCGGTTAAATGCATTGCTTCCGGCGGATATAGGGGTTAAGGACTTATTCCCGGTACCCGAGGAGGCGCATGCCCGGTTTTCTGCCGTTGAAAGATCTTACGAATATTGGATCAGTTATCATAAAGATCCCTTCCTGAGAGATTATGCCTTATGGGTAAAGCAGGAGCTCGATATCACGTCTATGAACAAGGCCGCCGAACTACTGTTGCAACACTCGGATTTTGAGTCGTTTTCACGATCAAATTCGGATGTGAAAACTTTTATATGCGAGGTGCGTAAGGCAAACTGGGTGCAGGATAGGGATAAGCTTATATTTCAAATTACGGCGGACAGGTTCCTTCGGAATATGGTGCGGGCAGTGGTCGGCACCCTGCTGCAAGTAGGCCTCGGGAAGATCAGTATTCAAGATGTTAATGCTATTATAAAAAGTAAGGATAGGGGAGAGGCAGGAGCCTCCGTAGCTGCAAAAGGATTATATTTGACTCGGGTTGAATACCCGGAAGCATTGATGGTATATCGCGGTCAACAGCGTGGTGGATCCCAGGATTAAAGTACATATTGACGATATTCTTTTATGGACCAGGAAGGCGGGAAAGCATTTGATTTAAGGTTATTCAACAGGTTGATGGAGCATACTAAGCCCTATCGACTTACCTTTTACGGTGTAGCCCTGGCTGCGATCCTGATATCGGGATTTGCTGTACTTACTCCTCTCCTTGTAGGTGATATTGTTGATGAGGCTATCAAACAGGAAGATGCCAAGGCACTTCTTAACCTGGTCCTAGCCCTTGGCGGGGTGCTTATCGGGCAAGTCATCAGTCAATTACTCTTTAATTACTACGCCAACTGGCTCGGTGAATCCGTAATACGCGACGTTCGTATCCGGCTGTTCCGTCACATGATGGGCTTCCGTATGAAATACTTTGACAATTCTTCGATCGGGGTTTTGGTCACCAGGGCCGTTGCCGACCTTCAGCGTATCGGGGAAATCTTCAGCCAGGGATTTTTTGTGATCGTTGCTGACCTGCTCAAAATGGTAGTGGTGGCTATTACTATGTTAGTGATCAACTGGAAGTTATCCCTCATCGTATTCAGCCTGCTGCCGCTGATCATCTATGCGACCAGGTTATTTCAGAAAGCGATGAAGAAGGCCTTTATCGATGTAAGAGCCCAGGTTTCTAATCTTAATTCTTTTGTACAGGAGCGAATTACCGGGATGAAGATCGTTCAGCTCTTTACGCGAGAAAAAATAGAGAGCAGGAATTTCAGGGAGATCAATGAGAAACACCAGGATGCATGGCTTAAAACCGTATGGTACAACTCCTTCTTCTTCCCTATTGCTGATATTGTTTCCTCGATAACCGTGGGACTTATTGTATGGTACGGGGGGTTACTCAATGTCACCAACGTAAATGTGGAAGAATACGGGATGATTTTTTCTTTCATCATGCTCTCCAGTGAATTGTTCCGTCCGCTACGGCAGATCGCTGATAAATTCAACACCCTGCAAATGGGTATGGTTGCGGCTAACAGGGTTTTCAAGATCCTGGATACCAAGAGTCATATCGAAGATGCCGGGACTTTAGAAAAAGACACAGTTAAAGGTGATATCAGTTTCAAGGATGTTCATTTTGGATACCTGCCGGAGGAAGCGGTGCTCAAGGGGATCAGCTTTGAAGTGGAAGCAGGACAGACCATGGCTATTGTCGGGGCCACCGGTGCCGGGAAATCCACCATTATAAACCTGCTTAACCGGTTTTACGAGATACAGTCCGGAAGTATTTGTGTAGACAATATCGATGCTCGTGAATATAAACTGGCTTCCCTGAGAAGTCATATAGCGATTGTATTACAGGATGTATTCCTTTTTGCGGATACCATTGCTAACAATATTTCCCTTAAAAACCCGGATATCACCCCGGAGGATATTGAAGCAGCGGCCAGGCAGATCGGTGTACACGAGTTCATCAGTAGTCTCCCGGGGGGCTACCAGTACAATGTGAAAGAGAGGGGGACTATGCTTTCCAGTGGGCAACGCCAATTGATCGCATTCCTGAGGGCTTACGTAAGTAATCCCAGTATCCTGGTTCTTGACGAGGCCACATCCTCCGTAGACACTTATACGGAACGCCTGATACAGAAAGCTACAGATAAAGTGACCGAGGGTCGAACTTCTATCATTATCGCTCACCGCCTGGCAACGGTTAAGAAAGCAGATAAGATACTGGTGATGGATGCCGGCCGAATCGTAGAGACCGGGACACATAAGGAGCTTCTTAAAAAAGGCGGGTATTACAGTAACCTGTACGAAGCACAGTTCCTGGCAGAAGAAGTCGCCTAACGCAAATCCTTATTCAGCATTTCTTTTAGTTCCGGAAGATCTTTATACAATACAAATTCACCGTTCTTGATATAGGAGATCTGCCCGGATTCTTCGCTGACCACCAATACCAGGGCATCAGTTTTCTCTGTAATTCCAACAGCTGCACGATGGCGTAGCCCGAACCTGAGCGGAATATTCTTTTCTTTGGAAATGGGTAAAATTACCCGGGTTGCCACTATGTAATTATCCTGTATAATCGCTGCCCCATCATGTAGCGGACTGTTCTTATAAAATATGCTCTCTAATATAGGCTGGTTGATTTCGGTGTACATTTTATCCCCGGAAGATTTAACGAAATCAAGGGAATTACTCCTTTCAAAAACCAGGATGGCACCTGTTCTGCTTTTACCCATCTTTTCACAGGCAGTTATGATAGCGTCCAAGTCTACCTTGGTGTTCACGGAATCTTCCCTGAGAAATTTAAAATGGCGCAGATATTGCCGCTTATTGGCAAAGTTGGTCGATCCTATCATCAGCAGGAATTTCCTGATCTCTTGCTGGAAAACGATAATGAGCGCAATAAGACCTACTTGCATAAAACCACCGACCATACTGCTGATCATTTTCATATTCAGTAATTCCGTGGTCTTCCAAAAGGCCCAGACAAGGACGATCCCGATAAAAATATTGATGGCAACAGTACCGCGTACCAGCTTGTACACGTAGTAAAGTAGGATAGCGACTAGGACGATATCTATCAGGTCCGTGATCTTAAAATCAAGAAAGTTCAGAAAATCCAATCCGTGCCGTTTTTGGTAAATTTAGCAATTACACGCATAAAAGTAGGGTTTTGAGAATTTACCGCTAAAAATTTTTTCGCCCTAGCTACCCGGTGGATCCGTCAAGCCATTAATACTCAGTAGTTAGGCTGTTCTTGAGCTTTTCATGCATAATAATACATTCCATAGCTTCTTTAACATCGTGAACCCGGAGCAAGTGTGCTCCTTTCTGCAGCGAATACATATTCAGGGCAGTAGTTCCGTTAAGGGATTGCTCTGCATTATTACCGAGTAATTTATAGATCATGGATTTCCTGCTGATCCCTGCAAGGATGGGGTAGCCATAGGCAACAAGTACCTCTAACTGTGCCAGTAATTGGTAATTCTGCTCCAGGGTTTTTGCAAATCCAAAGCCGGGGTCCAGGATACAGTCTTTTATTCCATGCTCGCGGGCCTTAGCAATCTTTTCCGAGAAGTAATATCCTATATCTGTCAATATGTGATCATAGGAGGTAAGTTGCTGCATATTCTGCGGGTTACCCCTCATGTGCATCATAATGTAGGGAACCTTATACCGCCCCACTGTTGGCATCATTTCCGGATCCCCGTTGCCGGCCGAAATATCATTGATCATGGCAGCACCCTGTTCCAGGGCGCGCTGGGCGACTACAGACCTGAAAGTATCTATAGAGATCATGGTGCTGGGGAAATGTTCCAGGATCAGGGTTAATACTGGGATCACGCGCTGCAGTTCTTCCTCCAGGGACACTTCCCGGGCGCCGGGCCTGGAACTGTAACCGCCCAGGTCTATAATGCTCGCCCCTTCATTCAGCATTCGCTCTGTCTGCTGTAAAATTGCATCGGGATCGTTGTATTTTCCCCCGTCGTAAAAGGAATCTGGAGTCAGATTCAGTATACCCATTACCTTGGGTTGGGTGAGGTCTAAGAGTTCGCCTCTGCAATTCAGGGTCATATTCATGGAAGTTTGTGCAGGTCTCTTGCTCTTCGGACCTCTAAAAGTCCTACTTTTGAACAATTCATTATTTTAGCGAAATTTACGCAAATTACCAGTAATTACATGCAGCGGACTTCGGAACAATACGACGCGGTGATCCATACTTGCCGGGAGTTATTTAAAAAGAAAATGAAGGATTACGGCAGTGCATGGCGAATCCTCAGGTTACCATCCCTTACGGACCAGGTGTTTATTAAGGCTCAGCGTATCCGGGGTTTACAGCAAAATGCCGTGCGTAAGATCGATGAGGACGAACGTTCAGAATTCATCGGGATCATCAACTACTCGGTTATGGCCCTCATCCAGCTGGAACTGGGGATCGCAGAACAACCCGATCTCAGTGAAGAGGAAGCGCTTTCCCATTATAACAAGCAGTTAGAGGAGACCAAGAAACTGATGGAAAACAAGAACCACGACTACGGTGAGGCCTGGCGGGAGATGCGGGTAAGTTCCCTTACGGATTTGATCCTCCAGAAGCTGCTCAGGGTAAAGCAGATAGAAGATAACCAGGGGAAGACCCTAGTGAGCGAAGGAATTGAAGCAAACTACCAGGATATGGTGAATTATGCAGTATTCGCCATGATCCATTTAAACTCAAAAGCATAAGTCTGATATGAAGTATCTTGTTGGCGCAGCCCGATGGATCGTTGGAATCCTGTTTATTTTCAGTGGACTCATCAAATTGAACGACCCGGTGGGTTTTTCATTTAAGCTTGAAGAATATTTTAGTCCTGCCGTATTAGACCTCGATTTTTTAACACCTTATGCCCTGGCGATCTCATTATTTGTGGTCATCCTGGAAGTATTACTCGGAGTTATGCTATTAGTGGGCTTCCGGGTGAAATTTACGGTCTGGAGCCTGCTTCTGATGATCATCTTTTTTACGTTCCTTACTTTCTATTCAGCTTATTTTAATAAGGTTACCGATTGCGGTTGTTTTGGTGACGCCATTAAATTAACCCCATGGGAATCGTTTACTAAGGATGTAATCCTTTTGGTACTGATTCTGGTACTATTTATAAAGCGAGACCTGATCAGCCCTGTTGCTAGCTATAAGCTCAGGAGCCTGGTGTGCCTGGTCGCCCTAGTGGCCTCAATTATTTATGCCAATTACGTTTTAAATCATCTCCCTGTGGTGGACTTCAGGCCATACAAACT
Organism: Zeaxanthinibacter sp. PT1; assembly: GCF_028464225.1. Lineage (GTDB taxonomy): Bacteria > Bacteroidota > Bacteroidia > Flavobacteriales > Flavobacteriaceae > Zeaxanthinibacter. The sequence goes on from NZ_JAQPCN010000005.1 coordinate 87,011, forward strand.
TGGAGCTAACCTGGAAGACGGGATGAACGTACCCGAAGATGCCCCCAAGCCTATTTATGAATACGCCTGGAATTTTAAAATAGACGGGCAGGAAAAGACCATAGTAACCCAAGGTGAATACCCGTCCGTGGACGGAGAATTCATCGGGGTGGAAACTACCGAGATACAGGAAGGTTATGAACCACCTATCCATGACTTTACCATAGAGCAGGGCGGGCAGGATTTTGCCTCGGCAATGCTGCAGGAAGATCGCCTGGTAATGGTGATCGCTTATGACCTGGGTAAAAGCGACCTGCATGCATTCGCTGAAGTGCGGGATATGACCCAAAAGGCTATTGACGCCGGTTATAAAGTAATTGGTATGTCTGCCTCAGACGAGGAAGCGGCAGCGGCTGTTAAAAAGAAATACGGGTTGAATTTCAATTTTTATTTTACAGACCAAACCACGCTTAAAACAATTATCCGCTCTAACCCGGGTATATTGGTATTGCATAAAGGAACAGTGGTTCAGAAGAAACATCATAACGACATTGATGAACTGATTTTTGAATAACAGTACTGGGAAGACTCCCGAGGAATTCAACGGGATAACCTAAGTCTACCAGGTACAATAATTTTAAGACGAGACCTATGAGAAACAAGATAGTAGCAGGAAACTGGAAAATGAATAAGAACCTGAAGGAAACCGAAACTCTGATGGCAGAGTTGGCGGCAAAACTTCCGGATACGGAGGCCGAAGTTATGGTGGCCCCAACTTTTGTTAACCTGCATGAAGCGGTACGCATGCTGGAAAATTCGACCATACAGGTTATTGCCCAGAACATGCATTTTGCAGAGAACGGTGCTTATACCGGGGAGATCTCGGCGCCTATACTGATGGATATCGGGATTGATACAGTGATCCTCGGACATTCAGAGCGCAGGGCATATTTTGGAGAAACCGACGAATTATTAGCTAAAAAGGTGGCTACAGCCCTGGAAAAAAATATGAGGGTGATCTTCTGTTTTGGCGAGGAGCTGGAAGATCGTAAGTCCGGCAAGCACTTTGAAGTGGTTGAAAGCCAGCTCAGGAACGCGCTTTTTAACTTAGATGCTGATGACTGGAACAGGATAGTCCTGGCTTATGAACCGGTTTGGGCCATCGGTACCGGGGAAACGGCAAGCCCTGAACAAGCACAGGAAATGCATGCTTTTATACGTAAGGTGATCACCGATAAATACAATGGTGAGCTGGCCGAAAGGATATCTATCCTTTATGGCGGTAGTGTAAAGCCCGGAAATGCCAAGGAAATATTCTCCAAGCCTGATGTTGACGGGGGATTGATCGGCGGAGCTTCATTGGTGGCCGATGATTTTATGGAGATCGTTAAAGCTATATAAGTTTTTCCCTTTGGGTGACGAAGGAATGATTGTAAACCTATAACTGGGAATAGTAAATGGAAGATGAATATTTTATCGAGTACAGCTTTAGCCTTAACCCGCTTCAGCCATACTCGGATATTTTAGTGGCTGAACTATCCGAGTTAGGGTTTGATAGTTTTGTAGAAAACGAGGACGGCCTTTTGGCGTATATCGATGCTGATTCCTGGAGTAAGGATATACTGTCGGGGGTTCATATCCTGAAATCACCTGAAGCACGTATTAATTACAGTTATAACAGGGTGGCCCAGCAAAACTGGAATGCTAAGTGGGAGGCAGATTTTCATCCTATAGAGCTGGGAGACCTTTGCCGGGTTAGAGCCCCATTCCATGAAAAAAAGGACGTCCGTTACGATATAGAAATTGCCCCTAAGATGAGTTTTGGGACAGGACATCATGAAACAACACATATGATGTTGCAATGGGCCCTGGATCTGGATTTTGAAGGCTTATCTGTTTTGGACATGGGTTGTGGTACCGGTGTCTTGGCTATAATAGCTGCTATGAAAGGAGCTTCAGATGTTGATGCCATAGATATAGATTCATGGAGTTATGAAAATGCCATGGAGAATGCAGAACGAAACGGGCAGGATCGTATCCGGGTTCTTCACGGTGATGCCGATCTTCTGGGAGAGAAAAAATATGACCTGATTTTTGCCAATATCAACAAGAATATCCTACTGCAGGATATCCCGGTTTATGCCTCCTGTCTTAAGGAAAAAGGCATATTGTTATTAAGTGGATTTTACAAAGAAGATCTGGATGATATCAGCTCGCGCTGTGCTGCCTTTGGTTTAAATCATCAAAAAAATATTTTAAAAAACAACTGGGTTTCAGCTAAATATGTAATTTAGAAAGTGAATAAAGTCTGTGCTATGAGTACAAAAGAAAAATTATTAGAAGAATTATTACTCGAGGAAGAAACCCTGAAACAAAACGAGATCATCCTCTTCAATGACGACGTAAATACTTTTGATTACGTGATTGATACCCTGATCAGTATATGCGAACATACGCCTGAACAAGCTGAGCAATGCTCGCTAATTGTTCATTATAACGGGAAATGTACCGTCAAAACCGGTGAATATACTGACCTGAAACCTCGCTGCAGTAAATTACTGCAGGCAGGTCTTAATGCCGAAATCGTATAAAAAGCCGGTTGCTTCCCCAATAATCCTCCATCCTGTAAGTTTTATTACCTTTAAGGGGTAATACTTTCATTGTATGCTTATAGCCAGGATCTCTGTCCTTTTACTCCTATCTTTTTCCTGCAGCGCCCTCCCGGCACAATTATTACCTCCTATACAAAATTTCACCCCTGGAATATATGGGGCTGAAAATCAGAATTGGGGCATCACCCAGGCGGAAAACGGATTTATATACATCGCCAATAATAGTGGTCTGCTGGAGTTTAATGGCTCCGCCTGGCAATTATATCCTACCCCGAATGGCTCAATAATGCGGTCAGTACAAACTGTAGGGAAAAGGATATATACAGGATTTTATATGGAGTTCGGTTATTGGGAAGCTGATGAAACCGGCAACCTGCAATATCAATCCTTGTCTAAGAGCCTATCCGAACCCTTGGTAGAAGATGAACAATTCTGGAATATCGCTGCCATTGAGAATTACCTGCTGTTTCAATCCCTGGAACGAATCTATATCCTGGACACCCGTGATGAAACGGTTACCATTGTAGATTCCAAATCTAAGCGGGCTCAATTATTTCTATTTGATGACAGCGTTTACTTCAACCGATCCGGGGAAGGGCTATACAGGCTTGTGAAAGGTAAAGCAGAACTGCTTAGCAATGCACCGGAAATCCTGGAAACTGAGATAGCCGGCTTGGTTACTTTGGAAGAAAAGCTAATCCTAGTTACCAGCCGGGGCGACTTCTATGCTTTGAGAGAGGATGGCCTGGATAGCTGGAAGAATGCGAATTTGAGCGAGTTAAGGGATATCGAAATCTATAGTACGACGCAACTTGAGGATGGAAGTGTAATACTCGGAACCATATCATCCGGGATATATCATATCGCGTCAGATGGTAGCATTATACAGAATATAGACAAAGAAAAAGGCCTTGCTAATAATACGGTATTGTCTATTTATGAAGACCGGGACCACAACCTTTGGCTGGGTATGGATAACGGGATCAGCATTCTGAATCTGGACTCACCTTTTAAAGAATTCAGTGATAAAATAGGGCGCCTCGGAGTTGTTTATGCTGCCCAGGTATTTAAAGGGCAGTTGTACCTGGGAACCAACCAGGGATTGTTCAGAAGACCGATTCAGGGAGACCTCCCATTTGAATTGGTCGATGGAACCACAGGTCAGGTATGGTGCCTTCGTGTCTTTGATGATCAGTTGTTCTGCGGCCATAATTCAGGTAGCTTTCTTATAGAAGATGGCAGGGCCCGACTGATTTCTGATTTGCCGGGAACCTGGGATATAAAGGAGATTCCCGGGCATCCCGGCAGCTTATTACAAGGTAATTATAATGGCCTTAGTGTGTTGGAAAAACGTGGAGGCAATTGGGTTTTACGCAACAAGTTGAAGGGGTTTGAAATTTCCAGTCGCTTTTTCGAATTTCTGGACCCGTCAACTATCCTGGTCAACCATGAATATAAGGGGCTTTATACTTTAAATATCAATAGTGAGCTGTCTGCATTGGATCAAAAAGACCAGCAGCCACCAAAAGGCATAGGGGCGAGTCTTGTGCGGTTCAATGACCAGGTATTGTACGCTTCCAATAACGGGGTGTTTCGATATGATGCCGAGTCCGGAATGCTGCAGGCAGACACTTTGCTTACCCGGATGATGTATAGCGACGATGAACCCCCTATAGGTATACTGATCACAGAACAGGAGAATAATCGGCTATGGAGTTTTTCCCAGAATACCATCAGTTACATAAGCCCTGGAAATTTTGATAATCGGCCGCAGCTGACCCGTATCCCTGTTCCTGCTGATTTCAGGAGAGGATTAGGGGTTCTTGGTTTTGAATGCATTTCACCTATCGGGCCGGATCGTTACCTGATCGGTTCTTCTAACGGTTATGTTACACTGGACCTGGATAAGATCAGACCGGCAGAATATGAAGTGTACCTGACAAGCCTGGGAAATGAGTATTACGATAATTCTTACAAGAGGCAGCCACTGGAGTCCGGCTTGGAATTCCCGTACACGGATAACAATCTCCATCTGGAATTTGCGGTTCCCGAATATGATAAATACACAGAAGTCCAGTACCAATACCGTCTTTCAGGACTCTATGATGAATGGAGCAACTGGTCTCGTGATTCCAAGGTGACATTTAATAACCTCCCTTATGGAAAGTATAGCTTTGAGGTTAAAGCCAGGGTAGGAGCCGACGTAACTCGTGAGACAGCGAGCCTGGATTTCGCGGTAAAGCGACCCTACTACCTATCTAATTTAGCGATTGCTATTTACGCCTTGCTGTTGCTTTTAGTCGGATTTGCCATTCATAAGATTTACCGAGGATATTACAAGAAACAACAAGCTAGGATCCTGCAAGAGAATGCAAAGAGGGAAAAGAGCAAGAAGATCAAAGCCAAAAGAAAGATCGTCCAATTAAAGAACGAGCAACTTAAGCAGGAAATAGAAAGTAAGAACAGGGAGCTTGCAGCCTCTACCATGAGCCTGATCAAAAAGAACGAGTTACTCAACAAGCTGAAGTCCGAATTAACAGCTGTAGGAGACGACCCCAAGATCAAATCTGTAATCCGAACCATCAACCGCAATATTAATAATGAAGATGACTGGAAAATATTTGAAGAGGCATTTAACAATGCGGACAAGGACTTTCTAAAAAGGATAAAAGAAATTCACCCGGAATTAACCTCGAATGACCTGCGCCTGTGTGCCTACCTCAGGTTGAATTTAAGCTCTAAGGAAATAGCGCCTTTACTCAATATATCGGTTAGAAGTGTGGAGGTAAAACGCTACCGTTTGCGTAAAAAAATGAGCCTGCCTCGAGAAAATAGCCTTTCTGACTACATTCTCTCTGTCTGATCAAACACAACAATCTGTTGTAGCACCACAACATTACCACAACATTTTAGGAAATAATCATAGTTATGCCAAATATATGTATTACAGCACAATGCTTAGATGTCAATATTTTTGGGCTTTTATTGATTAGTTCGCATTATTCTGGTCATTTTATTGATAATGTATGTTTTTTGTAGGGGTGAGATTAATTTGTTGAGTATTTCTTTTCAGTACATTGAGATTTCAAATACTACAACACATGAAGCACATTTACGTATTGCTGTTGGTTTTTGCCACTTCGATGACCTGGGGTCAGGAATTCACACTAAGTGGTGTAGTGCGGGATGCTACATTAAATGAACCTTTACCGGGTGTCAATGTTATTATAAAGAACACCACTCGCGGAACAACGACCGACTTTGATGGGAATTTCACAATTGATAATATTAAGACCGGGGACGTATTGGTTTTATCTTCCATTGGTTTCCTGGGTAAGGAAGTAACCGTGCAGGGTCCGGGTGCCATGACCATAATTCTGCAGGAGGATGTCAGTGCACTGGACGAGGTCGTTGTAGTGGGATACGGAACGCAGACCAAAAAAGAGATTACCGGGGCAGTTGCCGTTGTAGGATCAGAAACTATAGAGGAACTCAATCCGACCCGGGTAGAACAAGCTTTACAGGGACAAGTTGCAGGGGTTCAGATCACTTCAGAATCCGGTTCGCCGGGTGCAGGCTCTAACATACGTATCCGTGGAATCTCGACCAATGGTGATAACAGGCCACTTATCCTTGTTGATGGAAACGTAATTGAAGACCTGAGTGTAATCAACCCGGGCGACATTGAAAGCATTAATATTTTAAAGGATGCCACTGCCGGAATATACGGTGTACGAGCGGCAAACGGGGTAGTATTGATTACGACCAAAACCGGTAAACGAAATTCAGATCTGCAATTCAACTATGATGCTTATGCGGGTTTCCAGGAAACTACGCGTAAAATCCCTGTGTTGAATGCTACGGAATATGCCCTGATCTTAAATGAGGCATTTACCGCTGGGGGCTCAGCAGCCCCTTTTCCGGATGTATCCCGTTTAGGCGAGGGTACAGACTGGCAGGATGAGGTTTTCCAGAAGGCTCCAATTATTAATCACAATCTTACCGTGAACGGGGGTAGCGAAAAATCGACCTATTCCTTCGGAAGTTCATTCCTTACACAAAACGGAATTGTAGGTGGACCCAAAGCTAATTTCAGGCGATGGACAACCCGGATCAATTTTAACACCGAGCTATTTGAGAATTTTAAGCTGACGACCAATCTTCTATATACGGGGACTAACCGGAAGACCTTGCCGGAAAATGCATTGGGATCAGTGCTGTTCAACGCCCTTAATAATGCACCAACATTTAATGTTCGAGACCGGAACGGTAGTTTTACGTTGGCAGAAGGTTTGGGGAATGAGGTGATCAACCCAATAGCGCAGGTGAGCAATACTTACAATGAGAACGACGTAGATAGGATCAGTGGTAAAATTGGTGGCAGCTATACTTTCTTCAATGATTTTACGGTAGAAAGCAATTTCCAGTTTAATTACGCGGAGGTGTATAACAGGTTCTTTGCCCCGGAGGTATTCTATGGTTCAGGAAAAGTTTTCAATATAGACCGGAACTTTGTAGTTGAAGGAAAAAACCTTTTCAGGGATTTTACCTGGGATAACTTTATTAATTACGAAAAAACTATAGCCGAAGATCATAATATACAAGCAACCCTTGGTATGTCTGTTTTCAAGACTACTGGGCTGTTCTCCGGGAGGACAGGCTTTGATATTCCGGATAATGATTTCCAGAATGCATTCCTCGCCAACTCTTCTGATGTAGTGGATAATTTCATTAATACGGCGGGGAAATTTGATTCGCGTCTACTCTCGTACTTCACCCGGCTACAGTATAACTATAAAGGTAAATACCTGTTATCAGGTATCATCCGGCGTGATGGGTCTACCAATTTTGGTCCCAGGAATAAGTTCGGTTATTTCCCTTCAGGATCTGTGGGCTATATCATGTCTGAAGAAAATTTTATGCAGGATAGTGATATCATAAACTTCCTGAAGTGGAGAGCTAGTTATGGTATCGTTGGGAACGATAGGATTGGAGGGAATGCCTTCCGTTCTGTCTTATCCGGTGAAGGAGCCTATGTCCTTGGCGGTGAATTATTATTCGGGCAGGCCGTGGGAGCTATCTCTAACCCCGAGATACAATGGGAAGAACAAAAGACCCTGGATATAGGGGTAGATATGAAGCTCTTTAATAATCGCGTGGATATCACCGCAGACTACTTTAAGAAGCGTACCGAAGATCTGCTTGTGTCTCCTCCTGTTTCAGGGATACTCGGAGCAGCTGCACCGGGTTCGGGCTCACCCACGGTAAATGCCGGTACGGTAGAGAACAAAGGATTCGAATTTGCCATAGGTTATAACAGTGATGCCTCTAAGGATTTCTATTACAATATTAACTACAACATGACCTTCCTGGAGAACGAGGTGATTTCTGTCAATAATGGTGTCGGCTTTATTCCCGGAGGTTCCTTTGGAATTGGTCAGGATCCACCGGCCAGGATGGAAGATGGAAAACCCTTGGGTTATTTTTATGGATTACAGACGGATGGAATCTTCCAGAACCAGGCAGAGGTAGACGCTCACGCCACCCAGGCTAACGCCGCCCCTGGTGACCTGAGGTTCGTGGATATAAACGGGGATGGAGTAATCGATTCCGGCGACCGTACAGACATAGGAAATCCAATCCCGGATGCAACAATGGGGCTCAACTTGTCTTTAAATTATAAGGCCATCGATTTTACCGCCTATGCCTTTGCGTCGGTGGGGAATGATATCGTTCGGAATTACGAAAGAAATCAACCTCGAGTAAACAGGTCAGTCTATACCCTGAACCGATGGACGGGAGAGGGGAGTACCAACACATACCCAAGGGTAACAACAGGAGCTACCTCCAATACCTTGTTCTCTGATTTTTATGTGGAAGATGGCTCCTTTGTTCGTCTTCAGAATGTGCAGGTGGGATATACCATGCCCCAAAAGATCGTTGAAGACATGGGCATTAGAAAATTGCGCTTTTACCTGTCTGCAAGCAATGTATTTACCTTGACAGAATATAAAGGATATGATCCCAGTGCTTCTTCCGGAGCTCCTATCGGAGCCGGGATAGACCAGGGTTTTTATCCCGTACCCAGAACCTATCTTTTAGGTGTAAATCTTAAATTTTAAAACTATGAAGATCCGCAATACCATTTTGAGAAATACGATGCTCTTCTGTCTGTTGACGATGTTGCCGTTCTCCTGTAGTGATGATTTTGTAGACGTGGCCTCTTTTGATGAGGATTCTGAAAGTTTTTTTAATACGGAGGAGGATTACCAGAGTGCACTGATAGCCGCATATGATCTTCTGCAATCTACTTACATCAACGTCATGCTGGGTGAGATCGCTTCGGATAACACTTTGGCCGGGGGAGAATCCGCTACAGATGTACCCGGCATACAGGAAATAGATAACATGACCCATACCCCCGTAAATGCCCAGCTCAGGGACATTTGGAGCTGGATGTTCGCAGGAGTGAACCGGGCCAATTATATACTCGAATTTAAGGACAAGACCGATTTCCCCGGGAAAGATGAAGTACTTGCACAGGCTACCTTCCTGAGAGCCTATTACTACTTTGAACTGGTGAAATGGTTCGGCGATGTCCCCTTGGCCGTGGACCAGCGAATTCTATTCGGGGACCAGGATGTCATAGAGCGTACACCAAAATCTGAGGTCTATGCCCAGATCGAGGCCGACCTGCAATTTGCGGCAGCCAACCTGCCTTATGTACAGGAGGAAACAGGCCGTGTTACCAAGGGTGCGGCCCAGGCACTGCTAGGAAAAGTATACCTCTACCAGGATAAGTTCAATGAGTCCGCTTCAGTATTGGAAGACCTGATTAATAATGGTCCCTATGATCTGATAGAGGACTACTCGACCATGTTTGAGAACGATAATGAAAACAATATAGAGTCGGTATTCGAAGTACAATACACGGACATAGAAGGAGCCGGTTTTGGTTGCTTACAATGTAGCGAAGGTAATGTTGCCGTCGGTTTTAACGGTATCCGGAACTATTCCGGACCAGTATTTGAGTCGGGCTTCAGTTTCAACGTTCCTGTACAAGAGGTGTACGATGCCTTTGAAGATGGCGATGAGCGCAGGGATGTTGCTATCTTGGATATAGAGGCCTGGGCCGCAGCAAACCCGGAAGTCTCCTATGTAGAAGGCTTTGAACATACCGGGTACTACAACCGCAAGTATATCGCCAGGCAGGGTGACCTGAATACAGGGGATGCCAACCTTACCAACCCTAATAACTACAGGGCCATTCGTTTCGCCGATGTGTTATTAATGGCGGCCGAAGCAAATAATCGAGGAGGAATCAATGAGGCCAAGGCCCAGCAATACCTTAACCGGGTACGGAACAGGGCAGGGCTGGCGAGTATTACCCCCTCTGGCAGTGAACTTACGACCGCGATCTATAATGAGCGAAGGGTAGAACTGGTAGGCGAAGGTCATCGTTTCTTTGACCTGGTCCGAACAGGCAGGGCAGCACAGGCAATAGATGGTTTTACCGCCGGTAAACACGAGATCTTCCCGATCCCGTCCATAGAAATAGAATTAGCAGGAAATCGCTGGGAACAGAACCCCGGGTATTAACAGATAATAAATTTTGAACAGATGAAAAGTATAAAGCAATTAATCGCATTATTCCTGGTTGTGAACCTGTTTACTGCGTGTACACAAGAAGAGGTATCCTATGCTTTACAGGATATATCTGCCCCGTCCAACGTTGAAGCCAGTTTTGATGTGGCCCAGGACGATTCAGGTGCAGTGACCGTAACTCCAACTGCGGCCGGTGCTTCAGTATTCAGAATTTATTGGGGCGATGTTGAAAACGAGACACCGGAAGAGGCGGCCCCGGGTGAAACGGTTACCCATGTCTATGGCGAAGGTGAATTTACGCTGAGAATAGTCGCGGTAGGTCCAAGCGGGTTGACCAGTGAGTTGAGCAGGATTGTCAACATTACCTTTACCCCTCCGTCTAACCTGGCAGCCAACATCTCGGTATCAGATACTAATCCATTCGAGATCAGTGTAGCGCCGACGGCAGACAATGCAACAGTATTTGATATTTATTACGGGGACGTGGAAAATGAAGAGCCAACCACTATTATGGCCGGGGAGACCGCCATATATGTATACGCCGAAGCAGGTACTTATCCAGTCAGGGTGGTCGCCCGTGGAGCAAGTGCCACAACCGTGGAGGTGACCGAAGACGTGGAGATCACAGGGGCTGCTAATCCTATTTCCTTACCAATAACTTTTGACGATCCGGCAGTGAACTACGCCTTTGGAACCTTTAATGGTGCTTCCTTTGAAGTCGTAGAGAACCCTGACCTAAGCGGAGCCAATACAGAACCTTCTAAAGTTGGTGCTATCACTAATTCCGGGGTTAACTGGGAAGGTGGCGCATTTAACTTGGGTACCCCGGTAGACTTCAGCGGGGATAATAAGACGATCAGCATGAAGTTCTGGTCAACAGTAGCTGTCCCGGTGCTGTTAAAATTTGAAGGCGGGGTGAATGATGAACGGCAGAACGAAGTAACTGCCACTCACGGTGGTACCGGTTGGGAAGTACTGACCTTCGACTTCGCCAATGATGCCGTAAAAAGCTTTATAGACGGAACGCAAGGTGTGGGAGAACCATTTGTACCCACCGGGCAGTATGCAACCATGGTTATCTTTATTGATGGCCCGGGAACAACGGCCGGCACTTTCTATATTGATGATATTGAACAGGAAGCCCCGGCAATGACAGCACTCGAAATACCTATTAATTTTGATGATCCCATGGTGGATTATGCCTTCGGAACTTTTAACGGGGCTTCATACGAAGTAGTAGATAACCCGGACCTGTCCGGAACGAATATGATAGCCTCTAAAGTTGGTGCGATCACTAATTCCGGGGTCAACTGGGAAGGTGGCGCATTTAACCTGGGTAACCCGATAGATTTTAGTGGTGAAGACAAAATGATCACTATCAACTTCTGGTCTAATGTACCTGTACCCGTACTTCTCAAATTTGAGGGGGGCGTTAATGGTGAGCGTGAGAATGAAGTTGTGGCTACCCACGGGGGTACCGGTTGGGAAGTGCTGAGGTTCAATTTCGCTACAGATGCGACCAAAAGTTTTATCGATGGATCGCAGGGAGTTGGTGAACCCTTTGTACCTACAGGGCAGTATTCTACTGTGGTCATCTTTGTCGATGGACCCGGAACTACTGCGGGAACCTTCTATATGGACGATATCACACAGATAATTCCATCAGAGCCATTGGGATTACCGATCAGTTTTGACAGTGAACTGGTCAACTACGACTTTGGAACCTTCAATGGCGCCAGTTACGAGGTGGTGGATAACCCTGACCTGTCAGGTGCAAATGCAGTGGCCTCTAAAGTGGGTGCAATCACCAATGCCGGTGTGAACTGGGAAGGTGGAGCATTTAATTTAGATACCCCGGTAGATTTCAGCGGTAGTAATAAAACCATCAGCATTCTGTTCTGGGCCAATACTCCCGTGCCGGTACTGCTGAAGTTTGAAGGAGGTATTAACGGGGAGCGTGAGAACGAGGTAACCGCTAATCACAGCGGAACCGGGTGGGAAGTACTCACCTTCGACTTCGCTAATGATGCTGTAAAAAGCTTTATCGACGGAAATCAAGGTGTAGGGGAACCATTTGTACCCACTGGGCAGTATGGCACTATGGTTATTTTTGTAGACGGTCCGGGTACAACAGCAGGAACATTCTACATGGATGATATCACTCAACAATAAAAAGTAAGGCTATGATAGCGAAATTCAAGAAATATAGTTGGTTGATGGGAATATGTTTTATACTGTTCTCCTGCCAGGAAGACATCCCGGAACTTCAGGCGATTAAAGCTCCTGCTAACCTCTCTGTGGATGCGGCAGTAGCGCAAGACCAGTCTGGGAATGTCACCGTAACCCCCAGCGCTGAAAACGTGCTCACCTTCCAGGTATTCTTTAATCCAGGGGCAGACCCGGTGATCCTGAATCCCGGGGATAGTGCATCTTTCAGGTATACCAGATCCGGCCAGTATGTTCAGCCTATTACGGTAGTAGCCTATGGAACCGGAGGTATATCTTCAAGTACTACAATTCGCGTGGATTTAGATGTCCGACTCTTTATCGATGACGAAACCCTGCAGATGATCGCTGGTGACGGAACCAAGCGATGGGTGTGGAATAAAAGCGAGGCAGGACATTTTGGAGTAGGGCCTTTGACCAATAATTTCCCCGAGTTCTTCAGTGCCAGCCCGGACCAGTTAAACCCATGCTTATATGATGATGTATTGGTTTTCAGTTACGATGAGAATGACAACTATTCGTATAGTTTGGAGGCGGGCACAGACAACCTGACTTTCATTAATTGGACAGAGGTTAATCGTTTCTTCCCGGATGCCACCCCGCAACAATTTGTTGATGAATGCAGGGATATCACGGACCAGGCTAATTTTACCAATAGCTTTGTGATAATTGATAATGGTGATGGTACGAGGACTTTAGATATAGGAGACAGTTTCCTGAGTTACTTCGCCGTGATCCCCGGGCAGTACGAGATCATTGAACTATCGGAAAACAAACTGAGTGTAAGGGGGACGAGTCAGCCGTTCAACGGGGACGATCCTTTGTACTGGTACCACACCTTTGTGCCGGAAGATTTTGATCCCAATGCCGGGAACGGTGGTGCAGACCCCCCCTTTGATACACTCGTCTTCGCTGATGAATTTGACGTAGATGGTGCTCCGAACCCGGATAACTGGGGCTATGATATCGGAACAGGAGATAATGGATGGGGCAACGGGGAATCCCAGTATTACACTGATCGCCCGGAAAACGTAATCGTGGAAAACGGGGTACTTAAGATCACTGCGCAAGCTGAAAGCTTTATGGGAAGTGACTATACCTCGGCACGCCTGCTTTCTTACCAGAAACAGGAATTTCAGTATGGGCGAATAGAGATCAGTGCCAAACTGCCATCCGGCGGTGGCACCTGGCCTGCGCTTTGGATGCTGGGCGCAGATTTCGAGACCAATACCTGGCCTGCCGCCGGGGAAATTGATATTATGGAACATGTGGGTAATCAGCAGAATACCATCCATGGTTCTACCCACGACCCTGCTAATTTTGCAGGTAATGCCCGCACGGTCACAACCACTATCCCTACCGCCTCCGATGAATTCCATGTATATGGGGTAGAGTGGGACGCTACTGCAATTAAATTCAGTGTAGACGGAACTGTATATGGTACACTAGAGAATAACGGCTCCCTGCCTTTCAATAAAGATTTCTTCTTTATTATGAACGTGGCTATGGGGGGTAACTTTGGAGGAGCCATCGATCCTGCATTCACTTCATCGACCATGGAAGTGGATTATATCAGGGTATACCAATAATATATTTGATTTGGTTATTTGTTCATAAAAAGGTCGGCCCTCGAACCGGCCTTTTTTAATATCCGGGAATACCAAGCCGCAAGGATTATTTTACGACGGAATGATTAATTTAGAAAATTAAAGTCTAAACATCTCAAAATGAAAAATTTAGTTTACTTGTGGCTCCTAGTGGTTTTAATGGGAGCCGACTTCACCTACGCGCAGGATGTATCCGCCAAATCGGATGAAATTGGACAAAAGGTTGATTCCCTACTTGGGCTGATGACCCTTGCAGAGAAGGTAGGGCAGATGAATCAATATAACGGGTTCTGGGATGTTACTGGTCCGACCCCGGATGAAGGAGATGCGGCTAAGAAATACGAACACTTGCGTTCAGGGATGGTAGGCTCTATGCTCAACGTGCAGGGTACGGAAGAAGTACGGAAAGTTCAGAAGATCGCGGTGGAAGAAACCCGCCTGGGGATTCCACTCATAATCGCCTTCGATGTTATTCATGGGTATAAAACCATCAGCCCGATCCCATTGGCGGAAGCGGCGAGCTGGGACCTGGATGCGATCCGGAAATCGGCTGGGGTTGCGGCAGAAGAAGCAGCTGCTAGCGGTATCAACTGGACCTTTGCACCCATGGTAGATATCTCCAGGGATGCACGCTGGGGCAGGGTGATGGAAGGTGCCGGGGAAGATCCTTTCCTGGGCGCTAAAATAGGGTATGCCCGGGTTAAAGGTTTCCAGGGAGACGATCTCTCTGCAGTAAATACGGTGGCGGCCTGTGCCAAGCATTTTGCAGGTTATGGTTTTTCAGAAGCAGGTCGGGATTACAATACCGTGGATGTCGGAACCTCTACCCTGCACAATGTTATTTTTCCCCCATTTAAGGCCACTATAGAAGCGGATGTAAAGACTTTTATGAATGCCTTTAATGAATTAAATGGTATTCCCGCAACAGGGAATAGGTTCCTGCAGCGCGAGGTTTTGAAAGAGGATTGGGGTTATGAAGGGTTTGTAGTTTCAGACTGGGGCTCCATGAGTGAAATGATCAGTCACGGTTATGCCAAAGATGGCAAACACGCTGCCCTGCTTGCAGCCAATGCCGGTTCTGATATGGATATGGAATCTTATCTCTATGTAAAACACCTGCAAGACCTGGTTGAGGAAGGTAAAGTGGATAAAGCTCTGATCGATGACTCAGTAAGGCGTATTCTCCGGGTAAAGTATGAGCTGGGACTCATGGACGATCCCTATCGCTATTGTGATCCGGAAAGGGAGCAAGAAGTGATCGGCAGCCAGAAAAACCAAGACCTGGTCCTTGATATGGCCAAAAAATCCATCGTTCTTCTAAAAAACGAAACAGAGCTACTGCCCCTGAAGAAATCGGGCATGAAAATCGCTCTGATCGGGCCATTGGCGGCGGATAAGGATAGCCCATTGGGCAGCTGGCGTTTAGCTGCGGATGCTAATACAGCGGTATCAGTTTTCGAAGGACTAGAGGCTTACAAAGGGAACGAGATTACCTATGCCAAAGGGGTGGACCTGATTACCGAAGAGGCCAGCTTTATCAAGGAGACCAAGATCAATACTTCGGACCGGACAGGAATAGAAGAGGCCGTAGAAGCCGCTAAAGGAAAAGATGTGGTGCTTATGGTGCTGGGAGGACATGGATTTCAATCCGGCGAAGGTCGTAGCAGGGCCAGCCTTGATCTGCCCGGGCTGCAGCAAGAACTGTTAGAAGAGGTGTATAAAGTAAATACGAATATCGTATTGCTCTTAATGAACGGCAGGCCACTGACCATTAACTGGGCTGCAGAGAATGTGCCGTCTATCCTGGAGGTGTGGCATTTGGGTACGCAAAGTGGGAATGCCATAGCAGAAGTATTGTACGGGGACCATAACCCGAGCGGTAAACTGCCGATGACCTTTCCTCGAAGCGTAGGGCAGGTTCCTATTTATTACAATTATAAGAATACAGGAAGGCCTACCATCCCGGCTCCGGACCTGGTATTCTGGTCACATTATATCGATGAAAGCAATGATCCTCTCTACGAATTCGGATATGGTCTAAGTTATACGGATTTTGAATACAGTGATCTTAGACTGAGTGATGACTCTTTCTCAGGGAATGGATCGATTACCGTGACATTTAACTTGAAAAATACCGGCTCCTATGCCGGTACCGAGGTAGCCCAGATGTATATCAGGGATCTTTTTGGCAGCGTAACCAGGCCGGTCCGCGAGCTAAAGGGATTTGAATTGGTGACGCTGGAACCCGGGGAATCCAAGACCGTAAATTTTACCGTGGATAAAGAACTGATCAGCTATTACACCGCTAACGAGAAGTGGGAGGCAGAACCCGGAGATTTTAAAGTTTTTGTCGGGGGTAGTTCTAATGCTACTATGGAAGCAGGGTTTACTTACAACTAAAAATTATGCGGTACTTGATATTATTACTCCTTCTCGTCGCCTGCAAGGGTGGAGAGAATGATACCCTGGTCTGGGAGGAAAACTTTGAAGGTGAAGTGCTGGATGAGTCCAAGTGGACGTTCGCTCTCGGTGATGGCTGCCCGGAACTCTGTGGGTGGGGGAATAATGAACCGCAGATCTATACCCGGAACAACCATGAGTTGAGAAATGGGAAATTATACATTACGGTTCGCAAGGAAGACAGTATATATACTTCTGCCCGGATCACCACCAAGGATAAATTTGATTTCCAATACGGCAGGGTAGAAGCGCGTGCAAAAATTCCAAGGGGAAAAGGTGTATGGCCTGCCTTCTGGATGCTCGGTTCAAATATTGATGAGGTAGGATGGCCCTTAAGCGGGGAAATAGACATCCTGGAGTATATCGGTAAAGAACCCGGGGTCGTCTTTACTTCATTGCATACCCAGGACAGTCATGGAAACACCATTAATACCCGTAAAACGAAAATTGAAGGCATAGAGGAAGGGTTTCATATTTATGCAGCAGATTGGTGTGCGGAAAAAATCGAGTTCTTCGTGGATGGTAAATCCGTCTACTCCTTTAACCCCAAAGAGCGCACACAAGAAGTGTGGCCCTTTGATCAGCCATTTTACCTTCTGCTCAATGTAGCGGTCGGCGGGAATTTTGGTGGACCGGAAATAGACGACAGCATTTTTCCCCAGGAATTTGTAATCGATTATATCCGTGTTTACCAGCCTTAATGTGGAAGCCTGCTCCTGAAAACACCGTAAACGAAAGTACCTAGTACAGCTCCCGCTATAACGACCAGCATGGTAGAGACACCTGTACCCAGGAGGATATACATAGGTCCGGGACATGCACCGGCTAATGCCCAGCCCAGTCCGAAGATAGAACCTCCGATCAGGTAACGGGAAACAGACCGATCTTTTGGTGGAAGTTGGATATCTTTTCCTTCAATACTGCGCATTTTATACTTTTTGATCAGGGCAACGCCAATAGCACCAAGGATGACAGCAGAAAATATGATGCCATACATATGGAAGGACTGGAATTTGAACATTTCATAAATCCGGTACCAGGATACTGCCTCAGATTTAACCAGGACAATGCCGAAAAAGATACCTACGAAAAAGAATTTCAGGTATTTCATGAGCCAAAGATTATAGGGAGTAATAAATGTGTCATTAACAGACCGCCCAGGAAGAACCCGATTACCGCGATCAATGATGGAAGCTGAAGGTTACTTAAACCTGTGATAGCATGACCGGAAGTGCATCCACCGGCATAACGGGCTCCAAAACCAACGAGGAAGCCCCCACCCAAGAGAATCAGCAGCCCTTTAATACTGATAGCTGCGTTCCAGTCGTAGATCTCGGGAGGTAACAGAGTGTCACCAATTCCATTAAAACCCAATTGCTGCAAATCAGCAACAGTTTCCGTGTCCAGGTCTATTGGTGATCCATCAGACAAAAAGGTCACCGCGATAAAGCCCCCGATTATTGCACCAAGTACCACCATGAGGTTCCAGCGCTGCGCTTTCCAGTCAAAACGGAAAAAATCAGAATATTTACCGGCACCTCCAATAGAACAAAAGGTTCTGAGGTTAGAAGACATACCAAAGGTTTTGCCAAAATAAATAAGGAGAAACATTACCAGGGCAATGAGGGGTCCGGAGACATACCAGGGCCAGGGTTCAAGAATGAGATCCATAGGTGAAATTTTAGATGCAAATATACTCGTATTTCCCTAGTCTTATGTAACCCATGTAACATCCGGATTTACTGCGTTCAGTCTTCTAAAGGTTCTATGGGCGATCTTCCAATGGCGTTGAGTAACCCTGCCTGGGCTTCGAGGGCTTTTACATTGAGCATATTAGCTTTTAAGCGCGCATCGATCAGTTTTTGTTCGCGGCTGTTCACCAGGAACAAGGAGCTCTCTCCAAGTTGAAACTTTCGCTCCTCAGCACGCAACAGCTCCCGGTAATTGTTGACCATGGCACCTACAAGTTCATTTTGAGTTGCTAGGGAGATGATCTCCCGGTTGGCAGCCTCAATCTTGTTCTGAATGCTGACCGTAGCAGAGGTACGTTCAAAGCTGGTCTCCCTGAGTTTTAAATTTGCCAGTTTTAAGGCTCCCCGTTCTTTTCGGAGGAATAATGGGAGACTGAACGTAAGCCCGGCCTTATAATTGTCTGTGTCCAGGCTGTTAACAGTCGATGCGTCTTCTGTGATAAAATTGTACTGTACATCAAGCTGGGGGAGCAACTGGTTCCGTTTTAAGGCCCTGTCTACGCGCAGGCTCTGCAGTTTAAGATCTAGCGACCGCAGTTTTGGATGTTCTTCTATTGGTGTACCGGCAATCCAGAGGGAATCCGTGCCTAAAAAAGTAGCCATTATCCCCGGTTCCGGGCTAATAGGGATCACAGTTTGTTTTAATTCCAGGGGGACATCGTCTATCCAGAGAAAATTACTCAGTTTCAAGGATGCTTTTATAGTCTTCAAGGTCGCCGCTTCAAGGTTTAATAGCCTGTCCTGTAAAATGATCTTGGCCTCTACCGAATCAATAGCCGCCATTTCACCGGTCTCAACACTGCGTTTCACCCCTCGAAAACGGAGTTCAGCATTCTCGAGGAAATTTTGGTAGATCTGTTGCTCGTTATAGGCTTCCAGCCAGCGAAGGTAGGCCTGGCTGGCCTCGTATAATATCTGGTTGACCAGTAACTCGCGGTCTGCCTTGCTTTGTTCGCGAAATAGCTTGGCTTGTTTCAAGGTTGCCATCCTCTCGTTCATCAGCAGGCCCCTTGCGAGGGAAAGACTTACCCCTGCACTGTAAAGCCCTCCATCGGGAACCGTAAGTGAAGGGTCCAGGAATTGCCCGGTATTTTCTTCAAAATTGGCTTTAAACTCCAGTCCGTACCAGGTAGGAATTTTGAAGGTGGCATTCAGTACATCGTAGTATTCTGTTCCCTTAAAATCCTTGCGGTCGTAATCTACCTCGATTTTGGGATCAAAGCTCCCCCGGGATTTTAATAGTTCTGCCTCCCCGAAGCCTAATTGCAGGTCCGCCTGTTTTATGAGGGGATGATGTCTTTTTACCTGCCCAATGAATTCTTCAAAAGATAAGACGTTCGATGAGGTGCTTTCTAAGGATTGGCCCTGAGCCCCGACGACTATCGAACAGAATAAAATCAGGCCTATGTAATATGGTAAGAACTGTTTCATGATTTTCCCTTTGCCGGAGTTTCGGTTCCAGTACTGCCTTCGGTAGTATAATAATTTGGAGGAAAGCCATTTAACTGCCTCCAGATCTCGTACCAAATCGGGACATCCTCTAGTAAGGCAATGGTATAAGCTCCTGAGCCAACCCTGACCATTTCGGGCCATGGCCTGTCATCCGGATCGGGGGCTATCAGCACTCGGAATTTACCATTATCACTGATAAAGGTTTCAATCGCGACCACCTGTCCGCCGAAAGTGCCATACGATGCATTGGGCCAGCCGCTGAAAAAGATAGAAGGCCATCCATCAAACTGTACACGAACCGGTTCACCAATCTGGATCAGCGGGATGTCTATGGGTTCTATATAGGTTTCAACCGCCAGGTCATAACCGGTTGGCATAATCTGAACGAGTTTCTCCCCGGGTTTGATCGTCTCACCAAGCCCGGATTTTATGGCTTTGTTGATATAACCATTATTGGGTGCGGTGATATAATACTGTGAACTGCGGATCCGGTAATTGCTCTCCTGGTTCTCCAGCTTACTCACCTCTGCCTCGGTCTCAAATTGCCCCGATGCTGCTGAATATTTTTCACTCCTGGCTTTTGAGATCTTATCGGTGTATTCGGCATCAATCCTTGCGATCTCCATTTCAGCATTCAGCACTTCATTCTGACTGGCCAGGTATTTATTCTCCTGTGAGATCAGTTTAGCCTGGGTCTCTTGTAGTTTAAGTCGCTTTTCCTCTACATCGGTTACCGCCTTAAAACCTTCCTGTTGCAGGGTCTGTGTCCGGTCAAATTGCCGTTCTGCAATGGCTATATTTGTTTTGGCAGCTTCCAGGTCAATACTATCGCTTTTTACCTTAAGCCTGGCTTGCTTGAGGTAGTTCCTTGCTTGTGAAAGTTTCAGCTCACGCTCTTTCTGCAGGGCGCTTATTTGTTGGTCCAGGGCACGGATTTTATCCTGGTAAGATCCAACCGAACGTTGTTTAGCCTCACGCTGCTGGGTTGTCCGTTCTACAAGTTTGGGGTCCTGGTATTCTGTATAGATCTCTGAAATGAACAGTATGGTATCCCCTTTGCTGACAAAGTCTCCTTCCCTGACATACCATTTCTCAATTCGCCCGGGGATAGGGGATTGAATGGTCTGCGGCCTGAGATCCGGAGTCAGGGTGGTGAGAAACCCCCTCCCGGCAACATTCTGGGTCCATGGGAGGAAGAGAACTATGATAGCGATCAGTGAAAAGGCAGCGATGAATTTATTGAGAACCGCATAGTGCCTTTCGTGGAAAACCCTGGAATGCGACTTAAAATGATCCAGTTTCACTTTCTGGTTGAGCTTGTTATGTGAAATATTAAGCATGATTTCCGGATTTTGTCAATATTTTACCATCATCCAGCTGGATGATTCTATTACAGGCCTTTTCCCATAAAGGGTTGCGACTGACCACGATCAGTGCCCAGGGTCTTTCCGGTGCCGCGAGGAATTCAATGATCCTTTCGGCGATAGCACTATCAACCAATTCTAAGGGATCCTTTAAAACCAGGAACTTTGGTTTGTGAACGATGGCCCTGGCCAGGACGATCCTGATAGCCACCGAGTAGGGGATATATTGACCTTCGGGATATAGTTTTGTCTTCAGACCCTTGGGTTGCTCTCGTACAAAATCGAGCAATTCCAATTGCCTTAGGACATGGTGTACTTCCTCGTTAGAAATATCTTCTCTTCCAAAAGTGATATTCTCAAGGATGGTGCCTTCAAAGGGGCTCTGGTCCGGGAGAACCTGTCCCAGTTTAGATCGGTATATGTTTGGCCAGACGCCTTTGTAGGAGCGATCGTTGATGTAAAATGCTCCCCCAGTGTATTCCAGTACCCCGGAAATAATCTTGAGTAATGTTGTTTTACCGGAACCGGATGCACCCTGCAATAGTATTCGGTCAGCTGCGTCGATCTCGAATGAAATTCCTTTCAGTATATCCTGTCCTTCCGGGCTGCTGTAGCGTAACTCGTCTAACTCCAGGTGAAATGGGACTTCTCTTTCAAAAGGATCTTCCCCTTCCTGGGGTTCCAATTCTTTGTCAACTACTTCTCCTATCTTTTCAAGGGAGGTAAGAACGTCGTAAAAGGTGTCCAGGCCGGTGATCACTTTTTCCACCGAGTTAATTACGAGAAGAATAATGATCTCAGCTGCGACAAACTGCCCAATATTCATTTGCTGGTTCAGTACCAGGAGTCCGCCAATAAGAAGCAGTCCTGCGGTAACCAGTACCTTGAACCCTATAAATTGTGCGAATTGCAAGAGCAGGATTCTAAAATGACCTTCCCTGGAATCCAGGTAATCAACGGTCAGTTTATCATTCCTGTTCATGGCCAGGGAAGTAACCCCGGACAGTTTAAAGCTCATCAGGGACCTGGCAACTTCCTGTATCCAGTGTGCTACTTTGTATTTGCTCTTAGACTCCTCAAGGCTGGTCGCAAGTCCTTTCGCGGCCGTGAATTGAAAAAGCAGGTAAACCAGGCCGATCAGCAGCAGGCCATAGAGAATGAAGAAAGGGTGGTAGAAAGAGAGCAGCAAGAGTCCGAATAGGATCTGCAGCAGGGCGGCCGGGAAATCAATCAGGATCTTGGATAGGCCTTTCTGAACAGTAAGCGTATCAAAGAACCTGTTGGCTAATTCCGGCGGATAATATTTACGCAGTTCAATGGTCCTGATCTTCGGGAACCGATAGGCGAATTCAAAGGAGGATCGGATAAAGATCTTCTGCTGTATATTCTCAAGGATCCTTAGCTGCATCAGCTGCAGTATTCCCTGGAAGGCTACCGCCATGGTAACAAGCACAACAAGAACGATCCATGAAGTTGAGATCTGTGCTCCTTGTATCAGGTTTATAATGGCTTGAATTCCCAGTGGGAGGGACAAGGCGACCACACCGGCGAGAATGGCATATAGGAATAATTGGCGAAGATCCTTTCTGTCTAGCTTTAACAAGCTTACAAACCGGATCCAGGGAGTCATGATTTTACTTTTCATCAGCCTTTCAGTTAATCGGTTATAGAATAAAATAATCTCAACGGTTAATGGCTTTAATGGTCATTTCAGTGTAAAACCGAACAATATTCTGTTTCCCGGTTTCAGTATCTGTGAGGCTAGGTAAATGATCAGAAAAAAAGCGTTGGGCATGGGAACCTTCTATTATGGTTGAAACAAGCATATGTGGAAATTGGTAATCCGGATTGTTCTCCAGTACAAAAGACCCCACTCTCCCTACAACCCGTTTATAAACTCTGAAGTAACCTTTTTCGTTCTCAGTATCTACTTCTTTAGTCAGGTAGACCTTAGAAGCTTCGGCTATAATGATACGATCTAAGGTCACCTCGTTGATATAGGATACCGCACTGTCTTCTGTTACTTCATCAGTTAAGATACGGATCGCTTCTTTAAGTTTTGCAAGGGGGTCATCCATGTTGTTGGTCGCGAAGACCAACTGGTATTCTTTCCAGCTCCAGTACCAACTAAAGAGGTAAGCGAGTAATGCGTGCTTATTTATAAAGTAACGATAGATAGAACTTTCAGTGGAACCGATAGTTTTAGCGAGTTTACGAAAGGTGAAAGCTTCAAAACCCAAGGTGTCGATCATTTCGATGCTCTGTGTAATGATCTTGCGACCAAGTTCAGTGGTGTCTGGGTTCTTACAGTAGAATGCCGGGTCTATATCGATATGTAAAGAGAGGCTTTTCATAGTAAACCCTGCAAATATAATAGTAATACTATCATAAAAATAAGCATTGCTACTATTTAACAATAATTTAAACCAATGATAGATTAGCAAATGCTTTCTATGCCTGGCGGTTAACTTGGGAAAACACGACCTGCTAATTCAATTTTCAAGCTGGCAAAAAGCTAAATGTATAGCGCACGTTTGTCTTTCAGGGGCTTTTTAAATTGGGACCGAGAAGAATAACGCTATAATTCATGGTATGCTATGTCGTATAAGTTTAGCAGAAAGGTAGTGATGCTGGTTGGAGAGGGAGATTACCCGGTCATGGTATATAATTATTTAATGCATCATGGAATAAATATTGACAAGGTCATCATTGAGAAACCTATCAGTACATCGACCTTTTTAAAACGGAGGATCAAAAACATAGGTTGGATAAAAGTCATAGGGCAGGTGTTAAACAGGATTTTTATAGTTCCATATTTGCGATGGTCCTCCAGAAAGCGTTTTGAAGAGATAGTAGTAGAAGGTAATCTTGACAGTACACCTATTCCTGAAAGCAAAATACTGAGAGTTCCCTCTGTTAATTCGGACCTGTGTATTTCAGCCTTAAAAGAACTTGATCCGGAGGTGGTCGGGGTGGTCAATACGCGTATTCTGTCCGGCAAAACCTTACAGACGACCCAGGCTGATTTTATAAATATTCATGCCGGGATTACTCCGGGCTACCGTGGCTGGCATGGAGCGTATTGGGCTTTGGTACGAAAAGACCTTGCGCATTGTGGAGTAACAGTGCACAAGATAGACGAAGGTATTGATACCGGGAGAATTTTGTACCAGGATACCATAGCCATTACTGACAAGGATAATTACTATACCTATCCCTATCTGCAATTAGTTAAAGGATTACCCTTGTATAAAAGAGCCATAGAAGACATGCTCAATGGCAATGAAACGCACGATACCGATCTCGCTACTACTGAAGATTCCATGTATTCGCACCCAACCATCTGGGAATATATTACCAATAGAGTTCTACTTGATGTGAAGTAATAGCATTAATGTATCCGGTTGGAGTTTACACCAAGCTGTTAATTTGTACTGTTGATGCTTTATTCTGACTTGTCTGAAAAGTTTCTCACTCTGCATTTTCACATTTTTCTATATTTCTAAATTGACTTCCAATAACGAAAGCCTCTTCCCCTAATTACCAGGAGTATATATTAACTCTTAAAGCTATCTTTGTCAGCTATGATTGACAAAGATAAAAGTAAAGGAAAAGTTACTCTGGCTTCGGCTTTCAGAAGTATTGTCTGGCCCAGGCGAAACCTTTTGTTTGTAGGCCTTATACTTATTGTTATCGGTAGGTTGGCAGGCTTCGTACTGCCGCTGAAATCCAAAGAGTTGTTGGATGTCATTGTGCCCAACAAGGATATGCAAGGGCTTTATACGCTTTTATGGATGGTGGGGCTTGCCTTGCTGGTGCAGGCAGTGACCTCATTTCTACTTACCAGGTTATTGAGTGTGCAGGCGCAATACCTGATCAGTGAGCTCAGGGCAGAGGTTCAGAAAAAGGTGTTATCCCTGCCGATCAGTTTTTTTGACAACAATAAATCAGGAGCCCTGGTATCCCGTATCATGTCTGATGTGGAGGGAGTAAGGAATCTCATCGGGACCGGGCTCGTGCAGTTGGTGGGTGGTACAATTACGGCTGTAATCTCCCTGTTGTTATTGATTAATATTAATCCCTGGATGACCTTATTTGTTTTTCTGCCCGTGGCGATATTCGGGTACGTGGCTTTAAAAGCGTTTAAATATATTCGGCCGATATTCCGTGTGCGTGGGAAGATCAATGCGGAAGTGACCGGCAGACTGACGGAAACCCTTGCCGGGGTAAGGGTGATAAAGGGGTTTAATGCCGAGGCACAGGAACACCTGATCTTTGAAGAAGGAGTAGAAAGACTTTTTCAGAATGTAAAAAAGAGCCTTACCGCAACTGCCCTGATGACCAGTTCGTCAACATTCTTACTGGGGCTGGCCTCTGTGGGAATTATGGGCATCGGGGGTTATTATATGATCCAGTCCTCCATGACAACAGGCGACTTTCTCTTGTTTACGTTGCTCCTTGGGTTCATGATTGCTCCTATTGTGCAAATGAGTAATATAGGAAGTCAATTGACCGAAGCGCTTGCAGGCCTGGATCGTACTGAGGAATTGATGAATATGACCACCGAGGACGAAATGATGGACCGTCCTGTGGTGCTCGATGGAATACAGGGCAAGATCAGGTTGGATGAGGTGAGCTTTTCTTATGAAAAAGGCAAGCAGGTGCTTCATGATATCAGTTTTGAAGTCATGCCGGGAGAAGTGATTGCCTTGGTAGGCGGTTCGGGTTCCGGGAAATCGACCATAGCCGGACTCTGTTCCAGTTTTTTAACTCCGACCAAAGGAACCGTATTCATCGATGGGCATGATATGACTACCGTACAACTCAGCAGTTATCGCAAGAATTTGGGGGTAGTGCTGCAAGACGAATTTTTATTTGAAGGTACCATCAGGCAGAATATATTATTTCCAAGGCCCGATGCCAGTGAATCAGAGCTGATGGCTGCCGTAGAGGCGGCTTATGTAAACGAGTTTACCGATAGGTTTGACGATGGGCTGGATACCCTGATCGGGGAACGCGGGGTAAAATTATCAGGGGGGCAGCGGCAGCGGATCTCGATCGCCCGGGCGATACTGGCAGACCCCCGGATCATCATCCTGGATGAAGCTACCTCTAACCTGGACACGGAGAGCGAAGGTCTCATACAGCGGTCTTTACAGGAATTGATCAAGGACCGGACTACGATCATCATTGCCCACAGGCTGAGTACTATTAAGAAGGCAGACCAGATCCTGGTCATAGAGAACGGGCGGATCGCCGAGACCGGCAATCATGATACTCTGATTGCAGCCGGCGGTCGCTACCACGACCTGTTTACCTACCAGGCGAAGATCTGAGGAATATTTGAGAGTGACACGATTTCAAGGTTACAAGGTTACAGGGGGACAAAGTTACACAGGTACATAGGTACAACCCGCCCGTACCAAACGGCACGTTCGGGCGGGAGGGACATAGGGACAAGAGGGGATAGGGGATTGCAATTTTTTTATATGGAAAGATTTGTTTTGCTAACCGCTAACCGCTAACCGCTAACCGCTAACCGCTAACCGCTAACCGCTAACCAGAAGCCTCTGGCTCCACCCCGGTTCAAGGTTATAGCAGTTCCCTGCAGGAAGCATGCAGTAAGATGCGCTTCTATTCAGGCCGGGGTTCTTAACCCCGCCCCGGAGTCAAGATAAAAGATTTCAATGCAAAAAGCTTGCAGTCTGTTTAGTTACAACCTGACCGAAAGACGTTCAGTCGGGCGGGTGTTGTATGGTTACAGGGGGACAAAGGGACAAAGTTACACAGCTACCAAGGGACTGGTAGGTGTAGGTGATAGAAGTTCTGGGTATATGGAAAAGCAGTTTTTTTGTAAACTGCGAACCGCGAACTGCGAACTGCGAACTGCAAACTGCAAACTGCAAACCCGCCCATGCCTTGCGGCTTATTCGGGCAGGCCATACTGCATCCAATGAAAAGTTCTATATATAGTTTATATTCGTTACTCTCTTTCAAAAAGTAATTCAAACCTTATCCTATGAACATCTTCAAATTATCCCTAACACTTCTATTGCTTATCGGCACTAGTGCTACAGCGCAGCAATCATTTTCCAAGGAACAGATCAATGAATTAAAAGCAGAAGTCGCTGCCTTGGTCGATGCGGACAAAAAACAAGCCCAGGTAATGGTAGACAAAATATTCAGCTTTGCAGAGCTTGGTTTTCAAGAGGTAGAAAGTTCAAAGTATCTTACTGGTATTTTAGAGAACAATGGCTTTACGATAGAAAACTCTATTTCCGGAATTCCAACTGCCTGGTTTGCAGAGTGGAGTAACGGAGAGGGACCTACGATTGCTATTGGGAGTGACGTCGATTGCATTCCCAAAGCTTCACAATATCCGGGAGTGGCCTATCACAAACCCATGGTAGATGGTGCTCCTGGGCATGGTGAGGGCCATAATGCCGGAATTCCATTAAACATTACTGCGGTTTTAGCTGTGAAAAAGATTATGGAGCGGGAAAATATTGGCGGCACTTTAGTCGTGTGGCCGGGTATTGCTGAGGAGCTGGTAGCTGCCAAAGCATGGTATGTTCGTGATGGTCTTTTTGACAATATCGATATGTGCATTTTTACCCATGTGAGCAATAATCTAAGTGTTTCCTACGGTCCCGCTCGTGGCACAGGTCTTATTTCAGTTGAATATTCTTTTAAAGGTGAAGCGGCACATTCCGCTGGTTCACCATGGAGAGGCCGAAGTGCCCTGGACGCTGCTGAACTGATGAATATTGGATGGAATTATAAGCGAGAACACTTACATCCGTTAAGACGGTCGCATTCCATATTTACGGACGCGGGAGATCAGCCGAACGTAGTGCCTTCTAAGGCCTCTATTTGGTTTTATTTCAGAGATATTACCTATAAGGGAATTATGGATATGTATGCTACGGCTAATGATATGGCCAAAGGGGCTGCGTTGATGACCGGTACCAAAATGACTTCAAAGGTATTGGGTGCTGCCTGGCCTCGGCACTTTAATAAAGTGATTGCAGAAACAATGTACGAAAACATTAAGCAGGTGGGGCTGCCCGAGTGGTCGGAGGCTGATCAGACTTTGGCCAAAGCCGTTCAATCAGAAGTAAACTCTGAAGAAGTTGAGGGTTTGGCCATAAAACTAGACACCATTGGATTGCCGGTTATAGATCCGGTAAGTGGTGGTTCTGACGATATTGGTGATATTTCCTGGAAAGTACCCACGGTGACTATGCGTTTTCCGTCCAATATTCCCGGTCTCCAGGGACATCATTGGAGCAATGCCATTGCTATGGCTACCCCCATTGCACATAAAGGTGTGGTAGCAGGAGCCAAAGCAGAAGCCATGACCATAATTGATTTTCTCACCCAGCCCGAATTACTGAGGCAGGCATGGGATTATTTCAATAATGAACAAACTAAGGAATCGAAATTTGAGCC
Organism: Zeaxanthinibacter sp. PT1; assembly: GCF_028464225.1. GTDB lineage: Bacteria > Bacteroidota > Bacteroidia > Flavobacteriales > Flavobacteriaceae > Zeaxanthinibacter. Next base: position 115,519 of record NZ_JAQPCN010000005.1, read on the forward strand.
TATGATTTCTGAATCTGATATGCCGCCAATTTATTTAAATCAGGATAAACAAGATCAATACAGAGCTCAGTTAAAAAAATTCTATTACGATGAAACTAAATATGATACTTATTTAGAGCAGATAGGGGTGGAATATCCTACGTTAAAGAAAGAATAGCAAATCTATCTAGAGAAAATCAGAAGACACTTTCTATTTAAAATGACCTCACGAGGAGTACTCGCTTCACTCGTGATCCTTTGTGCCCAATGTTGCAAATACAAAACCCTTTAAAGCCATTCGGCTTTGTGCTTCTTTCTTCGTCCCCGTCTTACGAAAGCGTGGCTTTCGACGCCGGTGCCTAATAAAGAACCCCGCACTTGCGTGCAGGGTTTTGTGAGTGTCGTGACCTCGCCAGGCTTGCCAGACGTAGCTTTAGCGAAGGCAGGATTATTTCATGATCCTGATTTACTCCCCTTTGCAAATAGAAAGTCCATGGGCTGCCGCCCATGTCTTTTCGTTTTACTACACATTCTGAAAGCAAAGCTTTCAATGTTCCGTAAAACAAAAAATCCATCACTTAGGTGATGGACTTTCTGCTTGTAGTGACCTCGCCAGGATTCACCTTCGGCGCATTCTGGCTTTCCCGTAGTCTACATCAAAAGCTGCAGCCCTGCGGTCTGCATGGCCTTCTTCATTCCCCTTCAGCCTGGGAGCGAACTCCCGGCCTCGGAAAATGAAAAAAGCCCGCACTTGCGTGCGAGCTTTTGATGCTTAAGTGACCTCGCCAGGATTCAAACCTGGAACCTTCTGAGCCGTAATTAGGGCTACACCGTCAATGATTACAATGCCTGAAGAGGATAATTATCATTTATCGTACAATTTAAGTACAAAAAATAACGCATTATTTCGGGTGTTTTATAGCGCAATAATTTACTTTATTATAAATGGATTTTGTAGGAAAATTATATTTCAAGGCAACCGCAAATGATATTTCTAATTAAAAAGGCAATTCAGTTTTATCAATAACTTCCTTATAGAGGTAAACACATAAAATTATTGTAGCTGCGGATACATAAATTAGAATAATTACTCTAGGAGACCATAAAATATTACTCTTCATAGGCTTTTTATAATTTTCATCCAGTCTAGCTATTATTTTATCTTTAATTTCTAAACCTCTTTGAAAACTTAAAACAAGTAGAAAGGTAATATTCAAAAACAAGGTAGCGAGAATTACTGTTAACATTTCTTTCTTACTTGATGGGGTTTTAGGAAAGACTTGTTTTAGTTCTGCATTTAAAACATAGGCATCAGCTATAGCATGACTTTTTTCGTTGCCGGTGTAAGTAATTTGCAATTCAACTCCAAAATTAGGATCGAAATAATCCCAGTCCAATATTAAAAACTCTTTAATCTTTTTAATTCGGAAATTACTCAAATTTGGATGTGTCTCATGCGTAATTTTATAATCTAGAATTTTAGCGTCATCTGTAATATAGATCTTGAAGTCTTTTCGTAAGTCTGACTTTTTAATCTCTAATTCTCCGTTGTTCCAAATAACTATACTAGTGACATATACATTATCTACAATTAAGGTCGAATCGTTAGCATAGAGTTTAATATTCGGAGCGGAATTATTTTTGTCAAATATTAATGACGGTTCCTTTTTAATGGCATAAACTGGTTCTCGCTTTTTATCTCCTAGGTAATAACCAATAAAGAATAAAAGGATGGCCACTATTAATCCTGTTATTCCCCAGAAAGTATTCGACCCAAAAAGATTTTTCATGTAATTTGATGTATTGCAAGCACCTCTTACTACTTATTTAAAAATATAACCTTAGAAAAAATATATCATGGAGATCAATTTAAACCAGGTGGATATAATGCATCTGATGCGTACTCAGAAGTACCAAATGCATCCTTTATAAGCTTCACAAAAGTTTAGTAATGTCAATTTAAGTTTAAAAGAATTATATTTTATTTAATGCTGAGTTTAATTTTTCTTTAATTTCTCTCTTAATAAAGGCGTTCCATTTTGGATTTAACTCTAATTGCTCCCTGTGTAAGGTTAACCATTGAATTAATTCATCAAGATCTATTTCTTGAAGCTTTTTAGTAGTTCTTTTATTTTCGTGTAACAGACTTTTTAACTGTGACTTTCGTGATTGTGGGATTTTCCCTCCTGCTTCATAATTTTGGATAGTCCTTACCGCCACTCCAAGTATAGATGCCAAATCATCTTGCTTGAGTTTATTCACTTTGCGATAGTCAATAATTTCTTTTCCAGTTATTTCCATAATTCTAGGTTGGTAACTAATTGTACGGTGGGGAAAAATTAAGGAGTATCGTACAATTTGCGTACAAAATTGTAGAAAATTTACGGTAAATCGTACAATTTGCGTGCAAAAAAATGTAAATTATACAGGGAAAAGGAATAGTGCAGATACTAAAAAACCCCTGTGTTTACAGGGGTTTCGGGTGGTGACCTCGCCAGGATTCAAACCTGGAACCTTCTGAGCCGTAATCAGATGCGCTATTCAGTTGCGCCACGAGGCCGTTTTGGTGTTTCCCGAAGCGACCTTTCAATCATTTCGGGCTGCAAATATATTTCTTTTTACTTTTAGGGCAAAATAACAGCAGCCCAAAAAAATGGATTTTAAGAAATTTGTACGCGATGTCAAGGATTTTCCCACCCAAGGTATTCTCTTTAAGGATATTACCCCTTTACTTAAGAACCCCGAGGCATTGCTAAAAGCCAACGAAGCCATGCTGCAACTTCTGGAAAGCCAGAAAATTGATTATGTGGTTGGAATGGAAAGCCGGGGATTCTTCTTTGCGCCCATGCTGGCGGCGAGGCTGCAGGCCGGCTTCATCCCGGTCCGGAAGAACGGGAAACTTCCCCATGATACCATTACCGCCAGCTATTCCCTGGAATACGGAGACGATACCCTGGAAATGCACACAGACAGTATTAGTAAAGGAGACCGCGTGCTGATCCACGACGATGTACTGGCTACCGGCGGTACGGCAAAGGCAGTATGTGATATGGTGGAGCAATTGGGGGGAGAAGTGGTGCAATGTGTTTTCCTGTTGGAAATAAAATCATTGAAAGGGATAGAAAAGCTCAATGGGTTTAAAGTCGCCTCCTTGATGGAGTTCTAATCCAGTGCCTGGCGTACCACGTAATACCGCCATCCGATTACAGCCATTTGGAATTTACTGGCCTTCGAGAGATCCAGGTTACGCTTACTGTATGACGGCAACAACCACTTGTTGAGCTTTGCCAGCATTTTAAAGAAACTCTTTTTCATATTCACTAATTCGTACATGCAGAAAAACCTTTATCACAGTTCGGATAAAGGTGCTTTCCCTATCGCTAGACTAAAATAACGATTAAAAAGATTAAAAGAGTCAATACTAACTTTGCCAGGGTGATCATACTACTTCTGTTTTTAGGTTATTTATTGGTTTCGGTTTAGAAAATATATAGAAAAGTAAATCCTGGCTCCAAAGATTTTAGGCTTAATCTATGAAACTGCATACATAATTGTAAGTATAAAAATCATAACTATTTTAATATTTACATTATAGTCTTGGTTTAAGTTCTCATATGTTATGCTTAAGTGTGTTTATAGTTTCAAAATGTAATAATCATAGGGGTAATTTTATGTAATTTCACAACATCAAGGGCGAATTCATCATCAAAATCCTGATTTTGATGATTATCATTATGGCAATCTAATTTTTTAGGTATTCTTGTGTATGATGAATTCCCTCTTTATCCTGGCAGGTCTACTGATCCTTATCCTCGGGGGGAACTGGTTATTGAAGGCTGCAGTGGCCCTTTCTCTAAAATTAGACATACCACGGATCGTTATCGGGATGACGGTGGTGTCTTTTGCTACTTCAGCCCCTGAACTTATCGTCAGTGTTAACGCGGCCCTCAACGGCTTCCCCGACCTGGCTCTCGGGAACGTGGTGGGGTCCAATATCGCGAACCTGGGCCTGGTACTCGCTATTACTATTTCACTGGGAAATATAGAGGTGCGCAAAAGCTTTTATACGGTCGACTGGCCCATGGTCATGCTGGCTTCCCTGATGTTCTTCGGTTTTATCTTTTTTGACCGGGAACTGACCCGTGGTGAAGGGACCATCATGCTTGTCAGCTTATTTATATTCCTGGTCTACCTGCTGAAATTCCAGAAAGTGGCCGTTGCCGATAACCTGCTGGAAGATGATATTCCGCTACCTCTTTATAAAATCGTATGGTTCCTCGGGATCGGGGGAACAGCCCTTTGGGCCGGGTCCGAATTGTTGATCAACGGTGCCGTGGGGGTCGCTTCCGCTTTTGGGGTCAGTGAACGTTTAATCGGGATATCTATCGTTTCTGTAGGAACAAGTATCCCGGAATTGGCGGCTTCCGTAGTCGCAGTCATCAAAAAAGAGAAGTCCATATCTCTGGGTAACTTATTGGGGTCCAATATATTTAACCTGTTGGCAGTCATGGGGGTTACCTCGGTGATCACCCCTGTCTACGTCCTGGATGACGAATTGTTGAGGTCTGATATCTTCTGGATGCTAGGATTCTCTTTCCTGGTACTACCCCTGGTATTCCTGCCCAGGGGCCTTCGGCTGGGATGGCGCGATGGTATTGTGCTGATTCTAGGCTATGCTGTATTCCTTTATGTATCATTCCAATAAAAAAACCCCGAGATTTCCGGGGTTTCTTTAAGCTATGATAGTTTCTTCTAATTAACTGACAACAGCCTCTACTTTCGCAGATTTTACAGTTTTGATTATTCGTCCTGCAACTTCGTATGGGTTGGCATTAGAAGCGGGCCTCCTGTCTTCCAACCATCCTTTCCAGCCACTCTCTACGGTGGCAATCGGGATACGGATTGATGCTCCACGGTCAGAGACCCCGTAAGAGAACTCGTTGATTGACTGCGTCTCGTGCGCACCGGTCAGGCGCTGATCGTTGTGTGCACCATAAACCTTGATATGGTCTTTTGCAGTAGGTCGGAATGCCTCGCAGATAGCTTCGTAAACATCTTTACTCCCGGCGGTACGCAGGGTTGTGTTAGAGAAGTTGGCGTGCATGCCACTTCCGTTCCAGTCACCTTTAACAGGTTTCGGGTGCAGTTCTATATAATAACCGTATTTTTCTGTAAGCCTGTTCAGCAGGTAACGGGCCACCCACAGTTCATCCCCGGCTTTCTTTCCTCCTTTGGCAAAATTCTGGAATTCCCATTGTCCAGGGGCTACTTCCTGGTTGATCCCTTCAATGTTCAATCCCGCTTCCAGGCAAATGTCCAGGTGCTCTTCTACGAAGTCGCGCCCCCAGGTATAGCGTCCGCCAACAGAGCAGTAGTACTGTCCCTGTGGACCGGGAAACCCGCCTCTTGGAAATCCAAGTGGAAGGTCGGTTTCGGTATCCATTAAAAAATATTCCTGTTCAAAGCCGAACCAGAAATCATTGTCGTCATCATCAATTTTCGCACGGTGGTTAGAAGCATGCGGGGTTCCGTCTGCATTCAGTACCTCGGTCATAACCAGCCACCCGTTGTTCTTTTCAGGATCCGGGTAGATCGCTACCGGCTTCAACAGGCAGTCAGAGGAACCTCCTTCTGCTTGTAAGGTAGAACTACCGTCAAAGGACCACATCGGGCAACTTTCCAGTTTGCCGTCAAACCCGTCAACTACTTTTGTCTTGCTTCGTAACTCCTGGGTGGGCGTGTAACCATCCAGCCAAATGTACTCTAGTTTTGCTTTACTCATAATACCATCAATTAAATTACATGATGGGTCAAAAATATGTATTTTCATTACATACCTTCGCAAATTATAGGGGTAAATATCAAAAATATCGACATAATTATCAACACCCCCCTTTTTTTTGGGGTGTATTGCGAAAAATTAAATTTCACCCCATTAAAATTGGAAATGCTTAATTTAGCTGGAATCAAAACCATTAAACACATATAGATGTCTAAAATCAGATACGAAGCCATACAGGAAAGTTATAACCGGGAAAAAATTGCGGATCGGCACGATGGACGCCGATCCGAGATTTTCGGATCCCATGTTTTCAATGAAAGTCGCATGCGTCAGTTCCTGACCAAGGAAGCTTTTGAAAGCGTTAAAGGGGCTATGCACTCCGGGAATAAGATCGATCGTAAAATGGCAGACCAGGTGGCCGAAGGGATGAAGTCCTGGGCTATCAGTATGGGGGCGACCCATTATACCCACTGGTTTCAACCCCTGACCGGGGCAACTGCAGAGAAGCACGACGCTTTTTTTGATATGGATTACGACGGGAGAGCACTTGAAAAATTCGGTGGAGGCCAGCTGGTACAACAGGAGCCGGATGCTTCCAGTTTTCCTTCCGGGGGGATCAGGAATACTTTCGAGGCCAGGGGATACACAGCCTGGGATCCTACCTCACCGGCGTTTTTGTATGGAGATACCTTATGTATCCCTACCATTTTTGTAGCCTATACGGGTGAAGCCCTGGATAACAAGGCACCTTTATTGCGCGCGTTGAGTGCCGTAGATGAGGCTGCAACGGCAGTCGCTAAATATTTTGATAAGAACGTAAGCAAGGTCACTGCAACCCTGGGATGGGAACAGGAGTATTTCCTGGTGGATAAGGCCCTTGCGAATTCCCGCCCCGACCTGTTGCTAACCGGCCGTACCCTTGTAGGGCACCTGGCCGCTAAAGGGCAGCAATTGGATGATCATTATTTTGGGGTGATTCCCAAGCGTGCGCTGGAATTCATGAAGTCGCTGGAGCTGGAATGTATGAAACTGGGTATCCCGGTAAAGACTCGTCACAACGAGGTGGCGCCAAACCAGTTCGAGCTGGCCCCGGTCTTTGAAGAAGCCAACCTGGCCGTGGATCACAACCTTTTATTGATGGACGTGATGGACAAGGTAGCAGACCGCCATAATTTTAAGGTCCTCTTTCACGAAAAACCTTTTGCGGGAATCAATGGTTCCGGGAAGCACAACAACTGGTCCCTGGCAACAGATACCGGTACTAACTTATTAAGCCCGGGTTCTACGCCAATGAAGAACCTGCAATTCCTGACCTTTTTCGTAAATACGATCAAAGCAGTAGATACATACGAAGAACTATTACGTTCTTCCATTGCATCTGCCAGTAACGATCACCGCTTGGGAGCCAACGAAGCACCGCCGGCCATCCTTTCTATATTTATCGGTACGCAATTAAGTGCGGTACTGGATGAATTGGAGGGTGTCTCCCAAGGGAAGTTATCTCCTGAAGAAAAAACGGAGCTGAAACTGAACGTGGTGGGTAAGATCCCCGATGTACTACTGGATAATACAGACAGGAACCGTACTTCTCCCTTTGCTTTTACGGGAAACAAATTCGAAATGCGGGGGGTAGGCTCCAAGAGCAGCTGTGCCAGGCCCATGACCATTCTGAACATGATCGTGGCTAAACAGTTGCGATTATTTAAGAAGGAGGTGGATTCGCTGATCAAAAAGAAGAAACTGAAAAAGGATGAGGCGATCTTTAATGTGCTCCGTGAGTATATCAAATCGTCCAAGCGCATTCGTTTTGACGGGGATGGGTATAGTGACGAATGGGAAAAGGAAGCCGAGCGCAGGAAGCTCAGTAACAACAAGACTACGCCTTCGGCGCTCAAAGTATTGACCAGTAAAGAGAGCATAGACCTTTTTGACGAGATCGGGGTGATGAGCGAGACCGAGGTCCGCGCCCGCCACGAGGTGGAGCTGGAGACCTATATCTTCCAGATACAGATAGAGGGCAGGGTGTTTACTGAGCTGGTTTATAATAATATAATTCCTTCTGCGGTAGAATACCAGAACAAACTGATCCGCAACGTGACCGGTTTAAAGGAGATCTACGGGGCAGCCCACAAGAAGGTGTCTGAAGGGCAGCTGGAGATCATCGAGAAGATAGGGGAGCATATTTCAGAACTGAAAAAGCATACCGATGCGATGACTGATGCCAGGAGGCGTGCCAATACTATGGATGACATCCACAAAAAGGCCGATGCCTACTGTGAAACGGTAAGGGGGTATTTTGACGACATCCGTTACCATGCCGACCGACTGGAACGAATCGTAGAGGATAAATCCTGGTCTCTGGCCAAGTACCGTGAGTTATTATTCACCCGCTAGTGTAGAACTAAGCCTACATAGAAAATAGTATAAAAGCCCCTTTATTAGGGGCTTTTTCCTGAGGTTTAGCTTAAGGTTAGTTTAATATGAATTTTGTGTTATGTATAGGATTAACTGATTGTTTAGCGAATTCTCAAGATACCACCTCTTAAATTAGAGATATATCAATTTTTAGTATCGAGTATGCAGTTCATCGAGCAAACCCGACCTTTTAACAATTATTAAGAAAAATAGATTCTATTCTCTAAAAATTTTTTCAATTTCATGTCCGTTAGCGAAATGGAGATCCTTAAAGGACAGGCCAGAACTAACATTCCAATTGCACCCCACGCAATCTTAATTTAAAGGAACAACCTATCTATGCCCGGAGTTCACCCAAGCACTCCGGACCCTACTTCGTACAGCTATAGTAACCTATATGACCGATCGGTCTGCTAGGTATATTATGTCGACAGCTGATGCCCGGGATCCGGGACCAACCCAACCAAAGCTCCCCCGCTTGTAACAATCAAAAGCTCCCCTGCTTTTAGAAGTGTATTTTAACCTTTAAACTCTATATATTATGAAAAAAGTGATGTTAAGCGCAGCAGCGCTTATGATCGGGGGACTTGCCTTTGGGCAGGTTACGAATTCGGCCGGAACGGCTCCGGATGCCACTCCTGTGCCGAACCTGTCACTGGATGGGGATGCCAATACTGGGCTGTCGATTCAGAACGGGGATGATAACCGCGTACGGGTGCGGCAGGCTGGAACGAGCCAATCAGCCAGGACTACCCAGGATAACGGAGCAGGAACAGGTGGTAACCTGGCCTGGTTGATGCAAACCGGGGAAGTACAGGCGGCCAGTGGCGTAGGCAACGAAGCTGAGGTACAGCAATCCGGTACGGCTAATGAATCCTTTACAAAACAAGAGGGAGATTATAATGACGCTTTTACGGCCCAGGGACAGAATAATGATGCGAGTTCCGGGAATAAAGCGCGGATCCGCCAGGGAACCGGTCAGCAGGCCCAGGATAACTTCGCCGCCATAGAACAGGATGGTGATGATAACATAGCTTTCACTAGACAGACTTATGACAATAGTGAAGCCTGGACTCGTCAAGTTGGAAATGAGAACAAGTCTATGATTCTTCAGGATGCCGGGCCTAATCAGACCGATGGGCATTCTGCTTTTAATCACCAGGAGGGTGATAGAAATGAGTCTTCAATTGATCAGAGTGGTCTTGGAGGAAGAAATACGGCTACAGCTTATCAAATAGGTTTTGATAATCAGTCTAAACAATTACAAGTCACTTCAGCGCCTTCTGGTTCCAGTGGAAATCGTGGGTCAGTAAGTCAAGGTACTTTCTTTGAAATTCCTTCCCTAAGTCAATTTGCTTCAGACATGCTTGCTTATGATCCTCAAGCTAACACAGTGTGGTTTAATCCTCCTACTGCGGGTAATAAGGCAAAACAGACCCAGTATGGAGAAAATAATGGGGCAGAAATAGCCCAGTGGGGTGGTGATGTCGACGCCAGTAATTATGCAGAACAATTACAGGATGTTGGGTCTTCCGGAAATGATGCTGTTATATTTCAGGGACATCACTATACCGGTGAGCCTTCCAATTATGCCAAACAATACCAAACGGGTGCAGACAATAGGGCTGGGCTAACGCAAACTGGCTCAGCTAATAAAGCTCTGCAAGATCAAAGAGGAGATGAAAACGAAGCTTTATCCTCGCAGATGGGATCAGAGCATCTTTTGAATATCCATCAAAGGGGTAATCTTAATTTTGGGACTTCTGTTCAACATGGCGCAGGAAATGCTGCTTTATTGGTGCAGCATGACGGACAAAGTTATAGTATAGAGCAAAATGCGGGATTGTTTGCATTAGACAGATCTGCCGGAGGCAATCAAGCCGATATCCTGCAAATGGGTCCTAACGGTGATTTTGGAGCCGGAGCAATTCCATGTGAATTTGACGAACCGATGAACTTAGATATGACTTATGACGTTCCACCAGTAGTCATTGAGGATATTTGTGATGACTGTTAGAATTATAGAGTGATGCCATAAGCCCCATCCCTGGGGCTATGGCTTTCTATTCTTTAAGGAGCACAGCAAGTGCTCATCCCTCATTTAAAAAAATAATAAGATGAAAAAATATATACTCAGTGCATGTGCACTTATGATCGGAAGCCTTGCCTTTGGGCAGGTTACGAATTCGGCCGGAACGGCTCCGGATGCTACTCCTGTGCCGAACCTGTCACTGGATGGAGATGCCAATACTGGGCTGTCGATTCAGAACGGGGATGATAATCGCGTACGGGTGCGGCAGGCTGGAACGAGCCAATCAGCCAGGACCACCCAGGATAACGGAACAGGAACAGGTGGTAACCTGGCCTGGTTGATGCAGACGGGTGAAGTCCAAGCAGCCAGTGGCGTTGGCAATGAAGCTGAGGTACAGCAATCCGGTACGGCTAATGAATCCTTTACAAAACAAGAGGGAGATTATAATGACGCTTTTACGGCCCAGGGACAGAATAATGATGCGAGTTCCGGGAATAAAGCGCGGATCCGCCAGGGAACCGGTCAGCAAGCCCAGGATAACTTTGCGGCTATAGAACAAGACGGGGATAATAACATTGCGCACACCCAACAAACCTATGATAATAGTGAAGCCTGGACCCAGCAAAATGGAACTGGGAATAAGAACATGATTCTACAGGATGCCGGGCCTAATCAGACCGATGGGCATTCAGCCTACAGTTATCAGGATGGTAGTGAGAATGAAACGGCTATCGATCAAAGCGGAGCCGGGGGCAGGAATACTGCTTTCGCACGTCAGGTAGGTAATAATAACCAGATCAAGCAATTACAGGTGACTTCAGCTATTACTGGGAATCCTGGTAATACGGCTACGGTAATCCAAGAATCATCAACATTTTCTGGAAATCCTGATTTACCAGTTATTGAGGATATTATTGGCAATATTCCAATTCCATATGATGTTATTTCCTTCCCTACTGCTTCCAATAAGGCCAAACAAACACAATATGGAGAAGATAATAACGTAGAAATGATTCAGAATGGCGTTGATAACTACGGAGAGCAAGAACAACTTTCTGGATCAGGAAATGTAGCAGGGCTTGGTCAATCGGGTGGCAATAATTATGGAAAACAAAGTCAATCAGGAGATGATAATTATGCCGGTCTAATCCAGGTTCTTGGTTGGAGTGGTGGAAATAAAGCATTACAAGATCAACAAGGTGATGGTAATATTGCTTTATCTTCTCAATATGGTAATGCTCATTTACTGAATATTCATCAGCGAGGGAATCTTAATTACGCTAATACCAGACAAGAAGGTGCTGCCAACGCAGCATTAGTTGTACAACATGATGGTCAAAGCTATAGTGTTGAACAAAATGTAGGCATTGGAATTTTCAATACATCTGCAGGGGGCAATCAAGCCGATATCCTGCAAATGGGCCCTGACGGGGACTTCGGTGCCGGAGCAATTCCATGTGAATTTGACGAACCGATGAACTTAGATATGACTTATGACGTTCCACCAGTAGTCATTGAGGATATTTGTGATGACTGTTAGAATTATAGAGTGATGCCATAAGCCCCATCCCTGGGGCTATGGCTTTCTATTCTTTAAGGAGCACAGCAAGTGCTCATCCCTCATTTAAAAAAATAATAAGATGAAAAAATATATAATTAGTGCTTTTGCACTCGTATTTGGAACCCTGGCCTTTGGGCAGGTGACCGTAGATCCGCCGGGGCCCGCACAGGGTACAGCGCCCGTGGCAACAGCAGTTGCTAATCTTTCTGGAGATGCCGATGCCAACACCGGCCTTTCTATTCAAAATGGAGATGATAACCGTGTCAGAGTACGCCAGGCCGGGACTAACCAGTCGGTTTATACAAACCAGGATAATGGTGCCGGTCTAGGGGGAAACCAGGCCCGTGTACGCCAAACCGGGGCAGTCAGTGCTGCCAGTGGGGTTGAAAATCTTGCGGAGGTGCTACAGAGTGGTACCACGAACCAGTCTACTACCCGTCAGGAAGGAGATCGCAACAACGCGGTAACCCGGCAGGGGCAGAATAATCTTACTAGTATCGATAACAAGGCCCTTATCAGACAAGGTGTTGCCAACCAGGCCGAGGATAATTATGCTGCTATAGAGCAAGATGGAGCTCGTCACCAGGCCACTATTCAGCAGACCTGGGATAACAGCGATGCCTGGACGCGTCAAAGGGGAAGTGCTAACAAATCAATGATCCTGCAGGATGCTGGACCGGAGAATTCTGACGGTCACGAAGCCTGGAACCGGCAAATTGGTAATCGTAATGAATCGTTTATAACCCAGGAAAGTGCGGGCGCCAGGAATCTTGCCAGTACCCAGCAGATCGGTAATGATAACCAGGCCAAGCAAATGCAGAATTCTACGGCAGGGGTAGGCGGAGATGGTCATTACGCAGCTATCGAACAAGGGGCAGTTTTATCGCCTCATGTTCCCTTTGTAGATTTTATTGCAGCTGTCGGAGCCCCTCTTCTTGATCCCAACATTGATCCTTTCTACGCCGGTCAATCTTTTGATCGATCTGTCGGCGCTAAGGCTAAGCAAACTCAAAATGGTATTGGTCAAAATGCTCAAATAGTGCAGTGGGGTGGCGCTGTTGACGCCAGTAATTATGCAGAGCAGGAGCAGGATGGTGCATATAATACTGCCGGTATTTTCCAGGATCACCCGGGAACCGGTGCGGATAATTATGCCAAACAGGTCCAGGATGGGGCGGTTAATTTTGCCGGGATCTGGCAGGATGGATCAGGCAATAAGGCCTTACAGACACAAACTGGATTTTTAAATATTGCCGGTTCTACACAGGTAGGAACAGGAAATATGGTTAATACTCACCAGTTCGGTGACTTTAACACTGCTTATACCGCCCAAAGGGGAGATAACAATGCAGCCCTGGTGGTGCAGTATGACGGTCAGAGTTATAGTGTTGAACAGGGGTTATTAGGACCTTCTTCCGGAAACCAGGCAGATATATTACAGCTTGGGCCTGATGGAGATTTTGGGGCAAGTGGCGTAGATTGTTATTTTGATGAACAGATGAATCTGGATATGGATTATACAGTTCCGGATTTTGATCTTGAAGATGTATGTCCTGATTGTTAAAATGTTACGGGAGACCGGAATATTAGATTAAAGGTGCGAGAAGGGCGATACATTGCCCTTCTTCCCCTTTTCTGAAAACAGAATTTAATATAACTTACAGTATGAAAAGTTTACAGTTTTTTACAGCAGTACTTTTCCTTTTTTTTCTGTCACATCAGTGTCTAAGCGCACAGACCTATAAAGATGACGATGATGAAGAAACTGATGACCTGGAGCTGCAGCAAACCTCTCCTGAGGTGCTGGGCCTGCTGGGTATCAACACGGAAACCAATCCCAGGAATGAACAATTACAGGGAAACAGTGTTTTCCTGAGGCAGGTCGGGGAATTTAACCAGGCCGCCATTCTCACCAATACGGAAGCCAGCGAAATTAAAGTACAACAGAACGGGGACTTTAACCGGACCGGTTTGTTTTATAATACAAAAACAGCATTTGCAGATCTGCAGCAGAATGGGGATGCTAATACGATCCGGGATTTTGTGATCGATCCCACTGCGGATATTTCACTGGACCTGATCCAGCAGGGCGATGGTTTATATTTTGAACGCTTTGGCTCTAACAGCCTGACCGAATCCCTGCAATTTCGTCAAACACCGGCTTCACCGGTAGTGATCATCCGTAGCTTTCAATAAGTCGCCAAAGACAAATGGGAAAGAATCATTACATAAAACAATTAGCAAGCATCATTTTTATGATGCTGCTTTGTTCTGTAGCCCATTCTCAATTTTACAATAAGGAGGTCAAGGCAAAGATCCTGGTAGAACAGAACAGTGAATTCTACACTTTTAAGGCCACTGCCGAAAATATGACCCCTTCAGATTACAACCTGCGCTATGATTTCATGGTGTTCCGAAAAGATGAAAAGGGCAATACCTCTAAATCTAACCAGGAGAATCGATTTTACCTTAAAGCCAACGAAAAATTGATCTTATCCACTACCGCGATCAACTACAATGCAGATGGTAGGATCATTATCGTCCTGGTGATCTATGACCAGGATAACAATCCCATCGGGCAAGACCGCCTGGACCTGGCTAAGGGCGGGCGGACCCCTGAAAAAGATATGATCCCGGAGGAAGTGGAACCGGTATCCCAGGACCAGGCCAAGCCCAACGATGGTTTTGTGCTGGGCGGATTGGTTATCGAGAATACTATCACCAAAGCCGGGCGCGACTTCTACCGCTATTTTTACAGTGATTACTTTAACAGGGGCATTAAATCCCAGACGAATATCGCTATAGACGAGGTTCCCGGCAGGGGGAGGACCACCATGATCAGCGTAAAAGTAGGCGATCAGTTGGTATGGCGCTTCTTCTCACAACCCAGGAAGGATTTTTTGAAGAAAATGGCCGGCATCGCCATGCAACGATCCCTGCGTCAATTACAGCGATTAGCACAACAAAAGGAAGAATTTACCAGATATTGATATTATGAAAAAACTCAGGTCTTTTTTGATTTTGGCTTGCCTAGGTAGTACGTCCATCATGGCAGCCCAACAACTATCCTACGAGCCGCTGAACCCGGCTTTCGGGGGCAACAATTTTAACTACAACTGGATGCTCAGTTCGGCTACCGCCCAGAACCAGCTGAAAGCTCCGACAAATCCCAGGGAACAGCAGAGCGACCTGGAGCGGTTCGGGGAAAACATCAACAACCAGGTGCTCAGCCAGATCTCACGCTCCCTATTACAGCAACAATCCGATGCCATTGGTGGTTTTACAGAACCGGGTACCTATACCTTTGGAACCCTGAATATAGAGGTTTTCCAGTCTGATGAAGGATTGGTGATTAACATCCTGGATACGGCCACCGGAGAACAGACTCAGGTAATTGTCCCAAATTAAAAAACAACCTATGATACCAACCAAACGACTCGGCGCTCTCGCCGCGGTATTCCTTTTGTACAGTTGTGGTGCTTTTTTTAACCAACCCCTGGATCGAACCGCTGCGCGGGTGGGGGAGGCCAGCCGTAGTACCAGCCTGTTAAAACAACTCCCGCCTGCACAGGAACCGGTAGAGGTGGCCGTCTATAATTTCAGCGACCAGACCGGGCAGTACAAAGCCATTGAGAACGGGAGCACCTTTAGTACCGCAGTGACACAGGGAGCAACCACCATCCTGATCAAAGCCCTGGAAGATTCGGGTTATTTTATCCCTATAGAACGGGAAAACCTGAGCAACCTCTCCACCGAGCGTAATATCATCCGGAACACCAAGCAGGAATATATCAAGAACCTGAATCCGAATGAACCCCCCTTACCTCCTTTACTGTACGCAGGATTATTATTAGAAGGCGGGATCGTTTCCTATGATACAAACATCATCACCGGCGGTGTGGGAGCTCGGTATTTTGGGGTAGGCGCTTCGTCCCGCTACCGGCAGGACAGGATTACCATTTATCTGCGCGCAGTTTCTACCAGTAACGGGGAGATCCTGAAAACGGTCTATGTATCCAAAACCATTCTTTCGCAGGCTCTGGATGCCAACTATTTCCGCTTTGTAAAGTTCCAGCGACTGCTGGAGGCTGAGACCGGGATCACCCAGAACGAACCGGTTCAACTGGCCGTACAGGATGCTATTGAAAAGGCAGTCTACGACCTGGTCGTAGAAGGAATCCAAAAAGGCTATTGGGCTTCTAACCAGGGCAGGGATATTGATCAGCAGCTGGTGAACCGGTATTTTAAAGAAAAAGAAGAAGTGCAGTCCATCGAGTTATACAACCGCATCATGCGTAAGAAACCGGCCAATATGATCAGTGCTGTGGGCGGGGTAACACTCATGAACGGGGATTATGCTAAGAAGAACCCGGGCTATATGATGCGCTTTGAATACCAGGCCGGGTTAAACAAGTACCTGAGTTTTGGCCCTTCCTTTTCATTCCTGGAACTCAATAACGGGGAACAGTTTTATAACCAGTTCCTGCAGCTGGATGTCAATGGTCGTTTCAATGTGTTACCCGATGATAATTTCTCGCCATACCTCTATGGGGGTGGTGGGCTGGTGCTGGAAGCAGGTACCAATAAGGACCTGGAAACTTCATTTCCATCTAATTTCTACAAAGTGCAGTACGGTGCCGGGATCCAATGGGATCTCTCTGAGAACTGGGGGATGAACCTCTTTGCAGAGCACAATTACATGTTTACCGACGAACTGGACCACCAGGTGCAGGGAAAACGGGACGATGCCTATTTCAATTTTGGCCTGGGACTCAATTATTATTTTGACCTGGGTAATAAGAATAAATCCAAATCTAAAGCAGTACAGCAAAATGAAAACTAAGAAACTCTATATCGTATTAATTGCCTTGGCAGCCATCTATAGCTGCACCGAGGACACCCTGGATGAAGAACGTAAAGGATTTATCAAAGGAACAGTAATAGACAAAGAGACAGGTGCAGCCCTGGATAGTGTAAAGATCACTACCAACCCGGGGTCTACCACGGCTGTCACGAATAATAAAGGGGAATTTGTACTGCGGGATATCCTGGTCGATGATTACTCGGTACAGGCCGAACGGGAGACGTATACTACCGCGTTCGAGGCAGCAGCGGTCACCGAAGGAGATACGACAATCGTGGCCTTCGAAATGACAAAATCAACGGATACGAATAAGGCTCCTGCAGTTCCTAAACTGGTCTTCCCGGAAGATGGAGCGGAGGAACTGGGGCTGGAGGTAGAATTTATCTGGGAATCTTCCGAAACGGATAACGATGAACTCACTTATACCCTGGAACTGCGAAATGGCAAGACCAACGAGATCGAAAATTTCGAGGTGGTCTCAGATACCATGCTGGTTGTGGATAACCTGAAACTGGCAACAAATTATTTCTGGGAAGTCTCGGTGAGCGATGGTACGGCCGACCCCGTCACTTCTTCGGTAAGACAGTTTACGACCCTGACTTCGCCCGATAACCCTTACCTGGTGGTGAAGGAAATAAATGGAAATAACGTTATTTTCTCAGGGAACGAGGACCCCTCCCCAGAAGGTGAACCGAATAGTAACCTGTACCAGCTGACCGAAGAGACAAAAAACAGTTTCCGACCCAGGCGGAATAACGAAATAAATCGGATTGCCTTCCTGCGCACCTTAGGAGCGGAAACCCATATTTTTACGATGCAGGAGGATGGCAGTGATGTGCAGCAGGTGACCAGTACCATCCCTGTCGCCGGCTTTAATCTGAAATACCTGGATTTTAGCTGGGCCAACTCCGGGGGCTCTATTCTCTATCCTAACTTTGATAAATTATACAGCATCAATCCCAATGGCGGGGCTACTACGATGATCTACCAGACCCCGGACGGTTCATTGATTTCAGAGGTAGACGTGGCAGAGCTGGACCAGGATTTGCTGTTGATCAAAACCAACGATCTCAGTGGCTACAATGTGCGGATCTTCACCTACCGACTGTCTACGGCTTCAGAAGAAACCGTAGTGCTGGACAGCGTGATGGGCGGTGCCGGTAGTGTGGATATTTCAGCTAATGGCGACAAGATTCTTTACAGCCTGGATACCTCGGGAGCACAGAATTCGATCTACCGTATGTTCTCCAGCCGATTGTTCATCTATTTTACGGCTACGGCTATCGTAACCCAGGTAGAAACGGATGTAGTGAACGGGGAAAACGACTTTGATGCGCGCTTCTCACCTTCTGAGGGTGCCGTCATCTTCACCAGGGCTGCAAATAATACCGGGGCTGTTCCTACGGTCTTTAAGCGGGATTTTGACACTTCCCAGGACGATGACGAACTATTTACTGAATCTTATATGCCGGACTGGCAGTAACAATAATTAACCAACCCATGCAAGCTGTGCTCCATTGCCGGAATATTTCCGCGCTTTGTTGCACAGCTTCTTGCATTTAGGCTATTTTTGCCAAAAACTACACCATGGGATCTTCAGACAGCCAGCGATATAGCCAGAGGGGCGTTTCCGCCTCCAAGGAAGATGTGCACAATGCGATCAAAAACATTGATAAGGGACTTTTTCCCAAAGCGTTCTGCAAGATCGTGGCTGATGAGCTTACCGGCGACCCGGGCCACTGCCTTGTCATGCACGCAGATGGCGCCGGAACCAAATCTTCCCTGGCCTATATGTACTGGAAGGAGACCGGGGACCTCTCCGTCTGGAAAGGGATCGCCCAGGATGCGCTGGTGATGAACCTGGACGACCTGCTCTGTGTAGGAGCCACCGATAATATCATGATGTCCTCTACCATCGGCCGGAACAAACACCTGGTACCCGGGGAAGTGATCTCGGCCATCATTCAGGGCACCGAGGAACTGGTGGAAGAACTTAAGGCACATGGGGTGACTATCCACCTGACCGGGGGCGAGACCGCCGATGTTGGAGACCTGGTGCGAACCATTATTGTAGACTCTACCGTTACCGCCCGCATGCCGCGCAGCCGGGTGATCGATAACGCCAATATCAAAGCCGGGGATGTCATCATCGGCCTGGCTTCATACGGGCAGGCCACCTACGAATCTGAATACAACGGCGGGATGGGCAGTAACGGGCTTACTTCTGCCCGCCACGATGTCTTTTCAAAATCCCTGGCCGAAAAATACCCGGAGAGTTATGACCCAGCCGTGCCGGAAGACCTGGTCTATTCCGGAAAAGTAGGGCTGACAGACAAGGTTGAAGGGGCTCCCCTGGACGCCGGGAAACTGGTGCTCTCTCCAACCCGGACCTATGCACCCATCATCAAAAATATCCTGGACCGCTTTGACCAGCGTGATATCCACGGGATGATCCACTGCAGTGGCGGCGCACAGACCAAGATCCTGCACTTTATAGACGCACTGCATATTGTAAAAGATAATATGTTCCCTGTACCTCCGCTATTTAAGCTGATCCAGCAACAATCCGGGACCGACTGGAAAGAGATGTACCAGGTGTTCAATTGCGGCCACCGGATGGAATTATATGTAAACCCCGATGTGGCTGATGAACTGATGGCCATCTCGGAAAAATTCGGAGTGGCTGCACAGATTGTCGGCCGAGTTGAAAGCTCACCGGTAAAGAAACTCAGCATCCGCAGCGAATACGGTAATTTTACCTACGAATAGCTTTTCGTTCAACAGTATACGATTTTATAGATAGCCCCGTTCTCCATTAAGACGGGGCTTTTACTTTTAAAAATAGTTGCTATGGAACGTAAAGAATTTTTAAGATCACTGGGTGCAGGCGCTGCCTTTGCCCTGATATTTCCCTGTGTACAGGGCTGCTCCAAGGACGAGGATGGTCCTGCCGTGCCTACGGGGATCGACTTCACCATCGACCTGGATTCTGAAGAAGGTCAGGGCCTGCAGAACAACGGTGACTTTATCCTGAAGAACGAAGTGGTGGTGGTCAAAAACCTGCAGGGCAATTTTATTGCCGCGAGCCAGATCTGCAGCCACCAGCAGACAGACCAGGTGCGTTTTATTGAAAGTGAAGGGGGCATATTCCGATGTTTTACCCATGGATCCGAGTTTGATCAGCAAGGGAGGCCGCTCAATACTATTACCAGCAATCCCCTGAAAATCTTTAAGACTTCCCTGGAAGGCAATATCTTACGGGTTTTTGAGTAAGTAATCCACTTTATTTTATATTTGCTGATTCACACCGGTACTTGGCCGGTCACAAAAATCGTCCCCGTGCCCCGGATTTTCTTACTCTTCATTTTTATCCTTTCCGGATTGCCGGCCCATGGCCAGCAGGAAGAATTGTTATCGGTCACTCGGAAAGTGCCTTTAATGGGCAGCGATTTTGAAATTACAGTCCTGGCCGAAGATGAATCCATCGCCCAGATCAATATACAGGAAGCTATCGACGAGATCAGCAGGATAGAAGCCTTGATCTCTTCCTGGAAAGAAGATTCGCAAACCTCCTTGATCAATACCAATGCCGGGGTACAACCGGTAGTGGTTAGTAAAGAACTTTTTGAGCTCATCCTGTACTGCCAATCCCTGGCCGAGCTTACACAGGGAGCCTTCGATATCACCCATGCCTCGATGAACAAGTTGTGGGACTTTAACGAAGCACAACACTATCTACCGGCAGCCTACGAGATCGGGGAAGCTGTGAACAAAACTGGGTTCAGGAAAATTGTCCTGGACCCGGATACCTACTCGGTCTATCTCCCGCTCCCGGAAATGAAGATCGGCTTTGGAGCCATAGGGAAGGGGTACGCTGCGGATAAGGCCAAGGCCCTGTTAAAAGAAAAAGCTGTCCCGGCAGGCATGATCAACGCAGCCGGGGATATCACCACCTGGGGGACCAGGGCTACCGGTGAAAAATGGCTGATCGGTATAGATGACCCCCTGGCCAATGGCAGCCTGCAGAACTGGATCCCCTTGGTTGAATCCTCGGTCGCCATTACCGGGACCCAGGAACGTTATATCTGGGTGAACGGGGAGAAGCTGAAAGACATTATCGATCCCAGGAATGGGCAGCCGGTTCGTGGACTGGCCAAGGTGACCGTTTTCCATAAGGATGCAGCATTCGCGGACGCCCTTTCCACAGCCTTCTTTGTATTGGGTCCGCTTAAAAGCCTGGGGCTGGTCAATGACCTCCCCGGCACAGAGGCCATCCTCCTCGATGAGGCCGGCCGTGCCTTTTACAGTACGGGGCTACTGACCCGCGAGCCCTAAATTTCATTTCCGCGAAACATCCATAATCCGTGTTAAAATCGTAAATTCGCTGCATAATGCAGAACAGCAGATGTTAGATAAACTCAATATAGTAAAACAGCGTTTTGACGAGGTTTCAGACCTTATCATACAGCCCGATGTGATATCGGACCAGAAACGCTACGTCTCTCTGACCAAGGAATATAAGGACCTTAAGGTTTTAGTGGAGAAACGCGACACTTACATAGAACTTACCAATAATATTAAGGAGGCCGAAGAGATCATAAAAGATGGCTCTGATGCCGAGATGGTAGAGATGGCCAAAATGCAGATGGAAGAGGCCAAAGAGGCGCTCCCGGACCTGGAGGAAGAAATCAAATTGTTATTGATCCCGAAAGACCCGGAAGATTCAAAAGATGTGGTAATGGAGATCCGTGCCGGAACCGGTGGTGACGAAGCCAGTATCTTTGCCGGCGACCTCTACCGTATGTATGCTAAATACTGTGAATCCCGTGGCTGGAAGACCAACATCATCGACCTGAGCGAAGGGACCAGTGGAGGCTATAAAGAGATCCACTTTGAGATCACCGGGGAAGAGGTGTATGGCACCCTGAAATTCGAGGCAGGTGTACACCGTGTTCAGCGGGTGCCCCAGACCGAAACCCAGGGACGTGTACACACCAGTGCAGCAACAGTGATGGTATTACCGGAGGCCGAAGAGTTTGACGTGCAGATAGACCCAAAGGAAGTGCGGATCGATTATTTCTGTTCTTCCGGACCCGGGGGGCAATCGGTAAACACCACCTATTCTGCCGTTCGCCTTACCCACTTGCCTACAGGCCTGGTGGCCCAATGCCAGGACGAGAAATCCCAGCACAAGAACAAGGACAAGGCTTTCAAAGTACTGCGTTCCCGTCTTTACGATATGGAGCTGGCCAAGAAACAGGAAGAGGATGCCGCCAAGCGAAATTCGCAGGTGAGCAGCGGGGACCGTTCTGCCAAGATCCGTACCTATAACTATCCGCAAGGACGGGTGACTGACCACAGGATCGGGCTTACCCTTTATGACCTGCAGAATATCATCAATGGCGACATTCAGAAATTGATCGATGAACTGCGCTTTGTAGAGAATACCGAAAAACTTAAAGAAGCCTCAGAGATCTTTTAATACACCTATGACCAACCGAGAACTGACCGAACAGATCCGTAAAAAGAAATCGTTTCTCTGTATCGGCCTGGATACAGATTTGGATAAAATACCCAGGCACCTGAAACAGGAAGAGGATCCTATCTTTAGTTTTAATAAGGCTATCATTGACGCCACCCACGAATACTGCGTGGCTTATAAACCGAATATCGCGTTCTACGAAGCTTATGGCCTGGCGGGCTGGATAGCCCTGGAGAAGACCATTGAATACCTCAATAAGAATCACCCTGATATTTTCACCATCGCCGATGCCAAAAGAGGGGATATAGGGAATACGGCTACCCGCTATGCCAAAGCCTTTTTTGAACAATTGGATTTTGACTCCATTACAGTGGCTCCTTACATGGGGCGCGATTCTGTAGAACCTTTCCTGCAGTTTCCGGGCAAGCACGCCATTCTCCTGGCCTTAACCTCTAACCAGGGTGCGTTCGACTTCCAGACCAAGGCCTATGAAGGGAAAGCATTATACGAGCGCGTATTGGAAACAGCAAGTGCCTACGAGCATTCGGACAGGCTGATGTATGTAGTCGGGGCTACCAAGGCTGAGTACTTACAGGATATCAGGAAAATAGTCCCCGATAGTTTCTTGTTAGTACCTGGGGTAGGAGCCCAGGGCGGAAGTCTGCAGGATGTCTGTAAGTATGGGATGACCGATGAGGTGGGATTACTGGTGAATTCGACCAGGGGTATTATTTACGCTTCCCAGGGAGCCGACTTTGCGGAAGCAGCGGCCGAAAAAGCAAAAGAGCTCCAGAGCCAGATGGCTGAGGAGCTCCTATAAGAAGACTTTCATATAATTATATAATTAGGGTACCAGGTTTTCCAGGATCTTCTTGATCTGTAAGGCCTTGTTTTCAAAGAAATCTCCCAACTGATCATTGAGCTCTTTCAACTGGTTTGCCTTGTCCATTAAATTCTGGTATTGGTACTCCAATAAGGAGACTGTCTGACGGGCGTTTACATTCGGTGTAATCGTTCCAACCCTGCAATATTTATTTTCCATAGATTCGTATTTTTTCTTCTATACAAAGATACGTCCGTTAGCGCTGTTTGGATGTTACACAATTATAGGATTCAACTAATTTATAGGTGATTTATCTATTTTTTAACGTATCCACCATGTTGCTTTCAATGATTTGACAAAAAATTTACAATTCGATAATTTTCAGAAAGCGCTATCTTTAGGAAAACTAATCCTCTTTTGGGATCCTGATACGTTAAAATGCTGGCTCGGTTTTTCTTCTGGTGTATGATGGTGATGATGACGGTTTCTGTCCGGGCACAGGAAGCAGATTGCCCGTGCTGCTCCGTAGTATACCAGGCGTTTGATTTCTGGATCGGGGAGTGGGAGGTATACAACAGGGATGGTTCTATCGCCGGTACCAACATAATTACAAAGGTTGAAGATGGTTGTGGTCTGCGGGAGGAATGGAAGAGTGCAAATGGTACTTTTACCGGAACCAGCCTGAATTTCTACGATAAAAAGAACGGGCAGTGGAAGCAATTATGGGTGGACAATGCCGGGAATCACCTGGACCTACGGGGAAACCCGGTACAGAACGGGATGGTATTGTCTTCAGAACCCTTCCGCGGACAGGATGGTAAAATGTATGTCAATCGCATCAGCTGGACTGCTAACCCCGAGGGTACGGTCAGGCAATTGTGGGAAGTCTTGCAAGGTGAGGAGGTGGCTTCTGTCATCTTTGACGGACTCTATACGCCGAAGGAAAAGATAGAAGGAAATTAAACGGGACTCTCGATTTAATACATTAAAAAAACCGGTACTCCTACCGGTTTTTTCAAACTAACTAACTCAAAAATACTAACTCAAATAATTATGGTTCCCGGTTTTTCCCAAAGCCGGTACCAGCTAGTTCAACACTATGATAAGTAGGTTGTTTATGCTGATATTTTTAGAACGCAATATTATTTGATTTATTGTAAACGGTTGGCAATAAAACATATACGCTTCATAAGTGCCGTATAATAGATGAAAGCAATGCTCACCTATCAGGAGTAATACTCGCGGATCAGTTGGTCTGTACCCTCCTTATCCTTAAAAACATCAAAGGTTTTTCCCTGGGTGCGGAGTGCTCCCAGTGCGTTGGCATATTGGGCTGCTTTAAAAGGATCCTGGTATTTAGAAAATCCATAGGCTAAGCCGCCGGCGAAAGAATCTCCACAACCGGTGGTATCCACCACGTTCTCCATGTAGATCGACTTTACGATTTCTTTCCTGGTTTTACCCTCTTCTCTGAAATAGACCATACACCCCCTGGCGTCTAAAGTGACGTAGAAATACTTGACCCCCTTATCGAGTACATGCTCTGCCATATCGTCCAGGTGGTCTGTCTTTTCTTCATCGTAACTGCTCATCTCCGCAGCGTCGTACTCGTTCTTAAACCAGCAGGCCTGGGATTCTTCCAAGTTCATTTTAAGGATATCGATATAGGGCAGCCATTCGTCCATATCTACCCAGAATTTCCGGTAACGGTCCCCGGTCATACCCATAGTAGTTGTGGGTCCGTGGGCATCAAAGACTATGAGTCCCTTATAGTCCTTCTGTATCGCCTGCAGGGTACTGAGCGATATTTCAAAATCGGTAATGGGCACAAATACAAAAACATCTACCTGCTCCAATCTTTTTATATCTGCAGGCCTTATAGGTTTCATACAGGCTGTCTGCTTCTCTACGCGGTTATTCTGGTCCAGGAAGCGCAATTCGATTACCGTTCCCTTGTCATCGACAGAAGAGATATAATCCTGCCTGATGTTATTATAAGGATTAAAAAGTTCGGAGATAGCCTCGTGGTCCTTCTTATGCACATGTGATACGGGGATCACTTCCCCCTCATCCCCTAAAAGTTTGGAAAGGGCGATGACCGGGTGTGAAACACAACCGTATTTATTTATGACTTCCTGGTTATGTGTATAAATCGTATCCCTGGGAATTGGCCCCAATACCGCGATTCTGATCATAGGTTTAACTGTTGTCTTGCAGTGCAAAGACCCTTCGTAACAATTCGGTGGTCCTGGCAGAAATTTGATTCCTTATTTCTTTTTCTTCAATGGCGATCATGGTATATACCCCGCTTAAAGCTTCCCGGGTGACATAATCCGTCAGGTCCGGGTTGACATCTTGTGTCAGCGGAAGGGAATTATACCGGGTGATCAGTCGTTCCCATACTTCACTGGCCCTCACTTTCTTCAGGGAAGTTTGGATCACCGGTTCAAACTTGTCATACAAGGCTTCGTTTGTCGCTGATTTCAGATACTGGGTTGCGGCCATTTCGTCGCCCAGCAGTATATTCCTGGCGTCCTGGAAAGTAATTCCTTTGACCGCGTTGATGAATACCGGTGTTGCCTCGCTTACTGCATCTTCTGCAGCTCGGTTTAGTAATAGTAAGCCCTCATCGGCCAGGTGGCCCAGGCCTATATCACGCAATGCGCGGTCTACCTTTTGCAACTCTTCCGGTAACAATATCTTCACAAGCTCATTCTTGTAAAACCCGTCTTCCAGTGCCAGTGTACTCACCTGCTGGTCTATTCCCTGTTGCAGGGCTTGCTGTAACCCGGCCGCGATCTGTTCGTCAGTCAATCCGCCCCCGGGTAACTGGTTGACAACTCCCTGCAATTCCGCGCAGGATGAGCAGGTTACCAATAAGCAGATCATTACCAATTTACGGAACATAGCAGAGGGTTTAGCAAGGTTTAAAATAGCAAAAAAAATCGTAGTACACCTGTGATGGCCCAGACTTATGAGAAGATAACGGTTTTGTTATTGTAAACCATGGTTTTACGTGATACATGCAGTTGTACCGCCCTGGAAAGCACTAATTTCTCCAGGTCTCTTCCCTTGGCAATAAAATCGCTGACGGTGTGGGCATGGGTTACAGGGATAACGTCCTGGGCGATAATAGGACCTGCATCCAGTTCTTCGGTCACGTAGTGGCTGGTAGCCCCGATGATCTTAACCCCTCGCTCAAATGCGGCGTGGTAGGGTTTTGCGCCGGCAAATGCAGGCAGGAAGGAATGGTGGATATTGATGATGCGATGTGGAAATTCGTCGATCAGCCTGGGAGATACGATCTGCATATAGCGGGCGAGAACGATAAAATCGATGCGGTGCTCCTTCAGTAATCTCAACTGCTCTGCTTCGGCCTTTTCTTTCTGACCCTTTATGACGGGAACGTGGAAGAAAGGAACAGAGAACTGCTCGGCAATGCTCTGCAGGTCCGGGTGGTTGCTCAGGATAAAAGGGAGTTCAACCGCAAGTTCGCCTGCATGGTACCGGCTCAGCAAATCGTAAAGACAGTGATTGTATTTAGAGACGAAAATAGCCATCCTGGGTGCGCTGCCGGTCCAATGTAAATTCCAGGACATCCGGTAGGGATCCGCCAGTTCTGAGGCGATCCTGCCTTTAAACTGCTCCGGCTTAAAATTCGCACTGCCATTAAAATCGGTTTCGAGCCGCATAAAGAAGATCCCGGCCTGCATGTCTACATGCTGGTCCAGGTAAGTGATATTTCCACCCTCTGCGTGGACAAGGCTGGTGACAGAACTGATGATGCCCGACTGGTCCGGGCAGTTGATGAGTAAGGTGGCTTTCAAAGTCTGGTGTTTAATCTCAATAAAATTAGAACTTTAGAGAGCGAAGCCCTGATAAAAATCCATTTTTATAATATTCTAAAGATATCATTATAATTTTTGCGTTTTCCGTAAATTGCAGGTCTTAAAATGCCTATTCATTAGAGATGGAACAACCCAAGGTTTATACCCCCAAGAATAAAGTCAGAATTGTAACAGCAGCGTCCTTGTTTGACGGTCACGATGCCGCGATCAATATTATGCGCAGGATCATCCAGTCTACAGGCGTGGAAGTGATCCACCTGGGCCATGACAGGTCTGTAGCCGAAGTGGTCGATTGCGCCATACAGGAAGATGCGCACGCCATCGCCATGACCTCCTACCAGGGAGGGCATAACGAGTACTTTAAATATATGCACGACCTGTTGCAGGAAAAAGGCGCAGGCCATATCAAGATCTTTGGTGGAGGTGGTGGTGTTATACTTCCTAAAGAGATCGAAGAATTGATGGATTACGGGATCACCCGGATCTACTCCCCGGATGACGGCCGTACCATGGGGCTGCAGGGCATGATCAATGACCTGGTAAAGCAAAGCGATTATGCCACACCTCCTTTAGAACTCAATGGGGAAAGGTCGCTTTCCAAAGTGCTTAAAGAAAAGGAAGCGGGAACCCTGGCTCGCCTGATCAGTCTTGCAGAAAACAGGCCCGAGGATTTTGAAAAGGAATTCACCAAAGTAGAGATCGGCAGTAAAACCATCCCTGTACTGGGAATCACCGGTACGGGCGGTGCTGGGAAATCCAGTCTTGTCGATGAATTGGTGCGCCGTTTCCTGGCCGATTTCCCGGAGAAAACCCTGGGGATCATTTCCGTGGATCCTTCCAAGAGGAAGACCGGCGGTGCATTATTAGGAGATAGGATTCGTATGAATGCCATCAGTGATGACAGGGTGTATATGCGTTCCCTGGCCACAAGGCAGTCTAACCTCGCCTTATCCAAACACATACAGGAAGCCATCGATGTGCTGAAGGCAGCCGACTTTGACCTGATCATCCTGGAGACTTCCGGGATTGGGCAGTCCGATACCGAGATCGTGGAGCATTCTGACCTTTCCCTCTACGTGATGACACCCGAATTTGGTGCGGCCACACAGTTGGAAAAGATTGATATGCTCGATTTTGCTGACCTGGTCGCGATCAACAAATTTGATAAAAGAGGGGCACAGGATGCGCTGCGCGATGTCAAGAAACAGTATATGCGGAACCACAATCTCTGGGATGTGGACCAGGAAGATCTGCCTATTTACGGAACCATCGCTTCCCAGTTCAATGACCCGGGGATGAACCGTCTGTACCAGGCGATCATCGCTGCCGTTAAGGAAAAGACCAAAGCTGATCTGGATTCCCGGTTCAAGGCAGAACACGAGATGTCTGAAAAGATGTTCGTGATTCCGCCGGCCCGGACCCGCTATCTTTCAGAGGTGTCTGAAGGAATCAGGGCTTATGATGCCAATGCCGAGTCCCAGTCCGATATCGCCCAAAAGTTATACGCCATTTACACCACCCTGCAGGGAGCTACGGCTGATGCTTATTCCCTGGGAGAGCATGGTATTCAACGTGATGGCGAGCTTCCGAAAGACAAAACTGAGCTGGCAGACCTCCTGGAAAAAGAATTCAAAAAGACTTTTAAAAAACTAGACCCGCATCATTGGGAGAGTATCAGGGGATGGGAAGAGGTGTTAGAAAGATACAAAGCACCGGAGTACAGCTTTAAAGTTCGGGGTAAAGAGATTAAAATGGAAACCCACACTACCTCTTTATCACAGCTGCAGATACCAAAGGTTGCCCTGCCGGGCTATAAAGCCTGGGGCGATATCCTTAAATGGACATTACAGGAAAACGTACCGGGGCAATTTCCTTATACCGCGGGATTATACCCGTTTAAACGTACTGGGGAAGATCCAACCCGGATGTTTGCCGGGGAAGGTGGTCCTGAACGTACCAACAGGCGATTCCATTACGTGAGTATGGATATGCCGGCCAAAAGGCTTTCCACAGCTTTTGATTCGGTTACCCTTTACGGGAACGATCCCGCTCACCGTCCCGATATCTACGGGAAGATCGGGAATGCCGGGGTGTCTATCTGCTGCCTGGACGATGCCAAGAAATTATATTCGGGCTTTGACCTGAGCGACCCGATGACCTCGGTTAGCATGACAATCAATGGGCCTGCACCTATGCTGCTTGGCTTTTTCCTCAACGCGGCTATAGACCAGAACTGCGAGAAATACATAAAGGATAACGGCCTCGAGGATAAGGTCGAGGCTAAGATCACCGAGATCTACAAGGGAAGGGAATCCCTGAGGCCCAAATACCACGGGAAGATCCCGGAAGGTCATAATGGCCTTGGGCTAATGCTTCTCGGTGTTACCGGGGACCAGGTGCTGCCGGCCGAAGTGTATACCGAGCTGAAAGAGAAAACCCTTCAGCAGGTACGAGGAACCGTACAGGCCGACATCCTTAAGGAAGACCAGGCACAGAATACCTGCATCTTTTCAACCGAATTCGCCATCCGACTGATGGGTGACGTACAGGAGTATTTTATTCAGAACAGGGTTCGTAATTTTTATTCGGTATCTATTTCCGGCTACCATATTGCCGAAGCAGGTGCTAACCCTATCACCCAGCTGGCATTTACCCTCTCTAACGGGCTGACCTACGTGGAATATTACCTGAGCAGGGGAATGGACATCAATAAATTCGGGCCTAATCTATCGTTCTTCTTTTCTAACGGGATAGACCCTGAATACGCTGTGATCGGCAGAGTGGCCCGGCGGATCTGGGCGAAAGCGATGCGAGATAATTACGGGGCAGATCCCCGTGCCCAGATGCTGAAGTACCACATCCAGACCTCCGGGAGAAGCCTGCACGCACAGGAGATCGATTTTAACGATATCAGGACTACCCTGCAAGCCTTATATGCGATCTACGATAACTGTAATTCACTGCATACAAATGCTTATGACGAGGCCATCACCACCCCTACAGAAGAATCTGTACGAAGGGCAATGGCCATACAGCTGATCATCAACAAGGAATTGGGGCTTGCTAAAAATGAGAACCCACTACAGGGATCTTTTATCATAGAAACCCTTACCGACCTGGTGGAAGAAGCGGTATTGGCAGAGTTTGACCGTATCACCGAAAGGGGAGGAGTTCTCGGGGCCATGGAAACCATGTACCAACGTACCAAGATACAGGAGGAAAGCCTGCATTATGAAACCCTGAAACATTCCGGGGAATACCCCATCATCGGGGTGAATACCTTCCTGAGTTCTAAAGGTTCACCAACCGTGCTCCCTGCAGAAGTGATCAGGGCTACTGAAGAAGAGAAGCAAGTGCAGATCAGTACCAAGGAGCAATTGCATAAGATGTACGAAGACTCGGCAGAGGAACAATTGCAATTGTTACAGGAGACCGCTGTTCAGAATGAGAATATTTTTGAACAACTGATGGAAGCGACTAAATTCTGTTCCCTTGGCCAGATTACCAAGGCCTTGTTCAACGTGGGTGGGCAGTACAGGAGGAATATGTAATGCTTCCTGAAAGTAATCTGATATGAAAGTGAAACCCGGCCGCTGCTGTTTACAGACTGGCCGGGTTTTTATTTTGAGATTTTGAATGTGCTGTTAATACAGGTAGTCATTAAAGCCCCAGCTACCACTGGAACCAGCAGGACCAATGGCCTTTCTCCATTTCTTAAAAGAACGACGGAAACTGCGGATTTCTTTTCGTAAGAGGTTGAGGTATTCCTTTTCTTTTACCCCATCCTTTTCAAGACCGTTACAATAAGACAGTATATTCCTGGTCATGATATTAATAAACCGGGCGCTTTTCCTGCGAACGGCCAGGGAATTAGAAGATTCTGCCCTTGCGATCTGTTGTGGGATCAGGATGGCATCAGCCAGGATGGCATCGGCCATAATATCTCTTAAGCTATTGGATTGGTATAGGTGCAGCAGGTCTTTGTTAGAGACATAGGAAGCCAGTTCCCTGCTCATTATGCAGAGTTCCAGTGCTTTCCGGTAAACCGGTACGGATCGTAAATTATTAGATGACATTTTTTTCAAAGCAATTAGCATATTAAAAATACCATCAAAACCGCAAAATTATCTTTTCAATCAAAAGAGAATTTGTAATTTAGACTTATAAATAAAGATTTTTTAGACCATAAAGTTTTGAATATACGAATTGATGACCTGAACTGGGGTATACTGCAATGTCTGCAGGAGAACTCGCGCGAATCTTTTGCAAGTATCGGCCGCAAAGTGGGGCTGACACCACCCGCCGTGGCAGAGCGTATCAAGAAGATGGAAGACCTCGGGATATTGGAAGGATATAAAGCAAAGATCTCACACACCCATGCGGGTTACCAGCTAAAAGCGATTATCACCCTCAGGGCCTTTATGGGAAAACTTAAACCTTTCCTGGATATGGTGAAATCCCTGGAGGAGGTAGTGAACTGTTACCGTATCACGGGTAATGAGAACATCATCATGGAGGTGGTGCTGAAAGACCAGTTTCACCTGGAAAAGTTCATAGATAAACTGATCCAATACGGGGAGACCAGGACGCATATTATTCTGTCTGATGTCGTTTCCCAGGCTCCCATCCTGAAAAAAGCACGTTCCTGAGGAGTTCTTATGTGTTCTCAATGCACCCCCTTTAATTCCGGGCCGTGTAATAGCGCTATTAAATTATTATGTATTTTTCTATAGAAATTGATTTTCTGTGTTCATAATTATCCTTGACTCCATTACAGGTAGGGGCCCTGGGGAAATTTTGGCCGGATATTTGATGCAAAGACTTTCATGAAGCAAACCATATTATTCACTTTCCTGTCCATGTTATTGTCATTACAGGCGATAAGCGGGCAATCTACCAGTATTAAAAAAGGGGTGATCACAGATTCTGTTCCCATAGGACCGGAGGGATCAGAATCCATGGCCGTATTCCTGCCTAAAGATTTTACCATGGAAAAAAAATGGCCGGTAATCTTCGTCTTTGAGCCGGAGGGCAGGGGGCGCCAAGCCATAGGGATGTTCCAGGAAGCGGCAGAGAAGGAAGGATATATCCTGGCGGCACCTAACAATGTCCGGGACAGCCTGGCTATTGCCCAGAATATGCTGGTGACCAACCGGATGATTGATCAGTTTACAGCTATGCTGCCTATAGATGTTAAGCGGATGTACACCGGTGGCTTCGGTAAAGGAGGGCAATTAGCCTCCCTTGTTCCGGTGTTCCTGCCAAAACTATCCGGTGCCGTGGTAAGTGGGGCAGCCCTTCCTACCCTGGAGGTACTCAATGATAAAAAACCTTTCTACTTTATTGGAATTGTAGGGAAACGGGACTTTAACTACCCCTTACTACGGGAAACCATGGATCAGCTGGATCGCAAAAAATATCCTAACCACCTTTTTGTTTTTGACGGGGGTAACCAATGGCCTCCTAAGTCTTACCTGGAAAAAGCCTTTCAATTATTCACCCTGGAAGCCATGGAGAAAGGCGTAATACCGACCGATACCACCTTCCTGGAGAACAGCTACGATTTTCAACTCATCGAGATAAGGCAATTGCTGCAAAAGAATGAGCTGCTGAATGCCTACAGCCAGATGGAAGATCTTTTGCAGGCCTATGGCAGGCAAATGGAACTGGATTCACTGAAGAACGAGATCAAGAAACTCAAGAAAGATTCGCGCTTCCGTGCACAACGCAGGGAAGAAAAGAATACGTTTTTCCAGGAAACCTTAAGAAAAGAGGATTACGAGTTTTACCTGGAAGAAGATATTGCTACTTATAATTACAACAACCTGGGATGGTGGAAATTCCAGATGGAATCCCTGGATAAATTAGAGCAGAAGGACTCGGAGAATTCCAGGGACCTGGCGGCCAGGCTGCGTGCTTATATCAATGCATATATAGAAGATTATATCCTGATCGTCAGCCGGGAGGAAAATGTGGATGAGGAGGCGCTATTACTGTTGCAGATGATGAAGACGATCACGGAGCCCGAAAATCCTGACTATTACCTGGCAGTGATCTCCCAGAGTGCAAAACTGGACGATTACGGAACTGCCTTGTTCTACCTGGAAGAATTGCTGAAAACCGGGTACCGGGACCAGGAAGTGCTGTATAATCTTGAGCATACGGCTTTATTGAAAATCACGCCCGAATTCAATGCCATTATCGCTGAATATTTTAAAGACGCACGCTACGAGATCATTGAAGAATAAGGTGGGGTACTTTTTGAAGGTTCCAGTCGATCACTAAACCGCCGGCCAGGGAACGTGCAACGGCTGCACCGTAAAGCTTCTCGCAAAGATAGAGTGCCGCATCAAAACTCCGGGCCCCTCCTGCAGAGGTAATGTATTTGCCATCGTGCACAAACAGTACATCCTCCCTTACATCTAATTGGGGAAATTTTTCACGATATGTATCAATATCGGAGGGGAAGGTCGTAGAAACTTTGTCGTCCAACAGTCCTGCTGCGGCAAGGACAAAGGCCCCGTCACAATGAGAGGTCATATACATCGCTTCCTTATCGATTCTTTTGACAAAATCCAACATTGCAGTGTCTTTCAGATCAGTATCCAGGTGGTGCTCTGCGCTGGGTATGACCAGGATGTCTATCCTGGGCAGATCATCTGCGGTATAATCAAAATCAGGGATCAGTCGTAGGCCTTCAAAAGTTGTGATGGGATCTTTGGTATTCGCCACCAGGAAGGTGTTCATAGCCCTGATCCCTTCGCGGTACTTGGTATGTTGAAAGATGTCGAAAGGAGCTGTCAATTCTGTATTGTAGGTGCCGTCCATGACCAGGAAGGCCACATTGTAATTATCCGGATCTAATTCGGTTCGAGTAGTATTTGTGTCTTCCCCGGCAGGTTCTGCAGCAACTTCTCTGCATGATGTAGCAAAAAGGAGGCTTAATATTAAAGCAGGGTATAAAAACAGTATCCGTGGTGTCATGATTCCTTTTTTAAGTATTTAAAGGTATACATTTTACTGCTCGCTTTCACTTTGCCGCTCACCAACAGATATTGTAATTTAGCCGAAAACAAACGCATGTTCAGGACGGTACTTCACTTCATAATTATATTGCTTATTTCTGTATCCTGCAGGGATGCGAAAAAATATCATGATACTCCTGCGGTGACCCCTGAAACAGCCGAGACCCCTGAGGAAGAAATACTGTTATTTCAGCAGGAGATGAACCGGCAGTTCCGCGACCCCGAATCCTCCCCCTTGCCGGACCGTTACCGGGCAGATTTTGAAGGCCTGGATTTTTATGAACCGGACACCAATTTCAGGGTGGTTGCCCGCCTGGAGCGGACCCCTGAAGCTTTGCCCTTCTCCATGCCTACAACAACAGACCGGCTTGCTTTAGAAGTGGTTTACGGTGTAGCTTATTTTGAGCTGCAAGGGGAGACTTACCAATTAGAAGTGTACCAGGAGGCAGGTTCAGCCGATGAGGCCGATACCTCTTATCTTTTCCTACCCTTTACAGACCTGACCAACGGAGAGGAAACCTATAGCGGGGGCAGGTACTTAGACCTGGATATACCCGATGGAGATAGTTTGCTGATCGACTTTAACCGGGCGTATAATCCCTACTGCGTGTATAATAAAAAATATTCCTGCCCAATTGTTCCCAAGGTGAACCATTTAGCGACTGCTGTCAGGGCGGGGCTGAAGGATTTCGATCCCAAAAAGTAAAGGCCCGGGCTAAGGATAGCACGGACCTTTACAAACCAAAACCAAACTAAAGCAAAATTTTAAAAACCATAAACGGCAGCGATCACGAAGGATGCAAGGTTGTCCATGGGTTGGCCGTCAGAATCCAGGAATGCATCGTCAGAAGCACTGTCCAGTCTTAGTTCCGGTTTAATGATAAGATCTCCTATTGTAGCGCTGCCGGTTAAGGTCAAGGCCAGTACACTGCTGTCTTCCACACCGGTTCCGATAGCACCAAAGTTCTCCGTTTCTGCAAAATATTCACCGCGAAGTCCTATGGTAAAATTCTCCGAAGTCTGGTACTGCGGATACAGTGCGACCCCGGCAAATCCGGTATCGTCTGAACCGTCAAAATATGCGGCGTTGATTCCCAGGTAAAAACTTTCGCTCAGGTCAAAACCACCGGTGTAGTCGATCTCGAATGCACCGTCATCGGCCAGGAAATTCAGGAATTGCCCGCTGTAACCCAGTTGTGCTCCGTAAGCGTACTTGCCGTTAGGGTTGAATTCGGTCAGGTCTGTCGGGTTCATCACCGCCAGCATTAAGGACCAATCACTACCCAGGTCAAAATCTGCCCTAAGCCCGGTGTGACTGAACGGACCGTAGGAGAACAGGTAAGAGGTGCTGTAATTAAAGTTGGCGACCGGGGAAATAACTTCGTACCCCAGGAAAGTATTAAAATTACCAAAGGTCAGGGTTACATGATCACTGACATTCCAGTATACATAAAGCTGGTTCACAATATTCCCGGTCAGGGAGTACATAGGGGATGCAAAGATGGCATCGGTTCCCCTGGGTCCAAATACCAGGTCACCCACAAAGCCTACTTTCTCACCCTCGTAACTGGCAATGACGTTGGCCATACCCAGGGCAAAACCCGGTAAGTTGGCAAAAGAACTGCCGGGGGCCGAATAATTGACGCCGGAATTGGCACTGTTCAGGTTGGCCCGGTAATAGGCATCTATGGAGCCGCTGAGTTTAAATTTAGGGCTGCTTTCCTCTGTATCTGTCTCCTGGGCAAATCCTATGGTCATGCCGCTGAGTAATAAAGAAAACAGTATTTTTTTTACGTACTTTGTATTTAAGATCGTTTTCATAATTCAATGATTTATGTTCCTTTCCGAGGACTATTTGTAGTTATTGAAATTTTATTGGATTCGATTCTGTAACGGAGCGTTCTGCAAAACGCTCCGTTTTCATTATTACCCGTTATTGTTGGCCGTTACTGAAATCATAAGCATCCATACCGTGCTCGTGAAGGTCCAGTCCTTCCACTTCTTCTGCTTTAGAGACCCTGATCCCGACGCTTTTCTTCAAGGCATATATGATAATGAAGGATGTGATGCAACAGAAAACACCCACTGCTCCTACACCGGTCAGCTGGTAGATAAATTGATCGAGACCTGCTTTGGCTCCGAAGATCCCCACGGCTAGTGTACCCCAGATACCACAGATTAAATGCACTGTGACAGCTCCGACAGGGTCATCCAGTTTAATTCGGTCTATAAAGGATACACCCAGTACAATGATCACCCCTGCGATAAGGCCAATTAATACGGCA
The DNA here is from genome assembly GCF_028464225.1 of Zeaxanthinibacter sp. PT1. Lineage (GTDB taxonomy): Bacteria > Bacteroidota > Bacteroidia > Flavobacteriales > Flavobacteriaceae > Zeaxanthinibacter. The sequence continues at coordinate 151,615 of NZ_JAQPCN010000005.1, forward strand.
TCGTTAGGTGACATCAGGTCGGCACCTGCCGTGATTCCTACCAATCCTCCAAGAATACCATTCAGGAACATTGTAAGATCCAGGTTCTTTGTTGTGATAAAGGAAGTGACAATGGCGCCAACACCACCTGCTGCAGCGGCCAAACTGGTGGTAACCAGTACGAGGGAGGTAAGTTCCGGGTCTGCAGAAAGTACAGATCCACCGTTGAATCCGAACCAGCCTAACCAAAGGACTAATACACCTGCAGTGGCCATGGGGATACTGTGACCGGGGATGGCCCGTGGTTTCCCGTCATCTCCGAATTTACCAATCCTTGCGCCGAGAAGACTGATGGCAATAAGTGCTGCCCATCCGCCTACCGAATGCACTAAGGTAGACCCGGCAAAATCGTAGAACCCGGCCTCATCGCCGCCAAGCGTTGAAAGGAAACCGCCTCCCCATTGCCATGAACCCACTATTGGGTAAATGAAACCTACGTAGAGAACGGTAAATACCATAAACGGTCCTATTTTGATCCGCTCCGCAACTGCCCCGGACACTATGGTTGCTGCCGTGGCGGCAAACATTCCCTGGAAGAGGAAGTCGGTCCACCAGGTGTATCCGCCGTCGGCGTAATCTGGTGTCATACCTCCCTCGGGAGGGGCGATCCCCGGAATAATTCCTCCGAGGAAACCGTTAAATTCTCCGGGATACATCAGGTTAAACCCGATAAGATAATAGAGTAGGAGTCCTACTGTGATGATAAATATGTTTTTGAATAAAATATTTATGGTGTTCTTCTGACGGGTCAGGCCGATCTCGAGAAAGGCGAAGCCGGTATGCATAAAGAATACCAAAGCTGTACACACCATCATCCAAACATTGTTAGCTGTAAATAATCCTGCTTCCATAATAAAATTGTTTGTTACTGTTTGTAATTCATTTAGTTGATCCCGGCCTGGCCGTTCTCTTTGGTCCTGATCCTGTATGCCTGCAGCACTTCGGAAACAAATATTTTTCCGTCACCCACGTTACCGGTATAGGCAGTTTCCAATAAGGTTTTAAGGGTGATGTCCAGGAAATCATCCGAAACAACCACTACCAGGTAGCGGCGTTGGATATCCGAGGTGCTATAAGAGATACCCCGGTATACGTGTCCTTGTTTTTCGTTGCCGACCCCGGTCACATCCCAATAGCTGAAGAAGTTGACCTCGATCGCATGTAATGCCTTTTTTACCTCGTCAAATTTTGACTTCCTGATGATGGCTTCCACTTTTTTCATTTGCTCATTTTTAATGGTTTTCATTTTCCGGCCCGGCCGGCAATTTTGTCGTACTCCATACAGGCCTTTCTAGAATTAAATATGGAGTGTTAAAATTTGTTAACGGCGTAAATATATCGCATAATAAATGAGACCCCCTAAATAAGAGGGGGTCTACATGTCATTTTTATTATATTAAAATTTATTACCCCTATTAATTAGTGGGTGTTATAATTAGAATGTATAAAATTGTGAATATGGCGAACGAACTTATTATCAGCCTAGAATCCTGTAGAACCAGAGATTGTTTGGATGATTTAGTCAAGGCGTAATTCCTTGTTGTACAAGGCTTTAGTCCTTTTAAAGAAGAATGGGCTACTTTATTAGGAATGGATTTCCTATAAACCCTCAGATTTATCTTACAATCCAGAAGCCCGCGGCCACGGCAGCGAGTCCCGTTGCCAGGCTGGCGAGGATATATAGGGCGAATTGGAGGAATGCTCCATTGCGAAGCAGTTCATACTGTTCAAAGGCGAAAGAAGAGAAGGTGGTAAAGCCGCCACAGAAACCGGCGACCAATAAAAAGGTGAGTTGTGGATTAAGGTATTCCGATTTAAGTGTATAACCCAGGACAGCTCCTATAATGAGACAGCCGAGAATATTAACTAAAAATGTCCCGAGGTAGAAGTGAGTAAAATAAGGATTGAGAGATTTACCGATGAGGTAACGTAAGACACTGCCAATTCCGCCTCCTATAAAAATAAGCAAAATTGGTTTCATGCCAGGTTGATCTACAGTTAAATCGCTTTCTTATAGCTGGAACCTAAAAGATCCAGGGGGTAGATCTTAATTTCCGGACGATCTGTGCTTTTAGCAGGTTTGATTGAACTGGTCCTGGCAAAAAGGCTACTGTGTACCAATAAGGCGACGTTGAGTACTACTAAAAAAGAAAATATCGCAAAAAAGGTAACCATTTATCGGGTAAATTTAACAGTATAACGCAAAATTACGTTATTTCTTATGTTATACGATGAAAAATTCTCACGCGGATGTCTCCCAGCTGAATTTTTACGGCTTTAACAGCTTGTTAACTTATTACCTGAGTAATTGCTTGATAATGAACAGTAAAATTATAAATGTTATAAATACTAGCCCGACCCAAATGACACCCTTGTAGTTCTTCCGGTGAAGATTGCGGTCTTTTTTATAGGAGAGAATGATAAAAATGGTGAAGACCACTACAAAAACTGCAGCAAAAATCCATTGCCCTGTACTGAACATATGTTTATTTTTAGGCAAAATTAGTCTAAAATACCAACCTATGAAAAGCAAACTCCACGCCGTATCCTTATTTCATGAATCCTTTGGACTCGGAATATCCAAACAGCCCAAGGCAAACCTGGGCCAAAGTAAGAACCTGTTGCGTTTTAACCTGATGGATGAAGAGAACAGGGAATATCTTGAAGCAGCCGAGAAAGACGACCTGGTCGAGGTAGCTGATGCCTTGGGTGATATGTTATATATCCTTTGTGGCACCATCTTAGAGCATGGAATGCAATACAAGATAGAAGAGGTTTTTGAAGAGATCCAACGCAGCAATATGAGTAAACTTGGAGCCGATGGTAAACCGCTATACCGGGAAGATGGGAAAGTATTAAAGGGTCCGTCTTATTTTAAACCGGACATCAAGGCAATCCTGGAATCATAAAAAAAGTGCCCGATTGGGCACTTTTTATTTTATAATAAGGTTTCAGGAGGTTTATTTAACCTCGTGCCTCCAACCAAATTTGTCTTCAGCTATATTGTATTGAATATTGATCAGTTGTTGTTTGATCCGTGTAGCATAAGAGTCTTCCATAACCGGCAGCTCATAACGCTCACCTTTATACCCGAATCCAAGGATGGGGTTGATCACCGCAGCAGTTCCACTTCCGAACATTTCTTTAAGGTTCCCGTTCTTGTGGCCCTCCAGTAATTCGGCAACTTTGATCGGCCTGATCTCCACTTCTATTCCCTGTTCTTCAGCCAATGCGATCACACTCTTACGTGTCACCCCGTCAAGGATACGATCGCCGGTAGGGCAGGTGAGTAATTTGTCTCCCATACGAACAAAAATATTCATGGTCCCGGCCTCCTCGATAAATTCATGGCTTTTGGCATCTGTCCATACGATCTGTTGAAAACCTTCTTCCTTAGCCAGGTTGGTAGGATAGAATTGACCGGCATAATTTCCGGCGGCTTTTGCAAATCCAAAACCTCCGTCTGCCGCACGGCTGAACTTTTCCGCGATCTTCACCCGAACTTCACCACCGTAGTATGCCTGTGCTGGAGAACATATGATGATAAACTTATATTCCTGGGAGGGAGATGCAATGATCCCTGCCTGGGTAGCAATGGCAAAAGGTCTGATGTAAAGTGAATTCCCAAGACCGGGCTTTATCCAGTCATTTTCCATTTTAAGCAGCGTATTGAGTCCTTCAAAGAAATAATCTTCAGGGAATTCGGGCATCGCCATACGCGCGCTCGACTTATTGATCCTGTGAAAGTTTTCATCCGGACGGAATAACCAAACCTTACCTTGCTCATCCTTATACGCCTTCATCCCTTCAAAAACTGCCTGCCCGTAATGGAATACCCGTGCGGAGGGTTCCAGGGTCAGAGGCTGGTATGGAATGATCTTGGGAGTCTGCCAGGCACCGTCCTTGTAATCACAGACCATCATGTGATCCGTAAAAACACTGCCGAAAGGCAGATTATTGAAATCGACCTGCGCTATCTTCGAGCTTTCGGCCTTTTCTATGATGATATCTTTCACTGTGCTTTCCATCTTGTATTTGTTAAATTGGAGCAATAAAATTAAACATTTATGAGAAGTTCAACGGCGTTTTTACATTTAAAATCGCCAGTTTTGCCGTATCTTATAAAATAGTGATAATTCGTGAAAATATTAACACGCTGAGTGCTAATACTTTGGTAAACAGCTTGTTTTGTTATTTGCGGGTTCTCAGAATATCCTCCTAATTCCCTGTAAAAGATGAAAAGAAACATTATTACTACCGGAGATGGTTCCAAAACCATACAGATCACCGACTGGAATGAACAATACCATTCTACCCACGGGGCTATTCAGGAGGCATACCATGTATTTATAAAAATGGGATTTACACATCATACTTCAATGGACCTCCAAATCCTGGAAATGGGGTTTGGTACTGGCCTAAATGCCCTCATTACGCTGAAAGAGACATTACCGACACAAAGACAGGTACAATACACCACCTTAGAGGCTTACCCGGTTGGGGAGGCAGAGTGGTCCCAACTTAATTACGTGGAACAACTTAAAGATCCCGGTCTAAAGCCATACTATGAAGCATTGCATAAGGCCGAATGGGAAAAGCTTGTATCGATTGAAGAAAACTTCCTCCTGCACAAGAAAAAGATGCCGTTTGAACAGCTCTCGGATGTCGGTTTATATGACCTGGTGTATTACGACGCATTCGGGGCCAGGGTACAACCGGAATTATGGGATGTAGCTTGCTTTGAAAGGGTAAGCCGGGCGATGAGATCCGGAGGAGTACTGGTTACCTATGCCGCTAAAGGAAGTGTACGCAGGGCGATGCAGGAAGTTGGGCTGATGGTGGAGCGATTACCCGGCCCACCCGGCAAAAGAGAAATGCTGAGGGCAACCAAGTCTTAATATTCTCATAAACCCGTTGAAACATGCTTTTCTTCTGTTAAAGGCGTTTTAAACCTTTAGGGTAAGGCCCGGCAAACTGGTATCTTTGACCTGATGAAGATATTGATCACAGGCGCTACAGGATTGGTCGGCTCGCATATTGTGCGACTTTGCCGCCAGGAAAATATAGAGGTACATTACCTGACCACTTCAAAAGATAAGATAGAAGCTAAGGAAGGATACCAAGGTTTCTATTGGGATCCGTCAAAGAGGGAAATAGATACTAAATGTTTTAAGGGGGTAGATGGTATTATTAACCTTGCAGGAACAAGTATCGCCCAGCGATGGACAGATGAGCATAAAAAGGCCATCATGGAAAGTCGAGTCAACAGCCTTAAAACACTGGATATCGGCCTGGCCAAGGTAGACCGCAGTAAGATCAAATCCGTGGTGTCCGCTTCAGCCGTGGGTTATTATCCCGATTCCCTGACCAATTATTATTCCGAGTCCGAAACCGAACACGATAAGAGTTTTCTCGGGGAAGTGGTCGTAGCTTGGGAGCGGGAGGCAGACAACTTGAAAAAATATGATTTCAAGCTTGCAAAAGTGCGGATTGGACTGGTACTGGCCAATGATGGCGGTGCGCTCCCACAAATGGTGAAACCGGTGGATAATTATGTAGGCGCTGCCCTCGGAAGTGGGGAGCAGTGGCAGAGCTGGATCCATATCCACGATCTCGCCTCCATTTTTCTATATGTCTTGAAAAATAATTTGAGTGGTGTTTACAACGCAGTTGCCCCGAACCCTGTAACCAATGGGCGAATGACTCGGGAAATGGCCAGGGAGCTGGGGAAACCTCTATGGTTGCCCAATGTTCCTAAAGTGGTAATGACAACCATTCTCGGGGAAATGGCTTATATCCTGTTCTCCAGCCAGCGTGCAAGCAGTAAAAAAATTGAGGAAAAGGGTTATATGTTCGAATTCTGCAATATCCAGAATGCCCTTACAGACCTTTTAAATTCCGGTGATGAGAAGGTTTCTTCACAGGCGAAATTAGAAGAGCAGAGAGCTACCCGCTAAATAATATTTTAAGAGCATTAAGACAGCAGCCGTTTTTAACGGCTGTTTTTTTATGACATTTTGACATTTTCAAAGAATTGGCAGTACTTTTGCCATCCCTAAACGGTTAAAAAACTGAATTACTAGATGAGTAAGAAAGATAAGACGCAGCAAATGGAAGAGACCCTTTCTGAAGAGCAATTGAATAAGGAAGCGCAGGGACAACAAGACGAGGCCCAGCAGGAGAAGGAGAAGCAGGAAGAAAGTGTATCCGCTGAAGAGCAACTAAAAGGAGATTTGGCGAAAGAAAAGGACAAGTTTCTCAGACTTTTCGCGGAATTTGAAAATTATAAGAAACGTACTTCACGTGAACGGATGGAGTTGTTCAAGACAGCAGGGCAAGAGGTGATCTCCTCCCTGTTACCGGTTATGGACGACCTGGACCGCGCCCTAAAAGAGATCTCGAAGTCAGAAGATAAAGAATTGTTTAAAGGCGTTGAGCTGATAGATAACAAACTTCGGGAAACCTTGAAATCAAAGGGACTGGAGGAAATAGAGGTGCAGCCCGGGGACGGGTTTGACCCTGAAGTTCACGATGCCATCACCCAGGTGCCTTCCCCGGATAAGAAAATGAAGGGCAAGGTGCTGGATGTTGTTGAAAAAGGATACCGCTTGGGAGAACGTATCATTCGTCACCCGAAAGTGGTTGTCGGTCAGTAGATCCGGGTTGGTAACAGCCAACAGTATAAAGGAATTACGAATATTTGAAATCATCTGATGAAGCAGGATTATTACGAAATATTAGGCATTGAAAAAGGTGCCAGTGCAGCGGAAATTAAAAAGGCGTACCGGAAGAAAGCTATCCAGTACCACCCCGATAAGAACCCGGGGGATACCAAGGCAGAAGAATTGTTCAAGAAAGCTGCCGAGGCTTACGAAGTACTGAGCGACCCTGACAAAAGGGCTCGATATGACCAGTATGGCCATGCTGCATTTGAAGGTGGTGGTTTCGGCGGTGGCGGAATGAATATGGATGACATCTTCAGCCAGTTCGGCGATATCTTTGGAAGCGCCTTTGGTGGTGGCTTTGGAGGATTCGGTGGTTTTGGTGGTGGAGGTCAGCGCCGTGTCAAGGGAAGCAACCTTCGTATCCGGGTTAAACTTACGCTGGAAGAGGTAGCCCATGGAGTTGAGAAAAAAGTGAAGGTAAAACGCAAAACCCAGGCTGCAGGGGTAACTTATAAGACCTGTCCAAGTTGTAATGGTGCAGGACAGGTGACAAAGATCACCAATACCATCCTGGGAAGAATGCAAACTGCGACTACTTGTTCTAGTTGTAGTGGTAGTGGGCAAGTGATAGACAACAGGCCCTCAGGTGCCGATGCACAAGGCCTGGAGATGAAAGAAGAGACCGTCTCTATCAAAATTCCGGCCGGTGTAGAGGAAGGCATGCAGTTAAAAGTTAGTGGCAAGGGGAACGAAGCTCCTGGGAACGGCTTCCCCGGAGATCTCCTGGTGGCTATTGAGACTGAAGATCACCCTACTCTAAAGCGAGAAGGAGACAACCTGCATTACGACCTTTATATCAGTTACCCGGATGCCGTACTTGGGACTTCTAAGGAAATCGATACGGTAGGTGGTAAAGTGCGAATTAAGCTGGAGGCGGGTATACAATCCGGAAAAATTCTCAGGTTACGCGGTAAAGGAATTACCAGTATTAATGGATACGGTTCCGGAGACCTGTTGGTTCATGTTAATGTATGGACACCTAAAGACCTGAATAAAGAACAGCGCGAATTCTTTGAAAAGATGCAACAGCACGAGAATTTTGAGCCAAATCCGGAAGCATCGGACAAATCCTTCTTTGAGAAGGTGAAAGACATGTTCTCTTAAGATTTTGATCCTATTAAAATAAAAAATGTATATTTGAAATAATATTGGGAGACCAATATTAATTTTCTTTTTCATAGCAATTTTTTTCCCATCCTTAATCTAATTAAGGGTGGGTTTTGTTTTTTAAGACCTGTTGTAATTGATTTATTCTGTTGTTAACACATTGATTTTGTGGGTTTTGAGCTTTTCGTTTGATAAATGAGGGTGTTCTAAAACAAACTGTTAATCCACAATCTTTTTTGGAGCAAATCTCTATCTTTGGGAAAATTGCTTTCATGAGTATTATCCTGGCTGCAGAGCAGGTTTCCAAACAGTTCGGAAACCATACGGCTCTGAACAAGGTTTCCTTAGAAATTCCTAAAAACAGTATCTACGGCTTGTTGGGTCCCAACGGCGCAGGTAAGACTACGCTTATTCGCATTATCAACCAGATCACTTACCCGGATTCAGGTAGGGTATTTTTTGATGGGGAGGCTTTGCAACCAAAGCATATCGCCATGATAGGATACCTGCCGGAAGAGCGCGGCTTATATAAAAGCATGAAAGTAGGGGAACAGGCCCTCTACCTGGCCCAGCTTAAAGGGATGGGGAAGGCAGAGGCAAAACAGAAGCTTAAGTACTGGTTTGACCGCCTGGATATCGGCGATTGGTGGAATAAGAAGATACAGGAACTCTCTAAGGGAATGGCACAGAAGATACAGTTTATCGTTACCGTGCTGCATCAGCCCAAACTATTGATTTTTGACGAGCCATTTAGTGGTTTCGACCCTATTAATGCTAACATCATTAAGGACGAGATTCTCAAACTTAGGGAACAGGGAACCTCTATCATATTTTCCACCCACAGGATGGAATCTGTGGAAGAGCTATGTGAATACATTGCCCTGTTGCATAATTCGGAAAAGATACTGGATGGTAAGTTATCAGAGATCAAAAGAGCCTACAAGAACAACGTCTTTAAAGTAGGGCTGGAAACGGAGCACGGTGATGACTTGCTGAAAGAGCTTGCGCATACCTTCCAGATCACGAAAACCTCTTATGACCCACAGGACAGGCAGCTGAATTTCAGGGTGCAATTGCCTTCAGATGACACCCGCGAATTCCTGGCCCACATCTCTGCCAGGGCCAGTATCAATAATTTCCTGGAGACTATTCCTTCGGCTAATGATATTTTCATCCAAACCATACAAAGCAAGAATCTCGATGAGTAAATTGGGTCTTATTATTCGCAGGGAATACCTGGCCAAGGTCAGGAATAAATCGTTTGTGATCATGACCTTCCTGTCGCCTATTCTCATGGTGGGTATGGTGGTCCTTATCGCTTACCTCACCAAGGTAAACGACAGTGATAAACGCGTGATCGCCATCCTGAATGAAAGCAGTTATTTTGAGAACGACTTTAAGATCACACCCAGCACTTCTTATGTCGCTTTTAAAGACCTGAGTCTTGAAAAAGCCACGGACAGTACCAGTAATATGGGCTTTTACGGCCTGCTTCATATTCCGGAAAGCACTTCCCTGCTGAGCGCGGCAGAGAATTCCTCCTTCTATACTAAGGATACGCCCAGTACTTCGGTCATCGATATCATCGAAGATGTCTTCCAGGAACGTATCCGGGAGGTAAAACTGGAAGAGTTAGGGGTTTCCAGCGCCCAATATGCAGATATGCGCAACCAGTATGAGATCCGGACCGCAACCTTTACGGGGAAGGTGAATGTGAAAGGGATTAACGAGATCAAAGCGATCATAGGGGGCGGATTTGGTTATATGATCATGATGTTTATCATCATATACGGCGGCTTTGTGATGCGAAGCGTCATCGAGGAAAAGACCAGTCGGGTTATCGAGGTTATCATTTCCTCCGTAAAACCCTTCCAGCTTATGCTGGGTAAAATTCTCGGGAATTCCCTGGCGGGTATTACCCAGTTCGCAATCTGGATCATTTCGGCAGGCCTGCTGATGTCTGCCCTGGTGATTTTCCTGGATTTAGATCCTTCTGGCTTTGGAAATACATCCCCCATGCCCGGCGGTGGGATGAGCAGCCTGGCACCCAACCCCGCAGCTGACAATGCCACGCTTCAGCGATATGCCGAAGAGCTTTTCCAGATTCCCTGGCTGATGCTTATATGCTTCTTCATACTTTACTTCCTGCTCGGTTACCTTATCTATAGCTCAATCTACGCGGCTATCGGTGCCGCTGTAGATAATGAGACCGATACCCAACAGTTTATATTCCCGATCATACTCCCGCTGATGCTGGCCATCTACGTCGGCTTCTTTTCCGTATTCAACAACCCCCACGGTCCTATTGCTGTAGGGTTTTCACTATTCCCGCTGACCTCTCCCATCGTGATGATGATGCGTCTGCCCGGGGGCATAGGGGCCGGTGGTGTGCCGATTTGGCAACTGATTACCTCCCTTGTACTGCTTTTTGGTACTTTTATGGGTATCGTATGGCTTGCGGCCAAGATTTACAGGGTAGGGATACTGATGTATGGTAAAAAACCATCCTATAGGGAACTAATTAAATGGCTTAAATACTGATGTTGCAACAGGATTCAGGAAAATCTAAAATGGAAGAGATCCTCAAGGAGGATGTCTGGCAAACGATTAAAGAATTTCTCAACCTCGGTTTGCACCTGGGAGAGGGGGAAGGCTCTATTCATATTACGATTGGGTTGCTATTGTTGCTCACACTGGCGTTTATCATTACTTCCTTCCTGTTAAAATGGTTGAGAAAGATCCTTACCAGGAAGATGGAAGGGGACGATAAATTAAAATTCATCAGTGTCTTTAAGTTTATAAAATACATCGTTTACATAGGGGTGATCGTGGCCACTATGAGTTCTGCCGGGATCAACATCACCTTACTCCTCACCGCATCTGCCGCGCTTTTTGTGGGACTGGGCCTGGCGTTGCAGGAACTCTTCCAGGATATCATTGCAGGAATTTTCATCATTTCAGACAAATCACTTCATGTCGGCGATATTGTTGAGGTAGAAGGTAAAGTTGGAAAAGTTTTCGAAATTAAACTGCGATCTACCAGGGCCTTAACGCGGGACGACAAGGTGCTTATTATCCCCAACCACAAGTTCCTGAGCGACATTATCTATAATTATACCCAGAACCATAAGACCACCCGGGAATCCGTGTCCGTCGGAGTTGCCTATGGCAGCGATGTGCAGTTGGTCACCGAACTGTTGCTAGACTCCGTTGCCGAACTGAAAGGCGTTCTTAAAAACCCGAAACCTTTCGTGTTATTTAACGACTTCGGAGATTCGGCGTTGCTCTTCTCTGTCAACTACTTTACCTCTGATAGTTTTACGGCGCCACGGGTTAAAAGCCAGATCCGGTACGAGATAGACGCTAAGTTCCGGGAAAACAAGGTCAGTATTCCATTCCCGCAACGCGATGTGCATATTATTCAGCAACAGCCCTTTAGCCATAGTAGCGTAGGAAAGATTGAAGAAGGGGAGGGCTCTTGATATGAACTGGACCTTCTTCGGACTTTTTTGCTTATTCGCAGTAACCTGCTTTCCCGGCTGGTCTCAGAGTACAGACCTGTTCCGGGCAGAGTACACTATTTTGCCTAAAGACGATTCGGATATTCGAGTCGCGAGGTATCGGTTCCTGGTCAATGTGCCTTTTAAAGTTACGGAGGATCAATACCTGGTGACGGGGGCCGAGTATAACCAGATCGCCGTAGGGAGTGAAAGGGAGTTGCCATTTGATGAACGGCAGATAGAAAAACTACATGTAATCGATCTTAACCTGGGGTATATCTTCAAATGGAACGAAGATTGGCGTTTTGTCGCTATCCTCAGTCCCCGACTGGCCTCAAACCTCGTGGGGGGAATACAGGGAAGGGACCTTAAGATGAACGCTTCGGCCGTATTCTGGAAAGAAAAGAAAAATGCTGAGAAACCCTATAGACTTGTTCTGGGCCTGAGCTACAATGCGACCACCGGGCTTCCATTTCCATTACCCCTGCTGAGTTACTACAAACGCTTTCACCCGGAATGGTCTTATACCCTGGGAATACCGAAAAGTCAGTTTAAATACCACGTGGATAAACGCCACACCCTGGAAACGGCACTGTTTTTGGATGGCTATTTTGTGAACATACAGGATGACCTTATTTTTGACGATTCCTCAAGGGCTGCATCCATTTCGCTTTCTGCCTTGGTGGCGGCATTGGGTTACCAGTATAATATTGATAAGAATCTATCCCTGTTTGCCTTAGCGGGATTTACGGTAACGCAAGATGGCGTGCTCAGGGACGACAGGAGAAAGAACGTATACGTGCTGAATGACCAGGGAAATATTTATTTTAGAACTGGATTTAAGGTCTCACTATTTTAAAAAAATAATACAATGTCAAAAATACTTGTTATAGAAGACGAATCCGCTATCAGGAGGGTTCTGGTTAAAATATTATCAGAAGAGAACCAGGCCTACCAGGTAGAAGAAGCCGAGCACGGTACAGGGGGCTTAGATCTCATCAAGAAGAATGATTACGACCTGGTTCTTTGCGACATTAAAATGCCGCGGATGGATGGGGTAGAGGTGCTACAGGAAGCCCGGAAAATTAAGCCCGAGATTCCTTTTATAATGATCTCCGGGCATGGGGACCTGGATACTGCCGTGAACACCATGCGCCTGGGGGCTTTTGACTATATCTCCAAACCACCGGATCTGAACAGGCTCCTGACTACAGTACGCAATGCCCTGGATCGTAAAGAACTGGTCGTGGAGAACAAGATACTGAAGAAGAAGGTAAGTAAGAATTACGAGATGGTTGGTAAGAGCAAGGAGATAGATACCATCAAAGAGATAATAGACAAAGTGGCACCAACGGACGCCAGGGTGCTTATTACCGGGGAGAATGGTACAGGGAAAGAACTCGTCGCCCACTGGATCCACCAAAAGAGCGAACGCAGTGATGCAGCCTTTATCGAGGTCAATTGTGCGGCCATTCCCTCAGAGCTGATAGAGAGTGAGCTTTTCGGTCATGTAAAAGGAGCTTTTACTTCGGCCGTAAAAGACCGTGCCGGAAAATTCGAAACGGCGAATAAAGGAACCATTTTCCTGGATGAAGTAGGAGACATGAGCCTTTCTGCCCAGGCAAAAGTACTACGCGCCCTGCAGGAAAATAAGATTTCCCGGGTGGGATCGGATAAGGATATTAAAGTTGATGTCCGGGTGGTAGCCGCTACCAATAAGGATCTTCAGAAGGAGATCGCCGAGGGCAAATTCAGGGAAGACCTGTACCACAGGCTTGCTGTAATCCTGGTCAAGGTCCCCGCTTTAAATGACCGGAGAGAGGATATCCCTTTATTGATCGAACATTTCTCGGCTAAGATCGCAGAGGAGCACGGAAGCAGTCCTAAAAAATTCAGCGCAAAGGCAATAGACCTTCTCAAGGGTTATAACTGGACCGGGAATATACGGGAACTCCGCAACGTGGTGGAGCGTCTCATCATCCTTGGCGGAGATGCTATTTCTGAAGAAGACGTTAAGCTCTTCGCCAGTAAATAAACCTATAACATCATGGGGGATTATTTAGCACAATCCAGTAAACGGGTCATAGCACGAGACGTAATCAGTTGGGTGCGGTAATGGTAATATTGCTGCGCTTCTGAAAGGTCTTTTCGCAGCAGTTGCTGTTCTGAAAATTTATAGATCTTTTCAGCGAAATCAAAGGCTTCTTCGCAGCTAACCGTCTCCACAACCAAATCAAGTGATTCCTTATATCCCTGCAGGGAACGATCAATGCGCTGCTGCATGGCAACGGTATCTTTGATAGCGGGATCATTGATGATTTCACCGGCATCCATCTGTAGAAACTCTTCGGCATAAGGACTGATATGAAACAATTCGTGTTGCTTGATCGCCTCTTTTGTTTCCAATGTAAGTTCCAGGGATTTATACAATAGGATTTTACCACCCCGCATACTTCCGGCTTTTGCAGCTCTTTTTAGAAGCTCCAGGCTTTCCAGAAGAATATCCCCTGCCTTTTTGCAGCCACAGGAATCCATCTGTTTCCTGGAGTTTTCTACCGCGTTGATGGCTTTATAGGCATAGTAACGCGACATTTTAAGCTCCGTGGCAGCGATGGCTTTTTCGGTTTGTGATTGTATATAGGAGATATTGGATCCGGCGTAGGCGCAGTCTTCTTTTTTACCGAAGGAAGACAGGATGATCCAAAGACAGAGCAATAGTAGGTGACAGCCTCTTTTCATGGCGTAAGTATTTGAATATGTAGGATTTGGGAAGATTAAAGATAGCGGTGATGGGCTGTGCCGCCTCAATTAATCGTCAAAAAGATCGATTGTTGGGTTAAACTAGCCTTATCGTCCTTGTTATTGGTCCATCAATTGGAATTTTGGAACTTATGATCAGCTCCGACCTGAAAAAATGTTATTTTCCCTGTATGAAATCAATAGAGCCCGAAAAATATCGCGCTGATTCCAGCCTGGAGCTGGCAAAATCTTCTACTTTGGAAGATTTTGGACGCAACAAAAAAGAGTTAAAACAGGAACTGCAGACCATTCGTAAAGATCTGGGGGATTTTCAGAATACCATGTATGCCCATGGGAAATATGCCGTATTAATCTGCCTGCAGGGCATGGATACCTCAGGTAAGGACAGCCTGATCCGCGAGGTGTTCAAGGACTTTAATGCCAGGGGAGTGGTGGTTCACAGTTTTAAGGTACCCACGGAACTGGAACGTGATCACGATTACCTCTGGAGGCATTATATCGCCCTTCCGGCCCGTGGAAAATTCGGGGTGTTTAACCGAACCCACTATGAGAACGTTCTGGTGACCCGGGTGCACCCGGAGTACATCCTTGGAGAAAATTTACCGGGGATCAATAGTGTGGCGGATATTGATGATGCCTTCTGGGACCGGCGGTTTGACCAGATAAATGACTTTGAAAGGCACCTGGCACAGAACGGCACCATTGTGTATAAGTTTTTCCTGCATCTCTCCAAGGAAGAACAGCGGCAGCGTTTGCTCAGACGACTTCGACTCAGGGCGAAGAACTGGAAATTTTCACCGGGAGACCTGGAGGAACGAAAATTATGGGACCTGTATATGGAGTATTACCAGGACGCGATCAGGCGGACCTCTAAGGATCATGCCCCCTGGTTTGTGATTCCTGCAGATAACAAGAATGCGGCCCGGGTAATAGTCGCTAAAATCCTCTGGGAATCGTTAAAAAAATATAAAGATATAGAGGAACCCGAACTCGATGAGAAAATAAGGGCTAATATTGCTGATTACAAACGGCAACTGGAAAACGAATAAGAATGAAAAAATTACTTGTGTTGCTGCTCCTGGCAACATTTACCCAAGCACAGACCAAAGACGAACAACAGATCAAATCCCTTTACAATACGGCCCTGACAGAAGGAAAGGCCTATGACTGGCTCAACCATTTATCCAACCAGATCGGCGGACGTTTATCCGGGTCTGTTCAGGCCGAGCAGGCGGTGAAATATACCCGGGAAGAATTGGAGAAACTTGGACTTGATCGCGTATGGCTGCAGCCGGTAATGGTTCCAAAATGGGTGCGTGGCACTCCGGAATATGCCTTTATCGAAACAAAGCCGGGACTGACCAATTCTGTGCCGGTATGCGCATTAGGAGGTTCAGTAGCAACCCCTTTGGGCGGTGTTAAGGCAGAAGTTGTTGAAGTAAAAGGGATAGAAGAACTGCAACAACTGGGCCGGGAAAAAATAGAAGGGAAAATCGTATTCTTTAACAGGCCTATGGAGGCTACGCAGATCAATACATTCAAAGCTTACGGCGGGTGCGTAGACCAACGCTACAGCGGGGCAGAGGAAGCGGCTAAATTTGGTGCGGTGGCCGTATTAGTGCGTTCAATGAATCTTAGGTTGGACGATTACCCCCATACCGGTTCTATGAGCTATGGCGAACTTCCGGTGTCAGCAAGGATCCCGGCGGCTGCCATCAGCACCAATGGGGCCGAATTCCTAAGCACCACCCTGCAATTACAGCCCGATATCAAGTTTTACCTGAAACAGAATTGTAAACAGCTGGAAGATGTTCAGTCGTACAACGTGATCGGGGAGATCCGTGGGAGCGAAGAACCGGAAAAAATCATGCTCGTCGGCGGACACCTGGATTCCTGGGATCTCGGTGACGGCGCCCATGATGACGGCGCAGGCTGCGTTCAGAGTATGGAGGTTCTTCGCTTGTTTAAAGCAACCGGTTATAAGCCCAAAAAAACATTGAGAGTGGTGTTGTTTATGAATGAAGAGAACGGTTTAAGGGGAGGTACAGAATATGCCGCCCAGGCTGCAAAGAAGAATGAAAAACATGTCTTTGCCCTGGAAAGCGATGCAGGCGGATTTAGTCCCCGCGGTTTTAACTTCGATGCTCCTGATAGTTTTATGAAAACTGTGGAAAGCTGGAAACCCTTATTTGAGCCTTACCTGCTGCACCAGTTTGTCAGTGGAGGTGGAGGAGCAGACATAGGCCCGCTAAGAGGAGATGGGGTTATACTGGCCGGGTTAATTCCCGACTCCCAGCGCTATTTTGATCATCACCACGCAGAGAATGATACTTTTGAACATGTCAACAAAAGGGAACTGGAACTAGGTGCGGCCGCTATGGCCAGCCTGGTTTATCTCTTTGATAATTACGGAAACCAGGATACAGGAACCGATAACGGCAAGTAAGCCACCGTTAAAACGGGCTAAATGATTATCTTTGCCCCTTAAAAAAAATATCATGCAGGACGGAATATATGCAAAGTTCAAAACTGCCAAGGGTGATATCCTGGTGGAACTGACTTATGAAAAAACACCGGGCACAGTAGGAAATTTTGTTGCCCTGGCAGAAGGTAATATGCCTAATAAAGCTAAAGGTGAGGGCGAACCATATTACGACGGTTTAAAGTTCCACAGGGTGATACCGGATTTTATGATACAGGGCGGTTGTCCACTGGGAACCGGGACCGGTGATCCGGGTTACAAGTTTGACGACGAATTTCATCCGGACCTTGTACATGACACAGCCGGAGTGTTGTCTATGGCCAATGCTGGACCGGGAACGAACGGCAGCCAGTTTTTTATCACCCATGGCGCTACTCCCTGGCTGGATAATAAGCACACCGTGTTTGGGAAGGTGGTTGAAGGACAGGAAGTAGTTGATGCAGTAGCCCAGGGCGACGAGATTAAAGAGGTCGAGATTATCCGCCAGGGTGAAAAGGCTTCTTCCTGGGACGCCTTAGAAGCTTTTCGAAAATTTGAAAGCTCAGGAGATGAAAGGCGACAGGCCGAAAAAGCCAAAGCAGAGGCAGAATTAGATAAGATTGCTGCAGGATTTGACCGGACAGACAGTGGTTTGCGCTATAAGATCATTCAGAAAGGCGATGGACCGAAAGCTGAGAAAGGGAAAACAGTTTCTGTACATTATGAAGGAGCCTTTAAAGACGGGCGGGTATTTGATTCGTCTTATAAACGAAAACAACCTATAGATTTTAAATTAGGCATCGGACAGGTGATCCGTGGTTGGGATGAAGGTATATCCTTGCTCAAGGTAGGTGATAAAGCCAGGTTCGTCATTCCTTCAGACCTGGCGTACGGAAGTGCAGGTGCAGGTGGAGTAATTCCCCCGGATGCAACTCTTGTTTTTGATGTGGAATTGATGAAAGTGGGATAATCCAAAATATTGCAACCTATAAGGGTAGCGAAACTATAAAGCCCCTGGTCCTTCCGGATTGGGGGTTTTCTTATTTAGAACGGAAAAGGCTGTAACCCAGCATCAGGATGTTCAGTAATACGAGGAGGCAGAGTAATTCTAAGAATACAGACATAGTTATTGGTGTTTGGCGGGGGAACTATTTCTTATTAAAGAACAACCGGGGAGCATAAAACCCTACCGGAAGTACCGTATTTTTATATTTTCGGGAAATTAGATTGCATAAAAAAATCCCGACCTGTTCGCCGGGATTCTATTAAAAAAAAAATAACGTTAGTGCCTAGTCGATTACTGTCACATTTACGGCGTTCATTCCTTTTTTGCCTTGTTGTAGTTCAAATTCTACAACATCACCTTCACGTACTTCGTCAATTAAGCCGGAAATGTGTACAAAGTGCTCTTCTTCTGAACCATCCTCCTTGATGAAACCATATCCTTTGGTGTCATTGAAGAATTTTACTGTTCCTTTACTCATAATAGATAATTAAAAATATTGATATATAATCCGGCGAAGTTACGGTAAATAATTGAAAAAAGGCATTTTAGGGATTCTAATTGTAAAAAAATTCGCACTATAGCGGCTCAGCCCACTGGAATTGGGCCTTAGAATCCTATTGAAAATTCAGCTTTGTGCACTTCTCTATATTTCACTGCTGGCAAAATAAGTAAAGAGATCAGCTAACAGGGATTTTAC
The DNA here is from genome assembly GCF_028464225.1 of Zeaxanthinibacter sp. PT1. Classification (GTDB taxonomy): domain Bacteria; phylum Bacteroidota; class Bacteroidia; order Flavobacteriales; family Flavobacteriaceae; genus Zeaxanthinibacter. The sequence continues at coordinate 169,910 of NZ_JAQPCN010000005.1, forward strand.
ATCATATTTTAAATCAGTCTGCTCATTATAAGTGAATTGTGTGCGAGCTGATGTGAAAAATTAACTATCTTACTATTACTTCCCCCGGCAGTGCCCTTTATTGCCGGCCTCCCCCTACACGGTTTCTATAACGGACCTGCATCATATTCTTTTATGCTAGTAACCAAAACTATTATATGATGAAAAAAGTCTATCTCTTTGTAGTGAGCTGCTGTACAGCAATGCTGCTACCTGTTACCCAATTACATGCACAGGATGAAAACCAGGAAAGGCCTGCCTATATTACCGTGACCACCCTCCACTGGAATATGGACAAGGAAGATTTTGACATGGACAAGTGGAAGGCCATGGAAAAGGAATACCTGGATAAAGTGACCTCTAAAAATGAACACGTAATGGGCTCCGGGTATTACCTGCATCGCTTTACGCCGGACAACCGTGAATTAGTAGCTGTCACTACATATCCCAGTTGGGAGGCCATTGACAAAGCTGCTGCACGTGATGGGGAACTGATTAAGGAAGGATGGCCTGACGAAGAGGCCAGGAAAGCTTATTTTAAAGAGCGGAATTCTTATTATGCCGATTTTCATTCCGATGAAATTTACGCGCCAATGGAAAATGTGAAACCTTTGACTGCTGACGGAGAGAAGATTGTTTTGGTAAGGAGAAGCCAGTTAAAATTCCCAGGTGACGGTTCCTATGATGAATTCAACAAGGCACACATGGACTACGTGGATAACGTATTCCGAAAAAATGACCATATTAAAGGGTATTACCCGCTGATGCACGCATGGGGAGCAGATCGCAGGGAGATGGTCGAAGCCTTTTACGTGGATTCCATGGATGAGCTGGATAAGATGTATGATAAGAACAATGAATTGTTCATGGCTAAATGGGATACCGAAGAAGCCAGGGAAGAAATGCAGGCCATGGCCAGCAAATATTTTACCGGCATACATGGCGATTACATCTACACCATGGTACCCGAATTACGGAAATAAATACAAAAAAAGAGCGCCGATTCGGCGCTCTGACTTTTTTAAGCGGTAGGGTCAGGGGTTAATCTCAGGTATGACCTGATTTCCTCCACTCCTCCACTGAACATCTCCCTGGCTTCTGCCGTAGGGATAGAAGGGCTGACCACTACTTTTTCACCATGTTTCCAATTGGCAGGTGTGGCAACCTTGTGATAAGCGGTAAGCTGTAATGAATCGATCACCCTTAAAAGTTCGTGAAAATTTCTTCCCGTAGAGGCAGGGTAGGTGAGCATCAGCTTTACAGTTTTATCCGGGGCGATGATATAGACCGATCTCACGGTCTGGGTATCATCAGCATTAGGATGTATCATATCGTACAGGTCGGATACTTTTCTGTCTTCGTCTGCTATAATCGGGAAGTTAACCGTGGTCTGCTGAGTGTCATTAATATCGTTAATCCATTCCTTGTGAGAAGCCACTCCATCCACACTTAAGGCGATCATTTTTACATTTCTCTTATCAAACTCCTTCTTGAATTTAGCTGCAGTTCCCAATTCTGTAGTGCATACCGGGGTAAAATCTGCAGGGTGCGAAAATAAGATACCCCAGCTGTCACCCAGGTAGTCGTAAAAGCTTATCTGTCCTTCTGAACTCTGTGCTGTGAAGTCAGGGGCTTTGTCCCCCAAACGTATCGTTGCCATCTGTTATACATTTATTTGGTTAATATCCTATAAAATTAATAGACCATATAGGAATAATGCCATCCTCTAGGTTAAAAATCTATTAAAATTCCCTCCGCCTCTCAGTATTCTGATTAAACTTGGTAAGAGAAAACAGAAGCCACAGCCAATTAACTCTAATATATAAGTTATGAATGCAGATACACTGGAAACACTGCGATATCCTATAGGTCATTTCGTCAAGCCGGAAGTGGTTACGGAATTGATCCTGGCAGACTGGATCGCTGAACTGGAAGCACTGCCGGTAGATCTTGAAGACCTGGTCAGCGGTTTTACAAAATCACAACTCGATACGCCATACCGGGAGGGAGGATGGACGGTCCGGCAGGTTGTTCATCACCTGGCAGACAGTCACCACCACAGTTATACCAGGTTCAAGTGGGCCCTGACGGAAAACAGCCCGGTCATCAAAGCCTATGATGAAAAGAAATGGGCAGAACTCCCTGACACAAAATCGGCTCCCATAGACCTTTCCCTGCAGCATCTTAAGATCGTACACCTAAAACTGGTGAAATTACTGAGAGAGATGAGTAAGGAAGATTTTAACAGGGATTTCATCCATCCCGTAGGGGAAAGGAGGATCACCCTGGAGGAAAATGCGGGCCATTACGCATGGCATGGGAAACATCATTTTGCACATATTGAAAGATTGGCACAAAGGGAAGGCTGGATTCCTGCACTCTGATAGCTGCATTCCCTCAGGGCTTCCACTTTATGTTACACCCGATACTGGGTTTCTGCTCCTGCTCAATGGGCTGGCCGGATAGGAGAGCGTCCATGGCCTTCCTGAGATCCTTACCGCTCAAAGGAACGTCGTTACCCGGCCTGGAATCATCCAATTGGCCGCGGTAAACCAGTTTGAGGTCCGCATCAAACAAATAGAAATCCGGGGTGCAGGCGGCATCGTAATCTTTGGCCGTTTGCTGACTTTCATCGTATAAATAAGGAAATATATAACCTTCATTCCTGGCGGTGACCTTCATCAGGTCTGGTGCATCTTGTGGATAATTGGCAACATCATTACTGGAAATTGCGGCAAAACCGATGCCTTTGGGTTGGTATTCCTTTGCAAGCCGGGCAATTTCAGGATTAACGTGTTTGACAAAGGGGCAGTGGTTACAGATAAACATGATCACCGTGCCCTGCTCACCGGTAACCGAATGAAGGTTGCGAGTCTTATCACTGACGGTATCCATAAGACTGAATTCTGGTGCCACTGTACCAAGTGCTAACATATTACTGGGGGTTCTTGCCATGATCTGCTACAATTTATGAACGGTGTTCAAATTTTACGTAAAGGGGTCCGGGGGTGGACCTGCGTTTATTTATTTTTATACAGGTAATATAATCATAAACCACGGGAGTTCAAACCTCCTTATTAACTTGTATGATTTGCTTTTTGGGCAAACAATGAGTATTTTAAATCTCAATAGAAAAAGAAGATTATGGACAAAACATACACCTCGCTTTCAGTCGCTATTTCGGCATTACAGGAAGAAGGCTATACAGAAGATTTTAACCTCTCAGACGATGGCCTGGAGAACAAGAAACGCAAAACTGTGCATCCTGCAGATGAGCTGGATGTGGTGAAGCATTACCGCTTTGAAGGGATGTCAAACCCGGCTGATAATACGGTACTCTACGTCATTGAAACAAAGTCCGGGGAAAAAGGATTGTTAGTCGATGCCTATGGAGCCTATTCGGGGCAAATGCCCAAGGGGATGGTAGACAAATTAAAAATCGACTATTAGAAGGTAGCGAATTTTTAGTCACACCTTATATTTTCACTTATCTTGCCCTGGGTCTAATCATAAATTTGAGCCTCACTTTTTGGAACAACAGCCAGACACCTTACAGATCAATTTCAGCCCCGATAATTTATGGATACTGAATATTGCTTTGGCATTTGTGATGTACGGTATTGCCCTGGAGATCAGCACAGCTGATTTTAAGCGGCTTTGGAAAGCCCCCAGACCGGTTTTTACGGGTCTGCTATCACAATTCATCTTACTTCCTGCGTTGACGTTTTTCCTGGTGCTGTTTTTTAAACCAGAACCCGGGATCGCCCTCGGGATGTTTATGGTGGCTGCCTGTCCCGGCGGTAATGTCTCCAATTTTATGACTTATCTCTCAGGGGGGAATAATGCGCTTTCCGTTAGCCTTACTGCCCTGGCCACCTTACTGGCCGTAGTTATGACCCCATTAAACTTACAGTTCTGGGGCAGTTTATACTTTCCCACCCGGGAGATCCTGGAGAAAGTTGCCCTGGCTCCCGGGGAAATGGTAAAACTGGTACTTCTCTTACTGGCCATTCCTCTTTTACTGGGGATGCTTACTCGTAGCTATTTCCCGGCTATAGCACTTAGCCTTGCCCGGAAACTGAAGTGGACAAGCCTGATCTTTTTCCTCATACTGATCGTATTGGCGTTATATGATAACAGCGAGGTATTGCAGTCTCACCTGCAAGATGTTTTCTGGATGGTGTTACTGCACAACGCGATTGCATTAGTGGCCGGGTATGGCCTGGCCAGCCTGATGCAACTAGACCGACAAGACAGGAGGACCCTGGCTATAGAGACCGGTATACAGAATTCCGGTTTGGGACTTTTGCTCATCTTTACTTTCTTTGACCAGCTGGGGACTATGGCCCTGCTCACCGCAGCATGGGGAATTTGGCACCTGGTTTCGGGATTAGCCCTTTCCGGGTATTGGAGTTCCCGTCCGCTAACCAAAAAAATTCCGGGATGAGAGAATTCTCGTATGCGCTGCTTAAGAAACTGATCCGCTTTGGGTTCTTCTGCTATTACCAGGAGGTCAGGATGCATGGTTTAAAGGATCTGCCTACAGATAAGCCGATGCTGATTTTACCCAACCACCAGAATGCCCTGATCGATCCACTCCTTATCGCTGCCTTCGCCAAAGAAAGCCCGTTTTTCCTTACCAGGGCCGATGTCTTCTCAGGGGGGCTGCTCGAGTCGTTCTTTCGTTTTTTACATATGATCCCTATCTATCGGCTTAGGGACGGGAGAGACTCCCTGGGCAGGAATGAAGCGGTATTTGAACAATGTACCCGCTTGCTCAGGTCCGGTAAGAGTATCGTGATGTTCCCTGAAGCCAATCACAACCTGGAACGCAGGGTGAGACCGCTGAGTAAGGGGTTTACGAGGATACTGTTCGGGGCACTACAGGAGAATGCAGGGCAGGAGATCTACGTAGTTCCCGTTGGGATCAATTTTGTCCGTGCGGCAGGATTCCCGGACCGCGTAGCATTTTATTTTGATCGTCCTGTTCCAACCCGGTCTTATTATGACCCGGAGAACGAACGTACATCGGTCATTGCCATCAGGGATGAGGTTGCGACACGCCTTCGCCGTTTAACCACCCATATCCCGGAAGAAATCTATACAGAAATACAATCAGTTTTGGAGGACAGGGGAGTGGACTATACAGACCCGGTAACTGTGAACCGTTTAATATCAGAGATAGCTGAAGGAAAAGCCCAGGTCACGAAAAAGGAAAAGCGCAACAAAATAACCGGCAGATTGTGGGACGGAATTTTCGTTCTCCTCAATCTGCCGGTTGTACTGCTTTGGAAAATTGTTATAAAGCCACGGGTATCAGAACCTGAATTCCTGAGTACTACCCGGTTTTTATTTGCCTTACTTATCTATCCAATAATTTACCTCGTACTCTTACTGTTCTTACCCCTCGCGGGTTCTATAATCATTGCAGTATTGCTGCATTTCTTATTTAACCTGTTGTACGTTAAATTCCGCTGAGCAAGCTTACATGCTTGGCCCAAAAAAGATGGCGTTCATCAGTAATTTATTGGTCCCGTACCAGAATGCCCTGAAATTCGTATTATCGGTAAATACCATAATACGTCCTTTGCCTTTCCGCTCTACCTTGAAAGGAACACTGTTCTTTAATAGTTCCAGGTTCTCTTCCGAAACGTATCCGCTCAATAGTGGGTTTTCTGTATAGGTAATAGGATTGTCATAGCTGTCTTTGTTGGGTTCCAGGTATATATTGGTATTTCTGAATACCGGTAACAATTCATCTGCATAGCCAAAGTTGATAGGGTGCGAACGATCCAATCTCGCCTCGAAGATGGTGCCGCTGGTCTCCTGCGCTCCCCTGAAATCATTTCTTTGGTCAAAGGGAATATTCTTGGCAACCAGGGTGTCCTTTTTCATTTCAAGCTTCATCATTTTATGCTTCTTAAACCAGTTAGCGGTATTGCTGTACCCGATCAGGGTTCCTCCCGACCTTGCCCACTGGTCCAGTTTCTTTGCTGCCGCAGAATCCAGTGCTGATGTGCTGTACACACTTGGAATAATTATATCTGTGTAATCACTCAGGTCTACTTGTTTCAGGTATTCAGTGCCGATCTTGGTGATCTGCATGTCATACCGGGTATCAAATAAGTGCCAGATCTCCCCGGCATCGTAAGATCGGATACCGCTACCGACAATAAGCGCTACTTTCTGCTTTTTCACCGGATCAAATTCATTGCTACCCAGGTCAATTCCGCGGGTGTAACCGGTGCTCACACCGTGGATCTGAAGATAACTGTCCTGGGCAATCTCGGTCAGGAAATCGTGAATGGCCTGGGCATCCATATCCTGGTTGGCCACCGGGACCATAATGGTACCGTAGTCGTATTTTTTGCCCTCCAGAGTAAAGGGACCTTTGGCAACTTTTGCGCGCAGTCCCTTATTCACAATGCGGTTAAGCGCTTTGGGTGTAAAGTACTCATGCCATTCAAACAGGTATGCATAATTACTTTTCTTATCCACTTTACCACTCAGGGGTTCCAATTTCTCGATAGCTTGTCCGGCACCGTCCAGAGATCCTACAGGCGCGTAATCCACGTTAAAGGCCAATGGGAAAGTCCATGCAGAAATATCGTAGAACAGGCTGTCTTTAAACGTCGTCCTTTTTTCGAACATCGCTTTGAGAAGCCTGTAATTCTTTTGATCGGAAGGGGCGATGTAAGCCGTTCCCGGGCTGAAGGTTTCGCCACCGGCCTTGAGATCTTTTTCAAGGGGATGAACTTTTATCTTATGTTGCTCCAGGATCCTGGCGAGTTCCCAGGAAGCTGCCCTGTTCTCAGGACTGCCAAAAACAAATCCTTTCACTCGGTCCTTACCGGCTTCACTGCGAACATCCTTGTAAAAGTCCTGTTGATATTTAAGGATCTTTTCCCTCATGTTCTCTGCGGCCTCAATCGTAGAAAGCGCCGTGGTGAACTGGTTCTTGATGGTAAAAGGAAAAGTCAGAATACCGTTTTCACTCTCCTGTATATGTCCCCTAGAGCTGCCTTGTTCAAAAAGGATACCTATACTCCCGTTTACGTCGGGAAAAGTAGATCCCTTGCCGTAGTAATAATCGTCATAATTTTCTTCGGTATAATAAAGTGAGCCTATTCCATCTAAGGCCTTGGCGTGGTATGTACCAATCTCTGCGGTGAGTTCCTGGTTGATTTCCGGGGTCAGGGGGTGTACCCTGTCCGGTTCGCCGGGTTGGAAGAAGAACGTAGAATTGGTCCCCATTTCGTGGTGATCGGTCAGGATATTCGGAAGCCATTTATGGAAAGTGGCAAGCCTTGCTTTACTCTCCGGTAGTTGTACCGGTAGCCAGTCCCTGTTCAGGTCAAACCAGTAGTGGTTCGTACGCCCGCCGGGCCATACTTCGTGGTACTCACGTTCATTATTGTCAGGGTTAAGGTTCATACTCCTGTTCGTATTGGCCCAATAGGCAAATCGTTGCAAGCCGTCAGGGTTAAATGATGGATCCAGGAGAATGACCATATTCTTCAATTTATCTTCTATATCCTGGCCTTCAGCAGCAGCCAGGTGGTAAGCATAGGCCAGGGCTGCATTGGCACCACTGGGTTCGTTACCGTGTACAGAGAATCCTTGGTATACTACTATTGGGCGGTCTGCCGCGCTTCCTGAACTATTTTCTTCTGTAGCGGCCAGGTGCTCCTCCCTGATCTCTTCAATTCTCGCCAGGTTTGCAGGCGAACTTACGGTAAGTAGTAAAATGGGCCTACCCTCGTAAGTAGATCCCCGGCTTTCAAGCGTTATGCGGTCGCTACTTTTAGCTAAAGCCTGGTAGTACTGTACCAGTTTATCATGTGTAACATGCCATTCGCCTACTTCGTGCCCAATGACTTCCTTAGGGGTAGGAATCTCGGAATTGTAACTAGTGCCTTCGGGTAGATAGTAAGAAAGGCTGAGGTCCTCTTGACCCTGGACCAGGGTTATCGCAGCAAGGGCGATCCATAAAAATGATTTCTTAAGCATGGGTATTCTGATTACTAAGGGGGTTAAACAAAAACGACCCCGTGGAAAAGGGCCGTTGTGTATTTTTTAAGTCTGAATTAAATGTCGTCAAAATCGATATCGGTGAAATTTTCAGTGGTTTTAGCCTCTTCCTTTTCATCCAGTTCTTCTTTTTTGAAATCCTTCTGGTGTCTTTCAGAGATCACCTCGGTTCCTTTTTCATCGATGATGTAATCCATCATCTCTTCCATGATCTCACGGAAAGAAGCAAAGTCTTCTTTGTAAAGATAGATTTTGTGTTTCTTGTAGTGAAACGATCCGTCGTCGTGGGTAAATTTCTTGCTTTCGGTGATCGTGAGGTAATAATCTCCTGCCTTTGTGCTGCGTACATCGAAAAAATAAGTGCGCCTTCCTGCTCTTAAAACTTTAGAATAAATTTCTTCCTGTTCCATTAATTCTTTTTCGCTCATTACATCGGTATCTAGTTAGTATTTGCTATAAAGGGGATTCCCAAAAATGTGAAAAAAAAGCTAATTCAGCAACTAAATTCTAGTTTTCTTTCTCCGACAGCTGGCTGTTATAAAGCTCCTTGTAATAACCGTCTACAGCCAACAATCCGTGGTGTTTCCCTTCCTGTATGATACGCCCTTCTTCCAGTACTATAATCTTATCGGCATTCTTAGCCGAGGAAACCCGGTGACTGACGATCAGTGTAGTTCTGTCCTGGGAAGCTCTTTTAAGATTGTTTAATATTTCTTCTTCGGTCTCCGTGTCAACCGCGGAAAGACAATCGTCAAAAAGATAGATCCTGGGACTTTTCAGCAAGGCCCTGGCGATAGATACCCGTTGTTTCTGTCCACCACTTAGGGTAATACCCCTTTCTCCTAATACTGTGTCATATCCGTTGGTAAAGCCCATGATATTGTCATGAACGACGGCCATTTTTGCCACTTCCACGATCTCCTCTTCAGTGGCGTCTTCTTTCCCGAACATAATATTATTCCGGATGCTGTCAGAAAAAAGGAAAGCGTCCTGTGGAACGGCTCCCAGGGAAGAGCGAAGGGCTTCAAGGTTCAGGGAAGTGATTGGCCTGTCGTCCAGGCGGATCTCCCCGGAACTCACATCGTATAAGCGGGCAACAAGGTCTAGTATGGTCGATTTTCCCGATCCCGTTTTCCCCAGTATGGCTACGGTCTCACCTGGATTCACGCTGAAGGATATATCTTTGAGGGCGGTGATATTAGTGTCTTCGTAGGTAAAGCTCACCTTGTCAAAAGTGATCTTCCCATGGATCTCATCCTCTTCATGCGAATGATTCTGTATGCTGGGCTGCTCGTGTAAAAATTCATTGATACGTTTCTGGGAGGCTTCCGCCCGCTGAACGATAGAGGTGAGCCAACCTACTATAGCCACCGGCCAGGTGAGCATGTTAACGTAAAGGATGAATTCGGCAATGGTACCTACAGATTCTATCTCACCGTTAATGTACTGCATCCCCCCAACATAAATCACAAAGATGTTACTGATACCTATCAGGAGGATCATCAGCGGGAAGAACCAGGCCTGTACCTTGGCGAGGTCCATACTTTTATTTTTACCGTCTTCAGCCAACAGGGTAGCTTCCTGGTTTACCTGGGATTCCAGGCTATATGCTTTTATAACCGCAACACCGGAAAAGGATTCTTGTGCAAAAGTAGACAGGGTAGACAGGAATTGCTGAACCTTGGTGCTGCGTAAATGAATGATCCTGCTGATCCAGTAGATCAATACCGATAATACGGGCAAGGGAACCAGGGCGTAGAAAGCGATGGTTGGCGCTTTGATAAACATAAGGGGGATAAGACAGACAAACAGGGTCAGGGTCTGTATCCCGTACATAATAGCCGGGCCGGCGTATTGCCGCACCTGTCCCACATCCTCGCTGATGCGGTTCATCAGGTCACCGGTGCGGTTCTTTTTATAAAAATTGAGACTCAGTAACTGGTAATGATCAAAAACCTCGTTCTTAAGATCGTATTCAATATATCGCGACACATTGATGATAGTCTGCCGCATCAGGAATGTAAAAAAACCTGAAAGAAGTGCCGCTCCAACAATGATCAGGATGTATTCTAACAGCATGGACCTGGCCGCCTCCTCATTCAATTCATTGGCGACGTAACCTTCTACCACCTGGATAGACTTATTCACGTAGGATGGCATTACCAGCTGGAAGACACGTGCAATAATGGTGATGATCACCCCCATTAAAAGTTTAAACCAGTATTTCCTGAAATATTTATTTAAATGTTTGAGCTCCTTCATGTAAGCTTTTAGCTAGTGGATAGGTTGTATTACGGCACGTTCGCAAAGATATGTCTTCGGGATCAAACCCAATGTTATAAAACTAATAAGATACTCCGTTTCATGGTCAATTATTCCCGCTATATTCTTATTTTTGCCCCTCAATAAAATGTAATTCACAGGCTAAAGTTCTTTTAAATGTTAACAAGGAGGCACATTCGGGTAAAGGTTATGCAATGCATTTATGCCCTTACCCAGTCCAAGGAAGAATCCCTGGACAAACAGGAAAAATTTTTAGCCCTGAGTATTAAGAATACTTATACCCTATACCTCCTTATGCTAAGCCTGCTCAAGGAGCTTCACACCATGGCTGCTGAGAAGGTAGAGCGTTCTTCTAATAAATACTTGCAGGACGAAGCAGAAAATGTACCCGATAGGGAAAAGTTTGTAAAGAACAGGTTGTTGCTCCGAATCGCCAATAATGAAGCATTGGAAGAGGAACTGAAAAAACGCAAACTCAAGAACTGGTACTACCACGAAGAATACGTCCGCATTTTGCTGAAGAAAATAGAGGAGAGTCCTTTTTATAAGGAATATATGTCTGCTGCTTCGAGCGACTTTGAGTCGGACAAAGAGCTGGTGGCCGAACTGTTCAAGGAAGTGATCGCTCCCAACGACCAGATCTACGAGTATTTCGAGGATGACCAGCTAACCTGGGTCGATGATCTGCCCCTGGTAAACACATCTTTATTAAAGTTGCTGAAAAAGGCTAAACCGGACCATTTTGATTCCTATTTCCTGCCCAAGCTGATGAAGGACCAGGAAGACATGGATTTTGCTAAAAAATTATTGGTCAAGACGCTGCTTAACAACGCCTCCCTGGTCAAGGAAATTGAAGGTAAAACCCCTAATTGGGATAAGGACCGGATCGCGGAAATTGACGCGGTATTGCTGAAAATGGCAATATCCGAATTACTGAATTTCCCATCTATACCGGAACGTGTTACCATCAATGAATACCTGGAGATTGCAAAGGAGTATTCAACCCCCAAAAGCAGTATTTTCATTAACGGTATACTGGATAAATTGGTGAAAGAATACAAAAGCGAGGGGAAACTTAAGAAAATAGGACGTGGGTTGTTGTAAAAATATTGTGTAATTTTGGCGCTAAATTTAAATCGAGTTGTGATGAAAAAAGTATTTCTAAGCTTGGCCATAGCTTCTGTAATGGTCATGGTTTCCTGTAAAGAGGATGCCTCCAGTAAAGTAAATTCTGATAAGGCCGAAGTTGCTGCCCAAAGGGACGAAGCCGGGAAAAACCTTCCGGTGATGAGCTTTGATAAGCAGGAACACGATTTTGGTGCTATCGAAATGGGGACTCCTCAAGAGACTACCTTCACCTTTACTAATACCGGGAATGCCCCGCTGATCATTACTGACGCCAAGAGTAGCTGTGGATGTACAGTACCTGAATATCCGAAAAATACGCCGATCGCTCCAGGAGAGTCTGGATCAATGTTGGTGAAGTTTAACGGATCAGGGATGAACCAGGTCACTAAGACTATTACGGTTACGGCCAATACTGCACAGGGATCAGAGATGCTGCGTATCAAGGCATTCGTCAACCCGAAAGACGCAAACGCGGCCCAGGGCCCGATCAAATAATTACGCGAATAATTAAACCAATTAAAAACAGACAATGGGTGATATAGGACAGTTTCTTCCTATGATCTTGATCTTCGTGGTGGCATATTTCTTTATGATCCGCCCGCAGATGAAACGTCAGAAAGACGAAAAGAGATTTGTGGAAGCATTGAAAAAAGGAGATAAAATAATTACTAAGAGCGGGATGCACGGGAAGATCGTGGAACTCAATGATAATGATTTTTCATGTATCATCGAGACCATGGCCGGAAGGTTAAAGTACGATCGCTCTGCTATCTCCATGGAGATGAGTAAAAAACTGAACCCTCCCAAGGAAAAAGAGAAATAGACCCGGTACGCCAGGTTAAAAAACACCGCCATTGAGCGGTGTTTTTTATTTATGGCCTGTACTTATCGTGAAGCCCGATTCCTTTCCGGATCATGGGTAAACTTTTTTCCAGCCTGTTCAGTTTAGTCTTTTCCTGCTTGGCCGTGTCTATGTGTTCACAGTATTCTCTCTGTTTATAGGGGCTCAACTTTTCAAAAGTCGCCTTTAGCTCCGCATCTCGCTCCAGGGCTTCCTTAAGCAGGGCAGGGATAATGGTTTTTTGGGAACGTTCCGGTTTCCATTCTAATCCTTTAACCTGGTTTTCAACAGCTTCTTTCATGTATCCCAGTACCGCCGCCTCGTTGATCTGGTCTGCACCGGTAAACTTCCAGTGCCGCATGGCCTTCGTCTTTTCCTGCCCAGTCTGTAATACTTCTAAAGGATCTTTAAGGTAAACGCCGTTAAAGAACCATAGTCCAAAATGCTCTTTAAAAGCCATGATTCCAAAGATGTTCTTACCATTGGTGGTATATACCGGCGCCCCCCATTTAAGCGTTTCTTCCGCCCCCGTTTTAAGGGCAAGTTCACGCAAAATACCTATGGCTTCCTTAAAAGGTTGTTCCTTTTCAAAATAAGCTTCAATTTTTCCCGACTTCTCCATTGCTTAGGATTTCTTAGCAGTAAGTTCGCAAATTCTGACGATAACATCAACAGCTTTCTGCATGCTTTCCAGGGGCACATATTCATATTTGCCATGGAAATTGTGACCGCCGGCAAAGATATTCGGGCAGGGTAGACCCATGTAGCTGAGTTGAGATCCGTCTGTACCTCCCCGGATGGGTTTTATTATTGGGGTGATACCCAGTGATTCCATCGCTTCTTTAGCAGTTTCGACAATATGGAAGACCGGTTCTATCTTTTCTTTCATATTGTAATACTGGTCCTTGATCTCCAGCTCGATAGCGTTATCGTATTTATGGTTGAGTTCTGCTGTGACCCTTTTTAATAATTTCTTACGTTTTTTAAACAAGGTACTGTCGTGGTCCCTGATGATCATCTGGGCAGAAGCCTGTTCTATATCTCCCGATATACTGCTCAGGTGGTAAAAACCTTCCCTGCCGGTGGTGAATTCGGGCACTTCGTATTCAGGCAAACAGCTGAGTAATTCGTTCAGTATCCTGCTGGCATTTACCATCTTGCCCTTAGCATAGCCCGGGTGTACGCTTTTCCCTTTTATAAAAATCTTTACACCGGCGGCATTAAAGTTCTCGTATTCTAATTCTCCAATTGTGCTACCGTCCATGGTATAGGCCCATTGGGCACCAAAAGCTTTGACATCAAATTTATGGGCACCCCTGCCGATCTCCTCGTCGGGGGTAAAACCAACCCTGACCTTTCCGTGTTCGATCTCCGGGTGTTGTAACATGTATTCCATAGCGGAGACGATCTCGGTAATCCCGGCCTTATCGTCAGCTCCCAGTAAGGTGGTACCATCTGTTACCACGAGGGTCTGACCTTTGTAACGGAGCATTTCCTCGAAATAAGACGGGGAAAGGATAATATTCTTTTCCTTGTTGAGAACGATATCCTTACCGTCATAATCACGGATTACCTGGGGATTTACCCCTGCGCCAGTAAAGTCAGGGCTGGTATCAAAATGCGATATAAAACCGATCACAGGTACCTCTTTATCGGTGGTGGCCGGCAGCGTAGCCATGATATAGGCGTTTTCATCAATGGTAACATCCTGCATACCTATACGCTGCAGTTCCTCGGCCAGGTAATTGGCCAGTTCCCATTGTTTCTCGGTACTGGGAGTAGTATCCGATTCCGGGTCGCTCTCAGTATCCATCCTTACATAAGTCAGGAAACGCTCAAGTATATGCTCCATTTGCTTCGTTTTTGCGTAAAGGTAAATATTTGGAAGCGCAGGTCAAACAGGGAATATTTTAGGAAATTTCATACAAATTGAGCCACTATATCCTGATAATTACTACCTTGCTTATAACTAACAACCTTAAAAACAAACTATTATGAAGGCAAAAATTACTTTCCTGACGGCATTCCTCTTCCTTATGGGTGCCTTTATACAGGCCCAGGTTTCAGGTACAGTCGTCGACGAAGAAGGAGCTCCCTTGCCTGGCGCATCGGTAGTAAAACAAGGGACTACCATTGGGACTACCACGGATTTTGATGGGAATTTTACGCTAGACCAAGTGGCGGTGGGAGAAACGATCGTTGTCTCTTATATCGGGTACGAAACTAAGCGCGTCCGGGTCACAGGGACCACCATGACCATCACGCTGACCTCCGGGGTAGCTCTATCCGAAGTGGTCATCGTGGGCTCAAGAAACCCTAACCGTACCGCAACAGAAAGTACGGTGCCGGTAGATGTTATCGATGTTAAACAGCTGAGCGATGTTGCGCCCCAGGTAAACCTGAACCAGATCCTGAATTACGTGGCACCCTCTTTTACCTCTAATACCCAGACCATCTCGGATGGTACGGACCATATTGACCCGGCCTCGCTGAGGGGACTCGGCCCGGACCAGGTCCTGGTGCTGATCAACGGGAAAAGAAGGCATACTTCCTCGCTTATTAACGTAAACGGAACATTTGGTCGGGGTAGTGTAGGTACAGACCTTAATGCAATTCCTGCTGTAGCTATACAACGGATAGAAGTGCTAAGAGACGGTGCAGCCGCACAATACGGTTCTGATGCCATTGCCGGAGTTATCAATATTGTATTGAATAAAGAAGTGAACGAGTTACAGGTAACAGCCACTACGGGAGCAAACTTTACCAAGAATGCCAATGACCAGACTGGGGGTGTTGACGGAGAGACCACCAACATCGCTGCCAGTTATGGTTTACCTCTTGGGGATAATGGAGGATTTGTAACCTTCTCAGGAGATTTTGATGTTCGGGACGATTACAGCCGTATGGAAGAATGGGAAGGCGATATCTTTAACCTTTACAATACTGTAGAACGTTTTGCCCGTGCTGATGGATATGATACATCCCTGCTCCTTGACGATGACGTGAACGATGTTATACAATATGCCAACCAGGCCGGAATTAACCTGAACGGGGCATCGACCAAGGCCGAACTCCAGCCTATCCTGTCCGCAGACAATACCTCGGCCGAATTATCGGCAAGGGGACAGGTTCGCAGTGATTACAATATGAGGGTAGGCCAGTCTTCTTTAAGAGGTGGCCGACTCTTTACTAATTTAGTATTGCCCCTTGATGATGCAGGCACAGCCATCTATGCTTTCGGAGGGATCAGTTCACGGACAGGTAATTCTGCCGGGTTCTATCGTTTACCCAACCAGAGCAGGACCTATACACCGGCTTACCCTAACGGGTTCTTACCAGAAATAAATTCTAATATTAAGGACCAATCACTATCCGCAGGTATACGGGGTAATATAGGAGACTGGGCTGTAGATTTCAGTAATACCTATGGTAAAAATGAATTCCAATATACTATTGGGAATACATTTAATGCCTCCTTGCAGAACGCTTCGCCCACCACTTTTGATGCCGGTGGCTTCTCATTTTTACAGAATACTACCAACCTGGATATTACCCAGTTTTTTGAAGATATGCTGAATGGGCTTAATATCGCTTTTGGAGCGGAATACCGATTTGAGGAATATGAAATCGTAGCAGGCGAAGAAGCCTCATATGCCCAGTATACAGCTAACGGGCAGGTAGTGCGACTCGCTTCGCAAACGCCGGCACAGGATTTCTTCGGAAACTCCAGGCCCGGAGGGTCACAGGTTTTCCCCGGTTTTAGCCCTACAAATGAATTAGCCCGGGGAAGAAGTAGCATTGCGGGGTATTTTGATATTGAAGCCGACTTTTCAGATGATTTCCTGATGAGCTTTGCTACCAGGTTTGAGAACTACAGCGACTTTGGCTCGACCATTAATTTTAAACTTGCGTCTCGCTACAAGGTTACAGAGAATTTTAATATAAGAGGTGCGGTCAATACCGGCTTCAGAGCGCCTTCCCTGCACCAGATCAACTTTAATTCCACTTCTACCATTTTCGATAACCTGGGGAATCCCCAGGAAGTGGGAACTTTTGCCAATGACAGTCGAGCCGCAAACCTGCTGGGTATTCCGGAACTGAAGGAAGAAACCTCCAGGAGTGTAAGCCTCGGTTTGACCAGCAACATTCCAGATGCCAACTTATCAATCACGGTTGACGGATATTTTGTGCGTATCAATGACCGCGTGGTATATACCGGGCAATTCCAGGGACCGGGGACGGGAACAGAACTGGATAACCTGTTACGGCAGGCCAATGCTACGGCAGCTTCGTTTTTTGCCAACGCGATCGATACAGAGTCTAAGGGACTGGATATAGTTTTAACTCACAATGCGACATTATGGGATGGATGGCGACTGCGCTCTGATTTAGCAGGGACATTCTCTAAGACCAAAAAAGTTGGGGATATCAATGCCTCTGATGTATTGAGAAATGCCGGCTTGGTCGATACCTATTTTCCTGAAGACAGCCGTGTTTACCTGGAAGAAGCCGTTCCGAGAACAAAGATCAACCTCAGTAACAGCCTGAGTTCAGATGCTTTTGTTTTCTTCCTTAGAAACGTGTATTTCGGAGAGGTGACAGAGGCCACTACCATAGTGGAAAACCAACAGGTATTCGGCACTAAACTGGTCACCGATATATCTGTCGGATATAAGGCTACGCCGATGCTGACTCTCACCGTTGGAGCGAATAATGTATTTGATATCTACCCGGACCGGGCAGACCCTGATTTTGGGAATCGCAGCTCAGGTAGGTTCGACTGGTCCCGACGCGCACAGCAGTTCGGAATTGGTGGACGTTTTCTCTTTGCCAGGGTGAATTATACGATTAAATAATCAAGTCTCATAAGATTGCCACAGGCTGTCCTTCCCGGGGCAGCCTTTTTTATATGGCAAATCAGATATCCTCCGTATCTTGCCCTGGTAAATAGCATTGGCCTTTTAATATGACTATAAATCTTCAACGCTGCAGGCATACCGTACTCATAGCTCTTACGCTGCTTGTTTCCAATTTTATTATGAGCCAAGAACAGGATTGTACCCTGGGGATAGGTGGGAAGGATACATCACTCATCGTACAGGTTTTCCAATTAAACAAGGAGCAGCAGCTAAAACTGGAGGAATGGTCAGGGGAATACCAGTTGATTTAGAAAGATCACCGGGACAGGGTTAAGGAATTGTTCGATACGCATCCACAGGAGACCCCTTCAGAATTGTTGAAGATGTCAGAAAAATTTACCTCACTCAAGGAGGAGCTGCTAACGGCTTCCAAAGCAATAGACCAGAAATTACTGGGTATTTTTAACGACCGTCAATATATGCGATATGTAGAGCTCTGTGAAGAAGTAGCCCGTAGGCCGATGCAGCGAGCTGAATAGCGCCTTATTTCCGGCAGTGTTTCATTTTAGAGGCTGAAGCAAGTATGAATAGGTCTAAGTTTGTATTTTTGCTCAAAGCTGACAAACCACCATGTATAAATCGATAATCCGGCCCCTCTTCTTTCTTTTTGACCCGGAATCCATCCACCATTTTACCTTCCGATTGATTAAAGTGCTTTCTAAACTTGGATTTGGTTCCCTTTTCAGGACCATGTACGAGGTCAAAGATCCGCTATTACAGAGAGAGGTTTTTGGATTGCGTTTTAAAAACCCGGTTGGCCTGGCCGCGGGATTTGATAAGGATGCCCTGCTGTACCGTGAACTGGGGAATTTCGGATTCGGTTTTGTCGAGATCGGGACACTGACACCTAAACCACAAGCCGGTAATCCTAAAAAAAGGCTGTTCCGCCTGAAAGCCGACCATGCCCTGATCAATCGCATGGGATTCAATAATGGGGGTGTAAAGGATGCTGCTGCCCGTCTTAGAAAGGATCCGCGGATATTGGTCGGGGGGAATATCGGGAAGAATAAGGTGACCCCCAATGAGAAAGCCATGGATGATTATCTCTATTGCTTCCGGGAACTATTCTCAAAGGTGGATTACTTTGCCGTTAATGTCAGTTCACCGAATACCCCTGGATTACGCGAATTACAGGATAAGGCCCCGCTAACAGCCCTGTTAAAAGGCTTGCGACAAGAGAATTCAAAGCTGTCCGCTGCTCAGCAAGTGGATGAAAAACCCATACTCCTTAAGATCGCACCAGACCTGACAGATTCTCAATTACTGGACATTATAGACATTGTTTCCGAAACAGGAATTCAAGGCGTAATCGCCACCAATACTACCCTGGACCGAAGCGAGCTGAAATCGGCCGAAGCGCTGCGATCAGAAAAGGGCGGGCTTAGTGGAGCACCTTTAGGAGAAAGGAGTACAGAAGTTATCCGCTTCCTGCATACCCGGAGTAAGGGTGCTTTCCCGATCATCGGGGTAGGAGGGATTCATTCAGCAGAAGATGCACTCCAGAAACTGGAGGCAGGAGCATCCCTGATACAACTATGGACGGGATTTGTTTATGAAGGACCGGCGCTGGTGAAAAAGATAAATAAGGCAATCCTACAGGCAAAAGCCTAGGCCATGAACTTTGAGATCCTCACTGCTTTTGTGTTCGCTACTGCGGCCCTGGCCATTGCTCCGGGCCCGGATAATATCTATGTGCTGACCCAAAGCATCGCACACGGTCGGAAGTTTGGCCTGGCGACAACTGCGGGTCTTATTTCCGGTTGTCTCGTACATACCACATTGCTGGCTTTTGGAGTCTCCGTAGTGATCCGGAAAAACGAGGATCTGTATTTCATTATCAAATTATTTGGAGCATTTTACCTGTTCTACCTGGCCTGGATGGTGTTCAGGGCAAATGCTGATATCCGGCTCGATGCAGCTGCCGTTCCAAAGAAATCCTTAATGCAGCTCTTCAGGCAGGGTTTCATCATGAATGTACTCAACCCCAAAGTGACGATCTTTTTCCTGGCTTTTTTCCCGGGTTTCCTTTTCAGCAGATCAATAGACCTAGTATACCAGTTCTATATCCTTGGTTTCATATTCATGGCGGTTTCCTTCGTGATTTTTGGAGCACTGGCCCTCTTGGCGGGTAGTATCTCGGGCTACCTAAGATCTCATCGCGGTACGGGGATTATACTGAAATGGCTTCAGATACTGGTTTTTACCGGGATAGGGGTGTGGCTGTTAATTTCAGGGAATTAGTACTACTTTTGAGAAAGCAAAGAAAGCCATATGCCGGATAAGGTAAAGATCATAGAATGCCCGAGGGATGCCATGCAGGGGATAAAGACATTTATCCCGACCCCGGAGAAAATTTATTACCTGCAATCACTGCTCAATTGCGGATTCGACACCATAGATTTCGGTAGCTTTGTCTCCCCAAAGGCAATTCCGCAGATGGCGGATACGGCTGAAGTTCTGGCCGGGCTGGACCTGGGACGTACGCAAAGCAAACTCCTGGCGATTGTCGCTAATGTGCGGGGCGCCGAAGATGCCAGTGTTCACCCGGAGATCAATTACCTGGGATACCCTTTCTCTATATCTGAGAATTTCCAGATGCGGAATACGCATAAGACCATTGCCCAGTCCATAGAGGTGTTACAACAGATCCTCGAGATTGCCGACCAAAGTGGGAAGGAAGTCGTGACTTATATATCCATGGGTTTTGGGAATCCCTATGGTGATCCCTGGAATGTGGAAATCGTTGGTGAATGGACACAGAAACTTGCTGCAATGGGGGTAAAGATCCTATCTCTTTCCGATACTGTGGGTAGTGCAAGCCCGGCGGATATAGATTACCTTTTTTCGAACTTAATCCCGGAATATCCCGGAGTCGAATTCGGGGCTCACCTCCATACCAATCCTATGAAATGGCATGAGAAAATTGATGCTGCCTATAAAGCAGGCTGCCGGAGGTTTGATGGGGCCATACAAGGTTTTGGAGGCTGTCCTATGGCTAAGGATGAACTTACCGGGAATATGCCGACAGAGAAGATGTTATCCTATTTCACTACAGCTAAAGCCGATACCGGTGTTAAGTGGATGGCCTTTGAAACGGCTCATAATAAGGCTACTGACCTCTTTTCTAAATACCACTAATATTTTTATTTAAATTAATTCTAAATAAAGTTTGAAGGTTTTTTTTCCTGCTATATATTTGCAGCTCGAACATTATTTAAAATCAATCTAAATATAAATAGATGAAGAGAAATCTTTTTCCAGCCTTACTTTTAAGCGGTATTCTATTGACCTCTTGCAGCAATGATGATGATAATAATCCAATTGATCAGCAAGTTAATGCTCCTGCTACTTATTCCTTTGAAAGGGAGGGTGCATCAACTGTTGATTTTAACGGTCAAACCACTCGTTTACTGATGGGGGAGGCGCTTTCCGGTGCATTGACAGATCCTACTGAAACTGCTGCGTCCCTACAGGCCATGTACGCCCATGAAGCCGGGGTTGAAAATTTTGAAAATCCTGATCTGAATACTTCCAATAAGAATTTAAAGTCCAAAACTGCAGCTTCGGCTGATTTTTATGCTTCCAACACTGCAGACCAGTTTGATGTCCGTGCAGATTTTGATAGCTGGATAGATGCTCAGGCCTCCGAGGTTTTTCCAAGGTGGAATGCTGCAGCCGCTCCAGGAACTGCAGGACAGATCGCTGATGGGTCATCCACTCGCTATGTCTCCGGACAAGGGCTGGAGTATAACCAGATGGTGATAAAAGGACTGATCGGTGCGGTGATGACAGACCAGGCACTGAATAATTATCTGAGCGCAACTGTATTGGACGAGGCAGGAAACGTTGCTGATAATGATGCAGGGATTACCGCAGAAGGCAAGAATTATACTAATATGGAGCATAAATGGGATGAGGCGTACGGATATGTATTCGGGCTGAATGCAGATCCTGCTAATCCCAATAATGATCTCGGGGCTGATAGTTTTCTGAATAAGTACTTGGGGCGAGTAGAAGGCGACAGCGATTTTGCCGGGATTTCTGCAGATATTTTTGAGGCCTTCAAATTAGGAAGAGCAGCTATAGTTGCTGGGAATTACGAGGTGCGTGATGCCCAGGCCGAAATTATCCGTGAAAAAATATCAGAAATCGTAGGAATTCGGTCGGTGTATTACTTAATCCAGGCAAAAGCTATCCTGGAGCAACCACAACCGGCTTACGGAACCGTTTTCCATGATCTTTCTGAGGCGTATGGCTTTATCTACAGCCTACAGTTTACACGTAAACCCGGGACCATGGAGCCGTATTTCAGCAGGACCGAAGTACAGGCCATGCTCAACGATCTTATGGATGACGGTGCCAATGGCTTGTGGAATGTTCAGCCACAGACCTTACAGGATATTGCAGATAACATAGCTGCACGCTTTGATTTTTCTGTAACCGAAGCAGGTAGCTGAAATGATAGTTTTTGAGTTAGTTAGGTTTTTAAGTTGAAGATGGGAAAAGGGACACTTGATTTTCCAAATGGGTGTTCCCTTCCCTATCTTTGCAAATCGAAATAAATATGATACGTAGACCGATGAAAAGAATTATACCGAGTTTAATCTTATTGGTTTCCATCTGGGCATGTTCGTCTGATTCAGCAGGAGAGCCACAGGTAGAACCGCAACCGGAACCGGTGAGTTTTGAGCGAAGCGAGATGCTGGAAAACTGGGCTGATAATATAATCCTGCCATCGTACCAGGATTTCAGTGCCAGGCTCAATACGATGAATGCTATTTATATCGATTTTAAATCTAACCCTTCCGAGGAGCAATTACAGAAATTACGCGATGCCTGGTTAGATGCTTATTTGGGGTGGCAGGCTGTAGCCATGTTCGAGATCGGCCCGGCCGAAACCGTTGGGTATCGCTTGGCTATGAATACTTACCCTACAGACGCCGTTACCTTGGAAGAATTTCTTGCTACGGGTTCCTATGACCTCAGTCTGCCGGCAAACCGCGATGTTAAGGGATTCCCGGCACTGGACTACCTCATAAATGGCCTTGCTACCTCAGATTCACAAATCGTAGCCCGATACCAGGGAGCTGACCAGCAAGCACACTTTGATTATATCGATGCGGTAATTCAAGACATGCAGTCGCTCACCACCCAGGTGATACAGGGATGGGAGGGAGGATTCCGTGATGCATTTGTCGCAAATGACGGTGCCTCCGCAACCGCATCTACAGACCGCATGGTTAATGATTTTATCTTTTATTACGAAAAACACCTGCGTGCAGGAAAAATGGGGATTCCCCTGGGTGTGTTTACGGGATCCAAGGCACCGCAGACTCTGGAAGCTTATTACAGGACAGCGGTTGGTAAAGAACTCTTCCTTGCTGCCACGGTAGCCGTCCAGGATTTCTTTAACGGGAAACACTACGGGAAATCAGCTTTCGGAAAAAGCCTGGCATCTTACCTGCAGGATTTAAATTCACTTAAGGATGGGGCGGCGCTTGACGAGATCATCAATGAGCAACTAGACCTGGCGATGGAACAGGTTAATGCCCTGGGCGATTTTCGTACAGAAATAGAAAATAATGACCCTCCTCGAGCCATGTTGCTGGCATATGATGAAGTACAGAGGGTAGTTCCCTTATTCAAGGTGGATATGGTTTCTGCCATGAGTATCAGTGTTGATTTTGTAGATGCTGACGGGGATTAACCGATGAAGGCAATCATCCGAACAAAACTGGAATCACCGCGTGAGGCTGCCCCACTGGCAGTCTTTCGCATTTTGTTCGGTTTCATGATGCTGTTTTCAATTATCCGGTTCTGGTATCACGGATGGATAGAATCCCTTTACCTGGAACCTGATTTTCATTTTTCGTATTACGGGTTTGAATGGGTAAAGCCCATTGGGCCTTATACTTACCTGATCTTCCTGCTGTGTGCACTGTCTTCTGTAGGGATAGCCTTGGGCTATAAGTATCGTTGGTCCAGCATACTGTTTTTCCTGAGCTTTACCTACATAGAACTCATGGATAAGACCACCTACCTGAATCATTATTATTTTATCAGCGTACTGTCCCTGCTTATGATCTTTCTGCCCCTGGAGGCATACTATTCTGTCGATGCCTGGAAAAAACCAGGCAAGGCATTCCAGCTGCTTCCTTCATGGCCTGTTCTATTTTTACGCCTACTGCTGGGAATCGTATATTTTTACGCCGGACTGGCAAAACTCAACTCGGATTGGATGCTGGAAGCCATGCCTTTGAAGATCTGGTTGCCATCGAAATTTAATATTCCCATCATCGGCGGTCTCCTGGGCCAGGAATGGGTGCAATATGCTTTCTCCTGGACGGGTGCATTGTTTGACCTGGCAGTACCATTCCTGCTTTTATCTAAAAGAACGCGTATACCGGCCTTTATTGTCCTGGTTATTTTCCATGTGTTGACCCGGGTGCTCTTCCCTATCGGGATGTTTCCTTATATCATGATCGTATCCGCGCTCATCTTTTTTCCTGCTTCAGTACATCATAGATTTTTGGAGATCCTGTCCCGTCTGACAGGAATAATTAAGCAGCGTTTTGATAATGGTCGTAGATTGGTCTCCAATTATGGCTATGCTCATACATTTAAAATGACTTTCTTCGCACTTTTTTTTGGAGTGCAAATACTGTTCCCATGGCGATACCTGCTTTATCCCGGGGAGCTTTTCTGGACGGAGGAAGGTTATCGATTTTCTTGGAGGGTAATGTTGATGGAGAAATCGGGTTATGCGCAGTTCAAAGTGGTGGATGAAGACAGTGGGAAATGGGTTTACGTAGATAACTCAGAATTTCTTACTGCATTCCAGGAAAAGCAGATGTCTTTTCAACCAGATTTTATCCTGGAATTCGCTCATTTCCTGGAAGATCATTACCGGCAGCTGGGATGGGGAGACGTAGGTGTCTACGTAGACAGCAGGGTCGCACTAAACGGAAGACTGAGCAGGCCGTTTATCGATCCAAAGGCAGACCTCACCCAATACGAGGATTCATTTAAACCGAAAACCTGGATATTACCTTTTCATGATACGATTAAAGGATTGTAGTTTTATATACATGCTTATGTTAAGTATGTTCGGATTTGCCCAGGGCAGCCTGCAAGGTGTTATCACCGGGCCGAACGGGAATCCGGTTCCAGGAGCCGAGGTGTACTTAAAAAATTCAGAAGTCTTATCCGAAGCAGATGAAAGCGGGAATTATAGCTTTAGTTCACTTGCAGAAGGTACTTACAGTATGGTAGTTTTCGCCTTTGAGTATAAGGTTTCGGAAATTGAAGTTGTGGTAAATGGACCAACGATACAGAATGTACAACTTGAACGGCTGAGTGAATCACTATCAGAAGTCGTATTGATTCAGGAAAGGCAACGGGTCTTTGCGTTAAAAAGTTTGAAGAAGGTAGAAGGTACAGCCATCTACGCCGGGAAGAAAAGCGAAGTAGTGCTTATGGATCAATTGGTGGCTAACGTCGCTGCCAATAACCCACGGCAGGTGTACAGCCAGGTGGTAGGGCTCAATATTTACGAAAATGGAGACGCCGGGCTGCAGCTGAATATAGGGGGCAGGGGATTGGATCCCAATCGGACTGCTAATTTCAATACCCGGCAGAATGGATATGACATCAGTGCCGATGCCCTTGGGTACCCGGAGAGTTACTATACGCCACCGGCCGAGGCCCTGAGTGAAATACAGGTGGTACGCGGTGCGGCCTCCCTGCAATATGGCCCCCAGTTTGGTGGATTAGTAAATTTTAAATTTAAACGTCCTGTAACCGACAAAGCTATTGAATGGACCAGCAGGCAGACCGTCGGATCGTATAACCTCCTTACCAGTTTCAATAGTTTGAGTGGTACGGTAGACGACTTCAGCTACTATACCTATTTCAATTATAAAGAAGGTGATGGTTTCCGCCCGAACTCTGAATTCAACAGTCGGAATTATTTCGGATCCTTTAACCTGAAACTCAGTGAGGACACCCAGCTTACATTTGAAGCTACCATCCTGGATTACCTGGCTAAACAGGCAGGTGGGCTTACGGATGCCCAGTTTGAGGAGGATCCAATCTTTAGTAACCGGGCACGTAACTGGTTCACCGTAGACTGGAAGCTTTTTTCCCTGCGACTGGACCACCGTTTAAACGCCCGCTCGGATATCAGTTTACAATTATTCACCCTGGAGGCCAATCGCTCTGCCCTGGGCTTCCGTACCAACCGCGTATCCCAGCCCGATGATCCATCGGAACCTCGTGAACTGCTGCTCGATGATTTCCGGAATTGGGGAGCAGAATTCCGCTACCTGACAAGGTATACTCTGGCTGCAAAGAATTCTGTACTCTTATTGGGTACAAAATATTACCAGACTGACAATCGCCAGCAACAGGGGCCCGGTAGTGCGGCTTCAAACCCTGATTTTAATTTTTATACCGAGGATTTTCCTAACTACGAGCGGCAATCTTCCTTTGAACTCCCAAATACCAACCTGGCGATATTCGGCGAGAATATCATCGATCTGAGCCGCAGCTTTTCTATCACACCTGGTTTTCGTTGGGAATACATAAAAACAGAAAGTGAAGGAGCTTACAGGAATATCGTACTGGACCTGGCCGGCAATCCTCTTTTGAATGAAGAAGTCGCGGATAATCGGAGCTTTGAACGTAACTTTTTGCTCTTAGGACTTGGAGCGGCATACAAACTGGGAGAAAGCAGTGAACTTTATGCAAATATATCCCAGAACTACCGGTCGGTAACGTTCAGTGATATCAGGGTAGTGAATCCCTCTTACCAGGTCGCTGAAGATATCCGGGATGAAGATGGATTTACGGCAGACATAGGATTCCGGGGAAATTATAAACGAATGCTATCCTTTGACCTTAGTGTCTTCAGCCTGCTCTACGACAACCGCTTGGGAGAGATTTTGAAAAATGAGACCCGTACTAATGCCAATGGCGATGTGGTGGAGACCGGCAGGGTGGTTCGCTTCCGGGGGAATATAGGAACGGCTTTTATGTATGGACTGGAAAGTTTTTTGGACTGGAATTTAAAAAGAACATTTCTGCCCGATTCTGAGCGCTTACGAGCCAACGTTTACCTGAACCTGGCATTGACAGACTCGGAATACCTGGAATCGGAAGAAACCGGGGTAGAAGGAAACCGTGTAGAATTTATCCCGAAGATCAACATGAAATCCGGGTTACAATTCGGGTATGGTAATTTTCTTGGGAGTCTGCAATACTCCTATTTGTCCGAACAATTTACCGATGCCACCAATGCGCCCAGGGATATCAATGATAACCAACGCGGTATAGAAGGTGCTATCCCGGCCTATGACATCATGGACCTCTCCTTATCATACAGCTATCGTAAATGGAAACTGGAGGCAGGGATCAATAATTTGATGAATAATACATATTTTACCCGTAGGGCTACCGGGTATCCCGGACCGGGTATTATCCCTGCAGAACCGCGAACATTTTACACAGGAATTCAATTCAAACTTTAATCACCTTAATTCAACCACCCTAAGAAAAATAGCCCAAGGCTCCCTGGTTGAACTTCTATTTGTTCTTAGCGCGATGCATTTCATCTGGCCTGAGAAAAAGAAACAAAGATGCATGGTGTGGCGTCCTTTGAGCAGGAAATATGGCTGTAACCTGAGGTGAAGCCATAGTTGGAAAAGCATTGATGTCATTCCCTAGTAAAAATTAAATCCCCCTTGCTGCTCCAGACTAATGCCGGTGTCGTTTGGGCTGATTAATCCTATAGAGGAAAGAGAAGTACCGTTACCATTCTACACCTGGATCCTTGGGGATATCAATCCTGAAGAGGCGGAATTGATCCGTTCAAGGACCAAACAAGCGCACATTATTTACAGTGCCTAATTGACAGAATAACTGGTATTTGAGATAATGACAAGGAACACCTCCCGCAGGAAGCAGGTGGTGTTCTTTTATTTACGAAGGTTGTTACGCCTGTGCACGGGGTGCCCAATGGTTACACAACATGCCCGGGGCGGCCTTTTGTGGATTAGCACAATCCGGGTTGAGGTAACGGGAGCAGGTCGCACAATTCGGGTCGTCTTTCAAGGCTGCCATCATTTCAAAACTATCACAGGTGTAGGCCGTGCCTACGTTGGTTTTATGGTGCATGCAGAAACCTTCGCTGTATTTCTCGCAATTCTGGCAACTATTTCCTAATCTGATACTCATAACGCGAAATTTATTTAAGGAGTCTCTTAAATTTACAAGCTTTTTATAACGAATGCAAACCGTATTTTAGTCAGGGGCACTTAATATTTGACCAGTTTTACATTTATTTTAACCCTATCCGGTTTAATCTAGGATGCAGCATTTCAATAATCTATATGCAGGTTGCATATAATGTGGTATATTTGCACGCAATTAATCCTTAATTGCCATGGAAGCCCACCTGCACAAAATTTTAGGAGAAGGTCTCACTTACGACGACGTACTCTTGGTCCCAGCATTTTCAGACGTACTCCCGAGAGAAGTGAGTATACAATCCAGGTTCACCCGGAATATCAGTTTAAACGTGCCTATCGTTTCCGCTGCTATGGATACGGTTACCGAATCCAAGATGGCTATTGCCATGGCGAGGGAAGGCGGTATCGGTGTTCTTCACAAGAATATGACCATAGAGCAACAGGCGCTTAAGGTAAGAAAGGTTAAACGTGCGGAAAGCGGCATGATTATGGACCCGGTAACCTTGCACAGGGATGCTGTGGTCAGGGATGCCAAGGAGAGTATGAAGGAGCACCGCATCGGGGGGATCCCGATCGTGGACGAGAATAATACCCTGATAGGGATAGTTACCAACAGGGATCTTCGATTTGAAAAAAATGATACCCGACCTATAGCCGAGGTGATGACACACCAGAGGCTGGTTACGGTAAGTGAGGGCACTTCATTGGAAGAAGCCGAAGTAATACTCCAGAAAAATAAGATTGAAAAACTTCCGGTCACCGATAAGAACAACAAGCTTGTGGGGCTGATCACATTCCGTGACATCACCAAACTCACCCAAAAACCAATCGCCAACAAAGACCAGTATGGTCGTCTACGTGTCGCTGCGGCTATCGGGGTTACCGGTGATGCCGTTAAGCGGGCAGAAGCTCTTGTAAAAGCGGGAGTTGATGCTATCGTGATCGATACCGCCCACGGGCACACTAAAGGTGTAGTACATGTATTGAAAGAAATAAAGAAACATTTCCCGGACCTGGATGTGGTAGTAGGGAACATTGCCACTGGTGATGCAGCAAGGTACCTGGTAGAAGCCGGGGCTGATGCCGTTAAGGTAGGTATAGGACCCGGATCTATCTGCACCACTCGTGTTGTTGCCGGGGTTGGATTTCCGCAATTTTCCGCGGTATTGGAGGTCGCTGCGGCTATAGCAGACACTGATGTGCCGGTAATTGCAGACGGTGGGATTCGGTATACCGGGGACATTCCTAAGGCCATAGCTGCTGGGGCAGATTGCGTAATGCTCGGATCGCTGTTGGCAGGTACCAAGGAATCGCCAGGGGAAACAATCATATACGAGGGAAGGAAATTTAAATCCTACCGTGGTATGGGGTCCGTAGAGGCTATGAAAGAAGGGAGTAAGGATCGCTATTTCCAGGATGTAGAGGATGATATCAAGAAACTGGTTCCTGAAGGTATTGTAGGTAGGGTCGCTTATAAAGGAGACCTGTACGAAAGCATTCACCAATTTGTCGGTGGCCTGCGAGCCGGGATGGGCTACTGTGGGGCTAAGGATATCGAGGACCTCAAAAATAAGGGTCGCTTTGTGAAGATCACTGCCAGCGGTATCAATGAGAGTCACCCGCATGATGTGACCATCACCAATGAATCACCGAACTACAGCAGATAATAAAAAAACGGCCTTTTCAAAAAAGGCCGTTTTTATTTATTTGGTCTGACCGTTATAGGTCTCCCAGTCTTTTTCTTTAAAAATATCACTGCCAAAATATTTGGCGATCTTCAGGAAGGGTTCTGCCTTCTGATACCCCGGAACGGGAGATAACATATTCATTTGCTCATCCAGGAATACAACAGTGGGGTAGCTCATCCTCCCCTGTAACAATGCAGCGGCTAATTCGTGATAGCCACGACGACCCTGTGGAATGAACTTATAAGTCTTCCCCTTGAACTCGATGGGATCTTTGCCTTCCGCGTCCAGTTTTACCATGTAGAAGTTCTGGGCCATATAGGCTGATACCTCTGGGTTTTGGAAGGTGTCTTTGTCCATTTTCTTACACCAACCGCACCAGTCGGTATATACATCTACGAATATCTTTTTCGGGTTCTTGTCGGTCTGTGAGCGTTTGACGGCTTCGTCCCAGCTGATCCAAGCCACGTCCTGGGCTTGTAGCCCGGTAGACAATAGCGCCATATAAATCAGCACTAAACCCGTTATAGTTTTTTTCATGTTATATCTTTTAGGCTATTAGTTCAATAACTATACCAAAATTAACGAAAAAAAAGCTGCTTTATTTCAGTCGGGCTGGCGGATTATCGCGAGTTATTTTAGCTCGACTTTTTCCTTTTTCTGAAGAAAAAGATCTTTTACATCACGCTGGTTTCGCGTGAGGTCCTCGAAAGTTTCGCGTTCACGGATCAGGATAGCCCGGCCCTGGTACCAGAGAACTTCCGGTGGCCTGAAACGCGAATTGTAATTGCTGGCCATAGTAAAGCAATAGGCGCCGGCATTATTGAAGCACAGAATATCTCCCTCGCTGATCTCGTTAATTCGCTTATTATTCGCAAAGGTGTCCGTTTCACAGATGTAGCCCACAACAGAATAGAATCGCTCTTTTCCCTGGGGATTGGAAATATTGATGATCTCATGCGTGGCCCCATAGAGCATAGGCCGGATGAGGTGGTTAAAACCGGAGTCCACACTGGCAAATACCGTAGAGGTGGTCTGTTTCACCACGTTCACCTTAGCAAGGAAGTGTCCTGCCTCGGAGACAAGGAATTTGCCGGGTTCAAAAGCGAGGGTCAGGTCCCTGCCGTATTCCTTACAGAAATCGTTAAACCGCTTCCCGAGCTTCTCTCCCAGCTCTTCTATATTGGTCTGTATATCGCCTGCTTTGTAGGGCACTTTAAACCCGCTGCCAAAATCAATGAATTCAAGGTCGGGGAAATGCTTGGCGGTATCAAAGAGGATCTCCGAAGCATACAGGAAAACTTCTATATCCAGGATATCACTCCCGGTATGCATATGGATCCCGTTAATATTCATTTTTGTCAGCTCTACTATCCTAAGGAGGTGTGGGATCTGGTGGATACTTATTCCGAACTTGGAATCGATATGCCCGACAGAGATCTTGGTATTCCCTCCCGCCATTACATGGGGGTTGATCCTGATACATACCGGAACTTTGGGATGCTTGCTTCCAAACTGTTCTAGTATGGAAAGATTGTCAATATTGATCTGTACCCCCAATGCAGAAGCTTCTTCAATTTCTTCGAGTGATACCCCGTTTGGTGTAAAAATGATATCTTCAGGAGCAAAGCCGGCCATAAGCCCAAGTCGTACCTCCTGCAATGAAACCGTATCCAGGCCACTGCCCATGCTGTGCATCAGTCGAAGGATAGAAATGTTAGACAGTGCCTTAACAGCGTAATTGAGTCGCAATTGTGGAACACTACTGAATGCCTTGGTAAGGCGATTGAACTGGCTGCTGATCTTCTCCGCATCGTATACATAAACCGGGTCTCCGAAATCCCTGGCTACTTGCAGCAGGTCTGAATGATTCATAATTCTAATATTTAGGACAAATCTAGGGTACTTCTGCTATCCAAGCCAAAAAATACAACCAAATAATGAATTATTCAACAAAAAGTTATATTTGTAACAACCGGGATAAATGTGAATTGACTGTTATCTAAATCTGTTGTAGATTTAATAAAAATTGAAATATGAAATTACCACTTTTTCCCTTACAATCTGTATTCTTTCCCGGGGAGACGGTGCCCCTTCATATTTTTGAAGAACGATACAAACAGTTGATACACGATTGCCGTTCAGAGAACCTCACCTTCGGCATCCCGGTATATATCAATGAAAGGATATCTTATGGTACAGAGGTGCAATTGGTAGAGGTGGTGACCACTTATGACGGAGGGGAGATGGATGTTGCCTGTGTAGCCCGGCAGGTCTTTAAAATCATGACCTTTGATAACCAGATGGATGGTAAACTATACGCGGGGGGCATAGTGCAATTCCTGGATAATGTCAATGATGCAGACCCCAAAACCAAAGAGGAGGTCTGGTATAGGTTAAAGGATTTATACCAACTTATGGATGTCCCTTTCCAGGACGTAGTGCCCGAGAAATTCAATAGTTTTATGCTGGCCCATAAAATGGGTCTTTCCTTTGAACAGGAACACGAATTACTACAATTGCCCAAAGAAAGTGAGCGGCTGCAGTTTATCCTGGACCATTTAACAAATACCATCAAAGTGCTCAAAGAGGTCAATCGCACCAAGAAGATCATCGATATGAACGGGCATTTTAAGAACTTCGACGCTCTTGATTTTGATGATTTTAAAATTTAGAGCTTCCTTCTGTTATTATATTAGGGTAAATAAGCATGGTTTCCTATTTTTGTACGCAAACCAAATAGAATATATCATATGAATCTTCACGAGTATCAGGGAAAAGAGATTTTGGCAAGTTTTGGTGTCCGCATACAACGCGGTATCGTTGCCCACAATGCTAAGGAAGCTGTAGATGCAGCCAAGCAACTTACCCAGGAAACAGGTACCGACTGGCACGTGATCAAAGCCCAGGTGCATGCAGGTGGACGTGGTAAGGGCGGTGGAGTAAAACTGGCCAAGAACCTGAAAGAAGTTGAAGAGATCGCAGGAAATATCATCGGGATGAACCTGGTGACTCCGCAGACCTCTGCCGAAGGTAAGAAAGTACACCAGGTATTGGTTGCTGAAGATGTATACTACCCGGGAGAAAGTGAAACCAGCGAGTTCTATATGTCTGTTCTGTTAAACAGGGCAAGCGGCCGTAACATGATCATGTATTCTACCGAAGGTGGAATGGATATCGAGACCGTGGCCGAGAATACACCGCACCTGATCTTTACAGAGGAAATTGATCCTGCTACCGGATTGATGCCTTTCCAGGCGCGTAAGATAGCCTTTAACCTTGGCCTGTCCGGGACAGCTTTTAAGGAAATGACAAAATTTGTTACTTCCCTTTACAGGGCATACGATCAGAGTGACTCAAGCTTATTCGAGATCAACCCGGTGTTAAAAACATCTGATGATAAGATCATGGCGGTAGATGCCAAGGTATCCATAGACGATAACGCCTTGTTCCGAAGAAAGCAATATGCAGAGATGAGAGATCTTCGAGAGGAAAACCCTATCGAAGTAGAAGCTCGT
Organism: Zeaxanthinibacter sp. PT1; assembly: GCF_028464225.1. Lineage (GTDB taxonomy): Bacteria > Bacteroidota > Bacteroidia > Flavobacteriales > Flavobacteriaceae > Zeaxanthinibacter. The sequence continues at coordinate 202,580 of NZ_JAQPCN010000005.1, forward strand.
GCTGTAGGACTTAACTATGTAGACCTCGACGGGAATGTCGGTTGTATGGTTAACGGGGCAGGATTAGCTATGGCGACCATGGATCTTATCAAAATGGCGGGTGGAGAACCTGCCAACTTCCTCGATGTAGGAGGAACTGCCGATGCCAAAAGGGTAGAGGAAGCTTTCCGTATCATCCTTAAGGATACTAACGTTAAAGCAATCCTGATCAACATCTTCGGAGGTATCGTTCGTTGTGACCGTGTCGCCCAAGGGGTTGTAGATGCTTATAAGAATATGGGAGACGCCATCAAAGTTCCAATCATCGTCAGGCTGCAGGGAACCAATGCGGAAATGGCTAAGGAGATCATTGATAATTCCGGCTTGGCAGTACACTCAGCGGTACAGTTCCAGGAAGCTGCAGATAAAGTAAAAGAAGTATTGGCTTAATAGCCATTCAAGTTGATAATGAAAAAGGTGGCAATAGAATTGCCACCTTTTTTTATGCCTGTCCGCTATTGCTACCTTCGGAAGGTTTTGGAGCGGTGTCTTTACCTTTCTGCCGGATCTGTTCCCGGATTTTTTTAGGATCCTTGGGATTTTCCCTGGGGCCCCTCAGGAAGAGAACAAGTCCGTTCAGAAAATTGCGCAACACCTGGTCACCACATTCTTTGTATTTGGGATGATCTTCCCTGCGGCAGAAGGCGCCAATCTCACTCTTAGAGATCCTGAAATCCACCAGTTCTAAAATAGATACGATCTCGTCGTCCCTTAGGCTCAGGGCAACCCTCAGCTTTTTCAGTATGTCATTATTGGTCATGCTCGTTTTTTTTGCAAGTTAGGATAATTCCCGCTAGTAAGGGCCCGGGCAGGGATAAATAGGCCGCCGGATATACGAAAAGCCTTGATTTTCAGTTATAATACCAAGCCTCCGGATCGCTTAAACCTACAAGCATGAGCACCTACAAAGAAAAATTAGGAATAATTTCAGAGATGATCGCATTTGCAAAAGCAGACGATGTCATCAGGGTTGCGGAATATAATTTCCTCCTCAATGTCAGTAACCAATTAGGAATAGACAGGGAAACCTTTGATTCTTTATTCAGGAAGGAAGGCCCCCGGCTGACCTTAAAGTCCCATGAAGAGCGAATCCTGCAATTTCACCGCTTGTTACTGCTAATGAATGTCGATCGAGAGCAACATGCCACAGAGATCTACAGGCTGCATAATATAGGTCTCGGGATGGGATTACCTCCTTCGGCCATCGACCAGGTTTTACAAGTAATGCATGAATACCCGGACAAAATCGTCCCGCCGGAAGTGCTCATTTCCATCTTCAAAGCACACTTTAATTAGTGCAACTATTTTTTACACGACATATTGTCGCTTAATTAAGCTCGAAATGTGACACATCGTCACCTTTTGATTGTTGGTACATCCTTTGCCTTATATAGGTCGAGAACAAAACTTAAGTGCAACAATCAAATTTATATTATCATGAGTTTAATGCAGAGAAACAGCCTTTTATTTCCATCACTGATGAATGAAATGTTCAAACCGGATTGGTTTGGGGGCATGGACACCGTGAACAATAGTTTTCCCGCTGTGAATATCAAGGAGAACGAAAAAGATTTTGAACTGGAACTCGCTATTCCAGGCCAGAAGAAAGAAGATTTCAACATTGAGGTAGACAACAATGTGTTGTCCATCTCCATGGAGACCAAGAACGAGGAAGAAACTAAAGAAGCGAATTATACACGCAGGGAGTTTTCTTATCGCTCTTTCAAGCGTGCCTTTACGCTTCCGGAGACGGTTGATGAAGATAAGATCAACGCCGATTACAGCGACGGTATTCTAAGGTTTACCTTACCTAAAAAAGAAGAGGCCCTTCCAAAACCAAAGCGCCTCATCGAGCTGGGTAAATAATTTTTAAAATGTTATGGAGCCCTCCTAACGGGCTTTCATAATAGTTGGTTTGTTTAGTTGGTTAGTTAGGAAGGGCGCCCTGTAATAAGGGCGCCTTTCTTTTATTTCATTTTTACCTTTTCTGCAGGTTGAAAATCCGGGTGTTTTCCTTGCCATAGCGCAAAAGCAAAAGTATCAGCAAAATTCTCAAATACTTTACTTTTGCTATCCCCGATCCCATGCCCCGCTTCAAAATCTGTTAAAAATAATACCGGCTTATTTCCTTTCTGTGATTTTTGCAGTCTTGCTGCGAACTTAGCGGGTTCCCAGGCTATAACTCTGGGATCGTTAAATCCTGCAGTCACTAGTGTTGCAGGGTATTCCACCCCATCTTGCAGGTGTAAATAGCTATCCATTTCTAACAACGATTTAAATTCTTCCGGATCTTTGACCGTTCCGAATTCAGGTGCATTTACAGGGCCATTCGGCGAAGCTTCCATGCGGACCGTATTCATAGCACCAACTTCTGGAATAGCATAGGCGAACAAGTCCGGTCTCTCGGTCATGGCACGTCCTACAAATATTCCTCCGGCACTGCCACCCCAGATACCGAGGCGATCTTTAGAACTGTACCCTTCTTTAATCAGGTATTCAGCTGTCGCGATCCCATCTTTCCAGGTATTGGGTTTATTCTTTTTCTGCCCCGCCTTATACCAGGCGTCTCCCAATTCACCTCCCCCACGAACATGGGCTATCACTAGGACACCATCATGAATGACGTAATTGAGAATAACCGGGCTGAACCCCGGGCTAAAAGTAGCTCCATAAGAACCGTATCCATAGATCAGGGCCGGATTTTTTCCGTTCTTGATAAGGCCTTTTTTGTGTATAATAGAAACCGGCACCATAACACCGTCGTGAGATGGGACTGTAGTTTCCGTTACTTCAACTTCCGCTAATTCGGGATACTCCGCCTGGCTGGACAAAGGTTCAAACAAAAACTGATCAGTTTTTGCATTATAACGGTATCGCTTCTCCGGTCTGGTCCACCCTTCCAGCGTCATCCATACTTCAGGCTGCCCTGCATCGATATTGTCGAGCCCGATACTGCCCGCTGCAAAAGGGAGGGATAATTTACGTGCCTCCTCAGCGTCATTGGCTCTGAAATAGGCATTGGCTTCAACCCCATTCCTTAAGGTGGTATAATACAGCCCATCAGTTGTCAATGTCATATCTTGAATGATCTCGTCCGAAGTTTCAGGTACTACTTCAACAGCATTTTTAATATTCGGAGTATTGAGGGGTGAGCGAACGATGCGGTAATTTGGTGCCCCGTCATAAATCTTCATGTAAATGAAATTTTTATCGCTGGTAAAATTGGTCACCTTATCTTCCCTGCCGAAAACTTTCTGCAAGCTTTTCGGTGCTTCTTTTCCCCCGTGATTCCCAACGTAAAGAAGCAGGTTGTCTTCTACAGTAGCCGGAAGAGCGAATACTTTTTTGTTGACATTATTATACCATATAATAGGAATTTCTTCCGGTTTTATTTGCAGGGAGGGATGCGTATAGGTTGAAAAATATTCCAAGTCATTTTCAACGGAAGAGCCTACAGTATGCAGGTAGCTCCGCATATTTATTTGCCGATTTACATCGGAGATGTCAGAAGAGTTGTAACGTGTGTAGGTGAATGAATCATTCCCCGGTTGCCATGAAATTCCCCAGGTACTTGCACGGTCTATAAGTTCCGGAAGCCGGGTCCCATCGCGTTTCAGGATGATTAATTCGGCGTTCTCAGAACCGTCAGGGGATATGGCGAGCACTACCTGATCCCCGTAAGTGTCCGGGAAAAAGTTAGAGATCACAAAATTGCTCTCGCTTTCCGGGCGATATGTCTCAGGGTCGAACAGTAATTTTTCCTCGCCTTGATACCCTTCCCGGTAGTATAATTTACCATTGTCATCCTCAGGCCTGAACTTGATATAGAAGTACCTTCCGTTCTCTGTGATCTTTGTATTACCAACCCTGGAGCTCACGCGCTTATCGAGTTCATAGAATTTATCGAGCACTGATTTCCTGCCCGGGATGGCTTCCAGGGTTACCCTGGCATAATTGGAATGGTCGCGCATCCAGGATAATACCTGTGGATCTTCCAGGTTCTCAACATAGCGATACGGATCCTGTACCGTAATTCCATGGTAGGTTTCCGTTACGTTGTTCTCAGGAAGGACGGCGGGTAAAACCACCTCTTGGGCGGCAACAAAAAGGCTAAAACTAAAAGTTAGGAGCAGCAGAAAATTTCTCATGGCGTGTTTGTTTTAAGTGGTTAACACGGGGGAAATTTCCGGAGGTAATATTAAATGTAGCTAAATTAATCGATATAGATATCTTGTAATCAGGATTTTAACAGCGCTCTTATTATCGATATCAAAAGCGTTTTATTCCTGTTCCTGCAACATTTTTATCTCATCCCTTAGTTTGGCGGCTTCCATGAAGTCCAGCTCCTTTGCCGCCTTCTCCATCATTTTCCGTTTGTTCCGGATCAGTTTCTCCCGCTGTTCCTTAGTCAGGTATTCCATATCCGGCTCAGCGGCACGCATCTCCTCCTTTTCAAAGTGGAAGGTGGAGACCGAATTTTTAGATAAGACGTTGTCCAGGCTTTTATTCAGGGCCATAGGAGTAACATTGTGCTCTTTATTGTAGGCCATCTGCTTATCCCGGCGGTAATTGGTCTCATCAATGGTCTTCTGCATACTGTCCGTGATCTTGTCCGCATACATGATCGCTTTCCCGTTCAGGTGCCTGGCAGCCCTTCCCACGGTCTGGGTCAGGGAGCGGTTACTCCGTAAGAACCCTTCCTTATCAGCATCGACAATAGCGACCAGGGATACTTCCGGCAAGTCTAATCCTTCCCGGAGCAGGTTTACCCCGATCAGGACATCAAAAATCCCCTTCCTCAGGTCCTGCATGATTTCCACCCGTTCCAGGGTATCGACATCACTATGTATATAACGGCAACGGACGTTGATCCTGGTCAGGTATTTGGCCAGCTCTTCAGCCATCCTTTTGGTCAGGGTAGTCACCAGGGTCCTTTCATCTTTGTCCACGCGTTGCTGTATCTCTTCCACCAGGTCATCTATCTGGTTCTTGCTGGGGCGAACCTCGATCACCGGGTCTAACAAACCGGTAGGACGGATCACCTGTTCTACGTAAACACCCTGGCTTTTCTGCATTTCGTAATCGGCGGGGGTTGCACTCACATAGATCACCTGGTTCTGCAGGGCCTCGAATTCTTCAAATTTCAGGGGCCGGTTATCCATGGCCGCCGGCAGCCTGAAACCGTATTCCACCAGGTTTTCCTTCCTGGAACGGTCTCCTCCATACATGGCGTGTACCTGTGGAATGGTCACATGGCTTTCATCTACCACCATCAGGTAGTCATCCGGGAAGTAGTCCAGCAGGCAGAAGGGGCGGGTTCCCGGTTCCCGGCCGTCCAGGTATCGCGAATAGTTCTCAATGCCGGAACAATACCCTAATTCCCTGATCATTTCCAAGTCAAAGTTGGTGCGCTCATCCAGTCGCTTTGCTTCGATAGGCTTTCCTACCTCCTGGAAATAATTAACCTGTGCTACAAGATCATCCTGTATCTCGTGGATGGCATTCTGAAGTACATCCGGGGATGTCACGAACATGTTCGCAGGGTAAATATTTAAGGAGATGTAAGAATCGAGCTTGGTATTTTTAAAAGGATCAAATGCTTCGATCTCTTCGATCTCATCCCCGAAGAAATGTATCCTGAAGGCGTGATCCGCGTAGCTTGGGAAAACATCAACCACATCACCCTTAACCCTGAAATTCCCGTTCTTGAATTCGGCTGTAGTCCTGGAATAAAGACTCTGTACCAGCTGGTGCATAAACTTAGTTCGGGAAAGGACCTGGTCCCGTTTTATGGAGATCACGTTCTTCTGGAATTCCACGGGGTTACCAATACCATATAGACAGGAAACGGAGGCCACTACCAATACATCCCTACGTCCTGAAAGGAGGGAGGAGGTAGCACTAAGCCTCAGTTTCTCGATATCTTCGTTGATCGAGAGATCTTTTTCAATATAAAGTCCTGAGGTTGGGATATAAGCTTCCGGCTGGTAGTAATCGTAGTAGGAAACAAAATATTCCACCGCGTTATCGGGGAAGAACTGCTTGAATTCCGAATATAGCTGTGCTGCAAGGGTCTTATTGTGGGCAAGTACCAGGGTAGGGCGCTGTACCTCTTGTATCACGTTTGCCACTGTAAATGTTTTTCCCGATCCGGTTACTCCTAACAAGGTCTGATACTTTTCCCCGGATTCTATACCGGAGGTTAGTTCAGTTATGGCGTTTGGTTGATCCCCGGTGGGCTTAAAATCGGATACTACGTTGAATTTCATAGGACAAAATTACAAAAGCATGGGCTTTAGGCTGTTCTTCCTTACGAAGATTTTAACTACTATCGCTTCAGACTAAAATAGCCACTTACTGTTTTATTTTCCACATCGGTGGCCTTGTACCAATAGGTCCCTCCCGGCAGTGGCCTTCCATTGTAGGTGCCATCCCAGCCGATGGAGCCCACTAAGATCTGGACCAGGAATTTACCGTAGCGGTCATAGATTCTGATCGATTCCATAGGGGCGGCATCCAGGCCGGGAACCGGGCTAAATTGCCAATAATCGTTGATCCCGTCCTGGTTAGGACTAAAGAATTTGGGAAATCCTTCAGCCAGGTCCGGTTCATTGATCTGGGCTGAAACCGTACCACAGCCGTTCTTATCCCTGACGTAGATGGTATGTGGACCGGGAGCTACCCCGGTGAAAATTGGGTTATCCTGGAAGGGACCTTCCCCGGAATCCAGGGCATACTCATAATCCCCAATACCGCTTACTTCCACGCGGATACTGATATTCTGCCCATCTTCTCCCACTACCAGCGATCGAATGTCCGGCAATTCAGATGATACTACTTCAAATTCTTTTGAAGTCGGGCAGCTTGCCGGTTCTACCGGGTCATCGCTGAGGTTGTAGGCTTCGTAACGATAGGTGCCGGTTACGGACAGGGAGACCTGCTCTGATTCTGAAATTAATTGTTCCTGCCCATTGGCACGTACACGGTACCAACGGTACCCATCAGCCTCGTCCGGGGCTTCCAATATAAGGGGCGTTTCATTCTCGCAGAAAGAAACGGTATCCGGAAGACTGATCTCCGGGTTCAGGATGACGAGTTCTCCCGACGCAGGATCAAAGTAAGGTCCGCAACCGAGAATGGTAGAGAAGCTCTGCTGTTGGCAACCAATGGCTTCCCCGGCCTCGTTAAACGGGATAATAGTTATAAAGAAAGTACGGTTCGCTTCCAGGTTTATTATTGCCGATGAGTTCGTAAAAAAGCGTACCCCGTCCAGGATCTCCGCGCTAAAAGGCGAATTACCGATGGTGACGCGGTACCCGTCTGCTCCCGCTACAGCTTGCCATTCCAAGGTTGGGGTAAGTGAAATCCCGGACTCACCGTTCTGCGGACTGATGAGGGAGGAACAGCCGGGTAGTTGTGCAATGGCCCCGGTTGTAAAACTGCTTTCCACACAGCCGGATGCCTGCCCGTTCTCATTGCGGGCTATGACCCGGGCAAAGAGTAGGGTGTTTTCCGGGAGGTCCGCTGGGGGATTAAAAGAAAGGACATTCCCCAGGTCCAGGTCGATGATATCGTTGGCCCCGGGACTAGTTCCCAATTGCAGACTGTAGCCGGTGGCGGAGGGCGAATAAGGCCAGCGCAGGTTTGTTCCGACATTCACATCCTGGGCTCCATCCGAAGGGGAAGCAAGCGCGATACAAGGAGGAGTTGTTAGTACATCTTCGGTCCGGAAAGTTTCGCTGGCACAGCGAATATCGGCCACCCCTTCCTCGAAGAAGAATAGGGTAATAGTTACATATATCTGGGTATTCTCCGGCAGCCCCATAGGTGGGGTATAGGCGGTTGCACTACCGACAGACTGATTATCCAGGATATCAGTTCCCATCGGACTAGTGCCTATAGAGATGATATATCCGGGTACACCGATTACCGGGTTCCAACGGATGGTCGAATTTACCGGTACATCCAAAGCGCCGGCCAGGGGATTGATCAATACCGGGGAGGGACATTCCTGCCCGTTCGCGATATATCCCAGCAGAAGAGCGGTATAGAATAGCAATTTTTTAAGCATCACGGGAGTGTTGCGCCTAATAAGGTAGTGAAAAGCCCAGGATTTACCTTTCATTCAGCGACCAAACCCAGTAATTTACGTGCAGTGGCAATCGATTAGTACTAAAGATCGCGTTTACGCAACAAGGCATAGGACCCGTATACGAAAATAAAGGTCCAGGCCAACACGATGAGGATCTCGTATCCCTTCACCTGGTAATCCAGGACCAAGGTCTCACCCACCTGTTTGGCGACAGATTGCACGGCATTGAGCCGGGAGAAGGGTTCTTCGATCAGGTTGAACATAGCATTCAGCGGGAAAAATCCCATGATAGTTTCTGTAGTGGGCCCATCAAAGAACTTCCAGCGAATAAATCCCCAGCTGAGCATTTCGATCACCTGCCATAGGATGAGGAAACCTAATGCAAAGGCAGAGCGTTTTACCAACATTCCCAGGAACAGGCAGAAGGAGAAGAATCCCACTAGTTTTACAAAATAAGCCAGCAAGAATTCCAGGTCAGAAAATATGATTGAAATTTCGTTATAATCCGAATAGATCAGCCCCAGGATGAGGGAAACCACAAATACAAAGAGGGTGGATACTAAAGCGAATGTCAGTACAGTAAGGAATTTGGAGAGAACGAATTCTTTTTTAGAGAGCCCGTCTATCAGGTTCTGTTTAATGGTTTTGTTGCTGTATTCATTAGCCATCATAGACACGATGACGATCGCGAGGAAAAGCTTAAAGAAGGCAATGATAAAGCTGTTAAAATGCCAGATATAGGGGAAATTAAAGATCCCCTGTTCTGCCAGGTGGAACTGTATGGGACCGATATCAAACTTAATCGCCGCCACCAGGGCGATAGAGGTGAGCAGTATAAAATAGGCGAGAATCAGGATACGGCTGGAACGGCTGTTCCAGAGCTTGATAAATTCTATTTGCAGTAGTCGTTTCATTCGGTTGGGTTCAGTTTTTGGTAATGGTGAGGAATTGTTCTTCCAGGCTCTCTTTTCGTTTAACGAGGTGAGACAGGGTAATGCCTTGTTGATGGAGCAGGGTGTTTAATTCGCCGGCATCCATTTCCTCTTCCAGGTATACGGTAAGCAGTCCACGATCCTCCTTGATGCTACCAAAACTTTGGTGAGACTGCAGAAAAGACAACAGTTTACCCTGGGCAGTACTCTTCAGTTCAAAATAACCGTAACTGGCCAGCATGCCGTCTACTTTTCCGGAGTATATTTTTTTTCCTTTGCGGAGAATGACCACATGGGTGCACACTTTTTCCACTTCGTCCAGGAGATGCGAAGCCAGTAAAATAGTAGTTCCCATGCTGGCGACCTTTTTAATGATTTCCCTGATCTGGTGAATGCCCTGTGGGTCTAAACCGTTGGTGGGTTCATCCAGTATCAGTATCTCGGGGTCGTTGAGAAGGGCCGATGCGATCGCAAGTCGTTGTTTCATCCCCAGGGAATAGGTTTTAAAGGTGCTGTTCCTCCGATCCCAGAGATTGACCAGTTCTAGTTTTTCCTGTATCTTATCATAGGGAACCTCCTTGATTTTACAGACCAGTCGCAGGTTCTGAAGGGCGGTCATATAAGGGTAGAAATTAGGCCGTTCTATGATGGCGCCAACTTTTTTAAGGGCGTCATGGGTAGAAAGTTGCCCGTTGAACCAGGAGAAAGATCCCTGGCTTTTATTAACAACATTCAGTACAATGCCCAGGGTAGTTGACTTACCGCTACCGTTGGGGCCAAGAATCCCATAGACATTTCCTTTTTCGATCTCGAAGGATAAGTCCTCCACGGCAGTGAGGTATCCGAATTTCTTGGTCAGGTGTTTTACGCTCAGGATGGTTTCCAAAGATGAATTTTTTGATTGTATCTGTTATACAAGACGAAGAAAACGATATTTTGTTACATTTACTTAAATGCTTAAGTCCACAAGGGTATGTCAGAGGAAAGAATGATGTCTAAGAAGAAGCCGGCCTACCCGGTAAATGAAAAACTGGATGCCTATCTTGACAATTACAATCGCAAAATAGAGATTCCCATTTTCTACGAAGACCTGCTCCGATTTGCGGGTTCAGTAGTGGTTTATGATAACGATGGGGAGGACACCCTTTGGGTAAGGGTATATTATTCTGACTCTGAAAGACAAGAGATAGATCTCAGCCTTAAAAAGGTGTATTCCCAATTGCATTCCGATGGTAGTGACCGTATATTCCAGTACTTAAACATCGATGCGGTGGATTACTGCACATTTGGGAATTCTAAACCTTTCCGTATCCGTGTCAGGAACATCCTCAATGACAATTTCACGTATTTTTATGTAAAGAAGACCGATGCCTCCCGTATCTACGGGCTTGAATTAGAACATATGCTTTCTCCGTACAACCTGAATTTCCTGGTGTACAAGGATACCCTGATCGAGGAGCATATATCAGGGATCCCGGGAGATGTTTTTATTAAGGATATACTGCCTTCCTGCTCCGAGTCGGAGAAGTCCCAGCTAGCCAAGGAATTCGTGAAGTTCAACGAACGATGTATGATCCGCCTACTGGGAGATATGCGGTCTTATAATTACGTGATAGTACCTGTACACGACTTTGACCACGTGGTATACCGTATCCGGGCGATCGATTTTGACCAGCAGTGTTTCGAGGGTAAGCTCAAGGTTTACCGACCGCAATTCTTTAAGGAGAACAACGTGATGGTAGAGCTGGTCCGGAGAAAGCTGTTGGTAGATTCAGTAGATCAGTACAAGGTGGAAGAGCGTTCTATCGTTGCCAAGCGGATCATCAGTTCCGGGAAGCGCATTAAAAAACTGGTCAACATCTGCAAAGGGGATGATATATCCCTGCCAGAAAATGTGGATCGCCTGAGGCAGGAGATCTATGAAATGACGCTGGATGTGAAGTTTAAAAGGGCAAAAACAATGGGCCAGATTTTACACCTGACCCTTGATTTCGTTAAGCGAAACTACCAGGACGTGAGCATGAAGCAGATCCTGGAAAGGCGTATTAAACTTCCTTAGTCCCGGATGCAACCTAACTAGCTTTTCTGTTCTTTGTTGAAGTATACAAGGTAGTAATACATCTGCCTTTCCTCATCCCATCCTTTCTCTACGAATTTTTCCGCAGATTCCGGGTTGATGAAATCCAGCCTGATCTGGATATTGGTATCCAGTTCAATAACATTCTTCATTTTCTTCCTCGCATCGGACACCGCCTTATTGGCAATATCAAAGGTTGAAACGTCTTCAACGCTGTATTTAGGACCTTTTTCTACCTTGTAATGCTTAAATTCCGGGATCAGTTCAGGATTTTCCATTACCTCGTTCAGGAAATTGGTCTCCTCAAAATTATCATTCTTAGCAAAGTGGTTTACCGCACGGTTCATGAACAGCACCTCCTGCTGTTTGTCTTCTGCAGGTAATACAACGTCCTTGGCAAAGTTCTGGCAGAACTTCAGGTAATTCTTGGTGTAGAAGTTCTCATCTGCCAGGGCGGTGACTCCCAGGAAATTTTCAAGCCAGTATTTGGTGTCATAGCGGTTGCTATCCACGGAAAGTACTTTAAAACCTTCTTCTTTACTGGTGTTAAAAATCAGGCAGCCTTTATCCAGTTTGTTCAGGTTTACTCCCTGTAATACCTTAAGATCCAGGTTTGCGGCCTTCTCCTCAAACTGCAGGAAATCGTGCTTTAACTCGCTCTTAAATATCCCGATAGCCTGGGTTTTCTGGTTATCGATCATCGCGTTCTCTATATAGGCTACGTAGACTTCACCACTCTTAATATGCGGGTGGTTGGATTGCTGAAACAGGTGTTTAGCGATTTCCATAGAGCCCTGGTGGGCCATGGACGGATTTTCAAATATCGCCGATGCCTGCATAAAAACAGGATTGAATTCCAGGTCAGCTTCATGGGCAAAGTGGTAATAGTTCTCTTCTTTATCCCGGAATGGTTTAAAGAAGTATTCCTTCAAAAGGCCGTTGGTCTCGTCATCCAATTGGTAAGGATCTTCTGATAAAAATAATCCTTCGGCTTTGCTGATGTTCCCTACACGGTGTAGAGATACGCTTTCGATCTGGGAAGAATATAGGTTAATCATTGCGGGAAATGTAGGTTTTTAGGTTGTAATGATAAAGGTTGTTGAAAAAGGGAAAGAATATTGAAGCAGGATTTCCTTAATTCCACTGTTCGTCAAAATCCATGTCGTCGTAATCTTCGAACGAATCATCGAAATCGACCTCGGACTCCGATTCAAAATTCTTTTCCGGTGGAGCATCCGGGAGTTCTCCAAAACTGAAAAGTACATTGGGGTATGTACGCCCGTCTTCTTTTTCCACGATGTCGGCCAATTCAACAAAGAAGGTCCACATGCTTAAGAAGTCATAGACATAGATCAGTTTCGGACTGTTTTCAGTCATCACATCATCCAGGGTAGTCTCGTTCATCAGGCGGACATCAGAGCCCCCTTCGCTCATATCAAATAAGGCTATTTCTTCATCCTGGTTCCATTCTTCGTCACAAGTATAAAAGGACGCCATTTCTGTGCCCAGGAACCCGAATGCCTGGGTTATGGCGTTGTGGAACTCCTCCATAGTATCCCCTGATTCAATTTCAATATCCCTGAAAATGTCTTCCGGGGCATCCAGAATTATCCTTATTTTATAGATCATTAGCTCCTGACTTTGGAATGGGCAAAGTTACGAAGTTTTAAAGTTCCTGCCAGCATATACTACCTCCAATACCAAATAAAACTGAAGACCGAATAAGAGGGAGGCCAGGACCAGGTGCAAGGGCTGTGATGCAAAGGGAAAATCGAGGTATACCATGGCAATTCCCGTCAGGATCTCCACCATTATTAGCCCCAGCACCCATTTAATTTTGTCGAAACCAAGCCTTAATTGATAAATCCGGTATGCCAGGAAGCTGTTCAACAGTACCACTAGTATTGAGAATGAACGATGAATGTAAAAGGATATACCGGGATCTTTCAGCCAAAAGGCTTTTGCTTCCTCACCGAACAGGTCTATACGCTGGTCCACAAATTGTCGTACCTGTGTTCCCAAAACCACCTGGACCACGGTCAAACCCAGGGCAAGGATAAGCAGGTTGCGTAAAAGTGTATCTTTTTTATGATCATCCTTAGCCCGAGAAGTGCGGTAAATCAATAGAAGCAGGATAGCGACAATCGCCAGTGCCATCAACATATGTATTGTGATCTTGGCCGGGGCAAGCACGGAATAAACCACGGTTGCCCCAAGCCACGCCTGGAAACCCATTGCCAATACTACAAAGCAGGAACCAAGTGTTACAAATTTATCGCGCTTCCAATAGGAAAAAGAAGCGACAGCCATTACCAAGGTAGCTATTCCGGCCAGGGCACCCAAGAGGCGGTTAAGGAATTCAGTCCAGGTATGGAAAACATTAAACTCTGCATAATCATGACGGGTATAAGCTTTCCATTGCCCTTCATCATAGGTTTCGCCTGACTGAAAATTCCCTGCAGCCACCCGGAGTGTATTCTCCCGGATGATTACCTGCCCCGTTTTATAATCGTGATCCGGTTTCCATTCCAAGTCAGCGATCTCTGTAGGGGGAATGTAATATCCGAAGCATTTTGGCCAGTCCGGGCAACCCATCCCGCTGCCTGTCATCCTGACAACGGCCCCGGCAATGATCACCAGGTATACCAGCAGCAGTGATACCTTTGCAATTTTCCTGTAGTTCATTATCATTAGTATTCGTATTCCCGACCAGGCCAGTAAGCCATACAGGGATTGTTACAGATCATCCTGAACCTTCAGCCCCATAGATTTGCCTTTACGCAACATGAAGTTCCTCGCGGCTTGGTACTCGTTAGGAATCTCCCCTTCAAGGATAGCTTCTTTTATCGCTTCTTTAATCTGCCCGATCTCCCGGGATGGTTTCAGGTTAAATGTTTTCATGATCTCTTCTCCGCTAACGGGGGGTTGAAAGTTCCGGATATGATCTCTTTCCTCAACTTCCTCGATCTTCTGGCGAACCAGTTTAAAATTATTCTTGTACTTCTTTTGTTTCTTAGGGTTTTTGGTGGTGATATCCGCTTCACACAAGGTCATCAGGTCGTCCACGTGCTCTCCTGCGTCAAACACCAGCCTCCTGATGGCAGAATCGGTCACGTGCTCCTGTGACAATACTACGGGGCGTGAGCTCATCAGAACCATCTTTTGTACAAACTTCATTTTTTCATTCAGCGGGAGTCGCATTCGTTTAAAGAGTTTGTATACCATTTTGGCTCCCACAAACTCGTGGGCATGGAAGGTCCACCCAATTTTCTTGTCAAAGCGTTTGGTTGGGGCTTTGCCGATATCGTGCAGTAATGCCGCCCAGCGTAGCCAAAGGTTGTCTGTCGTCTTTGCGATGTTATCCACAACTTCAAGAGTGTGCCAGAAATTGTCCTTGTGTTTCTGCCCTTCAATTTCTTCTATCCCTTGCAATGCCGTCAATTCCGGAAGGATGATATTGAGCAAACCAGTTTGGTGAAGCAGAGAAAAACCTATAGATGGTTCCGGGCTGAGCAGGATCTTGTGTAATTCCTCTACGATCCTTTCTTTAGAAATGATATTAATTCTCTCCTTATTGGCAGAGATGGCTTCCAGTGATTCACGGTGGATCTCAAATCCTAATTGAGAGGCAAAACGAACGGCGCGCATCATTCGGAGTGGATCATCAGAATAAGTAATCCCGGGTTCCAGGGGAGTGCGCAATAGCTTATGTTCAAGATCAGCGATCCCGTCAAATGGATCCAGTAAGTCGCCATAATCCGATTCGTTCAGCGATAATGCCAGGGCATTGATGGTGAAATCCCGTCGTTTCTGATCATCTTCCAAGGTGCCATTCTCTACGACAGGTTTACGGCTGTCATGGTGATAGCTCTCTTTCCGGGCCCCGACGAATTCCAGTTCCAGCTTCTTGTATTTGATCATCGCAGTACCAAAATTTTTGAAGACGGTCACTTCCGGTTTACCGGGCAGGCGCTCTGCTACTTTCTTAGCAAGGTCGATCCCACTGCCTACTACGACCACATCGATATCGTCGGGTTTACCGCGATCCAGCAGGAAGTCCCTGACGAAGCCCCCTATAACATAGGTGGATAACCCTTCCCGGGATGCCACTGAAGAGATGATGGAGAAAATAGGATCTTGTAAGGCCTCTGGGTATTTCTTCTGCATTGTTCAGGTACGAATCACTTTTACGGTTCCGTCTGTTCCCAGTCGGATGATTGCCGATGGAGTGTTATTAATTGCTTGACGCTGCAAATTTACGGCATAGTCCACTCCTTTTAAAATATCATTGCTTATTTCGGAAAATGATTGTGGGGTTGGATCACCGCTGATATTGGCCGAGGTAGATACGATGGGATTACCGAACTTACCGATCAGCTTGCGACAGAAATCATCGCTGGCTACCCGGATGGCCAGGGTGTTGTCTGCCGCGACCAGGTTAGGGGCAATTCCCTTAGGGCGGTCATATATTATAGTGGTCGGTTTGGAAGACATGTCCATAATGTCATAAGCCAGGTCCGGGACTTCCTCAACATGTTTTTCCAGCATAAAATCATTGGCTACCAGGCAAATGAGAGCCTTCGAATCCGGGCGTCTTTTAAGCTCGTAAACTTTGCTTACGGCTTCTTTATTGGTCGCGTCACAGCCAATGCCCCAAACAGTGTCGGTAGGGTAGAGGATGAGGCCTCCTCGTTCCAGTACTGCTATACATTCATTGATCTCTTTCCCGTATTCAGTCCGTTTCTTATCCATACTTCTTAATGTATTCCTGATCTCCCAGGTCCGGAAGTTTCAGGTAGTCCCCGACAATCCTGTTATAGATATCCGGGTAGAATTCCTGCCTGCCATCCCCTGGATAAAAGGTCATTTCACCAAAAATAATTCGCCCGGACAGGTTATAAAAATCCACCCTGACAAATGGGAAGTCTCCCGCCAGTTTCTCGGCCAGTTCAAACATCTTTTCAACATTGAGCGGTGGTTCAATAGCTTCCTTGGAAACTTTACCCACCCCTTTGGAAAATGGCATCAGGCTCCACTGCCGATCAAAAAAGTACTTGTGATGATCTCCTCCTCGGTCCTGGTCCACCTGCATAAACTTAGCCTTACCGCCAAAGCAATAGATCTTATAATCGTTCAAGACACTTTTGCCCGGTTCTTCCAGGAATTCTTCGGCCACGATGTAGGGTGTACTATCCTTGTAAGCCCATTCCATTCCTCCCCGGTAATATTGATTCCGGAAGAACCATTTATGAAATAAGTAGCGCGACTTGTGATAATTGAGCTTGGATTTCTCGGCGACGATGAGGTTAAAACCATAACCGTGAGCCGCTTTTAAGACAAAACGATCCGGAAGGGCATCCAGGTCCACGTCTGTCGCTTTCTTGTAGACGGCGAGCAGTCCATTGAGATATTCGGGCCCTATTTTTTCGCGAACATATTCCCTGACCTCGTATTTATTGACAAGCCGGTTGAGGATCTTAGGCCGGTAATACACTTTTAACCATTGTACCTTTTCATTGAATTCCTTGGGATCGTCGAGGTCCAGTTTCTTCCCCGTGTAGTACTCGTAATAGATCTTTACGTAAAGATGCTGGGGGAGGAACTTTAGTTTTTTAAGAAGGCCGTATAAGAGTTTTTTCAGCATGTATTGTTTTAAAAACAAAGCGGATGCAAAGATAAACAATAAGACTTTCATATTTTTGGCAGGAATTAACAACTTTAAAATGGATGGATTAAGCATCTCGGTGATCATAAGTACCTACAATGCAGAAGAATGGCTGGAAAAAGTGCTCTGGGGTTTTAATTGCCAGACTTTCAGGAATTTTGAGGTTGTTATCGCAGATGATGGATCGGGACCCAAAACCCGCGAGCTCCTTGAGAGAATGAAGAAGGAGGTGTTTTACCCGATTATCCATGTCTGGCAGGAAGACGATGGGTTCCAGAAATCGAGGATTCTTAACAAGTCGGTTCTAGCTTGCAACACAGACTATATAATCATGACCGATGGTGATTGCATCCCTCGTGAAGATTTTGTCGAGGTACACTATATTAATAAGGAAAAAGGGTATTTCATCTCGGGGGGCTATTATATGTTGCCGATGAATATATCCAAGCTGATCAGCAAGGAGGATATAGAACAGCAGAAATGTTTTCACCTACCCTGGTTAAAAGAAAAAGGAATCCCTAAAACATTCAAGAACAGCAAACTTTCTTCAAGGGGTATTATTTCCAAGGTTTTGAATACAATTACGCCAACCAATGCGAGTTGGAACGGGCACAATGCTTCAGGTTGGAAAAAAGATATCTTAAATGTGAACGGGTTTGATGAACGTATGCAATACGGAGGGCAGGACAGGGAATTGGGGGAACGTCTCTTCAATTTCGGGATCAAATCCAAACAGCTGAGATACAGCGCCGTTTGTGTTCACCTGGATCATAAAAGAGGGTATAAGACCAAGGAGTCTATAGACAAGAATATGTCTATTCGGAAAAAAACAAAAAAGGAAAAAAGAGTGTGGACACACTACGGCATTACCAAGTAATAGGTAAGCTCGTTCTTTTTTTCTAATTTCTTGAGTTCGCGGTATCGCTCCAGGTCTCCAAGGGCGTTTAAGTAACAGATCGTCAGACCTTTTTTGCCGTCAAAGATTCCCAGCCTAAGAACGTAATGGTTAAAGAATTTCCAGGCAGGTTTAAAAATCATGTACAACACGTTGTAGGGACTTTCCTTGTAGAAATCCTCTTTGGCCTTCAGCCTGCCGTAAGACAACATTTTAGCCTTGTAATCTTCGTAGTTCTTGTAGCAGTAATGGGTAAGTTTTTCTCTTAAAATACCCGATTTTCCACGAACATCCAGGGTTTCGTGAACGATCTTTTTGTCGGAGAAACTTACTTTGCTCTTGCGGAATAAACGGTAATTCTTATCGGTCTGCCAGCCACTGAAATTCAAAGGACTATCCTGGAACATGAATTTTCGATAGAACCAGTATGCCACACAGTCCGTATTACTATTTACTGTAGCTATTATCTCTTCCTTAAGCGGCTCTGAGACTACTTCATCTGCATCCACGAAAAGGACCCAGTCATGGGAGGCCTGTTTAAGGGTATAAGACTTCTGCAGGGTGAAATTGGTGAAAGGGTGTTGAATGACTTTCACTTTAGGGTGAGCGCTAAGGTATTCGAATGTGCCATCTGTACTGAACGAGTCTACAACAATGATCTCATCTGCAAAGCTCACAGAATCAATGCATTTTTCTATGTAGCCCATCTCGTTATACGTAATGATGAGGGCTGAAATTTTCTCTTTGTTATTACTCATAAGTTCACATAAGTAGGTAGTCTCTTCTTAAAGACGTACAAAACTATAACTTATTAAAAGAGAAAATAGTATTTTTTGTTTAAAAAGTTCTGGGATCAGACCGCGACATTATACTCCCTTAGTGCATCGTTCAAGGAAGTTTTTTTGTTCGTACTTTCCTTTCTCTGACCAATGATCAGGGCACAGGGTACCTGGAAATTCCCGGCGGGGAATTCCTTGGTATAGCTTCCCGGGATCACTACAGACCTGGCCGGTACAACACCTTTGTATTCCTTAGCTTCCTTACCGGTCACATCAATAATCTTGGTAGAACCGGTTAGGACTACATTGGCACCCAGTACAGCTTCTGTCTCTACCCGTACACCTTCGACGACAATACATCGACTCCCGATAAAGGCATTGTCTTCAATAATGACCGGCGAAGCTTGCAAAGGTTCTAAAACACCGCCAATACCTACACCACCACTCAGGTGTACATTTTTGCCGATCTGCGCACAACTACCCACTGTCGCCCAGGTGTCCACCATGGTACCGGTATCTACGTACGCACCTATATTAACATAGCTAGGCATAAGGATGGTTCCCGGTGCAATATAAGCGCCATGCCGGGCAACGGCATTGGGAACAACACGAATTCCTTTAGCTTCATACCCTTTCTTCAGCGGGATTTTATCATGATATTCAAATATGCCTGCTTTCAGGGTCTCCATTTTCTGGATAGGGAAATACAGAACTACAGCTTTTTTTACCCATTCATTGATCTGCCATCCTTGTTCCGTAGGGGCTGCACATCTTAAAGTACCTTCGTCAATAAGCCGAATGACCTCGCGTATACTGTCCTGGGTTTCCTGTTGCTTTAATAACTCACGGTCTTCCCATGCCTTCTCAATGCGTTGCTGTAGTTCCTGCATACTTGTTAAAATTTCTGCAAATATAGGTGCTGTAGCCCTAATTCGTGGGCTAATTTTACAGCTGTAACAATTAAACCGCTATTTTTGCCAAAAATATGGGAAGAATCCTCGCAATAGATTACGGAAAGGTTAGAACAGGGATAGCTGTAACGGATGAAATGCAGTTAATTGCCTCCGGATTAACCACTGTTCCGACCAAAGAGTTACTCGATTTTCTGAAGCAGTATGTTCAAGAAGAAAAAGTTAGCCAGATCGTGGTTGGAGAGCCCAGGCAGATGGACAATACCCCTTCTGAATCCGAGGTCCTGATACAGCCATTCCTTAAACGGTTAAAGGAACAATTACCCGAAATACCGGTGGACCGGCAGGACGAGCGATTCACCTCTAAAATGGCAGCACAGTCTATGATAGACAGTGGAGCCAAGAAAAAACATCGCAGGAAAAAAGAATTACTTGACGAGATCAGTGCTACGATAATCCTGCAAGCTTACATGGATCGATATTAGGAGGTATACTTCCCGATCAAATTTTAAAATTAAAGGTCTTTCCGGTTCAGGAAGGACGCAGTTATTTAAATAGCGTTTAGAATGATTTTACCGATTATCGCATACGGAGACCCTGTACTTAGAAAGGTAGGGGAAGAGATAGACCAGGATTATCCAAAACTGGAAGAACTAATAGAGAATATGTGGGAAACTATGTACCATGCCAATGGGGTGGGTCTTGCGGCTCCCCAGATCGGCTTACCTATCCGCTTATTCTTAGTAGATGCATCTCCTTTCGCTGAAGATGATGAACTGTCCGAGGAGGAAAGAGCACAATTGGAAGGTTTTAAGAAGGTATTTATCAATGCGGAGATATTGGAAGAGGATGGAAATCCTTGGGCTTTTAACGAAGGATGCCTGAGTATACCCGAAATTCGCGAAGATGTGCAGCGTAATGAGCAGATTACCATCCGGTATATGGATGAGAATTTTAAGCAATTCGAGGAAACTTTTGACGGTCTGCTGGCGAGGGTGATCCAACACGAATATGACCATATTGAAGGGATACTGTTTACCGATAAATTATCGTCGCTTAAAAAACGCCTCCTCAAAGGAAAGCTCAGTAATATTTCCAAAGGGAAGGTCAATGTAGATTATCGCATGCGATTCCCGGAGTTGAAAAAAGCGCGATAATGGATTTAATAATCCACACAAAATTTTAATCTTTGCCCCCTATTTTAAAAAGCCTATGAGTTTAGAAAAGATATTATCGATCGGAGGACGTCCGGGATTATATAAATTACTGACCCAGACCAGGACAGGTTTTGTTGCAGAATCGCTGCAAGACGGAAAGAAGATCACGGTTGGGATGACTAACAATGTAAGTGTGTTGTCAGAGATCGCTATCTATACCCTGGAAGAAGAATTGCCATTGAGAGCAGTGTTCCAAAAGATCAAAGAAAAGGAGAATGGCGAAAAAACAAGTGTAAAGCACAAGGACGACAAGATAAAACTTGAGGAATATTTTTTTGAAGTCCTCCCTAACTACGATGAGGACAGGGTATATGCCAGTGATATTAAAAAAGTAATACAATGGTATAACCTACTCCACGATAATGGGATCACAGATTTTAGTGAACCCGAAGAAGAAAAATCTTCAGAAGAAAAAGAATAAAAAAAAGCCTTCATTTTGAAGGCTTTTTTTGTGGCTCCACTTAAGGTGAAGTGTTTCGGATAAATTCGGCTACGTCTTCCTTGAATTTAGCCAGGGAAGGTGGGTGGGTATACATCATGTGTCCGGCCTCGTAATACTTCATTTCTATATTATTTTTGATCTCTTCTTTAAGCCCAAGGTGGTTTATGCTGTGTTCTACACCGTAGAACACGGTCGCAAGGTCATAGATACCATTGAGCACCAGCACTTTCATGTTCGGATCCCTGGACATGGCCTGTGCCATATCTATCCCGGTATTGATAGCAGCCTGTGTGCCCCAGCGCGAGTTACCTTCGTGATTCCAGTCCCATTTAAAACCTTTCCTTCTTCCTGCAGTGATCGAATAGTTTAATTCCTTATCTACCTTAAGGTCTCCATAAAAGTAATCCAGGAATCCGGCGATATAGGCCGGGGAAATAGCAAGGCTCTGAGGGTCATGATCTCCTTCTTGTGCAAGCAAATCCTGGTTAATACCGACGAAACGGGAATCGAGTCGGCCTACCAGCTCTCCCTCTTCCCTCAATAGTTCTGCAAAGAATTCGCTGGCGGTAACACGGAGGTCGGCCTTCAACCAGAATTCTGTACTGGTACCTGTATACCGTCCCAGTTTTTCCGCTATATCACGCTTGTTTTCCGGCTTAAGCTGATCCCCTTGAAACAGTGCTGTGGTGTACTCCTGTTCCGTAAAATCCCTTATTTCATCCAGGAAGGTGAATACGTCTTCCTGCTTATCCGGAATCTTATCATGGTACCAGGCCGTTGCGGCATAGGTGGGCAGGTGAACAATGTAGGGCAAGTCATCTCCCGGGGGGAAAATAAGGGTTCTCAGGTCAAAAACTGCTGAGACCATAATTACACCGTTCATAGCAATACCCTGGCCCAATAGTTTATTCATAAGACCGGCATTCCTAAAAGTTCCATAGCTTTCCCCCAGGAGGTACTTAGGACTATTCATCCTGTCGTATTCGATCAGGAACTGCGTTATAAAGAGCGACAGGCTTCGAATATCCTGGTCCACTCCCCAGAAATCCTCAAACTTAGCGTCCCCCACAGGGATGCTCAAACCTGTTCCCACAGGGTCTATCATGACGAGGTCTGCAACATCCAATATAGAATGGTTGTTATTAACCACGCGGTAAGGAGCGGCCGGTGTGGGTTGCGGGTCTTCTACCACGATACGTTTAGGGCCAAGTACGCCCATATGTAGCCAGAAAGATGAGGATCCGGGTCCTCCGTTAAAGGCAAAGACTACCGGCCTCCTCCTGGTGGCTACCCCACGCCTGGTGTCCCTGGCGTAATAGGTGAAACCCATCAGGGCAATGGGTTTGTTGTTTTCATCCCTCACCTTGAAGGTACCCGCTTTTGCGGTAAGAAAGATAGTGCTTCCGCCCACATTGACCTGCTGAATAGTGGTGGCTACTTTAGCTTCCGGAATGGTGTCCTTAGACTGCTGTGCAGGCAGGGAGAAGGATAACAGGGCAAGACAAATGGCTAAAAAGGTGTATTTATTATTCATCTTCTGTCGCTTCAGGGGTTAACTCAAGTTCTCCTAATTCCCAGTCCACTTTATCAGAGGGGTAGTAAGCAATATTCATTCTTTGTAAATACGGCAATTGCCTGGCGAGGCGATTGCTGTAATCTTCCCAGTTGCGATTTTCGTCCGGTGTCCATCCCAGTTCTGCGTACCCGATAGCCCTTGGAAATGCGAGGTACTCCAATTCTTCGCTGTTACTGATGGTCTCTGACCAAAGCGGTGCTTCTATTCCGAGGATATGTTCCCTGGGGATATTTGCAGAGTAGGTAACCGGGCTCCAGGTGTAGGCGCTGTCCACCGGGATGTAAGCAGCCCAATGAAGACCGTGTTTAGAGGAAGGATCGTACTGCATGTCCAGGTAGGCTTTTTTGGCCGGGGACATAATCACTTTTAATCCTTTTTTAACCGCCTCAGTGGCATTTTCTTCGCTTGCCCAGAATTGAGCAATGCTGTTCTTGCTAACATTAGCCGTGGCAATCTCATCCCATCCTATCATGGTCTTACCGTGTTTTTCAACGATCTTCTCCACTTTTTCTATGAAGTAAACATAGTCGTTCTTTTTGGTGGCATGACTTTCATCTCCCCCGATATGGATATAAGGCCCAGGGGTCATAGTAACCAGCTCTCCAATGACTTCGTCTATAAATTTATATACATAGTCCTTTCGGGTATCCCAGGTGCTGAACCCCACCTTGGTGCCCTCGTATAATTCAGGTTTTTTACCGTTACCATTGAGTTCGGGATAGGCGACAGAGGCGGCATTGGTATGCCCCGGCATATCTATTTCCGGCACTACCGTGATATAATGCTTTGCTGCATATTCCACGAGCTCCATATATTCTTCCTGTGTATAAAAACCACCGGACTCACCACCTACCTCAGTTTGACCGCCCACCTCGGTAAGTTTTGGCCAGGATTTTATTTCAATTCTCCAACCCTGGTCATCCGTAAGGTGAATATGAAAGGTGTTATACTTATAATAGGCCAGGGCGTCTATGTACTTTTTTACTTCATCCACCGTAAAGAAGTGGCGGGCGACATCTAACATAGCACCCCTGTACACCAGCGAAGGCTTATCCTTGATCAACCCGGTTGGTATAGGCCAGATTGGGTGTTCGGCCAGGGTGTCGTTCGCGAAATTCGGAAGAAGTTGCCTTATGGTCTGTACGCCCCTGAAGGCTCCTTCCGGGGTATGTGCCTCGAGCAGGATAGAATCCCGGCTGATTTTCAATTTGTACGCCTCGGGACTGTCATAGAGCGTATCTTCAGACTTCACTATGAATATTCCACGCTTGGTAATTAAAGGTTCGGTGGGTTTCAGGGGAATCTCCAGCGATGTAACGGCAGCAATCTTTTCAGCAAGAAAGCGCCCGACTTCCCGGAATTCCACGGGATCGTTGTCGATGAAAAGAACCGTGTTCTTATCCAGGCCAAAAGCATCATGGGTAGCTTCTATGTGCAGTGGTTTCGGTATTAGCGCTGCCTGTTCAATATCTGTCGGCGGGAAAGTAATTCCTCTCTCTTCCTCTGAATTACAGGAGAGATGAATTGAGAGCCCTACTAATATGATCAGGGATCGGAAAAGGATGAAATTCTTCATTGATGGAATTTTGGTTTAATTAATTTAAATGATTCTTTAATACGTTATACCAGATTTTGTAGCCTTCATCCGTCATGTGAAGACCGTCCTCGAGAAATATGTCGGGACGTACTTGCTTGTCATCTAGAATCATAGGATCCCAGATATTGACATACGTTAATTGCTTATCTTTTTTACAAAGCCTTTTAAATTTCCTGTTCAGGCGCTTAAATCGATTTTTAAGGTGCCATCGGGATGGACTGGGTTTTGCTGCGATCAGCAAAACCTGGACACTGTCGTGCTCTTTTTTGATCACTTCTATAAGCCCCTTCATTTGTCGCCTGATAACCATAGGTTTGATGTTGTCATTAAGGTCGTTGTCCCCTTCATAAATAATAACTTTTTTCGGTTGATACCGGGATATAAGGTCTTGGGAAAAGTGGCACAGGTCAGCAGTCATGGAACCTCCGAACCCGGAATTGATGACCTGGTACTGCGGGAATAATTCCGGTAATTCCTCCCAAAGCCGAATACTGGAACTTCCGGTGAATACAACAGTAGGGAGATCCGGTGTCCAAATCGAATCATATCGTTTTACGATAGTATTAACTTCCTCTTGGAAAGGATGCTGTTGCTGGGCATAGCTAAACTGAATGACTAGCAGGCACGAAAATAAGAGGGATTTATTCATACTTATACTATTGATTTATCCTATTGGTCAGTTCTTCGGCCAGCATCCAGTCATAGACCCTCGATATCCAGTCATCGGAAGGTAGTCCCTGGCTTTTCATCCCAAAACCGTGTCCGCCTTTGGAATACATATGAAGCCCTGCGGGCAGACTGTTATTCAACCAGGAGGAGTATAGCTCTACACTTCCCGGTGCAAGTAGTAAAGGGTCGTCAGAAGCACAGATGACCAGCATTGGTGGTGCGCTTTCCGGAGGGTCCTGTACCGGCATCGCTGTGGTCCAGGGGTACACCGGGACCAGGAAATCCGGGCGGTTAGATTCGTCGTAAGAGTAGGCGACTCCCATCAATACAGCACCACCGGCAGAAAACCCCATAAACCCGATTTTGTCAGGATTAATGCTATAGGTAGTTGCGTATTTCCTGGCAAAGGAGATGGCATTCAACCCGTCTTTTACCGAAAACGGGATCACCGCGGAGACATTCTCCATGATCTCTGCAGGATTAGATTGTGAAGCGACGGTGATCTCTTTAACACCATCTTCACCCGTTGGAACGAGTCGATATTTTAGAACAAATGCGGTTATCCCTCTCTCATTGAGCCACTCGGCCACCATTCTTCCTTCGCTCTCAATACTCAGGGCGTACAAACCACCGCCGGGTGCAATGATGACTGCGGTGCCGTTAGGATTTTCGGGTCGGAAAACTTCCATCCGGGGGATGGACACATTCGTGGTCACCTGGTTATCCCAGATCTGGGAGAAGTATTCTTTTTCGCTACCCGACCAACTGATGGCAGATGCTTTTTCAAACGGCAGGTCGATAACCTCCTGTGCGGCTATAAAAAGCGGCAGGCAGCTCATCAGGAATAAAGTCAGTTTTTTCATTTTTTTGGTTCTGGGTTGGTTGTATTGATATTGTGGCCGGGTCAGGATGCCTCCTGTAGTTCCGGGTATTCATATGGTTCTGATATTCCAGGTATATTTCCCGCATAGTCTTTTCCCCTAAGCCTGCGTACAGTATGAGCCTGGAGGGAGTCCGCAGGGAAACTCCTGATCATTTCCGACAGGCCTTTCTGATCAACCGGGTCGTTTATTGGGCTCAACCAGTCATCTTCCATTCCTTCCGGAATAATGAAGGGCATCCTCGGCCCGGCGAGTTTAGGATTGTTGTGTATTTGTGCCAATAGTGGATTTCCTACTGTGGTCACTATACTAAAGGTAGTCAGGTATTCTCCGGAATCACGATCTGCCCAAGTATTCCAAAGCCCGGCAAAAGCCATGGGCTCCCCGTTTTTGAAAGAAATAAAATACGGGTAGGTCTTTCCTTTATAATGATGATGTTCATAGAATCCGTCTACATAGATGAGACAGCGGTGCTCTTTGGCAGCATCACGGAAGGCCGGTTTTTCAAAGATGGTCTCTCCCCGTGCATTGAGAGTGTTATTCCAGAATTTCTGTTGTTGCTGCCTGTCCTTTACCCAGTGTGGTACCAAGCCCCACTGTGCTACTATGGGCAGGTAGGGAGATTCTTCCGTGTAGATCAGTAGTTTAGGATGTTGGAATCCCGAAGCGTGGAAAAGTGGCAAGTCTGTTAAGGGGAGGATGGTCTGTTCAATTTCTTTGACGGCATTTTCGTCCCCACTGCGTTTAGCCCTTTTCAATTGTGCTTCCTTGCTGCTTTTTATGTCATAACACATATCTCTCCTGGATTTGTCGGTACGGCCCCTCTAAAGATATAAAAATGCCATCTTACTTAAAACCTTGTGCCTTTCACCTTCATAGGCAGCGAATACAAGGCATCCATAGCGGTAATGAATAATGTTCTCTGATCTTTGCCTCCAAAGGTTACATTAGCGGTCCATTCTTCGGGAACGGGGATATGAAGAATCTTTTCGCCTGCAGGGTCAAGGACGGTTACCCCATCCCCGGTGAGGTACAGGTTGCCCTGATCATCAATGGTCATCCCATCAGAACCCATTTCTGCAAATAAGCTCGCTTTGCCTAATATACCATTGCCCAGTATTTCATAGGCGTATGTCTTGTTATCGCCTATATCGGCAACGTATAAGGTAGTCGCATCCGCTGTGCCAATAATACCATTGGGCTGTACCAGGTTTTCTGCAGCAATACTGATTTCCTTCTTATCCGGACTTAGATAATACACTCTTTCCTGTTCTATTTCCTTTTCTGTACGTTCCCAATACGGTCTTTGATAGTAGGGATCCGTAAAATAAATACCACCCTCCGGGTCGATCCATAAGTCATTAGGGCCATTGAATTTTTGACCATTATATTCCCCGGCAAGTACTTCGTACTGTTTGTTCCTGTCAATTTTCCACAGTTGAAACACTTCGTCCGCAGCGGCGACCAGGTGCCCCTGTCGATCCACATATAAGCCATTCGCTCTTCCGGCAGGTTCCATATATACTGAAACTTCTCCCGTACCTGAATCCCATTTCAGAATCCGGTTGTTGGGTTGGTCTGTGAAATAGACATTTCCCAGGCTGTCCGAAGCCGGGCCTTCAGTGAATTCATATCCTTCAGAAACCAAAGTCAGTGATCCGTCGTTAGCGATCAGCCCAGGACCTGAAGGTTGGCAGGCCGACAGTACTATGAGTAGGGCGCCGGCAAGGCGTTTTTTGCATTTCATTCTTAATCTTCCTTATTATACCCGGGTCCGCGTACCACTTTGCCCGGGGTCGCGCCCGTATGTTCTCCTTTATCCAGGACCGCCGTACCATTGACAAAGACGTACTGAACGCCGGTGGCATATTGATGCGGTTTCTCAAAGGTTGCATTGTCCTTTATCTCCTCTGGGTCAAACAAAACCAGGTCTGCATAGTAGCCTTCTTTTAATAGGCCTCTTTTTCGAAGCTTCAGGTTATTAGCTGGGAGACCGGTCAGCCTGTGGATAGCTTCTTCCAGGGAAATAACCTGCCGATCCCTGACATAGTGCCCCAATAGCCTGGCAAATGAACCATAAGCCCTGGGATGGGTACTTTGTTCTAAAAATATTCCTTCATTGGTATAAGATCCGGCATCCGAACAGATAGACATATAAGGCAGTGCCAGTTTTTTTTCGATATTATTTTCATTCATGGAGAAGTACACTACCTGTATCCTGCTGTCATCTTCAGCAATGAGATCAACAATAGTTTCCTCGGGGGTGGTCTTGCGATCTTCTGCGACCTCCAAGAGGGTTTTACCAATGAGGTTTCGCAACTCTTTATTCTTAAATCCTACCAGCATTATATTTTCCGGTGGCACATGAAATTTAATTTCATCGATCATCGCCGCGCGCTTTCGCTCCTGGCCGATCAAATTCATGGTGGCGGAATGACCTCCTTCTTTAGCCCAATCCGGTAAGAGGATATTGAGCCCCGTAGAACTGGCGTTATACATATACATATCTGTTGTGATATCCAGTCCGGCTGCCCTGGCACTATCGATCTTGGCTATAGCAGGATCCAGTAGATCCCAATTCTCTGTTCCTGAGGCTTTAAAGTGATAGATTTCGGCGGGCACATCTGCCTGGGCTGCGATTTGGATCACTTCATCTACAGCTTCCAATAGTTGGTCCTCTTCATTTCGGATATGGGAAATATACATGCCGTCGTAGTCCGCGACCACTTTGGCTAATTCAATGATCTCTTCAGTGTTCGCATGGCCGCTGGGAACATAAATGAGAGAGGTGGAAAGTCCCACAGCTCCTTCCTCCATCGCTTGCTTTAAGAGCGATTTCATTTCCTCCATTTCTGCACTGCTTGGTTTCCTGTTCTCATAGCCCATCACATACTCCCGGAGGGTACCATTACCAACAAAAGAGGCAATATTTGTCGAGACTCCTTTTTCCTCTAAGTGTTCTAGGTATTCCCCGAGACTGTTCCATGGTATATCATACTTGATATCTTGTTGTGAATTACGCATCTCTTCTTTAGTACGCTCGTTCAACGGACCCATGGAATGTCCTTCTCCCATTACCTCCAGGGTAACACCCTGCCTGATATCGCCTTGAGAACGGCCATCTTCCAGCAATGAGACATTGGCCCAGCTGAGCATATTGATAAACCCGGGAGCAAGGACGAGTCCCTCAGCATCGATAATCTTTTTACCCCTAGCGTTATCCAGATTTCCGATAGCTGCAATGGTATCGGCGTTAATGGCAACATCGCCTGTATACGAGGCTTGCCCACTACCATCTATCAATTGAGCATTACTGATTATCACATCGTATTCCGTAGTTTCTGAACATGCGCAAAAAAGGACAGCGCCTAGCATGCTGATCCATATTTTTTTTAAGGTGTTCATTGGTCTATTGGTGTTTATGGGTTGGTATAGGAATAACTGACGAAAGCCAGGCTTGTACTGTCCGGGGCCCAGGAAGGTACATTGATGGTACCTTGTCCGCCAAAAAGTGATGCGAGGATTTTGATCTCCCCGGTTTGTAGATCCATCAGTCTTAACTCTACTTCTTTTTCCGGGGGATGCTCACTGGCCGGTACATCTTCTGAAAAACTGACAAAAACCAGCCAGCGCCCGTCGGGAGAAGGGTGGGGGAACCAGTCATTTTTCTTATCCGTGGTCAATTGTTCAGGATTACTGCCATCGGCCAGCATACGCCAGATCTGCATGGTGCCTGTTCGGACAGAATTGAAATAGATATAACGACCATCCGGGGAGTAATCCGGGCCATCATCCAGACCCTCAGCACTTGTCAGCCGTTGCTCTTCGCCACCATTGACAGGAACAGTATAGATATCGTAGTTTCCATTTCTTTCGGCGCAATAGGCGAGGGTTTGACCGTCCGGGGACCATCCATGCCAATAAGAAGGCCCTTTAGCAGTAATTTTTTTAGGTGATCCACCTTGGATGGGCAAGGTATAGATGAGCGATTTTCCGTTCTCTGTCTGGTCACTGATCACCAGTGTTTTGCCATCCGGAGAAATACCATGGTCATTGTTGATGCGTTTGGCAAACCCTGTATTAATTAATTCCGGAGATCCATCCTGGAGGTCAATCCTGTATAACAGCCCATTACTATTATAGATCAGACTTTTACCGTCCGGGGTCCAATTGGGGGCTTCTAGGTGTATGGCAGAATCTAAAACCACATAGCGCTCCCCTGTTTTTATATCAATGGTCTGAAGTGTGCTGACCAATTGCCGGGTGCTGTCCGACGGCTCAGTTTGCATGTTCGCTGGGCATGCAAAGGATGCGGGGGAAGCAGTGAAGAAAAAAGTGGCAACTCCCAATACTAGTGCCTTTGTAATTAACATGTTTAGAGTGGTCTGGGTTATCGAATAAAGATACCAAAACCTTCTTTTCGGGATATCACATATCTGATCAAATCCTTTGAGTATATAAAAGCCCTCGGCGAAAAAATACGGGAGATATTTTCCCTGTATTTGTACTTTTGCCCAAATTGAACGATATGAATTCCAGGGAATCCCAATTAAAAGCAATAGACCGTCTCCTGACCATCATGGACGAATTACGAGCAGAATGTCCCTGGGATAAAAAACAGACCCTGCAAAGCTTGCGGCACCTAACCATAGAAGAGACTTACGAGTTAGGGGATGCTATCCTGGACAATAACCTGGATGAAGTAAGAAAAGAATTAGGAGACCTGTTACTTCATATTGTCTTTTACGCCAAAATCGGGTCGGAAACAGGAGATTTTGATATTGCTGATGTGGCGAATGGGATCTCGGAAAAACTGGTTCATCGCCACCCCCATATTTACGGGGACGTTTCTGCCCAGACCGAGGAAGAGGTTAAGAAGAACTGGGAGAATATTAAGTTGAAAGAAGGGAAGAGTAGTGTTCTTGAAGGAGTGCCGGCCAGCCTGCCTGCCCTGGTAAAGGCCAACCGGATACAGGATAAGGTGGCCGGAGTTGGTTTTGACTGGGAGCGACCAGAACAGGTATTTGAAAAAGTACGGGAAGAACTCTCTGAACTGGAGCATGAAGTAAATTCAGGAACAGAAGACAGGATAGAAGCAGAATTCGGAGATGTCCTCTTTTCTATGGTCAATTATGCACGCTTCCTGAATGTTAACCCTGAAAATGCATTGGAGCGCACGAATAAAAAGTTTATCAGGAGGTTCCAGTTCCTCGAAACAAAAGCGAAAGAATCCGGTAAAAGCCTTAAGGAAATGAGTCTTGAAGAAATGGACGTCTTCTGGGAAGAGGCTAAGAAAGCCTGAGAACCGGATTAA
The DNA here is from genome assembly GCF_028464225.1 of Zeaxanthinibacter sp. PT1. GTDB lineage: Bacteria > Bacteroidota > Bacteroidia > Flavobacteriales > Flavobacteriaceae > Zeaxanthinibacter. Next base: position 233,666 of record NZ_JAQPCN010000005.1, read on the forward strand.
AACCACCGGAAAGTCGGTTTAACCGTATATATTTGCCACGCCAAAAAAACAATGCTTTGTTCGGGGATTATACCAGAGAATTTAAATACAATATACGCCTTGCCACACCGGTAATCCTCGGTTTACTCGGTCATACCTTCGTCGCATTCGCCGATAACATCATGGTGGGACAATTGGGAACTGCAGAACTGGCAGCCGTTTCCCTCGGCAACAGTTTTGTCTTTATCGCTATGTCTATAGGGATTGGATTCTCAACGGCAATTACTCCCCTTGTAGCTGAGGCCGATGGGGCAGGGCAGGCAACAGATGCCAAAAATGCCCTAAAGCACGGCTTGGTACTATGTACCGTATTGGCTGTTGCCCTATTTGGGTTGATGCTCTTATGTAAACCCCTGATGTACCTCATGGACCAGCCCGAAGAAGTAGTGGAGTTAGCGCTGCCATACCTGGATTTAGTTGCATTTTCCCTGATCCCCCTGATTATATTCCAGGCATTCAAGCAGTTTTCGGAAGGCTTGTCACAGACCAGGTACCCCATGTATGCCACAGTCATCGCCAACGTGGTCAATATTACGCTGAACTACTTGCTTATCTTCGGTAAACTAGGGTTTCCGCAGCTAGGGATAATAGGTGCAGCCATAGGAACCCTGGTGTCACGGGTAATTATGGTGGTATTTATTTGGATGATCCTTAAAAAGAAAGCCAGGTTCAGTTCCTATGTAACGGGTTTTAAATTCAGGCTGTTGGAGAAGAAGATGATAAGGAAAATTATCGATCTCGGTTTCCCGTCCTCCCTTCAAATGTTCTTTGAAGTAGCCATTTTTACAGCAGCGATCTGGTTAAGTGGCGTACTTGGAAAGAATCCACAGGCAGCCAACCAGATCGCACTTAACCTGAGCAGCATGACCTTTATGTTTGGTATGGGGCTTGGGGTGGCGGCCATGATCAGGGTCGGTAACCAAAAGGGTTTGAGAAGTTTCCGGGAATTACGGAGGATCGCACAATCCATATTTTTCCTGACCTTCTTATTAATGATCGTCTTTGCCACCCTATTCCTATTGGGCAGGAACTGGTTCCCCACTATTTACCTGGATGTTCAGGATCCCGTAAATTATGTGGATAATATGGAGGTATTACTATTGGCTTCACAACTGCTGTTTGTCGCCGCCTTCTTCCAGATATCGGATGGACTGCAGGTAGTGATCCTTGGAGCACTGAGAGGACTACAGGATGTAAAAATTCCTACGCTGATCACGTTTATTGCCTATTGGTTGATCGGATTCCCGGTCAGTTTTTACCTCGGACTCCATACAGAGCTGGGGAGCAGCGGAATATGGATAGGGCTTCTGGCCGGCCTGTCGGCTTCAGCCATTATGTTGTATATTCGATTCAATTTTATGACAAAACGATTGATCAGGCTTGGTAGTGAACCCCGGTAAATACGGCAATTTTAAAAGCCGGTTACACAGCTGGTCTATGTTTAAATAAGAAAAATAAAATATGGAACTTCCAAAATTTTTACTTGGAGACAATACGGATTACCCTAACGCAATTTTCATCGTGCATACAGAATACCCCAGGTTCATTATTAACCTTGAGGACGATGAAGTAGAATGGCTAGAAGAATTTTCACAGGAAGATGAGGAGGAACTGGAAAGTGAAGCAACTGATTTGATAGAGAAGGCTACTGCTTTTTATGACCGGGAAGTAAGCCGATACGAAGAGTGATATGAAGGAGACCCTTATTCAAGCAGACAAGGACCTTTTCTTATTTCTTAATGGGCTGGGTACGCCCGCCTGGGATGACTTCTGGATGTTTATGACCGACAAATGGAGTGCAATTCCATTATATGTCATTTTGCTTTTCCTGGTTTACCGCAAATTCGGGTTAAAAGGCACCCTGATGCTCCTGGTAAGCGTGGCATTGCTGATCACCTGTACGGACCAACTTTCCAATTTCTTTAAATATGGTTTTGCAAGGCCAAGACCCTGCTATGACCTGGATCTAAGCCTTGTTATGCGACAGGTGAAGTCCTATTGCGGAGGTCAATATGGTTTTTTCTCTGCTCACGCGGCTAATGCAATGGGAGTAGGCGTATTCTTCTTCCAGTTATTCAAGGACAGCCGACGCTATTTTGCATGGTTACTATTATTATGGGCAATCATGGTAGGATATAGCCGAATCTACATCGGGGTACATTACCCCTTAGACGTTCTCGCGGGTATGGGTATAGGAACAGTATTCGGGTACATCTTCTCGGGTTTATATAAAATTGTATTACGTAAAAGCAGAGGATGATCAAGGATTCTCAATATCGCCTGATGCTCTTATTGATCAGCCTGGTATACCTGGTAGGCTTATTTGTTACCCTGTTCGAAAATGACTCGGCTCAGTTTGCCGTCATGGCCATGCGCATGGTGCAAGAGAATGATTTCCTGAGCCTGGTGAAGGGCACCGAAGAATACTTGGATAAACCTCATATGCACTACTGGCTCGCTGCACTGTCCTATAAACTATTCGGACTTCATGACTGGGCCTATCGCATCCCTGCAATACTCGTCACCTTTTTAGGAGCTTATAGTTGTTACGGGCTTGGAAAACTCTTATATCGCCGAGAAGTGGGCTGGCTGGCTTCCCTTATTTTCCTGTCTGCACAGACCATCGTACTGTCCGGGATCGATGTGCGAACCGATGCCGTACTTACCGGTTTTACCGTATTTGCTCTATGGCAACTTGCAACCTATTTAGAGACCAGTTCTCTGCGGGCTATTCTATTGGGGGCCTTCGGTGCAGCTATTGCCTTTTCGACCAAGGGTCAGATCGCATTGTTGGTATTGGGTTTACCGCTCCTCTGCCATATAGCGTATAAAAAATATTGGAGTGCCCTAATTCATTGGAAGGTATTGCTGGCCATCGTAATTTTTGGGATCAGTATCAGCCCAATGCTCTATGCCTATTATCAACAATTTGACCTGCATCCGGAAAAAGTGATCAGGGGGCAGTCTGGGAGAAGTGGGATTCTTTTCATTTTTTGGGAGCAAAGTTTTGAACGACTCAGTGGAGAAGGAGTGGGTAAGAACAGCAGTGATTATTTCTTTTTCTTCCACACCTTTCTCTGGGTATTTTTGCCCTGGACCATCGTTGGGCTAGCAGCTTATGGTAAGCGAATGAAAACCCTGGTCAGGCAACGCTTTAAAAAATATGCAGGGCTCGAATTAATGACCCTGGGCGGAATTACCCTCATCTTTATAATTATCAGTTTTGCACAGTTTAAGCTACCGCACTATTTAAATATTACCATTCCATTATTCGCAATACTATCTGCCGTGTTCCTATACGAGCTTTATGACAGCAGAAACCGCAAGGTTTTAAGATGGTTGCTCGGGTTTCAGCATTTTATTTTTGGATTGGTAATCCTATGTGTTTCATTCATCGGCTGGTATGTCTTCCCTTCATCTTTCGGAAAGTGGTTTTCCGGGTTTTTAGTGATTGCCGGACTAACGACCTGGTATCTCTTGGGTAGGGTAGGAGTCTACAGAAAGCTGGTGTTCCTGGGGTTAATGAGTTCATTACTGTTGAACCTGATGCTGAATGCTTATTTCTACCCGCAATTATTGGAGTACCAGGGGGGGTCTAATATGGCAAAAGTGGTGGCCGAGGAAGGAATCCCGACGGATCGTATTTTTAAACTCACTGACCGGCATACATGGGCGCTCGACTTTTACAATAAGCGGCCACTAAGTAAGATCGGGCCAGAGCAGTTGGCATCTGCAGACAATACCTGGCTGTATGTAACCGAGAAAGAAAGGGCAGATTTACAAAGCGATGGTTATGTCTGGGATCGGGAGTACGCCGTAGATCAGTTCAGAATCACCAGGTTGCAAGCAAGATTTCTAAACCCAGATACCCGTAAGGAGGTATTACATCAGATGTACCTGTTGCATCTTAGGCCTTAACTTAACCTAGTTTTTTTGGACCCTGTTTAGTATAACTTCTAATTCCGGTTTCCTGAAATGGTATATGAAACCTCCCAAAGATACCAAGGCGGTAATCAGGAAGAACATCATACTGATTCCCACCGAGGTTTGTTCTTCGAGGCCAAACCAGAGTGCCCCGTAGTAGAACACAACTTCCCGGCTACCGATCCCTCCGAGGGTAAGTGGTAATACAGCTACAATAGAGGAAATAAGAAAAATCAGGAGATAGGTTACCTGGGCATAGTCTACCGCAAGGGCTTTAAGAATGAAATAGGCAGCTATCAATTGCGAAAACTGAACCATTGCAGAAAAGGCAAAAGAGGACCAAAACACCGGTAACAAGTATGGGAAATATCTTTTCTGCAAGCCCCAGAAAACCAATACGCTCAATACCATCCCGGTACCCAGGTACAAGCTAAAACCAGGGACATAGTCCGGCAAGGAACTGATCGCAAGAATGCAGGCATATATAAAAAGCAGTAACATCCCACTCAAACGGTCGACGACAAGTGCTGCAACTACCTCTTTGGTCCTGACATCAAATTTTTTCCGAACCAAATATCCTTTATATGCATCACCTCCGATCCCGCCGGGAAGAAATAGGTTGTAGAACATTCCAAGCAAATATAATTTAAGGTTACTCAGTTGAGTTAAAAATACCTGGAGCTGATGGAAGTACAAATTAAGTCTGAATGCAGAAAGAATTTTTGAAACGATAAAGAAGAGCAGTGCGGCAAGCACATACAGGGGTTCTGATCGTTTAAGTACCTGCCAGACCTTTGCCGGTTCTATTTTAGTAAAGATAAAATACAGCAGCAACAGGCTGAAAATAATCTTCAGGGCAGTGGTTATCTTTTTACGAGACATCACCACCGACAGATACATTTTTAATGCGGTAAGGTCTCTTTTTCTGGGATTCGTAGTACGTACGGATCAGGAGTTCCATTACTATACCAATGGTAAATAGCTGTATGCCGGCGAGGATGAACATCATCCCGAAAATCAGCAGGGGCCTGGTACCGATATCCTCGTTAAAGCCTAGCTTAATAACCAGGAGATAAAAATTTATCAGTACTCCCAGGATAATCAGTAATACACCAAATATCCCGAAGAGGTGAATAGGCCTCTGGAAGTATTTTCGGATAAATAGCAAGAGCATCATATCTGCCACCACCTTAAACACGCGTTCCAAGCCGTATTTAGATACGCCTGCATGCCTGGCGTGATGTTTTACGGGAACCTGTTTAATCTGGGCCCCTTCCAGGTGAGCCAGCAAGGTGATAAAACGATGCATTTCCCCATATAGATTCAGGTCTTTGGCAATATCCCTGGTAAAGACTTTCAGGGCACAACCGTTATCCTTGATATCGAGTTTGGTGACCCTTCGAACCATGAAGTTTGCAATCTTAGAAGGGATCTTTTTAACTAAGGAGTCCTGTCTTTTCTGCCTGATCCCGGTGACCACATCATAAGGGCCGTCTATTACATGTGATAGCATTTCCGGAATATCCGCTGGATCGTTCTGAAGGTCGCCATCCATAGTGATGATGTATTCTCCCTCGGCGTAATCAATCCCGGCAGCCAGGGCGAGGCTTTGTCCGTAATTTTTTTTAAGCGCTACCAAGTGAACCAGAGGATCGCCCATAGCGTTCACCACCTGCTTAGTACTGTCTTTAGAAAAATCATCAACATAGACAATCTGGTACGTATAACCATGCAACGCCTCATGGATCTTATCAGTTAGTAAGACCACGTTCTCCTCTTCGTTATACAATGGAACTACAACAGAAAGAAGGGCATTGGTAAGGGGTTTCATGGAAGCGATTTTGATGGAGCAAATTTAGTTTTTTTATTTTAGTATGCCGGAGACCTTCTCCATCAATTCATTTGCTGCCTGGAAAGGTGAAATTACGCCCTGCTCTACTTTTTTAAGCAGTTCATTCATGGCCTTTTTTGTCCGGGGATGGTTGTAAAAATGTTCTTTTAGACGGCTTTCCAAGGCGGTTAGGAACCAGTTTTTATTTTGCCTTTCTCTTTTACGATCAAAACTACCGGAAGCCCTGGTGTCTCTTACGTATTCATTTATTACTTGCCAGATTTCTTCTATGCCCTCTTTTTCCAGGGAAGAGCAGCTGAGCACTTTAGGCGTCCACCCGTTTTCTTTAGGAGGGTAGAGGTGAAGGGCCCTTCGGAATTCCTGCATAGCCTGTTTAGCCGCCGCTTTATTTTCCCCATCCGCTTTATTGATGACGATGCTGTCTGCCATTTCCATAATACCCCGTTTAATTCCCTGCAGCTCATCTCCGGCGCCGGCGAGTTTTAGCAGGAGGAAAAAATCGACCATCCCATGTACCGTGGTTTCGCTCTGACCAACCCCTACGGTTTCAACCAGGATGATCCCGTAGCCTGCAGCTTCACATAGAGCTATTGTTTCCCGTGTAGATCGTGCCACACCGCCAAGATTAGCCCCGGAGGCTGAAGGACGGATATATGCATTTGGATCGTTTACCAGGGTTACCATCCGGGTCTTATCTCCCAGTATACTGCCTTTGCTCAAGGTGCTTGTGGGGTCCACCGCTAAAACCGCTACCTTTTCTCCACGCGCGGTTAGCATTCCGCCAAAGGCTTCAATAAAGGTACTCTTGCCAACACCGGGTACCCCTGTAATTCCTATGCGGACACTTTTCCTGCTGTTGTCTGCAGTTCTTTGAAGAATAAGGTGCGCCAGTTCCCGGTCTTCAGGCCTGGTGCTTTCAACCAGGGTAATAGCCCGTGCCAGGGCGGTCTGGTCGCCGGAACGAATACCCTTGATTAGTTCGTCTGATGTTGGTTTTCTGGATTTTCTGATGTTCCCGGAGTTCTCGATAAACAAGTAATTAAGGTGTAATTGGGATCCTGACCTTCGTGGTGTCCCAGTACAAGTTCATATAGACCATCTCTTCTTCGCTGAAATCAATGGTAAAGCTTTCTTCTGTCTGTTGCAGATCGATTACCGGAACCTGGACTACGACAGCATCTTTTTCGGGATTGCGTGTAGTTTCCCTGCCACCACTGCTGATGGTGACTCCCCAGTCCGGGACTTCGTGGTTGAAATAAACAGACCAGTTCTCCTTGCCCGGTTTGGTCCAGAGAGAATAAGTGCCTGCAGCAAGGGAATTCCCCATGATAGTAATGTCCGATTCTGTACGAAAGGTTGTGGGTTCGTTCGCACCGGTTCGCCATACCACGTCGTATGGCACAAGTTCCCCGAAAATAACCCTTCCTTTTTTAAATGGACTGCTGTAGGTCACTTGGAGTTGTAGCTCTTCATTCTGAAAAGTATTGGTTATTTGAGGACTGTGTTTTTTAGTCTGCTCTTTCAAATACGGTTTGGCTACAAATTGAAACAAGAGTACAACGGCAACCAATACGATGACGATCCATTTAATAATTCTCATGCTGCTAGTTTTCAGGATGTGGATTAAAATTACAAAATCCGCCCGAATGCTATGATACATACTTGCTATTCCTCAGTTGTATTTATGTAGCTGAGGGTGAAATCGATAACTTTTATGTCCGGATATTTACAAGAATTTTAATGATCGGGTTCATGTCGTTTACGGATCAAATGTTATATTATAAGCAAACAAAATCAGATACCATGAAAACAATATTCGAGACATCAGCAACACATACAGGAGGCAGTAAGGGACATGTGGCGAGTGACGCTGGAACTATAGATATGCAAGTGATGCCGGCATCAGGCAGCCTTGAAAACAATGATGCAACCAGCCCGGAAGAATTGCTTGCGGCCGGTTATGCCGCTTCCTTTGCCGCCGCCTTGGAGGCAACTGCTACAGAGCATGGCATGACATCCACGGAAGATATTTCAGTTACTGTACATATTGCCGGCAATGAAGATGAGGATGGGATGTTCTTAGAAGCCACCCTGGATGTCTACATTCCCGATGTGAATAAAGAAACAGGAGAATCCCTGGTGAATGATGCCCATGAAAGATGTACGTTCAGCCAGGCTACCCAGGATAATATAACTGTAAACTTGAACCTCCTTCTAGATTAAGTGATCGATTAGTTTTTTACCCGGTCAAAACTAAATAGAGTTCTGTTTTCGTAGGTCTCCCCGGGCCTGAGCACTGAAGAAGGAAAATATGCGTGGTTCGGGGCATCGGGATGTAGCTGAGTTTCGAAGCAAATGGCCGTTAGATTTTCAGGCCGATAGACTATTAGCGCGGGCTGGTTGGTCTGTACAGTCATCCGGATTCCGGAACTATCAGAATGTAATTCTGCTATAGTACCACTGGATTTCCCCAACACGAAAGGAGTATCTAATTTCACCTGTCCGATGGGTTTTGCTTGTAAAAAATCGAACTCGGTGCCTTTCACTGTTTTAATGGCCCCTGTGGGGATAAGATCTGCCCCGGTTTCCAGGTACTCATGGCAATTGAGCTGTAAACGGTAATGTTCAATGGTGTCTTCCTTATCCAGACGGAAATAGGAGTGGTTGGTCAGGTTAACGATTGTGGGCCTGTCGGTTGTCGCGCGATGAACAATCTCCAGGCCATTATTTTTTAAGGTGTAAGTTACACGACAATTTAATTTGCCGGGATACCCTTCTTCCATATGTTCACTACTATATCCAAGACTAACAGAAGGCTCAGGTCCTTCGGAGACTTCCAGAATAGTCCATTCTCTCTTCGCGAATCCTTTATTACCTCCATGGAGATGTACCCCGTTTTCTTCGGCTAATCTGTAGAAAGTGCCATCAAGCATAAATCCGCCGCCAGAGATTCTACCCGCAAAACGGCCAATGCAAGCACCTAAAGAGTTCTCATCATTTTTATAGTCTTCAGGGTCGTTAAGACCTACCACCAAATCTATAGATTCATGATCTCCGGAAAGTAAGGAAAGCCTTTGGATGATAGCTCCATAGGTAAGCACCTGTAACTGCAGGAAATGGTTTTTAATTGTAATTTGTTCCAAATGGTAAAAATTAAAAATAAAAGTAAACTTTTTTGCAACGCGACGATTTCCGCGTCGTCTTTTAAGTAACAACTATCTAAGAATTGGAAACTAACCTTCTGCAACAATTAGAATTAGTCCGGCTCTGCAAAGCTAATGACAGGAAAGCACAACTCACCCTTTACAGGCAGTACTGTGACGGAATGTATATTGTCGCTAGCCGATACCTGAAAGACAGTGATGATGCAGAGGATGTTCTTCAGGAGGCGTTTATAAAAGCCTTTCAAAGAATAGAGCAGTACCGGGGAGAAGTCAGTTTTGGAGCTTGGTTAAAACGGATTGTAATACATCGCTGTATCGATTTTTTGAAGGCCAAGAAAGAACTATACGTGGAATTGAATGAGAACGGGGTATACCTGGTGGATGATGACGACTGGGAGGTAGAAAATGACATATCTGCTGAACAAGTAAAGGAAGAGATAGAGCGGCTGCCGGATAAATATAAACTGGTATTACAGCTTTTCCTGCTCGAGGGATATGACCATTCCGAGATCAGTGAGATCCTCGGTATCAGTGAGACCAATTGCAGGACACGGTTGTTAAGGGGAAAAAACAAGTTAAAGGATCAATTAAAAAGGTTAACTCATGGGACGGGATCTTAGGGATTTACTGAAAGAGGAAAAGGAAATGAGGGGGCAGATGAAAGAAGGTCACGAACAAAGGTTCCTGGAGAAGCTTGATCGTGCCCATAATAAACCTCGGAGTAATAGAATTAATTGGTGGCTCATGGCGGCAAGTATCATTGTGGTAGTGGGCCTAGGTATTGTCTTTCTGCAGCAAGAGAACCAGGTTATTCCTGAGCAACAACCACTTGTTCTGGATGAGAAGGAGCCCGTACAGCAGCAAACGATATCCTTGGGAGACCTCTCACCGGACCTGGAGAAAATAGAAAACTTTTACCTGGCAAGTATCAACATGGAACTGGCCGAATTGGAAATATCTCCGGAGAACCAAAATATGGTGAACGATTATATGGAGCGATTAGCTACGCTTAACGAAGCTTATAAGGAATTACAAAAGGAACTGAACGATTTGGGACCTAATGATCAGACCATAGAAGCACTGATCTATAACCTCCAGACCCGTTTAGATCTTCTTTACAAACTCAGGGATAAAATCAATCATTTAAAATCATCAAAAAATGAAACAGTCACATCACACAGTATTTAAGGCAGGCACTTGGGGCTTATGTCTTTTTTTTCTTGCCGGGCTCAGTGCCCAGGCACAAACGAAATCCTACAAGGAGACATTTAAAGTATCTCCAGAAACGGTAATCGATATCACTACATCTCATGCAGACCTTGAATTTGAAACCTGGGATCAGCAGCAGGTGGTCGTGGAGGCCACCATTGAACTGGAGGGAGCTGATGAAGAACAAGCAAAGGCTTATTTTGAAAAAAATAAGATTAATATCCTCGGAAACAGTGAAAAAATCCAGATCAGAACAGATTCAGGAAGCCCTATGGCCATGAGCTATAATTTCACAACAGCACCAGGGGCACACATCGCGATGGAAATGAAGCCACAGATGGAACTGCTGTTTCACGATCTCGAGATACCGGATTTACCCCCGATGCCAGATCTACCCCCAATGCCACCAATGCCGAAAGAGAATTTTGATTACGAGGCCTTTAAAAAGGATGGTGAAAAATATATGAAGAAATGGCAAAAGGAATTCCGTAAAGGTTTCGATGAAAAGTACGAGAAGGAATTGGAGGCCTGGTCAGAATCCATGGCAGATCGAATGGAGGCTTACAGCGAGCGGATGGAAAAGCGTGCGGAAATGCGCGAGAATATGACTGAGGAGCGGGAAAAGAGGAGGAGAGAAATGGATGCGGTAAGAGCCGAAGCCAGGCAGGAAATGGAAGCCGCCCGTGCAGAAATGAGGAAAGAGATGGAAGAAGCCCGTATTTACGCCAGGGAGACGGCCCGAAAGGCCCTTGACGAGGCCAGGGTAGAGAGAAAAAACGTGATTATACATCGAGATGGTAAATCTGAGGCCCCCAACGTTTTTTATTTCTCCGAAGACGGGGAACATAAGAAATTTAAGATCAAGAAGACCATTAGGGTAAAGATGCCCAAGAATCTTAAAATTAAAATGAATGTGAAACACGGGGAAGTAAAGTTGGCTTCACAAACGAGCAACCTGGATGCTAATTTATCTTATGCTTCGCTGAAAGCAAAAACCATTGACGGATCGGCCACGAAAATATACGTGGCCTATTCTCCGGTGGCCGTCCAATTATGGAAGCTGGGTTCTCTTCAGACCGACTTTTCCGGAGAAGTCATCTTAGACGAAGTGCATAAACTGGACCTTCGTGCCAACTCTTCCGAAGTCACCATTGACCGTTTGCAGAAAAATGCCAAGATAATGAACAGTTTGGGTTCCCTGCATATCCGGAATATTTCGGATGGATTTGAAAAGGTGGATATTAGTTTACAGAATGGTGAACTGCAGTGTAAAATGCCCGCCACGGCCTATAGTCTTACCGTAGAGGGAAATGCGAACGAACTAAAGCTTCCGGGATTTGCAAAGAAATCTGGAGATAAACTGCCAGGTGGATTCGAGAAATACCAAGGATCTTACCTTGATAAAAACAATAATAAAACTGTAGTCATCCGTGCGAATTACAGTGAAGTTATTCTACAATAATATTTATTCTACCAGTACCAGTGTCCCGAAGATGTCTGCATTGATCCATCCCAGGTTCTTATTGTCGCCGGGGACAAAAACCGACCCGATAAAGTTCTCTCTCTCTATACTTCCGTCGTTATCACAATAGGCTAAAGCAAAACCTATACGTTTATCCTTATCGAGGGTTATCCTTGATTGTGAATTATCGTCGTTATAAGTATCTGGGTAAAGTGCGATAGACATTTCCCAAATACTTTTTTCTCCGATCGTTTTCCTGGCAATTTTTAAGTGATTATTATAGAGCCTAGGTTTCCTGCTAGGACCTACATCGACTACATTCCCATCAAGGGCGACGTGATATGCAAAGGCATTGTGACTGTACTGATGCAGGCCGCCGGAATTATCTTCATCAATAAAGATTTCTACTGAATCGTCATCCCACCATAGTTTTAAAGGATCTGCTTGTTTATCGAACAAGCTATCGTCAATAACTTCGAGTAATAAGTGAAGAGCATTGGTACTCCAGCTTAGTTTATACCTTCCACTGAAGTCATCCGGGGTGTACGGTTCACCCTTCCAGTTTTGGTCCAGGTCATGCCATTTACTTTTTCTCCAACAAGAATCGTCCGGGATACCGTCTAGTTTTGGTACTATACGGGTATAGGTCACCTCTTTTATATCGTGATCTTCCTTACGAATTCCTTTATTACAGCTAAGGAGCAATACAAGAATCAGGAAGAAGGGTACGTAATTTTTCAACATAGGATAGGGGCTATGTTATTCTACATTTAAAGTTTACCCCATTGACCAATAGGATCAGGATTCGGGGGAAACCAGGTTATAATATACGAAAATTAGTTCATTAATAGTTATATTATTACATCAAAAGTAAGAAAAATAGCACTAAAAGATTGAGGTTTGATATAACCGATGCGGGCTTGAAATCAAAAAAAAACGGGCCAGATGGCCCGTTTTATAAAGTGAAAAAAATTTAGTGGGAAGTTTTTTCAGAATGCTTCTTCAGGTAGCCCGGAAAATTTTCTTTAAATCGATTAAGCCGAGGTACAGATACATTCCTGATATAGGAATTATTAGGATTCTTATGCTCATAGTCCTGGTGATATTCCTCTGCTTCATAAAAAATATCCAAGGGTTTAACTTCAGTGACTATGGGCTGGCTGTAGACTTTATTGTCTTCTAAGGCCTTGATATATTGTTCGATGAATGCCTTTTCTGATTCGGATTGGTAGAAGGCGATCGATCGGTATTGAGGACCGCGATCCGGACCTTGGCGGTTAAGGGTAGTTGGATCGTGTGATCCGAAGAACACCTGCACCAATTCCTGGAAACTTATTTTCTCCTTATCGTAATACACTTTAACGGCTTCCGCATGGGTAGTCCGCCCGTAACTGACGGCTTCGTAAGTAGGATTTTCTTCTTTACCGCCGGCATAGCCTGAAACAACTTCGGCAACACCGCGGACACTTTCAAAAATAGCTTCTACACACCAAAAGCAACCACTTGCAAAATAAGCAGTTTCATAGGCTGACAAGTCCTGGGGAAAGTCTGCTTTAACAGTTTCCTGACGGGGAGTACTCTCTTCGACCTTCTTCTTGTTATTCGAGGATTGGCAAGATGGCGCCAGTAATAAGGCGAAAACCATCAAAACCGGGGTAAATATTTTCATAGCTTTTTTTTAAGGAATTCAATTTACAAACATCTCAACTGAATTTGTTTTAATTTTTGTTAAGATACCGTACAGTTAATGACTGATCTACCTATAGTTACGGGAGGGGTAGATTAAAGGTTCAGTTATGAAGAATAAAATTACTTATCGCCTGATCGAAATTATTCGGGTAGCAATGTAACTATCGGTACCGGAGAGTTGTGGGCTAGTTTGCAGTTAGCAGTTAGCAGTTTGCAGTTTGCAGTTTGCAGTAGGCAGTAGAGCTTATGACTTCTATGCTCAGAACTGCTATCTCCTATCTCTTTTGTAACTGTGTCCCTATGTAACTGTGTCCCTTAATTGACTGCAAGCTTCCTGCAGTGTAAATCTTTATCTTAGACTCGGGGAGGGGTCATAGGCCCCCTCGGGGCCGTTTTAGGTTTGAAGTTCGAGGTTCGAGGTTTGAACTTTTATTATCATCACCCGTCCCAGCTGGTACGTTCCTGCCCTGACTGGGTTCATTCAGACTTGCATGCTGTAACCTTGCTACTTTGTACCTATGTCCCTTTGTACCTGTGTCCCATTGTACCCAAACCCACTGCAAGCTTCCTGCAGTGTAAATCTTTATCTTAGACTCGGGGAGGGGTCACAGGCCCCCTCGGGGCCATTTGGGGTTTGAAGTTCGAGGTTCGAGGTTTGAACTTTTATTATCATCACCCGTCCCAGCTGGTACGTTCCTGCCCTGACTGGGTTCATTCAGACTTGCATGCTGTAACCTTGCTACTTTGTACCTATGTCCCTTTGTACCTGTGTCCCATTGTACCCAAACCCACTGCAAGCTTCCTGCAGTGTAAATCTTTATCTTAGACTCGGGGAGGGGTTTAGAACCCCGGGTTAGCAGTTAACAGTTGGCATTAGAGGTTATGATTTCTTCGCTCACAACTGCTATCTTCAATCCCCCATTGTCCCTTTGTAACCCTGTACCTATGTCCCTCACTGAACTGCAAGCTTCCTGCAATGTAAATCTTTATCTTAGACTCGGGGAGGGGTCATAGGCCACCTCGGGGCCGTTTGAGGTTTGAAGTTCGAGGTTCGAGGTTTGAACTTTTATTATCATCACCCGTCCCAGCTGGTACGTTCCTGCCCTGACTGGGTTCATTCAGACTTGCATGCTGTAACCTTGCTACTTTGTACCTATGTCCCTTTGTACCTGTGTCCCATTGTACCCAAACCCACTGCAAGCTTTCTGCAGTCAAAGGATGTATCTTTTATCCGGGGAGGGATTCAGCATCCCCCTCCATACTCATACCTTCATCTTTATTATTTCGTAAAAGAATTTCCGCAGCCCTGCCTTCCCGACCAGCAGATCTGTTTCTGCGATAAAGTGCACCTCAAAACTACCATAAACTGTTATTGAA
>NZ_JAQPCN010000006.1 GCF_028464225.1 Zeaxanthinibacter sp. PT1
TTAGCTGTTAAAAACGAGAACAGTGTTGCTCGCCTTCACAAGTTCAAGAATTCAAGAATCAAAAAAGAATTGGCTTTCTCTACTAAAAGGAACAAGGCTAAATTGGCTTAAGGGGTTACAAAGGTACAGGGGGACATAGGGACATAGGGAATGTAGGAACAGTTCTAGGACAAGATTATGGGCTGTCTGCACACTGTCGACTTCCAACCCGGGGTTCTTAACCCCGCCCCGCTCAAAAATTAGCGAACCATACTGCAAGAACCTCGCAGTAAGTGAACAAAAAAAATGAAAGTATATTCTACTGGACAAGCAAGGTTTTATCCCAGTAAACTGGGAACTGAGAACTGGGAATTGCGAACTGCGAACCGCAAACTTGCCTGCCCCTGGCAGGCTGCGAACAGCCGAAGGCGCCCTTCGTACCTCAAACCTCAAACCATCAATAAATTCTGCACGCAGAATTTATTGATTACAGCCATCCCTGCTCCTTCATCCACTCATCGTTAAAAATCTTCCCGACATATCTGCTGCCGTGATCATGGAACAATACCACCACAACATCGTCAGGACCAAAATGTTCTCCTAATTGCAACACTCCTTTAATAGCAGCACCGGCTGAATTCCCTAAAAACATCCCTTCTTCCCTGGCCAATCTACGGGTATAGACTGCAGCATCTTTATCTGTGACCTTTGTGAACCCGTCGATAACATCAAAATCCACATTCTTGGGAAGGATATCTTCCCCTATCCCTTCAACCTGGTAAGGATAGATTTCATTCTTATCAAAAATACCGGTCTCCTTGTATTTCTTAAACACGGAACCATAGGCGTCTACACCCCATACTTTTACATCCGGGTTCTTTTCCTTCAGGTATTTTCCAACCCCGGAGATCGTTCCTCCTGTACCTACGCCTACTACGAAATGGGTAACCTTGCCCTCGGTCTGCTCCCAGATCTCAGGACCTGTACTTTTATAATGCGCTTTAGTATTGGAAAGATTGTCGTACTGGTTCACATACCAGGCGTTAGGAATTTCCTCTCCTAACCTCCGTGCCGTAGAATAATAGCTCCGGGGATCATCCGGTTCAACATCTGTAGGGCAGACATGAACTTCGCTTCCCATCGCCTTCAGGATATCGATCTTTTCCTTGGATTGCTTATCGCTGATCACACAGATCATCTTATAACCTTTCATTATCGCTGCCAGGGCAAGACCCATCCCGGTATTTCCGGAAGTTCCTTCAATTATAGTACCCCCGGGCTTAAGGCGTCCGTCTTTTTCCGCATCTTCAATCATCTGTAAAGCCATCCTGTCTTTTACAGAATTTCCCGGGTTAAACGTTTCATATTTGGCCAGGACCAGGCACGGCAGATCTGCCGTCAGCTTATTGATTTTAACCATTGGCGTATCCCCGATAGTCCCAAGTATGTTTTCTGCGTATTGCATAAAAGAATTCTATATTGATGTTTAAATTAATTTCGGTTTTACTGTTTACTCAAATTTTATAGCCTTAACCGGTTGTATCCTCGTGATGATATAAGAAGGCACTAAAAGCATGACCAGGCAGAGTATAAGCACCCCTACATTAAGGACCAACACGGTGAACAGATCCAGGTGAACCGGGATGTATTCAATATAATATTCCTGGGGGTTTGGAAATTTCAGGAACTTAAAACGATGTTGTAACCAGAGGAATCCCAACCCGATAAGATTACCCCAGAACATCCCGATTAGGATTAGGTATGCAGCATTGTACAGGAACACCTTACGGATACTCCAATTACTGCTACCCAAAGCCTTGAGAATCCCAATCATCTGCGTGCGCTCCAGGATAAGAACCAGCAGGGCAGTTATCATATTAAACCCGGCTACGATGATCATGATCCCAATGATGACCCCAATGTTAAAATCGAATAGCCCGATCCATTCAAATATCTTATAGTACTTGGTCTTTATGGTCTGTGTATCCAAATCGGATAAGGTTTTTCCATAGATCTCGGCACTCTTTTCGTCTATTGTATCAAAGTCGTCCAGGAATACCTCAAAATTGCCAACCTGGTCCGATTCCCAACCGTTCATGCGCTGTATATGGCGTAGATCGGTCATTAGATAGGTAGTATCAAATTCTTCGAACCCACTATCGTACAATCCTACAATCTCAAACTTACGTTGGTTAGGGGTTTTGGCCGGGTCGTCTTCCTTTAAGAAAAAGGCAAAAAAAGTATCCCCGGTACGCAATTGCAATTTATTCGCCATTACCCGGGACATGAGAACCTCGTTATTCAGTTTACCATTGTATTCCGGCAACCTGCCCTCTACCAGGTATTCCCGGAAGGCCGTCCAGTCATAATCCCCGCCTACTCCCTTGGCAATTATCCCCTCAAAAGTATTTTCTGTCCGTATAATCCCTCCTTTAGTGGCAACCGCCTGTATGTGGGTCACTCCATCGACTATTCGGAATTCCGGGTAAAAATCCTGCTGTATACTGACAGGGGTGACAGACACATCCGAAAGGTTGTTGTCATAGTTATAGATCTGTATATGACCATTAAAGGCGGCCACTTTTTCCCTGATCTTATACTTTAGTCCTACCCCGGTGGCTATTGCCACCAACATCATGATCAACCCCAAAGCAATAGCAGTAATTGCTATTTTTATTATTGGAGCCGAAATACTAATTTTATGCGCCGTGCCCCTGATCAGGCGCTTGGCAATAAAATATTCTAAATTCAACAGATGGGTCTTTTTTCCGGTTTCAAAAATACGTTTTTCTTGTGGCTTTTAGTCATGTTATCCTGTGGAAACCGCGGTAAGGCTGTTAGCGACCCCGGGATATCAGAACCCGGCCTGGCACAGCCCCCTGCTGTGGTGGTCGCCGCCAACAGGACGGATAGCTATCTCCCTTTATTAAAAGGCAAAAACACAGCGGTCGTAGCTAACCAGACCTCTGTCATTTTTAAGAATTCTGCTGTTGAAGATAGTTTGCACTCCCATACTCACCTTGTAGACTCCCTGCTATCGCTGGGAGTACCTATCAAAAAGGTGTTTGCCCCTGAACATGGCTTTCGTGGAGAAGCCGACGCCGGCGAAAAAGTAAAAGACGGTATCGATGCCACAACAGGTCTGCCACTTATCTCCTTATATGGCAAGAACAAAAAACCGACCCAGGAGCAACTGCAGGGCATAGAGATCGTCGTTTTTGACATCCAGGACGTCGGGGTGCGGTTCTACACCTATATAGCTACGCTTCAACTGGTCATGGAGGCCGCTGCTGAAGCAAATATTCCTGTGGTAGTCCTGGACAGGCCCAACCCAAATGCACACTACGTAGACGGTCCAACCATGGAAAAAGAATATACCAGCTTTCTTGGGATGACAACCATCCCCTTGGTTTATGGTATGACCATAGGAGAATATGCAAAAATGATCAACGAAGAAGGCTGGCTGACGGAAGGAATTCAAGCCGATCTTACCGTAATTCCGCTTGAGAATTACACCCATAGCACTCCTTATCACCTGCCGATACGACCTTCACCAAACCTGCCGAACGATAAGTCGATTGCCCTCTATCCCAGCTTAGGACTGTTTGAAGGAACGGATATTAATGCCGGCCGGGGAACCGAATTCCAATTCCAGCGTTACGGGGCTCCTTTCCTGGACAGCACACAATATGATTTTAAGTATACTCCTCAACCTAATTTTGGATCTAAATATCCCAAACACAGCGGGAAACAATGTTTTGGTAAAGATCTTTCCGACGAACCGAACCCTGACAGGGTCAGCCTGCAATGGTTGATCGATGCCTATACCCATGCCACGGATAAGGGGAAGGTTTTTTTAACCGATGGTTTCACCAAGCACGCCGGGACAGAGCTTTTGCAAAAACAGATCAGCTCGGGAACTACCGAGGAGGATATCAGGAAAAGCTGGCAGGCCGACCTGGATAAGTTTAAGCAGATCCGGAAAAAATATCTTTTGTACGATTAAGCGAGTCTTTTAAACCCGTTGTAGTCGGTCTTCGGTATTTATGAAACGGTTGTTTCAACAACCCCCAGATACTTTCATTCTGTTTCCGGTCCGGGAAGGTATCCACCCCGTAAGTGATATCTGAAGGGTGTAAGACCATAAAGGTACCGAAGAGCCGGTCCCAGACAGAAAAGATATTTCCGTAATTAGAATCCGTATAAGGCAATTGGTAGTGATGATGAACCTTATGCATATCGGGTGATACTATAATCCAACTCAATGCCTCATCCACTTTCCTGGGCAATCGTATGTTGGCATGACCAAACTGTGTAGCCACCAGTGAAAGGGATTGATACAACATGATGATCCCGATCGGGGTTCCTATTAGAAAAACCCCCGCCAAAGTAAAGACAAAACGGATCATACTTTCTAAAGGATGATGCCGGTTTGCTGTAGTAGTATCCACCTCGTGATCTGTATGATGTACCAGGTGGATCATCCATAATGGCCTGATCTTATGTTCCAGCAAATGAGGCAGGTAGGCTCCAACGAGATCCAACAACATTACACCCAGAATTACGTAAAGCCAGAGTGGCATAGAGGGAAGCCAATTTATGACACCGAATTCATTGTTCGCCACCCAGTCACTGGTTTTGAGAAGCAAAAAGGCCAGGGCAAAATTGATGATTATAGTGGTGATCGTAAAGAAGAAATTGGGCAGCGCATGGCGCCATTTTCTATATCCAAACCTTACCAGGGGTACCGCCCCTTCTAACAACCAGAAAAGCGTAATTCCCATTACCAGGAGCAGGCTGCGATGTGTGGAGGGTATTGTTTCAAAATATTGTAGCACCATTTCCATTACCTAAAGATACTCTATCCGGGCATTTTCTTCCAAATGAGATCAGATTTTAATGTTGGCCTTCATTTTCTCGACAATATTAAAAGCTGCAGGACAGATAGCGACATTCTGCAAGGTCAGTTTCCCGATCTGGTGGAACTTCTTTCGATCGGTATGTGGATATTCACGGCAGGCTTTTGGTCGCACATCATAGATAAAGCACTTATTATCCGGGCCGAGAAATGTACAGGGTACTCGTTGCAGTACATGATCCCCGTCTTCATCTATCCTGAGATAGGTATCCACAAAATTACCCGGTTTCATTCGCAGATGTTTGGCTATTCGCTCAATATCCATATTCGTGAAAAGCGGGCCTGTGGTTTTGCAGCAATTAGCACAATCCAGGCAATCAGTTCTATTAAATTCATCCGTATGAAGTTCCACCATTACTTTATCCAGGTCTTTTGGTGGTTTCTTCTTTAGTTTAGAAAGGAATTTAGCATTTTCCTTACGCTTTTCCTTCGCTTTTGCAGGTAGTTGCCTGAGCTGCTCTTCCATGGTCCTATTCTTTAGATTCCAGGCAGATTCCGGGAAGTATCACGGTAATCTTAGTGATTGCAAAGTAACCACATTACAACTTAACATTATGATTACCCAAAGAAATAAATAGGTAGTTTTGAGCCCACAAAATGAATTCATGAATAAGGATGTCCTAGGAATCGCTCTCAGAGATCACTTCAAAGGGAAAACCAGCGAGCAGCTCATTACGTATATGAAATTGAATGGTTATGATGAGTGGATTGAAGACGAGTTGCCCCTGCAATATCTCTTCAGAGAATATTCTGACATGCCATTCATAGAACAACGCGCACTGGATCTTTGCCGGGGGAAAGTACTTGATGTTGGCTGTGGCGCCGGTAGCCATGCACTATATTTACAAAATAAGGAGGTAGACGTAACCGGTCTTGATCAATCCAAGGGAGCCATCGCTGTTTGCCGCCTGCGTGGTTTACAAAACAGGGTGCTGAAACAGCTGGATGATTATCGTGGTACAAAATTTGATACCTTGTTATTATTAATGAACGGGATTGGGCTTGCTGGCAGAATGGAACAGCTGGACCAGTTTTTTCAAAAGCTGAAAACGCTGCTCGCTCCCGGCGGACAGGTCTTGATCGACTCTAGTGATATTATATATATGTACGAGGAAGATGAAGATGGTGGTTTCCTGGTTCCGGATAATGACATCTACTATGGAGAAGTCATTTTTAAGATGGAATACAAAGGACAGGAATCCGCTCCCTTTCATTGGCTTTACCTCGATTTTAAATCGCTTCAAAAAGCGGCAGGAGATAATGGATTTAGCTGTGAACTTGTAAGTTATGGCGAACATTACGACTATTTAGCAAGGTTAAGCCTGGAGAAAGAATAAAATTGCACACATCCCCGTTATCCTTATTATCGGGGCTTTTGAAAAGAAAATTATGCATAGATCTGTTAAGAATTCCGCTAAGTTGGTATGGGTAGCTCTCGTACTCCTCGTAGCCTGCTCAAAGTCGAACAACCAGGATGGAGTACCCAGCCAGTCTGTAGACCCGGAACCTACAATTGATAAAACTGCCAACTTGAAAGCTACCGGCGCATCGGCCAATGAAATTCTTTCCAATGCAGAATTTGATGACCTGTTGATCGAGATCGCTTATGTTGAAGGCTTTAAACCTACCGATGAAGCCATGGCTAATTTTGTCAGTTTTCTGCAGGAAAGGACATTTAAACAGAATATCACCATAGAATACCTTGCGTTACCATCACCCGGAGAAGAGAACTATACCACCCAGGAGATCGCCAATTTAGAATCTGATAATCGTACAGCATACAATAACGGGAACACCCTGGCCATATACATCTTTTTTGCCGATGCCCCTTCTGAAGGTGATAACGAAGAAGAAGGTCGGGTTACTTTAGGTGCAGTATACCGAAATACTTCTATGGTAATTTTTGAGCAGACCATCAGGGACCTGGCTGGCAGAAGTGCGTTTATATCAAATGCCGATCTCGAAACAGCCACCCTTCATCACGAATTCGGTCATCTCTTTGGGCTGGTTAACCTCGGTACAGAAATGGTCAATGATCACGAAGATCCCGATGCAGGCAGTCATTGTGTTACCGATGGATGCCTGATGCGTGCAGAACTACAGTTTGGACACGCCATGTCCAAAATGCTCCAGTCCCGTACAAGTAAGGGGTTAGCAGCCGTTCCGGAGTTGGACAATGAATGCTTATTAGACCTGCAGTCTAACGGGGGAAGGTAGTAAGTGCCATCGAAAGGGAAAATAAAAAGAATGCATCACCCTGTATTTGAGCAGGTTACAGAATGTTAAAATAAAATACCTTACGTTAAAAAAGAAGGAATTTTTTTACAGGCTAGTTGATTTTTCTATCTTAGTCTTCTTTTTCATCCTACATTTTGTAATGTAAGTTTGAGAAAACCGACTCAGGAACTATAACAATCTTCAGAAAAATCTGAGGTCGCGAGGCATTTTTTCATAAAGTTTAAAGGTTAAGGAATTATCGCCATATCCCAGGTCTAACGCCGGGGACGCGACCTCTCTTTTCTTTTATGTCTACTGGCATTGTCCTTTCTTTTAAAACCGACAGACAGGGCATTAGATGGTTCCTATCAATAACCAGTTCATCAAGCAGATTTATTAACCGCTCACACGGCCCAGCCAGGACAATCGAATATTCTGAAATTGTAAAACTGCAAGGATTGTGCAGTGGATCTCATTAACTTAAGCCTGGGGCGGGGTTAAGAACCCCTTCACTTCTAAACCGGGCAGGCACCTGCTATGGGGAATAGCATCCCGGCTACCCTAAATCCTCCTTAGAGCGAACCCAGGGAAATATTTAAAAAAGCACCTTATTTATTAAGGAATATTGAGGTATTTATGCGTCTGTAGGGAAACTTTCCACTTGGGGTTGGCCATAACGTAATCCACGATCATCGGGGTAACTTTGTCCCTGACACTCCATTCTGGTTGCAGGTACAGGATGCAATCATTATTGACTTTTGCCGCCTGTTCCTCGGCAAAAATCAGGTCGTGCTTATTGTATACAATTACTTTAAGCTCATTGGCCTTATCATAGATCGGACCTTCCGGAAGTTTGTTCTTTTTAGGGGAAAGGCATATCCAGTCCCAATGACCGGTCAGCTTATATGCCCCTGAAGTTTCAATGTGGATTTGCAGGCCTTTCTCCTTCAGAGCCTGCGTTAAAGGTCCCATATCCCAGGTTAGGGGTTCACCGCCCGTGATCACGATGGTTTTGGAATATTTAACCGCATTACTTACGATCTGTTCAATGGCCGTTGGCGGGTGAGTCTCGGCATTCCAGCTCTCTTTAACATCACACCAATGGCAGCCCACGTCACATCCTCCTACGCGGATAAAATAAGCAGCCGTCCCTTTGTGGAATCCCTCTCCCTGTATGGTATAGAATTCCTCCATTAATGGAAGCATCAGCCCTTTATCTACCTGCTCTAAAATCGTTGTTGTCACCATGGCGCAAAGATACGGTTTCAACCATAGTTTACGGGCCAAATAAGGCTAATTTTCGGCACGCATCATGGGCGATACAAATAAAAATTACCCTATTTTTATCAAAAATAACCAAATGACCACCAAAGAAGCATTCAAGACCCATATAGAAGAGGGCTATGCCACTAAAGGTGAGGCTATAATTATGGGCGCAGCCATGCTGGATGGGGAAGCTGTAACCGGCGCTCATGTGCGTATTCCACTGAAAACTCTGAACCGTCATGGCCTGATCGCCGGAGCTACCGGAACCGGTAAGACCAAAACCCTTCAAGTATTAGCTGAAAACTTATCTGAAAAAGGTATCCCCGTATTACTGATGGACCTTAAAGGAGACCTCAGCGGTCTGGCGCAACCCAGTCCCGGGCATCCTAAAATCGATGAGCGGCATGAAAGTATCGGGTTGCCCTTTACCGCCAGTTCATTTCCCGTGGAAATCCTCTCCCTTTCAGACCAGGATGGAGTTAAATTAAGAGCAACTGTATCTGAATTCGGACCGGTTCTACTCTCCAGGATCCTCGATCTATCGGTTACCCAAGAGGGCATTGTCGCTGTAATCTTTAAATATTGTGACGACCATAAACTTCCATTATTAGATCTTAAGGATTTTAAAAAAGTACTGCAATACGCTACAGGTGAAGGGAAGAAAGAGTTTGCAAAGGAATACGGGCGAATCTCCACGAGCTCTACCGGTACCATATTGAGGAAAGTCATAGAACTGGAACAACAAGGTGCAGACCTCTTCTTTGGTGAAAAGTCTTTTGAAGTTGACGACCTGACACGGATTGATGAAAATGGTCAAGGCTATATCAATATTATACGGCTCACCGATATACAGGACAAGCCAAAATTATTTTCCACTTTCATGCTCAGCCTCCTGGCCGAGGTCTACGACCGTTTCCCCGAACAGGGAGATAGTGACAGGCCAGAGCTGATTCTATTCATCGATGAGGCACACCTTATTTTTAAAGAAGCTTCCAAGGCACTCCTCGAGCAGATAAAAAGTATTGTAAAGTTGATACGATCTAAAGGCATCGGCCTGTATTTTGTCACCCAGAATCCTACCGACGTTCCAAACGAGGTGTTGGCGCAGCTGGGTCTAAAAGTTCAGCATGCCTTACGTGCTTTCACCGCACGTGATCGAAAAGCCATAAAGCTTACTGCCGAGAACTATCCTGATTCCGAATATTACGATACCAAGGAAGTGCTTACCTCCCTGGGTATCGGGGAGGCATTGATCTCTGCCCTTGATGAGAAAGGAAGGCCTACTCCACTAGCAGCTACACTGTTGAGGGCTCCGATGAGCCGGATGGATGTTCTGACTTCTGATGAATTGGAAGAGGTCATCGATAATTCCAAACTCGTAAGAAAATATAACGAGGTCATCGACCGCGAAAGCGCCTATGAACTCCTGAATGAAAAGATTGAGCTCGCTGAAAAAGAGGCCGAAAAAGAAGCCGAGCGAGAGAAAGAACGGCAACCTCGAAGCAGCAGTTCCAGGCGAAGAAGCACCCGCCAGGACCCCATTGTCAAAGTATTGACCAGTGCCACCTTTATTCGTGGAGTACTGGGTGTATTAAAAAAAGTTATCCGCTAAATTCCAATGAACAAAACAACTATGTCGGCAGCGATGGTTGCCCTATTCGCACTTTCAGCGTGCCAGAGTGAAAAAGAAAACAAATTTGAAATCGGTATAAATCATGTGGGAACCCTTCAAAAAACTACTGCTGTTGATGAATTAGAAGGTATTTTTTCCGGTGATTCACTGGTCAGGGATACTCCGGCTTTCGGTATCAGTGATCCCCGTATCAAGGTTTATGAAAAAGGGGGCGATCACCTGTTGACACTAACCCCTGGCACAGATAGCCTGAAGACAATAGAGAACATCAACATCCACGACCCACGATTCAGAACGGAAGAAGGTGTTAGCCTGGAAAGCACGTTTAAAGATATCAGGGATAACTATTCTATTAAAAAACTGGTTACCTTCAGGAACAATGTTGTGGTTTTCATCAAAGAGAGTGATGTTTATTTTACCATTGACAGGAAAGAACTTCCGGAAAACTTACGCTATAACCCTGATGCCAAGATAGAAGCCGTACAAATCCCTGACGCGGCTAAGATCAAGTATATGATGGTGGGCTGGGAATAAGGCCCCCTGAAAAAAAGACACACTGTATGAACCCATTCTTACATTCCATCCTGCTTGAACGAGCCAAGCGAAAACTCATGAAGAAACACCAGGGTGTCTATACACAAAAGGACCTGGTCAGTGAAATACGTATAGAACAGGTAGAACTGGTTCATTTCCTGAAAGAATTATTATACCTGATGATCGGAGTCGCCTCTGCCGGATTTGGATTAAAGGGTTTTTTATTGCCAAATGATTTTATTGACGGAGGTGCCACTGGTCTGTCACTTTTAATACGGGTACTCTCCGGGTGGCCCCTGGGTCTTCTCCTGCTGATCGTAAACCTCCCGTTCATAGTTCTTGGCGCAAGAAGCATAGGTCGAAAATTCGCTATTAAAAGTATCGCATCCATTCTTGCCCTGGCTATAGTGGTTCACTTTATTCCGTACCCCGTAGTTACCGATGACAAGCTGCTGATTTCCGTATTCGGAGGATTCTTTCTCGGCTTGGGAATTGGAATGGCGATGCGTGGTGGTGGAGTGATTGATGGCACGGAGGTTCTGGCGATTTACCTGAGTCGGAAATGGCATATTACCGTTGGAGATTCCCTGCTATTGATCAACCTGGTCATCTTCTCTGCCGGCGCATATCTCCTGGGGGTTGAAACGGCCTTATATGCAATTCTGACTTACCTTGTAGCGGCGAAAACGGTGAATTACGTGGTTGACGGTGTTGAAGAATATATCGGAGTTACCATTATTTCTGATCAACACGAAGCGATCCGGGTAATGCTTACCGAAAAAATGGGTAGGGCATGTACCATTTATATGGGAAAACAGGGCTACAGCAAATATGGAGGAAGCAGGAAAGAAACTGAAATCATATATACCGTGGTCACCAGGCTTGAACTGGCTCGCCTGAGTACCGAAATCGATAAGATTGATAAAAAAGCATTCATCGTTATGGATTTGGTCAAAGACCTGAGAGGGGGTATGATTAAAAAGAGACCCTTAAATATTTGATCATTTTTCGCTCCTATGATTACGTCAGCTTCATTATAATTCCCAGAAAACTCCTTGGCTGCAACACGGTCGTTGACGGGGCCAAGCCCCCTCCCCTTGCGGTTAATTTAAGGTTTCAGACTGCAAAAAACATGCATATGGATTCCAAATTTGGATGGACTGTATTTTCGTATTTTTGAGCGTTCAGTGCTTCCTATGAAAAAACATATTCAGAAATACGTCCCCAGGGTCTACGGCATCCTTTTTAACAGCCTTTCTTACGTGCATCCCGATCTTGCCGCAAAGCAGGCATTTAAAACTTTTTCAAAAGTCAGGAAAGGCAGACCTACTGACGAACAGCAAGAATTTTTAAGTCAGGCAAGTATTACTACCGAGATTATTTCCGGGCATCAAATTCAAGTATACCAATGGCCGGGACCGGGTAAAACGGTTCTCCTGGTTCACGGTTGGGAAAGTAACAGCTCCCGTTGGAAAAACCTCATCCACTACCTGAGGGAGGCGGGTTTTAATATTTTTGCTTTTGATGCTCCCGGCCATGGTAATTCTACCGGCAAATACCTTCATGTTCCGTTATATTCAGAATGCGTCGCTTATATGGTAGATAAATACCATCCCAAATATATCATCGGCCATTCCGTTGGAGGTATGACCACTCTCTACACCCATTACAGGATCCCCAGGCTTCCTATACAAAAAATTGTGACCATCGGTTCTCCCTCAGAATTCCACGAGATTATGGCACACTTCAAATCCCTGCTTACGCTCAACGAGAAAGTGATGCAATCCCTGGAAGCCTATGTATCCTCCAGGTTTGGTGTCCGTATTGAAGAGTTCTCTTCTGCCCGTTTTGTAAAAGAAAGTAAGGTGCCCGGGCTATTATTCCACGACCGCTTTGATACCATTACCCCTTACCACGCATCAGAAAGCGTTCACAGGCATTGGCAAAACAGTATGCTGGTGACGACAGAAGGCCTGGGCCATTCCATGCACCAGGAAGAAGTGAACGAACAGATCATATCTTTCTTACAGCAATAGGCTCTTTAGCCTTTAACAATAGTTTTAGAAATTGAGCTGGGGCATTTCTTATATTTAAAATAAAACTAAGATGCCAAAAGATAATATTCCATCAGTAAAGAACGAAGAGCAATATGAAGCGCTACGGGATAAAGGCTATAGTAAAGAAAAAGCCGCTCGTATAGCCAATACAGAGGATTCCGGTACAAAGGGAGGCCACGCCTCCAAATACGAAGACAGGACCAAAGAAGAGCTCTATGACCAAGCCAAGGAGATCGGTATAGAAGGTCGTTCTAAAATGACTAAGAAAGAATTAATTAAAGCATTAAGAAATCACTAATTACTATGACTAGCATAACACCATTCCATGTTGCAATTCCCGTGCACAACTTAGATGAATGCCGCGCTTTTTACCGCGATGTCCTCGAGTGTGAGGAAGGAAGAAGCAGTGATCACTGGGTAGATTTTAACCTCTTTGGCCACCAACTTGTTATTCATTATAAACCAAAATCGAACGAAGAACTACATGCAAATCCTGTAGATGGTAAACAAGTTCCTGTTCCACATTACGGGGTAGTCCTACCCTGGGACACTTTCCAGGCTTTTGCAGATAAGTTGCAGGGAAGGAATATGGAGTTTGTTATAGAGCCTTATATCCGATTTAAAGGTGAAGTAGGTGAACAAGCGACTATGTTCTTCCTGGATCCTGCCGGAAACGCCTTGGAATTCAAGGCATTTAAAGACATGGACCAGCTGTTCGCTAAATAATTTACACTCTCCACGTTTCCAGACACTTAAAGGTTAAAATCGTTGATTTTCGCATGATTATTCTTTACCTTAAATAGGTATTCTAAACAACTCAATCATGGAAAAAAAAATTATCGCCGTAGTGGGGGCTACAGGTGCACAAGGAGGCGGGCTTGTCAACGCCATCCTGAACGACCCTGATCAGGAATTCGGTGTACGCGTTCTTACGCGTGACCCCAAATCTGACAAAGCAAAAGCCCTGAAAGAAAGAGGAGCAGAAATTGCTCATGCCGATGTCAATGACAAGGAAAGTCTCGTAAAGGCTTTTAAAGGAGCTTATGGAGCCTTTTGTGTAACGTTTTTCTGGGATCATTTTTCCGCAGAAATCGAGATGGAACAAGCCAAGTTGATGGCCGAAGCTGCAGAAGCGGCAGGATTGCAACACCTTATCTGGTCTACCCTGGAGGACACCCGGAACTGGGTTCCCCTGGAGGATAAGCGAATGCCAACCCTGCAGGAAAAATATAAAGTCCCTCATTTTGATGCCAAAGGAGCCTCAGATAAATATTTTAAAGACTCAAAGGTTCCTGTAACACTCTTAAGAACATCCTTCTACTGGGAAAACTTTATACATTTTGGTATGGCGCCGAAAAGAGGTGACGATGGTACCCTGGCACTGGTGATGCCTTTAGAAGAAGCTAAAATGCCCAGTATGTGTGTCGAGGATATCGGTCGTTGTGCCCTGGGAATTTTTAAGGCAGGGAAACGATACCAAGGGAAAACCATAGGGATTTCCGGTGAATTCCTTTCCGGTAAACAGATGGCAGACACCTTTAGCGAAGTATTTGGTGAAAAGGTCAAATATGTTTCCGTACCTCATGATGTATACAGAGGGTTCGATTTCCCGGGTGCAGATGATCTGGGAAATATGTACCAGTTTAAAGTGGATTTGGAAGAGGATTACTGTGGCAACCGCGACCTAGAATTGTCCAGAAAATTAAATCCGAAATTAGAGACATTTCACGGATGGCTCGTCCGGCATAAGGAACAGATTCCCATGGAAACCCAAACCGCTTAAATACAGGCCCGGTGGTGATTTTGCTACCGGGCTTTTTTTGATCCATTCACTTATTTAATCCTGAATAGAATTGCCACAGCCAACGAATTCATATATTCCATCATTCTTTGAGACCTGTATATCTTCAGTGCGGTTCAGTAAGTTCAGAACGCTCCTCCGGTCCGCAAACCAGGCAAAGGAAGAACACTCCAACAAATAGAGAAGTGAATTTATTAGTATTCGTAACAGTTACTTTTCCACGTAAAAAGCAATCTTGGCTTAGATTGTCAAGTTGTGCCCGTCTTACCACAATTGATTCTGTGGTTCGCTACAATCCATAGATTACCATACCAAAACCCTAAACCTCAACGTTATATTAGTAGTAACTCGGTAATCATACCTACTAAATTAGTGAGTCATGCGAATGCTGATCATTTATGTCATCTTACTCCTCTGTTCCATCCTGGCCTTTGCCGGGTGTACCAATGATGAAGGAAGTAAGGATCTGGACGTGATAACGCCTGCAGATTCTACCATGGGGATAGCGATGAATTTTGAGCTTAGGCCATAAAAAAACCCTCTCAGGGAGAGGGTTCAATTCAAATCACTATTTTTTACCAGATTTTAACCCTTTCTTCAGGAGGCAGGTAAAGTGAATCGCCTTGTTCCACGTTGAAAGCGGAATAAAATTCAGGTATATTCCTTACCACCCCGTTGACACGGAAGTCACGCGGCGAATGGGGATCTGTACTTACCTGTACACGCAGGGCTTCATCCCTTGACTTTCCCATCCATCCCTGGGCCCAGCCCATGAATACACGTTGCTCCCCTGTGAAACCATCCAATACAGGCCCTTCTTCTCCGTCCAAAGACATTTTGTATGCCTTTAATGCGATACTTAAGCCTCCAAGGTCACCTATATTCTCACCCAGGGTAAATGTACCGTTCACATTCACTTCGGGTAGCACTTCAAACTCGTTATACTGGGCTACAAGAGCATCTGTACGTTTCTTGAATTCTTCCCTGTCTGTTTCCGTCCACCAGTTACGCATGGTGCCATCTCCGTCAAATGTACTTCCTGAATCATCAAAACCATGCCCGATTTCGTGCCCTATCACGGCACCGATAGCGCCATAGTTCACTGCATCATCAGCCTCCAGGTTAAAGAAAGGTGGCTGTAATATAGCGGCAGGAAAAACAATCTCGTTTTTAGACGGGTTGTAATACGCATTCACTGTTTGTGGTGTCATCCCCCACTCTTTCCGGTCTACCGGTTTACCTAGTTTATCAATATTGCGCTGGTATTCCATCGCGTTACTCTTCCTGATGTTCCCTATCAGGTCGTCTGCAGCTACTTCAATATCGTAGGTCTTCCACTCCTCCGGATAACCGATCTTGGGGTCAAATTTGCTCAACTTATCCAGGGCTTCCTTCTTGGTGTCTTCACTCATCCAGTCCAATTCCTTTATACTGGCTTCATAGGCCTTTAAAAGGTTCTGTACCAGTTCTTCCATCCTTTCCTTGGCTTCCGGTGGAAAATGCTTCTGTACATATACCTTTCCGACCAATTCTCCGAGGTTGCGATTAACGACAGAAACACCCCTTCTCCAGAGGGGTCTTTGTTCCGGTGTACCGCGAAGTTCTTTACTGTAGAATTCAAATTTTTCCTGGTCTATTTCTTCGCTCAGATAAGGGGCGGCCGAATTAAGTGCGCTCCATTTAAGGTAGGTTTTCCAGGTGGCAAGCTCTGTATTGCGCACAAGCTGATCCAGGGATTTGGTATAGTCCAGCATCAGGACTACCAATTTATCCTGGTCTTTAAGTCCCGCAGCGTCCAAGTAAGCATTCCAGTTAAAACGAGGCATCAGGGAATTCAGCGTATCTACTGTCATCATGTTATAATTTGCCACCCTGTTCCTTCTCTGCTCTTTTGGCATTTGTTTTTCCGCAAGGGCAGTCTCTAAATTCATGATTGTCGAGGCTGCTTTCTCTCCGCCCTCAAGACCTGCCAATTGGAACATATTGCTTATGTGCTCCTGGTATTTCTGTCGGATCTCTTTAGAGCGTTCGTCATCTTTGAGGTAATATTCCCTGTCTGGCAGACCAAGCCCCCACTGTGAGGCATATACTACGTAATTCTGCGGATCCTTATAATCCGGAGATATGTAGAAGCCAAGGGGAACGTCTATCCCCATTTTATTTGCATGAGCAAAATACCGGGTCAGCTCTTCATAATTACTGATCGATTCAATTTTAGAAAACTCGGTCTCCATAGGATCGGCCCCCAAAGCATTTCGCTTATCCAGGTCCATATAGGACTTATAGAAATCTCCCAATTTCTGTTCATCGGATCCCTTTTCAGACTCGCCGGAAGCAGCTTCCTCGATGATTTTCTTTACATTTTCTTCTGCCTCTTCTCTCACTATGGTCATGGTCCCATAAGAGGATTTATCTGCGGGGATCTCGGTCTTATTGACCCAGCCCCCGTTAACATATGCTGTAAAGTTATCCCCGGGATCTACCGTAGTATCCATGTTCTCGGTATAGATTCCTGAAACCAGCTCTTTATCATCACCAGTTTGTGTATCATTCTTACAACCCACTATTGCCAACCCGGCAATCACAAGTGAGATGCTTTTAATTTGGTTTAATTTCATTTATTTAGTTTTTGGATTAGGTGTACAGGGCTTAGTCGGCGATTGAGGAATGCCGTTACAAGCTGGATTGTTAAAATTTCAACCGGAATATATCTTTAAAGTTCACCGCGATGTTGCTCCCTTGCTAACAGGGTGTTTTTAAGAAGCATTGCAATGGTCATAGGACCTACTCCCCCGGGTACAGGCGTGATAAATGAAGTCTTTTTACTGACGTTCTCAAAATCTACATCCCCTGCCAGGTAATAACCCTTTTCCCGGCTTTCATCGGGCACCCTGGTTATTCCCACATCGATCACCACGGCATCGTCCTTTACCATTTCTGCCTTCAGGAAATGTGGCACCCCAAGGGCGGAAATAACAATATCTGCCTGGGATATGATCTGGGTGATATTCTTGGTATGGCTATGGGTAAGGGTCACGGTCGAATTCCCCGGCCATCCTTTCCTACCCATCAGTATGCTCATGGGGCGGCCTACTATATGGCTTCGGCCGATAACTACCGTATGTTTCCCCTTGGTTTCCACGTTATACCGCTCTAGCAACTCGAGTATTCCAAATGGAGTAGCAGGAATAAAGGTACTCATATCCAGGGCCATTTTTCCAAAGTTCGTTGGGTGAAACCCATCAACGTCTTTATCCGGATCTATAGCCATAATGACTTTTTGGGTATCTATCTGTTCCGGCAAAGGTAACTGCACGATAAATCCGTCAATGTCATCATCCTGGTTAAGCTGGTCAATCTTTTTAAGGAGTTCCAGCTCAGAAGTGGTACTGGGGAGGCGGATCAGGGTAGATTCAAATCCGACCTTTTCACAGGAGCGTACCTTGCTGTTCACGTATGTCATGCTTGCCCCGTCGTTACCCACGATGACTGCCGCAAGGTGGGGCACTTTCTCACCCCTTTCTTTCATCTGTGCCACCTCAGCGGCAATTTCTTCCTTGATCTGGTTAGAAATTTTTTTTCCGTCTAGTATTTCCATAGAAAGGGATAAAGTATTTATTAAGTAAGGTCGCTTTTATACATTCTTAAGACCGGTTCGTTTGCAAGCTGGTCTTTACTTTTATTTTGAAAAGCCGGGGTTCTTAACCCCGCCCCGGTCTCAAGTTAAAGTTTTCCACTGCAAAAAGCTTGCAGGGTGCTGATCCAGATTTTAGTCCAAAATCAAATCTATTTCCCCTGACTTCTGCATGTTCCCCCAAGCAGGTTTCGAACTTACCTACCTATGGTTGGCTTCGAACCTCGAATTTACCTGCCCGTGGCAGGCCTCGAACTACTTCGGCATATTCTGCATCATCTGCATCATCTTTTTACCGCCACCGCCTTGCATCATCTTCATCATTTTGCTCATCTGGTCAAATTGTTTCAGCAGCTGGTTCACTTCTTTGATCTCCCTGCCGCTTCCTTTGGCGATTCGCTTTTTACGGCTGGCATTCAATAAGGATGGATTGGATCGTTCATCCGGGGTCATCGAATGAATAATGGCCTCAATATGCTTAAAGGCATCATCATCAATATCGAGCCCCTTTAAAGCCTTACCGGCACCCGGGATCATCCCGAGCAGGTCCTTCATACTCCCCATCTTCTTAATCTGCTGTATCTGGTTCAGGAAATCGTCAAAGCCAAACTTGTTCTTTGCGATCTTCTTTTGCAGTTTCCTGGCCTCTTCTTCGTCAAACTGCTCCTGTGCACGTTCTACAAGAGAGACTACGTCTCCCATCCCGAGGATCCGGTCCGCCATACGGGAAGGGTAGAAAACATCAATCGCGTCCATCTTCTCACCGGTACCGATAAACTTGATGGGTTTGTCGACAACCGATTTTATAGATAATGCCGCACCACCACGGGTATCACCATCCAGCTTGGTCAGGACCACCCCGTCAAAATCGAGCACTTCATTAAAGGCTTTCGCGGTATTCACAGCATCCTGTCCCGTCATGGAATCTACCACAAAGAGCGTTTCCTGCGGTTTTACTGCATCGCGGATATTGGCGATCTCCGTCATCATCTGCTGATCTACAGCCAAACGACCCGCGGTATCAAGAATTACAACGTTGTGACCATTCTTCCGGGCATAATCTATACCCGCCTGCGCAAGGGAAACAGGATTCTTATTCTCTTTATCAGAATATACAGGAACGCCTATCTGCTCACCAACCACGTGCAACTGGTCTATTGCGGCCGGGCGATAAACATCACAGGCGACCAATAACGGGTTCTTGGTTTTCTTCGTCTTTAGAAAATTGGCGAGTTTTCCTGAGAAGGTGGTTTTACCGGAACCTTGTAATCCCGACATCAGGATTACCGCAGGATCCCCGGCGAGAGAAATTCCTTCAGATTCCCCTCCCATCAATTGGGTGAGTTCATCCTTGACAATCTTCACCATCAATTGCCCGGGCTGTAATGAAGTGAGCACGTTCTGCCCCAGGGCTTTTTCTTTAACCGTATTGGTAAATTCCTTGGCTATCTTAAAGTTGACATCCGCATCTAATAAAGCACGGCGAACCTCTTTCGTGGTCTCTGCCACGTTGATCTCTGTAATCTGCCCGTGTCCTTTAAGAACATGCAGGGCTTTATCTAACTTATCACTTAAATTATCAAACATCGTCGTATCCTGTTTTCAAGAGTAGCAAAAATAAGAATATCAGACGGATGTGGGAAGGATGGGAAGCAGTTTTAAATAAGAAAAGGGCGGCTCCGTTTCCGGAACCACCCTTTTCAGCAAAATTGGGGCTAATCTTAGATTCTTTCAAATACCAGGATAGCGATCTGCCCGTTGGCATCAGATTCACTTCTCAGTTCAATTCGCCCTGCATCCGCAGAGTAAAAATCCCAGTCATCAGTAAGTTCGTGTAAGGGTTCATTCTCACCTCCATTCAGGTACACCTTGAGCTTCCCTTCGCTATTTCTTAATACTCTCCAAAGGCCTGCCTCGGTATTCCCGGTATCACCCAGGGTCATGCCCATAATGTGCTCTGCCTCGAAAGAGAAACTGTAAAGGGTAAATAAATCAGCTTCATCGATATTGCTTTTCACAAAGCTGGCCACACTCCAGGGTCCATCCTTCATTAATTCTCTGATCTCCAAGACATCTCCGTCTCCTGCATTATCCTCACAAACCCTCTGAAGAATAAGTTCATAACCTATATCCTCTACCTCGAACTTTAAGCGCTCATTCATTAGATCGCGCACCGGCCATTCAAAGTTCACCGCAGGTTCTGCACCCATGGCGATAGCCAGGACCAGGATTCCCTCGTTATTCGTAGTAACTTCCCATTCTCCTTCAGAGACATTTACTCCATTGCTCAACGTGACATACCCTTCAGCATGGAAATTAAATTCGTATCCTAACAGGCGTTCTATCTCCTCGCCCTGGTTCTTTACTTTTTTAATCACCCAGGCACATTCCTTCAGGATATTTCTCAGGGTCTCTCCGAAGTTAGGAGCATCACAGAAACGTTTCATGATGATCTTGTTTCCACCTTCAGAAAAGAGCTTGATGGTACCTTCTCCGATCTCGTATACAAACCATTCCAGGTTAAAATCGACAAGCACATCAAATTCGAGCTTTAACAACACCCTGTTATTATCTGAGACACGGGTACTCCAGGTGCCGATAAGGTTATTCCCTACACGATCCTTAACTACCACTTTCCCGTCATCAGAGAAATTCATCAGGTATTCAAAATACTGGTCAGTCTGGTTCACCTGGTCGCGTACCATTTCGTGTACCAACCACGGACATTCCACCAAATACTTGTTCAGTCTCTCCTGGGTAAAATCATCATCATTGTAATCGTTATCATCATCCTCGTCACAGGCATCGTTGGCTTCCTCTATCAAACGAGCCAATTGCTCATTGTTGTTTACCTCTATAACTGTACCATCGTATAACTTCAGGCTAATAGGGAAATTGAAACTAGCCAGCTCATCTTCTCCCAGGTCCTTGAAGAAAAAACGTAACTGCCTGTCATTTTCCACGGTAACCCTGCTGGTTTGCTGTAGGGTACGATCAAAAGTGAAAAGGGTTAAAGGATAAACAAAGTCGATACATTCAATATCATCGTCCTCTCCGTTCTCAATACAATCGGCTGCAAGCTCCCTGAGCGCTTCCCTGCTGTTTATCACAATATCGGCATAGGCTGCCGTGGTAATAGTGATCGGGAAAACTAATTCCAGGAAATCATCATCGATATCAGAGGCATCAAAGATATTTTCTATCTCCTGCAGGTCTTCCCTGGATTCTATGATTATGATCTCGCCGTTGACATTTACCTCGTAAGGAAACTGAATAGCCAGGCAGCTGGCCTGGTCCACTATATTATCAAATGAGCCGTCATTAGTGGCGGTGCGCTCTATTAATACGGCTGTGGAAGAATTCGCCTCCAGGGTTTGTTGCTGGTTGTCTTCCGGCAATTCTTCAAACTCGGACTGGCAGGCTGTAAATAGCAATGTCATTCCCAATAAGAATGTATACACTGCAAAATGGATTCTATTTTTCATAACGATTTGGATTTTTAACGCTAATTCACATTAAAAACACCTGTGATAACATTTACCCTACCCCGATTTTTAATTTTTTTTCAAATATATTTGGACTAACCAAATCCGAGCGTACGGTTTTTAAAGGGTTCAGGACTTATCACCTTTATTAATATAGAACGCAGAAAGACAGAATTATTACCACTTTGAATATAGAAAATCACGATAATGTCTGCCAGGAAGAAGTATTCAGCTTCCTATTCAATGCACATTCCAAGGCAATATTCAGGTCTATCTTTTATAAATACGGGAACGAAGAGAAGGCATATGACGTAGTGCAGGAGGCTTTTGTCAAGTTATGGGAGCACTGTACCAAGGTCACTCCTGAAAAGGCCAAGTCTTACGTCTATACCATTGCGAACAACAATTACCTGAACGTGCTGAAAGCAGAGAAGGTAAGGATGAAATACAACAACAGTGGGCTGGAGAAAGACAGGACGCAGGAATCTCCTGAATACCTGTTAGAGGAAAAGGAATTTCAGCAGAAACTGGACAACGCCCTGAACAATTTACCGGAGAACCAGCGGCAGACCTTCCTGATGAACCGGGTGGAAGGCAAAAAGTATGCAGAGATAGCAGACTTGGAAGGGGTAAGCGTAAAAGCCATTGAAAAAAGGATGCACCTGGCACTGAAGACGTTGCGGGAAACTATTGATGGGATTTAGTTTGGCAGGCATATAGGTACAAAGGGACAAAGTGACATAGGAGACAGAGAAGGGGTCTCGGGGAACTGCGAACTGCGAACTGCGATCAGTAAACTGCAAACCAGGAACCCCAAACCCCAAACTCCAAACTCCAAACTCCAAACTTCGAACTTCGAACTTCGAACTAACAGGTAGGGTATTTTGTAACTGGGTTGTTATTAAGGTGTAAAGAAAGGAATCATGAAAGAAAATTATTTGGCAAAATGGTTAAACAACGAGCTGAGCGAGGCTGAGTTGGCAGCGTTTAAAGAGACTGCCGAATATGCATCATATCAGCGCATCATCGAGGCCAGTGCACGGATGGAAGGTCCGGCGTATGACCCCGCGGCTGCCTATAACGACCTGAAAGCGAAACTTACCGATCGTAATTCAGAGAACAAGAAGGCCGGGAAAGTAATCCAAATGCGACCTTTAAGGAAACTGATGGCGATTGCCGCTGCAATAGTTCTCATGATCGCAGTTTCATTCTGGTTTGTCAATTCGCAAGATGAAACCGTAAGCACCTTATATGCCCAATCCACAACCCACACCCTGCCCGATGCTTCAGAAATTATCCTGAATGCCGGATCGGAGATAACTTACAGTAAAAAGAAATGGAACAAGGAACGCGTGGTATCTCTTGAAGGGGAAGCGTTCTTCAAAGTTGCCAAAGGAGAAAAATTCAGTGTTGACACCGATCTTGGGGAAGTTTGGGTTCTCGGTACCCAGTTCAACGTAGAACAAAGGGGCGATTATTTTGAGGTGACTTGTTACGAAGGCCTCGTACGCGTCAATTTTGCTAGGGTTGAAAAAGAATTACCTGCAGGCAGTTCCTTCCTTGCCATCAACGGGAAAGTAATTCCCGTTGAAGGTCCCAATGCTGATGTTCCTTCCTGGCTCAACCAGGAGAGTTCCTTTAAAAGTATTCCCCTAAAATACGTTTTGGAAGAATTTGAACGGCAATTTGATATAGAAGTCGAAACCCGGGGCGTGGACCTCAACCAATTATTTACCGGTACATTCAGCAATACAAACAAAGAATTGGCGTTGCAGAGTATAAGTTCACCTTCCAGGCTAACCTATGATCTGGATGGGGAGAATGTTATATTCTATGCCGAGGAAACCCCATAAACATTTATTCTTATTACTGCTGATCCTGGTAAAAGGCCACTTCCTCTTAAATGCTCAGGAAGTACCCAACCGGGAAACAATTCCTGTTATTTCTTACTTACAGGAATTAGAGCGCCGGTACGATGTTAAATTTTCCTTCGTGGATGAAGACCTCGAAGATGTGGTGATACAGGTACCCATTGGCGAAAACTTAGATACCATTCTTGCACGCTTAAGTGACCAGACACAACTTAAAGTTCAGAAACTCAGTGACCGGTATTACACCTTATCCAGAAGCAGGTTGATCGATGTCTGCGGAACAGTTCTGGACAACTTTGAGCAGAATTCCATCGTTGGAGCTTCAGTAGAAGTGCTTGGGAGCAGCATTAGCATGATCACCGATTTTGACGGGCAATTTAAACTGGAACAGATCCCCAGGGGAGCTACCTTGAGAATCCAGCACATAGGTTATAAGCCATTGTATATCAACGCCTCTTACCTGATCCAAACTAATCCTTGTACCCAGATTCCGATGGCCCTCAGGTACGAGCAATTGGATGAAGTAGTGGTCTACAATATCCTGACCACAGGAATTGCGGAAATGCCGGACGGAAGCCTGGAATTAGACCTCGATAGGTTCGGGATTCTGCCGGGACTGAGTGAACCGGATATCCTGCAGTCCGTGCAGGCACTACCCGGAATCAGGAGTATTGATGAAACAGTTTCTGATATCAATATCCGCGGGGGAACTAATGACCAGAACCTGATCCTTTGGGATGGCATCAAGATGTACCAGTCCGGTCATTTTTTTGGCCTGATCTCGGCCTTTAATCCCTACCTCACTAAAAAAGTAACCCTTATCAAAAACGGAACTTCTGCCCAATACGGGGATGGAGTCAGC
This sequence comes from Zeaxanthinibacter sp. PT1, assembly GCF_028464225.1. Classification (GTDB taxonomy): domain Bacteria; phylum Bacteroidota; class Bacteroidia; order Flavobacteriales; family Flavobacteriaceae; genus Zeaxanthinibacter. The sequence goes on from NZ_JAQPCN010000006.1 coordinate 24,258, forward strand.
GGAATTATCCTGATGGAAACCCATGACCGGGTTGATGATAAAGCGTTCGGCGGTGCCGGGTTTAACCTTATCAGCGGGGATGCCTACGCCTATGTACCATTATCCGGTAAGCTGGGCTTCCAATGGTCTGCCAGGCGCTCTGTGACCGACTTCCTGGATACCCCAACTTACAAGCAATTTTTCAGCAGGGCCTTCCAGGATACAGAAGTAAAAGGCGATTCCGGCGCAGATACCGATATTACCCAGGAGGAAGATTTTTATTTTTATGATTTTACGGCTAAGCTGATGTACGACATCAATGAGCTGCACAAAGCAAGAATCAGCTTCATTCACATCAATAACGATCTCGCCTATACAGAGACGGATAACCAAAATGACCGGGAGAACCAGAGTACCCTGGACCAAACCAACTTATCTTTTGGGGCTGTACTGCACAGCGACTGGACTGATAATTTCCACAGCAGGATCAACACCTATTACACTCGTTATAATCTCGATGCGAGAACCAGCACGAATGACGAAGAACAGCAGTTGTTCCAGAATAACAGGGTCCTTGAATCCTCAATAAAAGTAAACACCTGGTACGACCTGTCTGATGAGCTTAGCTGGCATAATGGATACCAGTTTTCCGAAGTAGGGATCACCAACACGACAACGGTAACACAGCCTCCCTTTAACAGCAGTATTAAAGGGGTGATAAGAACGCATGCGCCTTATTCTGAATTGGAATACAAGACAACGAACGGGGGCCTTATGGCCAGGGGTGGGGCCCGGGTTAATTTTATCGAGAACCTGGATACATTTTCTGAAGTGATCATTGAACCCAGGCTGAATTTAAGCATGGCGCTGACCCCCAACTGGCGTCTCTCAGCGATGGGCGAGTTTAAAAACCAGACCACCAACCAGGTAATAGACCTGGAGCAGAACTTCCTCGGAATAGAAAAACGACGCTGGATACTTTCAGATAACCAGGGCCTGCCGGTGACCAAAAGCAAACAAGGCTCCCTGGGCTTTAATTATGAAAAGAATAAATGGTACATGGGACTGGAAACTTTCTACAAACAAGTAGAAGGGATCAGTACCGCAACCCAGGGATTCCAGAACCAGGATCAGTTTAACGGGGAGATAGGCAGTTACGATGTAAAAGGAGTAGAATTCCTGTTGAATCACCAGGCAGACCGTATCAGTGCATGGGTGAGTTACACCTATAATGAGAATACCTACACTTTTGAAGACATCAACCCGAACCGTTTTCCGAACAATCTCGATATCCGGCACGCAGCAACCCTGGCCGGCACCTATACCTACAATCAATTTAAGCTTGGGCTTGGGCTTCATTACAGGACAGGTAAGCCGTATACAGAACCTCAAGAAGGCAATAATATAATTGACCTTAATGTTTTTCCCAACCGGATCAGGTACCAGGAACCCAACAGCAGCAGGCTTCCGGATTACCTGAGGGCAGATGCTTCAGCTGTCTACGAATTCAAGATAGGCCAAGGTATTGATGCATCCGTAGGTGCTTCTGTTCTGAACCTCCTGAACAAAAAAAACTTACTCAACGTATATTACAGGCTGAATGAGCAGGATGAAGTGGAACGGGTAGAAAGTGCTTCCTTAGGTCTAACCCCGAATATCAGCGCGAGGATAAAATTCTAAGTACTGTTTAAATTCCCGATTCTTAATACATCGGAAAAGAAAATGGTATCCGGGAAAAGAAAAAGGCCGCGATCGCGGCCTTTTTCATGCTACATACGCTCAGGAACATCAATCCCGAGTAAACTAAACGCGGTTTGTATCACCTGGGCTACCTTATCGGCAAGCTGTATCCTGAAGATCTTGATGCTTTCATCGGCCTCACCCAGGATAGAAACCTGCTGGTAGAACGAATTGAATTCTTTCACGAGTTCGTAGGTATAATTCGCGATCAGGGCCGGGCTGTAATTTTCTGCAGCTTGTTGAATAGCTTCCGGGAATGCTTCTAGCCATTTCAGCAGTTCCTTCTCCTTAGCATGAAGCTGTAATTCGCTGGATACATCTTGTTGCATACCATTTTCAGGGGCTTTCCTAAGGATAGACTGTATCCGTGCATAGGTATACTGGATAAAGGGGCCCGTATTTCCCTGGAAATCCACCGATTCTTCCGGGTCAAATAAAATCCGTTTTTTTGGGTCTACCTTCAGAATATAATATTTGAGTGCTCCCAGCCCGATCATATGATAGAGCTGCTGTTTTTCTGCTTCCGAATAATCTTCCAGCTTGCCAAGCTCACTGGCAATAGCTCCTGCAGTCTCGCTCATCTCGAGGACCAGGTCATCAGCATCAACAACGGTTCCTTCCCGGCTTTTCATCTTCCCGCTTGGCAGGTCGACCATCCCGTAACTGAGATGATAAAGATGATCTGCCCAGTTAAATCCTAATTTTTTAAGGATAAGGAAAAGTACTTTAAAATGGTAGTCCTGTTCATTCCCAACAGTGTATACCATCCCGTTAATATCCGGGAAATCTTTTACTCGTTGTATGGCTGTACCTATATCCTGTGTCATATATACCGCCGTACCATCAGATCTTAGAACGATCTTCTCATCCAATCCCTCTTCGGTAAGGTCTATCCAGACACTACCGTCGTCTTTCCGGTAAAATACCCCTTGCTCTAAGCCTTGTTCTACAACATCTTTTCCAAGCAGGTAGGTATCACTCTCGTAATAGAGCGTGTCAAAACTGACCCCCAGGCTCTTATAGGTCTCTTCAAACCCCTCGTAAACCCATCCGTTCATGGTCTTCCAAAGCTGGACAACCTCCGGATCTCCTGCTTCCCATTTTCTAAGCATTTCCTGGGCTTCCTGAAGCAGTAAAGCTTCTTTTTCTGCTTTATCCTTCGGAGTACCCGCGGCTACCATTTCGGCAACTTCCTGTTTATATGCCTTATCGAAGGCTACATAATAGTTACCTACCAGCTTATCGCCTTTCAGACCGGTGCTCTCAGGGGTTTCCCCGTTTCCGAACCGTTTCCATGCCAGCATACTCTTGCAAATGTGGATCCCGCGGTCATTTATGATCTGGGTCTTATATACTTTTTTTCCGGCTGCTTCCAGGATAAGTGATACAGAGTGACCTAAGAGATTGTTCCGGATGTGCCCCAGGTGTAAAGGCTTATTGGTATTAGGAGAAGAATATTCGACCATCACGGCATCACTGTCCGTGCGGGAAACCTTACCATAATCCTCAAGGCCCCGTATCTCGTTAAAAAAATCGAGGTAATAGGCATCGCTGATAACGAGATTCAGAAATCCCTTGATGACGTTAAAATCAGAAATCGCTGCCACGTTCTTTAGCAAGTATGCACCAAGCTGTTCCCCGATCTTCTCAGAATTTCCTTTTACATACCTCAGCATAGGGAAGATGACCACGGTGATATCTCCTTCAAAATCTTTCCTGGTAGGCTGTAATTCTACCGATGGTAATTGAACCTCGTATATTTCCTGCAGGCCGGCTTTAACCTGCTCCTGTATGACGTCTTGCAATCTCATAAATAATGGGCGAATCAGGCTGCAAAACTAATGATTTTTTACGCTTCTGTAACATAGAAGACCTTGGTTTCCGGCTTTTGGTTATCTTTAGAAAAGGAATTGAATTTATGCTTGTAAACGTATCGTATAACAATAAAAAGATCAGGGAAGAAGTAGATGCCTTGGTAGGTAAGCCTTTTGCGTTAAAGGAAAGGTGGAGCATGGGCGGTATTGGCTCTCCCAAATTATGGATCACCGAAACAAGCCTGGAAATCAGGAATCTCCTCATACTTGACAACAACCTGGACAGCTGCAATGTGGAACTCAGACCCAAAGGGATAATTGTGCGCTTCCGCTCCTTACTGGAGACCTTTGCCCTTGTAATTCCCTATTACAAACTCACCCTATATAAAGGCGAGGCTTTTGTTTACAGCATATATATGGATCACCATTTTATCAAAGTCAAAGCAGATAAACCTAACATTCAGAAATTCTTTAAGAAGATTATGGATTTGAAAACAAAAAATACCCCCACAGCCCTGGAAGACCTGTAAGAGGAGACACCCACGGTCATAAAATATAATTCATCCCTTCATGAAAATATTGCTTACCGGCGCAAACGGTTATATCGGAATGCGATTATTACCCCGGCTCCTGGAGCTGGGCCACGAAATGGTGTGTGCCGTACGGGATAAAAACAGGCTGTCCATAGATGAAGAGACCCGGGAAAAGGTAACGATTATAGAAGTTGATTTTCTAAAGGAACCCCAGCCGGATGGTATTCCAAAGGATATAGATGTCGCCTACTACCTCATCCACTCCATGAGTTCCTCGACAAGTGATTTTGATGAACAGGAGGCATTATCGGCCCGTAACTTTAATACCATGGTTTCCGGTACTAATATTCAGCAAGTCATCTACCTCAGCGGAATCGTCAACGAAGAGGAACTGTCCAAACACCTCAGCTCCAGGAAGAACGTGGAAAGTATCTTGTATAAGGGGGACTATCATGTCACGGTACTCAGGGCCGGGATCATAGTAGGTTCTGGCAGTTCTTCATTTGAAATCATCAGGGACCTTTGTGAAAAACTACCGGTCATGATCACCCCCAGGTGGGTCTTGACCAAAACTCAGCCTATCGCTATCAGGGACGTGATCAACTTTTTAACCGGAGTTATTGGTCGGGAAGATTGTTATGACGAGTCTTTTGATATAGGTGGTCCGGATGTACTCACCTACAAAGAGATGCTTCACCGTTACGCCAAGGTCCGAGGCTTTAAGAATTGGATCTTTACGGTACCTGTGATGACCCCGAAACTATCTTCTTATTGGTTGTACTTTGTGACCGCAACCTCGTACAAGTTAGCCGTAAACCTGGTTGACAGCATGAAAATGGAAGTGGTTGCCAGGGATAACAAGCTGCAAGAGCTCCTGGGAATTGAAACTCATACCTACGAAGAGGCCATCCAAATGGCTTTTAAAAAAATTGAACAGAACCTGGTGATCAGCAGCTGGAAAGACAGCATGGTCAGCGGTCGCTTTCAACGCAACCTGGAAAAGTATATACAAGTTCCAAAATACGGGGTGCTGACCGATGCAAAAAAAATTAAATTAGACGATCCCGAAGCTGCCTTGCAGAATATCTGGCAGATTGGGGGCGCCAAAGGTTGGTACTACGGTAATTGGTTATGGCAGATCAGGGGTTTGCTCGATAAACTTAACGGTGGTGTAGGGCTGCGCCGAGGCCGCACACATCCGGATAAAATCTTTCCGGGTGATTCCCTCGATTTCTGGCGGGTTTTATTGGCCAATAAAAAGAATAAACGGCTATTGTTATTCGCAGAAATGCGCTTACCCGGTGAAGCCTGGTTGGAATTCCGAATAGACGATCAGAATATACTACACCAGACAGCAACGTTCAGGCCCAGGGGACTTCGGGGCCGACTGTACTGGTACGCCATGTTGCCCTTTCACTTCTTTATTTTTGAGGGAATGATCAATAATATCGCCAAATCCAAGCCGGAATCCTACCAGCCCATTTAAGCAACACCGGGCCTGGGAGGCAGGCTTAACTACCTTATTCAGCCTTAGGAAGGAATACTTCTGCCATCATACAGCGGGCACTTCCCCCACCACAGGTCTCTATGGTTTCTAAAGAACTGTGAAGGATAGGACAGTGTTTTTCTATCCTGCTGACCTGCTCGCGAGTGAGGCTATGGTAAGCCGCAGAACTCATGACCAGGAATGGCTGATCGTTCTTCCCTTTTACCTGCAGCATATTGCCTGCAAAGCGGTGCATCTGCTCTTCGCTGATCTCGATGATCTCTTTCCCTGAATTGGTCAGTTGAGCAACCACACTCTTACGTTCTTTCTTGTCGTCAATAGTATCCAGGCAGATCACCGAAAAGTTGTTCCCCAGGCACATCATAACATTGGTATGATAAATAGGCATCCTTTTACCGTCTACAGACTGGTTGGCTGTAAAGATTACGGGCAGATATTCAAAATCCTCGCAGAATTCGATAAACAGTCCCTCATCAGCCCGGTCAGACAATGCACAATAGGCGATCTTATGCTCCCTGTCTAAGACAATACTACCGGTACCTTCAAGGAATAGACCCTCTTCTTCGGCAGAAGTGTAATCCATAAATCCTTTGATTACAAAACCTTCCTCTTCCAGTTTTTCCATAACATCCTCACGGCGTTCCAACCTGCGGTTTTCAGCGAACATGGGATAGAGACCAACGGTTCCGTCACTGTGAAAGGAAACCCAGTTATTGGGAAATATAGAATCAGGGGTATCGGGATCCGGAGTATCATCGATCACCACTACCTGGATTCCTTTTGCCCTGAGCAGATCGACAAAGGCATCAAATTCGCGTTGCGCCTTATGGTTGATAGCTTCCTTTTGCAGGGCCAGGTCTTCCTGGAAATAGTTATTCACCGCGGTTTGCTCATTCATCCTGAATCCAATGGGTCTAACCATTAATATGGTATTAGTGATCTGCTTCATAATTCCTTTCAATAAAATTTCGGCCCGCAAATTTAATCCTTTTCTACTTGATTGCAGACAGACCCCCTAAAAGATTTATAGTAATGGTTTTTCCGGCTTATTGCCGGATGAGAGGCAGTGTACTGCAGCGTAACAGGCCTTCTTGTTTTGCGATCTCGGAATACGGAATTTCTTCTACTGTGAATCCCTGGCTTCGTAACCAATCATTGAGCCGGGTGAAGCTCTTTTCAGAGACAACGACCTCGGGTGAGATGGAGAATACATTACTATACATACGGTACATCTCGTCCTTAGTAATCTCAAAAATATTCTCTGCTCCAAAATAATTGACCAACCAGTCGTATTCTTCTTGCACCAGGAATCCATTTCGATGCAAGATGGCCTTATCCTTCCCTACCGGCTGAAAGCAGCAATCCAGGTGTAAAGCATTTTCCTTAGCCTCTACATTAGACTTTCTAAGTTCAAAACTCTTTACTTTCTTATCCGGGAATTGACGCTGTAGGTATTCTACAGCAGCCTTATTAGTCCTGGCGGTAATGTAATCCGGATAATCATCTTTGGTGTAGGTGCCCACAAATAAATATTCGTTCCAGGGCATTACATCCCCACCTTCTACGTGTACCTCTTCCGGGGGATACAGTATATTCTCCGGAGCTATAGCATCAAGCACATGCATGATGGCCTGGAATTCATTTTCCCTGTCCGGGAGAATGTTGGCTTTCACCAGTTTATCATCAATTACAAAAGCTATATCCCTGGAGAAAATCTGGTTACAATTCTCTATAACCTCCGGCCTGTAAACCTTGACCCCGTGCTTCTTCAGCACCTGGTCAAAGGCATCCATTTCACGGATCATATCTTCTTCCGTAGGATAGGTTCCTGCCAGGATATGTTCCAGCGATTTTGGATCGTAAGCCGACTCCGGGGTGGGAACAGGCCCGGGACTTTTAGCTGTGCCCAGGACTACCGCCTTTAAGTTGTCGGTCTCGTTAACTACGTTTAAATGTAGCATATGCTAAGAGGGAGTTTATCGTTTCTCTACAGGTACAAAAGCACGCTTGTTGGCGCCGGTATAGATCTGTCGGGGCCTGCCGATGGGCTCGTTCTTTAAGCGCATTTCTCTCCACTGGGCTATCCAGCCGGGAAGTCTACCCAGGGCAAACATCACGGTGAACATATCTGTAGGGATCCCGAGGGCACGGTAAATGATTCCCGAATAGAAGTCCACGTTCGGATACAACTTCCTGTCGACGAAATAAGAATCCTCAAGAGCTTCTTTTTCTAACCCTTTGGCTATTTCAAGGATAGGATCTTCAATTCCCAGGTCTCCCAGTACTTCATCGGCCGCTTTTTTAATAATCTTGGCCCGAGGATCAAAATTCTTATAGACACGATGTCCGAAGCCCATCAACCTGAAAGGATCTTCTTTATCCTTGGCTTTGGCCATATATTTTTTAGTATCTCCTCCGTCTGCTTCGATAGCTTCCAGCATCTCTAACACCGCCTGGTTGGCTCCGCCGTGAAGTGGTCCCCATAAGGCAGAAATACCGGCAGAAAGGGATGCGAACAGCCCGGCATGGGATGATCCGACAATACGTACGGTAGAAGTAGAACAGTTCTGCTCATGGTCAGCGTGCAGGATGAGTAGTTTATCCAGGGCCTCTATTACGATCTTATTGCTCTTGTATTCTTCATTTGGTTTCTTGAACATCATTTTATGAATGTTCTCTACATAGCCTAAAGAGTTGTCCCCGTAATCTAACGGAAGTCCTTTTTTCTTCCTCAGGGTCCAGGCCACGAGTACCGGGAATTTAGCGAGTATCCTGGTAATGGCATGGTACATGTCTTTTTCAGAGGTGACATTTACAGACATGGGGTTAAATGCAATCAGGGCAGATGTCAAAGAGGATAGAACGCCCATCGGGTGTGCCGATTTGGGAAAACTATCCAGGATCTTTTTCATATCCTCATCTACATGAGACTCGGCTTTAATGTCTTTGTGAAATTTATCCAGCTGCTCTTTATTGGGGAGTTCTCCAAAAATCAGCAAAAATGCAACTTCAAGGAAAGAGGCATGTTCAGCAAGTTCTTCAATAGAATATCCACGGTACCTCAGAATACCTTTCTCACCGTTTAGGAAGGTGATAGCACTCTCACAAGAACCGGTGTTCTTGTAACCGGGATCAAGTGTTACGATACCTGTTGTGGCCCGTAATTTCTTGATATCGATGCCTTTCTCATCTTCTGTTCCTTCAACGATAGGGAAATCATACTTCTTGCCTTGGTATTCCAGTGTAACTTTATCTGACATGTATCTTTATCTGTTTTAATTTATCGACCGTAAATTTAAGAAAAATAGACCCATCTTAACAATTCAAAATTGGATTTAAGGGATTATTAACAAACCCCCAAACCTACTGTAAAAACGGATTATTTGCGTACCGGGAGTGCATAAAGGTAGCGGTAATAATCATCTACGGATTTCTCCCAGGTAAAGCGCATTTTTTTGGCATTGGCTTGGATTTTTTTCCAACGGACCGGGTCATTGAAAAAGAGGTGCAGCGCCATGTCAAAGCTCTCCAGCATATTCTCCCGCTTCTCTTCAAAGGTATCTCCGTTAAAAACAAACCCGGTTTCCAGGTGGGTTACCGTGTCTTTGAGTCCACCGGTATGATGTACCAGGCAGGGAGTGCCGCTTCTCATGGCCAGCATTTGGCTTATCCCACAGGGTTCAAACTGGCTTGGCATAATATAGAGATCCGCTTCCAGGTAAATAGAATCAATCAGGTCTTCAGACTGACCATTGGTGAAGATGAAGTTAGGATGTTTGTAACTCATATCCCTGAAGAGCTGTTCGTATTCCGGGTCACCGGTTCCAAGCAGCATAAATATCCCTCCTACCTTATCAAGCCTTTCCAGCATATCGGCAAGTAACTGGGGTGATCTCTTAAAGAAATAGAACTTCTGCTCTGTCAGCCTGGCCACACTGGCACAAACAAACCGCGGGGGCTGGTTTAGTATTTCTACTACCTTTTCACCGGTATGCGCCAGGAAATCGGCCTTATACTTTTTAGATTCTTCCTGTAGCCATTGAAAGATAGCACGAATGGTATTCCTGTAGATGTTCTTTTTCTGTGCCGTACGAATATTCTTGTAATTAGAGCCATTCAGTATACCAAACAACCTGCCTTCCATATCAGCCTGTTTAAGATCTTCTTCCAGGCTCTCACCCCCTATGAATTCCGGCGGCCTGCTGGGCTTCAGTACATCTTCCTTATAGGAAGGAGAAACTGTGTGCACGGCATCGGCGAGGCGAATACCTGTGGCCATTAGGTTTATACAGTCGCGGTAGCGGTAATCCATAAGTTTTTCCCGGTTGTAATCAACTTCAGGAAACCAGTTGCTCAAGGAGGAGTAATTATCGTCAAATGGTCGTATTCCCTGTATGGCCAGGTTGTGAATACTGTATACGAACCTGGGCCTCTTCAAAGATTCGTATTGGGGATGATACGTTTTAAGGAAAAGTAATAAGCTGGTATGCCAATCGTGTAAGTGGATCACATCCAGGGTGCCAAAAACCTCCTGGCGTACTGCTTCCGCTACGGCAGTACAGAAGACGATGAATTTTATAGCATCGGTATAAAATGGCTCCTTAGGATCGTTATGGTAAATATGTCCTATTTCACCGGCTGTGATTTCCGGGTGGTGGATCACATAATGTGTCAGGTTATCAAATGGTTTCTTCGGACTCACTTCGTACAGTTCTGCCGAATAGGCTTGTCCCCTTAGCTGAAAATCAAGGTTCATGATAAACTTCCCTCCCTGGTGCAAGCGCGAATAAGCAGGCACCACTACCTGCACTTTATCTCCTCTTTCGGAGATCTGCCTTGGCACATCGCGTACCACATCACCCATTCCACCGGCCTTACACTTGATAAGTCCATCATTTTCAGCAGCGACTATTAAAAAATTATTCATAGGTTATTATCTATTGATAAGGGATTCAAAAGATACTTAATTAATTACTCTTTCGGCAAGCTGCGTTGTAAAGAAAACATAAAAAAAGCCAGGGAATAAACTCCCCGGCTTTCTGCTAATTTATATTCTTGCGTTCACGCAAGCCTTAAAAATTTAGGCTTTAATATTAAATGCATTTCCCTGGGGATAATATGCCACATCTCCCAATTCTTCCTCTATACGGAGAAGTTGATTATACTTGGCCATACGATCACTCCTGGAAGCTGATCCTGTCTTTATCTGCCCGGTGTTCAGCGCTACCGCCAGGTCTGCAATGGTATTATCCTCGGTCTCCCCGGAACGGTGAGACATCACTGAAGTATAACCTGCATTTTTCGCCATGTTCACGGCAGCGATCGTTTCTGTCAGGGTTCCTATTTGGTTTACTTTGATCAGGATAGAGTTCGCTATTCCATTTTCAATACCTCTGGAAAGACGCTCCACATTGGTTACAAAAAGGTCGTCACCTACCAATTGAACTTTATCCCCGACTTTATCCGTAAGGGCCTTCCAGCCGTCCCAGTCATTTTCATCCATACCGTCTTCAATAGAGATGATAGGGTACTTAGCACAAAGATCTGCAAGGTACTGAGCCTGTTCTTCAGAAGTACGTACAGCCCCGTTACTGCCTTCAAATTTCGTATAATCGTATTTTCCGTCTACGTAGAACTCTGCTGCAGCACAATCCAGGGCGATCATTACATCATCCCCTAGAGTGTATCCTGCATTTTTTACCGCTATCCCTATGGTATCCAACGCATCTTCAGTTCCATCCAGGGTAGGTGCAAATCCTCCTTCATCACCCACTGCGGTACTGAGGTTACGGTCGTGAAGAACTTTTTTCAGATGGTGAAAGATTTCCGTTCCCATTTGCATGGCATGGGAGAAATTTTTCGCCTTGACCGGCATTACCATGAATTCTTGGAAAGCGATCGGTGCATCCGAATGGGAACCACCATTAATAATATTCATCATAGGGACAGGAAGCGTATTGGCACTTACTCCCCCGACATAGCGGTAAAGAGATTGCCCCAACTCATTGGCTGCTGCCTTGGCCACTGCCAGGGATACGCCTAAAATTGCATTAGCCCCAAGTTTTGATTTGTTCTTGGTACCATCCAGGTCTATCATTGCCTGGTCTATCTGGTTCTGCTCATAGACTAACATACCGCGGATCTGGTCAGCGATGATATCATTTACATTTTTTACGGCCTGGCTTACTCCCTTGCCCATAAATGCCTTTCCGCCATCGCGAAGCTCAACGGCTTCATGTTCTCCCGTAGAAGCTCCGGAAGGGACAGCTGCCCTGCCCATTACGCCATTCTCGGTGATCACATCTACTTCTACTGTCGGGTTCCCGCGCGAATCCAGAATTTGTCGCGCATGTACGTCTATTATGATACTCATTTGTTTTCTTTTTTATCTTAAAAATGGTGAATTCCAAATATACAAAAGACTACCGATGAAATTGTTCAAAGGCAACCTATTGCGAGGAATATAACAATTCGTTAAACCGTAGCTTTATTACTAACACTTGCCTGTATCAGTTCAAAGAACTGGTCAAACAGGTAATCGGCATCATGCGGTCCCGGACTGGCTTCCGGGTGGTACTGTACAGAGAACACAGGCTTCCCCTTCATTCGCATTCCGGCAACAGTATGATCATTCAGGTGTACATGAGTGATTTCCAGCTCAGGGTGCGACTCGGTCTCCTCCCTGTTGATCGAAAATCCATGGTTTTGCGAAGTGATCTCTCCTTTCCCGGTTTCCAGGTTCAGGACAGGGTGGTTGATCCCCCGGTGCCCGTGGTGCATCTTATAGGTGGTCACCCCGTTAGCCAGGGCTAATATCTGGTGTCCAAGGCATATCCCAAACAAGGGTTTATCCTCGGCAATGATGTTCTTTGCAACATCTATGGCACTATGCAATGGTTTGGGATCTCCAGGACCGTTAGAGATGAAGTATCCATCGGGATTCCACGACTTCATCTCCTCGTAAGAAGTGTCATACGGGAATACCTTGATGTAGGCATCTCTTTTCACCAGGTTCCTGAGGATATTCTTTTTAATTCCAATATCCAGGGCGGCTATACGTATCGGTGCATTTTCATCACCCACGTAATAAGGCTCTTTGGTAGATACTTTTGAAGCTAACTCCAGGCCATCCATATCTGGCACCTGTTTCAGCTCTTCTTTTAAGGCGTCTATTTCGTTCACTCTGGTCGAAATTACGGCGTTCATAGCCCCATGTTCACGAATATAGGCTACCAGGGCGCGTGTATCCACATCGGATATCGCGAACATGCTGTTTTCCTCGAGAAATTGCTGTAAACTTTTGTCTGCAGCCGGGCGGGAATAGGTGTAACTGAAATTTTTGCAAATAAGTCCGGATATCTTTATAGAATCCGACTCTACCTCATCCTCGTTGGTCCCGTAATTCCCGATATGTGCGTTTGTGGTCACCATCATCTGCCCAAAATAAGAGGGGTCTGTGAAGATCTCCTGGTAACCGGTCATCCCGGTGTTAAAACAAACTTCGCCAAAGGCGGTTCCTTCCTTCTCACCTACGGCCTTGCCATAAAAGATGGTGCCGTCTGCCAATAATACTAGTGCTTTTTTCCTGGTAATGTACTTCATCAGTCTTCTTGCTATAAAAGTTTCACAAAGAAACACAAAAAAAGGATAAGCTTTTAGGCCTATCCTTTTTCCGTATTTTAAAAGTTCTCAACATCCTATTCTTCTGAATCGTCAGTTTTAGTCTCTTTTGTTGCTTCCGGTGCCGGAGCAGTTTCTGTTTTCTTGCTTCGGCTACGACGGGTAGTTTTCTTCTTCTTGGTCTCCCCGGCATTGTAAAGCTCGTTAAAGTCTACCAGCTCTATCATGGCCATATCCGCGTTATCTCCCATTCGGTTACCCAGTTTAATAATTCGGGTATATCCTCCCGGACGATCCGCAACCTTCTCGGCTACCGTATCAAAAAGCTCGCTTACCGCGTGCTTATCCCTGAGGTTCCTGAAAACGATACGCCTATTATGGGTACCCTTTTCTGCAGTCTTGTTATTCTCTGCCTTTGATTTTGTGATCAGGGGCTCAATGAACTGCTTCAACGCTTTGGCCTTGGCCACAGTGGTATTAATTCTCTTGTGTTCAATCAGGGAACAAGCCATGTTGGCCAGCATCGCCTTTCTGTGGGCTGTCTGTCTTCCTAAGTGATTGATCTTTTTTCCGTGTCTCATCGTTCTATTCTATAATAATCCCTACTCCGTCAATAACGGGCTCAGGGCCAAATTTAATCTTTATCCAATTTATACTTTGACAGGTCCATGCCGAAGTTAAGGCCTTTGTTAATGACCAGCTCTTCTAACTCTGTGAGCGACTTTTTACCAAAGTTCCTGAATTTCATCAGGTCGTTCTTATTGAAAGATACAAGGTCTCCCAGGGTATCCACTTCGGCTGCCTTCAGGCAGTTCAGGGCACGTACGGAAAGGTCCATATCTACCAACTTGGTCTTCAGTAACTGGCGCATGTGCAGTGACTCCTCATCATAGGTCTCTGTCTGTGCGATCTCATCTGCTTCCAAGGTGATACGCTCGTCAGAGAAGAGCATGAAGTGGTGGATCAACACCTTAGCCGCCTCTGTAAGGGCGTCCTTAGGATGGATGGATCCGTCTGTCATGATCTCAAAAACCAATTTCTCATAATCGGTCTTTTGCTCTACACGGAAGTTCTCAATGCTGTATTTCACATTCTTCACAGGCGTGAAGATAGAGTCAACAGCAATACTACCGATCGGCGCATTAGATTTCTTGTTCTCTTCTGCAGGAACATATCCCCTACCTTTCTCAATGATCAACTCCATGTTGATATTGACTTTAGGATCCATGTTGCAGATTACAAGGTCAGGATTCAGCACCTGGTATCCAGAGATGAATTTCTGGAAATCACCGGCGGTAAGTTGTTCTTTCCCGCTTACGGAGATGGAAACCGTTTCTTCGTTCACATCTTCGATCTGCCTTTTAAAGCGAACCTGTTTCAGGTTCAGGATCATTTCGGTTACATCTTCTACAACACCTTCAATGACCGAAAACTCGTGCTCTACTTTATCGATACGAACAGAAGTGATAGCAAAACCTTCCAGAGAGGAAAGCAGTACTCTTCTGAGCGCGTTCCCGACAGTCAGACCGTATCCGGGTTCCAAAGGGCGAAATTCAAATTTCCCTTCGAAATCGGAAGAATCAATCATTATAACTTTGTCGGGCTTCTGAAAATTAAATAATGCCATAGTCAGATCTGTGTTGTTTTATTTCGAGTATAACTCAACGATTAATTGTTCTTTGATGTTCTCCGGAATCTGAATACGTTCTGGAACCGCAACAAAGGTACCTTGCATTTTTTCTGAATTCCAGCTCAGCCATTCGTAAACACTGCTGTTAGCAGCTAAAGCATCCTGGATAGTTTGCAGGGATTTAGATTTTTCTCTAACACCTACAACGTCTCCTGCTTTTAATGAGTAAGAAGGAATATTCACAACTTCACCATTAACGGTGATGTGCCTGTGAGAAACTAACTGCCGCGCTCCTCTCCTGGAAGTTGCAATTCCAAAACGGAATACTGCGTTGTCCAGACGTGATTCGCACAACTGTAACAGAACCTCACCGGTAACTCCCTTGCTGCGGTTTGCACGTGCAAAGAGGTTACGGAATTGGCGCTCAAGGATACCGTAGGTATACTTAGCTTTCTGCTTCTCCATCAACTGGATAGCATATTCTGATTTCTTACCACGACGACGGTTGTTACCGTGCTGTCCCGGTGGGTAGTTTTTCTTTTCAAAAGACTTGTCGTCTCCGAATATCGCTTCGCCGAATTTACGAGCGATCTTAGTTTTTGGTCCTGTGTATCTTGCCATCTTCTATAAATTGGGGAATGTGATTATGAATTAAGGCTAATCCTTCGATAATCGTAACTACACTCCCGGTGAAAAATTAATTATTCAGGTTATGATATAAATTATACTCTCCTTCTTTTTGGAGGCCTGCAGCCATTATGTGGCAGCGGAGTAACATCGATGATTTCTGTAACTTCGATCCCGGAATTGTGGATAGAGCGGATAGCGGATTCACGTCCGTTACCTGGTCCTTTTACATAGACCTTCACTTTCCTTAGTCCGGCTTCATGTGCAATCTTAGCACACTCTTCGGAAGCAACCTGGGCAGCGTAAGGAGTATTCTTCTTAGAGCCCCTGAATCCCATCTTACCAGCAGATGACCAGGAAATCACATCACCCTTCTTGTTGGTCAGGGAAATAATGATGTTGTTGAAAGAGGCAGTGATATGCGCCTCCCCGGTAGACTCTACAATTACTTTACGCTTTTTTGCGGCTTTTGTGCCTGCTTTTGCACCTGTCTTTGCCATACTTCTATTTATTATTTAGTTGCTTTCTTCTTGTTAGCAACCGTTTTTCTCTTTCCTTTCCTCGTCCTAGAGTTATTCTTAGTACGTTGTCCTCTCAATGGAAGTCCAGAACGGTGACGGATCCCACGGTAACAACCAATATCCATCAATCGCTTGATGTTTAGTTGCGTTTCAGAACGAAGCTCCCCTTCTATCTTATAAGAAGATACTGCATCACGAACACTACCGATCTCGTCATCAGACCAATCAGATACGGTCTTGTCCTCGTCAACTCCGGCTTTCTCCAGAATTTCCTGAGCCCTGCTTTTACCGATACCAAAAATATAGGTAAGGGCGATGACCCCTCTTTTCTGCTTTGGTATATCTACCCCTGCTATTCTTGCCATAATTACCCTTGTCTTTGTTTAAATCTAGGATTCTTTTTGTTAATCACGTAAAGCCTGCCCTTTCTGCGTACTATCTTGCATTCAGCGCTTCGCTTCTTAATGGATGCTCTTACTTTCATCGTTCTAAAGTCTTAATATCTATATGTAATTCTTGCCTTGCTTAAATCGTACGGACTCATCTCAAGTTTTACCTTATCACCGGGTAACAACTTAATGTAATGCATTCGCATTTTCCCGGAAATGTGAGCCGTAACCACGTGTCCATTTTCCAGTTCCACTCGGAACATGGCATTTGACAACGCTTCTATAATAGAGCCGTCTTGTTCTATAGGTGCTTGTTTGGCCATATTATTATGCTACTTTTCTGTTTTTTCCAGTTTTCATTAGTCCATCGTAATGCCTGTTCAGCAAATACGAGTTTACTTGTTGTACAGTGTCTATTGCCACCCCAACCATGATCAGCAGGGAAGTTCCACCGTAAAATAACGCCCATCCGGGTTGTATGTCCATCAGCTTTACTACTACAGCCGGTAATACGGCGAGTAAAGCCAGGAATACTGCACCGGGCAGGGTGATCAGAGACATCACCTTATCCAGGAAACTTGCAGTCTCTTTACCGGGTCTGATCCCGGGGATAAATCCTCCACTTCTTTTCAGGTCATCTGCCATCTTATTCGTTGGCACGGTGATGGCCGTATAGAAGTAGGTGAATATGATAATCAGCAGGGCGAACAAGATGTTGTAAGCCAGGCCAAATATATCCTGGAACTGTACTTCCATCCACTGACCTACCGCGGTATCATTAAACGTACGTCCCAATAATCCGGGAGCGAACATGATCGCCTGGGCAAAGATGATTGGCATTACCCCGGAAGCATTGAGCTTTAAAGGGATATACTGCCTGGAACCGATAACGTTCTTCTCGTATCCTCCGGATGCTGTTCTCCTCGCATACTGAACCGGTATACGCCTCGTGGCCATTACCAGTAACACACTAGCCAGGATAACCAGGAACCAAAGGATAACTTCGATCAACATGAACATCAGTCCCCCGTTGTTATTTGTTGTCCTTGAAATAAATTCCTGGACAAAAGATTGAGGCATGGTCGCGATAATACCGATCATAATCAGGAGAGAAATACCATTCCCGATCCCTTTATCCGTAATACGCTCTCCTAACCACATGGCAAATACGGTTCCTGTAACCAGGATGATTACCGCAGGGACCATAAAGTTAAGACCTTTCCCCAATAAGAATGCACTGTCCGGCACTCCTAGCGCACTAAGGCTATAGAGGTATGCCGGGGCTTGTACAATACAGATTCCGATGGTCAGCCATCGGGTGATCTGGTTTTTAGTTTTTCTGCCGCTTTCACCTTCTTTATCCAGTTTTTGCAGGTAAGGAACCGCGATTCCCATTAACTGCACTACAATAGATGCCGAAATATAGGGCATGATCCCTAAGGCGAAAACAGAAGCATTGGCAAAGGCGCCTCCTGTGAATGCATTCAGAATTCCCAGGATACCTTGCTCAGTATTGGAAGATAACTCTGCCAATTGTGAGGTATCTATACCCGGAAGAACTATCTGCGCACCAAAACGGTACACTAATAAGAGCCCCAGAGTAACCAAAATCCTTGCCCTCAGCTCATCAATCTTCCAGATATTGGATATAATCTCAAAAAACTTCTTCATAGTTTGTCTTCTTATAAATTTATAGCCTCACCACCTGCAGCCTCGATAGCTTTTTGCGCGGTAGCTGTAAATTTATGAACAGTGACTTTCAATGGAGCTTTCAATTCTCCATTTCCTAATATTTTTACCAGGTCGTTCTTACCGGCCAGGTTGTTGGCGATAAGGTCTTCCAGGGTAACGGTGTCCTTAATGGCTTTCTCATCGACCAATTGCTGAAGTGTAGCCAGGTTAATTCCCCTGTACTCTTTGCGGTTGATGTTGGTAAAACCAAATTTAGGAACTCGGCGCTGTAATGGCATCTGCCCACCTTCAAAACCGATCTTCTTAGAGTAACCGGATCTTGATTTGGCACCTTTATGACCACGTGTAGCAGTACCGCCTTTTCCTGAACCTTGTCCACGACCTACGATTTTTCCTGCTTTATGAGTAGCACCTTTTGCTGGTTTCAAATTGCTTAATTTCATCACACTGTATTTTTTAAGCTTCCTCTGTGGAAACCAAGTGTTTTACTTTATTGATCATGCCAAGAATCGCGGGCGTGTCTTCATGTTCCACGACCTGACCTATTTTTCGCAAGCCCAGGGCTTCCAAAGTTCGTTTCTGGTTCTGTGGTCTTTTAATCCCACTCTTCACCTGTGTTACTTTTATCTTTGCCATTTGATTCTCGCTTATCCTTTAAATACTTTTTCTAAAGAGACACCTCGTTGTTGTGCTACGGTCTGTGCATCTCGTAATTGCAAGAGCGCATCAAAGGTAGCCTTTACTACGTTGTGTGGGTTAGAAGATCCCTGGGACTTAGAAAGTACATCCTGTACTCCTACTGCCTCCAGTACCGCACGTACGGCTCCACCGGCAATAACCCCGGTACCGTGAGATGCAGGCTGGATATATACCCTGGCTCCACCAAATTTCCCTTTTTGCTCGTGAGGCAGTGTTCCCTTGTTCAGGGGAATCCTGATCAGGTTTTTCTTAGCGTCTTCAATCGCCTTAGCAATTGCGGTTGCCACTTCCTTAGATTTTCCTAAACCGTGGCCAACGACACCATTCTCATCACCTACAACAACGATCGCAGAGAAACCGAAGGCTCTACCACCCTTGGTTACCTTTGTTACACGTTGTACTCCCACCAAGCGATCTTTCAGTTCAAGACCTCCGGGTTTCACAGTTTCTACATTTTTGTATTTCCCGTACATACCTTTAATTAAAATTTTAATCCAGCTTCCCTGGCACCTTCGGCCAACGATTTAACCCTTCCGTGATATAAATTACCTCCACGGTCAAAGGCAACCTTTTCAATTCCGGCCTCCTTCGCTTTCTCAGCGATGGCCTTCCCTACTTGGTTGGCAACTTCCATTTTGGTCCCATCTGCTTTTACTTCCTTATCCCTGGAAGAAGCAGCTGCAAGGGTTACCCCCTTGTTATCGTCTATCAACTGGGCATAGATCTCCTTGTTACTCCTGAAAACAGCCAGACGAGGCTTCTCAGCGGTTCCAAAGGATACCTTTCTAATTCTTCTTTTGATGCGTAGTCTACGCTCGGTCTTTGATAATCCCATGATTCAGTTATTAAGCTGATTTACCTGCTTTTCTTCTTAAAATTTCGCCTTTGAACTTGATCCCTTTTCCTTTGTAAGGCTCTGGCTTACGGAAGGAACGGATTTTAGCGGCGATCTGCCCTACAAGCTGCTTGTCGTGAGACGTCAGTTTGATCGTTGGGTTCTTTCCTTTTTCAGAGGTGGTTTCGATCTTTACTTCCGGGGCCAGTTCCAGAACAATATTGTGGGAAAAGCCTAAGGCAAGATCCAATTTTTGTCCTTGGTTACTGGCACGGTATCCAACTCCGACCAATTCTAATTCCTTTGTCCAACCTTCAGATACACCCAGTACCATGTTGTTAACAAGGGAGCGGTAAAGTCCGTGCTTAGTCTTGTGCTCAATACTATCAGAAGGACGGTTAACGATGATCTCGTTGTCCTCTATCCGGATAGTCACCCCGTCAAAGCTCTGGCTTAATTCGCCCAGCTTTCCCTTAACAGTGATCACGTTATCCGTGATGTTTGCTGTAGTACCCTCGGGCATTACGATTGGATTATTCCCTATTCTAGACATTTTTCTATCCTTTAATTCTCATTAATAAACATAGCACAGTACCTCGCCGCCAACTTTCTCCTGCTTGGCACGCTTGCTGGTCATTACCCCGTGAGAGGTAGACACTATGGCTATTCCTAACCCGTTCAATACTCGTGGCATCTCATCAGAGGATGCGTACTTTCTTAGACCAGGCTTACTGATACGTTGTATTTTCTTGATGACAGGCTCTTTAGTCTGCTTGTCATACTTTAAGGCAATTTTGATGGTACCTTGTACCTTGTCCTCTTCAAATTTGTAGCTAAGGATATACCCCTGATCAAAAAGGATCTTGGTTACCTCTTTCTTCAAATTGGAAGCAGGGATCTCTACTACCCTGTGGCCCGCCCTACTGGCGTTCCGTACTCTTGTTAAATAATCTGCTATAGGATCTGTAAACATGTTCTTCCCTTTTATCTTTTACCAACTTGCTTTTTTAACCCCTGGAATCAGCCCATTATTCGCCATTTCGCGAAACATGACTCTGGAGATACCAAACGTTCTCATATATCCCTTAGGTCTTCCCGTAAGCTTGCAACGATTGTGCATACGTACCGGGGAGGCATTTCTGGGTAATTTCTGTAGGGCTTCGTAATCTCCCGCTTCCTTCAGCTCCTTGCGCTTCTCAGCGTATTTTGCTACTGTCCTTGCCCTTTTTCTTTCACGGGCTTTCATTGATTCTTTAGCCATACTAGTTCTTTTTAAAAGGTAAACCTAATTCGGTTAACAATGATTTTGCTTCCTTATCTGTTTCCGCGGTGGTAACGAAAGTGATATCCATTCCGTTAATACGGTTAATCTTATCGATATTCACTTCAGGGAAAATGATCTGCTCGGTCACCCCGAGGTTATAGTTCCCCCTTCCGTCAAATCCTGTAGCGCGGATTCCCTGGAAATCCCTTACCCTTGGAAGTGCAGAAGTTACCAGACGATCCAAGAATTCATACATCTTTTCTCCCCTGAGCGTAACCTTGGCACCGATAGGCATTCCCTTACGCAGTTTAAAAGCCGCGACATCTTTCTTGGAAATGGTAGCTACCGCTTTCTGACCGGTGATCATGGTTAGTTCGTCTACTGCATGGTCGATAAGTTTCTTATCAGCCACAGCAGCACCAACTCCCCTGCTCACAACAATCTTCTCCAATTTAGGCACCTGCATTACATTGCTGTACCCAAACTCTTCCTTAAGCGCCTTGATCACGCGCTCTTTATACTCTTGTTTTAATCTTGGAACGTACCCCATAACTAAATTACTTCGTTGGATTTCTTAGAAAACCTTACTTTCTTGCCATCCCTTACCTCGTATCCTACCCTTGTAGTGTCCCCTGATTTCGGATCCACCAACGCCAGGTTAGAAATATGGATAAACGCCTCTTTCTTTACGATTCCCCCCTGAGGGTTCTTCGCACTGGGCTTCTCATGCTTGGAAACCATATTGACGCCTTCGACAATCGCTTTGTTCTTCTCACGGTCTACCTGTACCACTTTACCTTCTGAACCTTTATGGTCTCCGGCTGTGACTTTTACGGTATCCCCTGTTTTTATTTTTAATTTCATCTTGTTGATGCTTAATATCTGTTATCTGTTGCAAGCCTCCGGTTTCTGATTACCGGTTTCCTCACATTTATTTACAGTACCTCAGGTGCTAATGAGACAATCTTCATGAACTGCTTATCGCGAAGTTCCCTGGCAACCGGTCCAAAGACACGAGTTCCCCTCATCTCCCCTGTCGGGTTCAACAACACACAAGCGTTGTCGTCAAAACGGATATATGATCCGTCCGGTCTGCGCACCTCTTTCTTTGTGCGAACTACTACGGCTGTTGAAACCGCACCTTTCTTAATGGTCCCGTTAGGGGTAGCTTCTTTTACCGATACCACGATTTTGTCTCCAACAGAAGCATATCTTCTCTTGGTTCCACCTAGCACTCGGATAGTAAGAACTTCCTTAGCCCCTGTGTTGTCGGCCACTTTTAATCTGGATTCTTGCTGTAACATATTATTTGGCTCTTTCTAGGATTTCAACCAGTCTCCAACATTTGGTCTTACTCAATGGACGTGTCTCCATGATCTTAACAGTATCACCAATATTGCAGTCGTTGGTCTCATCGTGTGCAACATATTTTTTTGTTCGCAGTACGAATTTACCGTACATAGGATGCTTAACCCGCTTAACTTCTGAAACCACAATTGATTTCTCCATTCTGTTGCTGGTTACAACGCCTACTCTCTCTTTTCTTAAATTTCTTTTTTCCATAAAGCAGAACCAATTATTGGTTTTCCCTTTTAGTTAATTCAGTTGCCAATCGGGCTACAGTTCTTCGCGCGCTTCTTAATTGAAGCGGGTTTTCCAGCGGGGTTACGGAATGGGCCACTTTCATTTCGGCATATTGCTTCTTAAACTCGGCCATCTTATCCCTCAGTTCCTCTACCGATAATTCTTTTATCTCTGATTGTTTCATGGTCATTCTCAGTATAAATTATGCGGCCTCGTAATCCCTAGCCACTACAAACTTTGTTCTCACGGGTAATTTCTGTGCAGCAAGTCGCAATGCTTCCTTTGCAACGTCCATTGGTACTCCGGCGACCTCAAATAAGATCCTTCCTGGCTTTACCGTAGCTACAAAATATTCCGGCGCACCTTTACCCTTACCCATACGTACTTCCAAAGGCTTTTTGGTGATAGGCTTGTCCGGGAAGATCTTGATCCATAACTGACCCTGTCTTTTCATATATCGCGTTGCGGCGATACGGGCAGCCTCTATCTGCCTTGAGGTCACAAAGCTGGTATCCATAGATTTGATACCGAACATACCGTTAGAAAGCTGATGCCCTCTCCCGGCATTTCCTTTCATCCGGCCTTTCTGCGCTTTACGAAACTTAGTTCTTTTTGGCTGTAACATTTCTTACTGCTTCTTTAAATTACTTTCTGCGACGTTTTTTAGCGCCATCCTGTTTTCCTTTCCCACCTTGGCCTTTATTTGACATTCCAACCAGGGGTGACAATTCTCTCTTGCCGTATACTTCACCTTTCATGATCCATACTTTGATACCAAGCCTACCGTAAGTGGTGTGCGCTTCGTGCAAAGCATAGTCGATGTCAGCTCTGAAAGTAGACAACGGAATACGCCCGTCTTTATATGATTCGGAACGCGCCATCTCTGCACCGTTTAAACGGCCGGAGATCTGGATCTTGATGCCCTCTGCATTCATTCTCATGGCCGCAGCGATCGCCATCTTGATAGCACGTCGGTAAGAGATCCTGTTCTCGATCTGGCGAGCAACACTGGCAGCGACTAAATTAGCGTCAACTTCCGGTCTCTTGATCTCGAAAATATTGATCTGTACCTCCTTATCAGTGATCTTTTTTAACTCTTCTTTCAGCTTATCTACCTCTTGTCCGCCTTTCCCGATGATGATACCAGGACGCGCAGTGGTAATGGTGACAGTGATAAGTTTCAGGGTACGTTCTATAATCACCCTGGATACACTGGCTTTTGCCAGACGTGCATGCACGTACTTTCTTATCTTGTCGTCTTCGGCCAGTTTGTCTCCATAATCATTTCCTCCGTACCAGTTAGACTCCCAGCCTCTGATAATCCCAAGACGATTTCCTATCGGATTAGTTTTCTGTCCCATACTAAGCTTGTGTATTATTGTTAGATCCCAAAACCAGTGTTACGTGGTTGGAACGCTTTCTTATTCTGTGAGCCCTACCCTGTGGAGCAGGTCGCAAACGTTTCAGCATACGCCCACTGTCTACTTTAATTTCCTTAACGATCAACTCTGCATCTTCGATGTTCGCATCTTCGTTCTTTGCCTGCCAGTTAGCGATAGCAGAAAGCAACAGTTTTTCTACTCTCTTGGAAGCTTCCTTAGGACTGAATCTCAAGATAGCCAGCGCTTTCTCTACTTCCTTACCCCGTACCAGGTCTGCGACTAAACGCATTTTCCTGGGCGATGTAGGGCAATTGTTCAGTTTTGCAAACGCAAGCTCCTGCTTCTCTGCCTTAATTCTTTCGGCCATTTGTCTTTTTCGAACTCCCATAGCTTACTTTTTTCCTTTGTTTTTAGCTCCAGCGTGACCCCTGAAAGAGCGTGTTGGAGAGAACTCCCCTAACTTGTGCCCTACCATGTTCTCTGTTACATACACGGGAACAAACTGTCGTCCGTTGTGGACCGCGATCGTCTGACCAACAAAGTCCGGTGTGATCATGGAAGCTCTCGACCAGGTCTTGATGACGGTCTTCTTTCCGCTTTCCACGTTTTTCTGGACTTTATTCTCCAGGCTGTAATGAACGTAAGGTCCTTTTTTTAGTGAACGTGCCATTTCTAATTCTTTTTATTTCTTTCTACGTTCTATGATATATCTGTTGGTATTCTTGGTCCTGGAACGGGTCCTGAATCCTTTTGCAGGAATTCCGTTTCTGGATCTTGGATGACCTCCGGAAGCTCTACCTTCCCCACCACCCATCGGGTGATCAACTGGGTTCATCGCTACCGGCCTTGTTCTTGGTCTCCTACCTAACCAGCGACTTCTACCCGCTTTACCGGATACGATCAACTGGTGATCAGAGTTAGATACAGCCCCGATAGTTGCAAGACAATTCGCAAGAATCAACCTGGTCTCCCCGGATGGTAACTTGATCGTTACAAACTTTCCATCACGAGCCATAAGCTGCGCGAAAGTTCCGGCGCTTCGAGCCATAACCGCTCCCTGACCGGGACGTAACTCGATACAGGAAATGATCGTTCCCAGTGGTATATCACTTAACGGAAGTGCATTTCCGATTTCCGGAGCAGAACCGGATCCGGCGTTGATCTGCTGCCCGACCTCAAGGCCGTTCTGAGCAATCACATATCGCTTTTCCCCGTCTGTATACTCTACAAGAGCAATAAATGCAGATCGGTTTGGATCGTACTGTATTGATTTTACCTCGGCAGCAACTCCTTGCTTATCCCTTTTAAAATCAATAACACGGTATCTCCTCTTGTGACCACCACCTCTGTGGCGCATGGTCATCTTTCCCTTGCTGTTCCTACCTCCTGATTTCTTCAGGGGCGCTAACAAGCTTTTCTCCGGTTTGTCGGTAGTAATGGCATCAAAGCCATTAACTATCTTGAAACGCTGTCCCGGAGTGATCGGTTTTAATTTTCTAACTGACATTTCGTGTCTTTATAGATTACTGTAAAAATCAATAACATCACCTTCCTCAACATCTACAATAGCCTTCTTGTAGGCATTGGTCTTTCCGTGCTGCACACCTGTCTTGGTGAAACGCGTTTTGCGCTGAGGACCGTAGTTCATAGTTCTGACCTTGGTCACTGATACACCATAGGCTGCCTCCACGGCGTCCTTGATCTGTATTTTGTTTGCCCCGGGATTCACAACAAAACCGTAGCGGTTGTTCAACTCGCCTTCAGCAGTCATTTTTTCCGTTATAATTGGCTTAATCAATACACTCATCTTCTTACGATTTGCTAAGATTCGATTCTATTCCTTCCAGGGAACCCTCCAGAAGCACTACGTTCTGAGCATTCAGAATCTTATAAGTACTTAGTTCTGAGTTAGTTACAACTTCAGTGCGGGTTAAATTGCGCGACGACAAATATACGTTATTATTTGAATCGCCCAATACTATCAGGGACTTTTTATCCTCCAGTCCTAAGGACTTTAGCACCTGGATGAAATCTTTGGTCTTTGGGGCTTCAAAATTGAAATCCTCGATGACCATCAGAGAGTTCTCCTGGGCTTTGATGCTAAGGGCAGATTTCCTTGCAAGACGCTTAACGTTCTTGTTCAGTTTCTGGCTGTAATCCTTGCTTCTTGGACCAAAAATTCGACCCCCACCCCTGAAGATAGGTGACTTGATACTACCGGCCCTTGCGGTACCTGTACCTTTTTGTTTTTTGATCTTCCTGGTACTACCCGCAATGGCTCCACGCTCTTTAGACTGGTGAGTTCCTTGACGCTGGTGCGCCAGGTACTGCTTAACATCCAGGTAAATGGCATGCTCATTGGGCTCTATCTTGAAAACAGCATCGGAAAGGTCTACCTTTCTCCCTGTCTCTTTTCCTTTGATATCTAAAACTGCTACCTTCATTATTTCTCGATCGTTATGTAAGCGTTCTTATGACCGGGCACACAACCCTTTAAAACCAAAAGGTTCTTCTCTGGAACCACTTTCAGTACCCTGAGGTTCTGAACAGTGACACGTTCGCCACCCATACGGCCGGCCATCTTCATTCCTTTAAATACCCTAGATGGTGTAGATGCAGCTCCAATAGATCCTGGAGCACGTAGACGGTTGTGCTGACCATGTGTGGCCTGTCCAACTCCGCCGAATCCATGACGTTTTACAACCCCCTGGAAACCTTTTCCTTTAGAGGTAGCACATACGTCTACAAAATCACCTTCCTGGAAAAGATCAACGCTTATTGTTTCTCCCAGTTTAAACCTACCCTCTTCAAAATACTTGAATTCCTCGACTTTTTTCTTGGGAGAAACGCCTGCTTTCTTATAATGCCCTTTCTCGGCATTATTAGCACGCTTTTCTGCCTTGTCATCGAAACCAAGCTGAAGGGCAAAATACCCGTCGACCTCTTCGGTTCTGACTTGGGTAACTACACATGGCCCAGCTTCGATCACCGTACATGGAACGTTCTTTCCATTCTCGTCGAAAATGCTGGTCATGCCTACTTTTCTTCCTATTAACCCAGACATACTTTAATTAATTAATTGATTACATTTATTTAAAACTGCTTCTCTTTGAAGCAAAAAAACAGGGTCAAAAATAATTCGACCCCGAATCTATTTTTGTTACCGTTTTTCCCTCGCGAAACGCTCAGGACATGTTCCGAAAGACTATCGTCTTTCGCCAGGTGTCAGCCTCACACTTTGATCTCGACCTCAACACCACTGGGAAGCTCTAACTTCATCAGCGCATCGATGGTCTTCGATGAGGAGCTGTAAATATCGAGCAGCCTTTTGTAAGAACTAAGCTCAAATTGCTCCCTACTCTTCTTGTTCACGTGAGGTGAACGAAGCACCGTAAAGATCTTCTTGTGCGTTGGAAGTGGAATTGGTCCCGTAACCACTGCACCGGTAGTCTTTACCGTTTTCACGATCTTCTCAGCAGACTTGTCTACCAGGTTGTGATCGTAAGATTTCAGTTTTATTCTAATTTTTTGACTCATCTACCTAAATTTTAAGCGGTTACGCCTTTAGCTGCCTTAATAACTTCTTCTGCAATATTGGAAGGGGTCTCTGCGTAGTGAGAGAACTCCATGGTTGAAGTTGCCCTACCGGATGATAGTGTACGTAACGAGGTTACGTAACCGAACATCTCAGATAATGGAACATCAGCCTTGATCACCTTAGCTCCGGCACGGTCAGACATATTGTTCACCTGTCCGCGACGACGGTTAAGGTCTCCAACAATATCACCCATGTTTTCTTCCGGGGTAAGTACTTCCAATTTCATAATCGGCTCCATTAATACTGCTCCTGCAGCTTTAGCCGCCTCTTTGTACCCTAGCTTAGCCGCCAGCTCAAATGATAACTGGTCAGAATCCACAGGGTGGAAAGATCCGTCTTTCAAGGTAACCTTCATGGCGTCCATTTCAAATCCGGCCAATGGCCCGTTTTTCATAGCTTCCTTGAATCCTTTCTCAACAGATGGGACAAATTCTTTAGGAATGTTACCACCTTTAATGGTGTTCACAAATTCTAGTCCTGGCTTACCTTCTTCAGCTGGCTCAAGAGTAAAGACGATATCCGCGAATTTACCACGACCACCGGTCTGCTTCTTGTAAACCTCTCTGTGGTTCGCCTGCCTAGTGATAGCTTCCTTGTATTCCACCTGCGGCTGCCCTTGGTTTAACTCAACCTTGAACTCCCTACGCATACGGTCTACAATAATGTCCAGGTGCAACTCTCCCATTCCGGAGATGATGGTCTGTCCTGAAGCCTCATCGGTCTTAACCTGGAAAGTTGGATCCTCTTCCGCTAATTTAGCAAGAGCCATACCCATCTTATCCACATCAGCCTTAGTTTTAGGCTCAACAGCGATACCGATTACCGGGTCCGGGAAATCCATACTCTCTAAAATAAGAGGGTGTTTCTCAGAGGTAAGGGTATCTCCTGTCTTAATATCTTTAAATCCTACTGCAGCTCCGATATCACCAGCGTTGATGAAATCTACAGCGTTCTGCTTGTTAGAGTGCATTTGGTAGATCCTTGAGATACGCTCTTTGTTCCCGGAACGATTGTTCAGCACGTAAGAACCAGCATCAAGTCTTCCGGAATAAGCCCTGAAGAAAGCAAGACGACCGACAAAGGGGTCTGTAGCGATCTTAAAAGCAAGTGCCGCGAAAGGCTCTTTAGGATCAGGATTTCTTTTTTCTTCTTTCCCAGTATCTGGGTTAACACCTACAATCGCATCTTTATCGATAGGCGAAGGAAGGTATCGGCATACAGCGTCTAATAAGAACTGCACCCCTTTATTTTTAAAGGAAGAACCACAGATCATCGGGATGATGCTCATGTCCATAACCGCAGCACGTAATGCAGCGTGTACTTCCTCCTCAGTGATAGAGTCTTCATCTTCGAAGAACTTCTCCATCAGGTTTTCATCGTATTCAGCAACTGCCTCGATCAGGTGAGCACGGTACTCCTTAACTTCTGCCACCATATCCTCGGGGATATCGATCTCGTCAAAAGTAGATCCGTAATTGTCCTCATGCCATACGATCGCACGGTTCTTTACCAGGTCAACAATTCCACGGAAATCCGCTTCATCACCGATTGGTAGAACGATTGGCACCGCGTTAGACTTCAACATCTCGCGAACCTGCTTACACACGTTCAGGAAGTTAGATCCCTGGCGGTCCATTTTGTTAACGAACCCGATACGTGGTACCTTGTAGTTGTCAGCAAGTCTCCAGTTAGTCTCAGACTGAGGCTCTACCCCGTCTACCGCACTGAAAAGAAATACCAACCCATCAAGTACACGCAATGAACGGTTCACCTCTACGGTAAAGTCAACGTGACCGGGGGTATCAATAATGTTAAAGTTATACGGCTTGGTCTCATCTACGACCTGTCCGTTTTTCATCGGGAAGTTCCAGGTACAGGTAGTAGCTGCTGAAGTAATGGTAATACCACGCTCCTGCTCTTGCTCCATCCAGTCCATGGTCGCAGCACCATCGTGAACTTCTCCAATCTTGTGGCTTACACCCGTATAGAAAAGGATACGTTCCGTAGTGGTCGTTTTACCGGCATCAATATGTGCCGCGATCCCTATATTTCTTGTATATTTTAAATCTCTTGCCATTTCAGTAATTAAAATCTAAAGTGGGAAAATGCTTTATTCGCTTCTGCCATCTTATGAGTATCCACACGTTTTTTAACGGCAGCACCTTCTTCTTTGGCAGCTGCAAGGACCTCGTTAGCCAACCTAAGGGCCATCGATTTCTCGTTTCTTTTACGCGCATACAGGATCAACCATTTCATCGCAGTAGAAATCTTCCTGTCCGGACGAATCTGCATCGGGATCTGGAAGGTAGCACCACCTACTCGGCGGCTTCGCACTTCTACGTGAGGCATCACGTTAGACAACGCTTCTTTCCAATGTTCCAAGGCCGACTTCTCGTCGTCCGTCTTTTTTTCCTCTACGATATCCATTGCATCGTAGAACACTTTAAAGGCTACGGATTTTTTCCCGTCCCACATCATCATATTCACAAACCTAGTTACCAACTGGTCATTGAATCTTGGATCCGGTAAAAGAGGCCGCTTCTTTGCCTGTCTTTTTCTCATCTCTTCAACTTAAAAGTTCAAATTACTTTTTAGGGCGTTTTGCTCCGTACTTAGATCGTCGTTGGGTTCTCCCGGCAACTCCTGCCGTATCCAAAGCACCTCTAACGATGTGGTATCTAACTCCTGGCAAATCTTTCACCCTTCCGCCTCTAACCAATACTATCGAGTGCTCCTGCAGATTGTGTCCCTCACCTGGGATGTACGCGTTTACCTCTTTACCGTTAGTCAACCTCACCCTTGCTACTTTACGCATAGCAGAGTTTGGTTTCTTTGGTGTAGTGGTATACACACGTGTACACACCCCTCTTCGCTGGGGGCACGAATCTAAAGCAGCCGATTTACTCTTCTTGGTAATTGTGGCCCTTCCTTTTCGTACTAATTGTGAAATTGTTGGCATACTATAATTTATGTCTAATATAATCCCCTCTTTTAAGGGCTGGCAAATGTAGGAATAATTCATTATAATTCAAATGCTAAGCCATTAAATTTCTCATTTTTTTACACAGTCCTGCAAATAAGCTCCACCCTTCTAGCCCAAAGATCTTTCTTACCTATATATATAAGGTATAAATCCGGTGACCTGAATAGGATTCTACCCGGCAGTCTAAAATCCTTACCAGGGTGTTTCGGCGCATGGTTTAAATTTATTTACTTCCATGATTTTAGTATCCTTCAGCTGAGCTAAAGCCCGGTTATCTATTCCGAACCTATTAACGTTTTTGGTCAAGAATTGGGAATTTTCATCCTTTAGATTCCCATTCCTATTAAATAATCCCTAATAATTTGTGAAAAATCACTTGGTTTATTAACGAATTATTAAGATTTTGTGCCCACTAATTCAAAAACCAAATAAATGAAATCTAAATTAACTTGGATGCTAATGCCGTTACTGGCATTAGTAATGAGTTTCTCCTATGCCCAGGAGAAAACGATTTCAGGTACGGTCACGGACCAGTCCGGTGAGCCTTTACCTGGTGTTAATGTGATCGTTGCAGGTACGGTCACAGGAACACAAACGGATTTTGATGGTAATTATACCATCATGGCCAGTACAGGCCAGACCCTGCGATACACCTACTTGGGTCAGAAGACCGTAGAAAGAACAGTAGGCGCATCAAACACCATTGATGTTCAGATGGAAGAAGATGCCGAAGCTTTAGAAGAAGTAGTTGTAACCGCCCTGGGTATTCAAAGGGAAACCAGGACCCTGGGTTACGGTACAGACATCGTAAAAGGCGAAGAACTGGTGAAAGCGAGGGAAACCAACATCGTTAATTCACTACAAGGAAAAGTAACCGGGGTACAGATCACCAACACCGGTGGTAACCTTGGTGGTTCCTCCAAGATCATTATCCGTGGGGTATCCTCTTTATCAGGACGTAATAACCCGCTTTGGGTTGTGGATGGCGTCCTTATCAATGATTCACAGACACCGGGTAACGGGAGCAGGATCTCAGGAACAAGGGATTTTGCCAACGGAGCATCGGTTATCAACCCTGATGACGTAGAATCGATCAACGTTCTTAAAGGAGCTGCCGCAACGGCACTATACGGATCCAGGGCAGCAGGTGGTGCTATTATCGTTACCACTAAAAGAGGAGCTTCTGGTGAAGGTGGCGGAGCACAAGTTACCGTGAATTCTACCACAAGATTCGAGACTCTTTTCAGAACTCCGGATTACCAGCAAGAATACGCCATGGGATCAAATGGGCAGTACGATGCCGGTTCTGTCGGATTTGACTGGGGACCTAAGATCGTTGGCCAAACCGTAGACAATCTCCCAATTACCGGGGAAAGAGGACCACTTACTGCAGTCCCTAATAACGGTATAGATGATTTCTTCCAAACGGGGATCACCAGGATAAACAACTTTGCCGTGGCGGATGCCAACCAGCGATTTGATTACAGGCTGAGTTTAACTTCCACTAACCAGACCGGTATACTTCCGGGATCTAGCCTGGACAGGATCACCATCGGCCTGAATGCCGGGGTGAAGCACAATGAAAAACTGGAATCAAGATTCAGTGTACAATACACCACCACTCAGAGTCGCGGTACAGGTGCTACCGGAGCAAACGACCCAAACATTATAAGCTACAGCTCTTTCAGCAGCACGCTAGACCAGCGTCTGTTCCGCCCATGGATCGACGAAAGTGGCAACCAGATCAACCTGGTTACAGCGAACAACGGGAACCAGACTAACAACCCATTCTGGATCAGGAATGAAAATGCTAATGACAGGGACGATGACCGTATCTTTGGTAATTTCCAGGTGACCTTTAAGCCGTGGGAAAAGTTCAGCCTTACCGCAAGGGTAGGTGCCGACTTGCAGGATGACCGTCGACTGATCGAGAACAGCAAAGGTACCGTCGGAAGATTGTTCGGAGATTTCATCTCTGATAACATCCGCAGGAACGAACTTACCTCTGATGTGATCGCCACATACGACACAGACCTGGGTGAGGACTTCAGCTTTAATATCCTTGGAGGTATGCAGTACAACTCAAGGATCTTTGAAAGACAGCAAATTCAAGGTGTAGACCTGCTGATCCCGGAACTATTCAGCCCTGCCAACGCAGCACAGACCATCCCGGTTCGTGACTTCGCAGAATCAAGGCTGTTCGGTATTTATGGATCTGCCGAGCTTAGGTATAAGAGCTGGGCTACTTTGACACTGACCGCAAGAAATGACTACTCCTCTACCCTTCCGGAGGATAACAATTCATATTTCTATCCATCCGCAAGTTTAGCGTTTGTATTTACAGATGCTCTTGGGATAGACAGTGATTTCCTAACCTTTGGTAAGATCAGGGCCAGTTGGGCACAGGTAGGTAATGATACCAACCCTTACCTCCTGAACTTTAACTTCAACCCGGTAACAACCGCTACAGGACAGTATGGATTAAACCTGAATTTCCCGTTCAACGGGGCATTGGCCTACTCGGCTTCTAATACCATTCCTGCCGAGAACCTGCTACCGGAAGAACAGACCTCTTACGAATTTGGTCTGGACCTGAAACTATTTAACGGCAGGTTAGGTATAGATATGGCTTACTTTAATAATAAGAACGAAAACCAAATCCTTAATATTCCTATCCCGGAATCAACAGGTTTTGCCTTCAGAACGCAAAACGTTGGACGTGTAGATCAGGAAGGATTCGAGATCGCTATTGATGCCACACCTGTGGTTGCCGGTGACTTCTCATGGAATACTGCGCTGAACTTCTCCAGGGTGGAATCTGAAGTGATTTCATTGACAGAAGGACTAGAGCGCGTGGTAATCGCCTCAGCTTTTAACAGTGTTCAGGTAGTTGCTGTTCCCGGAGAGGAATTCCAGCTATATGCTTTCCCTCACCTACGGGACGAGGAGACAGGCCGCCCGATCATCGACCCTAATACAGGTCGTAGGCAAGCCGGTGAAGCTACAACGCTAGGATCCGTATTACCGGATTGGACTGCAGGATGGGTAAACAGCTTTGCTTACAAAGGATGGAGCCTTTATGCTACAGCCGACGTAAAATGGGGAGGAGTTATTAAGTCCTCTACCGTTGAATCCTTACAGACAGGTGGATTGGTTAAGGAAACCTTGTTGAATCGTGAAGGTACCTTCATAGACACAGAAGGTGTTATCGTTACCAGGGATGGCGACGGAAACATTATCGACAGAAGGGATAATGATGTACCTTTATTGAACGCCCAGGATTTCTGGACGTCGCTCAATGACAACAGTGTAGCCGAGCCTTACGTTTACGACGCCTCTTATGTAAAATTAAGAGAAGCAGGACTATCCTATACTTTCCCTTCAGACATGCTGGGAGACGGTTTCATTAAAGGACTGTCTGTAGGTATAGAAGGACGTAACCTTCTGCTGATCTATTCTGAAGTACCACACATTGACCCGGAAGCTACGCTTTTCGGATCCGGTGCAGACGGTTTTGGTGTAGAAAGAGCAAGTATTCCTTCTACAAGGAGTGCCGGTTTCAATGTTAAGTTAACGTTCTAAAAAAAAATAGAGATGAAAAGATTAAAATA
This sequence comes from Zeaxanthinibacter sp. PT1, assembly GCF_028464225.1. Lineage (GTDB taxonomy): Bacteria > Bacteroidota > Bacteroidia > Flavobacteriales > Flavobacteriaceae > Zeaxanthinibacter. Next base: position 58,266 of record NZ_JAQPCN010000006.1, read on the forward strand.
TATATTACTTTCATTTGTATTGGCATTCGGCGCCTTATCGTCTTGCGATGAAAAGCTCGATATCAATACAGATCCGTTGGCAGCGACTTCTGCCGACCCTAACGCGGTATTGCCTTTCGTGTTCGTACAGTACTCGTCCAGGAAGGTGACCGAATTAGGAACCAGGATCCCTGATGTTTCTCAATATATTTCGGATACCTTTAACAGCCCGAAAAACGGAAACACTTCTATCTTCCTTACCGGGAACACCTGGGGGATGATGTACAACCAGATCCTCGGTAACCTATCGCTGGTGAAGGCCGATGCAGAAGCTGCAGGCCCTACCAGTAATAATGTAAATGCAATTGCAACCATCCTTAGCGCGCATATCTTTTATGAGCTGACCAGCCTCTGGGAAGAAATTCCGTTTACCCAAGCTTTGAACGGCCAGGAATTTCCATCACCAGAATTCGATGAGCAGGAAGTTGTCCTTAACGGGATCGTTGATATGTACGACGAAGCTATTGCTTTAATTGACAGTCGTCCGGCAGAAGGTAATTTTGCCATCACCGCGAACAGCGACATGTTTTATGGTGGCGATATGGCCAGCTGGAGAATCCTTGCAAATTCACTTAAATTACGAGCACTGATGATGCTTAGAAGTGGAGGCGCCAATGTGGATGCCCAGATCAATGCTACGCTTAACCAACCCTTGATGGAGAGTAATGGACAAGCAGCCTTCCTGGAGTATTCCGGACAACCCGGGGCTCAGAATGGTATGCTGACTATTATCACTGCCTTCTTTGGACCGGATAACGAGAGCCAGAATGTTTTCGGACCTGGCGATCCTATCGATGAGATCCTGAGGGGTTCAGGGGATCCACGTTATGACCTTTGGGTAGCGAGGAACGATCTGCCAGCACCGGGTATCGATCAGTTTCCAGATCCATCCACCTCAGTTCTAAGCAACAACATCATCCGCGCAACATTGCCGGATATGCTTATGCTGCCGTCGGAGATCGACCTTTACAAAGCAGAACTTGCCCTTGATGGGTTTGCCGCTGCCGGATCTGCGGATGAGAATTACAGGAATGGCGTAAGGAACAACATCAAGTGGTGGGGACAAGATATCCCGGGTGTGATCGCTACGGTATCTGATGCAGAGATAGATGCTTACGTAGCCAGCCTGGCACCTCCGACAGCGAATGATGTTTTTGAGCAACAATTCCTGGCATCATTCCTGATGCCTGTAAGAGCATGGAACGAAGTAAGGAGAAATCAATTCCCGGTACTGGCAACACCACCGGCGTCTACAATTTCGACGATCCTGAAGCGATTCAACTATCCTCCGGATGAAGTGGGAAGTAACCCTAACACCCCGGCGAACAAGAATACAGACGTACCCATGTGGTTTGAAAACTTATAAAAATTGAGAAAAATGAAAAATATACTTTATACAATAATCGCTATGGCCCTGGTTTTTACCGGATGCACCGAGGATTATGACCTTGATGACAGAGGCCTTTCGGTTGAGGAATTACCGGCCTATGTAGCGTTCAGTGCTCCTGGAGCCAGCTCTTCTATCGCCCCCGTGGATACCGCGGAAGATGCAGGAAGTGTTAGCCTTAATGTGGAGATTCCCGGGGGAACAGTGAGTAATGTTACTGTAACTTATGGCTTTAGCGGATCAGCTGTCTTTGGTGAAGACTTCACAGTAGACGGAGCCGACAGCGCCGGGGGTACTGTCATCATCAGTAAACCGGGTCCGGAAGCAAACCTGGATGGATTACCACCTAATGCAGATATCGATATCACCCTGTTGACAGACGGTGTGGCCGATGGAAGCAAGACGCTGGAGGTTACCCTACTGAGCGCATCCAATGGGCAGGGTACTGTTGAAGTAGGACGTGGAGGTACCGCCTCCCTCCGCTCTCAGACCGTGAACATTGCGGATGTAGATTAAGTCCTGGAGCTTTCCAGGCTTAATACAGATTAACAACAATTAAAGTGGAGTTTACATTTTTATGTAGGCTCCACTTTTTTATTTATGCCATTCCATAAATTCGGTCTGTTTTGCAGTTCATAAGTCAATTTATACCGCTCATATATCAGAATGATACCATCCATAGCTTTAATATTCACAGTTTTTCCAAGTCATTTAAGGGGCTTGAAAGCACGCATCTGAACCACTTTTTCCGCACCAATATCACAATATACATTAAAACCATCCACTCCCCTGCCTACAGCCCTCCGCACCCACTTTTGGCACTTTCCTGATTTCTTGACACTTATGCAGATTATGCATATAATAAAGGCTTTAACCAACTTATTCACAGCGTTTTAGAAGTATCTCAAAGGTATTCGCAAGACTTTTAACACTTATCCTTAAGGATATGCTCTCAAGGCCCATGTTTTAGTAACAGATTCGCACTCTAAAGCCTAAAATTTTATTAAAATTAGTTTGGATTATTAACACAGAATTAAGATTTTAGCGGCTAGCTAATTCAAATAATCATACAATGAGAACAAGTTTTAATGGAATCTTAACGCTATTATTAGCGTTTGTTGTGCATCTATCGTTTGCACAGGAAAAGACGATTTCAGGTACGGTTACAGACCAAGACGGCCTGCCCCTACCTGGCGTTAACATCGTTGTCAGCGGAACCACAGTCGGTACCCAGACCGATTTTGACGGTAACTACTCGATCAGTGCGGCTGAAGGGCAGACCCTGCTCTACACCTACATTGGACAAAGAGAGGAAACAAGGACCGTCGGAGCAGGCAACACTATCAATGTGCAAATGGCCGAGGACGCGCAAGCACTGGAAGAAGTGGTCGTGACCGCTCAGGGTATCAAGCGTGAAAAGAAAGCACTGGGATATGCGGTGACCTCCGTAGGCCAGGAACAGCTTGAATCACGTTCCGAGGGTGACGTCGCCAGGGTACTCTCTGGTAAAGCTGCCGGGGTAAATATCACATCTGCGGGTGGTGCTTCGGGATCTGCAACCAACGTTACTATTAGGGGGCTTAGTTCCTTTAGTGGAAGTAACCAGGCTTTATTCATTGTAGACGGCGTTCCTTTCAGTAACGACACCAACGCCACAGGAAGCTTTATCGGTGGTAACACCGGTTCTTCTCGTTTCCTTGATATAGATCCAAACAATATCGCGAGTGTTGAGGTACTTAAAGGTCTTGCAGCAGCAACCCTTTACGGAACCCAGGGTAAGAACGGTGTGATCCTGATCACCACGAAAGCAGGTGCTGCTTCCGGTGGAAAGAAGAAAACAGAAATCACCGTTAACCAATCTTTTTATACTAACGAGATGGCTTCCATGCCGGAGTACCAGGATTCTTACGGTAACGGTTTTGACCAGTCGTTCGGTTGGTTCTTCTCTAACTGGGGGCCAAGTTTTGACAGAGGCGGTACTGCAGGATGGGGAGCCCAACCAGCAATTGATGATAACGGGACCCTTGAGCATCCATACTCTACTACCGCAGTTGCTTCTACAAGAGCTGCATTCCCTGAATTACAGGGAGCTCGTTACGACTGGAAACCTTACAACTCTGTTGAAGAGTTCTTCCGACCAGGACACGTTACCAATACTTCTATCAACATTGCCGGAGGTAGTGAAGGTGGAAAAACAACCTATAACGTTAACCTTGGACACCTTGATGACATAGGGTTTACACCTGGAAACTCCTTGAAAAGAACCAACCTTTCTATCGGTGGTCGCTCAGAGTTGTCAAATAAATTTACTGTGAGTGGTGCTATGAACTACTCAAGAACAGATTATAGAACTCCTCCTATCGCATCCTCCAGGGGTAACGGTACAGACGGACTTTCTGTTTATGGTAACGTTCTCTTTACACCACGTTCAGTGGACTTGATGGGACTTCCTTTTGAAAATCCTATCGATGGCTCCAGTGTTTACTACCGTAATGGTAACGACATTATCAACCCACGATGGACTGCGAAGAACGTAACCTATCGACAGTTGACCAACCGTATCTTCTGGAACGCTCAGTTGAGCTATAACATCAATGATAACCTTAACCTTAACTGGAGAACAGGTCTTGATTTCTACAACGAGCGTAACATTAACGGATCTAATAAAGGTGGGGTAGAATTTACCCAAGCGATCTTCGGATTCTTACAAACCTATGATAACAACAACACCATCTGGGAACATTTCCTTTCATTGAACGGTGATTATGAATTATCAGAAAAGCTGGGAATGACATTCACAGTAGGTGCCACTTCCCGATCTGACGAATTTGACCGCTCTGGGGTTTCCTCTACCGGGCAGATCGTTTACGGGATCAAAAGGCACTTCAACTACGAGAACCAGACACCATTGCAATTCTCTCAGAAGAGAAATATTGTAGGTGTTCTTGGACAGGCTACTTTAGACTATGATGATTTCCTTTACCTTAACGTATCGGCAAGAACTGACTGGGTATCTAACCTGACCTCTGAAAATAACAACAAGACGTATCCAGGAGTTAGTTTGTCTTTCCTTCCAACTACCGCCTTTAACGGGCTTCGTAGCGAAGGTGGATTAAATTTCCTTAAGTTACGTGCCAGCTACGGTACATCGGCTACCTTCCCAACAGGGTATCCTACAGTTAACGTAGTACAGCAAAATACCTTAGTTTACAATGACCCGATCACAGGTGGATCTATCACGACCAACCAGACGGATAACTTCCGTGCCAATCCTGACCTGAAGCCTGAGCTTCTGGAGGAGTACGAAGTTGGTTTAGAATCACGTATACTGAGGAACAGGGTGTCTATAGATCTTACCTATTTTGACAGGAGGACTAATGACCTGATCGTTACTGAGCCACTTTCCCCTTCAACCGGGTTCTCTTTCACCCAAAGTAACATTGGGGAGATCAAGAACAGTGGATTTGAAGCTGATCTTGGGGTAGACATCTTTAAAGGACAGAATTTCAGCTGGAATTCCAGGGTGAACTTCTTTACTAACAACGAGATTGTTACAGAGCAGGAGCAGGATTTCATCGCTTACGCCGGTAGTTTGGCTGTAGGCGGAGGATTGTTCAGAGGTTCAAACGCAGCGATCAAAGGTGAGTCCCTGGGTACAATTGTTGGTACTGCTATCGGAAGAGATGCAGACGGAAACTTCCTTGTAAACTCTTCAGGTAGCTATGTAGTCGTTGAGCAGGATCTTGACGGAAACGTTCCAATTGTCGGAGACGCTGTTCCTGATTACACCATGAACTTCATTAACACGCTTAAGTATAAGAACTGGAATCTTGGGGTTCAGGTGAACCACACTAAAGGGGGAGATATCCTTTCCAGTACCATCGGGGTACTTCTGGGTCGTGGTCTTATTGTTGAGACAGAAGATCGTCTGGCGACTTACATCCTTCCGGGAGTACAGGAGTCGACTGGTCAGCCTAACAATGTTCAGATCAACAACTCTACGTACTACTTTAGCAACCTGTTATTCGGACCTACCGAGACCAGGATATACGATGCTTCTGTAATCCGTTTGCAAGAGGTTTCTTTAGGGTATACATTCCCTAAAAAGTTCCTAGACAGAACCCCATTTGGATCACTGAGCATCACCGCTCAAGGATTTAACCTGTGGTACGATGCATACAACACTCCTGACGGAGCCAACTTTGACCCTAACGTACAAGGTGTTGGTATTGGTAACGGGCGAGGATTCGACTTTATCAACGGGCCTAGCTCAAGGAGATATGGAGTCAGTGTTAAAGCCTCTTTCTAATAAAAATTGTTAATGATATAGAAATTATGAAAAAACTATTTAAATATATTACGATTGTCCTTATCACGGGAGGGTTATTCCAGGCCTGTGAAACGACAGATTTGGACTTACGTGTGAGTCCGAACGACCTTGCCTCTGACCAGGCAGACCCTAACCTGTTGCTGAATTCTATTCAGTTAGCCTACGCAACCAACCAGGGTACGATCAGCGACATTGGCGCTGCAGTAACTCGTATCGACTATATGTTTGGTCGTAACTACTTTAACAACTATTCCGGTGCTACTTTTAACGGCATCTGGGCACGCTTCTACAGTGGTGGGGGCAACGGTCCAGGAAGAGGAGTAGACGTAGGTATTCTGACCAATATCCAGAACCTGGAGTTGATCGATTCGCAGACCGATGTTGATTACTCATTCCACATAGGAGTTGGTAAAGTGCTTGCAGCACACAACCTTTTCCAATTAGCAGATTACCTTGGCCAGGCAGTATGGAGCGAGGCTTTACAGCCGGTAGAATTTCCTGCTCCTACCCTGGATGACGGTCCTGCGATCTATGCAGCCGCACAAGGCTTATTAAATGAAGCTGAAGCTTTATTAGCTTCCGGACCTGCTACCCAAGGCGCTACCGATATGTTCTATGGTGGTGACACTGACAAGTGGATCAAGCTGATCAACACCCTTCGTTTAAGGGCTGCCGTTCTTACAGGTGATACTGCTACTTTTAACAGCATCATCGCAGGCGGAGATTTTATCGCAGACAATGATGATGATTTTCAATTTGCTTACGGTACCAGTGAATTACAACCTGATGATCGTCATCCGGATTACGCAGCGGATTATACTCCTTCAGGAGCTAACATTTACCAGTCTAACTGGTTGATGGAAACAATGTTGGATAAAGGTGATCCGAGAATACGTTACTACTTCTACCGACAGGTAGACGCTACACCAGGTGCAGATGCTCCTGCTAATGAGGAGACTCTTGCATGTTCTCTGGCGGTGCCACCACAGCACTTCCAGGATGGGGGTTATACTTACTGTAGCGTACCTAATGGATACTGGGGTAGAACTCACGGAAATGACGAAGGAACTCCTCCGGACAACTTTACAAGGGTTGCCGTAGGTGTATACCCTGCAGGTGGACGTTTTGATGACAACAGCTTTGGAACCGTTGGCCTAGGATTAGGTGGCGGCGGAGCCGGAATTGAGCCTATCATTTTAGCTGCTTATGTAGATTTCTGGAGAGGAATCATGGCGAGCAGCCCTGCTGAAAAGGCTAACTTCATGGAAGCTGGTCTCGAGAAACACATCGCTAAAGTTCAGTCATTCGGTTCTCTTGATAGCAATGCAGATTCTTCAGTTGCACCATCCCAGACAGATGTAGATACATACATTTCCGATACGGTGGCTGCTTATTTAGCTGCAAGCGGAGATGATCAGCAAAACATCTTTGCAGAGCAATATTTTATCACCTTATTTGGTGGAGCGACAGAAGCCTACAACTATTACAGGCTGACCGGTTTCCCTACCACTTTGGTACCTAACTGGGAACCAGATCCGGGACCATTCCCAAGATCATTCCTGTATGCACAGAACGAGGTGATCACCAACCCGAATATCCAACAGAAAACTACGTTGACTGAGCAGGTATTCTGGGACAACAATCCTGCGAGCCCAACATTCCCACCTGCTAATTAATAACTAAGAAGAAAAATGAAAAAGTTTCAAAATAAACTATTAGGAAGTATACTAGCTGGGATCGTTTTGGTATTCGCAGCTTGTGAAGACAGCAATGAGATCGTGGACCAGGTCACTTCTGGTACTACGAGAGGAGTTGTCCTTAGAACTCTAAACGTACTCTCTAACGAGGTTGCCATTCAGTCTGATGGTACTATAGCTCCCGGCGCCAGTTTTGGTGTAGAGCTGGAATACCAGGACCACGAAGACGGAGACCTGTTAGCAGAAGTAGAAGTATATGTAGGCTATCGTGATAATACCGCCGGTGGCACAGATAATGACAAGGCCCAGGTTTTGGCTGCTACCTTGCCTGCGTCTTCATTCAGCACAGGTGATCGTGGATTACCAGTGATCTCTTACACTATTAGTGGAGATGAAATGCTAAGCGCTCTAGGCCTGCCTTCTAGTGAGGTAGAAGGAGGAGATCAATTTGAGATCCGTTTTGAAGCAGTACTGACTGACGGAAGACGTTTTTCTTTCGCCGATAACTCGGGTACTATTACAGGATCTTATTTCAATTCTCCATTCCTGTACACTGCTAATGTAGTTTGTGCACCATCTAAGCCTACTGCAGGTGTATGGTCACTGGCTATGCAGGATTCATACGGAGACGGATGGAACGGAGCAGCTGTACTTATCACAATTGACGGTGAGACAACTGCTTACTCATTAGACAGCATCGGTGAGGCTGTAGCTGGGGTAGCCACCTTTACGGTTGGCGCCGCTGATGAAGTAATTTCAGTTCAGTACCAATCCGGTGATTGGGACTCGGAAGTTACTTTCCAGCTAACTTCTGCTAACGGTAATACTGTAGTAGATGCAGGACCAAGTCCTTCATCAGGAGTAGAATTATTGGATTACTGTCCTGATAACCTGTAACAGGTAAGGACATCATAAAAAGAAACCCGGGCTATTGGCCCGGGTTTTTTTATTTAATCCAAAAACTTCTTGTGCTTTAAATGAACTAGTGTTAATAATGAACATCTTAACATGGTTCCCCTGTTTTTATAAGGTTAAATATTGTATTTTTAAAGCTCTTTTTTACCTCCAATCAAATCCACATGTACGCGTATAGAATAATGAAGTCCCGTCTTCCTTATACCTTAACAATAAGATATTTCCTGGTAATGCTTCTGCTTAGCTGCCTTGGCGGCTGCAAAGAACAGCCTCATGATGAATCATCGATAGCCGACGCTGAACAACAGCAGATATTTGAGAGGGTAGATCCGGCCACCAGTGGGCTATGGTTTAGCAATGATATCAAGGAAAATCTTAACACCCTCGAGAATCTCTTTAATTTTGACTACTTCTATAATGGCGCCGGTGTAGGTGTTGAAGATTTGAACAATGATGGACTGCTCGATGTCGTATTTTGCGGCAACCAGGTAGGCAATAAGATCTACCTGAACAAAGGAGATCTGCAGTTCACAGACATTACAGAGAGTTCAGGGATTAATATCGGCAAGAACTGGTCTAACGGGGTCACGTTTGTGGACATCAACAATGATGACTGGATGGACATCTATATCTCCCAGGGAGGACCAAACCCCAGGTTGAGCAGGAAGAACCTGCTATTCATCAATCAAAAAGACGGGACCTTTAGCGAAGAAGCCGAGCAATACGGCCTGGCGGACATGGGTATAAGTACCCAATCTGCCTTTTTTGATTACGATAATGACGGGGACCTGGACTGTATCGTGATGAACGAAAATGAATTGTACGGGGTAGATCCCATCAACCTGTACAAAATGATAGCGGAGAACAAGGAAGCGGAATACTTTAACAGCTCTCACCTTTATCGCAATGACGGAGGAGTCTTTACCGACGTCAGCCGGCAAGCAGGAATACTTCGCCCTATTTTCGGGCTCGGTCTTATGGTGTCAGACATCAATACCGACGGTCTTTTAGACATCTATATCGCAAGTGATTATTATATCCCGGATGCTCTTTTTATCAACCAGGGTGATGGCACTTTTAAGGATGAGATAAAAGAATTCACTCAACAGATCTCCTATTATGGAATGGGCATTGATGTAGCCGATATCAACAATGACGGCATGGAGGATATCTTTGTCCTGGATATGGCTTCCAGTGATCATTACCGCGCAAAAACCCTGATGGCATCGATGAGCACGGACAGGTTTGATTACCTGGTAAATAAAGCGGATTTCCACTACCAGTACATGTTCAATTCACTACAGCTGAACCTGGGCAATTCGCACTATAATAACATTGCCCATATGCTGGATATGGGAAGCTCTGACTGGAGCTGGACCGTACTGATGTCTGACCTTGACCTTAACGGGGACAAAGATATTTATATCACCAACGGGTATCGCAGGTATGCCCTGGACAATGATCTGCAGCAAAAAGTCTACAAGGCCCGCCAGCGCTATGGAGACGAGGTGCCCATAGAGGTGAAAACTCAGCTTTATAACGCCATGCCTTCTGAAAAACTTCCCAACCTCGTATACCAAAATTCAGGAGAGCTTAAATTCCATGAGGCCGGCCAGGAATGGGGGCTAAACGATCTTTCTTTCAGTAATGGAGCTGCCTTGGGCGATCTTGATAACGATGGTGACCTGGACCTTGTGGTAAACAATATGGACGAAAATGCTTTCCTGTACCAGAATCGGTCTGCGGATAAGAAATCCTCCAATTTTCTCAAGGTAAAGCTCGCTTCGGAAGATTTCGTCAAGGTAACCGTTAAAGCAAATGGGCAACAACAATTCATTGAAACCAAGCGGGTACGGGGGTATATGTCTGCCCAGGAAAATTCGGCCCATTTTGGGCTTGGCTCGGCTACTAAGGTAGATACATTGATTATCGAATGGCCTGATGGCAAACAAATCAGGAAATTTGGCGTTGCCAGCAACTCTGTGATCACCGCAAAGCGGGAAGAGGCTGAGTTTACAGAAGAAGCAAGGCCGCAATCACCCTATTTCAGCGCCCTGGACCGGGCAACTGTTCAATTGGATCACAGGCACCGGGAAAACGACTATGATGATTTTGAAATGGAAGTACTTCTCCCCTACAAACAGTCGACCATGGGGCCTGCACTGGCCAAGGCAGACGTGAATGGGGATGGATTGATCGATCTCTATATCGGTGGCGCTTCAGGACAGAGTGGTGCCCTGTTCATACAACAAGAAAGCGGATTTAAACAGCTGAATATAGAGGCCTTCCAAGAAGATTCCAGGCAAGAAGATACTGCAGCCGTCTTTTTTGACCTGGAGGGAGACGGGGACCTCGACTTGTATGTAGTGAGTGGCGGAAACGAATATGAACATCATTCCTCCTACTATGCGGACCGAATTTACCTGAATTCCGGTAATGGGAATTTCAGCAAAGCTGAGTTGCCTGTGCTGCAGAGTTATGCTGAAAGCGGGCATACGGTTACGGCCATAGACTATGACAAAGACGGTGACCAGGACTTGTTGGTGGGAAACCGGATCATCCCCTGGAATTTCCCACGCCATGCCCCCTCTACCTTATACCGGAACGATAATGGAACCCTGGTTAACGTGAGTGCAAACGTAGCTCCCGGTTTGGTGGATTTTGGGATTATCAATGACATACAGGTTACCGATTTTGACCAGGATGGCTGGGATGATTTCATCGCGGTGGGAGAATGGAGTCCCATAGGTTTCTTTAAAAATGAGCAGGGAACTTTCAGGCTTGTGAAAGACACCCCGGGTTATACAGGAGAAAAGGGATGGTGGTTCTCTATCACAGAGACCGATGTCAATAATGACGGCTTAAAAGACTACGTCATCGGTAATGCCGGCAAGAACATCAAATTTAAACCTTCCCCGGAGAAACCTTTTAAGGTATTCGCTACCGATTTTGATAAGAATGGCACCAATGATATCGTATTGAGTAAAATTTATAACGGTAAATATGTCCCCGTTCGTGGGCGGGAATGTTCCTCCCAGCAAATGCCGCATATCAAAGAAAAATTTCAAACCTACCGTGAGTTTGCAGGAGCTTCCATTGGGGAAGTCCTGGGTAAAGAAATTGATAACTCCTACACCAAAGAAGTTACAGAATTCAGATCTCTACTCTTGATCAACAAAGGGAATATGAAATTTGAAAAGGTATCACTCCCCGAACAGGCACAAGCTTTTCCCATAATGGATGCTGTATCCATGGATATTAACCAGGACGGATATGATGACATGCTTGTTGCCGGCAACCTTTACGAAACCGAGGTAGAAACCCCCAGGCTTGATGCACTTTCAGGGGTTATCCTGATATCAGATACCCAGGGAGGCTATAACTCTGTATCTTACGCCCGATCAGGAATTTATGCAGCCGGAAACATAAAACGAATGGTCAGCCTTCCCATGAAGGAAAAAAACCTGCTGATCATGGCGAGGAACGACGATTTTCCTTTACTTTATAAGTTCAACGAAAGTCATTCCCCTATAATCCAAAATCCTAAAAATTGAAAAAACTAGTTTTATTTGCAACTACGTTCTGCGCCGCAGCGGCCATGAGCGCACAGACCTCAGGTCAGATCCCCACCAACCTTTCAAGCGGTGGCTCCAGTTTTGGCGGGAACGCCGCCCAGATCCAGGGACTGCTTGGAAATATCAATGAAGCACAGCGCAAACGCACCTTTGAAAGTGATGACTTTAAAGGCTCCCCGTATACCTCCGATATTTTCCTCCCCGCCACTATGTATTACGGGGACGAAAAGATGGGGCAACTATTCTATCGCTATAATGCGCTGAACGAAGAAATAGAGATCAAGATAGATAACCTGCCCAATGAACCTATCCAGGCATTAGCAAGGGATAAACAGATCCGGGTAATGACCGGGAAGTATCCACTTTCTTTCAAAACATTTATTGACAAGACCGGAAAGACCATGAACGGGTACCTGGTCACCCTGGCCGATGAGGGAGATTATAAGTTATTCCGCCGTACCCGAGTAAAGTACACTGAAGGGATGAAGGCCCAGAATTCGTTCGTCAAAGCAGTTCCCAGTAAATTCACCCAGTTCACGGAATACTTCTTACAGGTTGAAGGAATTGATCGCATTGACGAGATCAAGAATAAAAACAATGCCTTAATCTCCAGGGTGAAAAATGAAGATAAGGCATCGCTTAAGGCATTTCTGAAAGAAAAAGGCCTGAATATTAAAAATGAGGAGGAGTTTATTATTGCCGTACAACACCTCAATTTAAACTAACCCGGTTATACATAAAAGAAATACCATGAAGGCTTTCAGAATACCCCTACTGCTTTTTATATGTACGTGTAGTTTACTGCTGGTTTCATGTGAAAAAGATGATCCGGCTCCTAAAGAACCCGAAGCCATACCGGAAGAACCTGTTCTTGAAGAAGAGGAAGAAGAGGAGGAAGAACAAGGGGGTAGTGAAACACCGGAAAGCCCAGTCACCTTCTTTTTTCCTGACCTGGTGATGGACAATTACATCCTTGTGAACAATGCAGCCTCCAATGAAGTCTACATTATCAATAAGCAGGGAGAGCGAGTTTATGACTGGGCATTGAGCAACAACATTGGTAATGACGTATTTCTTCTGCCTGACGGAAGACTATTAGCTTCCCTGGAAGCTGATGATGTGAAAATGGCCTTAGGGGGACAGGGAGGCAAATTACAATTTGTGGCAGCCGACGGTACGATCGAATGGAATTTCGATTATTCTTCTGAAGAAGCGGAATTACATCACGATGCGGAATTGCTTCCCAATGGAAATGTAATTGCCATGGTTTGGGAAAAAATACCCCAAGCCGAAGCAGAAGCCGCAGGCTCGGGACATGGGATGGATGTATTCGTAGAGGGAATTATCGAAGTTAACCCCCAAACCAATGAAATTGTCTGGGAGTGGCATGTCATGGACCACCTCGTGCAGGAATTATTTCCTGACAAACTCAATTTTGGCAGCGTTGCAGAAAATCCCCAAAAGGTAGATCTCAATTACGTATCCCATGAAAAAGGCGATATTATGCATGCTAACGGCATCGCCTATGACCCTGAAAACGACCTTATTTTCCTGAGTGTAAATTTCTTTTCTGAAGTATGGGTAATTGACCATAGTACAACCAGCGAAGAAGCTGCCGGTGAAAATGGAGGTAATTACGGCAAAGGGGGCGACTTAATATACCGTTTCGGAAACCCGGAAGCTTACCAAAACACGGCGGGAACACGATTATTCAACAATAATCATTTTCCGAATTTACTTAGCGGAGAAGATAGCGGGAAGATGCTGATATTCTCCAATGGAATAACTCAATCCACCGTATACGAACTTCAGCTACCCCCTTCCTATTCCTTGCAGCCTGGAGTTAATAACGAACCTGTTGTAAGCTGGAGTTTTACACATCCCGATCTCTATTCTCCAAAAGTATCCGGAGCAGTGCCATTACCTAATGGAAATATCATGATCACAGAAGGTGATTATGGTATCTGGGAAGTTACCCGGGATGGCAAAGTAGTATGGCAATACCATAGTCCCGGCTTTTACTGGAGAGCTTATCATTACGATAAGACGGCACCGGAGATCAATGCGCTAGGTCTGAATTAGATTAAAATGGCATTGATATAGTAAGTCATTAGCACAACACAAATTAAAATTGTTGGGTTACTCAAGGTGCTACCTCTCACATTACTGAAATACTAAGTAGTTTACAGAATAAAGAAACTTCTCACTAGGGAAGTTTCTTTGTTTATAATACGCCCAACCCCCACTTAGAAACATTCCCTTTCTTACGCTCCAAAATACCTTTCACAAACCCTCATTCGCAATTTTCTTCCGTTCAAATTTCATCGGAAAACACAATATCCTCCCAATCAATTGTTTAACTATTTCTTAAAAATATAGCTAAATATTTAGATTATAGTCGACTATTTAACGAAATCCGTAACTCTGAAAATATAGGAGTCTTACTGCCAGGGATTAAGAAAAAACCGCGTTTAACAAAGTATTATAAAGACTTTAGCATTTATAAATTAACCAAAAAAACATGCTTAACTGACTATCAGAATAGTATGCATTTTTAGACCAGATAGTTAAACAAATCATTGACATCCTAAGCTATTATTAAGAATTTCGAGGCGCTAAATCAAAATATCAAATAATGAAAACAAAACTTAGTGGAATTCTGACGCTATTCTTAGCGTTGATTGCGCAAGTCACCTTTGCGCAAGACAAAACGATTTCCGGTACGGTGGTAGACCAATCCGGCCTCCCATTACCGGGAGTTAACATCCTGGTTCAGGGCACTGTGAACGGTACCCAGTCCGACTTTGACGGGAACTATTCGATCCAGGCCAGTGAAGGACAGGTATTGCTCTTTACCTATATCGGCCAGAAGGAAGTTGCCAAGGAAGTGGGAACCGGAAATACCATAGACGTCCAGATGGAAGAAGATGCCCAGGCATTGGACGAAGTTGTGGTTACCGGTCTTGGAATCTCAAGGGAAAAAAAGTCTCTTGGTTACGCAGCCCAGGAACTGGAAGGCGAAGCTGTTAATACTGTAAAGGTAGACAACGTAGTAAATTCACTTTCAGGTAAAGTAAGCGGAGTACAGATTAAAGCCAATAACAACTTTGGTGGATCTGCCAACTTCCTGATCCGTGGGGTGAGTTCCCTGACAGGGAACAACCAACCCTTATTTGTAATTGATGGTATCCCGGTCTCTAACAGGATCAACAACTCCGCTGCACAGCAGGGAGGTAGTACCGGTTACGATTACGGTAACGCCGCATCGGATATTAACCCAGATGATGTTGCTTCTATCAACATCCTGAAAGGTGCAGCTGCATCTGCCGTATACGGTTCAAGGGGATCTAACGGGGTAATCATCATCACTACCAAAAAAGGGAAGGCAGGAAGCACTAAAGTATCTGTTTCTTCCGGGGTCACTGTAGGACAGATCGATAAATCGACTTTCCTTGATTACCAGGATGAGTACGGTGCCGGATATGGTCCTTACTATGGGTCTACGGGTTACTTTGAAGATATCGATGTTAACGGGGACGGTACAGACGATCTTGTAGTTCCAACCTATGACGATGCCTCCTATGGAGGTCGATTAGATGGCCGACTTGTTTACCAGTGGGACGCTTTTGTTCCTGAATCAGATAACTACCTGAAAGCTACGCCTTACGTAGCCGGAAAAGCAACCCCGGTCGACTTTTTCGAGACTTCTTACCAGATGAACAACTCGGTTGCTGTTTCAGGTGGGAGCGAGAAAATGACATATCGACTTGGGTATACTAACTTCGAAACCCAGGGAATGCTTCCCAATTCGAATCTGAACAAGAACACTTTTAACCTCAGTGGTACACTTAAGGTTAACGACCGTTTTGATGTTGGTGCTAATGCCAACTTTATTGTTCAGCGTACCAAGGGTAGGAACTCTACCGGGTACAGCGATAACCTGATGTCGCAATTCCGCCAGTGGTGGCAGGTAAATGTCGATATCGATGACCAGAGAGAGATCTATGAGCAAACAGGTCTTAACTATTCCTGGAACCACGAAGGCGCCTTGGGTGGATCTGTCTTGCAGCCACATTACTGGGACAACCCTTACTGGACACGTTACAAAAACTTCCAGACAGACCGCAGGAACCGTTTCTACGGTAATCTTTTTGCCACTTACCAACTGACCAACTGGTTGGATGTTACTGCTAAAGGAGCTGTTGACACCTACACGGAACTTCGTGAGGAGCGTCGTGCAGTAGGATCCGTTGCAGCGCCCTTTGGCCTGTTAAGAGATTCTGAATCTTCGGGGTATGACCGTAAGGACATTACTTTTTCAGAATACAACTACGACCTGATGTTCAACGTGAACACCACCCTGTCTGATGATATTACCCTAGCCGGGGTAACAGGTATCAACCTGCGTAGGGAAACCTATAGCTTTTACGAGCAGTCTACTGCCGGTGGACTGATCGCACCAGGACTTTACTCGCTGGTAAATTCAAGGAACCCGGTACCTAAGCCATTAGAGGTTCTGCAGAAAAAAGAAGTAGTAGGATACTACGCCCAGGCTTCACTTGGATTCTGGAATAAGCTATACGTAGATCTTACAGAACGTTTTGATGTTTCCTCTGCACTGCCAGATGGCAACAACAGTTACAACTACTACGGAGTTAGTTCCAGTTTAGTGTTTGACGACTTCATCAATGCACAGTGGTTGAACTTCGGTAAGATCCGTGCAGGATACGCAGAAGTAGGAAACGACCTGCCTGCAAATAACGTTTTTGACACCTACGACATCCTGAATAACTTTGGAACCTCTGTCATTGCTTCTTTCCCAGGAACTAAGCAGAATGCAGACCTAGTACCGGAGCGCACTAAGGAGATCGAATTTGGTATTGAGACAAACATGTTCAACAGGCGCTTAGGATTAGACATCACGGCCTACAAGAAGAACACTGAAGACCAATTGTTACCGGTATCCCAAACAGCGGCCACAGGATTCTCCAGGAGATGGGTGAATGCCGGTGAGATCGAGAACAAGGGTATCGAGGTTGGATTAAACGCTGTACCGGTGCAAACCGAAAACTTCCGTTGGGATGTAATCGTAAACTGGTCCAGGAACCGTAACAAGGTGATCAGCCTGCTCGGTGACCAACAAAACCTACAACTGAATTCCTTCCAGGGTGGTGTCTCTATCAACGCAACCTTAGGTGAGCCATACGGTACTATCCGCGGAACCGGTTTTGAGTTCCTGAATGGACAACGCGTGGTTAACTCTAGCGGTTACTACAAGGCGGTATCAGACCAGGTGATCGGGAATGTAAACCCTGATTGGACCGGTGGTCTAACCAACCGATTCAACTATAAGGATATCACCTTAAGTTTCCTTATCGATGTTCAGCAAGGTGGAGATGTATTCTCACTGGACAACAGCTATGGAAAAGGAACCGGGCTTCCTTATTTCACCGCCGGGCTTAACGAACTTGGAAACCCGGTAAGAAACCCCGTCACAGACGGTCCTGACAGCGGTGGTATCCTGAACGAAGGGGTTACCGAAGACGGACAGCCTAACACCACCCGTGCTCGTGCAGACTTCTACGGAGGTGCGTTCTACTGGGGTAACTCTAGCAGGAACCCTAATGCCCTTAATGTTTATGATGCTTCTTATGTAAAGCTGAGAGAACTTTCTATCAGTTATAAGCTGCCTGTTAAACGTTGGTTCAATGACGACCTTTTCTCAGGAGCAAGTGTTTCATTAGTCGGTAGGAACCTTTGGATCATTGACAAGAATGTTCCTTTTGCCGATCCGGAATCAGGACTTGGAGCCGGTAATGTTCAAGGATACTTATCCGGGTCTTACCCAACATTAAAAACCGTTGGTCTTAACCTTAATCTAGAATTTTAATAGTACAGGAATGAAGAAATATATTTTAACAACAATTGGTGCACTGGCATTTATGGCCTCGTGTACGGTGGATGAAAGTCTGAACGTAGACACTAAAAATCCATCAGCAGTCCCCGGTAGTGCTTTGTTCACTAACGGAACCCGGAACATGTTCGACCTCTTGAATTCATCAAGTGTAAACAACAATGTATTCAGGCTGTATGCTCAATACTGGGCACAGACCACTTATCCCGATGAGAGCCAGTACAACCAGACTGGTCGTAATATTGGCGGTAGTATATGGAACACCCTTTACAGGGATGTATTACAGGATCTTAAAGGTGCTCGCGAGAACCTGATCGCAGATAACCAGGTAATCCCGGATCCAAACCTGGAAAACAAGTTGGCGATCATCAACTTCATGGAAGTATACGCATACCATATCCTGGTAGATACTTTTGGCGATGTACCTTACGCTGAGGCCCTGGATCCTGCGAATACTACGCCAGCCTACGATTCTGGCCCTGCAATCTACGACCAGCTCTTGGCTAACCTGGACGAGGCAATCGCCAATATGGACGGTGGATCAGGTTTTGAAGGAAGCCAGGATCCTATCTATGACGGAAATGTTGCCCTTTGGAAAAAAGCGGCGAATTCCCTGAAACTGAGATTGGCTATGCGTCTTGCTGATGTAGAACCTGCCGTATCCCAGCAATTAGCTGAGTCTGCTGCAGCCGGTGAGCTTATCCTTGATAACTCGGAAAACTTCGGGATCAAGTACCTTGCCTCTGCCCCTAACACCAACCCACTTTGGGTATCATTGGTACAGAGTGGCAGGAACGACTTTGTAGGAGCAGATACATTTATAGACAGGCTGAACACTCTTGATGATCCACGTCGACAGTATTACTTTGAAACAATTGAAGGAGAATACGTAGGTGGAGAATACGGCAGTGCCAACTCTCCGGCAAGCGCTTCTTCAATTGGTGATCTTTTAAAGCAGCCCGATCTTGTCGGTAATATCATGACGGCTGCAGAGGTAAACTTCTTACTGGCAGAAGCTGCAGCACGTGGTTACGCTGTAGGAGGAACCGCAGAGGAATTCTACAATGCAGGAGTTACAGCCTCTATCCTTGAATGGGGAGGAACACAAGCTGAAGCTGATGCTTACCTCTTACAACCAGAAGTTGCCTACGCAACAGCTTCCGGTGATTTTGAAGAAAAGATCGGGACCCAAAAATGGATCGCGATGTTTAATATTGGTTATGAAGGCTGGACCACCTGGAGACTCCTGGATGAGCCGGCACTTAATGCTCCTGAAGGGCAAACAGTAGCTGATATCCCGACAAGGTTCTTATACCCATTATCAGAAGCAACGCTGAACGGGGAAGAGCTTAATAAAGCCCAGTCTGCTATTGGTGGAGATGAAAAGACCACTAAGATCTTCTGGGATGTCGACTAATCTTTTTGAATTAGGTTAATCAATTAAGGCTGTTGTTCTGCAACAGCCTTTTTTTATGACCTCTGAATTGCGCCGTTTAAGTAAATTTGCATGCTCACTCCACCCTCCTTACCAAGCTAATATTCTTATCACACTACAGAGTCATGGATTCTGATGTATGGCATTAAAAGAAGATAACAAATTACCTACCTTTGCGGCATGGAAAAAAATACCGAGATCTATGGCCTGAGAGCAGTCATAGAAGCAATACAGGCTAATGAACCTATAGACAAGGTTTACCTTCAGAAAGGATTACAGGGTGCACTTTACAAAGAATTGGAGACCCTGATCCGTAAAAACGGCATCAGCACATCATATGTTCCACTGCCGAGGCTTAATCGTTTTACACAAGGTAATCACCAGGGGGTCGTTGCTTTAACTTCTCCCATCGCTTTCCATACTTTTGAAACCCTGGTGGAAGAACTGAGCGAAAGGGACACCCCTCCCCTGCTGTTATTATTGGACCAGATCTCGGACGTCCGTAATTTTGGTGCTATCATTAGAACTGCCGAATGTACCGGCGTGGATGCCATAGTGATCCAGAAAAAGGGAGCAGCTCCCGTCTCTGCAGATACCATTAAAACCTCTGCCGGCGCTGCATTCAGGGTACCTATCGCTAAAGTAGACCACCTGAAAGACGCAGTATTTTATTTACAATCGTCAGGGTATAGGGTGATCGCAGCCACGGAAAAAACGAACCAGTCCCTATACGATGTGTCATTTACCGGACCGGCGGCCATCATCATGGGATCCGAGAATACAGGTATCAGTCCTTCTATTTTAAAAAGTGCGGATGAGCTGGCCAGGTTGCCCCTCAAAGGGGAAATAGGCTCGCTGAACGTCTCTGTAGCTTGTGGTGTGTTCCTGTATGAGGCACTGCGGCAAAGACAGGCCTAATCCTGTTCCTCTTTATTCTGATCTGAGGGCTTATAGGTATAGCGATATTCAACCTGTGGAGGATCCTCTTCTTTTATAGTTTCTATAAAGTTACCATCCTCGTCAAATTGGCGCATGAACTCATCTGAAGATTCATCGTAGTCGTCCGCTTCCCAGGCATATTTCCTGCTCACCGGCACCTTGGCCTTTAAGAGGAAAGCCAGGAGAAACCCGCTGAGGAACCCACCCAAATGACCTTCCCAGGAAATCTCTTCTTTCAATGGGAAGATATACCAAAGTAGCCCGCCGTAAATAAACACTACTGCCAGGGAAAGGGCAACCAACCTGTAGTGCTTGGTATTTATCCCTTTAAAAAAAATAAAACTCGCCAATACATAGATAAGTCCACTGGCACCGATATGGTTAGACGGCCTGCCAATAATCCAGGTGATTAGCCCGGATAGTACTATTCCCCACAGCAGGACCTTGAAGGAGACATCCCTGTAGAAGTAAAACAAGGATGCCAGTAAGATGATCACGGGGAAGGTGTTATTGTATAAGTGACGGACCGATCCATGGATAAAAGGGCTGAATACTATTCCTTTTAGACCCGAAACAGTACGAGGGTAAACTCCAAATTCGTTCAGGTTAACCCCAAAGCGGACTTCGATATAAAAAACAGTCCACATGATGAGCACCATGATCATCGGAACCAGGATCACCGCAGGGGTGTACCGAAATTGAGAATACTCTGCCATGGGCTGAAGTTACATTATTTCAACAAAATTCTTAAGCTACACCATGCATGCACCGCATTTTTTGTCGGCTTAATTGTGTTATTTTTGCCCTATGAATAAACCTCTTGCAGAACGGGTCAGACCAAGGACCCTTGATGACTATATAAGCCAGCAACACCTAGTGGGGCCCACCGGCGCCTTGAGTAAGCAGATCAGGAGTGGCATGTTACCCTCCCTGATCCTCTGGGGACCTCCCGGAACCGGTAAAACCACTCTTGCTCAGATCATGGCCGAGGAGAGTAAACGTCCTTTCTACACCCTTAGTGCCATCAATAGCGGTGTCAAGGATATCAGGGAAGTCATAGAGAAAGCGAAAAAGGGAGAAGGCCTCTTCACGACAAAAAATCCTATCCTATTTATTGATGAAATTCATCGCTTCAGTAAATCACAACAGGATTCGCTCCTTGGGGCCGTAGAAAAAGGTTGGGTAACCCTTATTGGGGCAACCACCGAGAATCCAAGTTTCGAGGTGATCCCTGCCCTCTTGTCCCGCTGCCAGGTTTATATTTTAAAAGCCTTTGGCCAGGAAGACCTGGTAAGCTTGTTACAACGGGCCATGGCCAAGGACGATTATTTGAAGAACCGGAAAATTGAACTAAAGGAAACCGAAGCATTGCTTCGCTTATCCGGGGGTGATGGTCGCAAACTGCTGAATATTTTCGAGTTGCTGGTTACCTCTGAAGAAGGAGATCCTGTAATTATAACAGACGAACTGGTTTTTAGTAAGATCCAGAAAAATACCGTACTCTATGATAAAACCGGGGAACAGCACTACGATATCGTTTCAGCATTTATCAAATCTATTCGTGGAAGTGATCCTAACGCTGCTGTTTACTGGTTAGCGCGAATGATAGAGGGGGGTGAGGATGTAAAATTCATTGCCCGCCGCATGCTTATCGCGGCTTCTGAAGATATCGGGCTTGCAAACCCTACGGCCCTGGTCATGGCCAATACCACTTTCCAGGCAGTAACCACCATAGGATACCCGGAAGCGCGCATAATCCTCAGCCAGTGCGCGATATATTTAGCCACCTCCCCTAAGAGCAACGCCAGTTATATGGCGATCAACCGCGCCCAACAAGCCGTTAAAGCTTCGGGGGATCTGTCTGTACCCCTGGCGCTCAGGAATGCTCCTACACAGCTGATGAAAGACCTGGACTACGGGAAAGAATACCAATACGCACATGACCATCCCAACAATTTTGTCAATGCTGAATATATGCCTGATGAGCTGAAAGGAAAGACGCTTTACGAGCCAGGTAATAACCAGCGCGAGAATGGAATTAAAACATTTTTACAGAATCGCTGGAAGGATAAGTATAAGCTTTAGAATTTGATTTGAAGTTCCTTAGCCACCAGTTCGCCATCCAGGTAGTATTCCCAGGTCCAGGTACCATCTCTTTCAAAGACCAAACCCTGTAGCTCCCCATAAGTTGCGAGGTACACATCGGGCATGGAAGTTTTATAGAGCTTAACCCGGATAGCAGGCGTACTGTCTACCAATTGGTAACCCGTATCTGTAGATTGCGCATACAGTACTTCTGTAGTTATATCTCCGTCCTCTTTGGAAGAGCCGGTAGAGACACCGCCGGGTTTGGTATAAGTAGAAGGAACCGGCCTTTTATCTTCATAGCGCTGAACTTCCGGAGTGGCCTCCTGTATTACCGGTTTTTCTTTTAAAGGCTTCCTCTCTGTCTCTTCTATGTTTCTCACGTCGTCTTTAAAACTTACGGTAATACCTTTATCCTGTGTTCCTGCAGCAGGTTCGTATGTATACCCAAGGACACTCAGTGATCTTAAAGCCTCACGAATTGCTTCTGTATAGGCTTCCTGGTATTCTTTTATCTTATTAGAGGCCATCTTGGTGGCAAATACCTCCGCCCCGTTACAGTCTTTAAATATAAACCGAAGCTTGGTACTGAACAGACCCGAATTGTCTTCCAGATGCATATTCACCCCCAGGCATTGATTGCCAGCCAGGTCGGCCGGCAGATCATTATCGTACACAGCCTTAAATCCATCTTGCTGCAACAGGTATTTTACCAGGGTACTGCTCGAATATTTGTTCGGCTTATCAAAAGCCTCGAACTGAACCGGTACGATCACGTATTTATATGGATTTAACTGAGCTGACATTGAGCTACATACTACCAAAACGAATACAACTGACAAAAAATTCTTAATCATGGGGCACCTTTAATTATTGCGTCCCCAAGATATGATATTTAAGCCTAACTGTAAAGAAGCATATTGCGCTCCACTAACATCCTGTAATGCGAGCAAATTGTCAGCCATCAGGTAAAAATTAACCGGTCCTGCTTGTGCAGAAAACCCTAAACCCATGTTGGTATAGCTGAATTTACTGGCGGTGTAGGTCGCCTTGAGTGTCATGGTATTTCCAAATCTCCTCTGGTAGAAGGCAGTAAGAGCAGCCTGGGGCCCCCGGGGCCTGTTGATCATATAAAGCTGTCCACCTATGGCATTGCGATAATAGACCGCTGCTTTTTTCCCGGGGTTCCGGTAATCGCAATCACAGGACCCCATTCCATCCTGTGGCTGCCCGTAATCATACCTCAACGAAGCATACAGCTGTGTAGGTCTGAAACTGAGGTAAGCATTGCGATTATCATCAAAGGGCACAAAGCCTTCTATATCGTCCACGAGGTTCTGCCAGAAATCAGCATCCGGATCGATAAGTGCATCCGGTAATATAACCTCCAAACCTTCTACGGTTGCACTACCCTTTAAGGTGTAAGTGTACGGGTCACCTGCGTGGTACATCAATCCTATATCGAGGATACTCCCTGTGATTGTGGTCTGGGGATCCAGGTTATAAGAAAAACCCAGGTCTAAGCCCACACCAAGGTCGCCTCCCAGGAATGCTCTCTTGACCAGGTGTTGCCGGATACCTGCCATATCATCTATACTATCGTCATTCAAAACCTCTTGTATCCTGTCCCAACCCGATGTCCTCAATGCCATATCGGCCACAATGGTGTTGGCCCTAAGGTTGTTCTGACCTTCATCGGTTAAAAAATAGCCCGAATTACCTATGGTGGAATAACTGAGTATCCCCGAATACAATTTACCCCTTACCCCAATACTCAGCTGCTCATTAATGGTCCTGTTCAGCCCTATATGAAAAACATTCAGGAAATCCCCCCTGGTCTTTAGATGTTCAAAATTAAATCGCCTCCCAAGTTGGTAAGCATTGCCTTCAAAAGCGAGTATAGCGAGATCCTGGGGCCAGTAAAAGATAAAACCACCTTCGTGGTATAGTCCTAAGGAATAAAAGTTTTGTGGCCTGTTTCTCCCTCTCCATCCCAGGTTAAAGATCTCAAGTTGATAGGTTGAACTGAATTCATCGCGCTTGTTGAGTCCATAGACCGCATTATCCCTGATCTTAGTCGTGAAATCTAATCCGTCCGCTGCGAAGAGATCGTTTACAGCTATGCCGCTAGATCCGCCGTAAACCGATATGCCGGACAGCATGGGTATACCGGCATACCATTGAAAATCTTGCTGCATCCCGGGATTGAGTAACAGGGCCTGGGGTACCGACCTGAGATCGTACAACAATTGCTTCTGTTGCGCATACCCATGCCATGTCCCCATAAGAACTAATATGAATACCAGCAGCCTCTTCATAAAAGATTTAACCTGAATTTAGCGCTGGATCTAAAAATGATTTTAGGATCAGGAAGTGAAGAAACACTGCTGGTGTCCCCTTCGTTGGAAGCAGTTACACGGAAACCGGAAGTATTCCTAATGATGTTGATGTCTTGCCCGGAAGGTGTCCCGAAAAACACTTCCATGTATAGTATTGCCGTAGGGGCAGCATCTAATTGGAATATCTGCGTAAAAAGGGTATTCCCTGCCTCATCCAGGAATTCCAGGGTTATGGTAAATGGCTTACTGGTGGTGTTCTCCAGTTCAAAGGCAATCATACCGTCTATAATGTTCTCGGACACGAATTCTTCGCCAAAGGCGTCAAAATTAAAATCGTAAGTAAAACTGGTAAAGGAAGACTGGTTGATCACCTCTTCCGGTGACTCGATATACAGAATACTTGCTTCAACTACAGGTTGGAGCATCAGGTCGTCTGCCTGGTTAAAATCTGTAGGCTCTGAACAGGCTGCAATAAGCAACAAAAGAAGGATCATTAATCCTTTTAATTCCCTGGATTTGCGCATCATGAGAGGCTGTAATTTATATCAGAACAGGGGGGTTACCTGCCTCTTTCCTATTTGATAACTCTACAAATACGATTTTATTTCACTGAGACTGTGAATCATATCACCGTGTTCATGCAGGGGATCATTATGAACATTTAAATGCAATGTATTAAACCCTAATGCCTTGGCTCCCAGTATGTCCGCTTCCAGGTTATCGCCTATCATCATGGATTGCCCGGGATTTGCCCCGGTTCTTTTCAGGGCCAATTGGAAGATCCACGGATTTGGCTTCTTAACACCGGCCATCTCTGAATTGATCATGTGTTCAAAATAATCGAAGATGTTAGATTTTCTCATCTTACGTTCCTGCACTTCCTGGAAACCATTTGTAATGATATGCATACGGTAATTTGGTTTCAGGTATTCCAGGATATCCTGTGTATGTGGCAGCAGGTGATTAAAAGACGCCAAGTGCTCTATATACTGGTCAGACAAATGATAGATCAAGTCCTTTTTTACTGGATATTTCAGTGCTCTAAAGGTTTTTTTAAGTCGTTGGTAGCGAAGGTCATTTTTCCCAATGCGCTCTTCCCTGTACATTTTCCATAGGGCCATGTTGATAGGCGCATAAGTCTTCATAAACTCCGCGGTTTCTATCTGAACCTGGTTCTCGGCCAGTATCTTTTCAAAAGTCAAGGCAGAGTTCTTTTCAAAGTCCCATAGGGTATGATCCAGGTCAAAAAAAATATCCTTTATCTTTTCTCTATACATGGTATCGTTTTATCACTTTCCCGTAGAGTCGAAGCCAGTCAACCTGGTGGCTGCCACCCAGCAATTCGTTAGAAAATATGGTATTGAACTGTCCGTCTACTTTTTTCACTTCTGTCCAGAGTTTATCCATTTCAGTGAGAATTTCAGACTCGGTCATCATGTTCTGAAAGGCGTAGTCATGGAAAGCAAACGGATGTATTTTGATAGGCTGTTGCACTTCTAAGGGAATATCGTAAAAGTAGAAAGGTGTACAGGTTCCTGCACGAAATCCGGGTTCATGGGTATATCCCATAGTAAAATCGTCGGTGAATTCGGCCTCTACCAGGTTCCGGTAACTGACCGGAACATCGACCCTGTTGTAACGCAACCTCGAATAATCCACTGGCCTGTGAATCACATTGCTCAGGCTCATTTTTTCGGTTTTCAGCAATTGTATATCCCTGAAAGAACTGTATGATGCCGCCAATGCCACTTTACTGTAATCGGCAACGGATTTTATCAAGTGCCGGAATTTATTATTGTTAGGGGATACGTTCTTATCGTAGGTAGAATATTCCGCGAACTGGAAAAAGAACATACTCTTTACCTTATGCACCTTATGCATAGCCAGTAAGGCGGAAAAATTATCAAAGGGATCCCTGCTGAGCCGCATCCAAACAGAAATTCGCTGAATCACCCTTCGAAACCTGAAGTAACCGAGATCGAGGAACATTCCTGCAAGGCTCCTGATCAATCCCCGGTGGGCATAGCTGTGCGAGGTAGTTACATCAATAATACTGGTGTGCTGGTATTTTCTCGCCTTGCCTTCCAATTCCGGAAATCGTTCCTTCAGCAGGGCTAATACTTTTCCGGCCCAGATATCGACTACCGGAAGATGGAGAAAGTTATATTGGAAAGAGACACTTTCACTGGGCGGAAAACGCCCGTGGATATCTTTCAGGTGGGGCAAGTATTCTTCATACCTGCTCAAAAGATAAAAACTAGCGGAAAAAACGTCGAAGGGAAGGTTACTGCGTTCACCCGCTTTAAAGAAACAGGGCACCCCGTCCCAATCCTCCGGTTTGACCTGGAAATCATTGATCCCCTGTTCAAAAAGCAAGTCATTACTCCGGACAAAGAATTCGTTCTGCAAGGGCTTTTTAGTGTAGGTGATCTTAGGACCTGCATGCTTAATGAAATCCTCTACCTTGGTGGTATATGTTACCTCTATCCCCAGGATCCTGGAGAATACCTGCTTCATGGTGTAGCTGAACCTGGGTGTAATTTTATGGGTGTAAATGAGCAACATACCTATAAGATGTTTTCATCTGCGAAACTAAAGAAATTCGTTTCTGTTATAATGAGATGATCCAGCACTTTAATATCTAAAGCCACAGCCGCATTTTTTAGTTTCTCGGTCAGTTGTTTATCTGCAATACTTGGTTTTAAGGTGCCAGAGGGATGATTATGCGCCAAAACAAGGGCCACTGCCCCGAGCTCTAAAGCCTTCTTAAGTACCAACCTAACATCTACCAGTGTTCCCGTAATACCTCCCCGGCTCAGTTGAGCATGATAGACCACCTTGTTAGCATTATTGAGATAGACGATCCAGAATTCCTCATGCGGCAGGTCACCGAGTACAGGCTGCAGCAACTTAAATACATCCTTGCTGCTCCTGATCGCAGTCTTTAGACCGGTATCGGTCATTTGCCGCCGCCTGCCCATTTCCATGGCTGC
This sequence comes from Zeaxanthinibacter sp. PT1, assembly GCF_028464225.1. GTDB lineage: Bacteria > Bacteroidota > Bacteroidia > Flavobacteriales > Flavobacteriaceae > Zeaxanthinibacter. The sequence goes on from NZ_JAQPCN010000006.1 coordinate 85,914, forward strand.
CGATATCAATACAGCTTTTGCCTGGCCAACACCCCTGTAATTCATTAACTGGTGAATGGATAGTTGACCTAATTTCCCCAGGTTATGCTCATTATCAGTCAACATCCTTCTCGCCAGGTCAATGGCACTTTCATCTCTGTTCCCTGAACCCAGGAGTATCGCTAACAACTCGGTGTCTGTAAGAACCGATTTCCCCTTCCTGATCAATTTCTCACGAGGCCTGTCAGCCTCTGACCAATTTTTTATAGACAAGGAAGGTGTAGGTTGTCTCATGAATTAAAGATAGTCAACTATAAAAATTAAAGCCCGATTAATAAAAATTTTCAACGGATAGACCAGATGACTGCACCGGCAGATACAGGTCAATGCTTCAATACAGCTTCTTTAACCTCCTCCAGCGATAGTCCCCCGTAATTACCGGAACTCATCAACAACAAGGCCGAACGGTGCAAAGGCTCTCCCAAGAGAAATTGCCTGAAGGCATCCGGATCTGTAAACACATGAAGGTCTTCCCGACCCAAAGCCGCGGCGATATCTGCTGCCGAAATTGATTCCAGTCTTTTAATCGCAACCGATTCCGGGGCGTAAAAAACTGCTGCTGTGTCTGCATCATCCAGTGCTCCGCGATACTGCTCCAGGAATTCTTTGTTAAGGCTGCTATAGGTGTGCAATTCGAGGCACGCTATCAAAGGTAAGTCCGGAAACTGCGATTTCACTGCAGTGGTTGCAGCTTTTACTTTACTCGGGGAATGAGCAAAGTCTTTATAAGCAACTCCCTTACCGGTTTCCACTATTTTTTCCAATCTTTTCGAGGCCCCTTTAAAGGTAGCGATAGCTTCATAGAAATCGTCCTCATCAACGCCCATATGCTGGCAGATCCACTTTGCCCCGGCTAAATTGCTCAGGTTGTGCTTTCCAAACACTTCGATAGGCATAGGACCCTCAGGGGTTTCCAGCAATGTAACACCGTTTTCCACTGTATATTCCGGGGTACTGTAACCCAGCTTCCGGATGGGATTCTCAGAATCCATTACAACTTTCTTCACTTCTTCATCCTCTTCATTGTAATTGATACTCCCTCCTTCTACAATACTATCGACGAAAATTTTAAATTGTTCCACATAGCCCTCGTAAGTTGGAAACACATTGATATGATCCCAGGCAATTCCACTAAGCAGGGCAATATTTGGCCTGTATAGGTGAAACTTAGGCCTGCGGTCTATAGGCGAAGACAGGTATTCATCTCCTTCCAGGACGATAAAATCATTTTCTTCACTCAGGTGGACCATCCTGTCAAAACCTTCAAGCTGGGCTCCCACCATATAATCTACCGGACGGTCATGGTATTTTAAGACATGGAGGATCATGGATGTAATCGTGGTTTTTCCATGGCTACCTCCGATGACTACCCGGGTCTTGTCTTTGGATTGCTCAAAGAGAAATTCGGGATAGGAATAGATCCGGACTCCCAACTCCTGTGCCCTTGCCAGTTCCGGGTTGTCCGGTTTGGCATGCATACCCAGTATTACAGCATCTATTTCCGGGTGTATTTTTTCCGGGAACCACCCGAATTTTTCCGGGAGCAGTCCCGCATCTTCCAATCTTGTTTTGGAGGGCTCAAAGATCACATCGTCACTCCCACTGATCGTATAGCCCTTATATTGTAAAGCCAAGGCGAGGTTGTGCATGGCACTGCCCCCAATCGCTATAAAATGTACTTGCATGCTGTATAAGTATTAGCGCGTAAAGATACGTATTGGCTTCAGGTCCACAAACTGGACTAATGCCGGCTTTTCGTTTATCTTCGTAAGAAAAGAATCCATGGATATTAAACTTTCTGAGGTCCCCAGTAAGGAGATCATGCCGGGATTTCACGGCAAACTGATTCATACCGAGAACATGACCCTGGCGTACTGGGATGTGGAAGAAGGCGCAGAAGTGCCGGAGCACTCGCATATGAACGAACAACTCATGCAGGTCCTTGAAGGCAGCTTTGAGTTTACGCTTAACGGTGAAACAAAGGTCTACGAACCGGGACAACTTGTGCCCATACCGGCTCATGCAACTCATAGTGGCAAAGCGTTGACGCCTTGCAAACTCATGGACATTTTTAGTCCGGCCAGGGAAGAATACAAATAGGCTTCAGCTCTTAACACCAGAATTATGGAAATCAATTTAAAATCCAAAAACGCATTGGTTGGCGGCAGCAGTCGCGGTATTGGCAGGGCCATTGCTATACAATTAGCACTAAGCGGGGCCAATGTAACCGTAGTATCCAGGAGCAAAGACCTTCTACAGGAGCTGGTCAGTCAGCTAGACACTTCACAAGGACAAAAGCACCAGTACCTGGTCACCGATTATACCGATTTTGAAGCTTACAAAAAACATGCTGATTCGTATTTCCGAAACAACCGGGTTGATGTCCTGGTCAATAATACCCAGGGGCCACCCCCAGGCAGCAGTCTTGAGAAAATGACAGAAGATTACCAGCAAGCCTTCGATCTCCTGTTTAAAACGGTGCATTACACTACACAGCTTGCTTTGACACAGATGAAGAATAATAACTGGGGGCGGATCATTAACGTAGCTTCCATATCTGTAAAACAGCCCCTGACATACTTGGCGCTTTCCAATACTATACGTGCAGCGGTGGTCACATGGGGCAAGACCCTTGCTACGGATGTAGGCCAGTTTGGGATAACCGTTAACAGTGTATTGACCGGGTATTTTGATACGGAGCGCATAGCGCAACTAAATCAAAAGAAAGCAGAACAAATGGGGATAGCTGAAGAAGATGTCCGAAATGATATGGAACAACAAGTGCCTGTAAAGCGGATTGGTCTGCCTGATGAATACGGTTACCTTGTCACCTTCCTGGCTTCTGACCGGGCCGCTTATATCACGGGTACAGCCATTCCTATAGACGGAGGATTACTGAAGTCCGTTTAGTACGCTCTCTTGGGCGGATATTTTGCAAAAACTTTCTGAACCATTTGATGAAAAGCCTCTTCGCGTTGTTGAGGACTTGATCTCTCCTTAAAAGAATCTGTAGCCACCGCTTGCCAGAACAAGGTGTTGTTATGAAAATCGACAAAATCAAAACTGATCTCCCGTTCAATTTTATTGTTTCCAATGGGTAGTCCTATATTGACTCCCCCGCCGACATTACGGCCGGTGCCCCCTACCCCAACGCCTACGGTATTCCTAGGTGCAGCCTGGTAGTCCCTGCTATAGATATGCAGGAGAAAATCGGGTTCTTCTGAAAATTTAAAACCTTTTGCCTGCATGGCAGAATCCACGGCGCTCAACAATCTTTTTTCATCCAGCTCACTGAGCCCGGTGGTCATTACTTCCGGGTAATTATAAGTGGTGTAATTAGCGAAGTCGGTCGTCTTATCATAGTCATGTCGGACCCTTACCCCGGAACAGGAGGATAATCCAAATAAAGTAATCCCGAGTATCACAACAGAAAGTAATCTCATGATCAAGAAACTATAAGGTATTATGGTATTCTAATGTAACGAAAAATTCCGGGCGACTCCAGCCCTGGGGGTATTAATCGTTGAGTTGTTTCCAGAGTCGATCCTTGAGTTCCTGAAGTCCTGTTTGTGCAACAGAGGAAATGAACAGGTAGTCGGTCTCTTTAAAAAACCCATCGAGTTCTTCCTTCATTTCCGCTTTCAGCTCTTCGTCCAGCAGGTCGCTCTTAGAGATGGCCACAATACGCTCCTTATCCAGGAGTTCCGGGTTGTATTTGCGCAATTCGTTCAACAGTATCTCGTATTCCTTTACGATATCATCGGCATCGGCCGGGATCAGGAATAACAGCGAAGAGTTCCGCTCTATATGTCGCAGGAAATAATGACCTAACCCTTTACCTTCTGCCGCTCCCTCGATGATTCCCGGGATATCAGCAATGACAAAACTCTTGAATTCCCTGTACTGTACAATTCCAAGGTTAGGTTTTAAGGTAGTAAAAGGGTAATCAGCAATTTTGGGTTTGGCCGCTGTTACAGCAGAAAGCAGGGTAGACTTCCCTGCGTTAGGAAAACCGACTAGGCCTACATCGGCCAGGACCTTAAGTTCTAAGGTCACGTCTTTTTCCTGCCCCGGTATACCGGGTTGGGCATAACGCGGTGTCTGGTTGGTCGAAGTTTTAAAGTGCCAGTTACCCCTGCCCCCTAAACCACCTTCAAGAACGATCTTTTCCTCCCCATCTTCAGTGATTTCGAAAAGAACCTCGTTGGTTTCAGAATCGCGTACCACGGTACCCAATGGCACTTCCAGGTAAATATCTTCGCCATCTGCACCGGTACTTCTTTGTTTGGCGCCATGTTCCCCGTGTCCGGCCTTAAAATGACGTTTAAATTTAAAACTCAGAAGGGTCCATAAGTTCTTATTCCCCTTTAAAATGATATGACCTCCCCGGCCACCATCGCCACCATCAGGGCCTCCTTTTGCCACATACTTCTCCCGTCTCAGGTGAGTGGAGCCTTTACCTCCGTTACCGGAACTGAGATGCACTTTAACATAATCGACAAAATTTCCTTCGGTCATCTGGGGGGTTCAATTAGTAATGAATAAATAATTCGGTATTACCGTTCTAAGGGATCAGGCTTCCTGCAGGCCACTGATGACCTGGTGCAGTCTTTTTGTGATCTCTTCAATATCGCCTATACCGTTAACTACGTGCAATTTCCCCTGTGCTTTGTAGTAATCACGTAAGGGAGCCGTCTTTTTAGCGTATTCTTCGAATCGGTTTTTAATTTTTTCTTCGTCCTGGTCATCAATCCTGCCACTGATCTCACCACGCTTCAACAGGCGCTGAAGTAACTCCTGGTCATCAGCCTCCAGGGCGATAGTTGCATCGATCTGCATATCCTTAGATTCCAGGAAGTGGTCCAGGGCTTCGGCCTGCATGGCAGTACGGGGAAAACCATCGAAGATGAACCCATTAGCCTCTGAATGTTTCTCAACTTCTTCCTGCAGCATCTTGATAGTCACCTCATCAGGAACCAGGTCCCCCTTGTCCATATAGGACTTAGCCAGCATCCCTAAAGCGGTCTCGTTTTTAATATTATATCGGAAAACATCCCCTGTAGAGATATGGATCAGATTATATGCTTTTTTCAGGAAAGCTGCCTGAGTTCCTTTACCGGCTCCGGGTTTTCCAAATAATACAAGATTGATCATCTTAGGTTTTTTTAATTCGTAAACTTCTCTCAAATTTCTGCCCAGCTCCAAATAATCCAGACCATACCCTACGATGAACTTATTCGGAATTTCCATCCCAAAATAATCGATGGAATATTCCCCATTATAGATCTCCGATTTATAAAAGAGGCTTGCGATCTTGAAATCCTTGACATTGGTCCTGGAAAACAAATGAACCAGCTCCTGTAAGGTGCGACCGGTATCTATAATATCTTCCAGTATAATCACACTTCGGCCTTCAATATTATCCGGTAAATCTAACAGGGTTTCCACAATTCCTGTGGAGGTCAGGCCACGGTATGAACTCAACTTTACAAAAGAGACTTCACAAGGGTGCGGATAACGCTTTAAAAAATCTGAGACAAACATAAAAGATCCGTTCAGGACCCCCACAAAAATGGGCACCTGGTCCTTGTAATCACGGGCGATATCGCCTGCAATCTTGGCTACTGCGTCCAGGATCTGCTGCTCCGTTAAATAGGGCTTAAATTGTTTGTCGTGCAGTGTTATCAATGGTTGTGATATTGCTGAACGCCAAAGATAACACTTTGATTTTTCTTTTTTGAGCCGCCATCCTTTGAATCTGAGATTTAGCTGTATTTTTGTGAGCATGATGAACGGTTCACCAAATAAAACGACAGAAACAAGTACTAACTTTTTTTCGTCAGATTTTAAACTGGGCATACTTGGAGGAGGGCAACTCGGTAAAATGCTGCTACAGGAAACACGGAAGTTTGATGTACAGACTCGAGTCCTGGATCCTTCAAAAGAAGCTCCCTGTAAAGTAGGAAGTGATTATTTCGAGGTAGGAGACCTGATGGATTACCAGACAGTTCTGAAATTTGGCCGGGAAGCAGACCTGCTTACTATCGAGATAGAAAATGTTAACCTGGATGCTTTGGCAGTACTGGAAGAAGAAGGCATTAAAGTATATCCACCGACAAAGGCGCTCGGAATCATCCAGAACAAGGCAACCCAGAAATTATTTTATACCGATCACGGTATCCCTACAGCCCCCTATTCTCGCTATGCTTATACGAGTGAAATCCTGGACAGCATTCAGAATGGCGGTCAGAAGTTCCCTTTTGTCTGGAAAAGTGCCAGGTTCGGTTATGATGGGCAAGGCGTCAAAATTGTGCGAACGGAAGCAGATCTTAAAGGACTGCCCAATGTGGAGTGTATTACAGAGGAGTTAATACCTTTTAAAAACGAATTAGCGGTAATCGTCGCCCGTTCAGCTACAGGTGAAATCACCTCCTACCCCGTGGTTGAAATGGAATTTCACCCTGAAGCCAACCAGGTAGAATACGTAATATGCCCGGCACGCATTGCAGCAGAAGTAGAAAACAAGGCTCGGGAGGTTGCACTCCGAGTCTCCCAGGCCATAGGCCAGGTAGGCTTGTTAGCGGTAGAGTTATTCCAGACCGAAGAAGATGAGATCCTGGTCAATGAAGTAGCCCCAAGACCACACAACAGTGGTCATTTCACTATAGAGGGGAGCTTTACCAACCAGTTTGAACAACACCTCAGGGCTGTATTAGGGCTTCCGTTAGGCAATACAGAAAGTAAGCTTGCCGGGGTCATGGTAAATTTAGTGGGCGAGGAAGGGCATCAAGGACCCGTGGTTTATGAAAAGATCGATGAGATTCTTGCGATGAAAGGAGTAACGCCTCATATTTATGGAAAGAAAGAAACCCGGCCTTTCCGTAAAATGGGTCATGTAACTGTAGTCAACCACGACCTCAACACGGCGAGAAAGATCGCAGAAGAAGTAAAACAGAAAATCAGAGTAATCAGTAAACAGAACCAAGAATGAAAAAAGTCGCCGTAGTCATGGGTAGTACCAGTGACCTGCCTGTGATGCAGGATGCCGTTGATATATTACGGGAATTTGGTATAGAAGTAGATGTAGACATCGTGTCTGCACACCGCACCCCGGAAAAGATGTTCGATTTTGGCCAGAATGCGCACCTAAGAGATTATGCTGTGGTCATTGCGGGTGCCGGTGGCGCAGCGCATCTTCCGGGCATGCTTGCTTCGCTGACCCCGCTGCCAGTGATTGGTGTTCCGGTTAAAAGCAGTAATTCTATCGATGGCTGGGACTCGGTACTCTCCATTCTCCAGATGCCCGGGGGCGTCCCCGTAGCTACGGTTGCCCTTAATGGTGCAAAAAATGCAGGCATCCTAGCTGCTCAAATCCTGGGCAGTAGTGATGACGCTGTACTTGAAAAGATCAGCCAGTACAAACAAGGTCTCAAGGAAAAAGTAATTGAAGGTGCCAGGCAGGTGAACGAGAAAAAATAAGCACCTTCACCCTGAAAGTCCAAACATTTTAAAATCCCCAAAACAAAACAGAATGAATCCACTCTTATCCCCATTTGATACCGCTCCTTTTTCAAAAATTAAAAATGAGCACTTTTTGCCGGCTATAGAGAAAGCCCTTGACGAGGCCCGTGCAGAGATAGATAGTATCACCGGGAATGAGGAAGAACCCACCTTTGAAAACACCATAGAGGCCCTTGAGTTTGCCGGTCAGCAACTGGACCGAGTTTCCAGTGTCTTCTTTAACCTCAATTCTGCTGAGACCAACGAGGAAATTCAGAAACTCGCCCAGGAAATATCTCCTATGCTCACCGAGTTTGGCAACGATATCACTCTGAACCAGCCACTTTTTGAAAGGGTTAAAAAGGTCTACGAACAAATGGATTCTCTCGAGCTTACAGAGGAACAGCGCACCCTGCTTGACAGGAAATATAAAAGTTTCAGCCGTAATGGCGCTAACCTTCCTGAAGCGGAAAAGACCAGGTTAAGAGCAATAGATGCAGAACTCGCCAAGCTAAAACTGACCTTTGGAGAACATGTACTGGCCGAAACCAAGAAGTACGAGTTACACCTTACCGACGAGAGAGACCTGGATGGGTTGCCGGATGACGAAAAAGACGCCGCCAAACAACTTGCCGAATCCAGGGAAAAGGAAGGCTGGCTGATCACCCTGGATTACCCCAGCTATATCCCGTTCATGAAATATGCCCACAACCGGGAACTCCGCAAAGAACTCGCTATAGCGTTTGGCAGCAAATGTTTTCATGGCGACACACTGGATAACAGGGAAATCATCCTCAGCATCGTTAAGCTGAGACAGGAAAGAGCAACTTTATTGGGTTACGACAACCACGCACATTTTGTACTGGAAGAAAGGATGGCAGAAACCCCTGAAAAGGTGATGGAATTTCTGGATGAATTGTCAGAAAAAGCGAAACCGGCAGCTGAAAAGGAATTTGAGGAATTGGCCCAATTTGCCATGCAGAAAGATGGTATAAAAGAGTTGCAGAAGTGGGACGGTGCTTATTATTCTGAAAAACTAAGGCAGAAGCTCTTTGACCTTGATGATGAAAAACTAAAACCCTACTTTAAATTAGAGCAGGTAATCTCCGGGGTTTTTATGGTAGCAGAAAAACTTTTTGGACTGCGCTTCCAGGAGGTCACAGATATTGACAAATATCACGAAGAGGTAAAGACCTTCAAGGTTTATGACCAGGACGATCGCTTTATCTCAGTTTTCTATGCTGATTTCCATCCAAGGGAAGGAAAGCGCGGCGGCGCATGGATGACCTCGTACAAACCACAGTACACCAGGAATGGTGAAAATATCAGGCCCCACATTTCTAACGTCTGTAACTTTACTCGTTCTACCAGGAAGAACCCTTCACTGCTCACTTTTAACGAAGTAACCACCTTATTCCACGAATTTGGTCATGGCCTTCACGGTATGCTGGCCGACACAACTTACCCCAGTCTATCCGGCACATCGGTTTATTGGGATTTTGTTGAACTGCCCAGCCAGGTCATGGAAAATTGGTGTTACGAGCCCGAAGCCCTTGAACTATTTGCCATGCATTATGAAAGCGGGGAGGTCATCCCCAGGGAGATCGTCAATAAAATAAAGGAATCTGCCGCTTTCCAGGAAGGGATGGCCACCTTGAGGCAACTGAGTTTTGCAAAACTGGATATGGCATGGCACAGTGAAGACCCCGATTCTATCACCGATGTAAAAGAATTTGAGCTAAGGGCTTTTGAGGGTACTCAACTTTACCCTGAAACACCGGAGACCTGCATGAGTACTTCTTTTTCCCATATTTTCCAGGGAGGTTATGCTTCCGGGTACTACAGCTACAAATGGGCAGAAGTATTAGACGCAGACGCCTTTGCTCTATTTAAGAAAGAAGGAATTTTCAGCGCTGCGACCGGCAGGAAATTCAGGGAAGAAATCCTTTCAAAAGGCGGCACCCTGCACCCAATGGAGCTCTATAAGAATTTCAGGGGCAGTGAGCCCAATATTGACCATCTACTGGAACGTGCGGGACTACTGCAGAAAACCGGCTCTAAGTAATCAGCGCTTAGCGGATAAGGCCCCGTAGCCCCCTAAAAGATCTACTGTTTTATAACCCAGGGAATCGAGAACCTTAAAAGCATTGGCACTCCTACCCCCTTTCTGGCAATAGACATATACGGTCTTATCTTTATCCAGGGTCTGGAACCGGGATATCACTCCTTCTTGCAGGATATCCATATTCACCGCACCGGGTAAATGTCCGGCTTGGTATTCTTTGGGGGTGCGAACATCTATCAACTGATCGCCAGGGTCTGCATCCCTAACGTATTCCGTTATGGACATTGAATTCTTTTCCTGGCATGCCATGCAGATAAACAGTATGAATACGTATTTTATTTTCCTCATAGAAAGCTAAAGCTGAGCTTCAAATGTAGCAATATTGCTGAATTTTCATTTACATTTGAGTATAAGTTTAAAGTTTATGAGCGCAACGGTATTAGAACCGGATAGCTGGGTAGACCTATATGCGGACTACCTTTATAACTACGCCCTGGCTCGGGTCAGCGACCATGAAGTTGCCAAAGACCTGGTGCAGGAGACTTTCTTTGCAGGTCTCAGATCAGCTGCCAATTTTAAAGGCAATGCAACAGAACGCACCTGGCTGATCGCCATTCTAAAAAGAAAGGTCATAGATCATTACCGCAAGATTAATTCGATCAAGGGTAAAGCCGAGGTCCGGATACAATATAAATCCTCTAACGAAAACGAAGGTGACTGGCTGGAAGAACAGGTAGCAGACCCCTACAGCCTGGAGGAGAACGATGCTATAGAAAATGAAGAGCTAGGCCTTGCCATACAAGACTGCATCTCAAAACTCCCCAAGAAACAGTCTAAAGTCTTTACGATGAAAACCGTAGAAGGATTAGAAACTGAAGTCATCTGTAATGAATTGGGAATCAACCCGTCTAACCTTTGGGTCATGATCCACAGGGCACGTGCCGCCCTGATGGGCTGCCTTAATGAAAATTGGTTCAGATCATGAAAATAACATGCCAGGAAGCTGCGATCATCAGCAACAAAAAAGAGTACAAAGAGGCTAGTTTTAAAGAAAAATTAATGCTTCGGTTTCACCTAATTGGTTGTGTTTTGTGCCCGGGTTTTGTTAAAAAGAACACCCAGTTGACCAGGCTATTCCGCCAGGCCCGATTGCAATACCTTACCGACGAAGAGAAAGATAAGATGAGAAAGAATCTGTTCTCTCATTAGCCTATCAACTTAAATCCCAATACTACCAGCCACCAGGCCACCGGGGTAAACTCTACCCAGAACGATGCGAAGTATAGTGCTTGTTTTTCCCGTGTTTTAAGCATCATTAGGACGAGCAGACCTCCGAAGATAATTTTTGAATACAGTTCTGCATCGGTAAAATAGTCCTTGAACAAGGTGGAAATGACAAAAAGCACAGATAAAAGAATTCCCAGCTTACGGCTTCCCTTTACCCCTAATCGCTGCGGCAAAGTCTTAAGTGCCGGACGATCTATAAACATATCCCTGATCTCGAAGGGAATCATCAAAACCAAAATGACAATCATTCGCTGAAACGCTTCTACTTGTATATCCCAGAGCAACAAACCACCGGATGAAACCACGGGTAGGATGACCGTAGCCCCTGCCCAGACAAAGGCGACCATCAGCACCTTCAGGATCCCGAGGTTCCTGAGGTTGCGGGCACGGGGAAGAACAGGTAGCGCATAAAGCCCGATAAGTACCGATAAAAAAAGTAATGTGATCCATACCTCAAAACTGAGAAAGTATGCGTGGTACGCACCAAAGATCACCGCTATAAAACTAAAACCCTGTATATACCTGTGATAGCTATTAGACACAAAGAGATACTTCTTTGCTTCTATTCCGTACTTAATAAAGTTATAGCAGGCTATAGTTGCGAAGAACATGAAATAATACAGATGTTTATCGGCCCTGAGATCGAAGAAAAATGCCGTAATATCCATCAGTGCAACCACGGACAGGGCCACATGTACACTGGCATCCAGGTAAAAATCAAAACTTTTTCTAAGCAGCCCCATTAAACAAAAGTAGGCAAAGTGTTAATAAGCTGTTATTTTGGTTAAAAACTTTCAAAATGTAGGGGTTAGCTATATTATGATTACGAGATTTAATGCCTAATTTTGCACAACATTTCGTAAAAAAGCAATAGCAGTTATGAAGACAGACATGTTCGCATCACGCCATATTGGTATCAGGGAAAATGACTTACACCATATGTTCCAATACATTGGCGTAGAGAACCTGGAGCAATTAATGTATGAAACCATTCCGGATGATATCAGGTTAAAAGCACCGCTAGACCTGGATACCGCTATGAGTGAACACGAGTTCCTGAATCACATACAGGAACTGGGAGAAAGGAATAAGGTATTCAAAAGCTATATCGGTCTTGGATACCATGAAAGCCTGCTTCCGTCTGTCATCAAAAGAAATATTCTGGAAAACCCGGGCTGGTATACAGCATACACTCCCTATCAGGCCGAAGTTGCACAGGGGCGTCTCGAGGCATTATTAAACTTTCAAACCGTGGTCAGCGATCTGACGGGTATGGAATTGGCAAACGCATCGCTACTCGATGAAAGTACAGCTGCAGCTGAGGCCATGACGATGTTATTTGACTTAAGGAGCAGGGATCAGAAAAAGCAGGAAGTTTTAAAGTTCTTTGTATGCGAAGATATACTTCCACAAACGCTGGCGGTACTTAAAACACGTTCTAAGCCCTTGAATATAGAACTGGTCGTAGGTAACTACAAGGATTTCCAATTCGGGGACGATTATTTTGGAACACTGCTACAGTATCCCGGGAAATACGGACAGATCAATGACCTGAGTTCATTTATCGCAAAAGCCAATGAAAAGGATATCAAGGTAGCGGTAGCCGCAGACCTTATGAGTCTTGTTATGTTAACCCCTCCCGGTGAGTTTGGCGCCGATGTGGTTGTTGGAACTACCCAGCGTTTTGGAATCCCCCTTGGTTATGGCGGTCCACATGCTGCTTACTTCGCCACAAGGGACGCTTTTAAACGCAGTATCCCGGGAAGGATCATTGGCCGCACCAAAGACATGGACGGCAAGCCTGCTTTAAGGATGGCTTTGCAGACAAGGGAACAGCACATTAAAAGGGATAAGGCAACTTCTAACATATGTACCGCACAGGTATTACTTGCCGTGATGGCGGGAATGTACGCCGTATATCACGGTCCCAAAGGCCTGCAGTATATCGCCGGAAAAATTCACCGTTCTGCCCATACGCTTTCCGAGGCATTAAAAACTATGGGGATTGAACAATTGAACGATCAATATTTTGACACCCTGCTGATCAAGGCCGATACTTCCCTACTGAAGCCGGTAGCAGAAAAAGCCGGTGTCAACTTCCTTTACATAGACGATCAAACTTTATCTATTGCTCTTAACGAAGCTACCTCCCCGGCAGATGTTCAACAGATCGTCGAGATCTTTAGTGAAGCCCTGGGGAAAGATAGTGTAACGGTAGAAGAATTGTCTGAAGGTCTATCATTACCGGAAACACTTCAAAGAAAATCTTCCTTCCTCCAGAACGATATCTTTAACACCTACCACTCTGAGACGGAGTTGATGCGTTATATGAAGAAACTGGAGCGAAAAGACCTTGCCCTGAACCATTCAATGATCTCATTAGGTTCTTGTACCATGAAGCTGAACGCAGCTTCAGAAATGTTACCCTTAAGCATGCCCCGTTGGGCCAATATTCACCCATTTGCACCTGTAGAGCAGGCCGAAGGTTACCAGTACATTCTTAAAAAACTGGCCGATGATCTATCCGTCATCACCGGTTTTGCAGGTACTTCGCTTCAGCCTAATTCCGGTGCCCAGGGAGAATATGCCGGCCTGATGGCCATCCGGGCATACCACGAGTCCAGGGGCGAATCGCACCGTGACGTTTGCCTTATCCCAGCGTCGGCACACGGCACCAACCCTGCATCGGCAGTAATGGCCGGAATGAAAGTTGTGGTAACCAAGACCGATGACCACGGGAATATTGACCTGGAAGACCTGGAGCAGAAAGTTGAGAAACACTCGGAAAACCTGGCAGCCCTGATGGTGACCTATCCATCAACACATGGTGTATTTGAATCCTCTATTCGCAAAATCACCAAGATGATCCACGATCACGGTGGACAGGTATATATGGACGGAGCCAACATGAATGCACAAGTTGGTCTCACCAACCCGGCTACTATCGGGGCGGATGTCTGCCACCTGAACCTTCACAAGACTTTTGCCATACCTCATGGGGGTGGCGGACCCGGTGTAGGTCCTATCTGTGTGGCCGAACAACTGGTCCCTTTCCTACCTGGAAACCCTGTAATAAGCACTGGTGGTGAACAGGCTATAGAGGCAATCTCAGCTGCCCCTTGGGGGAGTTCACTCGTCTGCCTGATCTCTTATGGTTATATTAAGATGCTTGGGGTGAACGGACTAACGAACGCTACCAAGATGGCTATCCTCAATGCCAACTATATCAAGGGACGTCTTACCAATAAATTTGATGTGCTTTATACAGGGGAACGCGGACGTGCGGCCCATGAGATGATCATCGACTGCAGACCGTTTAAACAAAAAGGAATTGAAGTCAGTGATATTGCTAAGCGTCTTATGGATTACGGATTCCATGCCCCAACAGTATCATTCCCAGTGGCAGGAACCCTGATGATAGAACCGACAGAAAGTGAGAGCCTGAACGAATTGGACCGTTTTTGCGACGCCATGCTGGCCATACGCGCAGAAATCGATGCAGGAACTGAAGAGGCTCCGAATCCTATCTTGAAAAATGCACCTCACACCCTGGATATGCTAACACGTAATGAATGGGAATTCCCTTATACAAGGGAAGATGCTGCATATCCCTTACCTTATGTACTGGATAATAAATTCTGGCCAACAGTTCGGAGAGTGGATGAGGCGTATGGAGATCGTAATCTGATATGCACCTGTGCACCGATAGAAGCCTATGCAGAAGCATAGATTCCTTTAAATATTTACAGAGACCCGTTCCATGAACGGGTCTTTTTTTATCTTTCCGCTTAGTTGGGCATCGTATTGTATCTGAAGAATGCCTTGCCATTTTTTTTAATTTTAATAGCTTGATTCAGATTCTCAACAAATTGCTGACATGAAAATTGGTATTACAGGAACAGGAAGTTATATACCTTCGGTAGTTACACCGAACCAGGCCTTTGACAAAAATGTTTTCTTAAACGCGGATGGTTCCCCCTTTTCATATCCCAACGAGGTGATCATAGAAAAATTCCAGGCGATCACCGGGATAGGAGAAAGACGGTATGCCAAGAATGAGTACAACACTTCAGATCTCGGTTATTTTGCCGCTGAGCAGGCTATCGCTGATGCGGGGATAGACAGGGAATCCCTGGATTACATCATATTTGCCCATAATTTCGGCAATGTTCCCCATGGAAAATCACAAGCTGATACGGTTCCCAGCCTGGCTACCCGGGTAAAACATCTGCTAAAAATCCGCAATCCACGCTGTGTTGCCTATGATATGCTCTTTGGCTGTCCCGGCTGGATCGAGGGTGTGATCCAGGCTCATGCCTATATCAAAAGCGGAATGGCGAAAAAGTGCCTGGTGATCGGGGGCGAAACTCTTTCCAGGGTGATAGACCAGAATGATCGTGATTCCATGATTTATTCTGATGGTGCAGGTGCCTGTATCATAGAGGCAACAGAAGAGAACGGCAATATTCTATCTCATGAGTCTGCCACCTACTCTCAAGACGAGGCCTATTATCTTTTTTACGGGGATTCTTATAACAAGAGTGCCAAGGATACCCGGCAATACATTAAGATGTACGGGAGAAAGATTTACGAATTCGCAGTTTCCCACGTGCCAAAAGCATTGTTTGATTGCCTGGAGAACAGCGGAGTATCTATAGAACAAGTAAAAAAAATATTCATCCACCAGGCTAATGAAAAGATGGATGAAGCAATCGTCAAGCGATTTTACAAACTTTACGGGAAAGATATGCCCGAAGGGATTATGCCCATGAACATCCATGAGATGGGCAACAGTTCTGTCGCCACTGTTCCAACTTTATTTGATATGGTGCGCAAGGGACAATTAGCAAATCATAGTGTACAGCAAGGAGATGTTGTTATATTTGCCAGCGTTGGCGCAGGTATGAATATCAATGCCATCGTATACCAAATCTGAAATGTACGACAAGTCCTTTCCGCATAAACGCTATCAGAAGACCATCCAATTTCTTGAACATCACATCCCTAAGGAGGAACATATCCTGGACCTGGGGGTGAAAAACCCATTATCAGATATTCTCAAGGACCGGGGGTACCAGGTGGCTAACACCTCTGGAGAAGACCTGGACATCGATTTCTCTGCGGTCACCAACACCAACGCTGATGTCGTTACCGCTTTCGAGATCTTTGAACATTTAATAGCCCCATTTAACGTGCTTCGCCACATTAAGTCTGATAAACTGGTGGCCAGTGTACCCCTTCGGCTATGGTTTGCCCCGGCTTATAAAAGTAAAACGGATCCCTGGGACCGCCACTACCACGAATTTGAAGATTGGCAATTTGACTGGCTGTTGGAAAAATCCGGATGGAAGATCGAGGCCCGAACCAAATGGTGCCACCCGGTGAAACGATTTGGCATACGTCCCCTACTCCGCCTATTTACGCCAAGGTATTATATGGTCTTCGCCACCCGGCAAGAGCATTCACTTTAACCATTCCAATATTTCTCCAGAATACCTATTTTTATTTATGCAATATTATGTTGTCATTCCAGCCCATAACGAAGAAGCTCATTTGCGAGGAACTCTTAATTCACTCTGTTCCCAGAAATTGAAGCCTAAGAAAATTGTGGTGGTCAACGACAATTCTACCGACGATACTGAAAAGATCATCGACCACTTCATTACGCGAAATCCGGGTATAGAGAAGGTTAATACCCAATCCAGCAATCTCCATTTACCCGGCAGCAAAGTTATCAATGCATTTAATGCCGGACTCAAATTGCTGGATGAGGAATATGATTTTATCGTAAAACTAGATGCAGACGTGATCCTTCCGGTTAATTATTTTGAAGAGATATCCCACGTCTTTAAAAATGATAAGGAAGTGGGTGTTGCAGGAGGATTTATCTACGAGGAAGACAAAGAGGGAGAATGGAAGCTGAATCATCCGATGAGTCGCAACCACGTTCGCGGAGCGATCAAGGCTTACAGTAAGAACTGTTTTAAAGCCATAGGAGGTCTTAAGAATGCTATGGGATGGGATACGATTGATGAATTATTAGCCCAATACCATGGCTTTCGTATCGTCACTATAGATGAACTACATGTAAAACACCTTCGCCCACTGGGGAGGGCCTATAATAAGAAAGCCAGGTTACTGCAGGGCATGGCGATGTACCAGATGCGTTATGGCTTTTTAATAACTGTCATAGCCTCGCTGAAAATGGCCTGGAAACTTAAGGACCCACTGCTATTTTTACTCAATATGCAGGGTTTTTTCAAGGCATATGATGTCAAGGCTCCATTCCTGGTCAGCCCGGATGAAGGCGCCTTCACACGGGCCCTGAGGTGGAGAAATATTCGTGCGAAACTATTCTAAAACCTCCGGGATAGGGCTTCCTGTGGTCCCACTTGGATATGCTATGCCTAAAATAGCAGAAATGGTGGGTGCAATATCCGGTATTTCTGTCCTTTCAGTGGTAGCGCCTTTGGCAATACCCGCTCCGTAAAATAGCAAGGGTACATGTGTATCATAGATCTCCGCAGAGCCATGAGTAGACCCGGTTTTAGAATAATTGATATAGCCTGAGCGAGGCACAAAAAGCACATCCCCGGATCGTTTCTGGCTATAACCGTTCTGTAGTATATAAGGGATACCCTTGGTAAAATTATTGTTTTGCATCTGGTAGGCGGTATACACCTGGCTGATCCCCTCGTAACCTAATAATTCCCTGGCGAGCTCTTCCTGCACTTCCCTGAGATCAAGGTCAAGACTCCTGACGATTTCATGATCCAGAAAGATCTGGTCATTAGAGATATTCTGTATCAATTGGGCGCCACCGTATTTGTATTCCAGGAAATCCTGGAATTGCTGATTCCCCATAATGGCGTCATCATAACCTGCAGGCACCTTCTTGCTAGAAAGATAGGCAGGAACCGGAACTGCCCCGTGATCTGCTGTCAGGAACACTGTATATTCCCCCTTCCCTACTTCCTTGTCCAGTTTCTCCAGTAATTTCTCCAATTCAAGGTCTAACCGCAGGTAGGTATCCTGTACCTCTTTAGAATCTACACCGAATTTATGCCCGGCATAGTCCGTACTGGAATAACTAATGGCCAGAAAATCCGTAATATCATCTTGACCGAGATTCTCTCCCTTGAGTGCCTCAATGGCGAAATCTGTGGTCATGTTATTTCCATATGGAGTTGATCTTAAGATGTCATAGCCCCCATTGGCCTCCCAAAGAGCAGGCAGGTTATATGGAAAAACAGGCTTTTCCTTACCATTGAAAAGACCTTCGTAGGCATTATCATCATCAGTGCTCTCCTGGTAAGAAGTAATTTTTTTAAGGGTATTCCAAGGTTTCTTATACGCATCAATTGCCTTAGATTCATTGTAGCGCTGAACCCAAGCCGGAAGCGAGTTCATGTAATAGGTGCTGCTAATCCATTTTCCTTCCTCTCCACCTACAAACCAGTAAGCCGCATTTGCAGTATGCCCACCAGGTAATACTGCCCCCCGGTCTTTAAGGGCCACCGCTACCACTTTAGCACGCATCTGCGTATGTAACCTCAACTGATCGGTCACGGTACTTACTAATAAACGGTGAGGCGAAGCCTTCCCAGCATTTCCCTGGGTTCCAACAGAATTGTAAGCAGGATCATCAACGCAGTAAACGCTTTGATCACTATCCTTATCATACCAATTATTCCCTATAATCCCATGAATGGAAGGTGTTGCACCGGTATACACCGAAGCGTGCCCCGGTCCGGTACTGGTAGGCGCATAATTAAAATGGTGGTCTTTACACAGGAATCCGTCCTGAACCATACGTTTAAACCCGCCATCCCCATAATGGGACCAGAATCGTGTGAGATAATCATAACGCATTTGATCCACCACGATACCTACTACAAGTTTGGGAGATTTAAAGGGTTGGGGATCGTTTCCATCTTTTTTCTGTGCCCTGATAAGGCTCAAACTAAATATTGTGATCAAAACCAACGCAATATGCTGCCGCTTCCTGAAATCCATAAATCGTTATTAAAGGCCCAAAAATAATTAATTAAACCCTTAATCGATAATAGAAGGTTATTTGAAGTTGAATATTATTATTTTTACGCTCACACGATTATACCAACTGCATGAATTATTTATCAGCGATTGGCAGTTATGCCATTATGATACGAGAAGTATTCAAGAAGCCAACAAAATGGCGCATCATGAGGTCTCTTATCCTCAAGGAGATCGACGAGCTGATATTTAACTCCCTTGGGATTATCATTTTCATCGCCATATTCATCGGTGGGGTTGTAGCCATACAGACTGCCCTAAATCTCACCAACCCGCTGATACCAAAAAATCTTATCGGTTTTGCTACCAGGCAATCTGTAATTCTCGAATTTGCCCCAACTTTTACTTCCATTATCATGGCCGGAAAGGTGGGTTCATATATTACGTCGAGTATAGGAACAATGCGTGTTACCGAACAGATCGACGCCCTGGAAGTTATGGGGGTAAATGCATTGAACTACCTGGTATTCCCAAAGATCATCGCTATGCTCTTTTATCCATTTGCAGTAGCCATTGCCATGTATGTAGGCGTCTTTGGAGGATATCTCGCCAATATTGCAGGGGGATACAGTTCTAGCGGAGATTTCATAGAAGGTCTTCAAATGGATTTTATCCCTTACCATATTACTTATTCCTTTATTAAAACTGCGGTTTTTGCCTTTATCATTGCAACAATCCCATCCTTTCATGGCTTTTATATGACCGGAGGAGCATTGGATGTAGGGAAGGCCAGTACCACCGCTTTTGTGTGGACCAGTGTGGTAATCATCATCAGTAATTTTATACTCACTCAACTCCTTTTAGGCTAATGATAGAAGTAAATAATTTACATAAATCTTTCGGGAAAACCCACGTACTCAAGGGCATCACTACCAGCTTCGAAAAAGGAAAGACCAACCTGATTATCGGTCAGAGTGGCTCGGGGAAAACGGTTTTCATCAAGTGCCTGCTGGGTCTGTTAAACCCGGAAGAAGGAACCATATCCTACGAGGGAAAGATCTACTCTAAACTTTCGGGAGATGAACGTAGAGACCTTCGGCAGGAAATGGGAATGGTTTTCCAGGGTAGCGCCTTATTTGATTCCCTGACGGTAGAAGGTAACGTGATGTTTCCCTTAGAGATGTTTACCAAGCAGTCTTATGCCGAAATGAAAGAGCGGGTAGATTTTGTTTTAAACAGGGTTAACCTGGTGGATGCCCACGACCGTTACCCCGCTGAGATTTCCGGCGGGATGCAAAAACGGGTAGCCATTGCCCGCGCCATAGTCATGAACCCCAAGTACCTTTTCTGTGATGAACCCAATTCCGGTCTAGATCCCAAAACAGCTATATTAATTGACAATTTGATACAGGAGATCACCCAGGAGTACCAGATCACGACAGTGATCAACACCCACGATATGAACTCCGTAATGGAGATCGGGGAAAAGATCGTATTCCTCAAAAACGGTAAAAAGGAATGGGAGGGATCCAATAAGGAGATCTTTAAAACAGATAATAAAGCGGTGACTAATTTTGTCTACTCCTCGGAACTCTTTAAGAAAGTAAGGCAAATGTATATAGAGGAAAGAAACTAATTAGTCTCTCGGCAGTTGTTTTACCTGAATCCTGTTATCATTTAACCGTAGCTTCAGCCATTCGTTCAGTTTTTTACTCTCAGCTTCCACCTTTTCGCTGGCTGCGGTATCTTTCCATCTAACTTCGAAAACAGGAATGGTGTCCAACTTTTCAAAATTAGTCATGATGGTATAGGCAAATCCAAGACCCGCGAGGTCATCATAATTGGCCCTGGCTTCCGCACTGATCTGGTTAAAGGGAATCTGACCTGTAGTCATTTTGCTTAAACTGGCTACTTCTTCTTCTAAAATCCTGATACGTTCATCTTTATTCAGTAATTCTGCTTTTTTAGACTCGTACAGCTCATTTACGTAATTAAACTTTTCTTCAGAAT
Source organism: Zeaxanthinibacter sp. PT1 (assembly GCF_028464225.1). Taxonomy (GTDB): domain Bacteria; phylum Bacteroidota; class Bacteroidia; order Flavobacteriales; family Flavobacteriaceae; genus Zeaxanthinibacter. Next base: position 106,810 of record NZ_JAQPCN010000006.1, read on the forward strand.
CATCTCGCCCGCCCTGGACTATCTTCAAGTCGGTATTCTTCAGCCTGGAATATTGGTTCTTTTGTACTCTCCAGGTATCGATCACGTTATCCGGGATCACTTCGTTCCCCATAGTTACTAACTCTATGGTAGATTCACCATCATCACTGTAATTAATCTCGGTAAGGTTATCCATGTAACGGCCGGGGCCTTTGAATTGGTACACAGCTATTGTCTCTCCTATCAGTTGCTTGGCCTGGATCATATACCTGGATTCCTCAAAAACCTTGTAAAAGGTATACCCGGCGGGTATCATGACAAGCACCGCTACGACCGAAGCCACCCGGGCTATAAATCTCCTTCTTTTGGAATTCGCATAACGCACCATGGGAAACTGTAACAATTTCAGAACCAGGAATGTTGCCAGGGCAATAAAAATAGTATTGATGATAAACAGATACATGGCGCCCCCGGCATAAGATATGTTGCCAATTGCCAACCCAAACCCTACTGTACATAGCGGCGGCATAAGTGCGGTAGCAATAGCCACCCCAAAGATTACACTGGCAATCGTCCCTTTTTTAGCCCTGGCAATAACGAGTGCAAGACCGCCAAAAAAAGCGATGAGTACATCCCTTATATCCGGAGCTGTCCTGGCAAGGAGCTCTGAACTCTCATCCCTCAGGGGAAAAAGAACAAAGAACAAATAGGCTGTCAGTACACTTAAAAATACCATGACGGCAAAATTCTTCAGGGACCGGCGTAACGTATCAATATCATTGATTGCTATAGACATCCCGATACCCAGGATAGGGCCCATCAGTGGTGAGATTAACATGGCCCCGATCACCACTGCAGTAGAATTGGCGTTTAAGCCAACGGATGCAATAAAAATAGAACAGACTAATATCCAGGAGGTATGCCCTTTAAAGGGTATATCCGCAATGATTGCTTCCATCGTAGCCTCCCGGTCTGTGTTCTGGCGGATGTCTAGCAACTCTTCTAAGAAGTGTTTAATACTTCCAAGGAGACCTTTAAAATCCTTTTTAACTTCCTCTGCACTCCCTTCATCTTTGCTGGTAGGGGTGATTTGATCCTGGTCTAATTTCTGGCTCATGGCTATATATATTGATCGCCGAAAGTGTTCTTTACCTTAGTAACTACTTCCTTGATATGTTGTTCTTTTTGTTTTGGATAGATCAGGAGTACCTCTTTTTTATCCACAATGATGTAATCGTTTATCCCGTCCAATACCACCAGCTTTCCCTCTTCAGTTCTGATCATATTTCCAGTAGCATCCTCTGAGAGCAAAGTGCCATTTACAATAGCATTATCCCCCGCACTGTTCTGCATTTTATCATAAAGTGAGCCCCAGGTGCCAAGGTCGTTCCAGTCAAAAGCGGCAGGTAAAACATAGATCGTGTCCGCTTTCTCCAGGATGGCGTAGTCAATAGAAATATTATCTGCCTTAGGATAATGCTCCTCTATAAAACCGGCCTCCTTATCGGTATTATAAAGTTCCTGCCCTTTATTAAACAAGGCATAGGTTTCTGGCTGATGATTTTTAAATGCACTGATGATAGTCTCTACCCCCCACATAAATATACCGGCATTCCACAGGAAATTCTCTTGTTCTAAAAAAGATTTAGCTGTTTGGTAATCAGGCTTTTCCCGGAATTGAACCACATTTTTAAGACTAGTACCTTCCTGGTCTTCTTGCTTATCAAATTCGATGTAGCCAAATCCGGTATTTGGAAAGGTAGGCTTAATACCCAATGTACATAGAGCATTTTCTTCCTGGCAGCGGCTAAAACACTGCTTAACATCCTCTTCAAATGCCGCCTCATCTTCGATCCAGTGATCACTGGGAGCTACGATCATGGTGGCATCCGGGTTTTTCTTCTGAATCTTTAAGGCTGCGTATAAGATACAGGGTGCTGTGTTCCTCATGGCTGGCTCTAAGACCACCTGGTCCTCGTTCAGCATTGGTAATTGTTCCATTACCAGGGACAAATACCTTTGGTTAGTAAGAATCAGGATATTTTCTGTCGGTATAAATTTTGACAGTCGTTGCACCGTCTTTTGGATAAGGGTCTGTCCGGATCCCAGCATATCGTGGAATTGTTTCGGGTTCTCAGCAGTACTGAGTGGCCAGAATCTTGAGCCGACGCCCCCCGCCATTACAACGGCGTAATAATTCTTATTCATGGTTGTTGTTTTATAATCAAAAGGAATATTCAAGCTACAGCTGTTTAACCGGGACCGGTCAAGGTGGTCATTCGTATACTTACCTCAATCAGTCGGCTTTTAGTAATTCTACTTCCGCATTGGGTTGAAATAGGTACACCTTACCGGTAGCCATCTCTACACATTCGTATCGCTTAACTCTCCTGTTTCCTTTTTTAAAGATTTTGCCATTGTATATACTGAAAACACTTCCAATAGGCAATTCAAATATAAAGCTCTTATCGTTTGGTTCATCATAGGACATCAGTGCAATTGAAAGATTGGCATCTGTTCCGCTACTGGCCTTAGGATTCCTGAAATGTGTGGCGAGTAATGGGAGTAGTTTGGAAGGGAATACTTCCGGCCGTATAAAGGGCACCATAAGCAACTGAAAGGTCTTTTTCCATTCCACTCCATGGGGTTTGATCTGCCTCCCGAATTTTTCGAATGCAACTAAATGAGCAATCTCGTGTACCAGGGTGATCAAAAACCTGTATTTATTAGAACTGGCATTTACGGTGATAAGATGCTGACCCCCGGGCAGACGCCGGTAATCTCCATGACGGGTTACCCGTTGATCGACCACCTTTAAATGAACTTCATACTTCTTGATCAATTCGAAACAAGGAACTACCGCGGCCGGTGGAAGATAGCGTTGTAAAGTATTGTTCATCAGATCAAAAATAGTATAAATCTCTTATGGCACAAGTAGCCCGATTTTATGTTATGTTGAGGATTGGCCAATTTGGCCTGCCGTGGTGATTAAGGTGTTGAATTACTCACTTGTAGTACTTTGCCATTATAGAACTTCTGACCGTTGAGTGCAAAATCGGCAATATAATTCGCCATTTCCTCTGCGGTGGTCGGCGCTTGGTATCCCGGGAAGGCCGTTTCGAGCATTTCGGTCTGCACTGCGCCCAGGGCCAGGGCATTGAATGAAGGTCCGTTATCTTTGAATTCTTCGGCCAGCAGTTCGGTCAATGTGATGACTGCACCTTTACTGCTACTATAAGCCGCCAGTCCGGGAAATTTACTACTGCCCTGTATGCCTCCCATAGAACTGATGGTAAGCACATGTCCACCGGAATTCATATAAGGTAAGACCACTTGTGTAAGTGCTGCAAGACCAAACACGTTAACATCATATACTTGCCTGAAATCATCCATACTAGTCTGCATGAAAGGTTTGTTGACCAAGTAGCCTGCGTTGTGAATCAATATATCCACCACAGACCATTCTCCCTTTAAGGAAGCCCTTAATCCCTCTAACTCATCCGGTTTACAGATATCCAGGGATAAAGCAGTGATCCTGGAGTTATTCAGTTGTTTTATAGGGTCATCGTTCCTGGAAAGCGCAAGGACATTATGCCCGTTTTCAGCAAGTTGCTTCGCCAACTGAAATCCTATTCCCCGGCTACTGCCGGTAACTATTACATTCGCCATTAATTGTATTTTATTTCTCGATCTTCAGCGTTCGCAATACTTTCCACCACGGGAATCATCCTATTAATCACCTCGGCCATATAAGCGGGATGCATAGCGGAAGCTTCATCCCCGACCTTGTGGTAATGATTAAAATTGGTGAAATCAAAACTGCTGAATGTCTGCGAAGGCACATTAAATGCTTCGTGAAAAGGTAAATTATCTGATCGCCGGAACAAGTTATAGGATTCTGCCTGAGGCAGGAACCCGACCAGTTTTTCGCCGGCATATCGGTTCGCTACATCAGCTAGGTTAGACAAATTGTAACCGGTAAGGTAAAGCAAATGGTCTTTCCCATTCATTGGAACACCGATCATTTCGTAATTCAACATGACATACAGGTCAAGATTTTCTGATCGAAGTTTTTCCGCGAGGTGTTCAGCGCCCAGTAATCCTTTTTCCTCTGCACTAAAAAGTGCGAATATTAAACTGCGTTTATTGGTACGTGATTTTCCGAAATAGCGAGCCAGCTCCAAGACAGCCACGGTACCCGATGCATTATCATTGGCCCCATTGGCAATAGAATCTCCTGCAACATCTTTCTGCACCCCGATATGGTCATAATGAGCACCTATCAGGATAAATTCATTTTTTAAGGCAGGGTCATTCCCCGGGACCGTGCCTACAACATTATGAGTAGGAGTTGGAAAATTGGTAAGGGTATCCCTGTAATTCTTAAAATAGGGTGCTACCCCATTTTTTTTGAATTCCTCTATTATATAGTCCGCAGCCAGGTCTAATCCGGGAGTACCTGCTTCCCTGCCCCGGAGTTCATCACCGGCCAGGAAAGAAATAATACTCTTTGTCCTGGTACTGTCCGTCACCGGGCTTTCTCCAGTCTCTGAACTCCTCTGTACGGTACCACAGGAAGCTAAAAACAATGATCCCCAGAACAGCAGGGTCAATACCGCTGTTCCGGGGATTTTTTTTGATGAGACTTTGCTCATGGTATAAATCATAAAATACTTTATTAAGCTAACATAGTCACCGGGTTCTCCAGGTAGGCACGCAGCGTTTGTAAAAATTGCGCACCTGTGGCGCCGTCTACGGTGCGATGATCACATGCCAGGGTTACTTTCATAGTACTTCCGACGACGATCTCCCCATTCCTCACAACCGGCTTCTCTACTATTGCACCTACCGAAAGGATTGCAGAGTTGGGTTGGTTGATAATGGAAGTGAACTCGAGAATCCCGAACATACCAAGGTTAGATACAGTAAAAGTACTACCCTCCATTTCTGCAGGGGTTAATTTCTTGTTTCGGGCTTTCCCGGCAAGATCCTTAACTGCTCCCCCGATTTGGCTCAATGTCATCTGGTCTGTAAACTTCAGTACAGGCACCACTAAACCATCTTCCACGGCTACTGCCACACCCACGTGTACATGTTTATTGTAAAGGGTGGTATCCCCTTTCCAGGTAGTGTTTACCTGTGGATGCTTTTTCAGCGCCATGGCACAGGCCTTTACTACCATATCATTGAAAGAAACTTTGGTATCCGGAAGGTTATTGATCTGTGCCCTTGATGCCTTGGCATCATCCATATTCACCTCTATGGTCAGGTAATAATGCGGAGCAGTGAACTTGGATTCTCCCAATCGCTTGGCGATCACCTTACGCATTTGAGAGTTCTTGATTTCTTCTGTCTGTTCTTCACCGGCGGGTAAGGCCATGGAAACAGCAGGGGCTGAAGGAGCCGCTGCCTTAGCTGCTTGTTCGGGTTGAGCCTCAGGCTTGTAATTCTCTATATCTCTTTTTACAATTCGACCCTGGTCCCCACTTCCCTTCACCTTGGAAAGATCTATTCCTTTTTCGGCTGCTATCTTTCTCGCCAGTGGCGATACGAATATCCGTTGACCATCCTCCGTTTCCGGGGCAGCAACCTCTTGTTTAGCAGCTTCTTCAGTAGATTTTGATTCAGCCGGTTTTTCAGCAGCGCTTGCTGATTCCTGCTTTTTATCGCCGGAAGGCTTACTGTTCAGTACTGCATCAACATCGGTTCCCTCAGGGCCAATTATAGCCAGGACTTCATCTACAGGAGCGGATTCGCCTTCCCCTATCCCTACATATAATAAGGTGCCGGAGTAGAATGATTCAAATTCCATGGTAGCCTTATCGGTTTCGATCTCTGCAAGGATATCTCCTTCTTCGACACTGTCTCCGACTTTCTTTAGCCAACTTGCCACGGTACCTTCTTCCATGGTATCACTGAGTCTCGGCATTTTGACGATCTCCACGCCTTCGGGAATCTCTGTACTGCCGCTGTCACTTGAGGAGTCGCTTTCTTCAGAATCTGCCTTAGACTCTTCATTAGCTTCCTCCTTGTTTTCCTTTTTGGATTCTCCTTTATTATTATTGAGCAAAGCCGATATATCTTCTCCTTCTTCACCAATTATAGCGAGTAAAGAATCTACCGGAGCACCATCTCCTTCAGCGATTCCGATATGCAACAACGTTCCTTCATGGAAGGATTCAAACTCCATCGTCGCTTTATCGGTCTCTATCTCTGCCAGGATATCACCTTCTTCTACTTTATCTCCAACTTGTTTGAGCCATTTTGCCACGGTTCCTTCTTCCATGGTATCACTCAACCTAGGCATGTTTATTATCTCTGCCATTACTTATAATTTGTGTTGCAAAAATGGATAGTCTTTTTGTTCGTATACGGTATCGTACAGCTGTTCGATCGGAGGATAGTCCGAATTATCCGCAAATTCTTCGCACTCCTTCACCAGGTCTTTCACCCGTTTATCAATAGCTTTAATTTCTTCTTCGGTAGCGTATTTCTTATCGAGAATCACTTCTTTCACCTGGCTGATTGGGTCGATCTTCTTGTATTCTTCAACCTCATCCTTAGTTCGGTAGTGTTGGGCATCAGACATAGAATGACCCCTGTAGCGATAGGTCTTCATCTCCAGGAAAGTTGGTCCTCCGCCAGAGCGGGCTCTTTCTATTGCCTTACTCATCTCTTGTGCTACGGTCGCTGGATCCATCCCATCAACCGGTCCACATGGCATTTCATATCCCAATCCAAGTTTCCAAATTTCCGTGCTATGCGAAGTTCGCGCTACGGAAGTTCCCATGGCGTAGCCATTGTTTTCACAGACGAAGACCACGGGCAATTGCCATAACATTGCCAGGTTAAATGCTTCGTGGAGCGATCCTTGTCTTACGGCTCCATCCCCCATATAACAAAGGGTTACCGCATCTCTCTTAAAATACTTATCGGCAAATGCAAGACCGGCACCAAGAGGAATCTGTCCTCCTACGATACCATGCCCTCCATAAAAACGATGTTCCTTTGAGAAGATGTGCATAGACCCTCCCATTCCTTTAGAAGTTCCCGTCACTTTACCATACAATTCGGCCATCACCTTCCTGGGGTCTACCCCCATTCCTATCGGCTGAACGTGGTTCCTGTATGCAGTGATCATCCGGTCCTTAGTCAGGTCCATGGCATGTAATGCACCAGCTAATACAGCTTCCTGTCCATTGTATAAATGAAGAAAGCCTCTCACCTTCTGTTGTATGTACACCGCTGCTAACTTGTCCTCGAATTTTCTCCAGAACAACATGTCTTCATACCATTTCAGGTAGACTTCCTTGGTAATTTTTTCCATTAATACCGATTGTTTTTAATATTCTTCTCTAAATGAAACTGACCGGACACCCCAATGGGGCCCTGATTTTTGTAGGAGAACAAAAATACACATTAAATCAATAGTGAAAAAGAATTGCTAAAAAAGCTTAAAGCACTCTAAGAACTGTTTTGAATTCCACTTGGAAAATTCGCCCAATCCCTATTTTCACAATTAGTCCAGGTATGATTTTCCGAAGGCAAGAGGAAGCAGATCCGCGATAGATGAACTCTTGTAAACCTCCCCGGAAGCTCCCATCATCAGGATTGCTATTCCATCGTCCTGTCTTTGTTCGTACTCCGCTATCGCCTGTCGGCAATTGCCGCAAGGGGCTGCAGGTGTATCGACTTCTCTGCGAACAGAGTTAACACTGATCGCTATAGCCTTTACCGCAATTCCGGGAAAACGTGCCCCGGCGTGGAAAATCGCCACCCTTTCCGCGCATAGCCCGGAAGGATAAGAAGCATTTTCCTGGTTATTACCGATTACAATCTCTCCGTTGGCCAATAGGACGGCCGCTCCGACCTGGAAGCCGGAATAGGGGGCGTAAGCGTTCTCCCTGGCCAGGACCGCTGTCCGCATTAATTCCTGGTCCAAAACAGCTAATTCCTCCAGGCTGTCATAAATTTCGAGATCAAAAGTTACTTTCTTTTTGTGCATGGTTAAATATACAATTAGCCCGTAATAATAATAAAAAAACCTGCCAAGGGCAGGTTTTATAATTTCTTTGCTATGAGTTTAAGGAAACTATTCGTTAAAGAACTCCTGCCCTAAATTGAAGGTCAGGGAAAACCTAAGCGTATTTTCTAAAGGATTTCGCACTTGCGAGGTTGAAAAAAGATAGGACAGGTCTATCTGGGCCGACTGGTACCTGAAACCAGCACCCAAAGTAAAGAACTGTCTTGAACCTTTTTGTTCACTCTCGTTAAAATATCCTGTTCTGAACATAAATTTCTCTTGAAAAGCATACTCGGCACCTAAAGCCCATGTAAATTCTTTCAACTCTTCACTGAAACCATCCGGGGCATCCCCGAAAGATTTGAAGACCCCGTCAAAAAAGCTGATTTCCTGGTATTCTGCATTATCCTCTGAATCCACATCCCCGTCTCCGTCAAAATCCTGCGGAGTAGGAACGAGGAGCTTATTGAATTCTGTATTGATCCCAATCACATTATCCTGATCCAGGATAAAGTCGAAACCTGCACCAAATCCAAGATTGGTAGGCAGAAAATTCTCCTGCCCACCTTCGTCATATTTAATCTTGCCTCCGAGGTTAGAAATATTAAATCCTGCTCTCCACCTACCGTCAAAATTATCATAAGCGATTTCAGGTGACCTGTAAAATCCTGCCACATCTACGGCAAATGAGCTAGCTGCCTGGGAATCTACTGATCCGTTATCCGGTAACTTAAGGTTAGAACGGATAAACCTACCGGCCACCGCCATGGAAAATGTATTGCTCAGCTTTAATGAATATGACCCGTCAATGGCTAACTCATTAGGTTTTGCCACAGTTCCGGGATCATTCGCAAATTGCCTGAGTTCTATTTCTCCTAAAGTGAAATAACGAAGGCTTGCCGCAAAGGCACTACGATCATTAAGTTTATTAAAATAGCTGCCACTGAGCAGGGATATATCTGTAGTTATGCTTTCCAGGTAAGGGGTATAACTCAGACCTATACCCATTTTCCTTTCAGCAAATGCAAATTTGGCGGGGTTCCATTGTTGAGCGAAGGCATCCATAGAGGTTGCAACCCCCATATCCCCCATACCGGCAGACCTGGCATCGGCTGCGATGGTTAGGAATGGTACTGCGGTGGTAATTACTCTATCCTCTTGTGCCGATACCTTACCGATCACTACCAGTAAGGCAAGCATCCATAATTTTTTCATGTTTGGAATTTGGTATTATAAGCGAGTAAAGTTGTTAATAATAAAGTTTCTACTCAAATTAATTAGATGTATGACACGGTAACGCCGTTTTTAACAATATCTTATACTTTGCAGCTAAATTTTTACAGATCCCCTGTTTTACGGACATTGGGGCACTTGAAAGCCTAATAATTCACTATCATTTAATTTTTCCTTCCATCTTAATGGATCATCTGAAAAAATACCTCGTCAACCATACTAGAATAACATTTAGCCCGTTATGACTTTGGATGACGAACAAAAATTTCCTTTCTGTATTCCGGGAAGGGATTAAAACGTCTAAAAGCAAAATAATCTATTGAAATTGTCGTTTTACTAGCCGAAAGCGACTTAATCGGGTTGAGAAGGAATCTAACAGAGTACTTCCCGGTCCTTTTTAAAACTGATAATTAAAGGTTTATCCTTTCGGGGTGTTCCCGCCAAAAGTCTGAAAGACCACTGGATATTATCACAACATATTAAAATTGACTAATAACAGATGAAAAGACAGTTAATCAAAGTTACACTCTCTTGCGTAGTGATTGCAGGAACCCTTACGGCTACAAGTTGTAAGAAATCTTCTTCCTCCAAAAACGTTTCAAGAGCTACTGGCTGGAAGGTCAATGCCAAAGAAGGTGGCTTTCAGTACAACTCGGATTTCAAAGAGCAGGAAACCGCTCCCGGGCTGGTATTTGTTGAAGGAGGAACTTTTACTAAGGGAAAAGTTCAGGACGATGTGATGCACGAGTGGAACAATACCCCCACCCAGCAGCACGTTCAATCGTTCTATATGGATGAGACCGAGGTGACCAACGTGATGTACCTGGAATACCTTGATTACCTGAAAAGTGTATATCCGCCGGAAGATCCTAAATACGCCAACATCTATAAAGGTGCTTTGCCGGACACTCTTGTCTGGAGAAACAGGTTGGGTTTCAATGAAACGATGACTAATAATTACCTTCGCCACCCCGCTTATGCAGAATACCCCGTGGTCGGTGTAAACTGGGTACAGGCCGTTCAGTTCGCGGAATGGCGTACAGACCGGGTTAACGAGGCATTGCTGGAAAGAGAAGGATATCTTGCCAGTGACGCCAAATACGCTCCGGTAAACGGAGAAACTGCCGGTACTTTTAGTACCGAGGCATATTTAAATCGTCCTGAAACTACCTATGGGGGCCAGATCGATTCACTTCAGGGAAAAAAACAAAAAGATTCTGTTGCTGTATACGCAAATCGTAACAGTGGAATCATCATGCCAGAATACAGGCTTCCTACCGAAACAGAATGGGAATATGCCGCCCTGGCCCTGATAGGGAAAAGAGAGTATAATTCTTATCGTGGGCGTAAAAAATATCCATGGGATGGGGAATATACCAGGAATGGTCAACGAGTTGGACGAGGTGACCAGCTAGCCAATTTTAAGCAAGGTGATGGTGACTACGGCGGAATTGCCGGATGGTCTGACGACGGCGCAGATATCACTGCCGAGGTGAAATCTTACAAGCCTAACGATCACGGCTTATACGATATGGCAGGTAACGTGGCCGAATGGGTTGCAGATGTGTATCGCCCGATTGTCGATGATGAGATCAGTGACTTTAACTATTACCGAGGTAATGTTTATATGAAAGCGGCTATCGGAGAAGATGGAAAAGCCGAAGTCCTTTCAGAAAGCATCGTCTATGACACTCTTCCGAACGGCAAACTGGTTGCAGTTAACCTTCCAGGGGAAGTAGAAATGGTTCCTGTAGATGAGAATGAAACCTACTTACGTACCAACTTCTCCAGCAGTGACAACCGCTCCTACCGGGATGGAGATCCAGGATCATCCAGATTCTATGATAAGTTTGATGAGGACGATGAAGAAGGAGCCGACAAACTGAGCATGTACAATGCTCCAAAGCACAAGGTAGAACGGGATGAAGATGGTAACCTTATTCGTGAATACGACACCTCTAATAGCAGAACTTCCTTGATCAATGACGAAGTGCGAGTTTACAAAGGTGGATCATGGAAAGACCGTGCGTATTGGCTAGACCCTGCACAACGCAGGTATCTGCCACAATACATGGCCACAGATTATATCGGTTTCCGATGTGCCATGTCCAGGGTTGGCTCTAAATCAACCGGGAAAAATAAAACCGTACGAGGTAAAAAAGCAAGATAAGACAGTTACATCAAATACTGGGAAAAGCCCCGATCGCTGGATCGGGGCTTTTTTTTATATTTATCCCATGACCACAGAGCATTTATACGAGCACTTCCTCAAATCATCAGGAGCTTGCACAGATACACGGAATATATCAGAAAACTGCCTATTCTTCGCCTTGAAAGGTGATAACTTTAATGGTAATAAATTCGCGGGTGAAGCCATAGAACATGGTGCAACGCTCGCGGTTATCGACGAAGCAGAATATCATCAGGAAGGCAACACTATCTTGGTGGATAATGTGCTGGAATCACTACAACAACTAGGGAGATTTCACCGCATGCATAGTAAAGCACGAGTTATAGGACTGACGGGTAGTAATGGTAAGACCACTACCAAGGAACTGATGCACTCGGTTTTATCACAATCCTACCGGGTAATCGCTACCCGGGGCAATTTGAATAATCATATCGGGGTTCCCCTCACTCTCCTTAGAATTAAAAAAGACACGGAGATCGCTATTATAGAAATGGGTGCCAATCATCAGAAGGAGATCGAGTTTCTATGCACCCTTGCCGAACCCGATTTTGGTTATATCACGAATTTTGGAAAGGCTCACCTGGAAGGATTCGGTGGTGTAGCCGGCGTGATTGCAGGTAAAAGCGAACTTTATAATCATTTAAAAAACAAGAACGCTCCTATCTTCATGAATGCCGACGACCAGGTACAACGTGAAAAACTGCAGTCGTACACAAAGAAGATCGGCTTTAGTACTTCAGATAAGAACTACTATCAAATTAAGTTTCTTGAAGCATCTCCTTTTGTTTCCCTTGAAGCAGAAGGAACCGTCATTAAAACCCAGTTGGTTGGAAAATACAATTTCAACAATTGCTGCGCAGCCTTATTAATAGGCAAATATTTTAATGTCCCCATGGTACTGATACAAGATGCACTTTCTGAATACATCCCGGAAAATAATCGTTCCCAGTTAGTAGAGCAAGCCGGTTACCACATCTTGCTGGACGCATACAATGCCAACCCCACCAGTATGAAAGCGGCATTGGAGAATTTTGACCAACTGAGATCCGATACTAAATGCGCTATACTGGGTGATATGTTTGAACTCGGGAAAGATGCAGAACAGGAGCACCAGGAGATCGCTGAATTAGCAGCAAAGAGCAATTTTTCAGAAGTCCTGCTGGTCGGAAAAAATTTCAGCAGATGCCGGACTTCTTTAAAACAATTTGAAGGTTTTGAAAAGCTATCCGAATACTTGGAAAAACACAAACTCCCTAAAGGTGATATTCTGATCAAGGGCTCCAGGGGAATGGCATTAGAGCGAGTTCTGCCGTTACTTAACTGAGGCTTTACCTCTGAAATGGACCAAACGAAACTGCGATTGCAAAGATCAAAATATTTGCAGATACCGCTGCTGCAAAACTGACTGCCGTCAGGCAGGTAGAAAACCCCCATCCCCTGCAGGGATGCTTTTTTTTTATTCCCTCCCAACGCCTATAAGCAAGCTCAGCGCTGTCCGGGGATTACCGCGCTTCGCACGCTGATCCAGGTAAAACCGCTCCTGCAAACCTGACTGCCGTCAGGCAGGTACAAAACCCAAATCCCGCTAATGCGAGATTTGATTCTTTTATTCCCTCCCAACACTCAAGCAAGCTCAGCGTTGTCCGTGGATTACCGCGCTTCGCACGCTGATCCAGGTAAACCCGCTCCTGTAAACCTGACTGCCGTCAGGCAGGTACAAAACCCAAATCCCGCTAATGCGAGATTTGATTCTTTTATTCCCTCCCAACACTCAAGCAAGCTCAGCATTGTCCGGGAATAAAAAAACCCACGCATAACTGCGTGGGTTTTGTGAGTGATGTGGGATATACTGGATTCGAACCGGTGACCTCTGCCCTGTCAAGGCAGCGCTCTAAACCAACTGAGCTAATATCCCTGGAAATCGTTTTTGAACCGGGCTGCAATATCGTAAATTTCTCGGTTTCCGGAAATACAACATCGTTTTTATTTAATGCTCCCCTAATGAGTAAAGCTGTCATATAGTGAATCAGCTGAGGTACATTAAGTATTCCTATTAATTGAGCTAAAATACCTTCGTTCCCAATTAAGATAATAATTAATTTAGTATTTACTTCATGCCCATATTTAGGCTTAATCATCGAGAATGGAGTGGCTTCAGATCATTATCGCAGGATTTACCGGCACCAGTTTAATGACCCTCTTCAGCTATATCTGTGGCGCTATTTTTAATGAAGAATTCTCGGAGCCAAAACTATTAAACCGTATGATGCATTATTCCCGGGCGTTTTCTTCCGATATTACAGATGATGACCACAGAGGGTGGATCATACATTTTGGTATTGGGCAGCTTATGGCCTTTTGGTTGTGGATCATGTATTGCAACAGTGGGCTGGGACATGCACAGATATTAGGAGCTTTTCTTGGAGTTATGGCAGGTATGGCAGGTGCCCTGGGTTGGCTTTTCCTTTTCAACACACTTACGACCCCCCGGGATACCGACATTAGAGGATTTGTTGTTCAGCTAGTTGTAGCACATAGTATTTTTGGATGGTCAGCTTATCTGTTATATCAACTTTGGAATCCTTGCTGATACCCTAACAATTTAAATAGAATTACGATGAAAGATTGGTTTGCATTTTCCTGGAACGACGCTTTAGCAATAGTATTAACAGCTACAGGTATATACCTGGCTGTAATTATCCTCACCCGAATTTGCGGGAAAAGAAGTTTTTCCAAGATGTCAAGTTTTGATTTTGCCATGACTGTGGCTATCGGCTCCATTATCGCAACGACAGTCCTTTCAAAAAGTGTTAGTATGTACGATGGGGTGATTGGACTCATCGGTGTTTACATTCTGCAAATCAGTCTAAGCTATGCCAGGAGGTATAGTTGGGTGAATGCCCTGGTAGACAATCCGCCTTTACTTCTGATGAACGGGTCTACAATTCTTTATGAGAACCTTAAAAAAGCCAGGGTCACAGAGGCTGATCTGCGTTCCAAACTAAGAGAAGCAAATGTCATCGCTCTAAGTGAAATAAAAGCTGTCGTATTCGAAGCCACCGGGGATGTATCAGTCCTTCATACCTCAGATGACACTCCATTAGATGATTATTTGCTCCAGGAAGTCAGGGAGAAATAAGCTTCCTTAGACTTCCTGTAAACCCCTTAACTGCAAGAACTAAGGTGTACCACCAGTACCCGCTATGTTCAGGAACCTATGATCTCTCCTCCATTCACATGGATAAACTGACCTGTTATGTAACTGGCATCTTCACTTGCGAGGAAAACATAGGAGGGTCCGACTTCGCTCGGCTGCCCTGCCCTGCCCATAGGAGTATCTTGCCCGAAGTCTGAGACATCATCAAAAGTTGCAGGGATTAGCGGGGTCCAGATAGGTCCCGGCGCCACTCCATTAACACGAATATTATCAGGCGCCAGCATCTTGGCCAAAGATCTTGTAAAACTTACGATTGCGCCTTTGGTACTCGAATAATCGAGGAGGTGCTCACTTCCACGATAAGCGGTCACAGAACTTGTGTTGATGATGCTATCTCCTTCACCCAGATGTTTCAGAGCACACTTAACAAGGTAGAAATAAGGAAATATATTAGTCTCAAAGGTTTTCCTGAACTGGCTTTCGCTGATCTCTTCTGCCGAATTCTTAGGAAATTGAATAGCCGCATTATTAACAAGGATATTGAGCTGCCCGAACTCGGACACACATTCTTCTACCACAGATTCACAAAAATCAAATGAACTTAGATCTCCTTTAAAGAGAAGACATCTCCCTCCTTCCTTCTCCACCATTTTCCGAGTGTCTTCGGCGTCCTTGGTTTCTTCGAGATAAATAATAGCAACAGCTGCCCCTTCCCTGGCAAAATGCACGGCCACGCTTCTCCCGATCCCACTATCACCCCCGGAGATCAATGCCACTTTCCCCTTCAACTTGTCACTGCCTATGTAAGAGTCGCGAATGACCTCAGGCTTCGGCTGCATTGCATTCTCCTTCCCTGGTTGTGATTGCTCTTGTTCCGGAAATGATTTAGGTTTTTCCATAGTCTTTACGGTATTAATTATGGGTATCATTACTTCTATAAAATTAAATTTATAGGATTGCTAGGAAGGATGCAATTGAGAAATTCATTGCCTATAATAAGTCGTCACTATTGAATCTTATTGCATTTTAACCACACATCAAGGAAACACAACCCATAACGCACTGATATACTCAGGAATGACAGTTGTCATTGCCTGCCTTCGGAAATTGATAAAATCGAATTTGAATTACTTAAAGTTTAAAAGTGGTGCACAAATTGACTATTTTTATAGGTATATTCCTAGATCGGTTAGAGACTTGTCAACAGAAGTTGCTCTAAAATCTTTATTTGAAGAAATAGTGCGAAATAAAATATCTACAAATCCCGGTTTTGAAAGTAACCCGATGAAGGTGGAGGCCACAGCCGATAGCTTGAAAACGGATATTCTCGATAATGTTCCTGCTGCTATTTATACCTGCGATACCGAGGGACGAGTGACCTATTTTAACAATGCTGCAGCCGAACTCTGGGGCAGAAAACCAGAATTGAATAAGGATTTATGGTGTGGATCCTGGAAAATATTCACTACAGATGGGGATCCACTGCCGCTCGACGACTGCCCCATGGCCGTTGTACTGAAAAATAAGACTGCTATTCCCGCGCAGGAAATTGTTGTAGAAAGACCGGATGGTAAGAGGCGAATTGTAATGGTTCATCCAAAATTGCTCTACGATGCTGCGGGTAATGCAATGGGTGCTATAAATATGCTACAGGATATCTCTGAGAAGAAAAAGCAGGAAGTTGCTCTTAAACTCAGTGAAAATAATTATCGAAAGCTCGCAGAATACCTGGAAAAGAAGGTGGAAGAACGCACCACCCACTTAAAGCAAAGTGAGCAACGCTACCATCGCATGGTAGAAGAGGTTCAGGACTACGCAATAATCCTTTTAGACCCAGATGGAAATATACTGAACTGGAATAAAGGAGCAGAAAAGATCAAGGGATATACGGAAGAAGAAATCATAGGTAAAAACTTCCATATTTTTTACCGGGAAGAAGACTGTAAAAACTTGCTTCCTGAAAAATTAATAGCAGGAGCCATTGCAAATGGTCGATCAATGCACGAAGGATGGCGGGTAAAAAAAGATGGCACCAAATTCTGGGGGAGTATTGTTATTACAGCCCTACATGATGATGAGGGGCAGATCCTTGGATTTTCTAAGGTTACCCGGGACCTCACCGAACGCAAGCTTGCAGAAGATCAAAAAGAAAAGTATGCCCGCGATATTGAGGTAAGAAACATACAGTTAGAAGAATATGCCCATATAGCCTCCCACGATTTGCAGGAGCCCCTGAGAAAAGTTCAGGTTTTTAGTGACCTGGTCAAGAGCAACCTGGATAATAAAGAGAAAGCCATCATCTATCTGGACAGGATGCGCAATTCTGCCCAGCGTATGGTTACCCTGATCAAGGACGTACTAAAATATTCCAAGGTATCCGATTTTGATGAGTTCTTTACCTCCGTAAACCTTAACGAGGTCTTCGAAAACGTTAAAGAAGATTTTAATCTCTTACTAGAGGAAAAACAAGTAAAACTAACGACTACAGAATTACCGACGATAGAGGGAATACCTGTACAGCTACATCAGTTATTATCCAACCTATTGGGAAACGCCATCAAATTTTCCGCAGACAGCCCTGAGATACACATTTTCGCTTCAGATGTCGACATGGCAGAACTAAAGGAATTCGAGGAACTCGATCCGACCAAGTCCTATATCAAACTAATAGTATCTGATAAAGGAGTGGGGTTTGAACCGCAATATGCAGATGCCATATTCACCATGTTTAAAAGATTAAGAAGCGATGCACAGGGAAATGGTATAGGCCTTACGCTCTGTAAAAAGATCGTGGAGAACCATGAAGGAAAAATAATTGTCGAAAGTCGACCCGGAGTTGGTACTACCTTTACCATTTACCTGCCTAAAAAATATTCAGGTAAGCGCATTAAAAAATAAATTCTCACCGGAGACTTATGCTGCAGAATAACAATTGCAAATGTTCCTACACAAACTTAAGCTCCGATGAGAATTCTGATATTTTAATAACCGTCCCCGGCCTAATTGCAATTTCGGTCAGGTCATTATTATTTGCCTATAGTAATTGCCTTCACGTTCACAAATTCTTTCATCCCAAAACCACCGTGTTCCCGGCCAAAGCCTGAATTTTTCACCCCTCCAAAGGGCATAGAAGGCTCTGCCAGGCCGAAAGTATTGATAAAGATCATCCCGGTGTCAAAATAGTTTTCAGCAAGCCTCGTGGCCTTATCAACATCTTTGGAAAAGATTCCTCCACCCAGGCCAAACCTGCTATCGTTTGCAATTTGCATGGCTTCTTCTGCATCGGCTGCATGGATCAGTGAAGCCACAGGACCGAACAACTCGTCATCGTAAGCGGGTTGACCGGCTTTAACATTTGCAAGAACGGTTGCCGGGTAGAAGAACCCTGTTCCATCAGGAATAGAACCTCCGCATAGAATTTGCGCTCCATGAGCCACACTTTTTTGAACTTGATCATGTAGGGTTTCTCTCAGATCTTCCCTTGCGATGGGACCGAGATCAGTTTCATCCAGGGTAGGGTCCCCCAATTTAAGAGCCTCCATGGCCTCCACGAAAGCTGATTTAAATCTCTCGTAAACGGCATCCACCACAATAAATCTTTTGGCCGCAATACAGGTTTCCCCGTTATTATAGATCCGACCTTTTACACACATTTCTACTGCCAGGTCGAGGTCGGCATCCTCCAGTACGATATAGGCATCGTTACTACCCAGCTCCAATACAGTCTTCTTTAATTCGGCCCCTGCCTTCTGACCGATATCTTTACCGGCTGCAGAACTTCCTGTCAAGGTAACACCCCTTACATGATCATTCTTGATGACAGCATCTGACTGTTCGTGCGATATAACCAGGCAACTAAAAAGATTTTCAGGTAAACCCGCTTCTCTAAAAATCTTTTCCAAAAGCTTTCCTGTCCCCGTTACATTTGAAGCATGTTTCAACAGAATTCCATTACCGGCCATTAGGTTGGCGATAGCATAGCGCACCACCTGGTAAGAGGGATAGTTCCATGGCTGAATTCCGTATATTACGCCGATAGGAGAATAAGTAATTATTCCTTTTCCACCATCAGATAAGGTCCTTTCTTCATTTTTAAGCTCCTCGGGACCATGTTCAGCTGTATAATTGCATATAGCTGCACATAAGTCGACTTCCTGTCTACTTTGCACCAGGAGTTTACCCATTTCAGCTGTCATTAATTCCGCCAATTCTTTCCTGTTCTCTTTAAGACCCTCTCCGATAGCCTTGATCTTCTTGGCCCTGTCGTTTAAAGAAACATGCCTCCATTTACTAAATGCCTGTTGGCATGATTCTATGACTTTTTCCACTTTACTGTCCGAGAAATACTCGTACTGTTCCATCTCCTGTCCATTGACCGGGTTAATCGTAGTTATTCTTTTATCTTTTGTTGCTGTGTCCATTTATATTAACTAATAATGTTTTTAAATTAATTGAATGTTACTGTTGCTCGCTGGGCATTACATAAACGTCATTTATATTTACCCGTTTAGGCTGGGTCAGGGCGTAGATTATGGCATCAGCAATATCTTCTGCCTCCAGTGTCGTCATTTCCTGCATAGCCGACAGTTTTTCCAGGATATCTTCATCAGTAATGGTGTCCATCAATTCCGTAGATACTGCCCCGGGCTCAATGGAAGTTACGTTGATTCCATATTTAGGAGCTAGCTCCTGCCTGAGTCCTTCAGAGAACATTTTTATTGCAGATTTTGTAGCACAGTATACTGCTCCACCCGGAAAGTATTTATGTGCTGCACTAGAGGATATATTAATGATATGCCCTTTCTTGTTCTCGATCAGTGTTGGAAGTACAGATGAAACTCCATTTAATACCCCTTTGATATTCACGTCGACCATCCTATCCCATTCCTCTGTTTTCAACTTTTCCACATAGGATAAGGGCATCAACCCGGCATTATTGATCAGCACATGAATTACCCCGTATTCCTTTAGTGTTCGGGTTACCACCTTTTCCATATCTTCCTTGGAGGTAACATCGGCGGTTACTACCAGGGCTTCTCCTCCATTCTTTACTATTGATTTCCTAACTTTTTCTAAGCGTTCTTCCCTTCTTGCCGTCAAAACTACTTTAGCGCCGTGTTCAGCAAGTTTTATGGCGGTTGCTTCTCCAATTCCACTGGAAGCACCGGTTATTATGACTACGTTATTCTTAAGTTCCATATGTATCCATTTAATTTTGTTTAATATATACGCTTATTTTATTAAACAAATGCTCAATCAAATGCAGGATTGATGCGAAAGCAGGGGTTGGGAAGAGATTAACATTTAGCACTAGAACCGGGGATATTTTGGTCCTTTCCGGCGATACTGATAACCCCAGGGTGTAGAGAGATGTAAAAAGCTATAGCTTACAGCGATTCTAGTCGCTCCAGGGTCGCTCCCATGTCGATTCCTTCCCCCAGGACTCCTTGGAAGAGATCTCCTTTTTCCTTTAATCGAAGGGGTACGGTCTCTAAATTATAATCGGTCATCTTTAAGCCTCTCTTCACTTCCTTCCAATTCAATGGGGTTGAAACAGGAGCCCCGGGCCGGGGTCGGACGCAATAAGGCGAGGCTACACTATGTCCTCTGCGATTCTGTAAGTAATCCAGGTAAATCTTATCCTTGCGAGCGGATTTCTTGCGATCCATACTGCATACTGCAGGGAAGTCTTCTAAAAGGTAAAGACAAAGTAATTTGGTAAAATTCATAACCTCGTCATAGGTGTAGAGACCTCCCATAGGTATGTAAATATGCATACCACGAGAACCCGAAGTTTTACAATATCCCGGAATAGAAACTTTATCAAGTAGTTCCTTCGCCCTATTCGCCACTTCTATTACTTCGTCAAGTGTATTTTTAGAGGAAGGATCCAGGTCAATCACTGCCCAGTCAGGCGTATCGAGAGCTGCCACCTTAGAATTCCAGGGATTTATCTCGATACAACCAAGGTTTGCCATATATAGCAGGGTTGATTCATCCTGGCATAAGAGGTAGTTGATATCCCGCTTGGAAGATTTAGAATAGATAGAATAGGTCTGAACCCACTCAGGGGTATTCTCCACATCTTTCTGGTAAAAACCCTTACTTTTTATTCCATCGGGGTGCCGGTGGAGGTTCTGTGGTCGGTCTATAAGGTAAGGCAGAATATAATCTGAAATCTCAAGATAATAATCAAGCAGGTCATATTTTCGAAGACCCGAATCTGGCCAGTATACTTTTTCCAGATTACTGACAGCCACATGCACATCATCAATTTCGAGCACATTTCCTTTACCTTTTTTTTGCTGAGTTTGTTCTTGCTTCTGTTTGGGTATAGATTCGGTACGGGGAGCTTTATCCTGCAACTCTTTAAATACCGGGTGTCTTAATAGACCATTCCTGGTCCAATCTGAAAACTTCACCTCCGCCTCCAGCTCAGGTTTAAGCCATTGAACCTTCCTTCCCTTTAAATTGGGCTTTTCTTCAAAAGGGCATTGCGCCCGCTCTAATTTCTTCAGCTTCTTATATAATGCCGAACGGGATTTGTCATTGAACCCAGTACCGCAATTCCCTATGTATTGAAGACCACCCTCAACCCTCCTCCCAAGAACGAGCGAGCCAAAGTGTGTGGTTCCTTCCGGTTCAGTATAACCGCAGATATTAGCTATCACCGTCCGTTCACTTTTTATTTTCCGCCAGGAATCTGTGCGTTTCCCGGGGTGGTATAAGGAATCCTTACGTTTGGCTATAATCCCTTCCATCCCGCTGTCCACCGCCATGGAATAAAAGGTATTGCCCATCCCTACCATATGATCACAATACCTCGTACTTTCCATACCTTCCAGCAGTTCAAGTAGTAATTCCTTTCGTTGCAGCAGCGGCAGTTCAAGTGTGCTGTGTCCGTTTAGAAATAGAAGATCAAATACATAATACCTCAACGTCCCGGTGGTTTTTGACGAGTAGTTTTGCAGGGCTTCAAAATCGGGTTTTCCCCTTTCATCCACCAATACCACTTCCCCATCCAGCACAGCCTGTTGTTCCATAGCTTCGAGTTCCGGGATCAGATCCCCGAATTTTTCCTCTAAGCGATTCCCGCTTCTGGAATACAGCCGGACATCCCCATGGTTCACATGGGCCTGTACCCGGTACCCATCCCACTTTAACTCGTAGATCCAGTCGGGGTCATTGAAAATATCAGGGACGAGGGAGGCCAGCATGGGCTTAATGAAGGTGGAAGGCTTAGTTCCGGCGTGTACTTTTTCTCCTGGCTCGATATTCTCTGCATCATAAGTACCAGATACGGCAAACTTATCCTGTTTCTTTATCAACAGCCAGTTCTCCTTATCACCCTTCAGACGAGTACGGACGAGGGCAAAATCACCTTTCAGGTAGTTGCCGTGAAAACGAATCTTCAGGTTGCCCTTTTTCAGTTGTTCGGTTCCTGATTTAGTTTTCTTTTCTTCGAGCACCTCGTAACGTCCCTGGTCCCAGATCTTCATTTCCCCGGCCCCATAATTTCCTTTAGGAATAGTACCTTCAAAATCGAGGTATCTCACCGGGTGATCCTCGGTGCGGACAGCAAGCCGTTTATCGGCCGGGTTCAGCGAAGGACCTTTGGGTACAGCCCAGGATTTTAGCACCCCTTCCATCTCCAGCCGCAGGTCATAATGCAACCGGGTGGCCTGGTGACGCTGTACTACAAAACGCGAATTATCCCCCTTGCCCAGGACCGCCGGCGGTTCCGGGGTGGCTTGGAAATCGCGTTTTTTAATATAATCTTCAAGACACATTCAGACTAGCTGGCTTTGCGGGATTTTTTTCGTTCCAGGCTGGCTTTTAACTTCTCCATCAGGTCACTGGCGGCTGTAGGGGTTGTGTCCACTTGTTCCACTTTGGAAGATTTTCCGCTTTCTTTGGTTTCGATAATCTTCATAAGTTGTTCATTATAAACATCTTTATACTTGGAAAAATCGAAAGAGCTAGTGTATTGTTCGATCAACGAGATGGCCATATCCACTTCTTTCTTCCCAACCTTGGCACCGGGAACTTCTAATTCCGCCGGATCGCGTATCTCATCCAGAAAGCGAATGAGGTACAGGACTAACACCTCCTCATATACTCCTATCAGGGTCAGATGTTCTTTCTGCCGCATGACGAAAGTTGCGACCCCGAGTTTTTTAGTTTTCGTAAGGGCCTTTAATAAGAGCTGGTAAGATTTCTCCCCGTCCTTTGCCGGTTTCAGGAAATAGGGTTTTTTAAACAGTACTTCAGCCACTTCTTCTTCATCCACGAATTCCTCGATATCGATAGTTTTACTTTTCTTCATGTTGGCCTGCTCAAAATCCTCGTCTTCTAGGACGATATAGGACTCATCTTTTTTATATCCTTTAACGATATCTCCCCATTCCACTTCCTTCCCGGTCTTTTCATTGACACGTTTATAACGGATCCGGGAAAGATCCCGTTTATCCAACATATCCAGGTCAAGTCTTCTTTCCTCCGAACCGGGAAAAACTTTTACGGGTATTGATACTAACCCGAAACTGATTGAACCATTCCAAACTGATCTCATTTCTTTTCATTTTAATTATACCGGATAATCAGCCAAATAATGATCCCATCTGATCCAAGGTAAATAGCGATTGTCCATATGGCTGGCCAATACTACAGGAGTAAACCGTTGATTATTAAAAGGGGAATTCCTTTGGAAAATTACCTGTGTAATGCATAGCGTTAGTATTACTGGAAGATAGTAAGCCCGTTCGAAGAGAAGGAGCGCGAAACAAATAATTCTGTGTTCAGGGGAACAGAATCTCAATACTCTAAAATTCACACCTCTACGTATTATTAGTGTTTCAACTAATATCTCCTTGTATAAAGAACAGGATTTTGAGGAATGTTTTCAATATTGGGTGTAAATCAAATTGACTTATAAATAAACAATTTCTTAATATTTCTAATTATGAGCACTTCATATAGTTTGCTTTCAAGCCTATCATTAGTTCAACAGTCTTACGTTCCGGATGAAGTTTTGGTGGATCCCAGTTTCTTCATGGTCATCCTGGCAGGTGTTATTTTGGCGCTTGCTTTCCAGTTTGTCTTAACGATCATATCGGTAGCGGTAGGGGTCACTTCGATAGGAGACCTGAAAAAAAGCTTTGTTGCTGCGCAGGTACAACAGGAACACCCAGAGCACAAGTTACACTCGGATCAAGATTCAAATGATGATGATTCCGATTCCTCCATGGGTGTAAAGATCACCGCCGGATTCGGAATCTGGAGTTTAATAACCACTGCCTTATCACTATTCTTTGCAAGCTGGTTGGCATTTAACCTCAATATAGTTGAAAGCACAGGGACCAATGTGACGATAGCCCTGGTGATCTGGTCTTTGTTTTTCCTCATTCTCTTTTATCTCGAAGCAAAAATGGCCAGGACCCTAGTAGGTAGTTTAATTACCGCCGCTACTTCAGGTTTAAAGGCTTCGGCCGGTGCAGTAGGATCACTTTTCAGCACCTCAAAGGAAAAACGGGTAGAACGGGTCATCGATAGTACGATTGACCGCGTACGAGCAGAAGTTGATGCAGGGGTGGATACGGAAAAAATCGCCAATGTGCTCGATGATTTCCTGAACCGCCTGGATCAGAGAATCCCGGATCTAACTAACCTGAAATCCGACCTGGAAGATATCGCTAAGAAATCCAGGAGCAAGAACTTATCCGGTAAATGGATGGCTGTACAACAAGTGGTTAATACTGCCATTGATAAGAATGAGAAAAGCGGGGACCCCGATAAGAAAAAAAAGGCAACCCAGCTTAAAGAACTTGTCAATAAGATTAGTACAGAGATGGATAACAGTAGCAATAAGACTGAAGGGGTGAAAAATATCCTGGAATCCTTTACTTCCGTGGAGCGAGACGAAATAAATCACCGTCACCGACAGATCGAGGATTACCTTGGGAAGGCAAAAGAAAAAGACCTTACCTCCTCCAGCCTTAAGGAAAGTTTACAACCTTATATAAACGACCCGTCCATGGTTCGTTCCCTGGTTGAAGACAATTTCAGCAGCCTGGACCGGCAAAAAATCATTGAAACCCTGGATAAGAATACCAACATTGAAAGGGATCAATTGGAAAAGCATGCTGATACAGTGGATGAATTTATCCGAAAGGCAGCCCGGGAATTTGACAAGGAGAATGAAGACCGTCTTACTAAGAGAGTAGAAGGTCGCGTAGCCGATTTCTTTGACGGCACCGGCAAGCCGGAGCTGAATTATGCTGTCCTAAAGCAGGATGTGAAACGTATCCTGGACAACCCCAAGGACTCACTCAACATTCTCCAGAGCAGGTTGCAGACCTTTGACAAGGATACTGTTAGAGCCCTTGTAACGAATAACAGGCATGTGAATGATGAGCATATCGATAAGGTCGTAGAGACTATTGAAAAAAGCAGAACTGAAGTTGAAGACAAGGTCAACTTGATTCAACGCAAATCCCGGGAACGGATCGAGTTACTTAAACGAAAAGCTGTCATCCGTGCGGAGCACGCCAGGAAGACTGCAATTGCTGCCGCGTGGTGGTTAGTTGCCTCCGCTATCATATCAGGAGTTGCTGCCGTAGCAGGTGGTATCGCAGCGCTGTAAATGAATTAGAAGTTGCCTTCATTAAAAAAAACCTCCCTGCTGGGAGGTTTTTTAATTATACTGAATCCCGGAATTGAGAATATATGACTCCTGACAGAGAACGGTCAAGCGGTTGAATAATAAATACCAGGACCCTTTTTCCATTTAACCCTTAAAGCTCCAATTAGAAGTGCCCTGTTGGATTGAATATCCATCGGAAAACCGCTACTGCAACCCTGCCATAGGCAGGCAGGTAAAAACCCACAGCCTACTGGCGAAGCCTGTGCTTTTTTCATTTACCGTTACCACTGGTAAGTTCTTAAATACTGACTTTGAATTTGCTCAACTGGATTGGATATCCATCGGGAAACCGCTACTGCAACTAAAAACCCACAGCCTGCTGGCGCAGCCTGTGCTTTTTTCATTTACCCTTACCACTGGTAAGTTCTTAAATACTGACTTTGAATTAGCTCAACTGGATTGGATATCCATCGGAAAACCGCTACTGCAACTAAAAACCTACAGCCTGCTGGCGCAGCCTGTGCTTTTTTCATTTACCGTTACCACTGGTAAGTTCTTAAATACTGACTTTGAATTTGCTCAACTGGATTGGATATCCATCGGGAAACCGCTACTGCAACTAAAAACCCACAGCCTGCTGGCGCAGCCTGTGCTTTTTTCATTTACCAGCTCAGGCCTGAGCAAGCTCTTGAATGCTGAATTCGAATTGTTCTACTGGATTGGATATCCATCGGGAAACCGCTACTGCAACTAAAAACCCACAGCCTGCTGGCGCAGCCTATGCTTTTTTCATTTACCAGCTCAGGCCTGAGCAAGCTCGGCCACGCTGGTAAATGAAAAAACCCACTCCAGAAGGAGTGGGTTTTTGAATGATGTGGGCCCTACTGGATTCGAACCAGTGACCCCCTGCTTGTAAGGCAGGTGCTCTGAACCAACTGAGCTAAGAGCCCCAAATCGGAGTGCAAATATAGAATAGATTTTTGTTACCCAAAACAAAAAACGAAAAAAAATATTACAGAACATCTGCGACGGTGAAAGTACTGCCTCCGACATAAATGAGATCTTTGGCAGCGGCCTTTGACAAAGCGTATTCAAGCGCCTCAGGAACAGAGGTGTAAATATCTCCCCGTAGCCCGTAATGAGCAGCCTTTTCCCTGAGCAGTTCGCTATCCAGTCCTCTTGGAATATCCGGACGAGAAAAATAAAACTTAGCATTTTTAGGAAATAAAGGTAAAATCAGGTCTAGATTCTTCTCTTTCACAAATCCCAGTACCAAGTGAAGAACATCGTACTCCTCAGTTAGTAACTGTTGCATGGTCAGGGCTAACCCCTCCTTGTTGTGAGCAGTGTCATATATGAGCTTAGGAGATTGCTGAACAATTTGCCAGCGCCCCTTTAACCCTGTATTCTCTATAACCTTCAAAAACCCCTCAGCGATATGCTTTGGAGACACGGTGAAGTTCTCCAGTTGCCGCAGGGTCTTTATTACGCCCTTCATGTTCTTTTCCTGGTATGCTCCCAGCAGGGCCGTCTTGTAGGGATTAGTCACTTCCTTATCAGCGTAAACCAGTTTTGATCCCAATTCTTTGGCTATTGCCTGATAGACAGGCGCAGCCTCTTCCTGCCATTCGCTCACCACTACCGGGATTCCTGGCTTTATGATCCCTGCTTTTTCACGGGTAATTTTACTGATAGAATCTCCCAGCATCTCGGTATGGTCTAAACCGATGTTTGTAATCAGGGATACTTCAGGGGTTATAATATTCGTGGAATCCAAACGTCCGCCAAGACCAACTTCGATCACAGCGATATCCACTCCTTCCCTGGCAAAGTGGTTAAATGCCATCCCAACTGTCATTTCAAAAAATGAAAGTTTTTTCTCATCAAGGAACACTTTGTTTTTACGGATAAAATCAACCACCCGCTCTTCAGCGATCATGGTTCCATTAATCCGGATGCGTTCCCTGAAATCTTTAAGATGAGGTGAGGTGTAAAGTCCAACTTTATACCCGGCTTCTTGCAGTACTGATGCCAGGAGGTGGCTACTGGATCCTTTTCCATTGGTTCCGGCAACGTGAATACTTTTAAACTTGAGTTCTGGCTTATCGAGATGATCAGAGAAGCAGCGGATATTATCCAGTTTCCCGTTATAGGCCGAAGCCCCTTTCTGTTGGTACATGGGTAGTTGTGAAAACATCCAGTCTAATGTTTCCTGGTACGTCATAGGAGAACCTTGAAGGTCCAAATGTACATAATTAGCCATTTAGATGAACGAAGATTTTTTAGATGGCTATTCCCCCAACTTAAAGTTGACCACGACAAAACCGATTTGCTGGCCAGGGGCTTTGGAATCCAGGTTCCACTTATGTAGAAATGCTGTTTTAGTCGCCGGTTCTAGAAGACAAGCATGATTATTCGTAGTTCCTTTAACCCCCGGAGTGGCATCGATAACTTTTCCGCTTCGATCCACGACTATCCTTACCACAACCCTTCCTTCCTGGTTACAGTCTTGCTGCACCTTTCCTTTGCTGACGAGTGATCGACCACTAAGGCCATAACCTCCTGTACCTGTACCGGTTCCGGGACTGCCGTAATAGGTCGTAGAATAAGGATCTCCATCCGGCTGACCTTTGTCACCGGGCTGCCGGTCATCGCCTTCACTACCACTTGCCTGACCTTCAGAATTATTGATCCCACCAATCATGGCGTCAATTTTCCTTTTCTTTGCTTCTTGTTCCTGCCGGGCCCTCTCTTCAGCTGCCTTCTTTTCTCTGGCCAATTGCTCGGCCTTTGCTTTTTTAGCGGCTTCTGCCTTCTGTTTCTCTGCTTTCTCCTGGTTAATACGGATAGCTTCTTCCTCTTCACGAGTCAGCAGTTTTTCGGCGGGTTCTTCTGCTGCTACATCTTCTGTCACTTCTTCTGCAGGCGCAGCCTCTTCCTCCTTAACGGGCTGTGCTTCTTCAACTGGGGTGTCAGTGGGTTGTGATGCTACTTTTTGTTTGGGTTGTTCGTTGCCCATGCCAAATTCCATGGTGCCAAAATTCACAGTGATACCGTTCTCTATTGGCGGGTCCATATAGGTAAGTCCTATGTAGAACATCAATAGCAGCAGTACACTTAACAAGACTGTCGTAAGTGTAAAGGATTTTTTCTTGTGTCTCGTATCTAGCAGCGACATTAATTAGGGCGCACAGCCAGGATCACTTTGTAATTATTCCTATTGGCAATGTCCATAACGCTTACAGCCTCTTTAATGGCTACGCTCTCTTCTGCCCTAAGAATAATAGTAGGGTTCTCCTTATCTGCCAGTGCTTTTTTTAATTCAATTTCAATGTATTCTCCATTTATCCGCTCAGAGTCCACGAAATATTCCAAATTACGGTTTATGGTAACGGATACATTCTGTGTATTGGTCGATTTACCTTTTGCCTTTGGTAATAAAAGATCTAAAGCATTCGGTGAATTCGCTGTGAGCATGAAAAAGATGAGCAACAGGAAAACGATGTCTGTCATTGACGACATGCTGAATTCCGGGCTAATCTTATTTCTTCCTTTTAGTTTCATAGCGTTTATTAAACCGGTTCGTTCAACAAATCCAGAAATTCTACAGCGTTGGCTTCCATCTTATGGACCACTTTATCTGTCCTGATCACTAGGTGGTTGTAGCCCATATAAGCGATAATACCTACGACCAATCCTGCCACAGTAGTGGTCATTGCTGTATAGATTCCGGATGCCAATGCTCCCATTTCTGCCTGACCTCCACTGCTGGCCATCTGGTGAAATGCAAGGATCATACCGATCACGGTACCAAGGAACCCAATCATGGGTGCAGCACCTGCAATGGTAGCCAGTATATTTACATTCTTTTCAAGTTTGTAGACTTCGAGAGTACCGGCATTCTCAATAGCCGTATTAATATCATCAAGAGGTTTCCCGATTCGGGAGATTCCTTTCTCAGTCAAACGGGCCACCGGTGAGTCTGTCTGAGCGCAAAGAATTTTAGCCGCTTCCAGCTTCCCGGTCATTACATGATCCCTGATCTGGTTCATAAAATTCTTGTCGATCTGGGACGCGGCTTTAACCGCTAGAAGACGCTCAAAATAGATATAGAGCGCTACGGCCAACATGGCAAATAACACAGAAATGATGACGATACTTCCCGTACCACCATTAAAAATTAAGTCGATGACAGAGAGTGTTTTCTCCTCCGAAACCAGTTCCCCAACTTGAGCTTCGTCAACGAGTTCTTGAAACAAAACCATATATGCAAAATTAAGTTCGCCCTATTAACGGCAAATAACGGAATAAATTATGCGTGAATTACAAAATCACGTAATAACATGAATACCACCGCACCTGCAGCAAACCCTACAAACGCCAGCCATGCTATCTTTTTCAGGTACCAGAAAAAATCAATTTTTTCCATCCCCATGGCTACAACTCCTGCTGCTGAACCAATAATGAGCATACTACCACCTGTTCCTGCTGAATAAGCGATGAAATGCCAAAGCGGACTATCCATACTTTGTGAGAACATCCCCATACTGGCTGCCACAAGGGGCACATTATCAATAATGGCAGAACCTATTCCCAGTAACATCACAACGATATCCGTATTGGGTATGGCTGCATTCATGCTTTCGGCGTAATTAAACAGGTATCCCAAGGATTCCAGGGCCGCCACAGCGAGAAGAATTCCTAAGAAGAACAGTATACTGGGTAATTCGATTTTAGAAAGTGCCTTATGAACCGGGCTGTGATGGGCCGCAGCTTCACTTTCCTCATCCACATTGGAAATACTGAATTTAGAGCTACTGTAGATTTCCGCAAATGTAGCCACCAGAGCAAGGGAAAGCATCATTCCCACATAAGGTGGTAAGTGTGTAATGGTTTTAAAAAACGGAACAAATACGATTGACCCCAAACCAAGATAAAGCATAGTCGCTCCATGGGGAGATTTGGGCGCATCCAATCCCTCCACATTACTTTCGATATGGCCTTGAAAAACCTTCATCTTGCTCACTATAAACGTAGGCACCAGCATACAGACAATAGAAGGCAATAGAACATGTATTACTAATTGCCCTGCGGATACCTTATCAGCTATCCAAAGCATGGTGGTCGTCACATCTCCAATGGGAGACCAAGCTCCACCGGCATTGGCGTTAACGATGATAAGACCTGCAAACCACAACCGTGTCTCGCGGTCCTTGATCACCTTCTGAAGAATTGTGACCAGCACTATCGTTGCCGTAAGGTTATCAATTATCGCGGACAGTATGAAAGCCAAAATTGAAAAAAGCCATAACAATTTTGTCTTCTTCGTGGTCTTTATATAGCCTTTGATTGTTGCGAAGCCATCAAAATAATCTATGATCTCCACTATGGTCATCGCCCCGAGTAAGAAGACAAGAATCTCCGCGGTTTTCCCAAGATGATGCAGTAGCATCTCATCCAGGTGAGAGGGTTCCAACTGCTTTAGTTCCGCATTGACTTCAAAAACCGGGAGATGTGCCAGGGCAATAATAGCCCACAGAATGGCCATCATTGCAAGTGCCGGGATCAGTTTGTCAATTTTTAGATTATGTTCTAGGGTAATGGCAAGATAACCCGCCAGGAAGACGATAATTATAATGGTTTCCATAAAGTTGGTTTTTAGATGAGCTGCTTCAGCGCAATTTCAAAGGCCGTGGCACTCAAATCAGTTTTTGACGCATTTTGTTTAAATATATTCAAAATTGCTTTTCTAATGGTATCAGAAGTGTCATTAAATATTAATTCATCCTCCATAGGCACTCTTTTCTCCATAAAATAAGCAAATACCCGGGCCATACCGCAATTGGATATAAAATCAGGGATCAGGCTAACTCGCTTGTCCGTAAATTCCATTATGGGTCCGAAGAAGATCTCTTTATCTGCGAAGGGAACATTCGCCCCGCAGGATATGACCTCCAAACCAGATTCTATCATCGTCGTGATCTGCTCTTTGGTGATTAAACGGGATGCTGCGCAGGGAGCAAAGATTTCTGTCTGCACCTTCCATATCCTATCGTTTATTTCATCAAAAGGAATCATTTGGTCGGGATCGGCAATAAGCGTATTTCCTTTTTTATTCAGGAAAAAGTCCTTGATCTCATCAAAAGTATACCCTTCTTCGTTGATCACTCCGCCATCACGATCAATAATGCCCACGACTTTAGCACCCATTTGGGCCAGGTAATACGCAGCTGCGGCTCCAACATTTCCAAAACCTTGTACCACTGCTCGTTTTCCTACAACAGTTCCGCCGTAAATATCATAATAATGTTTTACCGCTTCGGCAACACCAAAACCGGTAATCATGTCTGCAACGGTGTACTTCCTGCGAACATCCGGGGTATATTCATTGTTTTCTAAGACTTTGATAACTCCCAAGCGCAACTGACCAATCCTATTGATCTTATCTGCTTCATTAGGCTTAAAATGCCCATTAAAGACACCTTCCTGGGGATGCCAGACTCCTGCTTCCTCTGTAATTGGAATAACCTCATGAATCTCGTCCACGTTAAGATCCCCCCCGGTGCCATAATAACTTTTGAGTATAGGAGCTACCGCATTATACCAGCGCTCTAGCACGCCACGCTTACGAGGGTCGTTAGGATTGAAATTAATTCCTGACTTAGCACCACCGATAGCTGGTCCGGAAACTGTGAATTTGACTTCCATGGTTTTAGCCAGCGAGAGAACCTCGTTCATATCAAGACCTTCTCGCATACGAGTTCCTCCACCTGCAGCACCACCTCTAAGAGAATTAATGACTGTCCACCCTTCTGCCTCTGTCTCCGGATCTTTCCAGTTGAAAACTATTTCTGGTGGTTTATTCTCATATTTCTGCAGTAAATCCTTCATGCTATCGTATTATCAGATTTGATTTTTATTCCTTGAAAATAGGCTAATAAGCCATTTATTTTTTGATCAACAACGGCCTCTCCGGCCAATACAGGCAAATATAAAAATAATGCGATGCTATTAAAGAATTTCATCCAGGATAAAGATTACAACTTCATGATCATGGAAAGGCTGATTAGAAATTCGTAAAAGATCTTGGATGCCATTGAATATCTTATAACATAGCTTTATATTTGTCAGGCTTTTTTATCAATATCTTAATTGAACAAACATGAACTTTGAATTGACGGAAGAACAGCAGATGATCAGGCAGGCTGCCAGGGATTTTGCGAAAACCGAATTATTGCCCGGCGTAATTGAACGGGATGAAAAGCAGCAGTTCCCTAAAGAATTGCTGAACAAAATGGGGCAGGCCGGTTTCATGGGCATGATGGTTTCTCCGGAATACGGGGGAAGCGGATTGGATACCCTATCCTATGTCCTGACCATGGAAGAGCTTTCAAAGATCGACGCTTCCGCATCCGTTATCGTCTCAGTGAATAATTCATTGGTCTGTTGGGGACTAGAGACTTATGGTACCGAAGAACAAAAGAAAAAGCACCTGTCAAGACTTGCAAGCGGGGAAATCATAGGAGCTTTTTGTCTATCTGAACCCGAAGCCGGAAGTGATGCAACCTCCCAGAAAACTACTGCAATTGACAAGGGAGATCATTATGTTCTGAATGGTACAAAGAACTGGATCACCAATGGTGCTTCTGCCGATGTATTCCTGGTTATTGCCCAAACAGACAGGGAAAAAGGTCATAAGGGAATTAATGCCCTGATCGTGGAAAAAGGTTTGGAAGGATTTGAACTGGGCCCTAAAGAAAATAAGCTAGGGATCAGGGGTAGTGACACTCATTCACTCCTTTTCAACGATGTCAAAGTTCCGAAGGAAAACAGGATAGGCGAAGACGGATTTGGCTTTAAATTCGCTATGAAAACTCTTTCTGGAGGCAGGATAGGAATTGCAGCACAGGCCCTTGGCATCGCTGCTGGAGCATACGAATTAGCTTTAAAGTATTCCCAGGAGCGAAAAGCATTTGGTACCGAGATCTGCAACCACCAGGCTATAGCCTTTAAATTAGCGGACATGCATACTGATATACAAGCGGCAAGATTATTGGTATACCAGGCGGCATGCGATAAGGACGAAAAACGCAATTACGACATGTCTGGCGCTATGGCCAAATTATATGCTTCCAAGGTAGCGATGGAAACCACCGTTGAAGCGGTACAGGTATTTGGCGGAAATGGATTCGTAAAAGAATACCACGTGGAAAGATTAATGCGAGATGCCAAGATCACCCAGATTTATGAAGGGACTTCAGAAATTCAAAAAATTGTTATTTCAAGAGGGATTTTGGATCGCTAATACGACATATTTATATATACTTAGAAAACACCTCCTTTTTAAAGGGGGTGTTTTAGTTTAAAACAGTGATTTTAAGACTTAAAATCTATTTTATTAGGGGTCAAACCCTCATAATTTTAATTTTTTGAATTATTATTCGGCATTTACCACCCCCACACACCTTTGCCGATTACGGGAATTATCAATATGCTAATTTGAGCCTTGCCATTCTTGTGTATTGAGAAATATTTAACCTTTAATTCCAATACCTGCATTTTTTCCACACTTCTGACCAATTACCCTACTAATTGTCAACTATATAGGTATTTTAGTTCAAATATCTTAACGCAATGGCTTTAAAGAAACAAGGGTTATACCTGCCGGAATTTGAACATGATAACTGTGGTGCCGGGTTCATCTGTAGTTTAAAAGGAAAGAAATCTAATACAATCATCCACAAGGCCCTGGAGATCCTTGTTAAACTGGAACACAGGGGCGCTGTGAGCGCAGATGGCCGCACCGGCGACGGGGCCGGGATACTCATTGATATCCCCCATGAATATTTTACAGAAGTCTGTGATTTTAAGCTGCCTGAACCAGGGCAGTATGCGGTGGCAAATACCTTCCTTCCGCAAAAAGAAAATCAACGAAACTTTTGCATAGACATTTTTGAAAAAGAAATAAAAAAGCAGGGATTGCAACTGCTAGGCTGGCGAAATGCCCCTGTCAACAAAAGTATTCCCGGGGCAATGGCTATAGAGACAGAGCCCTTCATAAAACAGGTCTTTATCGGTAAGTCTGAAGATCAAAGCGAATTTGATTTTAACCTAAAACTGTTTAGCGCAAGGAAAATCAGTGAACATAAGATCCTGAATTCAAGACTTTCAGAAGCAGGTTTTTTCTATTTACCAAGCCTTTCTACCCGCATCATTATATATAAAGGTCTGCTGATGCCGGAGGACATTAATCGCTATTACGAGGATCTTGTAGACCCCAGGGTGGTTACCAGGCTTGCCTTGGTACACCAGCGATTCTCGACCAATACATTCCCAACCTGGGACCTCGCACAGCCCTTCCGTTACATGTGTCACAATGGTGAAATTAACACCCTGAGAGGAAATGTTTCCAGGATGCGTTCGCGTGAAGAACTACTAGAAAGCGATCTTTTCGGGGAAGACATTAAAAAGATCATCCCGGTAGTACTACCGGGAAAATCTGACTCGGCCAGCCTTGATATGGTGGT
Organism: Zeaxanthinibacter sp. PT1; assembly: GCF_028464225.1. Lineage (GTDB taxonomy): Bacteria > Bacteroidota > Bacteroidia > Flavobacteriales > Flavobacteriaceae > Zeaxanthinibacter. Next base: position 141,562 of record NZ_JAQPCN010000006.1, read on the forward strand.
CGAATTACTATTGATGACCGGGAGATCGTTGCCAGAGGTGATGATGATGTTAGTTCCCGAGGCATGGGAAAAAAACCCTGACATGTCCGAGGCCAAGCGTGCCTTTTACGAGTTTAATTCCTGCCTTATGGAGCCCTGGGATGGACCTGCTTCCATACCTTTTACCGATGGGAATTACATCGGGGCAGTGCTGGATAGAAATGGATTGAGACCTTCAAGATATTCCGTAACTAAAGACGGGTATGTGATCATGTCTTCAGAAACCGGTGTACTGGATATTGCGCCTGAAAATATTGAAATGCATGGTCGACTTGAGCCAGGTAAGATGTTCCTGGTTAATATGGAAGAAGGCCGGATCGTTAATGATGAAGAGATCAAGGAAGAAATAGCACAACGCTTTCCCTATAAGAAATGGTTAGATAAAAACCTTATCCACCTCAAAGATATCCCCTATACTGATTGCCCTTTATTCCTTGGCGAAGCTCCATTAGAACAACGGAAAGCAGCTTTTGGATACACTTTAGAAGATATTAACACAATCATATTGCCGATGGCCAAAACCGCTAAGGAACCTATTGGTTCCATGGGCTCTGATACTCCTATAGCGGTACTTTCCGAAAGACCTCAATTGCTCTACAACTATTTTAAACAACTTTTTGCGCAAGTTACCAACCCTCCTCTTGATGGAATCCGTGAAGAGCTGATCACAGACATCAGTCTTACCCTAGGCAGTGATCACAATATATTTGAGTTTTCGGATAAACATTGCCAGAAGCTCAAGATTCAGAATCCCGTCATCTCTAAGGAAGACCAGGATAAAATAAAAAACTATGATTCCAGTCCATTTTATAAAGTGGTTTCCATCCCCATGCTCTACCAAGTAGCTAAAGGGCACAATGGATTGGAGGAAGGATTAAATATCATGCTCTCTGAAGCTGAAAAAGCCATTGAAAAGGGAGCAAACATCCTGATCCTATCCGACAGGAATGTTGATGAGGACAACGCCCCTATACCTGCCGTTTTAGGGTGTTCCTTTGTCAGTAACGGACTTCAAAAACTTCGTAAGCGATCTAAAGTGAGCCTTATCATCGAGTCTGCAGAACCAAGGGAAGTACACCATTTTGCCTTACTCTTCGGATTTGGCGCAAGTGCTATTAATCCTTACCTCGTGAATGAGATTATAGGGGAACAGATCAAAGAACAGGATATCACAGAATTCGAGTTTGAGGAAGCCGTCAAAAATTATAACAAGGCTATTGGAAAAGGAATCCTGAAGGTCATGAACAAAATCGGTATCTCTACCTTGAACTCCTATCGCGGGTCCCAGCTATTTGAGTGTATAGGTTTAAATACCCAGGTAGTCGACAAATATTTCCCAAATACTCCCACCCGTATACAGGGGATCGGTTTATACGAGATTGAAAAAGAAATTGCCAAAAGACATCATAAAGCATTTAAAAAATCAAAGATCGCCTCTGAACTAGATCTTGAGATCGGTGGGGAATACCGCTGGAGACGTGATGGTGAAAAGCATATGTTCAACCCGCTGTCTGTAGCCAAACTTCAAAAGGCCGTCCGTAATAACGAGCCTGATACCTATAAGGAATTTGCAGAGATGGTGAATGAACAATCCAGGAACCTTATGACCATACGCGGCTTATTTGAATTCTCGAATTTTGACCCCATCCCGCTTGATCAGGTTGAGCCGTGGACCGAGATTGTAAAACGATTTAAGACCGGGGCCATGTCTTATGGATCTATCAGTAAAGAAGCCCATGAGAACCTGGCTATTGCTATGAACAGGATTGGTGGTAAAAGTAATTCAGGTGAAGGAGGAGAGGATGCAGAACGATTTTATAAGAACCAGACTGGTGACTGGAAAAACAGTGCGATCAAGCAGGTAGCATCAGGTCGTTTTGGTGTGACCTCAGATTATTTAACCAATGCGAGTGAGATTCAAATTAAAATGGCCCAGGGAGCTAAGCCCGGGGAAGGAGGACAGTTACCCGGCCCAAAGGTAAATCCTTCAATTGCAAAGACCCGAAATTCTACACCATACGTGGGGCTTATTTCACCCCCACCCCATCATGATATTTATTCTATTGAAGATCTCTCCCAATTAATCTATGATCTGAAGTCCGCTAATCGTGAGGCCAGGATCAACGTTAAACTGGTATCTGAAGTAGGTGTAGGCACTGTTGCTGCCGGAGTTTCCAAAGCAAAGGCAGATGTCATCCTTATATCAGGATTTGATGGTGGAACCGGGGCTTCTCCCCTCACCTCTTTAAAACATGCAGGCTTGCCCTGGGAGCTAGGTATTGCGGAAGCACAACAGACCCTGGTACTCAATGACCTGAGAAACCGTATCAGGCTGGAATGTGATGGCCAGTTAAAAACTGGCCGTGACGTAGCTATTGCTTGTTTACTGGGGGCAGAAGAATTTGGCTTTGCCACTGCTCCACTTGTTGCATCTGGTTGTATTATGATGCGGGTCTGCCACTTAAACACCTGCCCTGTCGGCATCGCGACCCAGAACCCGGAGCTCAGGAAGAAATTTGAAGGTAAACCGGAGCATGTGGTTAATTATATGTATTTCATAGCGGAGGAGCTAAGAGAGATTATGGCCTCGCTGGGTTTCCGGACCGTGGATGAAATGGTAGGCCAGGTACAAAAGCTGGACAGGAATAAGGCGATTGAACATTATAAAGCCAACGGGATCGATCTCAGCCCGATCCTATACCAACCGCCAGTTCCGGAAGGGACTAAATTATATAACACTCAACCCCAACTACATCATATAAACGAGTCGATCGAATTTAAGATCATAGAAAAAGCACACCCTGCTTTATTCCGAAAGGAAAAAACGCAGTTACATTTCCCAATTCATAACACAGACAGAGCGGTAGGAGCGATTATCAGTAACGAAATCTCTAAGATTTATGGAGCTGAGGGCTTACCGGAAAACACCCTTAAAATTCAGTTCAACGGCTCGGCCGGCCAAAGTTTCGGTGCTTTTGCGACCAAAGGATTGACAATGGTGGTAAGCGGCAATACAAACGATTATATGGGGAAAGGACTGTCCGGAGCAAAATTGATCATTCGGGTTCCTGATAAATCCACCTTGCAACCCGAAAACAATGTCATTATCGGCAATGTTGCGCTTTATGGTGCAACATCCGGAGAAGCTTACATCAATGGAAAGGCCGGGGAGCGATTCTGTGTTCGGAATTCCGGAGCTAAAGCCGTGGTGGAGGGAATCGGGGATCACGGTTGCGAATATATGACTGGTGGTGTCGCCGTAATTCTCGGCAAAGTAGGCAGGAATTTCGGGGCTGGAATGAGCGGTGGAATTGCCTATGTCCTGGATGAGGACTACACTTTTGAAAAGCAGTGTAACAAGGAGGCACTTAACCTGCTTAAGATAGATGAAGATGAAGATATTGCAACACTGAGGCAATTGATAGAGAATCATTACAACGCCACTCTGAGCCCAAAAGCACAGCATATTCTGGAGCGCTGGGATGAATACCTTCCTAAGTTTATAAAGGTATTCCCGGAGGAATATAAGCAGGCTTTGATACGACTAGAAAAGGAAAAATTAGCATTGACATAATCGAAGATATGGGAAAGATAACTGGATTTTTGGAATTCGATCGAAAAGTAGAGAAATACGCACCGGTAAAGGAACGAGTGACACATTTTAAGGAATTCACGATTCCTTTAAAAGAAGATGAACTTAAAAAGCAAGGAGCGCGATGCATGGACTGTGGTATTCCTTTTTGTCACAGCGGATGCCCCCTGGGCAACTTGATACCGGACTTTAACGATGCTGTATACCGCGGCAAATGGAAAAAGGCATCAGAAATACTGCATGCTACTAATAATTTCCCGGAATTCACGGGGCGATTATGTCCGGCGCCATGTGAAGAAGCCTGTGTACTCGGAATTAACGAGGACCCGGTATCTATAGAAAATATTGAAAAAAATATCGCAGAAACAGCATTTGAGAAGGGTTGGATAGAAGCCCGTCCTCCTGCTGAAAGGACGGGAAAGAAAATTGCAGTTGTAGGATCAGGCCCATCGGGCCTCGCCGCCGCACAACAACTTAACCGTGCAGGACATTTGGTTACTGTTTTTGAAAGAGATGAAAAGCCCGGAGGTTTATTACGATATGGAATCCCGGATTTTAAGATGGAGAAGAAGGTAATAGACCGTCGACTGCAGCAGATGGAAGAAGAGGGAATTACATTTGAGTGTAACACCCATATCGGGAAAGATAAAAAAGCGAGTGATCTCCAATCAGAGTTTGATGCCATTGTTTTATGTGGAGGCTCTACGGTACGTCGGAATTTGCCTATAGAAGGAGCTGAATTAAACGGTGTTGTGCAAGCCATGGATTTCTTAGCCCAGAATAACAGAAGAGTTGCAGGGGCCAAAGAACCGTCGGATCCTATTCTAGCAGAAGGGAAGAATGTTATAGTAATCGGTGGCGGAGATACTGGTTCGGATTGTATCGGTACTTCTTTTAGGCAGGGTGCTAAATCGGTGAGTAATTTTGAAATTTTGAGTAAGGCCACCCCAGAGCGCCCGGCAGATCAGCCATGGCCTTTCTGGCCCATGAGGCTAAGAACCAGCTCGTCTCATAAGGAAGGCGCTGAACGGTTTTTTAGTATCGCCACAAAGAAGTTCGTTGGAGACAAAAATGGGAATCTCAAATCGCTGATCACAGCGGATGTTGTTTGGGAAAAAGAAGATGGGAAAAGACCGGTCTTAAAGGAACTTCCAGGAACAGAAAAAGAATGGCCTTGCGAACTTGCGCTTCTTGCTTTGGGATTTACCGGGTCAGAAATGACCATTGCGGAGCAACTGGGACTAGAAGCAGATCCCAGGACAAACATCAAGGCTTCGGCAAAAGACTACCAGACCAACGTGCCTGGTGTATTTGTGGCCGGGGATCAACGTAGGGGACAATCCTTGATTGTATGGGCTATTTCCGAAGGCAGGCAGGCCGCCCATCATGTCGATCGTTATTTAATGGGGAGTTCAGAATTACCCTTAAAAGGAGAAGGTGATCTGCCCCGAGTCTAATTTAAAAATAGAAAACATGTAAAAGCCCCGGAATTCCGGGGCTTCATAATTCCCGGCATTGGGGACTACCGGGGTTTCGTCAAAAACTGTTTGGATGTTACAAAAGTGATGCCAATTTAGGTCTTTTGAGATCGTAATGAGTTAAAATTCAGTTAGTCAAATTGAACATTATCTTCAATAGTCTGTCTTAACCCTGTTTTCCTAGACATTTTTTATTTCATAAGGCCTGTTTTCTAAGCGGTGTTCCCTTTTTATACAATTAGGGTAAAACTGTGTGAATCTGTTTAGCCATCCTGTATTTAAACTAGGAAGCTAGCTTTGATCGGGTCATGGGTGAGACATCGAAAAGCGTAATACTCCCGGCTGTTGTTTTTGGAGATATAGGTTTTGGAGTAGACTCTATATGATAGGTAATATTTACGATTAATGTTAATCACCAAGATAATAAAGTAGGGACTACCCTGAACTCCATTTCTCAACAAGATTGGGACAGTGGCCGTCTTGATAATATGAGGCAAGTTTGGGGGATTTATAATCCCACCCCGGTTTTAAGTTAGTTTAGCCGGCTGCAATAAGCTTGCAGTTTAAGGTTTTTATTCGTTCCATCACTGCTGGTTTACTGCAGTGACGCGGATTATATTGATCCTGGGGAGGGATTAGGTTAATCCCCGGCCCACAAGCTGTCTTATCAACGCTAGTGCAAGCTTCCTGCAGGGAGAACATTTAACTTGAACCTGGGGAGGGATCGTCAGATCCCCGTCAACCATTTTTAAAATTAATATCTGCAAGCTTTCTGCAGGGAACTCATTTAACTTTTGCTCGGGGAGGGATTAGGATAATCCCCGGCCCACCACTTCTTCATCAGTCTTAGTGCAAGCTTTCTGCAGGGAGAACGATTATCTTGATCGTGGGGAGGGACTCGGAAGTCCCCGACTGAGGACTGAGGGTATACGTATTAATTAAGGTGCAAGCATTCTGCAGGGAGAACGATTATCTTGATCCTGGGGAGGGACTAGTGAGTCCCCGGCCGATTACCCTCTACCGCTAACCCGTCCAGGCCTATGA
>NZ_JAQPCN010000007.1 GCF_028464225.1 Zeaxanthinibacter sp. PT1
CAAATCCGTGCTTGTCATGAGTCAGCTATTTATCTTATAAATAATAGGGCCCGGGAAAAGAAAGGCCTCACCGCGCTAGCGGTGGGCTTTGTATTTGCAAAAGGGAGCGCCATCATGATGTGCGGTAGCAAATCCGGGGATGGTTTGCGGTTTGTGTTTCGCAGTTCGTGGTTAGCGGTTTTCGGTTGGCTGTTTAGAAGTATATGATTTTGTACTTGCCTGGCTGTTGCTAGGATTGCAAATGGGAGCGCTATCAGGATGTGCGCCAGCAAATCCGGACGATTTGGTTATCAGCGGTTGCGCAGGAAAATTTTAATCAGGTTGATGCAAGTTTTTTGCAGGGAGTAGCGATAACTTAAGACCGGGGAGGGGTTATGAACCCCGGAGTTCCATCCATCGTGCTTTGAAAGGTGGTGCGTCATTCCGGAACAGTGAGACCCCGTCAGATATACAAAAACTTTCGAGGAGTAAATTGTTACTTCGCCGGAAGTTGATCTTAGCGAGTAGGCCAGGAGTTAAGTTATATTCATCAAAAAATAAGAAAGCCGGTTTTAGCAATTAAAACCGGCTTTCATATTAGGGGTAATCCATATCCCTTTTAAGGATCGCATTATAAAAACTATTATTTACGACTAAAAGAATTCACAGGTGTTTATATGTTGTGTAAAATAATTATTAGCTTTGTCTAAATTTATAATTCATACATTGAAAACACTTGATTTAGGTATTCTAAAATATTTTTCGTGGGTAGTATTATTACTCGCTACAGTTGCTCATGCGCAGCAGGAGGAAGTGCGTATATCCGGAACCGTATCTTCAGAAGTAAAGGTGGTGCCTTTTGCAAATGTTTTCCTGAAAGAGGGGAAGGCAGGAACCACCTCGGATATAGATGGAAATTATGAATTCAGTGCTCCTGTTGGAGAATGGACTTTGGTGGTTCAATCCCAGGGATACCGCACCCAGAGGCAATCCATTTCACTTATAAAGGGAAAGAATGCGACCATAGATTTTAACCTGGTCGAGGATGCGCTGGGATTAGAAGGTGTCGTGGTGAGTGCAACCAGGAACCGGATCAGTAAAAAAGAAGCCCCTGTCATCGTGAATGTATTGAACCCGAAATTGTTCCGGGCCACCCAATCAATTTCCCTGGCAGACGGTCTCAATTTTCAGCCCGGGGTCCGTGTAGAGACCAATTGCCAGAATTGTGGCTTCACCCAGGTACGCCTCAACGGCCTGGAAGGCCAGTATACGCAGATATTAGTCAATAGTAGACCTGTATTCAGCGCCCTTAACGGGGTGTATGGTTTAGAGCAGATTCCTGTGAGTATTATTGATAGGCTGGAGGTAGTTCGCAGTGGTGGATCGGCCTTGTTCGGATCTAATGCCATTGCGGGAACCATCAACGTCATTACCAAAGAACCGGTGATCAACAGCTGGGAAATTAGCTCGAACTTAGGAATTATAGGTGGGCACACAGCCGACAGGAATGTTAACCTCAATGCATCGATTGTCAGCGAGGATCTGTCCAGTGGGGTTACGGTATACGGTATCTTCAGGGACAGGGATGCCTATGATGCTAATGGTGACGGTTTTAGCGAGATCACTAAGCTGAGTAATAACTCGCTGGGTGCAAAAGCGTTCTTAAGGCCGAATAATAACAGCAGGCTAGGGATAGATTTTACCGGTATCAGGGAATACAGGCGTGGGGGTGACCGCATCAGCCTGGCGCCCCAGTTTACGGATATCACGGAAGAACTGGATCACAAAACCATTTTCACCGGGGTGGATTACCAGCTATTTGACGATGCCAGGGATAATGAAGTTACTGCCTACCTTTCCGTTCAGCATACAGATAGGGACAGCTATTACGGGGGATTGGGAGGTGGACGAACGGCTGCAGATTCTACCGCAGCGAATAATGCCTTCGGAAATACTAAAGACCTGGCATTAGTGGCAGGATCCAAGTACACCCATAATTTTAAGAACCGGGATGTTATCACCACCGGTTTGGAATACCAGTTAAATGATACCGAGGATGCCATCCCGGGTTACAACCGCTTGGTAGATCAGAAAGTGAATAGCTACGGGCTGTATACACAGTACGAGTGGAAACCGGTTCAGGAGTTCACGGCATTAGTTGGGGCACGTTTGGATCACGTAGATGTCGATGGATTCTACACCATACAGGATGTGAACCGTTCATCCCAGGTTAATGAAACCGTTTTGAGCCCGCGACTGACCATCCTTTATAATATTTCCGAGTCACTGCAGTTCAGGGGAGGATATGCCCGTGGTTTCAGGGCACCTCAGGCCTTTAACGAAGATCTTCATATTTCCTCGGTCGGCGGGGAGCAGCGGTTTGTGATTCTCTCAGACGATCTTGAAAATGAATATTCTAACGCCTATACCGCCTCCTTGAATTTCACCCGGGATTTTAAAAAAACACAAACTAATTTGTTGGTGGAAGGCTTCTATACGACCCTGGAAAATCCATTCACTATTGTAAGTACGGGAACTTCCCTTCCCAACGGTTCTATACTGGAGGAATCTAGGAATGGTTCAGGGGCCTATGTTGCCGGTGCAAATATGGAATTAAGTGTCTCACCAAGTCCGGCATTTTTATTTAAGGCCGGGGCGACCGTACAACGCTCTGTATACAAAGAAGAGCAATTGTTGTTTGAGTCAAGCGGGGACGTACCCGGGGAAGAGGATGTAACCCTCAGGGATTTTGCCCGATCTCCCAATGTATATGGGTTTATGAACGCTAACTGGACCATGAGCGAAGCCGTGCAGTTAGACCTGACAGGAAGTTATACAGGATCGATGATCGTTCCCCACGTGGTGAGTGATACGGGGTTCCTGGCCCTGGAGGAGTCTGAAGACTTTTTAGATCTGACCACCAAAGTGACCTATCATTTTGACCTGGCAGAAAATTTCCATGTGGAACTGAGTGGTGGAGTTCAGAACCTCTTTGATAGTTACCAGGATGATTTTGACTCAGGCCCGTTAAGGGATTCGGATTATATCTACGGACCTAATAGACCCAGGACTGTGTTCGTCGGCTTAAAGATTGGAGATTTTTAAATAATGATCCTATGAAGAAAATAGTCTTATTAATAGCATTGTGGCTGGCAGCAATTACCGTTGTAAGCGCTCAGCATGACGAAGAAATACAATGGAAAAGTTGGTCAGAGTTAGAAGAAGCTTTACGAAAAGACCCCAAACCCGTATTCTTATTCTTCCATGCCGATTGGTGCGTCTACTGTAAAAAAATAGAGCGTGAAATATTTACCAAAAAATCGGTGATTCGAAAAATGAACAAAGAGTATTATGCTCTCAGGATGGATGTTGAGAGCAGGGATACGGTGGCTTTTGATGGCCTCACCTTTGTTAACAAGCAAGCCCTCACACGCCGCAATGGAATTCATGAGCTACCGGCCTTACTCGCATCAAGGGAAGATAAACCCTTCTCCTTGCCGGCAACGCTGATCTTAGATAAAAAGTTTGCACTGGTGGAAAGAATATTTGAGTACTACACATCCTCCGAATTGCTCAACATGTTATAAGTTTAGGAGAATACTGTGCTTTTTAGATTTTTTCCTAATTTTATATAGTGAGCAAACTATCAGCCATAGTATTGTCCCTTTTCATTTTTGTACAGAGCCTGGGGTTTCACCTGGACGATTTGCTGCAAATCAATGAACTGGTCTCCCATGCGCGTTTTCATAACCAGCAGTATGGTGATAACCTTATTACTTTTGTGTCCAAGCATTACGGGGAATTGAAGCAACAACATGAAGCCGATCACCAGGAGGAAAAAGATGAACATGAAAAACTTCCTTTTCAGCACCAGTGTAACAACCTGCTGGTCATAAACCTGATCTTTATTCCTAATAATTCGGATATACTGTTTTGCGAAATTGGAGAGAAAAAGGAAACCAACTACAACTACCTGGCCCGGAATTCTAAAGGGCATTCTAAGAAATTGTTCCAGCCACCGATAAAGGCATATGCTTAATTAATGGGACAAGTCTGTCTTGTCTGCATATTATCTGAAGTGCTTTAGCACATTTTAAGTATATCATAATCATCGGTCATGCTATCAAATATTATAAGGTTCAGCCTTACTCATAAGCTGGTCATTTTTCTTTTTACAGCATTTCTCATCGGTTTTGGAATTTATGCCTTATCGCAGGTCCCTATTGGTGCTGTGCCAGATGTTACCAATAACCAGGTGCAGGTAATAACGACCTCGGAGAACCTGGCTACCCAGGATATCGAACAATTTATCACTTATCCTGTAGAACTGGAGATGGCTAATTTACCGGGTGTCGAAGAAATTCGTTCCGTCTCCAAGTTTGGGTTATCCGTAGTGACCATAGTTTTCGAGGAACGTATGGGAACCTACCTTCCCAGGCAACTCATCGCCGAAAAGATAGAATCGGCATCGGAAAAAATTCCGGAGGGGTTTGGTAAGCCCCAAATGGGTCCAATAACGACAGGACTAGGTGAGATTTACCAATATACATTGGATACCCAACCGGGTTATGAAGATCAGTATGATGCAGAGGATCTGCGGACCATACAGGACTGGATTGTAAAAAGACAGCTTTCCGGTATAGACGGAGTAGTGGAGATCAATGCTTGGGGAGGGTATTTAAAACAATACGAGGTTGCCATTAACAGCAGTAAACTACAGGCCATGGGTATCAGTGTTTCCAAGGTATTCAGTGCCCTGCAGGACAATAATGCGGTAGCCGGTGGCGGTTACATCGAAAAGCTGAACCAGGCATACTTCATCCGTGGGCAGGGAAGGGTTACTTCCCTGGACGACATCCGGAACATTGTAGTGGAGAACAAAGGAGGCACTCCCATCTTCATTAAAGACCTAGCAGAGGTTGGCTTCGGTAATGCTACGCGTTATGGTGCAATCACAGCTAATGGCAAGGGCGAGACGGTTTTGGGACAGGTAATGATGCTTAAAGGCGCAAATTCTAATAAAGTAATTAGCGATGTAAAAAAGCGAGTGGAGGAAATATCAGCCTCCTTACCTGAAGGAGTGGTTATTAATCCCTTCCTGGATAGAAGTGAGCTGATATCGCGAACGACTATGACCATAACCGAAAACCTGCTTCTCGGTTGCCTGATCGTGATCTTTGTGGTGGTCCTTTTACTGGGGAACTTCCGCTCGGGCCTGGTGGTGGCTTCCGTTATCCCGCTCTGCCTCCTTTTTGCATTATCCATGATGTACATCTTTGGCATTGACGCTAACCTCATGTCGCTGGGAGCCATAGATTTTGGAATCATCATAGATGGAGCAGTTATTATCGTTGAATACACGGCATTCCGGATGACCAAAGTACGCGAAGAATATACTGAACTCAATGCCGATGAAGTACGTAATTTAAAAGACAAAATCTCTTTTAACAGTGCATCGCGAATGATGAACTCGGCCATTTTTGGCCAGTTGATCATATTGATCGTATTTATCCCTATCCTATCACTCAGCGGGGTAGAAGGTAAGATGTTTCGACCTATGGCGCTGACTTTTGGATTTGCCCTCATCGGGGCAATGATCCTTTGCCTGACTTATGTACCCGTGGTTTCTTCGCTGTTTTTGAAAGCGGAAAATTCTTCTGAGAAGAATATTTCTGTAAGGATTTTAGCGTATTTAAACAGCTTATATAAGCCAGCAATAGAATGGGCGTTGAATTGGAAGAAGCCGGTACTGTTGATCGCTGTAGTGATTATGGCGATTTCAGTATTTATTTTCAGCAGGATGGGCGGAGAATTCATTCCACAATTAGACGAGGGCGATTATGTGATACAACCGGTATTGCGCACAGGGACTTCGCTCAGTAAAACTATTGAGACCACTTCGAAAATGGAACGCATTCTCCTTGATAGTTTTCCAGAGGTAGACCAGGTGGTCAGCAGGATAGGGGCTGCAGAAGTACCAACTGATCCCATGTCTATGGAAGAAAGCGATGTTATTGTGACCCTTAAACCGAAAAAGGAATGGGTAACCGCCGGAACCAAGGAAGAACTGGCCGAAAAATTTAAAGAGAAACTATCTGTACTGCCGGGGATGGAACTCGAATTCACACAGCCTATTGAAATGCGATTTAATGAGTTAATTACTGGGGTTAGGGCAGATATTGCTATCAAGGTTTTTGGTGAAGACCTGGGTGTTCTCAACAAAAAGGCCCAACAGATCAGGCAGCTGATCAAAGATGTTAAGGGGGCATCGGATGTTACCGTGGAAAAAATTGTAGGTCTGCCCCAGATGAATGTAGCTTATGATCGGTCTAAAATCGCGAGATACGGTCTCAATATTGCGGCCCTAAATGATATGATCACCATGGGATTTTCGGGTAAGACCATGGGAAGTGTTTTTGAAGGTGAGAAAAGGTTTGACCTGGTTATGCGATTAGAAGAAGATCAACGCAAGGACATAGAGAACATACGGAATTTATATGTTGATACTCCGGCCGGCCAAAAAATACCTTTAAGCGAATTGGCAGAGATCACATACCAGAAAGGAGCCGCTAAGATCTCCAGGGATGACACCAAACGCAGGATCGTCGTCAGTGTCAATGTCAGGGAAAGTGATCTGCAGACCGTGGTGTCAGAGATTCGAAATATTATCGAGAAAAATGTATTGCTACCACCGGGATATACCATAACCTATGGTGGTCAGTTTGAGAATCTCAGGAGTGCAACAGAGAGATTACAGCTGGCCGTTCCCGTGGCACTTATCCTGATCTTTGTGATGCTGTATTTTGCATTTCATTCCGTAAGGGAAGCCCTGATGATCTTTTCAGCAATTCCCCTTGCTGCGGTTGGCGGCATCCTCTTATTATGGATCAGAGGTATGCCATTCAGTATTTCTGCTGGCGTTGGTTTTATAGCCCTGTTTGGAATCGCGGTATTGAACGGGATCGTATTGATTGAACATTTCAAAGAGCTCCAGAAGAACGGGCTGAAATATAGTGACGAACTAATTGTAAAAGGTGCACAGGACCGGTTAAGAGCTGTATTGCTCACCGCCTCAGCAGCAGCCTTAGGATTTTTACCCATGGCGGTATCTACCGGGGCCGGGGCAGAGGTTCAACGCCCTCTGGCCACCGTAGTCATAGGCGGTCTCATCACCTCCACCCTTTTAACACTGTTCGTACTTCCGGTTATTTACTCTTATTTCCACAACCGCAAGACAATTACAAAGGTCAAGAAGACTCCGCCAAAAATCAAAGCCCTAAGTCTCGTTTTGCTTTTGACTAGCATTAGTGGTTATACACAGGAACAACTAACAGTTACAAATTTTGATCAGTTAAAGGAAATGGTTCTCACCAATAATGCCGGCTTGGATGCAGCAGAATTGCGTTTGCAAGAGGCAGGAGCGATACGTGGAAGTGCCTTTACATTTGACAAGACTAGCTTGTATTACAGCAGGGACAATAACAACCTCGCCCAAGGATTGCCGTTAACCGTATACGGTTTGCAACAAGACCTGCAGTTTCCCACGGTATATTTTGCCCGGAAAAATGTTCTTAAAGCGCGATATGCACAAGAGGATGCCGCTTTTAAAATGTATAGGACGCTCCTGGAACAGGAAACTGCAAGTGTTTATTACAGGGTTCAATATCAACATGCAAAAATTGCGGTCTTGAAAGAATTGGACAGCCTGTACCAGAAATTCGCCTACGCAGCCGAAAGAAGGTTTCAATTGGGGGCGACCAATTACCTGGAGAAGATTACCGCACGCGCAAAACAGGAAAGGATAAAAACCGAATTCAGACAAGCTGGTCATGAACTGAATGCCGCTCTTATGGCCCTCAAACCGCTATTGAATACAAAGGATTCTGTGGTGGTAAAGGAAGTACCGTTTGGAAAACTAAAGCTGAAAAATTCGGCAATTTTAAATAACCCTGGAAATACTTTTTACCGGGCGCGAAAAGATGTGTTCAGGAGTCAAGCAGGCTTACAATGGCATGAGCTGCTCCCGGATCTGACTTTCAATTACTTTGAAGGTAACAACGAAGCCCTGCAAAAACCTATTAGTGGATACCTTGTAGGTCTCAAAATTCCTGTTTTATTCTGGGGAAAAAAGGCGAATATAAAAGCAGCCAATCTGGCTAGTGCCGCCGCAGAACAAGAGGCTATCGATTATAGCAATCATATACATTCAGAATATCTTGAATTAACCTCTGAACTTCAGAAGTACCAAGAAAACCTGAGTTATTATGAAAAGGAAGGGAACCAACTTGCTAAGGAGATTATTAAAACGGCCATAGTCAGTTATAAGAACGGAGAAATAGACTTCTTCCAATACATTCAGAGTTTAGAGAACGCCTATGAAATCAGGCTTTCTTATTTCGACAACCTAAACCAATACAACCAAACCGTTATCCGTATCAATTACCTAATACTATAATTAAACCGTGATGGACATACATATTAAACGTTTGATAAGCTGCTGGATAATTCTCTCGCTGGCGGCCTGTGGTCAAAAAAAAGGAACAGAAAGCTCTGCTGAAGAAAATAGCGATGGCCGGATTACCACGGAAGTTAGCAGGGAACAGTTCATACAGGGTGCAATGGAGGTTGGCCCTATGGTGCAACACGAATTTCCTGTCCTGGTGGAAGCCACAGGGATAATCGATGTTCCCCCGGAGAATAAAGCAGTGATCAGTTCATTTACAGACGGATTCGTAAAACAGACCCCCTTACTGGTTGGAGACAAAGTTAAGCGCGGACAGTTTTTACTGAGCCTTGAAAACCCGGAATTCCTTGAGTTACAACAACAGTACCTGGACGCCATGGAACAAATGAACTACTTGCGATCCGAATTTGAAAGGCAGCGTTCCCTGAGAGAAGAAGAGATTACCTCGGAGAAGAATTTCTTAAAGGCCGAGAGTGAATACAAGCGGAACTTATCGAGGTTCAATGCCTTAAGTGAAAAATTGAAAATGCTGAATATTGATCCCGGGGCGGTAGAGAAGGGTGAAATTTCTCCGGTGATATCTATTTATTCCCCAATATCAGGAAGTATAACAGCAATGATGGTCAATAAAGGTAAATATGTTACAACAGCAGATGAACTGATGCGGATCATCAACCCGGATCATATTCATATTGAACTGAATGTATTTGAAAAAAATGTTATGCAGCTGAAGAAAGGACAGGATATGATCGTTATCCTGCCAGAGGTAGGACCAGACAGTATAGCGGCAGAAGTATACCTGGTAGGTAGTTCTGTTGATGAAAAAAGTAGAACCGTAAAAGTTCATGGACATTTTAAAAAGGAGGATACCCGGCATTACGCTACCGGAATGTTTGTCAATGCGGGAATCGTAACCGATACTTCGGCATCTTTGGCACTTCCCTCGGAAAGTATTGTGAATATAGAGGATAGATATTTCGTATTGATGCTAGGGGAAAAAGATGAAAAAGGATACTCATTTACGAGATGGGAAGTAAAACCCGGTGCCCAATATAAAGGCTACACTTCCATCCTGAACAGCGACGATTTTTCTAGTGATGACCAGTTTTTGTTACAAGGGGCATTTGCCGTGTTGGGCGATTAAAGTTCTACATATCCGGGAATGCAGGACTTAGGAGCCAGAATTAAAACCAGGATATGCTGGTTTCCTGCAGTGGAACGGGATATCTTCTAAAAGGGGCGGGGCGGAGCCCCCGGCGAATGAAAAATCTATCTAAGTATAAGAGTAACAGAGCTGGGTTTCGGTAACGCGCTCACTTCGAAAAGATCTTTTATTCCTCTTCAGGAGAAGCAGCACCCCATATCCTCGGCACCTCAAAACCGGTATCCTGGAACACACAAATTTCCACTGCTGGATTTATACAGTGAAAACTATTATCTTTTTCCTGGGGCGGGGCGGAGCCCCCACCGACCTTCAACAAAACTTATCCGAATTCCTACTTAAGCTTTGTGGTAGGTATATTAGAATTCCTTTCTGCTTAGCCTCAATTTAAATCTCATATGGGAACAACTGATTTCTAAGCAAACTCGGTCCGAAGAGGATTAATTGAATCAGAATTCCCGCTCAAAATTGATCTTAGAGGTCAATCCCATCATCTGTATGCTAAGGGTCTGTAACCAACGGAGTTGCTCCATTACCAGGTGGGCTTCCTGGAATTCCTGCTCATTGCTGGGTTGTATACTTCCCCCTAAGACGTCCAGCTCTGTCATTGCTTCAATTTTAGCGGGGATCTCAAAATCCTTTGGAATGGTTTCAGGTTCCGGGCATTCAAATTCCTTGTCTTCTAATGCGCATATTAAGAGTCTTATGTTCTCATCGATATGAGCTACAGCATTATCGAAGAATTCCGATGCCTTGGTCGTGGGCCGAGTCTGGAAGTAGGTGCTTAAAGATGCAAGTGCTGTCAGGAATGAATGATTGAGCACCACCAGTTTATAGATCTCTTCCAAATATAATTGCTTGGATTCCGGTTCTTGTGCCATTTGCTGGTAAGCAGTATTCAATTGCGAGCTTTGCATAAAGGCTTCTTTTCGCGATAATCGGAGTTCCGGAGGAATGGCTCCCTTCTGCCGATAATATTCTGCGATCTGTTCCAGGAACTTCCTATTGGCTCTTACACTTCCTAAAATACTATCCTTGATTTCGAGGAATCCCCAGGCCGGCCAAAGAAATAAAACAGATACCAGGGAGAGTCCTGCCCCGATCAGGGTATCTAAAAGTCGGTATTGTATCACGGTCAGCACATCAGGTCTTATGATCGCGTAGATAAAAATAACACTGAGCGTTATGAAAACAGCAGCTGTGCGGTAATTGCGTTGTAACATGGAGAATGCAAGGACTAACGACCCCACACCGAGTACGGCATATACATAAACATCCCTTACTAAATAAACTACTCCCACCGCTAAAGCGCCGCCTATCAAGGTGCCTACGATACGTTCTTTAAAACGCTTTTTGGTAAGTCCGTAATTAGGCCGCATGATGACAATGATGGTAAGTAAGATCCAATATGGATTCTGAAAATCATAATACCAACCCACACCGTAACCCACCATCATCGTTACAGCTAATCGCAGTGAATGCTTAAAGATGGCCGATCGTAAATTTAAATTCCTGAGTAATTCTTTGGGATCATATTCCTTGGTCACCTTGAACTGCTTTAAAAGCTTCTTATCGACCATTTCTATCTCATCGCTCCCTGGGTTGCCCAGGATCCATTTAATCCTGTTGATCTTCTCCAATTGTTTTTCCAGGTACTCCAATAGGTTTTTGAAGGTCAGGTAGCTTTCAAAATCAGCCTGGCAGGCTTCTATTTCTTGCTTCAGTTTATCTGAGAGTTGGTTGAGGTGTGAATGACTTGGTAATTTCTTTACACTGTTGCCGGCCTGGGCAATATCGTGTAACTGCCTGGACATTCCACCAATAAGCTCGCCGAATTGTTCCACAAAGCCCGAATAACGTTCCGCTAGCTTTTGCATTTTCGAATAATTGACCGGGTGGGCTACGGCAGATTCCAGGATGTCTACCAACGCCACTAAGATCAGCAGCCGTTCATTCAGGTATTGCGACTGCCCGGAGCTTTTCCTGCTTACCAGCAGGATCTCACGGAGGGTTTCATGTTGTTCGGTCAGCTGTGTCTGTACTCCCAGTAATTCGCGTTGCAACTTATCCTGTTCGCCTTGGTTGGTCAGTATCCTGCGCCGGATATCAAGGAAGTCGGCAGAAAGTTCATAAGTATTGTTCAAGGCTTCTTCCAGGGCCCCTTTAGGATTGATCTTTTCCCGTATGCTCATCAGCAAGAGGTACCAGATACCCCCTAAGCCAACGAGTAAAGTGTATTCATAATTCAGTAGTACTTTGGCGTCATGGGCAAAACTAAGGACCAGGGCCAGCAGGCCGGAGAAACTGATCAATGATGCGCGGAAGCCGTAGATAGCAATATAGGATATTCCAAATGTCAGGATGCCCAGCACCAGGAGTAACCACCATGTCTCACGGACAAAATATCCTGCCATGAAAGTGACGACCATGATCAGGGCAGTGGCCAATAGAATTCCCACCACTTTATTCCTGAACCTGCCGCTGACGTCACTGGGAGAACACCAGAAAGCCCCGAAGGCTATCGCCAAACCAATTTCAAGTCTCCCGGTATAAATTCCCGTGAGAACGGGAATCGTAACGCCAAAACCGATCAGGATGGCTTTGGAGAAGTCCGTACTTTTCAGGAATTGAAAAAGGTCGGTAATATAGGTTTTGAATGTAATTTTCAATGCGTCTTTACTTAAGCGTAAAGGTAACCTTTATGCCTCAAGTCTCTATACGGCTAAACCATTAATAAGTATTTCGAAAACTTTATTCCAGTAATACTCTGGCTGTGATATTTACCGTGTCGGATAGTATAATACTTTTATCACCCAGCCGGTAATCAAGCCTGTTCAGTTCAAAATCCGTTTCCAGGTATTCTTCCTGATTTTCACGGGTAATCTTTAAAGGAACCTCGATCTCGCGGGTTATGTCCTTTATATTTAAGTTAAACGTAGCAGAATAGGTGTCTTTACTTGCCTTTTTTATTGCAAGTAATTCCATCTGTATCTCGGGAAAATTTGTCACATCAAAATAATCAGCTCTCTGCAAATGTTTGTCCCGGATGCCTATGCCGGTCTTTATCGAAGATGGGTCTGCTGTAATCCGTATTAACGATATCTGAGGTCTTTTATGGTTCCATCGAAGATTTCCACGGAGGTTGCTGATCGTTCCTTTAACCGGGATACCTGCGTTCCTAATGGTGAAGTTAACGTGTCCCTGGAGATCGTATAAGGGGTATTCTGCCTGTGCGGTCAACGGATAAGACAGTAGGAATAGGCAAAGAAAAACAAGTACTTTTCTCATACTATAGAGATCTTAAATAAGCCAGGAGGGCTTCCTTTTCTTCTGCTGTTATCTCCATTCCAAAGGGATGTCCTTTTACCGCCATGGTTTCAACGGTTGCAGGTTTAAAACCGGTTGGCACGTAACCCGGTTCCAGGCGTTTGGGATCAAGCACATCCTCAAGACTGGCCAGGTTGCCATTGTGGAAAAAGGCCTCTCGCATCCAGGCTCCTCTTAGGGAAGGTACCTTATAAAAGCCGGTGCCTCTTCGGGTGTAAAGCGTACTGACGGAGTCCGTTTCTGCGGAAATATTAAAAATGTCATAGGTTGCTAAATCCTTTAAAGTTGGGTCATAACCTGTTGCAGGCAATAGTTGGTTATTTGTATAATAAGGTGGCGGATGGCAGGTTACACATCCCTCGCGATTAAAAACCATTTCCCCTGTCTGCAGTAATTCCTCGGTAAAAGTATTTGGATTTTCCGGGGCTTTTAAAGAATAGATATACTTGGCGAGAGCAAATAACTGTGCATCGCTATAGCGCTTATTTATATTTCCGAAAGGATGTGTCCAGGGTTTATCTGCCGTAATTTCCCCGTGGGAATTAAAATCTCGCATAGGAATATACCCATTGTAGCTGGTCAGCATATCCAGTCCTTGGTTGAAAGCCGCATAACGCATAAGGTCCCCGATGTTTTCATGCCTCATGAGCCCCGTATGATCCAGGTATTTAATGTCTTTAATTCCTATAAGGCTTGGGATGGATAAGGGATAATTATATGCAAATCCCTGCCGTACCATTACACCTGGAGGAACAGCCTTTAGAAATTCCAATTGCGATTCAGAATCTAGGGACCAATTTACTCTTTCCGGCAGCCAGGGTACTAGAGTGAGTGATTTAACTCCGGCTTCATTATAGGGTATCTCGAATCTTTCCCGTATATATCCGAAAAGTCGGTCAAAGGGAAAATCACCTTGAACCCCGTCGTACACCTTGCCATCGATAATGCTGGTATGACAAGAGGCACAGGATTGACCACCCTGGCGTAGTCCTTCCGGGGTCTTGGTGTACTGGGTATAGGGAACGATCCCTTCCGGAGTGGTTTCAACTCCGGTTATGGCAATAACCGATGAATCCAGGAACTGCCCGCGCGGGTTAACAGGGCGTTGATCCACAGGCCAGTTAAACACTGCTTTCCCGGCAGCGATCCAGTCTTCTTCAGAGTCCAGGTTCGCGAAGTTGATTTCTTCAGGATCAAGATTTCTTAGGGAATCCAGGTATCCCTTTGGCTCTTTTTCCCTGATGTAAACAGGGAAGGTCTTATAGATCTGATGTTCATCTAAAGCGTAGTAGATCGCTTCAGGAACGTATTGTATAGCTACTGTTGAATCGGGAGGAGGTAAGTGAAATCGTTTGATCTCTTTCATATCCCACGTTCTTGGGATTTCAAGAGAAATCTTTTGCACAGAAAAACAGAGGCAAAGTAGGATGGAAATCCCTAGGATGACTTTTGGATAGTTCGAATGCATGATGATCAAATTGACATCAAAAAATAATTATTTTCTAAAGCCGGAGAATATTTAATGTGTAAGTTGTAGGGTATATTATGTAACTGGCATGCAGAATGTTATCCGTATGTAGGATTTGAAATCAAATCGATATTCTTATGTGGTCCAGAGATTTGCCACCCCTCTGAATGCACCTTATTAGATGATGTTCTTATTTTTATCGAACTAAAATTCGCTTATGCCACTCAGAAAAATATTGGGTATATACATCACCCTGGTCTCTCTTTCCTTGAATGCACAGGTTCCTATAGACAACTGGACTTTTCACAGGGCGGGTGATTCATTGAATATTTCCGAGGTGACACTGCCTCATACATGGAACTCTGAAGACGCCTTTGATGATGAGCCCGGATATTACAGGGGCCGCGGTATCTATGAAACCTCTTTTGGGATCAGAGATAAATCAGCTATTCATTACCTGCATTTTCAAGGTGCAAACCAGGTGACCACCGTTTATGTCAATAACAAGTGGGCCGGAGAACACCATGGAGGATATACGGCATTTGATATTCCGATTTCAGAATTGATTCACAATGGAGAGAATAAATTAAAGGTTGTTGTCGATAATTCACATGATGAACAAGTTCCTCCGCTGGATGCCGATTTTACCTTTTATGGAGGAATATATCGCATGGTGTATCTGTACGCCGAAAATGAGCTTTCATTTAAACGTAAGGCAGGGGCAGATCAGGTTTATCTGAATACTCTCGTCCGCCCGGAAGGAGAAGGAGTGATTAAAATTGACGTGGGCATAAACAGCAACTTCAGCCAGGAGGGAGACTTGGTCAGTAGAATATACGATAATAAAGGTAAGTTGCTCAACTCGGAAAAACTATCACTTGTTCTTAATGAACAAGGAACCGTAAAGACCATCCAGCTGAAAATTCCTAAGGTGCAACTTTGGTCTCCGGGTAATCCCTATTTATACCGAGTACAACTAAAATTACTGGATAAGAATGGAATTACAACCGACGTGTATGAACACCGGGTAGGATTCAGAACGGTAGAGGCAACTCCCGAAGGATTTCTTATCAATGGTGATACCTTAAAACTGATCGGTGTTAACCGGCACCAGGACCTGGCCGGTTTCGGAAATGCCGTTCCGGTTGAAGATCAATTGGAGGATCTGCGCATGATCAAGGCCTTGGGAAGTAATTTCCTGCGGTTGGCTCATTATCCGCAACAGCCCGAAATTTATAAGGCTGCAGATAGCCTTGGATTGATTCTTTGGTCAGAGATACCTGTGGTTAATAAAGTCCCGGTAGGGGAGGATTATGAAGCGTATAGATCTAACGTATTACAAATGCAGGAGGAACACATCTTGCAGAACATCAACCATCCTGCCCTGGTATTTATAGGCTACATGAACGAGATTTTTATCCGGTTGATTTTTGACAAACACAGCCCGGAAGAAGAAAAGATTATCAAGCATAAATCCCTGGAACTGGCGGAAGAACTGGAAAAACTTACAAGACAACTCGCTCCTGATCATATAACCGTGATGGCTATTCACGGTCACCAGGTATACAACGAGACAGGGATTACTGACCTGCCTATGGTATTAGGCTGGAATCTTTATTATGGCTGGTATTTGGGTGAGAATGAAGACCTGGGCGAATTTCTGGATAGTGAGCATAAGAAATTCCCTGGAAGACCCCTTATACTCTCAGAATACGGGGTTGGGAGTGATACCAGGCTGCATTCTGAAAATCCCCGTAAATATGATTTTACGGAAGAATACCAATTACTTCATCACCAGGCATACCTGAAACAAATTAAGGAACGTCCTTATATGATTGGTATGGCTGTGTGGAATTTCTCTGATTTCGGATCTGAATTCAGGGGGGATACCCGGCCTCATATTAACCAGAAAGGATTGGTGAGTTACGACAGGAGCCCGAAGAATATTTATTGGTGGTATAAGGCAATGCTGAATCCGGAGGATGCGTTTATAAAAATTTACCGAGATAATTTACCGCCAACCGGTCCTGAAAATCAGAAAGTTATACGGGTGATCAGCAATCGCAGGACCGGGCTCAAAATTAATGAAAAGTATATCGGTATGGTTGATCCTGTTGATGGTATCGCTGAGTTCCGCTCCGGCCTGGCTCCCGGAATTAACAGGCTACAGGCTTTTCATGAGGACCATACACTTACAGATTTAGATACCCTGCATTACGCACCCGCACCGCTTACACGAATAGGCGACACGATGCACTGGAACTTAGGGGCTGATTCCTATTTTACAGATTCAGACGAGGAAACCTGGCACCCCATAATGCGCAGTGATGATATGGTACAATTAAAAGGAGAATTGATTAAAAAACATACAGCCTCAAATATCAGGAAGACCACAAATGACCCTATTTACCAGTCCGCCATTACGGGTATCGAAAGTATCCATTTAAAACTGCCTCCGGGAACCTATAGGATATCTTTGCATTATGCCCTTCATAGAAAGCCACAGGAAAATATTTATGAATTGGGTAAGAAACAGGGGAAGCATATAGGTGAAGTGGCCCGACTGTTAATGATAACAAGTGACGGCCAGTCAGTCGAATTTAAAAATCCGGAGCCTTTAACAAAATATGTAAGCTACATGGAGTATGAACAAAAATCAGCTCCACTTATAATTCGGTCCAAGTCTGACGAGAAACTGATATTGAATGGAATAGGGGTGGAAAGAATACGGTGATTACTCTAAATCTAATTCGGGGTAAGAGGTAATCCTATGGCTTTCCAGGTAATGTTGCAGCATCTGTTTCAGGCTTTGTACATATTCTTTCAAAACATGTGCATCAATCTTAGGATGGGCAAGGGTAGGAAGGGTCATGGTATCCTCATCCAGGAATTTATACAATTCCGGGTACCTGGTCTCAATCAGGTTGGTGAGCCTGGTAATCTCTGATGACAATTGGTAGAGCGTCTTCATACCTCGGTTGTCTGTGTTAGAATTACTTTTATCGGTGGAGGAGATAGGAAATCAAGTTTAAATGTCAGTGATAAGCGATCACCTGCCACCTTTACTAAAGATACAAAAAACATGTCGCATCCGGGTGATAAAAATCACCTATAAAATTGTTTGTCAGACTTTTATCAGCTGAATGATCCAGGCTATAAGGATACTGACCACAAGACCGATATTGACCTTTGCGAAATCCTTGCCTATCAGCACATATGCTTTTTTCATTTGTTTGTTGTTCAATAGGTAGTGTACCGCAATTTCACGCCCTGCCAGGATTCCGATAAATACCCAGGTGGTACTCATGGGAATATTATTCATGTTGCCATAAAAATACAGTAAGAAGCCGTAAAATAAATCAATAAGGGTGGCTGACCTGATATTCCTGCTGTTGGATTTCTGGTTGACGATCTTCTGGATCTTTCCACCCCTGCTGTTAAAGATATAGGCCATTATAGCTAAGATGACGGCCAGGGAGATCAATAACTCTGAAACACTCAGCTGTCTTGGCAGGAATACGAATATGTTAGCAAAATCCTGTATCAGCCACTGTGACCACAAGAATGCGGTTGAAACCCATTGCGCCGCTATCCAATATCGCTTTTGTTTCTTGTCCATCCGTTCAAGGGCCTTGTCCGATTCAAAGTGCTTCGCGATTACCAAATAGATCAATAGGGCGGACACTAATGCAATGGCATAACCCACAACCGATTTTAAGATCATCTTTTGGATAATTACTTCTGAAGAAAATACGCTGAGGATCATAAAGGTAGTGCTGACGGGAATTCCCAGTCGAGTGATCACCAGAAGGGTGATAGGGGCAAGTAAATACCACCAGGGCATATCTTCAGGAAGTGGGATGGTGTCTAACCTGCCATAGGAGACATCCCCCTGGTTCACATACCATCCATAGAGCAAGGTGGCACAGAGGATAACGGAGGCAAAACTCCAGAGAACCCACCATTTTTTTTTGTAGTTAGAGGCTAGAAATGTTCCCAGCGTCTGGATCACATCATTGGCGATCACCGAGTAGGCTGCAATAAGAAATCCTAAATATATAATTGACTGTTCCATTAGTATTCGTTTGTTAAGGGATACGGTTCTAACTATATCCTTGAAAATGCCCGCAAATGACGATGATAATTGTTATTGAAATTTAGCCGCAAGGTTATCTTATTATTATCAGAATGTTATATAAATGGCACCGGCTTTTTAGTGCTTAACTGATTAGTCTATAGTGGAGTATGTTAAATTATAAAAGCTTGTTCATTTGAAAAATTAACATATCATTAATTGTTTAATTAGATACCTTTATCCCAGTTTTAGATACAAAGAATGTCCGCCACCAGGCTGTTATTTTTTCTGCTTTTATCGGTACTTGTAAGCCAGGTCTATGCCGGCATTACAACGTTAGACTCGCCTAATAGCTTAGCGGTATCTGATGCATTCTCTAAAAAAACGACCCCCAATCCCGAACTGGATTCCAGGGTTTTTCTTCATACTAATCAATTAGAAGTCCCGGAGGTAAAGGAGTGGGATACAATAAATCTCATTGTCACTATAAGCTTTTACGCTACAACCATCAAGCCGGTCTCTCTGGCTTGTGAGGCACTTTACCTTATCTCTTGCCGTTTTATAAGCCCATCATTGGGTAGTACGGAGATTATTTATCCCTTCCATTTCTTTCCCTGATGTATTTTTTACGAATTCGTAAAAATTTTTGTTTCGGATTTTTACTGCGAAATAACTGCCTGTTGGGTGTTATCGCGGATTTGCCGGATACGCAATGAGCATACATCACATTACATTACATTTTATACTTATGGAAACTGGAATTATAATAATATCACTGGTCCTTGTAGGCAGTGTATTCATACCCTATTATTTCTTAGAAAGCAACGGTAGAGCCAGCCGTAAACAATGGCAAGTAACATATCACAAAGCGGTAAATGCCCATCAACTCAATATCATCATGGAAGAGGCCTGGGAACAGAATTACATCGGTATAGACGACCAATTGAAAAAACTTCTGTTCATTAAAAGCTATGACTCGGTTAAGACAGATACGGTAATAGATCTGAATAATTTGTCCCAGTGTAAAGTTATTGAAGTCAGGAAATACCCGAGGGTTAAAGATAAAAAAACCGAGATCCTGGAACGGGTGGATTTAGAGCTTAGTTTTCACCACGAGGAAAATAAATTATTTCTAAACTTGTATGACAATAAGATCAATTTTTCACAGGATTATGAAATACGAAGAGCTGAAAAATGGAGGCAGATTATTAGCAAACATATTCGCAGTTACCAGCGGGGTAACAGGGTAGCATGATAGCCATCCATTTTAGGTCATTCGATAGTATTCACTACTTAAATTAATTTAAATGGCCACCTTAGCATTGATTTTCATTCTGGGATATGTTCTGATTGCTTTAGAACATAAAATTAAGATTGATAAAGCCGGAACGGCACTCTTTTTAGGAGTGCTGTTATGGCTTCTCCTGGCACTGCAGACCGAGAACCTTCCTGAAACTTTACACCATCTCAAGGAACACTTTGAAGACATTGCAGAGATCCTGTTTTTTCTCCTGGGTGCCATGACGATCGTTGAACTGATAGATAGCCATAATGGCTTTGGGATCATTCAGCGGGTAGTGCGAATCAGATCAAAAACAGGCTTGCTCTGGACGCTATCTGTCCTTACATTCTTCCTATCTGCCGTACTGGACAACCTTACTACGACCATTGTGATGATGGCGATCATTAAAAAATTCATGACCAAACGTGAAGAGCTGTGGTTCTTTGCAGGTTTTATCATCATCGCGGCAAATGCCGGGGGAGCATGGTCTCCTATAGGGGATGTGACGACCATTATGCTTTGGAATGCCGGCCACGTTACTACAGGAACCATCATTACAGAGACTTTCCTGCCCAGCGTAGCTTGTCTTTTGGTTCCGTTAGCCCTGGCCTCCTTCAAGTTTCGTGGGCTGGCTGTTGAGCCATTGGATGAGGGATCAAAAGAAATACAGCCGTTGAAGGAGAAAGAGAGCAACCTGATCCTGTTATTGGGTGTAATCCTTTTACTGATGGTGCCTGTTTTTAAAGCAGTTACTCATTTACCTCCTTTTATGGGAATGTTGTTCAGCCTTAGTGTTTTCTGGGTGATAACGGAGATCATACATCGTAAAAAGCCAACAGAAATTCGTCATAAATTAACGGTAGCAGCTACCATACAGCGTATAGATACCCCAAGTATACTTTTCTTCCTGGGTATCCTGTTGGCCGTAGCCTCCCTGGAAGCCAACGGATCACTCCTTGTTCTCGGAGAAACCCTGGAATCATCATTCAGTGATTTTCATATGACGAACACCCTTCTGGGGCTCCTTTCTGCTATAATTGATAACGTGCCTTTGGTAGCAGGTGCCATGGGTATGTATTCTATGGAAGTATATCCACAGGACCATGAGTTCTGGACTTTCCTGGCTTATTGTGCGGGTACCGGGGGCAGTGTCCTGATTATAGGCTCCGCAGCCGGGGTAGCAGCCATGGGAATTCTCAAAATTGATTTCGTGTGGTACCTGAGGCGTATCGCGTGGTTAGCCCTTGTTGGCTACTTATCAGGTATTATTGTTTTCCTGATGCATAAAGGCCATATCATGTAATCGGTCTATATGTATACATAGTTTCTTATGATCAGAAGAAGAAATTAACAGCTTAATTAAAAGCCAGGGGCATATTGTCCGCAGGCTTTTTTGCTTAGCACTGAATATCGGGCTCCCAGTAGGTGGCGTGTATCTATAAGTGGCTGTATATCGTAATACAACCAAAGATAAGCTGTCAATTTTATTTACCTTAGACATCTTAATCAGCACTCATGTATGATATGATCCTGGAGCATGTTGGCAGATATATTTCCTTAACTGCAGAGGAAGAAGCATATTTTACTTCCCTTCTAAGTACCATGGAGATTAATAAAAAGGCTTTACTGGTAAGTCCAGGAGCACGTATAGAACATGAGTATTTTGTGGTTCAAGGTTGTCTTAAAGCTTATTACCTGGATGAATCCGGGGATAAACATATTATACAGTTTGCCATAGAAAACTGGTGGGTAGGCGATTTTGATGCTTTCTACAACCAGGTGAACTCGCGCTTATATATCGAGGCACTGGAAGATTCAAGCTTGATGGCGATCAGCTATGACGATTTGCAGCTACTTTTTGAGCGGGTCCCAAAATTTGAACGCTACTTCCGCTTACTGGTGACTAATGCTTTTATTTCATTGAGAGGACGCGTATTATCTTCCCTGGAAAAGTCGCTAAAAGAACGATACCTCGAATTCTGCAAGGCGTATCCCAATATTGAAAAAAGGGTAGCCAATTATCATATCGCCAATTACCTCGGTGCTTCTCCCGAGAGTCTGAGCAGGATCAGGCGTAAATTAGTGAAGTCGGCCTGATTTCTTGATATAGGTCAATTTTATTGCCTTTTGTTTCAGCTACCTTTGATTTAATCGCTTACTATAGAGCGAGATAAAACAAATGGGGCTTTCTACCTCACCGGCTGTCATCCTGACTTGGTCATGGTAGGAGGATGGAATGAATTCTCGCCCCTGATTACTAATCCTTAAATACATAAGATTAAGATGAAGAATATATTATTTGTCCTTACCAGCAATGATAAAATGGGGGATACCGGAAAGAAAACAGGTTTTTGGGTCGAAGAATTTGCGGCTCCCTATTATAAATTGATCGATGCAGGTTACGAAGTTACCTTGGCGTCTCCTGAAGGTGGACA
The DNA here is from genome assembly GCF_028464225.1 of Zeaxanthinibacter sp. PT1. Taxonomy (GTDB): domain Bacteria; phylum Bacteroidota; class Bacteroidia; order Flavobacteriales; family Flavobacteriaceae; genus Zeaxanthinibacter. The sequence continues at coordinate 22,193 of NZ_JAQPCN010000007.1, forward strand.
ACCTCCTATAGACCCGATGAGTGATTCTGAAGATGCGGCCACCGAGGCCACCAAACGCTTTGATAAGGATGATAAAACGAAGGAAAAGCTCGCACATACACTAAAGCTCAATACCATTGATCAGAAAGGCTTTGACGCTGTGTTTTATCCAGGAGGACATGGATTATTATGGGACCTCGTAGAAGACCCAACATCCATAGGCCTTATTGAAAGTTTCTATAAGAATGAGAAACCGGTAGCATTTGTATGCCATGCCCCGGCAGTCCTTAAGCACGTAAAAAACGTAATGGGAGAACCGCTGGTAAAAGACCGGAAAGTTGCGGGCTTCACCAATGAAGAAGAAGAGGGTGTAGAACTTACCGATATAGTTCCATTCCTGGTGGAAGAGATGTTAAAAGAGAACGGTGGAAAATATACCAAGGCATCCGATTGGGAACCATACGCCGTTGAGGATGGATTACTGATCACCGGGCAGAACCCTGCTTCCTCTGAAAAAGTGGCAGAGATATTAATGAAAAAATTGCAGTAAGAATGAGAGAAGAACAAGCATTGTTACGCCCATATAAAAAAGGAAATTTTGAAACGGAAAACAGGGTTGTAATGGCTCCTATGACCCGCTCCAGGGCTAATAACCCGGAAAACAAACCTACCGAAGGATTACAGCCGGTCTACTACAGGATACGTTCTACGGCAGGACTTATCATTACCGAGGGCTCGCAGGTGTCCGAGAGGGCAGTAGGGTATATTAATACCCCGGGGATCCATTCAGATGAGCAGGTAGCCGGTTGGAAAAAAGTAACCGAAAGCGTGCATGAGGAAGGCGGGAAAATATATATACAGCTTTGGCACGTGGGACGGATGTCTCACCCGGACTTTCACAATGGGGAATTACCACTGGCGCCTTCCGCTCTTAATCCAAATGCCCAATCCTTTACGCCCCAAGGGATGAAAGACACGGTGACCCCTAAGGAAATGACCAAAGAGGAGATTTCAGAAACTATTGAAGAATTCCGGCTTGCAGCCCGGAACGCGGTTCAAGCGGGCTTTGACGGTGTGGAGATTCACTCTTCTAACGGCTACCTGTTCCACCAGTTTTTTAACAGTACTTCCAACATCAGAACAGATGAATACGGTGGGAGTATTGAAAACAGGGCTCGCTTTTTTTTCGAAGTCCTCGATGCAGTTAAAGAAGAAATCCCGGAACAGCAGATAGGTGCAAGGTTTAATCCATCACTCCATAAGTTGTTCGGCATCACTATGGATGAAAATACCATCCCGACATTTGAATATATCATCAACAGGTTGAATGATTACGACCTGGCCTATATTCACTTGTCAGAACCGTTCACGGATGTTTCTGATGTTCCCTACGCGGTAAAAGAGATAGCGAAACACTTTCGTCCGTTATACAATGGAACACTGATCATCAATGGAGATTTTGACCAGGAAAAAGGAAATAAGGTTGTAGAAGATGGTTATGCAGACTTGGTAGCTTTCGGGAAACCCTATATATCTAATCCAGACCTGGTAGCCAGGTTCAGGGAAGGAATTCCTCTTGCGGATTGGGATAAGGATACTTTTTATACTCCCGGGAAAGAAGGTTACCTGGATTACGAGATCAAAGCAGAGATTTAAGAGGAATTGTTATCAATACAAATCAAAAAAATACAGCATGAAATTCAATAGAAAAGCTTCCGCTCAATGGAAAGGAAGTGGAAAAGAAGGAAAAGGAACATTAAATACCCAAAGCGGGGTCCTTGAAAATACGCAGTATTCATTTCACACCAGGTTTGAAGACGGAGATAAGGGTACCAATCCCGAAGAACTGATCGGTGCAGCGCATGCAGGCTGCTTTACAATGCAGCTGAGTTTCCTGTTAGGAGAGGAAGGGTTTACACCGACCAGCTTGAATACTGATGCAAAAGTCAGCTTCGAGGACGGTGCCGTAAATAAGATCACCCTGGATGTCAAAGGTGATGTACCTGGAATTGACGAAGAGCAATTTGGCAAAATAGCTAACAAGGCTAAAGAGGTTTGCCCTATTTCAAAACTGTTGAATACCGAGATAGAATTGCAGCTTAGCCTGAACGCCTAGACGGGGGATTTATACGCGATAAAAAATTAAGAAGTAAAGCGATAAGGGCTGGTATAAGATTCGCCTGCCGCTAACAAATACAAAACAAAATTATGAGTACAGAAATAAAAGCATACGGAGCCAAGGATAAACAAGCAGACCTTGAACCCATGACGATCAAAAGGCGCGAAGTAGGGCCTAAAGACGTTAAAATAGAAATAACATACTGCGGGGTATGTCACAGTGATATTCACCAGGTCAGAAATGACTGGAAGAACAGTAAGTACCCTGTAGTACCCGGGCATGAGATCATAGGGCACGTCGTTGCCGTTGGGGACCAGGTCAAGAATTTTAAGGAGGGTCAGTTAGTGGGTGTCGGTTGTATGGTTGATTCCTGCCGGGAATGTAATGCATGCAAAGACGATTTAGAGCAATATTGTGAGAACGGGATGGTTCCTACTTATAACGGGAAAGATGAACACCTCGGTGGTCATACCTTCGGAGGGTATTCTGAAATGGTTGTTGTGGACCAGGATTTTGTATTGAATATCCCGGAAAATTTAGACCAAAAGGCCGTTGCACCTTTGCTGTGTGCCGGGATCACTACTTTTTCACCCCTGAACCACTGGGGCGTTAAAGAAGGAGATAAAGTAGGAATTATTGGATTGGGAGGACTCGGACATATGGGGATCAAATTTGCCCACGCCATGGGTGCACATGTAGTGATGATCACCACCTCTCCGGATAAGGCGAAAGATGCCAAGCGCTTGGGAGCAGATGAAGTCCTGATTTCTAAGGATGAAGAAGAGATGAATGAACACGCAGGTTCTTTTGATTTCTTGCTGAATACAGTGCCTGTAGGCCATGACATTAATCCCTATATCAATCTTCTAAAAAGGGATGCTACCATGGTATTGGTAGGAGCTATTGAGCCCCTGGATGCCGTACATGGAGGAGGACTTGTAATGGGGCGTAAGAGAGTTGCAGGATCCCTTATCGGGGGGATAGCTGAGACCCAGGAGATGCTCGATTTCTGTGGGGAACATAACATTGTTTCGGATGTGGAAATGATCAGCATGGATAATATTAATGAAGCCTATGACAGGGTGACCAGTTCTGATGTAAAGTACCGATTTGTGATCGATATGAAATCTTTAAAAAACTAGGAATTACAGCATACAGATAATTTTCAAGGGGCCAATGGCCCCTTTTTTTATGGAAGAGTTTTGAGGTATGACTTTTTTGACCGTGAATTCTTGGCAGATTTTACTACTTTAATGGTTTAGCTAACCAAACTACAAGCATTCATGAGAAAATTATGGTTATGGTCCGTAACGGCCGCCTTAGCTGGGTTTTTATTCGGATTTGACACTGTTGTCATCTCCGGTGCTGACAAACAATTGCAGGCTCTCTGGAACTCATCCGATTCTTTTCATGGGATAGTGGTCATTGGAATTGCTTTGTGGGGTACGGTCATCGGCGCACTTCTCGGAGGTTTTCCAACCGATAGATTCGGGCGGAAAAAAACTTTGATCGGCATAGGGATATTGTATACTGTCTCCGCAGTAGGATCTGCCCTTGCAGGTGACCCGATTACTTTCGCGGTCTTCCGTTTCCTGGGAGGACTTGGGGTCGGGGCATCCACCATTGCTGCCCCCACATACATCTCGGAAATAGCGCCGGCCAAAGACAGGGGCAAGCTCGTGGGACTCTATCAATTCAATATAGTGTTTGGTATCCTGATCGCTTTCTTTTCCAATTACCTGTTAAGTGGCATCGGGGAAAATGCATGGCGATGGATGGTGGGCGTTGAGGCTATCCCTGCATTGATCTATACCCTACTTGCTTTTGTCATCCCGCAAAGTCCCCGTTGGTTGCTTTCTAAAGGCAAGCAGGAAGAGGGGAGGAGGCTATTGGGTATTGTAAGCCCGGGCCAGGACCTGGATACTTTGATCGCCCAGATTAATAAAGAAAACAGTGAAAACCCAAAAGGAGAGAATATCTTCATGAAGAAATATCGCTTTCCTCTAATCCTTGCCTTCCTTATCGCCTTTTTTAACCAGTTTTCAGGGATCAATGCCTTCTTATATTATGCGCCGCGAATACTGGAAGAAGCAGGGCTGGGGGCCAGTACTGCCTTATTGAGCAGTATTGGAATCGGGGTGACCAACATGGTATTTACATTAATAGGTATTAACCTGATAGACCGCATGGGAAGAAAACAGTTGATGTACATAGGTTCTGTAGGGTATATTATTTCGCTGTCCCTGGTAGCCTGTGCTTTTTTCTTCGGATGGGAAGGCCTTTCTGTTGCCTATTTCCTGTTTATATTCATTGCGGCGCATGCCATAGGGCAGGGAACGGTGATATGGGTATATATTTCTGAGATATTCCCAAACCACTTGAGGGGCTCAGGTCAGAGTTTTGGAAGTTCCGTTCACTGGGTGCTCGCAGCGGCAATTCCCTCCTTGGTTCCCTTGCTATTCTCAAGCGTTGGTACGGGAAGCGTATTTGCATTTTTCGCCTTTATGATGGTCCTTCAATTGCTGTTTGTGGCTTTTATGATGCCGGAAACCAAAGGAATATCCCTGGAGGCGCTCAGTGCAAAATTGTTAGGAACTAAAAGGTAGATTTAATTTAAGACAATTAAAGATCTTCAGGAATCTGTCCCATCCGGGCATACGGAAATCGACCTATTTTACGAACGCCATAATAGCCATTGAGACCGGAGGTCCCAACAGTATCCAACCATTCATAATTTAATTCATCATACTTATCCAGGGCAGCATCAGGGAGAATTAATTGGGTGATCTCGCCAATGATCAACCGTGTATTGTTGTGTTTGATCAGCAGATCTTCCACAAAGGTCATCCCCAATTTCACTTTACTTTCTCTGACAAAAGGGGCTTGAGTTTCATGATGGAATTCCTCGTTTAATCCACAGGAATGGAATTCTGAGGTGTTTTTCTCAAATTTAGCAGAGGTGTAATGGGCTTTCTTTATGAAATCCGGGTGTACGTGATTGATCGTGTAACTATGGGTCTCCAGAATGTTGTCGTAAGTGTGCCTGGGGACCTCACCAATTGGTCTCATAATGAATCCGAGTAGGGCTGGGTCACTGCCCAAATGCATCACAGAACTGAAGATAGCGAGGTTAGTCGCCCCCTTAGTGGAAATGGTGCCGATCAGGTTCGCCGGCTTTATTCCGCTGATTCCATTCAGTATCTTGATTTTCCGGACCCTGTCCAGTCTGGAAATCTGCTCTTTATTCAGATTCATCATCCATTTGCTATACTGCGACAGAAGTACTTACCGCTTACTTATTTTATTCCCGCTGATCGATTTTTGCCTGGAACTTTTAAACCGGATCATACCGGGATTGCGCTTTTTTAAATGTTTCTGGCTCGGGCCGCTGTTAACTCTTTGTCGCCACCGTTTAAAACTGCTTTCTTTAAGCTGGGTCCGCATGAGCTTAATGACTTCCTTTTCCGGGAGATTAAATTGGTACTCTATGGCCTCGAAAGGAGTGCGGTCTTCCCAGGCCATCTCTATAATGCGGTCTAACTGTCTTTCTGTAAAGTTATTTCCCATAGTGTGAGAATCCACGGCAATGGTGCTTGCCTATACCGTAATTCTTCCTTTAAGTCTTTTTTCTACTTTTCGCTTAACTTCCGTGATTTTCTTCATAGTATCCATGATCTTCTGGTCTTTTTTAACCTTGTAGATCTCGTTGAGTTCCAGGATAAGATCTTTTGCTTTACGAGATGCCGTAATCCTGTCACTTGTAGACATATGTGACATTTTCAGCTGTAAAAATTCTGAAACTCTTTCTTGTAAATCCATTGTCATCATAAATAATTCGCTTTTAGCAATGAAACTAACGTTAACCTAGTTGGTCCATTTTTTTCAGGACCTGATCTGCCTCGTATACTTTCTCGTCGCTCAGCTTTCGATTGGTTGTTGAAAGTTGATGGGCCTCGGACATTAGTTTCTTATATTTTTCACCGAGTTTTTCTTTTTCTGACTTTTTCTTAAACAGCCCAAACATACAAATTATCTTTAGTAGGGAAATTTCCCAATTACTTACAAGTAAATGTACAACCTGTTTAATGAAATCGATAATAAACTGAACAAAATAACATTGTTTTAACGCAGACCGGGCAACGTAGCTTTTTTTAAAGCATGTAATTGATGCGAAAACGATTCATTTTGATCGTTTTACATCAAATATCTGAGTCCTGTTTATTGTACCTTAGCGCCGCGGAAAACCAAGGGTGATCCGCTGGCACGGCCAATGTATAAATTATATAACAGCAAGCAATAGATGAAATGGATATTAAGGTGTTTATGTGGATTAGTGCTGATGTTTTGCAGTAGTTGTGCCTCACAATCCATGCTTATACAGGACGAAGAACAAACCGTGGTCAATGAAAATTTACGGTACTACCTGTATTACCCGGAAGATTACGAATCTTCTCCTGATGAAAAATTTCCTTTGCTCTTGTTTCTTCACGGAGGGGGTGAGTCCGGTGAAGCCCTTGAAAAAGTAAAACTCAACGGGCCTCCCAAGTTATTGGCCCAAGGAAAAGAATTTCCATTTTTGATCCTTGCTCCCCAGAATCCGCATAAAAGGCAGTGGTGGAATACCAGGGCAGTTATGCAATTGCTAGATACCATTGTTGCGAATAACCGTGTAGACAGGAAAAAGATTTACCTGACCGGCCTGAGCCGGGGAGGGAGCGCCGCATGGGAATTAGCCGTACAATATCCTACTACTTTCGCCGCAATGGCAGTGGTATGTGGAATGGCACCTTTACCCTATGCCGCATGGATAGATAAGGCCATGCCCATCTGGGTTTTCCATGGAACGGAGGACAAATCTATCCCCTTTTCCGAATCTGAGAATATGGTTCGGAAACTGAAAAGTCTGGGCTACAATGTAAGATTCACGGTATATGAAGGTCTGGGCCATGCCGCCTGGGTGCCGGCCTATGAAAACGACGCTCTGTACGAATGGATGATAGAGCAGCAGCGGAACAAGTTGCCGGACTGATGCAGCAACTCTAAAAAGCAAAATGATAGGGAATATTGTATTTTAGCGGCTGATATATTTCATAGACTTTCCTGAATGTTCCGTAGAAAATTACTTATCCCCGCACTCCTGTCTCTATTTTTGATCGTATTAGCCTGTAAAGGTGAACCGGAGAAAGAAGAGAAATATGAGTTTACCAATGCCCTGGTTAATGAAACCAGCCCATATCTCCTACAGCATGCCCATAACCCGGTTAATTGGCGCCCATGGAGTGAGGAGGCCCTTGAAGAAGCCGCAAAGGAAGATAAATTGGTCCTGGTCAGTATCGGGTATTCATCCTGCCACTGGTGCCATGTGATGGAAGAAGAGACTTTTGAGGACACTGAAGTGGCCGAATTAATGAATAAGAATTTCATTAATATCAAGGTAGACCGGGAAGAACGACCCGATATAGACCAGGTCTATATGACGGCATTACAGCTTTTACAAGGTTCCGGAGGATGGCCTCTGAATGTGATCACACTCCCAGATGGCAAGCCGCTTTATGGAGGCACATATCATACCAAAGAAGAATGGATGACGGTGTTGCAAGAAATCAGCACCCTGTATAAGGAGTCCCCTGAACGGGCTCGGGAATATGCAGATAAAGTGGCCCAGGGAATCCAGGCAGTAAACCTGGTGTCAAAGCCAGCCGAAGATCAGGTCTTAAATCAGCAGAAAGTAAAACAGATCGTCAATACCTGGGGGCCACAATGGGACCTCGAATATGGCGGTCAGAAAGGGCAGCAGAAATTCATGCTCCCGGTCAATATTTCTTTTCTAATGCAATATGCTTTCCTGGCACAGGATAATCATGCGCTTTCTTTTGTTCAATCCACAATGGATCATATGGCCAGGGGAGGAGTCTATGATCAATTAGGTGGTGGATTTTACAGGTATAGCACCGATGATCGTTGGCAGATACCGCATTTTGAAAAAATGCTTTACGACAATGCTCAACTTATTGCGCTCTATGCGGAAGGTTATTCTTTATTAAAAAATCAGGAGTACGCCAATGTGATTGAGGAAACTACGGATTACCTGGAAAGGGAGATGCGTCACCCGAACGGCGCATACTATGCGGCACTGGATGCCGATAGTGAAGGAGAGGAAGGTAAGTACTATACCTGGAAGACCGATAGCCTTAAAACTGTGCTTGGCAGTTCATATGATGAATTTGCAGCCTACTATGGAATCCAAGGGAAGCAGCCATGGGAAAACAACACTTATATCCTTTCCAGGCCACAAACAGACAGTATGTTCATCAGCACAAGAGCTATGGATAAGAAAACATTGGATAGACGTAAGGCAGAGTGGAAGAATAAGTTATTGCCTTTGAGGAATAAACGGATCAGGCCAGGGGTAGATGATAAGATCATCACTTCCTGGAATGCCTTGCTGATCAGTGGTTTTATAAGTGCTCACAAGGCATTGGGCGAAAGTCATTATTTACAGAAAGCTAAGGACATTTACCGCTTCCTCGTGGAGAACAACATGAAAGGGAAGCAATTGGTCCATACCTATAAGAAAGGGAGTGAACAGGAGGAAGGTTTCCTGGAAGATTACGCCTATTTTATACGTGCCGCCCTGGATTTGTATTCAGTAACCACTGATGAGCAATACCTGGACAGTGCCAGGGAAATGCTTGAGCTAACCGATCGTAAATTCTATAACAGTCAGAATGGCTTGTATCGTTTTAAGGATGATAACGAGTTGATCGCTACAATATATAAGACTGATGATGGAGTTCTTCCTTCTCCTAATGCCGTGATGGCAGAAAACCTGTTGATCCTGGGTCACCTGGATTACAATAAGACATACCTGAAGCGCTCCACTGGTATGTTACAGCTGATTTTGCCCATGGCCGAACAGTCGCCCGATCTGTATGCAAAATGGAATTCTGTGCTATTGCAAATCGTGTTCCCGTATTACGAGGTGGCCGTAGTTGGTCCGGATGCTGTGGAAAAGCTTAAAGAATTGAATGCACATTTTTTGCCGAATGCCCTGCTGGTAGGTGCTGTGGAAAAAAGCGGGCAGGCACTATTTAAGAACCGCTTTGTGCCGGGCGATACCTTTATATATGTTTGCCGTGATCACAGCTGTAAAATGCCCGTTACTTCCGTGCCGAATGCAATCCAACTTCTTGATCGGCCCGGTCTAGTACAGCAGTAAAAAAAAATGCGGGGCCTAAAAGCCCCGCATCTAACAACTCAAAATTAAAATTTATCTAGAATCCTGGATTCTGTGAAAGTACTCCACCACTCAGGTCGATCGCATTGATCGGGATAGGTAGGAGATCCATTTTTGGCTGGTAAGGATTAGCCTTCTGACCAAAGTTACCAATGGTCCTCGCTTCGTTGGCGATATACTCATTGATTACACTTTCAGCCACGCCCCATCTTCTCAGGTCGAACAAACGATGTCCTTCCATGGCGAGCTCCAGGCGACGCTCAAAGCGAACGGCTTTCCTGGCAAAAGCCTGGTCAGGGAAAGAGGCATATGGCTCTACCTGGTAGTTAGCTGCCGGTGCAGTACCACTGGCGTCCTGAACATAGGTCATATTCTTAGCCCGGTTACGTACTTGGTTCACATAATCAAGTGCCTTAGTGAGATCGCCATTTTCCACGGCTACCTCTGCTGCCATTAACAACAGATCTGCATACCTCATAATGTGGTAGTTGATCCCTGAATGTTGCTGTCCCCAGGCACCTGTACCCTGGTTGGCATCTTCTCCTGCCTGGTATACATTTTTCTTAGGCAGGTACGGACCAGAGATGTCTGCAAAACTGGCACGGATCCAGTCCTTACCAATATGCTCTCCATATCCATTGTAATCAATACCTCTACGTCCAACGGTATAATCCAGCCTTGGATCTAGCGGTCCTGTTTCCGGAGTAAAAGCTTCATCACTATTAACACCGTAATCATTGGCTACATCACTTTGGTTAAAGGTGTCCAGTAATGGTAACCCTGTACCATCGGTCTGGTAAGCATTAACCAGGTCCTGGGTGGGCTGGTAGAATCCACAACATGAACCAAAAGGTCCCGGGTTGGGGAAGTTCAGCGTACCACCACGGTTCCCGTTAAAGGATTGTGCGTCGTCTGTAGTGAATTGGATAGCGAAGATAGATTCGGCACTATTATCACCTGCCAGACTGAAATTATCCAGGTACTCCGCATTCAGGGCATAGGGCCCATTGTTGATCACATCTTCAAAAAGTGTACCCGCAGCAGCATAATCCTGCTGGAATAAATGCACTTTCCCAAGGAAAGCCTTAGCGGCCCAGGAGGTAGGCTTCCCTACCAGTGATTGTGTGGCCGGCAAGTTATCTACGGCAAATTGGAAATCAGCCTCAATCTCTTCCCAGATAGACCCGGGATTAGGTTGGTTGAAATCGGTATTCGAATAATTCTCTGCAGAGATATAAGGAACATTCCCATAGATCTTCTGCAATTCAAAATTAAAGTGTCCTCTTAAGAAGCGAGCTTCTGCCAATTGAGATGAAAAGTCACCTTCTTCAATAGAATTGATCAGGCTGATCACCGCATTGGCCCTGTTAACTCCCGCAAACAATCCGTTCCACTTTCCGAAGAAATATGGGTTAGAACTGGTCCAGTCATAGGTTTCTATCAGGAACAGGTCGGCCTGGTCACCATCGGTACTCCCTTTATGTGCATCGTCCGATATGACATCAAACCACCAGTTATCTCCACTGACCGTCCAGTCAGCAGCACCCTGGTTATTACGGATACCGTCTAGGGCAGAATATGCCCCGATAAGCAGAAGGTTAACCCCTTGCTCATTCTTAAGCGCATCGTCGCTAAGTGCGCCGACCGCCGGAACGGTGGTGAAGTCGTCACTACAAGCCAATAGGCTCATAAACACACTTACATACATTAATAATCTCTTTTTCATTTTTTTAGAATTTGGTGTTAATACCTATGGTAAATATCTGGGATAGCGGGAAAGTATTCTCGTCTATACCCAGTGATAAGTTATCAAATGTGATGATCTCAGGATCAAACCCGTCATATCCGGTGATGGTGAACAAGTTGGTTCCCTGTACATACAACCTAAGCATATCCATGCCTACTGTAGCCGCAATATCATCCGGGAAGGTGTACCCAACTTGTAGATTCTTTAATCGCATAAAGGATGCGTCCTCGACGAAAAAAGAATTGGGTTGAGTTTCCGAATTAGTAATCGATTGGCTCAATGCCGGTAGGGTAGCATCGGTATTGCTGGGTGTCCAGGAATCCAATACCCTGACACTTCGGTTAGAATTGAAGAAGGTTGGGAAATCGGTGAAGATTTTATCATAGTTGTAAACATCATTCCCTTGAGAGCCCGAAATGAACAAGGACATATCAAAGCCTTTATAATTCAAGGCAACATTAAGTCCGTATACAAAATCAGGGTGTGGAGAACCGATATAGGTTCGGTCATCATCATCGATGGTTCCGTCACCATCTACATCCCGGTATTCAAATCGTCCTTCGTCAGTAAATCCAATAACTTCTCTTCCGTAGAATTCAGAGATAGCCCTGCCTACTTCGGTACGGGTTACTGCTCCTCCTCTAAGGTTGGTTCGTCCAACCTGGAAATCAGAGATCAGATTTTTTACCTCGTTCTTGTACTGAGAGATGTTGGCAGATATATTATACTGTAATCCATAAGAAGTTTCGTTGGCATAGCCTATACCCAGGTCAAAACCTGTGTTTTGGATATCTCCAAGGTTAACCAAAGGAGCCGTTGCATCAATGGCTGTGGTACTGATAAGACTGAAATCACGAGTGATCAGGTCTTTAGTATCCTTATCGTAGACCTCAAAGGAGATATTCAATGTATTATCGAACATTCCGAGATCTACCCCGAGGTTCTTTACCTCACTGGTCTCCCATCTTAGGTTGGGGTTTCCAACCTGGTCAAGGATTGCACCAGTAGAAATGGAGCTGCCGTCCAGGGAGTAATTTGCCAATCCTTCGTTCAGGGAAGAAATGTTGATAGTCGGGTTACTGGTAGGAAGGGTCTGGTTACCCAGCTGACCGTAAGAAGCTTTTAACTTTAATCGACTTACCCATCCGTCCTGAGGGAAGAAATCCTCATCGCTGATCAACCACCCTGCACTGAATGAAGGGAAGATGTCACTTTTATTGTCTCCAAGGAATCTTGAAGATTCATCTCTACGAATCGTTGCAGTACCAAAGTACTTTCCTGCGTAAGAATACGTGGCGGTACCAAAAACAGAGAACAATGCATTTTCACCATCATAGGCAAAATCAACATTTGGTGTACCACTACCATTACTTAAAAGGTAGAAGTCCGGAGTTTCAAATAAATATCCGTTCCTGGAGATCTGGCTTCCTTTGCTGCGATCCTGTACCGCTTCTATACCGGCTAACACATTAATATTGTGATCTCCGAAAGAATTGGCGTAGTTGGCAGTGTTACTCCAGGTCCATGAAAAATTATTAAAAGTAAATTCAGTGAGTGTATTAGTGCTCAGTGGCTCTATGAATTCCGGATCCAGGGCAAGGAAAGACCTGTTGTTCCCGGACTCTACTGTTCCACTAAAGAGTGTTTTTAAGGTCAACCCTTCATAAACGTTCGCCTGTAAGTAGACGTCTCCGAATACGCGGAATAACTTGTTATAGTTATCGTCTCCCCTGAGAAGTTGAGCAACAGGACTCCTGGTATTACTAAGTCCGGGACCCCCGGTCCCTGCAAAGTTTCCTTCATCGTCGTATACAGGAATCAGAGGACTCATTCTTAAAGCGTCCTGCACTGTATTACCGGTAGAACGATTAGAGAAGGAGGCGTTTAAGTGCTCCCCGATGATGATCCTGTCACCTATCTTGAATTCTGAGTTCAGACGGGTGGTACCTTGTTTAAATCCTGTAGTTAGGAATATCCCTTCCCTGTTAAGGTAATTAGCAGACATAAAATATTTTCCTGTTTCGCCTCCATTTTGAATCGACAGCGATACATTCTGAGTCTGAGCATCCTGGGTGATAGCGTCTATCCAGTCAGTTCCTCCGGGGCGAACCGTTGCGGTTACAGGTTCGCGGGTGATAGGATCATATGATACAACCCGAGTGTACCCCTGTAAAGTATTAGGCACTACAGGTGATGGTCCGTCCCCATACTGCGGGTGGGTCAATGTGGCTCCGTCGTTAGCCAAACTTTGGAAGATCATTTCTCCATGCTGTTGGGCGTTTAATAATTCGGGAGTATTGACAGCCCTGGAGATACCGGTGTAGACATTCAAGGATACGATGGCTTCTTCCTGGTTGTAACCCCCACCTTTAGTGGTGATAATAACAACCCCGTTAGATGCCCTTGCTCCGTAGATCGCAGCTGCACCATCCTTTAAGACGTTGATCTGGTCAATGTCTGCCGGGTTGATACTGTTCAATACGTTACTGTTATCAGTCTGTACCCCATCAATAATATATAAGGGATTAGTGTTGTTACTGGTACCAAAACCACGAATATTAATCTTCGGAGCCTCACCGGGACTACCGGCATTTGTTACAGTTACCCCGGTCACCCTACCTTCCAGTGCTTCAGAAGCATTGACAATCGGAGTTTTGGTGGCTTCCGCAACATCTACAGAGGCAACAGAACCGGTTACGTCACCACGGGTCTGGGAGGCATACCCCAGGACAACCACCTCGCTAAGCTGGGCGGCATCCTCTACCATGGTTACATTAATTACACTTTGCCCGTTTACGGGGATTTCCTGCGGTGTAAAACCGACAAAACTGAAAACAAGCACAGCATCAGAATCAGCTTCAATGGAAAAATTACCATCAAAATCTGTCTGGGTACCTGTTGTTGTGCCCTTGACAAGGACATTTGCCCCTCCCAGGGGGATTCCGTCTCCGTCTACGACGGTTCCTGTGATCGTTTGTTGGATGTCATACTCGGACCTCAATGCATCAGTCGGGCTCGCAAATGCGAACGTCCCAACCATGAAGAACAAGAAAGACAAAACCGTCAAATAGCTAAAGTTACCACGCATTGATCTCAATGAGTGATAATCACTTCTTTGGTTCATAATCTTGAGTTGTTTAGGTTAGTTATAGATGTTGATATTCTCCTGACCATCAGCGTCTACCTTGGTTTAAATTCGGTTTAGGATTGCGATGGCAGGAAGAATTACTTATAATATGGTTAAAAATAAGGACTTTTTTCTAACTGAGTCGGAACTATTTTGTCAATTAATTAACATTTTATTAAAATCCGCAAAATGTTAATTGGGAGATTTCATTAGCAAAATAGTTGATCGGGAATTTAATTTTTAATTAATATTGTTGTTTCACTTACGAAATTATAGTACCAAAACCAACGACCAAACTAAAGGAATGATTGCCAATTTCCTCAAAAAAATACACCGTGAAATCACCCCGATTACAGAAATGGACAGTTTTTATGTCTGTGAAAGGGTAAAGGACTATTTTGATTATCCCGTACATTACCATCCTGATTATGAGCTAAATTTTATCAGCAGGGGTAAAGGGGTAAGAAGAGTAATCGGTGATCATATAGAAGAGATCGGTAACACGGAATTGGTACTGGTTGGACCCAACCTTTTTCATGTTTGGGAACAGCATAATTGTACGCAGAAAAATATCCATGAAATAACGATACAATTCCCGGAGAACCTTTTCCATGAATCCTTCCTTCAGCGTAACCTGATGCAACCCATCCGCAATATGCTGGATAGATCCGCGCACGGCATCCTTTTTGCGCCGGAGGATATCCGGAACATTATTCCTCGATTAGAAAAGGTAACCGAAATGACCGGCATGCCTTGTTTTCTTGAATTACTGTCCATATTGCACGAACTTGCCCAGACGCCAAACCAGAGACTTTTATCAACCAATACAGTAAGTCCGGATAATACAGAGCAGGGCGATAAAGTAAAATTGCTTTATGACTATGTGCACCAGAACTTCTCTTCAAGGATAAGCCTGAATGATATGGCAGAGCTGATGAATATGAGTAACGTTTCCTTTAACCGTTTCATTAAAAGAAGTACCGGTAAAACCCTGGTCGAATACGTTAACGAGGTTAGAGTAGGCTACGCTTCTCGCTGGTTGATCGAAAAAGATCTGAGTATATCTGAGATTGCTTTTTCCAGCGGGTTTAACAGTATCGCGAATTTTAACCGGGTATTCCGTAAAATGAAAGGGCAGACTCCAACCGATTTCCGCAACGAATTTTCGAACCTTAAAAAGGTATTATAATCAATCTTCGTTAAAAAGAGGGTTTACATTCCTTTAAACATTTTTTTTCAATTCTTGCGCTTTTCTGATCAATCTGCAGATTTAACAGGTATATGCTGTGAAAAAGCCTTAATTTTCTAAAGCATAATGCAAAAAAACCAAACCAGACTATTCCAATGCAGATTAAAGAACAAGCCAAGGTTTATGATGTGATCATCGTAGGCTCCGGCGCCGGAGGCGGAATGGCCACCAAGGTACTGTCAGAAGCAGGCCTTAAAGTAGCCGTAGTGGAAGCAGGTCCGTATTTTGACCCCGCAGATCCCGAACAAATGACACAGATGAAATGGCCCTACGAATCTCCCCGAAGAGGCGCGGGAACCGTGCGCCCATTCGGTGATTTTGATACTGCCTATGGTGGTTGGGAGATAGAAGGAGAACCCTATACCCATAAAGATGGAACTAAATTTGACTGGTTCCGCTCTCATATGCTCGGTGGAAGAACGAATCATTGGGGGAGAATATCACTACGCTTTGGCCCCAAAGATTTTAAGCATAAAGATGTAGACGGATTGGGCGAGAACTGGCCTATCGGTTACGAGGACGTAAAACCGTATTACGATAAAGTGGATAAGCTCATTGGT
The DNA here is from genome assembly GCF_028464225.1 of Zeaxanthinibacter sp. PT1. GTDB lineage: Bacteria > Bacteroidota > Bacteroidia > Flavobacteriales > Flavobacteriaceae > Zeaxanthinibacter. The sequence goes on from NZ_JAQPCN010000007.1 coordinate 38,211, forward strand.
GTTTTTGGGACTAACGAAGGTCTCCCAAATGATCCGGATGGTTTCTTCCTGCCACCTCCGAAACCGAGGTTGCACGAATTATTCTACATCAAAGGAGCCAGGAAATCAAATATGCCTGTGATTCCTTCGCGAATGTCCATGCTTACCAAGAAGATCAACAAAGACCGCGGCGTTTGCTTTTATTGTGGGCAGTGTTCACGTGCCTGCCAGGTATATGCCGATTTCTCTTCCGGAAGCTGTTTAATCTTCCCGGCTCAGAAAAATGGAGGGCAAATAGACCTATATGTGAATTCGGTTGTACGTGAAGTCACAACAAATGAGGAGGGAAGAGCTACCGGTGTCTCTTACATCAGTAAAGATGACAGGAAAGAATATAAATTAAAGGGAAGGGTAGTGGTGTTGGCCGCTTCAGCCTGCAGCTCCGCACGCATCCTCCTGAACTCCAAAAGCAGTCAACACCCCAATGGATTGGGGAATGGCAGTAACGTAGTGGGTAAGTACCTCCATGACTCTACCGGGGCCAGCAGGGCAGGTTTTATCCCTGACCTGATGAACCGAAAAACATATAATGAAGATGGGGTTGGTGGCATGCATGTCTACACTCCCTGGTGGTTAGACAATAAGAACCTTGATTTCCCAAGGGGCTACCATATAGAGGTATGGGGCGGTATGGGAATGCCGGGCTACGGTTTCGGGTTCAATCCGAACGAATTCAATAAATTCTTCGGACTCCCCACCGGTGGTTATGGAGAAGGACTGAGGTCTGATGTGAAAAAATACTACGGCTCTGTTATTGGTTTTGGAGGACGAGGTGAGTCCATTGCCATGAAGGACAATTACTGTGAAATTGATCCAACAACCGTTGATGAATTTGGGATCCCCGTCTTACGTTTCCATTATAAATGGTCCGATTTTGAAAGGAAGCAGGCCAAACATATGCAGGAAACCTTCGAGGAGCTGATTCATAATATGGGAGGAGAAGTCCTGGGCGACAGGCCGCCAAAAGAAGAAGATTACGGGTTACTGACCCCCGGTCGAATTATTCACGAAGTGGGTACAACCAGGATGGGAGATGACCCAAAAACATCGGTAGTCAATAAGCACCAGCAATTGCACGAGGTAGATAATGTGTTCGTCATGGATGCCGGGCCGTTCGTCTCACAGGCCGATAAGAACTGTACTTGGACTATCCTGGCCCTTGCATGGCGTGCCTCGGATTACCTGGTCGATCAATTGAAACAACAAAACATTTAAGAAATGGACAGGAGAAAAAGCTTAAAATCGCTCTTCCTTGGAACCGTAGCAGGTGGATTGGCTATTCATGGTTGTAAACCGGAGGCCGAAGCAGTCGAGGAAGAATCCGCTATACAGGGTTATTCCTATAATTACGGGAGAACGCCGAAAGAAAAGGAACTGATCATGGAACTTGAAAATGAAGTATTTTTCAATGAGCATGAATTAGAAACCATCGGGGTGCTATGTGCACTGATCCTGCCGGCTAATGATAAATTCGGAAGTGCCACAGACGCCGGGGCACCGGCCTTTATAGAATTCATGGCGAAGGATATCCCGGAAATGCAAACCACCCTAAGAGGTGGTCTTATGTGGCTGGATCATAAAAGCAATACCGATTTTAACCTGGAATTTAAATCGGCAGATGAAGCCCAGCAGAAACAGGTCCTGGATGCTATCGCCTTTTACGACCCAGAGATTCCTATGTCTGAACAACCGCTGGAGATTCAATTCTTTTCCATGATGCGAAACCTCACCCTAACGGGCTATTACACCTCTAAAATGGGGATTGAGGACCTGGGTTACCAGGGCAATATGCCCAATATCTGGGATGGCGTACCGGAAGAGGTTCTGGAGCAACACGGGGTCTCTTATGACGAAGAATGGATCGCCAAATGTGTGGACCAAAGTAAACGAGGGGTCATCGCCGAATGGGATGAACATGGTAATTTATTAACTTAAGCAAAAGATCAAGGCTATGAAGTCAATCCCATATTATGCCCTTTTACTATGTATGGCACTTTCCTCAACCCTGGGTTTTTCCCAGGAGGTAGGAATACAATTATATAGCCTAAGAGAACAGTTTAAATCCGACGTGGAGGGCACGCTTGAAATGATCAGTGAATGGGGAATAACAAGTTTGGAAGGAGGGGACACCTATGGTCTTCCCCTTGAGGAATTCCAGGCTTTGCTTGAGCAAAACGACCTTAGTGTAGTTAGTGTAGGTACTTCTTTTGAAGAATTACGTGACGATCCTGCTGCTGCCATAAAACGAGCTAAAGACTTTGATGCCGAATATATCATGTGTCCCTGGATCCCACATAAGAACAAGTTTCAGATGGGCGATGCAAAGATAGCCGTTGAAGTATTTAACAGGGCGGGAAAACAAATTGAGGATGCCGGTCTAACACTGGTATATCACCCCCATGGCTATGAATTCGCTAAACACGGCAGCGGAACCTTGTTCGACTATATGGCTGAGCAAGCGACAAATTTTGATTTTGAAATGGATGTCTACTGGGTAAAACACGGTGGGGCAGATCCGATGACATTATTGAATACTTATCCTGAAAAGTTCAAATTAATGCACTTAAAGGATATGAAAGCTGGGGTAAAAGGGAATCATTCCGGGCACGAGGACGTAGAAACAAATGTCGCCTTGGGAACCGGGACCATTGATATTGCCGCTCTTGTAAGAAGAGCAGGCGAATTGGGAATTCCTTACCTATTCATAGAAGATGAATCCTCCCGTGTAGTTCAGCAAGTTCCTAAAAGCTTGGAATACATCAAGCAGCTGCGAAGAATGTAATATGCTAAGGCATATCAGTTACTTCTGATACAGCTACACCTACCATGGAATCAGCAGTGCCGTAATATAAGAACCACTTATCCTTGTAGAGAACCAGTCCCTCGATGAAAGTGGTACCGGCTTTGTATTGCCCGGTGATCTCGTGAGGCAGGCTCGGACATATAAAAGGTTGTTCTAACCTATCGATCATTTTAGCGGGATTTTCCTTGTCAAATAATACCTGTCCTCCGCAATAGGTACCCTCTGGGACTATAGTGCCGGCTCCTTCTCCGTTCAGGTTTTTTCCATTATAAAGGAGCAGAATACCTTTATCTGTATATAAAGCAGGTGGTCCTGGTTCTACTAGGTGGCTGTCAAAATCATTCAGCGTAGGCTCAAATACTTTTAACAAGGAGCCATCATCCTTCAGCATAGGAGTCCAGTTTATACCATCTTCTGAAGTGGCCAGGTTGACAAAAAGTTCGCCCCAATACATGTGATAAAGACCATTGATCTTTTTCGCAACAAGTCGGCCATCCCTGACCTCGGTTAGAACGGAACCGGATTTGCTCCAAATGTCGAGGAATTTACCCTCATAAGCCGATAAAAAAGTGGGGCCATGTTTGGTCCAATTTCTCAGGTCTGGCGATGTCGCAGCTGATAGTCGGGCTGTATCCTGGTTCCAACTGGTGTAAAGCATCAAATACTCTCCGTTCGCGAGCTCCACTACCCGGGGATCTTCTGCACCTCCCGGGAAATCCCACTTCTGGAATTCATCTTCCTGGGGATAGAGTACGGGTTCCGGATGTTTGCTAAAGTGGATGCCGTCTGTGCTGTGAGCCAATCCTATCCTTGATGTTCTTCTTCCCAGGATAGCTTCCGGATCATCTTCGGCCCTGAACAACATAAATACAGTGTCATTGCGTACCACCGCTCCGGGATTAAAGACATCGGCCTGCTGCCAACGAACCGAATCTTTTTGCACCGGGCAATAGAATACATATTGATCATCGGCTTGCATTATTGGGTTTGTCGCAGGTTTCTCGAATCCTGTGAGCCATGGTTCCTGGGATGCAAGCATTAACGGGATAAAAAGAAAAAGAATATAAATATGCCTGTTCATGAGTTTGAGTTTTGATCTGATCTAAAGTTACACTATGCAATGAAAGAAAATAGCCTAAGAAGAACTTTTCTGTATTTTTATCCGCATTGATAAACATTTACTGGAAAAACATTTCATCTATGATAAGAATTATGGCCCTCGGTATTTTGTTGATGATTACTTCTTGCAGGGAATCAGCAACGGATAAAAAGAACGAAGAACAACCCGGGGCTGAATTATTATCAGCAGACAGCATGGCTGTGGCAAGCCGGGAACCGGAGAACATAAAACTTAAATCCCTCGATAGTGTGGGTGATACAACCTTTGTCAGGCTGGCCGATTACAGCCGTGATTTTTCATATGATTTACGCTATGCTACTGAAGATAATTTTATGAAAACTAAGGTCTATGATTGCGCTGAGTGTTATACCCGGGCAAAAACAGCCAAAGCCCTGTTACAAGCAAATGAAGAACTTATGGAGAAGGGTTATCGTATCCGCTTCTTCGATTGTTATCGTCCAAGGTCTGTACAATACCTGCTTTGGAAGATCGTACCTAATCCTCAATATGTTGCCAACCCGGAAAAGGGATCTATTCATAATAGGGGAGGTGCCGTGGATATCACCCTGGAATCGCTGGATGGGGAGGTGGTAGATATGGGCACTGATTTTGATTATTTTGGCAAGAAGGCCTATCACGATAACACTGACTTACCCCAACAGGTATTAGAGAACCGCCTGCTCCTAAAGGAGACCATGGAAAAATACGGATTCTGGTCGATAAGGACAGAGTGGTGGCATTACAACCTCGGGACGGCATCAAGTTATAGACTTGCAGATTTTAAATGGGATTGTAATCAGCAATCGAAACCGAAGGATTGATGATCACGGATGTTATTTTTTAAAATCCTTATAGGACGGGTGTATCCACGGATCCCGGTAATTTCGACTGAGTAGTTCAGATGCCTCCGGATCCGAGGTGATCAGTTTCTGTTGTGGATCGTATTGCAGGGGTCTGCCGACTTTCATCGACAAATTAGCGAGGATGCAACTGGCTGAAGAAATATGTCCCTCCTTAATTCCGGCAACGGGATCTGCGCCGGTGTCAATAGCAGATAGGAAATCGATAAAATGTAAACGGGAAGCCGGTGCGGCATGCAATTCCATCCCCTCTTCTTTAAGATCTTCCGGGAACTTATCTTTTTCCAATAATGCATTGCCATGGATAGGTTTGCCTTCTCCCAACGGTATAAAATCATATTGCATCACACTGGCTTTTAGTGTCCCCTTTTCTCCGTAAAGAGTGAATGCCCACGGGTATTCAGGATCCGCTGGTGCTCCCCATGTCCTGTGCTGCCAAACGCAGTTGAGTTCGCCAAATTCGAATATTGCAGTCTGGGTGTCCGTGATATTTGAACGGCCTTCTTTTTGAACAAAAATTCCTCCGGTAGAACGTACATGGTCTGGCCAGTCGAGGTCCAGCATCCACCGGACAGCATCGAGCATATGTATACACATATCGCCCATCAGGCCATTACCATATTCCATAAATGTTCGCCACCATCGCTTATGGGGGATTCCGTCAAATGGCCTCATGGGAGCTGGTCCGGTCCACATCTCGTAATCAAAATAATCCGGAACGGATTGGATTGGAGGGTAACCGTTAGCTCTCATATGGTAGTAGCAACACATATCCACATGTGAGATTTTACCAAGCAGGCCAGTATCTACAATTTTTTCCTTGGCCTCTGCTAAATGCGGTGTGCTTCTTCTTTGTGTCCCAACCTGCACCTTTTTACCGTAATAAGCTGCCGCTGCCACTAAGGCCTCTCCTTCCATGACATCGACGGAGATAGGTTTTTGCAGGTATACATGCGCCCCTGATTCTAATGCGGCCAGGGCTGTAAGTGCGTGCCAATGATCCGGGGTACCAATGAGAACGATATCCAAGTCTTTTTCGGCTAGCATTTTACGATAGTCAGTGTATAAACGGGGTCGCTTACCGTTTTCTTGTCGTTGCTGTACCAGATCTGCAGCTTCGGAAAGTTGACGCCTGTCCACGTCGCAGAGCGAGATCACCTCAACCTTACTGACTTGCATTAACCTGAACAGGTCGCTTTTCCCGTACCAACCGGTTCCTATAAGTCCGACCCTTAAAGGTTTTCGGTTCATCAGCTCCAACCCGTAAGCGCCGAAGGTTGAAAGCACTGCCAGGGCCGTGGCACTTTTCATAAAATTCCGCCTGTTGTAATACATGGATCCGATTTTCAGTAGCTGGTTTTACTGATATCAAGATAAGTTATTCTGTAATAAAGCTGCTGCTAAATTTTGGAGCAACTAACAACAAGCAGCTGGTTGTCACATCCTTTGGTGAAGAAAAGATAGCGATCACCCCCATCCTTGATCTTCATTTTTTTTCGGATTTGTTGTACACTCTCAGGGAAGTTACGGGTGGTTATGTTGGCTTTTTGGATTCCTGTTCCTTTGAGAATTTTTTTTGAATAAGGCATTACCGATTCTATTAGGAATCTTCTTCCCGGGAATTTGATCAGCTTATCGGCAGTGTAAAGGTGACTGTGTTCGTGTAGCTTCTTCAGGTTAAAACTGCTGCTAACTAATTTAAAAGCCCCGGACTTCATGATCGCGGCATTGGGTTCGTAAAGATATTTTCCGGGTTTTGCGAAAACCGGGGAGGCCGTTTGTTCATCTTCCAGGCTGAACTCCCACTCAACTTTATCACCATCCTTTAAATTTACACAGTGAATCCTGGGGATGAGGTTCTTACCGGGTTCAATTAGCCATAATATTTCTTTAACCTCGTTGTTCAGGGCAACAATATAAATACTACTAACCGACTGTAATTCGTCAATTCCTGCCCTAAGATCCAAAAGGGGAGATGTCTTGACCATGAGCCTGGCTGTACGTGCCAGTATTGCAGTTAATTGAGCCGGTACATTAGGTTCGCAATCAGAAAGCAAGAATACTTTTCCTTTAACATCTGATCGCCTTGAAGGATCCACGTAAATCAGGTCATAATACTCCTGGGTATTTTGTAGGTATTCAATACCGTCCATGCAGTGAGAAGTGATATTCAGCGCACCTAGTTGCTTAAAATTATGAGTTGCTATTTGGCAGAGCTCATCATCCTTTTCACAGTAATCCAGGCTTTTTATATGCCGTGCAAAATAATAACTGTCCACGCCGAGCCCCCCGGTCAGGTCCAGGATTTTCGCGGCCTTAGTAATAGAGGCCTTGTATGCTGCTGTCTGCTCAGAAGAAGTCTGTTCAATATTTATCTTCCCGGGATAATATATTCCCCCGGTCCTGAACCAACTAGGTAATTTTGATTGGCACTTTTGTTTAGCCGCCAGCTGTGCGATGACCTCCTTGCCGGAAACCCCCGGAAAATCGGGTGGGTTGAGAGCAAGCCTGGTGGGGTCTTCATCCAGGTGGGCAGTAATGTACTCTTGTACCTGTGTATGTAAAACAGCGAGGTTCAAAAGAAAAGTTACAGGTTATGAGTGAATTTCTTGACAATATGGTTGTCTGCCATGAACTCTTTCAGGATCACCTTTATTACCGTATAGCCGGGAACGGCTACAATCATCCCGGTAACCCCGAAAATTAAACCGGCGATAATAATCACCAGGAAAATTTCCAGGGGATGCGACTTAACGCTGTTAGAAAATATGAAGGGTTGCGAGAAGAAGTTATCAATTAGCTGGCCAATGGTAAGCCCAATAAGTACATAACCCGTCTTGGGAAGGATAACCGTATTGAAATCGTAACCCAGGTTACTGGTCATGGTAAGGAATATCATGATGATACCGCCAATTATGGGTCCTATATAGGGGATAATATTGAACAGTGCACATAGGAAAGCGATCACGATAGCATTTTCTATGCCAACGAGAAGTAGAACAATGGTATAGATTACAAAAAGGATAAACAGCTGTAGCAACAAGCCGACAAAATACCGTGAAAGTAAAGCCTTTATGCTGTCTATAGACTTAACCACCTTGGTCTTACTGCCTTCGGGAACAAATACAAGAATACCATTCTGGAACAGCTTGCTATCCTTTAAAAAGAAAAAGGAGATAAAGAGTACTGAGAACAGTCCAATACTAAAGCTGCTAAGAATATCGAGAAATGAATTGAGGAAATTAGGAATGAATTCAACATTGAGCCCCTGTAATACATTATTTTCCAGCTTAGAATCCTTGATCAGTTCATTGACCGTTTCAGGGCTGGCCCCAAAAAGGAATGTAAATTCCCGGTATATGGCGTTCAGACTTTGTTGAAGATCTTCGATATTCAATAAAGAGAGATTCTTTCCCTGTTCAGTGATCAAAGGGACAAAAAGCGCGATTATACCCCCGATCATGAGAAGCATTAACAACATGGTTACTGCGACCGCAACGGTATTTGGAAAACGCAATCTCCTGCGCAGGGTAAGCACCACCGGTCTCCCGATCAGGGCCAGTACCACTGCGATAGCTACATAAGCGATCACGGAGCTGATAAGGTATAGAAAATGGAAAAAAAGATATATGCCAACAAGTATGGCTACAGCCCTGACAATTCCCGTGGTGATGTCTTTAGAAGTCATATTAGTTCTTAAAAGCGTATTGAATAATATTAGCTCCCATCTGCAAGGCTTTTGTCCTAATGTTTTCGGGATCGTTGTGTACCGCCTGGTCTTCCCAACCATCGCCCAGATCTGTTTCAAAAGTGAATAACACCATTAAGCGGTCTTCATCAAAAATTCCAAAGGCTTGTGGTCGCTTGCTATCGTGTTCATGGATTTTGGGCATCCCATTTGGAAATTTATATGCCTGGTCAAAGATGGGGTGATCTGCACCCAATTCTGTCAATTCCCTGTCCGGAAAAATTTTCACCAGTTCTTTTCGTAAATACGGCTCCATCCCATAATTGTCATCAATATGTAGAAACCCTCCGGATAGCAGGTATGTTCTGAGGTTCTCAGCTTCAGCCTGGGAGAAGAACACATTGCCGTGGCCTGTCATGTGAATCCATGGGTAGGAATATATTTCAGGACTACCAACCTCTACAGTCCTGGGTTTAGGTGCAATCGTGGTGCCTATGTTGCTGTTGCAAAATTCGATAAGGTTTAGCAGGGCAGTAGGGTTTGCATACCAATCACCGCCACCATTGTATTTAAGGATGGCTATTTCTTGTGCAATGCCGGCTGAGCAAAAAAGAAATAATGATAGGGTTAAGATGATCCTCATTTTTCGGTAATCGTATTATCAAATGTAATCATTCTCAGGAGTATTGAAGGGCCGAGTCCTGAGAATAAGTTGGCATCCGTTACTTCTAAATAGTATTGGCCAAGGTAACCGTGGTACAGCCTACAATTGCAGCAGTTTCAGTGCGCAGTCGTGAGTCGCCCAAGGAAACCGGTATAAAATGCTCCTGGTATGCCTTTTTGATCTCTGTGGAGGTGAAATCGCCTTCCGGGCCTATTAGTAAAGTTATATTGGTATCAGGGGCGATCCGCCGTTTCATATCCATCTTCTCGTCATCCTCACAATGAGCGATAAAAAGAAGTCCCTGGTGTTCATTTTTAATAAATTCTTCAAAAGTAGTCGGTTCATTCAATTTTGGGAGGTATGTTCTCAGGCTCTGCTTCATCGCGGTCTGAATTACTTTCTCCATCCTTTCGGTTTTAATCGTAGTCCTTTCAGAACGCTCACAGATCAGGGGGGTAATTTCATCAACACCTATCTCTGTCACTTTTTCAAGGAACCATTCGTACCGGCTATTATTTTTGGTTGGCGCAACAGCCAGGTGTAATCGGTATCGTTTTGGATATTTTTTCTTGGCATCAAGAACTTTTACCCTGCATTTATTATGGTCTGCAACTTCTATACTCGCCGTAAATAAATAGCCCTTTCCATTGGTGATATATAAAGTGTCTCCTTCTTTTTTGCGAAGTACTTTGACAATGTGTTTACTCTCTTCGCGATCAAATTGAAATTCCTCATTTCCTTCGCTGAGATCGGGATTATAAAATAACTGCATAATGCTTTTCTAATTTTGAACTTCATTAAGTTTGCTACGGGCATGTTCCAGTCCGAGCTCGACGAAACGATGTAATTCTGATTCATTTTCAATGCCGCCGGGAGCTACGAATATAAATTCTTTCATCGGTTTGGAGGTAAAATCCATGGCTCTTATATAAGTCTCCTCCAGGATACCTGGCATTTTTTCCGGCACAACGCGGACCATGAGATCCTTCTTCACCACTCCAACCGTCATTTTACCCTTGTAGAGAAAGGCCACACCCCCGAACATATTTTTTACCTTGAAATGCCGGGAGACCGAATCCGGGAAAATCTCCAGTATGGCGATTATCCGTTTATAAAGTAATTCGTCATAAGCCATTTTTCCATAAATTAATTCAACTGATCAAGACCCCAGGGAGAACCGTGCTTTGGGACTGACGCCCTGGTCCGTAAAGGATCCTTGCTTAAATTTTAAATAACCCACAATGCCGATCATTGCGGCGTTATCCGTGCAGTATTCAAACTTGGGAATATAGGTTTCCCACCCTGATTTTTTCCGGGCTTCGGCAAGTGCCGTCCTGATGCCCGAATTCGCCGATACTCCACCACCTATAGCTACCTTTTTTATCCCTGTTTGTTTGACAGCAAGACGCAATTTATCCATCAGGATATTGATGATAGTATGCTGGATAGAAGCACAGATGTCATCCAGGTTTTCCTGAATAAAGTCAGGATTATTGGCCGTTTCTTTCTGTATAAAGTACAGGATGCTGGTTTTCAGCCCGCTAAAGCTGAAATTAAGACCATCTACCTTGGGTTTGGGAAATTTAAAGGCTTTTGGATTCCCTTTCTTGGCGTGGGCATCGATAAGAGGCCCCCCTGGGTAGGGTAGGCCCAAAAGCTTTGCACTTTTATCAAAAGCCTCACCCACGGCATCGTCTAAGGTCTCCCCGAGGATCTCCATATCAAAATAATTATTCACTTTTACGATCTGGGTATGTCCCCCGCTTATTGTCATTGCAAGAAATGGAAAACCTGGCATGTTCTGTTCTTCATCCTCAATAAAGTGCGCTAGAATATGGGCTTCCATATGATTTACATCGATTAATGGAATTCCTAATCCTTGCGCCAGCGACTTGGCAAATGAGGTTCCGACAAGTAATGAACCCATAAGTCCCGGACCGCGTGTAAAAGCTATGGCAGATAACTGTTTTTTATCGATATTTGCTTTGGCCAAGGCACGGTCTACCACCGGTACAATATTCTGTTGGTGTGCCCTTGAGGCTAGTTCCGGTACAACACCACCGTATTCCTCATGAATTTTCTGCGTGGCCACCACATTGCTGAGTTTCCTGTTATTGCATAAAACGGCTGCCGAGGTATCGTCACAGGAAGATTCAATGGCAAGAATATAAGTATTGGAATTTTCCACGTATTTGGAATAAAAATTGGTGTACAAAGGTAAAACATAAAGCACTATCAGAAAACTAGGTAAAATATTGTTGAGGACCATACTGGTGCTTTTACTCATCTGTGTTCTGGGTACACTTATCCTATCCCTTCCTTTTGTTCAGACCAGATTGGCCAAATACGCTACGGATTCTATTAACGGGCAGTACGATACTAACATCAGCATAGACAAACTGAAACTCTCTTTGCTCAGCTGGGATACTACACTTAAAGGGGTTTATATAGAGGATTACCGGAAGGATACACTTTTTTATATCCGTGATATTTCCACCTCGGTCCTTCACATGGGGAACCTGGTCAAAGGACGACTGGAATTTGGCGATATAGAAATGAATGGTCTTAACTTTAAATTGAAGACCTATGAAGGGGAGACCAATACCAATCTGAATGTATTCATTGAAAAACTGGATGATAAACAACCCAGGCCACCCGGCACCCCTCCATTCTTTTTTTCTACCGGGCTGGTGGAGATCAATAATAGCAAATTCAGGCTTCTCGATGAAAACCTGGAACGCGAACAGATCCTTTATTTCCGAAACCTGAATATCAGGGCGAACGACTTTGTGATTGTAGGGCCGAAGGTACAGGCCGATATTAGCGATATGTCATTCCAAAGTACCCGGGAACTGCAGGTGCAACAACTGGCAACAGAATTCCAGTATACCAAAGAGCAGATGCGGTTTGATTCACTTCACCTGGAGACCGGGGAGAGTACCTTAAATGGTAAGCTGGTATTTAATTACCAACGTGAAGATTTTAAAGACTTCATGAACAAGGTTCAATTAGAGGCAGAGTTCGTGGAATCTACGGTTGCATTTGACGAGATCAATAAACTATATGACCAATTTGGTAAGAAAAAGACGGTGACCTTTTCCTCCCAACTCAGTGGAACGCTGAATGATCTCACGGTAAATGACCTGTTCCTGAATTCTGACAACACGGGAATTCGTGGGGACTTCAACTTTAAAAACCTTTTTATTAAAGACGAACCATTTGTTTTAAGAGCAGATATCAGGAATATAACTACCAGTTATTACCAGTTGAGGGCGCTTTTACCAAACATTCTCGGGACATCACTTCCTTCGTCTTTTCAGAACCTCGGGCAATTCACTATCCGGGGAGATGCTACGATTACGGAGTCTTCTATCGATTCCAGGGTAAACCTGACTACGGCCATCGGCGATAGTTATGCAGATCTAAACCTCACCAGTATAAATAACATAGATAACGCCACATACGAAGGCTTCATTTCTTTAATGAATTTTGACCTGGGCGCATTCCTGGAAGATCCAAAGCTAGGGACCGCCTCTATGGACTTGAACGTTGAAGGGCAGGGATTTGTGGCAAAAACTCTGAATACAGAGATCATAGGAGAAGTTTACCATATTAACTTTAATAAATACAAATACGAAAACGTCAATGTGTCCGGTATTCTCAAGGATCAGCTTTTTGACGGTTCATTGGTTGCCAGTGATCCTAACCTGGATATGAGCTTCACCGGTCTGGCGGATTTTGGCAGTGATGTCAATACCTTCAATTTCAGAGCAGATGTGAAATATGCAGATTTCAGAAAACTCAATTTTATCAATGACAGTGTTTCTGTTTTTAAGGGGAATGTAAATATGGACATCAAGGGAAGCGACCTGGATAACATTGTCGGTGAGGTGAAATTCACGGAGACGAGTTATCAGAACGTGAACGACACCTATTATTTTGACGATTTCCAGGTAACTTCTTCCTTTGGACAAGATTCGCTCCGCACCATCGATATTAATTCTCCCGATATTATTACCGGGTATATGCGCGGTAATTTTAAGGTGAATGAACTCGGAAAGCTGGTGCAGAACTCCATAGGAAGCATTTATACCAACTACCGGCCATACAAAATATCTGAAGGTCAGAAACTGGCCTTTAATTTCAATATTTACAATAAAATTGTTGAGGTATTCTTTCCTGAGGTAGAGTTTGGCCCCAATACTTTTATCAGGGGTAATATCATCGCTGACGAGGGGGATTTTAAACTTAATTTTAAATCGCCATCTATCAAAGCTTTTGGGAACGAGTTGGATAGTATTGATGTGAAAATTGACAATAAGAACCCGCTTTTCAACACCTTTGTTTCTGTAGCGGATGTAATGACACCCTATTACAATGCAAGAAACTTTAACCTGATCAATACCACCCTGAAAGACACACTTTTCTTCAGGACCGAATTCAAGGGTGGTAGCGAATACAATGACAGCTATAATCTTAATTTCTACCACACTTTTAATGCGGAGAAAAAATCGGTTATAGGTCTTAAACGCTCGGAAGTAAGTTTTAAAAATCACACATGGGTCCTGAATAAGGATGGGAACCAGCAGAACAAAGTAATTCTCAACCGGACCTTGGATAGTATCCGTATCGAGGAGATCGTTATGAATAATAACGAAGAACAGATCAAGTTAAAAGGTGAAATTGCTGATTCGACCTACAAAGACCTTGAGATGGAATTCAGGCTTGTATCCCTTGGGAAGATTACCCCGACCCTGGACAGTCTTGACCTGGAAGGAGAGATCACAGGAAACCTGAATATCCTTCAAAAAGACAATATATACTTGCCTTCCAGTAATCTTAAGATCTCGGATTTCGGCGTTAATAGTATTAGACTCGGAGATATGAGTATCGGGATAGTCGGAAACAGGGACCTCACCGATTTTGTGGTGAATACCCAGATTACTCAAAACGGGATCGAAAAATTCAGTGTAATCGGAAATATCCTGAACCAGGGTGAGATCCCGGAGGCCTCCTTATTGGTGAACTTCAGGGATTTTCAATTAGAACCCTTCAGTCCTTTAGGGGAGGGTGTGATCACTAACATCAGGGGAAGTCTCAACGGAAGTGCCCAGGTTGCCGGACGTTTAGACAACCCGGACATCAGTGGATTGTTAAACCTGAACGACGCCGGGATCGCCATACCCTATCTGAATGTGGACTACGATTTTGGACCTAACTCCACAGTGCGATTATTCAACCAGTCTTTCGATTTCCAGAATGTAAAACTTACAGATATTGCACATCAGACCAATGCTATCCTGGATGGTACGATCACTCATGATTTCTGGGGAGATTGGGAATTGGATTTTGATGTGGATACTGAAGGAGACCGATTTTTGATCCTTAACACGGATTTTGAAGAAGAGGTCTTGTATTACGGTACCGGGTTTGTAAACGGTACCGGTGCCATATTTGGCCCGACCAGGGCTTTGAATATCACTTTTGATGGTGCTACAGCACGGGGTAGTTCATTAAAGATCCCGATCAGTGATGTGGCTTCTGTCGGGGATTATTCTTTTATAAATTTCATTGAAAAGGGCGCAATAGAGGTCGAAGAATCTGAGCGTATTTTAAAGGAGTACCAGGGACTGGAAATGGAGTTTGACCTGGTGGTTACCCCTGATGCAGAGGTAGAGATCATTGTTGATCCTAAAACCGGGAGCTCACTTAAAGGTACCGGGGAGGGTATCCTGTTGATACAGATCAACACCAATGGCAAGTTTAATATGTATGGCGACTTCGTGGCAGTAAGCGGGCGCTATAATTATAAATTCGGGGGGGTGATCGATAAGACCTTTATGGTACAGCCCGGAGGTACTATATCCTGGACAGGCGATCCCTTAGGTGCCCAACTGCAGATGGAAGCGGTGTATTCCTTAAATGCTAACCCGGCTCCACTTCTCGATAATTCGGGTTATTCCAGGCGAATCCCTACCGAAGTTGTGGTGCAGCTTACCGGAGAATTAGAGCAGCCGACGATCGACTTTAATATTGATTTCCCGGGAACGAGCTCTATTGTGAAGTCAGAGTTACAGTATCGATTACAGGATCCTACGGTAGAAGAACGCAATGCTATTTTCTTACTGGCACAGGGAACCTTTGTCAATGATAATTCAGGTTTAAGCGGGCAGGCTGTGATCGGGAATGCTATACAGACAGCTTCCGGGCTTTTGAATTCTGTTTTAAGCGGCAGTAACGATAAGTTTGATTTCGGGGTGTCTTATGAACAGGGTTACCTGGATCCAAACGATGTGCAGACTGAAGACAGGATCGGGGTCACCGTTTCTACCCAAATCAGTGATAGGGTTTTGTTCAACGGACGCTTCGGTGTACCGGTAGGGGGAGTGACCGAAACCGTTGTGGCCGGGGATGTGGAGGTACAGGTGTTGCTGAATGAACAAGGCACCCTTAGAGCTAAGATATTTAACAGGGAAAACGAGATTCGCCAGTTCCTTGCGGATGACCAGGGGTATACACAAGGAGTTGGTCTGTCATACGAGGTGGATTTTAACAGTTTTAGAGCGCTGCTCCGTAAGGTCCTGGGGAAAAACAGTGCCCCCAGGCTCGATGTAAAGCCAGATAGCGATACCCCTTCTACAGTCATGGGGCGTGATAGCCTGATCAGGGTCTATCCAAAGCAAAAAACCCGATTACCCTAAGCATTGTTAATTTTAGGATTGTTGCATTTTTCACAACCTTAAGGAAAATTTATTAACGATAACGTTATCGTTTACCAACTTTGCCTTAAATAGAGAAGGAAATCAGTGCTTTTTGGTAGAAGTTTCTTAAATTCGCAGTTCGATTTTTTTTATGGCAGATAAGATTAAAAAAATAGCAGTATTCACCTCGGGAGGAGATTCCCCAGGGATGAATGCGGCCATTCGTAGTGTGGTCAGGACATGTGCCTATTTAAAAGTAGAATGTCTGGCGATCTACCGTGGTTACCAAGGAATGATAGAAGGCGACTTTGTGCCCATGGATGCACGAAGTGTGAACAACATTATCAATAAAGGTGGAACCATCCTGAAATCCGCTCGATGTGACGAGTTTCGCACCAAGGAAGGTAGACAAAAGGCGTATGACCAATTGGTTGCCGCTGATGTAGATGCCTTCGTGGTTATTGGTGGTGATGGAAGTTTCAGAGGAGCCCAGGTCTTTAACGAGGAATTCGGATTCCCGGTGATCGGAATTCCTGGTACTATTGATAACGATATTTTCGGAACCCGGTTTACCCTTGGTTTTGATACGGCTTTAAATACCGTGGTAGATGCAATCGATAAGATCCGTGACACCGCCAGTTCTCATAACCGTTTGTTTTTTGTTGAGGTGATGGGCCGGGATGTTGGTCACATCGCATTGAATGCCGGGGTAGGAGCAGGAGCCGAAGAGGTACTTATTCCTGAACTTGATTTGGGACTGGAACGACTGCTGGAATCTCTGAAAAGAAGTAAGATATCCGGAAAATCATCCAGTATAGTTGTGGTAGCTGAAGGGGATAAGACAGGGAAGAATGTATTTGAACTGAAGGAATACGTGGAAAGCCACTTACCAATTTACGATGTAAGGGTATCTGTATTGGGGCATATGCAAAGAGGCGGGCCACCGTCTTGTTTTGACCGGGTATTGGCAAGTAGAATGGGAGTAAAGGCCGTAGAGACCTTATTGGAAGGGAAGTCGAGCCTAATGGTAGGAATCATAGATAACGAGATCGTATTAACACCTATCAGTGAAGCGATCAAAGGACATACAAAAATTGATCATGAACTTATTCGGGTATCCGATATCATGACCACCTAAGAACATTAATTTTAAAAAAAAAGAGTAATGGCAACAGTAAAAATAGGAATAAACGGATTTGGTAGAATTGGTAGACTGGTATTCAGGGCTATCGCAGAAAGAGACGATGTAGAAGTCGTTGCCATCAATGACTTATTAGATGTAGAGCATCTGGCATATTTATTAGAATACGATTCTGTACACGGTAAGTTCAATGGAACTGTCGAAGTAAAGGACGGCCACCTGTCAGTGAACGGGAAGACGATTCGTATCACTGCTGAGAAAGATCCGAAACAACTTAAATGGGATGCAGTAGGAGCGGATATCGTTGCAGAATGTACCGGGATCTTCACTACTTTAGATACTGCCCAGTTACATATTGACGGAGGAGCCAAAAAGGTGGTTATCTCTGCACCTTCTAAGGATGCCCCAATGTTTGTAATGGGGGTAAACCATGAAGATGTGAAGGCATCAGATAAGATTGTATCAAATGCTTCTTGTACCACCAACTGTCTGGCGCCTTTGGCAAAAGTATTACACGATACTTACGGCATCGAGGAGGCGTTAATGACTACAGTGCACGCCACCACCGCAACCCAATTGACTGTTGATGGTCCTTCAAAAAAGGATTACAGGGGTGGACGTAGTGCATTGTTGAATATTATTCCTGCTTCAACCGGTGCTGCTAAAGCTGTGACTAAGGTAATTCCTGCATTAGAAGGGAAACTAACCGGCATGGCCTTCCGTGTGCCAACAGCTGATGTATCTGTAGTAGACTTAACCGTGAAGCTGCAGAAAGAGACTTCTTATGAAGATATCAAAAAGACCTTTAAGGCCGCTTCAGAAGGGGAGATGAAAGGAATTCTCGGTTATACAGAAGACGATGTGGTTTCCCAGGATTTTATCGGGGATAAGCACGTAAGTACTTTTGATGCGGGTGCCGGAATAGAGCTGAACTCAACTTTCTTTAAAGTTGTTTCATGGTATGATAATGAAGCAGGATACTCTAATAAATTGGTAGACCTGGCTGTTCACGTAGCCGGACTGTAATATTAATGAACAGATGAAAATATCCTTAAAATGGGCATCTATTCGCTTGTTTTAAGGATATTTTAGTTTTAAACTATTCCGATATGATTGTAATCGTAGATAGCGGGGCAACTAAGGCAGATTGGATTGCTCTTGATGATAAAGGGGAACAGGTCTTTATGACGCAGACCCTGGGACTGAGTCCCGAAGTTCTTACACCTGAGGTGATTGTTGAACGCCTGGCCAATAATTTTGAGCTGTCAAAAAACAGCAGGAAGGTTCGTCGTCTGCATTTCTACGGCGCCGGATGCGGAACCTTACGCATGAGGAAGTTCCTGAAGAAAATCTTCAAAGAATTTTTCCCCAATGCACAGGTCGAGGTCAAAGAAGATACCTATGCTGCCATCTATTCCACTACCAAGGTAGGGCACCAGGGGATTGTTTGTATTCTTGGAACAGGATCTAACTGTAGTTATTATGACGGGCATCAGCTATTCCAAAAGGTAATGTCCCTGGGCTATATCCCTATGGATGATGGAAGCGGGAATTTTTTCGGGCGAAAGTTGATCCGGGATTATTACTTTCATAAAATGCCACAGGACCTCGCGCTTAAATTCTCAAAAGAATACAACCTGGAGGCTGATGTCATCAAAGAGAACTTATACAAGAAGCCAAACCCGAATACCTACCTCGCAACCTTTGCCAGGTTCCTGGTAGAGAATAAAGAACATGCCTACAGTAAAGGAGTAATTGATAAAGGGCTACAGCAATTTGTCAATAACTACATCATGCAATTTGAATTGGCGACAAAAGTGCCAATTCATTTTGTGGGTAGTATTGCCTGGTTCTTAAGAGATGAGCTCAAAGTGGTTATCGAAAGAAACGACCTGGTTCTGGGGGTGATCCGTCAAAGGCCAATCGAGGGACTTATGGAATTTCACAAACAGACTATTTAACAGCGATTACCGAAATTTCTACGTTGACGAACTTAGGAAGCCGGGAAACCTCGACAGTCTCTCTTGCCGGAGCCGAGGCTGGATCAAAATAAGCGCCATAGGCGGTGTTGATCTCGGCAAACTGGTGCATATCCTTAATAAAAATTGTGCTTTTAACCACATTTTCAAAAGTCATCCCGGCTTCGGTCAGGATGGCTTTTAAATTTTCCATAACCTGGGTGGTTTCTTGTTGGATACTTCCCTGGACCAGGTTCATGGTAGCTGGATCCAAGGCGATCTGTCCCGAAACAAAAAGAGTGTCATTGGAGAGAATCGCCTGGTTGTAAGGCCCGATGGGCGCCGGAGCATTGGTAGTGTGAATGATCTTTTTATTCATTGCGTTAGCGTTAGGGGATAAATGTAGTGACAACGACTCAAAGAGACAAGATGAGAAATTGAACATTTTTTGGGGAGGGACATACTGTCAACTGTCAACTGCAAACTGTCTCCTTGGGGTTCTTAACCCCGCCCCGGTCATAAGTTAATTGTTTTCAATGCAGAAAGCCTGCAGTGGGATATCTTTAGTTACAGGGTTATAGGGTTACAAGGGGACAAAGTTACAAAGGTACATAGGTTCATAGGGACATAGGGACAGAGGTAAAGAATGACTGAGGGTAGAAAGTATCACAACTGGTCTACCCATGAGTAGCAACTACTAATTGATTAGCAGTATACACCAAACTCCAAACTCCAAACTCCAAACTCCAATCACCATACTGCAACCCCGGGGTTCTTAACCCCGCCCCGGTCATAAGTTAATTGTTTTAAATGCAGAAAGCATGCAGTGGGATATTTTTAGTTACAGGGTTACAGGGTTACAGGGGGACAAAGTTACAGAGGTACATAGGTACATAGGGAAATAGGGACAGAGGTAAAGAATGACTGAGGGTAGAAAGTATCACAACTGGTCTACCCATGAGTAGCAACTACTAATTGATTAGCAGTATACACCAAACTCCAAACTCCAAACTCCAAACTCCAATCACCATACTGCAACCCCGGGGTTCTTAACCCCGCCCCGGTCATAAGTTAATTGTTTTCAATGCAGAAAGCCTGCAGTGGGATATTTTTAGTTACAGGGTTACAAGGGGACAAAGTTACAAAGGTACAAAGGTACATAGGGACATAGGGACAGAGTGACTGAGGGTGGAAAGTATCATAACTGGTCTACCCATGAGTATCAACTACTAATTGATTAGCAGTAAACCCCAAACTCCAAACTCCAATCATCATACTGCAACCCAGGGTTGTGGTTTAAAGCAGTTTAAGTTTATCTTCTTGGCGGCTGACTGCGATTCTCCCATTTCAGGTCGCTCAGGAGAGAGCTCTTAATTCCAATAAAGAAATACCAGCGTTCGTATTGCCCGAAGGGAGTCCAGTCAAAATTCAGCCGGAAACTCTTAAGGTCCCGTTCAAAACGTAACTGGGTTACCGAAAACCCCTTTCTCTTTATATCATAACCAGACGATACGCCAACAGACCATCTTGGCGCCGGAGTTATGTTCCCCGAGAACATGATCGAATGGTTGGTGAATTCGTTCTGCCGGTTGCTATTGCTGTAGGTTACGGCGTACTGAAGCCTGAGATCCCAGGGAATTTTGGTGCCGTATACCGGGTTCTCAATATCGTCCTCATCCCGGTCCTTAAAAGCACTCTCGTTAAAATCGTTGGCCTTACCAAAAAGATCGTCCGTTCTTCCCCCACTGGCAGCAACATAATTTTCCCCGTCATAAGGGTCTTCACTTACCGGTTGATCATCGCGCTTAAAATCGGCGCTGCTGATGGAATACCCGATGTTGGCCCTTGCCGAAGTAAGCCTCAATAATCCGCCGCCATTATTTACGTTAAATGTGTTGATCCTTCGCCCGTTATTATCAATCGCGTATGGGTCCAGGTTGGCCCCGAAGTTTACATTCATCTTGTTCTTAAACAAGGTGGTCCCCCCTGTAAGGCTTATAGGACTTAACTTAAGAGAATCAGCTTCCAGGTTGTAGCTAGTAGAAAGGTTGAAACTATTGAGTAACATCACCTTTTTAGGTTCGGTTACAGTACTGTCCTTATCTCTTACTTTGGCTTCTAGCGAGTTGGCCAACGAAAAGCTGAGTGAATTGGATTTTCCTAATCTGGGTGCACCGTATAATGTGTTTTGAAACCGGCTGTACTGCACGGGTAGACCGGTGGCATCATTGATGTATTCATCGTAGAACTGATCAAAGGAAGGGGCGTATCCATAGCTGACGCTGGGTCTGACCACGTGTCTTATAGCCTGTAACTTCTTATCCTCTCCAAAATTGAAGGTACCGTATAGTGTAGTACCCATACTGGCGCTTAAATTGTATTGGTTGTACCTGTCAAAACCATTAATCGTATCGGTGACCACGGTGCCTGTCCCGCTGTCAAACGATTGTTCAAAGGTTTGCAGGGTCCAGATGTCTTCATAAGAACCTCCCAGGGTAACGCTTAGATGTTTAGCCACCTTAAAATTGGTCGCTATAGGAATTCGATGCCGGGCCCCAATTTTTGCGTTATCAAACATCCGGGCACTGAGGAAATCCTCATCCGTTGTGCGGATACTATTCCTGGCATTGAGATCATATTGAAAGTTGATGTTTTCCAGGGCTCCCTTCTTTATATTTCCTCGTTTCGCCAAAGGGAAGATACGCTCCATACTGGCCTGCAGGGTGGGGAGTGTAAGATCAACTACATTGGTGTTGGTGTTCTGGTTATGAGTGGCTGTTAGACTCATGTTTACCGACGGATATTCCGGGAAAGTCTTTGAATACGAAATTGAGGACGATAGGTTATTTACCTGGGTATTAGGTAAATTCTGTTGCAGGAGCGAGTTCCGATAATATTGACTGCTTCCCAGGTTAACCGATGCCGAAAGCCTGGAATTAGGATTGGCCTTCGGGTCTTGTGAATGGCTGATCTGGATGTTATATATGGTACCACGACTGTAATCGTCAAATCCTCGCTGACTGGTGACTTGGTTCTCATAGCGGAAATTGATATTCCCTCTATAGGCATATCGTTTGGCGTAGACAGACTGTCCCCTTAAACCATAGCTTCCATTGGTGTATAGGTCTCCTGTGAGCGTCAGATCCACATAGTCATTAATGGGAAGGTAGTAGCCCCCATTCTGCAGAAAGTAGCCCCTGTTGGGATCATTTCCGAAAGTTGGCATCATCACCCCGGCCGTTCTTCCTACTGTCAAAGGGAAGTATGCAAAGGGCAGGGCAATAGGGGTGGGGACATCAACGATATATAAATTACTGAACCCGGCAATGACTTTCTTTTTTGGAACAAATTTAGCCTTCCTGATCCTGATGTAATAATCGGGATCTATGGTGTCTTTGGAGGTGGTTAGTTTACCCTCACTCAGGAAATAGACCGAATCATTTTCTTTTTTGGTGATCTGTGCATAAACCTTCATGGCGTCGCTGCCTAAGGCACCTAGACCGGCTTGTTGCTCTGAACGCGAATTAAAGATCAGGGCCTTCTCTGTATCAAAGTTAAACCGGATTGAATCCGGGATTACCACGTTCTCACCTTGCTTAAAGTAAGGAAGCTGGGTATAATTACCCAGTGAATCCTTGATTCTACCGGCATAAACTTCGTTCTTGGCGTAATCCATGACGATAATGCCTGCCTTTAATTCGGTATCCTGGTAATATATCTCGGCTTCGTTATATAGATAGATCTTCTGTTCTTTCTGACTTAGCTTCACATAATCTTTGGCCTTATATTTGATCTTACCCAGTAGGGCATTGGGATCAGGCGGTAAGGTGTCCGATTGAACAGAATCAACAGGGATACTGTCCTTTACGATGTTTGCAGGAAGCACAGGGGCACTAATCGAATCCCGCTCAGCTTTAATAGGAAGAGACTTAATTCTGTCTTCCTGTGACCATAAGGAGGAGGTGCTAACTAAAATCAGCCATAGGAGCAGTAGAAAATGTTTATTTGATTGCAATGCTTTAAATCCTATTTTTGTACTGATTCGGCTTGATTCTCGGGGCTCAAACTTACATATATTTTTTATTCTGCCGGGCGCAGACAACATAATTTTAACCTGGGGATAAGGCCAGAAATAACCAAATTACTATGCAAATTAAAAGGTTTTTTTTCATACCATTTCTAGTAGTCACCCTACTCCTGTTGTCATTTGACAGGGTTCCTGATTTGATTATGAACGATGACCCCTTTATAGTGGTGCTAGATGCCGGGCATGGGGGGCACGATCCGGGGAACCTCGGAAATGGCTATATGGAGAAGAATATTGCCCTCAATATAGCATTAAAGGCCGGTGACTATCTGTCAAAACAGTCCGGTGTTAAAGTAATCTATACGAGGGATGACGATACTTTCGTGGACCTTTATAAGCGAGGTGAGATCGCCAATAAAGCAAAAGCCGATCTTTTCGTATCTATTCATTGCGACTCCCATTCTTCAGATGCTCATGGTGCAGGAACTTTTGTTTTGGGATTGCATGCCAATGAACAGAATTTCGAGATCGCCAAAAAGGAAAACTCCGTTATCTACCTCGAGGATAACTACGAGGCCAGGTATTCTGAATACGATATAAATTCACCCGAATCTATTATTGGTCTGACGATCATGCAGGAAGAATTCCTTGATCAGAGTATCTTACTGGCTAAGTTGATGCAGGAGAATTTTTCGCAAAGTTTAAAACGAAATGACCGTAAGGTAAAGCAGGCCGGGTTTATAGTGCTGCATCAAACTTTTATGCCAAGTGTTCTCGTGGAGACCGGCTTTCTTACCAACAGATCTGAAGGTAGCTACCTGAATTCTAATAAAGGCCAGTCCGAAATGGGGAAGGCTATAGCGGATGCTATCATAAAATATAAGAGCAATGTTCGTGCGTTCCCGGATAACGCTCCTGTCATTACTTCTGTACCGGACCCGGAATCTGCAGAAGTCGCGAAAGAACAGCAGGAAACCGTTGCGGTTGAGAAAAAGCAGACCCCAAGTAGCCAACCTCAAAATGCTTCAACAACCGTAGCCAAAACGCAGATCAAGGAGGAAAAACCTGTGCAGACAAAAGCTGCAACGACACCGTCAAAGGAGGAAACTAAGAAAAACAGAGAAGAAAAGACCAAAGCAAAGCAGTCGGTATCTTTTAAAGTACAATTACTTGCGAGTAGTAAGAATATACCCTTAGAACCAGGAGAATTTAATGGGTTAGGAAAATTGTCAAAAGAGCCATTTCAGGATCTTTTCAGGTACTTTTACGGTAACACTAATTCCTATGACGAAGCTAAATTGCTTAAAGCCAACGCCGACCAGAAGGGATTTAACACTTCTTTCATTGTGGCTTATAAGGACGGAAAAAGAATTTCGGTGACCAAAGCGCTGGAATACCTCTCTGAATAATAGGAGGTCTTCGAAAAATTATTTCTAATTTTGTTAGGAACCCAAAAAAAAATCGCTTGAAATTATCCAGGGAAATTAAAACAGGAATAATCGTTATCGGCGGAATCCTGTTGTTCATGTTAGGTTTCAGCTATCTTAAGTCAAGCCCTCTATTTGATAATAGCAAAACCTTTTACGCAGTCTACAAAAATGTAGGGGGATTGCAGCCTGGAACTCAGGTAAGTATTAACGGCTTCACAGTAGGGACAGTGAATGGGATAAAATTCAAGGATGCTACCGGGAACCTCGTGGTTACCTTCTCGGTGGACAATAAGTTCGAGTTTTCTCAAAACAGTACTGCTGAGCTTTATGATACCGGGATCATCGGAGGAAAAGGAATTCAGATTCACCCGGTCTTTGACGGAGCCCCTATGGCAAAGTCAGGAGATACCCTACCGTCCAATACCCGCCCGGGGCTTACCGATTTAGTGCAGCAAAAACTTTCTCCTTTACAGATGAAGGTAGAGGGTGCAGTCAGTAATGCCGATTCTCTGCTGGCTAATGTAAACGAAGTTCTGGATGCGGATACTAAAAAAAATCTCAGGGAGACCATACGCGGCCTTAATGCGGTAGTTGGCAGTTTTCAGCAGAGTGCCAATACCCTGAATAACATTCTGGAGGAAAACAAATCCGGACTGGACAGTTCTATCACTAATTTTAATACCATGACCACGAACCTTGCCGAGGTGTCCGGTACTTTGGCCGAAGCAGACTTGGGTGCAACCATTGCCAAATTAGAGACCACCGTAGCCAACCTGGATAAGGTACTTGCCAAAATAGAACAGGGTGACGGATCTCTGGGGAAGCTGGTCAATGATAAAGTACTTTACAATAACTTAAGTAGTGCCTCGCAGGAATTGGAATTATTACTGCAGGATTTTCGCCTGAACCCAAAACGATATGTGAATGTCTCGGTTTTTGGGAAAAAACAAAAGGAGTATACACTACCTGAAAACGACCCGGCAGAACCTTTGAAAGAATCAGAGAATAACTAGATACCTGATAATGCAATACCTACCCAATATTATCTTTTTACTGGCCTTATTGGCCGGGATCGGTTTTTTTGCCCGGAATATCAATAAGCTTAGAAGGAATATAAATTTAGGTCGGCCGGCAGACCTGGTACATGCACCTGCTCAAAGACTTCAGAATATGCTGAAGATCGCTTTTGGCCAGTCCAAGATGGTAATTAGGCCGGTTGCAGGGTTAATGCATTTGATCGTATACATCGGTTTTATTATTATTAACATTGAAGTTCTGGAGATTATCATCGATGGATTGTTCGGAACTCACAGGATATTTGCCCCTCTGGGAGCCGTCTATGATGTGTTGATCGCTTCATTTGAAATACTCGCTTTATTGGTGATTGTTGCCGTTGTTGTTTTCTGGCTTAGGCGGAATGTCGCTAAACTCTCACGATTTAAAAAGCGAGAGATGCAAGGATGGCCTTCCAAAGACGGTAACCTTATTCTTTACATAGAGTTCGTGCTTATGGTGCTGTTTCTTACCATGAATGCAGCAGACCTACAGTTGCAGCAGATGGGGGCCGATCATTATACACAGGCCGGATCATTCCCTGTAAGCCAGTACCTGGGTGAGCTGATGAGCGGGTTGTCCGAATCTTCACTGATTTTGTTGGAAAGAACCGCTTGGTGGTTACATATCCTGGGGATACTTGCATTTTTAAATTACCTGTATTACTCTAAGCATCTGCATATCCTTCTTGCTTTTCCTAATACGTATTATGGTAGGGTGACACCACAAGGGAAGTTTCCTAACCTGGATGCAGTAACCAAAGAAGTGAAACTGATGATGGATCCATCTGCCGATCCTTTTGCAGCACCTGCCGAAGATGCAGAGCCCCCGGCAAAATTTGGAGCTTCGGATGTTATGGACTTGAATCGGGTACAGTTGCTCAATGCATATACCTGTACAGAGTGTGGGCGTTGTACGGACGAGTGTCCTGCCAACCAGACCGGAAAGAAACTTTCTCCCCGGAAGATCATGATGGATACCCGGGACAGGATGGAAGAAGTAGGGAAGATCCTGGATGTCAACAAAGGAAAATTTGTTGACGACGGCAAACAACTTTTAAACGATTATATCACTGCTGAAGAATTATGGGCATGTACATCATGTAATGCCTGTGTGCAAGCCTGCCCGGTAAGTATTGATCCTTTATCCATAATAATGGACCTGAGGCAGTACCTGGTCATGGAAAAATCAGCAGCTCCGTCAGAACTCAATAATATGATGGGTAATATAGAAAACAATGGGGCCCCGTGGCCTTTCAACCAAATGGACCGATTAAACTGGGCCAAAGAATCAAAATAAAGATAATTGATGAGTAAGGAATTAAAGGTACCAACAATGGCAGAGGCTGTAGCCGCCGGGAAGAAACCAGAAGTTCTTTTCTGGGTAGGCTGCGCGGGAAGTTTCGATGACAGGGCGAAAAAGATTACAAAAGCATTTGTTCAGATATTGAACCAGGCCGAGATCGATTTTGCAGTGCTGGGTACCGAAGAAAGTTGTACAGGCGATCCTGCAAAAAGGGCGGGAAACGAATTCCTTTTCCAGATGCAGGCAGTAACCAACATTGAAGTTCTGAACGGGTATGGAGTAAAAAAGATCGTAACGGCATGCCCCCACTGTTTCAATACCTTGAAAAACGAGTATCCGGGATTGGGCGGAGATTACGATGTTGTACATCATACCCAATTCCTGAATGATTTGCTAAAAGAGGGACGAATATCATTACAGGGAGGAAAATTTAAGGGTAAACGTATTACATACCACGATCCCTGTTACCTGGGCAGGGCCAACCAGGTTTACGAAGCTCCACGGGAACTAATAGAGAAACTGGATATTGCCCTGGTAGAAATGAAGAACTGCAAACAGCGCGGAATGTGTTGTGGCGCCGGTGGCGGGCAGATGTTCAAGGAACCTGAGAAAGGCGATAAAGATGTAAATATAGAAAGGACAGAGCAGGCATTGGAAACTCGTCCTGATATCATTGCAGCTGCCTGCCCATTCTGTAACACCATGATGACAGACGGTGTAAAGAACAAGGAAAAAGAAGATGATGTTGCTGTGCTGGATGTAGCGGAACTTATTGCACAAGCCGCAGACTTGTGATCTTCTCTTGCCTGCAATGGCAGGTATAATTAAGATATTTTATGTTATTGCCCGCGCTATGCGGGCCATTAAATCAAATTGTTATGTTGGTTTCATTTGAAGAACTACCCGACACTTCGCGTATATGGATTTACCAGGCCAATAGGCCTTTTACAGAGGAGGAACTTGAAGAGATCAGACCGAAAATGGATGCCTTTTTAAAGGAATGGACGGCTCATGGCAGTCAGCTACAGGCCGGATACGAGATCAAGTACCGTCGGTTCCTTGTCGTGGCGCTGGACCAATCCGTGGCATCGGCATCTGGATGCTCTATAGATGCCTCCGTTCGGTTTATTCAGGAACTGGAAAAACAGTACGATGTAGAATTATTGGATAAAATGAACGTGACCTTTAAGCAAGGACCTTATGTCTCCTATAAGTCATTGAAAGATTTTAAGAAAATGGCTTCACAGCGTTCGATCTCCAAAAACACCATTGTATTCAATAACCTGGTGACCAATAAACACGAATACCTTAATCATTGGGAGGTGCCGGCCGAGGATAGCTGGCATTCAAGGTTCATAAAATGATCCCGATCTATTGACCCACTCAGGCCAGAGCAGCTGGTAGGTATCCGATGAAATGCAATATTCTGAACGCTTTTTAGTTAGTATCATAGAAACTTATTTATGCCAAGATTCCTCATTTTAGCTTTCTTTTTACTTTTAATTCACTTTCTCCCGGCCCAGGAACACCCTTTGATTGCTAAGGATTCATTGGAGCAGGCCCTCTGGGTGAATGCTAAATACGAGTCGATGACCCCTGAAGAAAGGATTGGTCAGTTACTAATGGTGATGGCTCCCCCAGCCACAGATAAGGCGGGAATGGCAAAAACCGAGAAGTTAATTACGGATCACCATATTGGAGGAATTATCTTTTCCAAAGGTGGACCGCTATCACAAGCTGAACAAACTAATCATTACCAGTCTTTGGCCAAAACACCTTTAATGATCGGTTTGGATGCAGAATGGGGCCTGGCCATGCGCCTGGATTCCACCTATGCCTTCCCTTGGAATATGACCCTTGGCGCTATAGAAGATTCTACCTTGGTAGCACAGGTTGGACACCAGATTGGGTGCCAGGCCAAAAGATTAGGCGTGCATATTAATTTTGCACCGGATGTGGATATCAATACAAACCCAAGGAATCCCATCATAGGGAATCGGTCTTTTGGAGAAGACCCTGACAACGTAAGCGAAAAAGGATTGGCCTTCACCAGGGGCATGCAAAGGGCAGGTATATTGGCTTCTGCCAAACATTTTCCGGGTCATGGCGATACTGCCGTAGATTCTCATAAATCGCTTCCCCTGATAGAACATGACAGGGCAAGGTTAGACAGTGTTGAACTGCTACCCTATAGAAAACTGATAGATGAAGGGGTAGCCAGCATTATGGTAGGCCATCTACATATACCGGAACTGGAAAGGGATAAAGGCAGACCTTCTTCCCTTTCCAAAGAAATCATCACAGACCTGCTGCGAGAGGAAATGGGATATCGGGGATTGATATTCACCGATGCCCTTAATATGAAAGGAGTTACCAATTTCGCTCCCGGTGGGGAAACAGCGCTGGAGGCTTTTAAAGCCGGTAACGATATGCTCCTGATGCCGCAGGATGCCCTCTTGGCGAAAGAGGCGTTAGTAAAAGCTTACGATCGCGGGAAACTCAAGGAGGACCGCCTGGCCGAATCGGTTAAAAGGATACTGATGGCCAAATATAAAGCTGGTCTACACGATTACAGCCCTGTTATAATTGATGAATTATACGAGGACCTGAATAGTGAGAGTAATGACCTTCTCTACGCCGAGGCTATGGAGAATGCTATAACAGTCTTGCAAAACCGTGTAGATATTCTTCCGATTAAGCGATTGGAAAACAAGAAGATTGCCTACGTAAAATTAGGGGATGCAGATAGTGATCCATTCCTGGAAACCATGCAAAATTATACAGATGTCATCCAAGTGAATGGGAAGGACATTGCTACGATCACAGAGAAACTGCGAGAATATAACCTGGTAATCGTAGGGTTTCATAAAGATAACAGTAGTCCCTGGAAACCCTATAAGTTCTCGGAAAAAGAGAGGTTCTGGTTGCACGAAATAGCGCGTATGCCTCAATCCAATACGATTCTTGCATCTTTTGCAAACCCTTATGCACTATCAGACATAGCCACCTTTCAAGATATCGATGGTGTGATACAGGCTTACCAAAATAGCCGGATCAGCCAGCAGAAGACCGCGCAGATCATTTTTGGGGCTCTTCCGGCCAAAGGCAGCTTACCGGTATCTGCGCATCGTGACTTCCCTGTAAATTCCGGGATTAAATTTGATGCTCTATTGCGTTTGGGGTACGATGTACCGGAGCGAGTGGGTATGAGCAGGATAGGGCTGGCAAGAATTGATACCCTGGTTCAGAATGGTATTGACTCCATGATGTTCCCGGGAGCACAAGTACTGGTGGCCCGGAAAGGTAAGGTTATCTATAACAAGGCTTTCGGAAAACCGACCTATGACAGTAAGGACTCTGTGACCACAAATAGTATTTACGACCTGGCTTCACTTACCAAGATTCTGGCTACACTACCACAGCTCATGAAGATGGAAGAAGAGGGTGTCTTGGCCTTGAATAACACTTTCCAGGAATTGCTACCCGAATTTGAGGATTCTGATCTGAAAGACGTGACTGTCCTGAAGGCACTGTCCCATTATGGTCGTTTACCTGCCTGGATCGCTTTTTACGTGGATACCCTGAATAAAAACAGGAGGCCCTCTCCTGAATTTTACAGGAACCATCGGGCCGACGGCTTTTCTATCCGCGTTACAGACCAAATGTACCTTAGTGATGCCTATACGGATTCTATCTATAACAGGATAGAGCGGCAAGAATTAAAATCGAACCGATATCGCTACAGTGATATCTCCTATTATATTTTAAAGAAATATATAGAACAAGCAAATGGCTCCCGCCTGGATTCGCTTGCCGACCAATTCTTATACAAACGCCTTGGAGCAAACAGGACAGGGTTTAATCCTCTGGACCGCTACCCTATGAAGGATATTGTACCTAGCGAAGTGGACAATTATTACCGGTACCAGGTAGTGCAGGGGTTTGTACATGACATGGGAGCTGCGATGCAAGGAGGTGTTGGCGGACATGCCGGCCTCTTCAGCAACGCCAATGACGTGGCGAAGATCATGCAAATGTACTTACAGGGTGGATATTACGGGGGAGAGCGTTTCCTGGAGGACCGAACCGTTGAAAAATTCAATAAATGTTATTTCTGTGACAAGAAAGTCAGGAGAGGAGTAGGATTTGATAAACCACAATTAGACGAAAAAGGACCTACCTGCGGATGTGTATCCCGTAAGAGTTTCGGACACAGCGGGTTTACAGGGACTTACACCTGGGCAGACCCGGAACAGGAACTTGTTTATGTCTTTCTCTCCAATCGTACTTACCCTTCTGCGACCAATATGCTACTGGTAAAATCAGCCTTGAGAACCCGGATTCAGCAGGCTATTTATGATTCCCTTATCAATTAAGAAAAAAATTTAACCGTAGTTTTGTTGAAAGGCCCGAACATATCGGCCCTGTTAATAAAGATTCACGGATGAAAATAGCCATAGTTTGTTACCCGACTTTTGGAGGGAGTGGGGTAGTTGCCACAGAACTAGGAATTGCTTTGGCTTCGAGAGGGCACGAGGTTCACTTTATCACTTATAAGCAGCCGGTTAGGCTTGAATTACTGAACAGCCGAATTCACTTCCACGAAGTTCATGTGCCGGAATATCCTCTCTTCCATTACCAACCATACGAGCTGGCCCTCTCCAGTAAATTGGTAGATACGGTTAAACTTTACGGAATAGAATTACTGCATGTGCATTATGCCATACCCCATGCCTATGCGGGGTATATGGCAAAGAAAATGCTGGAGGAGGACGGTATCTATATCCCGATGATCACCACATTGCACGGAACGGATATAACCCTGGTAGGGAAACACCCCTTTTATAAACCCGCAGTTACCTTCAGTATCAACAAATCTGATGTGGTCACCTCGGTGTCGGCAGCGTTAAAGGAAGACACTCACCGGATATTTGATATAGAAAATGAGATTGAGGTAATCCCCAATTTTATAGATATCACCAATTATGATACAGAATTCACGGATTGCCAGCGGTCATTAATGGCTGAAGAAGATGAGCGGATTATCACGCATATCAGTAATTTCAGGAAAGTTAAACGGATTCCGGATGTGATCAGGATCTTCCATGGTATTAGCAAGGAAATTCCGGCAAGACTTATCATGGTCGGTGAAGGTCCTGAAAAGGAGGATGCAGAAAGGCTCTGTGCTCAACTCGGAATTAAGGACAGGGTGATCTTTTTGGGAAATAGTAATGAGATAGACCGTATTCTTTGTTTCTCAGACCTTTTCCTCTTGCCTTCAGAAACGGAAAGCTTCGGGTTGGCGGCCCTGGAGGCTATGATCAATCGTGTTGCGGTTATATCCAGTAATACCGGGGGTATTCCTGAAGTTAATAAACAAGGAGTAAGCGGATACTTGAGCGATGTCGGCAACATCGATGAAATGGTTGCCAATGCACTGCATATTCTTCGTGATGAGAAGGTGTTAGAGGAATTTAAACAGAATGCCTTCAAGGAAGCCTCCAAATTTGATATTAAACATATATTACCTTTATACGAAGCCGTTTACGAGAAGGCGTATAAGGCTAACTATAAGAATTCTATCTGATCATGAAGTTCTTACCCTGTCTTCTTATTATTCTATTTATGAGCTGTAATTGCTATAAGGGTAAGTCCCAGTCAAATTCGGATCAGCAGACACCGCAACTAACATTGCTTATGACCGATCCTTATGGGGGAGGGGAGCAGCAGGAAATTCTGCTTATTGAGAACCAAAAGGCTTTAAAAGCGTTTTTTGCCAAGGTGAATCGGACCAGGAAACCGGGCTTGCAGGTTCCCGAGGTCGATTTTGAGAAGGACATGGTAATCATTTATTTTAGTGGGCAGACGACCCAGGAAGAATTACCGCTATTGTCTGTGGAGGAACTCAAGGATGAACAGCTCCTAATTTCAGTCAGTGAACGGGAAGCACTAAAAGAAAGTAGTACCAACACTGCAGTTTTAGAGCCGTTCGGATTATACACCATGGCGAAAACCGATAAAAAAGTACTCCTTCAGAAGCAGTAAATATGAAAGCCTCCATTCAGGAGGCTTTATCTTTTTATGTATTTTAGGTTTATGTTATACAATCATTCCTGCGGCTACCGTTTCGTTGGTGGCATCATCGATAAGGATAATACTACCTGTTAAACGATTTTTTACATAGGGGTCTACCATCAGGGGCCTGGTTGTTTTGATCCTCACTTTGCTGATGTCATTCATCTGTAGGCTGTGATCGTCTTCTTTCTTCTCCAGCTTATTGATGTCTATTTTGTAAAGAACCTCCTTGATCATAGCCTTCTGGTCATTAGAAGTGTGCTTGATAGTATATTTGGACCGTGGCTTAGCGGCATCTTTGTTTAACCAGCATAACATCACTTCCAACTCCTGGGAAGGCACAGGAGGATTGGTAGTCCTGGCAATCATATCACCCCTGCTGATATCAATATCATCTTTTAAGGTCAAGGCTACAGACATTGGTGCGAAAGCTTCTTCAATCTCACCACCGGGCCCTGTGATGCTTGCAATGGTCGAGCTTAATCCGGAGGGGAGAACTGTGACCAGGTCCCCAACACGAAAGCTTCCACTGGATATCCTGCCTGCATAGCCGCGGTAATCCAGGTATCCTTCCCTTTGTGGGCGCAAAACGGTCTGAACCGGGAATCGGGCGTCATCTTGAGAAACGTCATTACTGATTTCCAGGGTTTCCAGGATATGTAATAAAGTTCCTCCATCGTACCACGGCATATGTTCAGATGGGTTGACTACGTTATCTCCTAAAAGCGCACTGATTGGGATAAAATGGGTATCAGTAACCTCTAATTTGGAAGAAAAGGACCTGAATTGGGACACAATTTCAGTAAATGCAGTTTCATCAAAATTGACAAGATCCATCTTATTGACGCATACGATCAGGTGTGGGATCTTCAGTAAATTGGCTATAAATGCATGCCTTTTGGTTTGTTCAATGACCCCGTGCCGGGCATCGATCAAAACGATCGCCGCATTGGCCGTAGAAGCCCCGGTAACCATATTCCTGGTGTATTGTATATGACCTGGAGTGTCAGCGATGATAAATTTACGTTTTGGAGTAGTAAAGTAGCGATATGCAACATCTATAGTGATCCCTTGTTCTCTTTCATCCCTGAGCCCGTCTGTGAATAAGGCCAGGTCTATACCATTATGCCCTTTTTTCTTACTGCTGTTCTCAACGGCCTCCATCTGGTCTTCAAAGATGGATTTGGAATCGTATAGCAGTCTCCCGATAAGGGTGCTTTTACCATCGTCTACACTACCTGCAGTGGTAAACCGTAATAATTGATTTTGATGTATTTCCATGATGTTGAAGTGCTGTTTCTTAAAAATATCCCTGTTTCTTTCGATCTTCCATGGCAGTCTCCGAACGTTTATCATCTGAGCGGTTGCCCCGTTCGGTATGGCGCATCACAGAAACTTCTGCTACCACTTTTTCCAGGGTATCTGAATCGGATTCAATTCCCCCGGTAATAGTAATATCACCCAGGGTACGGAAACGGATCTTTCGTTGTTCGATGGTCTCGTTCTCATCCAGTTTCAGAAATTCAGATGCCGGAATCCAGGAGTCATTACGCCAGACGACTTCTCTTTCATGCGCAAGGTATAAGGAGGGGATAGCAATATTTTCGCGTTTTATGTAATTCCATACATCCATTTCGGTCCAGTTACTAATCGGGAATACTCTGAAATGTTCTCCTTCAAAATGCTGCCCGTTGAATATGTGCCAAAGTTCAGGACGTTGGTTTTTAGGATCCCATTGTCCGAAATCATCCCTATGGGAAAAGAATCGCTCCTTGGCCCGGGCCTTTTCCTCATCACGGCGCCCACCGCCTATGGCGCAATCGATCCGGTTCTCTTCAATGGCATCCAGCAGGGTAGTGATCTGTAGGGCATTCCTGGTGGCATGTTTACCCTTCTCTTCGGAAACCCTGCCCTGATCTATGGATTCCTGTACCGAACCGACGATCAATTCGGCATCCAGTTCGGCTATCAACTGGTCCCGGAATGCTATGGTTTCCGGGAAATTGTGTCCTGTATCCACGTGCATAAAGGCAAAGGGAATTTTACAGGGATAAAATGCTTTCTTTGCGAGATGGGTAACGAGGATAGAATCCTTACCGCCGGAAAATAGGATTACTGGATTCTGGAATTGTGCGTGTACCTCTCTGAGCACATAAATGGCTTCGGCTTCCAGTTCGTCGAGGTAATTAAGGGAATGTGAACTCATTTAAAACGGTTTTACCAGGCTGTATAAAAGCAAGGTTGCTTTCGGCCTACGGGACAAATATATTAATTATCCTATCGGTTATATAGGGTAAATGGAATAATTATGAATTTTATAATATTTGGTGATAGATATTAGAAGTATTCTTTGGGATCATGGGATCCTCTGAGAATAATTCTGCGCATATTAAAGGAACGGTTAGTTTTTACCATTGGTAGAATAGAGTTAACCCTTTCGCCTTACTATGAAATTCGGGTTGGTAAGATCTTCTTTGTTGTAGTGTAGTTCGCTTTGTTCGCCAGCTTTAATGACTTCGAATCCTACCGCCTTGCATATAGCATGACCGGCCGCGGTATCCCATTCCATCGTAGGGGAGAAGCGAGGATACAGGTCGGCCTCACCTTCGGCTAGAAGCCCAAATTTCAAAGAGCTCCCTTTGACCACCATTTCTATCTGCTCGTATGTAAGGCTGACGGACTTAATGTATTCCGAGGTCGATGTGTTTAAATGCGAACGACTGCGTGCCACCCGGAGTATTGTTGGATCTTTATCCGTTCCTGTCAATTGGGTAGCATGTTCCATAGAAATCTCGGCTGAAGGAGTATGAACCGGGATTGTCGCTTTAAAAGCGAGGTTTTCTTTAGTGTTACCCCAGTATAGCTCCCCACTGACAGGCACATAAATAACTCCGAGCACAGCTTGACCGCGTTCGCAATAGGCAATATTTACGGTGAATTCGCCATTCTGCTTAATAAATTCCTTTGTGCCGTCTAATGGGTCTACCAGCCAGCAATGTTTCCAATGTTGCCGTTCAGAATAGGGTGATTTGACGCTTTCTTCGCTGATGATAGGGATTCTCGTTTTTGACAGGTGTTCGAGAATTATTTTTTCTGCAGCAATGTCGGCCTGGGTCACTGGGGAATCATCTTCTTTCCGCTGAACCTTGAAACCATGGCTATAGATTTCCATGATCTTTTTACCGGCTTCTATTGATGCGAAAATAGCTTTATGCAATAAGGCGTTCATGAGTACTCTTTGATATAAAATTAGGGTAAGATCCTTATTTTTCCTGCCCTATGAGAATATTTTAGCTGATTTACCTGAAAACAGTATCATATCGAATATTTGCCCGTTTTATCGTCAATTGCTTGGGGGCAAGTCCCGCTGCACCTATCTTTGTGGGAAAATTAGTCCCAAATTTGTACGACATGAGAACTTACGGCTGCGCACTTGCGCTCATCTTATTATTCACCACCTTTTCTTATTCACAGGATATCCCTGAACTAACAGCTAAGGACAGTATTATAAAAAGCTCCTGGATTTTTGGTCTCGGGGTAAACATCGTCGATGACTCTGGCGATGCTTTTGAAGATTTTACTACGACTAAGGATCAATGGAACATAGTACCTTTTCCTTCGCGCATTTCCATTGGACGATATTTTAAAAGCGGGCTTGGATTAGAGGCGATAGGGACTTACAATGTATATAAGGAGGGAAATATCATTGACGGAGTAGTAAATCCTGAGGACAAAGATTATTATGCGATTGATGCGCGACTTAGCTATGACCTGAATAGGATTTTTGGTCAGACTGGCTGGTTTGATCCTTATTTGGGCGGAGGAATCGGCTATACCGAAGCAAATGACATAGGGAGGGGGACATACAATGCCACCATAGGATTCCGAACCTGGTTTTCTGACCGTTGGGGCCTGGATTTAAATAGTTCCGGTAAATGGTCTATAGGAAACGAAGCCACCAATCATATACAGCATGGCGCAGCAGTGGTCTACCAGTTTGGTATAGAAAAAGGACTATCTAAGAAAGGCGAAGAGAAACTGGCATTGATACAACAGCTGGAGGAGGAGCAACAACGCGAACAGGATTCCATTGCTGCTGCGCGGCAAGCAGAAGCAGAGGCACAGGCACTTGCTGAGCGAATGGCTCGTGAGAAAGAGGAAGCGGCCAGGCGAGCAGCGGAAGAAGCCGAACAGGCCAGGAAGACGCAGCTAGAAAACCAGATCAAAGGTCTGGGCAAGATTTACTTCGCATTTAATTCGAGCAGCCTGAACCAGGAATCCAAAGCTACACTGGATCAGCTTGCAAACCTTATGAATGAAAACAACGGGATAAAGCTACAAGTGAATGCCCATACGGATAGCAGGGGGCCAGAGACATATAACCAGGTCTTATCGCAGAAACGAGCGGAAAATACGGTAAGTTATCTGCTTTCTAAAGGAATAGCAGATGATCGAATGGAAGCAAATGGATTTGGTGAATCCCAGCCGGTTAATAATTGTACCGATGGAGTTCCGTGTTCAGCTGCAGAACACAGGGCAAACAGGAGATCAGAATTTATTGTTCTCGAATTGTAATGTTCTGTTAACTTTTCGAACAAAGACAATACGTTTTTTACTTTCGACGTTTTTATTTGTTTAATGAATATTATATCCCCTGATTATATATGATTATCCTTGGACTGAATTACTATTTTCACGATTCCACAGCGTGTGTTATAAAGGACGGTAAACTCATAGCAGCCATTGAAGAGGAACGGCTGTCTCGTGTTAAGCATACCGGGGCTTTTCCTGAAAAAGCAATACAAAGATGTCTGGATACTGCAGGAATTACATTCAAGGATATTGACCATATTGCAGTTTCCATTAAACCTACGGCACATTGGTTTAAAAAATCATTATATGTCCTGAAAAACCTTAGAAGTTTCATGCCCTTTTTCGGCCACCACGTGGTAAATGCCTATGCCAAACAGCGTAGGTTTAAAATTTGGTACAGCAATAACTTTACTTCTGGTAAAAAACCTAAGGTACATTTCATAGAGCACCACCTTACCCATGTGGCCGGTACTTTTTTTGTTTCACCTTATAAGGAAGCTGCTTTATTAGGTATAGATGGTTCTGGCGAATGGGCTACCACATGGCTGGGTTATGGAAAAGATAATGCCATAGAAAACTATGGTCAGAGTTTTTTTCCGAATTCCTTTGGTTCATTTTATGAAACTGTCACTCAATTTTGTGGATTTATACCAAATTATGATGAAGGTAAGACGATGGGACTAGCCCCTATGGGTGATCCCTCTGTCTTTGAGGATGAAGTTAAGAAAATGATCTGGGTTACGGAGAAAGGCGAGGTCAAAGTAGACCTCAGTTATTTTAATTTCCAGCATCTTATTAAAAAAACCTACTCAGAAAAATTTATAAAAATATTTGGTGAACCCCGAGCACCTAAGGGGGAGTTCAAGAAACATCACCTGGACCTGGCTGCTGCTTTCCAAAAAGTCTTAGAGGAAAGAGTGTTAGAATTATGCCAGCTGTTACATAAGAAGACCAATGCCGATTACCTGGTAATATCCGGCGGCGTTTCCTTGAATAGTGTAATGAATGGTCGTATTGTCAGGGAAACTCCTTTCAAGGATGTTTATGTCATGCCGGCAGCCGGGGATAATGGTACTGCCTTAGGGGCTGCGTATTATCTTTATAATGGTATATTAAATAAGCCACGGACTTTTGTTCATGATAATCCATATGTCGGAACATCTTATTCAGATGAGGAGATTGAAAAAGTAATCAATGGTGCAAAATTACAATTTCGCAAAGTTGAAAATATAACTAAAGAAGCAGCGAAGTTATTGGCAACCGGCAAAATAATTGGCTGGTTCCAGGGGAAGATGGAAATTGGTCCCAGGGCTTTGGGAAGTCGCAGTATCCTGGCTAACCCTGCATTTCCTCAAATGAAGGATAAGATCAATTCGGAAGTTAAATTCAGGGAGGCCTACAGACCCTTTGCCCCGTCCGCACTTAAGGAGAGCTATAAAGAATATTTTGAACTAGAGGTTGAAGCCCCATTCATGTTGAAAGTTTGCCAGGTGAAAGAGGATAAAAAAGAGATCATTCCGGCTGTGACTCACGTAGACGGTAGTGCCAGGCTACAGACAGTTGACAAGAATATTCATCCGCTGTACCACGGTGTAATCAGTGAGCTCGGAGAGATCACAGGAGTTCCGGTTATCTTGAATACGAGCTTTAATATTCAAGGAGAACCTGTGGTGGAATCACCACATGATGCCATCCGATGTTTTTATTCAACTGGGCTAGACGCTTTGTGTATCGGCAGTTACATACTGGAGAAAGAAGTAACCCAGGAAAAAATAAGCGTGTACAATTCTAATACGGATAGTATACTGGTTGATCAGTAAATCAACTCACTTTTGATATAGTTCCTAAACTGATTCTTTCAGAGATTAGCTTAGTTAAAAGATTAAAGCTGGATAATATTGAACGGTTATTTACGCGATTTTAATCGCTCGATTTCCAATCAAAATCATCCAGCTTTTTAGCTTGCTCCTTGTAGAAGAACTTGTCGTATTGGAACAACTTACCCAGTATCCCTTTATCTCTTAAATATTGGCTTAATTCCAGTTTTTTAGTGTGGATAAAAGATGCTATTGCAGCTTGTACTGAATTCTTTTTGTAATACAGTTTAAAGTAATAATCGTAGGATTGGTTACACCACTTAATCTTATAATCGTTTTCACCTTTAGCAAGGTCAAATACCTGAATATTCTGATCAAGGCACCATTGCAAATGTTTCAGCATGCTGATGTCTCCCAGGTTGTAATTAGAATAGTCGATATCGTAAGTCTGAATAAAACTGAACAGATGGCGGTGTTGAAGAAAATTAAGTGTTAGGGTGATTGGTTTCTTTTCGTCGTAAATAACGAATAGAACTGCTTTTTTTTCGTTGATTAAGGGATAGGCTAGGTCGTAATAATACTTCCAATGCAGCAGGTTCCGATTGTACATGGATTTTTCCTCGAATCGGGCGCTCAGCAGCTTATAAAAATCATCAAATAAGCGGTCATATTCTTCCCTGCCTATTTTACCGAAGAAGAATTGATAGGAGATCTTGTGCTCTGCCTCAAGTTTTCTGAGTTTTGAACGTAAATTTTTACGGTTACGGCTGCTTAGTTGCTGTTCTAGGTATAGATCAACGGAATTGAATTTATCGAGATTTACCAGGAAACCAGGGTATTGCCTGATCGTTTTTACATGATACTGTTCCGTTAGCTCGGTATTAGTTAAGTTAAAAAATTCTGGGATGTCCCATACTTTGAAAATTCTATGATTATGGAACCCTCCCATCGGATAATGCATTACATTAAACAAGTTACCCGTTAACTCATTACTGACCTCATTTTGAAATACGGGAGCTGTGCGCTGGTTGAAGAAGATATCAAAATAGAAATTATAAGAAGGGACTCCGAGGAGTCGTTTATGCCACCCGGGTTTATTCTTATTCTCCCATAAATCAATAAAAGGTTCCTTCATTTAATAGTAATAACCAAGGACCAAGATAACGATTTTGTAATAGTGAAAAATGTTTAGTTTAGCTGAAGAAATTTAGTGGTTTCCTTCCCTGAAATAAAGTATAATCCATCTTCGTCTTTTGATCGAAAAACCTCAATGTCTATATAATGTTCCGTTGTCAGATAAAGAAATTCGAATATAATCGGGCGTAGCCAAGCATTTTCCTCTTCAGTCAAGCGTATTTTTT
The DNA here is from genome assembly GCF_028464225.1 of Zeaxanthinibacter sp. PT1. Lineage (GTDB taxonomy): Bacteria > Bacteroidota > Bacteroidia > Flavobacteriales > Flavobacteriaceae > Zeaxanthinibacter. The sequence continues at coordinate 78,846 of NZ_JAQPCN010000007.1, forward strand.
CTAATGATTCTTCAATCGGCTTTTGCTCGACATCAGTGAATTCATAGGTAGTATTAGTTTTAACCTCCTGTTTCTTGGCTCTTAGTTTATAGGTTATTTTATGTAATTTTTCATTAAAACCCTTATCTCGCAGTGATTGTTTCAATTGCAGGTAGAATTTGAGAGACCTCGCTATCAGGCTGGCTTTTAAAGAATTGGTATCGTAATATATGTGGTAATCAAATGGATATTCCTTACTTGCCCAACGAGTTTTATAATCAAAGTACCCCTTGGAAAAATCGAAGGTTTTTATATCATTTTCCAGGCTCCATTCAATCAGTTTCATTATCGTCACCGAACCGAGGTGAAATTTGAAAAAATCAATATCAAATACAGTAATGGCATCGAACAGTATGTCTTCGGAAAAGAAGTTTAATGTAACTCCGATGGGTTTATCTTCATGATAGATCACATATAAGCCTGCCGATTTTTCTAAGATCATCGAATAGGTTACTTCGTGATAGAAATTCCATTCTGCCGGATCAAGATTGTTATTGTATACTTCTTTATCATCAAAACGCTTCTCCAGGAGTTCACGAAAATTTTTAAAAATATAATCGTATTCTGAACGATCTATATCACCGCGAAACATTTTATAACGAATATCGAAACTCTCTTCAAGCCTTCTCTTATATTTATTGAGCTTATACCGGCTGCTTTTACTGAAGCGCTTGCTCATAAAGTCGCCCAGGTTCTTATAGGGTGAAAGATCGATAAGATAACCCGGGTATTGAGATACCTTATAATGGCCTAAAGTCTTATTTTCAGGTTGTGTAGGTATGTTGAAATACTGCGGTACGTCATAGACTAAGAACGTTTTTCCTTTCCAGGCAGATAAGTTGCTTTCGTCTAGTTGAAAATCAACCCCTTTGGTTAGGTTGGCTCCGTCATTGATGTATATGGGAAGCTTATCATTCTTATGAAAACGGATGTTATGAAAAGGACCGGTAATGGGTAGATCTCCATCTTTACAAAAATGTTTTCGCCAAATATTCAGAAAAGTTGGTGAAGTGAACGGGTTAAGGTTCATATAATTTTGAAAATATTTTATTTAACGATCATCTTCTGTTTGCGCCAGCTCAACACGGTATAATGGGAAAAATTCCCTGTAATGAGTCGCTTGTTCAGCATTAGTGTTCTTAAGATGATTAACAGCAAGTTCATCATAAATTTCCTGGTTAACTACGTATCGCCAAAGATTAAAGTCTTTTACATCTTTTGAGTAACCTGCTTTAAATCGGAATAAAGAGTCTTCCTTATTTCCTACACCACCACCGAGATTGAAGAACGAATATCCGTCGCGAGTGGATTCCTCCCGGACCACTTCTAAGAGTAGTTTTATGGGATTCAGTTTTAAATAATCTTCTTTTAATCCAGAAAGGTGATAATTAACCATTTGGTTCTTCATAATGAAAAGGGCCCCAGCAGCAATTTCATTGGATTCCTTATCAAAGGCTAACAACAACTTTTTATCAAAAAAATCACTTTTCATAAAGTTGAAAAAGTATTCTTTGTCAAAGAAATATTTCTCTTTGGCATTAACTCTCTTCATGGTCTCTGTATACATTTCAATAAATGCCATGATTTCACTTTCAGTGTGAACTTCCTTTACATCGTAAGTTCTGCGGCATTTATTGATGTAAGTTCTGAGACGTCGGTTATAATACTGTTGTTGCTCTTCATCAGGCAGATCCAGGTTAATACTTACCACTTTACCTGGACTGACAATTTCCCCCATTTTACTTAAAAGCTCAGTTTGATAAGATATAAATGGATGCAGCCTGGAAAATATTGAAACGATATTATTTTTTATGAATAGCGCGTCAAGCTCCTCTTTGAATTTGGATGGATTTGCTTTTTTTACACCGCAATCCCTGCATAGAGGACCCGAATACCCATACACCGAAGTAGCATCTTTAAAATTTGTTCCTTCTATATTGCGAATTAGCAGGGGCAGAGCAATAACTTGTTCTTGGTCAATGTACTGTATCAGCACAGGAAATTCATCCTTACCCTTAGAAACGTGATGATAATCATAGGTATGATAAACATCAGCATCCTTAAAAGAACTGATTATCTCGTTCCAAGAATCTTTATCCTTAATAATCTTAATCATTCAATCAAATATCTTGTCGTTAAGACCTGGGGCGGTCAATATTGTAATTACATTATTTTAATTTCGTTGAGTGAGCCTATTAAGTGTTGTGGTCTGAGGTCACCATCCATATACTTAAATCCATCCATATGAATATTTTTTCCGTTATCTATCAACCCAATGGTCGTCCATGATAATTGGTTTGGACTTATAAAATCCTTTTTAAAATTATCGGCGATATAATAATATTTATCATATGATGAATTGTCCTCAAAAAATTCAAAATTTCTCCTATTCGGTTTTTCGGTTCCGATTTCTTCTGAAATGACTACCTGGTCAATTAATTCTAAAATACCGAGAGCACTGATTTTGTTTCTTTGGGTATGGGACCTGCCATCTGTTAAAATTCCAAGAGATCCATCTTTCTGTTTTATCTCACCCATTAAATTATGTGCACCCTCTAAGAGAGAAATATTTGGTTTATGAGTTCTATAAATATCTATCAGTTCAGCTTTCTTAAAAGGGTATTTCGATGACAGCCACCCAAATACATCTTCCCCACAACGATACCGGGAAAACATTGAACTATACAATAGCCTCCAATCGTTCTTTGCGATTTTTTTTGCAATCGCGGTATAAGCAGAGCGGAGATAATCAATCTCATTGTATAGCGTATCGTCCAGATCAAATACGATCAATGTACGTGCATTAACCCTGATATCCACGGACCAATATTTCATCATCATAACGTAGCATTAATAAGTTGTCTTCCCAGCAGTCAAAATCTTCATCAATGCTCTTGTCTTGTAAATACTCTTCTATAATCCATTTGGGATAATTGGCCCCGGCTAAATACGTTAAGGGAAATCCACCGCCGAATCGTGGATTAATTTCTATTCCGTATATCTTTTGTGATTGTTTATGTTTAAAAAATTGGGATGTAAGACATCCAACAGCCCCTTCTATGTATGACAGGTTCTTCCTTATATAATCTACCATTACACCTCTCTCGGTGATACCCTTATTTACTTCTCCATCTCTTACTTCAATGCGTTTCCTGGGTACCACGCATTTTAGTTGATGATTTTTATCGTAATACAAATCACATGTATATTCCTCGAATTGTTCGTGATCGAGGTATTCCAGGAACATTAATTTATCATTAGTGAAGTGATAATCTTTCAGCTCTTCTTTTTTCCTGATCAGATATGTGTCCACACTTCTGCTGCCATCAGAGGGTTTTATAAATAAAGGGAGATGGTAATCATCTTTACTGTATTCTTTCGCAACTTCAATGTTATGTTCTTCGAAAAATTCGTGTATTATTCTCTTATCTCGACACTTAGAGATAAATTCTTCAGAGGCAATGACAGATTCAATGCCATGCGATCTAAGAAGCTTACGGTGTTTAGAAAGTACTGCAAGTTCCGTATCTATAGTCGGAATAATTAGGGAAATATCTCTTTCCTGGCATTCCTTAATAAGGATATCTATATAATCCGAGTCGTTCAAATAAGGAACAGAGAAGGAAGCATCGGCCACGTGGCAGGCAGCAGCACCTATGGGCTTGGCATCTGCCGCAATGACTTTACCTTGCGGGAAAATCTTCTTAAGCTCTTTCTGGAAGGCCCGTACTAATGACACTCTGCGACCTGCTGATGTGATTAAAATATTCATGTTAAATACCTAGATTGAAGGAACAAAGTAAAACAGTTCGATTAACTTATTTTGATGCTAAACTAAAAATAATAGTCAGATAGTATCCCTATTTCTGGCAGATAATTCTCTAATTCTCTATTTTTGCATCCCTTGAAAATATTGCACCTAAATTTCATACTTTAAGTCGATATTTTATCCCGATGCTATTAATCTGCCAATGGACAAGTTGTTCAAGTAAGAGGATCGTAACAAAGTACAAATATATAAGGTATTGAAAAAACTGGAAAAGAAGATAGGTGATAGAGTCATTTTTTGTGACCTTTTCGATACTCTTATACATAGAACAGAACATCCACATTATTCCTTGAAATTATGGTCCAAGCTCATGGTAACCGAATTGGGATGTTCTTTACACATTGAAGAACTATTCCTTATAAGGAAACAAGCCACCCAAACATTAGTTGAGACTACTGGCCTCAATAACGTTGAAATCTCCAGTGATGTCATTATTGGAGAAGTCTACCATAGACTTAAAAATAGTGGTGTGGAAGATTTGCCGGATTTTAAAACGTTTAACAAGCTTTCAGAAATTGCAGATGTCAGGGCAGAGCAATCTATTGTATTTCCGAATGAGGACCTGATCACTTTACTTCAAAAGTTAAAAGATAAGGGAAACAAGGTGTATCTTATTTCCGATTTCTATTTGAGTGATGAGCAAATTATGGCACTCCTGGAAACGAACGGTATAGGTTCTCTTTTTTCTAAGGTGTATGTTTCAAGCTCCTTAGGCTTAAGCAAACTTAGAGGGAATATATATCCTTACGTACTTGAGGATATTGGCGTAGAAGCTTCAAACGTTATAATGATTGGTGATAGCAAAAGAAGCGATTTCAAAAATTCCCAGGAATACGGGATAGAAGGTCAGTACCTGCCCCACTTATCACATAAGGTAAGAAACAAATTAAATCTTTTTGGAGATCATCTACGCGAGCTCAGTGAGGAACTTTCCGAGATTTTAAATCAAGAAGTGGTTAAGAAAGAACCCCTCGTGGAATATATAGTAATGTACTATTATTTTACGGAAAGGCTTTATGCTTTTGCAAAAGTCAATGGGATTAAAAACCTCTTTTTCCTGGCAAGAGAAGGTCTTTTTCTGAAGACGCTTTTTGACTTATACCAGGAGAAACACAACCTGGATGGATCTAATGAAATTAAGACGCATTACTTAAAAGCTTCCCGGAAATCTGCTATGCATGCATCCTTAAAGCCACTGGACCAAGAGTCGTTTGAGACCCTGAGGCATTATGACCGCATGTCAATTTCCGATTTTCTCAAGTCTTTTTTCATCGACAAAGTGAATCAAGAGTCCATTGCTGAATCTGTAGGGATTCCGGCTGATCGTGAGATTGTGAATTTCACCGAGTCTGAGGAAATGGATTTAATTAAGGAAAACAAGGAATTTCAGCAATTATACGAATCGCACAGGAAGGAACAACGAACCCTATTTGAGACATATTTAGCTTCATTTGGAGTTGACTTCGAACAAGAACCATTAGTCTTGGTAGACATTGGATGGGGTGGGAGCATGCAGGAATCCATTAGTAAGCTATTAAAAGGTGAAAAAGAGGTATGGGGATTATACTTGGGGTTAAAACATATCTATAATATTACGAACAAAACTCCGAGGTGGGGCCTGTTGTTTTCGGTTTACCCATATGCAGACAGTTCTGACCAAATATTGATGGCTAACCGCCAGATGTATGAACAATTGGCAGCTGCACCCCACGGTAGTATTGAAAGATATACGACCAAAGAAAAGGGGTATACTCACGAGGTACACGAAAGAACAGAATCAGAAGTTTACGATTCCCATATTGCTCAGCTACAAGACCAGATGTTGGTCATTTACAGTGATCTGTTGGAAAAGATGTATGCCAAAGTATATAATAAGGAACAGCTGTTTGAAATAATTGTCAGAAGATTTTTAAAACTGAGCCTGTTACCCTCACAACGCAAATACGAAGTAATTTCAAAATTGTCTGATGGTTTCTACCAGAATATTGGAAGTAGGAAAGTCGGCTTGAATTATAAGGCTAGGGATGTAAACAAAATTAAATTGATCAAAAAATTTATTATAAAACCCGAATATACCTTTCCTTATCTCGTAAAAATAGGACCTTATCTCTATGAAAAAAATAAGTATATTCTATCCCCCATATTGTATGTGATATACTTCTATATACTATTCAATTTCAGACTGCGCAATGCACTCTTTGGAAAAGAATTAGTTTAGTACAAGATGTGATTTAAGCGAAGACTGATAATGGCTACTATTAAACACACTTATTAAAATCTTATCCAACAGTAAAAGTTAGTACTGAATAGAGTTGGTATTAAAAATCCTGTCATAAGTTCTGTAAATCTTGATAAATGGTCTGATCATGTATCTCTTGTTGTAAGCGGTGACCAGGATAGAATATCTTATCCCATGGTAATCCTGACCCAGGAAAGCATTCAATGGATAGGCTCCTATCTTTTCAAAATCTTGAAGCATTTCCGGAATCTTATCCGTAGATATATCAGATTTCATCAATCTGACTAATAGAAAGAAGACAAAAGATTGTTGTCGTGTTCTCAATCTTATTTTACATGCTTCAGATTTGGGGTGATCCGGAGGAATGGAGCATAATAACTCGACAAATGCGTGTGCTGCATTTGCGTTATCGTAAATTACCTTGTTATAATGCTCCCTGCTTTTATTACGCATGGCAGATGTAGGCAGGATTCGATACCTGTGAACATCAGAATTGGTATGAGCAATCCTATGGGCATTACGGAAAAGTTGGGCCGTAAGAATGGCATCCTCCATCCATCTTCCTTCGATAAACCGAAGCCCCTTACTTAACATAAACTCCCTGCGGATTAAATACCACCAAATCTCGTTAGAGAATTTGCGTAACGCGATAAATGAAATTCCGTCACAGATATCAGTGGATAACCCGTCAGATTTAAACTTGCTATCCTGGATTATTTCATCGCTTCCAACAGAGAGCGAATCAAAGGTTAAAATGTCTAAATCATTACTTTCAGCCAGATCCAGTACTCCTGGAAGCATGTTATTCGCCAGGTAGTCATCCGGATCCAGGAAGTAGACATAAGTACCCCGTGCTACATCCAAACCACTGTTTCTCGCAGCGCCGACACCTGCATTCACCTTATCAATTACGGTGATCTCTTCATGGATCTCTTCGTATTTCCTGGCGATTTTCAAAGTGTCATCCTTGGATTCATCATTAACAATGATTACTTCAAAGTCACCTTTACCCAATTCCTGTCTCAGAATGCTATCAAGGCAAGTAGGCAGATAGCGCTCCATATTATAACATGGAATAACAATACTTAACCTCATGGAGTGTTTCTTAGCGGTTCGTTTCCAGTGAAGGCCTCCATTGTAGCGCTGGTATTCGAAGATATTCCGTCACTTTTCAAAACTTTGAGAACCGTGAGCCATAAGATTTTCAAGTCTAATAAAAAGCTGACGTTATCCACGTACCAGACGTCCAGTTCAAATTTTTTTGGCCATGACAGCGAATTTCTTCCATTGACTTGTGCCCAGCCGGTAATTCCCGGTCTCACTTCGTGCCGCCTGTTCTGAAAATCATTATATAATGGGAGATATGATATTAGTAATGGCCTGGGGCCAATAAGACTCATATTACCTTTAAGTACATTTATAAGTTGCGGAATCTCATCCAGTGATGTTTTCCGGACTATTTTTCCAATCGAAGTAAGACGCTCCGCATCCGGGAGCAAAGTACCGTCCGGAGCTTTTTTGTCGTTCATGGTTTTAAATTTCAGAATGCTAAAGATCTCGCGATTTTTCCCGGGTCTCTTCTGTACAAAAAAGGGATGGCCGCTATTGGCAATAGCCAATAGTATATAGATAAGGATGAATACGGGAGAAATAACAATTAATCCTATAGATGCAGCCGTAAAATCCAGTACTCTTTTAAACTTCTCTTTGTAAATCATTTATGTTGATTCCTTGATCAGGGATATTAATTGCTGATTAATCAGGTGAACATCGAATTTCTCTTTCGCCATTTCAAAACTTTTCCTACCCATCTCCGGTACCCTGAGCGGATTATTAATAAAGTAAGTCATAGCCTCGACCAACGGATCTAGCTCTTTAGCTGGCACCAGAAATCCATTTTCTGACGGGATAACCGTTTCCCGGCAACCAGGGGTGTCGGTAGTGATTATCGGCATACCGCTGGAGAGCGCTTCAAGGATGGATCGTGGAACCCCTTCCCGGTAATAGGTGGGGAGCACAAAGACGTCCATATCGTCTAATTTTGAGGCTACATCATTTATATGACCGTGAAGAACTATTGTTTGATCAGCGGCTAGCCGGTTGAGTTCTTTATCAAAGGGGCTGGATTCGTATTGTTTGGCTACTGATCCGAATAAATGAAATTCGGCCTCTAAATTTTTCTTCTTTAGTGTCTCCGCGGCCTTTATAAAGAGTCCGACTCCTTTTTCCGGCATTAATCTTCCTGCCAGAACAAACTTGAGCTTTGTGCCAGGGGCAATAATTCGCTCTCTAAATTTATATTTTTTTAGATTAATACCGGACCCATTTACCACTGTACTTTTAGATGATCCATTAATAATCTTTTTTTCTTTAAAGAGAGCCTGGTCATCTTTATTCTGGAACACTACCGTATGGTTAGATTTCAGGGCATAGCGATACATTACCTGGGTTACTTTTTGTAACAATTTGGCCTTGGGAGAGATTGCGCTAAAAGTGAATCCCAGTCCGGTAATCAGGGACACTACCGGGATATTTCGTTTAGACGCAGCAATAGAGCCATAGATGACGGGCTTAATGGTATAAGGAAACACGATATCTATCTGGTGTGTGTCCATTAATTGTCCTAATGCATTGATGCTTCTGATATCGTTTATTGGGTTCATTCCCGTGCGTTGTAAAGGGAAATTATCATAGTGTACACCCATGTCTTCCAGGGTTTTCCTTGTACTACTCTTAATGTAGGGAGCTGCACAGTACACCTGGAAGTTCTCTTCGATTAAGGCCTTTATAAAGTCTCCTCTGAAATTGATAAGGGATTCTCCGAAGGAGCAAATAATTAAAATTTTAGTCTTTTTCAAAAGCAGTTCTAATTTATATTACTACAGAGATTCGTAAATGTTGGTATACCACTTTTGAAAGCAATAATAAGCCCATACGGAGAAAGTATTGTCAGAAGTTGCATCCAAATGTGAGGTAACCAGTTGTTGTATGTTATTAATTTTAAAAATCCCCTGTTTTTGGAGGAAGGGTGTAGAAATATATGTTTCCAGTTCAGCTTGTAATCCGGAGCGAAGCCAATCACCTACAGGAGAACCAAATCCCTTCTTTGATTTATCTAGAAATCCCGGAGGAAAATCTTCTTTAAATGCTTCTTTCAGGATATATTTCTTATTCCAGCCTTTCATAAGGAATTTCTCTGGTAGCGAATTAGTATATCGCCAAAGTTCTTTATTCAGAAATGGAGCGCGACATTCAATGGAAGAAAGCATACTCGTCCGGTCAACCTTAGCCAGCATTCCACCTTCCAGACTTACTATTTTATCGATCAGTCTATATTCAGTTAAAGAGTTAGGTTTCCATATACTTAATCTTTCCTGATATCTTTTGAAAATCTCATCGTACTGCCAATCTTCATTAAGAAAAGATTTCAGGTTATGCTGACTATTTGCTAAGGAAATAATATCCCAATAGTGATTACCTTCATAGTCTATTGAATTCAGAAGTTTCCTTAACCTGAACTTTAATCCCCTATTATCATGTTTATCGGCTAACAAGGGATAAATATATTTGAGCACCTGACTATGTAAGGCTTTAGGGACCATGGAGGTATACTGGGAATTGATCTTTCCCATATAATATTTGGTATAACCCCCGAAAATTTCATCACCCCCATCACCAGTAAGAGCAACTTTTACATACTGGCTGGTTTTTTTTGCCACCAAGAAAGTGGGTAAAGAGGCAGTATCGGAAAAAGGTTCATCAAAATTCAGAAGTATTTCATGAATGTGATCTTTAAGATCTGATTCTCCAATGATGAATTCATGATGATCACTCTTTATTTGTTGAGCTACCAATCTAGATTTATCTGTTTCGCCCCAATCTTTCTTTTCAAATCCAATCGAAAACGTATTAATTGGCCTATCGGTAGATTGTGCAAGGCACAAAGAGGTGATTGATGAATCAACACCCCCTGATAGAAAAGTTCCAATAGGAACATCTGCAACAGATCTACTCGTGACACTTTCCTGTACAAGCTTTCTTACATTAGCTTTTGCACTTTCGAAATCTACTTTATCTTGATGGATTTCAAATTCTTCCTCTATTTGTTCAATAGTATAGGATTTCGTGACTATGTCAAATTCTATATAATGATTTGCTTCAAGCTTATAGATGTCCTTATAAATCGTATTGGGAGCAGGGATATAAGTCAGTCTGAAAAATTGATTTAATCCAATCTTTGATAATTCTGGTTTAAAATTAAGTTGGTTACTAAGTGATTTTAGTTCAGATGCCCATAGAAAAATATCGTTATTAAAATAATAGTACAGTGGTTTCTCCCCGAAGAAGTCCCGCGCAATCACGATTTTCTTTGCTTGCTTATCATATATACTGAATGCAAACATTCCATCTAACTTTCTGAACGATTTTGTGCCTTCTAGCTCATAAAGTTTAAGAATGACTTCAGTGTCACTATGCGTTTTAAAATTAATACCTTCCTTTACCAGTTTTTTCCTCAACTCCTGGTAGTTGTATATTTCACCATTAAAAACTATAGTAAACAATTCGGATTCCGTTGTAATAGGCTGTTTCCCAGAGGCTAGGTCTATAATGGACAGCCGCCTCATACCCATAGCCAACTCAAAATCCTTATTAATTTCTACAAAGCTTCCATCGTCATCTGGACCTCTGTGCAAGATAAGATCGTTCATCTTTGCCAGATCAGTTAAAACCTGTTCCTTAGAACTTGATGAATATTTAACAAAACCGTTAATTCCGCACATATTATTAATTCTCTACAAATTCTCGAAATTGAGAATAAATGGTTTTTAAATCGAATGACTGAGCTCTCGCTAAACTCATTTTGGAATAATGAGATAGTCGGGATGGATTTTCTTTCAAGAAACTCATAGCCGAGACTAAAGCAGTCACATCATTATTATTTATTAAAATGCCATATTTTGCTTGATAAAAACTACCTGTTCCAATTTCTACCTCAGAACCTTCATTTAACAACTCTAAAGGTCCAGAAAGGCAGTTGGTGGAAATACAGGGTAAACCTGCACTCATGGCCTCTAATAACGCATTAGGGAAACCTTCAGTGAAGGAAGACAAAATAAATAAATCATTGTTTGCCAGGTGATTGTAAACGTCCTTTACTTTTCCTTCAAGTTTTACCTTAGGTTGTAAGCCAAATGAATCAATCAATTCTATTAAATGGTTTTTCAAAGGGCCCTCTCCCAAAATGCTAAAATAGAAATTGAAGCTTACTCTATGTAATGCTTTAATTATCATTTCTTGGTTTTTCCTGGTATTTAGGGTCCCTGCGGTAATTATCCTTAAAACCTGATTGGAGTTATTATAATCTCTAGAGATTAGTAAAGGCATTTCAATGGGGTTATAAATCACTTCCATTGGAATTTTTATTCCGAAATTTTCCTTCAAGTCTTGATTTATAAACACAGAATTCGAAAATAGTTTGTCACATCGATTATACAACAAAGGATAAAACATTTTAGCAGTGTAAAAAGATACTTTTGAAGTAGTATTATCCGACGGAAATCCTCGCTCACTAATTATGGTTTTAATCTCTGGGTTCCACATAGAAATTAATCCATTAACCAGATTAGGGTATGCCAGGAACGAGATAGCATATTTTATATTTCTTTTTCTCAACTCCTTGTTATACCTATACACAAATAGAGGAAGGGATAATGACATATTCGTAAAAGGGTCACTATTGCTAAGAATTACCTTATTTACTTTATCGGGTACAGGAAAGTGAACGACATCATAAAACAGGAATAGTGTTACATCGTAATCCTTTACTAACTCTTTTAATAGTAAACTAATGACCTTTTCTGCACCCCCGCTACTGAGCGTGATATTGAGAACACTTAATTTTTGTTTTTCCTTCATTATTCACCCTTATTAAGTTTTACTATCCTTCTGAAGAAATGCTCATATTCAGCTATAATTTTTTCACTTGAAAATTTAGAAAAAACTGATCGCGATACTGCATAGGGATCAAATTTGTCTAGTTTGTTTAAATAGGATACGAAATCAGCTTCATCATATGCGAGATATCCATTGACTCCAGATTCAATTATTTCCCTTGTTCCACCTGGACAATCGAACGCTATGACAGGGGTTCCAACTGCGCAACTCTCTAAAAGAGCATTTGGAAAACCTTCTGAATAGGATCCTTGGAGGAAGTAATCATTAGCATGTAAAATTTTCATTACCTCATTGGAGGTTCCCAGAAATTCAACACTTTCTTTGAGATTTAAAGCAGTACATAATTCATATAAATTATTCAATTCAGGACCATCACCGATAATGGTATATTTAAAATCAAATTTACATTTAGCCAATAATTTTAATATTCGTGAGTGTCCTTTAATCGGAACTAACCTGCCAACAGTAATGAACTTAGTAATTTGATCATTTTTAGAAGTTCTTAGTTCAGGGTTTAGTCGGAACTGGTTGGTAATCGGATTATTTATAATTTGAAGGCGTTTTCGGTCTATGTTGAACATTTCATTACAATCTTTGGCCATATCTTTTGACTGACAGATAACATAGTCCAAATTATTTAAGCCAATACGATTAACAAGATTAAAAATTAAATTCCCTTTTTTCTTTCCATAAAACTGGCTGATGGCAGCACTTATTGTTGCTTGACGTCCAACAAAGAGCGTCTTTGGCTGTAATAATGAAATCCAGCCCATTGCTATATTTAAATGAGTAATTGAACTCACAACTACATCCGGCTTATTATGGCGAATTAGTTTTTCAATACTCCAAATTGAAAAGATAACTCGTGATTTATTAAGCCATATTACATCAAGTTCATTTACTTGATAAGAAGAATTATTTCTAGAACTTAGAACTATTAATTTACAATTAAACTTTTTTTTATTTAAATTTTGAGATACATAGCTAATTATTCGTTCAGCGCCTCCCGCTTTAAGGGTAGGTATAAAAAAGAATATTTTAATTTTTTCCAATACTATAGTCTTTTGATAATGTGATAATAATACACTTATTAATCCAATTCAAATTGATACTTCAATAACAATGAATCGAACAATTTGTCATGGATTAACTCATTAGATCAGGAAATACATTAGAATTATGAAGTAAATGTGGTAGGGAGATTTAACCATGAACCAATCTTAAGATCCCAAGAAATTGGATCAAATTTTTTCAAACCTGCTGCAGGATGTAATGTCAATTCTCCGAAATAAACTTTGGAATTAACTTCATATAAATCCACTCTTACATATGTAAAGTCAATAGATAGAATTTGTGCTATACGCATCATTTCATTTAGAAGAGTAGGTTTATTAATAGCTATATTTTCTCGATGTGGTCTTTTTACAGGTAATAGTGTCCAATCAGGGGAAAAAAAGCTAATTTTTTCATCTATAAACCTATCTGTATGAACTTGAATCATCTTAACTTTCCCATGAAAGCAATGCAGTTTATAATCCGAAGGAATTTTATTATTCGAATCAGTTAATAATTTTTCAATAATTATTCTAGGTATTATGTTTTTATATTGCATTTCACGGTACCGGATGAAATAATTTTCCCGAAGTTGTTTGTTTAATTCAAATCTTATTTTTCTCCAATCAACAACGGATTTATCACGTATGATTATACCTCCTGCGCTACTATGATTTGTTTTTATTATTACAGGGTAATCAGGCAATGCAAATTGATTGATTTCGTTTACTGCTCTAGTTTCAAAAATCAAAGGGATCAGATAGCTGTCTCCTATTTTGCTTCTTACATATTCTCTTACTTTATACTTGTCAGAAGTAATTTCATGTAAGGGATTAAAGCCGTAGAGTTTTAACCAATTTATTTTTTCATTAAAAGTACGAGGATTTTGAAGATCTAAGGGATATCCATGAAATCTTTTGAACTGATGTTTTACATATATATCATGTGGGACATATTTAATTATACTTAAGTAAAGTTGGTACAAAGGGTTAAGTAAGTAATACCCAAAGTATGATTTCCTATAAAGATTGGATAATGTTTTCATAGGGCTTTAGTTATGGTGAAGTACTAGTAGCATTAGTTATTTAATTTTTAAAAGTTGTATTTTATATTAAAAATTTAATTTTTTCTCTATATTACTTATCTGACTCTCACCATGTTCGTGATATCTATGTAAATAAATTAATACCAAAACCATTAATATTGGATAATCCGCATTAAATATGAAATCATTATGAAAACTTATGTGAATGAAGTAACTGAATAAGAATAGCTTAAATATTAAAGAATATTTTGGTTTTAGTAAATTAATATTTCGCACTAGAAAGAAAACGAAAAAATAAAATAGAACATACCCTAATATGGTATAATGGAAGCCAATATTGATTAATCCATGATGGGTTGCTAAATATAGAACCTCGGTTCGACCGAAATAATAGAACATTTCCTTTCGAGCCTGTTGGTAATCTTCTGATGTTATTCCAAATGGGTGTTTGATTACAGTATACAATCCAGTTACCCACAAATAAGGCCTGCTGTCCGTTTGTCCTTCAGCATTCAGTTTGGTAACTCGAGAATTTCCTACGTTTCCAAAATTGTCATTAACTAATATGATTGCCATCAAAACGCCTATGGAACTTATAATAGCAAATTTGTACAAAGCATGCTTTCTGGTTGGTGCGAAAAAGAAATATGCCCCCACAATAAATACTTCAGCCAATAATAAAGAACGTGTTTGTGATAGAACTGATGCAATAAATAAGAGAACTAAAAAAACTATGTACCGTTTCTGTAGCCTACGATGGTACATATATAAAGCCAGGAAAAAAGAACTTAATGCGAAATAGGAGAATGATATCGTACTTGAAAATGGACCAGCTAACCTAAATCTATCTGCAAATTTGGGACTCGAGGCGTAGGTTGCTTCCATTGAGATTGTTTCATCAAGTCCTTCAGAATCTACGTGATCATATAAAACCCTTTTAATATCTGTCATTTGTGATGATATAGGAGATAAAGGATGTTGAAGGAATGCGAACATTAATATGATCAAATGCACAGTAAGAATTACATCGACGTAGAGTAAATTACTTTTTACAATCTTGTAAAAAAGATAAGAGTAAACAATAAATGAAATATTCTTGATAAAAAGCGTATAAACGAACTCGAATTCAAAATCTCCACTAATAGCTAATCTCAGGTTCATTATTAATTGCAGTAAGCCGAACGTGAAGATGAAAACGTTCCATTTTCTAAAAAATCTATTTGTTCTTAACTCATAAATGTAAGGTTTGATAAATATAAAAAATAGCAAAAACTCTAAGAGTCTATCGTAACTGATTCCAGCTATTTTGAATCTTATAAATACATTATTAATCCCCAGCAGGATCGCAATGAAAATATATAAAAGTCTTATGTTTTTGTCTGACATAAAATCTTATTTATAAATTCACCTAAGCCGTGGTTTTCTCTTACAAGTTCTAAACTTCTTTCACCGAATCTCATTAAAAGTTCTTTATCAAGTATTTTCAATAGTTTATCATCTAAATCTGAAAAATCAGGGTTGTAATGAAAAATCATTCCGTTTGAATTTTCATCAATATAACATTTAGTGCCATTACGGTCAGAACAAATTACAGGTAGACCACAGGCCATAGCTTCCAATATAGAAAAAGCTGCTGGCTCATCGTGGCTTGGTAAAATATACAAATCAGAATTCTTTAATAAATCAAGAACGCTAGAATGAGGAATATTAAAATGAAATACAATTTGCTCAGAATTATGAACTATTGTTTCACGTAAGGATTCTAAATATTTTTTATTCTGAGGCGAAATACATTCGGAAATTATATTAATTGAATTATGAGGATTGTCAAAAAAACTGATGCGGTATAGGCTCTGAACTAGTTCCTTAATATTTTTACGCTTTTGCATTTTAGCTATTGTCGTGATTCTAAAGCCTTTAGTATTTCTCCGTGATGAAATTATATCGCTTGAAATAAGTGGATCAATTACAAAGGGTATATAAGTAGTATTAGGTAATTGAGGTATATTACAATTCCCTAGAACAGGAGTATAATGTTTTACGCCGAGTCTCTTTAATACTTGAAAAGAAATATTACGCAAGAAGTTGGAATCTTGATGCAGTGGATTTTGTGTATAAAGAAAAATTTTCTTACGCAAAATTAGTCCTATAATTAAGTGTTGTATCGATATCAGTGGCTTTAAATTTCGAATTATTATAGTATCTGGATTTTTCTCAGAGTATAAACTAAATAATTGCCTTATTGAGGTTAAACTATAGTTACTAAGAATTTTTCTGTGATCCGAATTTTTAGGGTCTTTTCTTTTCAAAAACCATCTAATTAATCTTGATTGGATAGAATGAATAGGCTTAATATATTTGTGATTCTCCGAACCACCTTCATAGACAACCAAAAAATCAACGTGAATACCGTGCTTTATCAAATTTTTTATAAGGAAGTATTGATTTGTATGAAACCTGGGTGCAATGAACAAGATTCTATTATTATTCATAGTATTTTCTAAAGAATTTAAATTTCAGAATATAGTTGCTCAATGTAGAAGGAAGGGAGTTTAAAATTTGCGTAATCATATTCTTATTTGTTTCAGTAAATATTACTCCTTTTTTATGAAACAGGAATATTAACATCAGCGGTATATAAACCAAAATGCTGAGTAAAAATTGTATCCATATTGGATTATGGAATGCATAATTTATTATGATGGATATTATTAATAAAGGTAAATTGACCAGTACAGCAATTGTTATAATTTTTAAATATTCACTTCGAGAAAAATTTAATTTTTTGTACAATCTAAAGCTGACTTGAAAATAATTGAGTAAGGTCGCCAAAAAGACTCCTACAGCAACTCCAGAAATATCATAGTAATATCCTCCAATTGCACAGAGAGTTATCATCAAGGCGGCGAAAATAAATTGATAATAGGCACCTCTATAAATCAAGCCTATTGATTTAAGGTAAGATTTGTTAATCTTTGTGCCAAATCTAAAAGCTAATCCTAGTATTAGTAATCTAAGCGGTAGAACAACCGCTCCCCACTGATCACCTAATAATAGTTCCACAATTAATTCAGCATTTGCAAAGATCAATATACTAACAGGTATTAGACCTGCAAAACATAATGAAGTACTGAACAAATAGAAAGAGGATAGTTTCAAATGATCTTCTTGTCTTTTAGACAAGATTGGAAAAAGAACCTTATCAAATATTCCACCAAAGAAACTTGCAGGTATTGATAGTAATTGGAACGCCTTAGAATATAAGCCTAAAGCAGCGGTATTCATCATACGTCCAACAATTATATTATCGGCATTTTCAGCGAAATAGTTAAAGATACTTCCTAGTGTATGACCAGTACCAAAAAATAACAACTCAGAAATTTTTTCTTTATCGTATCGGAATGTTATTTTAGGGGGCTTAATAATTAATAAAAATATAGTTGAAATCAGGAGGCTTGCAAATTGTCCCAGAATTAATGACCAATAGCCATAATTAAGGTAGGCTAAAACTATAGAAATCAATCCTGTGCCAAAGGTATACGAACTCATTCCAATTTTTACCAGGACACTGTATTTCATCTCTCTGGTCAGCAAGGCGTACGATATGCTATTAAAACTTCTAATAGGGAAAAAGAGGGCGAAAAATTTAATTGCGGAATCTGCATTTTTTAAATTGAAAAAATCTGCTGCATGAGGTGCTGCAAGATAATAGAGTGCTCCAATGATTATTCCTATAATTAATGACAACGTATAGGCCAGCGAAATGTGCCTATGACTAAGCCCTGGAAGTTGCACAACTGCTGTGCCTATCCCCATTTGATTAAAAAGTTCTGAAAATGTAACGATGATCATAATAATTGCTACTACTCCAAATTCTTGTGGAGTTAGCAATCTTGATAAAACACCAATAACAATGATCTGTAACAGTATTTGAACAAATGAACCGCCAAAGTTCCAAATGAGTCCGGTAATACCGCTCTTAACTAAAGATTTTTTGTTTCGATCATTCATACTTCATTTTAACCTTCAAAAATTATTCATCACTTAAACCAACATTTATTTTTAAGCTTAATGGAATCCCTATTAGATAATTTCAGAGTATTTAATAAAATTTATATTAAGAATAAACTGAGACATTTTGAAGGGAATAAAAAAGCGCAAAGATTATAATATTAAAAGAATTTAAATCATAATTTTTCCATTTATATAGTGATGGAAACAACTTTTATATTTTATAGCGAGTATTTCATAATTAATTGTCTCAAAAAAAACAGTAATGTTTTTGTATCGAAAAAAAAGCAAAAAAGATATTTAATCGACTTTTTCTGTTAAAACTATCTTAAATATAAATCCTCTGTAATCCAAGTATAGGTGTCCGACCGTATAAATCGGTAAGAATAATTATTTGAGATCTCCTTACATAATTATTGGAAAAGCTTACAAAAATGCATTTCATCGAATAAAAGATGCTTTTAACGTTTATTATTGATTTATTAGGTATTTTTATTTTTCCGAATTTTACTAAGTCCCCATAATTTTTAATATTTAATAATTTACTTACTTATGAAATTTTTCCCCACTAGAATAGCTTCATTGCTATCTATTACTTGTGCAATATTCTTTATTTTCTCGTGTCAAAATGATCTTGATTTACTTCAAGAAGTAATCTTAAATGATCCGACATCTAAGGCAATCGAGGATCGAGATAAAAAGGAGAAACATAATAATAATGTTGAAAGTACTACCGATAATCAATTACAAGGTAATAGCGCTACTCCAGAGTATCATTTGATTTTGGATGAATTAAAATCTTTTCCATCCGCTTTTGGAGCTGGTAAATATGTGGAAGGAGGCAGAGGTCAGGAAGTTTATGAAGTTACCAATTTGAATGACTCTGGCCCAGGTTCATTTAGAGATGCTTTATCCGAAGGTAATAGAATAATAATTATTAAGGTAGAGGGAATTGTTCACCTTAAATCACAACTAGCCCCATCTTCAAGTGATAATATTACAATATGGGGTCAATTTGCCCCTGGTAGAGGGCTCACTATTAGTGACAATAGGATTGTCATAGAGAATGCATCCAATGTGATAATGCGCCATATGACTTTTCAAAACATGAAAATTGATGGTTATTCTGCGTTTGGCTTTCGTAATTTAAAACCAGGTGCGGGTATTTATGCTGACCATAACTCGTTCAGATATGGCAAAGACCAGACCTTTGATGTTGGGATGCGGCATTCTGATAATAGGGTTACAGCGTCATACAATATTATGGCTGAAACAGCCGACACTGGAAGTAGTGGCGGAATCTTCGGAGATTCTGGAAATGGATTGGTTAATGTCGGTGCATTAACATTTGCTAGAAATATGAGTTATAATTTAAGTCATAGATTTCCAAATTTATCCGGTGGCGAAATGAAGGTAGAACATTACAATAATTATATTGTTAATTGGTCTTCCAGATTAACTAGAACAAATGGCGGTGTTATGGTCGATTGGTTTAATAATTATTGTGATGAGGGAAATCGAGTGAAAAGTTCTTCAACTCCAATCAATAAAGCATCGTATCATCCAAATTTCCGAACATATACGGCGAATAATTATGTAGGAGGAATAAATGAAAATCCTTCAGAGAATCAAAAAGATCTTTGGGTATATTATAAAGATAATGTAGTGGCGAAAGATAACGAACCAATACTTAATCTACATTATAAAAACGCCCGTCAACACTTTTTCAATGATCCTAGTGATGGAATCTGGGATGTATATGAAGTTCCTCAAAGAGTTCGAGCAAGTGTAGGGCATAATAGGGGTATCAATGAAGATGGATCTCCTGGTTTTTTTCGTGATGATAAGGATGCTGATTATATATATAATGCAGCCTCGGGAAATACTGAAAGTCAATATAGAAGTTCTAATGAATGGGACTACTCATCTTTTACTGGCACTAATTTATATAAAGATTCAGATGGAGACCACATGCCTGATTGGTTTGAAAATCATCACCAACATTTAGATCCTAATCTTTATGACTCGGATAATGTTCATGAAAATTGGAGTTTCGGCTTATATGATGTTTCTAACTATGCTGGATATACTAATTTGGAAATGTGCGCCGAGTTTTACGCAGGAGGCTTCGAAAGTATGATTGATGGAATTAATGATCTTTAAAAGCCATAAATATATTTTTTGTTTTAAACTGGAGATATTTAAATATCTCCAGTTTAAATATCACGAATATTTTTTAAAGCCTTCCATTAACCAGATTGTTTGGGAGTATCCCTTTTACATCGTAAATTATTCCCTGGTCCTTGAGGAAAGACTTGAGGTCCAATTTTAGATATTCCTTATGTGCTACAGACAATACAATGGCATCATAGGATTCAGTTGAAGGTTCCTCTCTTGTTGTTTTAAGACCATATTCATGCTCTACTTCTGATGGAGAAGCCCATGGGTCATAAATCGTTACGTCTGCACCATAACTCATTAAGTTACGAATAACGTCTACTGCTTTAGTATTTCTGACATCAGGACAATTTTCTTTAAAAGTGATCCCCAGGACCAGGATTTTAGAACCTTTGACACGAATGTCCTTTTGAACCATTAATTTTATAACCTCTCCAGCTACATATTTACCCATCCCGTCATTCATTCTTCTTCCTGCCAAGATGATTTCAGGGTGATAGCCAAATTCCTGTGCTTTTTGTGCCAGGTAATAGGGGTCAACACCGATACAGTGTCCACCTACCAAACCGGGGGTGAAAGGAAGGAAATTCCATTTTGTACCCGCAGCTTTTAAAACTTCCTGGGTATCAATATTCATCAGGTTAAAGATTTTAGCCAGCTCATTTACGAAGGCGATATTAATATCGCGCTGTGAGTTTTCTATGACCTTTGCTGCCTCCGCCACTTTGATGCTGGGTGCCAAATGGGTACCCGCAGTAATAATAGACGCATAAAGCTGGTTCACTTTCTCTCCTACTTCCGGGGTAGAGCCTGAGGTTACCTTAAGAATCTTTTCAACGGTATGTTCCTTGTCTCCCGGGTTGATTCTTTCTGGTGAATATCCGACAAAGAAATCCTGGTTGAATTTTAATCCGCTGTGTTTTTCCAGTACCGGTACACATTCATCTTCTGTTACACCGGGATAAACCGTAGACTCGTAGATCACGGTATCTCCTTTTTTTAGGACCTTGGCAATGGTTTCGCTGGCCTTATATAAAGGTGTAAGTATGGGTCTGTTTGTATGGTCCACTGGTGTTGGTACTGTCACAACATAGTAATTGCAGCCTTCCAGGACATCTAAATCGCTGGTACATATTAATCCTTTGGTCTGGTTTTCATTAAATTGGCTTACGAGAACTTGCTGGAGTACGGAATCTTCAACTTCCAGGGTGCTGTCTTTACCGGATTGAAGCTCTTTTACTCTTGCCTCGTTTATGTCAAAACCGATTACAGGATATTTAGTGGCAAATAAACGAGCCAGTGGAAGACCGACATATCCAAGGCCTATAATTCCAATTTTATCTTTCATTTTTATTAGGTGTTATATAATCTATCGTTAATTTAAATTTTTCCAGTACCAGGCAACAGCTTCTTTCAGGCCTTCTCGCATATTGTACTGCGGATCATAACCAAGATTGCTTTTGGCTTTATCAATGGAGGCAAGAGAATGGGGGACATCTCCCGGGCGCTCAGGTCCATATATAACTTCTACATCTTTTATATCCCCATCATACGCTGATAAATATTCTTTCAGCAGGGATACCAGTTCATTAAGATCGGTTCTTTCGCCATATGCCACATTGTAAACGGTATTCACGGCTTCGGGCTTATTCGCAATCAAGGCTTTTATATTTGCTTCTACTACGTTGTCTATGTAGGTAAAATCCCTGGAATAACTCCCATCTCCATTTATGGTTGGCGAGTTGTGATTGATCAGCTGGATAACAAATTTAGGTATGACGGCGGCATACGCCCCGTTAGGATCCTGATTTCTTCCAAAGACGTTAAAATACCTAAGGCCAATGGTTTCAACGCCATAAGTCTTAGAAAATACATCGGCATATAACTCGTTCACATATTTGGTTACAGCATAGGGTGAGAGCGGCCTACCGATGACATCTTCCCGTTTTGGCATTGATGTGGAGTCTCCGTATGTGGAGGAGCTTGCCGCATAAACAAACCTTTTTACCGAAGCATCTTTTGCAGCCGATAACATATTCAGGAAGCCCGAAACGTTCACTTCATTGCTTGTAATAGGATCGTTTATAGAGCGTGGAACTGAGCCTAGAGCGGCTTGGTGAAGGACATAGTCGACTCCTTGGGTTGCTTTCTGACAAGTTTCCAGGTCCCTGATATCTCCCTCAATTAAAGTAAATTTCGGATGATCTTTAATTTCATCTAAATTCTGTCTTTTGCCTGTGGCGAAATTGTCAAGGCATCTTACAGAATTACCATTCTCCAGTAGGGCCTTACATAAATTAGACCCGATGAATCCAGCTCCGCCGGTTACGAGAACGGTGAATGAAGAATTTAGAATATTGTTGATTTGATACATTTATTGTTCTTTAATAGCGCGGAAAAGATTTCCTCTTCGGCGCTGCAAATTAATGGAATAAAAACAGAAACTGTTAACCATTTCAGCTATATGGTTATCCTTTTTGGTTATTCGGCAATGAGTAATTTAGTTTTGGGGCAAATCCGAGCTAAGTTCATGGGGAATCGGGAGATTCTAATAATTTGTCCAAAGCATATTCTGACAGGATCTCGTGACCACCTTCAAAGATAGTCAGTTCAATGTTTTCATGTGATCTGAACAGGAAGATCTCTCGTTGTCCGATTTGCCCTAAATTTGCCGGGAGCTTTTCCCTGCTTGATAAATTCGTGATCTCTTGCTTTCTTACGTACCTGCTTGAATCGGTAACCTGCCTGTCGGCCAATAGTTTGTTGTAAAAATTAATAGAGTGAATATAAGGTACGCTTCCAGTGGTCCCGTCTTCTATACCTGCATACAGATATAATTTTGAAGCTTTTGATGTATGGGTATCTGATGGAAAAAAGAGAGGCGACCTTAACCTTGCTGCCCGGCTGTCCAATCGGTTGCTGGTTTGCCCGGTACAATCTATTATATCCTTATGATAGGAATTGTTTCGCTCCAAGCTTTCGTAATACCATTGCTCTAAATCCGTGATGGAAGCCCATGCTGAAAATTTAGCGACAGGTAATTGTGATTTCATGTACATGCAAAGTGCGGTATAGCCCCCTCCGCTAGCTCCGACCACATAGATTTTGGCAGTATCAACCTGCGCTTCTGCAATGGCGAATTTAATGGCCGATTCTATGTTGTCAATGACCTTAGAACTGCAACAAGCGTCCTGATGATTATTGGGTCCCTGAAAATCCGGGTGAATGTAATTTATATTTTTATCCTTACTCAATAAAGCGAGACGGTCTGCCTGGGTATAGTCACCACTCCAGGAGTGCAGGCTAACAATCAAGGGCTTGGCTTTTTTACTCGTGCTCTTGTAAAAATATGCAGACTGAGATTCTCCCTCGATGTGCGGACTTATAACTACCTCTTTAAACTCCGAGGGCCAATCCCTATTTGAATCCTTCAATAAAGAATTCGATATATTCTTAATACAGATTGATCCTGGGAAAAAAAATAGGAGTACTGCCAGAATTAATAGGAGTGCAGAACATAGTGCAAAAAATTTTGTGCTTTTTCTGAGTTTCATCAGGTTGAGGTCAAGGATTTTCCCCTAAAGGTGTGGATTGATGACTCCTAAACTTCGCAGGGAGTTGTCAATAATTTCCGTATACCTGCGAGCTCCCTTATAATTTAAATGATCTAAGTCTGCAAAGAATTTTTCAGGGAAATCTAATTCAGCATGGTTTATTAATATTGCCTCAGGCAATTCATTTTCTGCAAAAATTTTATAGTAATCCTTTACAGGGCTATAATATTCTGCCTCAATAGGGTGTATCGGGGTGTGAAGTAATATAAGGTTTAGATTATTACGTTCACAATATTCATAAATTCTTTTCAAATATATCTTTTGATACTCCGATTTAGAACTGTTCTCACTTAAGGCGGGTCTTCCTTTATTGTATTTTATAGCTTCTTCCAGTTTAACTCTTTCCAGATGTTTATATCCTCCCAAATAGGAATATCCCTTTAGTACGGCGTTGATGTTATAAAAGATAGTCTGTGGCGTGAATTTAATCACCCCCCAGGGATTGAATTGTAGTAATTCAAAATAATCTTGAAAATTAAATAGTAAAAAGTGATTTCTTAATTTGTACTTCAGTTTAGATTCACCAACTAACCAATCATCCATATTTTTTTCCAGGTCATGATATGAGTATCCCAGTATAACATTTCGAATTTGAGGATTTCGTGCGGTGAGTTCCCTGAGTTTTAGATAATCATAATAATACGCAGTGCCGCTTTGTGCTAGGTTTACTACTGTTGGGATTTCATCGTCATTAATGGCACACTCTGGGTGCGAGTTCCCTAAGATTACCGTGCGGGTATGTTTTGGTAGCTCAAAAGGAAATAATAGATGACCAATATAATTGCTTGCTATTGTAAGCAAACTTAGACTACCAAGTAAGACAATTGAGAAGATTAAACAATTTGAGATAAAACTTTTCATATTAGAACTGGAAATAGATGAATTGTTGTTGTGAGCCCCCGAAAGTTCCAATTAAGAGGATTATTCCGATATATATACTCCATCGGATACTACGGTTAGTTCGGCTGAGCCGATTAAACTCTAAGGCATGAGCTTTACTTCTTTGTGACCATTCAAAAAGAACGAAAAAACCAATCAGTAAAAGAGTAGGCCATGGTAATATTGCTGGTTTCTCCACCAGGGATGCGGAGAGTAATCCACCGATATAACGAAATGCATGTGAAAGATGCTCTGCCCTGAAGAAAATCCAAGCCAATACCGTTAAAGAAAAGGTTAATGTAATTTTCAGAAATTCTGAGAATGTAGGAAAAAGACGGCCTTCCGCTGTAGCATCTAAGTGATTCCTATTCTGATTGGTGAGTAACAATGGCAAAAAATAAACGGCATTTAAAGCTCCCCAAAATATAAATGTCCAGTTGGCACCATGCCAGAAGCCACTTATTATAAAAATTATAAAGGTGTTACGCACTTTCATCCAGGTACCACCTCGACTACCTCCTAACGGGATATACAGGTAATCCCTAAACCAGGTAGAAAGAGATATGTGCCACCTTCTCCAGAATTCGGCAATATCTCTTGAGAAGTATGGGTATGCAAAATTTCTCATCAGGTCAAATCCAAACAGCCTTGCCGTACCGATTGCTATGTCTGAATAACCCGAAAAATCTCCATAGATCTGGAATGTGAAAAATAGTGCCCCCAGGAAAAGTGTGCTTCCCCCGTATATTTCAGAATTATTAAAAATGAGGTTGGCGTATTCTGCGCAATTGTCCGCAATTACTACTTTCTTAAATAATCCCCACAGGATTTGTCGCATCCCGTCTACTGCTAACGGGTAATTGAATTTTCTTTTAGTATAAAATTGGGGTAATAGATTGGTAGCTCTTTCGATGGGCCCAGCAACTAATTGGGGGAAAAATGAAACGAATGCGGCAAAATCTACTAGGTTTTTAGTAGGGGTCAATTGGCGCCTGTATATATCTATAGTATAACTAAGTGTTTGAAAAGTATAGAAACTTATACCAACTGGTAAAATTATATTAAGGCTATTGGCATTTAATTCATAACCGGCAATTGAAAAGGCCGACCTGAAATTTTCCAGGAAGAAATTATAATATTTGAAAAAACCAAGAAAACCGAGGTTTACTATGATGCTTATACCTAGCAGAGTTTTTCTTCTGGTATCAGATTTTTCAGAACTTATGGCTAATCCTATGCCGAAATCGACCAAGGTGCTGAATACTATTAATGAAAGAAAACGCCAATCCCACCAGCCGTAAAAAATATAACTTGCGGCCAGAAGCAGTAAATTTTGTAATCTTAAGTTGCCTTGGAAAACGAACCAATACAGGATAAATACAATAGGTAGAAATATAGCAAAATCTAAGGAATTAAAAAGCATAGATCGGGTAAATCTAGAATTAATAATTAATTATTATATAACCTAATGGTTAAATATAATTTATTCCATACGGACCAATTCTTATTTAAATATTGTAATAAGATTTATACCAGTTAACAAAAGATTGAATACCTACTTTTACATCGGTATCCGGTTTATACCCATAATCTTTTATTAGATCTTCTACGTCTGCCCAGGTACGCTCCACATCACCAGGCTGAATGGGCATTAATTTCTTTTCTGCCTTTTTACCCACACTATTTTCTATGGCCTCTATAAAGTCCATTAGTTTTACCGAATTATTATTCCCAATGTTATAAACTTGGTATAATTGATCCGATTCATGCCGAGAGTTGACCTCTCCTTCAACAATTTTTGAGATCCCGTTTACAATATCATCGATATAAGTAAAATCCCTTTCCATTTTACCGTGGTTAAAGACCTGGATTGGCTCTCCCTTGATTATAGCGTCCGTGAATAAGAACAATGCCATATCTGGTCTTCCCCATGGCCCATAAACGGTAAAAAATCGTAAGCCGGTAGTAGGGATTTTGAACAGATGACTATAGGTATGAGCCATTAATTCATTACTCTTTTTAGAGGCTGCATACAAGCTGATTGGATGATCCACAGAATCAGAAACCTTAAATGGCACCTCCTTATTTAATCCGTATACACTGGAGCTACTGGCGTAAACAAGGTGTTTAACCTTTTGATGCCTACAACACTCGAGGATATTTAAGTACCCAACAATATTACTGTCAATATAAGACTCGGGGTTCTCCAGGCTGTAGCGGACACCTGCCTGCGCAGCTAAATGACAAACCACGTCAAAATTCTTTTCTCTGAATAGTTTCGGCAAAGATTCACGATCTTCTAAATTCATTCGGACAAATGAAAATCTATCATTAGTTGAAGACCGACTTTCTTTCAAATACTCTGTTGCATCTTCCTCGGCTATACCTAATTCTTTAAGTCGGTCAAATTTAAGCTGAGTGGAATAGTAGTCATTTATATTATCCAAACCTGTTATTTCATGGCCGTGTTGCAAAAGTTGTTGTGCTACATGGAAGCCGATAAAACCGGCAGCCCCTGTTACTAATATTTTCATTTTACGCGCTTTTTAATGCCTTTTTTTCTTGTCCAAAGCAGGATTTATAATCCTTTACCTCAAATTGCAAATAAAACCCAAATCAAATTACAGTTAGAAATCAAGGACTGGGTCGTGAATTTACAAAGAGTGCCAAGGCGGCAAAGCTAATAAATCTTCTGGACTGCATTGGGGCATAATTGTCTCTAATCGATGATATGTTAACTTTTCCGATTTCTGGCTTGCAGTGTCATTATATAATTATCATGATCATATTGGATGAAACAGATTGTTTGTGTTAAAGAGTACATAAGTTTTAAAATTACGCTCTAATATTGCCCACTGAAACATATTCTGACTATTTTAAATTTGAGGAAGATTGTTTCTAATTGGCTAAAAAGATTTCCCCTTGACCGAAGATTAATGCGGATTAAACGAATTGATCGATAGAAGTAAGGCGTATAGGTCGGTTTTAGCTATTTTTACAGGAGTTTACATTAAGCAGTATAAGACTTTGATTACAAAAACTAAAATA
The DNA here is from genome assembly GCF_028464225.1 of Zeaxanthinibacter sp. PT1. Taxonomy (GTDB): domain Bacteria; phylum Bacteroidota; class Bacteroidia; order Flavobacteriales; family Flavobacteriaceae; genus Zeaxanthinibacter. The sequence continues at coordinate 106,736 of NZ_JAQPCN010000007.1, forward strand.
TGGCTTTCCTCTCCCCATATGGGGCATTCGGAAGAATCGTATGTAAAGGAAGCATTTGACACTAATTGGGTGGCTCCCCTTGGTCCCAATGTCAATAAATTTGAGCAATCGATAAGTGCCTATCTGGGTGGAGAGAAACATGTAGCTGCATTGAGCTCAGGAACGGCTGCAATTCACCTGGCTTTAGAGATTCTTGGCGTCGACCAAGGTGACGAAGTGATCTGTCAGAGTTTGACGTTTTCAGCTTCCGCTAACCCTATTTGCTATCTTGGTGCTAAACCTGTATTTGTAGATAGTGAGAGGGATACCTGGAATATCTGCCCGGAATTATTGGAACAAGCAATAGAGGATCGAATTGAACTAGGGAAGAAGCCAAAGGCAATCATTGCAGTGCACCTTTACGGGATGCCTTATAAGGCAGATGAATTAAATAAAATATCACATAACTACGATATTCCTATTATCGAGGATAGTGCAGAAGCATTAGGCAGTATTTATAAGAAAAATAAATGTAGTACCTTAGGGAAGCTTGGGATACTTTCATTTAATGGGAACAAGATCATAACTACTTCAGGTGGTGGGGCTCTAGTTAGCCATAATTTACAGCACAAGGAGAAAGCGGTTTATCTTGCCACGCAGGCCCGTGATGATGCTCCTCATTACCAGCATTCGGTTATTGGATACAATTACAGGATGAGTAATGTTCTTGCAGGAATCGGCCGGGGTCAAATGGAAGTATTGGATGAACGTGTGAAGTCACGTAGAGCTAATTTTGACTATTACAGAAGTGTCTTGAAAAGCACTGGATTAGAGTTTCTCCCAGAACCAGAAGGATCTATATCTAACAGGTGGCTCAGCTGTATTTTAACCGATTCTTATGATACCAGGGAAGCGATACGCAATGGGCTTTTATCAGAAGATATAGAATCCCGCCCGTTGTGGAAACCGATGCACTTACAACCTGTGTTTAAAAAATTTCCGAATTACATCAACGGGGTGTCTGAAGATCTCTTCGCTAGGGGGTTATGCCTGCCAAGTGGTTCTAATTTGCAACCTGAAGATTTAGAGCGAGTTGCATCAAATATCTTAAAAATCGTGTCATGATCAAAGATTACTTAGTAAACAATGCTCATCGATATGCTTCAAAATGGCTGGTTTTGGCTATTGATGTCATCCTGGTATTTTTTTCATTTATTCTTTCCTACTTCATCAGGTTTAACCTGACATTCAATTTTGATACGGAAAGACTTTTCCTTCAGTTGCCGATTGTATGTGGCCTGGCTCTTTTATCATTCATCATCACAGGATCTTATAAAGGCGTGGTAAGGCACACGGGGGTAAGGGATGTATATAATATTTTTAACGCTATTTGCCTGTCTAGTATCCTGGCCATTTTCATGGTAATCGTCAATCGCCAATTAGGTGTTATGGAAGATTTCACCATTCCACTGTCGATTATCATTATCCATAGCTTAATTGCATTCATTACGATGACTGCATCGCGGTACGTGTTCAAGACCGCATATTACAACATGGTTAAGAAATTCAAGATCACTAAGAATGTGATGATCTATGGTGCAGGTGAAGCGGGAATACTTACCTATAATGCGCTCACGAATCATACTGCCAGTAATGCGCGAGTGATCGGTTATATCGATGATGACAATAACAAGGTAGGGAAGAGAATCAACGGTGTTCGCGTTTACAGTAAGGAAGAAATAACGGGCCTGTTTATACAGCGCTCTGAGATTGCTGAGATTATTGTATCTATTAATAATATACATCATAGTCGTTTACGAAAGATAGTAGAGAGCCTGATGGATTACCAGGTACAGGTTAAAATAGTACCTCCCGTAGAAGACTGGATTAACGGGGAATTGAAAGTTTCCCAGATAAAACAGGTACAGATTGAAGACTTGCTTAACCGGGTTCCTATCAATATTAAACAATCCAAGGTTTCAGAAGAATTAAAAGACCAGGTTATCATGGTAACCGGGGGTGCAGGTTCAATAGGAAGTGAGATCGTCAGGCAGATAGCTATTTACCACTATAAGTCACTGATAGTTATAGACCAGGCAGAATCTGCTCTTTACGATCTGCAACAAGAGCTTAAGCAGAATGGGTTCCACAATTTTATCCCAATAGTGGCGGATATTCGTGATAAGAACAGGATGAATACATATTTCCAGGAATATAAACCTGATATGGTATTTCATGCTGCGGCCTATAAACACGTACCCCTCATGGAGTATAACGCTTATGAGGCTATCAAGATAAATGTGGCGGGAACTAAAATGCTGGTGGATCTTTCCATAAATCATAATGTCGATAAATTCATTTTTGTATCGACGGATAAAGCTGTTAATCCTACGAATGTGATGGGCGCAACTAAACGCATTGCAGAAATGTATATCAGTTGTATGCATCAGGAAAACAAGACCAAATTCATTACTACACGGTTTGGGAATGTGTTAGGGTCTAATGGTTCTGTGATCCCCCTGTTTAAAAAACAGATCGAAAAAGGTGGGCCGCTGACAGTAACCCATAAAGATATAACCAGGTATTTTATGACGATACCGGAAGCGTCTCAGCTGGTTCTTGAAGCAGCTGCGATGGGTAAAGGGGGAGAAATATTCATCTTTGATATGGGTGAATCTGTAAAGATATTTGACCTGGCTAAGAATATGATCAAGTTATCTGGTCTTCGTTATCCGGAAGATATAGATATAGAAATTACCGGCCTGCGACCGGGAGAGAAATTATACGAGGAACTTTTAGCCAATGGTGAGAATACGCTTCCCACATATCACAAAAAGATAATGATTAGTAAAGTAAGGGAGTTAAATTATGCAGAGGTAAGGTCAAAGATCGATGAGCTTTGCGTCTCCAACATGTTCTTCAACGGTGATACGGTGAAGCTGATGAAACAGATTGTACCCGAATACGTTTCCAATAATTCGGATCACAGTAAATCGGATAAACCATCTATACAAAGTTCCAAAATTGAAGGAGAAAAGAAAATATATCATTCCTAAAATTTTGATTAATATTGTGAACAAATTTTAATACTATGCGGTCCTACTATAGATTTATTAAACCTGCAATTTTATTGCTTTTTGTGGGGTTATTTTTTATATCATGTGCTTCGAAGAAAGAAGTAGTGTATTTCCAGGATGCAGGTGATTTTGAATCACTTGTGGATAAGAAACAATTTACTCCCAAGTTTAAGGTAGATGATCTGGTGAGTATTCATGTCTCCACCCTTAATTCTGAAGCAAGCGCACCCTTTAATTTATTTCGTGGTGCTGTAGAAGGGGGAATGCGACCTGAACAAGTCGATTATTTAGTAGATGAATCTGGAGAAATTGATTTTCCGGTTATTGGAAAGATCAAAATAGCCGGACTTTCTCCGGAAGAAGTCCGCTTGTTGCTTCGAGATCGATTGTCAGAATACCTTAAGGATCCAATCATTAACATAAGATTAAAAAACTTTTCCGTCACTGTTTGAGGAGAAGTTAATCGTCCCGGGACATATCTGGTCACGGGAGAACAGATTACTATATTAGAAGCGGTCGGACTTGCTGGGGATCTTACCATCAAGGGGCAACGGAAAAATGTATTAGTAATTCGGGATTTTGATGGAACTAAAGTTTATTCCAGAATCGACTTGACAGAAAAAGATGCTCTGAATTCTCCTGTTTATTATTTAACACAGAATGATGTCGTGTATGTAGAGCCGAACCGAAGTGCGGTTTCTGCTTCCCAGTTAGATAACAGGGCTTCAATTGGTATTTCTATTGCATCATTACTGATTACGTCAACTATTCTTATCCTCACAAGAACCAATTAATTCACGATTACAACAAATTATCCCAATGGCATTGAATGACTATGAACAGACCGGTCAAAACTTTGACCTAAACGAAGTTATTTCAAAATATACCAAAAAGTGGAAGTGGTTCCTTCTATCAATTGTTGTGTTTTTGATTTTTGGATATCTATACATTAGATACACCACACCAGAGTACGCTGCCGAGGCAAAAATTCAGATTATTCCTGAAGGGAGTACTGGCCCAGGAGTAGAGCTTTTTGCCGAACTGGAAGGTTTTTCGAATAAATCAAACGAAATTGAAGATGAGATCCAGCTGATCAACTCCCGATCCAATTATATCGAAGTGGTAAAGGAGTTAGGATTGAATACCAAAATTATGTCCATTGGTAACATCATCAGTTCAGAAATGTATTCTAATCCGCCGATAAAGCTGAACTTTATCGCTGCGGATTCAATAATCAATAAATCCAACTACAGTTTTTTTGTTTCCCTGTCTTCAAATACCACTTTTGGATTTACCGAGGACGAGGACATGCCGGAGAAAGTTTACGCTTTTGGTAAAAACATTCCTACTCCAATTGGCGATATTGTAGTTACCCCTAATTCCGTAGATCTCTCTCGATATAGAGGGAAAAAAATCCAGGTAGTGGTAAATCCTATCACAGTAGTAGCAGTTAAATATCAAAAGAAGGTAAAGGTTTTTAGCCCTGACGCTGTTTCTAACATTGTAAGTCTTTACCTGGAAGATCCAAACAGGGAAAAAGCCATTGATATTCTGAATGCTCTAATAAGAATTTATAATGAAAATGCTATTGAGGATAAAAAGATTATTGCTGATCGGACTTCTAACTTTATTAATGAAAGGATTGCAGATATATCCGGAAGTTTATCTTCAGTAGATCAGTCCGCTGAGGACCTTAAGACCAGTCGTGGTTTGACCGACATAGCCTCCGAAGCCAATATTAATCTCAATGTGGGTGCTGCTAACCGGCAGGAATTGGCAAATTACGAAACGCAGTTGAATATAGCTGCCTCCATGCAGGACATCATAGAAAACCAGGATGGCTATGAAGTGCTCCCCGGAAATATTGGCCTTAATGATCCCACCATTGCGAGTACTACTGAACGGTATAATCAACTCGTACAGGAACGGAAAAGATTATTGAAAAGTTCTACGGAAAAGTCCCCGATTATTCAAAACCTGGACCAGCAGCTAGAAGGCCTAAAACGTAGTATGGAATCTAGTTTAAGCAATACGGTTAACAACCTGGGACTTCAGGTAAATACTTTGACTGGGCAGCAGGCTATCATTAATTCTAAGATTTATTCTGCTCCAAGGAACGAGAGGGCATTGAGAGATATTACAAGGCAGCAACAGACCACAGAATCCCTGTACTTGTACTTGTTGCAGAAAAGAGAAGAGGCGCAGATTGCGGTTGCATCGACCAATCCGAAATCGAAGGTGATAGATAGTGCTTATAGTCCAAGTGAAACCCCGGTTTCACCGAAAAAACAGTTAGTTTATCTGACTTCCTTAATTTTTGGATTCCTATTGCCATTTACCGTCATCTATGCACGGGATATCCTAGATAATAAAGTGCATAATATGAACAGTTTGGAGAAAGTGGTGAAGAATGTTCCGGTTTTAGGGGAGATTCCTAAGCTTTCAAAGAAAGAAAATATGCTTGTTGTAAAGGATGACCGATCTATTTTAGCGGAATCCCTGAGGATATTAAGAACAAACCTTGATTTTATTATAAAATCTAATAAATCTAAGGGGAAGAATAATGTCATCTACGTTACATCAAGTGTACCCGGGGAAGGGAAAACTTTCTTGTCTTCTAACCTTTCTATGATCTTTGCCAGTACGGGAAAAAAAGTTTTATTGATAGGCGCGGATATCAGAAATCCGAAAATTTACACCTTCTTCATGGGGGACAATGTTGATAAACTTAAGAAGCCCAGTCGGAATAAGGATGCTGGATTAACAGAATATCTCTACGATGAAACTTTGAGTGTAAGTGATATCACTAACCCAATGCTGGTACACCAGAATACTATAGATGTGGTTTACTCTGGAAGGATACCTCCCAACCCGGCAGAGTTGCTGCTGAATAAACGTCTGAAAGAATTATTTGAAACTGTTTCGGAGAATTACGACTACGTGATTGTCGATACAGCACCATTAATGGTTGTGAGTGATACACTATTGATTTCAGAATTCGCCGATCACCTGATCTATGTGACAAGGGCGGGTGTGACCGAGAAAAAGGCGGTAGACTATCCTATGAAACTTCAGAAAGAAGGGAAAATTCATGGATTAGCCTTTGTGGTTAACGATGTAAAAGCTGGTGAATTGGGTTATGGCGGTAGCTATGGTTATGGCTACGGCAAAACCCATAAAAAGTGGTGGAAATTTTAGTGGATACTCTTTAATAATAAAATGCCGGTTTAAACCGGCATTTTTTATGCATCAGTTTTTAATTCATTCGGGTCATTGCCGATGTCCTTCTTGCGCGAATTTTACACAATTAAAGATTAAATGCGCAATTCTTCCCCTGATATTAAGCGAATATTTTCGATCAAATATTCAGTTTTTCAAATTATATTATTCCTTATCGTTATTGATCGGGAAAGTTTATGCGTTAATCGAATTATGAAATAAGCTTTCCTATGCCCATCTACTAAGAGTTATCTTTGTTATTAGCAGTAAAACTGCCCTGATTGCTATTTGAAAAATAATCATCAACTTCTAAAGAATAGAAAGTGGAATATAAAACTACTCCTTCAAAATCATTATTACAGAACTATATCTTGCTGAAAAGCAAGATTTTACTACTCGTGTTGTCCCTCATAAGCACATCAGCTGTTTTAGCTCAGTTACCTCAGGATTTTCAGAAGGTGGAGCTAATTACAGAGATGACCAATGCGGTGAATTTTGAATTCAGTCCAGACGGTAGAATTTTTATCGTAGATCGCTATGGTGAATTATTAATTTATGATCCTAATACCCAGGTAACCGTATCAGCAGGGACCATTGAGGTCTTTAAAGATTTTGAAGATGGGTTACTAGGTGTGGCTTTTGATCCGGGTTTCTTATCCAACAATTATATTTACCTGCACTATTCACCACTGAATGTTTCTGTAAATCGAGTTTCTAGATTTACCATGAATGGTAACACTCTGGACCTTGGCTCTGAGGTGATTATGATGCAGTGGCCCACCCAACGTAACGGTTGTTGTCATTCAGGAGGAGATTTGGATTTTGATTCAAACGGGAATCTTTATATAGCCACAGGAGATAATTCTAATCACAGTGATTATGCTGCATTGGATGAAGTCAACTCGGTTAATAGCGCAGAGAAAGCTTCCTCTAATACCAACGATTTAAGAGGGAAGATCTTACGGATTACCCCACAACCGGATGGTTCATATACCATACCCGGCGGGAATCTTTTCCCGAATGGGACCGGCGGGTTACCAGAAATATATGTGATGGGGGCAAGAAACCCTTATCGCATGTTTGTCGATAAGGAGAATACAGATTGGTTGTTTTGGGGTGAGGTAGGTCCCGATGCTAATTTTGATGGTCCGGAAGGACCAGAAGGTAAGGATGAAATGAACCTTACAAAAACGGCAGGGAATTACGGATGGCCCTATTTTTCTGGGGAAAATGAGCCTTACCTGATAGATTATGCTCCAACGCCCTATTATAACGATCCTGCAAATCCTCAAAATATTTCCACCTGGAATACCGGTGCGACAAGTCTGCCGCCGGCCAGACCTTCTTGGATAGATTTCTTCCATAAAAGCTACATGGCAGGCCCGAGGTATTATTATAACCCGTCACTATCTGATCAGCAACGTCTACCCATAGAATACGATGAAATCTTTTTCTATTTTGACTTTAATTCCAGCAGGGTTTGGGCGGTTCAAATGGATGCTGATGGAAATATTCTAGGTGAGCCCGAAGCATTATTACAAGCGTTTCCGGGAGGAGGCTTTGGATTTATTGACATGAAAGTTGGACCTGACGGTCATCTATATATACTTGAATACGGAGCAGGTTGTTGTCCGAACAATACGGGAACAGGAAAGTTAGTCCGTATGGATTATATCGGTATTGTCACTAATTCATCACCTGTGGTTGAAGCAAGTGCAGATCCTGACAATGGATCTCTTCCGTTGACTGTAAACTTCTCAAGTGCAGGAACCTTTGATCCGGATGGGGATCCATTAACCTATGCCTGGGACTTTGAAACCGATGGAACCATTGATTCAACCGAGGAAAATCCAACTTTTCAATACACCGTGGCCGGTACCTATAACGTACAGCTTATGGTTGATGATGGGAACGGTGGGGTGAGCACCAAAAACCTGACCATATACGCCGGGAATAATGCGGCTTCTTTCACTTTCTCTACGCCAATCGATGGTGGATTAATGAATTGGAATGATGATATACAATTAGATTTACTGGTGGAAGATGTGGAGGATGGTACAACAGCAGATGGTAGTATAGATTGTGCAGATGTTAACGTTGTTCCCTCGCTTGGACACCTTAACCATTTTCATGATGATATGGGGCTCGACGGCTGTCCACAAAACTTGAACTTGGACCCTACCAATCATAACACCTATGGAGAAATGGATGTCTTCTATGTATTAGGAGCTAATTATACAGATCAAGGTGGACTTCAAGCTTTTGAGCAGATACAATTACATCCAAAACGGAAGGAAGCTGAGCACTTTGATGATGATGACAATATTACCGTTATCGGTAACAGCGATGAATGGGGTGGAGGAAGCGAAGCTATCCGGGTAAACAGGGATGGTTTTATTTCTTTAGATGGAAGAAACCTCGCTAATATAAACAGCGTAAAATATCGTGTGGCCTCCCAGATTGCCGGCGGTAGCATAGAATTACGTCTTAACAGCCCTACAGGAACATTATTGGCTACTACTAATGTGCCTTCTACAGGGAGTTTGAATAATTGGGTGGATATTCAGTCACCCATTACAGATCCCGGCGGAAAAAACGATCTGTACTTCGTATTTAAGAATAGCACCAATGCTGTCGATATTTTTGACCTGAACTATATAGAATTTATAGGACAGGGAGTTTCCGTGGATAATACCCCACCAGTTGTCAATGAGGTTTCTTCTTCATCGACGACCCTTGTGGCGGTAGAGTTTTCAGAATATGTAAATCCAGCTACTGCCGAGAATATCAATAATTATAGCCTAGATAATGGGGAGTCTGTATTGTCTGCTTCTTTGCAAGAGGACAACAGGACTGTATATCTGACCACATCTCAGCTGCAACCGGGTATTACTTATTCACTTGGAGTTTCAGGAGTAACCAATGAGGCCGGTCTTTCAGTGGCCACCGGTAATTATCCCTTTAGTTTTGTAATCGAGTGTAATGATACTCCTTTCCCTGATCAGTGGGAAGTACATATTATCGGACCGGAGCAGGATTACAGGTCGGTCTATATCTATGCGGATCACGACCTGGATGGTGACGGGCTCAAGGATATAGTGTCCGGGGGATGGTGGTATAAAAACCCAGGTACGGCATCCGGTAATTGGGTGCGCAGTACCATAGGCGCTCCATTTAATAATGTGGCTTACGTATATGATTTTGATGGAGATGGTGACTTTGATTTATTAGGTACACAGGGCGCTTATACCGGGTCAGACATGGCCTGGGCCCAGAATGATGGTTCCGGTAATTTTACGGTATATACCAATATAGATAGTGGACAAAATACTTTTGGTGAGCCATTTTTATCTGGGATAGCCGGTGGTGTTTTTGATGCTAGTGGCGATTTTAAACTGGCGATTAACTGGAATGGTGCTGATTCAACCGGTGATCCGGTTCAACTTTTGACTATTCCGGCAGATCCCGTTAATACGCAATGGACCTTTGAAAATATTAGCTTTGATTCTCTTGGAGAAGCACTTAGTGCAGGTGATATCGACGATGATGGCGACCTGGACCTGTTCCAGGGAGCAAATTGGTTGCGTAACGAAGGAAATGGCACATGGACCACATTTTCAACCGGAATCACCTTCCCGACAACTATGGACAGGAATATGCTGGCCGATTTTGACCAGGATGGTGATCTTGATGCCGTTGTGAGCCAGTTGGGAAGTAACCAGGAAATTGCCTGGTTCGAGGCTCCTGCAGATCCTACTCAGCCCTGGACTAAGAACACCTTAGATACCGATATTGACGGCGGGTTGAGTGTAGATGTAGCTGATATTGATTTTGATGGTGATCTGGATATCATTGTCGGAGAATGGCAGAGTGCCTACAGATTGTTCACTTTTGAGAATGACCTTTGTAATACCGGTACATGGATCAAACAGACCATTGATAATGGAACACCCACTTTTGATCACCACGATGGGGCACAGGTTGTGGATATAGACGAGGATGGAGACCTGGACATCATTTCTATTGGCTGGGACAATATCACACCACGTATTTTTGAAAATACTTCCGGCAGTGCCCCGGTGAATTCTTCGCCTGTAGTACTGAACCCGGGGAATCAACTATACAACCAGGGAGCTACTGTAAGTTTACAGATCCAGGGATCTGATCCTGACTTTTCTGATATTCTTACCTATAGCGCCCAGGGGCTACCAGCGGACCTTGCTATTGATCCGGATTCCGGTATCATAAGTGGTACTTTGTCAGTAGCCGCTGGCACATACCCTGTAACTGTGCGGGTAACAGATGATTCGGGCTTATTTGATGAGACATCCTTTAACATCTATGTAGGTGAATTCAATAGTATTCTGCGGATAAACGCCGGGGGGCCATTGGTAAACGTTAATGGTGAAGATTGGATAGCAGATCAATATTTTGATGGAGGTGCCACGTACAATACCAATAATGCAATAAATGGGACCAACAATGATGTATTGTATCAGACTGAGAGGAATTCTAATGACCCAACACTGACATATCAAATACCCGTACCTGAATCAGGTAGTTATGGGGTCAGGTTATTATTTGCCGAAATATTTCACAGTAGTACTGGTTCCAGGCTCTTCGATGTTGATATCGAGAACGGGCAGGGTCAGCTGACGGATTATGATATTGTCGCTGCCGCAGGCTCTTCCTTTACAGCTAAAATTGAAAGTTTTGCCGTAAATGTTACGGATGGAAATCTAACCTTGGTTTTCACGAACATGACGGACAGGGCAAAAATATCAGCCATTGAAGTACTGGGTAGTGGCCAGAATGTTGCACCTGTTGTAGAAAACCCGGGTACTCAATTGGTTACTGAGAATTCAGATGTCAGTCTGCAGATAGAGGCGACAGATTTTAATGTAGGTGACGTTTTAACTTATAGCGCCCAGGGTCTGCCTGCTTCCCTATCTATCGATGCAGATACAGGTCTTATCAGTGGTACAGTGACTGAAGCACCTGGAACTTTCCAGGTCACTGTTAGGGCCACCGACTCTGAGGGATTATTTGATGAAGAAACCTTTACATTGGCCATTGGCAATTATACCAGTGGACTCCGTATAAATGCGGGGGGAGATGCGCTCACCCATGAAGGTAATTCCTGGATTGCGGATCAATTTTTTGACGGGGGCGATCTTTACGATTCAACAAACCCTATTGCCAACACTACCAACGATTTAATGTATCAAACAGAAAGAAATTCTGATACACCAACACTGACTTATGAAATCCCGGTAGCTGAAGCGGGCGAATATGCCATCGTGTTACATTTCGCGGAGTTGTTTCATACAGCACAAGGACAGAGGGTGTTTAACGTGGATATTGAATCCGGGCAGGCAACGCTAACAGATTATGATATTTATGCCGAAGCTGGAGGAATGAATTCAGCTGTTTCTGAAACATTCTTAGTCAATATAACCGACGGCTCTTTATCCATAGTATTTACTAACGATATAGACCGGGCAAAGATCTCTGGAATCGAGGTATTAGGGGAAGGTAATTTTGCACCAAGCCTTACTAATCCCGGAAACCAGGCATATGAAGAGGGAGAAACTGTCAACCTACAAGTAGAGGCCACAGATCCAAACGCAGGGGATGTGATCACTTATGCCGCTGTCGGATTACCAGCTTCACTCGCAATTGATCCGGATACAGGCCTAATTTCGGGGTTACTTACCGATGCCGTAGGTGATTATGAGGTTACCCTGAGGGCTACCGATAACCAAGGATTATTTGATGAACTTTCTTTTACAATAACCATTGGCACACCGGTAAGAGATCTGACCATAAATTCAGGTGGTCCTGGGTTTACCTTTAACGGCCAGGATTGGGTTGCAGACCAGGATTTTGTTGGAGGAAATACTTTCGAGGTGGTGACGCCAATAGCCAACACTGAGAATGACCAGTTGTATCATACAGAACGTTTTGGTCCTGCACCATCAGGGTCGTTTAGTTATGACATTCCGGTGGAGAACGGTGTTTATAACCTGGATCTTCACTTTGCTGAAATATTTTTCGGTGTGGGTACTAATCCCGGAGGAGCTGGTTCCCGTATTTTTAATGTAGATATTGAAAATGGCCAGGAAAACCTTACTAATTACGACATAGTCGTTGCAGCCGGCGGAAGTGCTACTGCTATTATTGAACGATTTACGAATATTACTGTCAACGATGGTGCTTTAACTATTGTATTGACTTCCGTAGTTGACCGGGCAAAGATTTCTGGAATTCAGGTTACTACTTCTGTACCTCCTCAGGTTAATGCGGGTATGGATACTCAAATTACGTTACCTACGAACAGTGCGTCGCTGACCGGTTCGGCAACTGATCCTGATGGGGGAGTTATAACCAGTTATACATGGACCCAAGTCAGTGGACCAGGGACCGCTACTTTATCAGGTGAAAATACCGAACAGCTGTCAATCAGTGACCTGTTAGAGGGCACCTATGTATTCCGACTGACCGCCGTTGACGATGAAGGTGATACTGCTTTTGATGAAGTCACGGTTACCGTGAATCCACTTTCCGGACCAACAGCGGTTGTAGAAGCAACCCCTGAAAATGGAATAGTGCCTCTGGAAGTTACTTTTACCGGAAGTAATTCTACCGATGACCAGGGGGTAGTTACCTATGCCTGGGACTTTATGGATGGGAATACCTCAGCAGAAGCAGATCCTGTACATCTTTTTGAAACGGCAGGTACGTATGAGGTAAGCCTCACGGTTACCGATGGAGACAATCTCAGCGATTCAGGGACCATAACTATCACGGTTACAGAACCTGGTAATGAAGCCCCAGTAGCGGTGGCAGAAGCGTCACCCTTAACTGGAACAGCCCCCTTGGAAGTACAATTCACCGGGAGTAATTCTTCGGATGACCAGGGAGTTGTGAGTTACTCTTGGGATTTCATGGATGGGTCTACTTCGGATATTGATAATCCTTTACACACCTTTGCGACTGCAGGAACATATGAAGTCACTTTAACGGTGTCCGACGCCAGTGGATTGGAAAGCAGTGCGAATGTTACCATAACGGTTTCGGAGCCTGCCAATGAAGCGCCAACAGCAATCGCTCTCGCAGATCCAACATCCGGAAGCGCACCTTTGGAAGTTATGTTTTCAGGAATAGATTCTACGGATGATAGTGGTATTGTGAGTTACCTATGGGATTTCCAGGACGGTACCACATCTACAGAAGCAGAGGTTACTCACATCTTTGACTCTGAAGGAACATACAATGTTACCCTGACGGTCACTGATGCAGAAGGTGAAAGTGACACAGCAACGGTAGCTATTGTAGTAGGAGCCGCTGAAAATCTTCCACCGAGTGCTGTAATTGATGCCAACCCATTATCAGGGACAGCGCCTCTCGAAGTTACATTTATCGGAAGGAATTCAACGGATGATTTCGGGATCGTTGAGTTTAATTGGGATTTTGGAGACGGTAATTTTTCCAATGCCACAGATCCGGTTCATATTTTTGAGGAATCAGGAACATTCACAGTTACTTTAACGGTTGTTGACGCCTCTGGTCTAAGCAATTCTGCTACAATAAATATTACTGTTGATGATAATCCTCAGGGAATCGTTACAATTCTGCTGGAGAACCCGGCGAAGGACGGGGTTGCTAAATTGCGTGTTCTGAATAAACCGGCAGATATGATGATAGAGACTATATATCTGCACGATGCCAGTGGTAGGTTTATCAGCGGTTTTGATGCCCAGGAAATCTTCAGGGATAATAATTCGTATGAAGTACCTGTGACAGGACTGAGGGATGGGTTATATTTTATTGGCCTGGAACCGAATAAGGGTAACTCTATGCTCGTTAAACTTCTAGTGAAGAACTAGTACAGTATATCGATCCAGATAAAATTGGAAAGGCCTGCGCAACGCAGGCCTTTTTTTGTTAACTTATACAGAGATTAGGTTCTTTTGATTTTAATACTTTGAATGTATTTAATCGGATAAACATGGAAGTTAATCGAACTTAAAAAAAAGGTTTTCCCGAGCAGCACTTTTCACGGTAATTTAGACCGAATTATTTCCCCCCATATTTTTAACGACAAGATTATCCCAAACGTTACGATCAGCGTAACGTGAAAGTAATCCTGATAAATTAATTACCTCATTACAAGCTATGAAAAAGGATCGCTCTGGCCGTCAGCCATATATAGGGAACTGGATTGCATTCCTGCCCAAATCAATACTATCATCCGGTTTAATAATTGTACTACTGATATTAGGCATCTTCAGTGCCCACGCACAATTGCCCAATGACTTTCAGAGGGTAGACTTACTAACCAACCTAACCAATGCCACGACCTTTAAATTTGCGCCTGATGGGAGGGTTTTTATTGTGGATAGGTATGGTGAACTGCTTATATATGATCCGGCTTCTCAAACATCTTTCTCTGCAGGGACTATTGAGGTATTCCACGAATTGGAAGACGGCTTGCTAGGACTGGCATTTGATCCAAATTTCTTGACCAACAATTATATATACTTGCATTATTCTCCGCTGGCTACTTCTGTAAACCGCGTTTCGAGGTTTACCTTAAATGGAAATTCTCTTGTAATGAATTCGGAGGTTGTTGTACTTCAATGGCCCACCCAGCGTATTTCCTGTTGTCATTCCGGGGGGGATATGGATTTTGACTCCCAGGGAAATTTATATATAGCTACAGGTGATAATACCGATCATAGTAATTATGCTACCCTAAACGAAAACGACATAAATAAAAGTTCGGAAAATACATCCTCGGATACCAAGGACCTGAGAGGTAAAATTCTTCGGATAACACCTTTAGCGGATGGTAGCTATACCATTCCCCCGGGAAACTTATTTAACGACCCTCTGGTAGGAAGACCCGAAGTTTATGTCATGGGTGCCCGGAATCCTTACCGGATATTTATTGACAGGGAAAATTCAGATTGGTTGTTTTGGGGTGAAGTAGGCCCCGATGCTAACACTCCCTCATCGTTCAACGAGCCGGAAGGATTGGATGAGATAAACCTTACCAAGACTGCCGGTAATTATGGCTGGCCTTATTTTTCAGGTCAGAATAGACCCTACCGGATTCATTATGCACAAACGCCTTACTTTAATGATCCTGCTGCGCCAAAAAACATCTCCAAATGGAACACAGGGGCCGAAAATCTACCTCCTGCCCAGCCGTCTTTATTGCAATTCCTGCATAAATGTTACCTGGCAGGCCCCAGGTATTATCACGACCCAGGTATCAACGATCCCAAAAGACTACCTGTAGAGTTCAATAACAAATTCTTTTATTATGACTTCAACTCTAGCTGGATCTGGGTGGCAACCCTGGATTCACAAGGAAACGTCCAGGGTACACCTGAAAGATTAGCACCCTCCGTATTTCCGACTGCGGCTACCGGATTTATCGATATGAAAATAGGCCCCGACGGCCACCTATATATCTTGGAATACGGCACTGGCTGCTGCCCGGGAAATACCGGAACAGGGAAATTAGTTCGTGTCGACTATACTGGAATCGTATCCAATTCTTCTCCTATAGCATCAATATCGGCTACACCTAATAACGGTGATGTGCCGCTTACTGTACAATTTTCTGCCGCAGGAAGTAGTGATCCCGACGGGGACAGCCTTACTTATGAATGGGATTTTGAGAATGATGGAACTGTTGATGCTACCGGTGTTACAACATCTCATACTTATACTAATGTTCAGAATTACACTGCACTTCTGAGAGTAAATGATGGTAATGGGGGAGTAGTGACCAAAACCACTATGATCTATGCCGGAAATACAATTTCGGAATTTACTTTTAACTCGCCCCCGGATGGTGGTCTGATTAACTGGAATGATGATATTAATTTTAATGTATCAGTAAATGATGCAGAAGATGGGAGTACACAAAATGGGGGGATAGATTGTAATGATGTTAACCTGGTACCCTCTATTGGTCATTTAAACCATTTTCATGATGACCTTGGTTTAACAGGCTGTCCACAGCTTATAAATCTTGATCCCGGTGATCACGACATCCACGGGGAAATGGATATTTTTTATGTCTTAGGGGTCAACTATAGAGACAATGGTGGATTAACATCTTTTGACCAAATACAATTGCACCCGAAACGAAAAGAAGCTGAATTCTATTCCACATCCAATAATGTAGTTAAAATTGGAAACTCTGACTTAGGAGGAGGCGGAAATGAAGCGATCAGGGTTAATAATAACTCTAATATCTCTTTAGCCGGCCGAAACCTTCAGAACATCAGCTCGGTAAAGTATCGCGTAGCCTCACAAGTTTCTGGAGGAACCATCGAATTGAGAGTAGGCAGTGCTTCAGGTTCTTTAGTAAGCTCCGCTGCAATTCCCAATACCGACGGAACTAACAATTGGACCGATGTTGTAGCCAATTTTACTGCCCCATCGGGTAAAAACGACTTATATTTTGTGTTCAAGAATTCCTCTGTACAGCAAAATATTTTTGATCTTAATTACATTGAGTTCCTAGGGGCGGGGGTATCTATAGATAATTCCCCTCCTGAAATTACGGAAGTAGAGGTAGTATCAACTACTCAGCTCAAAGTAAATTTTTCGGAATATGTCAGCCAGAGCACCGCAGAGAATGTGAACAATTACATACTGAATAACGGGGCAAGTGTTCAAACGGCCGTATTACAAACAGATTTAAGAAGCGTCTTACTGAATACCACGCTATTAAATAGTAGTTCAGCGTACCAATTAGATATTAGTAATGTGGAAAACCTCGCCGGAATTCCAATGTTACCAGCTTCATTTGATTTGAATATATTCCAACCCATACGAATAAATCCTGGAGGTCCACAAATAATAATCGATGGCAACACATTTTCTCCCGATCAATATTCTACCGGGGGAAGTACTTATTCTAATTCTGTAGCTATTTCAAATACATCTGACGATGTACTCTACCAGACAGAGCGATATGGCAGTAACTTTTCTTATAATATCCCTGTTCCACAGAACGGGGCTTACGACTTTAAGCTGCACTTTGCAGAGATATATTTTGGTGTTGGTAATAATCCCGGGGGGGCAGGCTCCAGGGTTTTTAATGTCAGTATAGAAGGAAATCAGCTGATATCTAATTTAGATATATACGCAGAAGCTGGACCAGCTACCGCATTGATCAAGGAATTCTCGGATATAGCAGTGAATGATGGTGTAGCTACAATACAATTTAATTCTGTAATTGAAAATGCCAAAATTTCAGGGATAGAGGTCCTCGCTCGAGGAAGTGCGTCAGATAACGAACCTTCAATTACCATTAGTTCACCCCAAGAAGGGGCTACAGTGAATTCTCCCGTTCAGGTGAGCTTTAGTCTGTCTAACTGGAATTTAGCACCAGGAGGTAACCATATTAAGTATTATGTTGATGGTAATTTAAGCGGTTCTCATTATAACACCGATCCCATATTGATTGGCCAATTAACTCCCGGGGCCCATAATATAAAGCTGGAACTGTTCTATCCCGATCAATCCAGTTCCGGTGTTTCCGATCAGGTAAATGTAGTTGTGAATGACCCTGCGGGCTGTAACTCCGGAATATTCCCGAATCAATGGCAGCCGCATATTATTGGTCCTGCACACGCCTACCGCTCCGTATATATCCTTCCGCAGTTCGATCTTGATAACGACGGCTTAAAGGATATTGTCAGTGGGGGTTGGTGGTATAAAAACCCGGGGTCTATTGCTGGCAACTGGACCAAAAATACCATTGGCACCAACTTTAATAATGTAGCCTACGTTCATGATTTTGATAACGATGGTGATCCCGACCTGCTTGGAACCAAAGGTGCTTATGAAAGTTCAGCCTTAATCTGGGCTCAGAACGATGGAAATGGGAACTTCACAGTATATGATAACTTGCCGGTTGGCGCAACAACCTACAGTGAACCATTTCTGGCAGGAATTGCCGGGGGAATATACCAACAGGGGGGGGCTTTTCAACTGGCACTAAATTGGAACGGGGCCGAAACTGGGACTTCACAAGTACAGATGCTCACAGTTCCTACAGACCCCGTAAACGGTACATGGACGTTAGTTAATATACATCCAACCTCACTTGGCGAAGCTTTAAGTAATGGGGATATAGACGGCGATGGAGACTTAGATCTTTTCCAGGGATCCAATTGGTTGAGGAATGATGGCGGAACCTGGACCTTATTCAGTACAGGGATTACCTTTCCAACAACCATGGATAGGAATATGCTGGCCGACTTTGACCAGGATGGTGACCTCGATGCCGTAGTAACACAAATAGGTTCTAACCGGGAAATAGCATGGTTCGAAGCCCCTGCTGATCCTACTCAAACATGGATTAAACATACTATTGACCCCGATATAGATGGTGGCTTAAGCCTGGATGTAAAGGACATTGATTTTGACGGGGATCTTGATATCGTGGTAGGTGAATGGAGAGGAGCTTACCAATTGATCGGGTTTGCTAATGATCTTTGTAATAATGGAGGTTGGATTAAAAAGACCATTAATTCTGGAGGTGGTAACCTTGATCACCACGACGGAGCCCAAATCGTAGATCTTGATAAAGATGGCGATTATGATATTGTTTCCATTGGTTGGAATAACATTACACCGAGGATTTTTGAGAATCAATCAAATATACAAGCATCAGATCCCCTGGCCAATGCAGGCCCGGACCGAGCGATCACTTTGCCGGCCAATAGCCTGACGCTGAACGGAGCGGGCAGTGATCCTGACGGTGGCAACGTAAGTTTTGCATGGACGGAGATAAGCCATCCCGGTACACCGGCGACACTGACCGATGCTAATACGGCTAACCTTACCGCCAGCGGCCTGGTGGAAGGAACCTATGTATTCAGATTGACGGTTACTGATGATGAGAGTGCTACCGCCTTTGACGAGGTAAGTGTAACGGTCAACCCGGAACCTTCACCCGGTTTGGATGAACACTGGCTGGAAGCAGAGTGTGCTACGGTAGGGTCTAACTGGAGCGTGATTACAGATGCCCAGGCTTCAGA
>NZ_JAQPCN010000008.1 GCF_028464225.1 Zeaxanthinibacter sp. PT1
GCGGCTGCGATCTCATCAATAGCCGCCTGCGTATCAGTAGCTGTCAGTCCAGACGTTAAATTGTCGTAAGGAACTTCAAAGGCTTCTTGGTCATCAGAACCGCCTGCGGCTGCGATCTCATCAATAGCCGCCTGCGTATCAGTAGCTGTCAGTCCAGACGTTAAATTGTCGTAAGGAACTTCAAAGGCTTCTTGGTCATCAGAACCACCTGCGGCTGCGATCTCATCAATTGCAGCCTGCGTATCTGTAGCTGTCAGTCCAGACGTTAAATTGTCGTAAGGAACTTCAAAGGCTTCTTGGTCATCAGAACCACCTGCGGCTGCGATCTCATCAATTGCAGCCTGCGTATCTGTAGCTGTCAGTCCAGATGTTATATTATCATAGGGCACATCAGAAGCTGTTTGATCATCAGTACCTAATAGAGGGGCCAAATTGACATTCTCAGAGTTCCCATTTTCAATCCCAATCGTAAGTGTTGTGCCTATTAAAGTAGAGCCTTGAATATTTTGATTATCACTCCCGGTGGCAGATAATGGAGTAAGATCAACTTGTGTTGGGTTACCTCCTTCGATATTAATTGTTAAAATATTATCACTAGGATTCAAGGTGGCCGGACCTAAATTTTGATCATCCGTTCCTGTTCCCGCTAAAGCCCCCAAATCGATATCAACCGGGTTTCCATCTTCAATACCTATAGTGAGTGTATTCGTGGCCGCATTGAAATTACCCGGACCCAAGTTCTGGTCATCCGTGCCCGGATCGGCCAGGTCTCCCAGAAGTACCGAGGTAGAAGCACCATTTTCAATATTGATCGTGAGTTCATTCGTGGCAGGATTAAAAGTTGCGGAGGTAAGGTCCTGCAATTCATTACCATCATCCAAATCCCCATCCGCCGCAATATGGCTGTTCAGGTTGTTCGTATTGGTGGTGATACTGTTCTGCAGCGGAGTGGCATTAAAGTAGGCTCCGTTGCTGAAGGTGATGCTGTTTCCATTATCCGGGCTGACGATATCCGCCCCGGTGATAAAGTTGGCATCGTTCAGGAAATCATTAAGCGTCACTACGTTATAATCGATCTCGGCATCGGTGACCGTGTTATCCTGCAATTCTTCGCTGCCGACCGAATTGGCGGCCAGTTTGTTGGCGGTGATCGAGTTGTTCTGCAAGTCTGCTCCGCCTATACTGAAATCCACGATGTTCATCCCGGTGATCTGCCCCACCTCGAAATTCCGATTCCCGTCCGTCTCGGTAATTACTATGGTCTCTGCCGGGTTCACTACCGGGTCCGTGGAAAACGAAAGCCCTAAGGCATCGCATAAATTCAGCCAGCCATTACCGTCATAAAAATGGATACACCGGGTGTCATTATTATAGACCATGGCCCCCTGTAAGGGTTCAATGGCATCCATCTCCTGAGTACTCACCCGGGTGATCACCAGGGCGCGGTTATTACTCTCCAGTTCCAGTACGGAGGCAGGGTGAATATTCTGTGGATTCTCACCGATCTTGATCTGTGCACTCCCCGTCAGCATGCAGCCCAGTACGAACAGTACAGGCAGGTATTTTTGTAACATAGCTTAATCGAATAAATCTTGTGGTATGGACTACCAAAAGTAACTGAAACTTCGCAGATTATGATGTTTACACCGCTAAATACACGTTTCTGGGATAAATGGCAGCAGCAGGCATATAATGCTTGTAAATCGCCCTGTTCCAGTGGATTTAGTGCCAATCCCGGTCGCGTTTAACATAAGTTTAAGCCCGGGCATTTTTTTATGACACCCTCGTGGCTTTTCTTTATCTTTCGGACATACAACGATTTTTAACACTATCCCATGAAATACTGCCTCTATATTCTCACCCTGTTTTTAAGCCTATCTTCCCTCTATGCCCAGGAGCAGGACCGGCAATTATTAAGAGGGCAGGTGCTCTACCGAAACAGCAGCGTGGCCAATGAAAATGTCATCAATACCACCGCAGAAAAAGCAACTATCACCAACAGCAGGGGCGAGTTTACCATCCCGGTGAAAGTAGGGGACGAGCTGATCTTTACCGCCGTGAATTACCAGATAGAGATTCTTACCGTAACCGAAGCCATGCTGGCCAATAACCGACTGGTGATTGAAGTGAACGAAAAGGTCACGGAACTGGACGAGGTAGTGATCAGCCCGGAGCGGCAAGAAAAATTCCTGGAATTACAGAACGAGGAATTCAAGCGGTACGAATACGAGACCGATGCCACGGCAGAAGTGGAGAATATCGCCATGGATCCTACCACCCGGGGGATGAAAGACGGGCTCAATTTCGTGAATATTTTCAAAGCCCTGGCCTCGATAGGGAAGGATGAGCCCGAAGCCGCACAGCCTAAACTAAAAATGAGCGAAGTGCTCCGGAAAGTATATGACGATCGTTTTTTTGTAGCAGACCTCAATGTGCCCCAGGATAAGATAGATGATTTCCTGTATTATGTGGATGACCACAGCCCGGAGTATAAACTGTTGCTGAAAGACAACGAATTCCAGCTGATCGATTTCCTGGTGAACCAGAGCAAAGCCTATCGCGCCCAACTCGATGCCAAACAATAAATTTTACGTATTTCTTTTCCTTTTATCCGCTTGGGTGCTACCCGCCCAAACCGATCCCAATACGCAGCTGGCAGGGATGGTTACCAACCAAGGTGCCGGTGTGGCCGATGTTCACGTGATGAACCTGAGTGCAAACCAGGCCACCATCACGGACCAGGACGGACGCTTTTTTGTCTCGGCTAAAACCGGTGATACCCTGCTATTCTCCGCGGTACAGCTACAGCGAAAATCGCTGGTAGTGACCAGGGAGATGATGATGACTCCCTTGCTGCTGGTGCCCCTTGACGAATTTGTCAATGCCCTGGATGAAGTAGTGCTCCGTCCCTATAACCTGTCGGGCGACCTGGAACAGGATCTTGCCAATGGAGCATCCCCGGTCAAAGTGGCATCCACCATAGGGCTGCCGAACGCTTTTGCCAAACCCAGGACGCAGGCCGAACGTAAATTATTTGAAGCCCAGACCGGGGGCGGTATCATTCCTCTGAACCCTATCCTCAACGGCATCTCGGGGAGGACCAAGTACCTCAAGAATGTTCTGGAACGGGACAGGAAATACAACCAGACCGAGTTGGTCCGATATTCCTACCCGGACTCGGTCTACACGGATGAATTAAAATTACCAGCAGATCGTATTGATGATTTCTTTTATTTTTGCGAGGTCGATCCCGGCTTCAGCGCCCTGGTCAATACCGGGGATGCGCTGCGGATCTGGGAATTCCTGGAGCGGAAAAGCAAAGCCTACCGCGGTGCCAATAAGCTGGATTAATGGCACAGACTTTGCTCCATTACTGATAAATCAAATTGAATGAAAACCCCGAAGAAGCTTTTATTACTATTCCTCTTACCCCTTTTTGCCTTCACCGCCCATAAGTTCTATGTCAGTGTGACCATGGTAGAATACTCGGAGAAAGAAAAGGCCCTGCAGCTTACCAGCCGCATTTTTATCGATGACCTCGATAAATTGTTATCTGAACGCTACGGCTTCAAAGCTGCCCTGGCCACCAAAAAGGAGTCACCCAAGGCTGATTTCTACATCGATAAATACCTGCGTTCCAAGATCGTTTTCAGGATTGATGGAAAGCCGGTGCCCTATAAATTCCTGGGGAAGGAATACAATGATGATCTTGTCATCTGCTATATAGAAGTACCGGACATAGAACTCAATAAAGTGAAAACCCTGGAGATACAGAACGATCTCCTGACCGATCTCTTCGAAGATCAACAGAACGTTGTGCATTTTAAATTAAGAGGGCAGAAGAAGAGTTTTGTACTGATACGGGAGAATAATAAAGGAATGTTAAACTTATAACGTTTTCGGAACAAAATTTATAAAATAAACTATTTTCGGGACCTTAAAAAAAACCAGAATGTATAAGATCAAGCATGTATTTTCGGCAATCCTCTTTTTGATGGCCGCAGTGGTAGTTGCCCAGGACGATACCACTATTACTAAAGAACCTGGACACACCAACCAGAGCAAATTCCGACAAATGCACCAGGAATTTGCGACCCCAAACACTTACAGGTCAGCCTCCGGAACCCCGGGACCTGATTACTACCAGCAACAGGCAGACTACAAGATGAACATTGAGCTGGATGATAAGAACGCTAAGCTCTATGGTGAAGAAACCATCACTTATCACAATAATTCCCCGGACGTCCTGGAGTACTTATGGGTGCAGTTAGACCAGAATGTACGTGCCAAGGATTCTAAATCTCCTTTGCGTAATCCAAGCAGGATCGCCGTGGCCTACCAGCCGGCAACCTTCACCAAGGAATATATGAGCGAACCATTTGACGGTGGTTTTAATATAGAGCACGTAAAAGATACAGACGGGAAAGCATTACCCTATACCATCAACAGGACCATGATGCGTATAGACCTGCCAACTCCTTTAGCCAGTGGCGAAAAATTCGCTTTTGATATCAAGTGGTGGTATAATATTCCTGATCATACCGTAGACCGCGCCAGGTCCGGTTATGAATATTTTGAGAAAGACGGTAACCGTTCTTACGTGATCGCCCAGTTCTTCCCAAGAATGGCTGTGTATAATGATGTAGAAGGATGGCAGAACCACCAGTTCTGGGGAAGTGGCGAGTTTGCCCTTCCATTCGGGAACTACGAGGTAAATATCACTGTTCCTGCAGATCATATCCTGGATGCTACCGGGGAACTGCAGAACCGTAAAGAGGTCTTCAGCAAGACCATGATGGAACGCTATGAGCGCGCAAAGAAGTCTTATGACAAACCGGTACTGATCGTAACCCAGGAAGAGGCAGAGCAGGCCGAAAAAGGCTTTTCGGAAAAGAAAAAGACCTGGAAATTCAAAGCAGAGAATGTACGTGATTACGGTTTTGCCACTTCCCGTAAGTTTATCTGGGATATGCAGGCTGTGAAGATTGGGAACAGAGACGTGATGGCCGTATCTCTTTATCCTAAAGAAGGAAACCCGCTGTGGGAAGAGCAGTCGACCAAGGCTGTTGCCAGCACCCTGAAAACCTATTCTAAGCACACTTTTGATTACCCTTACCACAAGGCGATCTCTGTACACGCCAAGAACCAGGGAATGGAATACCCTATGATCTGCTGGAATTACGGTCGCCCTAACGAGGACGGCACCTATTCTGACCGTGTCAAGTTTGGAATGATCAGCGTGATCATTCATGAAGTAGGCCATAACTTCTTCCCCATGATCGTTAACTCTGATGAGCGGCAGTGGGGTTGGATGGACGAAGGCCTTGACACTTTTATGCAGTACCTGGCAGAACAGCAGTTCGGGAAAGAAAACCCGGAGGTGATCGCACCCAATGAGAGCTATCCTTCGAGGAGAGGAGCCCCTGCTAAGATTGTTCCTTATATGAGCGGGGACCAGAGTACCCTGGCACCGATTATGTCTAACCCGGAGAATGTTTACCAGTTAGGCCCTAATGCCTATGGTAAGCCGGCCACCGCCCTGAATATTTTAAGGGAGACCGTGATGGGACCGGAATTATTTGATCATGCCTTTAAGACATATTCACAGCGTTGGATGTTTAAACACCCCAGCCCTGAAGATTTCTTCCGCACCATGGAAGATGCATCGGCTGTAGACCTGGACTGGTTCTGGAGATCATGGTTCTATACTACGGACTACGTGGATATAGGGGTAAAAGGAGTTAAGAAATACTATGTGAGTGACAAACCTACTCCTGAAATGGAAGAGTATATCGCGGCTAATAATATGAGTCCGTCAGACCTTCCACCATTGGTTTATCTTTCCGAGGAGAGTGAAGGTGCAGAAGGGAAGACCCCGTCAGAAACTTCACAGACCATGAATGCCTTTATGATGGATAACCTGACCCCGGAACAAAGAGCTGCGGTAAAGGAGCCCAAATACTTTTACGAAATCACCTTTGACAAGCCGGGAGGGATTCCAATGCCACTGATCGTAGAATACACTTACGCAGATGGTAGCAAGGAGAACGTTACTTTTCCCGCAGAGATCTGGAGGAAGAGCGATAAGGAAGTGAGCAGGGTAATGGCTACCCAGAAGGAATTGGTAGGCGTAGTGGTTGATCCAAAGGCAGAAACCGCTGATATTGACACTTCCAATAACAGCTGGCCGAAGAAAGAAGAAGAGTCCGATTTCAACAAGTTCAAGAATAGTATCCAAGGCGATAATTAATTTGAACCCTGTAGGATAAAAAATGAGTCCCGCCAGTTTTTTAAACTGGCGGGACTTTGTTTTTGGAGGGCAAACTTGCTTATATTTGTGGCATGTATGCCAGTATAATTTTATTTATTAGCGGGGCCGAAATCTTCTTTATCATGTTCATCGTGGTCATGGTATTCGGCGCGGACAAGATCCCGGGTATTGCCAAGGGATTGGGTAAGGGTATGCGACAACTTAAGGATGCCACTGAAGATATAAAGCAGGAGATCCAGAAGAGTGCCGAGAAACAAGGAATTGACACCAGTTTCACGGACGATATCAAGAAGGAGATAGAGCAGGTGAAGAAGAATGTTGATGAGGTCAGCGGTACCATCAAACGAAAGTAAAACTCCATATGTTAAAGAAAATTCTAGAGTGGGACAGGGAAACCTTTATCTTCCTGAACAGCCTTGGCATTGAGCAACTGGACGGTTTCTGGTCTTTTGTGACCAATATCACTACCTGGATTCCCCTCTATATAATATTCTTTGTTCTCATCATCATAAAACATCGCAAAAAGGAAGCGCTTTATATGTCGCTCTGGGTGGTCTGTCTCCTGGTCTTCGTGCTATTCCTGACAGACTTGACCAAGGAATACGTGGCCCGTTTAAGGCCTAATAACGAGGAGGAAATCAATACCCTGATCCGGATACTGAAGAGCCCGACGAATTACAGTTTCTTTTCAGGTCACGCTGCATCCAGCTTCTCCATCACAACGCTTATTTTTCTATACCTGAAAGACAAGTTCCGATGGGCCTGGCTGTTCTTTTTGTGGCCTCTAATCTTTGCATTCAGCCGTATCTACGTAGGGGTGCATTACCCGGTGGATATACTGGTAGGGATGAGTGTAGGTATAGGTTCTGCCTTTTTCTTTTACTATATCTACACTGGGTTTATAGGACCCTACTTAGCGTCAGCCCGTCGCGAATAGATAGCAGGACCGTTTCTACCCTGGGGTCATCTTTAAGCCTTTTATTGTATTCTAAAAGAACCGGTGTGGTCTTATCACCCGCTTTAACTTCCTCAAGCACTTTGCCGGACCAAAGCACATTATCTGAAATGATCAGGCAACCCGGGTTCACCTTTTCCATCACAGCCTCGTAATAAGAAAGGTATTCTTTCTTTTCGGCATCGATATACACCAGGTCAAAATGGATAGAAAGCCCTGGGATTATATCAAGTGCATTCCCGGTATGCTGAACTATACGATCCCCGGAGCCACATTTGTCGAAGTACTTTCTTTGCATGGCATGCAATTCTTCATTGACGTCTATGGTATGCAGGGTACCTTCCGGGTGCAGTCCTTCAGACAGGCAAATGGCAGAATAACCGGTATAGGTTCCAATCTCCAGAATATGACGCGGACGTTGCAACTTGGAAAGCATACTCAAAAGCCGGCCCTGGTAGTGGCCCGTCAGCATGCGCGGCTGAATTACTTTGAGATGGGTTTCACGGGTGAGTTCTTTTAAGAGTTCGGGCTCGTCCTGGGAGTGATTCTCCACGTACCATTCCAGTGATTCAGGCAGAAAATGCATATCTTCATTTTATGCAAAAATAGCCAATTCTGGCACAGTTTAAAGCATATCAACCATGGCGATCAATATACGACAAGCTGAGCAGCAAGACCTGCAGACTTTAGCCCGTTTTGAACAGGAACTCATCAGGGCCGAGCGGCCCATGGACCCGACTATCAAACCGGACCCGGTCACCTATTACGACCTCAAGGACCTGATAAGCAATAAGGAGGTACATTTCCTCGTAGCTGAAAAAGACGGGAAGATAATTGCATGTGGTTATGCTCGCCCCAAACCCGCAAGGCCCTACCTTGACCATCAGAATTATGCTTACCTGGGATTTATGTATACTGATCCGGAATACAGGGGGAAAGGGGTTAATAAACTCATTATGGAACACCTGGCTCACTGGGCACATAAAAATGGATTGGATGAAATGAGACTGACAGTCTATACAGAGAACCACCCTGCCATACGGGCCTACGAGAAGGTGGGGTTCCAAAAGCACCTGATAGAGATGCGATACCGGCGATGAGGGGCAGAACTTTTAAGTGTCATGTGGAGATATCACCCCGCTTGTCGTATTTTTGAAAAAAACACCGGATGGATTTTCAGAATACCCTCGCTTACGCCAGAAAACTTGATGAAGAAGACCCGCTCAGGTCCTATAGATCGGAGTTTCATTTTCCACAACACAACGGTAAGCCGGTCATCTATTTCACCGGGAACTCCCTGGGTTTACAACCAAAACGCACACAGAAGTATATAGACGAGGTGATGTCTGACTGGAAGAATATGGCGGTAGAAGGTCATTTTAAAGCAGACAAGCCATGGTGGGATTACCACGAACGGCTGGCAGCTCCGCTGTCAAAGATTGTCGGGGCTAAACCCGAGGAAATTTCGGTCATGAACACCCTGACCGTGAACCTTCATTTACTGATGGTTTCTTTTTATCGCCCTGATAAAAAACGATTCAAGATCCTCTGCGA
Organism: Zeaxanthinibacter sp. PT1; assembly: GCF_028464225.1. GTDB lineage: Bacteria > Bacteroidota > Bacteroidia > Flavobacteriales > Flavobacteriaceae > Zeaxanthinibacter. The sequence goes on from NZ_JAQPCN010000008.1 coordinate 8,781, forward strand.
AGAAAAAGCATTCCCTTCGGATCAATACATGTTGCAAAGCCAGGTCCGCTATCATGGGCTGGACCCTGAAGAGGCCATAGTAACGGTGAACAAGAGGGATGGCGAAAATTTCTGGAGAACGGAAGACGTAGTTGCAAAAATTCATGAAGTAGGGGAGGAGCTGGCCTTGGTAATGATCGGGGGACTTAATTATTACAACGGGCAGGTTTTTGATATGAAGACCATTACGGAAGCAGGACACGAGGTAGGTGCCAAAGTAGGCTGGGACCTGGCGCACGCCGCGGGAAATGTAACCCTGAAGCTAAACGAATGGAAGGTCGATTTTGCGGCCTGGTGCAGTTATAAGTATATGAATAGTGGTCCGGGCAATGCTTCCGGGGTTTATATCAATGAAAAATACCTGGGCCGTACCGATATTCCCAGGTTCGAAGGATGGTGGGGTACAAAAAAGGAAACCCGTTTCCTTATGCGACCCGAGTTTGAACCGATTGCCACCGCAGATGCCTGGCAGCTGAGCAACGCCCCCATCCTTTCAGTGGCACCCTACCTGGCTTCGCTGGAGCTTTTTGATGAGGTTGGGATGCCGGCGCTGATAGAAAAGCGTAACCAGATCGTGGCTTACCTGGAATTCATCCTGAAGGAGATAGATAAGGAAGTGGACAGCAGTTTTGAGATCATTACCCCGGAAGACCGTGGCTGCCAGCTTTCTGTATTTCTGCATGGAGAAGGGCGCGAATTATTTGACTGGCTGATGGAAAACGGGGTGATCCCCGATTGGCGAGAACCCAATGTTATTCGCCTGGCCCCGGCCCCGTTTTATTGCAGTTACGAAGACATGTACCATTTTGGCCAATTGCTTAAGAAAGGAATTCTCGAAAAAGTTTCCTGAATCATTCGGAAGTGATTTATATTTAATACTAAATGTCCCTGTACCATTACCGGGATTCATTTGTATCTATGAAATCACTCCGACTGATCCTCTCCAAAGCCCGGTATTTTGCCCCGGCCTGGGTATTTGCAAGTCTTAATATATGGTTCGGTACCTGGGCGATCTATATCCCGACGGTAAAAAGTCAATTGGGAATAGATAAGGCGAGCCTGGGGATCGCCCTTTTCTGCCTGTCTTTAGGGGTCTTTGCCATCTTCCCTGTCGCACCAAAGCTGATCAACCGCATCGGGGTGGGTAAGGCTACCTGGTATGCCGTCCTGGCCGGTAGTGTAACAGCCTTGCTGCCCTTAGTGGTCACGGACTATTACCTGTTAATGCTGTCATTATTTTTTTTCGGGGCTGCCAATGGTTTTATGGATATTGGCATGAATACCCTGGTGACGGAAATAGAGAAAGAAGATGGGAAGAAGTTCATGTCTTCGGCCCACGGGTTTTTCAGCCTGGGAGGGGTGATTGCGGGCCTGGGAAGCTTTTTAATTCCGGTTATGCCGTCTCCTGCCATCCACATGCTGATCATCGTTTTGGTTGTGCTTATAATCAACTATAGCTTACACCGACACTACCTTCATATTACGGCAGCCCCGGTAGAGAAAGAGCCATTCAGCTTTCGGCTTTTTCGCCCCTTGCTTTTATTGGGAATAGTTTCCTTTATTGTCATGGCCAGTGAAGGTGCTATCGTGGACTGGAGTGCCCTTTTCCTGGAAGAGATCAGTATGGCGCCCGAAGTACTATTAGGATCCGGATTCCTTGCGTTTTCCATCACCATGACCCTGGGGCGTTTCCTGGGAGACGGGATCAGTGACCGGATAGGATCGGTTAAAATAGTCGCGCTTGGGATCTTTATTGCTATAGCGGGTTACCTGGCGGTACTGGCAACCTTCACTTACCTGGCTATACTGGGCTTTGCCCTGATCGGTTTGGGCTTTTCCGTGATCATCCCGGAATTGTTCCGCATCGGGGGGCATGTAAAAGGAGTTGACTCCTCACAGGGCGTCGCTTTCATTGCCGGCTCCGGTTACGCGGGGTTTTTGATGGCACCCCCTGTACTCGGATTCCTGGCCGAGAGTTCTTCCTTAAAAGTGAGCTTTATGGTCTTATTAGGAGGGGCATTGATCGTACTGTTGGCTACCTTTCGTCTTAAAGCAAAACGCTAGGCATTTATTCCATCGTAACTTTGAGGTCCGTAAAATAAAGTTTGGATCCGCTACCGGGGTTGTTGTGCATGGTGGCGATCAGCAAACCACCAAAATCTTTATAGTCTTCCCAGGTGGTGCTCATACTGGGCTCCGGGGCATTCGCTTTCCTAAAACTCCATTCCTTTACCAGGTAATCATCCCCGAAGTAAAAATCATATGCATCGCCGGGGGTATAACCCCCTTCTTTCCCATATACGATGGTCAGCTTATGCATTTTGTTCCCCGAGATAGGAGCTGTGGCGCCTTCCTGGTGTTCATATTCAAAATTACCCTGGTCCCAGACCAGTTGGTAAGGAGCAAGCAGCCAGTATTTGTCGTTGATGAAACTGGCGTCGGCTTTCATGCTAAGGCTGTCAACGGTGGTTCGGTTAAAATTTACAGTATCAGAAGCAACCCGCATACTCACTTCCTGGCTGCCCGGTTCCCAGACCCAGTTTCTTTCATAGTGAGTGGTGTCCCTGTCTACATTAAAGGTGAATTGAAGTTGCCGTACATCGTCCCAGTTTTCATAACCGTGGGCATAAGCTACTTTTTCTAATATGGTCTTTTCTTTTTCAACAGTTTTGGCTTTCTCTGGTTGACCGTTCTTACAGGATACGATGGATAGGAGCAACAGGAGAAGTGCGGAGGAAAACTTTTTCATCAGTCAGTTTTTTTCAAATATAAAGGCTTTTCAACAATGTGGCATAAAATGATTTATACTGGGTTGAGTCAAAAAAAAAAGAGACAATGATTTCTCCTGTCTCTTTTACTTTTATGATGATAAACAGTTTATCCTATTGCTTAGCGAGAAGCTGCCTTCCTTTTTTGATCTGGACGATAGGGAATTCTGTACGCCTGTTGAGCTCCAGTTCGTCCGGTGTACAGTCTGCTCTGCCCGTACAATCGTTAATTGGTTCCCGTTTGCCAAAACCTTTATAAGACACGATCTGTTCCGGGGATACCCCATGGGCGATCAGGTATTCATAAGTTGATTTGGCTCGTCTTTCCGAGAGGTTATCATTGTAAGCATAACTACCAACCGGGTCTGTATGGGCTTCCAGGCGGATGATCATGTCAGGGTAAGTGACTGTCATCAGCTTGACGACCTTGTCCAGTTCCCATGCGGCATCGGGCCTGATGTCGTGTTTATTGAAATCAAAATAGATTTTTTTCAGGTTGGCCAGGAGTTTCAGGTCCAGTACCGGTTCCAGGACGATGTCCTGCCTCATAATACGGGTAGTGATGGGCGTTACATAAGTGTTGAAATACACTGATTTATGAGGGTGGGTCCTCCGGACCGCCTCCAGCATATAATTACGCTCCCTGTTAATGAACATACTGTAGAAGCCGTTGGAATCTGTAATCACCTCTCCTTCTTTGATTCCTGTTTTCTGATCATAGATGGTGATGCGTACACTGTCCAGGGGTTTCCCGTTAACCCCGTCGTGTACATATCCCTCTACGGTTAGAGACGGAGTAAACTTAAATTTATAAATATCATCACTGCCTTTTCCGCCTTCGCGGTTAGAACTGATATATCCAAAAATACCGTTCTCATGGGCATAGTAACCAAAGTCGTCCGCACCTGAATTCACCGGGGTTCCCAGATTGATCACATCCACGATCTTTCCTGATTCATCGGAGATGGTGGAGAAAACGTCAAGCTGCCCGTAACCAACGTGTCCGTCGGAAGAGAAGAATAACTGGTCTTCGTTATTGATAAAGGGGAACATCTCGTTACCTTCGGTATTCACTACCGGGCCGGCATTGATCGGCGGGCCTATTCCTCCTCTTTCGTGGATTTCAGAATAATATATATCGGTGCCGCCGAAACCTCCGGGCCTGTCAGAGGTGTAGTAGATTCGCCTGCCATCCGGGCTCACATAAGGGTGTCCGGTGGAGTAATAATCACTGTTCATGGGCAGGCTTTTGTTTACCTTCCATTCTCCATCTTCTTTCTCCGCCCTGTATATCTTCAGGTTCAGCTCTTTTTCAATACCGTAGGCCTTCTTATTCTTATAGAAATTGTTCCTGGTAAAATAGATAACCGTGTCTTTTTTATAGTCGGTGGTAAAGATCAGGTTACTTTCGTGGTATTTAGTGTTCACGTCCCCGTTCACCAATTCCGGTACAGCACCGGGAACATCTTCCCGGATTCGGAAAAGGTCTAACCAGGGTTCATCGTTCCAGCCGTATTCATCACCGGCTACCTGCTCTTTGCTCGAAGAAGCAAAGTAGAGGTACCCATTACGGGCAAATACCCCGAAATCGCTTTCTTCCGTATTAAAATCGGCAAGTTCCACGCTATAGCGCTGCCGGCTGTTAAATACTACTGAAGCTAAATTTCCGTCTTTCAGGAATCGCTTTACGCGCGAATCATTCTTATTGTATTTCTTATATTTTTTCAGCCATTTTTCAGATTCATCGTACTGGCCATCGCTATAAAGGGCCATGGCATATTTAAAATAGTAATCCGTGGGGACACTGCTGTTGTTGATGATCTTTTCAAAATGAGGCAGGGCTTTTTTGAAATCCCGGATTAGAAGGTAGCATTCTGCCAGCTGCTGATGGGCATGATCCAGGTTAAAACCTCCTTCAACCATTTTTTCATACTCCACGATCGCCTTACTGTAGGCAAACTGGCCGAAAAAATAGTCACCTCTTTTCTGCGCCCCGTATTGAGCCATACCCAATTGTAGGGTAAAGCTCAGAAGCACTATCAGAATCTTAGTGTATTGGTTCTTCATAATGCGGTTTTTAAAAGTACCTGGGCGATTTTGCAGGTCCTAGTTTTTTAAACCCTGTCTCATAGATCAGGATTACTTCGTGTGTTCCCGAGGAATATGGCTTCAGGTCCCCGGTGGGTGTGTCATATGCGTAACCTATCCGGAAGTCTTTGCTGATCTGGTAATCGATCAGGGCTCCGAATCCGGAAGAATTATTCAACCTGTAAGTGGCACCAAACCAGATCTTCTCGGAATAAAGGAAATAGGCCGAAAGATCATAAGAAGAAGGAGCACCATTGGTGAATTTGCTCAACATGGTAGGTTTGAATTTCAAATTGCTTGAGATATCCACCACGTAGCCGCCGATGGCGTAATAACTATTTCGTTCAACGGCCTGGAATTCTCCCTCGTTAAGATCGGTATTCAGTATGCGAGGGGAGGAGATACCAACATACCAGCGATCAGTACTCAAAAATGTTCCTGCACCCAGGTTAGGCGACCACTGCGTAAAATTCGCGTTGAAAAAAGGGTCGCTGCCATCTGGACTTTCCAGGTAATAATTGGTAAACCCGGCTTTTAATCCAAATGAGAGTTTTGCAGCCTGGGTTACCGGGATAGTATATGAGAAATCCCCGTAGATATAGTTGGTCTTTTCAAATCCAAGTCGGTCGTTGATATAAGATAGTCCCAACCCAATCCTGTCATTCCGTAAAGGGGCATGCAGTGAAAAGGTATTAGTCCTCGGGTTACCTTCTATTCCTGTCCATTGGTTCCTGTGTAAGGCCGTCAGGTTCAGGGTTCCCCTGCTGCCTGCATAGGCCGGGTTCACGGATATGGTGTTGAACATGTATTGGGTGAACTGTGGTAACTGCTGTGCATTTACAGAAGAGTATACCACGAGTAGCATCAATACGATGTATGTTTTTAAACTTTCCATTTTAGTAGGTTTAGTTGGTTCCGAGATAGATATAACCATTAATAGGCTCCATTTCCTTATTACTCACCTCGATGATGTAATAGTAGGTTCCTGCAGGAAGCATACCCGAGTTACCGAAAGCGCTATTAGGGGAATAGCCACCCCAGTCGTTCTGGTAGTCCTGCCCTTCAAATACTTTCGCACCCCAACGGTTAAAGATCATCACGTGAAAACTGAAGTCACAATAGTCAACTCCCGAGATCTCGAAGTAATCATTATTACCATCTCCATTAGCAGTAACGGTTTTTGATGCTATTATATTTTCTCGTCCACAAGGAACGCAGTCAGAATTCACGGCGATTTCAAAGTCCACATAGTACTTACAAGTGCCTCCTGTTGAGGTATATTGTACCTGGTAGACCCCAACCTCCAGTTCAAAAGGATCAAAAGTGCTTCCCTGCATTTCGGTATTTCCGGATACTAATTCAAAAGTTCCATCAGTGTCAAAGCCTGCAGGCAGGTAGTTGACCAGGTCGATAGCCGGATCCTCCACGCAGATGTCGATTGCGATCGTTTCCAGGGCAGGCTGCAGTACAAAAATGAACTGCTCAAAGAGCGCAGTGTTACCACAGGCATCAGTTACGTTCCAGCTCCTGATGATCATGAAATCTTCAGAATCTTCAGAGTGCTGTGTCTCTTCTGTATAATCTACCTGGTACTCCCCACATCCCCCGGAAAATTCCAGGTTAGGAATTGCAGGAATTTCATCACCGCATAAGAGCGAAACCTCTTCTTCGTATGCACTGGCCGTGATTGGTCCAGTAGCAGGTACGGCAATGGTCTGGGTGTGCGTTACACTGTTTCCTGCACAGTCTGTAGCCGTCCATACCCTAGTGATCATATACCCATCCATGCAATTCGCATCGTTAGTTACTGATTCGTCAAAGACAACAGTAACCTCCGGATTACAGTTATCGATGGCAGTAAGTACCGCGGCTTCAGGTACGGTATCACAGGTCACAGTCATATCCGCTGGCAATGCTTCCACAAATTCAGGTGCTTCCGTATCTACCACGGTGATCTCCTGACTGTGCTCACGTACATTACCGACACAATCAGTTACCGTCCATGTCCTGGATATGGTATACTCCGTAGCACATTCGTCGTCCTGGCCGCTGATCAGTTCTTCAAATTCAACGGTATATGCACATCCTTCTGCATTCAGGTCAATTTCAGCGACAGCCGGGATCTCATCACAGCTAACTGTTGCATCTGCAGGGAAATCAATATCGCTATCATTATCCAGTATAGTTCCTGAAGCATCCATATTGTTGATATTTACAAGGGTATTGGAAACATCAGACAACCTTACTATAAAGATCTCTGTGCTTTCAATAATGATATCATCAATTATAGGAACAATGATGTCATAAGACTCACCGTCAGTCCCCGCAAAGATCAGAGTTCCACTGGTCTCAGTGTAATCCATATTGTCAGTAGCAGATATCTCCAGGGTCGTATAATCCACGGTGAATCCACCCTGAACATTTCCACTGAGGGTTACTGTAAATGTGGCAGTACCATCCGCCTCGTTCACCATTACATCGGTGGCAGCAAAGTGGAGTCCTGTTCCATCAATGGCATCGTTATCCAGGATATTTCCGGTGGCCACAGGCGTATTGATCGTAATCAGGTCTGTTGTCAGTCCGGATAAGCTCACTTGGAATGACTCAGTGAATTCGATCAACTCATCGTCTTCAATGAACACTTCGATAGTGTGCGACTCCCCGTTATTTCCAGCAAAAGTTAAAGTGCCGGCATTAGTGGTATAATCAGCAGGAGCTTCGGCGGTATCGTCAGAGGTTGCAAAATCAACACTGAATCCTTCCTGTGTTGCTCCCGTTAAAACAACGGTAAATACAGCACTGATCCCGTCTTCATTTACATTCACGTCAGTGGCTGTAAAATCGAGCCCGGTTCCTGCGATTGCATCGTTATCGATGATATTCCCGGTAGCCTGGCTATCATTGATAGTGATCAGGGTCGTAGAGAGGTTAGAAAGATTCACAAAGAAATCTTCGGTATTCTCTATTAAAAGGTCTTCGTTGATGTTGATCACGATCGCTTGAGTCTCCCCGTCATTACCGGCAAAGGTCAGTGTACCGGTAGCAGCATCGTAGTCACCATCAGCTTCAGCCGATCCATCAGCAGTAGCGTAATCGATGGTGAATCCACCTTGTACCGCACCACTCAGGGTTACAGTAAAAGTAGCCGTACCATCCGCCTCGTTCACGGTTACATCGTCACTGGCAAAATCAATTCCCGTTCCGGCTCCACCATCGTTATCGATGATATTCCCGGTAGCCTGGCTATCATTAATGGTGATCAGGGTAGTAGAGAGGTTAGAAAGGTTCACAAAGAAGCTCTCGGTCTCCTCGATCAAAACATCTTCGTTGATATCGATCACGATCGCTTGCGTCTCCCCGTCGTTCCCGGCGAAGGTCAGCGTACCATTCTTGGTGTCATAATCCCCGTTAGCTTCGGCAGATCCATCAGCAGTAGCGTAGTCGATGGTGAATCCACCTTGCACGGCACCACTAAGGGTTACGGTAAAAGTAGCCGTACCATCCGCCTCGTTCACGGTTACATCGTCGTTGGCAAAAGTGATCCCTGTAGTTCCACCACCGTCGTTGTCGATGATATTCCCGGTAGCCTGGCTATCATTGATAGTGATCAGGCTCGTAGAGAGGTTAGAAAGGTTTACAAAGAAATCTTCCGTGTTCTCAATTAAAAGGTCTTCGTTGATATCAATCACGATCGCTTGCGTCTCCCCGTCGTTCCCGGCGAAGGTCAGCGTACCATTCTTGGTGTCATAATCCCCGTCAGCTTCGGCAGAACCATCAGCAGTAGCGTAGTCGATGGTAAATCCGCCTTGCACGGCACCACTAAGGGTTACGGTAAAAGTAGCTGTACCATCCGCCTCGTTCACGGTTACATCGTCGTTGGCAAAAGTGATCCCTGTAGTTCCACCTCCGTCGTTGTCGATGATATTCCCGGTAGCCTGGCTATCATTGATAGTGATCAGGCTCGTAGAGAGGTTAGAAAGGTTTACAAAGAAATCTTCCGTGTTCTCAATTAAAAGGTCTTCGGTTATATCAATTACGATCTGCTGGGTCTCCCCGTCATTACCGGCAAAGGTCAGTGTACCGGTAGCAGCATCGTAATCTCCGTTAGCTTCGGCAGATCCATCAGCAGTAGCGTAATCGATGGTGAATCCACCTTGCACGGCACCACTAAGGGTTACGGTAAAAGTAGCCGTACCATCCGCCTCGTTTACGGTGACATCATCACTGGCAAAATCAATTCCGGTTCCGGCTCCACCATCGTTATCGATAATATTCCCGGTTGCCTGGTTATCATTAATGGTGATCAGGGTCGTAGAGAGGTTAGAAAGATTTACAAAGAAATCTTCGGTATTCTCAATTAAAAGATCTTCGTTGATATCGATCACGATCGCTTGAGTCTCCCCGTCGTTCCCGGCGAAGGTCAGCGTACCATTCTTAGTGTCATAATCCCCGTTAGCTTCGGCAGAACCATCAGCAGTAGCGTAATCGATGGTAAATCCACCTTGCACCGCACCACTAAGGGTTACGGTAAAAGTAGCCGTACCATCAGCCTCGTTCACGGTTACATTATCACTGGCAAAATCAATTCCGGTTCCGGCTCCACCATCGTTATCGATGATATTCCCAGTTGCCTGGTTATCATTAATGGTGATCAGGGTCGTAGAGAGGTTAGAAAGGTTTACAAAGAAATCTTCAGTCGCTTCGATCAGTACATCTTCGTTGATATCGATCACGATCTGCTGGGTCTCCCCGTCATTACCGGCAAAGGTCAGTGTACCGGTAGCAGCATCGTAGTCACCATCAGCCTCGGCAGAACCATCAGCAGTAGCGTAGTCGATGGTAAATCCGCCTTGCACCGCACCACTAAGGGTTACGGTAAAAGTAGCCGTACCATCCGCCTCGTTCACGGTTACATTATCACTGGCAAAATCGATTCCCGTACCGGCTCCACCATCGTTATCGATGATATTCCCAGTTGCCTGGTTATCGATAATGGTGATCAGGGTGGTAGAGAGGTTAGAAAGATTCACAAAGAAATCTTCAGTATTCTCAATTAAAAGGTCTTCGTTAATGTCAATTACAATGTCCTGAGTCTCCCCGTCGTTCCCGGCAAAAGTCAGTGTACCATTCTTGGTGTTATAATCCCCGTTAGCTTCGGCAGAACCATCAGCAGTAGCGTAATCGATGGTAAATCCACCTTGCACCGCACCACTAAGGGTTACGGTAAAAGTAGCCGTACCATCAGCCTCGTTCACGGTGACATCATCACTGGCAAAATCAATTCCGGTTCCGGCTCCACCATCGTTATCGACGATATTCCCGGTAGCCTGGTTATCATTGATAGTGATCAG
>NZ_JAQPCN010000009.1 GCF_028464225.1 Zeaxanthinibacter sp. PT1
GTAATAGAATCGAAAAATTAACAGAAAATCATTTTGAGACCATTGGGGCTATAAAGGGATGAGGGGAAACTCTTGTTGACTTATGGTCGCGAACATTATTTAAAATCAAACGATGAAGAGTTTGATCCTGGCTCAGGATGAACGCTAGCGGCAGGCCTAACACATGCAAGTCGAACGGTAACAGGGAAAAGCTTGCTTTTCCGCTGACGAGTGGCGCACGGGTGCGCAACGCGTATAGAACCTACCTTTTACTAGGAAATAGCCCATGGAAACGTGGATTAATGTCCCATAATAACATTTGATGGCATCATCTGAATGTTTAAAGCTTCGGCGGTAGAAGATGGCTATGCGTCCCATTAGTTAGTAGGCGAGGTAACGGCTCACCTAGGCTTCGATGGGTAGGGGCCCTGAGAGGGGGATCCCCCACACTGGTACTGAGACACGGACCAGACTCCTACGGGAGGCAGCAGTGAGGAATATTGGACAATGGACGAAAGTCTGATCCAGCCATGCCGCGTGCAGGAAGACGGCCCTACGGGTTGTAAACTGCTTTTATACGGGAAGAATAAGGAGTACGTGTACTCCGATGACGGTACCGTAAGAATAAGGACCGGCTAACTCCGTGCCAGCAGCCGCGGTAATACGGAGGGTCCGAGCGTTATCCGGAATCATTGGGTTTAAAGGGTCCGCAGGCGGGCAATTAAGTCAGGGGTGAAAGGCTGTGGCTCAACCATAGCACTGCCTTTGATACTGGTTGTCTTGAGTTATAGTGAAGTGGCCGGAATATGTAGTGTAGCGGTGAAATGCATAGATATTACATAGAACACCGATTGCGAAGGCAGGTCACTAACTATTGACTGACGCTGATGGACGAAAGCGTGGGGAGCGAACGGGATTAGATACCCCGGTAGTCCACGCCGTAAACGATGGATACTAGCTGTCGGGCTTTCGGGCTCGGCGGCCAAGCGAAAGTGATAAGTATCCCACCTGGGGAGTACGTTCGCAAGAATGAAACTCAAAGGAATTGACGGGGGCCCGCACAAGCGGTGGAGCATGTGGTTTAATTCGATGATACGCGAGGAACCTTACCAGGGCTTAAATGCAGAATGACAGGACCAGAGACGGTTTTTTCTTCGGACATTTTGCAAGGTGCTGCATGGTTGTCGTCAGCTCGTGCCGTGAGGTGTCAGGTTAAGTCCTATAACGAGCGCAACCCCTGTCGTCAGTTGCCAACAGATAATGCTGGGGACTCTGGCGAGACTGCCGGTGCAAACCGCGAGGAAGGTGGGGATGACGTCAAATCATCACGGCCCTTACGTCCTGGGCTACACACGTGCTACAATGGCCGATACAGTGAGCAGCCATCCGGCAACGGAGAGCGAATCTATAAAATCGGTCACAGTTCGGATCGGGGTCTGCAACTCGACCCCGTGAAGCTGGAATCGCTAGTAATCGGATATCAGCCATGATCCGGTGAATACGTTCCCGGGCCTTGTACACACCGCCCGTCAAGCCATGGAAGCCGGGGGTACCTGAAGTCCGTCACCGTAAGGAGCGGCCTAGGGTAAGACCGGTAACTAGGGCTAAGTCGTAACAAGGTAGCCGTACCGGAAGGTGCGGCTGGAACACCTCCTTTCTAGAGAAACGCGATCCAACAGGGTACTTTCATCCTGGCCTTCTCTGGTATTAAATTGATTTTCTGGTCTACCATTATTTTAAAAAATAGTTTGTGCTGTTTTTGCGGCATGAACAACTGTAATGCAGTCTCATAGCTCAGCTGGTTAGAGCGCTACACTGATAATGTAGAGGTCGGCAGTTCGAGTCTGCCTGAGACTACAAGTCTTGGAGGGGGTAACCTTTTTAAGAAATTACGTTCATTGAGAATAAAAGTATTGGAAATTCTAGAAGTTGGGGCTACCGTCAACTGCTTCAAAAGGGGCTGAAGGGTCCCTGGCGAGGAAAGAAAGACGGGGAATTAGCTCAGCTGGCTAGAGCGCCTGCCTTGCACGCAGGAGGTCACCGGTTCGACTCCGGTATTCTCCACTAGAAGCTCAACGACTGAAGGCGCCCGGGAGGGAGGTCAAGGTTTTGAGAGAATTTGGGTGTAAAAGGCTGAATGCTTGGATATCAAGAGGTATTTGAGAGGTTTAGTTTTGAGAAGCGCAAAGGAAAGTTCATTGACATATTGGGATAGAGTGATGTATAGATCCAGGATCTATACATTATAATAGTAATGAAACACGAATCAAAAAGAGAGGGTACGAAAGTACACGAATAGATTAAAGCAAAGGCGACAAGCTGATTAAGGGCGTATGGGGAATGCCTAGGCTCTCAGAGGCGATGAAAGACGTGATAAGCTGCGAAAAGCTGCGGGGATCGGCACATACGATATGATCCGCAGATGTCTGAATGGGGCAACCCACTATACTGAAGGTATAGTATCCCGCAAGGGAAGTAAACCCGGTGAACTGAAACATCTAAGTAGCCGGAGGAGGAGAAAACAACAGTGATTCCGAGAGTAGTGGCGAGCGAAATCGGAGAAGCCCAAACCAATATTGTTTCGGCAATATTGGGGTAGTAGGACCACGACATTCGATGCGTAATGAACCGAAAGCAACTGGAAAGTTGCACCAGAGAGGGTGATAGTCCCGTACGGGTAAAGAGCGTTATTGATAGTGGTATCCTGAGTAGCGCGGGGCACGAGAAACCCTGTGTGAATCTAGCGGGACCATCCGCTAAGGCTAAATACTCCTGAGAGACCGATAGTGAACCAGTACCGTGAGGGAAAGGTGAAAAGAACCCTGAACAAGGGAGTGAAATAGAACCTGAAACCATACGCTTACAAGCGGTCGGAGCCCCTTTGGGGGTGACGGCGTGCCTTTTGCATAATGAGCCTACGAGTTGCCGTTGCTAGCGAGGTTAAGATTTTAAGGATCGGAGCCGGAGCGAAAGCGAGTCTGAATAGGGCGTTTTAGTTAGCAGTGGCAGACGCGAAACCGTGTGATCTACCCATGGGCAGGTTGAAGCTGTGGTAACACACAGTGGAGGACCGAACCCGTTGACGTTGAAAAGTCTTGGGATGACCTGTGGGTAGGGGTGAAAGGCCAATCAAACTCGGAAATAGCTCGTACTCCCCGAAATGCATTTAGGTGCAGCGTGCAAATAAGTTTTACAGAGGTAGAGCTACTGATTGGATGCGGGGGCTTCACCGCCTACCAATTCCTGACAAACTCCGAATGCTGTAAAATGTTTTTGCGCAGTGAGGGCATGGGTGCTAAGGTCCATGTCCGAAAGGGAAACAACCCGGATCACCGGCTAAGGTCCCCAAGTGTGTGCTAAGTTGAAAAAACGCGGTGGAACTGCATAGACAGCCAGGATGTTGGCTTGGAAGCAGCCATTCATTTAAAGAGTGCGTAACAGCTCACTGGTCGAGCGGTTCCGCATGGATAATGATCGGGCATAAGCACACCACCGAAGCCGTGAATTCTGATCAAGAGATCAGAGTGGTAGGGGAGCATTGTAGTGCCGCTGAAGGTGTTCTGCGAGGAATGCTGGAGGAGCTACAAACGAAAATGTAGGCATAAGTAACGATAATGCGGGCGAGAAACCCGCACGCCGAAAGACCAAGGTTTCCCCAGCTATGCTAATCAGCTGGGGGTCAGTCGGGACCTAACGCGAACCCGAAAGGGGCAGTGGATGGACAAGCGGTTAATATTCCGCTACCCGCTATACAATAAACGCGACGGAGATGTGGCGTTGGTGCGCACAGACGGAATTGTGCGTTGAATCCTTCGTAAGGAGGAGATAGTACAACAAGGCTACGGCTGCGTTGATAATCCAGCTTAACATCTTCCTAGAAAAGCAAGTATAGCGGCCCGTACCGTAAACCGACACAGGTGGTCGGGATGAGTATTCTAAGGCGCTCGAGAGATTCATGGTTAAGGAACTAGGCAAAATAGACCTGTAACTTCGGGAGAAAGGTCGCCCTGTAGCAATACAGGGCCGCAGTGAAAAGGTCCAGGCGACTGTTTATCAAAAACACAGGGCTCTGCTAAATCGAGAGATGAAGTATAGGGCCTGACACCTGCCCGGTGCCGGAAGGTTAAGGGGAGATGTAATTCCTTTTGGATGAAGCATTGAACTGAAGCCCCGGTAAACGGCGGCCGTAACTATAACGGTCCTAAGGTAGCGAAATTCCTTGTCGGGTAAGTTCCGACCTGCACGAATGGTGCAACGATCTGGACACTGTCTCAACCATGAGCTCGGTGAAATTGTAGTATCGGTGAAGATGCCGGTTACCCGCAGTGGGACGAAAAGACCCCGTGCACCTTTACTATAGCTTCGTATTGACCTTGGGCAACCAATGTGTAGGATAGCTGGGAGGCTTTGAAGCTGCGTCGCCAGGCGTGGTGGAGCCATTGTTGAAATACCAGCCTTTGTTTGTTCGGGGCCTAACCCTGTAAATCAGGGAACAGTGCGTGGTGGGTAGTTTGACTGGGGTGGTCGCCTCCAAAAGAGTAACGGAGGCTTCTAAAGGTGCCCTCAGTACGGTTGGCAATCGTACGTAGAGTGCAATGGCACAAGGGCGCTTGACTGTGAGACATACAGGTCGAACAGGTACGAAAGTAGAGCATAGTGATCCGGTGGTTCCGCATGGAAGGGCCATCGCTCAAAGGATAAAAGGTACGCCGGGGATAACAGGCTGATCTCCCCCAAGAGCTCACATCGACGGGGGGGTTTGGCACCTCGATGTCGGCTCGTCACATCCTGGGGCTGGAGAAGGTCCCAAGGGTTGGGCTGTTCGCCCATTAAAGTGGCACGCGAGCTGGGTTCAGAACGTCGTGAGACAGTTCGGTCTCTATCTACTGCGGGCGTTAGAAATTTGAGTGGCCCTGACCCTAGTACGAGAGGACCGGGTCGGACTGACCGCTGGTGTACCGGTTGTCCCGCCAGGGGCATTGCCGGGTAGCTACGTCGGGATGGGATAAGCGCTGAAAGCATATAAGCGCGAAACCCGCCACAAGATGAGATTTCTTTAAAGGATCGTGGGAGATGACCACGTTGATAGGCCATAGGTGGAAGTGCTGTAAAGTACGTAGCCGAGTGGTACTAATTATCCGTCAGGCTTGCGCCAGAGACTTGCTTTAATTCAAAGTGTTACTATCTTCCTTTCTCTTTGATCGCGTTTTTGATCATTTACATTCTATCCTTTTATGTCAAGATATTTGTTACATCATCCGTGATGTGACAGTCCACAGGCTCCTAAAGAGCACAAGGACTTAAAACTTGGGTGGCCATGGCGACGGGGCCCACCCCTTTCCATTCCGAACAGGGAAGTTAAGCCCGTCTGCGCCGATGGTACTGCCACTAGGTGGGAGAGTAGGCCGCCGCCTTCTTTGAAGACCTCTACAGCAATGTAGGGGTCTTTTTTTTGCCCTATACTTAAGGAGGGCAGACAGTATGCCGTAGACAGTCACGTAGCGGTTGACAGCTGGCAGTAGGCGGCCTGCCCGAATAGGTCATAGGCCTGGACGGGTTAGCGGTAGAGGGTAATCGGCCGGGGACTCACTAGTCCCTCCCCAGGATCAAGATAATCGTTCTCCCTGCAGAATGCTTGCAC